>JAPWKC010000004.1:1865000-2037500 GCA_028283725.1 Neorhizobium sp. | reverse complement strand
CCGCGCGTCTGAACGTGCTCTTGCAGCGGCCGTTGCCAATATCGGCGTTGCCGAAGCCCAGCTCTATCCGTCGATCACGCTCGGTGGCTCCATCACCCCGTCCTATACCAAGTCGAGCCGCGCCGAGGCCGGCCTGCTTGGCTGGTCGTTCGGTCCGCAGCTCAGCCTGCCGATCTTCGACGGCGGTTCGCTGCGCGCCAACCTCTCGTCCTCCGAATCGTCGGCTCGCGAAGCCTATCTCGCCTGGAAGCAGACGGTTCTCGGCGCAGTCGAGGAAGTCGAAAACGCGCTGGCGGCCCTGTCGCGTGACGGTCGCACCGTTGCCGCCTACCGCCAGACGGTCAAGTCCTATCAGGAAGCTCTCGAGCTCTCGACCGCCAGCTATCGTGACGGCGCTTCCTCGCTGCTCGACGTTCTCGACGCTCAGCGTCAGGTCTCGACCGCGCAGGAAAGCCTTGCGGCCGCTGTCCAGCAGATGGCTGAAGACTATGTCGCGCTCAACGTTGCCATGGGCGGCGGTTATGCCGTGGGCGACCAGACGAAGCCGACGCGCATGGCTGCGATCAGCAAGAAGTAACCGATCCCGCCGGGCTGCACCGTGGCCCGGCCGGTTCAAGACCAAACCGGTTCAAGACCGGGAAAACAAAAAACCTCCGAAGCAGCGCTTCGGAGGTTTTTTTGTCTCTGCAATTTGCCTCTGCGCCGATCCCGGTCGTTCAGGCCGCAGGCGCATGGCTTCCCGCCTCGCGGAAAGCCTGAGAAGGTCAGTCCTTGGCGCGCTCGACGTAGGAATTGTCTTCGGTCGCGATGACGACACGTGTACCGGCCGACACATGCGGCGGAACCGTGGTGCGGATGCCGTTGGACAGGATCGCCGGCTTGTAGGAAGACGAGGCCGTCTGTCCCTTGACGACCGGTTCGGTCTCGGCGATCTCGAGCGTGACGTGGCGCGGCAGCTCGATGGAAAGCGGCAGGCCTTCATGTAGCGACAGGATGCAGGTCATGCCTTCCTGCAGATAGGCCTTCTGATCGCCCATCGTATCGACGTCGACGACGACCTGATCATAGGTGGCCGGGTTCATGAAGTGGAAGCCTTCACCATCCTCATAGAGGAACTGGTGGTTGACGTCTTCGACGAAAGCGCGCTCGACCTGCTCGGTCGTGCGCCAACGCTCAGACACCTTCACGCCGTCGGTGATGCGGCGCATATCGACCTGGGTCACGGGCGTGCCCTTGCCGGGATGGAAGTTCTGAGCGGTAAGGACGACGTAGAGCTTGCCGTCCACGTCCAGCACGTTGCCCTTGCGGACCGACGAGGCGATGATCTTGACCATGGTATTCCTTCTGTGCGTGACGGCTTGTGTCAGCCGGAAATGCGTCGTAGAGGACGGTGCGATAACCGGCCGGAGGCTTGGCCCCGAGCGCGGCCCACGGAACGGCCCGAGGCATGATCCAAGGCGCGGCCCGAGACACGACCCGAAAAACGGACTGTCTGTTTCACGGGCGCACGTACCCTAAAATCGCGCCGAGTGGAAGCCTTGCCGGCAGAGAACCCGCGAAGAAAGCCGCAAATGACCACGCCGAGCCCTTTATCACCTCGCTCCCCATGGTGGAGCCGTTCGAGCCATCAGGATCGACGGCCGTTCCTGATCGGCCGCAACCGGGTGCAGACTGCGCTTCGCCAATGGTTCGATAGCCGCGATTTCATCGAGGTCGATACGGCAACGCTGCAGGTTTCCCCCGGTAACGAGACCCACCTTCATGCGTTTGCCACCGAGGCGATCGGCATGGATGGCAATCGGGCTCCGCTTTACCTTCACACATCGCCGGAATTCGCCGCCAAAAAGCTGCTAGCAGCCGGTGAAGAACGGATCTTCACCTTCGCGCATGTCTATCGCAACCGCGAGCGCGGGCCGCTGCATCATCCCGAATTCACCATGCTGGAATGGTATCGGACGGCAGAGAGCTATGCGCAGCTGATGGGCGATTGCGCCGCCTTTCTGGCGCTCGCGGCCGAGACGACCGGCATGCGGCAGTTTTCCTTCCGGGGCATGACCATCGATCCCTTCGCCGACCCGGAACGCCTGACGCTCGCAGAAGCCTTCGCGCGTTTCGCCGGCATCGACCTTCTGTCCTCGATTGCCGGTAACGGCGAAACCGATCGGCAGAGCCTTGCAGCAGAACTCACCCGCGCCGGGATGCGCCATGCGGCGGACGACAGCTGGTCCGATCTTTTCAGCAAGGTTCTGGTCGACAAGGTGGAACCGAACCTTGGTCGCGACCGGGCGACGATCCTCTACGAATATCCGGTGGCGGAGGCGGCACTTGCGCGGCCGTCGCCGGAAGATCCCCGCGTTGCCGAGCGCTTCGAGCTTTATGCCTGCGGCGTCGAACTGGCCAATGCCTTCGGCGAGCTGACGGACGTTGCCGAACAGAGACGGCGTTTCGAGCACGACATGGCGGAAAAGGCACGGATCTATGGCGAAACCTACCCGATCGACGAGGATTTCCTCTCGGCGCTCGCCGTGATGCCGCAAGCAAGCGGCGCAGCGCTCGGCTTTGACCGGCTTGCCATGCTGGCGACCGGCGCAAGCCGCATCGAACAGGTTCTCTGGGCGCCCGTGCCGGAGGTCCTGCCGTGACGACCGCAAAAACGCTGAAGACGACCGCCGATCTCGTCGATGCCGGCCTTGTTGGCGCAGCCGATGCCGGGCAGATCGAGACGGTTTCTCAAAAATATGCGATCGCGCTGACACCGACCGTCCTCTCCCTCATCGACCGCGATGATCCGGCAGATCCGATCGCACGGCAATTCGTGCCTGACATCCAGGAACTGACGCTGCTGCCGGAAGAGCGGGAGGACCCGATCGGCGATGCGGCCCACAGCCCCGTCAAGGGTATCGTGCATCGCTACCCGGATCGGGTTCTGTTGAAGGCGGTGCATGTCTGCCCCGTATATTGCCGATTTTGCTTCCGGCGCGAAATGGTCGGGCCGCAAGGCGACGGAACGCTGGCCGGAGACGAACTGGACGCAGCGCTTGCCTATATCCGCGACCACAGGCAAATCTGGGAGGTAATCCTGACCGGCGGCGATCCGCTGGTTCTGTCACCCCGGCGACTGGCCACGGTGATGCGCGGCTTGCGGGATATCGAGCACGTCAAGATCGTGCGCTTTCATACCCGCATCCCTGTCGTCGACCCGCAATCCGTCAATGCCGCGCTGATCGATGCACTGAAGCAAAGCGGTAAGACGACTTATATTGCGCTCCATGCCAACCATCCGCGTGAAATGACGGCGGATGCCCGCAGCGCCTGCGCCCGGTTGGTCGATGCCGGCATGGCGATGGTCAGCCAGACCGTGCTCCTGAAAGGCATCAACGACGATCCGGCCATTCTCGGCGATCTGATGCGCGCCTTCGTTGAGACCCGCATCAAGCCCTATTACCTGCATCATCCCGATCTTGCGCCGGGCACCAGCCATTTCCGCGTCGACATCGCCGAGGGCCAGAAGATCGTCAGCGCGTTGCGCGGCACGATTTCGGGCCTTTGTCAGCCCACCTACGTACTCGATATTCCGGGCGGTTATGGCAAGGCGCCGATCGCCGAAAGTGCAGTCAGGGCGGAGAATGGCTGCTATTCGGTCAGCGATTTCCGCGGCGAAACGCATCTTTATCCGCCGCGCTGATTTGAGGTTTGCAAAATGGATAGAGACGCCCGCCAGTAAAGCCGGCGATTAAAACTTGAATGAATCCCGCATCCCGTTTTTCACGACATTGTTTATCCGAATTTTATGCTTTCGGGCCTAATCATGGCGGCAGAAAAAGAGCCGAACAGCATTGGGACAGCAAGATGAACGATACGATTCGCGAAATTTTGGGCAAGGTCGGCGGCCTGCCGGTTGCCGTCAGCGAACTCTCCGACGATGCCGATCTTTACGCAGCGGGCCTTTCGTCTTTCGCCTCCGTGCAGGTGATGCTGGCGCTGGAAGAGGCCTTCGACATCGAATTTCCCGACAGCCTTCTCAACCGCAAGTCATTCGCCAGCATCGAGGCGATCGAGAAGACCGTGAAACACATTCTGGATAGCAAAGAGGCCGCGTGATGACTGTCTCCGCTGCCGTCGCAGAGGATATGTCGCTCACCGCGCGGGCACAGCGTGTTGCCGCCGTCGCCGGGCGATTTGCCGATGCGGTCGATCGTGACGGCCGCTTCCCCGAAGAAGCCGTTGCCGCGATGAGAGCCGAAAGCCTGCTCGGCATCCAGATCCCCTCTTCCTTCGGCGGCCAAAGCGCATCGCTGCAGGAAATGGCGGATATCTGCGCCATCCTCGGCCAGTCCTGCTCGAGCGCTGCCATGGTCTTCGCCATGCACCAGATCAAGGTTTCGAGCCTTGTCGAGCACGGCGCAGAAAGCGAATGGCACGCCGCCTTCATGCGCGAGCTTGCCGCCCGCCAGCTGCTCGTTGCCTCCGCGACCACCGAAGGCGGTATCGGCGGCAATCTGCGCAACTCCATCTGCGCCATCGAGGTGGAAGGCGATACCTGCCGCCTGACCAAGGATGCCACCGTCATTTCCTACGGCGCCCATGCGGATGTGATCATGATCACCTCGCGCGCCCACAAGGATGCGGCGCCTGGCGATCAGGTCATGACGGTTTTCCGCAAGGACCAGTATGTCCTCGAGCGCACGGTCACGTGGGATACGCTCGGCATGCGCGGCACCTGCTCCGATGGCTTCCTGTTCAAGGGCGAGGCGCCGGCAGAACAGATCTTCACTAAGCCTTTCGCCGAGATCGCCGCGCAATCGATGCTGGCCTCCTCTCATCTGCTCTGGAGCGGCGTCTGGTACGGCATTGCCGCCGATGCGGTTCTGCGCGCCCAGGCTTTTGTTCGTGCAGCCGCGCGCAAATCGGCAGGGACGATGCCGCCCGGCGCGACGCGGCTTGCCGAGATCACCACCAGACTGCAGGTGCTGAAGGCAAGCATTCTGTCGGGCATTGCGACCTATGAAGACGCAAAGGCCGATCCTGATCGCCTGTCGTCCATGGCCTTCTCGATCGCCATGAACAACGTCAAGCTCGCCTCTTCCGAAACGATATTGGCGATCATCGACGAGGCCATGATGATCTGCGGCATCATGGGCTACAAGAACGGCACGCCTTACAGTCTGGGACGACACCTGCGCGACGCGCATTCGGCACGCCTGATGATTTCCAATGACCGCATTCTCGGCAACACATCGACCATGCTGCTGATGCAAAAACCGGACACCAGCCTTCTCGGCTGACGCCAATCCGTCAATTTACGGCACACTGTTGAAGGACTGAGGTGACGCCCATGGATATGCAAGTTTCTTTTCTCGACCGTCTCTTTGAGGCAGGCCTTCTGATCGATACCGGCATTGACGGCCTCTACGGCCGAAGCGGCCAGTTCGAGGAGATCATCGCTGCCTTCGAACGGCTGATCGACCGTGTTGGTGGCGCTGACGGCGCCGAAGCGATGCGCTTCCCGCCGGGCATGAACCGCGATTTCTTCGAAAAGAGCGGCTATATGAAGAGCTTTCCGCAGCTCGCCGGCACCGTCCACTCCTTCTGCGGCAATGAACTCGACCACATGAGCCTGCTGAAGTGTATGGAAGTGGGCGAGGACTGGACCAAGGGCCAGGAAGCAACGGATATCGTGCTGACGCCGGCCGCCTGCTATCCGCTCTACCCGACGGTGGCCCGCCGCGGCAACCTGCCCGCAAAGGGCGCGCTTTATGATCTGCAGAGCTACTGTTTCCGCCATGAACCATCCAAGGATCCGGCGCGCCAGCAGCTGTTCCGGATGCGCGAATATGTCTGCATGGGCACCCAGGAACACGTCACTGATTTCCGCCAGCTCTGGATGGATCGTGGCGTCGAGATGATGCAGTCGGTCGGCCTCGACGTGACGATCGACATTGCCAACGACCCGTTCTTCGGCCGCGCCGGCAAGATGATGGTCAACAACCAGCGCGACCAGAACCTCAAGTTCGAGCTGTTGATTCCGATCACGTCGGTCGACAAACCGACGGCCTGCATGAGCTTCAATTACCACCAGGATTCCTTCGGCACCAAATGGGGCCTCAACCTGGAAGACGGCTCGGTGGCGCACACGGCCTGCGTCGGCTTCGGCCTGGAACGGATTGCGCTTGCACTTCTGCATACGCACGGCCTGAAGATCGAGGACTGGCCGCAAAGCGTTCGCGCGACCCTGTGGGGCTGACCAACAGATAAGAGCATGAGCAACAGCATGACCCATGGCAACAGCAAGGTCTTTCCCGACCTCGATCCCTCGCGCTACCGGCCGCACGAACTGCATTCCGCAGAACGCAACTGGCCGGAGACGAATTGCTATGTCGATCTGTGGATCGAGGTGCTCTCCTCGCTCAAGCGGCAGCCGCAGGCCATGCTGGGCTTCGCCGTAACGCAGGATTTCGAGGGCGATCAGTTCACCTTCTTCAAGGTGCCGCTGGAAGACCTTGAGAGCCTCTACGGCATCCGCGTCACCGAACTTGCCATTTTCGACAGGCCGGAGCGGCATATCGTCGAGCAGATCACCCGCGGGCGCCTGTCGCTGGTGGAACTCGACAGCTATTATCTGCCCGATACGCGCGGCCTCACCTACCGACAGGAGCACGGCAAGACCACCGTTGCGCCCAACCGCATCGATATCGACGCCCGCGAAATGGACTATTTCCACAATGGCGGCTTCTTTTCGCTCTCGGGCGAGGATTTCGACGGCATATTCCAGCGCAACGCGGCAGCGGATGCAGCACTTTTCCTGCCCTATACCGAATTCGTCAAATTCGACCCCGTCGGAAAGGACGAGACGGAAACGCGCGAAGAGGCCTGGCGTCTGCTTCGCCGCCACTTCAATCGCCGGCCAAGCGAAAATCCCGTCCGCGCCTTCTCCGCCGTGTTCCCCGAACAGGTACGCAATGTGGCCGAGCGTGACTTCGCCTTCTTCCACAAATATGCATTCAACACGCTGCGCCAGCTCGGCGCCAATTTCGAACTTCTGGCAAGCCATCTCGAATGGCTGAACCATTCGGCTTTCGAAGCACCGCGCACGCATGCGCTGCGCATCTCGGAAGTGGCGAAATCCACCCAGTTCCAGCTCGCCCGCGCCGTCACCCGCAAGAAATTCGAGCCGCTCATGGGCGTTCTCGAGCCAGCCAGCGAGGCATGGGACAATCTGATCGACGAACTCGGCCGCACGCTTGGCCGTGCGCGCCACGCGGCCTGAGCCCGGCATGCTCGCCGGTTTCAGAGGGACGGATCTTCGTGGGCGCTGGACCCTCACCCTGACCGAAACGAATGCTGCGGCCTGCCCCTCGGCAATATCCGGCGATCTGGAACCGGTTCCAGCCGCTGCCCCCGGCACCGTTGCCGCCGCGCTCGAAGCAGCCGGCCGCTTCGACCGCAACGATCCGGTCTCGCTGATCGATCAGGACGCCTGGTATCGCCGCCCGTTCGACAAGAGCGAGGCGGGCGCAGCCACCCTGCGTTTCGAAGGCCTCGCGACCATCGCCGACGTCTTCCTCGACGACAGGCTTATTCTTGCGACGAAGAGCATGTTCGAACGACATGACGTGAACGTCGAGATCAACGGCGACGAAACGCTGTCGATCTGTTTTCGCGCGCTTCGGCCCCATCTGGATAAAAAGGGCCCGCGCGCCCGCTGGCGGCCACGGCTGATGAACAATCAGGGCCTGCGTCTCCTGCGAACCACGGCACTCGGGTTCATGCCCGGCTGGTATCCGGAGATCCACGCCGTCGGCCCTTGGCGTCCGGTCATGCTTCTGCCGCGCCCCCCCGGCGAAAGCGCAGGAAAACCGTCCGCCGCCGATATTGACGTGACGGTGACGCTCGACGCAGACGGCACCGGCCGTCTCCTTGCAACGGTCAAGGCCGATTGCTCCGATCGTGACATGTCAGGCATCGTGCTTCGCTGCGACGATTATGAGGCCGGTTTCACATGGAACGGCGAGCAATACCGCGCAGAATTGATGATCCCGAACGTAAAACCCTGGTGGCCGCATACCCATGGCGAACCGGCTCTTTACGACGTGACGCTGACGGTCGATGGCATGTCGCACATGCTTGCCCGCACCGGCTTTCGCCACGTGACCATCGACCGCGGTCAAGACGGCAAGGATTTTTTGCTGGCCATCAATGGCGAACCGATCTTCTGCCGGGGCGCTGTCTGGACCTGCGCCGATCCGGCCTCGCTCTCCGGCACGCGTGAAACCTATGCGCCGTGGCTGATCCGGGCCCGAGACGCCGGGATGAACATGATCCGCGTTCCGGGCATCGCGCTCTATGAAAGCCCCGACTTCTTTGCTCTTTGCGACGAACTGGGCCTGATGGTCTGGCAGGACTTCATCTTCGCCAATTTCGATTATCCGGCCGAAGACCCTGATTTCATGATTCACGTGAAATCCGAGATAGAACGTTTCCTGTCCGACACCGCCACCTCGCCATCTCTCACCATCCTGTGCGGCGGCAGCGAGATCCTCCAGCAGGGCGCCATGCTCGGCCTGCCGGAGCGCATCTGGAACGGCCCGTTCTGCAACGATGTTCTCCGCGATCTGGCATCCGCGTCACGGCCGGATCTGCCTTATGTCGTCAACGCGCCATCCGGCGGAGCCCAGCCCTTCTTCCCCGGAGAAGGCATCGCGCATTACTACGGTGTTGGCGCTTATCGCCGCCCGCTGGACGATGCAAGGCGGGCCAATATCCGCTTCGCGGCCGAATGCCTCGCCTTTTCCAACCTCGCCGCAGACGAAACGCTCGGGCTCGGCAAGACCGGCATTCCGCGCGACGCCGGCGCCGACTGGGACTTCGAGGATGTTCGCGACCATTATCTCGGCGTCCTATACGGCGTCGATCCCGTCGAGCTGCGCCGGCAAGACATGCCCCGCTATCTGGCACTCTCGCGCGCGGTCACCGGCGAGGTGATGACGGATGCTTTCGCGGAGTGGCGCCGGCCCGGCTCCACCTGTCACGGCGCTCTGGTCTTCACGCTGCAGGATGTCATGAAGGGTCCCGGCTGGGGTGTTGTCACCGCAGATGGCAAACCGAAACCTGCCTGGCATGCGTTGCGCAGAAGCTTTCGGTCGAAGCAGATCCTGCTATCCGACGAAGGCACCAACGGCCTCGACATTCATGTCCTCAATGAAACGCCGCAGCCGATCGCAGCCGTTGTCGAGCTCCTTTGCCTGCGCGATGGCAAGACCCCGGTCGTCTCCGGTCGAAGAAAGATCGAACTGCAAGCCCGCGATACGATCACCATCGCCGCAACCGACCTGATCGGCGCCTTCTTCGACACGACCTATGCCTACCGCTTCGGACCGCCCTCTCACGACGTCACGGTCGCGCGCCTGCGCGACGCCATATCGGGCGATCTGATCGCCGAGGCTTTCCATTTCCCGCTTGGCCGCGCTGAAGCGCTTCATCCGGCAACAATGTGTGCGGAACTGCTCGATATCGATGGCAGCTTTCATCTGGAGCTGACGACGGATTGCTTCGCGCAGTCGATCACCATCGACGCCGGCGAGACGATTGCCGACGATAACGGGTTCCATCTGAGCCCCGGTGCGCCGCGCCGGATCCGTCTGTCGTCCCCCGCAGGCACCCGGCCATCGGGCACCATCCAGTCCTTGGGAAGCGGCGAGTACGTCCGTTTCTGATCAGGCTTTGGCGGGCTTACCGATATCGATTGCCATCAGGCGCACGGTCTCAAGGTAGATCGCACTTGCCGCAGGCGGCGTCAGGTTGTGATCGGCGTCGGGGATCATCGTCACCGACGTGTTGCCATAGGGCTTCAGCCCTTCGCCATCGCGGCCGAAGAAGAAATGGAATGCATCGAGCCCGATATCGTTTTCGCTATAGATCAGCGCCAGCGGCATGCCGCGTTGGGAAAGAGTACGAAACGAGCCATAGACCTTGCGCCCCTCGGGTAGGACATGCCGGAAGGCATGCAGAAGGCGATTGCGGATACGCCCGCCAATCCCCCTGGCGATATTGCGCAGCGCCGCCCGGATATCGATCTCGCCCTGGAAAATGCGCGAGAACGTATCCCTGTTCAGCATCCGGCGACCGTAGTCGTTGAGGCTGCGCGTTCCCTGAACCACGGCCTCTTCCACCGAACGCCCCTCTTTCCAATGGAAGACGGCGGGATTGACCGAAACATTGCCGCGGATCCGCGGATCGGCAAGGCTGGCCTGCAGGCCAAGATAGGCGCCGCTGCAGCGCCCCGCTGTCATCACCGGGCCGGGCGTCAACTCTTCGACAAAGTCGATCGCCGCAAAGACATCGGCATTCTGCGTCTCGTGATAAAGCACCTGCTCGGGCCGGCCCGGCACCGGCGGGCTATCGCCGGCACTGGCCGTATCGAAGCGCAGGGAGGTAATGCCTGTCTGCGCCAGGGCTCGTGCCATTTTCACCGTCGCACGGCCCCACCCCGCCTTCCGGTCATAGGCTGAAGTCAGGAAGATGACTGTTGCACCCACCTGCGCCCCGGTCGGTCGGCACAGCATGCCCGACAGATGATCATTCTTGCCGAAGCGAACCGGCAGATCGCTAAATCCCGCGCCATCGAGCGGCAAAACAGGCGGGATCGGCAGGTCAGGCTGCCGCTTGGCTTCCGTCGCCAGCCCGGCGACCCAGGAGACGACATGGTCGATGACCGCAACCGGCATCCGCGATACGGTCGGATTGGCGACAAGCTGGTCATAGCCTTCGAACGCGGCCGTTTCGACGACAACGCCGAGCCCGCGAAGCGTCTCGGCAAATTCGGCATCGGTCGGCCGGTCGGCGCGACCAACGACCAATGCGCGCGGCACCACAGTCGCCTCGATAGCCCTCAGATCGGTCTTGCGCACATCCTCCACGATCGCCTTGGGCATGACGAACGAGGCGATCACACCGCTCTCGCCGGTGCGCTGGTCGTCGCGCAGCCCGAGATTGTCGTCGACGACCTTCGACCAGACGGCAAGTTCGCGGATATGCGTGCGGCCGGACACCACCGGCGCCAGAAATGCCGCACCTGCCAAGCCTGCGATCTCACCCGCCGCCTTTTGCGTCACCACGGCACCGATACCCTGTGAGACAACAATGATGCGGCTGCAGCCCGAAAGAACGGAAAGCCGGCGCCCGGCCTCGGCGAGACATTGCGACCATACGTCGAGCCCCGTCACCGCGGCCGGATCGCCAAGCGCATCACCCGTGCCGGGATAGTCGAAACGCAGGCTCGATATGCCGCGATCGGCAAGCATATCGGCCATCTGCCGGAAGAATTTATGCGACGACATTTCCTCAAGCCCCCATGGGCTCGCGAAAAGAACCGCAACATCGCAAGGCTGCGCCGCGACCGAGACCGGCATATAGAGGCCAACCGTCTCATAAAACGTCACCGGCACCGCGGCCGCCCGATGGCCGATGGCTGTTCCGTCATTGTCTGGAGAGATCGTCGTGTTGCTCATCGATCAATGATCCGCGCCTTGCGAATCACCCTCTTCGTCATTCGATCATTGATACGCCTGCGCCGATGCAGAAGGTTTAACGCGCCTTCGGATTTTAAGGACCACAGACCGGATGTGTGATGAACATCCGTGAAAGGGTCGCCATCTGTGGACGATCGGCGCCGTTTTGCGGCTGGATGTTCATAGGCTCGTCAGCCGGCCACCAGTCGCCCCCGGCCCAGTAGGACCAACCCAGCCAGACATCCGCATTGCGCTCGACGCCGGACACCATGTCGGCCAGTGCCGACTGGCATTCGCCGCCGGTCGGCACCGCAAACTCGCCGAGAAAGGCATGCTTGCCGTGGCTGCGCAACCATGCGGTGAGATCGCCGATCGCCTTCACCGCATCGGCAGCGCGTGAACACTCGGCCGCCTTGCCGGAAAAATCCGCATCGAGATACTGATGCACTTCATAGGCATAGTTGTTGCCGGGATCGGCAACGTTGAGCATCGCGCTCGCATTCGGCGTGCCATAGTCGCCGGCCATCCAGCTATGCGCGCCCGTCCACGCCGTGCCCGGCACGAGCACGAGGTTTCGCGCGCCGGTGGCGCGGATGGCGGCAATCGCGCTGTTGGCCGCCGAAAGCCAGTTCTCGGCGGAAATATCGTGTGGCTCGTTCATCAGGCCGAATGTCACCCCGTCCTGATTGGCATAAATGGTCGAAAGCCGTCGCCAGAAATCTGCAAATGCGCTTTGCGGCGTCTCGTCGGAGCCGATCACATTGCCGCGGTAGCGCGCGTAATTATGGGGGTCGAGCACAACCACCATGCCCTTGGAGCGGATCAGCGCCACCGTGCGCGCGAGCCTGCGCGCTTCCGGCCCGCTGAACCCCTTGTAAAGGACCGGTTGCAGCCGCTCCCACAGGAATGGCAACCGGACTGCCGTGAAGCCTTTTCCGGCAAAATATTCGATCGTCTGGGGCGATGGGTAGATGTAGCCCTTGCCGTAATCATCGGCCAACTCGCCGAACTCGGCGCCGGCGAGATTGACGCCGCGCAGGCAGGTATCCGCAGCACTGGCATTCTGCGCCAGAAGACAGGCTCCCGTTACCGCCGCGGCAAACCGCAGGCCAATCCTGGATTTCTCGCCGATTGTCGCCTGTCTTGAACGCTGAAGCCTTGAATGCCGAACCAAATCTGCCTCCGATTTTTGCCCGTCACATCACTTAGAGCCCGCGCCGCCAAATTCGAAGGGAAAAATGACGCGGGCAACGACAAGAGTGTTCGGCGGTGTTACACGCTTCGACGGCGCAAAGGGAACGGAATTTCCAACCGACTTCCTTAAGTTGGCCGAGGATTATTGGCCCAATCCGTCAGCGGCAGCTGCCGGGTGCCCGCGACACCGCTGTGTCGGCGCTTAAAAGAAGACGTGGACCGGATCGGAGATCGAAAATGAAGAGCTATGTGCTGACCGTCACCTGCAAGTCCACCCGCGGTATCGTTGCCGCCATTTCAGGTTTTCTCGCAGAGCGCGGCTGTAACATCGTCGATTCCTCGCAATTCGACGATCTTGATACCGGCAAGTTCTTCATGCGCGTCTCCTTCATGTCCGAGGAAGGCGCCGACAAGACGACGCTTTCGGAAGGCTTCAAGCCGATCGCCGACAAATTCGCCATGCAATGGGACGTGTTTGACAACGAGGAGCGCATGAAGGTTCTTCTCATGGTTTCGCGCTTTGGCCATTGCCTCAACGACATTCTCTATCGCTCCCGCATCGGCGCGCTCCCGATCAATATCGTCGGCGTCGTTTCCAATCACTTCGACTACCAGAAACTGGTGGTCAACGACGACATTCCCTTCCATCACATCAAGGTGACGAAGGACAACAAACCGCAAGCCGAAGCCCAGTTGATGGAACTCGTCGAGACGAGCGGCACAGAGCTCGTCGTTCTCGCCCGCTACATGCAGGTCCTGTCCGATCAGCTGTGCCAGAAAATGTCCGGCCGGATCATCAACATCCACCACTCCTTCCTGCCGTCGTTCAAGGGCGCCAACCCTTACAAGCAGGCCTATCAGCGCGGCGTGAAGCTGATCGGCGCAACGGCGCATTATGTCACCGCCGATCTCGACGAAGGCCCGATCATCGAGCAGGACACGGTGCGCATCACCCATGCGCAGTCGGCAGATGATTATGTCTCGCTTGGCCGCGATGTGGAAAGCCAGGTTCTCGCCCGCGCCATCCACGCCCATATCCACCATCGCACCTTCATCAACGGCAATCGTACGGTCGTCTTCCCGCCGTCTCCGGGCTCCTACGCCTCCGAGCGCATGGGCTGACGCCCGAAAGCTTTGATCGAGACGATCGCGATAAACGAGGCCGGGCAGACCGATTGCCCGACCTCACGGGGCGTTCACGAAAATTTCGCAATGCCAGCCTTGTGGATGCCACAAGTGCCGCCTATCTCCTGTCCCGGTCGATGGCGGCAGCAGGCGAACAAAATTTCACAATTCTGCCTTTGTCTTGTCATCACACGGAAAGAAATTCTACGTATAACGATTTTCATTGATCGAAAAGTCGGGACCACGTAGGGTTTGATTTCGGCTGGTTCGGGCTGCCCGGACCATAGTAGCGCAACGCCATGAGGGAGAGTGACATGACTGAATTCGCGATCGTCGCCACCTGTGGTCGATATGCGTCGAAAATGATTGGCACGGATCGCCGCTCCCTTCCGTGCTGTCGAATGTAACGCTTTCGGTTCAATCGTTCCTGAAAATTCATTCGCCAGCGCTGCATGCCGTGCAGCCAATGCGGGAGTCTGCTATGCAGAAGCAAGTTATTGAATTCGGCGGCGAGCCCGTCGGAATTGTCATTCCGGATGAAAACCGGTTGAAATTCATTGCCGTGAAGTTCCATGTCATCGACCTGGACGAACAGCGTTTCGACACGCCGGACGATGTCCGCGTCGCCATCCGCGATCTTGTGCGTTCCCGTCATCTTGCGCCATCAGCGCATGTGTGACACGCCGGAGATTCTGAGGCATAAGCCGATATGAAAAGGCCGCCCATCAGGCGGCCTTTTCTTTTGCAATCACACGTTCTTTTGCAATCACACGGTGGATCGGTTCAGAACGCCGTGAAGGTAATCGTCGTCAAAGAACGCTCGATGCCATCGATCGCGGCGATCTTCTCGTTGACGAAGCGGCCGATCTCTTCCCCCTCGGCGATATAGACCTTCAGGAGCAGATCCCATTCGCCGCTGGTCGAATAGAGTTCCGAGACCAGTTCGGTCTTGTAGATGGCATCGGCAACCTCGTAGGTCTTGCCGGGCTTGCAGCGGAGCTGCACGAAAATGGGCTTCATGGGCATTGTCCTGACGCTGGTTGCGCATCCGCGGTCATGGTTGATGGCCGACTATTGGCCGATGCGTCACGGCTGCGCAAGCATCTCTTTCCCGATCTCCGCCAGGATCCAGTCACGAAATGCGGCAAGCGGCGGATAGGTCGCCCGGTCCGGCAAATAGGCCAGATGATATTGCGCCGTCGCCATGCTGCGGTTTTCGACGGCAGGAACAAGAAGTCCCTGCTCGATCTCGCGAAGGATCAGGAATTGCGGCAGGAGCGCCGCCCCGAGCCCTGAAATCGCTGCCTCGACCATCGGCAGAAACTGGTCGAACAGCATTCCATGCAAACTGTCGAAGGCGGTATCGCCGTCCCGGAACCAGTTTTCCCAGGCATCCGGCCGCGTGTTGAGATGCAGAAGCGGCACCGACAACAGATCCCGCGGCCCCTCAAGCGCATGTTTGGCGCGAAACGACGGGCTGCAGACCGGAACCACCACCTCATCCATCAGAAACGTCAGCGCCGCCCCCGGCCAGCGCGGCGGTCCGAAATGGATGGCCGCATCCAGCGTATCGAAGCGCAGATCGAACGGCTCCAGTCGCGTGACGAGATTGACGACGACGCCGGGATGCAGGTCGAGAAAGGCGCCGATCCTTGGCGTCAGCCAGCGCGTGCCGAAAAATGGCAGGATGGCCAGATTGAGCGTGCCGCCGAGCGGGTTGGCGCGCAGGTTGAGCGACGCATTGGAAATGCGCCTCAGCGCCTCACGCACTTCACGCGCGTAGCTGTCGGCGGCAAGCGTCAGCCGGATCGTCTGCCGCTCGCGCAGGAAAAGCGCGACGCCGAGCTGCTTTTCCAAGGCCGAGATCTGCCGGCTGACCGCGCTTTGGGTCAGCCCCAGTTCATTGGCCGCGGCCGTGACGCTGCCGGTGCGTGCCGCGGCCTCGAAAGCGGCGAGCAGGGAGAAGGAAGGCAGAAAGCGCCGTGGAGGCAGCATGTCATTCCTCCAGCGAATGACCTGTTGAGAACATGTCGATATTCATCGCGAATCGCCGCCTGTAAAGTCGTCTCAATCATAAAAACCGGGAACTTTCGATGCTCAACGATCCACGCTCGCATGGTCTGTGGGAAATGACCGCGCCGCAGCCCCCGGCAACGCCCAAGCTCGAAGGCGATGTGACGGCCGACGTGGTGATCCTCGGCGGCGGCTATACCGGCCTCTCTGCAGCCCTTCACCTTGCCGAAGCGGGCGTCGATGTCCGTCTTCTGGAAGCGACCGAGATCGGCTTCGGCGGTGCCGGGCGCAATGTCGGCCTCATCAACGCCGGCATGTGGGTCATGCCCGACGATTTTCCGAAGGAACTCGGCGACCGATATGGCGAGCGCGCGCTCGATTTCCTCGGCAACGGCCCTCTCGTCGTCCGCGGACTGATCCAGAAGCACAAGATCGACTGCGAACTTGAAACCAACGGCACGCTGCATTGCGCAGTCGGCCCCGAAGGCATGAAGGAACTGGAGGAGCGCACCCGCCAGTGGCAGAAGCGCGGCGCGGCCGTGTCCATGCTCGACGCCACGGAGACCGAGCGCCGCATCGGCACGAAAGCCTATTCCGGCGCCCTTCTGGATATGCGTGCCGGCACGCTGCAGCCGCTCGCCTATGCCCGCGGCCTCGCCCATGCCGCCGCAAAAGCCGGCGCGAAACTTCATACGAAAAGCGCCGTCACCGCGACCAGCGAGACGAATGGCCGCCATACCGTCGAGACGGCCACCGGCCGCGTGACGGCAAACTGGGTGATCGTCGCGACCGATGCCTACAGCACCGGCCCCTGGGCGGTTCTGCGCCGCGAGCAGGTGCATCTCCCCTATTTCAACATCGCCACCAAGCCGCTTGGCGCAAATCTGCGCCAGACGGTGCTGCCGAACTGCGAGGGATGCTGGGACACGAAGGAAATCCTCTCCTCCTTCCGCATGGACAGAGCCGGCCGCCTCGTTTTCGGCTCGGTCGGTGCCTTGAGCGGCAGCGGCCTTGCGATCCATCGCAACTGGACGCGCCGTTCGCTGCGCCGCATCTTCCCGCAGCTTGGCGACATTGCGTTCGATGCGGAATGGCACGGCAAGATCGGCATGACCGACAACGCCCTGCCGCGCTTTCACAAATTCGGCAGAAACATCGTCGGCTTTTCCGGCTATAATGGCCGCGGCATCTCACCGGGCACGAATTTCGGCCGCATGCTCGCCCGCCATGTGCTGGGCGACGTCTCCGAAGCAGATCTCCCGCTGCCGCTCACCGACCCGAAGGAACCGGGCATGCGGCAGATGAAGGAAGCCTATTACGAACTTGGCGCGCAGATCGCCCATTTCGCCGGCGAACGTTTCTGATCGCACAATACCAACAAGCCGCCGGCAGATGTGTTGCGAAAACCCTGCCGATTTGTAGATTGTCACCCCATTCGAAATCCGGAGACCGACATGACCCTCGCCAAACTCGACCTCGCCGCCGAAGTGGCCAAGATCTTTGCCGATCTCGGCGTATCCGCTGACCGCTATCAGGGCGGCACACTCACCGTTCGTTCGCCGATCACCGGCACGGAAATCGGCAATCTGCCGGAAGTGGACGCGGCCGGCGCCAAAAAGGCGATCGATGCGTCCCACGACGCCTTCCTCGAATGGCGCCTCGTGCCCGGCCCGAAGCGCGGTGAGCTGATCCGCCTTCTGGGCGAGGAACTGCGCGCCGCCAAGTCGTCGCTTGGCCGCCTCGTCTCGATCGAAGTCGGCAAGGTGACATCCGAAGGCCTTGGCGAAGTGCAGGAAATGATCGACATCTGCGATTTCGCCGTCGGCCTGTCGCGCCAGCTCTACGGCCTGACGATCGCCACCGAACGCGCCGACCACCGGATGATGGAAACCTGGCATCCGCTCGGCGTCGTCGGCATCATCTCCGCCTTCAACTTCCCGGTCGCCGTCTGGTCCTGGAATGCGGCACTCGCTCTCGTCTGCGGCAATGCCACCGTCTGGAAGCCGTCGGAAAAGACGCCGCTGACAGCCCTTGCCACCCAGGCGATCTTCGAAAAGGCGCTCGCCCGCTTCGTCGCCGATGGCGGTACCGCGCCCAAAAACCTTTCGACGCTTCTGATCGGCGGCCGTGATATCGGCGAGCTTCTCGTCGACCACGAGAAGGTGCCGCTCGTCTCGGCCACCGGCTCGACCGCCATGGGCCGTGCTGTCGGCCCGCGCCTCGCACAGCGCTTTGCCCGCTCGATCCTCGAACTCGGCGGCAACAATGCCGCGATCGTCGCCCCGACCGCCGATCTCGACCTGACGCTCCGCGGCGTCGCCTTTTCCGCCATGGGCACGGCCGGCCAGCGCTGCACCACGCTGCGCCGCCTCTTCGTCCATGACAGCGTCTATGAAACGCTCGTGCCGCGCCTCACAAAGGCTTACCAGTCCGTCTCGATCGGCTCGCCGCTCGAAACCGGTACGCTGGTCGGCCCGCTGATCGACAAGCAAGCCTTCGACAAGATGCAAGCCGCTCTCGAAGCGGCAAAAGCTGCCGGCGGCAAGGTGACCGGCGGTGAGCGCGTCAATCAAGGCGATGCGGCTAACGCCTATTACGTCCGCCCGGCCGTCGTCGAAATGCCGTCGCAGACGGGCCCGGTGCGGGATGAAACCTTCGCGCCGATCCTCTACGTGATGAAATATTCGAGCTTCGACGAGGCCGTCGCCCTTCACAACGACGTGCCGCAGGGCCTGTCGTCCTCGATCTTCACCAATGATATGCGCGAAGCGGAAACCTTCGTGTCGGCCCGCGGTTCCGATTGCGGCATCGCCAACGTCAATATCGGACCTTCGGGCGCTGAAATCGGTGGAGCATTCGGCGGCGAGAAGGAAACCGGTGGCGGCCGCGAATCGGGTTCGGATGCATGGCGCGCCTATATGCGCCGCGCCACCAACACGCTGAACTATGGTCGCACTCTGCCGCTCGCCCAGGGCGTCAAGTTCGACATCGCCTGACCTGATGACGATGACCGGAATGGACCGTCTCAACCTGCTCACCGATATCGAGGGCGTGGCCGTTGGCCATGCCACCGATCTCACCCTTGGCTCAGGCGTCACCGCGATCGTCTTCGACGAGCCGGCGATCGCCTCCGGCTCCGCGCTCGGCGGCGCGCCGGGCGGGCGTGATACGGCGCTGCTCGATCCGGCAATGACGGTGCAGACGGTCGATGCCTTCGTGCTTTCGGGCGGTTCGGCGCTGGGCCTCGATGCGGCGGGCGGCGTGCAGGCGGGCCTGCGCGAAATCGGCCGTGGCTATCCGGTCGGCTCGGCCAAGGTGCCGATCGTGCCGCAGGCGATCCTGATGGATCTCCTGAACGGCGGCAACAAGGATTGGGGCCTCTATCCGCCCTACCGCGACATGGGCTACGAAGCCTTCAAGGCGGCCCAAAAAGGCGCCTTCGCACTCGGCACCGTCGGTGCCGGCACTGGCGCCTCTACCGCCACCGTCAAGGGCGGCCTCGGCTCGGCAAGCGCCGTCACCTCATCCGGACACAGGATTGCGGCCCTTCTCGCCGTCAATGCCATGGGCACGGCGACGGTTGGCGATGGCCCGCATTTCTGGTCGGCGCCTTTCGAAATGGATGGCGAATTCGGCAGTCTCGGCCTGCCCGCACAGTTTACCCCAGATGATCTGGCGCTGCGCATGAAAGGCGTGAAGCTGAAGGCAACCACGATCGGCGTGATCGTCACCGATGCCGTGCTGACGAAGGCGCAGGCGCACCGCCTGTCGATCATGGCGCATGACGGCCTTGCCCGCGCCGTGCTGCCGGCGCATCTGCCCGGCGATGGCGACACGATCTTTTCCGCCGCAACCGGCAAAAAGCCTCTCGGCGACATGACCGACTTCGCCGAGCTCTGCCATCTGGCAACGCTCGTCACGGCCCGCGCCGTCGCGCGCGGTGTCTATGAGGCAACGGCATTGCCGGTGGAAAATGCCCAACAGGCCTGGCGCGACAGGTTTTCGAAGTGATTTAGCCGGCTAATTGGGGTCGGCCATTTTCACGCCGGCCTCTCGCTAGCGGAAGCCCTGTTCCGGCAATGGCCTTGCCGCGAAGTCCGGTGCAGTGATGAGGCGGCCCTTTCAGACCCCGAGCGCAGCCGCAAGCCGGTCCCATTCGCCATCACTCGGAGGCCCAATTCGAAAGCCATCCGGCTGTTCATCGAAAGATGTGCCATGATGCCGGCTGAACCTCTCAGAGCGGCCGGTAGAGCGCCTGTACCTGTCCGTCACGATTTAAGCGAAACAAAAACGTCCTCGCGGCAACCGCGGCCGAAGCACAGCAGAAGCGTATCAGGACTTAACGCATGAAAGTGCAGCGCCCCCGCATCTACAGAAGTCCTGTATTTAGCCCCCGAGTGCAGCCGCAAGCCGGTCCCATTCGTCATCACTCGGCAGCCCGATCCTGAGATCATCAGGCCGTTCCTCAAAGCGGCGCGTCATGATCCCCGCCTCGCCCAGCCTCTGATAGAGCGCCTGCGCCTTTCCATCCCGAACAAACCGGAACAGCGAAGTTCCCCCGGCTACTCGCACCGACGCCTGCTCCATGAACCCATCGAGCCGGGCCGCATCACGCCGCAATTGTTCGCGCATGGTCACCTGCCACGCCCCGTCGGCAAGCGCCTCACCGGCGATATGCAGCGCCGGACCGGAGACCGCCCAAGGCCCGAGCCTCTCGTCCACGCAGGAGATGATTTGAGGCGACGACATCGCAAAACCGAGCCGCACACCGGCGAGACCATAGAACTTGCCGAAGGATTTCAGCACGACAAGCCCGCCTTCGCCCACATGGTCAGCGACACCCTCGGCCTCGGAAACATCTATAAAAGCCTCGTCAACCACCAGCAGGCCGCCCTTAGCCCGCATCAGACCTGCAAGCGCAAGCAGATCCCCACGGGAGACCACGCGTCCGGTCGGATTGTTCGGATTGACGACGATCGCGAGCTGCCCCTCGGCCAGACGATCGAGATCATCGGTTTCAGACACCTCGAACCCGGCCATTGCAGCGGCGCGTGCATGCTCGGCATAGGTCGGCGACAGCACGATCGCCCTGTTGCCGCCGCCCGCCTTGCCTGCGCCTGCAGTCTTTGCCAGTCCGGCAATGATCGGCAGAAGGATCTGCGTTCCGGGCGCAGCGACGATCATTTCGCGGGCCGGCGCTCCATAGGCCGAAGCCGCCAGAGCGCAGAGCTTTGCCAGCGCATCAGGTTCTGGAAGACGGGAGAAAGCGTTGGCCGGTATCGGTGAATACGGGTAGGAATGCGGGTTGATGCCGGTCGAAAGGTCGATCCACGGCTCGGGCGCCAGAGGAAAGAGCGCACGCGCCCTGGCCAGATTGCCGCCGTGCTGGATCGGACCGCCAAACGCAGAGCCTGCCACGAAATGTTCCTTCTCGCCTTCTTCAGCCTGATCGTCGAGCGCCTCGTCGGATATCCCGACTGGCTCTATCGCGCCATCGGCCATCCGGTCACATGGATCGGCCGTGTGATATCGCGGCTGGACCGGGAATGGAACCAGGAGACCCAGGATTATGCCACCCGCAAGCGCATGGGCGTCGTCACGCTCATCGCCCTGCTGGCGCTCGCTGTCGCCGTCTCGCTCGCCCTGCAAGTCCTCTCCTGGAAGATCCCGGCAGGCTTTTTGCTGCTTGTCGTTCTCACCGCTTCCCTGCCCGCCCAGAAGAGCCTCGAAACCCATGTGAATGCTGTGGCCGATGCGCTTGAGCACGAAGGGTTGGAAGCCGGCCGCAAGGCTGTCTCGATGATCGTCGGTCGCGATCCGGAACAGCTCGACGAGGCCGCCGTCTGCCGTGCCGCGATCGAGAGCCTTGCGGAAAACTTTTCGGATGGCGTCGTCGCACCCGCCTTCTGGACCGGCATTTTCGGCCTTGCCGGCGGTGTCGCCTACAAGGCGGCCAATACGGCCGACAGCATGATTGGCCACCGCTCGCCGCGCCACGAGGCTTTCGGCTGGGCTGCCGCACGCTTCGACGACCTCATCAACCTGCCGGCCTCGCGATTGAGCGCCCTCCTCTTCATTCTCGCCGCCTTCTTCATCGAGGGCGCTTCGCCGGGCGATGCATGGCGTGCTGTCAGGCGCGATGCGAAACATCACCGCTCGCCGAATGCCGGCTGGCCGGAGGCAGCCATGGCCGGTGCGCTGGGCATCGCGCTCGCCGGCCCCCGCAGCTATGGCGGCAAGATGATCGAGGCCCGCTATATGGGTGAAGGCGGCACGGCGCAGCTGAATGTCTGGCACATCCACGTCGCGGTAAAGCTCATGCGGATCGCCGATGCCATGCTGATCGGCCTCTTCGGCTTCCTGGCGCTGGTTATCTGGCTAGTCTGAGAAGGCCGTCGAGATCGAGATGCCGCTCCATATGGGCGGCCAGCCGGTCGAGAACCGCATCGATACCCGCCTCGTAGTCGAGATCCGATGCTTCACCGCCAAGCCGCGTCAGCCATGCCGAACGCTGCCCGTCATTTGAAAACAGGCCATGGACATAGGTACCAAAGACGCGGCCATCTGCCGAGCGGGCGCCTTCTTCTCTTCCCGCGATGGTGCCGAACGGCCGGGTGCAGTCGTAGCCTTCGGTGCGCCCGACATGCATTTCATAGCCGGAAAACCGCGTTCCCTCGAAACCCCTGCCCGACACAGCCTCCAGCCGCTTGTCGTCGGATAGCACCGTCTCGACATCGAGGAGACCGAGCCCTGCAAGCGCACCCGGTTCGCCCTCGATCCCATGCGGGTCTGATACGACCTTGCCCAGCATCTGGTAGCCACCGCAGAGCCCGAGCACATGCCCGCCACGACGATGATGGGCGATGATATCGATATCGAGGCCTGACTGTTTCAAGACGGAAAGATCGGCAAGCGTCGCCTTCGAGCCGACGAGCAGCACAAGCTGACAATCCGCAGGAATGACCTCCCCCGGCCGCACCCGGACAAGATCCACATCCGGCTCCTGATCGAGCGGATCGAGATCGTCGAAATTGGAAATATGCGGCAGGATCGGCACCGCGATGCGGATTTTTGCTCCCGGCTTCAAGAGGCGCGCGCCATCGAGCGCCAGCGCATCCTCGGCCGGCAGTTTCCGCGCCTCGGCAAAATGCGGCAAGAGCCCGATCGACCGCCAGCCGGTATGCGCCGCAATCATCGTCATGCCCTCGGCAAACAAGGCCGGATCGCCTCGAAACCGGTTGACGATGAAACCCTCGATCATCGCCGCATCATCGGGATCGAGCACCAGCTTCGTCCCGGCAAGGCTGGCGATGACCCCGCCGCGATCGATATCGCCGATCAGCACGACAGGCACGTTGGCCGCGCGCGAAAAACCCATATTGGCAATGTCGTTCGCCCGCAGGTTCACCTCGGAAGCGCTGCCCGCCCCTTCGACCAAAACCAGATCAGCCTCCCCGCGCAACCGCTCGAAACTGTCGAGCACGCGGGTCAGCAGCCGCGGCTTCCACGTCTGGTATTCGGCAGCCTTCGCATTGCCCTCGACCTTGCCCTGCACCACGACCTGCGCGCCGACATCGCTTTGCGGCTTCAACAGAACCGGGTTCATGTGAACGCTGAGCGGAACGCCCGCTGCGCGCGCCTGCAGCGCCTGCGCCCGGCCGATCTCACCGCCGTCTGCAGTGACGGCGGCATTGTTCGACATGTTCTGCGGCTTGAATGGCATGACCTTCAGCCCGCGCAGGGTAAAGGCCCGCGCCAAACCGGCAACGACAAGCGATTTGCCGACATCCGAGCCCGTGCCCTGAAACATGAGAGACCGGGCGGCCATCGATCAGAACTCGATCCCGGCCTGCGCCTTGACGCCCGCCTTGAAGTGATGCTTGACCAGCGTCATTTCCGTCACCAGATCTGCAGCCTCGATCAGCGCCGGCTTGGCATTGCGCCCGGTGACGACGACATGCAGATCCGGCCGCCGTGCCTGAAACGCCGAAACCACGGCCTGAAGATCAAGATAATCGTAGCGCAGCGCAATATTGAGTTCGTCGAGGATGACGAGGCCGATCGTCTCGTCCGCCATCAGTTCCAGCGCTTTTTCCCAGGCACGGCCGGCCGCCGCGATGTCGCGGGCGAGATCCTGTGTCTCCCAGGTAAAACCCTCGCCCATCGTGTGCCAGACGACACGCTCACCGAAGACGGCAAGCGCCGGCTGCTCGCCCGTCGACCATGCGCCCTTGATGAACTGCACGATGCCGACCCGGCGATTGTTGCCGAGCATCCTCAGAGCCAGCCCGAAGGCCGCCGTGGATTTTCCCTTGCCGGGGCCGGTATGGACGATGAGAAGACCCTTCTCCAGGGTCTTCTCGGCGACTTCGGCATCCTGCACCGCCTTGCGGTTCGCCATTTTGGTGCGGTGGCGTTCGGCCTCTGCGTCATTGAGATCCTTCACCGCGCTGCCACCTCCGCGGGCTTGGCGATAAGCATCGGCTCGCCCGCCCGAAGACGGGCACGAACGACGCCGCACAGCGTGCCAAGTACCGCCCAGAAGACGAAATTGGTGGAGAACACGGCGGAAACGAAGCGGGCATAGAGTTCGCCCGGAACCGCCGTTTCATGCGAGGGTGCGACCGGCGCACCATAGAGATGCGGCGCAACCATGATGATGACCGCAAGGGCTGCCATCGCGGCCGTGCGGCCATAGGCGATAAGACCGAGGCCGACCGCCGTGCAGACGGCCGTTACCACCCACCAGACCTGCCGCGGATCGAGCGGTGCCGCCGGCATGCCCGGCAGTTCCGGCGCAAGGCCGAGGCCCGGCGCAAGGCTGAAGACGGCAAAGCCGGACAGCCCGAAGAAAAAGCCCTGGCGCCAGCCGGACAAGGTCCCAAGCGATTCCGAAACCGTAATCAGGAGAAGCGCAAAGCCGATCGCCGCCAGAACGTCGGCAGCGGCGGTATAGAGCGTGCGCTCCAGCCCGTCGGCAGGCTCCCAGGCCTCTGCGCCATGTTCATGCGCATCCGCCTGTGGCGCGGCCATCGCTGTGGTCGTGCCGGCTTGAGCCGCCGCACCGTGGTCGTGCTGAGGCGCGGCCGGCGCTTCCTCGGCCTTTTCATAGACTTCCGCCTGCAGGATCAGCGGCACAGTGGTGACGCTCTGCATGAGGGTGAGGAGAAGTCCGGACAAAAATCCGGCGATCACCGCCGCAAGGACGATGTTGCGAAACAACGACATGTGTGAGTTCCCTCTCAAGCATATCCCCGAACGGGCAACCCGGTTTGGGCCAAGGACATGCGCCAAAACAAAAACTGAAGTTCAAAAACGATCCGCAAGAATCGCGTTATGCTTCAGTGGCAGGGGAACGCGAGCGAGTGGCGCGTGTCATGCGACGCATTATGGACGACATCCATATGCGAGAAGCCGACGAAGCCCACGACGAACAGGCCGATAAAGCCGCTCATGCAAAGCGGGATGATTTTCGAAACCGACAGTCCTGCTGCGGCCGATGTGGAAGTGCTGATCATTGCCAAGTCCTTTCGCCCTCCACCCGAGGGCATGCGGTTGCGTTTCGCCGTCAGCAGGTCTCCTGGCTTGCGGATCAGGCGCTTCTTTCCGCCTTCCCGGGATATCCCAGTGGCTCATGGATCGAAGCTTTCCGCCTACAGTTGCGGGGGCAGCCACGGATTGGACGAGCAGTCTCGTCTTCACCGCATTCCCTCGAAGGCCCTTGCGGGCACCGACGACAGGAAAACTATATAGCTGAAACGTCAGCCCCTGCAATCACCGATCGTCGCCTCGCCGCCGATATGCGCGGCCCGCTATTCGACAAGGCCGCTCGATCAGGCTGCATTGACAGGAACAGGCCCGCAGGCATAGTGAAGGTCTGACGGTCCCTTTCCGGCAACGGGTGGGGCTAAGAGAGAATGCGGTGCGATCTTGGATTTGAGGTCAATGCCGCGGCTGCCCCCGCAACTGTAGGCGGCGAGTCACCTGCCGAACGGCCGATCACGGCCACGATGCCACTGGGTTGACCGGGAAGGCTGGCAGATGGCGACGACCCGTGAGCCAGGAGACCTGCCGTTTAGACAACAAGCCTTTCCGGGCGGGGTGCTCCGGGCAAGGGTTCATGATCGATGGCCGGCAGGCTTGGCCGCCGGCTTTTGCGCACCCCGCGATTTTGACCAGCGTTTTTTCCAAACGTGAACACGAGCGGCGATGCGGATGACAATGCCAGACCTTGAGACAGATGCAGTGGAAGCCGACACGGATGTCACCATCTTCGTCTGCACCAATTGCCGTGCCGAGGGTGACGCATCGGTCAGACCCGGCGTGCCGCTGATCGAGGCGTTGCGCGTGGCCGCCAGTGGCAAGCCGCTCAAGGTCAAGCCCGTCAGCTGCCTTGCCAATTGCGAGAAGGGGCCGAGCGCCGCCTTCAACCACCGCAGCGGCTGGTCTTACGTCTTTGCGCATCTGTCGCTCGAAAAAGTCGATGACATCGTGGCCGGCGCCATGATGCTGGTCGAGGACGAGCGCGGCTTCCTTCCCCTTCGCGGCCGTCCTTCCTGCCTGCGCGGCAAGGGCATGACGGCCCGCATTCCCCCCTTTCATCATCACGAGGACATGCCCCAATGAGCGTCAATTTCGAGCGCGTTCCCTGCACCGTCGTCACCGGCTTTCTCGGTGCGGGCAAGACGACGCTGATCCGCAACCTGATCGAAAAGCTCGACGGCAAGCGGCTGGCGATCATCGTCAACGAATTCGGCGATGTCGGCATCGATGGCGAGGTCCTGAAGAGCTGCGGTGTGGAATCCTGCCCCGATGACAACATTATCGAGCTTGCAAATGGCTGCATCTGCTGCACCGTCGCCGACGATTTCGTACCGGCGATCAACCAGATCCTCGCCCTTGAGCCGAAGGTCGACCACATCCTGATCGAGACCTCGGGACTTGCCCTGCCAAAGCCGCTCGTCCAGGCCTTCCAATGGCCGGATGTGAAGGCACGCGTGACCGTGGACGGCGTGATTGCCGTCGTGGACGGCGTGGCACTTGCCGAAGGCCGCGTGGCCGACGACCATGATGCGCTGGAAGCCCAGCGCGCCGCCGACGGTTCGATCGATCACGACGATCCGGTCGAGGAAGTCTTCGAGGATCAGGTCGCCTGCGCCGACATGATCGTGCTGACCAAGACCGATCTTCTCGATCAGGCAAGTCTTGCAGCCGCCAAGGGCCGGGTTCAGGCGCACCTGCCACGTGCTGTGAAAATCGTGCCGGCCGCCAACGGCATCGTCGATCCCGGCGTGCTTCTAGGTCTCGGCCTTGCCGTCGAGGACGATATCGACAACCGCAAGACCCATCACGACGACGAGTTGGACCACGATCACGACGATTTCGACAGCTTCGTCATCGACCTGGCCGCCGTGACCGATCCTGAGGCGCTCGCTGCCCGCATCTCCGCGACGGCAGAGGCGCAAAACGTTCTGCGCATCAAGGGTTTCGTCGAGGTGGAGAACAAGCCGATGCGCTTGCAGGTACAGGCTGTCGGCCCGCGCGTGAACCATTATTTCGATCGTGTCTGGGCGCCGGGCGAAACCCGCCGCAGCCGCCTCGTCGTCATCGGCGAAAAGGGCATCGACCGCGCAGCCATCGAGAAAATGCTGGCCGCCTGAGCGGCCGAATTGGGAACGGCAAGACAGAAGGATGCATATTCTCACCACCACATCGTCGTCGCTGGACGACCTGATCGAGCCGGTTGATCTCAATCAGCCGCCGGCCGATGTGGTGGTGCTGTCTTTTTCCGGCAGTGACCTGAACGGCATTTCCGCCGCCTGGGCAAGTGCTGCAAGCGATCTCGGCGAGACAAGTCTGCAGCTTGCCAATCTCTCCGATCTCCGTCACCCGATGTCGATCGATTTGTGGATCGATAAAACAGCCTCGAAGGCAAGGCTCGTCCTTGTTCGCATTCTGGGTGGCTACGATCGCTGGTCCTATGGCGTGGAACAGCTGGCGGCGATGGCGAGACGAAGGCGGATCGCCCTTGTCATGCTGCCCGGCGAATGCAGCATGCGCGACGAGCGGCTCGCTGGTGCCTCCACCATCCCGGAAAAGGCGTTAAGCGCCATTCTCGCCTGCTTTCGCGAAGGCGGGCCGGATAATATGCAGCTTCTTGCCCGCCACCTGGCACGCCTCACCGATCCTGCCTCCCGCAACAGTGACCCGAACGCCAACCTACCTGCCGCAGCTGCCATCCCCAAGGCCGGCTTCTACAGGCCCGGCATCGGCATGACCGACGCGGCCTCCCTGCTGAATGACATCGACGCGCAAACAGGCCCGCAGGCGGCCCGCGTACCGATCCTCTTCTACCGCTCCATGCTGCTTGCGAACGACGCGGCGCCGATCGATCGTCTCTACGATGCACTTCGCGCCCGTGGGCTCGCGCCACTCCCGATCTTTGTCAGCGGCCTGAAAGATGCAGAGGCACTCGCCTTCGTCGACAAGGCATTCAGGCAACTGAACCCGGCCGCCATCGTCACCACGACCGCTTTTGCCAGCAGCAGCGATGCGGACGGCAAAACCCTGTTCGACCGTGCCGGCGTACCGGTGTTTCAGGCCGTCGTCGCAACGACCAGGCGCGAGGGATGGGCAGAGGCAAGCCGTGGTTTGAACCCGGCAGACCTTGCCATGCATATCGTCCTGCCCGAACTCGACGGCCGCATCCTGGCAGGCGCCATCGCCTTCAAGACGGGCGAAACATCCGCCGATCTCGTCAACCGGCCGGAACCCGACCGGATCGAGATGGTGGCAGACCGGATCGTCGCGCAACTGAGACTGAAGGCGTGCCCGGCCGCCGAGCGCAAAATCGTCATTCTCATGCCCGATTATCCGGGCGCGCCGGGCCGTACCGGCTATGCCGTCGGCCTCGACGTGCCGCAAAGCGTGCTATCCATGCTTCACGCGCTCTCCATCGCCGGCTATGTGGTGGCCGATATTCCGGCCACGCCGCGTGATCTCCTCGACCGGCTGCTCGACAGATCCGAGATGAGCCCCGAAGGCCTGCCGCTCTCCCGGTACCGATCCGCCGAGGATATTGCCGCCGCCTGGGGCGAGCCGGCGAACGACGAAGACATAGAAGATGGCGCCTTCCGTTTTCGCACCGCAAGCTTCGGCAATATCACGGTGGCGCTGGCGCCGGATCGCGGCCGCAATGCCGATCGCCGCGCCGATTATCACAGTCCAGACCTGCCGCCGCGCCATGCGCTCGTCGCCTTCGGCCAGTGGATGCGCGAGGAGCTTGACGCCCATGCCATCGTCCATGTCGGCGCCCATGGGACGCTGGAATGGCTGCCGGGCAAGACGGTGGCGCTGTCGAAAGAGTGTTTTCCCGAGCGCGTCACCGGTGCCCTGCCGGTCATCTATCCCTTCATCGTATCCAATCCCGGCGAGGCGGCCGTCGCCAAGCGGCGGATCGCCGCCGTCACCATCGGCCATCTGCCGCCGGTGCTGACAGGCGCCGGCCTCAGCGAAGAGCAGAAGAAGCTCGAACTGCTGGTCGATGAATATGCGCAGGCAGACGGGCTCGATCGTCGGCGCCGCGACAGATTGGCCAGGCTGATCGTCGAGACCGCCCGCGACACGCCGCTTGCAACAGAAGCCGGTATTTCCAGCAGTGACGATCCCGATACGGCGCTGGCCCGCATCGATGCTTTCCTTTGCGACCTCAAGGATTTCGCCATCAAGGACGGTCAGCACGTCTTCGGCGAGACGGCAGCCGGCGAGGACGACCCCTTGCGTTTTGCCAGCGCTGAGGCCGAGTGCCGCGCCTTTCTCGATGCGCTCGATGGACACCATATCCGCCCCGGTCCGTCAGGCGCGCCGGCGCGTGGCCGCCGGGATGTCATGCCGACCGGCCGCAATCTCTTTGCCAGCGATCCGCGCACGCTGCCGACGCCGACGGCCTTCGAACTCGGAAAGCGCGCCGCCGATGAAGTTCTGCGCCGCTATCTGCAGGATCACGGCGACTGGCCGAAAAGCCTGGTCTTTGATCTCTGGGGCAGCGCCTCGCTTCGAAGCGGTGGCGAGGAAGTGGCGCAGGTCCTGTCATTGATCGGCGCGAAACCGGTGCAGGACACGACGACCGGCCGCATCACCGGCATAGACATCCTGCCGCCTGCGCAATTGGGCCGGCCGCGCGTGGACGTCACGCTGCGCATTTCCGGACTGTTCCGCGACATGTTCCCGGCGCTGATCGCGCTTCTCGACGCCGCGATGCGGGCGATTGCCGCAAGGAACGAGGCACCGGGCGATAATCTTCTGGCCGAGGAAACGCGTCGCACCGGCGAAATGCCGCCGCGTATCTTCGGCTCGGCACCGGGCACCTACGGGTCCGGTATCGAGGAAAAACTTGCCGATGGCACATGGTCGGAACGCGAAGAGCTCGGCCGCCTGTATCTGGATGCCACCAGCCATGCTTTCAGCGGAGCGGACGGCACTGCCACGTCACTTCCCGGCCGTTTTGCCGAACAGCTGGCCGGTGCCGACCTGCTTGTTCATACCGGCGACGATCCCGGCCGCGATCTTCTCGACGGCTCCGCCGACGTTGCCTTCATCGGCGGCTTTACGGCAGCGATCGCAGCCCTCGGTGGCAAGGCGGATGTGATTGCGCTGGACACGACCGATCCTGACAAGCCAAGAGCCCGCTCCCTCTCCGAAGCCGTTACCCGCGTGGTGCGCGCCCGCGCAGTCAACCCGCGCTTCATCGCCGGCCAGATGCGCCATGGGCCCCGCGGTGCTGCCGAACTGGTCGAAACCGTCGACCGGCTCATCGGCTTTGCCGAAACGACACACGCCATCCCGCAGACCCTGATCGACGCGGTCTACGACGCCTATCTCGCAGACGAGACGGTGCGCGACTTCCTGATCGCCGAAAATCCCGAAGGCGCCCGCTATATGGGCGAGCGGTTCCGCGCAGCAATCGACCGCGGCCTCTGGCATCCGCGCCGCAACGCCGTGAATGCGGAACTGGAAATGCTGGCCCGAGAATCGAGGGAGACCGCCGCATGACGCTCCCATCGTCCGGTTCCTGCCCCCCTTCGCCGCTCGGCACGCCCTCTGTCGATATGCCGTCGCCGTTCAACGCTGCGTCCGCCGATGAATTCCGCCGTGGCGCCTGCCCGGCGCTCTCTGCACCGATGCAGACCGGTGACGGCCTCCTCGCCCGCATCGCTCTGACCGAGGCTATCACCCCTGCGGCATTCGAATCCCTTGCCCGGCTCGCCCTGAAACACGGTAACGGAATGCTGGATATTTCCGCCCGCGGCAATCTTCAGGTCAGGGGCTTGAGCCCGCAATCGGCACCGCTGCTCGACGTCGATGTTCGCGCACTCGCCCTTCCGTTGCGCGACGGGCTTGCCGTGGAAACCCCGCCTCTGGCCGGCCTCGATCCCGACGAGATCACCGATCCACGGCCGCTCGCTGCCGAGATCGCAGTCAAAGCCCGCAATCTCTCCGGCCTCGCCCCCAAAATGTCGGTGGTGGTGGATGGTCATGGGCAACTGACCCTTGCAATGCTGATAGCCGATATCCGCCTCGTTGCGTTTCGCTCCAGCGATAGCGGTGCTCCCGCCCAGCCAATCCTCTGGAAAATACTCCTCGGCGGCATCGAATCGTCAGGCCATATCTTCGCAGCCCTGCCCGCCGCAGAGGCCGTCGCTGCGACCATCGGCTTGCTCGAAGAACTCTCCGATCTCGGCCCAAAGGCCCGCGGCAGAGATCTGGCAAAACCCTATCCCCGCAACGCCGAGACGATGCCCGCAGCCACCTCCCCGCTCGGCCTCCATCACGTGACGGCCAAAACGTCCGCCGGAAAGCCGAGGCCCAGCGCGACCGATACCATCGGTACCTGTACAATTGACACCTGCGCCATGGGCATCGGCCTGCCCTACGGTCAGATCCATGCTGAACGACTGATCGCCCTTGCCGGTGAGGCGACCCGCCTCGGCATCGCAGCGCTCAAACCGGCACTGGACCACAGCATCCTCGCCTTTGGCGAAGAGCCCGCCTGCCTGTCGCTTGCCGCTTTCGCGGCCAATCATGGCTTCATCGTCTCAGGTACCGATCCGCGCGCCCATATCGCCGCCTGCACCGGCAGCCCCGCCTGCGCCTCGGCACGCGCCGACACCCACCAGCTTGCCGATACCGCCGCCAAGACCTTTGCCGATCTTCTCGACGGCTCGTTCAAGCTGCACGTGTCCGGCTGCGCCAAGGGCTGTGCCCATCCGCAGGCTTCGGCACTGGTTCTGACCGGCACATCGTCGCAATTTTCACTCATAAGCGGCGGCCGGCCGGGCGATTTGCCCTTTGCGACCGTTGATTTTGCCGATACCAACGCCACGCTTCGCCGCCTTGCCGACCTCATATTCGCCGAACGGCGGCAGAACGAGACATCCGCTGCCTGCATCGCCCGGCTTGGCCAGGTCCGGCTGGCGGCAGCAGCCACATCAGGACGACCATGACGAGCTACGACTACATCCGCGAAGGCGATGCGATCTATGTGAAATCCTTCGCGATCATCCGCGAGGAGGCCGATCTTTCCGCCTTCACTGAAGACCAGGCGGATATTGCCGTCAGGATGATCCATGCCTGCGGGCTGGTCGAGGCCGCCGAACATTTCCGCTTCTCCGACGATTTCGTCGCTGCCGCCCGTGGAGCGCTCATTGCCGGCAAGCCGATCTATTGCGATGCCGAAATGGTCGCCCGCGGCGTCACCCATGCCCGCCTGCCGGCGGAAAACGCCGTCGTCTGCACGCTGCGCGATCCGCGCGCGACCGAGATTGCAAAGACGATCGGCAATACCCGCTCGGCAGCGGCCATGGATCTCTGGGACCAGATGGACGGCGCGCTGGTTGCCATCGGCAATGCGCCGACTGCCCTTTTCCGCCTGCTCGAAATGCTTGAAGCGGGCGCCCCGCGCCCGGCCGCCATCATCGGCATGCCGGTCGGCTTCGTCGGCGCCGCCGAATCGAAGGAAGCCCTGATGGAAAGCTCGCTCGGCATTCCCTATGCCGTCGTCCGCGGCCGCCTCGGCGGCTCGGCCATGACCGCTGCCGCGATCAATGCTCTCGCGAGGGCAGGCCTGTGAGCGCCGCGCTGGAAAAAGGCCGTCTCACCGGTGTCGGCACCGGCCCCGGCGACCCCGAACTCCTGACGCTGAAGGCGGTGCGCGCCATCGAAAATGCCGATGTCATCGCCTTCTTCTGCAAGAAGGGATCGAAGGGCAATGGCCGCGCCATCGTCGAGGCACATATCCGCCCCGGCACGACCGAACTGCCGCTCGTCTATCCCGTGACGGTCGAAACCCACAAGGACGAGACTGCCTACAAGGCGCCGATCGCCGACTTCTTCGATCGCTCTGCCGAGGAGATCGCCGCCCATCTCGATGCCGGCCGCAATGTCGCGGTCTTGAGTGAGGGCGATCCGCTGTTTTACGGTTCTTACATGCACCTGCATGTCCGGCTGGCAAGCCGCTATCAGGCGGATGTCGTGGCCGGTGTCACCGCCATGTCCGGCTGCTGGTCGATGACCGGCCTGCCGCTCGTGCAGGGCGACGATATCCTGAGCGTGCTTCCCGGCACGCTCTCTGAAGAAAAGCTGATAGAGAGGCTGTCGGATACCGACGGCGCCGTCATCATGAAGGTCGGCCGCAATCTGCCGAAGATCCGCCGTGCGCTGGCCTCCGTGGGCAAGCTCTCCGGCGCGCTCTATGTCGAGCGCGGCACGATGGCAAACGGCGCATCGCAAAAGCTTCAAGAGCGCGACGAGAGCCCGGCACCCTATTTCTCCATCGTCCTCGTGCCCGGCTGGTCGACGCGCCCGGAAGGGCTCCTTGCAGGAGAGACCGCCGGAGAAAAGGCATGAGCGGCTCGCTCAGCGTCGTCGGCCTTGGCCCCGGCAGCCCGCAGCAGCTGACGCCGGAAGCGCTGGATGCCGTAGCGTCCGCCGAGGATTTCTTCGGCTACTTCCCCTATATCGATCGCCTGAACCTGCGGCCGGACCAGCGCCGTCATGCCTCCGACAACCGTGAGGAACTTGACCGCGCCAGGGCAGCGCTTGCGATGGCGGCAGGCGGCAGGAAGGTCTGCATCGTCTCAGGCGGCGATCCCGGCGTCTTTGCCATGGCCGCCGCCGTCTGCGAGGCGATCGATGCTGGCCCGGTCGAATGGCGCGAGATCGAGTTGTCGGTCGTGCCCGGCGTCACCGCCATGCTGGCCGTGGCTGCGAAGGCCGGTGCGCCGCTCGGTCACGATTTCTGCGCCATCTCGCTGTCCAACAATCTGAAGCCCTGGAGCATCATCGAAAGACGGCTGATAGCTGCCGCCGAAGCCGGCTTCGTCATGGCTTTCTACAATCCGATCAGCAAGGCCCGTCCGCACCAGCTGGGCGAGGCCTTCGATATCCTGCGCCGGCACCTGCCGGGCAGCGTGCCGGTGATCTTCGGCCGCGCCGCCGGCCGGCCGGACGAGGCGATCCGCATTGTCAATCTGGCCGAAGCCGAAGGCGGCATGGCGGATATGGCGACCTGCGTCATCGTCGGTACACAGGAGACGCAACTGATCGAACGCGCCGGTGAGCGCCCGCTCGTCTATTCGCCACGCTCCTGGCCCGGCCCAAAGGGAACAGCAGCGGCAAGTGCGGAGGGGAAAGAGGCGAAGTGATCGAGAAAGCCGAGCATATCCTCGACGGTTTCGACCGACGGCACGAGCGGCAGATCGGGGCGGCGGATCACCACGACCTCGATGCCGAGCGCCCGTGCGGCGGCGATCTTGCCGTAGCTTGCCGGCCCGCCGCTGTTCTTCGCCACGATTACCTCGATCTTATGCTCCGTCAACAGAGCCGCCTCGTCTGCCTCGCGAAACGGCCCGCGCGACGTGAGATAGACCGCATCGGAAACGGCAAGCGGCGGCTCCACCGGATCGACGCTGCGTATCAGATAATGATGCTGTGGCGCCCCTTCGAAAGGCAGAAGCTCCTGGCGGCCGAGCGTCAGGAATACCCGGCGCGGCGTGTGCCCGAGCGCGGTCACGGCCATGTCGATCGTCTCTACTCCGGTCCAGCGATCACCGGCCTCATTCTCCCAGGGCAAGCGCCTGAGCGCCACCTGAGGCACGCCGCTGATCCGGGCCGCCTCGGCCGCATTGCGCGAAATCCGCGCGGCGTAAGGGTGCGTGGCGTCGATGAGCAGGCAAATCCCGTGATCGCGCAGGTAGGTGGCAAGACCTTCCGCGCCGCCGAAACCGCCGGTGCGCAACGGCACTGGCTGCGGCGCCGGCACTTTGGTGCGGCCGGCAAGCGACAGTTCCGTCAGGAACCGGCCGTCGCCAGCCATTTTTCCGGCAAGCTGTCTGGCTTCGGCAGTGCCGCCGAGGATCAGAACCTTCGCCGGATGGGAAATGGAGTATCGCACCATGCTTCCTGAAACGCCCCCTGAAACGCTGGCTGAAACAATTGCAGCACCTTTAAACGAACGCCGCTGGCTGTCCATTGTCGGAATCGGCGAGGATGGCGTCGAAGGTCTTGGCGAAAATGCCCGCAAGGCGATCACCGAGGCGGCTATCGTCTTCGGCGGCAAGCGGCATCTGGAACTGGCGGCGCGGTTGATATCGGGGGAGGCCCGGCCGTGGCCGGTGCCCTTCGACGCTGCGATGCGCGATGTCGTGGCGCAGCGTGGCCGCAACGTCTGCGTACTGGCGTCCGGCGACCCTTTCTTCTTCGGGGTCGGTGCGACGCTGTCGCACCATGTCGAAAGCGACGAGTTCAAAGCCTATCCTGCTCCGTCGGCCTTTTCGCTTGCCGCCTCGAGGCTTGGCTGGCCCATGCAGGAGATCGAGACCGTCTCGCTCCACGGCCGGTCGATCGATCTCATCCGCCCGTTGCTTCACCCCGGACGTCGCGTGATCGCGCTCACCTCCGACGACAAAGCCCCGGCAGAGATCGCCGCGCTCCTCGCGGCAACGGGTTTCGGCGCGTCCCGCCTCACCGTGCTGGAAGCGTTGGGTGGTGAGGCCGAGCGCATCCGCAGCACGACGGCCTCCGAATTTGCATTGCCGGCTATCAATGTCTTGAACGTCCTCGCCATCGAGGTCTCGGCAGAGCGCGGCGCCCGCATCCTGCCACGCGGCTTCGGTCTCGACGACACGCTGTTCGAGCATGACGGCCAGATCACCAAGCGCGAAATCCGCGCGCTTACCCTCTCGGCGCTCGCTCCCAGACGCGGCGAACTGCTCATCGATATCGGTGCCGGCTCCGGCTCGATCGCCATCGAATGGCTGCTCGCCGATCCCTCGATGCGGGCGATTGCCGTTGAAGCGCATCCCGAGCGCGCCGCCCGCATTCGCCGCAACGCTGCGACATTCGGCGTTCCCGGCCTCACGCTTGTCGAGGGCACCGCCCCGCAGGCCCTGCAAGGTCTGCCGCTTGCAGATGCCGTCTTCATCGGCGGCGGCGGCAGCGAGCCTGGCGTGTTCGATGCAGCTGTTGCCGTGCTGAAACCCGGCGGCCGGCTGGTCGCCAATGCCGTGACGCTGGAGATGGAGGCCGTGCTTCTGACCGCGCAGGCGCAGCTCGGCGGCAATCTGATCAGGATAGATATCGCCCGTGCCGCCCCGATCGGCGCCATGCAGGGCTGGAAGCCGGCAATGCCGGTCACGCAATGGATCTGGACAAAACAGGAGCAGGACACATGATCATCGCTGGCCTCGGTTGCCGCAAGGGAAGCTCGGCGGACGATCTTTTGTCCGCGCTGGACGCCGCCTGCGCCGCCGCCAATGTTTCACGTGACACGGTCACGGCACTCGCAACCGGCGAAATCAAGCGCGAAGAGCCCGGAATGCTGGAACTTGCAGCAAAGCTGAAGCTCGATCTCCATATCGTCGATGACGATATGCTTTTGAGCGTCGAGGACCGCACCAAAACGGTCTCCCGCCACAGCCTTGCAAAGACGCTGTCGTCGAGCCTGTCGGAAGCAGCAGCGCTCGCCGTGGCCGGCGAGCGATCGGAAATCATCGTGCCCCGCCTTATCTCGAATGGCGCCACCTGCGCCCTTGCAGCGACGAGAGACACGCCAAGGGACACGCAATGACCGTGCATTTCATCGGCGCCGGTCCGGGTGCAGCGGATCTTATCACCGTCCGCGGCCGGGATATCCTCGCCCGCACGCCGGTCTGCCTCTACGCCGGTTCGATCATGCCGAAAGAGCTTCTCGACTGGTGCCCCTCTGATGCCCGTATCGTCGATACCGGTTCACTCTCGCTCGATGACATCGAGGCGGAATATGTGGCGGCCCACAAGGCGGGCAAGGATGTGGCCCGCCTGCATTCCGGCGATCTCTCGGTATGGAGCGCAGTTGCCGAACAGATCCGCCGGCTCGAAAAGCACGGCATCGATTATACGCTGACACCTGGTGTTCCCTCCTTTGCCGCAGCCGCTGCGGCGTTGAAGCGCGAACTGACGATACCGGAAGTCGCCCAGAGCCTCGTTCTGACCCGTGTCTCCGGCCGGGCCTCGAAAATGCCGGAAGGCGAGACACTGAAGGCTTTCGGCGCAACGGGCGCGACACTGGCGATCCATCTGGCCATCCACGCGCTCGGCCGCATCGTCTGCGAGCTTACGCCGCTCTATGGCGCCGATTGCCCGGTCGCGATCGTCGTGCGCGCCTCATGGCCTGAAGAACGCATCATCAAAGGCACGCTTGCCGATATCGAGGCGAAACTGGCGGAAGAACCGGCAGAGCGAACCGCGCTGATCTTCGTCGGCAAGGGCCTTGGTGCCACGGATTTCGTCGAGAGCCAGCTCTATAACGCCGATTACGTCAGGCGTTTTCGGCCCGGCTGGCCCGGCGGCAACGACACGGCGGACGGTCAGACGGAGACCTCCGCGCCCGGTCAACCGCCATCGAAAGGCGTCGAATGATCGGAAGGCTTAAAGGGCGTGCGGCCGACCAGTTGCCCCTCACGATCGAAGACGAGGATTTCGAGTGCGATCTGCGGATCGCCGAGCGCCTTGGCCGCCGTCTCCCAGGCAAGCGCTGCAATGCGGTCGCCGAGCGGCAGTCCCGCAACGGCTGCGAGCGAAAAAGCCTGCGATACGGTATTGGCGCCGGCGATTGCGGCCACCAGATCGCCGTTGGCACCGGCCTTGGCCGCCACGCCGGCCAGCGCATCGAGATCCGCCAGCCCCTGTTTCGAATGCACGTCGAGCATGCCCTGCGACAGCTTGGTCATTTTGGCGACGCCGCCGGCGATCGTCACTTTGGCGACGGGATGATCGCGCAGATATTTCAGCATGCCGCCGACGAAATCGCCCATGTCGAGAAGCGCGATCTCGGGCAGTCCGTGATGCGCCTGCACGGCCTTTTCGGACGCCGCGCCGGTGGAACCGGCCACGTGATCAAGGCCCGCGGCGCGTGCCACATCGATGCCGCGCCAGATCGAGTGGATCCACGACGAGCAGGAAAACGGGATGACGATCCCGGTCGTGCCGAGAATGGAAATGCCGCCGACAATCCCGAGCCTGCCATTCAGCGTCTTTTCCGCGATCTTCTCGCCATCGGCGACGGACACTTCGACCTCGAAATCGCGCTCGGCACCCCGAACCTCGGCAATCGCTGCGGCGATCATCTTGCGCGGTACCGGATTGATCGATGGCTCGCCGGGCGGCAAGGGCAGGCCCGGCCGCGTCACCGTACCCACGCCGGGCCCGGCCTTGAAGGTGATGCCGCTTCCTTGAGGCCCGCGCCGCACCGTGCTCATGATCAGCGCGCCATGCGTGACGTCGGGATCGTCCCCGGCATCCTTGATGATGCCGGCCTTGGCAAAACCATCGCCTATCTCTTCCAGCGCCAGCGCAAAACCCGGCCGCTGCCCGCCGGGCAGGGTCACTTCCACCAATGCCGGAAAGCGGCCGGAAACGAGCGCAAGGCAGGCAGCCTTGGCCGCCGCCGCAGCGCAGGTTCCCGTGGTCCAGCCACGACGCAGGTTCTTGCCATCCGCTTCCATGGCCGCTTCTATATCCCGACCGGCGGCAGCCGGCAAAAGGTTTGCAAATGCCGATGAATGATACGTTCGCAACGATGATCGACGCGCCGGCCTTCGAGCCCGGTCATGTCTGGCTGGCCGGCGCCGGCCCCGGCCATCCGCGCTACCTGACGCTGGAAGTGGCGGACGCGCTCGCAAAGGCCGATGTCGTCGTCCATGATGCGCTGGTCTCCGATCAGGTGCTCGCGCTTTCGCCGCAGGCCGAGCGCGTCTATGTCGGCAAACGCGGCGGCCTGCCCTCGATCGCGCAATCGCAGATCATCGACACGCTGATTGCACTTGGCCGACAGGGCAAGCGTGTATTGCGGCTGAAAGGCGGCGATCCCTTCGTCTTCGGCCGCGGTGGCGAAGAGGCAGAAGCGCTTGTGAAGAGCGGCATTCCGTTCCGCGTCCTGCCCGGCATGACCTCGGCGCTGGCCGCACTCGCTTCCGTCAACATTCCGGCCACGATGCGCGGCATGAGCCGGGCCATCACGCTTGCCACCGGCCACGCCGCCGGCAGTCCCGACGATCTCGACTGGAAGGCCCTGGCCAAGACCGGTGAGCCGATCGTCGTCTATATGGGGCTTTCCACCATTGGCGCGATCGCGCGGCTTTTGGTAGAGGGCGGACTGGGCCCCGACACACCGGTTGCCGTCATCCAGGCCGCCACGACACCGGACGAGCGGACGCTGACCGCCACGCTGTCGACCGTCGAGGCGGAAGTATCGTCACAGGGCTTCAAGGCTCCCGCCCTCATCGTCATCGGCAGGATCGTTTCCATGCAGGCGATACTTGGCGGTAGAACGCTGTGAGCGCGCGGGCGATCATTATCGGAGCACCACGCTCCGGCTCCGGCAAGACCAGCGTCACGATCGGTCTCCTGCGGGCCTTCCAGCGCCGCGGCATCAAGGTGCGCGGCATCAAGACCGGGCCGGACTATATCGACCCCGGTTTCCATGCGGCGGCAACGGGGGAACAGGGCCTCAACCTCGACAGCTGGGCGATGGCGCCGGATCTCTTGCGTCATCTGGCCAACGAACAGGCTGAAGGCGCCGAACTCGTGCTGATCGAAAGCGCCATGGGCCTGTTCGACGGCATTCTGGGCGAACCCAATCGTTCCGGCGCCGCCTCCGACCTGGCCCGCCTCTTCGGCATTCCGGTTCTTCTCGTCCTCGACGTCTCCGGCCAGTCGCAGACGGCAGCGGCCATCGCCTATGGCTTTGCCCATTACGATCCGGGCGTGAAGATCGCCGCAATCGTTCTCAACCGCGCCGGCAGCGAACGCCACAGGAAGCTTTCCGGCGACGCGATCGAGGCGATCGGCCTGACGGTTGCCGGCACCGTTCTGCGCGACCCGACGCTCACTTTGCCGGAACGCCATCTCGGCCTCGTACAGGCAGGCGAGCATCCCGAGATCGACGCCCATATAGACCGGCTGGCCGATGCGATGGAACGCTCGCTCGATCTCGATGCAATCTTTGCCGCCGCAAGGCCCCTCGACATCCCGGATGGCAACACCGACAAGGCGTTAGCCCCGCCCGGCCAGCGTATCGCACTGGCCGAAGATGCCGCGTTCACCTTTCTCTACCCGCATCTGAAACGCCAGTGGCGTCGGATGGGCGCCGAAATCATCTCCTTCTCGCCGCTGGCCAACGAGGCGCCGCCTGCCGATTGTGATCTCTGCTGGCTGCCCGGCGGTTATCCGGAACTGTATGCCGGCAGGCTTGCGGCAGCGGCGAACTTCCGCGCCGGCCTCAGCGCTTTTTCCCAAACAAGGCCGGTCCATGGCGAGTGCGGCGGATACATGGTTCTCGGCGAGGCGCTGGAAGATGCGGAAGGAGTGACCCACGCCATGACCGGTCTTCTCTCGCACAAGACCAGCTTTGCGAAGCGGAAGATGAACCTCGGCTACCGCCGGGCGACATTGCTGGCGGATGGCCCGATGGGTAAGCGCGGCACGGAAATCCGCGGCCACGAGTTTCACTATGCCAGTGTCACCGATCCCGGCAGCGACGATCCCTATGCTGAAATTGCCGATGGCACGGGCAAGCCGCTCGCAGCGAGGAGCGGGCGGCTGGACGGTAAAATGGACACGATGACGGGTGGACGGCGCGGCCAGGTGACCGGCGCCTTCTTTCACGCCATCGCCCTGTCCTGACTTGGTGTGCCGATGAAGCACAAGGCGATGTGAATTGACGAACGTGCCGCCACCTGAGACGATCCGCACCATGTGAGGGAATTATCCCAAGGAGGCACCATGGCATCGCTCAGCATCAAACGGCTTGGACCTGGTCTTGCCGGCCTGCTTCTGACATGTTCCGCCGTGATGGCGAGTGCCGCGGAACCCGCCGTCTCCATCCCCGCGCCGTCGCTCGACGAGCAGACGGCAGCATCGAGCGAAACCGCGATCTTTGCCGGCGGCTGTTTCTGGGGTGTGCAGGGCGTTTTCCAGCATGTGAAGGGTGTCACGAATGCCGTTTCCGGCTATGCTGGCGGCAAGCAGGAAACCGCCCAGTATGAGACCGTCAGCAGCGGCAGGACGGGACACGCCGAATCCGTCGAGGTGACATTCGACCCGAAACAGGTGAGCTATGGCAAGCTGCTGCAGATCTTCTTCTCGGTCGCCCACAACCCGACGCAGTTGAACTATCAGGGGCCGGACCATGGCACGCAGTATCGTTCGGCGATTTTCGCTGCCAATCCCGAACAGGAAAAGGTCGCCGAGGCTTATATTGCGCAGTTGAACGGCGCCAAGGCCTTTCCCGAGCCGATCGTCACGAAGGTCTCGGACCTCAAGGGTTTCTATCCGGCCGAGAAATACCATCAGGATTTCCTGACGCTCAATCCGACCTATCCCTATATCGTCTATAACGACCTGCCAAAGATCGGCAATTTGAAGACGATGTTCCCGACCGCGTTTCGCACTGATCCCGTGCTCGTCCTGAAAGCGAAGAGCTGAACCCTAAAGGTTCAGCCATTCAGGCACGATCGCGTCGACCGTCAGAAAGATCCGACAAGTTCGGTCCGCCGTTTCTGACAGCGCGACACACCCTCGTCGGTCGGGCGGGTGCGCAGATCGCAATCGAAGACGATATCGCTACCGATATTATAGACCGTGACATCGGGCCGGCGCGCCTCCGACAGTTTGTCGATCGGCGGCAGGCGGATGCCACTGGGCCCCGAACCGATGATGATCGGCGCGACAGCTACATGCAGCCGGTCGATCGCATCCTCCTCCATGAAGCGTGAGATGGTGGTTGCGCCGCCTTCGACGAGAATGCGCTTCAGCCCGCGGGCATGAAGGGCGGCAATGATATCGGATGGCCGAAATCCCCCGCTAACGGTATCGCGCGGCAAAAGACAGGTCTGGAAATCGCCGATCGGGGCCACATCATCGGCCTGCATGACGATCACGGGCGCGCCGCCATCCTTCAGCATTCTGGCGTCGCGCGGCATACGGCCATTGCAATCGATCACCACCCGAACCGGGCTTTGCCCGTCAACAGCGCGCACCGAAAGGCTCGGATTGTCGGCAACCACCGTACCGACCCCGACGATGACGGCATCCACCAGTGCCCGACAGCGATGCAGATGCGTGATGCCATCGGCGCCGGAGACATCCTGCGCATCGCCCGTCGGCGTGGCGACACGGCCATCGAGGGACTGGCCGACCTGCGCCAGCACGAAGGGAGATCTGGCGGTTGCCAGCCGGCTGTAGAGGCCCGGCATGTCAAGCGGAACGGCAGCGGGCGAGACACCGGAAGCATCGTCGCGCAGCGTCAAAATCCGCTGCCAATCGGCCTCCGTCAACCTCACAACCTGCATAGATCGCTCCCTGCGACAGGCGGCCGGCAACCGGCCTGACGCCGCTTGTCCCGATCGCATGGGAAAGGCACGAGCCTATCCCGGCCTCCCCGGCGTTATGTCGGGCAGAACCGGGATGTTTTCAACCGCAATTGCGGTTGGTCACGTCGATATCAGGCTTTCGCAGGCCAAACTTCGGCAAGGCCGGCAAGAAACGGTCCAAGCGGCACGATGCCGTTCGGGTTGAGCGCCTTGATCGAGTAATACCCCTGCTTGATGTGATCGATGTTGACAGTCTCGCGAACGCCGGGAACCGAGAGGATCCGCGTGAGGTAGCCGTTGAGCGCGGGATAATCGACAAGGCGGCGCAGGTTGCACTTGAAGAGACCGTGATAGGCGGCATCGAAACGCACGAGGGTGACGAACAGACGGACATCCGCTTCTGTCAGGCGATCGCCGAACAGATAGGGCCCGCCCGCGGAAAGCCGCGCCTCAAGCGCTTCCAGCATCGAGAATACGTCTGCAAAGGCCTCCTCATAGGCCACCTGCGTGGTGGCAAAGCCGGTGCGATAGACGCCATTGTTGAGCTTCGGATAGATCTCTGCATTGAGCGCATCGATCTCGGCTGCAAGATCTGCCGGATAAAGTTCGAACGTATCGTCCGCGAGCCCGCCAAAACCGCTGTTCAGCATGCGCAGGATATCGGCGGACTCGTTGTTGACGATCGTCCGGCGCGCCTTGTCCCATAGAACCGGCACGGTGGCGCGGCCGGTATAGTGGGGATCGGCCATCGTATAGATCTGGTGCATGTAGGTTGCATCGTTGAGCGTGTCGCGATCTGCGCCGGGATAATCGCCGAACCGCCACCCTTCGGCGGCAAGCTGCGGCTCGACCACCGAAATCGAAATCACCTCTTCCAGCTTCTTCAGCTTGCGACCGATCAGCGTGCGCGACGCCCAGGGGCAGATCAGCGCGACATAGAGATGGTAGCGGCCGGCCTCTGCCTTGAAACCGGCCTCGCCGGTCGGCCCTGCCTCGCCATCCGGCGTCACCCAGTTGCGAAAGCCCGAAATCTGCCGCACGAAACCACCCTTGGCATCCGTCGCCTGAACCGGGTGCCATTCGGCAGTCCATTTTCCATCTACAAGCATCTCTGACCTCACTCTTTATGCATATGTCCGATGATGAACCCACCATGGACCATCTGTTCTATCTCTGAACGACCGGCTGACCGTGCTTGTCCAGCGTGCCTCCTGGCATGCGCGGTCTTGAAACCACATTGATCTCGATTCCCCAGGGATCGGCAAGCGTGATGCGGTCGCCCTCATCGACAGGAGAAGAGATGCCGGCGGCCATGGCGCGCATTCTGATACTGCTAAGCCGGTCTGGATCGACCAGAAGCTCCAACCCGGCCAGTCCCGTCACCGCTGCCTCGATCCTTTTTGCGCCCCGGCTTTTCCAGATATTGACCGCGATATGATGGTGATAGCCGTCCGCAGCCAAAAAACTGCCGCCGGGATAATGACAGGTGACGGCAAGCCCGAGAATGTCGCGATAGAATGCTTCCGCAGAAGCGATGCCACCCACTTTCAAATGGACGTGACCGATCACCGAACCGTCGGGCAAGCCGCGCCACAGACGCTCGGCACCGGCTTTTGCCAGCACCTGCATATCCAAGCGGTCGCTCGGCATCTCGACTTCGCCATGGTTCCAACGCCAGAGATCCCGCGGCCGATCCGCATAGATCTCGATGCCGTTTCCTTCAGGATCTGCAAGATAGACCGCTTCGCTGACGGCATGGTCGGCCGCTCCGACGATTACAAGGCCCCGCTCGAGCGCATGGCGGACCCAGCGGCCAAGATCGCCCCGCGATGGCAGGAGAAAGGCCGTATGGAATAGCCCCGCGGCACGCGGCTCTGGCAGCAGGGCTGCGGGATTGCCATGAAGGGACAGAAGAACCGTTCCGTCACCGGTGCCGAGATCGGCCTTCGTCCCGCTCTTGTGGACGACGTGAAGACCGATCTCGTTCTCATAGAAGGCGGCAACGGCATCGATATCATGGACCACCAGCGTGACCCGACCGATCGAAACCATGGCCGTCCCCTCTATCGTCACGCCAGGATCAGGCGCGTGCCGTCGTCGTCGGCTTGACAGCGTAGGCACCGTCACCGATCAGCGCCAGGACAATCAGGCCGATGATCCAGAAAGCAGGGAATTCCCAGCCACCATTCGGATTGGTGAAGAAGAAGCCGGCATGGCCATGCACGGTGAAGATCGCGCCGAGCAGAACCGGGATCATGACGATTGCCACGAGCCGCGGCAGGACGCCAATGATCAAGGCGACGGCGCCGATGACTTCCCAGGCCATGGTGATATAGGCAAACCAGCCCGGCAGGCCGAGCGAGGCAAAGAAGCTGGCCGTGCCAGCCGGTGTAAAGACGAAAATCTTCAGGCCTGCATGGGCGAGAAAAAGAATGCCGAGGCTGATACGAAGAATGAGGGCGGCGTAAGGCGCGGTGCGGCTGTCGGTCATGAATATCGCTTCCCGATTTGAGGATGACTGACCGGACCATGCATCAATTCCGAAGAAGATATTATCGGGGCCATAACGGGAAGATAGTTTCCATTTTGGAATTAATCGCTTGCAAGGGAGAGCTGGCACATCCAGAAAGGCCCCTCACGGATCCCAGGTCGGCTTGCCCTTGAACGCATCGGCCAGAAAATCGACCAGCACACGCACCTTGAGCGCCAGGTGACGCGCGGGTGGATAAAGCACGAAAATGCCGAAACGGTCCTCCTCCATGGACGAGAACAGGGGCTGAAGCTTCCCCTCCTTCAAGGGCGGGCCGGCGATGAACGAGGGTAGGCGGGCGATGCCGAGCCCAGCCAGCGCCGCCGAGAGACAAGCCTCGGCATTGGAAAATTGCAGGCGGCCGCTGACCGGCACGATGAGATCCTCCCCGCCGCTGGGACGAAACCGCCAACGGAGCGCCTCGCGAAAATTCGTGTCGATGATGCAGTCATGCGCCGCAAGATCGAGCGGCGATATAGGGACGCCGCGCCGCAGCAGATAATCGGAGGCGGCGGCAACGATCACACGCGAATCGCAGAGCTTGCGTGCGACGAGAGAACTGTCATAGGGGCGGCCGATCCGGATCGCCGCGTCATAGCCCTCGTCGATCAGGTTGACGAGCCGATCGGAAAAATGAACGTCCAGTTCGATATCCGCGTAGGCGCGGGCGAAATCGAGAAGAACCGGCGCGAGCCGCGTCGTGCCGAAGGAAACCGGCGCACTGATGCGCAACCGCCCGGAGGGCGCGCCGGAGGCATTGCGCACGGCGGCATCGAGCGCGTCGAAATCGTCGAGCAGGGGACGGATGCCGACGAGATAGGCGCGGCCTGCCTCCGTCAGCGAAAGCGCCCGCGTCGTGCGCGTCAGAAGCTGCACGCCGAGCTCTGCCTCGAGCCGGGAGATCAGCTTGGACGCTTGACCGCTGCTTGTGCCGAGCCGGTCCGCGGCAGAGGCAAAGCTGCCGCCATCGACCACCGCCACGAACATCCTGTCGCAATCGCGCCGATCCATCAGAACCCTTTCATGGTCTTCGGTACCGGTGGCCGCAACGCTCGATGAAGGATCGATCGCCCACTTGCCACACACCATGCCGAAACATTCAGACGCGTTGAAAGCCTGACGAGGGGTCCCTGTCAACCGGCGGGGTCCCGCGATAAGCCGGGATACGGGCCTCTCTGCGCTGCAAGGCGGCACGGCACCCCGATCAGAGCCATGAAGGTCGACATAGACAGGGCGATCGATCTCCCGTCGCCTGCTTGCGGGAATGGCATCCCTTGCTCCGCTTAACCGGACACCGGCTCTGCAGGACGAATGATCATCCGGCTGAAAGACTTGGGGGCCGTTCGACCGGACAGGAAGCCCTGCGCGCGACAGCCGGGCAAAGGGCTTGCCGCCCGGCCGCCCATCGGTTAGGCCGCTTTCGAAAGATCTAAATTGGAAGGAATTACAAGATGATGGTAAAGCGTATTCTATGGTCGGTCGTCATCGGACTGGTTGTCGGCTTCGGTTTCATGACGATTGACAAGCTGCGCGGTGCCGAATGGGTCGTGTCGCCCCAACAGATCGAACAAGCCAAGGCGGATGGCAAAGCGGGCGTCGAATCGAGACCGGGGACAGTAACCGTATTACCGATCCGCAGCGAAACGGCTGATGCGCTGCCGGTCAAATGGACGATGACCGGCCTTGTTGCCGGCTTCGTGGTGTTTCGCGCCATCGGTCGCCGCAAGATCGCAAAGGCGTGATCGGATCGACCCCGCCATCTGCGTTTAATCCTCTGCCCGACATGGACAATCGCCCCTGTCGGGATTGGGATGGCGAGACGCAACGGGATGATTCGGAGTAACGACGATGACAATAGATAAGACCGCCTCCGGCGAATGGCATGCCGACCCGCTGACCTGGGGCACCGGCCCTGCTCTTTTCGAAGTTTTTCTTGAGCCGACCTGCCCCTATTCGGTAAAGGCCTTCCGCAAGCTGGACGAATTGCTGTCGATTACCGGAGAAGACAGGATCACCATCCGTATCTGGCTGCAATCGCAACCCTGGCACATGTTTTCCGGCGTGATTACCCGCTGCGTGCTGGCCGCTTCGACGCTTGAGGGCGGCAAGGCTGCAGCCAAGACCGTGCTGGATGCCGTCGCCGCCCATCGCGAGGAATTCGAGTTCGAGCACCACGCGGGCGGCCCGAACATGGATGCAACGCCCAACGACATCATCGAGCGCGTGGAAGCCTACAGCGGCATCCCGCTCAAAACCGCCTTCGCTCTGCCGACGCTGGACCGCGAGATCAAGAAACACTGCCGCTATGCCCGCCAGAACGGCATCCACGTCTCGCCGACCTTCATGGTCAATGGTCTCGTGCAGGCAGACATGAGCAGCGGCGACGAGCCGAAGAGCTGGGCGGAAAAGCTGCTGACGGCTTGAAACGTGGGCTCGAAAATTCAGGTTCCGCTTGGCTTAACTCGGCCGAACCTCGACGACAGCCGGAGCCAGGGTCAAACCGCATGGGCGAGGTGGGATGGGGCTGGGTGGCATGCGAGATGGTCGCCCGTCCCATCCGGCCGACCTGACGTAGCGAGGGGCAACCGAACCTGCTAGACGCGACGCCAGCCTGCCACAAGAAAAGGAACCGGCAATGATCCAGCCTACGGATTCGTTCAAGGACAATCTGCAACTTCTGCCATCGGTCGAAGGTCTTGCTCGCATAGACCTCATCGACCCGTCGGGCGAAATTGTCGCGACGATTGAAAATCAACCCGGCAAACAGGGTTCGCTCGCCGTCTACCAATATCTCCAGCAGTCTTTCGGGATGCTCGATAAGGACGCTTCGACCCACGCCCTCGACATTTTTGCCGAGCACACGGCCGATGCAAGAAACCGCCCCGGCGCCCACCCGAATATCGACCGCTTGCTGGACATCATAGACGGCGCTGTGCCCTTGAGCATCCGGCTCGTTGCTCGGTAGTCAAAACGGCGCCGGGCCGGTGGACAACGACGATGGTGTCCCTGCAAGGTTGCAGCATCTGGAGACGTCAAACGCCCGGCGCCCCCGCGCCTGCCACCGCCACAAATTCTGTCTGGCTTGGAGTCGATGCCAAGGATAGCCAGCCCTGGCGGACAGGCTACGGTCCAACAGCGACTGAGCGCCACAACCAAGCTACAGAAAACGGATGCAACCGGGCCAGGAAAACAAACGCCGGGATAGCCGGCGTCATATTGTTTTCGATGTGCGATCGCCGCGTGAAAACGCCAAGGGATTGAAAGTCTGAAACAAGATTATCGGTATGTGCAACTCTGCGAGGCAGGGGTGCCGGGCGTATAACTCAACCAATTCGGACACCGGCAATCAGGACCGGGCAATTTTATAGGATTGCCGGAAGCCCTGGGGCTCAAGGGAAATTATGGCGGAGAGGGTGGGATTCGAACCCACGATACGGTTGCCCGTATGCCGCATTTCGAGTGCGGTGCTTTCGACCACTCAGCCACCTCTCCGCTTGAGCATGATGACGCGTTGGTCAGCGCGGGGTGTCTCATAACGATGAAAAATCGGGCTGGCAAGGGGTGAAATAAAACTCTTCATATCCTTTTGCCTTGACAGTTTTTTGTCACTCGCGTAATGCCGCACGCGACAAGGGGTGTATCAGGTTTATGCCCCTGCCTGCCTGAAGCGATCCGTTGCGACAGGCGGCCTCACCGGAAGATGGGTCGGGTTTTTCCTCGTCCATTTCTTTCATCCCGACTGGCAAAAAGACGGCCGCCACTTTCTGAAAGAGAGAGGCAGAGCCGGAACGAACATGAAAGGATAACAAATGTTCGCAGTCATCAAGACCGGCGGTAAGCAGTACCGCGTAGCGGCCAACGACGTGCTCACCATCGAAAAGCTGGAAGCCGAAGCTGGTTCCGTCATCGAATTCAACGAAATCCTGGTTGTCGGCGTTGGCGCCGATGCCAAGATCGGTGCTCCCTTCGTTGCGGGCGCCCTCGTCAAGGCCGAAGTTGTCGAACACAACCGTGGCAAGAAGGTTCTCTCCTTCAAGAAGCGTCGTCGCCAGAATTCCAAGCGTATTCGTGGCCATCGCCAGCATCACACGGTCGTCCGCATCACGGACATCACGGCTTAATTCCAGGATTTCGGTTTAAAGGAGAACTCCCATGGCACATAAAAAAGCTGGCGGTTCGTCGCGCAACGGTCGCGATTCCAATTCCAAGCGCCTCGGCGTGAAGAAGTTTGGCGGCGAGACCGTCATTCCAGGCAACATCATCGTGCGCCAGCGCGGTACGCAGTGGCATCCGGGCGCCAATGTTGGCCTCGGCAAGGACCACACGATTTTTGCGCTTACCGCCGGCAACGTGAACTACCGTACGAAGGCTAACGGCCGCGTATTCGTGTCCGTAATGCCGAAAGCAGAAGCAGCGGAATAAGCCGGCACGCTTTATAAACAGCCGGCGTCTCATCGACCCGGCTGAAGCGTAAGGTTCAGTCAGAAAAAGGGGAGATGGGGCGCCACCCACCTCCCCTTTTTTCTTGTCCTCGAGAAGGAGACTGAACATGCAAGGCGAATTGTTAAGGGCGAGCCAATCGCGGCCGCCGGAAGAACGGCTGCGGCCGGATCGGTTAAGAGAGCGGTTAAGAGGCGATTGCCCCGTCCTGTTGTCGCAGAGATTGGTTCTGCGCGCCCCCCACGAAGAAGACATCGACGCCCTTTCCCATCTCGCCAACAATGCGAACATTGCGACCATGGTGTCGCGTATGCCGCATCCCTACACGGCAAAAGACGCGGCCGATTTCGTACGACGTACGAAAGACGGCGGGATTGGCAAGTGCGTTTATGCCATCACAAATGGCGAAAACGGAGCCTTTCTCGGCTGCTGCGCCCTCGAACCCCACGCGGATGGCCGCACGCTCGAAATCGGCTATTGGCTGGGCGAACCCTATTGGAACCAGGGCTATGCCACAGAGGCCGCTCATGCCCTGGTCGATATGGCCTTCCGCACCCGCAACAGCATAGACCACATCGATGCGCGCTGCCGGGTTACCAATGTCGCCTCCAAGCGGGTCGTGCAGAAATGCGGCTTCCAGTTTCAGGGTGCCGGCATGGTCGAGAGTTTGGCGCTCGGCGGCATGATCGCCGTTGAATGGTTCCGGCTCGATCGCAAGACCTGGATGTCGTTGAGAAGCTGGGGAGATCTGAGATGAACGCCGCAATCTTGCCGAAGGCCGCAAGGGTCGTTCTGTCTCCCGGCCCCGCACCGATCATCGCCACGCAAAGGCTGATCCTGCGCCCCCACCGGTTGTCGGATGCGCAGGCGATTGCCGAAACGCTGTCCGATTTCAAGGTCGCCCGCATGCTGGCACGCGTGCCCCAGCCCTATCACAGGCAGGATGCGCTCGACTGGCTGATGCTGCAGACCGCAGGCGTCCTGCCGGCATGGACGCTGGCGGTCACCACGGGAGACGATGTGCATATCGGCATCGTCAAACTGGAACTGCGCCATGGCCGCTGGCATCTCGCCTACTGGCTGAACCGGATGTTCTGGGATCAGGGCTACATGACGGAAGCCGTCGGCGCCGTGCTGGAGCGCTTCTTGCGGCGCATGCCGGAAACGGTCGTCCATTCGGGCGCCTTTGCCGATAACCTCGGCTCGCTCAATGTCCAGCGCAAGCTCGGCTTTCGCATCACCGATGCAAGCCAGGCCTTCAGCCGGTCGCGCAATGCAATGGTCCCGCATATCGATACGGCGCTCGCGCCGGAAGATCTGCGCCCCGCCGGCCGCTAGAACAGGCGGCACCTTGAACGAAACAGGCCGCCCCGCATTGCCTATGCCGGGGCGGCTGAACAAGAAAAGGCCGGGCGAAAGCCTTCATGAGACCGTCCCGTCACACGGCGTCTTTCATGTTTGTCTTTGACCTTGAGCCAAAGCGACGATATCGAAAACCCACCCGGATCGATCAGGCGTGATGCCGGTCCCATCCCACGAACAGAAAACAGACGGCAAAAAAGATGAAATTTCTCGACGAGGCAAAGGTCTACATTCGCTCCGGCGACGGCGGCGCGGGCGCGGTTTCCTTCCGGCGGGAAAAGTTCGTCGAGTTCGGCGGCCCGGACGGCGGTGACGGCGGGCGCGGTGGCGACGTCTGGATCGAGGCCGTCAACGGCCTCAACACGCTGATCGATTTCCGCTTCCAGCAGCATTTCAAGGCCAAGGTCGGCATGCACGGCATGGGCAAGAACCGCACGGGCGCCAATGGCGATCACGTGACGCTGAGGGTTCCTGTCGGCACCCAGATTTTCGATGAGGACAACGAAACGCTGATCATCGACCTCACCAAGGAGGGCCAGAAGTTCCGGCTTGCCAAGGGCGGCAATGGCGGCTTCGGCAACACCCATTTCAAGACACCGACCAATCAGGCGCCGAACTGGTCGAACCCCGGCCTTGAGGGCGAGGAAAAGACGCTCTGGCTGCGCCTGAAGCTGATTGCCGATGCCGGCCTCGTCGGCCTGCCCAATGCCGGAAAATCCACGTTCCTGGCCTCGGTCACCCGCGCCCGGCCGAAAATCGCCAATTACCCGTTCACCACGCTGCATCCCAATCTCGGCGTCGCCACCATCGATGGTCGCGAATTCGTGCTGGCCGATATTCCGGGCCTGATCGAAGGTGCCCATGAGGGCGTCGGCATCGGCGACCGTTTCCTTGGCCATGTGGAGCGTACCCGCGTTCTCCTGCATCTCGTCTCCTCCATGGAGGAAAATGTCGGCAAGGCCTACAAGACGGTGAAGACAGAGCTTGAAGCCTATGGCGGCGGCCTCACCGACAAGCGGGAGATCGTCGCGCTCTCGCAGATCGATATCCTGGACGAGAAGGAACAGAAGAAGAAGGCGAAGGAATTGCAGAAAGCCTGCGGCCAGACCCCTTACCTCATTTCCGCGATCACCGGCGCCGGCATGACCGATGTCCTGCGCGCATTGCGCGATGTCATCGTGGCCGCCAGCGCCGGTCAGGAAACCGCTCTTCCCGACCGATCGGTGCCCGAAACCGAAACCGATGCCGAGGTCGACGACGGGGATGACGAATGACCCTTCTGCGCAAGGCGATCGGCGACCATCACCGCGTCGTCATCAAGATCGGCTCCGCGCTTCTCGTCGATCGCAAGACGGGGCTGAAATCCGCGTGGCTTGACGCCATCTGCGACGATATCGCGGAATTGAAGGCGAAGGGTATCGATATTCTCGTCGTGTCCTCCGGCGCTATCGCCATGGGCCGCACCGTGCTCGATCTGCCGTCCGGCGCGCTGAAGCTTGAGGAAAGCCAGGCGGCAGCGGCCGTCGGGCAGATTGCGCTTGCCCGCGCATGGTCGCAGAGCCTGTCGCGCGACGGCATTGTCGCCGGCCAGATCCTTCTGACGCTGGGTGATACGGAAGAGCGTCGCCGCTATCTCAACGCCCGCGCCACGCTGAACCAGCTTTTGAAGATCGGCGCAGTGCCGATCATCAACGAAAACGATACGGTCGCCACGTCGGAAATCCGTTACGGCGACAATGACCGCCTGGCCGCCCGCGTCGCCACCATGGCCGGCGCCGACCTGCTGGTTCTTCTCTCCGATATAGACGGGCTCTACACCGCCCCGCCGCATCTCGATCCGCAAGCGAAATTCCTCGACGTCATTCCCGAGATCACCACCGAGATCGAGGCGATGGCCGGAGGTCCTGCCTCCGAGCTTTCGCGCGGCGGCATGCGCACCAAGATCGATGCCGGCAAGATCGCAACCACCGCCGGCTGCGCCATGATCATTGCTTCCGGCAAGACCGATCATCCGCTGCGCGCCATCGAGGAAGGCGCCCGCTCGTCCTGGTTTGCGCCATCAGGCACACCGGTCACGGCCCGCAAGACCTGGATTGCCGGCCAGCTTCAGCCGGCAGGCGAACTGACGGTCGATGAAGGCGCTGAAATCGCGCTCGGCAGCGGCAAGAGCCTGCTTCCCGCCGGCGTGCGCCAGATCGAGGGCCATTTCCACCGTGGCGATACCGTTGCCATTCTCGGCCCTGATGGTCGCGAGATCGCCCGAGGCCTCGTCAGCTACGACGCAGAGGAAGCACGCCAGATTGCCGGGCGCAAATCCGGTGAGATCGAGGATATCCTCGGCTATGCCGGCCGCGCCGCCATGGTACACCGTGACGACCTCGTCATCACCGGCCCGATCGGCCGCCGCAACAGGCGGGACGATGCCCGCAGGGAGAATGCCGCCAATGTTGGATAAGGTAACAGCCGCGACCGATGTCGCCTCCATCATGAACGGGATCGGCAGAAACGCGAAGTCGGCCGCCCGCGTGCTTGCGTCCGCCTCGACCGAGGCCAAGAACCGCGCGCTGGAAGCCATGGCAGTGGCCATGATCGCATCGAAGGACAGCATCCTTGCCGCCAATGCCGAGGATCTGAAAGGCATCGAAGGCAAGGGACTGCTGCCCTCCTTCATCGATCGCCTGACGCTGACGGAAAAAAGCATTGCCGGCATGGCCGAGGCGCTGCGCGAAATCGCCGCCTTCAAGGACCCGGTCGGCGAGGTCATCACCGCCTGGGATCGCCCGAATGGTTTGCAGATCGAACGCGTCCGCACGCCGCTCGGCGTCATCGGCGTCATCTACGAGAGCCGCCCGAACGTCACTGCCGATGCCGGCGCCCTGTGCCTCAAGGCCGGCAATGCCGTGATCCTGCGCGGCGGCTCGGACTCGGCCCATTCATCGCAGGCGATCCATGCCTGCCTCGTGGAAGGCCTGAAGGCCGCCGGCCTGCCGGAACACGCGATCCAGATCGTACCGACCACGGACCGCGCAGCCGTCGGCGCCATGCTGTCGGGCCTTGACGGCGCGATCGACGTGATCGTGCCGCGCGGCGGCAAGAGCCTCGTCGCCCGCGTGCAGAACGAGGCGCGCGTGCCGGTCTTCGCCCATCTCGAAGGCCTCTGCCATATCTATGTCGATGCCTCGGCGGAACTTGCCATGGCCGAAAAGATCGTCGTCAACGCCAAGATGCGCCGCACCGGCGTCTGCGGTGCTGCCGAAACGCTGCTGATCGATAGCGGCGCGATCGAGACGCATCTGAAGCCGCTGGTGCAGGATCTGCTTGAGGCGGGTTGCGAGGTGCGCGGTTCCGCAGCCGTCCTGAAAGTCATTCCCGGCTTGAAGCCGGCGACCGAAGAAGACTGGCGCACCGAATATCTCGACGCCGTCATCTCGGTTGCGATCGTCGATGGCATCGGTGGCGCGATCGACCATATCAACACCTATTCCTCCAGCCACACGGAGGCCGTTCTGGCTGAGGATCCGGCCGTCGTCGCCCGCTTCTTCTCCGAGATCGATTCGGCCATTCTGCTCCACAATGCCTCGACCCAGTTTGCCGATGGCGGCGAGTTCGGCATGGGTGGCGAGATCGGCATTTCAACCGGCAAGATGCATGCCCGCGGCCCTGTGGGTGTCGAACAGCTGACCTCGTTCAAGTACCGCGTGCACGGCACCGGCCAGATCAGACCTTAAGGCCAGACGTGAGCGGGGGGGAGATCGCACGCAAGTATCTGACGATGCCCTATGCCGAGCGGGGCATGGCGGTCGGCCTGTTCGGCGGATCGTTCAACCCGCCGCATGAGGGGCACAGGCTGGTTGCCGAGATCGCGCTGCGCCGTCTCGGCCTCGATCAGCTGTGGTGGATGGTGACGCCGGGCAACCCGCTGAAGAGCCGTTCCGAGCTTGCCTCGCTCCCCGATCGCGTCGCGCTCTGCGAAAACCTCACCCGCGATCCACGCATCAAGGTGACGGCTTTCGAACAGAGCCTCAACACTTCCTATACCGCCGAGACGCTCGCCTTCGTCAAGTCGCACAATCCGCATGTGCGCTTCATCTGGGTCATGGGTGCCGACAGTTTGAAGACCTTTCATCGCTGGCAGCAGTGGCAGAAGATCGCAGCGACCTTCCCGATCGCCGTCATAGACCGACCGGGCTCGACGCTTTCTTTCCTGTCGTCGAAGACGGCCCGCGCGCTCTCGCGCTACCGCGTCGACGAGGACGATGCCGGCACGCTCTGGAGGCGACGCCCGCCGGCCTGGACCTTCATCCACGGCCCGCGCTCGGCAATGAGTTCGACGGCCCTTCGCGCCCGGCCGCCAGAATGAGGCTGAGAAAGTGAAGCACGCAGAGTAGAATAAAGCCGCCATCACTGGCGAAAAACCCGAACGGCAACATTGATAGCCGGCAATGATAAGCGTGACTTGAAAGATCGCCGTTTCGGTGCCACTTTTGATGGGCGGCCGGTGATCCGGATTCGCTATCGTGCATGTTGCTGTTCACGGAAGAAAGGACGACCCCTGACAACAGTACACGCCAAGGGAAGGACGGCCCCCGTCATCCCGCAGAGCCTGGAACGTGGCGCCGATGCCGCCGCCCGCGCTCTCGACCTTGTCCTCGCAAGCCTCGAGGATTCGAAAGCTGAAAATATCGTTTCGATCAACATTGCCGGAAAATCGGCGCTCGGCGACTACATGGTAGTCGTGACGGGCCGCTCGAGCCGCCATGTCATGGCGATCTGCGAGCATCTGACATCCGACCTGAAGGGCGAGGGCCTCGGAAACGCCCGCGTCGAAGGCCTGGAAACCGGCGACTGGGTGTTGATTGACACCGGCGATATCATCATCCATGTGTTCCGCCCCGAGATCCGCGAGTTCTACAACATCGAAAAGATGTGGTCCGCTCCGGATATCGACGAAGGACCATTATTGCACTGACGGGTTCGGCTGCGTCTGATCCCCTCGCCCCGTGATCTGAAAGCGGGCCAGCCGCGAGAGGCTGGCGCGTAAAGTCTTGGATACGGGACAACCGACGGATGGACGCAAGATGCGCGTCAGCCTCTTTGCTGTCGGGCGGCTCAAGGCCGGCCCGGAAAAGGAACTCGCGTCCCGCTATACGGACCGTTTTGCAAAGGCCGGCCCGGCGATCGGGCTGGAGCTTGCAAAGCTTGTCGAGGTGCAGGAAAGCCGTGCGGCCAATGCCGAAACCCGCAAGCGGGAAGAGGCCGGCATGCTGGAAAAGGCACTGCCCGAAGGCGCGGTTCTGATCCTGCTCGACGAGCGTGGGACCGCGCTCGACAGCGAAGCGTTTGCCAATCTGCTCGGTCGTTTCCGCGATGGCGGCAAGCGCGACATGATGATCGCCATCGGCGGTGCCGATGGTCTCGATCCCGATATCCGCGCCAAGGCCGATGCAGTGCTTAATCTCGGCAAGATGACATGGCCGCATCAGCTGGTCCGCATCCTGATTGCCGAACAGCTCTATCGCGCGGTCACTATACTTTCCGGCCATCCATATCACCGCGTTTAACGCTTCGTTTACCCTCAGGATTGATGGTGCGGAACACGATGTTGTTTGTGGCACCGGCGGGCAAATCAGCTTAATCTTTTCTGATCCGGAGCATTATCGGAGCAGGGATGACGGCAAGGGTTTTTACGGCGAGCGGGCGCAGCATTCTGTCGATGACGGCAGTGCTTGGCCTTGCCTCCGCACCTTTGATCCTGCCATTGCGCCCGGCCCTCTCGCAGGATGCGAACGGCCTCCGGGGCACGCAGCCGGCCACCGGGCATGTGGCCGCAACCGATACCCGAACGACCGCCACGGTTACGTCTGGCCCCGCGACATCCAACCCCGGCCAGCCCGATGCCGAGACCGCCGCTGCGACGGCCGATCTTGAGCGCCGCCGCAGCGAGACGCGCGGCGAGCTCGATGCCCTGACGAAAACGATGACGCTGTCCACCGATAAGGTGACCGCCATCGAGGAAAATATCGCCAAGATCGACAAGACTTCTTCCGACATGCGTCAGGCCCTGATCGCCTCGGCCAAGCGCCGCAAGGATCTACAGTCGCAGATCATGGTCAGCGAGGAGAAGATCGCCAACCTGCAAGCCAGGATGGACGGGGTAAAAACCTCACTGCGCGCCCGTCGCGGCATGCTGGCAGAAGTGCTGGGCGCGCTGGAGCGCATGGGTCGCAATCCGCCGCCGGCCCTGCTCGTGACCCCGGAAGATGCGCTGGCTTCGGTGCGCAGCGCCATTCTGCTCGGCGCGGTCGTTCCGGGCATGCGCGAGGCGACCGACAAGCTGATCGCCGACCTTCAGTCGTTGACCGACCTGCAAAACGCCGCATCGGCGGAAAAGGGCAAGGTCACCGGCACGATTACCGCAAGCCTTGAGGAAGAGAAGCGGATGAACCTGCTTCTTGCCGAAAACGACAAGGTGAACGCCCAGAACCAGCAGGATCTGGCGGCGGAAAAGAGCCATTCGGAAGAGCTTGCCAGCCGCGCCACCTCGCTCCAGGATCTGATCCAGGGTCTGGAAGGCCAGATTTCCTCGGTTCGCGAAGGCATAGACCGCGCCAAGGCCGAAGAGGCCCGCCAGCAGGCTTTGTCCGAGGAAGAGCGCGAAAAGGCCCGGCAGCTCGCCGAAAGCGGCGTGCCCGACAAAAACCGCATTGCGCCAGCATACGCGTTTTCAAGTTTGAAGCAGAAGCTCGACCTGCCCGTGGTCGGCGATACGCTGCGGTCGTTCGGCGATGATGACGGAACAGGGCACCCCGCCCGCGGGCTGACCATCGCTTCGAGCCCGGATGCCGTGGTCACCGCGCCGGCCGATGGCCTCGTGGTTTTTGCCGGCGCTTTCCGCAGTTACGGGCAGATGATCATTCTCAATACCGGCGATGGATATCATGTTGTCATGACCGGCATGGGCAAGGTGAACGCGCAGCAGGGAAAATTTGTTTTTGCCGGCGAACCGATTGCGACGATGGGCGAGAAAAGAGTAGCTAGCGCGACCGCGTTGGCGCTGGAAACGGATCGCCCGACGCTTTACATTGAATTCCGAAAAGACGGCGCGCCGGTGGATTCGAAGCCATGGTGGACCGCAAAAGAAACTGGAAGGGCACGAAATGATTCGTAGGGCTTCTCTTGTCATCGTGGGGGCGCTGTTGGGTGCAACGGCGATGAGCGTGATATATTCGGCCGTCGTGCCGGCTCAGGCCGCTGGCCCATCGACCTACAAGGAGTTGTCGGTTTTCGGCGACGTTTTCGAGCGCGTGCGCGCCCAGTATGTCACCAAGCCGGATGACGCCAAGCTGGTCGAAGCGGCCATCAACGGCATGTTGAGCTCGCTCGATCCGCATTCCAGCTACATGAATTCCAAGGACGCGGAAGATATGCGCACGCAGACGCGTGGCGAATTCGGCGGCCTCGGCATCGAAGTGACGATGGATAACGACCTCGTCAAGGTCATCACCCCGATCGACGATACGCCCGCAGCCCGCGCCGGCGTTCTCGCGGGCGACTATATTTCCGAGATCGACGGCCAGTCGGTCCGCGGCCTGAAGCTCGAGGACGCCGTCGAAAAGATGCGCGGCGCGATCAACACGCCGATCAAGCTGACGATCATCCGCAAGGGCGCCGACAAGCCGCTCGACATCACCGTCATGCGTGACGTGATCGCGGTACAGGCCGTCAAGTCACGCGTCGAAGATGGCGATGTCGGCTATCTCCGGGTCATTTCCTTTACCGAGAAAACCTATGACGATCTCGAAAAGGCGATCAAGAAGATCAAGGCGGACGTGCCGGCCGACAAGCTGAAGGGCTACGTGCTCGACCTGCGTCTCAATCCGGGCGGTCTGCTCGATCAGGCAATCAACGTCTCCGACGCCTTCCTTCAGCGCGGCGAGATCGTTTCGACCCGTGGCCGCAACCCGGAAGAAACCCGTCGCTTCAATGCAAGCGCCGGCGATCTGACCGATGGCAAGCCGGTGATCGTGCTGATCAACGGCGGTTCGGCATCGGCCTCCGAAATCGTGTCCGGCGCGCTTCAGGACCAGAAGCGGGCGACAGTTCTCGGCACCCAGTCCTTCGGCAAGGGTTCGGTCCAGACGATCATCCCGCTCGGCGATGCAGGCGCGCTGCGCCTGACGACGGCCCTCTATTACACGCCGTCGGGCAAGTCGATCCAGGGCACCGGCATCACGCCTGACATCAAGGTGGAAGAGCCGCTTCCGGCGGACCTGCAGGGCAAGGTGAAGCCGGAGGGCGAATCGAGCCTGCCAGGCCACATCCAGGGCGCCTCCGAAACCAAGGATGGCTCCGGGTCGGCAGCTTACGTGCCGCCGGACCCGAAGGATGACGTTCAGCTGCATTATGCGCTCGATCTCTTCCATGGCACCAAGACCGATCCGTCCTATCCGGCAAACCCGGAAAAGGCCGCTTCGGCGGCCAAGAAGTAAGCCTTTCCGATCACATAGGACCGGCGCCCTTGTGGCGCCGGTTTCTTCTATTCAGGGCCACCGGACTTGGGCACCGATCTTCACGCACCGCTCGGACAGGACCGACCTCCCGGGCAAAGGCGACCCAGGCGGCCTCTTGCACCCGTGATTTTATCAATCATCGCCGTCGCCGCCGTCGCTGCCCTGTCTTTCTACGCGCTGCGTCCAGACCCGGCGCTGAGGCAGGTCGCATCCGCCGGCCCCCCGGACGCCAAACCACCGGCAACAGCCACAATTCCATCCGGCCAGTCCAGCCGGCCGGCCAAAGCCCTGCCGCAAAGCGGTATGATGTCATCCGATGCCAATTCCGGTGCCAACGTGCAGCGCACGATGACCGACGATGGCTCGGTCGTGACCACATACAGTCCGCGCCAGCGTGAAGGCCAGGGCCCGGTTCTGATCGATGCCCAGCGAAACGGCCAGGACCCGCGTGTTGCCGACCGGCCGAACGAGGCCCTGCTTCAAGACAGCCCGCAAGGCCGGCTTCCGATCATCGGGCCGGACGGGTTGCGCCCCATGGAACAATATGCCCGCCCCTGGTCCGGCGCGCGCGGGACGCGGATCGCCATCGTCGTCGGCGGCCTCGGCTTGAGCCAGACCGGCACCCAACGGGCCATCAAGCTGTTGCCCGCGGGTGTCACACTTGCCTTTGCTGCCACCGGCAACAGCCTTCAGCGCTGGATGCAGGAAGCCCGTCGTGGTGGCCACGAATTGCTTGTTCAGGTTCCTTTCGAGCCCTTTGATTACCCGGCGAACAATCCCGGCCGTGAAACCCTGCTGGTGGGGAGCAGCGAAAGCCAGAACCTTGCGCGGCTGCATACCGCCATGGCGACGATCACCAATTATACCGGCATCATGAACTATCAGGGCGGCCGTTACCTCGCCGACCAGAACGCGCTCGAGCCGGTCCTGCGCGATGTCGGACAGCGCGGCCTGCTCTTCCTCGACGACGGCACCTCGGCGCAATCGAAGACGCAGGTGATCGCCGGCGCAATCAACCTGCCGCATGCCTTTGCCGACGTCACGCTCGACGGCCAGTTGCAGCAGGACGCCATTTTGAAGAAACTCGACGAACTGGAGCGGATCGCCGATCGCAAGGGCAGCGCCATCGGTGTCGCCTCTGCCTTCGATGAAAGCATTGATGCGATCGTTAAATGGATGCGGGAGGCACAGAGCCGCGGCATCGAGATCGTCGGTGTTTCAGCTTTGGCCGACGATGCCACGGCCCAACCATGAAGGAAGAAATCTCGATGAGCGCCAAGAACGACAAGCCGGTGAAGGCGCAGGATCTTCCCTACCGCCCATGCGTCGGTGTCATGATCCTCAATCGCCAAGGCCTCGTCTGGGCCGGCCGGCGGATTATAAACGGAAATTCCGAGTATGATGGCTCGCCGCAACTCTGGCAGATGCCGCAAGGCGGTATCGACAAGGGCGAGGATCCGCGTGCCGCCGCCTACCGCGAGCTTTACGAAGAAACGGGCATGAAGACGGTGAGCCTCATTGCCGAGGCGCCTGACTGGATTAATTACGATCTGCCCGAACACCTGATCGGCATCGGCCTCAAGGGAAAGTATCGCGGCCAGACCCAGCGCTGGTTTGCCTTCCGCTTCGAAGGCGAGGAGAGCGAGATCGCCATCAACCCGCCGCCCGGTGGCCATTCAGCCGAGTTCGACGCCTGGGAGTGGAAACCGATGCAGGACCTGCCCGGCCTCATCGTTCCCTTCAAACGCGCGGTTTACGAAAAGGTCGTCGCGACCTTCGCGCATCTGACACCCTGAGGCTCGCGCTCGCGGCTGCCGGATTGTTGAAGCAGCCCAGGGCCTCGACGCAACTGGCACGATCCAAACCGGGCTTCGATGGCCTGTGACCCTTTGCGTGAAGGGCGAGGCGATAATCCTGCGGCCGGTTCGCTCCGCTGCGGCACAAGATCTCGTTCGGACATCTTTGGGATGACAAACCGGATGCTGTTCCGCGAGCCGCCCATCACAGACATACCCCGGACCACGGGCGAAGGGCGCAGATCGGAACCATAGCTTCGGCCTACGCCTTTGGCGAAGTTTTGCGCCTAAAGAAAGCACGCTCCAGCCGCCGGGAGACTGTAGATCTGGCGGCCAAAAAATAATGACCCGGAAGCCGCAAACGCATCCGGGTCGCTGTTTCACGTGGATCATCATGGGGATCCGCCGATGCCCGCGAAGGCGAATGTCGGCCGGATGGCCGCCACTTGCTTCGGCCGACGCTTATTCGGCGTTATCGGCAGATTCAGAGTTGAGCTGACCGTAGCGCTCTTCGCCGATCTTGCCGAGCAAGTCGAGTTGCGTCTCGAGAAAGTCGATATGGCCTTCCTCGTCGATCAGCAGGGCTTCGAAAAGCTTCATGGAGACATAGTCTCCGGCGGCGTGACAGATGTCGCGGGATTCCTTGTAGGACGCGCGGGCATCATATTCGCCGGCGAGATCCGCTTCGAGAACTTCCTTGACGTTCTGGCCGATGCGCAATGGCGCCAGCGTCTGCAGGTTGGGATGGCCTTCGAGGAAGATGATGCGATCGATCAGCCGATCCGCATGCTGCATTTCCTCGATCGATTCGGCACGCTCTTTCTTCGCAAGCTTCTTGAACCCCCAATCGTCAAGAAGACGATAGTGCAGCCAATACTGGTTGACCGCTCCGAGTTCGAGAAAAAGTGCCTCATTAAGCCGCTCGATGACCTTGATGTCGCCTTTCAATGTCCGCTCTCCTGTTTTCCTCATGGAATTGCTTCAAGCGGGACATATAAACGACAACCTCGGCCTCCGTCGAGTGACGTTTGGCGTGGTACTCTTCAGTTGTCTTGATGATGAGATCGACGACATTCGGGAAGCAGCCGCAACAGCGGCCACGCTTAGCCATGGCATGATAGACCTTGGACGGCACGATCAGCTGCCAACAGTCATCGTTGAGCAATTGGACGATCGTGTCCCTGATATCCGTATCGGTGATGTAATTGCAGCTGCAGACGAGCATTTCGGTCGACCTGATAACATGACCATAAACATCCTCTTTTTGCTAAAGAAGAGATTGATTGTCAAGAAATGACCGATCACATTTTTCGTGTGCATCGGCGCAGGGCGAAAAATCGGAAGGTGGTCCGGGCGCCGTCTTGCGCCGCCCCTCTCATCAAAGCCATGTCCGCACTTAGGAAAATCCCGAAGCGTCAATGAAAATTGCGCCCCCTCGGCATGACGTTTGCGGCGCTGTCGACACCCTGATCGTCTTCCGGGGCGGGACCGGCAATACGGCCATTGCCGGTCCCGGAGATTGGCCCGCCGGACCGGTAGGGCCCGATATGCGGGCCGCCCCGGATCTGAACGTCGGCACGTCGCCTTTGCCGCGGATCGCCGCTGGACTGCAGGACTTCGTCCGACCGCTGCGAAACACCGAAGCGGCGCGCCTCCTTCTGCAGCAGGCCGAGCATCGGCGTGATATCCTCGATATGCTCGACGACGGTATGGATGACGCCGCTCTTGCTCTGCAGCCGCCCGCGGATCTTGACGAGACGCGCCCCCATGACGACAGATCGAAAACGTTCGAATATTTTTGGCCAGACGATCGCGTTTGCCACACCCGTCTCGTCTTCGATCGTCAGGAAGATCACCCCGTTGGCTGATCCCGGCCGCTGCCGCACGAGCACGACACCGCCGATCGTCACCCTGCGCCCGTTAGGAACGGTGAGGAGATCGACGCTTCGGGTAATGCCAAGCCCCTTGAAATCCTCGCGCAGGAAGGAAACGGGATGCGCCTTGAGCGACAGGGAAAGGGCGCGGTAATCCTCGATCACTTCTTCGCCGGGCAGCATGGCGGGCAGCACCTGCCGGGTCTCCGGCCGCAGATCGGCACTATCGGCCCGATCGAAAAGCGGTAGCTTTTCTCGGGCCTTGGCCGTATCGAGCCCGCGGACGGCCCAAAGGGCCGCGCGCCGGGAAAGCCCGATATCTGTGAAAGCATCGGCATCGGCCAGCCGCTCCATATCGGATTTTTCCAGTCCCGATCGCAGCCAGAGATCATGGACCGAACCATACCCGTCATGTCGATGCGCGATCAGCCTTTCGGCAATCGCCTTTTCGGAAAGCCCCTTGACCTGGCGAAAGCCGAGCCGCACCGCGTGGCACGTCCGGATCACGCCGCGCATCGACCGGTGCCGGGGATCGATGGCCCGATCGTCGAACGCGACCTCTTCCAGCGTGCTGTCCCATTCCGAGAGATTGACGTCGACCGGCAGGATCCGGACACCGTGCTCGCGCGCATCGCGGATCAGCTGCGCCGGCGCGTAAAATCCCATCGGCTGCGAATTGAGAAGCGCGGCACAGAACACGTCGGGATAATAGGTTTTCACCCAGGACGAGGCATAGACGAGAAGCGCAAACGACGCCGCATGGCTCTGGGGAAAGCCGTATTCGCCAAACCCCTTGATCTGGTTGAAGCAACGCTCGGCAAATTCCTTCGGATAATCGCGCTCGACCATCCCCTTGACCATGTCGTCCTCGAACTCCTTGAGACGGCCGGAGCGCTTGAACGTCGCCATGGCACGTCGAAGATTGTCCGCCTTGGCGGCGCTGAAGCCGGCAGCCGTGATCGCGATCTGCATCGCCTGTTCCTGAAAAAGCGGAATACCCAGCGTCTGGCCGAGAATGGGAATGAGTTCCGGGTTGGGATAATCCACCTGATAATCCGGGTTACGGCGCCTTTCCTCGCGCCGCGCCAGATAGGGATGCACCATGTTCCCCTGGATCGGGCCGGGCCGGACGATGGCGACCTCGATGACGAGATCGTAGAACTGCCGCGGCTGCAGGCGCGGCAACATGCTCATCTGCGCCCGGCTCTCGATCTGGAAAACGCCGATCGTATCGGCACGGCAGATCATGTCGTAGACCGGCCCTTCATCGGGATGCACGGCAAAGCCGAGATCAAAAAGCGTCTTGTCGACATCGTAATACTCCTTGAGCAGGGCAAAACACTTGGCAAGGCAGGTGAGCATGCCGAGCGCCAGGACATCGACCTTCAGGATCATCAGCGTGTCGAGATCGTCCTTGTCCCATTCGATCATGTAGCGCCCGGGCATCGCCGTCTTCATGATCGGCACCACCTCGTCGAGACGGTCGCGGGTGATGACGAAGCCGCCGACATGCTGCGTCAGGTGCCGCGGAAACCCCATCAGTTCCTTCGCATGGGAGAGCACCTGTTGCGTGACGCGATCGGACGTATCGAGGCCGGCGGCCTTCGCGTCGCGCTCCGATGTCCCGTCTTCGGACCAGCCCCAGACCGTGCTCGAAAGCGCTGCCTGCACATCCTCCGACAGGCCGAAAGCCTTTGCGACCTCGCGGCCTGCCATCCGCGTCCGGTAACTGGTGACGGCCGCCGTCAACCCGGCATGGCGATAGCCGTAGGTCCGGTAGATATGCTGGATCACCTCTTCGCGCCTGGCATGCTCGAAATCGACATCGATATCCGGCGGCTCGTCCCGATCCATCGACAGGAAGCGGTCGAAGAGCAGCGAGACGTTTTGCGGGTTCACGTCGGTGATCCCGAGGCAGTAGCAGACCGTCGAATTGGCAGCCGACCCGCGCCCCTGGCAGAGAATGTCGATGCTGCGCGCAAACGACATGATGTTGCGCACCGTCAGAAAATACGGCGCATATTTCTTGGCATCGATCAGTTTCAGCTCGTAGGCGATAGCGGTCTGCACCTCTGCCGGCACGCCTTTGCGGTAGCGCCGTTGCGCCCCCTCTTGCGTGAGCCGCACGAGAGTTTCCTGTGGCGTTTCGCCGGCAATGCTTTCGTCCGGATAATTGTGCTCGAGCTCCTTCAGACAAAATGTCAGTCTGCCGAAAAAGCGGCCGGTATTGGTGACCGCCTGCGGATAAGCATGGAAAAGACGCGCCATTTCGCCAGCCGGCTTGATATGCCGCTCGCCATTCGGCGAAAGCCGGAAACCGGCCTCCTGAACCGTGACATGTGTGCGAATGGCCGTCACCACGTCGGACAGCGAGCGCCGGTCCGGCAGATGGTAGAGCGGCAGGTTGGTGGCGATCAGCGGCACATCGACCCTGCCGGCAATCGCCGCAAGGCTTGCAAAGACGAAGGCGTCGCGCCCGTCATAGGTCGGCGATACCGCCAGATAGAGCGCCTTGCCGAACCTTTTCCGGTAAGCCACGAGCTTTTTCTCGAACGCCTGCACGGCGACCGGGTCATCGAGGTTGGAAAAATCCGGCACGACGGCCAGCATCATCTCGCTGCACCATTCGAGGAAATCCCATTCCTCAAGGATGCAATTGCCCTTTTCGCTGCGCAGATTGCCGCGGCTCAAGAGACGGCAGAGATTGGCCCAGCCCTGCCGGTTGATCGGATAGGCAAGCATATCAGGCGTTTGATCGGCAAAGCAAAGCCGCGCGCCGGGATGAAACAGACAGGGGAGGATCGCTTCCGCCTCCTCCTGTCCCCCGTCCTGTCCTTGTTGGGGACCGCCCTTGTCCCGCCCTTTGTCCCCCTTCTTGTCGCGCTGACGGGTAAAACTCGCGCGCATGTTGACGACCTGATTATGGGCGCGCACGACGCCCGCAACCGAGTTGCGATCGGCAATGCCGATGCCCGGAAGGCCGAGAACGCTCGCCACCAGCACCATCTCTTCCGGCCGGGCGGCCCCCTCCAGAAAGGAGAAATTGCTGCGCGCGCCGATCTCGTAGAAGGCGGGTTCCTGAAAATTTGCCCCGCCGCTCATGCGAAAACGCCGTGCATATGCCAGGTCGGCGCGTCGGCACTGCCGTAGCGCCCCTCGCGAAACACCCAGAACCGATGACCGCCGGTGCTTTCCAGCTTGTAATAGTCCCGTTCGCGCTCCGTCTCGTCTGCCAGCCACCATTCCGGCGCGATCCGCTCCGGCCCTTCGGCGCAGATCACCGCATGCACCACATGGCGCCAGCGGAATTGCTGCGGCGGCCCGTCGGGCACGGTCGCCAGCATGGAATCGATCGCTTCGGGATGTCGCAGGATCCGCAGCGGACGGTCGGTCGCGGGCGTAAACCGTCCTTGCGGCTCCGGCCGGGCGACCGCCTTGTCCGACCGCGCCCCATGCCCTTGAAAAGGCCCCTCCCGGCTGAGGGCCGCGGGTGAAAATGCTTCGGCATGCTCCGGCACATGGCTCTGGCGCATATCTGCGACCAGCAGGCAGTTCTCGCCGAGACGGGCACTCACCCGGTCGATGAAATCGGCAAGCGAGATCTCCCCCTGCCCCTTGCCCTCGAGATCGCCCTGCGGCATCCGGAACACGTCATGCGACAGGATATTGAGCCGCAGCAGCTCAAAGCCGAAGCCGGCATCGAGATCGTCATGCACGGCGGTGAGCCGCTCTGCAAACAGACGTGCCACCCGGCGCGGATCGCGCAACGGCTGCGAGGCACCTGCAGAAATCCGGAAAACCCGCCCATCGACCCGAAAGAGCACCAGTTCGAACAAGCGTCCGCCGAGGCCTCGCGCCTCGAGCGCCTGTTCGAGCGTCACCGCCAGCCGCTCGGCAAGGCCGAGAATATCCTCCTCTGCCTCGACAGGCTCCGCCAGCTTGCGCTCGGCAGACAGAAGCGCCACTGGCCGGCGCGGCGAAATCGCCTCCTGAAGATTGCCGAGCGCCTGGTCGAGCCTGAGGAGAAGCACCGCCCCGAAACGGCGTGCAAGCGGCGCCCGATCGAGGCCGAAGAGATCGCCGACGCGCTTGAGGCCAAGCTTGGCAAGCGCGGCAACGATTGCCTCGTCGAGCCGAAGCGCCCGAACCGGCAAGGGTGCCAGTGCCTCCCTTATGATCAGACCGGCCCGGACCGTCTGATCGGCGATCACCCTGCTGCGTGAAAACCGGCTGATGGCAGAGGAAAGACCGGGTGACGACGAAATCGCCCCGCGGACATCGAAACCCAGATGCGAAAGCCGGTTCAGAATATCCTCCAGAAGCCTTTCCTCGCCGCCGAACAGATGCGCACATCCGGTAATGTCGAGAAAGAGACCGTTACACCCGTCGAGCGCCACCAGCGGCGTATAGCGATCGCACCAATCCGCCAGCGCCGACAGAAGTGCCGCATCGGCGCCCGCATCCTCGTCCATCACGTCGAGCATGGGAAACATCGCCCGCGCCTCAGCCAGCCCCTGGCCGTGTTTCAACCCAAGCGCCTCGGCCGCCTCGTCGAGCCCGGTCAGCCTGATCGCATTGCCATGCCGGCCTGCACAGACGATCGGCGGATGATCAGGACGCCCTTTCGAACGCCACGACATGCCCCAGAGCCGCCGCGCGATCCTGTCGGTCGCAAGATGCGGGAAGACGAGCGCCAGGATGCGCTGGCGCCCGGCCGATGCCGGGAAAAGCGACGGCGTTTCGGGGATCGACCTCGGAAAATTGACGGTCATGGATATTCCACTCCAGAAGAAGGGAGAGCGGGGCCGGATTGCGGCTCTTCTCCAGGCTCAGATGAAAGACGGGATGCCCGATACTGCCCTTCAGCATCGCGCCATCCGCAAGTCGTCGTTTTGAGGCAGGCGCCGGCTCGACGAGAAACCGGAACTCCGCGCTGCTCGCCTCCTCTTGCCCGCCATGGCGCAGGAGAAGAAGCGGACGACGGGCAGCCTTTGCTCTGAGGCTGAGCCGCCGGCTCTCCGTCAGGCCGAACTGTGCCCGGTTGCCACGGATCTCAAGAATGGTGGCGGCAAGCGCACCGCTGGAAAGGGCGGTTTCCACCAGCCACAACGCGTCTTCCAGCCGGCGCGGAAGGCCATGGAGAACATCCCCCGACCCAAGTCCGAATTGGGCAAGGCCCGGCGCATAGGCGGCCCCCATATCGTTTCTGGCCACCGCATCGCCGATCCACAGAACCGGCGCGTCATCCCCGCTCGCCTCTTTCAGATGCGCCGCAAGTGCCGCGGCAAAGCCGCTTGCGGCCCCCGCATCGGCCATCCGCGCGGTTCGCATCTCGGTGATCCCGTCGATGGGAAGCCCGCCACCGAGCGCCTGATCGAGACGCGTCACGCCGAAGCCGAGCCGGTCCGGCCTGTCATCTGGATCAATCGGTAACGGCGCAGGTTTCGACATGGCCAGGTGAACCCGCGCCGCCGCCTCTGCCTGTTGAAGCGCGGCAGCCGTTGCAAGCGGCTTCCCCTCCAGTCTGGCAATCTCTTCACGCAGGGAAAAAATAGTCTCCTGCGCCTTGGCGTTCCCGGCCATGGCGTCAGCTCCATTTCATAATGTTCACTTTATGTTCATATGGATTCCAGAGAGCCGGAAAAGAGTCAATGGCGGCAGGAAAGGAATCTTTTCCTCTCCGGATAGACTGATGATTCTTTTCTCGAAAATTTTCCCGCAAAGCATTATATGGGCGAAATAAAAAGGAGCGTTCATGGCCCGCATTGACCAGAGCAGCGATTGGCGGGACCGCCATGCACCGACGATCAGCAGCTTCGAGTCGCTGGCGACGGAGGCCTATGGCCACCTGCCGGAGGAGTTCCGGGCGCTGACCACCAATCTCACCATCGAGATCGAGGATTTTCCCGACGACGAGGTGTTCGAGGACATGGCGCTGGAGACGCCCTTCGATCTCCTCGGCCTGTTCGAAGGACGCGGCATTTCCGAACGATTCACGCTGGAAACCGGCGAACTTCCCAACCGCATCAGGCTCTACCGGCGGCCGATCCTCGACTATTGGGCGGAAAACGAGGAAACGCTCGGCGATATCATCACCCATGTGCTGATCCACGAGATCGGCCACCATTTCGGCCTGAGCGACGACGATATGGAACGCATCGAGGCAAGCGCCGAAGACGCAGCCCACCGCTGACCTGTTGCCTGAAACATGCCGTGCAGGAATGCGCACAGGAATGCGCATCCGCTTTGCTGCCGCGCATATGCTAAAACAGGCCTGGAAGCCCGAAGGATCGCGACGACCCTCAGGGCAACCGGCTCTCGCCTGACTGAGAACTGCTGACGGAATGGCCTTGAGGCTTACTGTTCGCCGAGTTTTATCGACGGATCGTAATCGACGCCATCGACGGTTTTCGTGACGGCCTGGCCGCATTGCATCTCGCCGGTCTTGGCATTGAATGCGTAGGACGGCGAGCCCTCAAGCGCCCAGCCCTTGTTCAAGGCAGCCGTCACCTTGTGGCAGAAGGATGCATCGTCGGGGCCGGTGAGAAAGCGGTAGAGTTTCATGCGGATGTCTTTCTTTCTGAAATGAGATCGGCCAGCGCCACGAGCTTTTCCGCCTCTTCCAGATGCAGCCGCTCGACCATCTTGCCGTTGAGATTGATGACGTTGAGCATGCGCGCCTGCGGCTCTGCAAAGCCCTGGATGATGTCCCGCGCTTCGCTGAGCGCTTCCGGGCTCGGGCCGAAATGCCGGTTTGCAGGCGCAATCTGCGCCGGATGGATCAGCATCTTGCCGGAAAAGCCCATCGCCCGGCCTTCACCGCATTCCGCATCGAAACCGTCGGCATCGCCAAAATCATTAAAGACACTGTCGATCACGTCGATGCCGTGGGCGCGGGCGGCAAGCACAACCTGCATCAGCCACGGCACGAGATAGGCCCGGCCCGGTTGCGGCAACACCCCGGTTGCCTTGCGCAGGTCGTTGAGCCCGACGACGAGCGCCTTCACCCGCCTGTCGGCGCCGGCAATCGAGGCCGCATTGAGCACGCCCTTCGGCGTCTCGATCATCGCCCAGAGTGAAAGCCCGTCCGGCGCGCCTGCCTCGGTCAGAATATCAGCCACCGCCAGGATGTCCTCGACATGCTCGACCTTGGGAATGAGCACCACATCCGGCGCGATGGCAAGGACGAGATCCATGTCGGCCATGTCGGCACGGCCAAGGCAAGCAACCGCTTGCGCCGACGAGAGAGCATTGATGCGCACGATCCTTTCCCGGCGCATTCCGCCGGTATCCGGCGTATCAATCCGCGAAAACAGCGCCCGCAGATTGTCGCGCGCCTCGCCCTTCATCTCCAAGGAAACGGAATCTTCCAGATCGAAGATCACCGCATCGCAATCAAGACTGAAGGTCTTTTCCAGCGCCCGCCGGTTGCCGGCGGGAACGCACAGAACCGAGCGGCGCAGGCAAAGCGCGGAGCCGGAATTGATATCGGTCAAGGCAATCATCGGCTGTCTGTGTCAATGTTTTTACACTCCGATAAGAGAGCATCTCATCGCCTCTTGCAAGTCTCCTGAGGAAAGCCCACATTCGCAGGTGCAGAAAGGTTTAAACTATGCAAAATCTACGCGCACTCTTCGTCATCGTCTCGGCTGTCGCCGTATTGGCAGCAGGAGCGCTTCTCACCGCCTCGTTCACCATCGCCTTTGCCGGCATTCTCGCCGTCCTGTCGATCGGTCGTGCGCTCTCCATGCGGCTAAAGCCGGTGCCTGTTCGCGCCCGCAGCAATGCGAAGGCCGGCCAGCGCGACATGCGCGTCTGGAACGATGGCCGCGGCACGATCATCGATCTCTGATCGATAGCTTCGCCACAACCTCGCACCATCTCGAAAGAAGCGCCGTTTCACTTGACCCCGAGGCGTACCGGTTGCGCATGAAACGGCCTTCAAATTTGGCCTGATTTGCTTTATGGCAGCCTCCTCGGATCATTCCATATGGAGGCAGATCATGGAAAAATTCACAAAGCTCACGGGCGTCGCCGCACCCCTTCCGGTCGTCAATATCGACACGGACATGATCATTCCGAAGGACTACCTGAAGACGATCAAGCGCACCGGCCTCGGCAAGGGCCTTTTCGCAGAAGCCCGTTATAACGAAGACGGCTCCGAAAACCCTGATTTCGTCCTGAACAAGCCCGCCTATCGCAACGCTCAGATCGTCGTCGCCGGCGATAATTTCGGCTGCGGCTCCTCGCGCGAGCACGCGCCCTGGGCGCTTCTCGATTTCGGCATTCGCTGCGTCATTTCGACGAGCTTCGCCGATATTTTCTACAACAACTGTTTCAAGAACGGCATTCTGCCGATCGTCGTCAGCCCGGAAGATCTCGAAAAGCTTCTGGATGATGCAGATCGCGGCTCGAACGCCATCCTCACGGTCGATCTGGAAGCCCAGGAAATCACTGGCCCGGATGGCGGCACGCTGCATTTCGACATCGATCCGGCCCGTCGTCACATCCTTCTCGAAGGTCTCGATGACATCGCCTCGACGATGAAGAACGATGCCGCAATCGGCACGTTCGAGGCCAAGAACCGTACCGAGCGTCCCTGGCTCTGATCGCTTTCAAAAGGTCTCGCCCTTCGAGCAGGCTCGGGCGGGGCCTTTTTTTGACCGGCGCGCCGCATGCGCGCAAGAACGATGAGCCTGTTGATGCAAGCCCTAGCGGAACCGCAGGATGGTTTCGCTAACGAGGCTTGCGCAAACAAGAACGCAAGGACGTCACACGACAATGGCAAAGACCCTCTTTCTGCTTCCCGGCGACGGCATCGGCCCCGAGGCCATGGGCGAAGTCCGCAAGATCATCGCCCATATGAACAGCGCCGGTAAGGCCGATTTCGTCCTTGACGAGGGCCTCGTCGGCGGCTGCGCCTATGACGCCCATGGCGTGGCGATTTCCGAAGGTGACATGGCCAAGGCGATGGCATCCGATGCGGTCCTGTTCGGCGCCGTCGGCGGCCCGAAATGGGATGGCGTTGCCTATGAAGTGCGCCCGGAAGCCGGTCTTCTGCGCCTGCGCAAGGATATGGAGCTTTTCGCCAACCTGCGCCCGGCCATCTGCTACCCGGCGCTCGCCGCCGCATCCTCGCTGAAGCCGGAACTGGTCGAAGGGCTCGATATCCTGATCGTTCGCGAACTCACCGGTGGCGTCTATTTCGGCGAGCCGAAGCAGATCATCGATCTCGGCAATGGCCAGAAGCGCGGCATCGACACGCAGATCTACGACACCTACGAGATCGAGCGCATTTCGAGCGTCGCCTTCGAACTGGCGCGCACCCGCAAAAATGCCGTCTGCTCGATGGAAAAGCGCAACGTCATGAAGTCCGGCGTCTTGTGGAACCAGGTCGTCACCGAAACCCACAAGCGTGCCTTCTCCGACGTCAAGCTGGAGCATATGCTGGCCGATGCCGGCGGCATGCAGCTCGTCCGTGCGCCAAAGCAGTTCGATGTCATCGTCACCGACAACCTGTTCGGCGACATGCTGTCTGACGTTGCCGCCATGCTCACCGGCTCGCTCGGAATGCTACCATCGGCCTCGCTCGGCGCCCCGGACGCCAAGACCGGCAAGCGCAAGGCGCTTTACGAGCCGGTCCATGGCTCGGCACCGGATATCGCCGGCAAGGGCATTGCCAATCCGATCGCGATGATCGCCTCGTTTGCCATGTGCCTGCGCTACTCGTTCAACATGGTGGCCGAGGCCGATGCGCTGGAAAAGGCGATCGCCAACGTGCTCGATCAGGGCATCCGCACCGGCGACATCATGGCCGAGGGCTGCCGCCAGGTCGGCACCGCCGAAATGGGCGACGCCATCCTCAAGGAATTTTCGGCGCTTTCCGCCTGATCATTCCATACTCTATCCATCATCAATGGCAGGGCCTCCGCAACGTGCGGGTGGCCCTGTTTTCGTCTTAACCTTGCTTTCGTCTCGGCCTTGCTCTCGTCTTGGCCCTTCCCTCTTGCCCTCTCTCTGCCGACGCCTGTTTTCATCCTGTCATCGAAGCCCGCTATGGTTGCCGCCATCGCGCCATGAACGGCAGACTGACACGGCCGAAGCGGAAGAGGGACTTGATGAGAAAGACGTTCGACGCACTCCTGCGCCGCCGTCACCGTTGCTGCGGTGCGACCAGATCGCTGATCTGCCTCACATGGCCCTTCGCGCTCGTCACGCTCAACCTCGCCCTCATCGGCATCTGCCTTCTCGATGCGCCGGTCGTTTCCTACGCCCGGCACACCGGCTCGTTTCTGAAGCCGCTCGGCAGCACGGTGACGGATTTCGGTGAATCGGGCTGGATCATCACCGTCAGCCTCGTCATCGCCATTCAGGCAGCCGTTGCCTACCGCCTGTCACCGAACTTGAAAGGCCGTCTCCAGGCCGCCTTTGTCGGCCAGATGGCCGTCTACATCTTCCTCTGCATCGCGCTTTCGGGCATCACCGCCAACCTCTTGAAGCGCCTGATCGGCCGCGCCCGCCCGAAACTGTTCGACGAGCTTGGCCCCTTCAGCTTCGACATGCTGCATGGCAGCGCCAGGTTCGAAAGTTTCCCGTCGGGCCATGCCACCACCGTCGGCGCGCTGATGATGGCGATGGTGCTGATCGCGCCATCCTACCGCCTGCTCTTTGTCAGCATGGGCCTGTGGCTCGGATTTTCCCGTGTCATCGTCGGGGCGCATTATCCGAGCGACGTCATGGCGGGACTGGGCTTGGGCGCGTGGTTTTCAGTGGCGATCGCGATTGCCTTTTCCGCCCACGGCCTGCTGTTTCGCCGCCGGCCGGACAACTGGCCAATATTGCGTCATCCGCTGCCCGTAACGACACCCCCTCTTCTGCCGAAGACGACGAAAGACCCGATATCGTCACCGATACCGGGTCTCTCTCTGAGTTGATGATCGTCCGAAAACCGGTCAGTCCGCGTTGATGTTGCGATCCTTCGTTTCCGGCAGGAAGATCACGCCGATGACCAGCGAGATCGCGGCAAACACGATCGGGTACCAGAGGCCGTAATAGATATTGCCGGCCGCCGCACTCATCGCAAAGGCCGTTGCCGGCAGGAGCCCGCCGAACCAGCCATTGCCGATATGATAGGGCAGCGACATCCCGGTATAACGGATGCGGGTCGGGAAAAGCTCGACGAGCAGCGCTGCGATCGGCCCGTAGACCATCGTTACATAGAGAACGAGCACGAAGAGCACCGCGATCGTGCCGATCCAGTTCACCTTTGCCGGGTCCGCCACCATGGTGAAGGCGCCGCCCTCGGCAATCGTATAGACCGGCATGTCGGCCGTGACCGCCTTTGCCTCATCTGCCGTCAGAAGCTTCTGCGACACGAGATCGGCGGACGTCATCGCCACCTTGTCACCGGAGCGCACGGCAGCGGCATTGAGACCGAGTTCCGGGTTGGCGGCAATGAAGCCGTCGAGCTTGCCATCGGGCACCTTCACCGGGCCGCGCTTCAGCGGATAACCGGCATCGTGAAGGGCGACGTTGATGCCTTTTTCGAGCGATGCCTGCTTGGCACGGCCATCGGCACCGGCGGCCACCGCGTCATAGCTGGTGATCGACTTGTCTGCGATCTTCACCGTAGCCGGCTGGCCGGCCGGTCCAGGCGCCAGTTCGTAGGGCACGGAGTTCTTGGTCAGGAAGGCCGTGGCGATATCGCAGGAACTGGTGAATTTCGACGTGCCGGTCGGATTGAACTGGAATTTGCAATCCGCCGGATCGGCCGTCACCGTGGCCTTGATCGTCGCCTGCGCCTCGGCAAGCGCCGGGTTGGCCATCGACGTCATTGCCTTGAACAGCGGCATGTAGGTGACCGCCGCGATCAGCATACCCGCCATGATGATCGGCTTGCGGCCGATCTTGTCGGACAGCGCGCCGAAGATGACGAAGAAGGGCGCCCCGAGAAACAGCGCCACGGCGACCATGATATTGGCGGCCTGCAAATCGACCTTCAGCACGTTCTGCAGGAAGAACAGCGCGTAGAACTGCCCGCCATACCAGACGACCGCCTGCCCCATCGTGGCACCCAGCAGCGCGATAATGGCGATCTTCGCATTGCGCCATTGGCCGAACGCTTCGGTAAGCGGCGCCTTCGAACCCTTGCCCTCTGCCTTCATCTTCTGGAAGGCGGGCGATTCGTTCATCTTCAAGCGGATCCAGACGGAGACGCCGAGAAGCAGGACCGACACGAGGAAGGGAATGCGCCAGCCCCAGGCGGCGAAGGCCGTCGTGCCCATGATCGACTGCACGGCGACGATGACGATCAGCGACAGGAACAGGCCGAGCGTCGCCGTCGTCTGGATCCACGAGGTGAAATAGCCACGCCGCCCATGCGGCGCATGTTCCGCCACATAGGTCGCCGCCCCGCCATACTCGCCGCCGAGCGCCAGGCCCTGCAGCAGGCGCAGCACGATGAGGATGATCGGCGCCGCGATCCCGATCGTCGCCGCCCCCGGCAGCACGCCGACGAGGAAGGTCGACAGACCCATGATCAGGATGGTGACGAGGAACGTGTATTTGCGGCCGACGAGATCGCCCAGCCGCCCGAACACCAGCGCCCCGAAAGGACGCACCAGAAAGCCCGCAGCAAAGGCGAGCAGCGTGAAGATGTTGCGCGTCGCCTCCGGATATTGGGTGAAATAGGTCGCGCCGATATAGGTGGCGAGCGAGCCGTAGAGATAGAAATCGTACCATTCGAATACGGTACCGAGGGAGGATGCGAAGATGACCTTCTTTTCCTCCCGTGTCATCGGGCCGGCCTTCGCCGGTGCCCCCGTCGCAATATTGGCCATCATCGTCCTCCCACGATATGAAGCGCGCACTGCCCGGCCATTCCTCCAAACGGATGGGGCAGTGGTTCATGATAGAGAGTGCCAGACTTGGCCCTGGAGCGAGAGAGCGGCTTTCGGATTATGACTTTCGTCTAATATTTTCGCTGAACGCCTTCCGGCGGAACCACCGACCGGATGACCGAACGCCAACGGCCACCGGAATACTTGACTCCCCCGCGAAATGTTCTAAACACCTTCGCGAACGGGAAAACACCTCCATGTCCTGCCGCGAATTCGACATCGCTGCTTCCTACCTGTCCGGATCACTGGCCGGCCTTCAGGCATGTTTTGCCCATTCCTCCAAAACCAAAGCCAAAACGACGACGAAAACCGTCTGACGTCTCTGGCCTACCGCTCTCTCCCCGGCAAGGTCGGGGACAAGGAACACCGCGTGACCCTTGCGCGGCTTCCTCTCACCGGATCGAGGAGAGACAGAAAGAGAGCATAACATGGGTTTCAAGATTGCAGTGGTCGGTGCTACCGGCAATGTCGGCCGGGAGATGCTGAACATTCTCTCCGAGCGCGGTTTTCCCGTCGATGAGGTCGTGGCGCTGGCCTCTTCCCGTTCGCAGGGTACCGAAGTGTCCTTCGGCGACAAGACGCTGAAGGTGTCCAACCTCGAAAACTACGATTTCTCCGACACGGATATCTGCCTGATGTCGGCGGGCGGCACGATCTCGCAGAAGTGGTCGCCGAAGATCGGCGCGCAGGGCTGCGTCGTCATCGACAACTCGTCGGCCTGGCGCTACGATTCCGAAGTTCCGCTGATCGTTCCGGAAGTCAATCCGGACGCCATCGAGGGGTTCCGCAAGAAGAACATCATCGCCAATCCGAACTGCTCAACGGCGCAGCTCGTCGTCGCGCTGAAGCCGCTCCATGATGCCGCCAAGATCAAGCGCGTCGTCGTCTCCACCTACCAGTCGGTTTCCGGTGCCGGCAAGGAAGGCATGGACGAGCTCTTCACCCAGACCCGCGCCGTCTTCGTTGCCGATCCGGTCGAATCCAAGAAGTTCACCAAGCGCATCGCCTTCAACGTCATCCCGCATATCGACGTCTTCATGGAAGACGGATACACGAAGGAAGAGTGGAAGGTTCTGGCCGAAACCAAGAAGATGCTTGATCCGAAGATCAAGGTCACATGCACGGCAGTCCGCGTTCCGGTCTTCATCGGCCATTCGGAATCGGTCAATATCGAGTTCGAAAACGAGATCACCGCCGATCAGGCCCGCGATATCCTGCGCGACGCTCCGGGCTGCCTCGTCATCGACAAGCATGAGGATGGCGGCTACATCACGCCTTACGAAAGCGCCGGCGAAGATGCGACTTACATCTCGCGTATCCGCGAGGATGCCACGGTCGAAAATGGCCTCAACATCTGGGTCGTTTCCGACAATCTGCGCAAGGGTGCAGCCCTCAACACCATCCAGATCGCCGAGCTTCTGGTCAACCGTGGCCTGATCAAGCCGCGCAAGACTGCCGCCTGATAGAATATTTCGGATTTGTTAAGCATGATCCGGTTAAAACCCCGCTGAAGAGGCGGGGTTTTTTCTTTCAGGCTTCGACGCGAATCACGAACTATTCATGACGCGTCATGTTGCGAACGCTGAAGATGCTCGCCATAAGCCAGTGAAGTTATATTTTCGGATGCTCACATAGAAGCGGGCAGGTCGAAACCGGGATGGATGTGACCACATGAGAAAGATGATTGTCGCCGGATTGATCGCGGTGGGCATGATGAGCGCAACGCCGGCCTTTGCCGCCTTGCAATGCGGCAACGACGCCTCGGGCTTCACCCGCTGGGTTCAGGACTTCAAGCAGGTCGCACCGTCGCATGGCATCAGCCAGTCGGTTGTCGACCGCGCTTTCGCCGATGTCGTCTACAATCGCGGCACGATCCGCGCCGATCGCGGCCAGAAGAGCTTCAAGCTTTCCTTCGACGAATTCATGAAGAAGCGCGGCGGTGCGGCGATCATTTCCCGCGGCAAGCAGATGAAAGCGTCCAACGCGGCCCTGTTTGCCACGATCGAGCGCCGCTTCGGCGTTCCGGCCGGCCCGATCATCGCCATCTGGGGCATGGAAACCGGCTTCGGCTCCTATATGGGCAACGAGCACACACTGTCTGCCGTCGCGACGCTCTCCTATGACTGCCGCCGTTCCGACTATTTTACCGAACAGCTCTACGCGGCCCTGCAACTCGTCGCCCGCGGCGATCTCAGCCCGTCGGCCCGCGGCGCCGCCCATGGCGAAATCGGCCAGACCCAGTTCCTGCCCTTAAACGTCATCCGCTTCGGCGCCGATGGCGATGGCGATGGCCATATCGATCTCGTGCGCTCGCGCGCAGACGCGCTCTCTTCGACCGCGAACTTCCTCAAGGGCCATGGCTGGCAGTCGGGCGCCGGCTACCAGCCGGGCGAACCCAACTTCAACGCCATCGCCGGCTGGAACGCAGCCACCGTCTACCAGCGCGCCATCGCCTATATCGGCCAGCAGATCGACGGTGGCCGATAAGGCAATTCCGGCAGAACCGGGAACCGGTTTTGCGTCCGCAATTGCGTAGAAGCAACGAGAAATAAGCGGTTCCGCGTTTCGAAGAAAGACGGAAATGCTCTATCCCGGCCGACGGCTCTGACGGGCAATCCATGCAAAAAAGGCCCGAAATCCGGCAGGATTTCGGGCCTTTTCATTTCTGTCTAAAATCCTGGCCCGGTCAGCCTGCGTCCGGTACCGTTTCCGGCTCAACAGCGTCCGCCACGGCAGACTGTTCGAGCTCCGGGCGAACGAAATCGCCGCGATCGTTCATCACCCACAATTCGCCGGTCGAGATATCGAACCACGCGCCATGAATGGCAAGCTCGCCCGATTGCGTCAGTGACTTGATGAAGGGGAAGGTCGCAAGATTACCGATGGAGTTGCGGATCGACACGCGCTCCAGCGCCGTCTGGCGCTCGCCCTGGGTCATCAGGTCGTTGCTCTGGATCTGCTCGGCGGCCGGCCTGACGAGGCCGATCCACTTGCCGATGAAGTCGCCGGGCGACAGCGGTTCGAGTTCGGGATCGAGTGCAGCCTGGATGCCGCCGCAGCGGCCATGGCCCATCACGACGATGTTGCGGATCTTCAGAACCTGCATCGCATATTCGAGCGCCGCCGACGTGCCGTGAAACTGGCTGTCCGGCTCATATGGTGGCACCATATTGGCGATGTTTCTGACGACGAAGAGTTCGCCCGGCCCGCAGTCGAACACCGTTTCCGGCGCCGCGCGGCTGTCACAACAGGCAATCACAAGCGTATGGGGCTTTTGGCCCTTGTCGGCGAGAACGCGATAGCGTTCCCGCTCGTCGCTGTAACGACCGCTCATGAAGTTGCGATAACCGGAGAGGAGTTGTTCAGGAAAATCTATCATGCGGCAACGATTATCCCTCTGTTTGACGAAGATCAACGGCGATTGTGCCGCAGCAGGCCGACCCGGCCGCCTATCCGATCCCTCTCCGGTCTTACCGCTTGGATCGCTGCAGCGGATGGAGAAGCCGGCGCATCTGCACCATCGCCATCGGTGTCGAGAGGCTGGACGCGTCCGTTTCGAGCGCCAGTTCGTCGCCGCCGCGCTTGACGGTGCGCGCCAGGATTTCGAACACGCTCGCGGTCGCCAGCTGCAAGGCACGCTCGTCGTCCATGCCGGACATCAGCCGGCCGAGGAAAAGAGCGGCCAGCAGATCGCCGAGCCCGTTCGGCGGATTGTCGATCACCCGATGCTCGGCGAGCAGCGCATGCTTGCCCGAGAGATAGAGATTGCCGGTGCCGCCCTCGATCATCGGCACGGCCGAGGTCACCAGAAGCCGCGGCGGGCCGAGCGAGATCGCCGCTTCCATGATGTCGTTATTGGTTTCGAGCGGCGCGCCCGCCATCCAGGCAAGCTCGTAGCGGTTCGGCGTCGCGACGGTCGCAAGCGGGATCAGCTCGTCGCGGATCGCCTCGGCCGTCGCCTGCGGGACATAGAGCCCGCCGAGATCGCCCATGACAGGATCGCAGACATAGAGGAGATCGGGATTTTTCTCCTTCAGCGCCCGGATCAGCCGCGCCACCGCCTTCGGCTGCGCCGCATTGCCGAAATACCCTGTAAGCACCGCCTTCACCTCGCCCAGCCATGGCGCCCGGATGAGATCGTCTATAGCTTTGTCGAAATCTGATTCGGAAAACGTCAGCCTGGTGGAGGGGCCGTGACCGGGATGCCAGGGAAGCACGATCGTCGGCATCGCCCAGACGGGATGACCAAGCGTCTCCAGCGCGAACACGGCCGCACGGTTTCCCACCGAGCCACGGATCACGTGGCTGGAAATGACGATGACGGCGCTGCTGATATCCTGCATCTTATGTCCTGAAGGCACCGGTTTGCGACTGCTTTTGCTCGTTGATCGGGCCTTCCCGGCCGCATGTCAACGGACGATCCATTAGATGATGCGTTTGACAGATGGTTGACACGTCAAGGCCGTATTGAATTGTCATCCGATATAAGAACACGAACCGGTTTTGCACGGCTTACGGGAGAAGCGAATGGCAGGCAGGCAGAATACCAAGCGCGACAGGCAGATGGAAAGCGCCCGCGCTGCTCTGGGAAGAGACCAGACAGGCAATGAGGCGCAGACGCTCGACCCGGCGATCCTCTTCGGCAGGGCAAGCGACGACGACCTCGCCGCGTATACGCCCGAAATGCTGGCGATCGCGACGCGCCAGGCGGCAGCACGCCTTGCCGCCTGGGATGGCAAACAGGCCGACGTCACGGTCGAGACACCCGATGGTGTCGAGCCCGGCGGCACGCCGGTTTCGATCCTGACGATCATCGATCGTAACATGCCCTTCCTCTTTGATTCCGTCATCGGCGAGGTGACATCCACTCACCGCCTGCTGACCATGGCCGTCCACCCGATCCTGATCGTCGAACAGGGCAAGGCAACGGCCCTGATGACCCATGACAAGCCCGGCCACCCGGCCCATCACGTCAGCCTGATCCAGATCCATGTCGCAGCTCTCGGCGAGGAAGCCGCCGGCCAGCTCGTCGAACGTGTTCGAAGCGTGCTTGGCCAGGTGCACCAGACGATCGGCGATTGGAGCGCCATGCTCGGTGTGCTCGATGGCGCGTCTGCCCAACTGGAACGCCTGCCGAACCGCCGCAAGGCGGACCGCGACGAGGCTCTTGCCTTCCTGAACTGGCTGCGCGACGACAATTTCACCTTCCTCGGCATGCGCGAATACGTCTATTCCGGCAAGGGCGCCGAGGCGACGATCGAACGCGGCAAGGGCAGGGGCCTCGGCATTCTGGCCGACCCCGACGTGCGCGTCCTGCGCCAGGGCAAGGACGCCGTGATGACGACGCCCGAGATCCTCGAATTTCTCGATGGCCCGGATCTCCTGATCGTCACCAAAGCCAATGTGAAATCCGTCGTCCACCGTCGCGCCTACATGGATTATGTCGGCGTCAAACGCTTCGACGAGACGGGCGACGTCATCGGCGAACTGCGCATCGTCGGCCTGTTCAACGCCACCGCCTATGCCGGCTCCGTCAGCGATATCCCGCTCCTGCGCGCCAAGGCGGAGCGCATCGAGCGGCATTTCGGTTTCGATCCGGAAAGCCATTCCGGCCGCATGCTGGAAAACACGCTGGAATCCTACCCGCGTGACGACCTGTTCCAGATCGACACCGATCTTCTCGCACGCTTCTGCGAGCAGATCATGGAACTCGCAGAGCGGCCGCGCGTGCGCGTCCTGCCGCGTGTCGATCATTTCGACCGTTTCGTCTCAGCCATCGTCTATGTCCCGCGCGAAGACTATAATTCCCGCGTGCGCGAACGGATCGGCTCTTATCTGGCAACTGCCTATGAGGGCCATGTCTCGGCCTATTACCCGGCTTTTCCCGAGGCCAATGTCGCGCGGCTGCACATGATCATCGGCCGGCGCGGCGGCAAGACCCCGCGCATCGCGCAGGGCAAGCTTGAGGCCGCCGTCGGCCTGATCGCTCTGCCCTGGGAAGAACGGCTGGCGGCACTTGCCAAGGATGGCCCGCGTCTTGCCGTCACCCAGGCGTTTCAGGAGGCGTTCACGCCGGAAGACAGCTTTGCCGATCTGGCCGATATCGACGCCTGCGCGAAGGACGAAACGATCCGCATCGCCTTCTATCGCCGCCCGCAGGATCCCGGCTCCACGGTGTCGCTGAAGATCTTCCATCGCGGCGAGGCCCTGTCCTTGTCCCGCCGTGTGCCGCTTCTGGAAAACCTCGGATTCCATGTGGTGAGCGAGCAGACATTCGAGATCCAGGTCGGCCCAAGGAACACCCAGGAGAATACCCTTGTCGTGTTGCACGACATGGAACTCGAGCTCGAAACCGGCAGAGAGATCGATCTTTCCGTTGAAGGCGCGCTTCTCGAAGACGCTTTCCTTGCCGCCTTCGACGGCTCGATCGACAATGACGCCCTCAACCGCCTCGTTCTTCTGGCTGGCCTTTCTGCCCGCGAGGTGACGGTGATGCGCGCCTATGCGCGCTATCTGCGCCAGACCGGCATCGTCTATTCGCAAACCTATATCGCCGACACGCTGAACAAGCATGCCGGCATCGCCGCGTCGATCTTCACCCTCTTCCGCGACGGCTTCGACCCGAAGACCGGCGAAAAGGCGAGGGTGAAGAAACTCACCGAAGCCCATGCGACGATCGAAGAGGCGCTCGGCAAGGTGCCGAACCTCGACGAGGACCGCACACTGCGCCGCTTCGTCAACGCGGTGGATGCGACGCTGCGCACCAACTATTTCCAGAAGGGGCCGGATGGCGCGCATAACCCGATGCTCGCCTTCAAGCTCGATCCGAAACTGCTGGACGGCCTTCCCGAGCCGCGCCCTTTCCGCGAGATCTTCGTTTACGGCACCGAGGTCGAGGGCGTCCATCTGCGCTTCGGCAAGGTGGCGCGCGGCGGCATCCGCTGGTCGGACCGCGGCGAGGATTATCGCACCGAAGTGCTCGGCCTCGTCAAGGCGCAGCAGGTGAAGAATGCCGTCATCGTGCCGGTCGGCGCCAAGGGCGGCTTCTTCCCGAAGAAACTCCCTGTCGGCGGCGCGCGCGAAGACTGGTTCAACGCCGGCCGCGAGGCCTACAAGACCTATATCCGCACCATGCTGACCATCACCGACAACATCGTCTCCGGTGAGATCTTGGCACCGAAGAATACGCTCAGGCTTGATGGCGACGATCCCTATTTCGTCGTTGCCGCCGACAAGGGGACGGCCACCTTCTCCGACACTGCCAACGGGCTTGCCCAGGAGGCAGGCTTCTGGCTGGACGACGCCTTTGCCTCGGGCGGTTCGGCCGGCTACGACCACAAGAAGATGGGCATCACCGCCCGCGGCGCCTGGGAGGCCGTGAAGCGGCATTTCCGTGAGATGGATATCGATATCCAGACGACGCCTTTTTCGGTCGTCGGCGTCGGCGACATGTCGGGCGACGTCTTCGGCAACGGCATGCTGCTCTCGACCCAGACGCGCCTGATCGCCGCCTTCGACCACCGCGATATCTTCATCGACCCGGACCCGGATATCGAGCGCTCCTTTGCCGAGCGGCAGCGGATGTTCGCGCTCCCCCGCTCCAGCTGGCAGGATTACGACAAGGCGCTGCTCTCGGACGGCGGCATGATCATTTCGCGCTCGCTAAAATCGGTCAAGCTGTCGCCGCAGGCCGCAGCCGCGATCGGCCTCGACAAGGTGACTGCGACGCCCTTCGAGATCATGACGGCGATCGTCAAGAGCAAGGTCGATCTCCTCTGGTTCGGCGGCATCGGCACCTATGTGAAGGCCGCCGCCGAAGCCGACAGCGATGTCGGCGACCGCGCCAATGACGCGATCCGCATCACGGCAACAGAAGTCGGCGCCAAAGTCATCGGCGAGGGCGCCAATCTGGGTGTCACCCAGAAGGGCCGCATCGCCTATGCGCTCGCAGGCGGACGCTGCAATTCGGACGCGATCGACAATTCCGCCGGCGTCAACTCCTCCGACGTCGAGGTCAATATCAAGATCGCGCTCAACCCGGCCATGCAGGATGGCCGCTTGCCGCGCGACAAGCGCAACAAGCTCTTGGCCTCGATGACCAGCGAGGTCGGCAACCTCGTCCTTCGCAACAACTACCTCCAGCCGCTCGCCATCTCGCTCGTTGAGCGCAAGGGGCTGGCGAACCGCGAGGAACTGTCGCATCTGATGTCTGTACTGGAGGGCCAGGGGCTCCTGAACCGCAAGGTCGAGACTCTGCCCGACGACACCGAACTGGCCGATCGCTATCTCAACAACCGGCCGCTGACCCGGCCTGAAATCGGCGTGCTTCTTTCCTACGCCAAGATCGTGCTCTTCGACCAGATCCTCGACAGCACGCTGCCGGACGATCCTTATTTCGCAACGACGCTTGCCGGCTATTTTCCGCAAAAGATGCAGAAACCCTATGCCGAGGACATTGCCGGCCACCGTCTGCACCGCGAAATCGTCTCGACGATCCTTGCAAACGAGGCGGTAAACCGCGGCGGTCCGGGCTTCGTGCAGATGATGAGCGACATGACCGGCGCGACGCCCGCCAATGTCGTGAAGGCAGCCTTCCTCATCCGTGACGGCTTCGACCTGCCGAAAGTCTGGAAGGACATCGATGCCCTCGACGGTCAGGTTTCCGGCCGCACGCAGAACGATCTCTATGCCCAGATCAGCCGCATCATCACGATCGGCACCTATCTGGCACTGCAGACCCAGGTCGGCACCTCCGATCTGAGCGAGGCCATTGCCCGGCTAAGGAATGCGGTCAAGGTTCTGCGGACGATGATTTCGGACGAGACCGTCGCAGAGACGGCACCATTGGCAGCGGCCCTCGAAGGCGAGGGCGCCTCGGCCGAGCTTGTCACGGAAATCCGCCGCCTCTCGGCCCTCGTCATCGTGCCGGAAATCATGCGGATTGCCGATGCGACCGGCGAAAGCATGGCCCGCGCCATCGAGAGCTATTTCACTGTGACCGAAACCTTCCGCGTCAACCGGCTGATCGTTGCCGGCGAGCGGATCTCGACATCGGATCACTACGAGAGCCTTGCTCTGTCGCGCAGCCTGCAGCAACTGGCGTCTGCTCGCCGCGACATGGTGATTGCAGCGCTCACCGAACACGCCAGGGAGAAGCGGCCGGTCGATGCCTGGATCGCCGGGGACCGGCTGCGGATCAACCGCATCGGTGCCGAACTGATTGCGCTTGGCGACAGCGGCGACCTGACGCTCGCAAAGATCACGGTGGCGGCCAGCCTGCTCAACGATCTGGCCCACGGCCGGGTGCTTTGAGAGCATGGGGCGATGATACCGGTTCCACGCGGCCTTGATTAGCCGCGTGGAACGCCGAAGGCGGGAAGAGGTCCAGGACCGAGTGCAAGGCAACAGCATCATGACTGTAGCCGCAGGATGACCCGTGAATGCCGATCGCAAGGGCATATGCGCCAGTCCTCCAACTGGGAACTCTAAGACGAAAGAGCGATGATATCGGTTCCGCGCAGCCATGATCGGTCGCGCGGGACGCAGAAGGCGGCACCAGAGGCAGGACGAGGGCAGGGCCATGACATGACTGTTGACATAGAACGGCCCGCCTATGCCGATCGAAAGGGCATCTGGGGATGGATGGCATTCGACTGGGCGGCGCAGCCCTTCTTCACCGTCGTCACCACCTTTATCTTCGGCCCCTATTTCGTCTCGCGAATGACGGATGACCCGGTTTCGGCCCAGACGGCCTGGAGCAACATGGCGACGATTTCGTCTGTCATCATCGCCATCCTCTCGCCGGTCTTGGGCGCCATCGCCGACCAGTCGGGCGCGCGAAAACCCTGGATCGGCACTTTTGCCGTCATCCAGATCATCGCGGTCTCGGCGCTCTGGTTCGCCAGCCCCGGCTCACCGGTGATCTGGCCGATGATCTTCATGATATCAGCCTCGATCGCCGCGGAATTTTCGACCGTCTTCAACGATAGCATGATGCCTCGGCTGGTGCCGCGCGAACAGGTCGGCCGTATCTCCAACATCGCCTGGGGCCTCGGCTATCTCGGCGGCATGATCGTGCTGATCGCGGTCGTCACGCTTCTCGCCGCAAGTCCCGAGACCGGCCTGACGCTGATCGGCGTGCCCCCGCTCTTCGGTCTCGATCCGCATCTCGGAGAAGACGCGCGCATCACCGGGCCGATTTCGGCACTCTGGTATCTCGTCTTCATCCTGCCGATGTTCCTCTTCACGCCCGACGCCGCCCGCGGCTTGCCGATCGCATCTGCCGTCCGCTCCGGCCTCGGCGAACTGAAAGGCACCTTGACCGAACTGCGCGCGCGCCCCGGCATCCTGCGCTTCCTGATCGCAAGGATGATCTACCAGGACGGCGTCAACGGCCTTCTCATTCTCGGTGGCACGTTTGCAGCCGGCATGTTCGGCTGGGCGACGATCGAGATCGGCCTTTACGGCATCATCCTCAATGTCGTCGCCATATTGGGCTGCATCGGCGCCGGCTGGCTCGACAAGCGGCTCGGATCGAAGGTTGTCGTGACGATCAGCCTCGTTCTCCTCACCGCAGCGACGCTCGGCATTGCCTCGACCGGCCCCGGCTTCATCGGCTTCGGTCTTGTCCCGCTCTCGACCGCCGATACCGGCGGCCTGTTCGGCACGGCGGCTGAAAAGGCCTATATCGGCTTCGGCCTCCTGATCGGCGTCGCCTTCGGCCCGGTTCAGGCCTCGTCGCGCTCCTATCTGGCGCACAGCATCGATGTGTCGGAGGCTGGCCGCTATTTCGGCATCTACGCATTGTCCGGCCGCGCAACGAGCTTTCTCGCCACCCTGACGTTTTCGCTCGTCACCGCATTAACGAGTTCGGCCCGGCTCGGTATGACGACGCTGCTCGTCTTCCTCGTCGCCGGCCTCGTGCTTCTGCTTCTCACGCCCTATCCGGCCGACCGCAAACCATCACGCTGACCGGACCGGAAAACGCCATTTCGGCGCCTTACTGGCAGAGTGGCGCGGGTTTGGGTGGCGGTGGCGGATGGTCCTTGGCCCATTGCGCGATGACCGGCTCCAGCTGCTGCTTGGCCCAGAATTTCGGCTGGCCGATCTCTTTCATACAGTCGCTGTTCCAGTAGAGGCCGGCCTGTGCCGGCGAGCGGCCGGAACCGAGCGCCATGTCGACGGCCGCGATATCCTTCGATTCCGGGTAGATATAGAGCGTGGTCGGATTGTCCTTCATCAGCGGAATGACATCGCGCGCATCCTGCGGCGACCAGCTGGTGCAGCCATCGCTACGGCCGATGGAATAATCGACGAGGTTGCCGCGCAGCACATAGCCGTCATGGTTGGCGTAAGGGCTTGCCGGGTCCTTCTTGCGGCAGACACGAGACACCAGCGCCGCCGGATGGCCGCCGATCGCCCGCGCGCGGGCATTCGCCGTCTCGCCCTCGCCGTTGAACTGGATGAAGGTGCGCAGCAGCGGCGCATCCGGCTGGCCGGGCAGCTGGTAATACCCACGATAGGAGGTTTTCGCCTCCCCGGTAATATAGCTGCCGCCCATCGTCAGATTGGAATCCTGCGCATTGCCGAAATTGCGCGCGCAGGCGCGGCCGTTGGAGAAATCGGCAACGCCCTTCAGATTACGGCCGCTGCCATGGCCGGAAGAAATCACCCGGAACGTATGAGCCGCCTCGCAGATGATGTAGAACCGCCCGCCCGTCGGGCTCGCCGTCGCCTCGTTGGGGCGCGTCGCATCCATGGCGAAATAGCAGGAATTGTGAATTTTTCCCTCGGCCGACTTCTGCAGATAGAGGTCGCGGGCGCGCTCCAAGACGGGTGCCGCGATCTGCCCGGCGCCGACGCCGACATGCGAAAGCAGCCACGGCGGTGCCGCCGAAGACTGCGGCGCAGCGACGGCCGGCATGGCCGCCATCGAGACAGCGGAAAGAAGGGCGGCACCGAAAATGGTACGGGGGGACGGGATGCCCTGAGACAGGCGGATCGACTTCACGAAAATGCGCTCCCTGACCCGCTCGCCAATGGGATGCGGGACGTGATGATTCGCCGCCAATCTACTCCGCGGCGGGTTCGCGCGCCATCAGCGGAGTGATCAACAAAATGCGCGGAGGCCATTGCTGGAATTCCAGCGTCCTTGTCCGGCACGCCCTCCCAAACCCGACCCCAGATGCCGGAGCAAGGCTCAACCCGGCGATCCCGCAGAGGCCAAAATTCGCACAGATCCTTGCCGCAGGTTTTTTCGCCTTCGCAGACGGCTCGAACGGCGTGGCGAGACCCGGCACGGCCAGGCTTTTTCACCCCTCAGCACCGTTACAACGACAAAGGCGCCGGAAAACTCCGACGCCTTCGATTGATGATCGTTACTTTGCCCCCTCAAGGGCAAAGCCGCTTAGAGCATTTTCGCCTTTCTTCGAAACGCGAAACTGCTCTATCTCTTTGTTTCCGCGCAATTCCGGACGCAAAACCGGTTCCCACTTTTGCTGGAATTGCTCTAGTGGCGGAAATGGCGCATGCCGGTGAAGACCATCGCGACATTGTGCTCGTCGGCAGCGGCGATGACTTCCGCATCGCGCATCGAGCCGCCCGGCTGGACGACGGCGGTGGCGCCGGCTGCAATGGCGGACAGAAGACCGTCGGCAAACGGGAAGAAGGCTTCGGACGCAACCGCAGACCCCTTGGTCATCGGCTCGGACCACCCCATGACCTTGGCGGCATCTTCAGCCTTCAGCGCCGCGATGCGGGCGGAATCGATACGGCTCATCTGGCCGGCGCCGATACCGGCCGTCTGGCCTTGCTTGGCATAGACGATGGCGTTCGACTTGACGTGCTTGGCAACCGTATAGGCGAATTTCAGGTCTTCCAGCTCCTGCGCCGTCGGCTGGCGCTTGGTCACGACCTTCAATTCGACATCGTCGATCATGCCATTGTCGCGGCTCTGGACCAGAAGGCCGCCGGCAACCGTCTTTGCCGTGATGCCGCGCGACCGCGGATCCGGCAGGCCGCCGGTGACGAGCAGGCGAAGGTTCTTCTTCGCCGCGATCACCGCCTTGGCCTCGTCCGTCACCTCAGGCGCGATGATGACTTCGGTGAACAGTTTGACGATCTCTTCGGCCGTCTCGGCATCGAGCAACTGGTTGAGCGCGATGATACCGCCGAAGGCAGACGTGCTGTCGCAGGCCAGCGCCCGAAGGTAGGCGTCCTTCAGCGTCGGGCCGGTGGCCACGCCGCAGGGATTGGCATGCTTGATGATGGCGCAGGCCGGACCGGTTCTTTCCGGGGCAAACTCGCCGATCAGCTCGAAGGCGCCATCGGTGTCGTTGATATTGTTGTAGGAGAGCTGCTTGCCCTGCAGAAGCGTCGCGGTGGCAACGCCCGGACGGTTCTCGCCGGTCACGTAGAATCCCGCCGATTGGTGCGGGTTTTCGCCATAGCGCATCTCTTCCTTCAGGATGCCGCCGATCGTGCGGTATTGCGGGGTCGCGATGTCGAGCGCCTCGGCAAACCAGTTGGAGATCGCCGTATCGTAGGCCGCCGTGCGGGCATAGGCCTTTGCGGCAAGCTTCTGCCGGAACGCGTAAGGCGTCTGGCCGTCGTTTGCCTTCAGCGCTTCGATCACGCCGACATAGTCGGAAGGGTCGGTGACGATGGCCACATAGGCATGGTTCTTGGCCGACGCGCGGATCATCGCCGGGCCGCCGATATCGATATTCTCGACCGTCGTCGGGTAGTCGCCGCCGGCGGCCCGCACTTCCTCGAACGGGTAGAGGTTGATCACGGCAAGATCGATACCCTCGATACGGTGTTCCTTCATCGCGGCCTGATGCTCGGCATCGTCACGGATGGCGAGAAGACCGCCATGCACGGTCGGATGCAGCGTCTTGACGCGGCCGTCCATGATTTCCGGAAAGCCGGTGACGTCGGAAACGTCAGTGACGTCGAGGCCTGCTGCCGCGATCGCCTTGTGGGTGCCGCCGGTCGAGAGCAGCTTGACGCCTTGTGCCGCCAGCGCCTGTGCCAGTTCGATAATGCCGGTCTTGTCCGAGACGGACAGGAGCGCGGTGCGGATCCTGACGAGATCGGGGGCGGGGATTTTCTTCGATGCGACGGCCATAAAGCTCTCCTGGGAACGCGTCGCACGCGGGCTCGAAGACTGGTGCGGCACGATTGGGGAATGATTGGCGTCGCGTTAGCACAGCTGGGCCGGGGAGGGAACGGCGAATCGCCCGGCCGGGCAGGCTGTCCGCTTGTCGTCGTTAATCGACCCGCCGCAACATCCAGCGGATATCGGTGGTTTCCGGCAGCGTGAACTCGATGACGAGCTGCTGGCTTGGCCTGACGCCGGAGACATCGGCAAAGAACATGTCCTCGTCGATCAGCACCTCCAGCCCCGGTGCCGAAAAGATCCAGCTCTCTCCATCCGGCGCCCGCATCACGACACTTTCCCGGTCGCGACGGGATAGCGAGACGGCGGGATGAATGTGAAAACGCGCCGCGGCGGTCAAAATCTCGTCACGGGCAGCTTCGCCCTCAGGCAGATAGAGGCGGTCGTGGCCCTTGATCTTGTCGCCCTTGGCTGAAAGCCCGATCTCGCGCTCGTGCAGATACCCGAATTCCTGGGCATAACCGTCATGACTTGCCTTCAGCCAGTCGTTTCCATGCTGGTCGTCCGAGCGCCCAACCGAAACATCGCTGACGCCGCCGATCAGCATCGGCCCCGCAAGCTTGGCTTTGACGATCCGGCTCGACGACGTGTCGGCAAGCGTTACGGTGGAATGCGCAGCCGTTGCCCGCACGATGTTGCGGGAGGCTTTCGAGGCGAATTTCGGCGCGCCGCAATTGACGATGAATCGGTGCCGGCCGGCCGACATCTCGAACGAGAGGCAGCCCGCATGGGCATTGCGCGACAGGGCGTCAGACAGGGGCAGGCCGGTATCGACGATGATCGTCGTGCCTTCGGACGACAGCCGGTGGTAATTCATGTGCGGCAACGCCTTGAACGGCTTTCCGGCCGTCTCGTCATAGCGCAGGACGGCGAGAAGCTCGCTGGCTGGCGTTGCGGTCGCGCCATTGAACAGCGCCAGATCGCCATCCTGGTGCCGGAAGAAGCGCAGCGCCGGATACATGCGGTCGATCGTCAAAATGAGCTTCGACGGCAGGTCGTGGCCGAGATTGATATAGGTCTGCCGGAGCGGCAGGAGATCGAGCAGCGCATCGAGCACGGCGCGCGGATTGCGCGACACATGCCCGCCATCGGACAGAATCTGTCGCTCCATCTCCCGGTCGAGCCGCTGGCCCTCGCGGCGGATATAGCCGGTGCGGGTCGGCATGGAGATAGACGCCATGGCAAGCGCGATGCAGAGTTTCAGCCGCCCCTCGCCCACCGCCGTGCAGCCGACGATCTTGCGCAGGTAGCGCACCTGATAGGCAAGGCTCTTCATGAAACGACGATAGAAGCCGGCTTCCGCGCCCTGAAGGATGATGGTGGAATGCGACAGCCAGGCGATCACCCGCTCGGCGGCGACATGGGCTTCCCAGGCGACACCCTTCGGCCGGCGGCCGTGAACGGCGATCCAGTCGGAGACGAGTTGCCGCGCATGGGCGCAGGATGCCGCCGATTTGATCGTGCGCACATGCCGGAGCCACGAGAAGGAATGCAGCCGCTCGGCAAAGGCGCGCGATGGCAGCTCGATCAGAAACGGGCTTTCGCCAACGGTTTCGAGAACATGGCCCGCCAGCGGAAAGCGGCCATCGAAAATCTCTTCGGCAATGAACGGGTCGAGCGCCCGCAGGTCCGTAGGCGCGACGATCAGCCGGTCGGGGACGCGAAGCGCGGACGCGGTCACGGCAAGCCGTAAGCCGGCCGAACGCCTGCACAGACGTCGCCCGATCTCCCGCAGGCCGAAGGCTGCCAGCCTCCGGCGATCCGCGAACCCCATCGCCACCGTTATTCACCCCATCGAAAACACGAGAATCCTCCCGCCCGGCGGGAATCAGCCACCGGGCGGTTCAGAATGTAAGCTTATGGTGAATAAAGCCTTACCCGACCTGCAGAACGGCCGCGTAGAAGCCGTCGAGACCGCCCGGATAGGTGCCGTCGCCCGGCAGCATGGCGGGCGTCGTGCGAAAATCGCCATCGGCGGACACGGCGTCTTCCAGCCCCGGCCAGTCTGATGCCGACACCGGACGGCGCGAAACATTGGGCATATCGGCAAGCACGCGGGCCACCAGCGTCTCGCCTTCCTTCGGGTCGAGCGAGCAGTTGGAGAATACGACGATCCCGCCGGGCTTCACCAGCGTCAGCGCATGGCGCAGCATCCGCTCCTGCAGCACGGCAAGCTTGCCGATATCTTCGACACCCTTGGTCCAGAGCACGTCGGGATGACGCCGCGTCGTGCCGGTGGACGAGCAGGGAGCATCGAGCAACACGCCGTCCAGCAATTCCTCGGGCCGGTATTCGAAGAGATCGCCGGCGACAAGCTCGGCTTCGAGCCCGAGGCGGACAAGATTTTCCTTGAGCCGCGCCAGCCGGTTGGACGATTGCTCGACCGCCGTCACTTTCGCACCGGCCACGATCAGCTGCGCCGTCTTGCCGCCGGGTGCGGCGCAAAGATCGGCAATGTGCTTGCCGGTAAGGTCGCCGAACAGCTTTGCCGGAATGGCGGCAGCCGCATCCTGCACCCACCATTCGCCGGCCTCGAAGCCTTCGAGGGCCGAGACGGCACCCTGGAACGAGCCGAGCCGGATACTGCCGGTGGCCAGAACCTTGCCGCCCAGCCGTGCGGCCCAGCCATCCGGATCGCTCTTGACCGTCAGATCGATCGAGGGCGGCACAAGCTGCGCTTCGGCAATCCGTGCCGCTGCCTCCGCGCCATAGGCGCCGGCAAGGCGATCGCTGAACCATTTCGGCACCGGCGAAACCGAAGCCGTGGCGGCGAGGATCTCGTCCTTCTCGCGCACGAGACGGCGCAGAACGGCATTGACCAGCTTGGCGAAACGACGGTTGCGCGGATCGCGATTGGCCTGCTCGACCGCAAGATCGACGGCTGAATGCGAGGGCACGTCGAGATGCAGGATCTGGGCCGCCGCGATCATCAGCACATGGTGAAGCGCCCGCGCGCCTTCCGGCAGCGGCGTGTCGATAAGCGAGGACACGGCCGCATCAAGCCGCGGCAGATGGCGAAGCGTGGTGATCAGCATTGCCCGCGCCAGCGCACGGTCGGCATCGGAAAGCGCCTTGTAGGACGGATTGCCATGGACCGGGTCCAGCATGCCGTCGAGCGAGATCTTCTTGTCGATCACGGCAGACAGAAGCTTTGCCGCCGTCGCACGGGCTTCGAGCCCCGGCTTCTTCGGGCCGGCATCGGGGCGGCCCTGGCCAGAATGACCGGAAGGCCCGCCGGCGTCCGGCTGGGCCTTCGAACGGTGCGATGGCTTGGAAAAGGGTTTCTTCTTGTTCTTGTCGTCGTTCAAGACTTCATCTCATCGTTCGGGGGTAGAGGCGCTTGCGGTGCCCATTGGTCACGTCAGGACCATGGCCCCTTGCGCGGTTCGTTATCGCCGCGTCCCCATACGGAACCCGTATTGGGAACGGAACGGCCGGTGCGCTGGGGTCTAGCAGCCTGAGAGGGCGGCGTCGAGCCGGCATTGTAGCCGGTGCCGGAGCCCCCGCTTCCGCCGCCACCCATTCCACCGGAACGAAACTCGCTCGCCATCTGCTGAAGTGCGGCAATGCGGTTGTCCGTATTGGGGTGGGTGGAGAAGAGATTGTCCATCCGCTCGCCCGAGAGCGGATTGATGATGAACATATGCGCCGTCGCCGGATTGCGCTCCGCCTGGTAGTTCGGCACGGCATGCGCGGCACCGGCGATCTTGCCGAGCGCTGAGGCGAGCCAGAGTGGATTGCCGCAGATTTCCGCACCGCGCCGGTCGGCCGAATATTCGCGCGTCCGGCTGATGGCCATCTGTACGAGCATGGCGGCAAGCGGCGCGACGATCATCGCCGCCAGCACGCCGATAAAGCCGAGCGGATTGCTGTTATTGTTATTGTCGCGATTGCCGGAAAAGAAGAAGGCGAAATTGCCGAGCATCGAGATCGCGCCGGCAAGCGTGGCGGTAATCGTCATTGTCAGCGTATCGCGGTTCTGGATATGCGCCAGCTCATGCGCCATGACGCCGGCGACCTCCTGCGGCGAAAGCGCATGGATGAGCCCGGTCGAGGCGGCAACGGCTGCATTCTGCGGGTTGCGGCCGGTGGCAAAGGCGTTCGGCTGCGGATTGTCGTAGATATAGACCTTCGGCATCGGCAGGCCGGCATTGGCGGCGAGATCGCGGATCATCAGGTAGAATTCCGGCGCCGAACGCTCGTCCACCTCCTGCGCGTGATAGGCCGACAGCACCATCCTGTCTGAATTCCAGTAGGAAAACAGGTTCATGCCGGCTGCGATCACCAGCGCGATCATCATTCCGCTCTTGCCGCCGATCAGAAAGCCGACGCCCATGAACAGGGCCGTCATGAAGGCCAGAAGCATGGCGGTGCGCATCACATTCATCGTCATCTCTCCGGTGTTCAAATATCCCGATCTTCGGGAAGGCCGTTTTCGGGTCAAACTGGGTTTTCTCGCCGTCTCAGGCAGATTAAGATGTGGTCGATGAACCCAAGGTTTTCAATATTCGACTGGGTGTAGCGGAAGATGCAGAGCGCAGACAACGACAATATCGGCCATGAAGCAGCGGGCGAGGGCCAGAAAAAGCCGCTTTCGGCAGCAGCGCAGCGGGCGCTGAAGGAAGCCGAGGAGCGTCGCAACGCCGAAAACCCGGCCGCCTTGCCGGAAGAATACGGCGGCCGCGGCGGCGCCGACCCCGCCCGTTTCGGCGACTGGGAAATCAACGGCCGCGCCATCGATTTTTGAGCGGGCGACCGATTGACGGGATGGGTGGAGGCTAAAAATTCCGGCTATGCAGATAGCGTGACCTGACCGCGACGATCTCTCTCCTCCGCGTCATCCTCCCCTTACGGCGAGGATCAACCACGGTCACGATGAACGTGGACAGATCCTCGGGATAGGCCCGAGGATGACAGTGTTTCGAGAGGTGCGAAGCCTCGGCAGGTTCGGCAGGACTTTCGACGCTTCGGCAACACTATAAAGGCGCAAACCACCGGGTCTGCGCCTTTTCTGTTTTATTCTCTAAGCCTCCGCCCGGTTTTGCCGGTGTTCGATCAGGTCATCCACCACCGCCGGATCTGCGAGCGTAGACGTATCCCCGAGCGCGCCAAAATCGTCCTCGGCGATCTTGCGCAGGATGCGGCGCATGATCTTGCCCGAACGGGTCTTCGGCAGGCCCGGCGCGAACTGGATCTTGTCCGGTGCCGCGATCGGGCCGATCTCGGCGCGCACATGCTTCACCAGCTGCTGGCGAAGCTCGTCGGAGCCCTGGTTTCCGGCCATCAGCGTCACGTAGCAATAGATGCCCTGTCCCTTGACGTGATGCGGATAACCGACGACTGCGGCCTCCGAGACGAGATTGTGCGACACCAGCGCCGATTCCACTTCCGCCGTACCGAGCCGGTGGCCGGAGACGTTGAGCACGTCGTCGACGCGGCCGGTAATCCAGTAGTAACCGTCCTCGTCGCGGCGGCAGCCGTCACCGGTGAAATATTTCCCCTTGTAGGTGGAGAAATAGGTCTGCACGAACCGCTCGTGATCGCCATAGACCGAGCGCATCTGCCCTGGCCAGGAATCCGCAATGACGAGATTGCCGTCGGCAGCACCCTCCAGCACCTTGCCCTCGCCATCGACCAGCTCCGGCTTCACCCCGAAGAACGGCTTGGTCGCCGATCCGGGCTTCAGCGCGGTCGCGCCGGGCAGCGGCGTGATCATGTGACCGCCGGTTTCCGTCTGCCACCATGTATCGACGATCGGGCAGCGACCACCGCCCACCACGTCGTAATACCATTGCCAGGCTTCCGGGTTGATCGGCTCGCCGACGGTGCCGAGCAGCCGCAGGCTCTCCCGTGACGAGCGGGTCACATAATCGTCCCCGGCACCCATCAGCGAGCGGATCGCCGTCGGCGCGGTGTAGATGATGTTGACCTTGTGCTTGTCGACGATCTCCCAGAACCGACCCTGATCGGGAAAGTTCGGCACGCCTTCGAACATCAGCGATGTCGCGCAATTGGCAAGCGGCCCGTAGACGAGATAGGAATGCCCCGTCACCCACCCCACATCGGCCGTGCACCAGTAAATATCACCATCATGGTAATCGAACACATATTCGTGTGTCATCGCCGCATAGACGAGATAGCCGCCCGTCGTGTGCAGCACGCCCTTCGGCTTGCCGGTAGACCCTGACGTGTAGAGGATGAACAGCGGATCTTCCGCCTTCATCTTCACCGGCTCGCAATGGCCCTTCACGGTCGCGATTTCCTGATGGTACCAGATGTCGCGGCCCGGCGCCCAGTTGGTCTTGCCGCCGGTGCGGCGCACCACGAGCACCTTGTTGACCGTCACATATTGCTTGGCCGCGATGCGGATCGCCTGGTCGGTGTTTTCCTTGAGCGGCACCGGCTTTCCGCCGCGCACGCCTTCGTCGCAGGTAATCACGAAGGTCGACTGGCAATCGATGATGCGGCCGGCCAGCGCTTCGGGCGAGAACCCGCCGAAGACGACGGAATGCACCGCGCCGATACGGGCGCAGGCCAGCATCGCGTAGGCCGCTTCCGGGATCATCGGCATGTAGATCGTCACCCGGTCGCCTTTCTTGACGCCGTGCTTCCTCATCACGTTCGCCATGCGGCAGACCTGCTCGTAGAGCTGGTTATAGGTGATCTTCTTGTCGATATAGGGGTTGTCGCCCTCCCAGATGATCGCGGTGCGCTCGCCATGGGTTTTCAGATGGCGGTCGATACAGTTGTAGGAGACGTTGGTCAGCCCGTCCTCGAACCACTTGATCGAGACCTTGCCCTTGAAGGACGTGTTTTTCACCTTGGTATAGGGCTTGAACCAGTCGATCCGCTTGCCATGCTTGCCCCAGAATTTATCCGGATCCTCGACGCTCTCCTCATACCATTTCTCATATCGATCCTTGTCGATGAGCGCCTTGGCTTTTGCCGACTTCTGGACCGGATAAAGTTTCTCGGTCATGAGTTCCTCCCTCTTCCAACCTTATACGACCCTCCGCATCCGCGGGGGCCTTGAGACTATAGATAACAACTGGAACATCGGCGGCAATTAGACGAACGAACAGACCGCTTCAAAGATTTGCAATTCTGCTACAATTCGATTATACGGCGGTGAATTCCCGGAAATGGTGGTTGATACCCACGGCCCGCGACACCGGCGCGGACGGACAGAGGACCTATACCTATGGCTCAGACACTGCTCATGCCGAAAGCGACTGCCGTATGGCTCGTCGACAATACCGCGCTTTCGTTCGACCAGATTGCCCAGTTCTGCAAGCTGCACCCGCTCGAAGTGAAGGCGATTGCCGACGGTGAAGCGGCACAGGGCATCAAGGGCCTCGATCCGATTGCAACCGGTCAGCTTTCGCGCGACGAAATCCAGCGCGGCGAAAAAGACGTCAATTACAAGCTCAAGATTTCCGAGCCGAAGGTACGCGTTCCCGAGAGCAAGCGCCGCGGCCCGCGCTACACCCCGGTTTCCAAGCGTCAGGACCGTCCGAACGCCATTCTCTGGCTGGTGCGCAACCATCCGGAACTGAAGGACGCGCAGATTTCGCGCCTCGTCGGCACCACCAAGTCGACCATCGAGCAGATCCGCGAGCGCACCCACTGGAACGCCGCCAACCTCGCTCCGATGGACCCGGTAACGCTCGGCCTGTGCTCGCAGATCGATCTCGACCTTGAAGTCGAAAAGGCTTCCAAGGGCCGTCCGCTGCCGACGGCCGCCGAACTCGGCGCCTCGCTGCAGCCGGCTGCCGAAACCGAAAACCTCGGCTTCAGCTATCGCAACGAGCGCGAGGAAGAGAAGGAAATCGACGCAGACGCCGTCTTCGCCAAGCTTTCCTCGCTGAAGTCGACCCGCACCGACGAGGAAGACGAGGAAGATCGCTTCTAAGCGGATCTCCAGAACAGATTTTAAAGGCCCCGGTGACGGGGCCTTTTTCGTTTCGGGCTTTTTGTCCGGTGCACGTAACAATCATCGGCCGAGAAAGAACGTTAGCTCCTGTGGCGTGTCGGCCATCTCCCCCGAAAAGGATGAGAGAACCTGCTATACCCCATTGGCCCGAATTGCGTCTGTGCGGTTGGAGCTGATTTAAGCCCTGCACGTTGCACCGGCCCGCAAGAACCGGTCGAGACCAGCGGCTTGTCCGGATTGACGGGAAGAGACTTCGGCCAGAGCATTTCCGCCGTTCTTCGACACGCGAAACTGCTCCGTCTCCCTGTTTCTCCACAATGGCGGATGCAAAGCCGGTTCGCACGTTTGCGGAAATTGCGCTATCCCGGCTCTAGTCGATGATGGTCTGCTGCGTCACGCCGCCCCCATCTCATCGCGTGCATACCCGTTCGCCTTCAGCACGGCAGCGATCTCGTCGAGAATGGCAGGATCGTCGATCGTTGCCGGCATCGTCCAGGGCAGTCCGTCGGCGATCTTCTGCATTGTCCCGCGCAGGATCTTGCCCGAGCGCGTCTTCGGCAGCCGCGGCACCACCATCACGGTTCTGAACGCGGCGACAGGACCGATCTCGCCGCGCACCAGATCCGCCACCTCGCGGGCGACCGTATCTGTTTCCCGTGAAACAGTCCGCTTCAGGACGAGGAAGCCGCAGGGGATCTGCCCCTTGGTACGGTCATGCACGCCTATGACGGCGCATTCGGCAACGTCGGGATGCTGGGCGCAGACCTCTTCCATTGCCCCCGTCGACAGGCGATGCCCGGCGCAATTGATGATATCGTCCGTCCGCGCCATCACGAAGACATACCCGTCCTCGTCGATCAGCCCCGCATCGGCGGTCTTGTAATAGCCGGGAAACTCCTGGAGGCAGGCTTCGCGAAACCGCTCGTCCGCCCGCCAGAAGGTCACGAGGCAACCCGGCGGCAGGGGAAGCCGGATGACGATATTGCCGAGCATTCCAGGCGCCACCGGATGCCCCGCATCGTCCAGAACCTCGATTGCATAGCCCGGCATCGGCCGCGTCGGGGAGCCGTATCTGAACGGCATCAAACCGAGCCCCATCGTATTCGCCGCAATCGGCCACCCGGTTTCCGTCTGCCACCAGTGGTCGATGACGGGTACTTTAAGTTTCTGTTCCGCCCATTTCAGCGTTTCCGGGTCGGCCCGCTCGCCGGCCAGAAACAGGGCGCGAAGACCAAGCAGATCGTAATTCTCGACAAGCTCGCCTTCGGGGTCGTCGCGGCGGATCGCCCGAAACGCCGTCGGTGCCGTGAACAGAACCTTCACGTCATGATCGCGCACGACGCGCCAGAAGGTTCCGGCATCCGGCGTACCGACCGGCTTGCCCTCGAAGATGACGCTGGTACTGCCGGTGAGAAGCGGCGCATAGACGATGTAGGAATGCCCGACCACCCAGCCGATATCGGATGCTGTCCAGAACACCTCGCCGGGCTTCACGCCAAAAATGTTTTCCATGGTCCAGTGAAGCGCCACCATGTGCCCGCCGGTATCGCGCACCACGCCCTTCGGCTTGCCCGTCGTGCCCGATGTGTAGAGGATGTAGAGCAGATCGGTCGCCGCGACCGGCACGCAATCGACGGCGATGCCGCGCGCCGCTGCGACAACCTCTGCGAAATCCAGGTCGCCCCGTTCGGGCCTCAGTTCGGCGGTAAGCTGATCGCGCTGCAGGATCAGGCAATGCTGCGGCTTCACCCTGGCAAGATCAATCGCCTGGTCGATCAGCGGCTTGTAGGCGACGACCCGCCCCGGCTCCAGCCCGCAGCTGGCACCGATGATCAGTTTCGCTTCCGAATCGTTCAGTCTTGCCGCCAGTTCCTGGGCCGCAAACCCGCCGAAGACGACGGAATGTACGGCGCCGAGCCGCGCGCAGGCCAGCATCGAAAACACCGCTTCCGGCACCATCGGCATGTAGATGACGATGCGGTCGCCCTTCTCGATGCCGAGACCCCGCAAGACGGCGGCGATCGCCGTCACCTCCGATAGAACCTCGTCATAGGTGAAGCGGCGCTGTGCGCCGCTCATGGCACTATCGAAGATGAAGGCGGCCTGCCCGCCGCGCCCTGAAGCCACATGCCGGTCGAGGCAGTTGAAGCAGGTATTGGTCTCTGCGCCGACAAACCAGCGTCCATAAACCCCTTCGTCGCCGCAAAACACATGGGCAGGCGGTGTGAACCAGTCGATCGCCTCGGCGGCCTTGCCCCAGAAGCGTTCGGGATCGTCCTGCCACGCCCGGTAGACGTCGAAATACCGGCTTTGCATCTGCACCTCCCAATACATGCGCACAGCCCTTGAAGCGGCAATGTAGGGGAGGGGGAGAGGAGCGGAAACCCCGACAAAGGGGTTAGACACGCTTCGGAAAAAGACGCTCAGCGCGACCCGAAAATCGCCGAGCCGACGCGCACGCTGGTGGCGCCGAATTCGACCGCGGTCTCGAAATCGCCCGACATGCCCATCGACAGTTTCTCGACACCACATTCCTGTGCGAGCTTGGCGAGAAGTGCGAAATGCGGGCCGGGATTTTCATCTGCCGGCGGAATGCACATCAGGCCCTCGATCGACAGACCAAGCGCCTCGCGGCAGAGCGTCACGAAGTCGGCCGTCTCCTTCGGTGCGATCCCCGCCTTCTGCGGCTCGAGCCCGGTATTGACCTGCACATAGAGCTTCGGCGTCTTCCCCTGACGCTTCATTTCCTCGGCAAGCGCACGAGCAATCTTTTCACGGTCGACGGTCTCGATCACGTCGAACAGCTCGACCGCATCCGCCGCCTTGTTGGATTGCAGCGGCCCGATCAGGTGCAGTTCGATATCGGATGTCTCTGATTTCAGGTCCGGCCACTTGCTTTGGCTTTCCTGCACCCGGTTTTCGCCGAACACACGTTGACCGGCAGCGATCACCGGACGGATGTCGTCTGCCTCGAAAGTCTTCGACACGGCCACCAGAACGGCAGAGCCGGCAGAGCGTTTGGAATACTGTTCCGCCTTGGCGATCCGGTCTTTCACATCCTGCAGCCGCTCTTCGACACTCATCCTGATCATCCTTCTCATTCTTGCGGCTTTTGCGATTAGCGCCCATATGAGCGTATGCCAAGGGGTTTGCACCCTAAACTTGACCCTCGATCGGCCTGTAAAACTTGACGCTTGCGGCCATTCGTGGTGAAGGTCTGGCCAAATCATAATCCCTATTTTCCCGGAATATCATCGAAATGGCGACCGAACGATACAATCCGCGCGATGCCGAGCCTCGTTGGCAGCAGAAGTGGAACGACGAGAAGGTTTTCGAAACCGACAACAGCGATCCGCGCGAAAAATACTACGTCCTCGAGATGTTCCCCTATCCGTCGGGCCGCATCCACATGGGCCATGTGCGCAATTATGCGATGGGCGACGTCGTTGCCCGCTACAAGCGCGCCCGCGGCTACAACGTGCTCCACCCGATGGGTTGGGACGCTTTCGGCATGCCGGCGGAAAACGCCGCGCGCGACAACAACACCCATCCGAAGACCTGGACCTACCAGAACATCGCATCGATGAAGAAGCAGCTGAAGTCCATGGGGCTTTCGCTGGACTGGAGCAGAGAGTTCGCCACCTGCGATGTCGAATATTACCAGCAGCAGCAGCACCTCTTCCTCGACATGATGGAAAAGGGCCTGGTCTACCGCAAGCAGTCGAAGGTCAACTGGGACCCCGTTGACCAGACCGTTCTCGCCAACGAGCAGGTGATCGACGGCCGCGGCTGGCGCTCCGGCGCGCTGGTGGAACAGCGCGACCTGGTTCAGTGGTTCTTCAAGATCACCGATTTCAGCCAGGATCTGCTGGACGAGCTGGACAATCTGGATCAGTGGCCGGAAAAAGTCCGACTGATGCAGAAGAACTGGATCGGCCGCTCCGAAGGCATGGCGCTGCGCTGGGAGATCGTCGCCGAGACGGCACCGTCGAACGAGCGCGAAGTCACGGTCTACACGACCCGTCCAGACACGCTGTTCGGCGCCTCCTTCCTGGCGATTGCCGCCGATCATCCGCTGGCCAAGGCCGCAGCGGAAAAGAATCCGGCTATCGAAGCCTTTGCCGAAGAATGCCGCCGCCAGGGCACCTCGCTCGCCGCACTCGAAACGGCAGAGAAGAAGGGCATCGATACCGGCATCCGCGTGAAACACCCGCTGGATCCCGCCTGGGAACTGCCGGTCTACGTCGCCAATTTCGTCCTGATGGACTATGGCACCGGCGCCATCTTCGGCTGCCCGGCCGGCGACCAGCGCGACCTGGATTTTGCCCGCAAGTATGACCTGCCGGTTATCCCCGTCGTCATGCCGAGGGATGGCGATGCAGCGACCTTTTCAATTGGCGATACCGCCTTCGTCGATGATGGCGTGATGATCAATTCGCGCTTCCTGGATGGCAAGACCACCGAGGAAGCCTTCCAGATCGTCGCGGAAAAGCTTGCAGCACTGACGCTCGGCAATGCGCCGCAGGGCGAGCGCAAGGTCAATTTCCGTCTGCGCGACTGGGGCATCTCCCGCCAGCGCTATTGGGGTTGCCCGATCCCGGTCATCCATTGCGAAGTCTGCGGCGTCGTTCCGGTGCCGAAGAAGGACCTGCCGGTCAAGCTGCCTGACGACGTCACCTTCGACCTGCCTGGCAACCCGCTCGACCGTCACGCCACCTGGCGCCACGTTTCCTGCCCGCAATGCGGCCACGATGCCCGCCGCGAGACGGACACGATGGATACATTCGTCGATTCCAGCTGGTACTTCACGCGCTTCACGGCGCCGTGGGAGAATAACCCGACGGATCCGAAGGTCGCCAACCACTGGCTGCCTGTGGACCAGTATATCGGCGGTATCGAACACGCGATCCTGCACCTGCTGTATTCGCGCTTCTTCACCCGCGCCATGCGCGAAACCGGCCATGTTGCCGTGAAGGAGCCCTTCAAGGGCCTCTTCACGCAGGGCATGGTGGTCCACGAGACCTATCGTCTGGGCGCCGGCGGCACCAATGGCGAATGGGTGGCACCCGCCGATATCCGTATCGAGGAAGTCGATGGCATACGCTCCGCGACCCTGTTGCGGAGCGGCGAGGAAGTCACCATCGGCTCGATCGAGAAGATGTCGAAGTCGAAGAAGAACGTTGTCGATCCCGATGACATCATCGGCTCCTACGGCGCCGACACGGCGCGTTTCTTCGTTCTTTCCGACAGCCCGCCGGATCGTGACGTGATCTGGTCGGAAGCCGGTGTGGAAGGCGCCCATCGCTTCACCCAGCGCCTGTGGCGCCTGATTTCCGAAGCTGCCGAAGCGCTGGCAAAAGTAAATCCGCAGCCGGCTAAGGATGGTGAAGCCAAGGCGATCTCGCAGCTGGCCCACAAGACGCTGCAGGCCGTTCAGGGCGATTACGACAAGCTCGCCTTCAACAAGGCCGTGGCGCGCATCTATGAGCTTGTGAACGCCCTTGCCGCCCCGCTTGGCAAGGTCGCCGCCGGTACCGCCGACGCCGCCTATACGGCTGCCGTTCGCGACGCCGCACAGATCCTGATCCAGATTGTCGCGCCGATGACGCCGCATCTGGCCGAAGAATGCTGGACGGTGCTCGGCAATGACGGCGTTCTGGCCAAAGCCGCGTGGCCGACCTTCGACGAAGCCCTGGTGGTGGAGAACGAAGTGACCCTGCCGGTGCAGATCAATGGCAAGAAGCGTGGCGAATTGACAATCGCGCGCGACGCGGATCAAACTGCCGTCGAGGCTGCGGTTCTGGCGCTGGACACGGTTCAGGCCGCACTTGAGGGCAGGGCGCCGAAGAAGATCATCGTCGTCCCACAGAGGATCGTGAACATTGTCGTTTGATCGCAATCGCCGCCGCTTCGGCATCGCCGCCAGCCTGACGCTCGTCGCCATTCTGGCCGGCTGCCAGGTGCGTCCGCTCTATTCGGAAACCTCGGGCGCTGTCGGGCAGCGCCTGACCACAGTCGGCTTCGACGCCCCATCGAACCGCATCGAACAGGTCGTCCGCAACAACCTCATCTTCCTGGCGACCGGCGGCGCCGGCGAAGCCAAGAACCCGCTCTACGACGTCAAACTGTCGGCGAAGAGCACGGCGTCGAGCATTCTCGACATCACCAGCGACGACCAGACGACCTCGGAAACCCATGTTCCCATCCCTGGACGCGTCGAAGTCACCGTCGACTATACGCTGACCCGGATGAGCGACCAGAAGGTGCTGAAATCGGCCACCCGGACACTGGTGGCGCAGATCGACGTTTCCGGTCAGGCCTTCGCCCGCCTGCGGGCCATCCGTGACGGTGAAAACCGGGCGGCCAAGGAGGCGGCCGAGTTCATCCGCGGCGAGATCACCATCGTTCTGTCGCATGAGCCGCCGCCGCAGCTCCAGCCGCAAGCACAGCCGAAGCCAGTGGCATGGCGGAAATAAAGTCGCACGAGTTCGACCGCTTCGTTGAAGGAGCGGTCGAACGTTTCAAGATCTTCGTGATCTATGGCCCCGATCGTGGCCTTGTCTCGGAACGCGCCGGGATGATTGCCGCCAAATCGGGCGTGCCCGCGGACGATCCGTTTTCCATGCTCAAGCTCGATGTCGGCGATCTCCAGGGAGATCCCGGTCGGCTGATTGACGAGGTGAATTCGCTCGGCCTGTTCGGTGGTTCGAAACTTGTCTGGCTGCGCGGCGTCAACAACGAAAAACCTGTCATCGATGCGCTGACCTTGCTTTCCACCGGGCGGGCGCCTGAAAACCTGCTGATCATCGAAGCCGGCGATCTGAAGAAGACAAGCGGGTTGCGCAAGATCGCCGAGCCTGCCAAATCGATCGCCATCACACCCTGCTATGCGGATGATACCCGCGCGCTGAACGCACTGATCGATACCGAACTGGCCAACGAAAACCTTCGCATCGCACCGGCCGGGCGCGAACGCCTGCTTGAGCTCCTCGGCGGCGATCGGATCGCCTCGCGCAACGAGGTCAGGAAACTGGCGCTCTATTGCCGCGGCGAGGGTACTGTCGAGGAACACCACGTCGAAGAGATTATCGGCGATGCCAGCAGCGTCTCCACCGACGAGGCGGTCGATGCCGTCCTTTCGGGCGATCCCGACGCCTTGCACCGGGCGGTGCAGAAAGTCGTCACCTCCAAGACGCCGATCTTCCTGGTCCTGCAATCATGTCTGAAACAGTTCCAGCTGCTTGACGTCATGCGTGCCGAAATGGATGAAAAGCGCCTTCAGCCCGGTCAGGTGATGATGACGCTTGGTCGGCATATCCATTTCAAACGCAAGCCTCTGATTGAAAAGGCGCTTCGCTCCTGGCCCGCGGCGGGCCTCGCCCGCGAGACGGACCGGCTTCAGGCTGCCGTCCTGGCCACGCGCCAGAAGCAAAGCCTCGAACCCTCGATCGCCATGCAGACACTGCTGGCCATCACGCTGCAAAGCGCGCGCCGCTGATTATATCAAGCAGTTGAAGAGATTGGCGAAGGACCGATGCGGCTTAGCACGCGCACCGGAGACCGGAGACCGGAGACCGGAGACCGGAGACCGGAGACCGGAGACCGGAGACCGGAGACCGGAGACCGGAGACCGGAGACCGGAGACCGGAGACCGGAGACCGGAGACCGGAGACCGGAGACCGCTAGCAGATGTCCACCCGCGCGCAAGCGGATATCATCATTTCGCCGGCAATTTTGATCACCATCCTCGGGTTTGTCCCAAGAACCTATTGCCGCGCGCTAGGATCCCGGCCAAACCCTACCCCAAGGGCGAGGATGATGCGTCTGGTGGATATGTTACCATCACATCCGGCTGAACGAGCGCCCCCCACATTCGGGAAAAACGCCCGCATCAAACCCTAAAGCCGCCGGGTGCCATGCTCGTTACGGGAACGAAATCCGGGGCTCGCCCGGAGCCTGCCGTCGTTCCAGCAAACGGCAGACGTCTTCCAGCTGTTCGAGGCTGCGGTAATTGATGCGCAGTTGACCGGCGCCACCGCGATGATTGATCTTCACCTCAAGACCAAGTGCGTCGGAAAGCGTCCGTTCCAGCGCCAGCGTATCGGAATCCTTCTCGGCGATCGGCTGGGCGGCACTTGGCTCGGCCTGTGCCTTGATATCGTTCTGCGCCAGACGCTCCGCATCGCGCACCGACATGCCCTTGGCGACAATCGTCTTTGCCAGTGCAGAAGGGTCGGATGTTGTGATCAGCGCACGGGCATGACCGGCAGACAGCGAACCAGCCGATAGCATGTCGCGCACCGGATCGGGCAGCTTCAGAAGGCGCAGGCTGTTGGCGACGTGACTGCGGCTTTTGCCGATGATCTCGCCAAGATCATTCTGCGTATAGCCGTGTTCGGCGATCAGCTGCTCATAGCCGAGCGCCTCTTCCAGCGGATTAAGGTCGGACCGCTGGACGTTTTCGACGATCGCGAGCTCCAGCGCCGTCCGATCATCCACATCGCGAACGATGATCGGGATCTCGACAAGCCCGGCAAGCTGCGCCGCGCGCCAGCGACGCTCGCCGGCAATGATCTCATAGCGGTCGGCGCCACGCGGACGAACCACGACCGGCTGCACGATCCCATGCTGACGCACCGAGCTGGACAGATCCTGCAACTCGTTTTCATCGAACGTGCGGCGGGGGTTTTTCGGGTTGCGGGTGATATGCTCGATCGGCACCATACGGTCGGCGCTCACCGCCTTTGTCTCGCGATCAGCAACGGCCGGCTGATCCATTTCGCCGATCAGCGCCGCAAGACCGCGGCCGAGCCGCCGCTTTGAAGGATCATCGCTCATATATACACCCTACAGATAGAACTTGGATCAGGCCGCTTTCCGGCGGCGTTCACGCTGGATCACTTCCGATGCCAGCTGAAGATAGGCCTGGCTGCCAGCGCATTTCAGGTCATACAGAATGGCCGGCTTGCCATAGGACGGCGCCTCGGAAACGCGGACATTGCGCGGAATCAATGTGTGATAGACCTTGTCGCCAAGGTAAGTCCGAACGTCGTTTACCACCTGCTGCGCCAGATTGTTGCGCGCATCGAACATGGTCAGCACGATGCCCTGGATATCCAGCGTCGGGTTGACGGTGCGCCGCACCTGATCGACAGTTTCCAGCAACTGGCTCAAGCCCTCAAGCGCAAAGAATTCGCATTGCAGCGGCACCAGAACAGAATGAGCGGCGGCCATCGCGTTCATGGTCAGGAGATTGAACGACGGCGGGCAATCCAGCAGGATATAGGAATATTGGCTGGAATTCTGCGGCTCCAGTGCCCGACGCAGCTTGAAGGCGCGATCGGAGGACTGGGCGATTTCCATTTCGAAACCGAGCAGATCCATGGTCGAAGGCACGATATCGAGATTGGGAACCGCGGTTTCCATCGCCGCTTCGCCAAGCAGAGCATGGCCCATCAGCACGTCATAGGAGGAAAGCTTGCGATCCTTGCGATCAATCCCGAGCCCCGTACTGGCATTGCCCTGCGGATCGAGATCGACGATCAGGACTTTTTCACCGATGGCCGCGAGAGCGGTCGCCAGATTGATGGCCGTCGTCGTCTTGCCGACACCACCCTTCTGGTTAGCAATGGTAATAATCCGATTTTTTCCGAACATGCGGCACCCATGGTGAGGTTAACCGTGCTTCAGGTCGCCGATCTCCAGAATGACGGAATCCCGCTCGACAGCACTCGCATGTTCTAACAGATCGAATCTCCAGCGGCCACGGGCTTTCTCGACTTCGGAAAGATAATCCCGGCCTTTGTGGAAGAAGGCTCGTGTTTCGGTTCCCACCAGCCATGGCGCGGTGTAATCGAACAGCAGGTCGAGATCGGCCAACGCACGCGCCGAAATGCGGTCGCAGGTCGGAATTTTGGCGGTTGCCGCCTCGATACGGATGGGATGCACAGCGCCCCGCGCACCGGTCTCGCTCAAAGCCACGCGCAGAAAGGCCGCCTTCTTCTGATTGCTTTCCACCAGATCCACCCATCCATCCTGATGCTCACTCAGCAGGATGGCGGTAATGATGCCGGGAAATCCCCCGCCTGAACCAAGGTCGACCCAATGAAAGGGGCCAGGGGAGGCCTGATAGATCTGTGCACTGTCTGCAATGTGGCGCGACCAGAGTTCGTTCAGCGTCGAAGGCGCAACGAGATTGATCGTCTTGGCCCATTTCTGAAAGAGAGCTGCGAAATGCTCGAGCTTCTGCGCCGTTTCACGTGAAACACTTTTGCCGTTCAGTTGCATCAGGAGACTCGTTCCACGGGTTCTTGCACGGAATGCTTGCGCATCAGCGCCAATAAAAGGGCAAGTGCCGCCGGCGTCATGCCATCGACCTTCGCAGCCTGCGCCAGGTTCTGCGGCGCCGCAGCCTTCAGCTTCAGGCGCAATTCATTCGATAGGCCGGGCACTTTGGAGAAGTCGAAATCGACCGGGATCAAACGCGACTCGTCCTTGCGTGTCGCCTTGATGTCCGTCGCCTGGCGATCCATGTAGACGGCATAGCTCGCCTCGATATGGATCGCATCCTTGATCTTGGTCGAGATAGCGGACAGATGCGGCCAGACCGCCTCAAGCGTAGAAAAGGACAGATCCGGATAGGCGAGAAGGTCATAGGCGCTCCGCCGCTGCCCATCCTGATTGAGCTTGATCCCATGCTTCGCCGCTTCGTTCGGCGTGACATTCAAAGTCTTCAGCTCTTCGCGCAGATCGGCCATGCCGCTCTCATAGGCGCGAAACTTGCTCTCGCGATCCGAACCGACAAGACCAAGTGCGACACCGAGCGGCGTCAGCCGCATATCCGCATTGTCGGCGCGCAGCGACAGCCGATACTCCGCCCGCGATGTAAACATCCGGTAGGGCTCTGTAATGCCCTTGGACGTCAGATCGTCGATCATCACACCGATATAGGAATCAGTACGGCTGAAGGCATGGCCATCCTGGCCGCCAGCCAGCCGCGCGGCATTGGTGCCCGCAACCAGCCCCTGTGCCGCAGCCTCTTCATAGCCGGTCGTTCCGTTGATCTGACCCGCGAGGAAAAGGCCGCGAACCTTCCGCACCGCCAGCGTCGCATCCAGTTCGCGCGGATCGATATGATCGTATTCGATCGCGTAGCCCGGCTGCAGGATCTCGACCTGTTCGAGACCGGGGATCGTGCGGATGAAGGCCTCCTGCACCTCGGCAGGCAGAGAGGTGGAAATCCCGTTCGGATAGACCGTGTCGTCGTCGAGACCCTCCGGTTCCAGAAAGATCTGGTGCCCGTCGCGCTCGCCGAAACGAACGATCTTGTCCTCGATCGACGGGCAATAGCGTGGGCCGACGCCTTCGATCTGGCCGGAATACATCGCCGATCGGTGGATATTGTCCGAAATGATCTTGTGGGTCGCCTCTGTCGTGCGCGTCACGCCGCAAGCGATCTGCGGCACGGTGATCCTCTCGGTCATGAAGGAGAAGGGCACCGGATCCTCGTCGGCGTCCTGCGCGCCAATCGATGCCCAGTCGATCGTCTTGCCGTTCAGGCGCGCCGGCGTCCCCGTCTTCAAGCGGCCAAGCCGCAGGCCAAGCCGGCCAAGGGTCACGGAAAGGCCCATCGAGGGTTCTTCACCGACCCGGCCAGCCGGGATCTTCGTATCACCGATATGAATGAGCCCGCGCAGAAACGTGCCGGTGGTCAGAACAACCGTTACGGTTTCGAATCGTTGCCCGTCGGCAAGGATAACGGCCGAAACCGCGCCATCCTTCATATCGATGTCGAAAGCGTCGCCCTCGATGACGGTGAGATTGGCATGATTGAAGATCAGGTCCTGCATCGCCTCGCGATAGAGCCTGCGGTCGGCCTGTGTGCGGGGGCCGCGCACGGCCGGCCCTTTCTTGCGGTTGAGAAGACGGAACTGGATGCCGGAGACATCCGCCGCTCGCCCCATCAGCCCGTCCAGTGCATCCACCTCGCGCACGAGATGGCCCTTGCCCAGACCGCCGATCGCGGGGTTGCAGGACATGACGCCGATCGTTTCGCGCTTGTGGGTGATCAGCGCCGTCTTCGCGCCGGAACGGGCAGCCGCACTTGCCGCCTCGCTGCCCGCGTGGCCGCCACCGATGACAATCACATCAAATCCGGTCTTCATCCGAATATCCTGTTTCCACGCCGATGTTTCACGTGAATCATAAGCCGCTGATCATTTGCCGATGCAGAATTGTGAGAAGATGACATCGAGCAGCTGCTCGACATCGACCCGTCCGGTAATGCGCCCGAGCGCCGATGCGGCGAGACGGAGGCTTTCTGCACGCAGGTCCAATTGCTCGCCGTTTAACGCTTCTTCGATGAAATTGGAAGCCTCTTTCAGCGCGATCAGATGCCGTGCCCGCGACGGCGCCAGCGTCCCGGACCATGTCGTCTTCAACTCGTCGACGATGAGCGCTTTCAGCTCGGCGAGACCTTCGCCGGTCTCGGCGGACAGGCAGAGATCATATCCTTCCGCCAGGCCGTGCCGATCAAGCTTGGTACCGATCCGTATGATCCTGGCATGCTCGGCAATGGCACCGGATTTCGGATCCGAATCGATCTCGTTCAGATAAAGGATCATATCGGCGGTGGAAGCGGCGTTGCGGGCACGGCGAACGCCTTCCTGCTCCACCAGATCATCCGTCTCCCGCAGGCCCGCGGTATCGAAGAACCGCACCAGATAGCCCTGGAGATCGAGATCGACGGAGAGAATATCGCGTGTCGTCCCGGCAATATGGGTGACGATTGCCACCTCCCGCTGCGCCAGCGCATTCAACAGGCTCGATTTCCCGGCATTCGGCGGCCCTGCCAGCACGACCTTATAGCCGTCGCGCACGATCTCGCCACCGCGTGCCCGCTCTATATGCTCGGCGACATCGAGATAAAGCGCACCGACATCCTCCCACACCTGTTGAGAGACCGAGCCCGGCACGTCGTCCTCATCGGCAAAGTCGAGTTCCGCTTCGATCAACGCGCGCGCGTGCGTCAGCCGCTCCGCCCACCCCGTATAGAGCGCCGATTGACCGCCAAACCCCTGTTCGATCGCAAGCCGGCGCTGCATTTCCGTCTCGGCGCTGATGAGATCGGCAAGCCCGTCGACTTCCGCGAGATCCATCTTGCCGTTCTCGAAGGCGCGGCGTGAGAATTCACCGGCATCCGCCAGGCGAACCCCCGGCACAGCCTCGAACTCCGCCTGCAGGGCTGCCACCACGGCGCGGCTGCCATGCAAATGAAACTCCACGCAGTCTTCACCGGTAAAGGAGTTCGGCGCCGGAAAAGTGAGAACCAGCGCCTTGTCGATCAGCAGATCGTTGCGGCCACGAATCGATCGAAGCGTGGTGTGCCGGCCGGAGGCGATCGGACCGGCAAGCTCGGCCGCAAGCGTAAGCGCCTTCGGACCGCTCAGACGTACGACCGCAATCCCCGCCGGCAGGGCACCGCTCGAAAGCGCAAAGATCGTATCGGTTGTCATCGGCAGCCCATTGGTCGAAAGCAACTGGTGTTGAAAAAAGCGAAAAGGCGCCAGACATTGCCCGGCGCCTCATAATCATACTGAATCCGGCTAAGGATCAGGTGTTCATCGAGTCGAAGAAGTCGCCGTTGTTCTTCGTCTGCTTGAGCTTGTCGATGAGGAATTCGATCGCGTCGGTCGTGCCCATCGGAGCGAGGATGCGGCGCAGAACAAAGATCTTCTGCAGATCCTGGCGCGGCACGAGCAGGTCTTCCTTACGCGTACCGGACTTGAGGATATCCATTGCCGGGAAGATACGCTTGTCGGCCACCTTGCGGTCGAGCACGATTTCCGAGTTACCGGTACCCTTGAACTCTTCGAAGATGACTTCGTCCATACGGCTGCCGGTATCGATCAGGGCCGTCGCGATGATCGTCAGCGAACCGCCTTCTTCGATGTTACGGGCGGCACCGAAGAAGCGCTTCGGGCGCTGCAGGGCGTTGGCGTCCACACCACCGGTCAGAACCTTGCCGGACGACGGAACGACCGTGTTGTAGGCGCGGCCGAGGCGGGTGATGGAATCGAGAAGGATCACGACGTCACGGCCATGTTCCACGAGACGCTTGGCCTTTTCGATGACCATTTCGGCAACCTGAACGTGGCGGACCGCCGGTTCGTCGAAGGTCGAGGAAACGACTTCGCCGCGCACCGAGCGCTGCATGTCCGTCACTTCTTCCGGCCGTTCGTCGATCAGCAGAACGATCAGGTAGCATTCCGGATGGTTTGCGGTGATCGAATGGGCGATGTTCTGCAACAGAACCGTCTTACCCGTGCGCGGCGGCGCAACGATCAGACCGCGCTGGCCCTTGCCGAGCGGTGCGACGAGATCGATGACGCGGGCCGAATTGTCCTTCGAGGTCGGAACATCGAGTTCCATCTTGAAGCGCTCGTTCGGATAGAGCGGCGTCAGGTTGTCGAAGTGAACCTTGTGACGGATCTTTTCCGGGTCGTCGAAATTGATCGTGTTGACCTTCAGGAGCGCGAAATAGCGTTCGCCTTCCTTCGGGCCGCGGATCGGGCCTTCGACGGTATCGCCGGTTTTCAGCGAGAAACGGCGGATCTGCGACGGGGAAATATAGATATCGTCGGGACCCGGCAGGTAGTTGGCATTCGCAGAACGCAGGAAGCCGAAACCGTCCTGCAGAACCTCGACCACGCCTTCGCCGATGATCTCGACATCCTGGCTCGCGAGCTCCTTCAGGATCGCGAACATCAACTCCTGCTTGCGCATCGTGCTGGCGTTCTCGACCTCGAGGGATTCCGCGAAGGTCAGCAAATCAGTCGGCGATTTGCTCTTGAGTTCTTGAAGCTTCATTTCAGCCATGAAGAAAAGACCGTATTGATGATTTCAGGGGAGCGTAGGCGTGTGAGGGAAGTGCGCGACCGGGATGAAGATCCGCGGGTACGACGATAAATTACACGCATGCCACGAAGATGAGATGAAGCGGAAAATAGCGACTCATGCCGTGCGCCGCAAGGGGGGCCAAGCGCCTTTCGTGGCAGCCGGCCCCCGTTTCGCGCAATAATGAGGCTCAGAAGGGCTTCACGATGACCAGAATCACGATCAGAACCATGAGAATGGTCGGTAATTCGTTGACGATCCGCCAGTAGCGGGGCGATTTGCGCTCCCCATCCGCGGCAAACCTACGCACCGCGCGGCCAAATCGCACATGAACGACGGTCATCAGCGCCACGAGGCCGATTTTGGCATGCAGCCATCCGCCCTGGAAATCGTAGAGATCGTAGGCGAGGTAAAGGCCGAGCACCCAGCTGATCATCATCGCCGGGTTCATGATGATCCGGTAGAGCCGCTGCTCCATCATCTTGAACGTTTCGGATTGCTGCGAGCCGGGCTCCGCATCGCTGTGGTAGATGAACAGCCGCGGCATGTAGAGCAGACCCGCCATCCAGGAAATCACGGCAATCACGTGGAAAGCCTTGATGTAGAGGATGAAATTATCCGGCTGCGCCAGATAGACGCCGAGAAGAACGGCAACGAACACGGCAAGCGCGATAAAGGCCCGGATCGCCGAGCGCCGGCCTGCCGGCCTGCCGGCCTCCCGTTCATCCGCCATGCGATCACCCGTCTTGTCAGCTGGGCCGTTCGCATCAGCCACGGCCGAAACTCCTGACCCGCTCGACCAGCTCGGTGACATGATCGGGGTTGGCTTCCGGCGTAATCCCGTGTCCGAGATTGAAGATCAGCGGACCATTCCCAAGCTTTTCGAGAATGGCGTCGATCCCGTCCGTGAGCGCCTGACCGCCGGCCACGACCCGCATCGGATCGAGATTTCCCTGTACGGGCCCGTCTTTTTGCAGGTCGGCTGCGAAATCGAGCGGCACCGACCAGTCGAGCCCGATCGCATCGGCCTTCGTCTTCTGGCGATAGGTTTTCAGGTTCATGCCCGCCCCCTTGGCAAAGGCGATGATCTTGGCGCCCGGCCGACGGGCTCGCACGATCTCGATGATCCGTGCCACCGGCTTGATCGCGTATTCCTCGAATTCCTTCTCACCGAGAACCCCGGCCCAGCTGTCGAAGATCTGCACCGCATCGGCGCCGGCATCGATCTGCTCGATCAGGTATTCGGCGGAGACTTCCGCGAGAAAACTCAACAGCGTCTCAAACGCCTTCGGTTCGCGATAGGCGAAGAGGCGGGCGGGTGCCTGGTCCGGCGTGCCACGTCCGGCGATCATATAGGTCGCAACCGTCCAGGGAGCCCCACAGAAGCCCAGCAACGTCGTTTCAGCGGGCAGTTCCCGTCTCAGCCTCGAAACCGTCTCCATGACCGGTCTGAGATGCGCAGAGACTGTATCGGGCTTCAGCGCCTCGATAGCCGTAACGTCGATCGGGTCCATACGCGGACCCTCTCCCTGCACGAAACGGACATTGCGATCGAGAGCATCGGGAATGACCAGAATATCGGAAAACAGGATCGCCGCATCGAAACCGTAGCGGCGGATCGGCTGGTGCGTGACTTCGACAGCGAAGTCGGGGGTGTAACAGAGATCGAGGAACCCGCCCGCCTTGGCGCGCGTTTCGCGATATTCCGGCAGGTAGCGTCCTGCCTGTCTCATCAGCCAGATCGGCGGTGGAGTGATGGTCTGGCCGTCGAGCACCGCCACGATTTTCCGGAATGTGCCGGTCATCAACGGGTTCTCCCTAAATAAAGAAATCTATTTAAAAGGGTTTCTATTTCTTAGAGTCGGTGAGTAGCAAGGATTAAAACCCGCCCACAGAGAGATCGGCATTTTGCACCCTTTCGCGTGAGGCCGGGACGACGAAGAGCGAAACACCAGGACTTGTGGACAGAAATCAATTTTTTCCAATGATTCTAGAAGCTTGTACGAGAATTTCCGGCAGACGCTTCTGTGGAAAAGGAGCGGATGAAAATCGGGCTTGAAGCTTTTGTCCCCACAGTCCACAACTCCACTTTTCATGGATCCCCTCAACCGCGATCTGTGGAGAAGTCGGAGGTTTTCCCACCGGCGAAACCGGCCCCGGCGTTTTCCCGGAGCTTGTCCCGACTTATCAACAGAGGGCGAAGAGTAACGTGGAAAACCGCAAAAGCTTCTTCCATCTTCACCTCATTTCTGACTCGACGGGCGAAACCCTCATTTCCGCCGGACGTGCTGCCGCCGCGCAATTCCGCTCCGCCATGCCGATCGAGCACGTCTATCCGCTGATCAGAAACCGCAAGCAGCTGCAGACGGTTCTCGATGCGATCGATCGCGAACCTGGCATCGTACTCTATACGATCGTCGATCAGGATCTGGCGCTGCTCATCGATGAAGGCTGCCGCGCCATGGGCGTGCCGAGCGTCAATGTTCTGGAGCCGGTTCTGGCCACGTTTCAAGCCTATCTCGGTGCGCCGTCCGGGCGAAGGGTCGGCGCCCAGCACGCGCTGAATGCCGATTATTTCCGTCGCATCGAGGCGCTGAACTTCGCCATGGATCACGATGACGGTCAGATGCCGGAGGATTACGACGATGCCGACGTCGTCCTGATCGGCATCAGCCGCACGTCGAAAACCCCGACCAGCATCTATCTGGCCAATCGCGGTATCAAGACCGCCAACATTCCGATCGTGCCCGGCACCGATCTGCCGGCGGCACTCTATCGTGCCACGCACCCGCTCGTCGTCGGCCTCGTCGCCACCACCGATCGCATCAGCCATGTGCGCGAAAACCGCGAGCTTGGCGTGACGCTCGGTTTCGATCGATCGAACTATACGGACCGCGCCACGATCAATGAGGAATTGAAATACGCCCGCGCGCTCTGCGCCCGCCACAACTGGCCGATCATCGATGTGACACGGCGCTCGATCGAGGAGACGGCGGCGGCAATCGTTGCGCTTCGCCCCAAGCTGCGTTAAGCGGAGGCCGCTTTTCCTCTGGAGTATAGTGTCGTGACCGCACCGCTTCTGCTTGCGTCTTCCAGTCCGTTTCGCCGGATGCTGATGGAGAACGCAGGGCTGACTTTTTCCCACCAGGCCGCCGCCATAGACGAGCGGGCGATCGAGGATACGCTCGGCAATGCCACCCCCGATGCCGTCGCCCTGTCTCTGGCAAAGGCCAAGGCGCTGGATGTCGCAGCACGTGATCCGGATGCGCTGGTGATCGGTTCCGACCAGACCATGTCGCTCGGCGAGCGCGTCTATCACAAGGCGGCCTCGCGTGGGCAGGCGAAAGAAAATCTTCTCTCGCTGTCGGGCAAAACCCATCGGCTGAACAGCGCCATCGCGCTTGCCCGCGGAGGCGATATCGTCTGGGAACACGTGTCGCATGCCGAGCTGACAGTGCGCCCGCTTTCGGAAGAATTTGTCGATCGCTACCTGAACCGCGTCGGTGAAAAGGTATTTCTGAGCGTCGGCGCCTATCAGCTGGAAGGCGAGGGCATCCAGCTCTTTTCCGAGATCAGGGGCGATTACTTCACCATCGTGGGCCTGCCCATGCTGCCGCTTCTCGACAAGCTGCGCGCCCTTGGAGCGATCGATGGCTGATTCACGTGAAACAAGCGTGGTTAACGCCTTCGTCACCGGATGGCCGATCCACCATTCCCGTTCGCCGATCATTCACGGCCACTGGCTGAAGACGCTCGGCATCGACGGCACATACAAGGCGCTGGCCGTCGCGCCGGATGAATTTGAAAGTTTCATCGCCACCTTGAAGGATGGTTCGCTTGGGTGCTGTGGCGGCAACGTCACCATTCCCCACAAGGAACTGGCACACCGGCTGGCCGACCGTCCGGATGATCTGGCAGACGAACTCGGTGCCGCCAACACGCTGTGGGTGGAAGATGGCCTTGTCCATGCCACCAATACCGATGGTCACGGATTTATCGCCAATCTCGACCAGCGCCATCCGGGCTGGGACAGGACGGATCGCGCCGTCATTCTGGGGGCTGGCGGCGCAAGCAGGGCGGTGATCCAGGCGGTGCGCAACCGCGGCATCGGTGAAATTCACGTCATCAACCGCACTTTGCCGCGTGCGCGCGAACTGGCCGATCGTTTCGGCGCAAGCGTTCATGCCCATCCGCTCGAAGCCATGGCCGAGGTGATGACGGGTGCTGGCCTCTTTATCAACACCAGCGCGCTCGGCATGGATGGCGGTGAGACTCCGGCTATCGATTTCTCGCCGCTGGCAAACAATGCCGTCGTCACCGATATTGTCTATGTGCCGCTGAAGACAGGTTTTCTCGCCCAGGCGCAAGATCAGGGCTTTGCCATTGTCGATGGTCTTGGCATGCTCCTGCATCAGGCTGTACCGGGCTTCGAGAAATGGTTCGGCACGCGGCCGGTCGTCGATGCGGTGCTGCGCAATCTCGTCATCGCCGACATGGATACCCATTGAGCGAGACGGAAAACGGAAAGGACGCGGCATGATCGTGATCGGACTGACGGGCTCGATCGGCATGGGCAAGTCCACCACGGCGGCAATGTTTGCCGAAGACGGCATCCCCGTCAACGATGCGGACGCGGTCGTCCATGATCTCTACCGCGCAGAAGCGGTAGAGCCGATCGGTGAAGCCTTTCCCGGCACCATCGTGGAGGGCGTGATCGATCGCAAGGAACTGTCGCGCCAGCTGGCACTGGCACCGGACAGGTTCAGAGAACTCGAAGCCATCGTCCATCCGCTGGTGCGGGCGCGCGAAAAGGCGTTTCTCGACAGCCGGCGTCAGGCCGGTTGCGATATGGTCGTCCTCGATATCCCGCTTCTCTTCGAGACCGGGGGGGAGGGCCGCGTCGACAGGATCGTTGTCGTGACCGCCGATCCACAGGTCCAGCACGACCGGGTGCTTGCGCGGCCGGGCATGACGGAGGAGAAATTCGCAATGATCCGTGCGCGCCAGATGCCGGATGCGGATAAACGCAAGCGCGCCGATTTTCTTGTCGAGACAGACAAGGGCATGGATGCCGCACGACGGCAGGTGAGCGATATCATCGCGACCCTGAGACACGAAGAAGCGGCAGGAAACGGAGAATTGAAATGAGCAGCGTCACCCGTGACATCATCTTCGATACGGAAACGACCGGCCTCGAAAACAAGGCCGACCGTGTCATCGAAATCGGCGGCATCGAGCTCATCAACAATTTTCCCTCGGGAAAGACGATCCATATCTATATCAATCCGGGCGACCGGAAGGTCCATCCGGATGCGCTTGCTGTTCACGGCATCACCGACGAGTTCCTGAAGGACAAGCCGAGCTTCGGCGATGTGGCGCAGGAGATCATTGATTTCTTCGACGGCGCGCGCTGGATCGCCCATAACGCCACCTTCGACATGGGCTTCATCAATGCCGAGTTCGCACGGCTCGGCCTGCCGCCGGTATCCAACGAGCTGGTGGTCGACACATTGTCCATGGCTCGCCGCAAGCACCCGATGGGCCCGAACTCGCTCGATGCGCTCTGCCGGCGCTATGGGATCGACAACGGCCATCGCACCAAGCACGGCGCGCTTCTCGACAGTGAACTTCTGGCGGAAGTCTATATCGAGATGACCGGCGGCCGTCAGGCGGCACTTGGCCTTGGCGCGGCACGCGACGAGGATACGGTTGAGGAAGCCGAAGAGGCGGCAGTGTCCTCGAATGCGCGCCCCCGGCTTTTGGCGGCACGGTTGAACGACGAGGATGTGGCAGCCCACGCCGCCATGGTGGCGTCCATGAAGGGCAAGGCCATCTGGCAGAAATACGGCTCCGGCGAGTGATCGCTTCGCCCGCCAGCTTGCAGCCATAAAAAAAAGCCCGGCGATGACCGGGCTTTTTTTATGTGTCTTTGAATGTCTGCGATCAGCTGTTCAGCGTCTGCGCCTTGACCTGTTCTTCGGCCATGCGCTGCGAGAACATCTGTGCGAAATCGATCGGATCGATCATCAGCGGCGGGAAGCCGCCATTGCGCGTCACGTCGGCAACGATCTGGCGGGCGAACGGGAAGAGCAGGCGCGGGCACTCGATGAAGAGCAGCGGCAGCATGTGTTCCTGCGGGAAGCCGGTAATGCGGAAAACGCCGCCATAGACGAGTTCGGCTGCGAACACGACCTTGTTATCGTCCTTGGCTTCGGCACTCAGCGTCAGGACGACGTCGAAATCCGTGTCCGAAAGCGGATTGGCGTTGACGTTGACATTGATGTTGATGTTCGGGGCCTTGTCGCGCTGCTGCAGCGAACGGGGTGCACCGGGATTTTCGAAGGAAAGATCCTTGGTGTACTGCGCCAGGATATTGAGCGAAGGGGATGCGGTTTCGTCGGCCATCTGAAGTCCTCGGAGCTTGAGCGTTAAAGGCGCTCTATCATTTCGATCAGGCGCTTACAACCCTGGCAATCGGGCGCAAACCGGCCCAAAAAGCCGTGCCGCCTCACTTTCTGTCGATGCCGTCATCCTTGTCGCCATCCTGATGGTTGACCCACGGAGACGACGGATTGGGCGCGGAAGAACCGCCGTTGCGATGAAACTCGCTATCGTCGAGATCGACCACGGAGGGCGAGCCGGAGGCGGTGGAAGGCCCGGCGGACCCGGCTGTGCCGGCTGTGCCGGCTGGAGTGTGACCCGGCCTCTGCTGGCCCGGCTCATCCGACCGGTATGTATAGCTTGCGCCACGGCCGGACTGAACCACCACGACGCGCCGCCCGATCAAGGCCCAGATCATCTTGCGCACCGGCGGGATGATCAGCGCGATGCCGACGATATCGCTGAGGAAACCCGGCAGCATCAGAAGAATGCCGGCCACGACGATCATGGCCCGATCAACGAGCGAGCTTGCCGGCATCCGGCCCTGACGCCCCTCGGCAGACATCTGCCGCAATATCTGCATTCCCTGGCCACGGATCAGCGACAGGCCGAAAACGGCGGTGCCGATGACCAGTGCCAGCGTGATCCACAGACCGACGGCCTTGCCGACGATAACGAAGCCGGCGATTTCGGCCAGCGGCCAGCCGAGAAGCATGAGAGGCACAAAGAGGTTGCGCATTGTATTCCCGTGTTATGGTGCGGTGTCTGCGCCTTCAGCGCTTTCGCGTTGCATGGCTATTTGAAGATGGCCGGATGCAGACTATATGAGAAGCTGCATTCAACTTTTAAACGGCAACTGCGGGTCATTATGGGATCGAACGACTTTATAACACTGTTTTTTCTGGTTGCGGCGGTATTGATCTTCCTGCAATTGCGCAGTGTGCTGGGTCGTCGGACGGGCAATGAAAAGCCCCCTGTCGATATCTACAGCCCGCGTGATGCGGCACAGGCGCCTCCGGCCGAGGAAAGCAAGGTGGTGACGCTGCAGCGGCGCGATGCTGCCGAAGACGAGCAGCGCATCGCCGAGATCGATGCCGTGGCCAAGCCGGAGACCCCGCTCAACGAGGCGCTCCGTTCGCTTGCCAAGGAAGACGCCTCCTTCCGTCCGCGCGAATTCCTGAATGGCGCCGGCATGGCATACGAGATGATCGTCATGGCTTTTGCCGATGGCGACCGCAAGACGCTGAAAGGGCTTCTGTCGAAGGAAGTCTATGACGGTTTCGAAGCGGCCATCGCCGACCGCGAAACCCGTGGCGATGTGGTGAAATCCACCTTCGTCGGCATCCACAAGGCAGATATCACCCAGGTTCATGTCAAGGATGCCGAGGCACAGATCACGGTGCGTATCGTCAGCCAGCTGATCTCCTCGACCTATGACAAGGCAGGCACGCTGATCGACGGCGATCACGAGGCTGTGGCCGAGGTTACCGATATCTGGACTTTTGCCCGCGACCTGCGCTCGCGCGATCCGAACTGGAAGCTGGTCGCGACCGAATCCGAACAGTGAGCCGCCCCGGCGGGATCGTTGCCGATCCGCCGACAATATCGTGAACAGCGTCATGACAAGCCCGTCGCCGGATTTTCACCTTCAACCCGTCACCTTCGCCGACCTTCCCGGTTGGCAGGGTGACAATCCGCGGCCACTCTTCGAGGGCATGCGGGCCTGTCTCACCCATATCCGGGGTGTCAAACCCTATCGCACCGGTTCCCTGGGCAAGACGGCAGCCGATCTCGCGACCCTTTTCGACAAGGCCGGCCCGACGCCGGACAGCGCCGAGGCCGCGCGAAAATTCTTCGAAACCCATTGTACCCCGCATAGGATCGTCCGCGATGGCGGCAGGCGCGGTTTCGTCACGGCTTTCTTCGAGCCGGAGATCGAGGTCTCCGGCATCAGGGACGAAACCTTCGCGCATCCCTTCTATTTTCGCCCCGACGACCTGATCGATCTTGACGACGATAACCGTCCGTCAGATCTGGACTCCGGCTACATGTTCGGCCGCGCGACAGAAACCGGCATCACCGCCTATCCCGATCGCGGCGAGATCGACCGCGGCTATCTGGAGGGCAGGGGGCTCGAAATCGCCTATGCCCGCTCGAAGGTCGATGTCTTCTTCGTCCATGTCCAGGGAGCGGCACGGCTTCGTTACCCGGATGGCCGCCTGCGCCGCATCACCTATGCCGCCAAGGCCGGGCATCCGTTTTCACCGGTCGGTCGATTGCTGATCGATCGCGGCGAGATCCCGTCGGAAAAAATTTCGATGCAGTCGATCCGTGATTGGCTCTACGCGAATCCGGCTAAGGTTGATGAGATCCTCTGGCATAACCGTTCCTACATCTTCTTCCGCGATGCCGATGTGGCGGATTTGGAAATGGGACCGATCGCCGCTGCGAAGGTGCCGCTGATATCGGGGCGGGCGCTTGCGGTAGACAGACAGATCCACACATTCGGCTATCCTTTCTTCATCCATTCCGAGACGCTGATCCATCTCGATGATGGAAAACCCTTCTCGCGTCTGATGCTGGCGCTCGATACCGGCTCGGCCATCGTCGGCCCGGCCCGCGGCGATATTTTCACCGGTTCCGGCTATGAGGCCGGCGAGCTGGCCGGCACGGTGCGCAACGACGCTGACTTCTATATCCTCCTGCCGAACGCGGCATCGGTCGGGGAAGGATCATGAAGGGCGGACGCAAGCTCGATACGGAAGAACGCGTCCTCTGGGGCAAGGTGGCCAAATCCGCCCGAGCGCTTCCCGGCCGGATGAAGGATATCCTGGCCTTCGAGGAAGAGGAGACTGCGCGCGCCGCATCGCAAGAGATCGCGTCACAGTCACCGCGCGCCGCCGCCCGCGAAGCGATCGCGCCGGCAGCACCCGAGGCAAAGCCGAAACGCCCGAGCGGCATTCATCACCCGCTGGAACGCCCGACCAAGAAGAAACTCGCCAAGGGCAGGCTTGCCATCGAGGCGCGGCTCGATCTGCACGGGCTCTATCAGGGCGAGGCGCATGATCTGCTTCTCGATTTTCTCTACGGCGCCCATGATCGCGGGCTGCGCCACGTGCTGGTCATCACCGGCAAGGGCTCGTCCATGGGCAGCGAAGGCGTGTTGAGGCGCGCCGTGCCGCTGTGGTTCTCCAAGGCCGAGTTCCGTTTCCTGATCTCGTCCTACGAATGGGCTGCCCGCCATCATGGCGGCGAGGGCGCCATGTATGTGCGTCTCGCACGACGTCCGGGTCTTCCGGGTGGTTTTCACGGCGGAGACGACGAATGACGCCCTTCGGCGAGGCGCTGCGCCGCATGCGCGAAGAGCGCGGCGTCACCCAGAAGGCCATGGCCGCAGCACTCGGCGTCACCCCCGCCTATCTTTCGGCGCTGGAGCACGGCAAGCGCGGCCGTCCGACCTTCGCCTTCGTCCAGCGTGTCACCGGATATTTCCATATCATCTGGGACGAGGCGGAAGAACTGTTCCGTCTGGCCGATGCGTCCGATCCGCGTGTCGTGGTTGATACATCGGGCCTGCCCCCTGCCCACACGGCCTTTGCCAACGCGCTTGCCCGCAGGATTCGCTCTTTGCCGGACGATGTGATAGTGGATATGGCTTCAATTCTGGAAAAGGCGCCGGTCCAGCGCTGATTTCACGCCAATCCACGGTTTTCTGCCATATTCCCGTGGCCGAACCTTTAGAAACCGCCCTGATTTGCCTATATCTCAGGGTTGGTAACGCGGTGATTCGCTCACCGTTCGACGAACCAACTGGAAGATGATTGATGACCGATACACCCGTCAGCGATAACGGCGCGAGTGCCGAATATGGTGCCGACTCGATCAAGGTCCTGAAGGGCCTCGATGCCGTGCGCAAGCGCCCCGGCATGTATATCGGTGATACCGATGACGGCTCCGGTCTGCATCACATGGTCTACGAGGTCGTCGACAACGCGATCGACGAGGCGCTGGCCGGCCATGCCGACATCGTCACCGTCACGCTCAATCCGGATGGGTCCGTCAGCGTCACCGATAACGGCCGCGGCATCCCGACCGACATTCATAAGGAAGAAGGCGTCTCGGCGGCCGAGGTCATCATGACCCAGCTCCATGCCGGCGGCAAGTTCGACCAGAATTCCTACAAGGTCTCCGGCGGTCTGCACGGCGTCGGCGTCTCGGTCGTCAACGCGCTGTCCGTCTGGTTGAAGCTCAGGATCCGCCGCAACGGCAAGGTCCATGAAATCGGCTTCACCCATGGTGTCGCCGATGCGCCGCTTTCGGTCATCGGTGAGTATGAAGGACGCTCGGGCACGGAAGTCACCTTCCTTGCCTCGTCCGAAACCTTCACCATGACCGAATACGACTACAACACGCTCGAACACCGCCTGCGCGAACTGGCCTTCCTGAATTCGGGCGTCAGAATCCGGCTAACCGACAAGCGAAAGCCGGATATCCGCGAAGAGGAAATGCTGTATGACGGCGGCCTCGAAGCCTTCGTCCGCTATCTCGATCGCTCCAAGAAGCCGCTTGTCGACAAGCCGATCACCATCCATGGCGAAAAGGACGGCATGACCGTCGAAGTGGCCCTGTGGTGGAACGACAGCTATCACGAAAACGTCCTCTGCTTCACCAACAACATTCCCCAGCGTGACGGCGGCACGCATATGGCGGGCTTCCGCGGCGCGCTCACCCGTCAGGTCACCTCCTATGCCGACAGTTCCGGCATCATCAAGAAGGAGAAGGTGACACTGCAGGGCGAAGACTGCCGCGAAGGCCTGAGCGCCGTCCTGTCGGTCAAGGTGCCGGATCCGAAATTCTCCTCGCAGACCAAGGACAAGCTGGTCTCGTCGGAAGTGCGACCTGTCGTCGAAAGCCTCGTCAACGAGGCGCTCAGCACCTGGTTCGAAGAGCATCCGCAGGAAGCCAAGATCCTTGTCGGCAAGGTCGTGGAGGCAGCAGTCGCCCGCGAAGCCGCCCGCAAGGCCCGCGAACTCACCCGCCGCAAGGGCGTGCTCGACATCGCCTCGCTGCCCGGCAAGCTTGCCGACTGCTCGGAGCGTGATCCGGCCAAGTCCGAAGTCTTCCTCGTCGAGGGTGACTCGGCAGGTGGTTCGGCCAAGCAGGGCCGTTCGCGTGACACCCAGGCCATTCTGCCCTTGCGCGGAAAGATCCTGAATGTCGAACGCGCCCGCTTCGACAAGATGCTGTCGAGCCAGGAAATCGGCACGCTGATCACGGCGCTCGGCACCTCGATCGGCAAGGACGAGTTCAACGCCGGATAAGCTGCGCTACCACAAGATCATCATCATGACGGACGCCGATGTCGACGGCGCCCATATCCGCACCCTGCTTCTGACCTTCTTCTTCCGTCAGATGCCGGAACTGATCGAGCGCGGCCATATCTATATCGCCCAGCCGCCGCTCTATAAGGTCACTCGCGGCAAGTCGATCCAGTACCTCAAGAACGAGGCGGCGCTGGAAGAATACCTGATCAGCATGGGCACCGAGGATGCGACGCTTACCGTCGGTTCCGGCGAGGTCCGCGCCGGCCAGGATTTGCGCGAAGTCATCCAGGATGCGCTGCGCCTGCGCTCGCTCCTCGAGGGCCTGCATTCCCGCTACGACCGTTCGATCATCGAGCAAGCGGCGATTGCCGGTGCGCTCCATCCCGATCTTACCGATAACCGTGAACGCGCCCAGCAGACGGCCGACGAAGTGGCGACCCGCCTCGACATGATCGCTGAAGAAACCGAACGCGGCTGGACGGGTCACGTGACGGATGAGGGCGGCCTGCGCTTCGAGCGCATGGTGCGCGGCGTTCGTGAAGTCGCCGTCATCGACGTCGCGCTGATCGGCTCGGCCGATGCCCGCCATATCGACCAGATGTCGGCCCGCCTGCGGGAAATCTACCGCACCCCGCCGGTGCTCGCCCGCAAGGAAGGACAGCACACGCTGTCCGGCCCGCGCGCGCTTCTCGACGCGATCTTTGCGGCCGGCCGCAAGGGCCTGTCCATGCAGCGCTACAAGGGTCTGGGCGAGATGAATGCCGAACAGCTGTGGGAAACCACGCTCGACCCGAACGTCCGCTCGCTGCTGCAGGTCAAGGTCAACGACGCGACGGATGCCGACGGCCTGTTCTCCCGCCTGATGGGCGACGAGGTCGAGCCGCGTCGCGAGTTCATCCAGGAAAACGCATTGAGCGTCGCCAACCTCGATATCTGATCAGGATATCGGATCGGGATCGCCGGAGCCGGCGATCTCAGGCGGCACCGCCCGTGGTCCAATGCCAACACCCTCGGGCTTGTCCCGAGGATCTAGCCATAGCCATGACATCAGGCGTGGACGGATGCACGCGACAGGCCGAGCATGACGGGAGCGAGGTTTTGGGCCTCGCCTGGCAACCCGAGACAGCCAAAATTCGCTACCCAGCATCCTTCTTGTCGCGGGAGCGGGCAGGGATGGCGTCATCCCCGCCTTGCCTCGCCCTCACGCGCAAAATCCTGTGGATCAGGATTCACGTGAAACATTCCGTCAATCCTTTCTTCACGATTACCTGAATTTCCCCTGCCGTACCGGCCGGGACGCAATGCGGGGTGACAAGCCTTGGCCCATGGTCCATAACTTCGCGCGGTTATGGAGGAAAAACCACGTGAAATTGCTGCGCATTGGTGCGCCGGGCCATGAAAAGCCGGCACTTCTCGATCAGGATGGACAATATCGCGATCTCTCCGCCCATGTGACGGACATAGACGCAAAAGCCATTTCCCCCGAAGGTCTCGCAAAACTTGCCGCCCTCAATGTCTCGACGCTCCCCGTTCTGGCCGAAAGCCGCATCGGCCCCTGCATCACGGGGACGGGAAAATTCATCTGTATCGGCCTCAATTATTCCGACCACGCGGCCGAGACGGGCAAGAGCGTGCCGCCGGAACCGATCATCTTCATGAAGGCGACGTCAGCCATATCGGGCCCGAACGATGACGTGATCATCCCGCGCGGATCGGAAAAAACCGATTGGGAAGTCGAACTCGCCTTCGTCATCGGCAAGACCGCGAAATATGTCACGCAAGACGATGCGTTGGATTATGTCGCCGGCTATTGCCTGTCGAACGACGTCTCCGAACGCGCCTTCCAGAGCGAACGTTCCGGCCAGTGGACCAAGGGCAAGTCTTGCGACACGTTCGGTCCGATCGGCCCCTGGCTCGTGACCAAGGATGAGATCGCCGATCCGCAGGATCTCGGCATGTGGCTCAAGGTCAATGGCGAGATCATGCAGAACGGTTCGTCGAAGACCATGGCCTATGGCGTCCGTTTCCTCGTGTCCTACCTGAGCCAGTTCATGTCGCTGCATCCAGGCGACATCATCTCCACGGGCACGCCGCCCGGCGTCGGGCTCGGCATGACCCCCCAGCGCTTCCTCAAGGCCGGCGACGTCGTCGAACTGGGCATCGATGGGCTCGGCACCCAACGCCAGACATTTATCGCCGATCGCTGATATAGACGTGGCCGCGACAGCTTTTATGCTGCCGCGGCCACAATATCGCTATTGTTGCACTGCAACCAAAACGTGATAGCGTGACGAGCAATCGATCGGCCGGCTGGTGCTCAAGAGCCCAGCCCCGCGGGATCGAAGCGTGCCGAGGGGGCCGCGTTCACGCTGAGGGGTGAGATCGGTCATGACCAAAGACAGCACGTCCATGTTCTACCAGCTTTATGAGATGAACCACGCCGCCATGGTGCCGTTTCGGGCCGCGGCCGATGCCATGCGGTTCATCTATGCCAATCCGCTCAACCCGCTGGCCGAAACGCCGATGGGCCGCACCATCACGGCGAGCCTCGAAGTCTTCGAGCGCGTGACCCGCCGTTATGCCAAGCCGGCCTTCGGTGTGTCGCAGACGACGGTCGATGGCGCCGAAGTGGTGGTGACGGAAGAGATCATCTGGCAGAAGCCTTTCTGCAATCTCCTGCATTTCGAGCGCGACCTGCCGAAGGATCGGCCGGCAGACCAGAAGATCCTGCTGGTGGCGCCGATGTCCGGCCATTACGCCACGCTTTTGCGCGGCACGGTCGAGGCGCTCCTGCCGCATGCGGATATCTACATCACCGACTGGATCGATGCCCGCATGGTGCCCCTGAGCGATGGGCATTTCGATTTCGATGATTACGTCGATTACCTCATCGACATGCTCCACGAGATCGGCCCCGGCACCCATGTCGTCGGCGTCTGTCAGCCGTCGGTGCCGGTGCTGGCCGCCGTCGCCGTCATGGAGAAACGCAATGACAGGGCACTGCCGGCCTCAATGACGCTGATGGGCGGGCCGATCGATACGCGTATCAATCCGACGGCGGTCAACAAGCTCGCCGAAGAGCACTCGCTCGACTGGTTTCAGGACAATGTCGTCATGAGCGTGCCGTGGCCGCAACCCGGCTTTGCCCGCCGCGTCTATCCCGGCTTCCTGCAATTATCCGGTTTCATGTCGATGAACCTCGATCGTCATCTCGTCGCCCACAAGGATTTCTTCGAGCATCTGGTGAAGAACGACGGCGAATCCGCCGACAAGCACCGCGAATTCTACGACGAATATCTGGCGGTGATGGACCTGACGGAGGAATTCTATCTACAGACAGTCGATGCGGTCTTCATCCGCCATCTTCTGCCCAAGGGCGAACTCACCCATCGCGGCGAACTGGTGGATACGACGGCGATCACCCGCGTGGCACTTCTGACCGTGGAAGGCGAAAACGACGATATTTCCGGCCTCGGCCAGACCAAGGCCGCCCACACGATCTGCCCCAATATCCCCGATGACAAGCGCACGCATTACATGCAGCCGGATGTCGGCCATTACGGCGTCTTCAATGGCTCCCGCTTCCGCCGCGATATCGTTCCGCGCATGGTGGATTTTGCCCGCAAAAACGCACGGGCAGCGGAAAAGCCGGCCGCCGGAAAACCTGCGGCGCGCGGCAACGGCAAGGCAGCCCAGAACGGCAAGGCATAAATTTACGGTTGCAGATCAGAGCCTTCCGCCGTCTTCCCGCCGTCCATCTTGAACGCACATCCGCGACACACCAGATCGATAACAGCGGATCGGCATCACGCCGGTCCCGGAACACGGGAGGTGTGCTCCATGAATGAATATGCTGACCAGTATGCACGGTCGGCCCAGTCGGCCCCATCGGCAATGATCCGGCCTGACTGGACCCCAGCGACGATCGCGCTGATGGTCCTCGGTTTCATCGTCTTCTGGCCGCTTGGGCTTGCCATGCTTGGCTATATCCTGTTCGGCCGCAAGCTGCAGGGCCTGTCCTTCGGCAGTGGCGAAGGACGGATCTTCGGGGGCCGGATGTTCAAGGCAGGTGCCTGGGGCTGCGGTCGCACCGCGCGCCGTTATGAGCGGCATTTTTCCGCCGGACCCTTTTCCAGCGGCAATATGGCCTTTGACGACTGGCGTCGTGCCGAGCTCGACCGCATCGAGGAAGAACGCCGCAAGCTCGAAGAAATGCGCGACGAATTCGACACCTATAGCCGCGAGCTTCGCCGCGCCAAGGATCAGGAAGAGTTCGACCGCTTCATGCGCCAGCGTGGCAATCGCCCTTCGGATAATGGCAACGACGCCTCGTCCGGCTCGGGGCAGGGCGCCTGACGAGGCCGTATCCGATGGGAAATCGAGGATTCACGTGAAACCTTGACCCTCGGCCAAGCTGCTACTGGATGGAAAAACAGCGACAACGGACAGAGCCGACACCCCACGTGCCGGCTCTGTTTGCCCGATAGGCGCGAACAACCTCTCCGCCGTCATCCTCGCCCTTGTGGCGTGGATCTCGCCAAAGTCGATACCGGACGGGGACAGATCCTCGCGACAGGCGCGAGGATGACGGCAGCCAACGAAAGAAGATTTGCCACAAGCCGAGCCGGCGCCCCGAGTGCCGGCTTTTTTGCACGTCCAATCCCCCACGAATCAGCTAGAATCGCACCATGTTCGCCCTCCTGAAAAAACCTGTCCGCGCAAACACGAAGCCGTTGCAGGCGGCCAAGCGCACGCTGGAAGTGGGCGATCGCGTGCTTCCGCTGACCGTCAAGGAAAACCGTAGGGCGACCCGTATCACCCTGCGCATCGAGCCGGGCGGAAGGGCGCTGAGCGTCACCGTTCCGGTCGGGCTGCACCGCCACGAAGTGGATGATTTTCTCGATCGCCATCAGGGATGGCTGGTTGCCAAGCTCAAGAAATTCTCCGCCGAGACGGGCATCTGCGATGGCGGCGATATCGCCATCCGTGGCGTTTCGCATCGCATCGTCCATTCCGGCAGCCTGCGCGGGGTGACGGAAACCGCCATCATCGATGGCGAGCCGGTGCTGAAGGTGAGCGGCCTTGAGGATCACATGGGCCGCCGTATCGCTGCCTTCTTGAAAAAGGAGGCCCGCAAGGATCTGGAAGCACTGGCGATGAAACACGCCGCCGCCATCCGCAAGCCGATCAAGTCGGTGACGATGAAGGATACCAAGAGCCGCTGGGGCTCCTGTTCCTGGGATGGCAGCCTGTCGTTTTCCTGGCGTATCGTCATGGCGCCGCCGCTGATCATCGATTATCTCGCCGCCCATGAAGTGGCGCATCTGAAGGAGATGAACCACGGCCCGCAATTCTGGGCGCTCTGCGGGCAGCTCTGCCCGCGCATGGAAGAAGCCCGCCGCTGGCTGAAACAGCATGGCTCGCAGCTGCACGCGCTGGACTTCGGCTGATTTTTTTTCGCCCGTCTCGTCCCCACCCCGAAAATCGCGCGCATAATTTTCCTCGTCCCGTATCGGCTACACCGGTTGCGCATCGCCGGCGAGGCGGGACCGGTGATCCGGAAACGTGCCAAGATGCAGGCGCCGATCCGGGGGCTGCGCAGAAAATGATCTCCCTTCAGCCTGCAAGAGGGCTGGAGCTGCGTGTGTCGTACGCGATACCGGTGCCGTTCCTGAAACACGGAACACCAGAACAGGGCCGGATCGTCGAGAGATCGCAGTTGCGCGGAAAAACACACCGAACGGGGCACGTCGCGTGTCACCTATAAAATTCAATTACGAGGCACCCGACGTGTCCCGGCCGAAACTTGAAATTATCGAGATCGCCAAGGGCGCAATCCGCCTTGAAGGGACTGCGCCGATCGCCGCACAGAATGCGATTTGCCTCGACTCCGGCGCCTTTTCGTGTCACTTCGCAGCCATGAACCCGGATGTGAAAATTTGCGGCCTGACGACGGCGGATGCGGTCGACCGCGCGGTTGCGCGCGGCGCCACCCATATCGGCTTCATCTTCTTTGCAAAGAGCCCGCGCAATATCGGAGCCGATGCCGCCGGTGATCTGGCCGACCGCGTGCGTGGCAAGGTCAAGATCGTTGCCGTCACGGTCGATGCGGATGACGAGGAGCTCGACGATATCGTCCATATGCTCCGCCCCGACATTCTGCAACTGCACGGCCACGAGACGCCGGAACGCATCCTCCATATCAAGGCGCTCTACGGCCTGCCGGTCATGAAGGTGTTTTCCGTCAAGGACGCAGGCGATCTGGACCGGGTCGACAGCTATATCGGCGTTGCCGATCGTTTTCTCTTCGATACGAAGGCGCCCAAGGGGGCAGATTTGCCCGGCGGCAATGGTATCTCCTTCGACTGGAAGGTCATGGCCTCGCTTGACGCAAGCGTGGATTACATGCTTTCCGGAGGATTGAACAAGGATAATGTCGCTTGCGCACTCGCATCGACGCGGGCAAGCGGTATCGATATATCCTCCGGCGTGGAAAGCGCGCCGGGCATCAAGGATCTTGGAATGATCGACGCGTTCTTCGATGCCGTCGCTGCGGCGAAGGCAAAGGGCGCCAAGGGAGCTAAAGCGTGAACGACACACCAAAACCCAATTCCTTCCGCTCCGGCCCTGACGAGGACGGACGTTTCGGCATTTTCGGCGGACGCTTCGTTGCCGAAACGCTGATGCCGCTGATCCTCGATCTGCAGGAAGAGTGGGACAAGGCCAAGAACGATCCCGAGTTCCAGAAGCAGCTGGCCGATCTCGGCACCCATTATGTCGGTCGCCCGAGCCCGCTGTATTTCGCCGAACGCCTGACCGAACATCTCGGCGGCGCAAAGATCTATTTCAAGCGCGAAGAGCTGAACCACACCGGCTCGCACAAGATCAACAATTGCATCGGCCAGATCCTTCTGGCCAAGCGCATGGGCAAGACCCGCATCATAGCCGAAACCGGTGCCGGCCAGCACGGCGTCGCCTCGGCAACTGTCGCGGCCCGCTTCGGCCTGCCCTGCATCGTCTACATGGGCGCGACCGATGTCGAGCGCCAGGCGCCGAACGTTTTTCGCATGAAGCTCCTGGGCGCCGAAGTGAAGGCGGTCACTGCCGGTTCGGGCACCTTGAAGGATGCCATGAACGAGGCGCTGCGTGACTGGGTCACCAATGTCGACGACACCTATTATCTGATCGGCACGGCGGCCGGCCCGCATCCCTATCCGGAAATGGTCCGCGACCTGCAGGCCGTCATCGGCCGCGAGGCGCGCGAGCAGATCCTGGAAGCCGAAGGCCGTCTGCCGGATCTCGTCATCGCCGCCGTCGGCGGCGGTTCGAACGCCATCGGCATCTTCCATCCCTTCCTCGATGACGAGAGCGTCAAGATCGTCGGCGTTGAAGCCGGCGGTCATGGCCTCGACGGCAACGAGCACTGCGCCTCGATCACCGCCGGTTCGCCGGGCGTGCTGCACGGCAACCGCACCTACCTGTTGCAGGATGGCGACGGCCAGATCCTCGAGGGCCACTCGATTTCCGCCGGCCTCGATTATCCCGGCATCGGCCCGGAACACAGCTATCTGAATGATATCGGCCGTGTCGAATACGTGCCGATCATGGATGACGAGGCGCTCGAAGCCTTCCAGCTCCTGACCAGGCTCGAAGGCATCATTCCGGCCCTCGAACCGAGCCACGCGATTGCCGAAGTCATCAAGCGCGCGCCGAAAATGGGCAAGGACCAGATCATCGTGATGAACCTCTCCGGCCGCGGAGACAAGGACATCTTCACCGTCGGCAAGATTCTCGGAATGGGGCTCTGATCATGACCGCTCGTATGGACAGAAAATTCGAAGCGTTGAAGGCCGAAGGCCGTCCGGCGCTCGTCACCTATTTCATGGGCGGCGATCCCGATTACGATACCTCGCTTGAGATCATGAAGGCGCTTCCCGCAGCCGGTGCCGATGTCATCGAGCTTGGCGCGCCGTTTTCCGATCCGATGGCCGATGGCCCGGCAATCCAGCTTGCCGGCCAGCGGGCGCTGAAAGCCGGCCATTCGCTGGGAAAGACCATCCAGATGGTCCGTGATTTCCGTAAACAGGACGATACGACCCCGATCGTCCTGATGGGGTACTACAACCCCATCTATATCTACGGCGTTGAAAAGTTTCTCGACGAGGCGCTCGAAGCCGGTCTCGATGGCCTGATCATCGTCGATCTCCCGGCCGAGATGGATGACGAGCTCTGCATTCCGGCCCGCAAGCGCGATATCAACTTCATCCGGCTGACGACCCCGACGACCGATGCCAAGCGCCTGCCCAAGGTTCTCGATAACTCGTCCGGTTTCGTCTATTACGTCTCGATGACCGGCATCACCGGCTCGGCCTTGCCCGATACGACGAAGATTGCCGATGCGGTCGCCCGTATCAAGGCCTCCACCGATCTGCCTGTCTGCGTCGGCTTCGGCGTCAAGACGGCCGAACACGCCCGCCTGATTGGCGCCTCTGCCGATGGCGTTGTCGTCGGCACGGCGATCGTCAACCAGGTGGCGACCTCGCTCGATAACAATGGCCATGCGACCGCTGATACGGTGCAGTCGGTCGTCACCTTTGTCAGCGGTCTGGCAACCGGCATACGCGCCGCACGCCTTGTTGCCGCCGAATAACAGGCCCACATTAGGGCTCAAGAAGACTTTCAAGACGGAGTACGCCAAGTGAACTGGATCACCAATTACGTCCGGCCGCGTATCAATTCCATGCTCGGCCGCCGCGAGGTGCCGGAAAATCTCTGGATCAAATGCCCGGAAACCGGTGAAATGGTCTTCCACAAGGATCTGGAAGACAACAAATGGGTCATCCCCGCCTCCGGCTTCCATATGAAGATGCCGGCCAAGGCGCGCCTGAAGGACCTCTTTGACGGCAATGAATACGAGGCCTTAGCCCAGCCGAAGGTCGCCCAGGACCCGCTGAAGTTCCGCGATTCGAAGCGCTATGCCGACCGCCTGAAGGACAGTCGTCTGAAGACCGAGCAGGAGGACACGATCCTTGCCGGCCTCGGCACCGTCCAGGGCCTGAAGCTTGTCGCGGTCGTCCACGAGTTCAACTTCATCGGCGGCTCGCTTGGCATGGCTGCCGGCGAGGCGATCGTGAAGGCCTGCGAGCGTGCCCTGAAGGAAAAATGCCCGCTCGTCATCTTCCCGGCATCGGGCGGCGCCCGCATGCAGGAAGGCATTCTCTCGCTGATGCAGCTGCCGCGCACCACGGTCGCGGTCGACATGCTGCGCGAGGCAGGCCTGCCCTATATCGTCGTCCTGACCAACCCGACCACCGGTGGCGTCACCGCCTCCTACGCCATGCTGGGCGATGTCCACATTGCCGAGCCGGGCGCCGAGATCGGCTTTGCCGGCAAGCGCGTCATCGAGCAGACCCTGCGTGAGAAACTGCCGGAAGGTTTCCAGACGGCGGAATATCTCCTGGAGCATGGCATGATCGACATGGTCGTCAAGCGCCATGACCTGCCCTCGACGCTTGCCCGTATCCTGAAGATGCTGACCAAGGCGCCGGCCGAAGAGCTGGTCGCCCTGCCGGCATTGGCCAACGCCTGATCCTGAAATTGCCATGCGCCTTCCCGGCGCATGGCCTGTAATGCGCCGGTGACGGTATCAGCAGTCATGGAAGCAATTCCAGCAGACGTGGAAACCGGTTTTGCGGCTGGAATTGCGTAGAAACAATGAGATCGAGCATTCTCGCGTTTCGAAGAAAGGCGAGAATGCTCGCAGGCCATCGAGAGACGGAGTGCGGGATGACGACGAAGAACGGCCCCGTGACGAGTGAAGCCGAACGCGAGATCGAGCGGCTGATGACCCTTCACCCGAAAGGGTTCGACCTCTCGCTCGACCGCATCACGCGGCTTCTTGCGGTTCTCGGCAATCCGCATCTGAACATGCCGCCGGTCATCCATGTGGCCGGCACCAACGGCAAGGGCTCGACGACCGCGTTTTGCCGCGCGCTTCTCGAAGCCGGCGGTTATGCCACTCATGTCCACACCTCGCCGCATCTGGTCAACTGGCACGAGCGTTACAGGATAGGGGTGAAGGGCGGCCGCAGCCGTCTCGTGGAAGACGCGATGCTCACCGACGTCCTGCGCCGCATCGCCGACGCCAATGCCGGCCAGCCGATCACCGTTTTCGAGATCCTGACCGCAGCCACATTCATGCTCTTTTCCGAACAACCGGCCGATGCCGTTGTGCTGGAAGTCGGGCTCGGCGGCCGTTTCGATGCGACCAATGTCATTGCGAACCCCGCCGTCTCGGTCATCATGCCGATCGCGCTCGATCATCAGGCCTATCTCGGCGACAAGGTGGAACTGATCGCCGCCGAAAAGGCCGGTATCATGAAGCGCGGCCGTCCCGTCGTCATCGGCCAGCAGGAATTCGATGCCGCCCGCGAGGTGCTGATCTCGACCGCCGAACGTCTTGGCTGCCCCTTCGCCGTCTACGCCCAGGATTTTTCCGCCCATGAGGAATTCGGCCGGCTCGTCTATCAGGATGAGGATGGTCTGCACGATCTGCCGCTGCCGCGTCTTCCCGGCCGCCATCAATATGCCAATGCCGCCGCCGCCATCCGCGCGGTGAAGGCCGCCGGTTTCACCGTCACCGACGAGATGATGGAAAAGGCGATGGAAACGGTCGAATGGCCGGCCCGCCTGCAGAAATTGACCGAGGGAAAGCTTCTCCAGCATGCGCCGGAAGGTGCCGAGATCTGGCTCGACGGCGGCCACAACCCGGCCGGCGGCGAAGCGATCGCGGAAGCCATGGCCGCTTTCGAGGAACGCCAGCCCCGGCCGCTCTATCTCGTCACCGGCATGATCAACACCAAGGATCCGGTCGGCTATTTCCGCGCCTTTGCCGATCTTGCCGAACATGTCTTCACGGTCAGGATCCGCGACAGCGAAGCGGGCCTCGATCCGGTCGTGCTCGCCAATGCCGCCTATGACGCCGGCCTTGTCGCAGAACCGGTAAGTTCCACCATCGAGGCGCTGGAGGAAATCTCCCGCCGCCAGCCGGAAGGCGCCGGCCCGCCGCGCATCCTGATCGGTGGCTCCCTCTATTTCGCCGGCAATGTTCTCACCGACAACGGCACCCCGCCGACCTGAGACATTGGACCTGAGACAGTGTGGCTTGAACCCAACGAAAAAGCCCGGCTGATCGATCAGCCGGGCTTTTTGGATTCACGTGAAACGAAAATCAGGCGGCGCTGGAGATCCAGGCCGAAAGGGCGGTCTTCGGCTTGGCGCCGACCGAGATATCGGCCACTTCGCCGCCCTTGAAGATGGCGAGCGTCGGGATCGAGCGGACGCCGAACTGGGCGGCCAATTCCGGGTTCTCGTCGATGTTGAGCTTGGCGACCTTCACCTTGCCTGCGAGTTCGGTCGAGATCTCTTCGAGGCTCGGAGCGATCATCTTGCACGGGCCGCACCATTCGGCCCAGAAATCGACGACGACGGGCTCGGCGGATTCAAGAACTTCCGCCTGGAAATTGGTAATATCGACTTTGACGGTAGCCATCGGGCTCTCCTTGACGATTCGTGTTGGGATAAATGTGAGACCGGCAGCGACGCATTTCAATGCCCGGCATGTGACTTTGTCTTCTCACTTTGTTTTGAGTTCCGCAAGCGAGCGGACAAGAAGTTCTTCTTGAAGCCTCAGGATAGTCGCGGTCTCCGTATAGACGAGCACGCAGTCGATCGTCCGGCCCGGATAAAGCGGTGCAAGGATCTCGCGATAGATCGCCATCTGCGCCCGGTGGGCAAGCGGTGCCTGGTCCGCATCATCGGGCGGAAAGCGATTGGTCTTGTAATCGACGATCACGACCCGGTCGTCGAGCACCGCCAACCGGTCGATCCGGCCGGAAATCGCAAAATCCTGGGCCCCGATCGCAATCGTGCCCATGATCGAGACCTCCGCCTCGCTCTGCCCGCCATAGACGGGGGCGAGAAAGGGATGCGCCAGCACCGCCAGAACGTTGCGGACAAGCGCCTCGCGATGCACCACCGGCCAGAAGCGTGCGGCCCGCTCGGCATAGCGCCGTGCCGCACCCTCGCGCTCGGACGACGGGAAATCGACGAGCATCTGCAGCATCCGGTGCACCAGCCGGCCCTTCTGCAGCGCAAGCCCGGCCTTTTCCTTGTCGCCGAACAGCGGCGACGTGACGATCTGGTCGTCGGCATCGTCATCGATCATCATGCCGGCGCCGGACGGGCTGAGCGGCCGCGGCAGCGAGATCGACGGCGGTAGCGGCCGGAAGAGCGCAGCGGGCAGGGAGGAGTGAGGCGAGGCCGCAGAGGCCGGAGAGGACGCGGGCAGGGCAGAGCCAGCCCCGTCGCCAGCGGATGCAGCGGCCCTGCCATCGAACGCAGCCCTTTCGCCAGTCGGCGCAACCGCCTGCGCACCGGACGCGGCCTCCTCGTCACCATCGCCGATGTCTTTCCCGGCGCCATCAGGCTTTCGCTCGACGCTCTCGATTTTTTTCGGCACGAAGGGCATCCGCCATGTGAGCCCCTGCCATTCATCGCCGGGGCCGGTAAACGTCGTCGCCGTCGCCCGCTCGCCATCGAGCGCCAGCGCGGATGCGATCATCTGCTGCCATGTTTCCGGGTTTTCACGCACGCCGCGATAGCCGCAGACAACAAGGTGATCGGCCGCCCGCGTCATGCCCACATAGAGAAGCCGGCGATATTCTTCTTCCGTTGACGTTTTCAGCCGCGCGTCGTCCGCCTGTGTCAGCGCATTGGAAAGCCCGCTCCCCGGCACCCATGCCGGCACATCCTGCGCGCCGACGCGCAACAGCCGGAATTTCGGCACATGCGAGGAAACGAAAGCTTTCGAACCGCTGTCGACGAGGAAGACGACCGGCGCCTCGAGCCCTTTCGAGGCATGCACGGTCATGATCCGCACCTCGTTGCGCCCGCCATCCTGCTCGCGCTTCACCTCGGGCGATTCCATTTCCAGGGTGGAGACGAAAGCCTGCAGGCCGGGAAGCCCGCTCGTCTCGTGGTCCATCGCGAAGGTCAGGAACTCGTCGAGAATGTCGCCCGCCTCGCTGCCCAGCCGGCCGAGAAATTTTCGGCGCCCGCCGAGCGGCCCGAGAATACGGGCATAGAGATCATGCGGGCTCAATTCCCGCGCCAAAACGACAAGCTGCCCGAGCCGCTTGGCCGCATCGGCAAAGCGTGAGCCATCTTCTTCGGAAAGCACCCGCAGCCGCGCCCAGACGCTCGTCTCCTCGCTGCGATAGGCGGCAATCTCGATCAGGTCCTCGTCGGTGAGGTTGAAGAGCGGGCTTTTCAATAGGGCAGACAACGAAAGATCGTCCTGCGGCAGAAGCAGGAACCGCCCGATCGCCAGAAGATCCTGCACCGCGATATGGCTGGTCAGCCGCAAGCGGTCGGCACCGGCAACGGGAATGGCGGTCTTGCGCGCCTTCAGGGCCCGTGTCAGCGCATTGACGAAAGCGTCGCGCTTGCGCACCAGAACCAGAATGTCGCCCGGCTCGATCGGCCGTCGCAGGTTCTTCTCGATGATCGTCTCGCTGGTGATCATCTCGGCGATGCGGTTGGCGATGCGCTGCGCAAGGATCGCGGCTGGCGCCTTGTCGGGCGTCGCATCGAAAGGCGCCGTCCAGTCCTCTTCCTTTTCGGCGATATCTGGCGCGATCGTCTGCCAGAGATCGACGGCGCCGGGATGGCCGATGCGGTTGGAGCGATGCTCCACCGCCTCCTTGCTCACGCCGCGCGCATTGGCATCGACGGAAAACACCTGGTCGACGGCGGCAAGCACATCGACGGTCGAGCGGAAGGAGAGGGGAAGTCTTACCCGGTGGAACTTTTGGCCGCTGCCGCGCACCTGCCGCTCGGTCTGCGCCCGCTCCTCCTCGAACCGTTCGGGCCTTGCACCCTGGAAGGAATAGATCGACTGTTTCTCGTCGCCCACGGCAAAGATCGTCCGCCGCACCGGCCTTGCGCTGTCGCCGGAGAAAAAGTCTTCCGCCAGCGACTTGATGACGGTCCACTGGATCGGGCTCGTATCCTGCGCCTCGTCGACGAGAATATGGTCGATCCCCTGATCGAGCTTGTAATGCACCCAGGCGCCCACGCCGTCGCGGGTCAGAAGATCGGCGGTGCGGGCGATCAGGTCTTCGAAATCGAGCAGGCTGCGGCGTCTTTTCAGCGCCTCGTAATCCTCGTTCAGCCTCTCGGCCAAAGTCAGAGCCGCCTTCGTCGCCGAAAACATCTTGAGAAGCCGCAGCCGGTCTCGGGCCTCGACGATATGGTCGCGCGCCTCCGCCACGGCGTCGATCAGGTCGGGTGCCGCCGTCAGCATGGCCTTTGCGATGATCGAGCTGTCAGCCTTCGGCTTGCCGGTGCTGGTCATGAACACGCCATCGAGAATTTTGGCACGCGCCATCGCGTCCGGTTCCCTGGCCGCAAGCCGCAGGCCATAGGCGACCTCCGTCACCTTGGAGCCACCCTTCTGGTCGGCAAGCGACAGGAAGAGGTCGAGCGTCAATCCCTGCAGGCCGGGCAGCGGCCAGTAGTTTGCCGCAACCGTCTCCTCGGTCTCGGCAGCGCCGATCCCGAGCCGCTCCCTCAACGCCGGGCCGATGCCGCCGTGCCTGTCGGCATGGTCGGTGAAGCGGCGGATCGCGGTGCGGTTGGAAACGATGTCGGAAAGCAGCGTCTCCAATCCGAATTCGTCACCGAGATCGAGAACATGGGCGAAGGCTTCCGCCAGATCCGCCTCGTCTTCGGCAGAGGTCGCGGTTAAAAGCGAGCGCCGCGCTTCGGCAAGCAGCGCTGTTGCCGCGCGATCGTCGAGCACGGAAAAATGCCCCGCGACATTGGCCTCCAGCGGAAACTGGTGCAGCAGCGCCTCGCAAAAGGCGTGGATGGTCTGGATCTTCAGGCCGCCGGGCGTTTCCAAGGCCTTGGCAAACAGCCGCCGCGCCTCGGCGATTTTCGCCCGGTCGGGCACTGCGCCCTCGATCGTTTCGATCCGGAGGCGCAACGCCTCATCGGAAAGAACCGTCCATTCCGACAGCCGCTGGAAGACGCGGTTCGACATTTCCGACGCGGCAGCCTTCGTATAGGTGAGGCAGAGGATCGCGGCCGGCCGGCAGCCAGCGAGCAGCAGCCGGATGACGCGCTGGGTCAGCACATGCGTCTTGCCGGAGCCGGCATTGGCCGAAACCCAGGCCGAACTGTCGGGATCCGAGGCCAGCGATTGCCGCTCGGTCGTCCAGTCGATCAGCTTTTTCGGATCGTCGCCGGAGGGCAGCGCATCATCGATCATATCTGCCAGATCGTTATCGGTCATCGGATCGTCCATCATTCGTCACCGCCCGCATCGCCGCCATCACCACCATCGTCGTCGTCTGCGGTCGACCATTCGGCCACCCGCGCCAGATGATCGTATTCGCCGCCAAAGTCCCCTTGCGCGAAGGGCACGATGCGCGAGGCAAAGCCGGCCCTGCCTTCCCGAAGCGTGATGACGAAACGGGTGAGCTGTTCCATCGCCTCGCCGGCAAGGTCGAAGGCGGATTTCGTGTTGGCGCCGCGCGACCCCTCGTTATTGACCGGTTCGGAGCGGAACCGGTCGCCGGGCCGAAGCCTGACGTAAATGAGGTTCGCAGCCGTGCGCGGGCCCACATCGCGGAACGCGCCATTGGCAAGCGCCGCGGCTTCCAGCGCCAGCTGTGGATCGAGCAGCGCGCGGGCCTGCGACACGGTGGGGCTGAGGCCTGTCTTGTAGTCGATGATATCCGCCTCGCCGCTGCCGAGAATATCGATCCGGTCGGCAATGCCGGTAACGCGGATACCGGCCTCCGGCACCTCGAACCCGGCACCGGCTTCCGTCAGCGTCTGGCGGATATCGCTGGCCCGCCGCTCTTCCCAGACAAGAAAGGCGCGCGCAACGTCCTGGAAGCGTGGCCGCCAGACACGGTCGATATGGGCGGGCAGAAGCTCGGCATCGAAGAGTTCTTCGGTGATCCGCTCCATCGCCTCGCGGGATATCGGCGTGCCCGGCTTGTGGCCTTCCTTCGTGTAGCGGTCGATAATGGCGTGATAGAGCGTGCCGCGCTCGGAAGCGCCGGGATCGCGGTTGAACGGATCGACGGGGTCGAGCTTCAGGATGCGCCTGGCGTGGATCGCATAGGGGTCGCGGCGCAGCTTGCCCACCTCGCTGAAGGAATAGCGCACCGGTTGCAGCTCAGCCGGCGGCTTCGGGGCAGGGCGCTTGGCCATCTCCTGTCGCGCGCCGCTATCGATATCGGTCGCCCACCGGCGAAAATTCTCGCCGCGCGCCGCAAGCTGCCGCTCGAAATCCTGTCCGCCGAGCGCCAGCAGCCGTTGCAGCCAGCGCGAGGCGACGGTCGGGGTCGATCCTTGCCGCATCGAGCGCGACAGGATCAGCTTCGGGCTGCCGCAGGCCATCTGGTAATCATGCGCTACCTGGCCGATCCGCCGCTCCGGCGGCTCCAGCCCCATATCGCCCTTCATCGAGCGGGACAGGAACGGATTGTTGACCGTCTGGCCGGGCCACGATCCCTCGTTCAATCCGCCGATGATCATCGTATCGACCCGCTGCAACCGGGCTTCCAGCGTGCCGAAGATGAAGACGCGGGGATTGGAAAGCGAGCGCGGTTTCACCGCTTCGCCGGTCGTCAGCGCCATGACGATATCGATCCATTGCGGCCCGTCGGCCTCCATCTGCCCTTCTGTCTCGATGATCTCGGAGAGAAGCGAGGAGAGCCGCTCGCCCGCGCCGCCGGACCAGAGCAGCGCCAGATCGCCCCGCTCGTCCACACACAGCGCTTCGAGCACCCGGCCGGTGCGCGTGGCCCAGTCGGAGAGCGGCAACCGCGTGGAAAAGCCGCGTTCGCCGGGCACCGTGCGCACCAGCATGCCGACCAGCGGCTCGACGGCGCGGGTGATCCGCGTCGCGAGATCCTTGGCCCGGCCAATCGCATCCTCCGGCAGCGATTGCCGCCAGCGCGGCATGTGCCGGTCGTTTTCGTGGCTCGCCAATCGCTCGTCGAGGGTCGGCTCCAGAAGCGAAATATCCATCTCGCCCACGCCGCCGCGCAGCGCCAGCACTTCCAGAGCCTCGACAGCGACGATGTAATCAGCCTCGGCGAGCCCGCAGCGCAGCAGCGGATGTTTCAATAGCCCGACGATCGCGACCGGGTCGCCCGGCCGAAGCGTGGCTTCGAGAAGCAATTGCGTGAGCCCGCCCTGCGGCGTGCCGGAAAGCGGTGCACCGGCGGTGTCGTCGGCAAGAATGCCGAAACGCGCCAGTTCCGCCGTCACGCGCCTTGCAAGCGCGCGATCGGGGGTGATCAGCGCTGCGCGCGCCTGTCCGCCGCTTTCGCCCGGATCTTCCAGCGCGAGCCTGAGCGCAATGGCGATGGCGACGGCCTCTTCCCGCTCGTTGGCGGCCTTGATCAGGCTCACATCGGCAAAGGCGGATGAGAGCTGCGCCGGATCGTGATCCTGCCGCCAGCGCGTCCAGCCATCGGTGGCCGCTGCCGGCACCAGCGCCTGCGAAAACGTCTCGGCACGAAAATCGATGGCGTCCGATACCGTGGCGAGCGAGACGACCTCGTCGCGCTCGACGCCCATCTTCTTCATCAGCCGGTTGAGGCCGAATTGCGGATGGCTGCGGCTCGCCGGGTCCGGCCGGCCGAGAAAGCCGTCATCCTCCAGCATCGCCCATTGATCGTCAGGCATGGTGAGGTCGAGGCCGGGAAGCACGACAGTGCCATTGTCGAGATCGGCAATCGCCGCAATCAGGTCGGCGGCGGCCGGCACCGAGCCGGTCGAACCGGCGACGATCACCGGCCCGCGATGATCCCTGGTCATGATCCGACGCATCTCGCCCCGCAGGATGGCAGCGCGGTGACGGGCAGGCGAGGAACGGCGCAGCTCTTCCAGCCGTGTCGGCCAAAACGCGCTGGCGATCTTCAGGAACTCGGCTGTCAGTTGCCACCAAAGCGCATGTTCGCCGGTCTGGAGATTGTCGAGATCCGTCCAGTCGCGCTCTTCGGTCTCGATGGAATCGATCAGTTCCGCCAGCGCCCGCGCCAGCCACACGGCATCGGCCGGGCTTGCAGGGGCAACCAGCGGGCTTTCCGTATGGATGTCGAGCACGACTTTCGGCAGCTGGTTGCGCCAGGCGAGGATCAGCCGCGCAAGTTCCAAGAGCCGCGACGTAGCCCCGATCGGTAGCGCCAGATCCATCTCTTCCGGCGCGACGAGATCGAAGTAGCCGCTGTCGTCATCGGTTTCGCCGAGCGGCCGGATGACCGGGAGAATGGCCGAGCGGCCGCCGAGAAGATCGACGAATTCCGAGCGCAGCACACGCGCCGAACGCCGCGTCGGCACGAAGATGGTCACGGTCGAGAGCGACAGCGCATCGTCGGGATCATAGCGGAAGGCATCGTTCAGCCGCCCGTCGAGCAGGGCCGCCGCCAGCGTCTTCAGAAAGGGCGCGCCGGGCGGAATGGAAAAGATCCGCTTGTGCCGAACCATTGCGTCTGCCTTTCGGTTTGCTGTCATTGCTGCGAAAAGGGCGCAGCGGTCTTCCCGCGGTTTCAGCGGGTATGCTTATCGCCGGTGCCGGGCGATCACCGCTTCGGCCTGAGGCAGGGCCTCCGGCGTGCCGACGGTGATCCATTCGCCTGACATCATCATGCCGAAGAGCCGGCCCCTGGCAATCGCCTTGTCGAAATAGATGTTGATGTTGAAGGCATCGTCCGGTGCGTCGTCGAGAAATTCCGGCTTCATCGCAAAGGCGCCGGCATAGACGATCGGATTGGACGGATCGTCGCGAAAGCGCATCAATTTGCCATCGGCATCGAGGCTGAAATCATTGACATTGTTATGCCCGGTCGTGTGTTCCATCCGCACGCAGAGCATCGCCATGTCCATCGTTTCGGGGTCGAAGAAGGTGGAAAGCTTTTCGAGATTGCCCGGTTCGCCCGGTGTCTCGCCCACCCAGAAGAGGTCGGCATTCATCACGAAGATGGTGTCGCGGCCAAGCTGTTTCAGCCCTTTGACGATACCCCCGCCATTGTTCATCAGCCCGTCGCGCTCGTCGGAAATCAGGATGTCGAGCCCGTCATAGGATTTCAGATGCGCTTCCATCTGGTCGGCGAAATGGTGGACATTGACGACCGCCCGCTCGACGCCGGCTTGCTTAAGCGCATCCAGCGTATAGTCGATCATCGGCTTGCCGGCGACCGGCACCAGCGGCTTCGGCATCGTATCGGTGATCGGCCGCAACCGTGTGCCAAGACCAGCGGCAAGCACCATGGCGTCTTTGATTGTCATCGATGGCGCAACTTATGATTCGGAAAACTCTACACCAGCCGTCTCGCACCATTCGCGCAAGGGGGCAAGCGCCGCATGTCGAAGCGCGATCTCGAGGTTTTTGAGTGTCCGCGGCATGTGCTTCATGTAACCCGGCTTGCCGTCGCGGCTCTTCAGCCGCACCCAGAGGCCGGCCAGCTTGCAATTGCGCTGCGCCGCCATGATCGCAAAGGCCTTTTCGAACTTTTGTTCGTCGAAACCGGGAGAAGTGCGGCGAAGCGCCAGATAGTCCGCCATCATATCGCCGGCGAGCTCGTCTGGAATATCCACACGGGCATCCTGTATCAGCGAGGCGAGGTCGTAAGCCGTCGGCCCGATCATCGCGTCCTGAAAATCGATGAGGCCGACCTGCCGCACACCCTGTTCGCTATCCTGCCAGATGACATTCGGCGAATGCAGGTCGCGCAGGAGGATATGCGTTTCGGCGTCGGCGAGTTCGCCGATCAGCCCGTCCCAGATCGCCAGATAGGCCTGTCGTTCCTCTCCGCCGGCTTCCTTGCCGCGCTTCCACGGCAGATGCCAGTCGAGGAGGAGCCGCGCTTCCATCTTCATCGCGGTCGGATCGAAATCCGGGATGCGATGCGGACCGAGCGGCCTGATATCGCAGCGCACCGGAAGGTCGCGCGCCATCTTCTGGCCATGCAGAAAGGCAAGGCAGGCGGCGGTCTCGCGATAGCGCGCCGGGATCGGCTGACCCTCGTCATCGAGAATGCCCTCGGAGCCGAGATCCTCGGTGAGAAGAATGCCGGCCCCGTAGTTCACGTGAAACACTCTTGGCGCAACAAGCCCGAGGCCGATGAGATAATCTGAAATCGCCACGAAGGGGCGGGCGTCTTCCGCCAGATGCGCCACCTTGGGATAGGGTTTGCCGTCGAGCACCGCCGGTCCCTCGGGAAGCGGCGGCCAGTCCATCAGGATCAGTGTCGAGCCGTCTGCGGCGTGGATTTTCTCGTAGGCCCGCGTCGAGGCGTCACCGGTGAGGAAACGGCGCGTCGCATCGGCAAGTCCGTGGGCGACGAGAAAGTCGCGGATGGCAAGCACCCGGCATATCCGGCTGATCTTGCCATCATCGGCGGTGATCATGGCTTTCCGGCCCTGGCCGTCGTGGTCGAGACGAAGCGTGATCCGGTTCTCCGGTAAACGTTCCTCGGCCATTTCGGGCCATTCCACCAGGCAGATGCCGTTGGTAAGGGCCTCGTCGAAGCCGAGTTCGTCGAGTTCGGAAGAGTCCGCCAGCCGGTAGAGGTCGAAATGGGCGGCGGGAATGCGCAGCTCGTAGGCCTGCACCAGCGTAAACGTCGGGCTCGGCACTTCGAGATCCGGGTCGTCGGCGAGTGCGCGCAGAAGCGCCCGCGCCAGCGTCGATTTGCCGGCCCCGAGATCGCCCGACAGCGCCAGACAGTCGCCGACGCCGAGCGCCAGCGCCAGATCCTCGCCGAGCCTGATGGTCTCGGCCTCACCCTGAAGATGAACGGTGAGCGAGGAGCGGGCAGTCATAGGCGGCGCCTCATTCTGCGGCGACGGAATGGGCGCCCTGGCCGCTTGGAATGCGGCAGGTGACGGTGGTGCCTTCGCCGGCGCGGCTGTCTATGCTGACCTCGCCGTGATGCAGGGTGACGAAGCTTTCGACGATCGAGAGGCCAAGCCCTGCGCCGCTGCGCTTGCCGCCCTTGGAATTCGACGAGAAGCGATCGAACACCGCCTTCAGCATCTCCGGCGGAATGCCCGGACCCCTGTCGCGCACGGAGAAGAACACATCCGTCTCGTTGCGGCGGCAGGTGAGGGTGATCATCGATCCCTCTGGCGCGAAATTCGCAGCATTGGTCAGGAGTTTCAGCAGGATCTGCTTCAGCCGCTGCTGGTCGGCCACGATCGTGCCAAGTCCGCTCGGCGCGGTGATTTCCAGCGTCACGCTGTTTTCCTGCAGCCGGTCGGCAATCTGCATGGAAACATCGTCGATGAGATCATCGACCGACATTTCCGAATATTGCAGTTCCATGATCCCGGCATCGACGGTCGCGAGATCGAGAATGTCGTTGACGATCGTCAGAAGCACGGAGGACGAGGTGGAGATATGGTCGATATACTCCGCCTGCCGCTCGTTGAGCGTGCCGAGCCCCGGCGTCTTGAGGAGATCCGTGAAGCCGATGATATTGGTGAGCGGCGAGCGCAGCTCGTAGGAAACGTGCTGGACAAAATCGTTCTTGATCTCGTCGGCCTTCTGCAAGGCCTCGTTCTTTTCCTTGAGCGCCCGTTCGGCGCGTGCGCTGGCCGTCATGTCGACGAAGGTCAGCATCGTCTGCGCATTCGGCAGCGGTGTCAGCGCATAGTCGAGGATGAGGCCGGAATAGAGTTCGAACGTGCCCTGTAGCGACGGCCGTTCGTCGTCGAAAGCCGTCAGCATCTGGCCGAAACGGCGCCAGCCATCCGGCTTGTCGTAGGAAGGCGCGCAGGCAGCCTCGATCGCCTTGATATGGGTCTCGGGCTTCGCCTGTTCGGCGGTAATGCCCCAGAGCGCCCGGAAAGCCGGGTTGGAAAGCCGGATACGGCCATCGGGGCCGAACACCGCCACACCTTCCGACAGGTGGTCGATCGTCTCGCCCTGCACCTGCACCAGCGTATTGTAGCGGGTTTCCAGATCCACCTGTTCGGTGAGGTTTTCGAACACCCAGGTGGCGCCGCCCTGCGGATGCGCGGTGGCGATGACCCTGAGCGTCTGCCCGTTCGGCAGATGCCAGACATCGGTTCTGGTATCGAGCGACTGGTAGATGGCAAGCGCGCCATCCTTCCAGCTGCGCCAGTTCAGCTGTTCCGGCAATTTGCCATTGGCGCGCAGCTTGTCGAGAAGCTCGCTATGGTCGGGATGCGATTCCAGGAACGGCAGGGAGAAATCCCATAGCTGCACGAAAGCCTGGTTGTAGAATTGCAGGCGGCGCTTGCCGTCGAAGATCGCGACCGGCGTCGCCAGATGGTCCAGCGTCTCCGCATGGCTTTTCAGCGTCCGCTTCAGTTCTTCGCGGATCGTGTCTGCCTCCGAAACATCGATCGCCATGCCGATCGTGCCGCCCGGTGTCACCACATCGACGACGTCGAACATCGCCCGGTCGCCGCGCGCCACGGTGGAAATCCGGTCGTGGAAGGGCGACATGGCCGTTGCCGTCGCCTTGATCTTTTCGCGCGCGATCATGCCGAGGAACTCGCGTCCCTCTTCCACGGCCTTTTGCGGGTTCGATGCTTCAACGGCATCGCCATAGGCATGGTTCACCCAGGCAAGCTTGCCCTGGCCGTCACGCTGCCAGACGGGCTGGTCGACGGCGTCGAGCAGCGACTGGAACATCGAGATGGAATGGGTCAGTCGCTCGCGCTCGATCTTCAGTTCTGCGAGTTCCGCACGCAGGTTGTTGAGCGCGATGAAGCGCACGAAGGCCTTGCCGCCCGAAACCCGGCCCTGCACTTCCAAAATCTCGTCGCGATGGGTCTCGACCACCATGTCGAAGCTGCGCGCTTCGCTGCGCAGATATTCGATCGCGTGTTCCAGCGTGCCGGCAGACGAGGGCCGCAGCCAGCGGCCGAAGGCGAGAAACTCGCGGTCGTCCTGCGGCGCGCCGGTTTCCGGCGGCAATTGGCCGAGAAGCTCCGGCCGCAGTTCAAGCCGCGACGGACCGCCTTCCCAGATCACGATCCGGCGGTTCTTGTCGGCGATCAGCGCCTGGTATTTCGAAATCTTCTGGTTGGCGTCGGAAAGCGCGCTGCGCATTTCCTTGCTCTGAACCTCGATATTGCCCTTCTGGCGCACCAGCCAGACGGCAGCGAGAAGGGCTGCGCCGAGCGCGCCGACGACGAGCGATGCGACCGCGACTTCCGCCGAGGTGAACAGCTTTGCGCTGCGCGTGCCTGCCTGGATGCCCGTTTGCGCCAAGGCAGGATAGGCCGTGGCCGAGAAGAGGCCGCCCGTCAGTGCGAAGCCGCACGCACGGGTTCCCGACAGCCACGTGCCCGAAAGGCAGCCACGCATGAAGGCCAGGGCCCGGCTATGCCGTCCCACAGTCTGCCGCGCAGGCATCTCCCGGCAAGCCGAAGTCTGTTCTTCGATGCCACCGCAATATGGATCGGCCTGCTGGTGCAGGCTCGTTATTTTTACCGACATGACCGGTCTGTCTCCGTCCAATTGCCGCTCATCGACAAGACATACCATCCGCACCTTGCCCCGAGCAGGTGCGAATCAAGTCTCAAACAATACTCGGCGGGGCATTTTGCGGGAAGGCTTTCGGCCAAAAAAGAAGCCGCAGCCTTTGTCAAGGCTGCGGCTACAAGATGTTGTGGATTAACCGGCTAGGGATTAGTAGCGGTAGTGTTCGGCCTTGAACGGACCCTGCTGCGACACGCCGATATAGGCGGCCTGCTCTTCAGAAAGTTCCGACAGCTTCACGCCGAGCTTGGCGAGGTGCAGACGGGCGACCTTCTCGTCGAGGTGCTTCGGCAGGATGTAGACGTCGTTCTTGTACTCGCCTTCCTTGGTGAACAGCTCGATCTGCGCCAGGGTCTGGTTGGTGAACGAGGCGGACATCACGAAGGACGGGTGGCCGGTGGCGTTGCCGAGGTTCAAGAGGCGGCCTTCCGACAGAAGGATCATGCGGTTGCCCTTGGGGAACTCGATGATGTCGACCTGCGGCTTGACGTTGGTCCACTTGAGGTTCTTCAGAGCCGCAACCTGGATCTCGTTGTCGAAATGGCCGATATTGCCGACGATCGCCATGTCCTTCATCTCGCGCATATGCTCGATGCGGATGACGTCCTTGTTGCCGGTCGTGGTGATGAAGATGTCGGCGGAAGCGACGACGTCTTCCAGGGCGACGACTTCAAAACCGTCCATGGCAGCCTGCAGCGCGCAGATCGGGTCGACTTCCGTGACCTTGACGCGGGCGCCGGCGCCCTGAAGCGAAGCGGCCGAGCCCTTGCCCACGTCGCCGTAACCGCAGACGACGGCAACCTTGCCGGCCATCATCACGTCGGTGCCGCGGCGGATGCCGTCGACCAGCGATTCCTTGCAGCCGTACTTGTTGTCGAACTTCGACTTGGTGACGGAATCGTTGACGTTGATCGCCGGGAAGGGCAGCAGGCCCTTCTTGGAGAGTTCGTAGAGGCGGTGAACGCCTGTCGTCGTCTCTTCGGTGACGCCCTTGATCGAATCGCGCTGCTTGGTGAACCAGCCCGGCGAGGCTTCGAGGCGCTTCTTGATCTGCGCGAATAGGATCTCTTCTTCTTCCGAGCCCGGGTTCGACAGCACGTCTTCACCGGCTTCGGCGCGGGCGCCGAGCAGGATGTACATGGTGGCGTCGCCGCCATCGTCGAGGATCATGTTGGAGGAGCCGCCATCGGTCCACTGGAAGATCTTGTCGGTATATTCCCAGTATTCCGTCAGCGTCTCGCCCTTGACCGCAAAGACCGGAATGCCGGCAGCGGCGATCGCGGCGGCAGCGTGGTCCTGGGTGGAAAAGATGTTGCACGATGCCCAGCGGATGTCGGCGCCGAGTTCCTTCAGCGTCTCGATGAGAACCGCCGTCTGGATCGTCATGTGCAGGGAGCCGGAAATGCGGGCGCCCTTGAGCGGCTTGGAAGTGCCGAATTCTTCGCGGCAAGCCATCAGGCCCGGCATTTCTGTTTCGGCAATGTCGAGCTCCTTGCGGCCGTAGTCGGCAAGGTTGATATCGGCTACGACGTAATCCTTCTCGGTGCTCATTCAGGGTCTCCAGTCGAGTTTGATCGGAGATAGCCCGCGCGGAAACAGCGTGTCCGGCAGCCTATCGGGTGGCCTGCGGTTTAGCAGGCTTCGCCGAAACTGGCAACCAGCACATAAAGAAGTCTTTATATCTTTATATCCGAGTGAGGGCGTGAGATGGCTAAGGGATGGCCGGGAGAGAAGCCGGTCAGGCCTCTTCGCCGAATTTGTCGGCGACGAGCCTTTCGAGCGCGTCGAGCGCCTCGATGGCCTGGTTGCCGCTGGCGGCAACCCTGATGGAACAGCCGGTGGAGGCTGCGAGCATCATCAGGCCCATGATCGACGTCCCGCCGACGGTCGTGCCGTCCTTGGAAACCTTGATCGCCGCATCGAATGTTTCCACCATCGTCACGAACTTGGCGGACGCGCGGGCATGCAGGCCGCGTTTGTTGACGATCAGGAAGTCACGGGAAAGATCGGACGACATCAGGTCTTGCTTCTCATTTGCCGCTGAGCACGCGGCTGGCGACGTTGATGTATTTGCGTCCGGCTTCGGAGGCCTCGACAAGTGCGCGCTCCATGTTGTTGTCGCTGCGCACGCCGGCAAGCTTGATCAGCATCGGCAGGTTCATGCCGGCGATCACTTCGGTCTTGCCGTTTTCCATCACCGAGATCGACAGGTTGGACGGCGTGCCGCCGAACATGTCGGTGAGGATGATGACGCCATGCCCGTCATTGGCATTGGCGACTGCATTGACGATATCCTGCCGTCTCTGGTCCATATCGTCTTCGGGGCCGATCGATACGGTCTCGATAAATTTCTGAGGCCCCACGACATGCTCTACAGCGTGTCGAAACTCCTCAGCCAGCTTGCCATGAGTGACAAGCACAATTCCGATCATGAAAACTGCCCCCTGCTATGGAAACGCGCGGGCATATCGCATCGCAATAAACCCGTCTAGCGGTGGGAAGCCATCTTCGCCAGATAGAACCGAAGTTCAAGTTAAAAATCCGCGCCTATGTCGCTTAAAACGGCGGATAGGCCCTGATGAAGGGCGCAAGAGCCGCAATCCAGGCGATCGGATCGGGCACCAGCGGCGACATTCGGATCATTGGCAGCGACATGTTTTCACTGACGGAAAACCGTTCGTTCTCAGGCGGAAGGCGCTCCGCAGCCGAGGGATCGACCATCTGGACGACGAGATCGACGGCAACGCTTTCGACGCTCTCGACGGTCACGATGCCGCTACCGCGCAGTTCGATCAGCCCTTTGATGGAGGAAGGGCGCTGGGCGATCACGCGTCCGTTGTCGATACGGAGGAAAATCTGGTCGTCGGCCACAAGTAGGGCTTCGGCCCCGAGCCGCTTTGCCTGCGACAGGCAGGAAAAGGCCAGCATCGATTTTCCCGACCCGGAAGGCCCGACGAACATCAGGCCCCGTCCGCCAACGCTGATTGCGGTCGCATGGAGATTGCGTTGTGAGCCGGCTTTCATCGCCGCATCGGTGCCGGGAGCAGGGCCGGTGCCAAGATCGGTGTCAGGATCGGGCCTGCTGTCGCCGCCGCTCATGCTGTTTCGCCGGCCGGCAGCGACAGAACGAAGCGGGCGCCGGAAAGTTCGCCGGTCTTGGCGTCGGCCATGTTTTCGGCCCTCAGCGAGCCGCCATGCGCCTCGGCGATCTGCCGGCTGATGGACAGGCCGAGGCCGGAATTCTGGCCAAAGCTCTCGCCGTCGGGACGGTCCGTGTAGAAGCGCTCGAAGATCCGGTCGATATTTTCCGCCTGGATGCCCGGCCCATTGTCCTCCACCGTCACGACGACCCGGTCCTTCACCCGTGCAAGATGGATGGAAAGCCGGCCGCCCGCCTTCGGCACGAAGGAACGGGCGTTTTCAATGAGATTGGTGATGATCTGGCCGAGGCGCAGGTCGTGGCCGGTGACGAAATAGGCCGCCTTATGCGTGCCCTTCGGGTCGATCTTGAGGCCGATCTCGACCACTTTGCGGCCGCTGCGGATCTGCTTGGAGATATCGACGAGATTGCTGAGCAGCGTCTCGATATCGACCGGCGACGAATCCGAGCGGGCAAGCTCGGCATCGAGCCGCGAGGCGTCGGAAATATCGCTGATCAGCCGGTCGAGGCGGCGCACGTCGTGGAAGATGATCTCGGTCAGCCGTTGTTTGGACTCTTCCGATTTGGCAAGCGGCAGCGTCTCGACGGCGCTGCGCAGCGAGGTCAGAGGGTTCTTTAGCTCGTGGCTGACATCGGCGGCAAAGCTCTCGATCGCGTCGATCCGGTCATAAAGCGCATTCGTCATGTCGCGCACGGCGATCGAAAGGTTGCCGATCTCGTCCTGGCGATAGGAAAAATCCGGGATCTCCTCGCGCTGCTTGGCGCCGCGCCGCACGCGGATCGCGGCGGCAGACAGCCGCCGCAGCGGGTTGGCGATGGTCGACGACAGAAGCAAAGACAGGAGAATATTGACGAGCGTCGCCACGCCGAAGACGCGCATGATCGCAAGCCGCTCCGCATGGACGATCTTGTCGATATCGCCCGCCTGGGTGGAGAGAAGCAGAACGCCGAGCACCGCGCGGAAACGCTGGACGGGCACTGCGACCGAGACGATCAGCTCGCCGCGATCGGTGATGCGTACGACGGCGCCGCGCACGCCGGTCAGGGCGTTCATCACTTCCGGGTAGATCGAGCCGTCACCGCCCGGCGCTTCCTTGTAGATCGGCAGGTTGCCGGGCTGCAAAAGCCGGTTGAACAGGCCCGCGAACCATTCGCTCCAGGTCTGGCTCTCGTTCTCGATCGGCGGCAGGTCGTAGCGCAGCACCTGGCCGCGCGAATAGAGATGGCGGGAATCGAGCAGAAGATTGGCATCGGCATCGAACAGGCGGGCGCGGGTATGGGTCGGCGAGATCAGCCGGCGCAGCACGGGCGCGACGCGTTCCGGGTCGATCGGGAAGTCGAGATCCTCGTCGCTCGGCGCCGGCGTGATGCTCTGGCCGGCCTGCAATTCCAGAAGCTTCTGCGGATCGATGGTGATCGAGTTCGTATCGACCGAGGCAGAGGCCGAGATCGCGCCGGAAATGATTTCGCCCTGGGTGAGCAGGCTTTCGACGCGCGCATCGATCAGCCCCTCGCGGAACTGGTTGAGATAGAGAATGCCGGCGACCAGAACCACGGTCGCGGCCATGTTGAAGAACAGGATGCGGCGCGTCAGGCTGGAGAATACCGCATGGCCGAAGACGCGGCGGATCAGCGTGAACGGGCGCGACCAGAAACGCCGCGTCGCGCGCCGGGGCGCGCCGCCCGCCTGCCTTCCCACGATCTCGGTGTCGAGCATTCGATCTGCCACGTGCAGTCCTTCCACGCCGCCAGCTTACTGCCGGGTCGGACGTGGCTTCAAGTTAACCTTTGGCAACCCGCCGAAGCAGTCTCGGCGCCATTGACGCGCCTTTTGCCTGCGCAGTATGCCAAAGGCAATTCCCGATGATCAGGCCGCCTCGCGGAAACGATAGCCGACGCCATAGAGGGTTTCGATCATGTCGAAGTCGTTGTCGACCATCTTGAACTTCTTGCGCAGCCGCTTGATGTGGCTGTCGATCGTCCGGTCGTCGACATAGACCTGCTCGTCATAGGCGGCATCCATCAGCGCATCGCGGCTCTTCACCACGCCGGGGCGCTGCGCCAGCGAATGCAGGATGAGGAATTCCGTGACGGTCAGCGTCACGGCTTCGCCCTTCCAGGTGCAGGTATGACGTTCCTGATCCATGGCGAGCTGGCCGCGTTCCAGCGTGCGGGCCGCCTGCGGCTGGTCTGTCGCCGTCTTGGTGGCGGCCTGCGCGTCGCGGGTTCCCGATCGGCGCAGGATGGCCTTGACGCGCTCGACCAGAAGTCGCTGCGAGAACGGCTTGGTGATGAAGTCGTCGGCGCCCATCTTGAGCCCGAACAGCTCGTCGATTTCCTCGTCCTTGGAGGTGAGGAAGATCACCGGCAGATCGGATTTTTGTCGCAGGCGCCTGAGCAGCTCCATGCCGTCCATACGCGGCATCTTGATGTCGAAAATCGCCAGATGCGGTGGACGGGCGACAAGTCCGTCGAGCGCGGAAGCGCCGTCCGTATAAGTCTCGACCTTGTATCCTTCAGCCTCAAGCGCGATCGACACCGAGGTGAGGATATTGCGGTCGTCGTCTACGAGCGCGATTGTCTGCATGCTCTCCGTCTCCATAACCATCTATGCGCATCTCCTGGATTTTCCCCAGCCAGATCAGCCACAAGATGCGCTTCTTGAGTATAAAGGTGGAACAAATTGTGGCAAAGCGAAAAGGCAGAGGGCCTTTCGGGCCGATTTCGGCTTCTCCGGCCGTTTTCGCGCGGATCGCTGTGGTGCGTTGGACGAAAAAGGCTGCTAAACCGATTTAAATGGAAATAGATTTTTTTAAATCGATTAAATATTTGATATTATTGAGCATTTCAGAGTTCCCCCTTGCCCTTTTAAAATTCTGACACTAACTTGCCCTCCAGTTCAACGTGAGAAGAAGGAGTGCGCGCATGGAGGAGTTTGGACTTCACAACCCGAAAAACGGGCTATCGGCGATCGGTCTCGGAGAAGTATCGCGCGTACATTACAACCTGTCCGAGGTGGAACTTTACGAAGAAGCGATTCGCCGTGGTGAAGCCGATCTGACCGCCGATGGCGCGCTTCGGGCAATCACCGGCCAGCACACCGGCCGCTCGCCGAAGGACAAGTTCGTCGTCCGCGACGAGGTGACCGAAGGCAAGATCTGGTGGGACAACAACAAGCCGCTCTCGCGCGAGCATTTCGAAATCCTCCATAAGGATATGCTGGCCCATGCCGCCGGAAGCACGCTCTATGTGCAGGATCTCGTCGGCGGTGCCGATGCCGAAAACGCGCTGCCGACCCGCGTCGTCACCGAACTCGCCTGGCATGCCCTTTTCATCCGCAACCTTCTGATCCGCCCCAAGCGCGAGACGCTGGATGGCTTCGAGCAGAAGCTGACGATCATCAACCTCCCGAGCTTCAAGGCCGATCCGGCCCGCCATGGCTGCCGCACCGAAACCGTCATCGCCTGCGATCTGGCGAACGGCCTTGTCCTGATCGGCGGCACCTCCTATGCCGGCGAAAACAAGAAGTCGGTCTTCACCGTTCTGAACTACCTCCTGCCGGAAAACGGCGTGATGCCGATGCATTGCTCGGCAAATGTCGGAAAAGACGGCGATACCGCGATCTTCTTCGGCCTCTCCGGCACCGGCAAGACGACGCTGTCGGCCGATCCGACCCGCACCCTGATCGGCGACGACGAGCATGGCTGGGGCAAGACCGGTGTCTTCAATTTCGAAGGCGGCTGCTATGCCAAGGCGATCAAGCTTTCGGCTGAGGCAGAGCCGGAAATCTATGCCGCGACCCGTCGCTTCGGCACGGTTCTGGAAAACGTCGTTCTCGATAAGAACCGCGTGCCCGACTTTGACGACAATTCGCTGACGGAAAACACCCGCAGCGCCTATCCGCTGCATTTCATTCCGAACGCCTCCGGCACCGGCCTTGCGCCGCACCCCAAGACGATCATCATGCTGACGGCCGATGCCTTCGGCGTCATGCCGCCGATCGCCAAGTTGACGCCGGAACAGGCCATGTACCACTTCCTGTCCGGCTACACCGCGAAGGTTGCCGGCACCGAAAAGGGCGTGACCGAACCGGAAGCGACCTTCTCGACCTGCTTCGGCGCCCCCTTCATGCCGCGTCACCCGGCTGAATATGGCAACCTGTTGAAGCAGCTGATCGCCGAGCATGGCGTCGATTGCTGGCTGGTCAACACCGGCTGGACCGGCGGCGCCTATGGCACCGGCCGCCGCATGCCGATCAAGGCCACCCGCGCGCTTCTCGGTGAGGCATTGAGCGGCCGTTTGAACGGCGTCGAATTCCGCACCGATGCCAATTTCGGCTTCGCGGTTCCGGTCGCAGTCGAAGGCGTCGAGCAGGCGATCCTCGATCCGCGGTCCACCTGGAGCGATGCATCCGCCTATGATGCGCAGGCAGACAAGCTGGTGAAGATGTTCATCACCAATTTCGAGAAGTTCGAAAGCCATGTCGACAGCAAGGTGCGCGACGCGGCCCCCGGCCTTCTCGTCGCCGCCCAGTAAGCAAATGGGTCATTGCCCGAGCAATCGATAGGGTCGCAACCTCACGGTTGTGATTCACGTGGAACCGCCGACAGGGTTTTGCCCTGGCGGCGGTTTTCTTTTGCCCGCCTTTATGGGAAAGATGCCGGCCTTGGCGCAATTCCAGCAAAAGCGTCAACCGGTTTTGCGTCCGATATTGCGCGAAAATTTTAAGGATGGGAGTGTCCCTCATGCGCCCGTTCGGACGCATGAGGGACACTCCGGGGACAATCGAAGAGCCATGGCCGCCAATCCTCTCGTCATCAACAGCCGCATCACGATCGCCGCCTGGGAGATGACGGAACAGTTCGTGCTGGCCGGCGGTCCCGGCGGACAGAACGTCAACAAGGTCTCGACGGCCGTCCAGCTCTTTTTCGATATCGCCAACTCCCCCTCGCTCACCGACCGGGTGAAGGAAAACGCCATCCGTCTTGCCGGCCGAAAGGTGTCGAAGGACGGCGTGCTGATGATCGAGGCCAATCGTCTGCGCAGTCAGGAGCGCAATCGCGAGGAAGCGCGCGACAGATTGAAGGAACTGATCCTCGAAGCCGCCAAGCCGCCGCCGCCGCCGCGGCGGGCGACCAAGCCCACAAAGGGCTCGGTCGAGCGCCGGCTGAAGGCGAAATCCGGCCGCTCCGAAGTCAAGAAGATGCGCGGCAAGCCGGCAGGCGACTAACCTGTTTTTCGTCCGCCATTGCGCGAAAACAAAGAGATCGAGCCGTTTCGCGTTTCGGAGAAAGGCGGAAACACTCCGGGAGCCGGTGATCGGCAAAAGACCGGAAGGGATGAAGGGCGCTGCCGCTCCGGCCGCAAGGCCAGCTGCAGTGACCGAGAGACTGCCCGTAGGAAAAGGGGTGAGGCATATGGCGACGCTTCTGAACGGCATCCGGCATTTACCCGGCTATCTGGATCGGGCGGCACAGGAGCGTCTCGTCGAGGCAATCCGTGAGGTCGTGACGGAAGCGCCGCTCTACGTGCCCTTGATGCCCGGCACCGGTAAACCGATGTCGGTGCGGATGACCAATTGCGGCGCGCTTGGCTGGCTGACGGACAAGCAGCGCGGCTACCGCTACCAGCCCACCCATCCGGCGACGGACAAACCCTGGCCGCCAATCCCGGCCGAACTGCTTGATCTCTGGCAGACGCTATCCGGCTATTCGAAACCGCCGGAAGCATGCCTCGTCAATTTTTACGCGGACGACGCGAAGATGGGCCTTCATCAGGATCGCGACGAGAGCGATCTTCAAGCGCCCGTACTCTCGATTTCGCTCGGCAACACCTGCCTCTTCCGCGTCGGCGGCCTCGACAGAAAGGACGCAACCGGCTCGTTTCGCCTGTCGAGCGGCGACGTGGTGATCCTCGGCGGGGAGGGGAGACTGGCGTTTCACGGGGTGGACCGCATCTATCCCGGCACCTCGACGCTTCTGAAGAACGGTGGCCGCATAAACCTCACCTTAAGGCGTGTCACCTAACCATCGGTCGACGCTTGGTGGGTGGGTGAATGCTGAAGTCGGACAACCTGATCGTGATGGCATGCATTCTTGCCGCACAGGCAGTTGGCGCCGTTCTATGCCTGAATTTTCTAATGCTCACCTGGACGCTCGATGGCAACGGCCTGTCTGTCATGACCGGGAGATTGCCCTACTGGGATTTCACCAATCTATGGGGCGGCGGGCGAATGGCGCTGCAAGGCCATGTCGGTGATCTCTTCGAGCCGGATACCTACAGGGCCGCTTTGCGCGCGCTGCTCTCTCCGCGGATGCTGGATCAGGAATGGAGCTATCCGCCATCGATGCTGATGATCGGCGTCCCTCTCGCCACCCTGCCGATCCTGCCTGCCTATCTTCTCTGGACAGGGTTGACGCTCCTTGGGCTCTACTGGGCAGCACGCCGACTTTCTCTTTCGCGGCTGGATTGCGTTTTCGTTCTTCTGGCGCCGCCCGTGATCATCGATGTGATGGTCGGACAGAATGGTGCTCTGACGGCAGCACTCCTGCTGGGCGGGCTCATACTTGCGCCGAAGCGACCGCTGGTCGCGGGCATTCTCTTCGGCCTGCTGACGCTCAAGCCGCATCTCGGCCTGCTCGTCCCGTTCTGCCTTCTCGCCTCGCGCAATTACCGGGCGATTGCATCGGCCACCGCCACGGCCGCTTGCATGGTCCTGATCACCGCCATGATATTCGGCTGGAGCATCTGGCGATCCTTCTTTGAACAAACCGGACCGCTGATGCGGGGTATCATGGAGGCTCCCTATCCCCAGGGATATCATGCCAACGCCATGACCTTCTTCACGTTAAGCCGCTCGCTCGGCCTTGATCTTCACGCATCCTACGCGATCCAGATCGCCGCGGCTATCGCGGCCATAGTGGCTGTCCTGTGGTTGTGGCAGCGGCGCAACGCCGTCGATCCTGCCGTGCGTGTGGCATTGACGGGCATCATGGCGCTTTGCGCCACACCTTACGGATATACGTATGACGCGGTCTTGCTTCCTGTGGCCCTCGTCGTTCTCGGATCCCGCCAGATTGTCGCCATGCCGCTTCTGGCCCTTGCCTGGGTTCTGCCGGCATTCAACCATCTCATGATCCTGGTTCTGCCGTCGCTTGGCATCATCCCGCCAGCGCTTGTCGCAGCAGCCGGGATATTGACCCTGTGGCGGCGCCGCCGTGAAACTGCAGCGGCAGACCCCGTCACAGCTTCCGCAGCGCCACCTGTTCGATAAAGTGATCGCGGCCCTTGCGCAGGATGAGGTCGGCGCGCGGGCGGGTGGGCAGGATGTTCTGGCGCAGGTTCTTCAGGTTGATGTTGTGCCAGAGGTTTTCCGCGACCGCGAGCGCCGCATCCGCATCGATCGCCGCATATTTCTTGAAGAACGAGGTGGGGTCGCGAAACGCGGTTTCGCGCAGCTTGAGGAAACGCTGCACATACCAGGTATGGATCTGGTCCTCGTCGGCATCCACATAGATCGAGAAATCGAAGAAATCCGAGACGATCGGCACGACCTGACCGTCGCTCGGCAGCGCCCGCGACTGCAAGACGTTGATACCCTCGAAGATCAGGATATCCGGCCGGTCGACGACGGTGACATCGTCGGAAAGCACGTCATAGGTGAGGTGCGAATAGCGCGGCGCCTTGACGTTCGGCTCGCCGGCCTTGATCGCCGAGAGAAACCGCAGGATGGCGCCGATATCGTAGCTCTCGGGAAACCCTTTGCGCTCCATCAGGTCGTCGCGCAGCAGAACAGCATTCGGGTAGAGAAACCCGTCGGTGGTGATCAGATCGACCTTCGGGCTCGAAGGCCAGCGCGCCAGAAGCTCTTTCAGGATACGTGCCGTCGTCGATTTCCCGACGGCAACCGAGCCGGCAATGCCGATGATGAACGGCGTCTTGGTCACGTCCGACATGCTCAGAAAGCGGTTGCGCTGCTGGAACAGCAGCTGCGAGGCTTCCACATGCGAGGACAAAAGGCGCGACAGCGACAGATAGATCCGCCTGACCTCGTCGATATTGATCGGGTCGTCGAGGGATCTGAGCCGGGTAATTTCTTCCGACGTCAGGGTCAGCGGCGTATCGGCGCGGAATTTGGCCCATTCGTTGGCGGTAAAGTGAAGGTAGGGCGAATAATATTCCGCATTGCTGCCCGTGTCTGTGGTCTCTGCAGGCTGCGATACGATGCTCATGATTTCGGCCGACCCGCTTTTTCTTCAAGCCCGGACTGGCCGGTCCTGCGCTGCAATTCGTCGAGGACATCTTTGAGGGGGATATCGGCGATCTTCAATACGACCATAAGATGATAGAGAAGGTCGGCGCTTTCGCAGACAAGCTCCTTGCGGTCCTGTCCGATCGCGGCAATCACCGTTTCCACGGCTTCCTCGCCGAGTTTCTTGGCAGCCCGCGTCTGGCCGGCGGCGACAAGCTTCGCCGTCCAGGATTCATCCGGCGATGCCGCGGCGCGCGCCGCGACGATCGTTTCCAGATCGCTCAGGGTAAATTCATCACTCAAACCGAACCTCCTCCGTCAGTCCAGGCGCATGGCAATGCCATGGTCGGCCATATACTGCTTTGCCTGCCCGATCGTATAGGTGCCGAAATGGAAAATCGACGCCGCGAGCACCGCCGTCGCATGGCCTTGTCTGACGCCGGCCACCAGATCGTCCAGCGTGCCGACACCGCCAGAGGCAATCACCGGCACGCGCACGCTGTCGGCGATGGCGCTCGTCAGCCCCAGATCGTAGCCGATCTTTGTGCCGTCGCGGTCCATCGAGGTAACGAGCAGTTCGCCCGCCCCGCGCTCGACCATCTTGGCGGCAAATTCGAGCGCATCGATGCCGGTGGCATTACGCCCGCCATGGGTGAAGATTTCCCAGCGGTCGGTCTCGCCGGCGCCGGACACCTTCTTCGCGTCGATCGACACGACGATGCACTGGTTGCCGAACTTGTCGGCGGCTTCCGCGACGAAATCCGGGTTGTTCACCGCTGCCGAATTGATCGACACCTTGTCGGCGCCGGCAAGCAGCAATTTGCGGATATCGGATGTCGCCCGCACGCCGCCACCGACGGTGAGCGGCATGAAGCAATGCTCGGCGGTGCGCGCCACCACGTCGAAAATCGTGTCGCGATTGTCGGAAGACGCGGTGATGTCGAGAAAGCAGAGCTCGTCGGCGCCGGCCGCATCATAGGCCTTGGCGGCTTCCACAGGGTCGCCGGCATCGATGAGATCGACGAAGTTGACACCCTTGACCACACGACCGTCTTTCACGTCGAGGCAGGGAATGACACGGGCTTTCAGGGTCATGCTGCACGTCCTTTCGCCGAACGGATCAAAGCCAGCGCCTCTGCCGGGTCGATGCGGCCATCGTAAAGCGCCCGGCCCGAGATCGCGCCTTCGAGACGGGCCGCATCCGGCTCCAGCATGCGGCGGATATCGTCGAGCGAGGCAAGACCGCCAGACGCGATGACGGGAATGGAGACGGCGTCTGCCAGTTCCAGCGTCGAAGTCCAGTTGATGCCGGCGAGAATGCCGTCGCGGTCGATATCGGTGTAGATGATCGCCGAAACGCCGGCGCCTTCGAATTTCCGTGCAAGCTCGATCACGCCGAGTTCGGAAGCCTCCGCCCAGCCCTCGACAGCCACCTTGCCACCCTTGGCATCGATGCCGACGGCGACCTTGCCGGGAAACGTTTTGCAGGCTTCGATCACCAGCGCCGGATCACGCACCGCAATCGTGCCGAGGATCACGCGCGACAGCCCGCGGGAAAGCCAGTTTTCGATATGGTCGAGTGTGCGGATGCCGCCGCCGAGCTGCACCGGGTTCTTCGTCGCCTTCAGGATGGCATCGACGGCCGCGCCATTGACGCTCTCGCCGGCAAAGGCGCCGTTCAGGTCCACCACATGCAGCCATTCGAACCCCTGGTCTTCGAAGGCTTTCGCCTGCGCGCCGGGGTCCGTGTTGTAGACGGTGGCCTGCTCCATGTCGCCGAGCTTAAGGCGAACGCACTGGCCATCTTTCAGGTCGATGGCGGGAAAAAGGATCATGTCGTCAGTCCTTCTGCTGCGCGAGGCTTTCAAGGCTTCCAGCGCAGGAAATTGGCAATGAGTGCAAGGCCGAGCCGCTGGCTCTTTTCCGGATGGAACTGTGCGCCGGCAATGTTGTCGCGGCCGACGAACGCGGTCATGGCGCCGCCGTAGCTGGTTGTCGCGATCACGTCCGCATGCGTCTTGGCGGCCAGATGATAGGAATGCACGAAATAGGCGTGCAAACCGTCCGGCCCGGTCTCGATGCCGTCGAACAGGGGATGCGGGTGGCGGATATCGAGCGTGTTCCAGCCGATCTGCGGGATCTTCAGGTCCGGGTCCGAAGGCGTCATCTCGATCACGTCGCCCTCGATCCAGCCAAACCCTTCGGTCGTCGTCTTTTCAAGCCCGCGCGACGACATGAGCTGCATGCCGACGCAGATGCCGAGAAAGGGCCGGCCCTTGTGCTCGACCACGTCGATGATTGCATCGCGCATGCCCGGCACGGCATCGAGCCCGGCGCGGCAATCCGCATAGGCGCCGACGCCCGGCAGCACGATCCTGTCGGCGGTGGCGACGGCGTCCGCCTTGTCGGTAAGGTCGATCTCGGCCTCTATGCCGGCCTCGCGGGCGGCCCGTTCGAAGGCTTTGGTGGCCGAGCGCAGGTTGCCCGAGCCGTAGTCGATGATTGCGACGCGCATATCAGCGTCCTCCATGATCGAAAAGTCCGAGCGCCGGTCCCGCAGCTGTCGGGGCCGAATGGCCAGTGTCCTGGCCGGCACTCGGGTGAGATTGCCGTGCCCAGTCCGCAACGACCGGCAGCGCCTGCCGTTCGCGAGCGGGGAGGGCGGAAAAATAGATCTGTTCCGCGGTTGCGATATCGGGCGCAAGGATCGCGCTGTCGAGGGTAAAGCCGCGCCGTTGCAGCACTTCGCTCAGATAATGTCGCCCTTCGAGCGCCACAAGCAGGTGGAAGGCAAACCCCAGCAGCATGCCGGCAAGCCAGAAGCCGGAGAGATTGCCCAGGACCCCGGCGCCGATCTCGACTGCGACGGCAAGGATCGTTGCGAGCCACAGCCGGTTCCACCCGAGCCATGCCCACGGAAAGACGAAGGCGACCCAGGAAAACCCGTCGCGCACAAACAGCGCGGTGTCCGGATCATTCCGGTCTTGCCGGTTTTCCGGCGGTGTCAGAACGAGATAGCTTCTCAAGGAGCACCTCCCCCAATGGTCGGATCCAAGTGGTCGGATCCGAGTGATCAGCTCCAGGCGGTCAGACCAGCATGCCCTTCGTCGAGGGGACGCGATTGGCCTGCCGCGGATCGATTTCGGTTGCGGTGCGCAACACGCGCGCCACGGATTTGAAGCATGTCTCGGCGATATGATGGTTGTTGGCGCCGTAATGATTGAGGATATGCAGCGTGATCCCGGCATTCTGCGCCAGTGCCTGGAAGAATTCGCGCACCAGTTCTGTATCGAACGTGCCGATCTTCGGCGCCGAAAAGGCAACGTTCCAGACGAGGAACGGCCGGCCGGATACATCGATCGCCGCCTTCGTCATCGTCTCGTCCATGGCAAGGTCGAGCGAGGCATAGCGGGTGATCCCGCGCCGGTCGCCGAGCGCCTTGGAAATCGCCTGGCCGATCGCAATCCCGGTATCTTCCACCGTGTGGTGGTCGTCGATATGCAGGTCGCCCGTAACGTCGATCTCCATGTCGATCAGCGAATGGCGTGCCAGCTGGTCGAGCATATGGTCGAAGAAGCCGACGCCCGTCGAAATCTTGGCGACCCCGGTACCGTCGAGATTGACGGAAACCGAGACGGATGTCTCGTTGGTCTTGCGCGAGATGCTGCCTGTGCGCGCGCCGGAAGCGTTGATCGTCTCGACCATGGGCTCTGCTCCTAACATTCCAGAGCGCCGTGCGCCCGCATGGACGCACAAAGGACGCTCGACCTCCTAGTATCGACGCATCGGGCTTTCCGAACATAAAAATCGGTTTTCGGGCCGATGCTGTAGCCGCTCCATATCAGGCGGCCGATCAAATATCCAGCGAAAGCAAGGTCCTTGCCGCGGCAGTGAGCATGCGCGTGAAAAGGTGAGATTGTATTCGCGAAACCTCCACTTACATAGGAGCCAACGGAGCCATTGAGGCTCGCTTTCCAACGCCCCGAAGCGGCCGGGACACCCGGCCTTGGGCCAGAAAGGTGTATTTGGATGACAACGATTATTACAGTCAGAAAGGCCGGCAAAGTGGTCATGGCCGGCGACGGTCAGGTCTCGCTTGGCCAGACGGTGATGAAGGGCAATGCCCGCAAGGTGCGCCGCATCGGCAAGGGCGAGGTGATCGCCGGTTTCGCCGGGGCGACGGCCGATGCCTTCACGCTTCTCGACCGCCTCGAAAAGAAGCTCGAACAATATCCCGGCCAATTGATGCGCGCCGCCGTCGAACTCGCCAAGGACTGGCGCACCGACAAATATCTGCGCAATCTCGAAGCCATGATGCTCGTTGCCGACAAGACGACGACGCTCGCGATCACCGGCAATGGCGACGTGCTTGAACCGGAACATGGCACGATCGCCATCGGCTCCGGCGGCAATTACGCCTTTGCCGCGGCCCGCGCCATGATGGACACGGAAAAGTCGGCCGAAGAGGTTGCCCGTCAGGCCCTCGATATCGCCGCCGATATCTGCGTCTACACCAATCACAATCTCGTCGTCGAAACCCTCGACGCCGAATAACCCGTTCATTCCTTCACAAAGGGTCCTGTGGGCCGGGCCTGATATGGCCGGTCGCAGCAGGAAAGCCGAGAGGATATCATGACCAATTTTTCTCCCCGCGAAATCGTGTCCGAACTCGATCGCCACATCATCGGCCAGCATGATGCCAAGCGCGCCGTCGCCATCGCACTTCGTAACCGCTGGCGCCGCCAGCAGCTCGACGAGAGCCTGCGCGACGAAGTCATGCCCAAGAACATCCTGATGATCGGCCCGACCGGCGTCGGCAAGACGGAAATCTCCCGCCGCCTCGCCAAGCTTGCCGGCGCGCCCTTCATCAAGGTCGAGGCGACCAAGTTTACCGAAGTCGGCTATGTCGGCCGCGACGTCGAGCAGATCATCCGCGATCTCGTCGAGATCGGCATCGGCCTGGTGCGCGAAAAGAAGCGCGCCGAGGTTCAGGCCAAGGCGCATATGAGCGCCGAGGAGCGCGTTCTCGATGCGCTGGTCGGCTCCACCGCATCGCCCGCCACCCGTGACAGCTTCCGCAAGAAGCTTCGGGCCGGCGAACTGGACGACAAGGAAATCGAGGTCGAGGTCGCCGACACCGCGTCGGGCATGCCCGGCTTCGAAATCCCCGGCATGCCGGGCGCCAATGTCGGTGTTCTGAACCTGTCGGAAATGTTCGGCAAGGCGATGGGCGGCCGCACCAAGAAGGTGCGCACCACCGTGTCGAAATCCTATGCCGAACTGATCCGCGACGAATCAGACAAGCTGATCGACAACGAGGTCATCCAGCGCGAGGCGGTCCGATCCGTCGAAAATGACGGCATCGTCTTTCTGGACGAGATCGACAAGATCGCCGCGCGTGACGGCGGCATGGGTGCCGGTGTGTCCCGTGAAGGCGTGCAGCGCGATCTTCTGCCGCTTGTCGAAGGCACGACCGTTTCGACCAAGTATGGACCGGTGAAGACCGACCATATCCTGTTCATCGCATCGGGCGCCTTCCACGTCGCAAAACCCTCGGATCTTCTGCCGGAGCTCCAGGGCCGCCTGCCGATCCGCGTCGAATTGAAGCCGCTCACGAAGGAAGATTTCCGCCGCATCCTGACGGAAACCGAGGCGAGCCTCATCCGCCAGTACAAGGCGCTGATGGGCACGGAAGATCTGTCGCTCGAATTCACCGGTGACGCGATCGACAGTCTTGCCGATGTTGCCGTTCACTTGAACTCGTCGGTCGAGAATATCGGTGCGCGCCGTCTGCAGACGGTGATGGAGCGGGTGCTGGACGAAATCTCGTTCAATGCCCCGGATCGCGGCGGAAGCTCGGTCATCATCGATGCGGAATACGTCCAAAAGCATGTCGGCGATCTTGCCGCCGACACGGACCTGTCGCGTTACATCCTGTAACGACGGCAAAGCGGGTAGCCCCAAGTGGTAACTGCGCAACGGCGCCGTTACCTCCGGCTTACATTTGACGGCTTTTTGAACGGCGGCATCTCGACAGGGAGGCCGCCGTTCTCGTATTGGGGACGCGAATACTCGGGTCGATTAGCGGCTCATCCATAATTCGGCCCATAATTCGGCGAGTATCGCCTTGAACTGTGCTGATAAAAGTGAACTCTGCTGATGAAAAACTGCGTCGGAAGAAGGCCAAGGATACCGAGATCTTGAAAAGACTGCTTTTGGCATTGCTCTTCTCGGCCGCCTTCGTGGCGTCTTCCGGATCCTTGTCTGCCTATGCGGCGGGTGTGACCACCGTTCCGCCCGGCAATCGCAATGTCGAGCAGCCGCAGATCCCCGGCGCTTCCGTGCGCCGCACCCGTGCCGGTCGCACCACATTCGACGACAAGTATGACAAGGTCATCGAGCTCCTGTCCACCGACCGGGCGCTGATCTCGAAGATCAAATCGACTGCTTCCGCCTATGGCATCGATCCGATCCACATCATCGGCTCGATCGTCGGTGAGCATACCTATAATGTCGATGCCTATGACCGGCTTCAGTCCTATTACATCAAGGCGGCGGCCTATGCTGGCGAGCGCTTCCGCTTCGCCTATGATGGCGAAAGCGTCGATCAGTTCGTCGACCGTCCGCAATTTGGCAAATGCGCGCAATATAGCGATAGCTACCGCCTGTGGACCTGCCGGGAAAGCGTCTGGGAGAAGAGCTTTCGCGGTGAAAAGGTGGATGGGAAGTCCTATCCGGACAATCGCTTCAGCGCGGTCTTCTTCCAGCCCTTCTATGCTGGCCAGACCTTCGGCCTCGGCCAGCTCAATCCGCTGACCGCCCTCATGCTGTCGGACATGGTGGCAAAAGTCTCCGGCTTTCCGAAGCTCGACGAGAACAAGGCCTCGGACGTCTATGACGCGATCATGGATCCCGACAAGACGCTGGCCTATATGGCGGCCAATATCCGCCGCTCGATCGACGACTACAAGTCGATCGCCCATGTGGATATTTCGGACAATCCGGGCATTACGGCAACGCTCTACAATACCGGTGGCTCGGCGCAGCGCGCCGCAGCGCTTGCCGCCCGCGGACCCGGCGCCATGCCGGAGGAAAATTATTACGGCTGGCTGGTCAACGACAAGCTCGCCCAGCTGAAATCGCTTCTCTGACATCGGGATAGGCAGCGCCGTCAAGGCCTTCTTGCACGGCATCGCCGCGCCGGCTTTTGCCACTGCGCCCGGATCCTTGCCGTGTGAAACCGCCCACAACACGAAAAAAGCCGCCGAATCGATGATTCGGCGGCTTTTTCTAAAATCCGGTCGCTTGGGAAAGCGGCTTACTGGATCACGATGACCTTGGTCTGGTGGCCGGGGCGAACGCGGCTATAGAGGTCGATCACGTCCTGATTGATCAGACGGATGCAGCCGGAAGAGGCTGCCGTGCCGATCGACTGCCATTCCGGCGTGCCGTGCAGGCGGAACAGCGTGTCCTGGCCCTTCTCGTTGAAGAGATACATGGCGCGGGCGCCGAGCGGGTTGCTGAGGCCGGGGCCCATGCCGTTTTCGACATACTTGGCGATCTCGGGGCGACGGGCCGCCATTTCCTTCGGCGGATGCCAGTTCGGCCATTCCTGCTTCCAGGCGACATAAGCAGTGCCGGACCATGCAAAGCCGGCCTTGCCGACGCCGATGCCGTAACGCACGGCCTTGTTGCCGGGCAGGATGTAGTAGAGATGGCGCTCGCGGGTATTGACGATCACCGTGCCGGGCTTTTCTGCCGTCGTGTAATCGACGATCTGGCGGACGAATTCCGGCTTCACGCGGTTGATCGGGATCGCCGGCAGCTGGTAGCCAGCATCGGTGACCGGACCGTAGGAATCGGTGAAGAGCTTATTGGTCTCGACACGCGCGGTTGCGACGGAGCCGGCCTGTGCCGTGACTGCTTCGGACGTGGTAGAGCAGCCGGCCAGGGCGGAGGTCGCCAGCAGGCCAAGTGCGATCATGCTGTTGCGAAAGCGCATGGAAATCTCTTGAATGGATGAACAGATTAAGCCAGTGCCGACGCACTGTTGAGCAAAGGTTATTTGCCATTACATTAGAGTTGGCAAGCGACAGCGGCGTGCCCGAAGTTCGCCGCTGCGCAAATCGAAAACGCCATGGTGTTTTTGCAACAATGTGCATTGTCAACGAATGCACCGTCCGGTTGGAAAAAGATGACCCTGCTGAATATCGCTGGCGGTAATGCCCTGATCGACGGGCGCCAGTCCGCTCGCGCCATGATGGTGCGCAAAGGCTTGCAGATCCTGCTGCAGGATATGCGCATGGTAAGCGTGCCCGAGCTCGTGCTGTCGAGCGGGCGAAGGGCCGATCTTGCGGCGCTGTCGCCGAAGGGGGAGCTCTGGGTGATCGAGATCAAGACCTCGATCGAGGATTTTCGCGTAGACAGGAAATGGCCGGAATATCGGGCCTTCTGTGATCGGCTGTTCTTCGCCACCCACAAGGATGTGCCGCTCGACATCTTTCCGCAGGATTGCGGGCTTTTCCTGTCGGATGGGTTTGGCGCGCATGTCGTTCGCGACGCGCCGGAGCATCGCCTGGCGCCGGCAGGCCGCAAGGCGGTCACGCTCGCATTCGCGCGCGCCGCCGCCCACCGCCTGATGCTGGCGGAATGGGCGAGCGGCAGAAGCGATGACGACAGCTCGCCGGATGAAGGCCTTGGCGAGTGATCGTCTTCGATCGGGCAACGCACGGCTTAGAGCAATTCCAGCAAAAACGGCAACCGGTTTTGCGACCGGAATTGCGTGGAAACAAAGAGATAGAGCAGTTTCGCGTTTCGAAGAAAGGCGAAAATGCTCTACAGCCGCGCGGGTCTTATTTCGGAGCGCGCTTGGCCAGAATGCGCTGCAGCGTGCGCCGGTGCATGTTGAGACGCCGGGCGGTTTCAGAAACGTTGCGTTCGCACATTTCATAGACGCGCTGGATATGTTCCCACCGCACCCGGTCTGCCGACATCGGGTTTTCCGGCACGTCGGCCTTTTCGCCGGGGCGCTGTGTCAGGGCGTTGAAGATCTCGTCGGCGTCGGCGGGCTTGGCGAGATAGTCGAGCGCACCGAGCTTCACTGCCGTCACGGCGGTGGCGATATTGCCGTAGCCGGTAAGCACGATCACCTTGGTATCCTCGCGGTTCTCGCGAATGGTCTCGATCACGTCGAGGCCGTTGCCGTCGCCGAGGCGCAGATCGACCACCGCATAGGCCGGCGGCCGCTGGCGGGCCTTGGTCTTGCCTTCAGCCACTGTCTCGGCCGTCTCGACCTGAAATCCGCGGATTTCGAGCGCTCTTGCAAGCCGTCTCAGAAACGGGCCGTCGTCGTCGACGAGCAGAAGAGTGGGGTCGGGTCCGAGAAATTCGGCATCCTGTTCGAGTTCGGTATCCATGTCCTGTGCGTCTCCGAGGGCGTTGAGCCCATCTTGCTTCGGTATGCTCCCGCATGTGGGTCGGGAAAGTCTTGGGTTATGCGTCTCGTTCCATGGCCGCGCGCGGCCATTCGATATGAATGCGGGCACCTGTCGATCCGCCGTCGCGGTTGGAAAATCTGAGCGATGCGCCCGATCGCTCCAGCAGCGTCTTGGCGATGAAAAGCCCGAGCCCGAGCCCGCCGGCAGTCTCGTTCTCACGGCTGCGCTTCGACATATAGGGTTCACCTATATGGGCAAGCACGTCCGGTGCAAAGCCCGGACCGTCATCCTCTATGGTGATCGCCACCCGCTCGCCATCGTGATACGTGGTGAACATGACTTCTTTCCTTGCGAAATCCACGGCATTTTCGACAAGGTTTCCAAGACCGTAGAGAATGCCGGCATTGCGGCTCAAGATCGGCTCCTGCGCCTTCGGGCTCTTTTCGACAAGCCGGATGTCGATATCGAACTGCCGGTGCGGGGTAAGGATCTCGTCGATCATCGAGGAGAAGGGCAGGCGGCTCAGATGCTCCTCGCCCTCCATCGAAAGCGATGTGAGCCGGCGAAGGATATCGCGGCAGCGCTCGCTCTGGCTGCGCAGCAACTGCACGTCCTCGCGGTACCGGTCGTCCTTCGCCAGGCTGCGTTCCATTTCCTTGGCAACCACGGTGATTGTGGCAAGCGGCGTGCCGAGCTCGTGCGCTGCGGCGGCAGCCAGACCATCGAGCTGCGAGAGATGCTTTTCGCGCTCCAGAACCAGTTCGGTCGCGGCCAGCGCATCGGAAAGAAGCGTCGCCTCGTGAGACACGCGGTAGACGTAGAAGGCGGCAAACAGCATCATCGACACGATCGCGCACCAGATGCCGAGCTCTATCGCCGGCTGGATCCGCAGGATCTGGTCCGGATACCACGGCACGTCATAGGGCGAAAAGGCAAGCACGGTCGTCGCAACGAGCGCCAGCGAGATCAACACGACGGCATGCCGCAATGGCTGCGAGGCAAACGAGATGATCACCGGCACGCACATCAGCGGTGCGAAGGGATTGGCAAGCCCGCCGGTAATGAACAGCAGGAAAGCCATCTGCAGAAGGTCGAAGGCCAGCAGCGCCAGCGCCGAGCGTGGCCCGAGCCTGTGGGTGGGCGGAAACCAGCTCGAAAGCATCAGGTTGGCCGCCGCAAGCGCTGCGATCAGCACACCGGCCTGAACCAGCGGCAGGGGAAATTCCAGAACGAAGGCCACCACCAGCACCGTCGCCGTCTGGCCCGCAACCGCCAGCCAGCGCAGGCGCACCAGCGTGCGCAGTCTCAAATTCCTGTCCGAACGGCTAAATGTCGCTTCGTTAAACATGGACCGGCTCCGGCCGGTTGCCGGCGCCCCAGTCATCGTCTCATCCAATTCATGTTCCCATATGCCCATAAGGCGTCGTCTGCCTGCCAGTTGCGCTTGGCCCTCTTACCCCCAGGGCCCTCTTAACCCAATGGGCGTTCAGGCCGCAGGCGGCATACTGTCACGTCCCGCGCGGTTTGGCACGCGTTGTCGGCAGGGCATCGGCAGGATTGTCCGGCCAGGGGTGGCGTGGATAGCGCCCGCGCATCTCCGAACGCACGTCCTTCCATGATCCGGCCCAGAAGCCCAGAAGGTCGCGTGTCGTCTGGATCGGCCGGTGCGCCGGCGAGGTCAGTTCCAGCAACAGCGGCAACCGCCCGCCGGCAATCGCCGGATGCGCCTTCAGCCCGAACAGTTCCTGAACCCGGATCGTCAGCACCGGCTCGTCCCCGTCATACTGGATCGGATGACGCTGCCCGGTCGGCGCTTCGAAATGCGTCGGCGCCATCCGGTTGAGATCCTGGCTCACCTCGTAGGGAATGAGGGCCCGCAATCCCTCCGAAAGGCTGCCGGGCGAAATCGCGTCGAAGGCGGTGACGCCGCCCTGAAACGGCACGAACCAGTCTGCCAGCCGCTCGAGCAGGCCTTCGTCGCTGACATCGGGCCAGGGCTCGCCGATCGAGCGATGCAGAAAGCCGATCCGCTCGCGCAACTGCTTGCCCTCCTTGGAAAACGGCAATGCCGGAATGCCAAGTTCGCGAACGCCTGTTGCCAGCGCCTCCGCCGCGCGCGATCCCTGTGGTCGGGGCAGGGGCTTTTCCTCGAAAATGATCGCCCCGAGCCGTGTCACCTGCCGGGCGCGCACCTGCCGGCTCGATCGATCGAAGAAGCATTCGTCCGATTGCGCGATCGCACCCTGAAGCTCCGCATCCACCTCCGCCCGGCTGGTCGCGGCTGCCGCCAGAATGCGTGCCTTGCCCGCCCGGCCCGTCAGGTCGGCGATCACCAGCATCGGCGAACCGGCAAGTCGCTCGGTCTCCGGCAGTTCCGCACCCCGGCCGTTCGCCATCACGAAACGTCCGCGCCCGCCGCGCTGCAATGCGATCCGGTCGGGATAGGCGTGCATCAGGAGCCGTGCGGCCGAAACCCCGGCACCTGCGCCATGTGCGGCACCAGCCATTCCACCGCCGCGGCCGGCAGCTTTGCCGTTCAACATGCGCCGTGCCAGTTTTCGCGCCTGCTCGGCCCGCTCGCCACCCTCGCGGAAGAAACGCCGCAGCCGTTCGTCGAGATCGACATCGGTTCCGCCGAGCCCCTGTTCCGTCATCAGGACCGAAAGCATCGCGGCCTCCAGGCCAAAGCCTTCCTCCGCGGCGGAAATCACCATCGCCGCCAGTCGCGGCGAAAGGCCGATCTCGCGCATTGCCCGCCCGCGCGCCGTCAGCGCATCGTCTCGGTCGAGCGCGCCGAGCTGGCGCAGCAGCACTTTCGCCTCGGCAAGCGCCGGGCCGGGCGGCGGATCGAGAAAGGCAAGGGCCGCGGCATCCTTCACGCCCCAATGCGCCATATCGAGCACGAGGCCGGAAAGATCGCTCGCCAGGATCTGCGGCGGCGTAAACGCCGGCAAGGTCGCGGTCTGGCCGGCATGCCAGAGCCGGATCGCAATTCCCGGTTCGGTACGCCCGGCACGCCCGGCGCGCTGGTCGGCCGAGGCGCGTGACACGCGCACCGTCTCCAGCCGTGTGATCCCGGTCGATGGTTCGAACACCGGCAGTCGCTGCAAGCCGCTGTCGATGACGATCCGCACACCATCGATGGTGATCGATGTCTCGGCGATCGACGTGGTCAGCACGAT
>JAPWKC010000004.1:0-1860000 GCA_028283725.1 Neorhizobium sp. | reverse complement strand
TGAGCAGGCTGAAGGTTGGGTAACACCAACTGGAGGGCCGAACCCGCATCTGTTGCAATAGATTGGGATGACTTGTGGCTAGGGGTGAAAGGCCAATCAAACTCGGAGATAGCTGGTTCTCCGCGAAATCTATTTAGGTAGAGCGTCGATCGAATACCCCGGGGGGTAGAGCACTGGATGGGCTATGGGGACTCACCGTCTTACTGATCCTAACCAAACTCCGAATACCCGGGAGTACTAATCGGCAGACACACGGCGGGTGCTAACGTCCGTCGTGAAGAGGGCAACAACCCTGACCTCCAGCTAAGGTCCCCAAGTCATGGCTAAGTGGGAAAGGATGTGAGGATCCCAAAACAACCAGGATGTTGGCTTAGAAGCAGCCATCATTTAAAGAAAGCGTAACAGCTCACTGGTCTAAATAAGGGTCTTTGCGCCGAAAATGTAACGGGGCTAAAGCCATGCACCGAAGCTGAGGATGTACACGCAAGTGTACGTGGTAGCGGAGCGTTCCGTAAGTCTGTGAAGGGGTATCCGTGAGGAGCCCTGGAGATATCGGAAGTGCGAATGTTGACATGAGTAACGACAAAGGGGGTGAGAGACCCCCTCGCCGAAAGACCAAGGGTTCCTGCTTAAAGTTAATCTGAGCAGGGTTAGCCGGCCCCTAAGGCGAGGCAGAAATGCGTAGTCGATGGGAACCACGTTAATATTCGTGGGCCTGGTGGTAGTGACGGATCACGTAGCTTGTATCTTCTTATTGGATTGAAGGTGCAGGGAAGTGGTTCCAGGAAATAGCTCCACCGTATAGACCGTACCCGAAACCGACACAGGTGGTCAGGTAGAGTATACCAAGGCGCTTGAGAGAACTATGTTGAAGGAACTCGGCAAATTGCACGCGTAACTTCGGAAGAAGCGTGACCCTCTTTTACGCAAGTAGATGAGGGTGGCACAGACCAGGGGGTAGCGACTGTTTATCAAAAACACAGGGCTCTGCGAAGTCGAAAGACGACGTATAGGGTCTGACGCCTGCCCGGTGCTGGAAGGTTAAAGGGAGAGGTGCAAGCTTTGAACTGAAGCCCCAGTAAACGGCGGCCGTAACTATAACGGTCCTAAGGTAGCGAAATTCCTTGTCGGGTAAGTTCCGACCTGCACGAATGGCGTAACGACTTCCCCGCTGTCTCCAACATAGACTCAGTGAAATTGAATTCCCCGTGAAGATGCGGGGTTCCTGCGGTTAGACGGAAAGACCCCGTGCACCTTTACTATAGCTTTACACTGGCATTCGTGTCGGCATGTGTAGGATAGGTGGTAGGCTTTGAAGCGGGGACGCCAGTCTTCGTGGAGCCATCCTTGAAATACCACCCTTATCGTCATGGATGTCTAACCGCGGTCCGTCATCCGGATCCGGGACAGTGTATGGTGGGTAGTTTGACTGGGGCGGTCGCCTCCGAAAGAGTAACGGAGGCGCGCGATGGTGGGCTCAGACCGGTCGGAAATCGGTCGTCGAGTGCAATGGCATAAGCCCGCCTGACTGCGAGACTGACAAGTCGAGCAGAGACGAAAGTCGGTCATAGTGATCCGGTGGTCCCGCGTGGAAGGGCCATCGCTCAACGGATAAAAGGTACGCCGGGGATAACAGGCTGATGACCCCCAAGAGTCCATATCGACGGGGTTGTTTGGCACCTCGATGTCGGCTCATCGCATCCTGGGGCTGGAGCAGGTCCCAAGGGTTTGGCTGTTCGCCAATTAAAGCGGTACGTGAGCTGGGTTCAGAACGTCGTGAGACAGTTCGGTCCCTATCTGCCGTGGGTGTAGGAATATTGACAGGATCTGTCCCTAGTACGAGAGGACCGGGATGGACATATCTCTGGTGGACCTGTTGTCGTGCCAACGGCATAGCAGGGTAGCTATATATGGAAGGGATAACCGCTGAAGGCATCTAAGCGGGAAACCCACCTGAAAACGAGTATTCCCTATCAGGGCCGTGGTAGACGACCACGTTGATAGGAGGCGTGTGGACGTGCAGCAATGCATGAAGCTTAGCCTTACTAATAGCCCGATCGACTTCATCGTTCCCATTGACAATGCTCATCGACACAGTCGATGAGCCATCTGTTCAGCGCTCACGCATGAGCGGGTCTTCGACCCTATGCTCCGCGAGGGCGCCGGACGGCCGGCGACGCGCCTTGCGCTTGCGGTCTTCGACCGAAAGTGCCCCGCGCAACGCTGAAAAACGTGTTCAAAAACAAACGAAGCAAGCGCTTCACCAGCTTCTCGACATATTGCCTTTAGATGACCTGGTGGTCATTGCGGGGTGGCTGCACCCGTTCCCTTTCCGAACACGGCCGTGAAACACCCCCTGCGCCGATGGTACTCCGTCTCAAGACGCGGGAGAGTAGGTCGCTGCCAGGTCTTCTAAACGCAATCCAAATCTTCTCGAAAACAAATACAAAAAAACACCCATAACCAAAACAATAACGCGGGGTGGAGCAGCCCGGTAGCTCGTCAGGCTCATAACCTGAAGGCCGCAGGTTCAAATCCTGCCCCCGCAACCAAAACGCACCAAGCCAAAACGCAAATGCCGCAAGCACGGGATATCCGAGGCGACCTTCTACAAATACAAGGCAAAGTTCGGCGGCATGGAGGTCTCCGATGCCCGCAAGCTGAAGGCTTTGGAAGACGAGAACGCTAAACTGAAGAAGCTGCTGGCCGAGACCATGCTGGACAATGCAATTCTGAAAGATGTCGCTTCAAAAAAGTGGTGACGCCCGATGTGAAGCGGGACGCTGTGGCTTATGTCTGCAAACGACATGGGGTAAGCCAGCGTCGGGCGTGTGAGGTTTTGTCCGTTGATCGGTCGAGTGTGCGATATCGTAGTATTCGACCGGATGATGCTGATATCCGTGAGGCAATGAAGCTGGTGGCGTCCGAGCGCCGTCGTTTCGGTTATCGCCGCATTCACGTCATGCTGGATCGGCAAGGTATCGTCATGAACCTGAAGAAACTACGGCGTCTCTATCGCGAAGAGAAGCTGACAGTGCGCAAACGTGGTGGACGCAAACGGGCTTTGGGGACGAGACGCCCTCTGGCGCTGCCCTCGCGTGCCAACGAGCGATGGAGCCTGGATTTCGTCAGCGACGCTTTCACAGATGGTCGTCGCTTTCGGGTTCTGGCCGTCGTCGACGACTTCACCCGCGAATGCCTGGCGCTGGCGCACCAAGCCAAAACGCAAAAACAAGCCAAAACTTCAAAGCCCGCATCACGCGGGCTTTTGCCGTTTCTACGCCCCCTCAAAAGAGGGAGGCACAGGGCAAAACCCTCACCATCCCCGTTTAGCGGCCGAAGTCCTGTGTCTGTTTCCGGAGCGCATAAGTTAAGCCGGCTCATGAAAGCTGGCCCGGCCGTTCTAAGGCATAATGTCGGGCAAAGACCGGGCGTGGATGCCCAAAGACCGGCTATAGGGTAGAGGCGGATCGCTCGTGCCCTGCTGCACAGCAACCAACGATACGAGCTGATAAAAAAGACCGTATCGTATCGATAGAGGCATCGCCCAAAACACCCGCACAATGCAGATCAGGCCGGCGAACGAACGGAATGCCGCGTCCGTCGCTCACCCCTTGTCCCAAATGGCTTGTTATGTTGACACGCATCGTCATGTTTGCGAGTAAGCAGCGCTCAGGTGGACAGGGTTCGTTCCGAGGATCGAAGGACGACGACCTCGGGCCTCTGTCACCGGCGCCGCATTCCTGGCAGGCGATCCGCCGGAACCCTGTCGGAAACCCTGGCGCAAACCCAGGCGGCTATCTGCGGGGCCGTGGCCTGCTTGCTGATTTTGAAGCGGAGATTTGTCAATGACGCCGAAAAGCCCGGTATCGCTACTTGCATCGCTGGTCCCATCGCCGGTCGCCTCGCCGGACGGTCGCTCCGTCTCGCGCCGCCATCTCCTGGCGGCGACCGCCGCTGCGTTCGCGTTACCGGCGGTCGCCATGCCGGGCGCCGCGATCGCCGCCGATGACGGCGAACTCGTCTTCGAACACGCCTACGGAACCGCCATCCTCAAATCGCCGGCGCGACGTGTCGTATCGATCGGTTACACGACGCAGGACCCGCTTCTGGCGCTCGGCATCATCCCGGTCGCGCTGCGCTACTGGTTTGGAGATGCCCCCTATGCGACCGGCCCTTGGGCGGCGCCGCTTCTGGGCGACGCCAGGCCGACCGTCATCAAGGGCGAGGTCTCGGCCGAGACGATCGCGGCTCTCGAACCGGACCTGATCGTCGGCATCGGTTCGGGGATCTCGCAGGAGGAATACGCGCTTCTGTCGCAAGTGGCACCGGTCCTGATGCATCCGAAGGGCCGCGCGCCCTATGACATTTCCTGGGATGAAATCACCACGACGCTCGGCCGCGCCGTCGGCAGGAGCACGCAAGCGGCATCGCTCGTGGCCGGCACTCGCAAGGCCTTTGCCGATATAAGGGCGCGTCATCCCGAGTGGCAGGGCAAGACGGCGGCCGCAGCCTATCACTTTGGCGGCGACAGCGGCTTTTTCACCGGCACCGATACCCGCGGCCGGGTCCTGAACGAGCTCGGCTTCGTGCCGACCGCAGGCATGACACGGCTCACCGGCGACGCATTTTATGTCAAACTCTCCCCGGAAGATCTGTCGGCGCTCGATGCCGATCTGATCGTGTGGATCTCCACGAGCGACAAGGTGGCGGATCTCGCGGCCATGCCGATGCGCAAACTGCTGAAAGCCCATGTCGAAGGCCGTGAGGTCCTGGCGGGTCCGCTGATCGGCGCTGCGATGTCCTATGGCAGCGTTCTTTCCCTTCCCTACGCGCTGGCGCTTCTCGAACCGGATATGGCGGCGGCCCTCGACGGCAATCCGGCAACGCCGGTTGCATCGGCGCTAAAGGCCGGCCTTGCGCCTTGAGCCCGAAGCCTGTGACCTCCGGCCGAGACCAGTCCCGCTCACCGGGCTCCGGCGCCTCGAAGGCTGCCGGCTCGTGGCTTGCCGCAATGCTGCTCCCTCTGCTCGTGCTCGCCGGGCTCGCCTCGCTCGGCGCCGGCGTGCGCACGGTTTCACCGGTCGAGATCTGGCAGGCCGTCACGGCCTATGATCCGGCCAACCCCCTCCATGTGACCGTCATCGATATCCGTCTCCCGCGTCTGTGGGCGGGGCTGGTGGCCGGCGGGGCGCTCGGGCTTGCGGGCTCGATCATGCAGGCGCTCACCCGCAATCCGCTCGCCGATCCCGGCCTGCTCGGCGTCGGCTCGGGTGCTGCTTTTGCCGTCGTCTTCGGCTCTCTTCTTCTCGGCGCAAGCGACAGCGGCCTTCTGTCCATGCTGGCTTTTCCCGGTGCAGCGATTGCGTCTGCCGCCGTCTTTGCGCTGGGTGGCGGGCTGCGGGGCGATGTCGGACCCGTGCGCCTGACGCTGGCGGGCGCCGCGCTCCACGCCCTTCTCCTGTCGCTCGTCTCTGCGGTCGTTCTGGTCAGAAGCGATGCGCTGGATATCCTCCGGTTCTGGGTTGCGGGGTCTCTGTCGGAAGCCGGCCAGAGGCCGCTCCTGCCGATGACGATCGTTGCGGTTCTGGCCGCAGGCCTTGCGCTTGCCATGGCTCCCGTTCTCGAAACGCTCTCGCTTGGCTCCGGCCTGTCGCGCGGCCTCGGCACGCGGCTGTGGCAGGCGCAGGGCGGCGCGCTTCTGGCCGTCACCCTCCTGATGGGCGCCGCCGTCGCCATTGCCGGGCCGATCGGCTTTCTCGGCCTGATGGTGCCGCCGCTGGCCCGCCGCTTTTCCGGCCATCGGCTGGGTATCGAGCTGGTCGCCTCGGCCATGATCGGCGCCATCATCCTTCTCGTCGCCGATACGGCCGGTCGCCTGATCCTGCCCCCCGGCGAAGTGAGGGCGGGCGTGATGACCGCGGTGATCGGCGGTCCGGTTTTCGTCCTCATCGCAAGGCGCATGCGGCAGGGGGCGTCCGCGTGAGAGGTTTTATCATTCTCGGGCTGGGGCTAGTTCTGGCGGTCGTCTTCTCGCTGATGATCGGCGATGTCTGGATCACGCCGGCCAAACTGTGGCAGGGCCTCCTGACCGGGCAGGGACCGGGCAGCCTGACGCTGCGTGTCATTCGCGGGCCGCGCGTCGCGACGGCGCTGGGCGCCGGGGCGGCTCTCGGCCTTGCCGGCGCGATTTTCCAGACGCTGTTCCGCAACCCGCTGGCCGCACCCGATGTGATGGGCTTCAATGCCGGTGCGGGCCTTGCCGTTCTCCTCGCCATATCCTTCGGCTGGGCCCTGCCCATGCCGGTCGTCGCCGCGCTGGGTGGGCTTCTTGCAGCCGTGCTTGTCGCAGCGCTTGCCCATAAGCCGGGCCATCCCGCCTCCGGCATGGTCCTCATTCTTGTCGGCCTCGGGTTCGGCTTCACCGCATCGGCAATCGCCTCCTTCATCAGCGTCAGTCTGCCGGTGAGCGAGGCAAGCGAGGCGCAGCGGTGGTTGACCGGCTCGCTTGCCGCCCGCAACTGGGGCCATGCGGCCGAGGTGTGGATCCTGGCAACCGTTCTCTCGATTGCGCTTGCCGCTCTCCTGCCGGCCTTCAAGCTGATCGAGCTTGGCAACGATTTGGCAACCGGCCTCGGCCTCCGGGTCGATGCGGCACGCTGGTCCATCATCGCCGTCGGCGTTCTGCTTGCGACGGCAGCGGTTGCCGTATCCGGGCCGGTCCCTTTCGTGGCGCTGATGGCGGCCCCGCTTGGCATAGGGCTGACGCGCGCGCGCGAGCCCGGCGCGCGCTTTGCAGCGGCGGCGCTATCGGGTGCGCTTGTCATGGTTCTGGCAGATCTGGCGGCGCGGGCGGCAATTCCCGGCGTTCAATTGCCGATCGGCGTTATGACCGGCATTCTGGGGGCACCCTATCTTCTGTGGCGGCTCTCGCGCGAAATGGAAAGAGGCGAATTGTGAGCGATCCCGTTCGATATCAAGGCGATGGCGACCTGACGCTGCGTGCCGACAATCTGTCGCTCGGCTATCAGGACCGCAAGGTGATCGATCGGCTGACGCTGACGCTTCCGGCAGGTCGGGTGACGTCGATCCTGGGGCCGAATGGCTGCGGCAAGTCCACGCTGTTGAAAGCGCTGGCACGCCTCATCACGCCGCTCCAAGGTGCCGTCACGCTGGGCGGCGAAGACGTACATCGAAAGAACACCCGTGCACTCGCCCGTCTTCTGTCGATCCTGCCGCAGGCGCCGCTGGCGCCCGATGGCATCACGGTCGCCGATCTTGCAAGGCGTGGCCGCGCGCCGTGGCGCGCCTTTCTGGCGCCGTGGAGCGATACGGATGCGAAAGCCTGCGACGACGCGCTCTCGGCCGTCGGCATGACGGATCTTGCCGACCGGCCTCTCTCGGAACTGTCCGGCGGCCAGCGCCAGCGTGCCTGGATCGCGCTGGTTCTGGCGCAGGCGACCCCGCTTCTGCTTCTCGACGAGCCGACCACATGGCTCGATCTTCCGCACCAGATCGAGGTTCTGGCCCTTTTGAAGCGGCGCAACCGCGAAGCGGGCACGACAGTCATCTCGGTTCTTCACGATCTCAATCTGGCGGCCCGCTTCTCCGACCACCTCGTGCTCCTCGGGCGCGATGGTCTGGTGGCAGAGGGCGCCCCGGATGCGGTCCTGACGGCCAAACATTTGCAGACGGCCTTCGGTCTTGCCGCTCGCATCATCGACGATCCGGTCACGGGAACACCGATGGTCGTGCCGCTTTGACGGCGCGCAGACGCAGGATAAATCCGTGATCCCCCCTTTATGACATGTCCCCTGAAAGGGGGCCCCGGTTGCGGACGACATGCGAAAACAACACGATCGAGTGCATTGAGCGAGCGTGAAGGATCGCGACGTGCCTCCGTCGTCGAAAACAAAATTCCACCTGTCACGCGGCTGTAAAAATCGCGCGCTATGAAACCGCCAGAGAATTTGCACACCCGTGCAATCTGGGGGATAGATGAGCGCACAAGGGTTTCTGGAACTGCGGGGCATTGCCAGCCGCTACGGGACCAATCAGGTTCTGAGCGATATCGATCTGTCGATCGAAAAGGGCGAGTTCGTCGCACTTCTGGGCTCGTCGGGCTGTGGCAAGACCACGCTTCTGCGGCTGATCGCCGGTTTCATGGCACCATCGGCCGGCGACGTCTCGGTCTCGTCGCGTGATGTCACGCGGCTTGCACCCGATAAGCGCGGCATGGCGCTGGTCTTCCAGTCCTATGCGCTCTGGCCGCATATGACGGTCTCGCAGAATATCGCATACGGTTTGAAGCTGCGCGGTGTGCCGCGCGCCGAGATTGCTGCCCGCGTTTCGGCCATGCAGCAGCTTTTGGGTCTCGATGGCCTTGGCGATCGCAAGCCGGCGGCCCTGTCGGGCGGCCAGCGCCAGCGCGTGGCGCTCGGCCGGGCGCTCGCGATCGACCCGGAAATCCTGCTTCTCGACGAGCCTCTGTCCAATCTCGATGCCCGTATCCGCCTCACCGTTCGTCATGAACTGCGCGCTTTGCAGAAACGCCTCGGCATCACCGCCATCCACGTCACGCATGATCGCGAGGAGGCCATGGTCATGGCCGACCGGATCGTCATTCTCGACAAGGGACGCATCGCCCAGCAGGGAACGCCGGAAGAGGTCTATAACCGGCCGGCCTCCGCCTTCGTCGCCGCTTTCATGGGTGCGGAAAATCTCCTGCATCTGTCGGGCCGGACGGAGGGCGACGACTTCGTTCTGGCCGCGGGCGCAGCCAATGACGAATGCCGTGTACCGCTTGGCGCAAGGCTGCTTGCTTCAGGCGAGGTCGATGCACGTTTCAGGCCCGAGGCCGCCCGTCTGTTTGCGGCAGGGGATGCGATCGGTGCCGCAGGTGGCGCCGTGTTTTCCGGTCAGGTCCTGAGTGTCAGCTATCCCGGCGGCCACTGGCGCCATGTCGTGCGCCTCGGCGACACGGAAATCATGGCGGATGCCGACCGCGCCTTTCAGCCGGGCGATGCGGTCAATGTCCATGTGCCGGCCCACGCGCTCTTTCTGTTCAATGCGCCGGCCTCCGGGCCGGCCACGCCAATTTCGCGGGCTGAACCCGCGAAAGTCACTGCCTGATCCTTTTCTCATTCATCGATATCTCGCAACGGAGATCCGTTCCATGAAAAGACTGTCCTACGCAGCCTTTGCCGTCGCTTTCGCAGCCCTTCCGCTTCATGCCGAAGAACTGACTGTCGCGACGGCCGGCGACCAGAACATGGTTGACTACATCAACCAGTATCTCGGCCCGCTTTTCGAAAAGACCTATCCGGGCGACACGGTTCGCGCTGTCGGCACCGGTCCGGGCGATTCCGGTTCGCAGAAGATCCTGGAGCGTTTCGACGCCCAGTCGGCTGCCAACACCAAGATCTGGGATGTCGACGTTGCCGTGGTCCACGAAAAGTTCGTCGGCCCGATGGTGACGAAGCACTATCTCGACAAGTATCGCTCGGATATCGACACCGGCAAGCTCGTCACCCGCGGCAATGCCAAGATGGCGCTCGGCACCGATGTCGATGGCTATGTCATGCCGATGTTCAACAGCCAGACGGCGATCGCCTACAACCCGGATCTCATCAAGAACCCGCCGAAATCCTATACGGAACTGGCGGATTGGGTGAAGGCGCATCCCAAGCAGTTCGGCTATAACGGCATCAAGGGCGGCGCTTCGGGCGTCAGCTTCGTCATGGGCTGGATCTATGCCTTCGGCGGCGGCGATGCCAATGTCCTGATGAACGGCCCCTTCAAGGAAGACGAAACCAAGAAGTGGGATGCGGCTTTCAAGGGGTTGAACGAGTTCAACAAGAACGCCACCCTGACGCCCGGCAATGCCGGTACGCTCGACATGCTCGCCCGCGGCGAAATCGCCATGGGTCCGGTCTGGGTCGACATGTTCTACTCCTGGCAGGCCAGCGGCCAGCTGCCGCCGACGATGAAGCTGGTTCTGCCGGCGCCCGGCATGCCCGGCCAGCCGATGCACTACGTCATCCCGGAAAAGACCGCGCACAAGGCACTGGCTGAAAAGTTCATCGCCCTTGCCACCAGCCCGAAGGTTCAGGCCGAAGGCATCGTCAAGCGCTTCAACTGGTATCCGGGTATCGATGCCGACAAGGTGAAGGCCGAGCTCGACCAGGCAACCTGGGACAAGCTCTTCGTCGATATCACCCCGAAGGATCTCGCCGACAAGGGCAAGCCCTTCCCGATCGCGCCTTACAACAACGCGATCCTCGAAGCCTACGAAAAGCAGGTCAAGTAAGCCGGCTCTTCTCAATGCTTCTCTCCGCGCCTGAAGCAGGCACCGCGTGCGAGCCCCCCTTCTCAAGCCCTCCCTTAAAAAGCGGGAGGGCTTGACCCCAGTCGAGCAGCCAAGATCCCATAAGGGCAGGCGGCTGCACCGGTTTTTTCCTCCTCGTGGGGGAGATGGCCGGCAGGCTGGAAGGGGTTCAGGACCGGCAATGTCAGGCGGTAGCCTGTTTCGGCGCGGGGAAACAAATCACCCACTGGGCACGAAATCCATGTCGTCGAAACGTCTTCTCGGTCTTCTTCTCGTTCTGCCGGCGCTTCTGGTGATCGTCGTCCTGTTCATCATTCCGTTGATCCTGTCGGCGGTGGGTGCCTTCAAGGTGGATGGCGCCTTCGGCCTTGGCAATTTCGTCAAGACATTCGAGCTCTACACGCAGGATATCGTCTTCACGCTGCTGATCACCGGCCTGTCGACCATCCTGATCGGCGCCGCGTCGGTCGCGATCGGCGGTTACCTGACGCTCGGCGAACACCCGCGCGCCGTCGCCATATTGAAGTTCCTCTACCGCTGGCCGATGTTCATACCCTTCATCGTCGTCGGCCAGATCCTGCGCACGTTCCTGGCCAAGAACGGCATGATGAACAATGTCGCGATCGAACTCGGGCTGACCACCCCGCTCGATGCGGTCAGTCTGCTCGACTGGCGCGGCATCGTGATTGCGTTCGTCTGGAAACAGACACCCTTCGTCGCACTTCTCGTCTCCGGCGCCATGGCCTCGCTCAACCGCGATACGATCGAGGCGGCCCGCAATCTCGGCGCCTCGCGCCTCAGGGTCCTGGTCGAGATCATCGTGCCGCAGGTGGCGATGACGCTGACCGTCGGCCTCGTCCTGTCCTTCGTCACCATGATGTCCGTTCTCTCGGTTCCGCTGATGATCAACGCCCAGTCGCCGACCATGCTGACGGCCGATATCGCCTTCCGCGTCAATTCCTATGGCGACTACGGCGTCGCCAATGCGCTCGGCATCGTCTCCCTGGTGCTCGCCTCCTCCGTCGCATGGATCTACCTGCGCGCCAGCATGAAGGAACGCGCATGACGCTCTCCCTCCCTTCCGCCCCCGCAGCCGGCACGCCCATGACCACCGGAAAGACGGCCCGTCTTTCCGAACGCCTGACCGATCGACTGGCCGTTCTCTGGTGGGTGCCGCGCGGCATCATCTTCGGCCTGATGGCCTTCTTCATCTTCGGTCCGCTGTTCAACATGCTGCTCTGGACGGTGGCGGAGAAATGGTATTTCCCGCACACCCTGCCGCTGCAATATGGCTTCAGCTCGTGGGAAAAGGTGTTTGCGCCACGCGGTGGCGCGCTGGATTCTCTCGCCAATTCCCTGCTGGTCGCCGTGTTGACGGTTATCGTCTCGCTTCTTCTCGCCATCCCCTCCGGCTATGCGCTGGCGCGGTTGAAACTGCCGGCCAGAAGCCTGATCCTGCTCGCCTTCCTCATCCCGCAGGCCTTTCCGAACCTGACCGTCTATGTAAACGTGGCGCGCATCTTCTACGAGATCGGCCTCAACGGCACGGTACCGGGCGTCGTCCTCGTGCATGTCTCGCACGGTCTGGTCTACGCTGTCTGGATCGCGACCGCCGCCTTCTCGGCAATCGATGGCGAGCTGGAACAGGCGGCCCGCAATATCGGCGCAGGCGCGCTGCGCGCCTTTCGCGACATCACGCTCCCGCTCGCAGCCCCCGGCCTGATAGCGAGCGCCATCTTCGTGTTTCTGGAATCGCTCGACGAGTTCACCGGCAGCTATTTCGTCGGCGCGCCCGACGTCAACATGCTGCCTCTGCTGCTCTACACCGCAGGTGCCGGCGGCAATTATCAGGTCGCCTCCATCACCGCGCTCCTGCTGCTTATCCCCTCGCTCCTGTTCATGATGATCGTCGAACGCTTCCTGAAGGCCGATGTGCTTTCGCGCGTCGGCCATTGAGATCTTCAAGCTGAGTGCCCCGCGAAATGCTCATGAGAGACGAGATATGAAAGACGAAAAGAGAATGCGCTTCGTCAGCGCCGAACAGGTGGCAAGCCTGGCCGGCGTGTCGCGCTCGGCGGTATCGCGTACCTTTACACCCGGCGCGAGCGTCGCGCCCGCGACGCGGGAAAAGGTGCTGCGGGCAGCCGAAGAACTCGGCTATCATGTCAACGATCTCGCCCGCGGCGTTCTTGCCAACCAGAGCCGGCTGGTCGGCATCGTCGCGACGAAACCCGAAGTGGGTTTTCGCGCCCATCTGACGGCGGCCCTCACCAAGGCGCTGATCCGCCGCGGCAGCATTCCGATCCTCATCAATACCGGGCAGACCGACGAGGAACTGCTGGCGGCGCAAAAGATGCTGATCGGCCACCGGGCAGAGGCGACCATCGTCATTTCCGGCTCGCCGCCGGCAAGCTTCGTCGATCTTGCCCGCCGCAACGGCCAGCCTCTCGTCGTCATCGGCCGCTCGGAGCCTGATGCGGATCATGTCCGCGCCGGAAATTCGGAAGCCTCCCGCAAGGCGGCTCAGGCCTTCATCGCTGCCGGCCGTTCCCGGCTCGCCGTCATCAGCTCGCAATCGGGCACGCCAAGCATTGCCGAGCGCGAGAGCGCCTTCCTCTCGGCCGCCAAGTCGGCCGGCGTCGAGGCCGAGGCGGTGCGTGGCAGTGATTCCGATTACGAGGGCGGCGTCGGCGCAGCCCGAGATCTTCTCGCGCGCGCCAACCGGCCGGATGCGATCTTCTGCGCCAACGATCTGATCGCCTTTGGCGTGATGGACGTCCTGCGCCTGGAAGGTGGTTGTAGCATTCCGCAAGACACCGCGGTGATCGGCTTCGACGACGTGCCGGAGGCCGCATGGCTGAGCTACGGCCTCACAACCTTCCGCCAGGACCCGGAAGTGATGGCCGCAAGAGCCGTCGATCTCCTCGAACGCCGCCTCGCCGACCACGATGCCGAGCCCGGTTACGAACGGGTCATCCCCGAACTCGTCGTGCGTCGCAGTTTTGTTCCCGTTTCGCAGTGAGAGGGGAGCGTAAACACGCTCGCGCTTCAAGCCATGCGCAGAAACAAAGACCGGCGTCGCCATCCTCGTACTTGTCACGAGGATCTGGAGCGTTCCCGCCTGTCTTTGAAATGCGAAATCGCTCTATCTTTTTGTTTCTACGGAATTCCTGACGCAAAACCGGCTCCCGCTTTTGCTGGGCTTGCTCGAACCACGCTCGGTATCGGGCAGGGACAGATCCTCCAGAAAAGCCGGAGGATGACGGAGTTCTTTCGCTCTGGGCTTGGTGTCTCGGGGTCTTGGCGTCTTGGGGACTTCGGAGTGTCGGGTCGTCAGCCGCGGTCCACCTCCCGCCCCCTATTCGAACTCCAGGATCAGCGCATCGACGGCAAGGCTTTGCCCGGCAGAGGCGGCGATACGCTTGACCACGCCTCGTCGCTCGGCCTTCAGCACGTTTTCCATTTTCATGGCTTCGACGGTGGCCAGTGTCTGCCCCGCCTCGACGCTTTCGCCTTCCAGCACCCTGACCGAGGTGATGATGCCGGGCATCGGGCAGAGCAGCATTTTCGAGGTATCGGGCGGCACTTTTACCGGCATTAGCCGCGCCAGTTCCGCCACCCGTGCGCTTCTTACCCGGCAAAGGAGATCCATTCCGCGCCAGCGCAGCCGGATCGCCGTGCCGACGAGATCGACCTTGACGCGCATCGCCTGCCCGCCAACGGTGAAATCGGCAAGTTTTTGACCCGGCAGCCAGCCCGTCGCCACCGGCAGGGTCTCGCCATCTGAAAACTGGATGGCGGTGCCATCCGCCCCCGTTTTCACCGTGATCGCCTCCCGGCGGCTTTCGCCGGCAGATAGCGTCACGACCCAGTCCTGGCCGACGGCGCGTCGGCGGTTGGCAAGCGTGCCGGAGATCGCCGTCGCGCGCTCTTCAAGCGCGGCCTTGATCACCGCCGCAACCGCGGCAACCCGGCGCGCATCCGCGCCATCGGGCGAGATGCCGGAAAACCCGTCCGGAAACTCTTCCGCGATAAAGGCGGTGGTGAGCCGTCCGGCACGAAACCGCTCATGCGCCATCACGGCCGCCAGAAACGGCAGATTATGGCCGATCCCTTCCACCTCGAAACCGTCGAGCGCATCGGCCATCGCATCGATCGCCGTGAGACGATCCTTGCCCCATGTGCAGAGCTTGGCGATCATCGGATCGTAATACATCGAGATCTCGCCGCCTTCGAAGACGCCGGTGTCGTTGCGCACGATCGTACCGTCATCCTGTCCACCCTCTGCCGGCGGCCGGTAACGCGAAAGCCGGCCGATCGAGGGCAGGAAGTTGCGATAGGGATCCTCGGCATAGAGCCGGCTTTCGATCGCCCAGCCGTTCAGCGTCACCTCGTCCTGGCGCAAGGACAGTCTTTCGCCGGCAGCGACCCGGATCATCTGCTCGACGAGATCGATGCCGGTCACGAGTTCTGTCACCGGATGCTCGACCTGAAGCCGGGTATTCATCTCGAGAAAATAGAAATTGCGGTTTCCATCGACGATGAACTCCACCGTCCCGGCGGAGAAATAGCCGACTGCCTCGGCAAGCGCCACGGCCTGCTCGCCCATCGCCCTGCGTGTCGCCGCATCGAGAAAGGGTGAGGGCGCCTCTTCGATCACCTTCTGGTTGCGGCGCTGGATGGAGCACTCGCGTTCGCCGAGGTAAAGCGTATTCCCGTGCTGATCACCCAGAACCTGGATTTCGATATGGCGCGGTTCGGTGACGAATTTCTCGATGAAGATCCGGTCGTCGCCGAAGGAGGATTTCGCCTCGTTCTTCGAGGATTGGAAGCCCTCGCGCGCCTCCGCATCGTTCCAGGCGATCCGCATGCCCTTGCCGCCGCCGCCGGCAGAGGCCTTGATCATCACCGGATAGCCGATCTCACCCGAGATCCGCGCAGCTTCCTCCGCATCGCCGATCAGCCCCATATGGCCGGGAACGGTCGAGACGCCGGCTTCCGCTGCGATCTTCTTGGACGTGATCTTGTCGCCCATCGCTTCGATCGCCTTGACCGGCGGGCCGATGAAGGCGATGCCGGCCGCAGCCAGCGCTGCCGCAAAGAGAGGATTTTCCGACAGGAACCCGTAGCCGGGATGCACCGCATCGGCCCCTGTCTTCTCGATGGCTTCGAGGATCCGGTCGATCACGATGTAGGACTGGCTGGAAGGTGCTGCCCCGATATGCACGGCCTCGTCGGCCATCGTCACATGCAGGGCATTGGCATCCGCATCGGAATAGACGGCGACCGTCGCGATCCCCATTCTGCGGGCTGTCTTGATGACGCGGCAGGCAATTTCGCCGCGATTGGCAATCAGGATTTTCTTGAACATCAGCGCCGCCTCCTACTCGGCCGCTTCTGCTTTCGGCGATGGCGGTGTGGCGCCGGGATATTTCAGTCCCTTCAGCATCCCCTCGATACTGAGGTCTTCGTCCAGATCGGGCCAATGTACGCCGTAGGGCGATAGCTCGATATCGTTGCGTTGACCGGGTGTTGCGGCAAGAAGCGGCGGATACCACCACAAGGGCGTCGCCAGTGCGGCACCATCGGCCAATTCGACGACGACGGCAATGTCCGTGCAATATGCGCTGACGGGCTCCAGCAGATCGACTTCAATTTCCAAAGTGCTCATGCCGCTTCTCCAGAAATTCCTGCTGATGCGCCGTCAACGCTCCGAGAAGCTGATGAAGCTCCTTGTCGGTGCACCGTTTGTTGCGAGCGATCGCCAAGCGCTCCAGCCAGATCTTGGTTTCCTTGCGGTCTTTGCGGATATGCACATGCGGCGGCTCGAACCGATCGAGGCTGTAGAATTCGAACCGCCATCCCTTCCATTCGAAAACCCTTGGCGACGCTTCCTCCGTCCAAGGCAGCCAAGGGTTTTGATATCATATCTCGAAGAAATTCTCGAAGGCTTCGGGAAAATTCAGCCGCGCCAGCTTTTCGTTGATCACCAGCATGGACTGATAGGACAAGGGATCGAATTCCTTGTCCACGGCCACCACTTCCCGGCCGAACAGAAGGCTGAGGCGAGCAGCGTCGAGATTGCCGCGCTCGAAGGGCTCTGGGCCGAAGTGGTGCCAGAGCGAATGCATGAAAGCGGCGTCGATCTTGTGTTCCTTGCTGCCCGGCCGCGCTTTGCGCGGCAGGGCCTTGATCGGCGTCACGCCTCTTGGATTGGCGCGACGGATGGTGAACTGGACGCCCGTGCTCGGCATTCCGCCCGGAAAGCCGCGATGTTTGGTCATTTCGGGCGCACTGGCCATCCCGTGTCTCCTGTCTATCTATGATCCGGCATACAAGCCCTCAGGCCTTGCCGATCTTGTCCTGCGTCTTCGTTTCGAAATCCGCGGCGTCGTGGCGCTCCTGCAGCTGTTCGGAAGGATCGCCCTGCATGCGGTTCACCATCCGGCCGCGCTTGACCGCCGGCCGGGCAAACACCTCGGCCGTCCAGCGCTGCACATGTCTGTAGCTCTGGACATCGAGGAAATTGCCGGCATCGCCGTAGGCATTGCCCATAGCAAGATTGCCGTACCAGGGCCAGATCGCCATGTCGGCAATCGTGTATTCGGCGCCGGCCATATACTGGTTTTCAGCCAGATGCCGGTCGAGCACGTCGAGCTGGCGTTTCACTTCCATGGCGAAACGGTCGATCGCGTATTTGATCTGGATCGGCGCGTAGGCATAAAAATGCCCGAAGCCGCCGCCGAGGAAGGGCGCAGAACCCATCTGCCAGAACAGCCAGTTCATCGTTTCGGTGCGCGCCCGCAGATCCGTCGGCAGGAAGGCGCCGAACTTTTCCGCGAGATAGACGAGGATCGAGGCGGACTCGAACACGCGGACCGGCTCGCCGCCATCCTTCGGCGCATGGTCGCTGAGCGCCGGGATTTTCGAGTTCGGATTGATATCGACGAAACCGGAACCGAACTGGTCGCCCTGGCCGATCTTGATCAGCCATGCGTCATATTCCGCGCCGCCATGCCCGGCCGCCAGAAGCTCCTCCAGCATGATCGTCACTTTCACGCCATTCGGCGTTCCGAGCGAATAAAGCTGCAGCGGATGTTTGCCGACCGGCAGTTCCTTGTCATGCGTCGGGCCCGCGATCGGCCGATTGATATTGGCAAAGGCGCCGCCATTGCCCTTGTCCCAGGTCCATACCTTGGGCGCCTCGTAACCTGCCGGAAAATTGTCGGCGGGAGATTTGTCGGTCATCAAAACTGTTCCTTATGCTCGAAAGGCGCCTGTCTTGCATGGGAGGGTGTGGCGCGATGGGAAAGATATAGGGAGCGGACCGCAAGGTGCTACCGCCAAAATTGCATGCCGGCGAAATTCAAAGCGGGCCAACGCAAAGCGGGCCGGGGTTCAAAGCGGGATCGTATCGTGTTTCTTCCAGTGTGTGTGAAGCGTTTTGCCGCGGAGCGAGGCGAAGGCGCGGGCGATGCGGCGGCGCGACGAATGCGGCAGGATCACCTCGTCGACAAAGCCGCGTTCTGCGGCGATGAACGGGTTGGCGAACCTTTCCTCGTATTCCTTGGTGCGCGCGGCGATCTTTTCCGGATCGGAGAGTTCCGAGCGGTAGAGGATCTCGGCGGCGCCCTTGGCACCCATCACCGCGATCTCCGCCGTCGGCCAGGCATAGTTGATGTCGGCGCCGATATGTTTGGACGCCATCACGTCATAGGCGCCGCCATAGGCCTTGCGGGTGATCAGCGTGACGAGCGGCACGGTTGCTTGCGAATAGGCAAACAGGAGTTTCGCTCCATGCTTGATGACGCCGCCATATTCCTGCGCCGTTCCGGGCAGAAAACCCGGCACATCGACCAGCGTCAGGATCGGGATCGAAAACGCATCGCAGAACCGCACGAAACGCGCCGCCTTGCGCGACGAATCGATATCGAGGCAGCCGGCCAGCACCATCGGCTGGTTGGCGACGACGCCGATCGTCTGTCCTTCGAGCCGCAGGAAGCCGGTCATGATGTTCTTGGCAAATGCCGCCTGGATCTCGAAGAAATCGCCCTCGTCGGCCAGCGCCACGATCAGCTCCTTCATGTCGTAGGGCTGCGTCGGGCTGTCGGGGATGAGGGTGTCGAGCCGCATCTCGAGCCGCGCCGGATCGTCGTGAAACGGCCGCACCGGTGGCTTTTCGCGGTTGTTGAGGGGCAGGAAGTCGAAGAGCTGCCGCACCGCCTCCAGCGCTTCCACATCGTTTTCGAAGGCAGCATCGGCAACGGAGGATTTCTGCGTATGCGTCGATGCGCCGCCGAGTTCTTCGGCCGTCACGATCTCGTTCGTCACCGTCTTGACCACGTCAGGCCCGGTGACGAACATGTAGGACGTATCGCGCACCATGAAGATGAAATCGGTCATGGCCGGTGAATAGACGGCGCCGCCCGCGCAAGGCCCCATGATCACGGAGATCTGCGGAATGACGCCCGACACTTCCGCATTGCGGCGAAACACTTCGGCATATCCGCCGAGCGAGGCCACACCCTCCTGGATGCGTGCACCGCCCGAATCGTTGAGGCCGATCACGGGCGCCCCGACCTTCACCGCCATATCCATGATCTTGCAGATTTTTTGCGCATGGGTTTCAGACAAGGAGCCGCCGAGCACGGTAAAATCCTGGCTGAACACATAGACCTGCCGGCCGTTGATCGTGCCCCAGCCGGTCACCACGCCGTCACCGGCGATTTTGTTCTCCGCCATGCCGAAATCCACCGAACGGTGGGTCACGTACATGTCGAACTCCTCGAACGAGCCCTCGTCGAGCAGAACCTCGATCCGCTCGCGGGCCGTCAGCTTGCCCTTGGCATGCTGTGCATCGATCCGCTTCTGTCCTCCACCGAGCCGTGCTTCCGCCCGCCGTCTTTCGACTTCTCCCAAGACTGAACGCATGAAACCTCCTCTACCCAACCTTTCCCTTGTCTCACCCTTTTTTGCCGCTGGGCAAGCCATTCGTAAGGCAGCTATGGCGGTGAAAGGCGATTTCACGGTTACGACCTTGGTCGTAAGAGAGCGGCCCGCCGTTGGCAGAAGGAGGCGTCACACACCTTGAGATCGGGCCGATCGGAGAGAATATCGCCCCTCAGCCTTGACCTTTGGGCGCGCCTTTGTCATTTCACCGCGTCTGACAGACAAGGCGCCGGTAGCGGGACGAACCCCGGCGGCGCTCGACAAAGAGAACAAGAAAAATGAGCAAGGCTACTTCTTCGGCGCCCTCCCAGCGCATGCTTCGCGTTGGCGAACAGGTTCGCGCCGCCATCACCCAGGTCCTCCAGCGCGGCGAAGTGCGCGACGACCTGATCGAAAAGACCGTGATCTCCGTGTCGGAAGTGCGCATGTCGCCCGACCTGAAGATCGCCACCGCCTATGTGACGCCGCTTGGCGTGCCCGACCACGAAACGGTGATCGCGGCGTTGAACCGTCACTCCAAATTCATCCGCGGCCGCCTCGGCGGCCAGCTGCGGCAGATGAAATACATGCCCGAAGTCCGTTTCCGCGACGATACGAGCTTCGACAACTACCGGAAGATCGACGATCTGCTCCGTTCCCCCGAGGTCCAGCGTGATCTCGGCGCCAACAAGTCCGACGACGACGCTTCCGGCGACGCATAACTGAAGAAAAGATAAGCATGTCCAAACCACGCAAACCCAAGGGCCGGGCTGTTTCCGGCTGGCTTATTCTCGACAAGCCGGTGGATTTCGGCTCGACCGAGGCCGTCTCCAAGATCAAGTGGCTGTTCAACGCCCAGAAGGCCGGCCATGCCGGCACGCTCGATCCGCTTGCCTCCGGCATGCTGCCGATCGCACTCGGCGATGCGACGAAGACCGTCCCCTATGTCATGGATGGCCGCAAGATCTACGAATTTGCCGTCACCTGGGGTGAAGAGCGTTCGACTGACGACCTGGAAGGCGAAGTCACGGCCTCGTCCGATCAGCGCCCGGCAGAACAGGCGATCCGCGATCTCCTGCCGAAATATACCGGTGTCATCCAGCAGATTCCGCCGCAGTTTTCCGCCATCAAGATCGCCGGCGAGCGCGCCTATGATCTTGCCCGCGAAGGCGAGACGGTCGATATCCCGTCGCGCGAGGTGGAGATCTTCCGGCTGACGCTGGTCGGCATCACCGATGACACGGCGCATTTCGAGGTGGAATGCGGCAAGGGCACCTATGTGCGTGCGCTTGCCCGCGATTTCGGCCGCGAACTCGGCTGCTATGGCCATATTTCCGAACTGCGCCGCACCTTCGTGGCGCCGTTTGCCGAAGACAAGATGGTGCCGCTCGCCGATCTCGTGGCGCTCGAAGCCATCGAAGACCGTGATGAGCGCCTGGCCGCCATCGATGCCTATCTGATCGATACCGCCGAAGCGCTCTCGTCGCTGCCGCATCTGCCGCTGTCGGATGAACAGGCCCACCGCATCCGCATGGGCAATCCGGTCATCCTGCGCGGCCGCTCCGCGCCGGTCGAAGAGGCGGAAGCCTACGCGACGGCCCGCGGCAAGCTTGTGGCGATCGGCGAGATCGGCCAGGGCGAGTTCCGCCCCAAGCGCGTCTTCGGCTGAGACGCGGCCGGACGCATCCAACAAAAGCGGGCGGCCCTTGAGCCGCCCGTTTTCCGTTTCAGATCAGGCCTTCGGCCTTCATCGCAGCGATCGTCGCCGGACGCTCGGCAATGCGCGTGCGCATCGCCTGCAGCTTCGGCCAGGGCGACAGGTCGATATTCTTGAAGCCGGCCCAGTTGGTGACGACGAAGGCATAGGCGTCCGCCACGGTGAAGTCGCTGCCCGTCAGATAGGCGCGGCCGTCCGCAAGCTTGGTTTCCAGCCAGTCGAGCTTTTTGGCGACGATGGCGCGCTGGGCTGCAAGCTCGTCCTCGGTCTTGTTCGGCGCAAACAGTGGCGAGAAAGACTTGTGCAGCTCGGAGGAGACGTAGTTCAGCATTTCCTGAACGCGGGCGCGGGCCAGCGTTCCGGCCGGCGGCGCCAGCGTGGTCGCGCCGTTCGTGTCGGCAAGATACTGCATGATCGCAGCGCCTTCGGTCAGCACTTCGCCGTCGAAGACGAGCGCCGGAACGGATCCTTTCGGATTGACGGCGAAAAAGTCGTTGCCGTGTTCGGTCTGCTTCGTCTTGGTATCGACGCGCTCCATCTCGAAGGGAATACCGACTTCGCGCAGCACGATATGGGAGGCAAGCGAGCAGGTGCCGGGGGCATAATAAAGCTTCATGGGTCATCCGTGACATGAGGGTGGGACGGCGCTGTTTTATGCGACTGATATCGCTTTGCAACTCTGCTGGCCGGGCGTGACGCCTTCGTGAACGCCAAACGGTCCCGTTACCGGTACCAGCCCCGGCCGGACGTCCCGTCCAACGCACCGACAAGACCCATTGTCGAGACCCATCGGCCAGACCCACGGCAAGACCATTTGCACGACCTTGGACAGGGCCATCCGTTTGCACCATGCTTGGCCTCATGCGATGCGCCGGAGATCCGCTGCCGATCCACTGCCGATCCGTTGCCGATCCACTGGCCCGGCCCTTTCCTTTTCACTGAAATTCGTCTATAGGCCCCGCAAGCTCTCGGCTTCCGAGGCTTTTCACGGCCAAGGCTGGACGACATCCCGGCCTTTGGCGACCTATGATCCTCTAGTCTGAAAGGACAACACGATGTCGATTACTGCAGAGCGCAAGACCGCACTCATCAAGGAATACGCGACCTTCGAAGGCGACACCGGTTCCCCGGAAGTCCAGGTTGCGATCCTCACCGAGCGCATCACCAACCTGACCGAACACTTCAAGGGCCACAAGAAGGACAACCACTCCCGTCGTGGCCTTCTGACTATGGTTTCCACCCGCCGTTCGCTTCTTGACTATCTCAAGAAGAAGGACGAGGGCCGTTACACGAAGCTCATCGGCAGCCTCGGTATCCGCCGCTAATATCTCCCGGCGGGCGCCTTTGCGGGTGTCCGCCGGACCTTTTTCCGGGCCTGAAGGCCCAATCAAGACGCTCCAGCCGCGCATAAGGTTTTACGCGGTGATGAGGAGAAGGCAGACCCGGATGTCCGGATTTGTCGCCAAACCCCCGGCCTGTCATGGGGCAGGATTGCCGGATGCTTTTGACCGGAGCCAGCGAAAGGCTTCGGCCACGTTTTCCAGAAGATGGAAATCGCGGATGCAAAGCCTCCCGTTGTCTTGCCCATGATGCGGTCAAATCGACGGCGGTCGAATGGCACGGCGCCTGCGCCTTTCGCCATTCCCGCCATGAAGGACAAGACATATGTTCAATACACACTCTGTCGAAATCGAATGGGCAGGCCGCCCGCTGAAGCTGGAAACGGGCAAGATCGCCCGTCAGGCTGACGGCGCAGTGCTCGCCACCTATGGTGAAACCGTCGTTCTCGCCACCGTCGTTTCGGCCAAGGCGCCGAAGCCGGGCCAGGACTTCTTCCCGCTCACCGTCAACTACCAGGAAAAGACCTACGCTGCCGGCAAGATCCCGGGCGGCTACTTCAAGCGCGAAGGTCGTCCGTCGGAAAAGGAAACGCTGGTTTCCCGCCTGATCGACCGTCCGATCCGCCCGCTTTTCCCGGAAGGCTACAAGAACGACACGCAGGTCGTCGTCACCGTCGTCCAGCACGACCTTGAGAACGATCCCGACGTCCTGTCGATGGTTGCCGCTTCCGCAGCGCTGACGCTTTCCGGCGTACCCTTCATGGGCCCGGTCGGCGGCGCGCGCGTCGGCTACATCAACGGCGAATACATCCTGAACCCGCATCTCGACGAGATGGATGAATCGGTTCTCGACCTCGTCGTCGCCGGCACCCAGGACGCCGTCCTGATGGTTGAATCGGAAGCCAAGGAACTGAACGAAGACGTCATGCTCGGCGCCGTCATGTTCGGCCACAAGGGTTTCCAGCCGGTCATCGACGCGATCATCAAGCTCGCCGAAGTTGCCGCCAAGGAGCCGCGCGAATTCGAACCGGAAGATCATTCCGAACTCGAAGCCGAAATGCTGAAGCATTTCGAGGAAGAACTGCGCACCGCCTACAAGAACACCCAGAAGGCTGAACGCTACGCAGCCGTCGATGCCGTCAAGGCAAAGGTCAAGGCTCACTTCTTCCCGGAAGGCGTCGAGCCGAAATACACCGCCGAAGTCATCGGCGCGACCTTCAAGCACCTGCAGGCGAAGATCGTTCGTTGGAACATCCTCGACACCAAGAGCCGTATCGATGGTCGCGACCTGTCGACCGTCCGCGCGATCGTCTCTGAAGTCGGCATTCTGCCGCGCACCCACGGTTCGTCGCTCTTCACCCGCGGCGAAACGCAGGCGATCGTCGTTGCCACGCTCGGCACCGGCGAAGACGAACAGTATGTCGACTCGTTGACGGGCATGTACAAGGAGCGCTTCCTGCTCCATTACAACTTCCCGCCCTACTCGGTTGGTGAAACCGGCCGCATGGGTTCGCCGGGTCGCCGCGAAATCGGTCACGGCAAGCTCGCATGGCGCGCTATCCGTCCGATGCTGCCGTCGGCTGAACAGTTCCCCTACACGCTGCGCGTCGTCTCCGAGATCACCGAGTCCAACGGCTCGTCCTCGATGGCAACCGTCTGCGGCACCTCGCTTGCTCTGATGGATGCCGGCGTTCCGCTCGCAAAGCCGGTTGCCGGTATCGCCATGGGCCTGATCCTCGAAGGTGAACGCTTCGCCGTTCTCTCCGACATCCTCGGCGACGAAGATCACCTCGGCGACATGGACTTCAAGGTTGCCGGCACCGCTGACGGCATCACCTCGCTGCAGATGGACATCAAGATCGCCGGTATCACCGAAGAGATCATGAAGGTCGCTCTCGAGCAGGCACAGGGTGGCCGCAAGCACATCCTCGGCGAAATGGCCAATGCCATTTCCGAAGGTCGCTCGCAGCTCGGCGAATTCGCACCGCGCATCGAAGTGATGAACATCCCGGTCGACAAGATCCGTGAAGTCATCGGTTCGGGCGGCAAGGTCATCCGCGAAATCGTCGAAAAGACCGGCGCCAAGATCAACATCGAAGACGATGGCACCGTGAAGATCGCCTCGTCCTCCGGCAAGGAGATCGAAGCGGCCCGCAAGTGGATCCACTCGATCGTTGCAGAACCGGAAGTTGGCGCCATCTACGAAGGCACCGTTGTCAAGACCGCCGATTTCGGCGCCTTCGTCAACTTCTTCGGCGCCCGCGATGGTCTCGTGCACATCTCGCAGCTCGCGTCCGAGCGTGTTGCCAAGACCCAGGACGTCGTCAAGGAAGGCGACAAGGTCTGGGTCAAGCTGATGGGCTTCGACGAGCGCGGCAAGGTTCGCCTGTCGATGAAGGTCGTCGACCAGGCCACCGGCCAGGAAGTCAAGAAGGCTGAAGGCGAAGCCGCCGAATAAGCGCGCCGTCTCATCCATAAAAACGAGGCGCGGAAGTTCTTCCGCGCCTTTTTTGTATAGGGCGCAAAAGACGCCTCCCAAACAAAACCAACGCCAGCCATCTGGCCCGAGAACCGTCATGACCCGCGACGCCCTGAAGACCCTTTTTCATCCCTTCGTCACCGATACGCTGCCGCTGCCGCAGGCGGGCGAGCGCGTGCTCTTCCTCGGCGCAGAAGCGGGCAACGCCTTGCCGGAAGGGTTCGATGCCGAGATCGTTTCGGTCCAGCCGTTCCGGCCGCTCTTCCGCGCGCTGCGCGACGGCGCCGTGCCGCTGGCCGAAGGCGAGGATTACGATTGCGCCCTCATCCTGTGCGGCAAGCATCGCGGCGAAAACGAAAACCGCGTTGCAGAGGCGCTGGAGCGCGTTCGCGCCGGCGGATTGATCGTCATTGCCGGCGGCAAGGAAGACGGCATCCAGACCCTGCGCACGACGCTTCTGAAGCTGTCTCTTGAACTGGATTACACCCCGAAATATCACGGCGTCGCCGTCTGGCTGGCGCGGCCGAAGGATGCCGACGATGCGATCCGCGCGCTGAAGAAGCATTCGGTTACGGTGGAGGGCCGTTTCGAGGCCGCTCCGGGCATGTTCTCGCATGACCGTGTCGATGCCGGATCCGAGCTTCTGGCGAGCCGCTTTCCGACCGATTTCGACGGCAATGCCGCCGATTTCGGCGCCGGCTGGGGCTATCTCTCGGTCATGCTGGCCAAGACCGCACCGCGGGTCAACCGCATCGACCTCTTCGAGGCCGACTACGCCGCGCTGGAATTCGCCAAGAAGAACGTCGCGAAGAACTGCCCGGATCTCGAGGCACGCTTCTTCTGGCAGGATCTCGGCGGCGAGCCGCCGAAGGAAAAATACGATCTCGTCATCATGAACCCGCCCTTCCACGAGGCGCAGGCGGCCGATCCTGAACTCGGCAAGACGATGATCCGCACGGCGGCCGCAGCGCTGCGCAATGGTGGCCGCCTGATGCTCGTTGCCAATCGCGGCCTGCCTTACGAGCCGGTCATGGTCGAAGCCTTCAAGGAATATGGCGAGACCTGCCGCAACGCCCGTTTCAAGATCCTCTGGGGCCGCAAGTAATCATCTGCCGCTCGGCAACGCGCCCATCCATCGCCGCCGGTATCCAGAAAAGGGTCTGGCGGCATTTTTATGTGATCATGCGTTACATATGTCATTGCTCCCGGCCTTGCCTGCTCTAGCCTCTCCGGGCACGGAGTTTCGGAGCCCGGCCATGCTGCTCGCCGCACTGCCTTTACTGCTCACCCTCAATACCACGGTGCCCGAGCCGCCACCGATCACCTGGGAATGGTTCAACGCCGCGGAAACCTACCGGCGCTACAAGGTGAAGGGCAGGGATGATCTCGCCATCTCCGCCCATTATTTCCGCCTCGCCGCCGTCAATGGCAATGCGGCCGCGGCTTACAAGCTTGGAGAAGCTTATGAGAGGGGCGAGGGCGTGCCGCAGAGCCCTGTGGACGCGCTCTTCTGGTATCGGCAGTCGGCAGCCAGTGGCGACCGCTATGCGGAGCTGAGGATCGGCTGGTTTTATCAGAAGGGCATTGCTGTGCCGGTAGACGTGGCGGCCGCCATCGGCTGGTACGAAAAGGCGGCGGCCCACGATAATATCTGGGCCTATCACATGCTGGCCGTGCTGTATGCGCAAGGCGAGGGCGTGCCGCAGGATCTTCCTCTTGCACGCCGCTATTTCGAGCACAGCCTGCCGGAGACGAAAGACGCCTGGGCGGCATGGCGACTGTCGCAGATCATCGGAGACAGCGATCCCCGCCGCAGGCAGGTGCTGGTGATGCAGGCGGCCAAGGGTGGCAATGCGCAGGCGCTGGAGGCGCTGAAAAAGGCGCCTTGAGAGCTGAGCCGGGTGGGTTTGGCGCTCGGATAGCGCTCAAAAGAAAAGAGCGCCACTGGGGCGCCCTTTTGAATTTTAATCTTATTCCACGTCGACCTTGCGCAGACGCTCGAGCGTCGGCAGCGAGGTGATGCTGTAACCGGCATCCACATAGTGGATCTCTCCGGTCACGCCCTTGGACAGATCCGAGAGCAGGTAGAAAGCCGAGCCGCCGATCTCGTCGATGGTAGGCGTGCGGCGCAAAGGCGCGTTCTGCTGGTTCCACGAATAGATGGCGCGCGAATCGGAGATGCCGGCACCTGCAAGCGTGCGGACCGGGCCGGCCGAGATCGCGTTGACGCGAATGTCGTTCGGGCCGAAATCGGCGGACAGGTAGCGCACGGAGGCTTCAAGGGCCGCCTTGGCAACGCCCATCACGTTGTAGTTCGGGATGACGCGCTGCGAACCGTTATAGGTCAGCGTCAGCATCGAGCCGCCATCGGTCATCAACGGTGCTGCCCGCTTGGCGATCTCGGTGAAGGAGAAACAGGAGATCACCATCGTGCGCGAAAAGTTTTCGCGGGTGGTGTCTGCATAGAGGCCCTTCAGCTCGTTCTTGTCGGAAAACCCGATCGCATGGACAAGAAAGTCGAGCTTGCCCCAACGCTCCTTGATCGCGTCGAACGTGGCATCCACCGACGCGATGTTCTCGACATCGCAGGGGATGATGAAATCGGACTCGAGCTGGGCCGCCAGCGGCCTGACCCGCTTGCCCAGCGCATCGCCCTGATAGGTGAAGGCAAGTTCCGCGCCCTGTGCGGCGACGGCCTTGGCGATTCCCCATGCGATCGAATGATCGTTGGCCACCCCCATGATCAGACCGCGTTTGCCCTGCATGAATGCCGTCATCGATTTATCCGTTATAACGCTGGAAGACGAGCGTGGCGTTGGTGCCACCGAACCCGAATGAATTGGAGAGAACCGTATCGATCTTGGCATCGTCGATGCGCTTGCGCACGATCGGCATGCCTTCGAATTCCGGATCGAGAGTTTCGATATGGGCGCTTTCGCCGATGAAGCGTTCCTGCATCATCAACAGGCCGTAGATCGATTCCTGCACGCCGGCCGCACCGAGCGAATGGCCGGTCAGCGACTTGGTCGACTGGATATGCGGAACCTTGTCGCCGAACACTTCACGGATCGCGCCGATTTCCTTCGAATCGCCGACCGGCGTCGAGGTGCCATGCGTGTTGATATAGTCGACCTCGCCCTTCACGGTGGCGAGCGCCTGCCGCATGCAGCGGATCGCGCCCTCGCCGGAAGGGGCAACCATGTCGTAGCCGTCCGACGTCGCGCCATAGCCGGTGATTTCGGCATAGATCTTGGCGCCGCGGGCCTTTGCATGTTCCAGTTCTTCGAGAACCAGAACGCCCGCACCGCCGGCGATGACGAAGCCGTCGCGATCGGCGTCATAGGCGCGCGAAGCGTTTGCCGGCTGGTTGTTATACTTGGAGGACATGGCGCCCATGGCGTCGAACAGGTTCGACATGGTCCAGTCGAGATCCTCGTGGCCGCCGGCGAACATGATGTCCTGCTTGCCCCACTGGATCATTTCCGCCGCGTTGCCGATGCAATGCGCAGACGTCGAGCAGGCCGACGAGATCGAATAGTTGACGCCGTGGATCTTGAACCAGGTCGCAAGCGTGGCGGATGCCGTGGACGACATCGCCTTCGGCACCGCGAACGGTCCGATGCGCTTCGGGCTGTTGTTCTTCAGCGTGATGTCGGCGGCTTCGATCAGCGTGCGGGTGGAAGGACCACCCGAGCCCATGATGATGCCGGCGCGTTCGTTCGCGGCATAATCCGTTTCCTCAAGTCCGGAATCGGCGATCGCCTGTTTCATCGCCACGTGGTTCCAGGCGCCGCCCTGTGAAAGGAAGCGCATGGCGCGACGATCGACGAGATCCGTCGTATCGATATCCGGCTTCCCCCAGACCTGGCACTTGAAACCGTGCTCGGCGAAATCGGGAGAGAAGGAAATGCCGGACTTTGCCTGCCGCAAGGATTCGGTGACTTCGGCCGCGTCGTTTCCGATCGAGGACACGATACCGAGGCCCGTGACAACTACCCGTCTCATCTGATCAAACCTTTGTTGTTTTAGTCATCCGCACTGTGAGCGGTACCATACGCCCAAGGAGGCTTTAAGGCGTCTATGCCTTAAGCCGCTTTGTCTTTCGACAGGCCGACGCGAAGATCGCTCGCCTGATAGATGGTCTCGCCATCGGCTTTCAGCCAGCCGTCCGCCGTGCCAAGCACCAGGCGACCGCGCATGACGCGCTTGAAGTCGATACCGTATTCGAGACGCTTCGTATGCGGGCGGATCATGCCCTTGAACTTCACCTCGCCGGTGGAAAGCGCCATACCGCGGCCTTCTTCGCCGAGCCAGCCGAGGAAGAAGCCCGTCAGCTGCCACATGCCGTCAAGGCCGAGGCAGCCCGGCATGATCGGATTGCCTTCGAAATGGCAGGGGAAATACCAGTCGTCCGGCCGCACGTCGTATTCAGCGCGCAGATAGCCCTTGTCGAAGGTGCCGCCGGTTTCCGAAATATCCGTGATGCGGTGAACCATCAGCATGGGCGGCAGCGGCAATTGCGCATTGCCGGGACCGAAGAGCTCGCCATGGGCGCAAGCGATGAGTTCCTCGTAGCTGAAGCTGGACTGTCTGGTGGACATGTATTCCCGTTTCCCCCGTTGAATTTTTGGCCTTACCCAAGCTCTAGAGCATGGCGGGCCGGATTTGAAGCATGGCCGCGTCCGGTGGTCGCCTCTTGGGGCTCAAGTCGTCCCTCGGAACATGGCACGTCAGGTCGCATATAGGAAGCGTGGCGCGCAAACCAGAGGTTAAACGCGGAAATATCGCGTTTTTGCCCCCACTCGGACCGAGTGTCTGGGGAAACTATTGAAACTGCACGCCGCTGAAGTTATATCCGTGCGTTAGGAAACTGGGCATTCGAGATGGAACTGAACGGCGATACGGCACATGCCATCGTGGACATCGAGACGAGACTGCGCGATTACGGCCTGAGGCCGACGCGTCAGCGCGTGGCGCTGGCCGATCTTCTGTTCGCCAAGGGGGATCGCCATCTGACGGTCGAGGAGCTGCATGAGGAGGCCGGTGCTGCCGGCGTGCCCGTGTCGCTTGCCACCGTCTACAATACGTTGCACCAGTTTACCGAAGCCGGCCTCATCCGGGTTCTGGCGATCGAGAGCGCAAAGACTTATTTCGACACCAATATCTCTGATCACCACCATTTCTTCGTCGAGGGCCGCAATGAGGTTCTCGATATCCCGGTGAGCAACCTGCAGATCGGCAATTTGCCGCAGGCGCCGGAAGGCATGGAAATCGCCCATGTCGACGTCATCATCCGCCTGCGCGAGAAGAAGCGCTCCTGAAATAACCTGACAGACTGCGGTGAAGACCGGTCGGGCTGGCAGCCACGGCGGCTCACCGGCCGATGGTCCGTCAATGGCGGCGTGACTTGCGCCGCGGCTTCATTGCCTCGTCCTGCGGGCGTCCCGGCCGTGGCCTGTAGCGCGGCAGCATCCAGCCGTAATGCAGCGCTCCGCCGCGCAGGCCGAAGGCGACGGCCACGCCCACCATCGAACTGACATAGAGCGGCAGGCCCGCCGCATGGCCGGCGGTGAACGCGCTCGCCCCCGCAATCGCCGCGGTAATGTAGATTTCCGGCCGCAGCAGCACGGAAGCCTCGTTGGCCAGAAGATCGCGCAATATGCCGCCGAAGGCCGCCGTCAGCGTGCCGGTGACGATCGCGATCGTCGGCGAACCGGAAACGGCGAGCCCCTTTGCGGCGCCGAGCACGCTATAGGCGGCAAGGCCGATCGCATCGAGCCAGATCAGCAGCCGGTAGCGCCATTCCACCCGATGCGCCGTCAGAAACACGAAAGCGCCGGTAACGACGGAAATAACGATATAGGTCGGGTCCAGCACCCAGAACACCGGCACCCGCCCGAGGATCAGGTCGCGCACCGTGCCGCCGCCGAGCCCCGTCACCGCGGCGAAGAACAAAAAGCCGATCAGGTCGAGTTCCTTGCGGGAGGCGGCAAGCGCTCCGGTTGCGGCAAACAGCGCAACGCCGGCATAGTCCAGCATCATCAGCAATGACATCGGGCCGAAATCCTTCCAGCGTCGCGCAAGTGCGTGGGGTTAAACAGCGGTCAGGATAATCCTCGCTGCCGGCCTTGGCATCCCCTAGGCATTCGTATTTGGCGGTCATGAACAGCGATTTTCCGCCGGCCAGATTGTGATATCCGGCCGGCACGATTTTGTCTGAAGCGGCCCTCACTGACGAGATGAGGCCGAAAGCGATAGTGGTGAAGGCGGTATTGTCGAAATGGTGATGTTCCTGAAGAAATTTTTGCTCCCGGCACTGTCGCTGATTGTTTTCGCCGTCATGCCGGGTCTAGCATTGGCGCAGCAGAAGCTCGTCGAGGACCCGGAAATTTACGAGAAGCAGCATTTTCTCTCGACTTGCAAACCGGCCGCTTTCGGCGATGGCTTCATCAAGCGGCTCGATATCAACAATGACGGCCTCGAAGATGTCATCGTCAATCACGGCGAACTGACCTGCGACGGCGTGGTCGGCCCGGCCTGCACGGCGGAAGGCTGCCCCTATGACTTTTTCGTCCAGGTGAAGGAGGGCGGTTACATCATGATCGCCACCGCGAAACTGTATGGCTACGATTTCGTCCAGCGTTTCGGCAACATGGTCTTCGTCTTCAAGATGCATCCGCGCTATTGCGAGCGCACCGACGCCACGCCCTGCGAGATGACCGTGCGCGTGCGCGGCGGCCGCTTCTTCACCATTTCCAGAAAATAGCCGCGGTCACGGTATGCGGGCGATCCGCCCGGTCAGCCTGTAACCGAAAAGCCCGAGCCATTCGCGCAGGGCCGTAGCCGTCTGCTGCGCATTGAGCGCCGGCTGGGTGAAATCGAAACGCAGGACCGCCCGACCATTGGTGCGGTAATCGACGGGCCATGGCGTCACCGCAATGCCGGATTTTTCAAACAGCGCCAGTGCGCGCGGCATGTGGAAGGCCGAGGTGATCAGAAGGCAGTTCTGCAAGCCGTCGGCCTTCAGAAGTGCCGCGGTATTGACCGTGTTCTCGTAGGTGGTGCGCGAGTGATTTTCCGCGATCATGCGCTCGGGGCCGACGGAAAATTCCGTAAAGAACCGTTGCGAGGCCGCCGCTTCGCCCTCGTAAGCGCCGCTGAACGATCCATCGCCGCCGGATACGAGAATGCGCGATTGCGGATAGCGCAGCGCCAGCCGCAGCGCCTCGACGAACCGGTCGGCCGCCTGGTTGAATTCCACCCCGCCGCGCACCGACGTCACCTCGTTTTCGAAGGCGCCGCCGAGCACGATCATGCAGGACACGTCCTTCGGATCGCCGGCCGGCTTGGGGATACGGTTTTCCAGCGCCTGCAACGCCACCGTCCCCGCCGTCGTGTAGAGCATCACGAACAGCAGAAGCGCAGCGAGCAGCGCCGCTGTCGCCGCAAGCCGCCGCCGGCCGAGAAAGCCTGAGAGAGCGGCGATGGCGGCCAGAAGAAAGGCGATGGAGAGAGGCTGGGCGACGAGCCAGACGATCTTGGAAAAGAGGAACATGCCCTGCCTATGCCGGGCAAGCCGTCTGAGCGCAAGGCGGTTATACCGGGCTCAGGCGAGGTCCTTGCGGGATCGGGTGGCGTTGGTGCGCAACGGCACGGGTTTACGCCGGTGGGCGATCGGCTGCTGGAAATGCAATTGCAGGCCCCGCGGCAGCATCAGGGTGGCGAGCGACAGGCAGAGCGTCAGGCTCGCCACGAAAAACAGCGCATCGCTGCCGGTCTCATGTGCCAGAAATGCCCCGGTCACGGCGCCTGCCGCCATGCCCGTCCATGGAATGCACTGGATCAGCCAGCCGGCGGTATTGCGGTCGCCCACCAGAAATCGCCCGATCCCTCGTCCGAAGCGCGAAAGAGCGCCGGTGACATAGGTGAGCCCGATCGGCAGGCCTTCGACATGTTCGACAGTCGCGTTGATCATGCCCATGGAGAGAACGATGAGGTAGAATTGCGCCGACCAATAGGCCGTGGCCGGCGAGACGGCCGCAAGCGCCAGAAGTGCAGACACGCAGAAGAGAACCGCCGACGCCCGGCGCGACGAAACCCTGTGCGCCACGACGATGCCGAGCGCATTGCCGAGAATGAACACCCAGAGCGCCACAAACAGGATCGCGGCATGGCGATAATTAAGATCGGCAAAGGCAAGCGCCGCGCGCGTGGTGTTGCCGGTCATGAACGAGACGAAATTGCCCGACAGGATGAGCCCCACCGCATCCGTCATCCCGGCGATGAAGGAAATGGCCCCGACAAGGCAAAGCCCTGTCGTCGTGCGGCGTCGATGGATGATCCCGCGTCGTCTCTGTCTCGTCATCGTCTGGCCATTCCTCTTCCGTCACGGCGAGCCTGCCGCAAGGGAGATGTCCGGCCTTGATGAAGATCAAAGATACGGTGATGAATGCGGTAAGGGCGCTGCGGACCGCAAGGGCCGGCTGCGCGGGCAGAACCGATGGGACCCATGTTTGCGCCGCATGACGGCCCACGTCGCCCCACGTCGCCTCATGACGGCCGAGGCCAGTCGATGCCACCCCCAAAGCCGGGCTCCTATGGCCCGATGCTGGCCGATGAAAACGCCATGATGGTGCGAGAGCGATCGCGGGTATCGCGTGATATCTGCCCTGTGCCTGTCCGGTGCCGAAACCGGCACGGGTCAGGCCTTTGTCATCAGGCGTTCCATGCCGCGCGCTGCCGCAAGTCCCGTGGCAAAGCAGGCGGTCAGCAGATAGCCGCCGGTCGGCGCCTCCCAGTCGAGCATCTCGCCGGCCACGAATGTGCCGGGCATCGCCTTCAGCATCAGCCCGTCGTCGACAGCATCGAGCGCGATCCCGCCGGCAGACGAGATTGCCTCGGCGATCGGTCGTGGGCGCTGAACCTGAAGGGGCAAGGTCTTGATGCGCTCGGCAAGCGCTGCGGCCGGCATCTGGGCCGCATCCGGCGTCAGTTCGCGCAGAAGGGCAAATTTGACGCCGTCGATACCGGCACCCTTGCGCAGCCGGTTGGAAAAGCTTGCCTTTGCGTCCTGCTTGCCAAGATCGCGGGCGAGCCGGTCGGCCGTCCGGTCGGGCGCAAGGTCTAGGATGAGATCCGCCCTCCCGTCACCGGTGAGCCGGTCGCGGAGTGCGGCGGCATGGGCGTAGACGAGGCTTCCCTCGATCCCGTGTTTCGAGATGACGAACTCGCCGCGCTTTCTGCCTGCATCCGATGTGGCCGTGACGGATTTTATCGGCGCCCCGGAAAACCGTGCGCGAAACGTCTCGCTCCAGTCGATATCGAAGCCGCAATTGGCCGGCAGAAAGGCGCAGGTCTCGACGCCCTTGTCCGCAAGCCACGGCATCCATAAAGCATCCGAACCGAGCCGCGGCCAGCTTGCGCCGCCGAGTGCCAGAAGCACGGCATCCGGCTGCACTCTCAAGGCTCCGTCCGGCGTCTCGAATAACAGTCCACCATTCTCGTCGTAACCGCAAAACCGGTGCCGGGTGCGGATCGCCACACCCTGCGCCTCGAGCCGCCGGAGCCAGGCACGCAGGAGCGGCGAGGCCTTCATCGCGGTCGGAAACACCCGCCCCGATGTGCCGACGAATGTCTCGGTGCCGAGCCCGGCCGCCCAGTTCCGTACGCTCTCCGGCGTAAACCCGTCCAGCGCGCGACGCAGCCATGGGGACGCCGATCCGAACCGTGTGGCGAAGCGTTCATAGGGTTCAGAATGGGTGATGTTTAGCCCGGATTTCCCGGCGAGCAGGAATTTGCGGGCGACGCTCGGCATCGCATCATAGACCGTGACCCGATACAGGTCGCGGTCGAGCGCCGCCGACAGATGCTCTGCCGCCATCAGTCCCGCCGGCCCGCCGCCGATGATTGCGATCTCGTGTCTCATGGTTTCCGGTTACGGCAGATCGCAGCGCTTTGCCATAGCCGCAGGCAATTCCAGCAGAAGCAGGAGCCGGTTTTATCGCCGGAAACGCGCAGAAACAAACAGATAGAACAGCTTCGCGTTTCGCAGAAAGGCGGAAATGTTCTATTGCCGCCGCCATCCGCCGCCCGCTAAAGTCCGCACAGATTAAAAACTGTTCGGGTGGGATATGCTGGATCTGCAGGCGATCGTCGACGAGATACATGGAAAGCTGACGCCGCGGCTCGGTGAAGGCAAGGTGGCGGACTACATCCCGCAGCTCGCCCATGTCGACCCGAAGAAATTCGGCATCTCGGTGATCACGGTCGATGGCGATGTCTACAAGGCCGGCGATTGTGACATGCCCTTCTCGATCCAGAGCGTCTCGAAGGTCTTCACGTTGACGCTGGCGCTCGGCAAGCATGGTGAGAACACCTGGAACCGCGTCGGCCGCGAGCCGTCCGGGTCTGCCTTCAACTCCATCGTCCAGCTGGAGCATGAAGAGGGAAAGCCGCGCAATCCTTTCATCAATGCCGGCGCCATCGCCATCAGCGATCTCGTTCTGGCCGGCCATACGCCGCGCGAGGCGATCGGCGAGATCGTCCGTTTCGTCCGTTATCTCGCAGATGACGAGACGATCAGCATCGATCCCGATGTGGCCAAATCGGAGCAGGCGACCGGCTACCGCAATTTTGCGCTCGCCAATTTCATGCGCTCCTTCGGCAAGCTCACCCATCCGGTGGAACATGTGCTCGGCGTCTATTTCCATCACTGCGCCATCGCCATGACCTGCAGCCAGCTTGCCCATGCCGGCCTGTTCCTGGCGGCCGGCGGCAAGAACCCGTTGACGGGCCATACCGTGGTCTCTAGCCAGCGGGCACGACGCATCAATGCGCTGATGCTCACCTGCGGCCACTATGACGGGTCCGGTGATTTCGCCTACCGCGTCGGCCTGCCGGGCAAGAGCGGCGTCGGCGGCGGCATTCTGGCCGTGGCACCGGGGCGCGCTTCCGTTGCCGTCTGGGCGCCGGGGCTCAATCACAACGGCAATTCGCTGATCGGTTCGCTGGCGCTGGAAATGCTCGCCGCGAAAACCGGCTGGTCCGTCTTCGGCCATTGATTGAGCCGCCCGTTGCCAGAGCGCGATAGAAAAGGGCCCGGTCTTTCAACCGGGCCCTTTTCTCATTCGTCTTTCGACGTGGCGATCAGTCTTCGCTGGCGGCCAGCTGCGAAAGGGCGTTGCCCTGGCCACGGGCGCGCAGGATGAGCGGCAGGATCAGCGCAAGCGCTGCGAGCAAGAGCAGCACGGCTGCGATCGGCGAGGTGACGAGCACGGTCACGTCGCCCTGGCTGATCGCCAGTGCCCGGCGCAACTGCTGTTCTGCGAGAGGCCCGAGGATGAGCCCGACGATGACAGGCGCGATCGGATAGTCGAAGACGCGCATGATATAGGCGAGCAGGCCGAAGACGAGCAGCATGCCGAGTTCGAAGACCGACGGGTTTGCGCCGATCGTGCCGAGCGTCGCAAACATCAGGATGCCGCCATAGAGCCAGGGCTTCGGAATGGTCAGAAGCTTCACCCAGAGCCCCACCAGCGGCAGGTTCAAGACCAGAAGCATGAAGTTGGCGATCAGCAGCGAGGCGATCAGGCCCCAGACGAGCTGCGGATTGGTGGCAAACAGGAGCGGACCCGGCTGCAGACCATATTGCTGGAAGCCGGCCAGCATGATCGCGGCCGTGGCGGATGTCGGCAGGCCGAGCGTCAGAAGCGGCACGAGCGTACCGGCCGCAGAGGCATTGTTGGCCGCCTCCGGGCCGGCCACGCCTTCGATCGCGCCATCGCCGAATTCTTCCGGATGCTTGGTCAGCTTCTTTTCCGTGGCGTAGGAGAGGAAAGTGCCGATCTCGGCGCCGCCGGCCGGCATCGCCCCGATCGGGAAGCCGATCACGGTGCCGCGCAGCCACGCTTTCCACGAGCGCGACCAGTCTTTCGCCGTCATCCAGACGGAGCCTTTGACCGCCTCGATGCGGTCGGGCGCCTGTGCCCCCTGCGCTGCAATGTACAGCGTCTCGCCGATCGCAAACATCGCAACCGCCATCGTCGTCACCTCGATCCCGTCGAGAAGATCAGGCACGCCGAAGGAAAGCCGGTTCTGGCCGGTCAGCTGGTCGATACCGACGAGCGACAGCGCAAGGCCGATGAACAGCGAGGTCAGTCCGCGCAGGCTGGAATTGCCGAAGGCGGACGATACGGTGACGAAGGCCAGCACCATCAGGGCGAAATATTCGCGCGGCCCGAAGACCAGTGCCAGCTTCACGATATAGGGGGCAATGAAGGCGAGCGCGAGCGTCGCGATCAGGCCGGCAACGAAGGAGCCGATGGCGGCTGTCGCAAGTGCCGGGCCGCCGCGTCCCTTGCGGGCCATCTTGTTGCCTTCGAGTGCCGTCACGATCGAGGCGCTCTCACCCGGCGTATTGAGCAGGATCGAGGTCGTCGAGCCGCCATACATGCCGCCGTAATAGATGCCGGCAAACATGATCAGCGAACCGGTCGGATCGAGCTGATAGGTGACGGGCAAGAGAAGCGCCACGGTGGTCGCCGGGCCGATGCCGGGCAGCACACCCACCATCGTGCCGAGTGTCACGCCGATCAGCGCATAGAAGAGGTTCATCGGCTCGGCTGCCGAAACAAGCCCCTGCATCAGGAAGTCGAATGTTGTCATGATCTTACTTTCGGAAACCGGTCACTGGAAAAGACCTTCCAAGAGATTTTCCAGAGGGCCCGCGGGCAACGACAATTGCAGCACGACGGAAAACAGCCACCAGATGGCGAGCGAAATCACGATGCCGACCGGGATGCTGATCCACAGCCGTCGCGCGCCGAAGCCGGCCGCGGCAAGGCCGAAGAGACAGCCCGTCGCCACGGAAAAGCCGGCGATGCGGATGAGGATCATCTGCGAAAGAAGCCCGGCGACGACCCAGGCGACCGGAGCGATCTCCTGCTTCTCGCGCGCCGGAAAGTCACGCCGGAAACCGGCAAACACCGTCCAGACGGCAAGCCCGACCAGACAGGCCGCGATCCAGTCGGGAATGGTGGCAGGCCCGACCTGCGAATAGCCGGATGCTCCGCGCAGATGCGAAACGTCGAAGAAGATCACGACGGCGACCGCCACCAGCACGGCGGCGATGACAAGCGCCGCCCAATCGGGGCGGCGCTGCGTGACGGATGTCTTGTTGCCTGAACCACTCATTTGACCAGCCCGATATCCTTGAGGATCGTCTCGGTGGAGGCGATGTCCTTGGCGAGCTGTTCATCGAAGGCCGGGCCGGAAAGATAGGTATCGGACCAGCCCTTGGTCTTCAGCGTCTCCTGCCAGCCCTTGGACTTTTCGAGCTTTTCGATATCGGCGGAGATCGCAGCCTTCTGCTCGGCGGTGATGCCGGGGGCTGCCGCCACCATGCGCCAGTTCTGGATCACCACGTCGAGGCCGGATTCCTTCAGCGTCGGTGCGTCCACGCCCTCGATGCGCTTGTCGGAGGAGACGGCGATCAGCCGCAGCGTACCGGCCTTCACCTGCGATTCCATCTCGCCATAGGAGGAGATGCCGGCCGTCACCTGACCGCCGAGAATGGCAGCCAGCGCCTCGCCGCCGCCGGAGAATGCGATATAATTGACCTTGGTCGGATCGACGCCGGCCGTCTTGGCAATCAGGCCGGCCGTGATGTGGTCCGTGCCGCCGGCAGAACCGCCGCCCCACGAGACTGACCCCGGATTGGCCTTCAGCTTGGCGACGAGATCCGCGACCGACTTGATGTCGGAAGAGGCGGGAACGACGATCGCCTCGTATTCGCCGGTCAGGCGCGCGATCGGGGTCACGTCCTTCAGCGTCACCGGCGACTTGTTGGTGAGAATGGCGCCGACCATCACGTAACCCGTCACCATCAGCGCGTTCGGATTGCCCTTCTGCTGGCTGGCGAACTGGGCAATGCCGATCGTGCCACCGGCACCCGGTACGTTAATGACCTGAACCTTCTTGGAAATCTTTTCCTGCTGCAGCACGGTCTGCAGCGAACGCGCCGTCTGGTCCCAGCCGCCGCCGGGTGCGGCCGGCGCCATAACCGAATAGTCGGCGGCATAGGCAGGAAGTGCGACTGCGCCGGCCAGGATGGTGGTCAGAAGAAAATGCTTCAAGGGTCGATCCTCCAAAGGCGCCGATTGGGCGCGTCTCTTGTTTTCGTGAAAGCAAGGACGGATCGGTCGGTGTTGCGCACCGGCCCTCAATCTCCTCCCATCGTCACGCGAGACCCCGCCTCCACAACGGGGTTCCTCGCGCTTAAGCGATCACACGAAGCTGACATTTGACTGACATTGGCCGTGCCCTTCTGCATCCAGGCGCGGTTTTCGCAATGAAATCCGCGCAGCGTTCCCGGCAGGGTCACTGTTTGTGCAGCCTCAGAACCTCGTTCCAGCGGGCAATCAGCCGGGCGCGCTTCACCTGATCGAGATAGACCATCAGCCCGAGGCTGACCGGCACCGGCTTCAATTGACCGCCGAGCAGCTCGCGCATCGTGGTCGCGGTGTTGTTGCCGGCAACGTCCGGGCTGACGGCCGGGATCTGCAGCTCGCGGGCCATGATCGTCTGGCCCTCCTTCGACATCAGGAATTGCAGATAGAGCTTGCCGAGGTCGGGTGATGCCGCCGCATGCGGCACAAGCCCGATCCGCGACATGACCACGGTATAGTCCTTCGGCAGAAGGATGCCGAGATCCGGATGCCGCGTCGCCCAGTCCGAGGCGTAGGAGCCGACGATATTGTAGCCGAGTAGAAAGCGCCCGTCCGCCACCCGTTCGAGGATTGCCTCGCTGGTGGAATAGAGCTTGACGCCCGCTTCTCCCATGGCGCCGATGACCGACCAGATATCGCCGAACTGTTCCTGGTCGCGCGACATGAACAGAAAGCCGACGCCCGATCGCTCGATGTCATAGGTGCCGATCCGGCCGCGGATCGCCGGCCCCTCGGATTTCAGGAATGTTACGAGCTCGGCGCGTGTCGCCGGTGGCTTGCGGTCCTTGAAGGCGGGTTTGTTGTAGACGAAGACGGCCGGCTCGAAGGTCAGCGCATAGACGGTGTCGCGCCAGTTCGCCCAGTCCGGCCAGCGGTCGCTCATCGGCAACAGGCTTGCCTGTGCATAGCCGTCATTGGCCAGTTTCACCTGCAGGTCCATGGCCGACGAGAAGGCGAAATCTGCGGTCTTTTCGTGCGCGTCGGTCTCGTGGACGATCCGGTCGTAGATCTCGCCGGTCAGCATGTCCTCGTAGCGGATGGAAACGTTCGGGTAGAGCTGCTGGAAACCCTTGACCATCGGCGCGGCGAGCGGTTCGTCGAGTGAGGAATAGATCGTCATCACCCGCGCATCGGCCCGGCCGGAGGGTGCAGGAAAAAGCGTCGCGCCGGCAGAAGCCGGCACGGGACAGAGCCACAGCGCCGAAAGCGCAGCCAAAGCCGCTCCGGCAAAATACGGACAGGTCCTCCTCATCGCGCAACGATGCCCCGATGGGTCCGCTTTCGCAAGAGCGCCGATCACAAGCCTCCGGCATCGGGATGGGTTTGCCAGCCGTTTCGACCTGCCCTGTCTGCTAAACGTGTCTTGTCTGTTGGACTTGTCCGCAATGTTCGACTTGTATTGCGCGCGCCGCTCCTTACCTGAGTGCCGCGCGGCAGGCCGGATGGGGCCAAGGCCGTGCGCAACAAAGGTCATATCCATGTCTCTTTCGCTCTACGACGTTTCCGTGCCGGCCTTCCTGCGCGGCTTTGCCAACCTCTCCGAGATCCTGAAAAAGGCGGAGGCCTTTGCCGAGGAGAAGGGGCTTGGTCCGGACGAGCTGCTCGGCGCCCGCCTGATCGAGGACATGCTGCCGCTGATCGGCCAGATCCAGCGCGTCAGCGACACGGCGAAATTCGTCATCGTCCGCGTCGCCGGCACTGAAAACGTGCCGATGGCCGACGAGGAAAAGACGTTTGCCGACCTCCATGCCCGCATCGATCGGACGGTCGAGATCCTGAAAGGCGTCGACCCCGCAGCGATGGCCGACAAGGAAGGCATCGAAGTGGTGCTGAAGACCCGCAACGGCGAAACGAAATTTACCGGTCGCGATTACGTCCTCGGCTTTGCCCTGCCCAACTTCTATTTCCATCTCACCACCGCCTACGCCATCCTGCGCCACAAGGGCGTGCCGATCGGCAAGATGGATTATCTCGGCGCCCGCTGAGGTTGCGATCCGGTGGTTTGCGCATCGTGACTTCCCGCCGCCGCATCTGTAGATTGATGCGGCAAGCGGGGGGAGAACGGTGCGCATACTTCTGGTGGAGGACAATGCGGCACTGGCCGAAGGGCTGGTGGCGATCTTGCGGGGCAGCGGCTATGCCGTCGATCTCGTGGGCGATGGTGCGTCGGCGGAAGCCGTGGCCGCTGCGGAAAACTACGATCTCGTCATCCTCGATCTGAACCTGCCGGAAATGGATGGTCTGGACGTGCTGCGCTCCATGCGGGCCCGGCAGAACCGGGCGGCCGTGATGATCCTGACGGCCCGCGGCACGCCGGAAGAGCGCGTGCGCGGGCTCGATCTCGGCGCCGATGATTATCTCATCAAGCCTTTCGATATTTCCGAGTTCGAGGCGCGCGTGCGCGTGCTGTTGCGCCGTCAGGCCGGGCTTCGCAGCTCCATCGTCACCTTCGGAGGTGTCACCTTCGATCTCACCTCCCGCACATTTTCCGATGGCCTCGTGCCGCTCGATATTCCGGCCCGCGAGGTGGCGCTTCTGGAACTGCTCTTCCTGCGCGCCGGCAAGGTCGTCTCCAAGGAGGCGATCAACACCTCGCTGACCGGCTTCGACGACGAACTGTCTCCCAATGCCATCGAGCAATATGTCAGCCGCCTGCGCCGCCGGCTGACGGCCCATGGGCTGACGGTGCGCACCGCACGCGGCATCGGCTACTATCTGGAAAAGCTGGCGGCAGAATGATCCGGATGATCGGAACGCCTGCTGACCCTTCCAGTCCCCCCGGCGCATCTGGGGCGCAAAGCGCGCTTGGCCCTGTTGCCTATTCGTTGCGCCGCAGGCTGCTGGCCTGGCTTCTGGTCGCCACCGCCGTCATCGGCGTCGCGGCCCTTTTCGATACCTGGGATGAAGCCGTCGATACGGCAAACGAAGTGTCGGACCGCGTGCTTGCCGGTTCGGCGCTTGCCATCGCCGAGCGGGTGATCGTCTCGGAACGCGGCGCGCTGGAAGTCGATATCCCCTATGTCGCGCTCGAAATGCTGACCTCGGCAGCGCAGGACCGGGTCTTTTATCGCGTCGAAGGCCCGCCCGGTCATTTCATCACCGGTTACGAGACACTGCCCTCGATCGAGCGCCGCGAAGGACAAACGGCGGCCTTCGGCGATGCGCTCTTTCGCGGCGAGCCGATCCGCATTGCGGCCCTCACCCGTTCAGCCTCGACCGGCATCAATTCCGTGCCCTTCGTCGTCACGGTCGCCGAAACCACGATCGCCCGCCAGCAGCTGGCCCAGGCGCTGCTCGTCCGCTCCGGCCTGCGGCTGCTTCTGATGATTGTCGGCGCGGCCGTGATCGTCTGGGTCGCCGTCAGCATGTCGTTGCAGCCGCTCTACCGGTTGAGCGAGGCGATTGCCGAACGCAGCCCGGACGATCTTCACCCGATCCGCGAACGGGTGCCCAGCGAAGTTCAGGGCCTCGTGGATACGGTCAATTCCTTCATGGTGCGGCTGGAAGGTTCGCTGGATGCGCTGCGCCATTTCACCGGCAATGCCAGCCACCAGCTGCGCACGCCCCTTGCCATCATCCGCACCCAGCTGGCGCTGGCAGATCGCGGCGCGGATCTGGCGGAGGCACGGGCTGCGGCGCGCAAGGCGGACGAGGCCGTCGCCAATGCCGAACGCATCCTCGCCCAGCTTCTCCTGATGGCGCGCATCGACGCCTCGGCGCGGCAGACGGCGATGCAGAAGCTGGATCTGACGGCGCTTGCCCGTGCCGCCACCGCCGATCATGTGCCGGGCGCCGCCGACGCCGGTATCGATCTCGGCTTCGAAGGTGAGGACGGGATCTTGGTCTTGGTCGAACCGCTCCTCATCGGCGAGATGCTGAAGAACCTTCTCGGCAATGCCCTTCTCTATGCGGGAAAGGGCAGCGAGGTGACGGTGCGTGTCGAGCGTGGCGATCGGGCAGCCTGCCTCGAAGTCGAGGATGACGGGCCCGGCATCCCGGCGGAAAAGCGCTCGACTGTGCTGCGCCGCTTCGAAAGAGGGGCAACGGAGAAGCCGGTGACGGTATCCGGCAGCGGCCTCGGCCTGCCGATCGTCGAGGAGATCGCCCGCCTGCACGGTGCAAGGATGGAACTGGCGGATGGCCGGGCCGGCAAGGGACTGAAGGTCATTCTGCGGTTTCCCTTAGCCGGATAAATATGTGCGCGTCTCGCGTCATTGTCGATGAACGCGCTGCCCGCCGATCCAGGTGCTTTTCATGCCAAGATCGTCGCCCAGAACCACGAAATCCGCATCGAAGCCGGGCCTCAATGCGCCCTTGCGATCGGCCACCCGCGCCGCCTCGGCAGGATAGAGGCTTGCCATGCGGATCGCCTCCTCGAGCGGCAGGCCAAGCGTTTCGTGCACGAAGCGCACGGAGGAGATCATGTCGATATCGGCGCCGGCAAGCGTTCCGTCTGCAAGCGTCAGCCGTCCGTCGCGCCGCAGGATCTCGCGGCCGTTCAACGTGAAGCTTTTCATGTCGGTGCCGATCGGCGACATCGCATCGGTAACGATGAAGATGCGGCCCGGCCCCCGCTTGGCGCGCAGCGCCACCGTCATCGCAACCGGATCGACATGGATGCCGTCGCAGATCAGTCCGGCAGACAAGGCGCCGATATCGAGCGCGGCGCCCACCACGCCGGGCTGCCGGTGGCCGAACGGGCTCATGGCATTGAAGAGATGCGTGACGGTGCGCACGCCGGCGTCCGCATATTCGGCGGCGGTCGCATAAGAGGTATCCGTGTGTCCCAGGCTGACGATCACGCCGGCATCGGAAAGTGTCGATACCTGCGCCGCCGTGACGTTTTCCGGCGCGATTGTCGAGATCAGCGCACCGAAATGCCCCCGGCAGGACAGGATGAGCTCAAGGTCTGCCGCAGCCATCGGCCGGATCAGGGCCGGATCATGGGCGCCCTTGCGGGCAAGCGAGAGATGCGGGCCTTCGAGATGCAGCCCGAGAAAGCCCGGCACGGTCTCGGCTGCCGCCTGCTTTCCCGCCGCAACAGTCGCGGCCGTGATGTCGTATGTGTCGGTGATCAGCGTCGGCAAAAGTGCCGTCGTGCCGAATTTCGCATGCGCGGCACAGATCTGTCTCAGCCCGCCGATGGTCGGTGCCTCGTTGAGAAGCACGCCGCCGCCGCCATTGACCTGCAGGTCGATGAAACCAGGCACGATCAGCGCGCCATCGGCAAGTGCACGCCGCGTGCCCGCAGGCAACCCATCCACATCGGTAATCGCCGCGATCTTTGCGCCGTCCAGAACCAGCGCCGCGCCGTCGTGCCAGATCTCGCCGTCGAAAATCCGCGCGCCGGTGATTGCCGTCTGTTCGGTCATCGGGTTTCCGTCACTTTCTTCAGCGCCTGCGGCGCATCGGGGTTGAAACCCTTGGCCCGCGACCAGGCCTCGACAAAGCCGTAGAACGGCACGATGAGCGATAGGGCATCGGTCAGCGGATGTCCGGTGGCGACAAAGGGCAGCGTCCTTGCAGTCTTGGTCAGCCCCGTGGTCGCAAACGACAGGGCCCCCTTGGCAACAAGCGAATCGGCCATCTCGGCGGATGAGGCCTCGGCCGCGTCACGGGCGGCAAATGTCAGCACCGGGAAACGCTTCTCCACCAGCGCCACCGGTCCATGCAGAACCTCGGCCGAGGAATAGGCCTCCGCATGCATGTTGGAGGTCTCCTTGAACTTCAGCGCCGCCTCGCTGGCAATCGCGAGCGCCGGGCCGCGGCCGAGCATATAGAGCGAGTTTGCCTCGCCCAACGCGCCCGCAAGTTCGGCCCAGTCGATCGCAACGGCCCGTTCCAGATGTCCCGGCAGGGCGTGGATCGCGGCTCTGAGCGCATCGTTCTCGGTCCACTCGGCAAGCAGGGCAAGGCCCGACACGATGGAGTTGACGAAGGATTTGGTCGCCGCGACCGCAAGCTCCGGCCCCGCCGCAATGTCGATCGCATGGCTGGAGGCGGCGGCAATGGGCGAGGGCAGGGTATTGGTGAGCGCGATCGTCAGCGCGCCGGAGGCGGTCGCAGCCTGCGCCATCGCAACGATATCGGGGCTCTTGCCGGATTGCGAGATCGCGATCGCGGCACCGCCCGAGAGCGAAAGCCTGGCGCCGTAGATCGAGGCAAGCGATGGTCCAAGCGAGGCGACAGGCCGCCCGGCGGTCAGCTCGATCGCATATTTGATGAATGTCGAGGCGTGGTCGGATGAACCGCGCGCGATGCTGACGAGAAAGGCCGGATCCTTGTCGCGGATGGCGCGGCCGGCGCTGGCAAGTGATGCGCCGGACTGCTCGATGAGCCGTGCCACCGCCTCGGGTATCTCGTCGATCTCTCGTCGCATATGCGTCTGCATGATCTTGTCCCTCATGTCGTCAGTCGCCGGCCAAGGAAAGCTCGGCCACGAAGTCGTAGGCATCGCCGCGATAAAGCGAGCGGGTGAGTTCCACGACGCGGCCCGATTCGAGATAGGACACGCGTTCGATCGAAAGCCCGGCAGCGCCCATTGGCACGTCCAGAAGCCCGGCATCGGGGCTGGCAAGATTGCAGGCCGAAATGCGCTGTATGGCGCGCACCGGTCGGGCATTCTTCTTTTCAAGTTCGGCATAGAGCGAACTGCGGATCATCGAAGGATCCGGCAGGAACTCGGCGGATACGCTGGCTCTCTCGATCGCAAGCGGCATGTCGTTGGCGATGCGCAGGCGCCCTATCCGCGCGACAAGCGTGCCGGCCGTCAGGCCCAGCATCATCATCTCTTCCGGCGACGGGTGAAACAGCCCGCGCTGCAGCCATTCGGAGCGGGTCATCAGGCCGCGCCGCGCCATATCCTCGGTAAACGAGGTGAGCCGCGTGAGCGGCTGTTGGACCCGCGGCATCGGCCGCACGACGAATGTGCCGGATCCCTGGCGGCGGGTCAAAAGACCGTCGCGAACCAGATCCTCCACCGCCTTGCGAACCGTGACACGGCTGACATTGGCATAATCGGCCAGATCCCGTTCCGCCGGCAGCGCGTCGCCATGGCCGAGCTTGCCGGAGCGGATCGCCTCCTCGAGGCTTTGCCTGAGCTTGCGGTAGAGCGGCCCTGTACCCGCCGATTGCAGCCCCTCGATCGGCAGGATGGTGGCGAGGCGATCGCTCATCCGCGCACCTGTGCCGGCTCGATGCCACCGAAGCGTTTTGCCGCAAGCTGCACCGCGCCGGTCAGCGCATCGGCCAGCGGCTCTGAAAGCCGGCCCGTATGGCGTGCCGAGAGATAATCGGGGTAGAGTGTCGCGAGCCCGCCGAGCAGGCATAGCTTTCCCTGTCCCTCGGTCATCCCGGCGATCACGTCGAGCGCGTCGTCGATCGCTGCTGCACCGGCCCTGACGATGCGCAAAGCATTGTCATCGCCCTTGGCCGCGAACTCGAACACCGGCGGCGCAAAGCGGCCGAAATCGCCGGGCTTGGCCTTGCGGGCAAATTCGACGACCGCATCCGGGCAATCGTCGAAACCGGACAGGATATGTCGGGTAAAACCGCTCATCGGCCGCATGGCGTCATAGGCAAGCAGGCTTTCCTGCAGGGCCAACTGGCCAAGCCGCGCGCCGCTGCCGAGATCGCTCACCTGAAAACCCCAGCCGGCCACCGAGCGGAGGGTATCGCCCCTGCGGGCAAAGAAGATCGTGCCTGTCCCGACGATGCCGATCGCACCATCCCCGCCGCCGATCGCACCTTCGAGCGCAATCAGCCCGTCGGAGACGATGTCGGAGCGGCCGAACGGCAGCCGTGCGCTCACATGGTTCACCGCGTCGCCGACATTGTTGCCGGCAAGGCCGAGAAGGGCTGAGCACCGGCGAAGATCCGCATCGAGCCCGGCTTCGGAAAAGGCGAGCAATGCCGCTTCTTCGATATGCCTCAGCGCCGTATCGGGGTCGGTCAGGATGTTCGAGGCGCCGCTTTTGCCGCGGCCGAGAATAGTGCCGTCCGCTTTGGCCAGAGCCGCCCGGCAGCTGGTTCCGCCGCCGTCTATGCCGATAAGATATTCTGTCATTCATGCCTCCGAAGCAGATGATACCAAAAAAATACCACTACCCAAGAGGTGTTTTCATCCTGTCGACGGTCATATTTTATCTGTTTGAAGTGAGATAGGTTTTCGGCGGATTTTGATCTAGATCAATGTCGTTTTCAGTTCTCGCCCATTTGCGCTGGACAATTGGTATTTTTTTGGCTTCTTTTTGGCCGAAGGAGAAAATCGCAATGGCAACCGCCACGGAGGCACGGCACGCAAGATCGCATGGGCTTGATACGCTTGCCCCGTCCGCTATTCTTGCGCTCCTGTCCGAAGGGCAGCGCGATGCCGTGCTGAGCGTCGATCGCGCCATTCCGCAGATTGAAAGGGCGGCAGCCCTGATGGCGAGGGTGCTGGGCGATGGCGGCCGCCTTGTCTATGCCGGCGCCGGTAGCGCCGGCCTCGTCGCCATCGCCGATGCGCTGGAACTGCCCGGCACCTACGGTATCGAGCGGGACCGGATCCGGCTCCTGTTTGCCGGTGGCCTGCCGACGGGCGCGGATCTGCCGGGCGGCCCGGAGGATGATGCAGCGCTCGGCGAAAGGGACGCCGCCATCATCTCGGCGGGCGATCTGCTTCTCTGCGTGTCCGCCAGCGGATCGACACCCTATACCCTTGCCGTCGCTCGGGTGGCGAAGCAAAACGGCGCATCTGTCGTCGGCATCGCCAACAATCCCGGTGCGCCGCTGTTTGCCGGTGCCGACGTGGCGATCCTTCTGGAAACGCCGGCGGAAGTCGTTGCCGGTTCGACCCGCATGGGAGCGGCCAGCGCCCAGAAGGTGGCCCTCAACATGATCTCGACCCTGGCTGCGATTAAGCTCGGCCATGTGCATGACGGCCACATGGTCAATCTGCGCGCCGACAATGCCAAGCTGCGCATCCGCGCTGCCCGCATGGTGGCCGATATTGCCGGGATTGAGATCGAAGATGCGGCAGCCGTGGTGGAAAAGGCCGATGGCTCGATCAAGGTCGCCGTGCTGCTTGCCGCAGGTGTCTCCGGTGCTGCTGAGGCAAGAACGCTGCTGGCGCAATCGGCCGATACGCTGCGCATCGCGCTCGGCAAGATCGATGGAAGCGCCGGGCACGCCGCGACACCGGACTGAAAGCGACGACCGACCTGCCGGCCGCAGGCCATTCGACAGACGGGCAGCGTGCCATCGTCGCAACGCTATGCCGGCGCCGCTCGACGATCGGCCTGCCATCGGCAATTGCACCGGCCTGGAAACGGGGCGAGCGACGGATGACGGTGCGACGAGCATCCGCCTGTCGACGCACCGGTCGTCCAGGGCTTTATCTTAAGGCGAACGATTCTCTCTTGTGGGGCGCGGCAACAGGCAGCGGAGGCCGATAGGGAAATATTCGTCGCCTCGATAAGATCGGGCCGAAAGGTGGCGCCAGCCTCACGGTCTGCCACCGTTTACCCCGGAACGACCATGCATAGCCTGCTCGCCAACCGGCCGCGCCAACCTGTCGCTCACTCTCCCAAAGATTGCCATGGCGAACTTTCTGCTGGTCCACGCGTTATGACAGCGGAGGAATTGTGCAGATGATGATGATTTTCGCTATTTTGGCAGTTCTCGCTGTCGCTTTGACAAGCTTCGCCCTGGTGATCCGCGAAAGAGCGCGTGCATTGGCCGTGGTTTATCGCGATGAATCCGCGCTACCGACACATGCCTGTAACACGCAGTCCTTAAAGCGCCTTGCAGAGAGAACAGGTAGGCCCTCTGTTGGCCCGTCCGCATGGCGGCAGCGCAGAATCAGGACCTATTGCTCGTCGCACATCCCCAGTTGGGCGCCGCATCATTGAAAATCACGTGTGTCGCACACAGATTTGCACGATGAGGCAAGGAAATTGCGAAAGCGCGGAATAATCTAACCGATTAATACGCGTTTCGCGTCATAAATCGTTCAAATTGGACTTGCTCAGCTAACGCAATAGAGGCAGTCTGGGGTTAATTATAGGGGAATACGGCAAAAGCCGTCGGGAATTGGAAGAATGACTGGTATTCGCAAGCTCATGCTGTTTATCGGCCTGCTCTTGGCAGCTGGTATTCCGCTCGTTTTGGTATCGTTGTGCCGCGTGCGCGACGGATCGGCCCTTGCCGCCATTCCGGCTGGCGAATGGGCGAAGGCGCTGATGTTCAGCGTGGTTATGCTCGGCCTTATTCTCGTCGTCGCTCGCTCTGCAAGCCGCGAGCACCGCTCCCATCGCAAGATCAATCACCGCTGAGCTGATTTGATTCGCTATGACGTTCGAATTGCCTCGCATCGCGCGGCAACCCGTTCTGTGTGACATCCGCCAATCAGACAAATGTCCGATCACCATCCCTACGCGCAGAGTAACTGAAGCGGCTCCGAACAGGGCCGCTTTTTTGCTATCGCCCGATCATGGGTGATGAAAGGTGTAAGACACCGCCAAGCCTTAGAGGCCCGTCATCGTCGTTCTTGTAAACTTTATCTGGGAAGATTGGTGGAGCTAAGCGGGATCGAACCGCTGACCTCTTGCATGCCATGCAAGCGCTCTCCCAGCTGAGCTATAGCCCCATCAGGGTGGTCCGGTATGTTCCGGTCCTGGGAAACTCCGTGAGCTGCGTTTCGCTCTGGAGTGGCGGCTTAGTACTTCTGGATTGGGGGAAGTGCAAGCCTAAAAATCGAGGTCCGGCGAATTTTTTTGTTTTGGCGCCGGACCTTATCGCAAAAGTGGGGATCAGCCCTCGTCGTCGTCGCCGCCGACACCGATGATGCCAGACATGTCGTCGTCTTCATCGTCTTCGTCAGCTTCGAGGAACGTATCGTCGTCATCGCCGATATCGACGTCTTCGTCATCGCCGATGTCGGGAATGTCGTCACCGGTGGTCGCCTCATCGCCCTCTTCGAGCGAGACGAGTTCGACGTCCTGGTTCTCGGTATCGACTTCCTGAACCTCTTCCTCTTCAGCCTGCTCCATCTTGGCTTGAGCGCTGGTCTCTTCGAAGAAGGACAGCGGCCAGGACTTGCCGGTATAAGGGGAAACGACCGGATCGCGATTCAGGTCGTAGAATTTCTTGCCGGTATCGGGGTCGGTACGTTTGGATCCGAGTTCCGCTTTTGCCACAGTAAAGCCTCTTGAACATGGCCGAGAACATCGGCCCGCCGCTGAAACGGCAATGTCAGGGTGAAAAATCTAAGCCGGACCCCATAAGGCTTAGCGCGTTTCATGTCAAAGGCAAACTTTTCCCGTCATGCGCGCGCAACAACCGGATGACCGGACCTTGGGTGTATGCTAACGACGAAAGCCACATCCAACAGCGGCCAAAGGCAAGCGTTCCATCGGGAAACTGCATCTTCGGCATCGCGGATAACAGGTCGATCGAAGGACCGGAAGGGACGAACGAAAATGTACCAGCCACCGCATTTTCGCGAGGAAGATCTCGCCACGCAGCATGCCTTGATTCGGGCCCATCCGCTCGGTCTTCTGGTCACGGCGGGCAATGCCGGCCTCCTGGCCAACCCCGTTCCCTTTCATCTCGATGCGGGAGCCTCGGACAAGGGTACGTTGCGCCTGCATCTGGCCCGCGCCAACGGCCAGTGGAAGGATATCCGCGACGGAGCTTCGATCCTCACGATCTTTCAGGGCGCCGATTCCTACGTCACGCCGTCCTGGTATGCCACCAAGCAGGAAAACGGCAAGGTGGTGCCCACCTGGAACTACGCCATCGTCCAGGCGCGCGGCACGGCCCGTATCGTCGAGGATGCCGACTGGCTTCTGTCGCAGATCGATGCGATCACCGGCCAGCATGAGGGCGCCCGCACCGCGCCCTGGTCCGTGTCCGACGCGCCGGAGGATTTCATCCGCGCCCAGCTGAAGGGCATTGTCGGCATCGAGATCGAGATCACCGAGATCGAGGGCAAATGGAAAGTCAGCCAGAACCGCAACCTGTCGGATCGCCAAGGCGTCGCCGCAGGCCTCGACGAGATGCCCGGCCAGACCGACATGGCTGATCTCGTCCGTCTTTATGGAGCCCGCCGTCCCGCATGACTGCTGCAATGAACGATACCGCCGATACCGCCGATACCGCAATGACTGTCGCCATCGATGGCCCGGCCGCTGCCGGCAAGGGCACCCTGTCGCGGCTGATTGCCGACGCCTATGGCTTCCATCATCTCGATACCGGCCTGACCTACCGCGCAACTGCCAAGGCGCTTCTCGACCGCGGCCTGCCGCTGGATGACGAGGCTGTGGCAGAGACGGTTGCAAGGCAGGTCGAGCTTGCCGGCCTCGACCGCGATATCCTGTCGGCGCATGCGATCGGCGAGGCGGCCTCCAAGATTGCCGTCATGCCTGCCGTGCGCCGGGCGCTGGTCGAGGCGCAGCGCGCCTTTGCGGTCCGAAAGCCGGGAACGGTGCTGGATGGCCGCGATATCGGCACCGTCGTCTGCCCGGCCGCCCCGGTGAAACTCTACGTCACCGCATCTCCGCAAGTGCGTGCCAGACGGCGTTACGACGAGATCGTCGCAAAGGGGCAGGCTGCCGATTACGAGACGATTTTTGCCGATGTGAAGACGCGCGACGAGCGCGATATGGGCCGCGCCGACAGCCCGCTGAAACCCGCTGCCGACGCGCACTTGCTAGATACGTCCGAAATGAGTATAGAGGCGGCGTTTCAGGCCGCGCGCGCATTCATTGACGCCGCCCTGAAGTAGAGGTGACGTGCCGGTTCTGCCGGTGCCGATCCGAAGTCCTTGAGTTCAGACCCAGCGCCGGATTGCCCCCTTTGAAGATATGGGGGCGGGCTGAAACTTGAGGGCGTGTTTAACACGAACCCCCGGCGCAGATGTGTCCCTTTTTCGAAGGGGATACGATCAGGAGATTTCATGGCAGTATCTACCCCGTCGCGTGAGGACTTCGCAGCCCTCCTCGAAGAATCCTTTGCAAAGACCGATCTCGCAGAAGGCTACGTAACAAAGGGCCTCGTCACCGCGATCGAAAAGGACGTCGCCGTTGTTGACGTCGGCCTCAAGGTCGAAGGCCGCATCGCGCTGAAGGAATTCGGTGCAAAGGGCAAGGACGGCTCGCTGAAGGTTGGCGACGAAGTCGAAGTCTATGTCGAGCGCATTGAAAACGCTCTCGGCGAAGCTGTTCTGTCGCGCGAAAAGGCTCGCCGCGAAGAGAGCTGGGTCAAGCTCGAAGCCAAGTTCGAAGCTGGTGAGCGCGTTGAAGGCGTTATCTTCAACCAGGTCAAGGGTGGCTTCACCGTCGATCTCGACGGCGCCGTTGCCTTCCTGCCGCGTTCGCAGGTCGACATCCGTCCGATCCGCGACGTTACCCCGCTCATGCACAACCCGCAGCCCTTCGAAATCCTCAAGATGGACAAGCGTCGCGGCAACATCGTTGTTTCGCGTCGTACGGTTCTTGAAGAATCGCGTGCCGAGCAGCGTTCTGAAATCGTTCAGAACCTCGAAGAAGGCCAGGTTGTTGACGGCGTCGTCAAGAACATCACCGATTACGGTGCGTTCGTTGACCTCGGCGGCATCGACGGCCTGCTGCACGTCACCGACATGGCTTGGCGCCGCGTCAACCATCCGTCGGAAATCCTGTCCATTGGCCAGCAGGTCAAGGTTCAGATCATCCGCATCAACCAGGAAACCCACCGTATCTCGCTCGGCATGAAGCAGCTCGAGTCGGATCCGTGGGATGGCATTGCCGCCAAGTACCCGGTCGGCAAGAAGATTTCCGGTACCGTCACGAACATCACCGACTACGGTGCATTCGTCGAGCTGGAGCCGGGCATCGAAGGCCTGATCCATATCTCGGAAATGTCCTGGACCAAGAAGAACGTACATCCCGGCAAGATCCTGTCCACGACGCAGGATGTCGACGTTGTCGTTCTCGAAGTCGATCCGTCCAAGCGTCGTATCTCGCTCGGTCTCAAGCAGACCCTCGAGAACCCGTGGCAGGCATTCGCCTTCTCGCATCCGGCCGGCACTGAAGTCGAAGGCGAAGTCAAGAACAAGACCGAATTCGGCCTGTTCATCGGCCTCGACGGCGACGTTGACGGCATGGTTCACCTTTCTGACCTCGACTGGAACCGTCCGGGCGAACAGGTCATCGAGGAGTTCAACAAGGGCGACGTCGTCAAGGCTGTCGTTCTCGATGTTGACGTCGAGAAGGAGCGCATCTCGCTCGGCATCAAGCAGCTCGGCCGTGATTCGGTCGGTGAAGCTGCTTCGGCTGGCGACCTGCGCAAGAACGCTGTCGTTTCGTGCGAAGTCATCGCCGTTAACGACGGAGGCGTCGAAGTGAAGCTTGTCGCTCACGAAGACATCACGTCCTTCATCCGCCGCAACGACCTGGCACGCGATCGCGACGATCAGCGTCCGGAGCGTTTCTCGGTTGGCCAGGTTTTTGACGCCCGCGTCATCAACTTCTCCAAGAAGGACCGCAAGGTCATGCTTTCGATCAAGGCGCTGGAAATCGCTGAAGAGAAGGAAGCAGTCGCACAGTTCGGTTCGTCCGACTCGGGCGCTTCGCTCGGCGACATCCTCGGCGCGGCCCTGAAGAACCGCGGCAACAACGAGTAATCGTCGTTACCTGAATTCGTGAAAGCCGCCGGGCCGAGAGGTTCGGCGGCTTTTTTCATGTCCGTCAGGTGCTGCGGACTGCCGGCATCTTCGCCCCAGGAATCCGTCCAGCCGGCCATGCGCCAGTAGAGATCGCCGGCGCTTGCCTCGGCCGGGTCCTTCCCGATGCTGGCTTCGGCGGCGGTATAGCCGGCGGCCTTTTCGGCCGCGGTCATCCTGTCGCGAACGATCTCCTCATCGCGAGCATCCTCCTGCGCCTGTTCTTCTGCCTCGCTCTCGTCCCGCTCGTCTTGGAAGGCCTCTTGCTGCGGTGACGAATCCTGTTCCTCGTCCTCGACGGCGGTAACGGGAGGGGTCTTGCGCTCTCGCCGCTTCGGCTCCTCTTCGCCCGGAGGATAGGCAGCCACATAGGGCCAGGGTGGGCTCTCACGGACCGGCGCCTGCAAGGTGGCGGATGCTGCCGCAAGCGACTGCTCGCTGATATCGCGCGGCACTGCGGGAATATTCGCCATGCGCACGTCGTCGGCCACATCGTCCGCCATGGCAGGGTTCGCTGCAATCTGCTGGGCAGGCGCCGAGCTTGCCTCCTGGGTGACCGGAATGCTGGCGATCTGCTGCTGATCGAGCGCATCCTGTGCCACAGCCTGCTGAGCGGTCGTGGCAGCTGTTGCGGCGGGGGAGGGTACGTCGACATTGTCGGCGATGGCCGTGGCCCAGGTCGCCAGTTTGGCCACCGCCTGATCGGAAAGCGATGTCCATAGACGGGCCGGAACCGGCGTGTCATCTCCATCGTCTCCGGAAGCCTGCAGCAGCAGAGCCGCCTCCTGAAGCTTGAGCGCGTCCTTGGGGTCCGTCTCATCCCCGCTTGCTGCCGCCTGCAGCAGATATGCGGCATCCGTCGCGGCGACCGCCGACGTGACGACGGGCGTCGGCACATTGCCTGGACCGGGTTGGGAAGCAGCAGCCGGCGGCATGTTGGACTGGGAGGGAGAGGAGTGCGCATCGGCCTGAGCCGGGCCTGGCATGGCCGGGCCAGATGGCTTGGCATCGGCCATCTGTCCGGCAGTTGCCGGTTTCTCGGCAGTGGGCGTGGGCGTAGACGGTGCCGGGGCCGGTGCGGCTGTTGCTGCCGGCTGACTGGAGGAAACGTCAGCCGCTTTCGGCGGCATGGCAGTGCGATCTGCGCCTGCTGCAGCTGCCTGCTGCTGCGTACCCGTTATGCGGCCCGAACCTTCGGCGTCAGCCTCGGCATTATCCGCAGGCGCTGCGCCTGCAATTGCGTCCGGTGTCTCCGTGGCGGCATCCTCGCCTGTTATCGTTGGGCCTGCTGCAACCACGACTGTCCCCGTGCCTGTCGGCGTTGCACCACCAGCCTGGCTTGCGCCAGCACTCGTCGTCGTTCCGGCGCCGCTGCCGTTGGCGGGTGGGCGGCTGTCATTGGCTGCCGGAGGAGGCTCGGTACCGCCGTTCTGCTGGTAGGAACTGACGACGGCGTTGGCTGCCGGATCCTGCTCCGCGCTGCTCGCCATTTCGATATAGACGGCAAGCCGTGCCGCGGCAGCCCCGGTGGGCTCGCGCAAGACTTCCGCCAGAATGCGCAGCGAGATCCCCTGGACGATCTGATTCAGCAGTCGCTCGATATTGGCCACTTCGACAGGTTTCAGCGCCTGGACGGCGTTGAACAGCCGGCTCGTATAGTCGACGAGCGTCTCGCCGTCCTGCCGCGGCGTGTTAAGCAGCTTCCCGATCGTTTCAGCGAAAACGGATGATCCCTGGGCAAGCTTGAGCTGGGCCGAAAGCGACATGGCATCAGACCGGGCGCTGGAAATCGCACCGGTCGTCTCCGGATCCGGTTGTTGCGCGCCGGAAGCCACCTCGACACGCGGGCGGGTGGCCGCAACCTGCGACTGGCTCTGGAAGTCGATATTCGAGCTTAGCGCGGCTTGAACGGGGGGCAGCATCGCCTGTTCCATCTGTTGTCTGCGACGGTGGACAGTCCGGCCAGGTTGAACGCAACGCCAAGGGCTGCGGCCATAACGCCTCATGGCGCGATGATGCCGATTGATGGATGCTAATTGGAAATGGTTAACGCCTGACTAACTATCGTTAAGGTAGTTTTAAGTCGGAGGCCTTGCGGCGGTTGAAGCGGGGCGGTTTCGCTTCAGCTATGGGCAAAGATGTCGGTTTCGTCCCAGCCGAGCAGATCCAGCTTAGCGCGGGTCGGCAGGAACTCGAAACAGGCAGCAGCGAGCTCGGCGCGCCCGTCGCGCTCCAGCCGCATCGTCAGTTTGTCCCGCAAGGCATGCAAATGAAGCACGTCTGACGCCGCATATTCGAGCTGAGCCTGTGAAAGTGTCGCGGCCGCCCAATCGGTCTGCTGCTGTGCCTTCGAAATATCGACCTCCAGCAGCTCCCTGAGATTGTCTTTCAGTCCATGCCGGTCTGTATAGGTGCGCGTCAGGCGCGAGGCGATCTTGGTGCAGAACACAGGCGCGCTCGTTACGCCGAAGGTATAAAACAGCACGGCGATGTCGAAACGCCCGTAATGAAAGATCTTTTGGCGCGAAGGGTCGGCGAGGAGCGCAACCAGATTGGGCGCCTGTTTCTGTCCGGCGGCAATCCGGATGACGTCCGCCGTGCCGTCTCCGGGCGACAGCTGCACGACACAGAGCCTGTCGCGGCGCGGCACCAGCCCAAGCGTCTCGGTATCGATAGCGATCGCCCCGCCGTAACGGGCGGCATCTTCCGCAGAAATATCTCCCTCATGGTAGCGTATCACGGCCATCGATGCCTTCCCCGATCTCAGGTTTCGCAATGGCTATAACGCGGCTTGCCTGCTTGCGATATGGTTATGATGAAACAAGTGCCATCACGATGGCGAGCAAATGCTCAGCTCTGCACATAATGCATTGCTGCAATGCACCGAACCGGCTTGGCGAAACCGGTACACCCGGCTTATAAGCTTGGTCATCGAACGACGCACTCCTCCTCCCAGTGTCGTTCGAGACGGATCGACGACATCCTCCTCCTCCCAGTTGTCGATCAAGTTTAAAGCCTGGCGCATCCTCCTCCCGCGCCAGGCTTTTCGCTTTTCTGGAGGTCTCTTCCGTAATTTCTCAAACGTCTCTGAGGCAATCCCGATATTCGCGGCGGGCTTGGTCCGTTGTGACTTTCCGCCGGCATTGGCCGAGGCCCATGAGGCCCCGGCCATACGAAACGACCTTATCGCAGTGCCTCTATCGCCTTCAGCACATCGTCTTCGATCTCTATGCCGTGTTGCAGAGCTCTCGCACGCAGGCTGCGCCCCCTGCGACCGGGCAGCCTGACACCTTCCTGCTTGGCCATTTCTTCCGCCAGATCCGCCATGCGATGAGCGGTGCCCCCGCTATGGGCGGCATCAGGATCGATCGCGATGATCGTATGACCGAGTTCCGGCGGTGGGCCGTGTTCATCGAGCAGCGAGCTCGCCTGATAGGAGAAATTGGCTCCGGCGAGGCCCGCCGACAGCACTTCCACCATTAGTGCCAGTGCTGCGCCCTTGGCGCCGCCTGCGGGTGCCATGGTTCCCTTGATCGCTGCAAATGCATCGGTGGTCGGGTTGCCGTCCACGTCGAAGGCCCAGTCGTCGGGAATGCTCACGCCCTTCTGGGTGGCTTCCATCACCTTGCCGCGGGCGACCTTCGACAGAGCGAGGTCGATGACCAGCGGCTCGGCGCCGGCAACAGGCACGGCGAAGGCAATGGGATTGGTCCCGTAGAAGGGCTTGTTACCGCCCCAGGGTGCCATCGAGGCGGGTGCATTGGCAAACATAAGGGCGATAAGGCCCTGCTCTGCAAAACGCTCCACCGTCAATGCCATCACGCCGGCATGATGCGAGCGCCCGATGGCCGCGAAGGCGATGCCCTGCTCGTGGGCGATGGCCGGCAATTCGGCAACGGCACAGTCGAGTGCCGGATAGGCAAAACCGCGGCCGGCATCGATCGAGAGTACCGCGGGACGCGGGCGCGAAGTGGAAGGCCTTGCGGCGCCATCGACCTTTTCGGTCCGAACCTGCTTCAGATAGACCGGCACGCGGCGAAGGCCATGGCCCGATTGGCCGGCTGCTTCGGATTGAACGAGTGCGCGTGCCACCGACAATGCCGTTGTCGGCAAGACGTTATTTTCCTCGAAGACGCTTCGAACCAGCGTCTCGGCTTCGTTGAGTTTCAAATGCATCAGGTAGTCCAGAGGTAGGTGTGGGGTCCGACCACTGGAGACTTGCCGCCGCTCCGACTGGTACGGCGACAGGATACTTAAGCGGTCACTTGCACTCTACGGCCTGGGTGAGTGTGCTGGCAACACCTGATGGCGGTGTCGGGATCGGCGAGGCGCGCCGGATCGCTTCGGTCACATAATCGTCGATCTGCGAATTGCCCGATGAGCGGGCAACCGATACCCGGCCGATATTACCGCTGCCGTCGAAGCTGAAGCTGACAGCCACCACGCCCGTATCGCCACCAGGGCAACGTCGTGCATTGCGCGCTATCTTGGCTCTTACCCGCGTCATCCATTGGGCCGGAGAAACGGTCTGGGAGAAGATCGATCCGGTTGCCGACTGGGTCGCGGCGTTGCGGTTCGATTGCTCGACCTGCGCCTTGGCCTCGACGGCTTCCTTCTGCGCCTGCTGCTGCTGTTGCTTGCGGCGCTCGACCTTCTTCACCTTTTCCTTCTTCGGTTCGGTCTTTTCAACAACTTCGGGAGGCGGAGGAGGGCGCACTGCAGGAAGCGGCACTTCGACATTGTCGAGTGCGGCAGTCATCTGCTCTTCGATGGGGTCGGGTTGTTCGACAGGCTCCGGTGGTTGCTCAGGCATCGGCTGCGCGATTTCCGGCTCCGGTGGCGTAGGCTCTTCCTGGGCCGGTTCCGGCGGCGGCGTGTCGGCAACTTCCGGCGGCGTTTCCACGGGCTCTGGGGTCGGGTCCGGCTCGGGATCGGGCTGGGGCTGTTCGACCGGTTCCGTCTGCGTGCTGTCCACCTGCTGGGAATCGGCCGTATCCGTGGTGATCTGCTCGGCGTCGGTATTGGTGGCTTCCGGCTCGGGGGCCAGTTCGATCATGATTGCTGCGGGTGGCGAACTGTCTGCGTCGGTGACTGGGTCTTCCTTCAGCAGCAAAGCGGCGGCGGCGAGATGGGCGGAAAGCACTATAATGCCCGCTCCAACCCAAAGGGAGATCTCGCCGATCCGCCGTCCGCGATAGGGAGCTGCAGGGTTCATTGACCCGCTCCGGCTGCGGGCGCGGCCGGTTGGCCGGTGGCGGGTTGAGCTGCCGCAGGGGCGGGCAATGTCTCGAGCCCGACAAGCGCAATCTTCAGATATCCGGAATCGCGCAGCAGGTTCATCACTTCCATGAACTGCCCATAGTCGACGGCCTTGTCGGCGCGAAGGAAAATCCGGGTATCCTTCTTCCCGCCCGTCACCGTATCCAGCCGGCTCGCCAGCTGGTCACGCGGCACGGGGTCGTTGCCGAGATTGAGCGTGAGGTCGGACTGAACCGTCAGGTAAAGCGGTTCGTCCGGGCGCTGTGCGGGCTTGGCGCTCGATGCCGGAAGATCGACATTGACATCGACCGTTGAAAGCGGCGCGGCCACCATGAAGATGATCAGGAGAACGAGCATGACATCGATGAAGGGCGTCACGTTGATCTCGTGATTTTCCTGCATTTCGTCGCCGTGATGTTCGCGAATGCCGCCGGCCATGGGCTTACTCTCCGGCTACCAGCGACATCGAGGTGGGCTTGCGTCCTCCCGGCGGCACCTTGCGGAAATCGAGGTCGCGGCTGACCAGCCGTTCGACACCGGCGGCAGCATCGGCGAGAAGCTGGCGGTAGCCCGTCACCGAGCGCGCGAAAACGTTGTAGATGACGACAGCGGGAATGGCGGCGACGAGGCCGATGGCCGTCGCCATAAGCGCTTCTGCGATACCGGGCGCCACGACTGCGAGATTGGTCGTCTGCGTCTCGGAGATCCCGATGAATGCGTTCATGATGCCCCAGACGGTACCGAACAGCCCGACAAAGGGACCCGTGGAGCCGATGGTTGCCAGAATGCCGGTGCCACGTGCGATCCGCCGACCGGCAAAAGCTTCGATCCGCGACAGGGAGGATCCGACGCGCTCCTTCACGCCATCGCCTTCCACATGATCGAGCGCCGCTGCCGAAAGCTGTACCTCTTCCGCCGCAGCTCTAAGCATATAGGCAGCAGGACCGCCCCGGCTTGCTGTGGCGTCAAGTGCCTCGGCCAGTGTGCGGGAAGTACGGATGATCTTGATGGTCCTGCCGGCGCGCGCCCGGGCGCAGGTCAGTTCGAGCGTCTTGACCAGCCAGACGGTCCAGGTTGCAAGCGAGGCAAATGCCAGCCCGATCATAACAGATTTTACCACCCAGTCGGCAGCCAGGAACATACCCCAGGGCGATAGATCGTGCGGGATGGTCAACGGCTTGGGTTCTTCAGCTGGTGCGAGTTCGGTCACGCTTTCCTGCGGCGCGGGGACAACAGAGGGTGAACCCTGGTTCGTCGCGGTCGGCTCCGGCGTGATCGACGGTGAAACGGTCGAGGGCACCTGGGCGGCGGACGAGCCGTTGGCTGCAGGAGCGGCGGTCGTTGTCCCCTGGTTCAGCGGCGCAGGCGCCTGAGGCGCTGCAGCTGCGTTTGTTGAGGGGGCAGGCGCGGCAGGCGCTGTTGCCGTCGGCGCGCTGCGGCCGGTCGTCGGCGCTGCCGTCGAGGCGGGAGCGGTCTGCGGCTCGGATGTCTGGGTCTGCTGCACAGCCGGTTGTTGTGCCGGGGCCTCCTGGGTCTGGGCCAGAGCAGCGGTACCCAGCAAGGCCAGCGCAGCGGTGCTCAAGCCAAGTCGTTTCGCGGCACGTGCAAGACGGCGGCTTCCGGCGGCAGCTGGGGCGAAATCAACAGACATGGCAGGCGATACTCCGACTATTGCCGAAAGGGCCTCTCGCCGGCTCGGCACGCTTTAATCCGGCCGCGGGCCATCCGGGCCGAAAGCAGACTTTGCTGCTATGCGATAATAAACATGACTAGAAATGGCAACTAATAAATCTTGAGTGACGCCACCAATTTTAAATTCAGAATGTTGCAACTGACAATATGCAATTGCAACCGCAGCGCCGATCTGCGGCGCTGCGCGATTTTTCCTGCGCGAGATCTGACCGTTAACGGGCGAGCCAGCCGCCATCGACGGGAAGCACAGTGCCATGGACGTAATCCGATGCTTCGGACGAGAGAAACACCGCCGCCCCGCCGATCTCCTTTGGCTGGCCCCAGTGACCGGCCGGGATGCGGGCCAGAATGGCGGCATTGCGATCAGGGTCCGCACGCAAAGCGTCCGTATTGTTGGTCGAAAAATAGCCCGGTGCGATGGCGTTGACATTGATGCCTCTGGCCGCCCATTCGCAGGCGAGCAGCCGCGTCAGCCCGGCAAGTCCGCTCTTCGACGCAGTATAGGAGGGAATGCGGATACCGCCCTGGAAGGAAAGAAGCGACGCGATGTTGACGATCTTGCCGCCCTTGCCGGCAGCGACAAGACGACGGGCAAAAGCCTGAGACAGGAAGAACACGCTCTTGAGATTGAGGTCCATTACCGCATCCCAGTCCGTCTCGGTGAACTCGAGTGCGTCCGCACGCCTGATGATGCCGGCATTGTTGATAAGGATATCCGCATCTCCGGCCCATGAAACGGTCTCGTCCATGATGCGCTCGATCGGGTCGAGCGTGGCGAGATCCGCCGAGATCGGCAGGCCTTGGCCGCCGACGTCGGCAATCATCGCTTCCGTCTCGGCCATCGATGACCGCCCGACCAGCGCCACCTTGGCCCCGGCCTCGGCAAGAGCGACTGCTATTGCCTGCCCAAGGCCGGTATTGGCGCCGGTGACGATTGCCGTCTTGCCGGTCAGGTCGAACGAATTGGCCATGCTTTTATCCTCATAAAGAAAAACCGCCGGGAACTTCTCCCCGGCGGTTCGTAACATGGCTTTTATCAAGCTTAAAGCGTGCGCGTGATGTGTTCGACGCGGAAGCACTCGATGACGTCGCCTGCGCGGATGTCTTCGTAGTTCTCGAACGCCATACCGCATTCCTGACCCATCGGCACGTCCGAGACTTCGTCCTTGAAGCGCTTGAGGGTCTTGAGCTTGCCTTCGTGGATGACGACGTTGTCGCGGATGAGGCGAACGCCTGCGCCGCGCTCGACCTTGCCTTCCGTGACACGGCAACCGGCAACCTTGCCGACCTTCGTGATGTTGAACACTTCCAGGATTTCGGCATTGCCGAGGAAGGTTTCGCGGCGCTCCGGCGAGAGCAGACCCGACATAGCTGCCTTCACGTCATCCACCAGATCGTAGATGATGTTGTAGTAGCGGATATCGAGACCGTTGCGCTCGGCAACGGTACGGGCCTGTGCATTGGCACGGACGTTGAAGCCGATGATCGCGGCATCCGATGCCTCGGCAAGCGAGATATCCGATTCCGTGATGGCGCCGGCGCCCGAATGGACGATGCGGGCACGGACTTCATCGGTACCGAGCTTGTCGAGCGATGCGATGATCGCTTCGACAGAACCCTGCACGTCACCCTTGATGACGAGCGGGAATTCCTTGTAGCCGGTATTCTGCAGCTTGCTCATCATCTGCTCGAGCGAACCGCGCTGGCCCGACTGACGGGCAACCGCCTTGTCGCGTGCCAGTCTCTGGCGGTACTCGGAGATTTCGCGGGCGCGGGCTTCGTTTTCGACGACGGCGAAACGGTCGCCGGCAGCGGGCGTGCCCGACAGGCCGAGAACTTCCACCGGCGTTGCCGGACCGGCTTCCTTGACATGGTCGCCCTTGTCGGTGACGAGCGCGCGGACGCGGCCCCACTGATCGCCGGCAACGATGATCTGGCCCGGCTTCAGCGTACCCTTCTGCACCAGAACGGTCGCAACCGCACCGCGGCCACGGTCGAGCTGCGCTTCGATGACGGTACCTTCGGCCGTACGGGTCGGATCTGCCTTGAGGTCGAGGATTTCGGCCTGCAGCAGGACGGCTTCGAGCAGCTTGTCGAGGTTCGTCTTGTTCTTGGCCGAAACTTCGACGTCGAGCACTTCACCGCCGAGCGATTCAACGAAGACTTCGTGCTGCAGAAGCTGCTGGCGGACCTTGTCCGGCTTGGCTTCGTGCTTGTCGATCTTGTTGATCGCCACGATGATCGGAACACCGGCCGCCTTGGCATGGTTGATGGACTCGATCGTCTGCGGCATCACGCTGTCGTCGGCTGCAACCACAAGGATCGCGATATCCGTCGCCTGCGCACCACGGGCACGCATCGCCGTGAAGGCGGCGTGGCCGGGAGTGTCGATGAAGGTGATCTTCTGGCCGTTCTGCTCGACCTGATAGGCACCGATATGCTGGGTGATGCCACCGGCTTCGCCCGACACGACATTTGCCTGACGGATGGCGTCGAGCAGCGAGGTCTTGCCGTGGTCGACGTGACCCATGATCGTGACGACCGGGGGACGCGAAACCATTTCGCCGGCAACGTCGGCCTTGTCGAAGATACCTTCTTCGACGTCGGATTCCGAGACGCGCTTGACGGTGTGGCCGAATTCGCCAGCGATGATTTCCGCAAGGTCGGCGTCGATGACGTCGCCCGGCTTCATCATCTGGCCTTCCTTCATCAGGTACTTGATGACGTCGACGGCGCGTTCGGACATGCGCTGCGACAGTTCCTGAATGGTGATGGTTTCCGGCAGGATGACTTCGCGGATAACCTTTTCACGGGTTTCCTGCATCTGGCTGCGGCGGAACTTCTCCTGACGGCGGCGCATGGCGGCCATCGACCGGCCGCGGGCGTTGCCGTCATCGTCGGTGCTTGCGGTGGTGAGCGTCAGCTTGCCCTGGCGACGGCCTTCGTCGACCTTCGGACGGGCCGGCACCTTGGCAGGTGCAGGAACCGGCGCACGGCCACGGCCGGGAACGGCGCTGCGGGCCGGGCTGCGATCTTCTTCCTCGTCATTGCCACGGCGGCCACGCGGAGCGCCCGGCTGTGCCGGTGCATCGCCAGCCGGAGCCGGACGTGCGGCCTGCGGACGTGCGTCGCCGGTACGGCCGGCACCCGGTGCTGCTGCCGGCGTTGCAACCGGGGCAGGGGCCGGCGGTGCGGCGGCTTCTGCTGCGGCGCGCACCTTGGCTTCTTCGGCCTGGCGCACGGCTTCCGCGGCTTCTTCGATCTTGCGCTGTTCGTCCTCGACCTTGCGGCGGGCTTCATCCTCGGCGCGGCGCTTGGCGTCTTCGACGTCGCGTGCCTGTGCCTCGATCAATGCGCGGCGACGGGCTTCCATTTCGCCTGCAGACAGATCGTGCAGAACGTTCGGCCGCTGCTGCTGGCGCTGCGGTGCGTTGTTGTTCGGACGATTGTTCTGCGACGGCGAACCCGAACGCTGCTGGTGCGACGGCTGCTGGCCGTGGCGCTGGCCCTGATGGGCGGGGCGCTGGGCCTGCGGTGCCGGCTGATGTGCACGCGGCGGCGGGCTGGTCGGCTGCGGGCGCGGCGGCTGCTGTGGCTGTGGCTGCGGAGCGGCCACGACAACGGGAGCCGGGGCGGCAACGACTGCTTCTGCGACCGGTGGTTGTGCAACGGGTTCGGCCGGGCGCGGCGCCGGAGCGGCGGCTACGGCCGGGGCGGGTGTGATCACCGGCTTCTCGTCCAGTGGACGGGTCGGGCGGCGCTTCACTGTCTCAACGACGACCGCCTTGGTGCGTCCACGGCCCATGTCCTGGCGCACGGTGCCCTGGCTCATCCCAGTCGGTTTCAGGGTGAGTGTCTTCTTTCCTGCGACGCTGAGTGTCTTGTCGTCTTTATTGTCGGTCATTCCGTTCCTGTTCCTTCGGACGAGAACGGATGGAGACCATCAGCTCCCGTCAAATACGGGCATATATCCGGTACGGTAGCCGGCGACCGCCGGTGTCCGCGTCATTGTCTTGGCCGGGCAGCGCCGCCCTCTGCTCCGGATTGACCGACGTCGCGGTACTTTTCCAGCATGGTTGCGCGCTTCACTACACCCTCACCCGCCTGCCCTGCAAGCGCGCAGGCATGGATAAAAGCATTCTGGCCCATCAGCCCGTCCAATTCGCCTCCGGTCAGGAGGAAAAAGGACGGTACCTCGTACCCGGCCCTTGAGCCGAGCATCCAGGCCTTTCGGGCCTGGTCGATCTTGCGTACGCCGTCGGCGGCCGCATCCGAAGCGTGGAATGTCGCAAGCGCCTCACCGGCACGCACGGCTGCATCCACCTTCATGGCACCGGAAATGAACTGTCCGGCCTTGCGGGCCATGTTCATCATTCCGACGAGGTCGGCGACCAGTAACTGATCGACGACTGCGCCGAGATCGGCATTGGCTTTCACGTCGCGCTTGAGAGCGCGGGCAAAAAGCTTCTTCGAAACGGCCCGGTCGACAAGCGACCGATCCGCGGTAATCCAGCAACCCCGACCCGGCAGGCGCCGCCTGAGGTCCGGAACGATCGTCCCGTCCGGACCGGCGACGAAGCGGATCAGCGCCTCGGGCGATGTCGTCTGACGCGTTACGATGCAGGTGCGGTCGTTCACGATCAGCTCGTCATCCTGCCCATCGGCGTCAACCTCGGCACCAGCGCCCAAGCCGGGACCCTGCTCCTCGTGGAGCGGGATCATTCCTGCTCGGCGGCGTCCGCCTCCTCGGTCTCTTCGACGTCGGCAACCGTTTCGGTCGCGAGGTCTGCTTCGGTGATCCAGCCGGCCAGAAGGCGAGCCCGGACAACCATGGTTTCAGCTTCGGTGCGCGACACGTCGAACTTCGAGAAGAGACCCTCGAATTTCTTGGTTTCGCCGTTCTTGCGTTCGCTCCAGCCGACGAGGTCGTCTGCGGCGCAGCCGGCAAAATCCTCGATCGTCTTGATGCCGTCTTCGCCGAGCGCCACCAGCATCTGGGCGTTGAGGCCTTCGATCTGCTTCAGCTCGTCGGTAACGCCGAGCGTCTTGCGCTTCTCGTCGTTCTCGGCCTCGATACGCTCCAGATATTCGCGGGCGCGGGTCTGGATCTCGTTGGCGGTGTCTTCGTCGAAACCGTCGATCGAGGCGATTTCGTCGAGATCGACGTAAGCCAGCTCCTCGACGGCGGCAAAGCCTTCGGAAGCCAGAACCTGGCCGACCATCTCGTCGACGTCGAGCGCGTCCATGAACAGGTTGGTACGCTCGTTGAATTCCTTCTGACGGCGTTCCGACTCTTCGGCCTCCGTCATGATGTCGATATCCCAGCCGGTCAGCTGCGAAGCGAGACGGACGTTCTGGCCGCGGCGGCCGATCGCAAGCGACAGCTGCTCGTCGGGAACGACGACTTCGATACGCTCTGCATCCTCGTCGAGAACGACCTTGGCGACTTCAGCCGGCTGCAGGGCGTTGACGATGAACGAAGCCGGATCCTGGCTCCACGGAATGATGTCGATCTTTTCGCCCTGAAGCTCGCCGACGACGGCCTGGACGCGCGAACCGCGCATACCCACGCAGGCGCCGACCGGATCGATCGACGAATCGTTGGAAACAACGGCGATCTTGGCGCGCGAACCGGGGTCACGGGCAACCGACTTGATCTGGATGATGCCGTCGTAGATTTCCGGAACTTCCATGGTGAACAGCTTCACCATGAACTGCGGATGGGTACGCGACAGGAAGATCTGCGGGCCGCGCTGTTCGCGACGCACGTCGTAGACATAGGCGCGGACGCGGTCGCCATAGCGCATGTTTTCACGCGGGATCATCTCGTCGCGACGGATAATGCCTTCGCCACGGCCCAGATCAACGATCACATTGCCGTATTCGACGCGCTTGACGGTGCCGTTGACGATCTCGCCGACGCGATCCTTGAACTCGTCGAACTGGCGGTCACGCTCGGCTTCGCGCACTTTCTGCACGATGACCTGCTTGGCCGACTGGGCGGCGATACGGCCGAAATCCATCGGCGGCAGCGGGTCGGCGATGAAGTCGCCGATCTTGGCGTCGACATTGCGGTCCTGCGCGAGTGCGAGCGGGATCTGCGTGCCGTAATCTTCTGCGTGCTCGACGACTTCCAGAAGACGCTGAAGGCGGATCTCGCCGGTCTTCGAGTTGATGTCCGCGCGGATATTGGTCTCCGAGCCATAGCGCGAGCGGGCAGCCTTCTGGATGGCGTCGGCCATCGCGGCCAGCACGATTTCGCGGTCGATGACCTTTTCGCGCGCCACTGCATCCGCGATTTGCAGAAGTTCAAGCCGGTTCGCACTCACTGCCATTGTCGTTGGTCTCCGTCAGTCGAAAGGACGGGCGCGTGTGGCGACCCGCATCGTAATCTCTGGTTATTCTTCGTCTGCTTCTTCGTTCTGGTTCGCGGCCTGCGCCTTGGCCAATTTGTCGGCCCTCAGTGCATCGCGGATCAGATCGTCGGTCAGAATGAGCTTCGCCTCGGCAAGCGCCGAGAAAGGAATGATAACGCTCGGCGCCTCGCCATAGGCCACCTGGTCGCGTTCGATCGTGAAACCGTCTGCGTCTGCGCCGACGATCTTGCCGCGGAAACGCTTGCGGTTATCGATCAGGATCGACGTATCGCACTTGACGATATGGCCGACCCAGCGGCTGAAATCGGACTTGCGCACCATCGGCCGGTCGATACCGGGCGAGGAGACTTCGAGATGATACTCGCTATCGATCGGATCTTCCACATCAAGAACGGGTGAGATCGCCATCGAAACGGCCTCGCAGCCTTCGACATCCATCGTGCCGTCGTTGCGTTCGGCCATGATCTGCAGCGTATGGCCGTTCTGGTTCAGCATGCGCACGCGCACCAGTCGGTAATCCATGGCGGTCAGCACGGGCTCGATAATCTCGGCCACTCTGAGATCCAGCCCGTTCTCGACGATGAGGCGCGGCTCGTATTCGGTCTGCGACATAAGCTCTCCGGTTCTTTCCGGTTCGGGGCCGAGCCGGTGTCGGCCGGCGCGGCTGGAGAGACCGCCTAACAAAAAAGAGCGGGTCCGGGAGGGCCCACTCTTCATCGGACGATCAAGAATATGGGCTGCATATACGCCTTCGGGCCGGTGAATGCAAGACAGGCATCTTTTCGGACTTTTCGGGCGGTTCGACTGGAAATCGCCCTCGCCATCCTTATAAAACTTGGGGTCTATAAGTAAGACGCACGAACCAGATGCGAGAAGGACGTTGATGTGCCCGAGCGGATTCCGACCATGGCCCCTTTCAGGCACGAAATTTTCCGGACCGTCTGGATAGCAAGCCTCGCCTCGAATTTCGGTGGCCTCATCCAGGCCGTCGGCGCCGCCTGGATGATGACCGCGCTGGCGCAGTCGCAGGACATGGTGGCGCTGGTTCAGGCCTCGACCGCGCTTCCCATCATGCTCTTCTCCCTGATCGCGGGCGCGCTTGCCGACAATTACAATCGCCGCAGCCTGATGCTGACTGCTCAGTTCTTCATGCTGACCGTGTCGATCACGCTGACCGTCTTTGCCATTCTCGGGCTTCTGACGCCATGGCTGCTTCTGGCCTTCACCTTCCTCATCGGCTGCGGCGTGGCGCTCAACAACCCGTCCTGGCAGGCTTCTGTAGGAGACCTTGTCCCGCGCGAGATCCTGCCGGCGGCGGTGACACTGAACAGCGTCGGCTTCAACATCACCCGCTCGATCGGTCCCGCCATCGGTGGTGCGATCGTTGCAGCGGCAGGGGCGGCGGCCGCCTTCGCCGTCAACGCCTTCAGCTATTGCGCCCTGATCTTCGCGCTGATCCGCTGGAAGCCGCAGGCGACGGATGACACCCTGCCGCGCGAGACGCTGCTGCGGGCACTGTCGGCCGGTCTCGGCTATGTCGCGATGTCGCCGAACATCTTGAACGTGCTCCTGCGCAGCGGTCTCTTCGGCCTGGCGGCAAGCGCCATTCTGGCACTTCTGCCGATCGTCGCCCGCGATCTCGTGCATGGCGGGCCGCTGACCTATGGCGTCATGCTCGGCGCCTTCGGGCTCGGCGCGATCGGCGGCGCCATGGCCAATTCCCGGCTGCGCGAAATGTTTTCGAGCGAAACCATCGTCCGCATGTCGTTTCTGGGTTTTGCCGCAAGTTCCGGCGTCATCAGCCTGAGTTCCAGCATGGTCGTTACCGCGATCGTGCTTCTCGTCCCCGGCGCCTGTTGGGTTCTGGCGCTGTCGCTCTTCAACACGACGGTGCAATTGTCGACGCCGCGCTGGGTTGTCGGCCGGGCATTGTCGTTTTATCAAACCACCACGTTCGGCGGCATCGCGGTGGGAAGCTGGATCTGGGGCCTGTCGGCAGATGCCTTCGGCGCTTCGATCGCACTGTCGCTGGCAAGTCTTGCCACGCTCCTCGGTGCGCTGGTCGGGTTCCGCATTCCGGTTCCGCAGTTTGCCGATATCAATCTCGATCCGCTCAACCGTTTCAACCTGCCGCTGCTCAAGCTCGACCTGATGCCGAGAAGCGGGCCGATCGTCAATCTTGTCGATTATATCATCGCTGACGAGGATATTCCCGAATTCCTCGCCCTCATGTCGCGCCGCCGGCGTGTGCGCATCCGCGATGGTGCGCGTCAATGGGGCCTGATGCGGGATCTGGAACATCCGGAAATGTGGACGGAAACCTACCACACGGCCACCTGGGCGGATTACGTCCGTCACAACCAGCGCCGCCTTCAGATCGATGCCGAGATCTGGGACGCGCTGCGCAAACTGCATCGCGGCGAGGAAGACCCGAAGGTCCACCGGATGATCGAGCGTCAGACCATCCAGCCCCGTGAATTACTGCCGAAGCCGGCGCATATCGATCCGCACTGAACAGACGAAATACGCTTCTACCGAAGCTTGGCCTTCAGCGAGGCATCGGGATAGCAGGTGGGTGAGATGCCGTTCTTCGTCTGCCAGTCGCCGAGCGAGCGGCGGGTCTTGTAGCCGGGTAGCCCATCGACATTGCCGACGTCATAGCCCTTCTTGACCAGCGCCTTCTGCATGGCAAGCACATCCGAGCGCAGCATCTTGCCGACATCGCCCCACGGCGCCTCGAAAGGGCCTGCGCCGTAATCGATGCGATCGGCAAGATTGCCGATGAAAAGCGCGTAGAGGTCTGAATTATTGTACTGCTTCAGCACGTAGAAATTTGGTGTCACGACGAATTCGGGCCCGCTGCGCCCGGCTGGCACCAGCATCATCCCGTCTGCCTTCAGGTCCTCGGAAGGAAAGGCCTTGCCGGAAATCCTGCTGATGCCCGTTGCCGCCCATTGCGAGATCGGCTTGGCGAGATCGGGCCCTTCCTGTGCACACGAGATCCGTTCGGGGATTTTGACCTCGAAGCCCCAGTCGCGGCCACGCTGCCAGCCTTCCTTCTGCAGATAGTGTGCGATGGAAGCGAGGGCGTCGGGCACCGAGTTCCAGATATCCGCATGCCCGTCGCCATCGAAATCGACGGCATATTTCAGGTAGCTCGTCGGCATGAACTGCGTCTGGCCCATGGCGCCGGCCCAGGAGCCGCGCATCTTGTCGGCATCCGCATCGCCGCGCTGGATCATCGTCAGCGCTGCGATCAGTTCCTGTTCGAACATTTGTTTGCGGGTCGACATGAAGGCCTTGGTGGCGAGCACGTCGATCACCGAATAGGGCATTTTCGCCTTGCCGAAACCCGTCTCGCGGCCCCAGATGGCGAGCACGATGCCGCCGGGTACGCCATAGGCGGCCTCGATCTTCTTCAAGGTCGAGCCATAGGTGGAAGAAAGCCCGCGGCCGGTCGAGGCCAGAAGCTGCATCCGCTGCTCGGCGAAATAGCGGCCGGGAGAGGAGAATTCGGCCTGGCTTTGCGCCTGTTCCTTCGGCGGCTTCGTGCCGGGCGGCACCAGATCCGGCAGGCTCCAGTTGAGGCTGACGCCCTTCAGCGCCGCACGGATCGTACCCTCGGAAATGCCCGCCTTTTTCGCATCCGGCGTCAGATCGCTTGCGATCCATCGCTGGAACTGTTTTTCGATCGCGGGTCTGTCGGGCGCCCCATCCTGCGCCGAGGCACAAAGCGGCAGAAGCGAGAGGAGGATGGCCAAAGCGCCGGGAATGACAGCGCGGGGAATGAGAGCGACTGGCCTGAGAGCGGCAGGCATCAAGGCGGCGCGTTCTGTCATCGTCGTCTCCTGAAAATCAGATCGTCGTTCGTGCCCGAAGCGCCGCCGTCAGCGTGCCCTCGTCCAGATAGTCGAGTTCGCCGCCCACCGGAACGCCATGCGCAAGCCGGGTAATCTTCACGTCGATGCCGGAAAGCTGGTCTGTTATATAGTGTGCTGTGGTCTGCCCCTCGACAGTGGCGTTGACGGCGATGATGATCTCGCGCACGACGCCCTCGCTGACCCGGTCGATCAGGCCGCGAATGTTGAGATCATCAGGTCCGACGCCATCGAGCGGCGACAGCGTGCCGCCGAGCACATGATAGGCCGCATTCATCGCGCCGGCACGCTCAAGTGCCCAGAGATCGGACACGTCTTCCACGACGATCAGCATCGACTGGTCGCGGTTTATATCGGTGCAGACGGTGCAGGGATCGGATGTATCGACATTGCCGCAGCGCGAGCAGATCCTCACCTTGTCATAGGCCTCGCCCATCGCAAGGGAGAGGGGGCCAAGAAGCTGGTCCTTCTTCTTGATCAGGTGCAGCGCCGCCCGCCGGGCGGACCGGGGCCCGAGCCCCGGCACCTTTGCCAGAAGCTGGATCAGTTTTTCGATTTCGGGACCGGTGACTCGCTTTGCCATTCTTGTGTCCTTAGCCCATATGGAAATGAAACGGAATCGCGGAAGGCTCTCGACAGGAAACTTGCGACATGAAACTTCTGGCCATCTGCCTCGGCACCCCGCAGACCCTGCCCGGAAAGAGCGCAAAGACCGGTATTCTGAAAAGCCCGGTCTCGGCACCTGTCATGATTGATGCCCACGGTCTCGTCGGCGATGCCGTTTGCAATCGAAAACACCATGGCGGCCCGGATCAGGCGATCCTCATCGAAGGGTCGCAGACGCTGCAATGGTGGGCGCGCGAACTCGGCCGTGATCTGCCCTACGGCACGTTCGGAGAAAACCTCGTGATCGACGGGCTCGATGACCGCGACATTGCCGTCGGTGATCGTTTTCACATCGGCGAAGTTCTTCTGGAGGCGACGCTCGCCCGCATCCCCTGCAACACGTTTGCGGTCAGAATGGGCGATCCCGGTCTCGTCCGGCGCTATTTTCGCGCCGACCGGCCGGGCATCTATTGCCGGGTCCTGTCGGGCGGCATGCTCACGCCTGGCGATCCGGTCACCGTCGAACCCTATCAGGGCGACCGGATCCCGATATCCGAGCTTCTCGCCTCCGCCGCAAGACCGATCACCATGGCAGAGCGGGACCGTTATCTCGCAGCCCCGATCGGCGAACGGCTGCGCAAGGCCCTTTCGGCCTGAATTGTCGGCGTGAGTTGTCGGCCTCGGTATCAGCGGGCGGCGATCGCCGCCGCAGCACCCGCCATCGTACCCGCCGAAATGCGATTGGCGATCCTGACGGCACGCGGGCTTTTGAGGAACTGCCGCGCCTTGGCGGCCATCAGCATCCAGGCGAGATCGACGGTCGCCAGTACGATGAGCATCGCGGCGACCAGTTCCAGCCAGCCGGCAAGCGTCACGCCGCCAAGATCGATGATCGACGGCAGGAGCGCCACATAGAAGATCATGATCTTGGGGTTGCCGAGCGTTACCGTCAGGCCGGCCAGGAACATTTTAGTGGCAGACCGCTTCTCCGGCAGGCCTTCGCCCTCGTCTGTGGGCTTCGAGAACCACATCTTCGTCGCAAGATAGAGAAGATAGAAGACGCCGATCCACTTGATCGCCAGAAACACCGGCTGGAAGGCGTCGGCAATTGCTGCAAGCCCTGCGACCGCCAGCGACAGCCAGAGCGCCTCGCCGACCCACATCGCGGCCACGAAGGGCAGCACGTCGCGATGCCCCTTCGACAGGACGCGGGCCACGAGCGCGGCAATGCTCGGGCCGGGAGATCCGGCGGCGACGAAAAGTGCCGCCGCGAAGACCAGAATGGATGTCAATGTCACCGGAACCTCCTCTCAATCCCTCCGACGGCCGATGAACGAGATCAGAACGGCAGCTTCATGCCGGGCGGGATCGGCAGGCCGGCGGTCAGTTCCTTGGTCTTTTCGGCAGTGATCTGCTCGGCGCGATCCTTGGCGGTCTTGTGCGCGGCGACGATCAGGTCTTCGAGGATTTCGATCTCGTCTTCCTTCAGAAGCGAAGGATCGATCTTCAGGCCGAGCATGTCGCCCTTGCCTGTCATCCTGACGGTGACGAGGCCGCCGCCGGACGTGCCTTCGACTTCGAGAGCGGCGATATCCGCCTGCATCTTCTCCATCTTGGCCTGCATTTCCTTGACCTTGCCCATCATGCCCATGATGTCGCGCATCGTGTTCGTCCTTTATGCTGTTCGTTCAAAACTCGATATCGTCGCCGGGCAGGATATCGCCCTCGGCGGATTCGGCTGCAGCCGGCATCGGCAGTTCATCCGGCTCGTCCGCCTCTTCGCTGGCGCGGATACGCACGTCGGTGATTTTGGCCCCCGGAAACTGCGACAGGATCGCCGCGACGTCGGGGTCGGCGCGCGCATCGGTCAGTCGCGCCTCGCGGGCCTGACCTTCCGCTTCCACAAGCGTTGGCGCACCGTCTTCGTTGCTGAGCGACACGATCCAGTGGATGCCGGTCCATTCCTTCAGCTTCACCCCCAGTTCGCCAGGCAGCGTGCCCGGCGCACCATTGGTCATCTGCATGTCGAGCCTGCCGGGCTCGAGCCGCACGAGACGGACGAAGTTGCGCACCAGCGCCTTCAGCTTGGGATCGCGGTTCTTGGTGCAGAGATCGACCACGTCGGCAAGCGAACGCACGGCGACACCTGCCCCCGGTCGGCTTTCCGGCTGCGGTTCGGAACGGCCGATGGCGACTTCCCGCGGCATGGTGTTCGGCACGGCCTGCAGCATGGCGGTCGGCCCGCCGGAAGGCATGCGCTGCCCCGGCATTGCCTGCCCGTGGGCATTGACCGGCGCACCGTTCATCGCCCGCCCGCCGTTGCCGCCAGTACTCCCGGTGCCCCCGGCACCACTACCGCCATTCGGCTGCGGCGAACGTCCGCCATCGCCCCCTTGGCCATTGGCAAAATCGGCCAGCCGTCGTGCCGCATCTTCCGGCGAGGGAAGATGTGCGGCATGGGTAAGCCGGATCAGCACCATTTCCGCAGCACCCGCCGGTCGCGACGAATTTTCCGCTTCCGGAATGCCCTTGAGCAGCATCTGCCAGATGCGCGACAAAGTGGTCACGGCCACCGTTTCGGAAAAGGCCCGGCCGCGCACCCGCTCGACTTCGCTGAGCGACGGGTCGTCGGCAGCGTCGGGAATATATTTGAACCGCGTGACGAGATGGGTGAAATCGGCAAGGTCGGTCAGGACCACGACCGGGTTTGCACCCGCTTCATACTGTGCAGTGAATTCGGAAAGGGCCGACGTCACGTCGCCTTTGACGATATGCTCGAAGAGATCGACGATGCGCGCCCGGTCGGCAAGGCCGAGCATGCCGCGCACCGTGTCTGCCTCCACCCGGCCGCCGCCATGGGCAATGGCCTGGTCCAGCAGCGACAGGCCGTCGCGGGCAGAGCCTTCGGCGGCGCGTGCCACCATGGCGAGCGCCTCCGGCTCGGCGGGAATCTCTTCCTTTTCGAGGATCTTGGTAAACAGGCCGACGAGATCCGCAGCACTGATGCGCCTGAGGTCGAAACGCTGGCAGCGCGACAGGACGGTGATCGGCACCTTGCGGATTTCGGTGGTCGCGAAGATGAACTTCACATGTTCCGGCGGCTCTTCGAGCGTCTTCAACAGGCCGTTGAAGGCCTGCGTCGAAAGCATGTGCACTTCGTCGATGATATAGACCTTGTAGCGCGCCGAAACCGGGCGGTAGCGCACCTGCTCGATGATCTCTCGGATATCGTCGATACCGGTATGCGAGGCGGCGTCCATCTCGATCACGTCGACATGCCGGCCTTCCATGATCGCCTGACAATGTTCGCCCGGAATGCGCAGGTCGATGGTCGGGCGGTCGATCTCGGGCGTCTTGTAGTTGAGTGCGCGGGCCAGAATGCGGGCGGTGGTCGTCTTGCCGACCCCGCGAACGCCGGTCAGCATATAGGCCTGCGCGATGCGGCCGGTCTCGAACGCATTGGTGAGCGTGCGCACCATCGGCTCCTGGCCGACCATGAGATCGGAAAAATCCTTGGGCCGGTACTTGCGCGCAAGCACCCGGTAGCCAGTGGAAGAACCGCCGGAAGGAGAAGAGGATCTGGTCGTTTCAGTGGGTCCGGTATCGCTCATTCAGTCCTGCCAGCCTGCCAATCTTGCCAATCTGTCAGCCTTGCCAGTCTGCGAGCCCGCCAGCCTGAGCTGGTCATTCCGGCCGCCTGACCGGTTTGACCGGATCGGAAGCTGACCAAGATAAACATCAAACGCGATGCATGCCATGGGGGCGCTACCGCGATGAAGAAAAAGGGTGGGAGGCTGGCACGCGACCCGTGCCGAGCTCGTTAGGGCTGCTTCCTTCCGGACCTGACCCGGTTGGCGAGTGGCTCGTCCGCCACCAACCTCCCACCGCTCATATCGGCAAAAATGCTTTCAAATGCAAGCCAACCCTGTAAAAAACTGCTATCAAACAAAAAACACCTGAAAACACAGGCCATAAGGCGTGGGAATGGGGAGGAAGGCTTGAGCGCGTTCGTACTGGATGACCGTCTGGCCCGTGATTCCGAGCTCGTCATGCCGCTCGGCCTCTGTCAGCTGCGCCTGCTGAAGGACAGCCGCTGGCCCTGGCTCATGCTGGTCCCGCAGCGGCGGGCGATGAGCGAGATCTTCGATCTGGCGCCGCTCGACCAGGCGCTCCTCACCTTCGAAACCAATACCGTTGCCGCCGCGCTGAAGAAGACCACCGGCGCGACCAAGATCAATGTCGCAGCGATCGGCAATATCGTCCGGCAGCTGCATATCCATGTCGTCGCCCGTTTTGAGGGCGATCCGAACTGGCCCGGACCGATCTGGGGCTTCGGCCAGGCGCAAGCCTATGACGCCGCGCGCAAGCGTGATTTCCTCAACGCACTGGCAGAAAACCTTTCCTCATGAGCTTTTTCGACACCGACGCCCCGCATCCAGAACCCTCCACGCTGACGGCTTTCGCCGGCAACCGGCTCGACCGCCAGGCCGAATACCGCAAGGACGATTGTATCGAGAAGGCGCTGGCCGTCGAGGGAACGCATCTTCTGGCCTTCTCCGCCAACAGGCTGATCCTCAAGCACGACGGCCAGATCCTCGATCCGCTGTTTTCGGCCTATGAACTTGCCGAGCTGAAGCCGGATTTCGATCGCGCCGTGCTACTCGGCTATCGCGAGACGGGCGAGCCGCGCATTGCCGTTCCCGTCGAAACCGCCGTCGATGATCTTGCCAGCCAGTACAAGCCGGCGGATGCCCGCTCGCTCTATCGCGACGGCCTGTTGGACGAGGAGCTTCAGGGCGAGGCGGCGCAGGCTTTCGCGCTTCTGAGCTGGAACGCCGCCAACCGCTTCTGCGGCCGCTGCGGTTCCGAGACGAAAAGCGAGCTTGGCGGTTACAAGCGCGCCTGTTCATCCTGCGACAACCAGATGTTTCCGCGCACCGACCCTGTCGTCATCATGCTGACGATCGATGAGGAACGCGACATGTGCCTCCTTGGCCGCAGCCACCATTTCCAGGAGGGCATGTATTCCTGTCTCGCCGGCTTCGTCGAGCCGGGCGAAACGATCGAGCATGCGGTGCGCCGCGAGACGGTCGAGGAATCGGGCGTGGTTGCCGGCCGCGTCCGCTATCACGCGTCGCAGCCATGGCCGATGCCGCATTCGCTGATGATCGGCTGTTATGCGCAGGCGCTGTCGACCGAGATCACCATCGACCCGCAGGAAATGTCCGACGTCCGCTGGTTTTCGCGCCAGGAAGTCACTGTCATGCTCGATGCCGGCCCCGACATGAAGCCGTTCGGCCCGGCCAAGGGCGCGATCGCCTACCGTCTGATGAAGGACTGGATCGACTGGGGAACGAACGGCGAGGCGTGAGGCGTCAAAGCCCGCCGGAATGTCCATGGCAAAGGCCTGTCCACGGCAAGTGCCTGGCCTTGGTGAAAGCGGCCATTGCGCACGTGTGTCTGAATTGCGGAGATCGTCATGACCGTTGCCCGTTCGGAACGTCTCCTGACGCTTCTGCAGGTGTTGCGGCGCTACCGGAGGCCGGTGAGCGGCGCGACGCTTGCGGCCGAAACCGGGGTCAGCCTGCGCACGCTTTACCGGGATATCGCCAGCCTGCAGGCCCAGGGCGCCGGCATCGAGGGAGAGGCCGGGCTCGGCTATGTCCTGAAGCCCGGTTTCATGCTGCCGCCGATGATGTTTTCCGAAGAGGAGATCGAAGCGCTTGTGCTCGGTTCGCGCTGGGTCGCGACCTCTGCCGATCCACGGCTGGCGGCCGGTGCCATCGATGCGCTTGCCAAGATCGCCGCCGTCCTGCCGCCAGAGTTGAAGCGTGATCTCGACGGCTCGACCCTGCTCGTCGCCGCGCCGCGCCGTGACGCCGAGGAAGCGGATCTCGGCTCCCTTCGCAAGGCGATCCGCGCCGAACAGATGCTGGAATTCGGTTATCGAGACCGGGAAGGGGCCGAAACGCGACGCGTCGTATGGCCGTTTGCGCTCGGCTTTTTCGAAAATGTCCGCGTCCTGGTCGCCTGGTGCGAATTGCGCAAGGATTTCCGGCATTTCCGCACCGACCGAATGACATCCGTGACCGTCACGGGGCAGCGCTATCCGCAACGCCGGCATGCCTTGTTGAGCCGATGGCGATCGTCGCAGGGCATCGTCCCGTAAACCGGTCGATACTGCCATTATCTGACAGTATGGTCGTCTAGCGTGGGGTCAGTCAAGCAAACGGAGCACTGACATGACCCATCCCGATTTCACTATTCTCTTCGTCGACAATCCGCTGAAGAGCGCCGATTTCTACGGCGCCCTCTTTGCGGCCGAGCCTGTCGAGGTCTCGCCCACCTTTGCGCTGTTCGTTCTGTCGACCGGCATGAAGCTCGGCCTCTGGTCGCGCCACACGGCACAGCCGGCCGTCACGAAAGACAGCGGCGCAATGGAGCTCTGCATCCGGTTGGATGACGTCAAGACGGTCGATGATCTCTATGCGGACTGGGCGAAGCAGGGGCTTCGCGTCCTCCAGACGCCGGTCCGGCTGGATTTCGGCTATACATTCGTCATGACCGATCCGGATGGCCACCGCCTTCGCGCTTTCACGCCGATGCAATGATGGGCTGATTGTGGCGCGCCGGCCGGGACAATACTTCCGGCCGGACGATTGCCCGCGTGTCTCACCCCTTCTGCAGCGATCCCCGCATCGGATGGCCCTTGTAGGTGCCGAGAATGCGGACCTTTTCGGAAAAGAATCGCAGCTCTTCCAGCGCCCGGCGCACCGGCGCGTCTTCGGGATGGCCCTCGATATCGGCGTAGAACTGTGTTGCGATGAACTTGCCGCCCAGCTGGTAGCTTTCGAGCTTCGTCATGTTGATGCCGTTCGTCGCAAACCCGCCCAGCGCCTTGTAGAGGGCGGCCGGAATGTTGCGGACGTTGAACACGAAGGTCGTGACGATGATCTCTGACGGATCGTTGCGCTGGACCCATTTTTCGTCGCGCGACAGGATCACGAAGCGGGTGACGTTGTTTTCCGTGTCCTCGACGTTTTCCGCCAGAATGTCGAGCCCGTAGAGACCGGCGGCAAGCCGTGGCGCCAGAGCCGCCATCGAGCGGTCCTTGACTTCCGAGACGAGCTTGGCGGCGCCGGCCGTATCGCCGGCAACCACGGCCTTCCAGCCATTTGCCCGGATGATCTTGCGGCACTGGCCGAGCGCATGGATATGGCTGTGCACGGTGCGGATCTCGTCGCGCTCCACGCCCGGCAGCACCATCAGCTGGAAATGGATCGGCATGAAATACTCGCCGACGATATGCAGCCGCGATTCCGGCAGGAGATAATGGATATCGGCGACGCGCCCGGCGATCGTGTTTTCGATCGGGATCATCGCAAGATCGGCCTCGCCGCTTTCCAGCGCCTGGAACGCATCCTCGAACGTGGCGCAGGGCAGGGGCTCCATCGTCGGAAACATGTCCCGGCAGGCCATGTCCGAATTGGCGCCGTAATCGCCCTGGAAGGATATGCGGTTGGTGACTGCGTTCATGGCGGTGTTCCGGTGGTCGCTGTTGTTGTCGTTATGATCTGGCCGACAGGATGGCGCGGGCCTTTTCGAGGTCGGCCGGCGTATCGACGCCGAGCGGCACCGAGCGGACGATTTCCGCATCGATCCGCATGCCGGCTTCGAGCGCCCTCAATTGTTCCAGCGATTCGCGCTTCTCAAGCGCCGATGGGCCGAGCGTGACGAATTTTTCGAGCGCCGCGCGGCGATAGGCATAGAGGCCGATGTGATGATAGAGCGGGCCTTGGCCGTAAGGTGCCGTGGCGCGGGTAAAATAAAGCGCCTTCAGCCGCGTCTCGGAGAGCGGCGATCCGACGATCTTCACGACGTTCGGATTGGTCTTCTCGTGTTCGTCGGTGATCTCGACGGTCAGCGTCGCGATATCCGTCCCGGCATTTTCGAGCGGGCGCAGCGAGGCGCGCACGGCCTCCGGCTCGATCGTCGGCAGATCACCCTGCACATTGATGACGAATTCCATCCGCCTGTCGGGATCGGCCTTCTCGACGGCCTCGAAAATGCGGTCGGAGCCGGATTGATGATCTTCGCGTGTCATCACCACCTCGAAGCCCGCGGCCTTCACGGCATCGAAGACATCCTGGTGATCGACGGCAACGATGATGCGCCCGGCTTTTGCCTCCTCGGCGCGCTTGGCCACCTGCACGATCATCGGCAGGCCGGCGATATCGGCAAGCGGCTTGCCCGGCAGCCGCGTCGATGCCATGCGCGCCGGGATCAGCACCAGCGTCCGGTCGAAAGCCGAATTCGTCATGCGAAGGCCTCTTGTCTCCTGACGGGTGATGGTCAAAAAGTCTCAACCGCAGGATGGATTATCAAGTTGCAAGGATCCTGCAAAAGACATAGCTTCCAGACAATTGCAAGGGTGTTTACCTGGAGTTCCGTCGGCGGTTGGGAAGGAGCGTTGGCAGATGAATCCGTATGTAAACATGACGGTGGGTGCCTTTTTGGCGACCGTTTTTGTTCTCATGTCGATCTCGATCGCCTCTGAAGGCATTTTTCATTCTCCGGCTCCGGAGAAGGAGGGCTTTGCCATCGTTGCGCAGGAGGAACCGGCAGCAGGAGGCGGCGCAGAGGCCGCACCCGCAGCCGTGCCGATCGCGCAGCTTTTGCAAAAGGCCGATGCCAAGGCCGGCGAAACGGTTTTCAAGAAGTGTCAGGCCTGTCATGACGGCGCCAAGGGCGGGCCGAACAAGGTCGGCCCGAACCTCTTCGGCGTCGTCGACCGCCCGATCGCCTCGCATCAGGGCTTTTCCTATTCAGCCGCGATCAAGGATTTCTCCAAGGCCGGTGCCGAGCACTGGACCTTCGATCATCTCGATCATTTCCTGATCGCGCCGAAAACCTTCATCAAGGGTACGGCGATGGGCTTTGCCGGTCTGAAGAGCGATACGGACAGGGCGAACGTGATTGCTTATCTGCGCACGCTTGCCGACACGCCCGTTCCTCTGCCGGATGCCAACGCGCCGCCGCCTGCGACGAACTGATGACGTCAGCCGGATCGGGGTGCGAGAAGGCCCCGGCATTCCTGGCATTCCCGGCGAAAACTGATCCGGTTGATGCAGGCCAGGTTGAAGCGCGCCCGTTTGGGGCAGGTTGGAAAATCAGGCCAGCAGCCAGCCCCAGAAGGCGACCGAAATGACGCCGCAGGCGGTCGTCATGCTGATCACCGATGCAGCAAGGCTCTGACCCGAGCGAAACCTCTGGGCGATCAGCCAGGCATTGATGCCCGTCGGCACCGAAGATGTCAGCACCAGCCCGGCCGTCCAGCCCTTCGGCAGGCCGAGCAGATGGGCTGCGACGAAGACGACGGCCGGCATCAGGATCAGCTTCATCACCGCAACGCCTCCCGACAGACCAATATCGCCGCGGATCGGGTAGCGCGTCACCGCCATGCCGATCGAGATCAGCGCCGCGGGGCTTGCCGCACCGGCGATCTGGTCCACCACCGTCTGCATCGGCAAGGGCATCGGCACGCCCGAAACGTTGACGACGATGCCGATCGAAAGCCCGATCACCAGCGGATTGCGCACGAGGTTCGTGCCGACCTGTTTCAGGACCGTGGTAAAGCTGCGCGCCGCCACGCCGTCGACCTTGGCGGAAGCGCCTTCCATCAGGATCGTCCCGGCGATCATCATGATCGGCAGGTGGATGGCGATGAGGATGGAGAGCGCCACCAGCCCGTCCTTGCCGACCATATGATCGACGAGCGGCAGGCCGATGAAGACATTGTTGGCAAACGAACCGGACATGCCCGCGATCACGCCCACCTTGGCATCGCGCTTGAAGATGCGGGTGGCGATCAGGTGCCCGGCGGTCCATGTCACGGCGACGCCGATGAAATAGGCGGCCCAGAGCCGGAACGGCGACACACCGGCGAAATGCGCTTCCGCCACCGTGCGGAAAATCAGGAAAGGGACGGCGATCTTGAAGACGAATTCGCCGAGCGCATCGCCCGTCTCGTGTTTCAACAGGCCGGTTTTCGAGATGATCCATCCGATCAGGATGAGGAAGAAGACGGGCAGGACATTCGCGAGGACGGCGGACAAGGGCGGCGCTTTCAAAAGAGGGCGCTCATGCGCTTATCGCAAGCCCGCCCGGTCCGCAAATGAGTTTGGAGCATAGATTGATGCGGCTAATGATAGCAGGATGGCGGGAAGGCGTGGGGGATCGAGCAACCGTGAAACGAAAAAAGCGGGGCAAACCCCGCTTTCCACCGGGCTCGGCCGGTGTAGGCGAGAACCCCCAGTTCATCCGTGGTGGGTCGCTCGCCGTGTCGGTGTCTTGATAGCGGCCTGACATGACGAGGGTATGACATCGCCGGGCCTTTTGGCGCCGGCCCTTTGCCCGTCATTTTATCCTTCCAATCCGGGCCAAAGCCGACTAGGCGTGGTGCCGAATGCCTGCACTGATAATGCCTGTTTGTTTGAGGACCGGGACCGTATGCCTAAATTCGACGTGCTGACGATCGGCAATGCCATCGTGGACATCCTTGCTCGTTGCGACGACGCTTTCTTGAGCGACAATGCCATCATCAAGGGCGCGATGAACCTCATCGATGCCGAACGCGCTGAACTTCTCTATTCCAAGATGGGCCCGGCGGTCGAAGCATCGGGTGGCTCGGCCGGCAATACGGCGGCGGGTATCGCAAGCCTCGGCGGCAAGGCCGCCTATTTCGGCAAGGTCGCTGAAGATCAGCTCGGCGGCATCTTCCAGCACGATATCCGCTCGCTGGGCGTCCATTACCAGACGCGGCCAGAGGGCGTCGCTCCGCCGACCGCCCGCTCGATGATCTTCGTCACGCCCGATGGCGAGCGCTCGATGAACACCTATCTCGGCGCCTGCGTCGAGCTCGGCCCGGAACATGTCGAAACCGACGTCGTGGCCGAATCGAAAGTGACCTATTTCGAAGGCTATCTGTGGGATCCGCCGCGCGCCAAGGATGCCATCCGGGAAGCCGCCCGCATCGCCCATGAAAATGGCCGCGAAGTCGCCATGACGCTGTCGGACCCCTTCTGCGTCGGTCGCTACCGCGCCGAATTTCTCGACCTGATGCGCTCCGGCACGGTCGATATCGTCTTCGCCAACCGTCAGGAAGTGCTGTCGCTCTACGAGACGGAAGATTTCGACGCCGCACTCGGCCAGCTCGCGAAGGATTGCAAGCTCGGTGCCGTCACATTGTCGGAAGAAGGTGCGGTCATCGTGCGTGGCACGGAGAAAGTGCCGGTTCCCGCGACCGAGATCGAGGAACTCGTCGATACGACCGGTGCCGGCGATCTTTTCGCCGCCGGCTTCCTGTTCGGCTACACGGCCGGTCGTTCGCTGGAAGATTGCGGCAGGCTCGGCTGCCTGTCGGCTGGCATCGTCATCCAGCAGATCGGCCCGCGTCCGGCGGTCTCGTTGAAGCATGCGGCTGCAGAGGCGGGCCTTATTTAAAGGCCTCGCCCGGATAGGCGCCCCAGATCTCGCCCTGGTTCACCCACCCTTCGGTGTTGTTGGCCTCGGCGAGACACCAGTCGCCGTTGCATTCCTTCACCTTCAGCATCACGCCGGGTTCGAGCTTTGCCACGATCCCGGCCGATGACTGCGGGTCGCGGCGCATGTTGACATAGACGTCCTTGCCCTTGGTGCGCATCCATGGGGCAGCAAGGGCCGTGCGCTCGCCCGAAAGCAGCGCCTGGTTGACCCACCCTTCGGTGCCGTCCGCATCGCGCACGCGCCGCCAGTTCTCGTATTCCTGAATGATCTCCATCGGCGTCCCGGCCTTCAGATACATCCACGACACGGCGTAATCGACGCTCGGGCCGATGCGGATATTCACCTTTCTCGACTTCAGGCTGACGAAACGGGGAAGCGGCAGGCCGCTTGCGCCCTTGCTCGCCTGCGCCTGCGCTGCATCGGAAAGGGAAAGGCTGCTGATCGCCGCAAGGGACAGGGCGATGAGGGATGAGAGAATGACGCGACGCATGGGCTTTGGTTCCGGCTGAAAGTCCAAGCGCGCTACGGCCCTCGCGAGGTTTTGTTTGTCTTCGCCGAAGGGTCTGTTAGATAACGCCTTGGATGTACGGACTATCGCGCGACTTGGTTAAGGACCTCTAAAGGCGGCCACAGCGACACCATGACGAACCGGAAGAAACCCAAGGTCTATATCACCCGAAAGCTGCCCGATGCGGTGGAAACCCGCATGCGCGAGCTCTTCGATGCCGAGCTCAACGTCGATGACGCCCCCCGCACGCGCGCCGAGCTCGCAGCGGCGATGAAACTCGCCGATGTCCTCGTGCCGACCGTCGCCGACCGCATCGACGAGGCTCTGATTGCCGAAGCCGGCCCGCAACTGAAGCTGATAGCCGGCTTTTCCAACGGCACCGACCATATCGATGTGGATGCCGCGGCAAAAAAGGGCATTACCGTCACCAATACCCCGAACGTATTGACCGAAGACACCGCCGACATGACGATGGCGCTGATCCTCGGCGTCAACCGCAGGCTTGCGGAGGGCGCGCGCATCCTGACCGACAAGCCGGGCGACTGGGAGGGCTGGAGCCCGACATGGATGCTCGGCCGGCGCATCTGGGGCAAGCGTATCGGCATTGTCGGCATGGGCCGTATCGGCACTGCCGTCGCCCGCCGTGCCAAGGCCTTTGGCCTTGCCATCCATTATCACAACCGCCACCGCGTCACGGCCGCGACCGAGGAAGAGCTGGAGGCGACCTATTGGGACAGCCTCGACCAGATGCTCGCCCGCGTCGATATCGTTTCGGTCAATTGCCCCTATACGCCGGCCACATTCCACCTTCTCTCCGCCCGCAGGCTGGCGCTGATGCAGCCGTCGGCGATCCTCGTCAACACGGCGCGTGGCGACATCATCGATGAAGCGGCGATGATCCAGCTGATCCGCGACGGCAAGATCGCCGGCGCCGGGCTCGACGTCTATCACAACGAGCCGTCGGTCAATCCGAAGCTGGTAAAGCTGGCGAAAGATGGCCGCGTCGTCCTGCTGCCGCATATGGGCTCGGCCACGATCGAGGGCCGCATCGACATGGGCGACAAGGTCATCATCAATATTCGCGCCTTCTTCGACGGCCACCGCCCGCCCAACAGGGTATTGCCCGGCCGGAGCTGACGTTCAGAGCATTTCCGCCTCTCTTTGAAACGCGAAACCGCTCTATCCTTTTGTTACGCCGTAATTCCTGACGCAAAACCGGCTCGCGCTCTTCTCGATTTGCTCATGCGGGCGAAGCGGTTCAGCCGATCGCCTTCTGCATTTCGATCGAGGTGCTGTGGTCATAGCCGGAATGGCGATTTTCCGCCGTCTTGACGAAACCCCAGCGGCCGAAAGTTAGATGGTTGCCGGTCAGCTCGATCCGGGTTTCAAGCCTGATCGCCGGTAGCGATAGCGTTCTGGCCGTCTCTTCGGCCCTGGCCAGAAACTGCCGGCCGAGACCCTTGCCCTGCTGGCCTTTCGAGATGGCAAGCTTGCCGAGGTAGAGCGTCGTTTCCTCTGGCCTGAGGAACATGCAGCCGATCAGCGCCTCATCGTCGATCGCCACGTAGCCGATCTCGGTTTTCGCCTTGTCTTCAAGCGATTGCGCCGTCAGCCGGTGCGCCGAGGAGGGCGGGTCGATGACGCCGTCCATATAGGCAAAAGAGTGCATGATGAGGGCAAGCAGCTCGTCCCAGCGGCTGAAGCTTTCGTCGATCCGGGTGATGGTCAGCATGTCATTCCGCCTTGGGTTTATCAGCCTTGCGTCTGTAGCGGATGATATCGAACCGCGCGGCGAGCGCATCATAGAGCATCAGGCGGCCGATCAGCGGTTCGCCGGTTTCGGTGATGATCTTGATCGCCTCCATGGCCATCAGCGTGCCGATCACGCCGGTGAGCGCGCCGATCACGCCGGTCTCGGCGCAGGCCGGGATCAGACCCTCCGGCGGCTTTTCCGGGAAAAGGTCGCGGTAGCCGGGATTGAGCATGCCGTCGACGCCGGTCTCATAGGGCTTGACCACCGTTACCGACCCGTCGAACCGCCCGACGGCGCCCGTCACCAGCGGGATCTTTGCGGTCTCGGCCGCATCCGCTGCCGCATAGCGCGTGTCGAAATTGTCCGATCCGTCGATCACGAGGCCGAAGCGACGAAGGTTTCTCTCGGCCCATTCCGCCGAAAACCGCTCTTCGAAATCCATCACGCGCACATGCGGGTTGAGGCGCGCGATCGCCTCGCGGGCGCTCTGCGTCTTCGCCTCGCCGATCGTTCCGGTATCGTGGATCACCTGCCGTTGCAGGTTCGAAAGTGAGACCCCGTCATCATCGACGATGCCGAGCGTGCCGACGCCGGCCGCTGCCAGATATTGCAGGATCGGCGCGCCGAGCCCGCCGGCGCCGATCACCAGCACGCGGGCGTTCTTCAATTTCTGCTGCCCGCTCCCGCCGATTTCCGGCAGGAGGATATGGCGGCGATAGCGCTCGATCTCGTCGGGCGTCAGGGCTTCGGAGCCCATGGAGCTGTCACCGGGGAAATCAGCCATCTCTAGCGCTCCTCATCCTGTTCGATACGGCCGGTCTCGACGCCACCGTGGCTCACGGTAAAGAATTGCGCGCGATCCGCCAGCGCCGAAAACATGCTTCTGTCCGTCCCGGTCATGAAGGATTGGCCGCCGAGCCCGTGAACGAGATCGAAAAGTGCGGCCCTTCGCCCCTCGTCCAGATGGGCGGCGATCTCATCGAGAAGCAGAATAGGGGCATAGCCTGTCATATCGGCCGTCAGCCGTGCATGGGCGAGGATGAGCCCGATTAGAAGCGCCTTCTGCTCGCCGGTCGAACAGCGCGCCGCATCCATGTCCTTTTCCCGGTGGCGCACCAGAAGATCCACCCGATGCGGACCCTCCGTCGTGCGCCCGGCGGCAGCGTCCCGCCCGCGATTGGCCTTCAGCATGTCGAGATAGGCGTCTTCCAGTTCCGCCGCCGGCCGATCCTGAAGCGCGTCGAGAAACCCGTCGAGAGCAAGAACCGGCGTGGGGAAGGGGCTTTCGCCGGACATATTCGATAGCCGGCGAAGAAGCCCGAGCATCTCCTGCCGGGCAGCAGCCATGGCGATGCCGAGTTCGGCCATCTGCACCTCGATGGCGGAGATCCAGGCCGGGTCGAAACGCCCTTCGGAGAGGAGGCGGTTGCGGCTGCGCATGGCGCGCTCGTAATCGCTCGCCCGCCTGCCATGCGCGGCATCGAGCGACAGCACGAGCCGGTCGAGAAACCGGCGTCTGTCGGAAGATCCACCGGTGAAGAGCCCGTCCATCGAGGGCGTCAGCCACAGAACCCGCAGGTGATCGGAGAGTTCCTCGGTGGATTTCGACGGCGTCCCGTTGATTCTGACTTTCCGGCTCGACGTCTCGGCGCCATCGGGTTCGATACCGGTGCCGATCGCAACTTCGCCGTCCATGCCGTCGAGATCGGCAAACACCGAAAATCCGCCCGATCCGCCAACTCTTGCGGCATCGGAGAGCACCGCCCGCCTCAAGCCGCGGCCGGGAGACAGAAAGGAAACGGCCTCCAGAAGATTTGTCTTGCCCGCGCCGTTATCACCGGTCAGCACCACATGGCGCCCGTCGAGCTTCAGCGACGCTGCCGCATAATTGCGGAAGTCGGTGAGCGAGAGACGGGAAAGAGAGGTTTTCTGCGCCATGGTGAACCGCTTGCTTCGTTGACAGAGGAGCTAAGGGCTCGCCGCATCAAACGCAAGCTCCGCGCGTCGCTGCGCCGTCTCAGACAGGCGCCGGACTTGCCCTCAGCCCCCTTGGACCGGCGCATTCAACATCCGAGTAAATTTTCTGACGCTAAATTATCTTCCCTGAAAACTTATGGGTTTGGCTAACAGAGCGTTAAGCCTTGACGCCTAGATGTGGTCAAAAGCGCCTCTGACGACGATTCTCAGGTGCTGAATATGACATTTGCCTTGGGGGCCTTGATGAACGACCGCAATTCGACCGCAGACCTGAACGATCGCCTGAATTTTGCAGGTATCGGTGAGGAGCAGCGCCGTCTCTTGGCCGAGATCCGGCCGATCGTGCGCGGTTCGGTCGGCGGTGCGCTCGATACGTTCTATGCCAAGGCGAAAGTTCATCCCTACACATCCAAATTCTTTGCCAACGATGCCCATATCGCGCATGCCAAGGGCCGGCAGGTGACGCACTGGGATCAGATCGCGTCGGGCAATTACGATTCGAGCTATGTCGATGCCGTATCTGCGATCGGCCGCACCCATGCCCGCCTCGGCCTGGAGCCGCGCTGGTATATCGGCGGGTATACGATGGTCCTCGACGGCCTCGTCCGCGCCATCGTCCAGCATCACCTCAAGGGCTTTTTCTACGAGAAGAAGGCCAAGGCTGTTGCCGATCAGGTGTCCGTCGTGGTCAAGGCGGCACTGGTCGATATGGATTATGCCATCACTGTCTATCTCGATGCGCTCGAGGCACGCCGCAAGGAGGCCGAGGCCGTCGGCGAGCAGAGCAAGGCGGAGCAGGATGCCGCTCTCCTGGCGCTCGATAGCGCATTGAAGGAGCTCGCCTCCGGCAATCTCGCCTCCGAACTCTGGCAGGAGCTTGCGGCCGATTTTTCCGGCCTGAAGGACAATTACAACGCTTCGATCGGCAAGCTCGGCGCCGCCATGCAGGAAATCAGCCATTCGGTGTCGCAGGTGAGGGATGAGGCCGGCGGCATTTCGTCTGCCACAGACAATATGGCAAGGCGCACCGAACAGCAGGCTTCGGCGCTCGAACAGACCGCTGCAGCGCTTGAGGAGATCACCGCGCTGTCGTCGGAATCCGCCAAGCGCACCCGTGAAGTGCAGGACATCGTCAAGACCTCGGCCACCGAGACGGTACGCTCCGGCGAAGTCGTCGAAAGCGCGATCGCTGCCATGGACGATATCGAGCAGTCGTCGCAGAAGGTCACGCAGATCATCGGCGCAATCGATGAAATCGCCTTCCAGACCAATCTTCTGGCGCTCAATGCCGGCGTCGAGGCGGCGCGTGCCGGCGAACAGGGCAAGGGTTTTGCAGTCGTCGCGCAGGAAGTGCGCGAACTGGCGCAGCGCTCGGCCGCGGCCGCCAAGCAGATCAAGGAGCTGATCGAGCAGTCGTCCGCCGATGTCCAGCGGGGCGTGAGCCTCGTCAACCGCACCGGCGAGGCACTGCGCGGCATCGGCTCGCGGGTGGCGGCGATCGACGAGCATATCAATTCGATTGCCCAGTCGGCTCAGGAGCAGGCAGCCGGCATCGAGCAGATCAACTCGGCGGTTCGCAACATGGACCACATCACCCAGCAGAACGCAGCATTGATGGAAGAGACGAACGCCTCCACCCAGAGCCTCGTCGGCATCAGCGCCTCGCTTGCAGCCTCGATCGCCCGCTTCCGCACCAGCGCCAGCCGCCAGGTCAGCATGGAAAGGCCGCGCCTTCGCGCCTGATCCGGCCCCAATCCGGCCCCAATCCGGCCTCCGGCCTTGGGCCGATCCTTTGCGCCAATCTCTTCCGGTCGCGCTTCTGGACCGCAACAGGGGTTTGCTCTAATTTACGCCTCATGACCTGCCCCCGGACGCCGGGGGCGCAAGGTGATGCCGCGTCGCCCTGCGCCCGGCACCCGTCCAGAAGGGAGGCTGCATCATGAGCGACACCCACCGCCCGTCCTGCATCAGCCATTGGCGCGAGGTGGAAGGTCCCGATGACGGGCGCTACCGGGGCGACGACGAATTGCTGGCGATCGGGGCGCCGCTCGCACGCCATTTTGGCCTTACGCGCCTGGGTATCCATCACGAGCGGTTGCCGCCGGGCCGGCGAACATCGTTTCCGCATGCCGAAAGCCTGGAGGAGGAATTCGTCTACGTGCTGGAAGGTGCGCCGGATGTCTGGCTCGATGGCGCGCTTCATCGCTTGGCACCCGGCGATTCCGTCGGTTTTCCCGCCGGCACCGGTATCGCCCACACGTTTATCAACAATTCCGATGCGGAAGTGCGGCTTCTGGTCGTCGGCGAGGTATCGCGGTCCGACAATCGCATCTATTACCCGAAACACCCCGAAATGCGCTCGACCCGGCCGGACTGGTGGGGCGACGTGCCGGTCAGGCCGCTCGGCCCCCATGACGGCATGCCGGACAGCGTCAGGGCATGGAAGGCCGCCGGGAAAGCGGACCTCAAGGACAGCCCCAAGGAAGACTGACGGATGAGTGACGAGACAAGAATAATCGCGCTGGAGGAGCTTGCGGCGCATCAGGCCAAGGTGATCGACGAACTCTCCGACCAGCTGGCCGAGCAGTGGACCGTCGTCGAGCAGACGCGCGCCAAGCTCGATCGCCTGACGGAGCGCTTTCTGTCGCTTGAGGAAACCTCGCTGGAGGCACCGGCGATCACCCGCCCGCCGCATTACTGACATCGGATTTTGTCGCTCCGACGGAAAGCCGCGCGCATATGGAAAAACCATCCGGCCCGCCGTTCGATCCCTTGTGGGGATCCGTGTCGGGCCGGATGGCCTTGATGGGGGACTGTGTGCTTCTGCCGGTGTGGTCGGCAGTCTATATCGGCTTTTCGCCTACATCAGTTTCGACAATGTTTCACGATTGACGAAGATGTTGGTCGATCCGGCTTCGTAAGCTGGATGGCTGAACTCGAACTGGGACGTCTCGTTCATTTCAAGCGCCTGCTTGATGCTGACGAGGCCGACCGGAATTCGCTTTTCGCCGTTCTTTATGACTGCTTCCACGATCTTGTTCATGATCCTCCCCTCCTCCAAGGGAGCCCGGTTCCGGGCGCGCTCTTCTCCTCTTGCGCATTGGCAGGTGGCTTTGTTTCCCCTGCTCTCACTTTTTTAGCATAGTCTGATACAAAAGTCTCGTCCCGCTTTGCCGCCGGAAACGATTAACGCCCCCTTAAATCGCCGCATTTATTGTCCAAGGACGGATCTGGGCGAATTGAGTATTTACCGCTCGTCTTCGGATGGGCCTCAACGGGGATATGCCGGCTCGTATGGCAGCCAAGGGAAAATCAGGAAGACGTGTCGAACCGTCTTTCGGCGGTTCGCGCGATGAGAGTGATGACGATTTTCACCTCGATGCCGACGATCGGATCGCCGGAACTGCACGGACATCGAAACGCGCCCGTCGCGATGACGACGACCAAGCCGAACCCTTGGAGCGGCGCGAACGCGCGCGTCCGGCCCCCAAGGCCAAGCCGGAAAAGCGGTCTTCGGGCGGCGGTCTCTTCGGTGGCCTGCGCCGGCTCGTCTACTGGGGTATCGTGCTCTGCATCTGGGGTATGATCGGCGTCGGCGGTGTCGTTTTGTATTACGGCTCCAAGATGCCCTCGGCCAGCAGCTGGGTCATTCCCGACCGCCCTCCCAATATCAAGATTCAATCGGTCGATGGCTCGGTGCTCGCAAACCGCGGTGCGACGGGCGGCGAGGCGCTCGCGCTCGAAGAAATGTCGCCCTACCTGCCGGAAGCGGTGGTGGCGATCGAGGACCGCCGGTTCTATTCGCATTTCGGCGTCGACCCGCTCGGCCTTGCCCGCGCCTTCGTCAACAATCTGCTCGGCAAATCCGTCCAGGGGGGATCGACGATCACCCAGCAGCTGGCAAAGAATCTCTTCCTGTCGCCTGAGCGCACGCTCGAACGAAAGGTGCAGGAAGTGCTTCTCTCCTTCTGGCTGGAGCATGAATTCACCAAGGACCAGATTCTCGCCATGTATCTGAACCGGATGTATTTCGGTTCGAACACCTATGGCGTGGAAGCGGCATCGCGGCGCTATTTCAACAAGTCGGCCCGCGACATCAATCTCGGCGAGGCCGCAACCATTGCGGGCCTTCTGAAGGCGCCCTCGCGCCTGTCTCCGGCGCGTGATCCGGAGGCGGCCGAAACGCGTGCCCAGGTCGTTCTCGGCACGATGCGCGAAGAGGGCTTCATCACCGACAGCGATTTGAAAAAGGCCATGTCGCAGCCGCCCGCCAAGGCCAAGAGCATGCTGTCGGGCGCGCAGCAATATGCAGCCGACATGGTCATGGACGAGGTGAAACGCCTGATCGGCGAGCCGAAGAAGGATGTCGTCGTCCAGACGACGATCGATGAGCGGCTGGAAACCGCGGCAGACAAGGCGCTGAACGATATCCTGAAAAAGGAAGGCGGCAAGGTCAACGCCACCCAGGCGGCGCTGATTTCGGTCGATGCGACGGGCGCCATCCGCGCGCTGGTCGGCGGCCGCGATTACGCCGAAAGCCAGTTTGACCGCGCCATCAAGGCCAAACGCCAGCCGGGCTCCGCCTTCAAACCTTTCGTCTATGCCGCCGCGATGGAAGCGGGCCTGCGCCCAGATACGGTGTTCAACGATGGGCCGGTAAAGATCGGCAACTGGACGCCGGAGAATTACGAAAAGGAATACAAGGGGCCTGTTCCTCTGTCCTACGCGCTGGCGCATTCGCTAAACACGGTTGCCGCGCAGCTCGTCGTCCAGGTCGGCGTCGACAAGGTCATTTCGATGGCCCACCGCCTCGGGGTGGATTCCGATCTGCAGCCTAATGCCTCGATCGCGCTCGGCACGTCGGAAGTCTCGCTGGTCGAGCTGACATCCTCCTATGCCGCCTTCATGAACGGCGGCTACAAGGCAACGCCGCATATCGTCACCCGCATCACCGATGCGGATGGCAAGGTTCTCTACGATGCCGATTACGCCAACCCGCCCCGTGTGCTGAGCGATCAGGTGGCCGCCACCATGAACAGCATGATGAGCGGCGTCATCACCGAAGGCACCGGCCGGGCAGCGCGCCTCGATGGCTGGCAGGCGGCCGGCAAGTCCGGCACGACGCAGAACTCCCGCGATGCGCTGTTTGTCGGCTTCACCAGCATCATGACGACCGGTATCTGGTTCGGCAACGATGACGGCAGCTACATGAAGCGCGTCACCGGCGGCACGCTCCCGGCACGCGCCTGGAAGGAATACATGACGGCGGCGATGAAGGGCTACAAGCCGACGCCGCTCTTCGGCGGTGATGGCGTCTACGCCCTGCCGCCGGCGCAGCAGCAGCCCCAGCCCCAATCGACGACGCTTGGCGACATCATTTCCGGCATCCTGCCCGGCGCTTCGTCGCGCGATACGCAGCCGGTATCGGGCAATTTCCCGCCGGCGCCGCAGCCCGTTCAGCAGCAATCCGCAACCGTCGATCCGCAGCCTGCACCGGTAGAGGCGCAACCTCTGCCGAACATCCAGCCGCGCCAGGGGCAGACCCAGGGTCAGGTTCAGAATCAGCCACAGCCACAGCAGCAGAGGCATGATCCACAGCCCGCCCGTTCACAGCAGGCCAACGTGCAGCCGCAGCAGCCACGCCCGGTTCAGACCTATCCGGCACCCCAGCAATATCCGGCGCCCCGCTATCAGGATCCGCAATATCAGCAGCAACAGCGGGTCTACGGCGATCGCGGCGGCTATCAGGGCGATTATTCCGGCTCGCAGCAGGGAGGCGTGCGTGACTATCGTCAGTACCGCGGCTCCTACGATTCGCAGGCGCCGCTCCCGCCGGCCGATGTCGGTCAGGGACCGGTTCCACCGGCTGCCGTCGGCTCCAGCGGCCTCTGGTAATCCGGTCTTTAAACGTTCGATGTGTCACCCCACGGGATGCCCCATGGAATGCCCTATGTGTCGCGCTCTGCCCCTGCGCGGCGCAGGCACGCCCGGTCGCTCCGTCGAAGCCTCGGCAAAAACTCTGATTTTTGCTTGAAGCCACACGATTTCCCGCCTTGCAGTCGGAAAAACCCGTCCTTATATACGCCGCATGACAGCAGCCCATGCTGCGATATTCAAGAAGACCATCCCAGTCGAGGAACTGTCAGCGGAATGCCTCTCGGGGTTCCGACAGTTCGCTTAAAGGAGAGAGTACACATGGCAAAAGTAATTGGTATCGACCTCGGGACCACAAACTCCTGCGTCGCCATCATGGATGGCAAGGATGCAAAGGTTATCGAGAACGCTGAAGGCGCGCGCACCACGCCGTCTATGGTGGCATTTTCTGACGATGGCGAACGCCTCGTCGGCCAGCCGGCCAAGCGCCAGGCTGTCACCAACCCCACGAACACGCTTTTCGCGGTCAAGCGTCTGATCGGCCGTCGCTTCGAAGATCAGACCGTCGAGAAGGACAAGAGCCTTGTTCCGTTCGAGATCGTTCGCGGCGACAACGGCGACGCATGGGTCGAAGCACAGGGCAAGAAGTATTCGCCTGCACAGATCTCGGCCATGATCCTTCAGAAGATGAAGGAAACCGCCGAATCCTATCTCGGTGAAAAGGTCGAAAAGGCCGTCATCACCGTCCCGGCCTACTTCAACGACGCCCAGCGTCAGGCAACCAAGGATGCCGGCCGCATTGCCGGTCTTGAAGTCCTGCGCATCATCAACGAGCCGACCGCCGCAGCCCTTGCCTACGGCATGGACAAGAAGGACGGCAAGACGATCGCCGTCTACGACCTGGGTGGTGGTACCTTCGATATCTCGGTTCTGGAAATCGGCGATGGCGTCTTCGAAGTGAAGTCGACCAATGGCGACACCTTCCTTGGCGGTGAAGACTTCGACATGCGTCTCGTCGAATATCTCGCAGCCGAGTTCAAGAAGGACAACGGCATCGACCTGAAGAACGACAAGCTTGCTCTGCAGCGCCTCAAGGAAGCTGCCGAAAAGGCCAAGATCGAGCTTTCCTCGGCCCAGCAGACCGAAATCAACCTGCCGTTCATCACGGCCGACGCTTCCGGTCCCAAGCACCTGACGCTGAAGCTGACCCGCTCGAAGTTCGAAAGCCTCGTCGACGATCTGGTCCAGCGCACCGTCGCACCGTGCAAGGCAGCCCTCAAGGATGCCGGCGTCACGGCTGCCGAGATCGATGAAGTCGTTCTCGTCGGCGGCATGAGCCGCATGCCGAAGGTGCAGGAAATCGTCAAGCAGCTGTTCGGCAAGGAGCCGCACAAGGGCGTCAACCCGGATGAAGTCGTGGCGCTTGGCGCAGCGATCCAGGGCGGCGTTCTGCAGGGCGACGTCAAGGACGTTCTGCTTCTCGACGTGACCCCGCTGTCGCTCGGCATCGAGACCCTCGGTGGCGTCTTCACCCGCCTGATCGACCGCAACACGACGATCCCGACGAAGAAGAGCCAGACTTTCTCGACCGCTGACGACAACCAGCAGGCCGTCACCATCCGCGTCAGCCAGGGCGAGCGCGAAATGGCTGCCGACAACAAGCTGCTCGGTCAGTTCGACCTCGTCGGCCTGCCGCCGGCACCGCGCGGCATGCCGCAGATCGAAGTCACCTTCGATATCGACGCCAACGGCATCGTCCAGGTTTCGGCCAAGGACAAGGGCACCGGCAAGGAACAGCAGATCCGCATCCAGGCCTCCGGTGGTCTCTCCGACGCCGACATCGAAAAGATGGTCAAGGATGCCGAGGCCAATGCCGAGGCAGACAAGCAGCGTCGTGCTGGCGTCGAGGCGAAGAACCAGGCCGAAAGCCTGATCCATTCGACCGAGAAGTCCGTCAAGGATTACGGCGACAAGGTATCCGAGACCGACCGCAAGGCGATCGAAGATGCGATTGCGGCCCTCAAGGGCGCTGTCGAAGCCTCCGAGCCGAACGCCGACGACATCCAGGCCAAGACCCAGACGCTGATGGAAGTATCCATGAAGCTCGGTCAGGCCATCTACGAGGCTCAGCAGGCCGAAGGCGGCGCTGGCGAAGGCCACAAGGATGATGGTGTCGTTGACGCCGACTATGAGGAAATCAAGGACGACAAGAAGTCGGCTTGATCCTCTCGTTGCCACATGGCAAGACCTCGACCATAGTTGACTGAGTATCCGGCTGCCCTTGTGCAGCCGGAGCCTTTTCCGGAGCCGGATCTATTAAATGGCAAAAGCAGACTTTTACGAAACACTCGGGGTCGGTCGCTCGGCTGATGAGAAGGAACTGAAAAGCGCCTTCCGAAAGCTCGCCATGAAATATCACCCGGACAAGAATCCGGGCGACGCGGAGTCGGAAAAAAAGTTCAAGGAATTGAACGAAGCCTATGAGACGCTGAAGGACCCGCAGAAGCGCGCGGCCTATGACCGTTTCGGCCACGCAGCCTTCGAGCAGGGCGGAATGGGCGGCGGCGGTGGCGGCATGGGCGGTGGAGCCGGCGGCTTTTCCGATATCTTCGAGGATATTTTCGGCGAGATGATGGGGGGCGGCCGTGCCCGCCGCTCGTCCGGCGGTCGCGAACGCGGCGCTGATCTGCGCTACAATATGGAAATCACGCTGGAGGAAGCGTTCGCCGGCAAGACCGCGCAGATCCGCGTGCCGACATCGATCACCTGCGATGTCTGTTCCGGCTCGGGCGCCAAGCCGGGCACCCAGCCGAAGAACTGCGGCACATGCCATGGTTCCGGTCGCGTCCGCGCCTCGCAGGGTTTCTTCTCCGTCGAGCGCACCTGCCCGACCTGCCATGGCCGCGGCCAGACGATCAGCGATCCCTGCGGCAAGTGCCACGGTCAGGGCCGTGTCACCGAGGAGCGTTCGCTTTCCGTCAACATCCCCTCGGGCATCGAGGATGGCACCCGTATCCGTCTTCAGGGCGAAGGTGAGGCCGGCGCCCGCGGCGGCCCGGCCGGTGATCTGTATATTTTCCTGTCGGTCAAGCCGCATGAGTTTTTCCAGCGCGACGGCGCCGATCTCTATTGTGCCGTACCGATCTCGATGACGACGGCGGCCCTCGGCGGCACGTTCGATGTCGGCACGCTCGATGGTTCCAAGTCGCGCGTCACGGTTCCCGAGGGCACCCAGGCCGGCAAGCAGTTCCGCCTGAAGGGCAAGGGCATGCCGGTGCTGCGTTCGTCGCAGACGGGCGATCTCTATATCCAGATCCAGATAGAGACCCCGCAGAAGCTGACCAAGCGCCAGCGCGAGCTGCTGCAGGAATTCGAGGAAATCTCGTCGAAGGAAAACAATCCCGAATCGACGGGCTTCTTCGCCCGGATGAAGGAATTCTTCGAGGGCTGAGCGAAGCCACCGAATGCGATAGCAAACGCCGGCCCTGTGCCGGCGTTTTGCGTTTCTGCGCCCGCCAGACGGAAGCGTGGCGCTGGCGCGGAACCATCGTGCCGCCATGGCGTTCGTAGAGGAGGTGTAACAGCGAAGGAGTGCATTATGCCCAATCGCGATCCGCTTCCCACACCGGAAGAACTGACACCGCGCGGCCCCGTTTCCACGGGTGGCGTACCCGACAGGACGCAGGAAAAGCCTGCGCGCCCACCCGTTCAGGACACGGGTGACACCAAGAACCCGCAGGACCCCGTGCTCGACCCGGCGATCAAACCGGCGCTGATGCCGATCGGCGATCCGGCCTCTATGGCCTGAGCGCCTTCGGGCGATCCTGATGTTTGAACCATCGTCCGGCGCTGCTTTCGCGGCGCCGGACGGATTCTGGCGCTAAGTCGACCTTTTCTCGCAAGGGCCGTCGATGCATGTCTGGCACGCCAGCCATTGATCTGTCATTGCAACGGAAAATCATGACCTGGCGACCGTTCACACTGCCTCACTTTCTGCGCGATCACAGCGTTGAATGCAGAACCTGACGTTGATTCGAAAAGATAATTCTCCTGTCTGGAAGGAAGCGATGCCCGCACATCTTGTCCGTAATCCGGTCAATCCGGAACAGCTCAACCTCCTTCGGGAAGTGTTCGACGAAGCCTGCGCCGAATATCGCATAGAAAAAGATAGTCCGGACGCGGAAGCGCTGGCGCTTATCCTGGTCAACCAGTTGCAGAAGGGCGCAGATGACAAGCGGCGGCTTGTCGAGCTTGCAGGCACGCTCGCCCAGGCCAGATAGCACAAAGGCCCCATAGCCAAAGGCCCTATAGTAAAGGGTGCTACAGGCCCCAAGCCCGGCCCGATCGCACGGCCGTGATATGGGTTTTCGAACAGAAACGGCAGTGGATAAAGGAACTTATTGCAGGCTCGCAAGTTGACCGCACTCTCGTCTGAAACAGGAGGCCGGCATGGCAGAGACCGTAAAAAGCTTGAAATCCTTCGAATCCAAGATCCCTTCTTTCGATCATCATCCGAGCGATGGCAGTGTCGGCGAGCAGATCGATAATCTGCGTTCGGAAATTGCCGGCCTGCGCGAAATTCTGGCTGAAAAGACCGGCATTGCCTATGAAAAGGTTGCCGAGCGCGCCAGCGATGCCGCAACCTATGTGCAGCAGGAAGCCACCACCGTTGCCGGCACCATTCGCGAACACCCTGCCGCTTCCACGACGCTGTTTACCCTGATCGGCGCGATCGGCTTTGCCGTCGGTTATGCGGTTGCCACGGCCTCGGCCGAGAGCAAACAGGCCTGGTATCAGCGCTATCTCGGTGATCGCTTCTCGTAATCGGCTTGGGCCTCGCATCCTATGCCGCATGCGTGTCAGGAAGCCGGTAAAGCCGGCTCCTGGCTGACGTCGATCCACTCGGCACCGGTCAAAGCCGCCAACCGATCCGGCGAGATCCGCACGGCGGCATTGGTTGCTCCGGCTGCCGGAAGCACTTCCGCAAACGCCTTGAGCGAGCTGTCGCAGAAAATCGTCATCGGTACCGGCAGGCCGAAGGGGCATACGCCGCCGACGGGATGACTGGTCAGCGCAAAGACTTCATCGGCATCGACCATCCGTGGTTTGGCGCCGAAGCGGTCCTTGAATTTCCGGTTGTCCAGGCGCCGCGTGCCCGACATCACCACTAGCATTGTCAGTTCCCCGGCCCGCAGGCAGATCGTCTTGGCGATCTGCGCAGGCTCGACACCGTGCGCGGCGGCGGCAAGCGGCACGGTCGCAGAGCTTTCGGCAGTCACGATGACGGTGATATCGGGGGCATGGGTGGCCATGAAGGCCTGAACGGAATCAAGCGACATGCAGGCAGGATAGCCGCAATCTGCCGAACCTCGCAAGCGTGGAGAGTGAGCCATGCTTCGATTGCAATGCTGCGCTGCGAAATGCTTGCTGTTGCTCACCGCATAATCATGTATAGTTAAATCATCGAAGGACGCACTCCTCCTCCCAGTGTCCTCGATGGGACCAGCAACACCTCCTCCTCCCGGTTGTTGGTCAGTTTCGGAAACCCGGCGCACCTCCTCCCGCGCCGGGTTTTCTGTTTTCGCCGGGCTCCACTCGCTCTTGACTGGACGCGAAGCCGGCACTAAATCCTGACTCTCGCTATTTGTTTGACAGCCAGCACTTGGCCCATTTGCCTCGCCTGCGACGATCTTTCCTGCAAATACGAAAACACAATCGCTTCGCCCGCTGTGGGGCGGAGTTTCGGCACTTTGCAAGTGAAAGGCACTATCAATGGCAACCGGTACTGTTAAGTGGTTCAACGCCACCAAGGGTTACGGCTTCATCACCCCTGATGAAGGCGGCAACGACATTTTCGTTCACATCTCGGCTGTAGAACGCGCTGGCCTCGGCCAGCTGAAGGACGGCCAGAAGATCGGCTATGAGCTGACGACCGATCGTCGCTCGGGCAAGATCTCGGCTGACCAGCTCAGCGCCGCTTGATCGTCTGATCAGCACCGAATTTGAGAAAAAGGCCGGTTCGTCCGGCCTTTTTCCGTTTCAGGGCTTTTGAAATGCCGGTCGGTCGGGATTTTGCGCCGTTAACGAAATGTTAACCTTCCGGCGAGACCATCGGCTTACAGATCGCGTCGCCGTCCATCGGGGCGAACAGACCGGTCACATGCATGTCCCATCGACGCGACCACGGATGTACTGGCGCAGATATGGGAAACCGAAAGGTCGGGTTCGCCCGGCCTTTTTGTTTTTGACCTGCCGGCTCCCATCATGAGAGCCGACAGTATGTCCCTGTCTGTAAAAAAGCGGGACGGAAAGCGTCTCAGGCTGCGAGCGCAGCCATGATGCGCGCCCACGAGCGGATGCCCTTGTGGAAGGACTTGAGGTCGTATTTCTCGTTCGGGGAGTGGATACGGTCGTCCACGAGGCCGAAGCCCACCAGAAGCGAATCCATGCCGAGCGTCTTCTGGAAATCGCCGACGATCGGGATCGATCCGCCCATGCCGATCACCACGGCCGGGTTCTTCCACTCGTCGGAAAGGGCGCTCTTCGCCTTGGTCAGCGCCGGCGAATCGTAGGAGAGCTGGATTGCCGGGGAGGCGCCGTGCTCATGGAATTCCACCGAGCAGTCGCCGGGAATTTTAGATGCCACATAAGCGCGGAATGCGTCGCGGATCTTGGCCGGATCCTGGTCGCCCACAAGCCGGAAGGAAACCTTCGCAGACGCCTGCGCCGCAATCACCGTCTTGAAGCCGTCGCCGGTATAGCCGCCCCAGATGCCGTTGACTTCCGCCGTCGGCCGCGCCCAGGTGAGTTCGAGAACCGAACGTCCTTTTTCGCCCGACGGGATCGACAGGCCGACGCCACCGAGGAAGTCGGCAGCTCCGCGGGCAAGCGTTTCCCAGCTCGCCTTGACGTTCTCCGGTGTCTCCTCGACACCGTCGTAGAAGCCTTCGAGCGTCACCTTGCCCGTCGCGTCATGCAGGCCGGCAAGGATGTCCGTGAGGATATGGATCGGGTTGGCCGCAGCGCCGCCGAACAGACCCGAATGCAGGTCGCGGTCGGCCGCCTTGACCGTCAGTTCCTCACCGACGAGGCCGCGGAGCGCGGCCGCGATCGCCGGCGTGTCGCTGTCCCACATGCCGGTATCGCAGACCAGCGCGTAATCGGCCTTCAGCTCGTCGGCATTGGCGTCGAGGAAGGGCTTGAGCGACGGTGAGCCCGATTCCTCTTCACCTTCGAAAAGAATGGTGATGCGGATCGGCAGCGAGCCATGCACGTCCTTGTAGGCGCGGCAGGCTTCGACGAAGGTCATCAGCTGGCCCTTGTCGTCGGCCGTGCCGCGGCCGGTCAGCACCTTGCGGCCGTCCGAAAGCTCCTTGATGCCCGGATCGAAGGGATCCTTTTCCCAGAGTTCGATCGGATCGACAGGCTGCACGTCGTAATGGCCGTAGAACAGCACATGCGGTGCGTCCACCGTCGCTGCTGCGTGATGGGCGACGACCATCGGATGGCCGATCGTATCGCGCACGGAAGCGTCGAAGCCGATCGTCTTCAGGTCTTCAACCAGCCATTCGGCCGCCTGGCGGCAATCGGCCTTGAAGGCGGGATCGGTCGAGATCGACTTGATACGGACGAGGCTGTAGAGGCGCTCGAGGCTTGCGGGAAGGTTCTGGTCGGCGCGGTCGAGAACGGCGGAAAGATCGGTCATGAAAACACCCTGTCCTTGAAATACGAAAGCGGCATGGAAAGCCAGTCGCGGCACGGTTCCGTGTTACAACATCGGGAAGGGGACCGGTACCCGTTTTCGGGTTGATCGCGGCGCGTCAGGTCTTGCGTGCCGTCTCGACAATCTTGCGCATATATTCGATCATCAGCTCGCGCTCGAACTGTCGGAATCCGGCAAACAAGGCGTCGTCCGCATCTGCGGCGGCCCTCACGGCACGGTGTTCCAGTTCCCGGCCGAGCGCGCTCAGCGAGATCACCTGCGCGCGCTTGTCATGCGGGTGCTGCTTGCGGTCGATCAGCCCGTCGCGCTGCATGCGCGACAGCGTGTTGGCAAGCGTCGCCTGTTCCACGTCCAGCCGGTCGAGCAATTGTTTCTGGGTAAGCCCGTCTTCCTGCCAGAGTTCGAGCAGCACTGGAAATTGTCCAGGGGAAAAGCCGAGTTCGGCCGAGCGTGCGTTGAGCGCGCGTGCAAAACCCTTGGCCAGCTGGCCGGCCAGATAGGTAGCCGAATGCGAGCGGTCGAATGCCATGCTCCGGTCTCCATTCCCCCCTTTATGACGAGCCTCGGACAGGGCGGCTAATCGAATATATTGCAGGCCATGCTTTCGCCAAGCCTGACAGCCGATTGCTTTGGAAAAGCGTAAATATTCAAGAAAAAACCGCCACGGCCGGGAGGGGAAACGGTCGTGGCGGTTGGATGGTAGGACAAAGGCCCGGAGAGGGGGTAGGCCTTTGCCCGGTCTGGTGCGGCGGGGGACATGCCAGCTTCCAGACAACGGCGTGATCAGGCGCCGTGGTTCTGAAATGGCTTTGCGAATGCGGCTTTTCAAGGGAGGTGGCAATTACAAAACGGTAACGTTGGGGTGAGGCGCGGGCTGTGCCATGAGGGGCGGTTGCCGTAAGTTTTCATGGACGCGATGGGTGGCCCGCGCTATTCCATGGGCCATGAAAACAGGCGATCACCTCTTCCTCGTAGACGGCTCCGGCTTCATTTTTCGCGCGTTCCATGCGCTGCCGCCGCTCACCCGAAAAACCGACGGTCTGCCGATCGGCGCAGTCTCCGGCTTCTGCAACATGCTGTGGAAGCTTTTGACCGATGCGCGCGATACATCCGTCGGCGTGACGCCCACCCATTTCGCCGTGATCTTCGACTATTCCTCGAAGACCTTCCGCAAGGATCTCTACGACGCCTACAAGGCGAACCGTTCCGCTCCGCCCGAAGAGCTCGTCCCGCAATTCGGCCTGATCCGCCAGGCGACCCGCGCCTTCAATCTCCCCTGCATCGAGACCGAGGGTTTCGAGGCCGACGATATCATCGCCACCTATGCCCGCCTGGCAGAGGCTGCCGGCGCCGACGTGACGATCGTGTCCTCGGACAAGGATCTGATGCAGCTCGTCACGCAAAACGTCCACATGTATGACAGCATGAAGGACAAGCAGATCGGCATTCCCGATGTCGTGGAAAAATGGGGCGTCGCGCCGGAAAAGATGATCGACCTGCAGGCTCTGGTCGGCGATTCCGTCGATAACGTGCCCGGCATTCCCGGCATCGGCCCGAAGACGGCGGCCCAGCTTCTGGAAGAATTCGGCGATCTCGAAACGCTTCTCGCCCGCGCCGGCGAGATCAAGCAGGTCAAGCGCCGTGAAAACATCATCGCCAATGCCGATCTGGCGCGGCTTTCGCGCCGGCTGGTCGAGTTGCGTATCGACGTGCCGCTTGATCTGGATCTCGATGCGCTGGTGCTGGAGCCGCAGGACGGCCCGAAGCTGATCGGCTTCCTGAAGGCGATGGAATTCGGCTCGCTCACCCGCCGCGTCGCGACCGCCTGCGATTGCGATGCCGCTGCCATCGAGCCTGTTGCCGTCGAGGTCGAATGGGGCGATGCCGCCCGCGGCCCCGATCTCGATGCCGCTCAACCGGCCGCAGGCGACGCGCCGGCAGACGCACCGAAAGAGGCGGCCAGAAGCGCTGCCGCAGCACCATCGGGCACCGCAAGGTCGTCGGCCTCCAAGGCCACCGGCGAGCATGCACCGGCCGATCTGTCGGCCTCCCGTATCGAAGCCTTTGCCAAGGCACCGATCGACACGACGAAATATGAGACCATCCGTGATGCCGCGGCGCTCGACGCCTGGGTTGCCGCTGCACGCGAAACCGGCCTTGTCGGCTTCGACACGGAAACCAATTCTCTCGATCCGATGCAGGCCGAGCTGGTGGGCTTCTCGCTGGCCATCGCCAACAATCGCGACAACCCTGAAGGTCTCGATGTCCGCGCCTGCTATGTCCCGCTCACCCACAAGACCGGCGTCGGCGATCTCCTGGGCGGCGGGATGGCGGAGAACCAGATCCCGGTCAACGACGCGCTTGCCCGTCTGAGGCTCATTCTCGAGGATCCCGCCATCCTCAAGGTCGCCCAGAACATGAAGTTCGACTATCTTGTCATGAAGCGCCACGGCATCACCGTGGAAGGCTATGACGATACGATGCTGATGTCCTACGTTCTGGATGCCGGCAAGGGCAATCACGGCATGGATGGCCTGTCGGAACGCTGGCTCAACCACAAGCCGATCGCCTACAAGGATGTTGCCGGCTCTGGCAAGACCGGCGTCACCTTCGATTTTGTCGATATCGACCGTGCCACCGCCTATGCGGCGGAAGATGCGGATGTGACGCTGCGGCTCTGGATGGTGCTGAAACCGCAACTGGCGGCGGTCGGCCTCACCCGTGTCTACGAGCGGCTGGAACGCCCGCTGGTCTCCGTTCTGGCGCAGATGGAAGAGCGCGGCATCACCATCGACCGGCAGATCCTGTCACGCCTCTCTGGCGAGCTGGCGCAGCGCGCCGCCGCGTTCGAGGATGAGATCTACGAACTCGCCGGCGAGAAATTCACCATCGGCTCCCCCAAGCAGCTGGGTGATATCCTCTTCGGCCGCATGGGGCTTCCCGGCGGCGCCAAGACCAAGACCGGCCAGTGGTCAACCTCGGCAAGCGTCCTGGAGGATCTTGCCGCCGCGGGCCATCCGCTGCCGCGCAAGATCGTCGACTGGCGCCAGCTCACCAAGCTGAAATCCACCTATACCGATGCCCTGCCGGGCTATGTGCATCCTGAGACGAAGCGCATCCACACCTCTTACGCAATGGCATCGACCACGACCGGGCGCCTGTCCTCCTCGGAGCCGAACCTGCAGAACATCCCGGTGCGCACGGCAGAAGGCCGCAAGATCCGCACGGCCTTCATCTCGACGCCGGGCCACAAGCTCGTCTCGGCCGACTACAGCCAGATCGAGCTGCGCGTGCTCGCCCATGTCGCCGATATTCCGCAGCTGCGCCAGGCCTTCGAGGACGGCATCGACATCCATGCGATGACGGCATCCGAAATGTTCGGCGTGCCTGTCGAAGGCATGCCGTCCGAAGTCCGCCGCCGCGCCAAGGCGATCAATTTCGGCATCATCTACGGCATTTCCGCGTTCGGCCTTGCCAATCAGCTGTCGATCGAGCGCTCGGAAGCGAGTGACTACATCAAGCGCTATTTCGAGCGCTTCCCCGGCATTCGCGACTACATGGAAAACACCAAGGCGTTCGCCCGCGAAAACGGCTACGTCGAAACCATTTTCGGCCGTCGCGCCCATTACCCGGAAATCCGCTCGTCCAATCCGTCGATGCGCGCCTTCAACGAGCGTGCGGCGATCAACGCGCCGATCCAGGGCTCGGCCGCCGATATCATCCGCCGCGCCATGGTGCGCATGGAGCCGGCGCTGGCAGAGGCGGGGCTTTCCGCCCGCATGCTCCTGCAGGTGCATGACGAATTGATCTTCGAGGTCGAGGACGCCGAGATCGACCGCACCATCCCGCTTGTCGTTGCGACCATGGAACAGGCGGCCATGCCGGCGATCGCCATGCGGGTGCCGCTCAAGGTGGACGCCCGCGCCGCCGCCAATTGGGACGAAGCGCACTGACCTCGACATTCCAGGAGCGAGGCGCTCGCCTCAGCCCTTGGATTTGTCGTGCGGGAAAAGCGACAGAAGTGCCGTCGACAGAAGCTCGTCGGCGTAATCGGATGCCTGGCGCTGCGCCTGGTCGGACAGGCCGACCTCGATGCAGCGGTGCTTGACCGTCTCGTTGATCAGCGTGGCGATTCCGCGGGCATGTTCGGGGTCGCCGTCTTCGGATGTGTCGAGCGCCAGCGCCAGCGCCGTCATGGCGATGATTTCGAGAACGACGGTTCTCGCCTCCAGATCGCGGGTCTGCGCTTTGGGTTGCCTCTGGCCGTCGTGTGGGCTTGTCTGGCTCATGAGTGTTCGCGTCCCTCTACATTAGAGATCGCAAATAGAGGCCATCTTGAAAGTGTAAAGCGCCCGCCTTTGTGTTTTGTAAATTATATCGCAGGCGTTCGAAGGCAGTTCAATAGAATTGCAATCATGTGTTGTGCCGCATCCTCGACGGCTCCACTATTGTCGATCGTCACCACCGAGTAATCGCCATCCACCGACAGAGAGCTGCGCTCGAGGCGCCGAAGAATATCCTCGCGGCTTTCACGGCCGCGGGCTTCAAGCCGCGCTGCCAGAACCTCCGGACGTGCGGTGATGTTGATGACGACGAGCGACGGATAGGCGGCCCTGAATTTGGCAAGCGCCGAGCGCGAGCCGTTGGCGATGACCAGACGGCCTTGCGCCACAGCATCCTGCGTGTCGGCCGGAATGCCGTAATGCAGGCCATGGGCCGCCCAGGATACCGCAAACCGTCCGTCACGCTCCAGGGCGGCAAATTCCGCCTCGGAGACGCCGTCGTGATCCTCCCCGCCGGCGCCTGCATCGCGGGTAATGACCCGGCGCGCGAACATTATCTGCTCATCGCCGGCAAAATGCCCCGCGGCAATTGCCATCAGCGTGTCCTTGCCGGCACCGCTCGGGCCGACCACGACGGCCATGACGCCGCCGCGGCCGGATTGGCCACTGGAATGATGATCCGCCGCCGCGCCCTCCATCAGGCGACGCGCCGGCCTTCGCGCCACACGGCGCGCGCCACCGGCACGCCCTGTTCGCGGTGGACGCGCACGATATCGGCGCGCAGCCCGATCGCGATCCGGCCGCGGTCGTCGAGGCTCACGCTCTTGGCCGGCGTCGAGGTGACCATGGCGAGCGCCTTCGGCAGCGACAGGCCCTCGATCTCGTCGGCAAGCACGAAGGGGGCGTAGAGCAGGCTGAGCGGCACGTAATCCGACGAAAGGACGTCGAGCACGCCGCGCTCGGCCAGATCGCGCGCCGCGATATTGCCGGAATGCGATTTGCCGCGCACCACGTTCGGCGCGCCCATCAGAACGCTCATGCCGGCCTCGTGCGAGGCCTTGGCGGCGTCGAAGCTGGTCGGGAACTCGGCAAGCTTGACGCCGTTCTCGATCGCCTCGTCCACATGCACGAGCGTGGCATCGTCATGGCTGGCAACGGTGATGTGACGCTCGGCGCAGACTTTCGCGATCGCATGACGGTGCGGGGTGGAGTTGCGCACCGATTCTTCCTGGCGGCGCGCGACGAACTCGGCAAAGGCCGCGTCGGAAAGGCCGCGCTTCTTCTGGTAGTACAGCGTGTACTGGTCCATCGTCTGGAACTGCCGCTGGCCGGGCGCATGGTCCATCAGGGAGACGAGGCGCACGTAAGGATCGGTCTCGAAATCGGAAAAGTGCTCAAGCACGTTGTCGGCCGAGACTTCGCAGCGCAGATGGATCAGATGCTCCGAACGCAGCCGGCCCTCGCGTTCGGCAGCCTGGATGGCATCGGCCATGTCGCGCATTTCGCCGCGCTCGAAACCGCCGTCCTCGTCGGCGCCCATGCGCAGGCAGTCGAACACCGTGGTGATGCCGGACGAGGCGATCTGCGCGTCATGGGCCTGGATCGCCGCCGTCGGGTTCCAGCGTACGCCGGGGCGTGGCGAGTAATGGGTTTCCAGATGATCGGTATGCAGCTCGACCAGACCGGGGATCAGGTAATCGCCGGCAAAATCTTCGCCGCTATGGACACTGCCTTCCGATACGTCGCTGATCTTGCCGTCGCGGATCTGGACGGAGCCGGAAATGATCTCGTTTTCGAGAACGATCCGGGCATTGGTGAAAACGAGTTCGGCAGTCATGAGGCTGTCTTTCTGTTCTGGAGCGCACCGGTCAACGAGAACCGGCGGTAGGCGATGAAGTCGGCGCCGCGTTCGGGCTCGACGAAAATGGAAAGCGCATCGATCGCAAGCGGCCGGCCCACGAACGCACCGAAACGAGCATCGAGCGCCGCGCGGATCGCCGGCGCCTGATCGGGCGGCACCTGGCCCGACAGCGTCATGTGGAAGCGGAACTCTTCCATAACGTAAGGGTAGCCGTAGCGATGGAGATAATCGCGCTGTTTTTCAGAAAGGGCGTCCGGTTTGCGGCGCGCGATATCGGCATCCGAAAGCGGTGCCCGGAACGGCTCGAACGTCTCGACCACGTCGGCGGTGAAATCCTGCAGCGCGGGATAGACCTGATCCGGCACGATGGCGAAGAACCGGCCGATCTGTCCGACGATCACGTTCGGAATGGCAAAGGCCGGTGTCTCCGCTGCAAAGCTTTCGGCTGCTGCGAGAAACTCGGCTTCGGACCTTCCCTCGGTGAGCGCAAACGGTGCCTTCAGCGTCGCGTGAAAGCCGTAGCGGCGTGGATCGGCAGTGAGCGCATGGACCGTCTCGACAGACAGCCCCTCGACGGCAGGCGTCGGATGCATCTCGCCGGTAAAGGCGTTGCGCCCCAGCCATTGGCTGGCGGCTTTCGTCAGCATATCGTCTTCTGCGGGCGAGAAATAGAGAGCGTATCGCAAGGCATGATTCCACAATCAGGGGAGGTCCCGATCATAGCCGCGCAGGCCATGTGGAGACAGGGCCTGCGGTAAAAGATTTCGATGACAGAATGATGATGCAGACGTCTGTTGGGGCCGATTAATGGCTGGTGGCAGCCTTGTTCGTGCCCATCAGTCGCGACCGCAGCGCATTCGATGCGGCGTCGAAGAGGAAGACGACCATCAGGATCAGGATCACCATATAGCCGACATTCGCCCAGTTGGTATTGGTGCGCATCGCTTCCCAGAGTTTGAGGCCGATACCGCCGGCCCCGACCGCGCCGATGATGGTGGCGCCGCGCACGTTGGATTCCCACTGGTAAAGCGTCTGGCTGACCATGACCGGCACGATTTGCGGCATCACGCCGTAGCGATGCACGAGCGCGGTCGAGGCACCGGTCGACTTGATGCCCTCGCGCGGCTTGTCGTCGATATTTTCCAGCCCTTCCGAATAGAGCTTTCCGAGCGTTCCCGTCTCCGTGAGGAAGATGGCGCCGGACCCGGCAAGCGGGCCGGGGCCGAAGGCGCGGGTGAGAAACAGCGCCCAGATCAGCATGTCGACCGAGCGCAGGAAGTCGAAGAACCGCTTCAGCACCTGGTTGAGCAGCCGGTTGGGTGTGATGTTGCGTGCGGCCAGGAAGGCGAGCGGAAAGGCTGCGATCGCGCCGAGAAGCGTGCCGAGAAACGCCATCACGATCGTCTGGAACAGCTTTGTCCACACATCGCCATGCTGCCAGGCGCCGTTGTTCCAGATATTGTCGAAGGCAAGCGACAGGTTGGACTGGTCCGGCTCGATGCGCGGGCCGGAGAGAATGAGGCTGAACACTTCACCGGCCGGCTTGTCGAAAAACGGCGAGCGCGTATCGAAGAAGAAATTCGGCCAGCCGATGAAACGCTTCCAGATCTTCACCCGGTTGGACGAGATGCTGGCATCGCCGGCAAAGCCGAGATCGACCATGATATTGTCGTCATACACTTTCATCCAAGGCGGCGCCTGGCCGACGAGGCGAGGGTTCTCGCCGCTCATGTCGATCGTGTAGGTTTCGCCGTGGGCGGCGATCGTCGCCTGCTTGTTGCCGGCCGTCACCGTACGTGACGTGCCGTTGATCAGCACCGACACGCTGCCATCGGCATTGTTGACCATCCAGTCCGGGTGGGGATTGTCGCCGAGCGGCGAGAAGCGCGGATACCAGACCCGGATAGAGCCATCGCCTTGAAGGCGCAGTTCCGGCTGCACGTCATAGCTGACCCACTGGCTCAGATAGATGCCGAAGCGCTCCCAATGGGCCTCGGCGACGAGTTTCGGCAGGTCGAAGAACCAGACGGCATAGAGCATGTAGAGAAGCGTGCCGCATCCGATCATCAGCGCACCAAAACGCTGCTTGAAGGAGCGCTTGAAATATTCGGGATAACGTTCCTCGATCTCCTGGGCGCGGCTCGCGTGGATCATGGTCATCGTCATGGCAAGAGCCTCAATGCTGCAGGAGGAAGGCGTGTTCGCCGACAAGCCGGCGGCGCAGCCATGCGGAGAACTGGTCGACCGCGACGATCGTGGCAAACAGCAGGATCATCAGGGCCACGGTTTTTGCGCCGAAGCCGCGCGATATGGACAATTTCAGCTCCTCGCCGATACCGCCGCCGCCAACGGCGCCGATAATGGTCGAGGCGCGCACGTTGATCTCGAGACGCAACAGCGCGTAGGAGGAGAGGTTCGGCAGAACCTGCGGCAGCGCGCCGAAACGCACCCGTTCGAACCAGTTGCCGCCGACCGACCGCATGCCCTCGTCGGCCTTCATGTCGGTGTTCTCGATCACCTCGTAGAACAGCTTTCCGAGCGCGCCGATCGTGTGCAGGCTGACCGCGATGATGGCGGCGACCGGACCGATCGAGAGAACGGCGGAAAAGAGCCCGGCGATCACGATCTCGGGAAAGGCACGCAAAAATTCCATCACCCGCTTGGAAAACATCCGCAGCGGCCAGGACGGGCTGAAGTTCTTGGCCGCCAGAAAGGCGAGCGGCACGGCAAAGACGAAGCCGATGATGGTGGAGACGATGGCGATGTTGATGGTGGTGATCATCAACTCGAAATATTCGGGCACATAGAACGAGCCCGAGACATAAACCCGTCCGTCGGCGAAATTGTATTCCTCGCCGCCCGTATGGTTCGGGCTCGCGATATCGAACAGCGCGCGCCAGACATCGGCCCAGTCCTTGGGGATGAGCCAGCTCAGGAAGTCGAAGAGATGCGGCAGGCGCTCGAAGAAATGCCCGGCATTCGCCTCGTCCGCATATTGCGCCGAGCTGACGGCGGCAAAGAGCAGGATGGCAAGCCCGATCAGCGTGTAGAGGCGGCGCTTGGCGACCATCCGGTCCCAGGCATTGCCGATGTCACGTGTTGTTCGCGGCATGTGCGAATGCATGTCAGCAGTGGTCATGAAGCTTCTCACCTGATCGCAGCAAAAAAGGCGGCCGCTGGCGGCCGCCTTCAGGGTTCTGGATAAAATCAGCCGCCGATCGTGGCGCGGCGCGTCTCGATGACGGCGTCGTAGAAGTCCGGGGTCACCTTGACATAGCCCTTGTAGTCGCCGCCTTCGGTGGCTTCGAAGCAGGCCTTGTCCGTCTGCGGCAGGTTCAGGTAGAAGTCGGTGATCTTCGCCTTCCACTCGTCGCCGAGCTTGTTCGACACGACGACCGGGCCGTTCGGGATCAGCGGCGACTGCCACAGCTGAACGACGTCGTTCATGTTGAGCGTGCCCTTGTCGACCATCTTGCGCAGCATGCCGGACGAGTAGCCGTCCTTGAAATCGCCAACGCCGGAAGCCCAGGTCACACCGACATCGACCTTCTTGTCGAGAACGGCGAGAACATTGTTCTCATGACCGCCGTTGAACGAGGTCTTGGAGAAATACTTGTCGACGGCTTCGCCACCGAGAGCCTTCGGCATAGTGACCTTCGGGACGAGGTAGCCCGAGGTGGAGTCCGGGTCGGCATAACCGAGCGTCTTGCCCTTGGCGTCGGCGATCGTCTTGATGCCCGAGTCCTTGCGGGCGAGGAGAACCGAGTAGTAGCCGGTGGCGCCGTCGCTCTGCTGCGTCGTCAGAACCGGGGTCACGGCCTTCGGGTCCTTGATGTAGACGGCCGCATAGCCGGAAGCGCCGAGGCCGGCGACGTCGAGCGTGCCGCCGAGCAGGCCCTGGATGACGCCGTCATAATCGGCGGCCGGGAAGAGCGAAACCTTCTCGAAGCCGAACTTCTTCTTCAGGTCGTCCTGAAGGCAGGCGTAGTTGCGCAGGCGGTCGGCTTCATTTTCGCCGCCGAGGATGCCGATGCGCAGTTCCTTGAGGTCAGCTGCGTTGGCAGCAGCGCTGGTGGCGACGGCAACAAGCGCCGTTGCCGCGAAAAGTACGTTCTTCAGCATGGATATTCTCCTGATTGACCCGTCCCCGGGATCTTTCGTTACGAAGACTTGTGCCCTTGACGCGGGCCAACGATCGGTCAGCGGCTCATCGCCCGGCATGGACGCGCCGGTCAGGCGCGCGCATTGGCAAGGGTCTGGATGCCGGCGGATTGCAAAGCACCGGCCGCTTGTGCGGCATCGGGCGTCTTGATGCTCGTAGAGGTCATGCTCTCGTCGATACCGGCGCCGTCCTTGTCGGCGCCGTAAATGGCATGAATGGCATCGGCGGTCAGATCGCTTGGCTGGCCGTCGAAGACGACGCGCCCGGCCGCCATGCCGATGATCCGGTCACAATAGTTGCGTGCCGTGTCGAGCGTATGAAGGTTGGTGACGACGGTAATGCCTTCGCGCTCGTTGATGTCACGCAACGCATCCATCACGATCTTGGCGTTGAGCGGATCGAGCGAGGCGATCGGCTCGTCGGCGAGCAGCATTTTCGGCGTCTGCATCAGCGCACGCGCGATCGCCACGCGCTGCTGCTGACCACCGGAAAGCGTGCCGGCCGGCTGCAGCGCCGTCTGCTCGATGCCGAGGCGCTCGAGCGCTGCGATTGCCATGATCCGCTCTTCGCGCGAAAAGATGCTGAGCATGCTGAGCGTCGTCGAACGGTGATTGAGCCGGCCGAGCAGCACATTGGTCAAAACGTCGAGGCGCGGCACGAGGTTGAACTGCTGAAAAATCATCGCGCAGTCGCGGTGCCATTCGCGCAGCGCCGCTCCCTTGAGGGAGGAGACTTCACGATCGCCGAAACGGATCGAACCTGATGTCGGGTCGGTCAATCGGTTGATCATGCGCAGCAAAGTCGATTTGCCCGCTCCCGAACGTCCGATGATGCCGACCATCTGACCCTGCGGTATTTCGATCGTGACCGCGTCCACTGCGGTACGATTGCCGAACCGGCGGGTGATGTTTCTCAGCTCGAACGTCATATTCCCTCACCGGCGAAGCCCTGTCTTCATTCCGAATAGAGGGTTTCTGTGAAGGCTGGATGTCGGCAAGATGTAGCTTTTCTGACAATCGCTCTGCCCTGCGAGGCAGGGCTTTCAGGCGTAACGTGACAGAAATTCTTCAGCGGAGAGCGCCCGAAAGTCATCAAGAGCGGTTCTCAGCCGCGCATGGTCCCAGTCCCACCACGCAAGCCTGTCCATGGCGTCACCGGTTTCGGCGGCAAAACGCGCGCGGATCAGCTTGGCCGGCACGCCACCGACGATCGTGTAGGGCGCGACGTCCTTCGAGACCACGGCACCGGTTCCGATCACCGCGCCGTTGCCGATCGTGATGCCCGGCAGGATCGTCGCCCCGTGGCCGATCCAGGTGTCATGGCCGATGGTGACGGGCCTTGCCCGCCGCGCGGCGAAGAAATCCGTCTCGTGCTCGGCGTCGCCCGGCCAGTAGTCGCCTGCACGATAGGTGAAATGATGCAGCGTGGCCCGCTCCACCGGATGGTTGGTGGCGTTGATCCTGACGAAGGCGGCGATATTGGAAAACTTGCCGATCGTCACGTTCCACAGATGGCCATGTTCCATCACGTAGGAATAGTCGCCGATCTCGCATTCGCGGATACGGCAGAATTCGGCGATTTCCGTATAGCGGCCGATCGTGCTCGCCTCGACCTTCGCCGTCTCGTGGATGTGCGGCGTCTCCGAAAGCTGCTTGCTCATGCGGCCACCGCCTTTCTCGGTGAAAACGCGCTGACATCGATGATCCGGTCGGCCACGGCCTCGCGCACTTCTTCGTCGTGGAAAATGCCGAGCATGGCGACGCCCTCTGCCTTCTTTCTCGCAATCATGCTGACGACGACGCGCCGATTGGTGGCGTCGAGCGAGGCGGTCGGCTCGTCGAGAAGCAGAACTCGGTGATCGGTGATGAAGCCGCGCGCAATATTGACGCGCTGCTGCTCGCCGCCGGAAAAGGTGGCAGGCGGCAGTGACCAGAGTTCCTTCGGCAGGTTCAACCCGCCGAGCAGGTCTGCCGCCTTCTCCCGCGCCTCAGTGGCGGGCACGCTGCGCGCCACCAGCGGTTCGGCTACGACATCGAGTGCCGAGACACGCGGCACGGTGCGCAGGAACTGGCTGACATAGCCGAGCGTACGGCGGCGCACATCGAGAATGGTGCGCGGATCGGCATGGGCGATATCGACCAGTTTATCGCCATCCGTGTCGCGGTGATTGATCAGGATCTGTCCGGCATCGACGGCATAATTGCCGTAGAGCATTTTCAGGATCGAGCTCTTGCCGATGCCCGAGGGGCCGCCGAGCACCACGCATTCGCCTGCGGCAACGGAGAAATTCACATCGTTGACGACCGGCAGGCGAATGCCGTCGCGCAGATGCATGGTGAAGCTCTTGCTGACTTCCGAAACGACGAGGGGAGTGGCCATCAGAGTATTTCCCTCATACCTGGAGGATCGAAGAAACGAGAAGCTGGGTATAGGGCTCGCGCGGATCGTCGAGCACCCGGTCGGTAAGCCCGTGTTCGATCACGTAGCCGCCCTTCATCACCATCATCCTGTGCGACAGAAGCCGGGCGACGGCCAGATCGTGCGTAACGACGATGGCGGCAAGCCCGAGATCGTTGACGAGGCCGCGCACGAGGTCGAGCAGTCGGGCCTGAACCGAGACGTCGAGGCCGCCGGTCGGCTCGTCCATGAACACGAGGCGCGGTCCGGTGACGAGATTGCGGGCGATCTGCAGGCGCTGGCGCATGCCGCCGGAAAAGGCGCGCGGCTGGTCGTCGATCCGGTCTGTGCCGATCTCGACGCGGGTCAGCCAATCGGAGGCCGTCTCGCGGATCTTGCCATAGTGACGGTCGCCGACCGCCATCAGCCGCTCGCCGACATTGGCGCCGGCAGACACCGTCATCCGCAGACCATCTGCCGGGTTCTGGTGGACGAAGCCCCAGTCGGTGCGCATCAGGAGCCGGCGCTCCGCCTCGCTCATATGGTAGAGATCGCGGAACTGACCGTCGCGCATCCGGTATTCGACGCTGCCCGCGGTCGGCAGCAAGCGGGTCGACAGGCAGTTCAGAAGCGTCGTCTTGCCCGAGCCGGATTCGCCGACGATCGCCAGCACTTCGCCTGGCCACAGATCGAAGGACACGTCCTGGCAGCCGATCCGGCTGCCGTAGAATTTCGACACGCCGCTGACTTTGAGAAGAGGAGCGTCGGTCATTCTGCGGCTTCCTTGTTGGGGGCGAGCATGGCGCCGGCATGGCCGTGGTCGCGCCGGTCTTCGCAATGGTCGGTATCCGAGCAGACGAACATCCGGCCGCCCTTGTCGTCCAGAACCACCTCGTCGAGATAGACGCCGTGCGCGCCGCAGAGCGCGCAAGGCTGGTCGAAGGTCTGGATCTCGAATGGGTGATCCTCGAAATCCAGGCTGACGACCTGCGTATGCGGCGGCACCGCATAGATGCGCTTCTCGCGGCCGGCGCCGAAAAGCTGCAGCGCGTCCGACATGTGCATTTTCGGATTGTCGAATTTCGGCGTCGGCGACGGGTCCATCACATACCGGCCGGCGACTTTCACCGGATAGGCATAGGTCTTGGAAATGCGGCCGTTATGGGCAATGTCCTCGTAGAGTTTCACATGCATCAGGCCGTATTCTTCCAGCGCATGCATCTTGCGGGTTTCCGTCTCGCGCGGTTCCAGAAAGCGCAAGGGCTCCGGGATCGGCACCTGATAGACCAGCACCTGACCCTCGCAAAGCGCCTGCTCGGGCACGCGGTGACGCGTCTGGATGATCGTCGCATCCTTGGTATGGGTGGTGACGGCGACATTGGCGACCTTCTGGAAGAAGGCGCGGATGGAGACCGCATTGGTCGTGTCGTCGGCGCCCTGGTCGATGACTTTCAGCACGTCGTGCGGGCCGATGCATCGAGGCCGTCACCTGCACGCCGCCGGTTCCCCAGCCGTAGGGCATCGGCATTTCGCGGGAGGCGAACGGCACCTGATAGCCGGGAATGGCGATCGCCTTCAGGATGGCGCGGCGGATCATCCGCTTGGTCTGTTCGTCGAGATAGGCGAAGTTGTAGCTGGCAAGATCGCTCATTCCGCTGCTTCCTTGTTATCCATGCTCTCGTTGCGGGCCTTCTCGATATCGGCGCGCATCTTGCGCACCAGCCCGAGTTCGGCCTGGAAATCCACGTAATGCGGCAGTTTCAGGTGCTCGACGAAGCCGGTGGCCTGAACGTTGTCCGCATGCGAGATGACGAATTCCTCATCCTGCGCCGGTGCCGTCACATCCTCGCCGAGTTCGCCGGCCCGCAGCGCCCGGTCGACCAGCGACATCGACATCGCCTTGCGCTCGCTCTGGCCGAACACCAGGCCGTAGCCGCGGGTAAATTGCGGCGGCGCCTTGGAGGAGCCCTTGAACTGGTTCACCATCTGGCATTCGGTAATGCGGATCGTTCCGAGCGACACGGCAAAGCCGAGCTCCGGCACATCCAGTTCCACTTCAACCTCGCCGATGCGGATCTCGCCGACGAACGGATGATTGCGGCCATAGCCGCGCTGCGTGGAATAGCCGAGGGCAAGCAGAAAGCCCTCGTCGCCGCGCGCCAGCGCCTGCAGCCTCAGATCCCGGTTCATCGGAAATTCCATCGGCTCGCGCGTCAGGTCGCCGGCGGGCTCGCCGTCATCAGGCGCGCTGTCCGGCTCGATCAATCCCTCATGCGCCAGAATGTCGGAAATCCGCATCATCGCGTCTTCGCCTTCAGGGCGACGCGCGGCAACATCAACCTCTTCGTCGGTCAGGAGCGAAGGGTCGAGAAGGCGGTGGGTATAATCGAAGGTCGGCCCGAGCAACTGGCCGCCGGGCATATCCTTGTAGGTGGCCGAGACGCGCCGTTCGATCGTCATATTGGCCGTATCGATCGGAACCGAGGAGCCGAAGCGCGGCAAAGTCGTGCGATAGGCGCGCAACAGGAAGATCGCCTCGATCAGGTCACCGCGCGACTGGCGCACGGCGAGTGCTGCAAGCGACCGGTCGTAGAGCGAGGCTTCCGCCATCACCCGGTCGACGGAAAGGCCGAGCTGTTCGACGACCTGCTCGATGGTGATCGACGGTAGCGAACGGTCGCCGCGGCGCCGGTCTGCCAGAAGTCGGTGGGCATTGTTGATGGCGGCTTCGCCACCCTTGACGGCAACATACATGGTTCATTCTCCTGCCGGCGGTTTTTCGGTGCGGGGTCTGCGTCGGGCCGGCCTTTGGCCTTTTCGGGCCGCGTGGGGCGTTGAGGCGTCTTCAGGCAGAGGTGGTGATGCGGGTGGTGCGCGGCAGGCACATCAGCTGCCGGCCGGCGGTCAGGATCGCGTCCACACCGCGGGGGAAGAGGGCGTGATTGTCGGCCCAGAGCCGCGGGAAAATCTCCGGCAGGCCTGCTATCGACACCTTGCGGGCTTCCAGAATGCCGGGGCCGCTGAGCGACATTGCCTGGCCTTCGCCGAAACCCGAGACCTCGATGATCAGCGTCGTCGAGCGGTCGGGATATTCCTGCGTGCCGGGCGAGAAAAGACCGAGCGAGGCAAGCGCAGCGCCGGCCTCGATAAAGGCAAAGCGTGCCTCGGCCTTCTCGCGCGTCATGGGTGCGCCGGCATGAAAGCCGATCCATTCGCCGGCCGCGGATTTGGCAAGCGCGGCGCTCAGCCAGACCGGCGTGTCATGGTCGCAGACCGTCAGCGCCACGGCGCCGGCGGCCGCACCCAGCGGCTCGGGCTGGCCGACATCCGTCTCGATCGTCTGGATCGTGCCTGGCCGCGCCATGCCATCCATCAACTGGCGAAACACGCTCTGCGAACCGAAAACCGGCTCGGTGAAACCGCCGGCCAATACTGCATTTTTGCCGGTCATCAATTGTCTCCCCGCACCATGGTGAAAAAGTCGACGCGGGTCGCAGCAGCCTCTTCCGCCTTCACCTTGTCCTCGGTGGCGATCCGCGCCGCGACGGGGCCAAGCAGTTCGCGTTCGACGAACGCGTGGCTGTCGGCTTCCTGAGACAGCGCGTCGAAGATCGCGGCAAGCCGTGCCTTCTCGCGGTCGGTGCCGAGCGCATGGGCATGGCCGGCCGTGCCGCTGTCGAGCATGATTGTCGCCCGCGTCACTGTCGCTTCGCCGAGATTGAACGGCGTGCCGCCGCCGCCGATGCGGCCGCGAACCATCACCAGCCCCGTCTCCGGGCCGCGCACCGGCTTGACGGCCGGCTGCTTGGGCAGCAATGCCCAGGCTTTTTCCAGTTCGAGCCGCGTTGCCCGTGCCAGAAGCGAGGCCGCGCGACGACGGCCTTCGCCGGTCTGAGGTTGCTGCAGAGCCTGTGCGGCCTGCGGCTCGATCGGTCTTGCGCTTTCCACTGCCAAACCTCCAAATGTCTATTGACATAGACAACTATACAAATCACATATACTGATATCGGCGGGATATAACAAGCGTGTGACATGGATAGCGGACACCAGAACGTTCATAGGCAAAGCGGCGTCGCCCTGTGGCGGCAGATCGCCGACCGCATCCGCATGTCGATTGCCAATGGCGAGTATGACGCAACCGGCAAAGTGCCGCCGGAAATGCTTCTGGCCGAGCAGTTCGGCGTCAACCGTCATACGGTGAGAAGTGCGCTACAGGCGCTGGCGCAGGAGGGCATCGTCCGCGCCGTGCAGGGTCGCGGCACGCTGATCGAGCGCAAGGAGAGGCTGAATTTCCCGATCTCCCGCCGCACCCGCTTCAGTCAGGGCATCGGCGAGCAGGCGCGCGAAAAGGAAGGTCTGCTGCTCGACAGCGCTCGATTGTCTGCGTCCGCAGAGATTGCCGGCCGTCTGGCGATCGAGATCGGGGCACCGGTCCTGCGGCTTGAAACCTTGCGCAAGGCGGATCGCCGGCCTGTTTCTCGCTCCACCTCGTGGTTTCCGGCCGAGCGGTTTGCTGGTCTCATCGAGGCCTATCGCGACAGCGGCTCCATCACCGCGGCGTTTCAGGCGCTTGGATTGCAGGATTATCTGCGCGTTTCGACGGAGGTCACGGCGATCCACGCCGATGGCGCCGATCTCGCCGACCTGCAACTGTCACCCGGTGCCATCCTTCTGGTGACGAAGGCCTTGAATGCCGATTCGGAGGGCGTGCCCGTCCAATATGCCGTCAGCCGCTTCCCGGCCGACATGGTGCAGTTCACGATCGAGAATTGAAAAAATGCTGAGGACTGATCCGGCCGGCGCGCTTGGCCGCCCGCCGGATCCTCAGTCGCGATGGCTCAGTGGGCGGCGGACATATCGCCCAGCACGACCTTCGAGGCGACGGTCGTATCGGCGTTGAGCTTGTAGACCATCGGCACGCCGGTCGCGAGGTTGAGCTTCAGGATCTCTTCCTTGCTCAGACGGTCGAGAACCATCACGAGCGAACGCAACGAATTGCCGTGGGCGGCAACCAGCACGGTCTCGCCGCGCAGCACGCGGGGCAGGATCTCGGTCATGTAATAGGGCCACACGCGGGCACCGGTATCACGCAGGCTTTCGCCGCCCGGCGGTGGCACGTCGTAGGAACGGCGCCAGATATGCACCTGTTCCTCGCCCCACTTTTCGCGGGCATCATCCTTGTTGAGACCGGAAAGATCGCCGTAGTCGCGCTCGTTGAGGGCTTCGTCCCGGATCGTTTCGAGGCCCGGCTGGCCGACCTTGTCGAGCACGATCGTCAGCGTGTCCTGCGCGCGCTTCAGCGCCGAGGTGAACGCGATGTCGAATTTGATGCCGGTTTCGGCAAGCGCCAGACCGCCGGTTTCGGCTTCCTGAATGCCGAGTGGCGTGAGGTCCGGGTCGCGCCATCCGGTAAACAGGTTCTTCAGGTTCCAGTCGCTTTGTCCGTGACGGACGAGGACGAGAGTGCCGCTCATGATGTGGTTTCCTCCAGTGATGAGATCAGGATCAGTAGGACAGCCCGAGAACGTCGAGCATGGAATAATGGCCGGGCTTCTGGCTACGCGCCCAGAGCGCTGCCGCTACCGCGCCGCGGGCAAAGATCGAGCGGTCGCGCGCACTGTGCGATAGCGTCACAAGCTCGCCTTCGCCTGCCAGCATGACGGAATGATCGCCGACGATGGATCCGCCGCGCAGCGCCGCAAAGCCGATCGTGCCCATCGGCCGCGGGCCGGTATGGCCGTCGCGCACCCGCACCGACTGGGCGGCAAGATCGATGCCGCGGCCATGCGCCGCCGCTTCACCGAGCAGAAGTGCCGTGCCGGAAGGTGCATCGACCTTGTGCTTGTGATGCATCTCGACGATCTCGATATCCCATCCCGCCGCCGGCAGCGCCTTTGCAGCCTTCGCCGTGAGCACGCCGAGCAGGTTGACACCGAGGCTCATATTGCCGGATTTGACGATCCGCGCATGCCGACGCCGCCGCCTTGAACTTTTCCTCGTCGTCCACAGAGCATCCGGTCGTGCCGATCACATGCACGATGCGCGCCTGTGCCGCGAGCGTGGAAATCTCGACGCTGGTCGCCGGGCTGGTGAAATCGAGCACGCCTTCGGCATCGAGAAACGCCGCGAGCGGATCGCTCGTCACCTTGATGCCGAGCGTGCCAACACCTGCAAGTTCGCCGGCATCCTGGCCGATAAAGGCCGAGCCCTCGCGGCTGATCGCGGCATGCAGGGTAACGCCTTCGGTTTCCTGGATGACGCGGATCATCGCCTGACCCATGCGTCCGGAAGCGCCGACCACAACGAGTTTCATGTCATTTGTGGTCATCGGCGTCCGTCCCTGTCCTGCGATATGATGTTTAGGCGCCCGAATGGGGCGATTGGAGATTGTTGAGGCGAGCGTAAAGACCGTCCTTGCGCTGCGCAAGCACATCATGTGTGCCTTCTTCGACGACGCGACCCTCATGCATAACGACGATCTTGTCGGCGCGCACCACCGTGGAAAGGCGGTGGGCGATCACGATCACCGTGCGGTTCTGCATGGCCGTTTCGAGCGCCTTCTGCACAGCGGCCTCGGACTCGTTGTCGAGCGCCGACGTTGCCTCGTCGAGAAGCAGGATCGGCGCGTTGCGCACCAGCGCACGGGCAATCGAAAGCCGCTGCCGCTGGCCGCCCGAAAGCGTCGAGCCGTTCTCGCCCACCTGGGTGTCGTAGCCTTCCGGCTGCGCCATGATGAAGTCATGCGCATAGGCAAGCCGGGCTGCGTCCTCGACCTCGGCATCGGTCGCATCGGGGCGGCCGTAGCGGATGTTGTCGCGGATCGAGCCTTCGAACATGTAGGGCTGCTGGGACACATAGGCGAGCTGGCCGCGCAGCGACCGTTTCGTCACATCGGCGATGTCCTGGCCGTCGATCAGGATCTGCCCCTGCGACGGATCGTAGAAGCGCGGAATGAGGTTGATGATCGTCGATTTTCCGGCACCGGACGGGCCGACGAGCGCCGTCGTCTTGCCACCTTCGGCAACGATATCGACGCCGCGCAGGATCGGGCTTCCGGTCGCATAGGAGAAGACGACGCTTTTCAGCTCGAGCTTTGCATCGGTAATGACCAGATCCCTGGCATCGGGCTTTTCCCGCTGCTTCGGCTGCAGGTCGAGAAGCGCGTAGATCATCTGGGCGTTGACGACCGCGCGGTCGATCTGCACCTGCAGCTTGGCAAGCCTTCGGGCCGGATCATAGGCCATCAGCAGCGCGGTGACGAAGGAGAAGAAGGCGCCCGGCGGAACGCCGCCATAGATCGAGCGGAAGGCTGCATACGCAAGCACGCTCGAAATCGCAAAGCCGGCAAAGGTCTCGGTCAGCGGCGACGTGCGCTCGGAAAGCCGTGCGATACGATTGGAGCGACGCTCGGCCGTCTCGATGATGCCGTTGACCTTGTCTTCGAGCTGGCGTTCCATGGTGAAGGCCTTGACCACGGCAATGCCCTGGATGGTCTCCTGCATGGCGCCGAGCACGCGGCTGTTGGTCTCGATACTGTCGCGCGTTGCGGAACGCAGCTTCTTCGACACGTAGCGCAACGCATAGAGAAGCGGCGGTGCGACGGCAAACACGATCAGCGACAGGACCCAGTCCTTGCTGACCATGACGCCGATCAGCGACACGAGCGTCAGCAGGTCGCGCGCCGTCGAGGTGACGGTGAGGTTCAGAACGTCGCGGATGCCGTTGACGTTCTGGCTGACCTGCGCCGCCAGATGCGCCGAGCGCGCCTCGGCGAAGAAGCCGACATTCAGCTTCATCAGATGCGTATAGAGGCGCCGCTGGTAGCGGGCGACGATATTGTTGCCGATCTTCGACAGGATCACGGCCTGGCCATAGGTGGCAAACCCGCGCAGGATGAAGGCAAGCAGGATGGCGCCGCAGATCAGCCAGACGAGATCGGCACGCTTGTTCGCAAACGCCTCGTTGACGACCGATTCCATGATCCAGGCGGTAAACGCGGTGGACAGCGCCACCACGACAAGACAGCTGATCGCCATCACATAGGATCGGATATGGTCGCGACCGTTCTCCGCGATCACACGTTTCAGCACGCTGACGACGGTTCCCGAATCGACGTGGCGTTTCTTGTCGGTCGCTTCTTTCAACAAAACATTCCCGTTTCGGCCAAGGCTCGTTTGGCTTTCATTGCCGCGCTATTAGCCGGTTGGAACGGATTTTGCCAGCCGAAGGGCAAGCTTTCGGCAAACCTGTTGCATTCGCGCATGTGCCACGCAGCAACGCCGGCTCGTGTGGCCGGCAGTCCAAGGCGCGTCGGCGGCCCTGTTCGGGCCACCGCTCACGTCTTCTCAGCGGTGCCAGTAACGGCCATCAAGAGCAATGCCATAGGCTTCCGGCGTGCGCGCAAAGCTCGCAAGGCCGGCAAGGGCCGCCTGCGGATGGGTCACGACGAAGGTCGGGATCGTCTTCATCAGTTCCGTATGCGGCGCCTTGTCCTCGAAGGCGGCGCGGAAGGCCGGGCCTTTCAGCGCATCGATGATCTTCGGCGAAATGCCGCCGCCGAGGAACACGCCGCCGCGCGCCATGAAGATCAGCGCCATGTCGCCGGCAAGCCGGCCGAGATAGGTGACGAAAAGATCGATCGTTTCTGCGGCCTGCTTGTTGTCGCCGGAAAGTCCGTGGGCCGTCACGTCGGGGGGCGTGTCGAAGGCAGGCGTCACGCCATCGGCGGCGCAGACGGCCTTGTAGATGTTGACGAGGCCGCGGCCTGACACGATCTCTTCGGCCGAAACCCGTCCCTCGATCTTGGAAAGATGCGGGAAGATCTCATGGTCGCGCTCCGAGCGCGGGCCGATATCGACATGCCCGCCTTCGCCCGGAACCGGGAACCAGCTAGAGCGTGCCCTGACAACGCCGGCAACGCCGAGACCCGTGCCGGGGCCGAGCACGACGCGCGATGCGGTGATCGCCTCGCCGACCGGGCCGATCTGCTCGCGATCCTTCTCCGTGAGAGAGGCGACGGCAAGCGCCTGCGCCTCGAAATCATTGAGAACGATGACGGTATCGAAGCCGAGCTTTTCGATCATCTGGGCCGGTTTGACCACCCAGTCGCAATTGGTGAGGTCGATCTCGTCGCCGTCGATCGGGCCGGCGACGGCGAGGATGGCGGAGCGCGGCTTGGTCGCGACGGTCGGAAATACCTTGGCGCTGATCGCTTCGTCGATCGTCGGGTAATCGGCGGTCTGGACGTGGATGAATTTCGTCGGATCGGAATCGGCAGATGCAAGCAGCGAGAAGCGGGCATTCGTGCCGCCGATATCGCCAATCAGGATCGGGAAGGGGAGCGTCTTTTCGTTCAGGGCGTCAGCCATCGCAGCGGATCCGTTGTTCTTTTGATTATCGGTGAAAATCGACCAGCCGTTCGGCTGTCGCGCGGTTGAGCGCCATCGGTATATCGTAAACGGTTGCAAGCCGTGTCAGCGCCTTCACATCCACATCGTGGGGAAGCGCGCTCAAGGGGTCGATGAAGAAAATCAGCATACTGACCGCGCCGGTGGCAATCATCGCGCCGATCTGCTGGTCACCGCCGAGCGGCCCGCTTTTCAGGCGCGTGACGGCAAGGCCGGGGCAGGCGTCCTGAACGCGGCCACCTGTCGTGCCGGTGGCGACGATGCTGAATTTTTCGAGAACCTCCCGGTGCTGGCGGGCAAAATCCGCCATGTCGTCCTTCTTCAGGTCATGCGCGATCAACGCGATACAGGGGGGGCTCGACATGAAGAGGTTCCTCCAGACATTCAATCGAATAGCGATGGGTTCTAGCGCGCCGGAAGGCGGTTGGAAAGATCATTGCTGATCTTTCGTTGCACCATCGTGATTGATAAATCCTCCGATAGTCGAGGTTGCAACGTTTTAATAGACCCATAAAGTTGTATCTGCGCCTGTTGGCGGCGTCTGTTCGCGACCGCTCGATGAGATCGGAAGGTCGCCGGCGCTTTCTCCGGCCGGCTCACGATGGCACTTCGCCATCTATCGCGATGGTCTTGGAGAGGGAAGCGGCACGTCTTCTCCGCTCATCACCGGCTCGGATGGCTGCGGCACTACCGGGGAATTGGCCGCATTGGCGCCCAGGGCATCCGCCATTCCCGGTCGCGCAGGGGCCGCAAGCACGGCGGCACAGGCTTTCGGCAGGTCGGCCAGCATCACCTGACGCGGCTTGACCGGCTTCTTGGTCGGGTCGGGCGGCTTCGGCGCGGCCCAGGGCTCCTTCGTAAACCACCATGCCAGCGACTTGTCGCAGCCGTCGCCCTTCGCAACCGCCGCCTGCTTTTCGCAGTTTGCAGCGCCGGGCGGGCAGAAGAGGCGGATATGAAAATGTTCGTCATGCCCATAGACGGGGCGAAGCTTGCCCAGCAGGCTGCGGTCGCCGGTCCATGTCTCGCACATCTTCTTCTTGATCGCCGGGTTGACGAAGACGCGCTCCACCTGCGGATAGCTCGCCGCCAGCATCAGCAGTTTCGCATGCGTCGGGCTCCAGCGTCTGGGATCGACGGTCAGGAACTTGCTCTTGTCGAGCATCGAGGTGAACGGCATGGCCTCGCGCTCGGCGACCGTAAGCGGTGCCGCCGGCTTCGGCGTGAACCAGATATCCGCATCGAGCCCGATCTGGTGGGAGGCGTGGCCGGTGATCATCGGTCCGCCGCGCGGCTGCGATATGTCGCCGACAAGTATCCCGTTCCCCCAGCCCAGTTGCGCCGCATCGCCGGAAAAGCCTTTGAGAAACGAGATCATCGCCGGATTGCCCCAGCGGCGATTGCGTGACAGTCGCATCGCCTGCCACGTCGGCCCATCGGCGGGCAGCGCAACGGCGCCGGACATGCAACCCTTGGCATAGAAGCCGATCGGATTGGCAGCTCCGCCATTCGGCAGCGTCTGCGCGCCGAACAGCTGCTTGGCGGTCTTTTCCTCCTGCGCTACCGAAGGCGCGGCGATTGCGCCGCAAAGAAGGCCCGCAAGCGCCAGCCGCAGGACGTTCGCCGTCATCGATGCCATAGGGTCTCCACCGCAAATCACTTGTCGCGCTGGCAATCCTAGCGCGAAATGCGCCGCGGGCGAAATCCGCATCTGGCGTAACCTGATCCGCTGCCTTGATGAGAAAGAGAGCGGGCGATAAAACGCTTGTGAGCATGCTCTCCTGTTTTTTGCCGGCTTTTGCCCTATGCTTCGCTGCAACACGACAGTGAGAAGGATATCCGCATGCGATCGGCTTGGCTGAAACTGGGTTTTGCAACCGTCTTCACGGCGGCTCTCTTCGGCTCAGCAGTCGCGCAGGACGCACCGGCAGGCAGCGCCGCCGCGCCAAAATGGCGCTACGGCATGGCGGTGATCGGCGATCTGAAACTGCCCGAGGATTTCAAGCAGCTTCCCTATGCGAAGGCCGATGCGCCCAAGGCCGGCGAATTGCGCCTTGGCCAGGAAGGCACGTTCGACAACCTCAACCCTGTCGTCGATCGCGGCACGGCGGCAGCTGGCCTCACCCAGATCTACGATACGCTGATGAAGCGGTCAGAGGATGAAGTCTTCGGCACCTATGGCCTGCTCGCAGAAGCGGTGAGCTATCCCGACGACATGTCATCCGTGACCTTCCGTCTGCGCGCCGAGGCGCAATGGTCGGATGGCCAACCCGTCACGCCCGACGACGTCGTCTTCAGCATGATGATGTTCAAGGAGCACAGCGCCTTCTATTCCGGCTACTATCGCCATGTCGCAAGCGTGGAAAAGACCGGAGACCGCGAAGTGACCTTCCGCTTCGACGAGAAGAACAACAAGGAACTGCCCTCCATCGTCGGCGATTTCCCCATCCTGCCGAAACACTGGTGGGAAGGCGCCGACGCAAAGGGCAACAAGCGCGATATCTCCAAGACCACGCTCGAGCCGCCGATCGGCTCCGGCCCCTACAAGGTCGCGTCGGTCCAGCCCGGCCAGACGATCCGTTATGAGCTGCGGGACGATTACTGGGGCAAGGACCTGCCGATCAATGTCGGCCAGAACAATTTGCGCGCCATCAACTACACCTATTTCGCCGATGCCGATGTGGAGTTCGAGGCCTTTCGGGCCGGCACGATCGATTACCGTCAGGAAAACAGCTCCAGCCGCTGGGCGACGCGCTATGATTTCGATGCGGTGAAGGACGGCAGGATCAAGAAGGAAGCGCTGCCCAACGAGTTCCGCGCCACGGGCATCATGCAGGCCATGGTACCGAATACCCGCCGCGACATGTTCAAGGACGCCCGCGTTCGCGAGGCGCTGAACTATGCCTTCGATTTCGAGGACATGAACCGCAGCCTTGCTTACGGCGGGCTGAAGCGCGTCGACAGCTTCTTCTGGGGCACCGAGCTTGCCGCAAAGGGCCTGCCGGAAGGCAAGGAACTGGCGCTGCTCGAAAAGCTGAAGGACAAGGTTCCGGCCGAAGTCTTCACCACGCCCTACGCCAATCCGGTCGGCGGCGACCCGCAAAAGGCGCGCGACAACCTGCGCAAGGCGGTCGAGCTCTTCAAGCAGGCGGGCTGGGAGCTGAAGGGCACGAAAATGGTCAATGCCAAGACCGGCCAGCCGATGAGCTTCGAGATCCTGATCAACAGCTCCTCTCTGGAGCGCTCCATCAATCCTTTCGTCGCCAGTTTAAAGCGGATCGGCGTCGAGGCGCGAATCCGCACGGTGGATAGTTCGCAATATGTCAACCGCGTCCGAAGCTTCGACTATGACATGATCTGGTCCGTCTGGGCCGAAACGATGAACCCCGGCAACGAGCAGACGGAATACTGGGGATCGGCCTCCGCCAATCGTCAGGGCTCGCGCAACTTTGCCGGCATCAGCGACCCGGCCGTCGATGCGCTGATTGCCGATATCATTCAAGCACCGGACCGTGACGATCAGGTGGCGGCGGTCCACGCACTCGACCGGGTGCTTCTCGCCAATCACTATGTCGTGCCGCTCTTCTATTCCGGCGAATCCAAGCTCGCCTACTGGAACCGCCTGTCGCATCCGGATCGCCTGCCGGAATACGGACTCGGCTTCCCGGCGAGCTGGTTTGCGTCCCAGCCATCCAAATAGCAGCAACCGCAGGTCGGAAAATGGCTGACGGCTTGCGTGGCGCACCGTCAGCTGGTCCATATGACACGATGATTCGCCCGAAACACCGAGAGGCCGCCATTTGACCGAAGGATTGATCGCCAGCTTTCCGGACCATGCGTCGGGCGAAATGCCTCTTCGCATTCCGGCGATGTCGGCCAGGACGGCCATAACGGGACCTGATCGCTGATGGGCGCCTATATCCTTCGCCGCATTCTGCTGATGATCCCGACGCTGGTCGGCATCATGGCGATTTCCTTTCTCGTGGTGCAGTTTGCGCCGGGCGGCCCTGTCGAACAGGTCATCGCCCAGATCCAGGGGCAGGATAGCGGCGACCGCCTCTCCGGCGGCGGCAACGACATGATGAGCCAGGGCACCGGCGATGACAGCCGCTATCGCGGCGCCCAGGGGCTTGATCCCGAATTCATCAAGAAGCTGGAGAAGCAGTTCGGCTTCGACAAGCCGCCGCTCACCCGCTTCCTCGACATGATGTGGAACTACATCCGCTTCGATTTCGGCGAGAGCTTCTTCCGCAACACCTCGGTCATTGATCTGATCCTCGACAAGCTGCCGGTCTCCATGTCGCTCGGTTTCTGGATCTTGATCGTCTCCTACATGATCTCCATCCCGCTCGGCATCCGCAAGGCGGTGAAGGATGGCTCGACCTTCGACGTCTGGACCTCCGGTGTCGTCATTGTCGGCTACGCCGTCCCGAGCTTCCTCTTCGGCATTCTCCTCATCGTCCTGTTTGCCGGCGGCTCCTTCCTCGACTGGTTCCCCTTGCGCGGCCTCGTGTCCGATGATTTCGCAAGCCTCAGCTGGCCGCAGAAGATAATCGACTATTTCTGGCACCTGACATTGCCGCTGATCGCGCTGTCGCTTTCGGCCTTCGCCACCACGACGCTTCTGACCAAGAATTCCTTCATCGACGAGATCAAGAAACAGTATGTCATCACCGCCCGCGCCAAGGGTCTTTCCGAGCGGCGGGTGCTTTATGGCCATGTCTTCCGCAATGCCATGCTGATTGTCATCGCCGGCTTTCCGAGCGCCTTCATCTCGGCCTTCTTCACCGGCTCGCTGCTGATTGAGAACATCTTCTCGCTCGATGGTCTCGGTCGCCTCGGCTATCTTTCGATCGTCAACCGGGATTACCCGATTGTCTTCGGCACGCTCTATATCTTCTCGCTGATGGGCCTCGTCGTCAGCCTTCTCTCGGACCTGATCTATACCTGGATCGATCCGCGCATCGATTTCGAGCGGAGGGACGTCTGATGGAAGCCTCTGCCGCAGTTGCGGTCATTGCCAGGGCGCCAAAGCGCCCGTGGATCTCGCCGGCCAACAGAAGGCGCCTGTCGAATTTCCGCGCCAACAAGCGCGGCTTCTGGTCCTTCTGGATCTTCATGGTCCTCTTCGTCCTCAGCCTGTTTGCCGAGTTCATCGCCAATGACCGGCCGATCGTCGCTTCCTACAAGGGCGAGATCCTGTTTCCGGTTCTCATCGATTACCCGGAGGAAAAGTTCGGCGGCTTTCTCGCAACGACCGATTACCGCTCCGATTTCATCGAACAGGAGATCGACGCCAATGGCTGGATGATCTGGCCGCCGGTCCGCTATTCCTACCAGACGGTGAATTCCAACCTGCCGCATTCGGCGCCGACGGCGCCGTTCTGGATGATGAAGGCCGACGAGCGCTGCAAATCCTATCCGCAGGGCGACAAGGACCCGAATTGCCGCCTCGGCAACATGAACTGGCTCGGTACCGACGATCAGGCCCGCGACGTCATGGCCCGGATGATCTACGGTTTCCGGGTCTCGGTCCTGTTCGGTCTGGTGCTCACCATCTGCTCGGCGATCATCGGTGTGTCCGCCGGCGCCATCCAGGGCTATTTCGGCGGCTGGACGGATCTTCTGCTGCAGCGCTTCATCGAGATCTGGTCTTCCATGCCGGTTCTCTACATTCTGCTCATCATCGCAGCCATATTGCCGCCCGGCTTCTTCGTCCTTCTGGGCATCATGCTGCTCTTCTCCTGGGTCGGCTTCGTCGGCGTCGTGCGCGCCGAATTCCTGCGTGCCCGCAATTTCGAATATGTGCGGGCCGCCCGCGCGCTCGGCGTCGGCAACTGGACGATCATGTACCGGCACCTCCTGCCCAATGCGATGGTCGCGACGCTGACCTTCCTGCCCTTCATCCTCTCGGGCTCGATCGCGACGCTGACCTCGCTGGATTTCCTGGGCTTCGGTATGCCGCCCGGCTCGCCCTCGCTTGGAGAAATGATCGCCCAGGGCAAGAACAACCTCCAGGCCCCCTGGCTCGGCCTCACCGCTTTCTTCACCATGTCGATCATGCTCTCGCTGCTGATCTTCGTCGGCGAGGCGGTGCGCGATGCGTTCGATCCGCGCAAGACGTTTGGATGATGGCGCCCTCGTCAATTACCGGCGTCGGCGCTACACTGCGTCGTCACGAAGGCCGGCCCCAGCGGCAGTCAAGGATCAGGCGATGAACAAGATCGTGCGCGAACACTACCCGGTGGCCAATCTGCCCGAGGATTTGCGGGTGGGGCTGGATGATGGCGCGCGCGTGCGTGTGGTGCTTGAAGTGGAAGATCAGCCTGTTTTTGCCGATGGCGCAGTTTTCGATTTCGCCACGCTTGCGGAGCGTCCACCCCTTACGATCGAGGAAACACGCGAGTTGATCAGGCAGGTGCGTTCACAGGACCGGCCATCGGTGTCCATGGACGAAGCCGTCTCACGTATCCGTGCGCTTCGAGATGAATGGGACGACTGATGGCCGGCATCGAGCGCATCTATCTCGATACCAATTTGTTCATTGCCGCATTCGAAAGAAAAGATGCGCTTGGTATACGCTTCGGAGAACTCTTCACTGCGTCGAGGCAAGCCGGCCATAAGGCGTTCGTGACGAGTGAACTGACCCTTTCTGAAGTTCTGGTCGGGCCGTGCCGCAACCGGGATACAAACCTTGTGGCCTCATACGAGATGCTGGTCAGAACAAGCGAGTGGTTGGATGTGATACCAGTGGCCAGGCCCGTATTGCAAAAGGCGGCACTGCTGCGCGCATCGGCATTAAGTCTCAAACTGCCGGATGCGATCCATCTGGCCACGGCCCTTGGTGTGGGGTGCACGCATATCCTGACCGATGATCGGGGCATTGGCCAAGCGAGTTTGCCGGCCGATGCGCAGGTCGCAGTTCTCCGTCCCGACGCCGCAACGCTCGATGCTCTCATTCAGGAACTTTCCGCATGATCGAACCGCTTCTCACCGTCCGTGATCTGTCGGTCGCCTTTCATCAGGGCGGGCAGACCTCGCTTGCGGTCGACAGGGTCTCCTTCGAGATCCGCCCCGGCGAGGTCCTGGCGCTGGTCGGCGAGAGCGGCTCGGGCAAGTCGGTGACGGCCAATTCCATCCTGCGGCTTTTGCCCTATCCGGCGGCGAGCCACCCGACGGGCGAAATCCGCTTTGCCGGCGAGGATCTTCTGCACGCCTCGGAACCCGCCATCCGCCGGGTGCGCGGCAACGATATCACCATGATCTTTCAGGAGCCGATGACCTCGCTCAATCCGCTCCATTCGATCGAAAAGCAGGTCGGAGAAATCCTCGAACTGCATCAGGGCATGGATGCAAGGGCCGCCCGCACCCGCACGCTCGAACTCCTCAATCAGGTCGGCATCCGCGAGCCGGAAAAGCGGCTGAAGGCCTATCCGCATGAACTTTCCGGCGGTCAGCGCCAGCGCGTCATGATTGCCATGGCGCTTGCGAACCGGCCGAAACTCCTGATCGCCGACGAGCCGACGACGGCGCTCGACGTCACCGTTCAGGCGCAGATCCTCGAACTCCTGCGCCAGTTGAAGGGCGAGCATGGCATGTCCATGCTGTTCATCACCCATGATCTCGGAATCGTGCGAAAATTTGCCGATCGCGTCTGCGTCATGACCAAGGGGAAAATCGTCGAGGAGGGTACGGTCGAGGATGTCTTCTCGAGGCCGCAGCACGAATATACCCGTCACCTCCTGTCATCGGAACCGCGCGGCGAGCCGTCGCCGGCCGATCCCTCGCGTCCCGTCGTCATCGAAGGCAAGGACATGCGCGTCTGGTTCCCGGTGAAGGCAGGCCTGATGCGCAAGGTGGTCGATCATGTGAAGGCCGTCGATGGTGTCGATCTGACGCTGCGTGCCGGCGAAACGCTTGGCGTCGTCGGCGAATCCGGGTCCGGCAAGACGACGCTCGGCTTGGCGCTCGCCCGCCTGATTTCGTCCACCGGCCGCATCGTCTTCATCGGCAATCAGATCGACGGCTTCTCCTTCCGCCAGATGCTGCCCTTCCGTGATCGGCTGCAGGTGGTCTTTCAGGATCCCTTCGGCTCCCTCAGCCCGCGCATGCCGGTGGGCGAGATCATCGCTGAAGGCCTCAAGGTCCACGAAAAACAGCTCTCCGCCGACGAGCGCGACGAACGCGTCGCCTGGGCGTTGCAGGAAGTCGGCCTCGACCCGGCCACCCGCTGGCGCTATCCGCACGAATTTTCCGGCGGCCAGCGGCAGCGTATCGCGATCGCCCGCGCCATGGTGCTGAAACCCCGTTTCGTCATGCTCGACGAGCCCACCTCGGCCTTGGATATGACCGTCCAGGCGCAGGTGGTGGATCTCTTGCGCGACCTGCAGAAGAAGCACGATCTCGCCTATCTCTTCATCAGCCATGATCTGAAGGTGGTAAAGGCGCTCGCCAATCACGTCATCGTCATGCGGCTCGGTAAGGTCGTCGAGGAGGGGCCGGCGGCAGATATTTTCAGCGCGCCGAAAGAGGATTATACCCGTGCCCTCATGGCCGCAGCCTTCAATATCGAAGCCGTCGAAAGCGGCGCCGTCAGCCAGTAATCCGGAGCAATGCAATGTCAGCCAAGGGCTCGATCGTCATCGACCTCAAGTTCGAACGCCGCCAGGTCGATGCGGCGCTTGTCGGTGCCTTCAAGGGCCACAGGGTTCTGATGGCGGATACCGCCAATGCCGATCTCTCCGACGCCCGCTACGCCCTTCTGTGGAAGCCGGATCTCGATCTCTTCACGCGGGCGCCGAAGCTGGAAATCCTGTTTTCCGGCGGCGCCGGCGTCGATGGCATTCTGGCCGTCCCCGGCCTGCCGGATCTGCCGGTCGTCCGTTTCGTCGACGAAAGCCTGACGGTGCGCATGAGCGAATGGGTCGTCCTTCAGGCGCTCACCCATCTGCGTCAGGGCCCGACCTATCTGAAACAGCAGCGCGAACGGGTGTGGAACGAGCGCGCCCAGCCGGAAGCAAAAGACCTGACGGTCGGCGTGATGGGCCTCGGCGTGCTTGGTCAGGATAGCGTCCGCAAACTGAAGATCATGGGCTTCAATGTCGTCGGCTGGTCGCGCAGCAAGAAGCAGATCGACGGCGTCGAGACCTTCGATACGGGTGGTCTCGATGCGTTCCTGGCGAAGACGGATATTCTCGTCGGCCTCCTGCCGCTCACAGACGACACGCGCGGCATGTTCGATGCCGCGCTGTTTGCGAAACTCCGACAGGGCGGGGCGCTCGGCAAGCCGGTCTTCATCAATGCCGGCCGGGGCGGCAGCCAGGTCGAGGCGGATGTGATCGCGGCTCTGGAAAACGGCATCCTCGGCGGCGCCTCGCTGGATGTCTTCGAGCGCGAGCCGCTGGATGCCGAAAGCCCGCTCTGGGGCATGGAAAACGTCGTGATCACCCCGCATGCCGCCTCCGCATCGGATGTTTCGGTACTCTTTCGCGCAGTCGAGGCGCAGATCGAGCGCTACGAGGCGGGCGAGCCGCTGCGCCACGTCGTGGACCGCGCCACCGGCTACTGACGTCTGCCTGTGTCACAGTGACGCAAGGCAGCGCTGCGCCCGACGCATGGCCGCCATGGAAAAGCCTGCTGGACTTGTCGGGTTTTTTTACCGATAAGAACGGCCCGGAGGTCGGGCAGCTGCCGCCTCCCGATGCAGAGAAAAAGGCAGAGCCGGTTGCGCCGCGCGGGCCGGCAGCGGGGTAGGCATGACGAAGACCGATATCGCCACCAGGTTCTACAATCACACCTGGAAGCTCGACCCGATCATCCGTAGTCTGATAGACACCGACTTCTACAAGCTTTTGATGCTGCAGATGATCTGGAAGCTCTATCCGGACGTCGATGCGACATTCTCGCTGATCAACCGCACCACGCGGGTGAAACTGGCCGAGGAGATCGATGAGGGCGAACTGCGCGAACAGCTGGATCACGCCCGCTCGTTGACGCTCTCGAAGAAGGAAATGATCTGGCTTGCCGGTAACTCGTTCTACGGCCGCAAGCAGATCTTCGAGCCCGAATTCCTCACCTGGCTCTCCACCTATCGCCTGCCGGAATACGAGCTGAGCAAGCGCGATGGCCAGTATGAGCTGAGCTTCCACGGCAAGTGGATGGAAACCACCATGTGGGAAATCCCGGCGCTCGCCATCATCAACGAGCTGCGTTCGCGCTCGGCCATGCGCTCGCTCGGCTATTTCACCGTCGATGTTCTCTATGCCCGCGCCAAGGCCCGCATGTGGGAAAAGGTCGAGCGCCTGCGCGATCTGCCGGGCCTGCGCATTTCCGATTTCGGCACCCGCCGCCGCCACAGCTTCCTGTGGCAGCGCTGGTGCGTCGAGGCGCTGAAGGAAGGTATCGGCTCGGGCTTTACCGGCACCAGCAACGTGCTGCTGGCAATGGATTCCGATCTCGAAGCCGTCGGCACCAACGCCCATGAACTGCCGATGGTGGTTGCGGCCCTGGCTGAGACCGACGAGGATCTGCTGGCCGCGCCCTATCAGGTGATGAAGGACTGGAACCGCCTCTACCACGGCAACCTCCTGATCGTTCTCCCCGATGCTTTCGGCACCGCCGCCTTCCTGCGCAATGCGCCGGACTGGGTAGCCGACTGGACCGGCTTCCGCCCCGATAGCGCGCCGCCGATCGAGGGTGGCGAGAAGATCATCGACTGGTGGAAGAAGATGGGCCGCGACCCAAAGAGCAAGCTTCTGATCTTTTCCGACGGCCTCGATGTCGATGCCATCATCGATACCTATCGGCATTTCGAGGGCAGGGTGCGGATGAGTTTTGGCTGGGGCACCAACCTCACCAATGATTTCGCCGGCTGCTCGCCGCAGGAGATCGCCGGGCTCGATCCGATTTCGGTCGTCTGCAAGGTCACGGATGCCAATGGGCGCCCGGCGGTCAAATTGTCCGACAATGTCCGCAAGGCTACCGGCACGCCGCAAGAGGTCGAGCGTTATCTGAAACTCTTCGGTCAGGAAGATCGCGTCGAAAAGGCCGTCTTCGTCTGATCCGGGCATCGCGTGACGCCGCATGGAAACGAAAAGGCCCCGCGACGCATGGCGTCCGGGGCCTTCCTCCATCCGCTTGCAAGCCTTAACGGATGATCTGCACGACCGTGTGGGTGCGCGGATCGACGATCACCCGCTGGTCGTTGACGATCGCATAGGCATAGGTCGGGTCCTGCGGCACGGGCGTCACGATCACGCTTTGCGGCATCGGGCGACCGACGGCGATCGGCTGTTCCACGATAATCGGCGCGACCGGCGCCGGCTGCTCTTCGACATAGGTGATGACCTCGCGCGGCGGCGGATCGATGGCGGTGCCCGCAACGGCACCGACGACGCCGCCGACTGCCGCACCGATCGGACCGCCGACGATGGCGCCGGTCACGGCACCGCCGGCAGCACCCGTCACGGTGCCCTGTTGCGCAAACGCACCGGCCGGAATGGCAGCCGTTGCGATGGTAGCGGCAAGGATGGCGGTGGAAACGGTCGCGATCTTCTTCATCGGTGTTCTCCTCGTTCAAACGTTGGCCCTACAACGGCTGGTCGTGAAAATCCGTTCCCGATCGATGCTCACCTTTGGTAAGCTGTTGAAACATTGGGAGAGCCCTGGGCCCGCAAATGATGGGGTTGCGTCCTATAGTCGAGCAAGCGTGCCCGGTAATCGGCAAGAATCTGGCGGTCCGGCCGGGCCTGCCTATTGCCGAAGGCGCTTTGTCGGCTATTTCACCTCTGTAACGTAGAGGATTTTGCCTTGGAATATCGTTTCCTGATCGTCGAGGACAGCTTGCTCGTCGCCATGGATATCGAGGACGCGGTTCACCGCAGCGGCCACGACGTGGTCGGCATAGCACCCGATATGAAAGTTGCTCTCAACTATACCAAGGACACTGACATCGCCTTTGTCGATGTGAGGCTCGCCGATGGCGAGACCGGCCCGGAAATCGCCAGAACGCTTGCTGAATTCGGCATCGTGGTGATCATGATCACGGGCAATCCCGGCGTCGTTGCATCTGGCGTCTCCGGTGTTGTCGGCGTCATGGCAAAGCCGCTGACCGATCAGGCCTCGATGGATCTCATCCAGTTCGCCGTCGATCGCAAGAATGGCCGGGCCGGCACGCCGCCCGCACGCCTGCGCCTCTTTCACTGATCGCGCCCTTCATCTGATAGCACGCAAGGCATTCGGCTTTCCCGCCGGGGCGTCTGTTCAATCCGCCGCCAACGGTCTAAGGGAAGCCTTCTTGGATCAAGTCGGGATCGACACATGCGCTTCTTCATAACCGGCACGGCGGGTTTCATCGGCTTTCATCTGGCAAGGCGTCTTCTCGAGCAGGGCCATGACGTGGCCGGCTTCGACGGAATGACGGCTTATTACAGCCTGAAGCTCAAGGAAGCGCGCAATGCCGCGCTAGCCCAGTTTCCACGCTTTTCCAGCACGATCGGCATGCTGGAGGACAAGGCGCTTCTGGGCGAAACCGTCAGCGCCTTCCGCCCCGATGTGATCATTCACCTCGCAGCCCAGGCCGGCGTCCGCTACAGCCTCGAAAACCCCAAGGCCTATCTCGACAGCAATCTCGTCGGCAGCTTCAACATCCTGGAGATCGCCCGCGAAATCTCCGTCGGCCATCTGATGCTGGCATCGACCTCTTCGGTCTATGGCGCCAACCCTGACGTTCCCTTCCGCGAGACCGACAAGGCCGACGAGCCGCTCACCTTCTATGCCGCGACGAAGAAGGCGACCGAGCTGATGGCGCACAGCTATGCGCATCTGCACAAGATCCCGACGACCGCCTTCCGCTTCTTTACCGTCTACGGCCCCTGGGGCCGGCCGGACATGGCGCTCTTCAAGTTCGTCAAGGCGATGATCGAGGAGAACGAAATCGAGATCTACGGCGAAGGCAAGATGAGCCGCGATTTCACCTATATCGACGACCTTGTCGATTCGATCATCGACCTCTCGGCGGTCGTGCCATCTGAGGCAAACCGCGTCGAAACCGTCGATACGCTGTCTCATCAGGCGCCGTTCCGCGTGGTCAATATCGGCGGCGGCCAGCCCGTAGGTCTCCTGGATTTCGTCGAGACGATCGAAAAGATCATGGGCAGGCCGGCGAAGAAAAAGATGCTGCCGATGCAGAAGGGCGACGTTCCGCGCACTTTTGCGAGCCCCGACCTGCTCGTGGCGCTGACCGGCCGCAAGCCCGAGATCGAGCTTGAACAGGGCGTGCGCGCCTTCGTCGAATGGTTTGTCGAACACCGCGACCAGATCGACTGATCGTTTCGCATCCAATCGCAACCGAGATGCCGGGAAGGAAAACACACCTGCCCGGTCATGATGCATGAATAGGCGACAAGGACCGTCATTCGAAAGAGCGCGATCTTGCCGAGAAGAAGGAAGATTTTCGATTAGGGGGATTATGGCGGACAGAGAGGGATTCGAACCCTCGATACGCTTTCACGTATACACGCGTTCCAGGCGTGCGCCTTCAACCACTCGGCCACCTGTCCTTAAACCTTAAGGGCTGCTGAGATGGCGAAGCACCTCCGCAGCGGTCGGGCGATATATACCGATGATTTTTCTAGGATCAACCGGAATCTGAACGTTTTTTGACAAGCTTGCGATTAGCCGGCCGATTGCCTGTGAATGACTGCAGGGTTAAGCTGCAAGGCCGCGCAATAAGCGCCGGAAAGGCCGGTCTCGGCGCCCTTGCCGGTGGCTACAGGGCGTCTTTGTCGAAAGGATAGGGTTGGTGGCAATGTTGAGAACCCTGTTCCATATGGTTGCGGTGGTTTTTCTTCTTGCTGCGGTGGCGTCCGGCACGGTCGATTCCATACTGTCGGTCGCCTCGTCGTCCGTCGTCATGACCAGTCTCGGCAATGCCTGGCTCGGTCTCGATCCCGAAAGCCTGACGCTGGCCGAATTCAATGCCGACTCCTATATTGGTGTGGATATGTGGCGGCCCTATGTGGCGCCGGTTCTGGCACAACCTGCCTTTGCGGTTTTCCTCGTCCTGTCGCTGGTCTTCTGGATCATCGGTTACCGGAAGCCGGCCGAATTGGGCGCCTTGCGCTGAGACCGGGCGTCTCGATCCGGCCTGCCGTCGAAGGAGGCGAGAATGTTCATGATTGACATGTTTCAGAAGAAGACGGTGATGCCGACGGCGGAAACTGCGCTGCCCGGCCGCGCCGAGGCGATCCCGACCGCCGATACCCATTTCGTCAACGGCCGGGCGCTGGACGGCCCCTATCCGGAAGGTCTGGAGGTCGCCTATTTCGGCATGGGCTGTTTCTGGGGCGCCGAGCGGCTGTTCTGGAAGATCCCCGGCGTCCATGTGACCGCGGTCGGCTATGCCGGTGGCATCACCCCCAATCCGACCTATCACGAGACGACGACCGGCATGACCGGCCATGCCGAAGTGGTCAAGGTCGTGTTCGACCCGAACGCCGTGGCCTATGGCCGGCTGCTGAAAATCTTCTTCGAAGAGCATGACCCGACACAGGGCATGCGCCAGGGCAATGATATCGGCACCACCTATCGTTCGACGCTCTATACGACGACGGATGAACAGCAGCGTCAGGCAGAGCAAGCGTTGAAGATGTTCCAGTCGGAACTCGGCAAGGCGCGTCATCCGGCAAGGATCACCACCGAAGTCGAGCCCGCGCCGCACTTCTTCTATGCCGAGGATTACCACCAGCAATATCTGGCCAAGAACCCTGCCGGCTATTGTGGATTGCGCGGCACCGGCGTCGCCTGTCCCATCGGCTGATGGATTGCATGTGCCGCGATGCCCGGCGGACGGTTGCTCAGTTTTTCACAGGTTTGCGCCGCGGATTTGTGCAGGTCCGCGGCGTTTTTGTGCAGTCGGCGAAGGCGTTTAAAGCTTTTGACCAAATGAAAAAAATTCGTGAAATTTTCGAGCGCCCATGCAAGACTAGGTGAGCTTAGCCTTCTAAGAGGGGGGCAGGTGAACGCGCTGGAGGCCGCTTGGCGGATGCGCGGAAAAACCTAACGTGAAAACAAACAGGGCTGCACACATGAAGAAAACCCTTTTGAGCCTGATGGCACTTGCTGCGATGGCCGGCACCGCACTTGCCGCCGACGTCAAGCCGGCGGTCGTCTACGGCACCGGTGGCAAGTTCGACAAATCCTTCAACGAAGCAGCCTATAACGGCGCTGAGAAGTTCAAGAAGGAAACCGGCATCGACTACCGTGATTTCGAGCCGACCAGCGACACTCAGGGCGAGCAGGCGCTGCGCAACTTCGCAAGTCGCGGCTACAACCCGGTCGTCGCGGTTTCCTTCGCCTGGACGTCCGCGCTTGAAAAGGTTGCCGGGGAATTTCCCGATACCAAATTCTACATCATCGACAGCGTCGTTGACCTGAAGAACGTTCATTCGATCGTCTACAAGGAAGAGGAAGGCTCCTACCTCGTCGGCCTTCTGGCCGGTATGAAGGCCAAGTCCGGCAAGGTCGGCTTTGTCGGCGGCATGGACATTCCGCTCATCCGAAAGTTCGCCTGCGGTTACGCGCAGGGCGCCAAGGCTGCCAATGCCAAGACCGAAGTCTTCCAGAACATGATCGGCACCACCGGTGCTGCCTGGAACGACCCGGTTCGTGCCGGCGAGCTCACCAAGAACCAGATCGACCAGGGCGCTGAAGTCATCTACGCGGCAGCCGGCGCTTCCGGCCTTGGCGTGCTGCAGACCGCAGCCGACAACAAGAAGTTCTCGATCGGCGTCGATTCCAACCAGAATTACCTGCATCCCGGCTCGGTCCTGACCTCCATGGTCAAGGGCGTCGATCTGGCCGTCTATAACGCCTTCAGCGATGTGAAGAACGACAAGTTCGCAGCCGGCACCCAGGCGCTCGGCATCAAGGAAGGCGGCGTTTCGGCGGCGCTCGACGACAGCAACAAGTCGCTGATCACGCCGGAAATGCTGGCTGCCGTCGAAAAGGCCAAGGCCGATATCATTGCCGGCACCGTCAAGGTCCATGACTACATGTCGGACAACGCCTGCCCGATGTAATGACCGTCGATAAAGGGCGTATGGCAGCCGCCATGCGCCCTTTTTCCGTAATATGCGTCGTCTTTCCCGAAAGATGGAAAAGGCGCGGAAGACGAATGGCAGAAGGGCGGACGTTTGAGCCTCGATAATGACAAAAAACCGGCCATCGAGCTTGTCGGCATCGACAAGCGGTTTGGCGCGGTCCACGCCAACAGGGACATCAATCTCACCGTCGCCAAGGGCTCGATCCACGGCATTATCGGCGAGAACGGTGCGGGCAAGTCGACGCTGATGTCGATCCTCTATGGTTTCTACCAGGCCGATGCGGGCGAGATCCGCATTTCCGGCGCGCCCGTTGCCATCCGCGACAGCCAGACGGCGATTTCCGCCGGCATCGGCATGGTGCATCAGCATTTCATGCTGGTCGAGGATTTCACAGTCTTGGAAAATGTCATGCTCGGCGCCGAAGGCGGCCAGCTTCTGCGGCGCGGCGTTGCCAGCGCCCGCAAGGAATTGAAGCGCCTCGAAACCGATTACGGCCTCGACGTCGATCCGGACGCGCTGATCGAGGAATTGCCGGTCGGCAGCCAGCAGCGCGTCGAAATCCTGAAGGCGCTGTATCGCGGCGCCGAGATCCTCATCCTCGACGAGCCGACCGGCGTGCTGACGCCGGCGGAAGCCGATCACCTGTTTCGCATCCTTCAGGTCCTGCGCGATCAGGGCAAGACGATCATCCTGATCACCCACAAGCTGCGCGAGATCATGGCGATCACCGACACCGTCTCCGTTATGCGCCGCGGAGAAATGGTCGCCACCCGCAAGACGAAGGAAACGACCGTCGAGGAACTGGCCGAACTGATGGTCGGCCGCCGCGTGCTGCTGCGGGTGGAAAAGGGCGAGGCCAATCCGGGCGCGCCGCTTCTTTCCGTCCGCAATCTGACGGTCAAGGATGGTCGCGGCGTCACCATGGTCGACGACGTCTCCTTCGATGTCCATGCCGGCGAGATCGTCGGTATAGCGGGCGTGGCCGGCAATGGCCAGTCGGAGCTTCTGGAAGCCATCGCCGGCATCCGCAAACCGTTCTCCGGCGACATCCTGATCGATGGCAAGCCGGTTGCCGGTGTCGATCCTGCCCGCCTGCGTGCCCTTGGCCTCGCACATATCCCGGAAGACCGGCACCATATGGGCCTTGTCCTCAAGTTCGAGGAATACGAGAATTCCATTCTGGGCTATCACCGGGATCCGCGCTATGGCCGCGGCGGGCTTCTGGATCTCGATGCCATCCGCAAGGACGCCGAGGAAAAGATCGCCAAATACGATATCCGCCCGCCGAATCCGCGGCTGAAGACGGCCAATTTCTCCGGTGGCAACCAGCAGAAGATCGTTGTCGCCCGCGAGATCGAGCGCGATCCGAAAATGCTGCTTGTCGGCCAGCCGACGCGCGGCGTCGATATCGGCGCCATCGAGTTCATCCATCGCCGCATCGTCGAAATGCGCGATGCCGGCAAGGCGGTGCTTCTGGTCTCGGTGGAACTGGACGAGATCCGCGCGCTGTCGGATCGCATCCTCGTCATGTTCGCCGGCAAGGTCGTCGGCGAAAAGACGCCGGATGCCGGCGAGCAGACGCTTGGTCTGATGATGGCGGGTATCGCCGCCTGAAACGGCATTGCCGCCCGAGAAAAGAGAATACGGGGAATAAGCTTTTGGAACATGGCATGAAGGCATCACGCATGGTGGGCGCGACGCGCGGAGGGAAGAGATGAGCACCGCTTCCGTTCCGCTGCCGGGCTGGATTTCCTATGGCGTCATCCCGCTGATCAATCTCGTGATCGCGTTCTTCTTCTCCGGCCTCGTGGTCTGGCTGATCGGCGAAAACCCGTTCGAGGCGCTGAAATACCTGATCGACGGTGCGCTTGGCCGCGGCGATGCGATCGGCTTCACGCTGTTTTACGCGACAAGCTTCATTTTCACCGGTCTTTCGGTGGCGGTCGCCTTCCATGCCGGCCTGTTCAATATCGGCGCGGAAGGCCAGGCCTATGTCGGCGGCCTCGGCGCGGCTCTCGTCGCGCTGGCGCTCGATCGCTACGTGCCCTGGTATGTGACCATGCCGTTTGCGGTGATCGGTGCAGCCGTCTTCGGCGCGGCCTGGGCCTTCATACCCGCCTGGCTGCAGGCCAAGCGCGGCAGCCATATCGTCATCACCACCATCATGTTCAATTTCATCGGCGCGGCGCTGATGGTCTATCTTCTCGTGCATGTGCTGATCGTGCCCGGCAAGATGGCGCCGGAAACCCGCACATTCTTGCCCGGCGGGCAGTTGCCGAAGCTCGACTGGCTGATGGCGATCTTCGGTTTGAAGCTCGGCCCGGCGCCGTTCAACGTCTCGTTCATCATCGCGCTCGTCATGTGCTTCCTCGTCTGGCTGCTGATCTGGCGCACGAGGTTCGGCTATGAAATGCGCACGCTGGGCATCAGCCCCTCGGCTGCCGTCTATGCCGGCATACCCTACGTCCGCACCGTCATCATCGCCATGCTGATCTCCGGCGGCCTGGCCGGCATGATGTCGCTCAATGCGGTCATGGGCGCGTCGGCGCGCCTGCAGGTGGAGTTTGTCGGCGGTGCCGGCTTTGTCGGCATCGCGGTCTCGCTGATGGGCCGCAGCCATCCGGTCGGCATCATTCTCGCCGCCCTTCTGTTCGGCATTCTCTATCAGGGCGGCGGCGATCTATCCTTCGAGATGCCCAATATCACCCGTGACATGATCGTCGTCATCCAGGGCCTCGTCATCCTGTTTGCCGGTGCGCTGGAATATATGTTGCGCCCGGTCATGGTGCGTATCTACCAGCAGTTCGCCGGCCGCAAATCGGCAAGCCAGAAGCTCGCAGGGACCTGAGGCCATGGATAATTATGAGATCTTCGTCAGCATGCTCGGCTCGACCGTCCGCCTGTCGATCCCGCTGATCTTCACCGCACTCGCCGGCCTGTTTTCCGAGCGCGCCGGCATTTTCGATATCGGGCTGGAAGGCAAGATGCTGGCCTCGGCCTTTGCTGCCGCCTGCGTCGCCTATGCCACCGGCAATGCCTGGCTCGGTCTTCTCGCCGGCATCGGCATATCCATCCTCTTCGGCCTGATCCACGGCTTTGCCTCGATCACCAACCGCGGCAACCAGATCGTCTCGGGCGTGGCGCTCAATTTCGTCGCGGCCGGCCTTACCGTCGTGCTCGGCCAGGCGTGGTTCAGTCAGGGCGGCCGCACGCCGCAGGTGCCGAACGGCGCCCGCTTCGATCCGATCATCCTGCCCGGCGCAGAAGCCATGCGCCATGTGCCGATCATCGGGCCGCTCTATTCGCAGGTTATCTCCGGCAACAACATCCTCACCTATATCGCCTTCCTCATGGTGCCGCTCTCCTGGTGGGTTTTGTACCGCACGCGCTTTGGTCTGAGATTGCGCGCCGTCGGCGAAAATCCGGGCGCGGTGGATACGGCCGGTATTTCCGTCACCTGGCTGCGCTACCGGGCGCTGATCGTCGCCGGCTTTCTCTGCGGCTTTTCCGGCGCTTATCTGGCGATCGCCCAATCGGCGGCCTTCATCAACAACATGTCGGCCGGCAAGGGCTATATCGCGCTCGCCGCGCTGATCTTTGCAAAGTGGAAGCCGGTGCCGGTCATGTTCGCCTGCCTCCTCTTCGGCTTCCTCGATGCCTTCGCCAATTTCATGCAGGGCAAGCAGCTGCCGCTCGTCGGCGAAGTGCCGGTGCAGATTTTTCAGGCGCTTCCCTATATTCTGACCTGCGTCCTCTTGGCCGGTTTCATCGGCGTCGCCCGCCCGCCCAAGGCCGGTGGCGTACCCTATACGAAGGAGCGCTAGGCGCATGTCCCAACATCCAATGTCCCAACACCCAAAGTCCCACGATCTGTTCGAAGCCGCCCGCGAGGCGATGGGCAAGGCCTATGCGCCCTATTCGAAATTCCCCGTCGGCGTGGCACTCCGCGCCGATGACGGCAAGGTTTATCTCGGCGCCAATATCGAGAACCTGTCCTTTCCTCAAGGCTGGTGCGCCGAGCCGACGGCGATCGGCGCCATGGTCATGGGCGGCGGAAAGAAGATCGTCGAACTGGCGGTGATTGCCGAAAAGCTGGCGCTCTGCACCCCCTGCGGCGGCTGCCGCCAGAAGATCTCCGAATTCGCCTCGGCCGAAACCCGCATCTATCTCTGTGACGATGTCGGCGTGCAGAAGACCGTTACCATGGCCGAGCTTCTGCCCTACGCCTTCGAGACGGATATCCTTGGATGAAAACGGTGATCGATCTCCTCGTCGACAAGCTCGGAGGCCTCGTGCCGCGCCACGCGGTCGTGCTCGGCTCGGGCCTAGGCTCGCTGGTGGAGGAGATCGCCTCGCCTATCCGCGTTCCCTATGCGGATCTTGCGGGCTTTCCCGCAAGCGGCGTCACCGGCCATGCGGGAGAGCTCGTCGCCGGCCATCTCGGAAAAACGCCGGTCATCATGCTCTCCGGCCGCGCCCATTATTACGAAAAGGGCGATCCGCGCGTCATGCGCTTTCCGATCGAAGTTCTGGCCGGCCTTGGCGTCCATTCGCTGATCCTCACCAATTCGGCGGGCTCGGTGCGGCAGGATATGCCCCCCGGTTCGGTGATGCAGATCGCCGACCACATCAACTATTCCGGCATGAACCCGCTGATCGGCGAGGAGGGCGATCGCCGCTTCGTCGGCATGACCACGGCCTATGATCCGGATCTGGCGCTTTCCATGCGCGATGCCGCGATCCGCGCCGGCATTCCGCTATTCTCCGGCGTCTACATGTGGTTCTCCGGCCCGAGCTTCGAAACGCCGGCAGAGATCCGCATGGCGCGCACGCTGGGGGCCGATGCCGTCGGCATGTCCACCGTCCCGGAAGTCATTCTCGCCCGCTATTTCGGGTTGAAGGTCGCGGCCGCCTCCGTCATCACCAATTATGGAGCGGGCATGACGGGCGACGAGCTTTCCCACGAGGAAACCAAGGACATGGCGCCGGTCGGCGGCGCCCGGCTCGCCCATATCCTGCGCCAAATGCTCGGCTGAAAACCGTTTGAAATTAGTCACCTGCAGACGGTCGATCGGGCTTGGACCTATGCCCCGCTTGCATCCGGGCGTTTCCCCGATAAATATGGCGTCTCTTTGGCTGCCTTTTGCTGCGGGATTCGGGCACATCTGGCAGGCTTCGACTTTTTGACCTGCAGGGGCGTGTCTCGCGTTTTTGGGATCCGCGCCGAACTGCAACCGCGGAGGAAGACCATGGAACTCCAGAGCCCGCGCGAGGCCGCTGCCTTCGCGCTCTCGCTTCTTGATCTTACCAACCTGCGCGATGACTGCGACGAGGCAGCCATCGAGAACCTGTGCCTGCGGGCCCAGACGCCCTACGGCCACACGGCCGCCATCTGCATCTGGCCGCGCTTCGTCGCAAAGGCCCGCGCCATTCTGGGCCCCGATCACGCGGTCCGCATCGCAACCGTCGTCAACTTTCCCTCCGGCGACCTGCCGGTGGCCGAGGTGGTGGCTGAAACCGAAGCGGCGGTTGCCGATGGCGCAGACGAAATCGACCTCGTCATTCCCTACCGCGCCCTGATCGCCGGCAACGAGAGCGCCGTCACCGACATGGTGACGAGCGTGAAATCCGTCTGTGGCGATGCGCGGCTGAAGGTCATTCTGGAAACCGGCGAGCTGAAGGATGCAGCACTCGTGCGCCGCGCCTCCGATCTGGCGATTGCCGCCGGTGCCGATTTCATCAAGACTTCCACCGGCAAGGTGGCTGTCAATGCGACGCTCGAAGCGTCCGACCTGATGCTGCAGGCGATCCGCGATTCCAAGCAGCGCGTCGGGCTGAAACCGGCCGGCGGCATCTCGACGGTTGCCGATGCCGATCTCTATCTGCGGCTTGCGGAGGCAACCATGGGCCCGAACTGGATCATGCCCTCGACCTTCCGCTTCGGCGCTTCCAGCCTGCTCGACGATATCCTGTCGGTCCTGTCCGGCAATGGTCAGGCGCGCGCCTCGTCCGGCAGCTATTGACGCCAATGACCCCGCAGATGGCCCCACCGATGATCCCGCAGGAGATCATTCGCAGGAAGCGCGATGGATTGGACCTCGAACCCTCGGAGATCGCCGGTTTCATCGCCGCGCTGACAGAAGAAAAACTGTCCGACGCGCAGGCCGCCGCTTTTGCCATGGCGGTGTTCTTTCGCGGCATGACCCCGGATGAAACCGTGGCGCTGACGCTGGCCATGCGTGACAGCGGCAAGGTGTTGAACTGGCGCGGCATCGGCCGCCCGGTGGCCGACAAGCACTCGACCGGCGGCGTCGGCGACAATGTCTCGCTGATGCTTGCGCCGATCGCGGCGGCCTGCGGGCTGGCAGTGCCGATGATCTCGGGCCGCGGCCTCGGCCATACCGGCGGCACGCTCGATAAGTTGCAATCCATAGTTGGCTATGATGTTGCCCCGGACGCGGCGACATTCGCCCGCGTGGTCAAGGACGCCGGTTGCGCCATCGTCGGCCAGACGGCGGATCTGGCGCCGGCCGATCGCCGGCTCTATGCCATCCGCGATGTCACGGCGGCCGTCGAATCCGTACCGCTGATCACCGCCTCCATCCTGTCGAAAAAGCTTGCCGCCGGGCTCGAAACCCTCGTCCTCGACGTCAAGGTCGGCAACGGCGCCTTCATGCAGGATGTCGCGGCTGCCGAAACGCTGGCGCGGTCGCTGGTCGAGGTCGCCAACGGCGCCGGGCTGAAGACATCGGCCCTGATCACCGACATGAACGAACCGCTCGCCGATACAGCCGGCAATGCGCTTGAAATCGTCAACTGCCTCGATTTCCTTGCCGGCCGCAAAGGCGGCACGCGGCTGGAAATGGTGGTGATGTTGCAGGCAACGGAAATGCTGCTTCAGGCCGGCATCGCCGCGACGCTGGAGGATGCCGCGTTCAAGGCCGCCAATGCGCTGGCATCCGGCGCTGCCATGGAGCATTTCGCCCGCATGGTTCATGGCCTCGGCGGCCCGGCCGATTTTTGCGAAAGGCCCGATGCCTATCTCGTGCCGGCGCCTGTCATACGCAATGTTCCGGCAGAGCGGGACGGCTATCTCGGCGCCTGCGAAACCCGTGCGCTCGGCATGTCGGTTGTCGAACTCGGCGGCGGCCGGCGGCTTGCCTCCGATCCGGTCGATCACCGTGTCGGCATCGATGGCCTGAAGCCGCTTGGCACGAAAATCTCTCGCGGCGAACCGATCGCCACCATCCATGCGGCAAAAGAAGGCGATGCCGAGCGCGTCGCAAGCATCGTTGCGGATTGTTATCGCATCGATGAGACGGCGCCGAGCGAGCGCCCGGTCGTGATCGGCCGTGTTGGCTGATCGGGCCTGCATCGTCTGACCGGGCAATTCCGGCAGAGGTGGGAACCGCTTTCGCGTCGGCGATTGCTGACCACAAAGCCGTAGAACAGTTTCACGTTTCGAAGAAAACGCGGAAACGCACTACTGGGCGAGCGTCATCTGTCCGTCGGCCACCTGGTAGCTCTTCAATTTCTTGAGGAAGGTCATGCCGACGAGCATGCCGGAAAGCGCCTTGTCGCGCAGGACGAAGGCATCGACATCAGTGACGCGGATCGAGCCGATCTCCACCCGGTCGAGAATGACATGCGCGGCTTCCGTGCCGCCGTTTGCCGTATTCACCGTATAGCGGAAATCGAGCCCGTTGCCGGTAAAGCCCAGCCGCCGGGCGGCCGTCTCGTTGATCGCGATCGTCGATGCGCCGGTATCGATCACCCCGTCCATCGGCTTGCCATTGATGCGGAACGAGGCCTGGAAATGCCCGAGCCTGTCGCCATCGATGCGCACCCGGCCGGATGGAAGCGACGCCTGTTGTGCTTGCTGAGCGGCAGAAGCGGAAGGGGAGGCGGTAGCGGGCACGACGGCAGAACCAGGCGCCGCCGGGGTTGAAAGATCCTTCTGCGCCAGTTCGAGCATCGAGGGGATCTGCGTTGCCAGCACGGCAGCGACGGCAGCGAATATGGCGGTGCGCACCAGCATGGTCTGTCTCTTCCGCGAGAGGCCGGTTTCGGCCGGATAAACAGGCGATAACGGAAAACCATGAAAAAAGCGGTCCGGCCGGTGGGCGGGACCGCTCGATATGTCGGCTTGGTAAAGAAAGCCTTGCTTATTTCGTGCCGTACATCCGGTCGCCGGCATCGCCAAGGCCGGGCATGATATAGCCCTTCTCGTTGAGATGGCTGTCGATCGATGCCGTGTAGATCTTCACGTCCGGATGCGCGCCCTGGAAGTTGCGGATGCCTTCGGGGGCAGCCAGCAGGCAGAGGAAGCGGATGTTTTTGGCGCCACGCTCCTTCAGCTTGTCGATGGCGGCGATCGAGGAATTGCCGGTCGCCAGCATCGGGTCGACGACGATGATCAGCCGTTCGTCGAGACCATCGGGCGCCTTGAAATAGTATTCCACCGGCTGCAACGTCTCGTGGTCGCGATAAAGGCCGATATGCGAGACGCGGGCGGAAGGCACGAGTTCGAGCATGCCTTCGAGCAGGCCGTTGCCGGCGCGCAGGATGGAGACGAAGACCAGCTTCTTGCCTTCCACGACCGGCGCCTGCATTTCGACGAGCGGCGTCTCGATGGTTTCCAGCGTCAGTTCGAGATCGCGGGTCACCTCGTAGCAGAGCAGCATGGAGATTTCGCGCAGCAGACGGCGGAAGCCCGCGGTCGAAGTCTCCTTCTTGCGCATGATCGTCAGCTTGTGCTGCACCAGCGGATGGTCGATGACTGTGACGCCGTCCATGGCTTTCCCTCTTCTGTTGGTTTCCCTGTCTTCTGAGACAGTTCTTTCAGGAAAATCGCGATTTCCGCAAGATCCAAGACCTATTTCCCGGCCTCATCCCCAATTGCACAGGCCGGTAACGCTTAATCGGCCTGTGCCGCATCGAACCGGCCAAGCAGTTTTTCGCGCGTGGTCTCGTCCACGAAGGCGGCTTCCAGCGCCGTGCGGGTCATGCCGTTGATCTCGGTATCGCTCATTCCCATAACGGTCGATGCGATCTCGTATTCGGTCCGCAGCGACGTGCCGAAGAAGGGCGGGTCGTCGGAATTCAGGCAAACGCGGACGCCGGCCGCCTTCAGCCGCTTCAACGGATGGCTGTCGAAATCCGGATAGACGTTGAGCGCGACATTCGAGCCGGTGCAGACTTCGAGCACCGTTCCCGTTTCTGCCAGACGCGCCACGAGCGCCGGATCCTCGATTGCCCTCACACCATGGCCGATACGGGCCGGTCGCACCAGATCGAGCGCATCGGTGACGCTGAAGGCGCCGCAGACTTCGCCGGCATGGATGGTGAGCCCCAGCCCGGCATCGCGGGCAATGTCGAAGGCGCGCGCATAATCGGCCACGCGGCCCATCCGCTCTTCACCCGCCATGTTGAAGCCGGTCACCAGCGGGTTCTTCGCCCGCGCCGCATATTCCGCCGCCCCGACCACCCGGTCCACGCCAAAATGCCGCTCGCCGGTAACGATGATACGGGCCTCGATGCCGGTCTCTTCACGTGCCGCATGGATGCCGTCGCAGATGCCGGCAAGATAGGCGTCGGCGCCAAGCCCGATCCTGTCGCCGTGATCCGGCGAAACGATGATCTCGCTATAGATCGTGTTCGTCTCGGCAAGCTCCCGCAGATAGGTACGTGTCAGAAGCGCATAGTCGTCCGCGGTGCGAAACAGTGCGGCCACCCTGTCGTAGCAGACGAGAAATTCGGAAAAATCCGACCATTGATAGGTATCGCCGCTGAGGATCGGGCCAAGATCGATGCCGTAGCGCTGCGCCTGCGCGCGGGCCAGCGCTGTCGGTGCGGCCCCTTCGATATGGCAGTGGATCTCGGCTTTCAGAAGATGCTGCGTCACAGGAAACTCCATCCATGTCGCCCGGCGGGAATGCCGAGATGGGCGGCCACCGTCTCGCCGATATCGGCAAAAGTGGTGCGCAGCCCGATCGAGCGGGAGCGGATGCCGGGGCCGAAGGTCATGATCGGCACCCGCTCGCGGGTATGGTCGGTGCCGCGCCAGGTGGGGTCGCAGCCGTGGTCGGCGGTCAGGATCACCATGTCGCCCGGCTCCAGCCGACGATGCACTTCCGGCAGCATACGGTCGAAGTCCTCAAGCGATGCCGCATAGCCCGGCACGTCGCGCCGGTGGCCGTAGAGCATGTCGAAATCGACGAAATTGGTAAAGACCAGATCGCCATCCTGTGCCTCGGCCATGGTTGCGAGCGTCGCCTCCATCAGCGCCGCATGGCCATTGGCCTTGATCACTCGCGACACGCCCTGATGCGCGAAAATATCGCCGATCTTGCCCACAGCATGCACCTGCCGTCCGGCCTCTGTGAGGCGGTCGAGCAGCGTCGGTTCGGGCGGCACGACGGAAAAATCGCGGCGATTGCCGGTCCGCTCGAAAGTCTCTGCCGTCTCGCCGGTGAATGGCCGGGCGATGACGCGCCCGATATTCAAGGGGTCGACCAGCCCGCGGGCGGCGATGGAGAGCGCCAGCAGGCGGTCGAGGCCGAAATAGGTCTCGTGGGCGGCAATCTGCAGAACGGAATCGGCAGATGTGTAGCAGATCGGCTTACCCGTGCGGATATGCTCCTCGCCGAATCGGGCGATGATCTCGGTGCCGGAGGCATGGCAATTGCCGAGAATGCCGGAAAGATCGCCGTCCCGGCACAGCGCCTCCACGAGCTCGGGCGAAAACGCGTCGCCTTCGCTTGGAAAGTAACCCCAGTCGAACATCACCGGCGTGCCGGCGATTTCCCAGTGGCCGGAGGGCGTGTCTTTCCCGCGCGACAACTCGCTGGCGGCCCCGTGAAGGCCGAAGATGCGTTCCGGCCGCTGCATGCCGGCGGGCTCCTCGCCGCAGGCGAGTTTGGCAATGTCGATCAGGCCGAGCGAGGCCATGTTGGGAAGGTTGAGCGGTCCATCGCGCAGGCCCGCCCGGTCGGCCGCACCCGCCGCGCAGAACTGGGCGATATGGCCGAGCGTATTCGACCCCAGGTCGCCATAGGCCTCCGCATCGCGTGCGCCGCCGACACCGAAGGAGTCGAGAACGAAGAGAAAGGCGCGCGCCATCTGTCACCTGCAAGCTGATACGACATGTGCCGGGCGAGTGCCCGACGGGAATCGCGTTACATATAGTTGCAGGGCGCCCTTGGCAAAGGGGCTGTCAGCAGCCGCTGCAGGAAAGGCTTGTTCCGGTGCGCAGGGCGTAGAAATAATGGCGATAGATCGTCAAGGTCTGAGTGCTGCTGGGCAATGCGTTGGTGGTGAACACGAAGAGCGGGAAATCGGTTGAAACTTCCGCGTGGATGAAGAAAGCACCCGGTGTGCGCATGCCGCTTGGCAGGTTCACCGAGGCGCCCACTGTGTAAGGCTTGCCTCCGCTTTGATCCCTCGACCATGCCACGGTGGGATTGCCGTTCGAATCGACAGTGACCCCGGTAATCTTCAATTTGCCGTTGCTCGGCGTATAAGGCGCGAACATAGCCTGGGCCAGATAGGGCATGTCGTCGAGCGTCGTGGTCTTGACGGGATTGCTTTGCTGCGCGACCAGGTCGGCGACGGCCGCTGCTGTGCGCGAGGCGCGTTTTGCCACGCTGAGGCCGATCGTCAGCTGGAAAGCCATCAGATAGAGGCAGAGCAGAAGCGGTACGATCAGGGCAAATTCGATCGCGCCAGCGCCTTGTCGGTCGCTTATGAAGGCGTGGAGTTTCCGCATCACGCCTGTTGCAGCATCTCCCTTTATCGGGGTTCCGGCCGTCATGGGTAATCCTCGGTCTGGTAGATGTTCCCCTGAGCGATCAGGTAATAGGCCTGGGTTCCGTTACTCGGCCGGATATTGGTGACGTAGGGCCGAACCAGATCCGTGATCACGCTCCATTTGTAATAGACGCGAAGCATGTTGGTCGTGTTCGCCCCGCCGGGGCTGAAAGCCATGGACAGTGTATTCAGGTCACCCGACAACGTCTTGGGAATACCGGGCGCCGTAACGGCCATCAGGGCGAAAGAGGGAAACGAACGTGCATCGATCCACAATTTGTTCGGCGTTGCGATTTCGCTCGCCGAACAACTGATCAGGATCGAGATTTCGTTGCAAAACGCCTGGCGGAACTGCGTCTGGCTCATATCGGTCGTGCGGCCGAGATTGTAGGTGATCGCACCGGTTCGCAGTTTTCGGCTCATCGTATCGACGGCGTTGCCGACGAGTTGTTCGGCGGCAAAGGCGACGAAGGTCTCGAGGATGGCAAAGACGATGATGAAATAGGGAATGGCCAGAATGGCGAATTCGATCGCCGCTGCACCATCCTTCGACCGGAAGAAGGTGGAGAACGCTCTTTTCCGTCGGCCGCCGGGCGCGACAGCGCCGACACCGTTCGTGTCATCCAGATGCATGATCTTTTCGGCCCCCTGGAACAGCAATCGGGCTGATAGCCAGCGATCGGCGCTCCAACTTCAAGAATACGCGGTTCGGTCCCGCAAAATCGCAGGATTTCGAATATGCCCGATGATAGGGGAGGATTGTTGATAATCCGTTGAGCCGTTATCCGGCATTCGAACGGATTGTTCAGGATCAGGGCGTGCTGCCGGTTCCCGTGCCGCTGTTTTTCGTCACGGTCTGCTGCTCGCACATCGGCGTGCAGGACAGAACGGTCCGCTGGGTCTGCTTGAACACCCGCACGGAATTGCCTTCATCAATGGAAACGATCACCCGTTCGTCGGCGATCGCGTTGCCGTCTGCATCCAGAAGCACGAGATTGGTCGTCCCATAGGCACGTCCGGTCAGAACGATCGTCTTCGGATCGGCAACCGTGGCGTCGGCGATTTCGGCATTGCCGATAATGACTTTCGAGACCGGGCGATCGAGCTTCAGCACGCGCGCCTGATTCATATAGACCTTCAGCATGTCGTCGGCCCGGTCTGTCGCAAGCGCGTGGCTGGCGATGACTTGGCTTCCAAGTGTGGTGCCGAGCATGACGGCAAGCGCGGCTGCTGATCTGCGCGACACCATGTGTGCGGCCTTTGGCTTGATTACGGTGCTGCAAACATGGCGGGGAATGGTGAATGAACCTTTAAGTGGCACATATAGATCGCCCTAATGAATTGTTAACCTCTACCGATATTGACCGCTTCGGTCGTACTTCTTGTTGCGAAATTCGCTGATTATTTCCGCAATATAATGAAAAGAAAAGAATATTAGCTTTATGTGTAATGTCTTGCCATCGATAAACTATGTGTGATCTTTTTTCGATCTCATTAACCAACTGTCGCGGGTTTATCCCGTTAACGATTTGTTAGGCTCCTTCCTTAAGCGGATGGCAATCGTCTGGCGGTAGTTTTGGCTCATCCGAACAACGGCAAACAAGTTGTCGGCAGTGCTGAACCAACAGAGTTAGGAGAATTCACATGACCAAGATTTTCGCTCGCTTCCTCAAGGATGAGTCTGGCGCGACTGCCATCGAATACGGCCTGATCGCTGCCCTCATCTCTGTCGCCATCATCACCGGCGCTTCCACGCTCGGCAACCGCATCAGCAACACGTTCGGCAACATCGCCAATCGTATGAATGGTGCGACCGGCGTAAATTAATCCGATTGGCTGTTAAGCTTCGGTGAAAGAAGGTTTGCGCGGGCCGCTTCGGAAGAACGGTTCGCGCAGACGCGTCGATGCAAAGCATCCCTTGTGCTGTCGGGGTTGAGCGATGATTGTCACTGTTGCCGCTGCTGCGGTTCTAATCTGCCTGCCTTTCGCACTTGCTCTGGCAGCGGTGAGCGACCTCTTCACCATGACGATACCGAACCGCGTATCGGTGGCCGTGATCGCGACCTTCATCATTCTCGCGCCGTTTTCCGGCATGGCCTGGCCGGCGATCGGCATGAGCTTCGTTGCCGCCTCGGCGGTCTTTGCCGGCTGCTTTGCGCTCTTCGCATTCAACATTATGGGTGGCGGTGATGCCAAGCTCCTGACGGCCATGGCCCTCTGGTTCGGGTATGACCAGTCGCTGCTGCAGTTCCTGCTGGCCGTCTCTTATGCTGGCGGCGGGGTGACCATCCTTGTCCTGTTGATCCGCACACAGGCCCCGACCGTCATGGCGCTCGGCATTCCGGTTCCGCCGTCTCTCGCGACCGTGTCCAAAATTCCCTACGGAATCGCCATCGCGATCGGTGGTCTGTTCACCATCGAGCATGCGCCGCTTTACGAACTGGCGCTCCGCCATTTCGGTTAATATGTGATGATCGCTCGATAACGGCCTGTTAACCAACGCCGTAAGCGCCTTATTAACCATAATTACACCATTGGGCCGCATTCTCCGGAAAGATTTGATTTCCCTCGGGGATGGCCATGAAGCCCGCTCGTCTAATTATTCTCGGTGTCGCCGTTGTTGCTGCAGGTCTTGCCGGCTTGCTGGCGATGCAGCTGTCGGGCAACCGTGGGCCGGATATTGTCCAGACCGTGGTCCAGCGCGAGCCGACCACGAAGGTTCTGGTGTCCTCCGACAATCTGCCTGTCGGCAGCCGGCTGAACGACAAGTCCATCCAGTGGGCCAACTGGCCCAAGGGCGATGTGGTGGACGGTTTCATCACCAGCGACACCCGCCCCGACGCGATCAAGGAACTGACCGGCGCCGTTGTGCGCCTGCCGATCTTCAAGGGCGAGCCGATGCGTGCCGAGAAGATCGCCGATTCCTCGAGCCGCATCATGTCGTCGCTTCTGCCGTCCGGCAAACGTGCCGTCGCGACCGAAATCACGGTTGCCACCGGCGCCGGCGGCTTCGTGCTTCCGAATGACCGGGTCGATGTGATCATGGTCCGCGACAACAAGGAAACCGGCGGCTTCATCACCGAGAACGTGCTGAACAATGTGCGCGTTCTGGCGATCGACCAGAATGTCCAGGAAGGCGCCGATGGCAAGCAGGCTGTCGTCGGCACCACCGCCACGCTTGAATTGACGCCGGATCAGACGCGGGTGATTGCCGTGGCGCAGCAGATGGCGAGCCGTCTGACGCTGGCGCTGCGCTCGGTCGCCGACGCGCAGGAGCCGGATACGCAGGCCGCCGACTATCTCCTTCATGGAGGCGGCAAGGCCGAGGATATTCAGATCATCAAATCCGGGTCGATCGTCAAAAGTTCGACCACGCAGCAGCTGAAATAACGGAGCGGATACGTGAACCGTCTGACGAGAAGATTTCGAAGCTCCGCTGCCGCCGGGATGACCTTTTGCCTGGCCATGTCGGGCCCCACTGTCACCTTCGCTCCTTTGGGGATCACCCAAGCGCAGGCCGCTGACAGCAACCTCATCCGCATCACCGATATGGGACCCGGCGCCAAGCGCCGGGTCAATCTCGGCTTGAACAAGGCGCTGGTGATCGACCTTCCGGCCGACGCCCATGACATCCTCGTTGCCGATCCGTCCATGGCCGACGCCGTCACCCGCACCTCCCGGCGCATCTATCTGTTCGGCAAATCGGTCGGCCAGACCAACATCTTCGTCTTCGGTGCCCATGGCGAGGAAATCGTCAGCCTCGACGTCGAGATCGAGCGCGACATTTCCGGCCTCCAGACGAACCTGAAGCGCTTCCTGCCGGATTCCGACGTCAAGGTCGAGATCATCTCCGACAACATCGTGCTCTCCGGCACGGTCCGCACCCCGCAGGATTCGACCCAGGCCGAAAAACTTGCCCGCGCCTTCCTGAAGGGGGGCGAAGCGACGACCCGCAACATCACCGCCGAAGGCAATGCCGGCAGCACCGCGGATATCTTTGCCGAAGACCGCCAGACCTCGCAGATCGTCAACCTTTTGACGATCGAGGGCGAGGACCAGGTGACGTTGAAGGTCACTGTTGCGGAAGTCAGCCGTCAGGTGCTGAAGCAGCTCGGCTTCAACGGCTCGATCAGCGGCAAGGATGGCTCGATCTCCTATGCCAACCCGTCCAATCTCGGCAACGCCATCAATGCCGCCAGCACAGGCACCTTGGCCGGCTCTATCGGCGGCACCGCGCTTGCGACCTATATGAACGCCATGGAACAGGCCGGCGTCATGCGCACGTTGGCCGAACCGAGCCTGACGGCGATCTCCGGCCAGCAGGCGAAGTTTTACGTTGGCGGAACCTATCGCCTGCCGGGCGAACAGGAGGTCACCCGAGACGCGGCGACCGGCGTTGCGACCGTCAGCCGGACGACGAATTCGGAAGACTATGGCATCACGCTTAATTTCAAGCCGGTCGTGCTGTCGCCGGGCCGCATCAGCCTGGCCATCGAGACGGATGTGTCCGAGCCGACGATCGAAGGCTCGGTCGTCACCGGCAATGGCAGCTCGCTCAGCATTCCCGGCAACACCTATCTGTCGATCCGCAAGCGCGAGGCGTCCACCACGGTCGAATTGCCGTCGGGCGGTTCCATCGTGATTGCCGGTCTGGTGCAGGACAATATCCGTCAGGCCATGTCCGGTCTGCCGGGCATTTCCAAGGTGCCGATCTTCGGCACGCTGTTCCGCAGCAAGGATTTCGTCCGCAACGAGAGCGAGCTTGTCATCATCGCCACGCCCTATCTGGTGCGCCCCGTCGCGCGCGACCAGATCGCCAGGCCCGACGACAATTTCAATCCGGAAAACGATGCGGCCATGTATTTCCTGAACCGCGTCAACAAGATCTACGGCCGCAAGGAACAGCCGGCGACCGCCCAGCAATATAACGGCTCAGTCGGCTTCATCTACAAGTGAGCGGGATCAAGGACATGACGAACATCGACCATATTTCCCTTGGCTCAGCAGATGCCGGCCGGACCTTTTCGGCTGCAAGCGTCCGCGCCGCTGTCATCGCCGCCGGGTTCTCAGCATGCGCCATCGTCCTGTCGTCCTGTGGCGACCGGACGACCACCGGCGCCATTCCCGACGATTACCGCACCCGTCACCCGATCGTCATCTCCGAGGGGCCGTCGACGCTCGATCTGCCCGTCTCCTCCGGCGACACGCATCTGACCATCGGCATGAAGGACACGATCCGCGGCTTCGGGCAAAGCTTCTCGGCCTCGGGTGCCGGCGTCATCCAGGTGCAGGTGCCGCATGGCTCCTACAATGCCGGCGCCGCATCGGTGATCGGCGGCCAGGTTCGTCGCACGCTGACGGAGGCAGGCATCCCGGCGCGCAGCGTCCTGATGACCGGCTATGCCGCAAACCCGAATGGCGATGCCGCCCCCATCCGCTTGTCCTATGTGTCAACCAAGGCGATGACCGACCAGTGTGGCCAATGGCCGGCAGATCTGTCCGACAATACGTTCGGCAACAAGAACTGGTATAATTTCGGCTGCGCCAGCCAGAACAACCTCGCGGCCCAGATCGCCAATCCGTCCGATCTCATTGCGCCGCGCGCCATGACGCCGATCGATGCCACCCAGCGGGCGAGCGTCATCAGCACCTACCGCGGCGAGAGTTCGAGCGGCAGCACGACCACGACCACGACCACAACCTCGAACTGACGGCATCTCGGGCGACCGGAGAAGAAGATGAGCGCGATCAACTACGAAATCCGCGGAGCCTCCGCCGAGGAGGTCCCCGAAGACCTCGAAAAGAGCGGCGACTTCGAGCATCTGCGCCCGTTGCCGCGCATTTCGATCCATGCCTTTTGCGAGACCGAGGCGATGCAGCGGATGATGGACCGCATGTCGCGCGACCGCCGCATGGCCAAGGTCAACCTGCGCATGACGGCCGGTGGTATCGAGGCTGCTGCCAACATGTTCTCCGGCGCGCCGACGCCGAACCTCATCATTATGGAAACCGACGCCGAGCCGAAGAACCTCCTGAACGAGCTCGCGCCGCTCGCAGAAGTCTGCGATCCCTCGACCCGCGTCATCATCGTCGGCCGCTACAACGATATTGCCCTCTACCGCGAACTGATCCGCAACGGCATTTCCGAATATCTGGTCGGCCCGGTCGCCATGGCCGACATGCTGGCCTCGGTCGCCCAGATCTTCGTCGATCCGGATGCAGAGCCGCTTGGCCGCTCGATCGCCTTCATCGGCGCCAAAGGCGGCGTCGGTGCCTCCACCATCGCGCATAACTGCGCCTTCGGCATTTCACACCTGTTTTCGACCGAAACCATCCTCGCCGATCTCGACCTGCCCTTCGGCACCGCCAATATCGATTTCGACCAGGACCCCGCGCAGGGCATCGCCGAAGCCGTCTTCGCACCGGAACGTCTGGACGAAGTCTTCCTCGACCGCCTTCTGACGAAATGCTCGGAACATCTGTCGTTGCTCGCCGCTCCGTCGCTGCTCGATCGCGCCTATGATTTCGAAAGTGGCGCCTTCCAGCCGGTGATCGAGCTTTTGCAACGCAATGCGCCGGTGGCGGTTCTCGACGTGCCGCATGCCTGGAACGACTGGACGCGCGCGGTTCTGGCAGATGTCGACGAGGTCGTCATCTGCGCCGTGCCGGATCTCGCCAACCTGCGCAACACCAAGAACATGCTCGATGCGTTGAAGAAGCTGCGTCCCAACGACGGCCCGCCGCGTCTCGTCCTCAATCAGGTCGGAATGCCGAAGCGGCCCGAGATCACACCGTCAGATTTCATCGAGCCGCTGGAGATCGAGCCGGTCGCCATCCTTCCCTTCGATGCGCAGCTCTTCGGCAGCGCCTCCAATAGCGGCCGGATGATTTCCGAGATCGACGGCAAGTCGCCGACGGCGGAGACATTTGCGCAGCTGGCCCATGTGCTGACCGGGCGAGTGGCGATCAAGAGGGCAAAACGCGCCGGGCTCGGCAAGATGCTCGGCATGCTCGGGCGTAAATAGTCTCGGGCAGACATAACGAGAGGGCAGGGCAGGGACACGTCCTGCCGCACACAACTGGAAAGCTGGGTCGAGAGATGTTTGGAAGACGCGGAAACGAAGGCACGGGCAAGGGAGGCGGTCTGGCACCGCCACCGCCGATGCCGGCTGCGACAATACCCGCAGTCTCCCCGATCCCCACCGTGTCCACCGGACCGGAAGTGTTCGCCGAGCCGCCGCGCGATACCGGCCCGGCACATCGCCAGCCCGCGGCCTCGCAGCCCGCAGGCGCCCGCAAGCGTCCCGCCCGCAATGAAAACTATTACGACACCAAGAGCCAGGTGTTCTCGGCGCTGATCGACACGATCGACCTGTCGCAGCTGTCGAAGCTCGATACCGAAAGCGCGCGCGAGGAAATCCGCGACATCGTCAACGACATCATCACGATCAAGAATTTCGCGATGTCGATTTCCGAGCAGGAAGAACTGCTCGAAGATATCTGCAACGACGTTCTCGGTTACGGCCCGCTGGAGCCGCTCCTGGCGCGTGACGATATCGCGGATATCATGGTCAACGGCGCCGGCCAGACCTTTATCGAAGTCGCCGGCAAGACGATCGAATCGGAGATCCGCTTCCGCGACAATGCCCAGCTTCTGTCGATCTGCCAGCGCATCGTCAGCCAGGTCGGCCGCCGCGTCGATGAAAGTTCGCCGATCTGCGACGCCCGCCTGCCGGATGGCTCGCGTGTCAACGTCATCGCGCCGCCGCTGTCGCTCGATGGCCCGGCCCTGACGATCCGCAAGTTCAAGAAGGACAAGCTGACGCTCGAACAGTTGGTACGCTTCGGCGCCATCACGCCGGAAGGTGCCACGCTTCTGCAGATCATCGGCCGCGTCCGCTGCAATATCGTCATTTCCGGCGGTACGGGCTCGGGCAAGACGACGCTTCTCAATTGCCTCACCCGCTATATCGATAGCCATGAGCGCATCATCACCTGCGAGGATACGGCCGAACTGCAATTGCAGCAGCCGCATGTCGTGCGCCTCGAAACCCGCCCGCCCAATATCGAGGGCGAGGGCGAGATCACCATGCGCGATCTCGTCAAGAACTGCCTGCGTATGCGTCCCGAACGCATCATCGTCGGTGAAGTGCGCGGACCGGAGGTCTTCGACCTGTTGCAGGCGATGAACACCGGTCACGACGGCTCGATGGGTACGATCCACTCCAATACGCCGCGCGAATGCCTGAGCCGTATGGAATCGATGATCGCCATGGGCGGCTTCACCCTTCCGGCCAAGACCGTGCGCGAAATCATCACCGGCTCCGTCGATGTCATCGTTCAGGCCGCCCGCCTGCGCGATGGTTCCCGGCGCATCACCCAGATCACCGAGGTGATCGGCATGGAAGGCGACGTGATCGTGACGCAGGATCTGATGCGCTACGACATCGAGGGCGAGGATCAGGCCGGAAGGCTGATCGGCCGCCATGTTTCGACCGGCATCACCAAGCCGCATTTCTGGGATCGCGCCCGCTATTATGGCGAGGAGCGTCGTCTTGCGGCCGCTCTCGACGCAATGGAAGTCGGCAGGACCTGATCGGGGAGAACGGCATGGATCTCACTGTCCTGGCAATTATCGCTCTTGCAGCCGTCGCTGCCGGCGCCGTCTGCTACGGCCTGCTCTTCTCGCGCCTGGAGGTGGAGAAGAAGGCCGGCGTGCGGCTGGAACGGGTAAAATCGCACGAGACGGATATGGGCCGTGCCAAGGCCGCCCGCGACCGTGTGCAGGAATTGTCGAAACGCCGCAAATCCGTACAGGACAGTTTGAAGGAGCTGGAAAAGAACCAGCAGGAGAAGAGCAAGAAGCTCGGCGACAGCAGCATCAAGTCGCGCCTGCCGCGCACCGGCCTCAACATCACCGTCAGCCGGTTCTATCTCTTCAGTTCAGCCTTCGGCGTCTTTGTCTTCCTGATAACATTTTTGCTTGGTGCCGATTTTCTGGTCGGAATTGGCGCGGCCTTCGTGGCTGGCCTGGGTATCCCGCGCTGGATTATCGGCTTCCTGATCAAGCGTCGGCAGAAGAAGTTTCTCGAGGAATTTCCGAACGCGCTCGACGTGATGGTACGCTCGATCAAGTCGGGCCTGCCGCTCAATGATGCGATCCGTCTTATCGCCTCCGACGGCCAGGAGCCGGTCAAGGCGGAATTCCGCCGGATTATCGAGGCACAGCAGCTCGGCATCAGCATTCCCGAGGGCTGTTTCCGCATGATGCAGACCATGCCGCTGCCGGAGGTCAACTTCTTTGCGATCGTCATCACGATCCAGAGCCAGGCGGGCGGCAATCTGTCCGAGGCGCTCGGCAATCTCTCGCGCGTGCTGCGCGAGCGCAAGAAGATGAAGGCCAAGGTCCAGGCCCTGTCGATGGAAGCCAAGGCCTCTGCCGTCATCATCGGCGCGCTGCCCTTCATCGTCGCAACGCTCGTCTATCTCACCTCGCCCGCCTACATCTCGCTTCTCGTCACCGACCCGCGCGGCCATATCATTCTGCTGGGCTCGGCCATCTGGATGTCGATCGGCATTTTCGTCATGCGCAACATGATCAATTTCGATATCTGAGGACCGGTGGCGATGAAGGAACTTGCGGCACTTCTGACGGATCCGACGACGGTAATCGCAGCGCTCGTTGCCCTTGCCGTGTTTGCGACGCTCTATACGCTGGCGATGCCATTTCTGGAAAAGGGCGATCTGTCGAAGCGCATGAAGGCGGTATCGACCGAGCGCGAGCAGTTGCGCGCCCGCGAACGCGCCCGCATGAATGCCGATCAGTCGCGCGGCTCGCTGCGCAACCAGAACAACCGGCAGGCCAGCCGCATCGTCGAACGTTTCAATCTGCGCGAGGCGCTGGTCGACCAGAACACCGTGAACCGGCTTCGCTCGGCCGGCCTGCGCACCCAGAACGCCCTCAACATGTTTCTGGCTGCCCGCTTCATCCTGCCCTTCGTCTTCCTGATCGTCGCGGTCGTCTGGCTCTTCGTGCTGGGCAATCTGGAAAGCAAGCCGTTCGCGATGCGTCTTCTCGGCGCCGTCGGTTTTGCCTATCTCGGCTTCTATGCGCCCAACATCTACGTTTCGAACAAGATCAAGAAACGTCAGGCCTCGATCAAGCGCTCCTGGCCGGATGCGCTGGACCTGATGCTGATATGCGTCGAATCGGGCATTTCCATCGAGGCCGCCATGCGCCGCGCCGCCGAAGAGATCGGCACGCAGTCGCCGGAACTGGCGGAGGAACTGGTTCTCACCACGGCCGAGCTTTCCTTTCTTCAGGATCGCCGCACCGCGCTCGAAAATCTCGGCATCCGCACCCAGCTCGATATGGTGAAAGCGGTGGCGCAGGCGCTCATCCAGGCAGACCGTTACGGCACGCCGGTGGCGCAGGCCCTGCGCGTGCTGGCACAGGAAGGCCGAGACGAGCGGATGAACGAGGCGGAAAAGAAGGCCTCCGCCTTGCCGCCGAAACTGACGGTGCCGATGATCCTGTTCTTCCTGCCGGTGCTGATGGCCGTCATTCTCGGCCCCGCCGGCATTCAGGTCGCCGACAAATTCTAAAGGAAAACACATCCCGGCGTGAGGCAGGGATGATGCGGGCGGGCATGTCTGTCACGACTGCGCCTCTCGATCATCTCATCCAGTCACGGCCGATGCCGGCTTTGGTCAGTTGGTGGAAACGGCCGGTCGCATGCTCATATCGCTGAGCGTGTTGCCTGCGGCGCTTGCGCTTTTGCCGGCAGCCGTCGTAGCGGTTCCCGGCTGCCGGGTGCTGGAAGGCACCTGGCTCTTGTCGGCGAGCTTCGACCAGGAATTCTGCTGCGCCAGCATATTGCGAAGATAGGCGACATTGGCATCCGCCTGCTGCGGCGAAAGCTCGGAACGGGCGATCTGCATGGCTTCCGGAAACCGGCCCTGAAGGCCGACGACCAGCGCCAGGTTCTGCCGCACGCGGCTGTCGGCAATCGGCTGTTTGGCGGCGGTGCGCAGATAGGTTTCCGCGGTCTTGAGGTCGCCGGTCAGTATGTAGGACATGCCGAGATTGGAAAGAACGCTTGGCTCGTTGGGTTGCGCTTCGAGCGCCATGCGATAGGTGCCGCGTGCCTCGTCGGCACGGCCGAGCTGATCGAGCACGGCGCCTTTTGCGGAATAGAGCCGCCAGTCGGGGTGATCGGGCGTCTGCGCCCGGTCGATCGTGGCGAGCGCCTGCTGCAACTGGCCGGCGCCTGCCTGTGCCTTGCCATAGGCCGAAAGCACGTCGCGGTCGTTCGGATGGGCGATCGCCACCTGCTGCATGACGGCAAGTGCCTGCCCGTTCTTGCCGGTCATGCCGAGAACGGTGGCATAGCGCATGCCGATATCCTTGTCCTTCGGGCTCTTCACATAGGCGGCGCCGATCGAGCGTTCGGCATTGGCAAGCTCTGCGCTGTCCATCCTGTCGAGCGGTGCCGATGTTGAAACCGTCGGGATCGATCCGGTCGTCGTCGGATCCTTGGCCGAGTTCGTGGCGCAGCTTGCGACCGAAAGGGCGATGGCGGCAAGCGTCGTGGCCTTCAGGAGGTTCGTCGTCAGCAATCTGTGGCGTCGGGCAGCGGTCATCGGCGATCTCGTCGGGTCCGGCCCGGTCCTCTTCGGCTCGCGAAGGCTCCGGGCAACTAGCGCGTTTCCTTGAAGTCAATAAACTGTTAACCCTAACAGATCGTTAAGACGAATGATTCCAGACGCTTGCAAAGGCCGGCCATGACCCTTCACCAATTCATCGAACGCCCCTCCGTTTTCGCCGCCGAAGGCACCGTGGCGAAGACCGTCTACGCCGTCACGCCGGCCGATCTCGATGCGGCGCAGGTGAACGGCAAGGGCCCGGATGCCGCAGCGCTCGCCTGGGCTAAGGCTGCGGGTTTCGCCGCCGAGGCCGGCAGCCTTCTTCTGGTTCCGGGAGCCGACGGCGCGGTCAAATCGGCGCTCTTCGGCCTTGGCGGCAATCCCGCCGAACAGCCCTTCGCCGCTGGCCGTCTGTCGAAACTCCTGCCGGCCGGCGACTGGCAGGTCGAAACCACGGCACTGACAGGCGAACAGGTGGCGCTCGGCTTCGCCCTCGGCGCCTACACCTTTGCCCGCTATCGCAGCGACAAGCAGAAGGGCGTCCGGCTTTTGCCTTCGCCAGCCACCGATCGCGCCGATGTCGAGCGCAAGGCCGCAGCCGTCACGCTGGTGCGCGATCTCGTCAACATCCCGACCAACGATATGGGCCCTGCCGATCTGGAGCAGGCCTTTCGCGCGCTTGGAGAGCATTACGGCGCGACCGTCACGGCAATCGTCGGTGACGAGCTCCTTAAGCAGAACTTTCCGCTGATCCATGCCGTCGGCCGCGCCAGCACCACGCCGCCGCGCCTTCTCGAAATGCGCTGGAGCCCGAAGGGCAAAAAGCCGGCAAGGAGCATCACCCTCGTCGGCAAGGGCGTCTGCTTCGATACGGGTGGCCTCGACATCAAGACCGCGGCCGGCATGGGGCTGATGAAGAAAGACATGGGCGGTGCGGCCAATGTCATGGGTCTGGCGCTGATGATCATGGATGCAGGCCTTGATATCGACCTGCGCGTGCTGGTTCCGGCCGTTGAAAATTCCATCGCCGGCGATGCCTTCCGGCCGGGCGATATCTACAAGAGCCGCAAGGGCATCACGGTGCAGATCGACAATACGGACGCGGAAGGGCGTCTGGTTCTGGCCGATGCGCTGGCTTATGCCGACGAGACGCCCTCCGACCTGATGATCGACATGGCGACCCTGACGGGAGCCGCCCGCGTTGCGCTCGGCGCCGATCTCGCGCCCTATTTCACCGATGACGAGGCGCTCTCGGCAAGGCTTGGCAAGGCGTCGGCTGAGGAGACCGACCCGATGTGGCGCCTGCCGCTATGGATGGGTTACGACAAGGATCTGCGCTCGCGTGCGGCCGATATCACCAACGCGCCGGGCGGCGGCATGGCGGGCGCCATCACCGCGGCACTCTTCCTCAAGCGCTTCGTTACGGAAACGAAAAGCTGGGCACATTTCGACATTTATGCCTGGGTGCCGGCCGAAAAGCCGCATGCCCCCGTCGGCGGCGAGGCTTTCGCCATCCGCGCTCTCTATGGCGTCATTCGTGATATGGCCGCAAAAGCGTAACGGCTGCGAAACGAAACGGTAACGCCCCTTCGGATAACGTCCCTGCGACAATGCAGGGCGATTACGTGCAAACACGCCTCCTCCCGCTCCACAAAGGGAGATGGGGCTTGAGCCGGCCGATCCGCACCGTTCCGCTTCGCCGCTGAACGGACGGATGCCACCGGTTGTCTCCCCTTTATGGTGGAGATCGCCGTCAGGCCGGAGGGAGGGAGCCACACACGCAATCGCCCTGCCGATAACAGGGAGATCTCCATGCCGGCAGAACTGACGGCCACCGAAGCGCTTGGCCTGTGGCGCCGCGTCTCTCTCGGCCTCGTCCGACAGCCGGGCGCAAGCGGCATCGACACGCCTGTCGCACGGCAGGTGCTGGAAAATCGTGACCTTACCCAGCGCCAGATGGCGATCCTGTTGCAGATCTATCTCGTGCCGCCGCCCCACACGGTGCGCGGGCTTGCCGCCACGCTCGGCGTCACCAAGCCGGTCGTCACACGCGCGCTGGATACGATGGGCGCCGCCGGCCTCGTCGATCGCGAGCGTGACGACAAGGATCGCCGCAACGTAGTGATCAAGCGCACGGTTGCTGGCGCCCTCTATCTTGAAACGCTGGGCGACCTTATTATCCGCGAAGCCCGGTTGCCGTCATGATCTTGCCGGACGGATCCCGCCGACACGCCAACACCTCACCATCGAGTATCGCCATGACTGCACAATTCGATCGCCGCCTCCACGCCTTCCGTCCCGACCTCGCCGATGCGCGGCTGAAGGGACAGGTCGAGGCCGAACGCTTCGCCGAGGGCGAAGCCGCCTGCATCGCCGTGCCTGTCGCCCAGTTGCGCCCGGTGCCGGATCTGTTGCGCGGCATCGATACCGAACTGCTCTTCGGTGAAACCGTCCGCGTCTTCGATCGCTGTGATGGCTTTGCCTGGGTGCAGGCCGATCAGGATGGCTATGTCGGCTATCTGCCGGAAGCGATGCTTTCTGCTGCCGCAACCGCGACGCACTGGATTTCCGCGCCACGCACCTTCGTCTATCCGCAAGCCGAGCTTCGCAAACCGGTGGTCGAGGCGCTGTCGATCGGCAGCCGCATCACCGTCACCGGAGAGGCTGAAACCCGCGGTACCCGGTATTTCACCCTGCCAGGCGGCGGCGCCGTCATCGCCAATCACTGCCGTCCCGTCGGAGAGATCGCCGATGCCGACTATGTCGCGATTGCCGGCCGTTTCCTCGAAACACCTTATCTCTGGGGTGGCCGTTCAGGCTTCGGCATCGATTGTTCGGGCCTGGTGCAGCTGTCTTTGATGATGGCGGGCAAATCCGCGCCGCGCGACAGCGACATGCAGGCGGGTTTCGGCGCATCGATCTCGCGCGAGGAACTTCGCCGCGGCGATCTCGTTTTCTGGAAGGGCCATGTGGCGATCATGGAAGATGAGGAGACCATTCTCCACGCCAACGGCCACACGATGACGGTGTCTCGGGAGAATTTCGATGCCGCGGTCGAGCGCATCGGCTGGCTCTACGAACGGCCGACCGGCTACCGGCGCATCGCCTGAAACGGATGACGGCGAAGGGGGATGATCACGCAAACGTGGCCGTCCTCCGGTAGTATGGCGGCGGCCCGATGCATATGTGAACCGTGTTCGCCAAGGGTCGAGGATAAGGAGTTTGAGACGATGCCGAAGGGTGCCTGGATCCTGCCTGCTGCAATGCTTGCGGCCGTGATTGTCGTGGCGAGCCTCCCGGCATCGGTCTTTGCCGCGGATCGCAACATCTTTTCCAAGTCGAACGAGAGCTATTACAAGGATCTTCCCGGCGTCGTGCCGCAGGAAGAGGTCGTCAAGAAGGACGACTACAAGTGCAGCAGCGATATCGAGGATGTCTATCGTCACCGCGGCTATTACGGCAGCCTGTTCGGCGATATAGAGCCGACGCGCATCTATACCTGCAAGACAAAGAGCGGCGTCACCTATCGCGGCACGCAGATGCCGAATACCCAGTGGGTGCCGGGTCTTCACCCCTATGATCTGCCCCGCTGAGGCACCATCCCGCGGCCCCGCCTCGACGTCCGACGCACGTCTTCATCCACGGCCGCATGGGCATTTGCACCAGCTTGAACGCACCGCCGGCAGGACGTTTGATCCTTCGGGAATTGACCGCCGACGGCGGTCGCAAGCGTGGCTCGCGGAAGCTTCGCCAGCATAAGCGAAAGGTCGTTCAAAATGTCGGAAGTCGCATCGCGACAAAATGGACGGCATCAACCGGTTCCCCGTAAGGGGTTGATTTCACAATCACATTTTCATCGGGAAATTTCGATCATGGTAGTGATCGAAGGGAAATGGTGCCCAGAAGAGGACTCGAACCTCCACACCCTTTCGGGTACCAGCACCTGAAGCTGGCGCGTCTACCAATTCCGCCATCTGGGCGACGAGGAGCGATTTACGGGGGCAGGCCCGAACTGTCAACAGCGTTTTTGAACTTTCTGTGTCAGTTGCGAAAAAACATGTGGGAGCATGCTTTTAGCTGCCGTTTTCGCTCTCGGTCCGGCCGTGGCCGCGGTCGACATGGCCGAGGTCGCGATCGGGGTCGATCACGTCGCGCACCCGCTGTTTCAGCTCTTTCGGGCCGGGAAATCCGCCGTCGCGCTTGCGCTCCCACAAAAGCGCGCCGTCGAGCCGGATTTCGAACACGCCGCCGGTTCCGGGAATGAGGCCGACCTCGCCGAGCGAATCACCGAATGTCTGCAAAAGCTCCTGCGCCATCCATCCGGCCCGCAGCAGCCAGTTGCACTGGGTGCAGTAAAGAATGGTGATATGCGGCTTTACGGCCGTGCCTGTCTGCTCCGTTCCAGTCGTCATCCGCTCTCTCCCGTCTCCGTCGCCTCTATTCCGTGTCGGCCGCGTCTGCCCGGTCCCGTTCCGCCTCCACCAGTGCCACCCGCACCATGGTCGCCAGATCGCGGTCGGCATGGCCATTGGCCGCCACGCGCTCGAAACTGGCAAGCGAGGCGGCGGTGGCGGGAATGGCAATGCCGAGCCTGTCGGCGAAATCGCGCACCACGCGGGCGTCCTTGATGGCGCCGGATACCGGAAAACCCACCGCCTCACTCTCGCCGGTGATGATCGGCAGGCGGCTTTTCAGTGCCGGGCTCGCCGCTGGGCTGCCCGCAATCACCGCGATCATCCGATCGGCGGGCAGGCCCGCCTTGGCACCCAGAGTGATCGCTTCCTTCATCGTCTGCCACAGTCCGATCAGCATCATGTTGTTGACGAGTTTTGCCGAAAGCCCGTCGCCGAGCGGGCCGATATGGTGGACCCGGTCGGAGAGATGGTCGGCAATCGGCCGGAACCGCTCGAAATCATCCGCTGATCCGCCGATATAGAGCCCGGCGCGCCCTTCGAGCAGGGTTTCCGGTCCGCCCGAGATCGGTGCATCGAGAAGCTGCGCGCCTGCCGCCGATATCGCTGCCGCATGGGCGCGAAGCGTCTGCGGGCTGATCGTGCTCGTTTCGACGATGAGCTTGCCGGAAAGCGGCAGGCGGCCAAGGGCCCGCATCACCGCATCGACGGCTTCATCATCGATGAGGGAGGAGATGATGATGTCACTTGCCGCGGCAAGCGCTCCAATCTCGGCCATCGGCGTGAGGCCGAGCGATACGGCCTTCTCTGCCCGGATGCCGCTGCGGCTCCATCCCGAGACGCGAAAACCGAGGCCCGAAAGCCGCTTTGCCATCGCGCTGCCCATCCGCCCGAGGCCGATGATCCCGATCGTTTCTCCGGTCATGTCCGCATCCTCCCGTCGCTCCCATCGTGCGTCCGGCGCCCGCCATAGTCCATGGCGCGGCCGCACCGACACGCCGCCGCGCAATGCGGCTCTCCCTGCCATCTTGTACGGCAGTTTTGCCAAACGGGGGAAGCGGTGGCCGAATTTCTTCGTCAATTCCTCCATGGCGTGCTTTGGAACCAATATCTCCCGCAGGCATTGTATCGGCTGGAAGGAGGAACATTCCATGGCTTACGATCCCAATCAGACCAACCGTCCGGACCTTCGTACTCCGGACCTCCGCAATACGACGGATGTCCGTCAGAAACGCTCGTCCTGGGTAACCTGGGTCGCCATTCTGGCAGTCGTCGTCGTCGGTGCCTTCGTCTGGTCGCAGATGGGTGGCAGCACCGCCACCGACCAGACGACCACATCATCGACCGCGCCGCCGGCACAGACCCAGACGACGCCGGCCCCGGCTCCGATGACACCGGCAACCCCGCCGGCCGGCAATAACGCTGCGCCTGCCGCTCCGGCCAATGGCGGTACCGGTGGTACGAGCCAGCCTTAACATGCCGGCCAGCCGATGGCGGTAATACCCGCCACGATATGCACGTTTGAGATGGGTCGCTTGCCGGAAGGCAGGCGGCCTTCTTGCTTTTTCGGCAATCAGTGGTTGATTTCACGAAGTCGTGAAGTCTTTTTTACTGCGGTGTTCGAGCGTCCGGGATGCGTTGCCCCACAGTGGATGCAGCTGTCAATGGCGCAAATGAAACATTGGCCGCATCAGAAAAAATGCGCCGAATTTGTGGACATCCAGCATGCCGGACCCTAAAACTGTCTTAGCCGAGCATGGCTGCTGGGGTCGCAGAAGACGAGTGGATCCAACATTCACGTTGTCTCGCTGGGGTATTGTTTCCCGATATCGCGACATGAAGACGATCATCTCCGATCGATGTTTGAAACGTCTCGGAGTGACTGTGATCGAACGAGTTAAACAAAAGAAGATCGATGTTTCTACATCGGTCTCATTGGGCTGAAAACGACAAGGAGTTTGCCCGGACTATCGAGTCCTGGCCGAGAGATTTATGGCTTTTACAACTGAAAATGACGCGCCGGTTGAACCGGCTTCGACCAAGATCAGTCTCAAGAACGTCTACAAGATTTTCGGCGAAAGGCCGGACAAGGCGCTCGACATGGTTCGCGCCGGAAAGACGAAACAGGAAATTCACGCGGCCACCGGCTGTTCGGTCGGCGTCAACGATGCGAGCTTCGACATCAGGGCCGGCGAGATCTTCGTCATCATGGGCCTTTCGGGTTCGGGCAAATCCACGCTTCTGCGGCTTTTAAACCGGCTGATCGAGCCGACTGCGGGTTCGATCGAGATCGATGGCCAGGACATTACGAAAATGTCGCGCCGCGAACTGATCGCGGTCCGCCGTCGCAATATCGGCATGGTCTTCCAGTCCTTTGCCCTGCTTCCCAACCGCACCGTCCTGAACAATGCCGCCTTCGGGCTGGAAGTGGCCGGCGTCGGCGAGGCCGAGCGCAAGGAAAAGGCGCTTGCCGCTCTGACGGCCGTCGGTCTCGACGGCTATGCGGAAAGCCGTCCCGACCAGCTGTCCGGTGGCATGAAGCAGCGGGTGGGTCTTGCCCGCGCGCTTGCTGCAGAACCGGGCATCCTTCTGATGGACGAGGCTTTTTCCGCCCTCGATCCGCTGATCCGCACCGAAATGCAGGATGAGCTTGTCCGCCTTCAGGCCGAGCATAGCCGCACCATCGTCTTCGTCAGCCACGATCTCGATGAGGCGATGCGCATCGGCGACCGCATCTGCATCATGCAGAACGGCAATGTCGTGCAGGTCGGCACGCCGGACGAGATCGTCATGAGCCCGGCCAATGATTATGTCCGTTCCTTCTTCCGCAATGTCGATGTGAGCCAGGTGTTCAAGGCCGGCGATATCGCCCGCAAGAACCAGGTGACGATCATCGAGCGGCAGGGCGTGTCGGCTGCGGCAGCCTTGGAGCGGATGAAGAGCTACGATCGCGATTATGCGATCATCATCGGCCGCGACAAGCGCTATCACGGCATGGTCAGTCAGGCCTCGCTGGTCGAAAGGCTGCGTGAGCGCAAGGCCGCCGCCGCGCTCGTCGGCGAAACGGGCGGGCAGGGGCTTCAGGCGACGCCGCAAGCCACTCAGGCGGATGCCTATCGCCACGCCTTCCTGCCCGAGGTCGAGACGATCGACGCGTCCGAGACGCTGTCCAACGTGCTTGGCAAGGTGGCGGCCAGTCCCTGGCCGGTGCCGGTCGTCGATGATGGCAACCGCTATATCGGCTCGATCAGCAAATCCGCCCTTCTCGAAACGCTCGACCGCGCCGGCTGATCGCCGAAAAGCTGATCGCCCGCGAACGAGCACCCAATCGATCGGAAACTTCCCATGAACTTTGATATCGGTGGCGCCGTGGACACGGCCGTCAACTATGTCCTCGACAACTTTTCGCCCGCGCTGGATTTGATCGCAGCCGTGATCGGCTTCGTTACCGGCGGCATTCAATCGGGACTTGTCGCCATTCCCATGCCGCTTGGCATTGCCATCCTCGTCCTCTTGTCGCTCTGGCGTGTCGGCGTCGGCTTTGCCGTCTTCACCGGCGTGGCGCTTTATCTCGTAACCCATATGGGCCTATGGGGCGCGATGATGGAAACGCTGTCGCTTGTCATTGCCTCCACCCTGATGGCGATGGTCATCGGCCTGCCGCTCGGCATCGCCATGGCCCGCAGGGATACGGTCGCCACCATCGTGCGGCCGATCCTCGACCTGATGCAGACCATGCCGGCCTTCGTCTACCTCATTCCGGCAGCGATGTTCTTCGGGCTTGGCGCCGTGCCGGGGGCAATCGCCACCGTGATTTTCTCCATGCCGCCGGTCGTGCGATTGACCAATCTCGGCATCCGTCAGGTACATGCGGAATTCATCGAGGCCGGCAATGCCTTCGGCTGCACCCGCGCCCAGCTTCTGTTCAAGGTGCAGTTGCCGAACGCCATGCCCTCGATCATGGCCGGCATCAACCAGACGATCATGCTGTCGCTGTCCATGGTGGTCATCGCCTCGATGATCGGCGCCGGTGGCATCGGCAACACGGTTCTGACCGGCATCCAGCGTCTTGATGTCGGCACCGGCTTCGAAGGCGGTCTTGCCGTCGTCGTTCTCGCCGTCATCCTCGACCGCCTCACCCAGAGCCTCGGTTCGGGCCGTGCAAGCGTGCTTCAGTCGCTGCTGCGCCGTCGCAGCACCGCAGTCTCCGCACCACCGGTCTCGGCCGTTCCCGCTACCTGAACCTTTGCCGGACATCCTTTCCATGGCGCGCCATCACCGGCGTGCCGCACACCAACTCCCAAAAGGAGCATGCATGTTGAAGACTTTCGCGACGCTCGGCCTTGCCGCAGCGATCCTCGGCGGCACCATGGCCGCACCGGTCACGGCCTCTGCCGCAGATGAACAGAAGACCGTCAAGATCGGCTGGGCCGCATGGTCGGATGCCGAATTCGTCACCAAGCTTGCCGCCAAGCTGATCAAGGACAAGCTCGGCCAGAAGGTCGAACTGGTGCAGACCGATGTCGCGCCCCTCTATCAGGGCGTCAGCCGCGGCGATATTGACGCCATGATGATGGCCTGGCTGCCCGCGACCCATGCCGACTACTACAAGCGCGTCAAGAACCGCGTCGAGACGCTGGGCACGGTATATGATGGCGCCAAGCTGGGCTGGGTCGTGCCGAAATACATTCCCGAAAGCGAGATTTCCTCGATCGAGGATCTGAAGAAACCCGAAGTGCAGGAAAAGCTTGCCGGCACCGTCGCAGGCATCGATCCGGGCGCTGGCCTTACTCGCCTGTCGGAAAAGGCGCTGAAGGATTACGACCTCTCCAAGTACAAGCTGCAGGTCTCGAGCGAGGCCGGCATGCTTACGACGGTCGATCGCGATATCAGGACCAACAAGTGGTTCGTCGCCACCGCCTGGAGCCCGCACTGGATGTTCGGCAAATACGAGCTGCGCTACATCGCCGATCCGAAGTCGTCGCTGGGCGAGGCAGAACACGTGGATGTTCTGGCGCACAAGGGTTTCAAGGCTGAAAACCCCAAGGCGGCCGCCTTCCTGTCGCGCATGAAGCTGCCGCTCCCGGATCTGGAGGCTGCGATGTTCGACGCCCAGAAGACCTCTTATGACGCAGCGGTCGACAAATACATCGCCGACCACCCGGATCAGATCAAGGCCTGGCTTGCCGACGGCGCCGAAAAGGGCTGATCGACGGCGTCTGGCGGATGCGGGCTTGATAAGGTCCGCATCCTCTCTTGCGAGTGACCAAGCGAACAAGGACCTCAAAACAATGTTCATCGACGGCATGGAAGATGTCATCCCGAGCGACGACACGATCGGCGGGCGCATGTCGCTGGCGCGTGATGCCTGCGAGGTGACGATCCCGGAAGCGGCCGATATGGCTGGCGTCCACGAGGATGTCTGGGCGTCTTGGGAAAACGACCGCGCCGAGCCGATCGCCGGTCATCTCGACACCGTCGCCGCCGTGCTCGATGTCAGCCTCGCCTGGCTGGTCAGCGGCCGCGGCATCGGGCCGGACTGGGCGGTGGCCGAGTAGCACCGGGCGATCGCCGGCCGCTTGCTCTCGCGCGCCCGGTCTCCATCCTCGTCGCAAGAGCAAGCGGCGAAAGACCGACATCATTTTTCAAGGTGCTTCATGCGCGATCGCGATGCCGGACCGGCAGAAAGCTGCTAATCATGGTCGAGAAATCGATCAGGAGGAGCAGGTCATGTCAGTTGTAAAGGTAGCAATCGTCACGGCGGGCGGCAGCGGCATGGGAGCGGCCTCGGCACGCAGGCTTGCGGCCGACGGTTACAAGGTCGCCATCCTGTCTTCGTCCGGCAAGGGAGAGGCCCTGGCGGCAGAACTCGGCGGTCTCGGCGTCACCGGCTCCAACCAGTCGAACGACGATCTGCAGCGCCTCGTCGACCTGACGATGGAAAAGTGGGGCCGCATCGATGCGCTGGTCAACAGCGCCGGCCACGGCCCCCGCGCCGAGATAACCGCCATCACCGACGAGCAATGGCACACCGGCATGGACGTCTATCTGATGAACGTCGTGCGCCCCGTCCGGTTGGTGACGCCGATCATGCAGGCGCAGAAGTCGGGCGCGATCGTCAATATCTCCACCGCCTGGGCCTTCGAGCCGGCGGCGATGTTCCCGACATCGGCCGTCTTCCGCGCCGGCCTTTCCGCCTATACGAAGATTTTTGCCGATACCTATGCTCCCGACAATATCCGCATCAACAACGTCCTGCCGGGTTGGATCGACAGCCTGCCGCAGACCGACGAACGCCGCGCCAGCGTGCCCATGGGTCGCTACGGCACGAGCGACGAGATCGCCGCCACCGTGGCGTTCCTGCTGTCGGAAGGGGCGGGCTATATCACCGGGCAGAATTTGAAGGTGGATGGCGGTTTGATGCGCGGCGTTTGAGGTTGAGGCTTAGAAGCCTTGGAACAGAAGATCCACCGCCGAGACGATTTCGTCATACTGGGCCGAGAGATTGCCAACTGTACCGGCAATCTCCTTGACCGGGATACTACCCATCATGTGGGTTATCAGGTGATAAACTGTGCCATCGATCGCCACTCTCGGGTTCAGGCGCATCACAGGCTCCGCGAAGTCATCGATGCAGAGAAGCGGGATGACGATCCGCGTCTCCAGCCTGTCTAGCAAATCGGCCTGGATATCCATCGCCAGTGCCTGATCGGTCTTCAATCGATAGACATCGAACCGTGCCATCAGAACAGCCGGTATTTGGCGAGCGGCAACCCGTGCGTCTCCACGTATTCGTTGGAATAACGGATCGCCTCGGCGTTCTCGATGAGGAACAGCCGCTCCTTCTCCTTGCGCACCGCGGTCTTGAGGCCCGCAGCATCAAGACCGACGGTCTCGATCTTCAGGGCCTGCGCTTCTTCGAGCAATGCATCATCAGGCTTGGCATCGGATGAAATCTTGGCATGCCGCGTCATGGCTTCAGCCTCCGGGTGTCGCGGACGAGCATAGCGCGATTGCGAGCCGATGAAAATGACGCAGAAAGCCTCTCCTCCGTCATCCTCTGGCTTGTTTAGAGGATCTGCTTACCGCCATCGTGACGTGTTTTGATCCTCGCCACGGGGCGAGGATGGCGAAAACGAGGCTTTCTGGTCGGATGGAACGACGGGAGGACCGCCTTACTCGTCGTTCATCTTCAAGGCTGCGATAAACGCTTCCTGCGGAATGTCGACCTTGCCGAACTGCCGCATGCGCTTCTTGCCTTCCTTCTGCTTTTCCAGAAGCTTGCGCTTGCGGGTGGCGTCACCACCGTAGCACTTGGCCGTCACGTCCTTGCGCAGGGCGCGCACCGTTTCGCGGGCGATCACCTTGGCGCCGATCGCCGCCTGGATCGGGATCTGGAACATGTGCGGCGGAATGAGTTCCTTCAGCTTCTCGCACATGCCGCGGCCGCGGCGGTCAGCTGCCGAACGGTGCACCAGCATCGAGAGCGCATCCACCGGCTCGCCATTGACGAGGATCGACATCTTCACGAGGTCGCCGGCGCGGTAGTCGATGATGTTGTAGTCGAACGAGGCATAGCCCTTCGAGATCGACTTCAGGCGGTCGTAGAAGTCGAACACCACTTCGTTGAGCGGCAATTCGTAGGTCAGCATCGCGCGGGTGCCGACATAGGTGAGTTCCGTCTGGATGCCGCGGCGGTCCTGGCACAGTTTCAGGATGCCACCGAGATAGTCGTCCGGCGTCATGATCGTCGCCTTGATCCACGGTTCGCGGATCTGTTCGATCTTGACCACGTCCGGCATGTCGGTCGGGTTGTGAAGCTCGAGTTCCGTACCGTCGGTCAGCGTCATCTGGTAGACGACCGAAGGCGCGGTGGCGACGAGATCGAGGTTGAACTCGCGCTCCAGCCGCTCCTGGATGATTTCGAGATGCAGCAGGCCGAGGAAGCCGCAGCGGAAGCCGAAGCCGAGTGCGGCTGAGCTTTCCATCTCGAACGAGAAGGACGCGTCGTTGAGGCGAAGCTTGCCCATCGCAGCGCGAAGATCTTCGAAATCGGCGGCGTCGGCCGGGAAGAGGCCACAGAACACGACGGGCTGCGCCGGCTTGAAGCCCGGCAGCGCCTGTGCGGTCGGCCGCTTGTCTTCGGTGATCGTATCGCCGACGCGGGTATCGGCCACTTCCTTGATCGAGCCGGTCATGAAGCCGATCTCGCCTGGGCCGAGACTGTCGACCGCCAGCATCTTCGGCGTCAGCACGCCGACGCGCTCGACCTGATACTTGGCGCCGGTGCCCATCATGCGGATCGTCTGGCCCTTCGAAAGCACGCCGTCGATGACGCGCACCAGAACCATGACGCCGAGATAGGTATCGTACCAGCTGTCGACGAGCAGCGCCTTCAGCGGTCCCTTCTCGCCGACATCGCTCTTTGGCGGCGGCAGACGGTTGACGATCGCTTCCAGCACGTCGGGAATGCCAAGGCCGGTCTTGGCCGAGATCATCACTGCGTCGGAGGCATCGATGCCGATCACTTCCTCGATCTGTTCCTTGATCCGGTCGGGCTCGGCCGCCGGGAGGTCGATCTTGTTGAGGACTGTGACCAGATCGTGATTGTTGTCGATCGCCTGATAGACGTTGGCAAGCGTCTGCGCCTCGACGCCCTGGGAGGCATCGACGACGAGCAGCGAACCTTCGCAGGCCGATAGCGAACGCGACACTTCATAGGCGAAGTCCACGTGGCCGGGCGTGTCGATCAAATTCAGGACATAGGTCTCGCCGTTGTTCGCCTTGTAATGCAGGCGAACGGTCTGTGCCTTGATGGTGATGCCGCGCTCGCGCTCGATATCCATCGAGTCGAGGACCTGTTCCGACATGTCGCGTTCGGCAAGGCCGCCGGTGGACTGGATCAGCCGGTCGGCAAGCGTCGATTTGCCGTGGTCGATATGCGCCACGATCGAGAAGTTGCGGATATGGTCAAGGGGCGTGCGGGACGAGGTGCTCATGGCTCGCGCATATAGCAGTGCGAATCTTCCCCGCAAAGCGGAAAGATAAGGCTTCGTTCAGCATAACGGCCGGATTTGCCGCTATTGCGCGCCTATTTCGCGCCCGTGCCGCCTTCCGGATCCGTGATGATCGCCGCGTTCGGCATCTGCGCGGTTCGAAGTTCGTGGCTTTCGCGCTCCGCTTCCGGCGCCGGCGCCCGCTCCTTCAGCCGCCGCAGGATGAAAAGACCATAGGCCACCGCCACCAGCATCGCGGCGACGATGAAGGTGCGCGGGCCTGAAAATGGCGAGATCATCGTGACCAGAAGCGGCACGATCGTTGCAGCCGTCGACCATGCGACGAGCAGCGTCGAGGAGAGCGGTACGAAATCGCCGGGGTCGGCCCGGTCGTTGGCATGCGCATTCGCCACCGAATAGACGGTCTCGACCGAGCCGCCGAAAACCAGGAACGTGATCATCAGCAGCGACAGCGCCGCAAAAGAGGAGAAGAAGGCGGCGAAACCGGCCATCACGATCAGCATGCAGGTGATGAGCAGCACATAGCGCCGGTCCATCCTGTCCGACAGCATGCCAAGCGGGTATTGGACGAAGAGAAGACCGGTCTGCATAACGAACATCAGAAGCGCCACATTGCCCTGCGACACGCCATTGGTGGAGGCATAGATCGGCGTGAAACCCTGCACCACCATGGACAGCCCGCCCGACGCCAGAACGCCCGCAAGTCCGACGGGAGAGATCTTCCAGGCTTTTCTGATGTTGACGTTGACGCTTGCCGGTGCCGGTGGGTTCGGCAGGCGCGTCAGCCCGATCGGCAGGATGGAGAGCGCCGTCACCAGGATGACGGCGAGCGGCGCTAGATTGCCGCTGGTCGGGATCTGGCCGAAGACCAGCGCGCCGGCTCCAAGCCCCAGAACGAAGGCCATATAGAAGAACGACATCGCCCGCCCGCGCCATTCGTTGGACGCCGCATGATTGAGCCAGCTCTGGGCGATGATGAAGTTGACGTTCGATGCGGCCCCATAGATGGCGCGTGCCAGAACCCACCATGCGGCGGGCAGATCGGCGGCGACCAGAACCGCCCCGATGATCACCATCGCCATCGAGCAGGAGAACAGCCGCGCATGGCCGACGCGCTTTATCAGCGGGCCGGCCAGCACGCAGCCGAGCAGTCCACCGAAGGCGAGCGCCGGCACGGCGGCGCTCGCTGCCCAGGTTTCGCCGGTCCGCGTCAGTTCGAAAGGCACGTAGGTCGCCATGATGCCGCTGCCGATCGCGGCGATCGTCATCGATACCACGATGCTGGCGATCGACAGCGGCGACGCCGCAATTTTGGCCTGCCCGTCGCCTGCCTGATGGTCGCCCGCCTGCCCGTCGCCTGCCTTCCCGCTGGCCAAATGGCCGTCTGGTGCCTGATCGGCTGGTGTCTGACCGTCCATGCGAGCGCCCCCGACCTGTGCGAAATTCCTGTGATAGCTTATGCTTTAGCGCAGGCGCATCGACATCCGCTATCGCGGAAGCGGCATCGGTTGTAATTTTCCTCCGACCTGGATCTCTGCCGATGAAAAAGCTTGATTCCATTATAGGGGAATGTAATTCTCAAATCATGGAATCAAGCGATACGGAAATAGAACTTGCCATCGGCGAACGGCTGAAGACGCTGCGAGCGGCAGGAGCCTTGACGCTGGACGAGCTGGCAACGCGCTCCGGTGTCAGCCGGGCGATGATCTCGCGCATCGAGCGTGCCGAGGCGAGCCCGACGGCGGCTCTTCTGGCGCGGCTCTGCGAGGGGTTGGGCTTGACGTTGTCTGCCTTTTTCGCGCCGGACGAGCCCTCCACCTCGCCCGTGTCGCGCCGCAGCGGGCAGCGGTTGTGGCGCGATCCGGTGACGGGCTATCTGCGTCGCTCGGTTTCGCCGCCCGGCATGCAGAGCCCGGTCGATATCGTCGAGGTGGAGTTCCCGCCCGGCGCCCGCGTCAGCTTTCCGCCACGTGAGCAAAGCCGCGCGCTGACGCAGCATATCTGGGTGTTCGAGGGTGAGCTCCACATGGTCCTGCCGGAAGTGACACACCGGCTGCAACCGGGCGATTGCCTGTTCATGGATATCGGCGACGCCTTCGATTTTCATAATCCATCCGACCGTCCGGCCCGCTATGCGGTGATCCTGCATCGTGGCCGCTGATCAATCCCGCTCCAACCATGTAAAAGGGACAGACAACCGTGACTGCGCCAGACAACAAGCCCACCATCCGCATTCTCGATGCCAGGCAGGCACGCGCGGCCAATGCCGATCTTTCCGAGACCCTGTCCGACTGCATCAATGGCGGCGCCTCGCTCGGCTTCATGCTGCCGTTTGCGGCGAGCGATGCGGAAGGCTATTGGCACGAGATCGCCGATGCGGTGGAGGCCGGCGGCATCATTCTGGCGGTGGCGGAAATTGAGGGCCGGGTCGTTGGCACGGTGCAGGTGGGGCTGGCGTCGAAACCCAACCAGCCGCATCGCGGCGACCTGATGAAGCTCCTCGTCCACCGTTGCGCCCGCGGCCTTGGCCTCTCGCGCAGATTGATGGCAGCGGTGGAAGCGGAGGCCGCCGGCCGCGGCCGCACGCTTCTGGTGCTCGACACCGCGACCGGCAGCGAAGCAGAAATGATATACCCCCGGTTCGGCTGGCAACGCGTCGGCGTCATCCCCGATTACGCATTATGGCCCGATGGCGGTTTCTGCGCGACGACGCTGTTTTACAAACGGATCGGCTGACGCAGGCGCAGACCTTCATGCGATGGGGATGGAGGCTGGTACCAGCGAACCTCGCAGGCCCAAAGTCGTCCTCCTCGTGCCTGTCACAAGGATCCAACCACGCTCCCTGTCGGACATGGACAGATCCTTCTCACGAGCCGCCGGATGACGATCAGGGCGCGCCGGTCTCCATCAACGAAATAGCCCGCCGTGAGGCGGGCTACGATCATCGATCATCCGTTTGAGGTTGAGGCGAATGCTTTCCTCACCGCTTTTCGGTGAGGAAGTAGAGGAAGCCGGCGACGGGCAGCGCAAGGCCGATCATCGAGGCAGCGAGCCAGCCGCCCTCGGCAAAGGCCCAGGCGCCGATCGCCGACGACATGGCGGCGCCGATGAAGAATGTCGCCATGAACAGGCCGTTGAGGCGCGCGCGCAGATCGGCGCCGAGCGCAAAGATCGCCCGCTGGCTGGTGACGAGCGTCATCGACACGCCGAAATCGATCACCACGGCGGCAGCGCCGAACAGGATCAGCGCCAGGGTCGAGCCTTCCGGCGCGATATGGGTGATCAGGAAGCCGGCTGCAACGGACAGGATGCCGAAGGCGGTTGCAGGCTTGCTCCAGCCGCGGTCCGCCAGGCGCCCGGCGATCGGCGAGGCGATGGCGCCGGCCACGCCGACGAGCGCGAATATGGCAATGCCACCCTGCGTCAGGTTGAAGCCCGGTCCGGCCAGCACCAGCGGCGTCACCGTCCAGAACAGGCTGAAGGCGGCGAACTGGCAGAACTGGTAGAAGGCGCGCCGGCGCAGCACCGGCTGGGTCATGAACAGCGTCCCGAGCGAGGCGATCAGCGCCGGATAGGAGAGTTTTGTCTGGGGCACGCGTTTTGGCAGGCGCAGTGCAAGCGTGATGGCGACGGCGACCATGATCGCGGCCGAGATGAAGAATACCACATGCCAGGAGGACAGGCGGGCGATGAAGCTCGCCGCCGGCCGGGCCAGCATGATGCCGAGCATCAGCCCGCTCATCACGTTGCCGACGACGCGGCCGCGGCTTTCCTCCGGTGCAAGGCTTGCGGCGAAGGGGACGATCATCTGCACCGCAGTCGACGAGACACCGATCGCCAGTGCTGCGATCAGGAAAGGCGTCGGCGTGCTCGACAGCCCCGCGGCGAGAAGCGCCACGACGGTCGCCCCGATCATGATGACGATCAGCCGACGGTTCTCGACGAGATCGCCGAGAGGCACGGCAAACAGCAACCCGAGCCCGTAGCCGATCTGGGTCAGCGTCACGATCAGGCCGGTGAGATTTTCCGGCAGGCCGATGGCCGCCGCGATCGGGCCGGCCAGCGGCTGGGCGTAATAGAGGTTGGCGACCACGAGGCCGGCGGCTGCCGCCATCATGAAGGCCATGCCGGACGAAAGCGTTCCGGTTGGCGCAGAAGAGGCCGGGGAAGGGGCAGCCGCCGCCGACTGGGAGGTGGACGGCGGGGATGCCGCCTGTGCGTCGGACGCGGTCGCCGTGTCGGCTGCGGTCCGTTGGGTTGCTTGGCTGGTCATGAATGGCTCCTGGGAGGAGGGAGTTGAAAGAGTGTCTACGGCCACTGGATCATGTCCTCTGGCCGTCGGTCGAAAATCGTCAGTCGAGTATCTTCAGCGCCGCCTCTGCCGTCGCTATCGCGCGGGCGCGGTCCTGCCCGGACTTGCCGGCAATCCGCAAACCCTGAACCACGGCGTAGAGAAGATGCGCCGTCAGTTCCGGATCGATATCGCGGCTCACCGTCCCATCGGCCTGGCCCTCCCGCACCAGACCGTCGAAGACGGCTTCCAGCCGCGATTGCGAACGCTTGACCCGCTCGTCCGTCTCCGGATCGAAGAGCGCGAGTTCGACGGCAGCTCCGACGACGAGGCAGCCGCGCCGCCCGGCATCGCCATGGGCGCTGTCGGCATAGTGATGAAGTGCCAGCCGAACCTTGTCGCGACCGGTCGTTCCCGGTGTCAGAGACCGCGCCAGCGCCGCATTGCGCACCTGCTTGTAGCGGTCGAAGGCGGCCAGAAAGATCGCCTTCTTGTCCTTGAACGCCTTGTAGAGACTGCCCGCGGTCAGCCCCATCGCGTCCTTGAGATCGGCGATCGAGGTGGCGTGATAGCCGCGTTCGGAAAACACCACGATCGCCTTGTCGAGCGCGTCGTCGATCTCGAATTCGCGCGGCCGGCCGGCGCTCCTGTTCGGAGCGTCCACGGGGGAGCGGTTCGGGCCGTCCGTATCGGTGGTGAGGGTATCCAAGGCGCACACCATAAATAGGAAATGATCGTTTCCAAATATGGATGAACCTGGGATTCGTCAAGCGAGGCTATGGCGAATCTGCGGAACATAATGTCGCGGCATGGGTTAGCTCCCTGTCACCAACCCCGAAAAGCTGGAGGCAGACATGAGCAAGAGTGACGCGAAACAGGCAATCAAGCGTGCCGAACGACAGGTGGAAAACACCAGTTCCGGTGGCCATCTCGGCGGTACCTATTATGGCCAGAGCCCCGACGGAAAGACGGCGTCGACCAACGCCAATGTCGGGAATAACCGCGTCAATGCGGGCAGCTGACGTCACCAAGGTCGCAGACAACTTGAAGCCCCGCCGCGCTTTGCCGGCGGGGCTTTTTGTGTTCGCGTTGCTTATTCTCGTGTGCCAGATGGTAAAACTGGAGTGCGCGACGAAGTTTTTTGATCGGCCCTTCGCAAAAGGGGATGCATGGCAAAATAAAACTTGCTAATGACAGTCCGGTTTTATCGCGGGTGACGAAAACGCCGCGGCATCAGATGAAGAGTTTTGCGCCATGGCAGACCTGTACCGATCGACCGCCCCGCTTCGCGCCGAAGCGACGATTGCCCACCCGGAAATTGCACTGCTTGTCGAGCAGGTGATGCAGGAACATGCCGAAGCCGTCATCGGCACGCCGGCCGAAGGGCCGGCCAAGGGCATGGTGCAGTTCAAGCTGCATTACGGCGAACTCGATCTCGTGCATGGCGATCAGCATTGCACATTCGTGGTGCGTGCCACCGACGAAACGACGCTTTCCTATTGCAAGATGACCGTTGCGCTTCAGGTCTCGCGCCACATGGGCACGACCTCGGGCATCCGCTGGACGGGTGACGGCCAGACGAGCGGCACGCCGGTCTTCTTCCGCGAGCTGACTGTCCTGTCCTCCCATCGGGTCGGCCCGCATATGCAGCGGTTGACCTTCTGGGGCGACGATATTGCCCGTTTTGCCGAGGGCGGTCTGCATCTGCGCATCCTCATCCCGCCGAAGGACCGCGCACCGGTCTGGCCGGTCATGGGCACGGACGGCCTTCTCGTCTGGCCGCAGGGCGAGGACGAGCTGACGGTGCGCGTCTATACGATCCGCAAGATCGACGTCGAGGCCGGCACGATCGAGATCGATTTCGTCATGCATCCGGGCGTCGCAAGTCCGGCCGCAGTTTTTGCCCAGACCGCCAAGACCGGCGATCTCGTCGGCATTGTCGGCCCGGTCGGTGAAGGCGGGCCCGCGTCCCGCAATCTCCTGATGCTCGGAGACGATACCGCCATTCCCGCCATCTCCCGTATCGTCGAGATGCTGCCCGACGACAGCCGCGCCACGATCTATCTCGAAGTCGATGGTCCGGCCGATATCGTGCCGCTGGAGCGCGACAACGTCACGGTCCACTGGCTGTTCCGCAAGGGTAGCCATCCGGGCACGACGGGCGCGCTGACGGCAGTGCTGACCGGCATCGAGCGTGGCGACCTGCCGGCCGATACCTTTGTCTGGGCCGGTTGCGAATTTGCCGATTTCCGCGAGATCCGCCGCATCCTGAAGAAGGATTGGCAATTGCCGAAAGACCGCATGATGGTCGTCGCCTACTGGCGCCGTGGCGCAAACGGCGACGACGCCCGCAGCGAAGCCGCCGCCTGATTGTTGTCGCCTTTGTAGCCGGCTATCGGTCGCCGTCTTGCGCGCTTTGCCCGACCGGTTCGGCTGGGCGTCGCTGGACATTGCGGGCCTTGCGTCATCATATCTTTTCTTCGAAAAGAAGGAGCCGATGCACCATGCCGATCATTATCAGACAGGCCGTAGCCGGCGACCTTCCGGTGGTAAAGGATATGACCGAGCGCGCTTACGCGGTCTGGCTACCGGTTTTGAAATACCCCCCGGTGCCGCTGACGGAGGATTATGTCCCGCGGATCGCCGCAGGTACTGTGTTTCTGGCGCAGGAAGGCGAGGCGGTCTGCGGGTTGATCGTCATGGAATATGCCGATGAGGAAGACACGGTCTTCAGCGTTGCCGTCGATCCCGATCATGCCGGCAAGGGCATCGGTCCGAGGATGATGTCTGAAATGGAAGATAGGGCAAGGGCGTCCGGCAAGCAGCGGATGACGCTTTATACCAACGCGCTGATGGAGCGGAATATCGGGCTCTACCGCAAACTCGGCTATACCGAGACGGGCCGCCGCCCCAACCCGGCCCGGCCTGTTTTTACCATCGTCGACATGGTGAAGCCGCTTCGATGACGGACGGTATCTAAAAAGCCGCGGCCGAAACGCTGCACATCAAGCGCCGTCAGCCTCGGGACTTTACCCGAAGATGATGGCGACAAGATCCACCGCTGGAATGCGCGCCGGTAATTTCGCTCAAAGCGAGCCGTTGCGCTGCTGGATCATCATATAGGTGTCGTAAGTGTAGTCGGCGATCTGCTCCCACAGGTAGCCGTCTTTCTTGAAGGCCTGCTGGGCGTCGTAGATCTTCTTGAACGAGGGGTTCTTGGCGGTAATTTCGGCATAGACCTCGAGTGCCGCCTTATGAGCCGCATCCAGCAGTTGCTGGTTGAACGGTTTCAGCACGGCCCCGTCGCTTACCAGTTGCCGCAGCGCCTTGGCGTTCTTCGCATCGTAGCGGGCCAGCATATTGGTATTGGCGTTGGCGCAGGCATCTTTGAGGATGCGCTGATAGCTTTTCGGCAGGCCGTTGAATTTTTCGAGGTTGAAGAAGGCGTGCACGGCCGGGCCGCCCTCCCACCATGCGGGGTAATAATAGTATTTGGCGATCCGGACGAAACCGAGCTTCTGGTCGTCATAGGGGCCAACGAACTCCGCCGCGTCGATCGCGCCTTTTTCCAGTGCCGCATAGGCATCGCCGCCGGCCATCTGCTGCGGCACGACCCCGAGCTTCTGCATCACCTGCCCCGCGAGGCCGGCGATGCGCATCTTCAGGCCCTTGAGGTCATCGACCGTATTGATCTCCTTGCGGAACCAGCCGCCCATCTGCGCGCCGGTATTGCCGGCCGGCAGCGCATAGAGATTGGACGGTGCGAGGAATTCGTTGAAGAGCTCGTTGCCGCCGCCGATCGTCAGCCAGGCATTGGTCATCCGGGCATTGAGGCCGAAAGGAATGGCGGTGGCGAGAGCGAAGGTCGGGTCCTTGGCGACGGAATAGTAGCTCGATGTATGCGCCATCTCGACGGTGCCGTTGGCGACCGCATCGGTCGCCTGCAGTCCCGGCACGACCTCGCCTGCGGCCAGGGTCTCGATAGTGAAATTGCCGTCCGTCGCTTCGGAAACGCTTGTCGCAATATCGGTTGCGCCGGCAAACAGGATATCCGTCGTCTTGGTAAAGGAGGATGCCATCCGCCAGCTGATCCTGGGGCTCGACTGGGCAAGGGCGGGCGTGGCGAAAGGGGGGATCAACGGGGCGACCAGCGGGCTAACAAGGGCGGTCGCCGCAACCGCGCCGGCACTGTTGGTTGCCGTCTTGCGGAAGAAATCTCTGCGCTTCATCTGATTGTCCCCTGCTGCCTCTGTCCGGCGAATGCAATCTGGTATCCGCCATCCGTTTATCCATCCGTTTCCGGCAATCTCGGCAAGTGAAAATTTCAAGACCGCCGCCAGGCTGTATGGTCTCTGCATGTATGCCGATACCGCAGGGGCCGTTATGGGCGGCCAATGCGGTGCGACGATGGAAGCCCCTTGCTTTTTCCAGACAAGTTTATAATTAGAATAATTCTAAACAGGGAATTCCGTCATGCTGCGCCTCTTCTCCACCTCCAAGCGATCCTTCGACACGTTGAGCGAACAGGAAATCCTCGCGCTTGCCATTGCCTCGGAGGAAGATGATGCGCGCATCTACATGTCCTATGCCGATATTTTACGGCCGCACGCACCGGCCTCGGCACAGGTCTTCGACGACATGGCGGAGGTGGAGCAGACCCACAAGAACATGCTCATCGAGATGTTCCGTGCGCGGTTCGGCGAGCGCATTCCGCTGATCCGGCGCGAGCATGTCCGCGGCTTTTACGAGCGCAAGCCCGATTGGCTGCGCAAGACACTCACGCTCGACAGGATGCGCGAGGAAGGCGAGGCGATGGAACGCCAGGCCGCACGTTTCTACCGCGAGGCGGCAAAGCGCGTCTCCGATGCCTCGACGCGCAAACTGCTGGGCGATCTCGCGCTCGCGGAAGAGGGCCACGAGGATATTGCCCGCATGCTGGAGGGCAAGCATGTTTCGGCCGATGCCAAGGCGGAGGAGGATGAAGGCGCCCGCCGCCAGTTCATTCTCACCTATGTCCAGCCGGGCCTTGCCGGCCTGATGGATGGTTCGGTCTCGACGCTGGCGCCGATCTTCGCGGCTGCCTTTGCCACCCAGAACACCTGGTCCACTTTCCTGATCGGCCTGTCGGCGGCAGTCGGCGCCGGCATTTCCATGGGCTTCACAGAGGCAGCGCATGACGACGGCAAGATCTCCGGCCGCGGCTCGCCCATCAAGCGCGGCCTGGCATCGGGCATCATGACGGCGCTGGGCGGTCTCGGCCATGCGCTGCCCTATCTCATCCCGCATTTCTGGACCGCCACCGCCGTTGCCGCCGTGGTCGTGTTCTTCGAACTCTGGGCAATCGCCTTCATCCAGAACCGCTATATGGAAACGCCGTTCCTGAAGGCAGTCTTCCAGGTCGTGTTTGGCGGTTCGCTGGTGCTGGCAGCCGGCATCCTGATTGGCAATGGGTGAGATCAGGCGGCGTCAGCCGGCAAAACGCTCCGGTGGAGCGTTTTGAGCCTCGAGCGCCCGAGCCAAAGCGAAGGGCCGGCGGGCGCAGCGCCAGATCTCCGGTGCAAGGCGGCCCCCTGATGCCTCATCCCCGACATCATTCGCGCGCGCTGCGGGCGAAATGGAGAGGGCTCTCGGTCAGGCCATATGCGCCTGCCGGCTTGCGAAACCGGAACGCGACCAACGCCGCCCGCTGTCCCGCACGCCGACCAGTTACCAGAACGAAAAGGCCCGCAGCGGTACCCCGCGCGGGCCTTATGTCATTCTGCTCGGATCGCACTCTCAGTGCAGCGCGCCCACCAGCAGGTCGCGGCCGTTTTCGATCGTCACCCACTTGCCGGTGTTGAACGCCGCCTGGCGCTTGAGAAACGTGTAGGGCTTGGCGTACCAGGGCTGGATCTGGTCGTCGAGATTGTCGAGGATAAAGTCGCCGTCCGAGGTGCGCAGCGTCAGAACCGCGTGGCCTTCGCCATCCTGCTTGCGCACGACGGTGATCAGAAGGTCGGAATGATCGAAGCCGGCGGCGACGAGTTCCTTCTGCTTTTCGAGCGCATAGTCCTCGCAGTCGGCGGCAACGGTCGGATAGTTCCAGTATTCTTCCTTGCCGTAGATCTCCATGTCGGTCTTCGGCACATAGCGCGCGTTGACGGCGATATTGATCTCGCGGGCGATTTCCCAGCCCTTGGCCGTCAGAACCGGCGCCGGGCCGGGCTTGCTGCGAATGTTGCATTCGTCGACGAAGCGCTGACAGAAGTCGTAATGGCCGATCGGCTGAGAAGTCACGCTGCCCGTGACCATCGCTGCTTCCACCGGCTGCGATGCCGGCAGGGCTGCGCTCGCCGGCACCAGAAAACTCAACAGGATCACGGCTACACGCCGTGCCAGCAAGGCTCTCATCATCTGCCCGTCCCTTAAATTCCTAACAAAAGGTTAAAAGGGTTCGGGGGCCGTTAGTCAATCGTTCAGGATTTGTTAACCCGCGGCATGCGCGAATATGGTTAACGGAGCGGCATTTCTGTCTCAGCCTGAAATTTCATCAGGAAGGGAAGAATGCAACCACGGCGTCGCGCAGCTTGTCGAGATCCTGCGGCCGCGAAAGCCGGTGGTCGCCGTCGCGGATCAGCGTCAGAACCACGTCGTCGGCGGGAAGAAATTCCACAAGCTTCAGCGCATGGGCATAGGGTACGTCGGGATCGGCCATGCCCTGCAGGATCGTCACCGGGCAGCCGGTCTCGATGATGCCGGTCATCACCCGGTTGGCGCGTCCATCCTCCATCAGCGCGCGCGTATAGATATAGGGCTCCGGGCTGTAGTCGGACGGCTCCTCGAAATAGCCGCGTTCGGCAAGCGAGGTCTTTTCCGTCTCCGAAAGCATCGGCTCTATGAGTTCGGAGGTGAAATCCGGTGCCGGCGCGATCAGCACCATGCCTTTGACGACGGGACCGTTTGTCCGTTTCCGCAGCTCCTGAACGGCGCGCAGCGCAATCCATCCGCCCATCGAAGACCCGACCAGGATGACCTCATCGACATTTTGAGCGTCGATGACGGCCAGTGTCTCTTCGAGCCATCGCGAGATCGTGCCGTCTTGAAAGGCGCCGCCGGAAACCCCATGTCCGGAATAATCGAAACGGATCGCTCCGGCCTTGAGGTCGGCAGCGAGCGCATCGAGCGCAATTGCCTTCGTGCCTTCCATGTCGGAACGGTATCCCCCAAGCCAGACCAGTGCCGCCTTCGGCCCGCCATCGCGGGCAGGCCGCGCCTTGATGGCGATCGTGCGGGCTGCCTCTCCGGCGCCGACGGTGATGGCGTTTGCGGTAGGTGCATCCTGGGGGTGATCTGCGTTGGTCATGGAAGTCTCCGTTATCTGCGCGCTTCAGGGTCCATAAATCACATTCGATGGCAGGAACAGCAGGTGATTTTTCTATGCCGTTATGCTATTGACATCCTCTCGGCGATCACGACATTGCCCGCGCGTCTACGGACCGGCGCGGCTCAGCCGTCGCCGGGCACCGAAATAGTCTAGGAGAACACGACCATTCGCAGACCATTCAAAGCCGATGCCCCCGTTAAGGAAGGGCCGCGCTCCAACCGGGAAATTCGTATTCCCAAGGTCCAGCTCATCGATGCCGAAGGCCAGAATCTTGGCGTAGTCGCCACGGATCAGGCTCTGAAGATGGCCGAGGAAGCGGGACTTGATCTCGTCGAAATCTCGCCGAACAACGATCCGCCGGTATGCAAGATCCTCGACCTCGGCAAGCTGAAATATGCGAACCAGAAGAAGGCTTCCGAAGCTCGCAAGAAGCAGAAGGTCGTCGAAGTCAAAGAAATCAAGATGCGCCCGAACATCGACACCCATGACTATGAGGTGAAGATGAAGGCGATGAACCGCTTCTTTGAAGAAGGCGACAAGGTCAAGGTGACCCTGAAGTTCCGCGGCCGCGAAATGGCCCACCAGGAACTCGGCATGAAGCTTCTCCTGCAGGTCAAGGACGACACGCTCGAGATTGCCAAGGTCGAAGCCGAGCCCAAGCTCGAGGGACGTCAGATGATGATGGTGCTGGCGCCGAAATAAGCGCCGCATCACCCGCCCGCAGGAATGTGCCTGACGGGCTTCCGGTGGGTTTGCGCCGTTCGGGCGCATTCCGCCAGCTTTCTCTTTAGCCCATTGCGCTTTTCTCGGTCTGCGAGTATAAGCGCGCGTCCGAACGGTCCGGCAGGGCATGCCGAGGCCGTTCAAAATGCTTGGATCCACCTCGTCTGTGGGTCCGATACAAAAACGGAGTAGCAAAATGCCCAAGATGAAGACGAAGTCCGCTGCAAAGAAGCGGTTCAAGGTCACGGCGACCGGCAAGGTCGTCGCAGCAGCTGCTGGCAAGCGCCACGGCATGATCAAGCGGTCCAACAAGTTCATCCGCGATGCACGCGGTACGATGATCCTCGCTGAGCCGGATGGCAAGAAGGTCATCAAGAACTACCTGCCGAACGGTCTCTGAGACTTTTCTGCTTTTTGGATCATTTAAGGAGATCATGACATGGCACGCGTAAAACGTGGCGTAACATCCCGCGCCAAGCACACCAAGACCCTCAAGGCAGCCAAGGGCTTCTACGGCCGCCGCAAGAATACCATTCGCGCCGCCAAGGCCGCTGTCGATCGTTCGCGTCAGTTCGCAACGCGCGACCGTCGCGTCAAGAAGCGCAACTTCCGCGCTCTGTGGATCCAGCGTATCAACGCTGCCGTCCGCGAAACAGGCCTCACCTACGGCCGCTTCATCGACGGCCTGAACAAGGCTGGCATCGAAGTCGACCGCAAGGTTCTGTCCGACATGGCAATCCATGAGCCGGCTGCCTTCGGCCTTCTCGTCGAAGCATCCAAGAAGGCGCTTTCCTACCTCAAGGACGCCGGCACGAAGAACGAGTTCGAAAGCACCGTCAAGTAAGTCGGCGCTTAAGAGACTTATCTCTTTGAAAGAACCCGCGCTGGCCAGCCCCGCGCGGGTTCTTTCGTTTTTGCTCTTTGCTGTGATGGCGCTATATCTCCATCAAAGACTATTCGATCGACTGAAAGGAGACGTCGCTTGCGGGGCGATCTCACTGAAATCAGTGATATTCCGGCGCTTGCGCCCGATGATGTGGCAATCCTGCTTGCGGCTCTCGTGAAACGCTCTAACCGGGTGGAACGGATCGAGCTGTCGTCTGGCGCCGTCTGGATCAAGCGGCACGACACCAAGGGGCGGCCGAAGACGGCGGCGCTTCAGCAGGCATTGGCAGCGCTCCTGCGCATGCCGTTCCTGCGCCCTTCGCCCCGGCCGAAAGATGGCAATTTCGCCGGTCGCGACCTGCGCCGCATGGCGCTCTTTCGCGATCACGGCGTTCCGACGGCCGATGTGGTCTATTCCTCCGGCAGCGCCGTGGTTCTGACCGATGTCGGGCCGACGGTGCAAAAACAGCTGTCGAGGATCGCCGATCCGAAATTGCATGACGACATGCTGGTCTTCTGCTGCGCCGAGCTCGGTCGGCTGCACGGCAGGGGCCTGTGCCATGGTAGGCCGTTTCCGCGTGACATGTTCACCCGTGACGGCCGCATCGGCTTCATGGATTTCGAGGAAGAACCGGAGGCCGTGATGCCGATGGAGGTGGCGCAGGCACGCGACATCTGGCTGCTCTTCCTGCAGGTGGCAAGCCGGGCAAAGCTCGGCCGCAACACGCATGATCGTGCCTACCGCGCCTGGGCCGATCTCGCGCCACCCGCCGCGTTGAAGCAATTGGCCGGCCTCACCGGCTTTCTGGGCGGGTTTTTATGGCTTGCTAGGTTGATCGGGCGGGTGCACATGGGTAGAGATCTGCGGCAGTTCATAGAGGCCACGGCCTATCTCGAAACGACCTTGAACGGCCGCGACGCCGAAGCAGGAAGATGATGACGGAAATCGATACATTGAAGGCCGCCCTGCTGGCGGAAGTCGCAGGCGCGGAAGACGAAGCGGCCATCGAACAGGTCCGCGTTTCGGCACTCGGCAAGAAGGGCTCGGTCTCCGAACTCCTGAAGATGCTCGGCACGATGACGCCGGAAGAGCGCCAGACCCGCGGTGCGGCGATCAACGCTCTCAAGACCGAGATCACCGATGCGATCACGGCGCGCAAGACGCTTCTGAAGGATGCCGCGATCGATGCGCGCCTGAAGGCCGAGACGGTGGATGTCTCGCTGCCGGTGCGCTCGTCCCCGGCCGAGCGTGGCCGTATCCACCCGATCAGCCAGATCATCGACGAGATCACCGCCGTCTTCGCCGACATGGGCTTTTCGATTGCCGAAGGCCCCGATGTCGAGACCGACTATTATAATTTCACCGCGCTGAACTTCCCTGAAGGCCACCCGGCGCGCGAGATGCACGACACGTTCTTCTTCCAGGCCGACGAAAAGGGCGAGCGCAAGGTTCTGCGCACCCACACATCGCCGGTCCAGGTCCGCACCATGGAAGCGCAGGACCCGCCGATCCGCATCGTCATTCCGGGCAAGACCTACCGTCAGGACAGTGACGCCACCCATTCGCCGATGTTCCATCAGGTCGAGGGCCTCGTCATCGACAGGAAGTCGAATGTCGGCAACATGCGCTGGGTTCTGGAGGAGTTTTGCAAGACCTTCTTCGAAGTGCCGTCGGTGACGATGCGCTTCCGCCCGTCCTTCTTCCCGTTCACCGAGCCGTCCTTCGAGGTCGACATCCAGTGCGACCGCTCCGGCCCGATCGTCAAATTCGGCGAGGGCACCGACTGGATGGAAATTCTGGGCTGCGGCATGGTCCACCCGAATGTCCTGCGCTCCGGCGGTCTCGATCCGGACGAGTATCAGGGCTTTGCCTGGGGCATGGGTCTCGACCGTATCGCCATGCTGAAATACGGCATGCCGGACCTGCGCGACTTCTTCAATGCCGACGTCCGCTGGATGAACCATTACGGCTTCCGCCCGCTCGACATGCCGACGCTGTTCGGCGGTTTGAGCCAGTAAGGGAGGGATAAGATCATGAAATTCACGCTTTCCTGGCTCAAGGATCATCTTGAGACCGATGCCACGCTCGATCAGATCTGCGAACGCCTGACGGCGATCGGTCTCGAAGTCGAGGATATCGATGACAAGGCGGCCTACAAGCCCTTCGTCATCGCCAAAATCCTGACGGCTGTGCAGCATCCGGAAGCCGACCGGCTGAAGGTCCTTTCCGTCGATGCCGGCCCTGACGTGAACGGCGGCAAGCCGCTGCAGATCGTCTGCGGCGCGCCGAATGCCCGCGCCGGTCTGGTCGGTGCGCTCGCGCGCCCCGGCGATTACGTACCGGGCCTCGACGTGACGCTTGGCGTCGGAAAGATCCGCGGCGTCGAAAGCCACGGCATGATGTGCTCGGAAAAAGAGCTCAACATGTCGGAAGATCATAACGGCATCATCGATCTTGCAGAAGACGCGCCCGTCGGCACCTCTTTCGCGACCTATGCCGGCATTGACGATCCTGTCATCGAGATCAACCTCACGCCCAACCGCCCGGACTGCACCTCGATCTACGGCATCGCCCGCGATCTGGCGGCCTCCGGCCTCGGCACGCTGAAGGTCTCCGCAAAACCGGCGCTCAAGCTCGAAGGCGACACGACGGTTGGTCTTTCCATCGATCTCGACGACGAAAAGCTTTGCCCCGGCTTCGGCCTGCGCCTCGTGCGCGGTGTGAAGAACGGCCCGAGCCCGGCCTGGATGCAGACCCGCCTCAAGGCGATCGGCCTTCGCCCGATCAACGCGCTGGTCGATATCACCAATTACATGACCTTCGACCAGGGCCGCCCGATGCACGTCTTCGACGCTGCCAAGGTGAAGGGCGATCTCACCGTCCGCCGTGCGAAAGACGGCGAGACTGTGCTGGCACTCGATACCCGCGAATACAAGCTCGGCCCCAACAATGTCGTCATCGCCGATGACAATGGCGTGGAATCGATCGGCGGCATCATGGGCGGCGAACATTCCGGCTGCGACGAGAACACCGTCGACGTGCTGATCGAATCGGCGCTGTGGGACCCGATCAACATTGCCAAATCCGGCCGCGCGCTCGGCATCATCACCGATGCCCGCTACCGTTTCGAGCGTGGCATCGATCCCGAATACATGATCCCCGGCCTCGATCGCACCACGCAGCTGGTTCTCGACCTCTGCGGCGGCACGCCGACGAAGGAAAAGATCATCGGCTACAAGGGCTTTGACGCGAAAACCGTCGATTTCCCCTTCTCCGAGGTCAAGCGCCTGACCGGCCTCGACGTCTCGACGACGGAGAGCCGCGAAATCCTCACCCGCCTCGGCTTTACCGTCGAAGGCTCTTCCGACGAGCGCGTGTCGGTCAAGGTTCCGTCCTGGCGCCCGGATGTCGATGGCAAGGCCGATCTGGTCGAGGAAGTCATGCGCATGCATGGCGTCGACAAGATCAAGCCGGAGCCGCTCGAAAGCCATGGGGCGGTGAACGGCCGCATCCTGACGACGCTGCAGATCCGCACCCGCACGGCGCGCCGCGCCCTTGCCGCGCGCGGCATGCTGGAAGCCGTCACTTGGTCCTTCATCCCGGAAGATCAGGCAAAGCTCTTCGGCGGCGGTTCTGCCGCGCTGAAGCTCGCCAATCCGATTGCAGCCGACATGTCGGACATGCGTCCCTCGCTTCTGCCGGGCCTTCTGTCGGCCGCCCAGCGCAATGCCGACAAGGGCTTTGGCGACGTGGCGATTTTCGAAGTCTCGGGCACTTACGAGAATGACACGCCGGAAGGTCAGCGCCGCGTTGCAGGCGGCATCCGCCGCGGCACGGCCTCGATCAACGGCGCCGGCCGGCTGTGGTCGAACAAGGACAAGGGCGGCGGCAAGCCGGTCGATGTCTTCGATGCCAAGGCCGATGCGCTGGCAGTTCTGGAAGCCTGCGGCCTGCCCATGGCCAATGTCCAGATCGAGCAGGGTGGTCCTTCCTGGTACCATCCGGGCCGTTCCGGCACGATCAAGATGGGGCCGAAAGTGATCCTCGGCACGTTTGGCGAATTCCATCCGAAGACGCTGTCGGCGCTTGATGTCTCCGGCGCGCTCTGCGGCTTCGAGGTCTATCTCGATGCCATGCAGGAGCCGAAGAAGAAGGCCACCCGCACCAAGCCGCCGCTGGAGCTTTCGCCCTTTCAGGCGGTGAAGCGCGACTTCGCCTTCGTCGTCGAGACGGGCGTCGAGGCCGGCGCCATCGTCAAGGCGGCCACCAGCGCCGACCGCAAGCTGATCACCGCCGTCACCGTCTTCGATATTTTCGAAGGTGCGTCCGTTGGCGAAGGCAGGAAGTCGGTTGCCATCGAAGTGCAGATCCAGCCGGTCGACAAGACCCTGACGGACGAGGATTTCGAGGCGCTGACCGGCAAGATCGTTGCCAACGTGGTGAAGGCGACCGGCGGCGTGCTGCGCGCCTGATTGCCGGGGCGCCCGCAAAACGGGTGGCATAGCCGTAAACCAGAGATTAGCCTGCTCCCTCATCGGGGCAGGCTTTTTCGTGTGAGGCGCAAGACCGCACCGCCCCTACCGACAAGTGGAGACAGGCATGCGCAAACCGGGATCGATGCGAGGACTTGAAGAAGTCGGTCGGGCGCGGCTTTCCGAAAACTTCTTCCTGCGCGATTTTCTTTATTCCGAGATCGCCGCACTCAATGGCTTGTCCAACGTGCCCGACGATCCGGATCTGGCGATCGCGGCCGGCAGCCGCCTTTGCGAGGACCTGCTGGAGCCATTGCAGGCTACATTCGGGCGCCTGCATATCCGATCCGCCTATCGCTCGGCCGAGGTCAACGGTTTCGGCAATGCCAACGGTCTGAATTGCGCCTCCAACGACAGCAATTTCGCCCATCACATCTGGGACAGGCGCGACGCGGACGGCTTCATGGGCGCCACCGCCTGCATCGTCATCCCCTTCGTCTGGGATCGTCATCAGGAGAACGGCGACTGGCGGCGGATTGCCTGGTGGGTGCATGATCATCTGCCCTATGCGGCGATGGAATTCTTCCCCAAACTCTGGGCTTTCAACATCCAGTGGCACGAGCGCCCGAAACGGATCATCTCGAGCTATGCCGAGCCGCGCGGCATCCTGACCAGGCCCGGCATGGCAAACCATGACGGCAGCCATGCACAATGGTACGACGGTTTTCCGGCGCTGGCGGCGGGATGATCGCCGGGCCCTGCAAAAGGCTCCCTCTACCCGGAGCCTGCCCTTCGCCCGTTACGAATGCAGGTGATAAAGCTTTCCCACGATCATCCAGCGCCCGTCGATCTTCAAGAGCGAGAGATAGTCGGAAAACCGCATCCCGGCGAAGTGATCGACGACCTTCACGCAAGCCGTATCGCCGGTGACGTCGAGCGTCTCGATCTGGATCACCGGCTGCGTGCCTGCCGGCGCAGCACCTTCGGAAATGACCGCCGCGACGAACTCGTCGAGCGACAGCCATTCGACGGCACCTTCGTAATTGCCGATGATCGATGCGCGCGGGTGAAACGCCTTTCGCAGCGCCCCCTCATGCGCAAAGGCCATGCCCTCCACATAAAGATGCACGACCGCCTCGACTGCCTGATCCTCCGACATGCCGTCTCCTCCGGTTTCGCTCGTATTTTAGCACGATGGCGGGGAGGGCAGAAGCAGGTTTGGCGATCTCTCGGGGAGAATGGGGCACACGGCACAGCCGCATACCCCATCGCAAAGCCTGACGCCTTTACTTCTTCGGCGTCCACGCCGCCGGCTGCGCGCCATAGCGGGCGCCGGCGATTTTGTCGGGCGAAAGCATGTCACCGAGCGTCTTCACCTCGTCGGCCGAAAGCGCGACATCGGCGGCAGCAGCGTTCTGTTCGAGGTTGGGGATTTTGCGCGCACCGGGGATAGGCACGATGAAATCGCCCTGGGCCAGCACCCAGGCCAGCGCCAGCTGCGCGGCGGTCACGCCCTTTGCCGTCGCCATCTCCTCGACACGTTTCACCAGCGCCAGATTGGCGGCCATGTTGGCCTCCTCGAAGCGCGGCAGGTTGCGGCGCATGTCGTGGTCCGCCATCTCCGATGTGCTGGTCACTTTGCCGGTCAGGAAGCCGCGGCCGAGCGGGCTGAACGGCACGAAGCCGATGTCGAGTTCCCGGCAGGTGTCGAGAATGTCGCCCTCGGGATCGCGGGTCCACAGGGAGTATTCGCTTTGCAGCGCGGTGATCGGATGCACCTTGTGCGCCCGGCGAATGAGATCCGGACCGGCTTCGGAAAGGCCCAGCGCTCTCACCTTGCCTTCCTTCACCAGCTCGGCCATCGCGCCGACCGTGTCCTCGATCGGCACGTTCGGGTCGGGGCGGTGCTGGTAGAAAAGGTCGATCACCTCGATGCCGAGCCGTTTCAGCGATGCTTCGGCCACCTCACGCAGATGTTCAGGCCGGCTGTCGAGGCCGACCATCGCCGAACCATCGGTCTTCGATCTGTCGATCTTGAAGCCGAACTTGGTGGCGATCGTCACCCGGTCGCGATAAGGCTTCAGCGCCTTGCCGACCAGTTCTTCGTTGATGAACGGGCCATAGACCTCGGCCGTGTCGAAGAAGGTCACGCCGAGATCGACGGCGCGATGAAGGGTGTTGATGGAACTTGCTTCGTCCTGCCCGCCATAGGCATGGCTCATGCCCATGCAGCCGAGGCCGATGGCGGAGACTTCGAGGGTTTGACCGAGCCTGCGTGTTTTCACGATCGTCATCCTTTTCAAAAGAGGGGCCGGTATTGAGCGGTAAGGCGCAGCGACCGGCGACACAAACAAAGATAGAGCAGCGACGCGCAAGAGAAAATCGCTGCAATCGAGCGCAGCATGTTCTAAAAGATAGAACAATGAAGCGATCACAATTGTCCCAGCTTGCAGTTCTTGCCGCCGTCGCCGAGGCGAAGAGCTTTCGCGGCGCCGCGCGCGAACTCGGCATCGCGCCCTCTGCCATCAGCCATGCCGTCTCCGCGCTCGAGGAAAGCCTGGGCCTGCGTCTCCTGTCGCGCACCACCCGCAGCGTTGCACCGACGGAAGAGGGTCGCCGGCTTCTCGAAACGCTGGCACCGGCGCTCAGTGATATCGCCGCCACGCTCGATGGTCTGGCCGAGCGGGAGGATCGCCCGGCCGGCCCGCTGCGCATCACCATGACGCGGCTTGCGGCCGAAGACCTGATCGTGCCGCGTATCGCCGCGTTTCTGGACCTTTATCCCGGCATCGAACTGGACCTGACGACGGATGACCGTTTCGAGGATGTCGTGGCCGGCGGCTACGATGCGGGCCTGCGCCTCGGCGAACATCTGGAACAGGATATGATCGCGGTTCGGGCGGGTCCCCGGTTGACGGGCGCCATCGTCGCGGCACCACGCTATTTCGAAGAGCACCCCACCCCGCGCCATCCGCACGATCTTCTGGAGCATCGCTGTATCCGCCGCCGCTTTGCCAGCGGCCGGATCTATCGCTGGGAACTGGAAAAGGAGGGTAAGGCGATCGTCGTCGATGTCCGCGGCCCGCTGGTCCTGACGGATCAGTCCCTGATCCGCAACGCGGCCGTCGATGGCGCCGGTCTTGCCTATGTCTTCAACGAGCGGATCGCAGACGATGTTGCCGAAGGTCGGCTCATCCGGGTGCTTGAAGACTGGTGCCAGCCCTTCGAGGGTTTCTACATTTATTATCCCTCGCGCCGGCAGATGCGTCCGGCGCTGAGGGCTTTCGTCGATTTCTTCCGCCGCACGGATTGAACGATGGCGCGTAGGCGGCACAAGAGCGCTTTGTCGTATCAGGCGCCGGCGGCAGTCAGCTTGGCGATCTGCGCGTCGGTCAGGGTCAGGTTTCCGGCGGCGATCAGCGCTTCGAGCTGCCGCGGGCTGGTGGCGCTGGCGATCGGGGCGGTGATGCCCGGCCGTGCCGCCACCCAGGCGATCGCGATCGAGGCAAGGCCGGCGCCGGTTTCGGCGGCAACATCGTCAAGTGCCGCCAGGATCTTCAGGCCGCGCTCGTTGATATAGTCGGGAATGCGGTATCCGCGCGCCTTGCCCTCGGCATCCTCGGGCTTGCGATACTTGCCGGTGAGGAAGCCGGCGGCCAGCGCGTAATAGCTGATCACGCCGATATCTTCGGCAATGCAGAGATCGGCAATTGGCCCTTCGAACGTGTTGCGGGTATAGAGATTATATTCCGGCTGCAGCACGTCGTAGCGCGGCAGGCCGTTCTTTTCCGAGGCCTCCAGCGCGGCCTTCAGCTGCTCGGCGCTGTAGTTGGAGCAACCGACGGCGCGGATCTTGCCCTCATCCTTGAGTTTCTGGTAGGCGCCCAGCGTTTCCTCATGCGGCGTGCTGTCGTCGGGAAAATGCGACAGATAGAGGTCGATATAGTCGGTGTTCAAACGGGTGAGAGAATCCTCCGCCGCCTTGACGATCCAGCGAGCCTTCAGCCTGTCGTCGTTCATCGAGGGATGGCCGACCTTGGTGACGATCACGGCCTTGTCGCGGGCAACCGTGCCACGTTTCAGCCAGTTGCCGATCACTGTCTCGCTCTCGCCGCCGGCATGGCCCGGCACCCATTTGGAATAGACGTCGGCCGTATCGATCGTGTTGAAGCCTGCGCCGAAGAACTGGTCTAGCAGGTCGAACGAAGTCTTTTCGTCGGCGGTCCAGCCGAACACGTTGCCGCCGAAGACGACGGGGGAAATGGAAAGGCCGGTGCGGCCGAGCGGGCGAAGCTCCATGGTGATCTCCAGGTGTTTTTAAAATCTTCAGGGGATTGGCAAAGGAAAGTCGATCCCGAGGAAACTAGCGGATGTTGTCGGCGGAAAAACCCCTGAAGTTTGCATGTCATCGATTTTTTACCCGAGCTTGGCGCATCGTGCTTCAATGACGTCCGCCACATTGGGCTGGTTGCCGAGAGGGTGGCATCGCCCCTATGCTGGCCTTGAGAAACAGTGAAGGGGAGAAGCCAGATGCTGCGCTTCGGAATTCTGTCGACGGCCAAGATCGGTCGCGAACTCGTCGCACCGGCTATTCAGGATGCGGAAAACTGCGTCATCTCGGCTTTTGCCAGCCGCGATCTGCAAAAGGCGAAGGATCTGGCCGCGCGGTTCGGCGCCCCGCATGCCTTCGGGTCCTATGAGGAGATGCTGTCGTCCGATGTCATCGATGCCGTCTATATTCCGCTGCCCACCAGCCAGCATGTGGAATGGTCGAAAAAGGCAGCCGAAGCCGGAAAGCATGTTCTGGTCGAAAAGCCGCTTGCCCTCAAGGCGCAAGAGATCAAGGACCTGATCGCCGTACGCGACCGCACCGGCGTCGTCATCTCGGAAGCCTTCATGGTCACCTATGCGCCGGTCTGGGCCAAGGTGAAGGCGCTTCTTGCTGAAGGCGCCATCGGACGCCTGCGTCATGTTCAGGGTGCCTTCAGCTATTTCAACCGCGATCCGGGCAACATGCGCAACATTCCCGAACTCGGCGGCGGCGCGCTTCCCGATATCGGCGTCTACCCAACCATCGCCACCCGTTTTGCCACAGGTGCCGAGCCTCTGCGCGTCAAATCGACCATCGAGCGCGATGCGGATTTCGGCACGGATATCTACGCCAATGTGAAGGCAGATTTCGGCACGTTCGACATGACATTCTATGTCGCGACCCAGATGGCTGCCCGCCAGGTCATGGTCTTCCATGGCACCGAGGGGTTTATCGAGGTGAAATCGCCCTTCAATGCCAATCGTTACGGTGCCGAAGAAATCGAGTTGTCGAACCAGAACCACCAGCAGGCGCAGATCTTTCGCTTCCCCGACAGCCGCCAGTACAAGCGCCAGGTCGAAGCCTTCGCAAAGGCGGCCGCGGGCGAGATCTCGGCCGTTCTGCCGCTCGAAAGCTCCCACGCCAACCAGCGCTTCATAGACGCCATCTACCGCGCATCCGAAAAGGAAGGCTGGGAGACCGTCTGATCACTGCGCCTGTCCGCCGGCCTTACTGGCGAAACACGAAGCGGGAATAGCCGAAAAAGCTGTAGAGCGTCGCCGAGGCCGAAGACAGGACCACGGCGGCGATCGGCTGCAGCATCGGCAGGTGATAGATCAGTGCCGAATAGACGGCATAGTTCAAAAGCGCCGAGGTGATGCCGACGGCCCAGTAGCGAAATCCCTCGACGGCCAGCGAATGGCGCGAAGGCTCGAACGTGCGGCTGCGGTTGACGAACCATGTAAAGGCCATGGCGCAGAGGATCGCCGGAATGCGCGCATGAAACGGGCTGACATGCGCCGCCGTGATCAGAACATGCGTCAGGCCCGCATCGATGATGAAGCCGCCGCCACCCGCCAGAAGAAACCAGAGGATGCGCTTCATGCGGCGCTCTTTTCGCTCCGCCGCCGCTGATTGCCTTTCGGCTTCATCGTCGTTGCCGGCTTTTCGCCCAAAGGCATTTCACTCCGGTGCGGCAGCGACATGTAGTGGATGCGCAGCACCTCGGCGCGTGCGCGCGACACGGAATCGAGGATCAGCCCGGCGGTCAGCACCAGAAGCGAGCTCATCATCAGCACCAGCGAGAACACCCAGGTCGGCATACGGTCGACGAGGCCCGTCTCGAAATAGGCGATCAGCACCGGCGCCATGAAGGCAAGGCTCGAAAGCATCAATGCGGCACTGATCGTGCCGAAAAAGGCGAAGGGCCGCGTTTCCTTCATCAGCATGGCGAACATGAAGAGGATCTTGAATCCGTCGCGGAAGGTCGAGAGCTTCGAATGCGAGCCCTCCGGCCGGCGGCCGTAATCGAGCTCGAGTCTCGTAGACCGGCAATTTCAGCCGTGAGGCATGCACCGACATTTCCGTCTCGATCTCGAACCCGCCGGAGACGGCCGGAAAGCTCTTCACGAAGCGGCGCGAAAACACCCGGTAGCCGGAAAAGATATCGGTGAAATCACGGCCGAAGATCGACCGGTAGAGCACGTTGAAGATCCGGTTGCCGGCGGCGTGGCCCTGTCGTCCGGCATCGTCATGCACGCCGCGGCGCGTGCCGACAACCATGTCGGCACGCTCGGTGACGAGCGTGCGGATCAGGTCTTCGGCATCCTTTGGAGAATAGGTCCCGTCGCCATCGGCCATGATGTAGATGTCGGCATCGATATCGGCAAACATCCGGCGCACCACATGGCCCTTGCCCTGGCGGCGCTCGCGCATCACATGCGCGCCGGCCAGCATCGCCTTCAGCGCCGTGCCGTCGGTGGAATTGTTGTCGTAGACATAGATGCGCGCGCCCGGCAGCGCCTCGGCAAATCCCTTGACGACCGCCTCGATCGTCGCCGCTTCGTTGTAGCAGGGCAGGAGGACGGCGATATCGAGGTCGCCGGCAGGCACATCGGTCATGATTTTCACTCGGATACTAAAGAAAACCGCGATCCGGGATCTTTTCCCGCATCTTGCCCCACTATCGGCGAGGGGAGGTTAAGGTCCGGTTGAAACCACGGACGGCCGGCAAAAAATGGCGCAGAGTTGATCGGCGCGGCCAATTCCGTTTCCCAGTTGGTAATGTCCTTGTGCTTAAGGTCCGGCCATTCTTTGAAGCATAGGAAGTGCTTATCGATGGCAGAAGGCCTGGCGAATGATGGTTTGTCGATGAAGAGCGCGCGCAACCACGCGTCTTTGCTTCACCGGTTGGCGCCCTCCGTCCTGCTTTACTGGCTGGTGGCAGTGATCGTTGCCCTTGCCCTCACGCTGCCGAACGCCAAGGACCTGATCGGCCCCGACAATGACGATGCGATGCGCCTCGTGGAAGTCCGTGATTTCCTGAACGGCCAGGGCTGGTTCGATCTGATGCAGTACAGGCTCGGCATTGCGCCCGGCACGCTGATGCACTGGTCGCGTTTCATCGATCTGCCGATTTCGCTCCTGATCCGCTTCTTCTCGCTCTTCTTCGATAGCCGAGACATGGCGGAAGGGGCGGCGGCCGTCGCCTGGCCGCTTCTGCTTGTCGGCCCGCTTCTCTGGCCGCTGGCGCTTGCAGCCCGCTGGATCGGCGGCATCGCCACCATGCATATCGCGCTCGGCTTTGGCGTCCTCTTCGTCGTCACCTGCGCCAAGTTCAAACCGGGCGCCATTGATCATCACAATGTCCAGATGGTTCTGACCCTGTGGGTCGTTGCCATGCTGGTCGATCCGCGGGCGCGCGCATGGTCGCATGCCGTGGCCGGTCTTGCCGCAGCCCTTGCCATCGCAATCGGTGCCGAAACGGTGCCTTTCGTCGCTGTTGCCTGTATCTGCGTCGTCATCCGCTGGGTATGGCAGGGCGCCGATTTCGCCTCGGCCGGCCGCGCCTTCGGTCTCACGCTGGCGCTTTCCATCGCTGCCGCCTTCTTTGTAACGGTGCCGCCATCGGCCTACTCGGCTGTCACCTGCGACAACCTTTCGCTCGGCTTCTTCTCGCTGACGGCAATCGGCGGAGCGGGTTTCTTCATCATCGCCTGCCTGCCGGCAAGCATAGGCCGGCTCGGCCGCCTCCTGTCGACCGCCGGCCTCGGCATCATCGTTCTGGCAACCGCAAAGCTTGTCGCACCGCAATGCCTTGGCGATCCGCTCGGCAATCTCGATCCGCTTCTCGTCACCATGTGGCTGAACGGCGTCTCGGAAGCTCGGCCCGCCTGGAAAGAGATCGTCGTCGCGCCGGAAACTTTCGGTGGTTATTACATCGTCGGTTTCTTCGCGCTCGCCGTCTGCGCCAGCCGCATGTGGATGCGGCGCGATGCGGGCCTGCATCTGCTCCTGTTCATGCTCGTCGCAGCCGAATGGGGCGTCTCGCTCATTCAGGTGCGCAATTCCTTCTTCGCCAGCCTGCTGAGCATCCTGCCGCTGTCTTTGCTGATCGCGGATCTGCGCAAGGTGAGCGGCCGGGACCCCGAAAACCCGAGCATCGCCGCCGCGTATATCCTGACGGTTCTGGCCTCCGTCCCGGTCGTCTGGGGCGTTGCGGGCGTTCTGGTCAAGGAAGGTGTGGGAAAACTCGACATCACCGTCCTCGGCACGGCGGGTGGTGCGCAGGAGGTCGTTTGCGGTGGCCCCGCCATGATGAAGGCACTGAACGAACTTCCCGCAGGCACGGTCCTTGCGCCTTCCAATTCCGGCGCCGGGATCTTGCGTTATACCGGTCAGCGCGTGCTCACCGGCCCCTACCATCGCAATCAGGCGGGCATGCTTGCCGAGCTTCATGTGGGAATGGCAAGGCCAGAAGATGCCGTCGCGACCATCCGCCAGTCGGGCGCGACGATCCTGGCTTTCTGCAACAGCGACCCGCAGACGGAATCCATCATCAGACTGAAGCCGGAAAGCCTCTATGCGGCGCTGAACAAGGGCAATGTGCCGGGCTATCTCGAACCCGTGGGTGGCGTTGTGGATGGCTTTCGCATCTTCAAGGTCATCCCGCCGGCACCCTGACCGCCTCGCGGCAAGCCGGATCGGCAAAGCCTGAAAACCACCAGAACGTCAAAAAGGCGGCATCCCCTGCGGGCGCCGCCTTCGGATCATGTGGGAAATTGTGGCCGAAAAGGCTCAGGCCGTACGGTGCCGGCTGAACAGGGCATAGCTTGCAACAAGCATCACGATGCCGAAATTATAGCCCAATATGGCGTATAACAGGTGGAAGTAGTGCGCAGGCCCAACGCTCATCAGCGTCGCCAGCGCGAAAGCTGCAACGATCAGCACTCCGGTCAGCGCTATGCAAAACGCCGACCGCATCATGCCCGCGGCAAAGCCGATGCCTGTAGCGGTCAGGAAAAGCACGTTGTCACTCCTTCTCTTCGTGAGGGCAAGCTAGCATCGACAAGCTAATAATTGCTTGCCGACTTGCCCTACCAAAGTCCGAACATCGGACATTTATCATCGGAATATGCGCTGTTTCAGGACGCATTCGCCCGTTTCAGCCTTCCTCCGACGAGGGTGATCACGTGATGTAACGCGATATTACAGCCGGTGGTTCCCCCTTCCATGTCAGAAGAACGTGAAATGCTTGCGCGAGCGCTTTCAGTTCGACGGGTTCTCCCTCGAACTCCACCATCTCGCCGCGACGGCTCGGGCGGGTTGCCGCGGCATCGAAAGCGTAGCCGACGGCAATGGCGGTGCCGTGTGGAATGCCCCCGTTGCCGATCGTCTCGACAAGCGGAATGCCTGCCCCGGCAAGCACGCTGAGGGCCTCATCCCGGCTGTCGAAACGCAAAAGCAGCGGCTCTTCGCCCATGGCGTGGATCTCCGGCATTGTGGGCCTGGGCGTCACACCAAAGCCGCGATCGCGCCAGCCGTCGTTCCGGTGGCAAAGACGGCAGTGGTGCGAAGCGGCAGGATCGCGCCGGTCGGTACGTTTTGCAACGTCAGCACCGCGCCCGACAGCATGCGCACCGTCAGGTCGCCGCCCGTGCCGATATAAAGCGCCCGCGTCGTCTCGGTGAGCGCCGCATTGTCGCTGGGCATCACGGCAAAGCCCGAAGAGGCCGGGCCGGAAAGCGAGGATTGCGTATGGGCGAAACGGTCTGTCATGGTCGATGTCTCCTTGTCGATCGTCGCGCCATTCTGCGGCCTGCGGCGATCCGGGGGACGAAAGCGAATGATCCGATGGCGAAGAAATCCGTCTCGACCGCCCTTGTTCTGACATGGCTCGCGCGTGAGAAAAGAAAAGAGCCCTGCGGCCAATGGTTTGCGCTCCGCTCATGTCCTTGCGTCAGGATCGCTTCCCGCCCTTCGATGGGCCGTGATCTGCCGAAAGGCCGGCCCCTCATCCCCCGTCATTCACGGCAAAGCCGGCAAACGCTGGTGAAATTCCCCAGCGCTTCCGATAGACAAGAGCCATGAGCAGCTTTTTCGCCAGCGATTCGCCCTCCAACCTTGCCGAGTTTTCCGTCTCGGAACTCTCCGGTTCGATCAAGCGCACCGTGGAAAACGCCTTCGACCACGTCCGGGTTCGCGGCGAAATATCCGGTTATCGTGGCCCGCATTCGTCCGGCCACGCGTATTTCTCGCTGAAGGACGATCGTGCCCGCATTGATGCCGTGGTCTGGAAGGGTACGTTTTCCAAGCTCCGCTTCCGCCCGGAAGAGGGCATGGAAGTCATCGCCACCGGCAAGATCACGACCTTTCCCGGTTCCTCCAAATACCAGATCGTCATTGAAAGCCTCGAGCCCGCCGGTGCCGGCGCGCTGATGGCGCTGCTGGAAGAGCGTCGACGCAAGCTCGCCGCCGAAGGCCTGTTCGATCGCGAGCGCAAGCAGCTTTTGCCCTTCCTGCCGCGTGTCATCGGCGTCGTGACATCTCCGACAGGCGCCGTCATCCGCGATATCCTGCACCGTATTGCCGATCGCTTTCCCGTCCATGTCGTCGTCTGGCCGGTCAAGGTCCAGGGTGAGGGGTCTGGAGACGAGGTGGCGGCCGCCATCCGTGGCTTCAACGCGGTGGAGCCGGGTGGCCACTTTCCCCGCCCCGACGTGCTGATCGTTGCGCGCGGCGGCGGCAGCCTTGAAGATCTCTGGAGTTTCAACGATGAGGCGGTGGTACGCGCCGCAGCCGAAAGCGCCATCCCGCTCATCTCCGCCGTCGGCCACGAGACCGACTGGACGCTGATCGATCATGCCGCAGACATCCGCGCCCCGACGCCGACGGGCGCTGCCGAAATGGCCGTTCCGGTGAAGGCCGATCTGGAGGCGCAGGTCGCGACCCTGACGGCCCGCCTGCGTGGCAGCGCGCTGCGCCACATGGATCAGCGCCGCCAGTCGGTGCGGGCCCTCGTTCGGGCGCTTCCCTCGCTCGATCAACTGCTGGCGCTGCCGCGCCGTCGGTTCGATGAGGCGGCGGCCGGGCTTGGGCGCGGTCTGGAACGCACCACCATCGTCAAGCGCCGGCAGTTCGAGCGGGCCGCATCGGGCCTTCGCGTCGATCTTCTCGTTAGCCGTATCCAGCAGCAGAGGCAGAAGCTTTCTGAAAATATTCTGCGCGCCGAGCGTCAGCTGGAACGGCAGGTCCTGCGCGGCAAGGGGAGAGTGGACCGTGCGGAAGCAGCGCTTGCCGCTTTGCCCGCAAGGCTTGCCGGACAGTTGCAGCGCGAGCGCCAGCACCTGACGTCGCTCTCCCGTCAGGGTGATACGGCCGTCACGCATGCGGTGTCGAAACGCCGTGCCGAAGTCACGGCGCAGGATCGGGTTCTGCAATCGCTGTCATACACCAATGTGCTGAATCGCGGTTTTGCGGTGATCCGCGACGAAAGCGACCGGCCCTTGACCCGTGCTTCCGGTCTCGGCGAAGGGCAGGGGATCACCATCCAGTTTGCCGACGGTCGCATTGCCGCCCGCGCCGAGGGCGAGGGACAGGAGCCGCCCGGCGGCGCGATGTCGCCTCCTGCGGCAGAGGGTGCCCCTGGTCGCAGCGAGCCTTCGCAGCGGAAGCGCGCATCGAAAGCCCAATCGGCGGATGCAACAGGCGGACCGGGTGAAACGGACGCGCCGCCGAAACAGGGTAGCCTGTTCTGATCGCCGCGGTCTTGGGCTCGTCTCCGCCGCTGACAGTACCGGCTGACCGGCTGACCAGCATCTGTGACGCGCTTGTGATGCAGCCAACGGCCGACTGCCGCATTTCAATCGCTACAGGACATGCCTATCTAAGGACAGGAGGCCGGTAGGACGGTCGTTGCGATCGTCTGGAGATCGGCCGCCGCCTGATGGAGAATGAGATGAAGAACAAGATTGTCACTTTGGCAGGCGCCGCCGTGATTGGCGTCATCACCGCTTTCGCCTCGCAGACGCCCGCGCTTGCGGCGCAGTCGCGGCTGTCGCAGATCATTTTCGGCAAGGCGTATAATGACGGGGTCACGGCGATCCAGGTCACATCGCAGACGCGCCATGACGGCGACCTGCCGATCTCGGTCGTCTACGCGACGCCGAACACGATGCGGTCGGCGCAGCGCACGGTCGGCTCGAGCGCCCATCTGCGCCAGGCGATAGCCGATCGCGGCATCGCGCTCCACAATGTCGTCAAGGTCGAGACCGCCCTCAACGGCGGGCATGTGCTTTATTATCGATAGAGAAATTCCAGACGCGAAAGCGGAAACCGCTCTCGCGTCTGGAATCCTTTTCGCGTGAAGCGTTCAGGCCGCCGCATCGGGCGGCCTTCTTGCAAGCGCCGATGATCTCAGGAGGCCGGCGGCGCCAAGCGCCGTCAGGCTCGATCGCGACCCGGCTTCAGGCCCATTCGCCCTTGCGCATGACCGGCACCCTGCTGCCATCAGGCTTGATGCCGTCGATATCCACCTTGTCGGAGCCGATCATCCAGTCGATATGGATCAGCGAGGCATTGCCGCCCTTGGCCTTGATCTCGTCCTGGGTCAGCGAGGCGCCGTCGAGGAAGCATTTCGAGTAGCACTGGCCGAGCGCGATATGGCACGAGGCGTTTTCGTCGAACAACGTGTTGTAGAACAGGATGCCGCTCTTGGAGATCGGCGAGGAATGCGGCACCAGCGCCACTTCGCCCAGCCGGCGTGCGCCTTCATCCGTATCGAGAACCTTGCTCAGCACCTCTTCGCCCTTGGAGGCCTTTGCCTCCACGATCCGCCCGCCCTCGAACCGCACCTGGATATCGTCGATCAGCGTGCCCTGATGCGACAACGGCTTGGTGCTGGAGACAGTGCCCTCCACCTTCAGCGCATGCGGGGTGGTGAACACTTCCTCGGTCGGGATATTCGGGTTGCAGGTAATGCCGTTCTTCGCCGTCGAGGCGCCGCCATGCCATTCGTGATCATCTGCCAGGCCGACGGTCAGATCGGTACCCGGACCGGTGAAATGCAGCGCCGAAAAACGCTCGCCGTTGAGCCATGTCGAACGCGTGTTGAGATTGGCGTTATGCAGCGCCCATGCAGCGATCGGATCGTCGAGATCGACCCGCGAGGCGGCAAAAATCGCATCCGCAAGCTTGGCGACGGCAGCGTCTTCCGAAAGATCCGGAAACACCTGTCTGGCCCAGGACGGGTTGGGATAGGAAACGATGTTCCAGTTGATGTCGAAATTGGCGATCTTTTCGAGGGCCGGCTTGTAGGCCATCGAATTGGCCTTGTTGGCGCGCGCCACTTTGGCCGGATCCTGCCCGGACAGCATCATCGGGTTGTCACCGGCGATCGCCAGCCGGGCGGCACCGTTCTCATAGGCTTTCGCCATCCCCTCGTAGAGCCAGCCGGCCGCCTTGTCGAAGCTTGCATCCGGCGCATGCTCGTAGCGGGCAAGCGTTGCCTCTTCGTCTGCGTAAAAGGTCGAAACGATGCCGGCGCCGGCCATATAGGCATGTTTGGTGATGAGCCGGACAAGCGGCAGCGCCGCAATCGGCGCGGTGATCACCAGATCCTGGCCCTGCTCGAGCCCGAGCCCCACCTTGACGGCAACCGCGGCCAGCTTATCGAGCTTCTTCGGATCGATGGCCGCGGTCTGGAAATTCGGCGCGATGGTCATGGCTTACCCTCTCGTTATCTGTTCTGACCCTGAGATTTAGAGAGGTTCGGGACAAAATTGAAGAGCTTCACCCGTCATTATCGGCTGCCCGCGTTCCACCGTCGGGAGAGAGCATGGTATCGGAGCGATAGGCACGGTGTAACGTCGAGATCAGGCGACGAGCGGTGCCGCAATCGCTTTCAACGCCGCAAGCGCGGCCTTCGGGTCGAGCCTGACCTGCAGCCCGCGCTGGCCGCCATTCATATAGACGAGCGGCTCGTCGAGTGCTGTGATCTCGATGGCCGTCGGCACCAGCTTCTTCTGCCCGAACGGGCTGATGCCGCCGACATGGTAGCCCGTGGCGCGCTCCGCATCGCCAGGTTTCATCATATTGGCCGATTTGCCGCCGAAGGCCGCCGCGAGCTTCTTCATCGACACCTCGTGGTCGGAGGGGACGACGACGCAGACGGCCTTGCCATCCACTTCAGCCATCAGCGTCTTCAACACGCGATGCGGCTCTTCCCCGATCGCCTCGGCCGCCTGCAGCCCGATCCGGTCCGCATTGGGGTCGTAGTCATAGATGACCGTGGTAAAGGCGACGCCGGCCTTGGTCAGCATCTGCGTGGCGCGGGTGGTCTTGGACATCGGTTCAACCCAATTCCGCGGCGTAGATCTCCGGCTTGAAGCCGATCACCAGTTTGCCGCCGGCTTCGAGCACGGGCCGCTTGATCATCGATGGCTGGGCCAGCATCAGCGTGATCGCCTTCTCCGCCGTCAGATCGGATTTCTCGGCATCATCGAGTTTCTTGAAGGTCGTGCCGGCACGGTTCAGCACCGTCTCCCAGCCTTTTTCAGCCACCCATTTTTCTAAGTGAGACCTGTCGATCCCGGAAGCCTTGTAGTCGTGGAAGCCATAGGCGATGCCCTTGTCATCGAGCCATGTGCGGGCCTTCTTCATCGTGTCGCAGTTCTTGATGCCGTAGATCGTCGTTGCCATGTCGCCTAACTCTGCCGTCCTCACGTTTCAGCAAGCGATAACAGCGCATCGACCTGTTCTGCAAGTCTGCCTGTTTTGCAGGCTTGCATCTGCCGCAAACCTGCCTTGCTATGCTTCTGAAGCATGGCTTTCCTGCTTGCGTGTGCGTTGTGAAAATCGGTCTCCCGGCGCATATGCTTATGCAACGAATAGGAGAGTTCAGATGACCAGCACGAACAAGACCCGCCGCAATGCCTTTGGCCGCGCTTTCGAAGTTTTCGGCGCTGCAATCGCCGCAACGGCTGCAATCCAGAACCATCGCCGCCCGGAAAAGCGTCACCTCGACGCTCTCGGCATGGATGCCAAGTCCTTCGAGCACCTGAAGTAATATCGCGTTTCGGTTGCGGCCTTCGCGGCCGGATGACCGATGACGCATGACAGATAGCCAGCCCGGGCGCCATGCCTTGGGGCTGGTGTGACCCCGCGGCAACCGCGCTTTGCCGCATGAATCGGGTGGACATTTCGCGCCCATGGCGCGATCTATCAAGGACTGACTGTCGAGCGGGCATCTTCGAAGATGCCGCGCAAGATCCTTGAAGGTCGCCATGTCCACTCGTAAACCCATCCATCATTACTGCATCTTCGAAACCGTCTTCGGCTTCTGCGGCATTGCCTGGGTGGTCGATCCGACGGGTTTGCCCGTCGTCACGCGCTTCCAGCTCGCGTCCGCCACTGCCGCCTCGACCGAACGGCTGGTCATGAAGCGGCTCGACGGCCTGCCGCTGCAACGTCACGCGGTGAGTGGCCTTGCCGATCAGGACGCTTCGGCCGGCGGCGCGTCCATTGCAATATTGATCGATGATATCAGGCGCTATTTCGGCGGCGCGAAAATCGATTTCAGCGCGGTCGCCGTCGATCTCTCGAGCCAGGACGATGTCTTCCGGCAGATCTATGCACAGGTGCTGCGCCTTCCCTGGGGCGTGACGACGACCTATGGCGCGCTTGCAAGGGCGCTCGGTGCCGGGCCGGAAAAAGCCCGCGACGTTGGTCAGGCCATGGCGAAAAATCCGATCCCGCTCATCATTCCCTGCCACCGGGTTCTGGCTGCCGGCAATAAGATCGGCGGATTTTCGGCGCCCGGAGGGTCAGTTTCGAAAGCCCGCATGCTGGAACTCGAGGGCGTGGTGATGGCCGTGGCCGAGCCGGCGCAGCAATCGCTGTTTTAACGCTGCCGCGCAGTTCTCAATGCGCCAGAAGCTTGTAGGCGATATAGCCAAGGATCACGACGGCTGCGACGGCCATGGCGATCTGGCCGAGGCGTTTTTCGATGAAATCGCGGATTTCCTCGCCATAGCGGCGCAAAAGCCATGCGAGCAGGAAGAAGCGCGCCCCGCGGGTGATCGCAGCCGAGACGATGAACAGCCAGATATCCACATGCACGACGCCCGATAGGATCGTCACCACCTTGATTGGTGGCAGATGCGCAAATCCCGACGTCACCAGCATCAGCACGATCGTCTCGAAGGTGATGCCGGATTTCAGCTGATTGAACGTATCGAGCTTGCCGTAGAATTCCAGAATGGGCGCCGCGATCGCATCGAAGGCGAAATAGCCGATCCACCAGCCCGCAATGCCACCGAGCACGGAAAAGATCGTTGCCACCAGTGCATAGCGCCAGGCCTTTTCCGGCTTGGCCAGCGACATCGGCAGAAACAGCACGTCGGCCGGCACGAGAAACACCGAGCTTTCGACAAAGGCGATCACGGCAAGCCAGATTTCCGCCGATTTACGGGCGCTGAGCGCCATGGTCCAGTCATAGAGTCTGCGCAGCATATGTTCAGGCTTCCCGTACCATTTCGTGACCGGCAGCTTTGGCCGCCTTTATGAATTTTCGATCGAAAGTGACAAATCTTTCGCAATGGTGCGCTTTCAGAAGATGCAGCGCGTCGGCAAAATCCATGCCTTGGGCAAAGAGGTCAAGAGCCTCGGCGACGATTGCGGCGTCTTCGATCGTCACGCTCGGCATGCCGGCAAATGTCAGGAAGGTATCGATGATCTCGGCCCTGCCGAAGCGATAGATACTGCGAAGCACCCACTCGACTTCGATCACTACGGTGATCGATACGAACACCTGTTGTCCGTCGATAATGCCTCTCGCCCGCTCGGTCTGGGCAGGGTGGTCATCAACGAAATATCGGACGATGATGTTGGTGTCGACGGCGATCATCAATCGGGATCAACGCTCCTGAGGAAGCTGCGCTTGGCCTCTTCGAGGATGCCTTCATTCATTTCTTCGATCGTCTTTGGCTTGCCCTTGTATTTGAGCATGCCGAAAGCTGCACCCTGCGCGGTCGGCTTAAAGATCGGTCGTTTCTTCAGCAAAACCCCATCCGGCGTCTCTTCCACGACGAGATTGGTGCCCGCATCCCAGTGCTGCCGTTCGAGCACGGCTTCTGGAAGCGTGATTTCGCCCTTGTCGGAAATTCTCGCGATGACGTCGTCAGTCATGGCAGCGCCCCCAGGTGAACATGCAAGGAAGGATAGTGGATACCGTCATGGCCCACAAGGCGGCCGATAATACGGCAGAGGCCCGGATATCGCGGTGGATATCCGGGCCTCTGCGTCAGTTCAGCGGTGTAAAACCGTCATTCCCACTCGATCGTGCCGGGCGGCTTGCTCGTCACGTCGTAGACGACGCGGTTGATGCCGCGCACCTCGTTGATGATGCGGGTGGCAGCGCGGCCGAGGAAGTTCATGTCATAGGGATAGAAATCCGCCGTCATGCCGTCGACCGAGGTGACGGCGCGCAGCGCGCAGACGAAGTCGTAAGTGCGGTAATCGCCCATCACGCCGACGGTCTGCACCGGAAGCAGAACGGCAAACGCCTGCCAGATCGTGTCGTAGAGGCCGGCCTTGCGGATCTCATCGAGATAGATCGCATCCGCCTTGCGCAGGATATCGAGCTTTTCGCGGGTGATGCCGCCCGGGCAGCGGATCGCAAGACCCGGACCGGGGAAGGGATGGCGGCCGATAAAGCTCTCCGGCAGGCCGAGTTCGCGGCCAAGCGCGCGGACTTCGTCCTTGAAGAGTTCGCGGAGTGGCTCGACGAGCTGCATGTTCATGCGCTCAGGCAGGCCGCCGACATTGTGGTGGCTCTTGATCGTGACGGAAGGACCGCCGGAGAAGGAAACGCTTTCGATCACATCGGGATAGAGCGTGCCCTGCGCCAGGAAGCGGGGAGCGCCCTTGCCGTCAGCTGCGATCTTTGCGGCTTCCGCCTCGAACACTTCGATGAACAGGCGGCCAATCGTCTTGCGCTTCACTTCCGGGTCGGTCACGCCTTCGAGCTGACCGAGGAAGAGGTCGGACGCATCGACCGCGACGAGCGGAATATTGTAGTGGTCGCGGAACATGCCGACGACCTGTTCGGTCTCGCCCTGACGCATCAGTCCGTGATCGACATAGATGCAGGTCAGCTGGTCGCCGATCGCCTCATGGATGAGGATGGCCGCAACGGATGAGTCGACGCCGCCGGAAAGGCCGCAGATGACGCGTTTCGAACCGACCTGATCCTTGATCTTGCGGATCATCTCGGCGCGGTAGGCGGACATCGTCCAGTCCGACTTCAGGCCGACGATCTTATGGACGAAGTTCGACAGCAGCTTGGCGCCGTCGGGCGTGTGCACCACTTCCGGGTGGAACATCGTCGTATAGTAGTGGCGGCTCTCGTCGGCGGCGATCGCAAACGGTGCGTTCTCGGAGGTGGCGATCACCTCGAAACCCTCGGGAAGCTTGGTGACGCGGTCGCCGTGGCTCATCCAGACAGGATAGCGTCCGCCCTGTTCCCAGAAGCCGTCGAACAGCGGGCTCGCCTTTTTGACTTCCACGTCCGCACGGCCGAATTCCGCCGCATGACCACCCTCGACGACGCCGCCGAGCTGGGTGCAGAGCGTCTGCTGGCCGTAGCAGATGCCGAGGATCGGCACGCCGCTGTCGAACACCGCCTGCGGTGCGCGCGGACTACCTTCCGTCGTCACCGAAGCCGGGCCGCCGGAAAAGATCACGCCCTTGGGCGAAAGCGTCTCGAAGGCCTCTGCGGCACTCTGGAACGGGTGGATTTCGCAATAGACGCCGGCTTCGCGCACGCGGCGCGCAATCAGCTGCGTCACCTGGCTGCCGAAATCGATGATGAGAATGCTGTCGGGATGAGCTATCTGGGTCATGGCGAGCCTTTAGAGAAAAGTTGCAATTTTGGCAACTGCGTCAGAGTGCCAAAACGCCGCTTTCGATGGCCTTTTCCAGCCGATCGACGGTCGCGGCCAGCTTCTCGTCGATCACATGCAGATATTCCGTCCAGTTGTCGACATGCTTCAGCTCTTCTTTCCCGTCGGATATGCCGCGCAGCCCGATCAGCGGCAGGCCGAACATCTGGCATGATCGCATCACTGCAAAGGTCTCCATATCCACCATCTCTGCCTCGATCATGTCATAGGCAGACCCGGAGACGATGTTGGCGCCGGTGGAAAGTCTTGCCGAGGCAATGCCCGGAATGCTGAACGGCAGCGGCATGGCGGCCGGATGATCGAGAAACGGCGTGCGGCCCTTCTCGAAGCCGAGTGGCGAGGCGTCCATGTCGCGATAGGCGACGGAGGTAGCCTGATAGACCTCCGTCTGCTCCAGCACCCGCGAGCCGGCCGAGCCGAGTGAGACGACGAGATCAGGCCGCCGGCCCTCAAGAACCATCGAGGTCAGCGCGCGGGTCAGCACGATTGCCGCCTCGACCGGGCCGACGCCGGTCATCAATGGCGTGATGCGGGATTTGAGATGCGGGCCGTATTCGGCATCGACGGCCATCACGTAGAGGATAGTCCGGTCGCCGACCTGTTTCGGTTCGCCCATCGAGATCGGGGAAATCATCCGACGACATCCTCCCGGCCACGGATCACCATCATCGAGGAGGTCATCGAGGCGATCAGCTTGGCCGGCCCGTCGCCGATCGCGTAGGCGCGACCGTCGGCAACGATGATCGTCGAACCCGGCTTGGTGATCTCGCCGCGAAACAGGAACCGTTCCCCACGGCCGGGCGACAGGAGATTGACCTTGAACTCGATCGTCAGGATCGACACGTCAGGCGCGATCACCGAATAGGCGGCATAGGTACAGGCGGTTTCAAGCGCTGCCGAAATCATCCCGGCATGCAGGAACCCGTGCTGCTGGGTGAGCTTCGGATCAAAGGGGAACTCGATTTCCACCATGGCCGGCTGCACGCGCGTCAGCTCTGCGCCGATGAGGCTCATCGCGCCCTGCTGCTCGAAGCTGCGGCGAATGCGGAGATCGAAATCGCCGGCATCGGTCGCGCCGGCCGGGGTTGAGCCCGTACCGTCGTCCATGCCCGAATTGCTGCCCGTATCGGTAAACGTCATTCCATGCCCGCCGTCATCGCCATTCTGTCGGTGAAAGTCGCATGTGCGGCGGGCAAGGGCAAGGCGGACCAGCAGCGGAATTGCGGCAGGGCTCAGTTGAGAGCGACGATCGCCAGGTTGAGCAGCGTCGCAAACGCCACCCAGGCCGCATAGGGAATGAACAGGAGGGCAGCCACCCGGCAGGGCGTCCAGCTGGCGACGATGAAGATGACGATCGACACCAGCAGCGGCACGATGACCACAAGCCCGAGGATCGGGCTGTGCAGCCCGAAAAACACCGGCGACCATGCAAGATTGAGCACGGCCTGCACCACGAAGATCGCCAGACGCCTGCCATTGTCGCGGCTGTACCATGTGGCCGCAAGGGCTGCCCCGATCATGGCATAGAGCACGGTCCAGACCGGTGCGAAGATCGCGCTTGGCGGGTTGAAGAACGGCTTTGCCAGCGATTGATACCATTCGCCGGGCAGGTTGCTGACGCCGCTCAGTGCCCCGAGGGCGACGGACACGGCGATGAACAGGATGAAGACCACGATTTTCTGCATGCCGGGCCAGATAGGGCGGCAGCGAAAAACGGACAAGGGATCGGCGGATACGACCGCTACGCTGCGGCTCATCGCCTGAAACGGCAGCGATGGCGACGATAGGCCCACCCGGCATCCGGGGGGGCGATAATTGAAGGCGGGCCTCAGTTCAAGCCGAGGCCGGGACGAAGGCCGGTCGTTCCTGCCTCAGGCCTTGCGCTGCATGCGGCAGAAGAAAAAACCGTCCGTATCGGTGCTGGCGGGGGTCAGGGTGATCGTCCCGGTCTCGCCGCTGCGCGGCTTCGGCGCGTCCTTGCCGAAAACGGCTGACCAGCGGCTCTCGGTCGAGACGATCGCATATTCCGGGTTCTCGGCGCAGAAGCGCTCCACCTGCCGGTCGTTTTCGTCAGGAAGGATCGAACAGGTGACGTAGATCAGCGCGCCGCCCGGTTTGACGAAAGCGGAGGCCTCGGTCAGCGCCTCCTGCTGCTGGCTTGTACGCTCGTCCAGGTTCTTCTGCGTCAGCCGCCATTTGGTGTCGGGGCGGCGGCGCCAAGTTCCGGTGCCGGTGCAGGGCGCATCGACCAGCACGGCGTCCAGCTTTCCTCTCATCGGGTCGAGCTGGCGCGGATTGTCGTGCACCTGCACATTGCGGGTGCCGGCGCGGCGCAGCCGCTCGATGATCGGTGCCAGCCGCTTGCGGTCGGCGTCATAGGCGTGGATCTGCCCCTTGTTGTGCATGGAGGCCGACATGGCGAGCGTCTTGCCGCCACCACCGGCGCAATAGTCGAGCACCTGGTCGTGTTCGCCCGGCTCGACGAGATCGGCGACGATCTGCGAGCCCTCGTCCTGCACTTCGAACCAGCCTTTCTGGAACGAAAGCTCGGCCGTGACGTTGGGCAGACGGGAAGGGCCTTCGCCGGCGGCAATCCGGATGCCGTTGCGGGCCACGCGTGCGGCAGTGGCTCCGGCACGATCGAGCGCCTTGACGACCTTGTCCTGCGAGGCCTTCAGCGTGTTGGCGCGGAGGTCGAGTGTCGGGCGGGCGGCAAGCGCCTTGGCTTCGTTGAGCCAGTCCGCGCCGAAATTGACTTCGAATGACGGCTGGATCCAGTCGGGAATGTCGCCCTGGACATTGAGCGGCGCATCTTTGAGGTCGCGTGTCGAGAGCGCGGCGCGATTGGCGTCCGTCAGTGCTTGCGGCGCGAAACGGTCGTCGGTGAAATCGGCGTCGAGCGCTTCGATCGCAACGCCCCACTGGCGGATAAGAACGGCATAGGCGAGTGCGTTCGGGCTGTCGTCGTCCATCATGAAGGCATGCGACAGGCGCATGCGCAGCGCATCATAGACGATGTTGCCGATTGCGGCACGATCGCCCGATCCGGCGAAACGATGGGAAAGACCCCAATCCTTGAGGGCATCGGCCACCGGGCGTCTGCGCGCCTCGATATCGGCCAGTACCTCTATGGCTCCGGCCACTCGTCCGCCCAGTCGCATGTCGTTCTCCGTATCGGTTGCACCCGTCTTGATCGGGTCGTAACCGCGAATGACGATCAGGGCAAGACCCTGGGCAAGTTCCCGGCTCTCGGCCGTGTGGCGGCCGCTTCGTGTCAGCTCGTCGCTTCGGCGTTCAAATCTGTTGCCAAAGGTGGTCTGCGTCAGGCGTCGGGTGCGCTGCCACGGTTTGCCGTGACGATCTGATAACAGACGTTGGCGGTGCCCGACCCGATCATGCCGATATCGGCGGCGGCGGCGCGCGAGACGTCCAGAACCCGGCCGCGAATGAACGGGCCGCGATCGTTGATGCGCACGATGACGCTGCGGCCATTGCGCTTGTTGGTGACCAGCACCTTTGTGCCGAAGGGCAGCGAGCGGTGGGCGGCTGTCAGTTGCGTCGGGTTCATGCGTTCACCCGAGGCCGTCTTCGAATGGAGGGCATACCAGGAGGCGCCTCCGCAGCCGGCGGCGAATGCCTGTCCCGACCCGTTGAGAATAAATGCAGCTATAGCGGCCGCGGCGAAAGTTGCGCGTCGAATTGTTGTCAAATCGATCGTCCCCGTCGTTTTAGGTCCCTGCACAAGGTGTGCGGCGGGCTTACGCCGGGGCAAAAGTGGCGAAAACGTGGGATTCGATATCACGGAACGTTACAGTCTGTAACATATGTGATTAGATTGCAGTCTATCCTTTTTACGAAGCCAGCTAAATTCTTTCGGAATAAAACCTTTAGAATCAGTCGCCCGGCGCAAATTCATTCCAGCGTACACGTTCACGGAATCGCGATCACGAAAAGTAAGAAAAAAATTTTGCTCTGATCGGGAGTCTTTGCCCTATTTAGTGAAATTTTGTGGCCAAGTGCCGCAGATATTAAGACAGATTAACCATGAATATTGCTAGGAATGGAATTTCAGACCCTTTTGATCTGGGAATTTTATCCTTCCCAACTCCCCTCCGACCACATTTGCTTCAGGGAAAGGCGGTAATTCGGGAAGCGAAACACGAAGCCGGTCGCCTTCAACTTGGCGTTCGAGACACGCTTGTTTGAGCCGTAGAAGGAACGCGCCATCGGCGTCATGTCGGCCGTGTCGAAATCCTGTTCCGGCGGCGGTGTTAGACCCATCATCCGGGCCGCTTCTGCAATCACGTCCTGCGGCGGGCCGGGCTCGTCATCCGTGACATTATAGATGCCCGAAAGCCGGTGTGCCGACAGATGCCGGGTGGCTCCCGCGATATCCTCGACGCGGATCCGGTTGAACACCTGGCCCGTCTTGACGATGCGCCGCGCCGTACCGCGGGAGAGGTTGACGAAGGCATTGCGGCCCGGCCCGTAAATGCCCGAAAGCCGCAGCGCGGCCACCGGCACGCCGGCGGCGTCACCTTCCGCCATAAAGAGATCTTCGGCGCCGACCCGGTCGATGGAGCGGCCAAGCGTCGGGCTGCCCGGCGTCTCCTCCGTCACCCAGCCGCCGCCGTGATCGCCATAGACGCCGACGGTCGACAGATAGCCGATCCATTGCAATTTCGGCGCGAGCACGTGGAGCCTGCCGGCAAGGAGCGGCAGGAGCGGATCTCCCTCGCGTCCGGGCGGGATCGATTGGACGAGATGCGTGGTCCTGGAGAGCGCCTCCAGAAGATCGGGGCTGAAGCCGCTTCCATCGAAGATGAGGCCCTGTCCATAAGCCTTCGCGCCGCCCGGTTGCGTGGTGCCGGCCAAGGCATGGCCACCATGGGTGGCGAGTTCCTGCTCGCCCGCCATCCCGGCAGACCCAAGTCGATCGATGGTCTGCTTCGGATCGACCGCGCTCTCGCCCGCCACGCCGGGATTGATGGCCTTTTCCAGTTCCGCCGCCTTCTCCGCTGTCCGCGCCGTGCCGGTAACGCTTGCACCATCACCAAGAAACGCTCTTGCGATCGCCCGGCCCGAATAGCCGCAGCCGAAAATCGTTACGTGCCGTGCCCCGGTCTCTCCGGTAGCGCTTCCATTGTCTCGCGTGTCTCCGCTCCCGCCAGTCGCCATTCCGCCAGAACCTCCTCGTCGCTCTCTTTATCTGTCGCGGTCTTTGCCATTTCGGCAAATGCCGCCCCGTCCATCAGCCGCCTCAGGGCCCATATAGCCATGCCGCGCACCACGGGCGAAGGATCGCCGGCAAGCGTTCTGCACTGCTCTATAAGCTCCGGTCGCCCGGAATTCCCGGCCGCAATCAGCACATTGCGCACGAACCTGTCCCGGCCGATGCGCTTGACCGGAGAGCCGCTGAAGAAGGCGCGGAAGGCTGGATCGTCAAGCGTCAGGAGAAAGCCGATCTCCGGCTCCTTCAGGTCCTCGCGCGCCTGAAGCTTCATCTCGGAAGCGCTTTCCGCAAACTTGTTCCATGGACAGACGGCAAGGCAATCGTCGCAGCCATAGATGCGGTTGCCGATCAGCGGCCGGAATTCCGGCGCGATCGGCCCCTTGTGCTCGATGGTGAGGTAGGAGATGCAGCGCCGCGCGTCGATCTGGTACGGCGCCGGAAAGGCCGCGGTGGGGCAGGCGTCGAGACAGGCGCGGCATTTGCCGCAGTGATCCGTCTCCGCCAGATCATATATAAGGTCGGCGGTGGTGAACATGCTGCCGAGAAACAGCCATGATCCGTGGCTGCGGCTGACGAGATTGGTGTGCTTGCCCTGCCAGCCCAGGCCGGCCGCCTCCGCCAGCGGCTTTTCCATGACCGGCGCCGTATCGACGAAAACCTTCACATCCTCGCCGGAGCGCGCCGCAAAGCGCGTGGCGATCTCTTTCAGCCGGCCCTTGATGACGTCGTGATAATCGCGGTTGCGGGCATAGACGGAAATAGCGGCCTTATCCGGCTTCGAAAGAATGCCGCGCGGATCCTCCTCCGGCCCGTAATTCAGAGCGAAGACGACGATCGAACGCACATCGGGCCACAGCACGCGCGGATCGCCGCGGCGCTCGGCGGTCTCCGCCATCCACTCCATCGTGCCATGGCGGTTTTCATCGAGGAATGTGGCAAGCCGTGCCGGTGCCTGCGCGATACTGTCGGGCGGCGTGATGCGACAGAGATCGAAGCCGAGGGACGTGGCTTCGGCGCGCAAAAAAGCTGTCAGCTTCTCGCGCTTGGCAAGCGCCTTCTGCGCGTCGCCGTCGGCGCTAGAAATCGAGGTCCGCATAATGCGAGACCGGTGTCAGGCCGCGAATGCGCTCGGCAAGCAGCGGCCGGAAGGAGGGGCGGGACTTGATCCGCTGGTACCAGTCCTTGGCAAGCGGTGTTTCCGACCAGTCGATCTCGCCCATATAGTCGAGGATCGAGACCGAGGATGCGGCGGCAAGGTCCGCATAGGTCAGCCGGTCGCCGGCGAGCCATTTGCGCGAGCCGGCAAGCCAGGTGAGATATTTCATATGCTGGCGGATATTGGCGCGCGAGGTGCGCAGCACTTTCGAATCGGGCGCCCCGCCGCCCTGCGCTGGCGTCATCTGCAGCTTGTAGACGCGCTCGCGGGTCAGCGGCCTCGTCACGTCCTGCTCCATCTTCTGTAGGAACCATTCGGTCAGCCGGCGGATTTCGGCGCGCTGCCAGGGATCTTCGGCCAAGAGCCGCCGGTCGCGCTTCAATACGCCATGGGTCTCGTCGAGAAACTCCATCAGCACGGCTGGGCCGCAAAGCACCCGCATGCTGTCATCCACATAGACGGGCAGCGTCGCTGCCGGATTGAGGTTCAGAAACTCGCGGCGCTTCGCCCAGGGCTGTTCCTCGACCAGATCCGTCTGAAAGCCATATTCAGCCAGAATAAGTCTGACGAATCGTGACGAAGTCGACATGGGATGGTGATAGAGCGTAGGCATTATTTTTTAAGGGTCCGCCTGTTGGCGTCTCAGCGACGTGATATCTTCAAGGAGAACTCCTAACAACCGGAGCTTAAGAAAGATATAGGATTGCAACGTCGCCTCAATCGCGAATCTGGATCTGGGCACTCTTCTAACCCTCCGCCAATCGTGGATTTTTCATGACATTCCGAGCGATCGGGACTTTTTTCGCCACATCCGTGGTCAAAGAAGCTTCACGGGGCCGTGAGCGCTGCCCGTCGCCGCCAAGAGTTTGAAACCGGAGATCGTATATGGATTATATCAATGCTGCGCTTTTGGGTGTCATCGAGGGCATTACCGAGTTTCTGCCGATCTCGAGTACCGGACATCTGATCATTGCGGAACAATGGCTCGGCCGCCGTTCGGATATGTTCAACATCGTCATTCAGGCCGGCGCCATCCTTGCCGTCACCTTCATCTACTGGCGGCGCCTTCTGGATCTGGTTCTTGGCTGGAGAGAGCCGAAGAACCGCCGCTATGCAGCAAAGCTGATCGTCGCCTTCCTGATCACCGCCGTTCTCGGCCTTCTCGTCAAGAAGCTCGGTTTCGAACTGCCGGACAACGCCACTCCCATCGCCTGGGCGCTGGTGATCGGCGGCATCTGGATGATCGTCGCCGAATGGCTGGCGGCCAAGAAACCGCCCTATACCTCGATCACCTGGCTTGTTGCGATCCTCGTCGGTATCGCACAGGTCGTGGCAGGCGTCTTTCCCGGCCTGTCGCGCTCCGGTACCACGATCTTCGTCGCCATGCTGGCCGGCACCGGCAGCCGTGCCGCGGCAACCGAATTCGCCTTCCTCGTCGGCATCCCGACCATGTATGCAGCGAGCGGCTACGAACTCTTGAAGACGGTCAAGGACGGCGGTGTCGCCAACGAGGATTGGGGCGCGCTCGGCATCGCCTTCGTCGTTTCCACCATCGTTGCCTTCGTCTCGGTCAAATGGCTTCTGTCCTTCATCCAGACCAACCGCTTCACGGTCTTTGCGATCTACCGCATCGTCATCGGTATCGTGCTGCTCGGCATGGTCGCCATGAATATGATGCCGAACGAGCAGGTGGATGATCCGGCTGCCGCGCCGCTTCGCCCGGCGGTGACGCAGTAAAGGGTAATCACGGAAACGAAAAAAGCCGGCTTTAAGCCGGCTTTTTTAATGGGCACTGGATCAGCCAGACGGCGCTCCAGGGGCAGATAAGATCAGGATCTGATCAGCGGTTGATCGAGCCCGTGCTGCACGGATCGACGCCATAGGCCGGTGCGCAATCGAGCTTGCCGGCGGTGCCGGTACGGGGAGCGGCAAACGAGCCGGCCAGGATCACCAATGCTGCGCACGCGAAAAAAAGGGCGATGGGCTTGCCCATGAAGGAATGCCTTTCCAAGGAAAATATGACTGACGGCCAATGAAGAATTTCAACAGTCGGTTTATTGGCCGCTGCCTCTGAATTCAATAAAGGTTTTTGCTAAATTCCCCGTTAACGCGAAACGCTCTCAAGGGTGCGACCTTTGTGCCACATGAAATGCTGATTTTTCAATGAAATCAGTATCTTGGATGTGGTTGTGGGTGGCCGCAGTCCCGCCGGAAAGCGGCCAAGAATATGTCGCATTTTATTAAGCGGCTTTACCGGAATTGGTAAACTGGCCATGCGGCTTGAAATGCACCAGGTAATCGCCGACGACGGAGGCCGGCACGGTCGGTCGAATGCCGATGCCGGCAAGAGTGCGCTCCTCGGCCTTCGCGCTGTCGGAAACGATATTGTCGCTCTTCAGCATGTCCACCTGATCCGGTGTGATCGGCGGTGCGATAAGCGGCACCAGCGAGGCGACGCTGCCGATGAAGGAGGCAAGCCCGAAGGGAAGCGAAATCAGCGGCCGGCGGCGATCGGTCGCCTTCAGAACAAGCTCGAGACACTGGCGGAAGGTCATCACTTCGCTGCCGCCGAGTTCATAGGTCTTGCCGGGCGCGATCTTGCCATCGACGGAGCGGCCGACTGTTTCGGCGACGTCCATCACATAGACGGGCTGCAGCTTCGTCTTGCCGCCCCCGATCAAGGGCAGGAAGGGCAGCATCTTCGCCATGCCGGCAAACTTGTTGAAGAACCCGTCTTCCGGGCCGAACACGATCGACGGGCGCAGGATGACCGCATCGGGAAGAAGCGAGCGGATCGCTGCTTCCGCGGCGGCCTTGCTGCGGCCATAGGCCGACGGCGACTTGGCGTCGGCGCCGATTGCCGAAATATGGGTGAGCTTGGCGCCGGCGGCCTTGGCGGCTTCTGCAACCGATCGTGCGCCGGCATCCTGCACCGAATTGAACGTATTGGCGCCGGTCTCGAACAGAAGGCCGACGCAGTTGATCACATGCGACGAGCCCTCGACGGCGCGATCGATCGAGGCGCGGTTGCGCAGGTTGGCCTGCAACAGCGCGATCTGGCCGACATAGCCGGCCGGAAGAAGGAAGCCTGCGAGATCGGGCCGGCGCACCGCGACCCGCACCCGGTATCCGCGTTCCGCCAGAACCCGCACCACATGCCTGCCGATGAAGCCCGATCCTCCAAAGACGGTGACGAGCGGCGGAAGGTTCATGGTTGTCATGGCATGCCTCGATCTGTGGAAATTGGGCTCGGGACGTTGAGCGCGGGAAACTCTGGATTTGTTTAGCCGAATCGCTGCGGCTGCGAAAGTCTGTTCGCGTCCGCAACGCTTCACATTGACGCAGATCAGCCGTCTCGGTTCTGTACGTCGAAGGGCGGACGGCCGAGGCGCTGTCAAAGTGTCGTCACACGCCCTCGACGACCACCATTTCGGCATCGGCGACGTCCTGGCGGATTTTTGCGGCGATCTGGTATTCCGGTGAGTTGTAGCAATCCACGGCCGCCTGCATCGAGGGGAACTCGATTACGACGTTGCGGCTGCGGGCCTTGCCTTCGAGTTCCGTCAGCGGCCCGCCGCGCGCCAGAAAATGCGCTCCGTATTTCTCGAAGGCGGGCTTGGCAGCGGCGACATAATCCTTGTAGCGTTCGGCATCCCGCACATCGACGCGCGCGATCCAGTATCCCTTGGCCATGATCCCATCCTCCCGATGATCGTGTCTGCCTTCCGGCTTCCGGCAAAACAGGAAGAGAGTCAATATTGCAGCCGCATCCTCCATCGATCCGCCTCCCGCTGCGTCCACCGGCCGGTTGCGTTGCAGTGTTTGTTTGCCTTCTGCTGATCGTGGCAGCCGTCACGGGCCTGGCGCCGAAGGCGCAGGCGGCTGTCTGTGCGGCGGATATCCGTGAGGCTGTCACGGCAAAGCGTGCGCCCGGCGGCACGCCTGTGGAGATCGACTGCGACCTTGCGCTTCAGCCCACCGATACAGTCTCGGTACCGATCGCCTATTCCGGCAGCCGCGCCTCCGGCCTGACGCTCGATTGTCATGGCGCCACGCTATCCGGTGCGGCACCCGGTATCCGGGCACTTTGGGTCCGCTCGCTGAAAATGGCGAACGGATCCTGGGACCGGCCGCACGATATTCTCGTGCGCGACTGCAACATCGTCGGCGACGTGCGCATCGAGGGCCTGGGCCGCAATGGCGAGGCCGAAGAGGTGCGGCTCTCGTCTCTGACGGCCGGGCATACGGAGCGGGCGCAGGCCGCCGCACCCACGCGGATCACCTTCGACCACGACACGTTCACCGCGGAGGGCGGCATCCCGCTCTATATCTCGCCGGGTGCGACGGGGGTCACTGTCAGCCATTCGACATTTCGCGGCGAGACGGTGTCGGTGGCACTCTACATGGATGCCGAATCCGCCCGTAACCGCATCATCGGCAACCGTTTCGAGATCCATACGAAATGGCGCGAGATGATCGCCGTCGATGGTTCGGCGGATAACAGGATCGACAACAACCTCTTTGAAAATCCCTGGAAGGGCGGCATCTTTCTTTATCGCAACTGCGGTGAGGGCGGCACGATCCGCCATCAGGAGCCGCAGCGAAACGTCATCACCGGCAACACGTTTCACTATGCGAATTTTCTGGTGGGCCGGCCGGCTGTCTGGATCGGCAGCCGCCAGGGCATCAGTCCCTATTGCCTCTTCCGGCCCGACAGGCCGTTCGGCAGCAGCCTCAGCGCGCTCGATCATGCCGAGCATAATACAGTGAGCGGAAATCACCTGCCGGGCGGTGCCGGAAGGCTGATCGTCGATAACGATCGCAACAATGTCGTGGCGGACAATCGCTGAGGATTGCCTGCCACCGGCTCGATCAGAGCGCGTCGCGCATTTCGGCCAGAATGGCCTCGGCAGCACTCTTGGGATCGCCCGCCTTGACGATCGGGCGGCCGACGACGAGATGGCTGGAGCCGGCCTTCAGCGCATCGCCGGGGGTGACGACCCGCTTCTGGTCGCCCGCGTCCGCACCGGCCGGTCGGATGCCGGGGGTGACGACGGCCATGTCGGGCCCGAGAATGGCACGCACGACGGCCGATTCTTCCGCCGAGCAGACAATGCCGCCCATGCCGGCCGCCTTGGCCTGTTCGGCGCGGCGCGCAACGAGTTCGCCCGGCGTCTGGTGATAACCGGCATCGATCAGGTCTTGCGCATCCATCGAGGTGAGCACGGTGACGCCGAGCAGGCAGAGGTCGGAACCCCTGGCGGCTTCAACGGCCGCACGCATTGCCTTCGGATAGGCGTGCAGGGTGAGCATGGTCATGCCCATCTTGGCGATGTTCTCGACGCCCTTTGCCACCGTATTGTCGATGTCGAGCAGCTTCATGTCGAGAAACACCTGCTTGCCGTCCTTGACGAGGTCGCGGGCAAATTCCAGCCCGCCGGCAAACACCAGCTGGTAGCCGACCTTGTAGAAGGAAACGCTGTCGCCGAGGGCTTTTACCATCGCTTCGGCTTCAGCGATGGTCGGGATGTCGAGGCCGACGATCAGGCGGTCGCGTGCGTTCATCGGTTCAAACTCCTTGCCCCGGTCAGTCCGGCTTTTCAGTCCGGTCATTGATATGTCTCGATGGGCGTCCAGTCGCATGAGACGGCGCGATCTGCAAGAGTGAAGCGGAAGAGATTGCCGCCACCATCAGGCTGATCGCCGTCGCGGCCGATCGCCCGGCGCTGAAGATGGCATTTCAGCAGCGTGCCGACGCCGCCATGGCCGATAAAGGCGATCGGCACCGTCGGATCATGGTCGGCCAGAACCCGGTCGATGGCAGCGACGATCCGTGTTTGCGCATCGATCGCCCGCTCCCAGCCGTTGAAGCTTTCCCGCGGATGGGCAAAGAACCGGTCGGCCGCTTTCTCGAACTCCGGCGGCGGCAGGAAGCCGGTCGCCGAACGGTCGTTCTCCTGAGCACCGGCGATGATTTCCACCGATACTCCGGCAGATGCCGCCAATATTTCGGCCGTCTCGATGGCCTTCGTCTCGTCGCTGGAGACGACCCGCCCCAACCGCTTCGCCCATGGCGCAGCCGCAGCCTGTGCGGCGCGGGCCCGGCCGATATCCGACAGGCCCCAGCGCGGCACCGGCACGGCGCGATCGATCCGGACCTGGGGATGGGTGATATAGAGGCCGAAGCTCATCGTACCCTTAGCCTTCCGGGCAAAATCGTCAGGCGCGCGTGTAAGTCCACAGCTGTGCCGGCGGGATGTTGCGCACGACGAAATCGTAATGCTTGATCCGGTAGCGCTCGGGCTTGGCGATGATCGGCGAAACGGGGCCATAGGTGATCTGCATCACCGGCCTGCCTGCCGGAATGCGGTCGAGCAGGCTTTCCAGAAGCGCGATGCGGCTCTCCATCGGAAAGCTCAACAGCGGAATGGCGGAGATGACGCTGTCGAACGTCCTGTCCTTGAATGCGCCGAGCGTGCGGTCGAGGTCGAAGGCATCGCCATTGATGAAGTTGACGCCGGGCACGGTGCGCACGAGGTGCTGGTAGAAATCGGTCGAATATTCGATCGACACGAGATCCTGCGGCTGGACGCCGAGCTTCAGGATCGCCTTGGTGATGATGCCGGTGCCGGGCCCCAGTTCGAGAACCGGAAGCCCCGATGTCGGATTGACGACACTGGCCATGCGCCGGGCGGTGATCGACGAGGTCGGAAGGATCGCGCCCACCTGCTTCGGTCCGTCCATCCAGCCCTTGATGAAGCGGATTTCTTCGTCGAACTTCCGGCCGAGCCGCTCTTTCAGGCGCAATTCCATGAGGACTTTCCTCTCCCTGCTGACGCTATCTGGTTTCCGACGGCGCAAAAGCAAGAGAAAATGTCGCACCGAGAAAACATCAATAAAAAAGGCGGCTGATTCTCACCAGCCGCCTTAGGTTTAAACGCGCATCGGCATCAACACGTAAAGCGCGTCGTCGCCGGCCGTATCTCTGACCAGCGTCGGTGAACCCGCATCGGCCAGCATGAAGATCGCATCCTCGCCGGAAAGCTGTGCGGTGATATCGAGAAGATATTTGGCGTTGAAGCCGATTTCCATCGCATCATTGTCGTAGCCGACAGCCACTTCTTCCGTCGCGCTGCCCGAATCGGGGTTGTTGACGGTGAGCGTCAGCTGGCCCTCGATGATCGACAGTTTCACGGCGCGGCCGCGTTCCGACGAAATCGTCGACACGCGGTCGACGGCCTTGGCGAAACTCTGGCAATCGACGCGCATTTCCTTGTCGTTGCCGGTCGGGATGACGCGCTGGTAATCGGGGAAAGTACCGTCGATCAGCTTCGAGGTCAGCACGATCGAGCCGATCGTCAGGCGGATCTTGGCGTCGGACACCTCGGCCTTCACCACCATTTCCGGATCGTCGACCAGCTTCTGCAATTCGCCGACCGTCTTGCGCGGGATGATGATGCCCGGCATGCCTTCCGAACCGGAAGGCGCCACCACGTCGGCGCGCGCCAGACGGTGGCCGTCGGTTGCGACGGCGCGCAGCTTCAGGTCGCCGCCGGCTTCGACCGTATGGAAGAAGATGCCGTTCAGGTAATAGCGGGTTTCTTCCGTCGAGATCGCGAACTGCGTGCGGTCGATCAGCATCTTCAGATCGGTCGCCTTCAGATCGAAGGTGTGGGTGAAGCTGCCGGCCGTCAGGTCGGGAAAATCCGTTTCCGGCAGGCATTGCAGCGTGAATTTCGAGCGGCCGGATTGCACCGTCATCGAGCCGCCGTCCGGATTGGTGGCAAGCAGCACTTCCGATCCATCCGGCAGTTTGCGGACGATTTCGTAGAGCAGATGTGCCGGCACCGTCGTGGCGCCTGCGGTTTCCACCATTGCCGGCGTCGCCTCGGTGATCTCGAGATCGAGGTCGGTCGCCTTCAGATCGAGATTGTTGCCGGATGCGCGCATCAGCACGTTGGAAAGGATCGGGATCGTGTTCCGACGCTCGACCACCCGGTGCACGTGGTTCAGCGATTTCAGGAGGTTTGACCGCTCAAGAGTAATACGCATTGACGCTATCGCTTTCGACCGTAAGACCCTGTCTATCGGGTCTGATATTCCTTCGGCCTTGGATCAAGGCCGGACATGTGGACGGGCAAAATGGCAGACAACCGACAGGGAATGCAAGAGGCGATAAGGGTTTGGCTGTGATGATTCGGTCTTGGCGCAAGTCATCCACACAGAAATCTTGTCCGATATGCCGGCCGTTTCAGCAACGATGTCACTCTGGCGCAGCCCCGGCTTGCCGAACCCGGCCGCCTCGCCCATAACGGGCCATACACAATCAAAGCCTTGCCGTTTCCCGCCGACATGCCGGTTACGAGACGAAGCGACCAGTGAAACGATCGATGACATGACCGACGATCCGAAGACCGCGCGGACCTACCGCCTCGCCAATACTGCCGTTCCCGCCCGTCCGCTGGAGCCGGCGCTCTATCTGGTGGCCACGCCGATCGGCAATCTCGGCGACATCACGCTGCGCGCGCTCGAAACGCTGGCGGGTGCGGATGTTCTGGCCTGCGAGGATACCCGCGTCACCCGCGTGCTGCTCGATCGCTTCGGCATCCAGATCCGCCCATACGCCTATCATGAGCACAATGCCGAGGATGTCGGCCCCAAGCTGATTGCGGCGCTCGACCAGGGGAAATCGGTGGCGCTTGTGTCGGATGCCGGCACGCCGATGGTATCCGATCCAGGCTACCGGCTCGGCCAGCAGGCGCTCGATGCCGGCCACCGGGTCGTGCCCATTCCGGGCGCTTCCGCGCCGCTTGCGGCTCTTGTCGGTTCCGGCATGCCATCGGATGCCTTCTTCTTCTCCGGTTTCCTGCCGGCCAAGGACAAGGGCAAGCGGGACCGGCTGCAGGAGCTTTCGGCCATTCCGGCAACGCTGATCTTCTTCGAAAGCCCGCATCGCATCGGTGCCACCATCCATGCTGCAGCCGACGTTCTCGGCGGCACGCGGCGCGCCTGCGTCTGCCGTGAGCTCACAAAAACATTCGAGGAGTTCCGCCGCGGCACATTGGCCGAACTCGCCGAGTATTACGACGACGAGCGCACAGTGAAGGGCGAGATCGTGCTCCTGATCGCGCCGCCGGAGCAAGGTGCCGTGCCCGATGCCGTCGATGTCGATGCGCTGTTGAAGGAACTCTCGGCCACCATGGCGGCCGGCAAGGCGGCAACAGAGGCCGCCAAGCTGACCGGCCTGTCGCGCAAGGATCTTTACCAGCGCCTGCTCGACCTGAAAAAGGCCGAATAGCGGGCCCATTGGCACGGACGGGGATAGGCAAGGGCAAGGGTAGGCAAGGGCAAGGGTGGGGAGCGACGGGGATGGGCAAGGGCGATCATCTCGGTCTGAAGCGCAAGAGGGCCGAGAGGCGGGGTCGCCTGTCGGAATATGTCGCTGCCGCCTTCCTGATCGCCAGGGGCTACCGCATTCTGGCGATACGCTACCGCACCCGCGCCGGCGAAGTGGATCTTGTGGCGAGGAAAGGCGATTTGATCGCCTTCGTCGAGGTCAAGGCGCGGCGCGTGGAGAGTGCGGCGCTCGACGCCGTCGGTTATCGCGCGCAACAGCGCATCCGCGCCACGGGCGATATCTGGCTGTCACGCCGGCCCGATCATGCGCGCCTCTCCTGCCGCTATGATGTGATCGTCGTTCGCCCCTGGCGCCTGCCCCGCCATTTTGTGGAGGTTTTTTGACGGCCGGATGAATTTATTGCAAAGCCGTGCACTGTCATAAATCTGAAACAAAACTGTTAAGGTCCTGTCACGGGCCGGCCCTATTGCGATCCTCACCCCAATCACGGTGGAGAGGACGACCATGTTCAAGAAACTTTCGATCGCCGCAGCAGCGATCGCGCTGTCGGCGACGTCGTCGATGGCCGCTACCGAAGTCACCTGGTGGCACGCCATGGGCGGCAAGCTCGGCCAGAAGCTCGAAGACGTTGCCAAGAAGTTCAACGAGAGCCAGAGCGAGTACAAGATCGTTCCGGTCTACAAGGGCACCTACCCGGAAACCCTCACTGCCGCGATCGCCGCTTTCCGCGCCGGCCAGCAGCCTGCCATCGTTCAGGTCTTCGAAGTCGGTACCGGCACGATGATGGCCGCCAAGGGCGCCGTCTACCCGGTCTACCAGCTGATGAAGGACGCGGGAGAGCCTTGGGATCCCTCGAAGTTCCTGGCTCCCGTCACCGGTTATTACACCGATCCGCAGGGCAACATCCTGTCCATGCCGTTCAACTCCTCGACGCCGATCCTGTATTACAACAAGGACGTCTTCCAGAAGGCTGGCCTCAACCCTGACGTCGCCCCCAAGACCTGGGCTGAACTCGGCGAGATGAGCAAGAAGATCGTCTCGTCCGGCGCAGCCAAGTGCGGCTTCACCATGTCCTACGGCGCAAGCTGGGTCGGCCTCGAAAACTACTCGGCCATCCAGGACCTGCCCTACGGCACGAAGCAGAACGGCTTCGGCGGCATGGATGCACGCCTCACCTTCAACGGCCCGCATCAGGCTGCCTTCTGGGATCAGCTGAAGAAGTGGCATGACGACGGTTCCTACAAGTATGGCGGCCCGAGCGGCGGCGCCGATGCGGCACCGGCCTTCTACTCGCAGCAATGCGCCGTCTACATGAACTCGTCGGCTTCGCGCGCAGACGTCATCGCCAACTCGAAGTTCAACGTCGGCTTCGCGCCGATGCCTTATGACGACAAGGTCACCAAGGACCCGAAGAACTCGATCATCGGCGGCGCGACGCTATGGGTTCTGAACGGCCAGAAGAACAAGGAAGTCTACAAGGGCGCTGCCAAGTTCTTCACCTATCTGTCGCAGCCGGACATCCAGGCCGACTGGCACCAGTTCACCGGCTACCTGCCGATCACCAACGCTGCCTACGAGCTTGGTCAGAAGCAGGGCTATTACGCCAAGAATCCGGGCTCCGACATTGCCATCAAGCAGATCACCCGCGGCACCCCGGACGATAACTCCAAGGGCGTTCGCTTCGGCAACCTCAGCCAGATCCGCGATGCGCTCGACCAGCAGCTGGAAGCCGTTCTCGCCGGCAAGAAGACCGGCCAGCAGGCTCTCGATGATGGTGCCAAGCAGGGCAATGCCATCCTGACCGACTTCCAGGCCGCGAATTCCAACTAAGGATCACTCCTTTTCATGTGCCCTTCCCGGTTTTCAGCCGGGGAGGGCCTTTTCCTTGAAGGGCCTCTCGCGCGTGAAGAAACGCCGATACGCCCTGCCTACGGAAACCGTTCCGGGAACCCGCCATGCAGACCAAGCGCACCGTCTTCAAAAGCCGCCTCCTGCCTTATCTCCTTCTGGCACCGCAGCTCATCATCACGCTGATCTTTTTCGTATGGCCGGCCGGCCAGGCGATCTGGCAGTCTTTCTTGCGCCAGGACCCGTTCGGCATGAAGGACACCTTCATCTGGTTCGCGAACTATACGCGCCTGCTGGGCGATGCCGATTATATGAACGCGCTCGGCGTGACCGTCGTCTTTTCGATCGGCGTGACTGCGTTGTCGATGGGCGCATCGCTGCTTCTGGCCGTCTGCGTCAATCGCGTCATCCGCTCGCAGCGATTCTACACGACGCTCCTCGTCTGGCCCTATGCCGTGGCGCCCGCAGCATCCGGTCTGCTCTGGTGGTTCATGTTCAACCCCAGCGTCGGCATCATTCCCTATGGCCTGAATTATCTCGGCTATAACTGGAATTTCCGGCTCAATCCGAACGACGCGATGATCCTCGTCATCATCGCCGCCGCCTGGAAGCAGATTTCCTACAATTTCCTGTTCTTCGTCGCCGGCCTGCAATCCGTGCCGCATTCGCTGACGGAGGCTGCCGCGATCGATGGCGCCGGCCCGGTGAAGCGCTTCTGGACGATCGTCTTTCCGCTTCTGTCGCCGACCACCTTCTTCCTCGCCGTCATCAACATCACCTACGCGATGTTCGACACCTTCCCGATCATCGATTCCACCACATCCGGCGGCCCGGCCCAGTCGACGAATATCCTCGTCTACAAGGTCTATGCCGATGGCTTCATCGGCCTCAATCTCGGCCCGTCCGCAGCCCAGTCCGTGGTCCTGATGCTGATCGTGGTCCTCCTGACGATCGTCCAGTTCCGCTGGATCGAGCGCAAAGTACAATACTGATAGGAGCCTCGGTCATGGTCGAGAACCGCCCGTTTCTGAATTTTCTCACCCATCTCGTGCTGATCCTCGGCGTCGCAACGGTGGTCTTTCCCGTTTATCTCGCCTTCATCGCTTCGACCCGCGGCCCTGCCGATTTCATGACCGGCGTCGTGCCGCTGACGCCGGGCGACCAGACCTGGGCGAATTATGGCGCGCTCCTAGGCGCCGGATCGACGGAAGCCGGCGCGCCGCCCTTCCTGCTGATGCTCGGCAACAGCCTGATCATGGCGCTGCTGGTGGCCTTCGGCAAGATCGCGATCTCGATCCTGTCGGCCTTCGCGGTCGTCTATTTCCGCTTTCCCGGCCGCGTCATCGCCTTCTGGATCATCTTCATGACGCTGATGCTGCCGATCGAGGTACGCATTCTGCCGACCTACAAGGTGATCGCCGATCTCGGCATGCTGAATTCCTTTTCCGGCCTCGTCATTCCGGTCATCGCGTCTGCCACCGCCACATTCCTCTTCCGCCAGTTCTTTTTGACCATTCCGGAAGAAACGATGGAGGCCGCCCGCGTCGATGGTGCCGGACCGTTGAAATTTTTCTGGGATATCCTTCTGCCGCTGTCGCGCACCAATATCGCGGCGCTCTTCATCATCATGTTCATCTTCGGCTGGAACCAGTATCTCTGGCCGATGCTGATCACCACCGAACCGCATTATTACACCGTGGTCATGGGCATCAAGCGGCTGGCCGCCGTGCTCGACGGCGATACGCAATGGAACCTCGTCATGGCGGGCGTCATCCTGGCGGCGCTCCCCCCGGTCCTGGTCATCATCTTCATGCAGCGCCTGTTCGTCAAAGGCCTGGTTGAGACGGAGAAATAACAATGGCTTCCATCGACGTCGAAAATGTCGGCAAGATCTACACCGGCGGCGTTCGGGCCGTCTCCGACATCAGGCTCAACATTGCCGATGGCGAGTTCATCGTGCTCGTCGGCCCGTCCGGCTGCGGCAAGTCCACGCTTCTGCGCATGATCGCCGGCCTTGAGACCATTTCCGAAGGTCAGGTCAAGATCGGCCCGCGCGTCGTCAACGACGTCGAGCCGGCCGACCGCGACATCGCCATGGTTTTCCAGAACTATGCGCTCTACCCGCATATGACGGTGAAGCAGAACCTCGAATATGGATTGAAGAACCGCCGCACCCCGAAGGCCGAAATCGAGGCACGTGTGACGGAAGCCGCGCGCATGCTGGAAATCGGCCAGTATCTGGAGCGCAAGCCGAAGGCGCTGTCCGGCGGCCAGCGCCAGCGCGTCGCCATGGGCCGCGCCATCGTCCGCAAGCCGGCCGTCTTCCTCTTCGACGAACCGCTGTCGAACCTCGATGCCAAACTGCGCGTCTCCATGCGCGGCGAGATCAAGCGCCTGCAGCGCCGCCTGGGCACGACTTCGATCTATGTCACCCACGATCAGCTGGAAGCGATGACGCTGGCAGACCGCCTCGTCGTGCTGAACGGCGGCCGGATCGAGCAGGTCGGTTCGCCACTCGACGTCTACCACACGCCGGCCTCGACCTTCGTCGCAAGCTTCATCGGTTCGCCGGCCATGAACCTGGTCAAGGGCGAGCTCCATGGCGACAAGCTCGCGATCGGCCCATCGGTGATCGATCTCAACGGCTATGCGCCGACATCCGGCGCCGTGACTGTCGGCCTGCGCGCCGAAGACCTGCGCCTTGCTTCGGAAGGCGAGGAGGCGTTGCCCTTCCGCGTCGATTACACCGAGGAACTCGGCGCCCAGCGTCTTGTCCACGGCTCGCTCGGCGATCAGTCGCTCACCATCGCGCTGTCGGCCGCAACCGAACTTTCGCAGGACATGCGCATCGTCATCGACCCGGCCAAACTGCATTTCTTCTCCGCCGAGACGGGCAAACGCCTGGCCGGCGGTGCCATTGTCGGCGCCATATCGAGCGCCGCCCAGCCGGTCGCCTGACACGGGCGCGAAGTCCGCAAAAGATCGAAAATGCAACCTGCGATCAGCGCTTCGCTACAATTTTAGCGAAGCGCTGAACCGGCCGCTCATCTTTGTTTGATACCAATCCTCGCGGTTAAGGGTAATCATGAGGGGATAGACATGAGTTGGCACGTCATTGCGGCCGCCGCCGCCGCGATCGCGATCCGCTACAAGCCATCCGGCGATGAGCCGGCACGGGCGAAACCATTCGTCGGTGCCAGCCCCCATGCGCTGGAGATGCAGCCGCTGCCGATCGAGCCCTCTTGGGTTTTGACCGGCAATCCGCAGGCGCGCGCCGCCGCCCACTCCAAGGGCGAGGATGGGCTTGCCGCGACCGGTGTCTGGGATTGCACGGCCGGCAGTTTCCGCTGGTATTTCGGCTGGGACGAGACCGTCGTCATCCTTGAGGGCTCTGTCCACATCACCGCCGAGGATGGCACGGCCCGGCTTCTGGCAGCCGGCGATGTCGGCTATTTCAAGGCCGGCACCTGGGCCACCTGGCAGGTGGACGACTATGTCAAGAAGGTCGCCTTCCTGCGCAAGCCCTATCCGAAGCCGATCGCCATGCTCTACCAGCTGCGCGCCGCCTTCCGCCCGCGCCCGAAAGTCGGCCTCGCCGGTTGATCGGCGGGTCGGCATCTGCGCCAAAAGGCCCTTCGCGGTTGCCTTTCCGTTTCGGCCATCCTAAATCAGGCGCACCAATGCCAAAGGGGCCGAATTCATGGCGAAGATCCGCAAAGTCGCATTCCAGATGGACCACATTTCCGGCATCAACATTGCCGGGGATAGCACCTTCGCCATGGCGCTCGAAGCGCAGTCGCGTGGTTACGAACTCTACCACTTCACACCCGACCGCCTGAGCCAGCGCGACGGCCGGATTTTCGCCGCCGTCGAGCGCCTTCAGGTCCGCGATATCAAGGGCGATCACTATACGCTCGGTGAAAAGGAGCGGATGGACCTGTCCGAAATGGATGTCGTCCTCCTGCGCCAGGACCCGCCCTTCGACATGGGCTACATCACCTCGACCCATCTTCTGGAGCGCATCCACCCGAAGACGCTCGTCGTCAACGACCCGGCCTGGGTACGCAATTCGCCGGAAAAGATCTTCGTCACCGAATTTGCAGACCTGATGCCGCCGACGCTGATTTCGCGCGATCCGACCGAGATTGCCGCTTTCCGCCAGGAACTTGGCGACATCATTCTGAAGCCGCTCTACGGCAATGGCGGCGCCGGCGTCTTCCATTCCACCCGCGATGACCGCAATTTCACCTCGCTTCTGGAAATGTTCGGCCAGATGTATCGCGGCGAGCCCTATATCGCCCAGGCCTATCTGCCTGCGGTGCGCAAGGGCGACAAGCGCATCCTTCTCGTCGATGGCGAGCCGGTGGGCGCCATCAACCGCGTTCCGGCGGAAACCGACAGCCGCTCCAACATGCATGTCGGCGGCCGCGCCGAACCAACCGAACTGACGGTGCGCGAAAAGGAAATCTGCGCCCGCATCGGGCCGGCCCTGCGTGAGCGCGGTTTCATCTTCGTCGGCATCGACGTGATCGGCGATTACATGACCGAAATCAACGTCACGTCGCCGACCGGCATCCGTGAAGTCAAGAAGTTCGGCGGCGCCGATGTCGCAAGCCTGATGTGGGATGCGGTCGAGGCCAAGCGCACCTGATATCTGATGGTCGTGCCGGGTGGGCATGGTCCTGCCCGTTCGCATCCGTTCCGTCATTGCAACCTCTTGCAACCCGCCTGCATCGCAGGCGGGTTTTTGTTCTTTAAATGTTCTTGCCAATTTCGTGATCATCTGTCAGCTTGTCGTTGCCGGCATGAAGGCCGCCGATCTGGCGTCCCGTGACAATGTCCAGTCGGCGCGGTATTCCGGTTGCGGGGATGGCAGGCATGGTCGCACGCGTGGCAACGGTGGCATTCCAGGGCATCGAGGGCGTGCCCGTCGATGTGCAGGTCATGGTCGGGCCGGGCAAGATGGGCATGCACATCGTCGGCCTGCCGGACAAGGCGGTGGCCGAGAGCCGGGAGCGGGTGCAGGCGGCGCTCCATGCCTCCGGTCTCGCCATGCCGCCGAAGAAAATCACCGTCAATCTGGCGCCGGCCGATCTGCCGAAGGAGGGCTCGCATTTCGATCTGCCGATCGCGCTCGGGCTGATGGCGGCCCTCGGCGCCATTCCGGCAGATGCGATCGCCGATCATGTGGTGATCGGCGAGCTCAATCTCGATGGAACGCTGGCAGCCGTTGCCGGGGCGCTCCCCGCCGCCGTCGGCGCCAATGCCATGGGCAAGGGCCTGATCTGCCCGGCAGATAGCGGCGCGGAAGCCGCCTGGGCAGGGGCCGGGATCGACATCATCGCGCCGCGCAGCCTGATCGCGCTCGCCAACCACTTTCGCGGCACGCAGGTGATATCGAGGCCGCAGCCCGCCATCCGTGCGCCCGCGGCCGGCCTGCCGGATCTGGCCGATATCAAGGGACAGGAAAGCGCCAAGCGGGCGCTGGAAGTGGCAGCAGCCGGCGGCCACAACCTGTTGATGGTCGGACCGCCCGGTTCGGGAAAATCCATGCTCGCCGCGCGTCTCCCCTCCATCCTGCCGCCGCTCTCGGCGATGGAACTTCTGGAAGTCTCGATGATCCATTCGATCGCCGGAAAGCTCTCCGGTGGCAAGCTTTCCGATCGCAGGCCGTTCCGCACCCCGCATCATTCCGCCACCATGGCAGCGCTTGTCGGCGGGGGCTATAAGGCAAGGCCGGGCGAGGCGTCGCTCGCCCATCACGGCATCCTGTTTCTGGACGAGTTTCCGGAATTCTCGCCACAGGTTCTCGATGCGCTGCGCCAGCCGCTGGAAACCGGCGAATGTGTCATCGCCCGCGCCAATCACCGGGTGGCCTACCCGGCGGCGATCCAGCTTGTGGCGGCCATGAACCCCTGCCGCTGCGGCATGGCGGGCGAGCCGGGCCACGCCTGCGCCCGCGGTCCGCGCTGTGCAGCCGATTATCAGGCGCGCATTTCCGCGCCGCTGATGGACAGGATCGATATCCGCATCGACGTGCCGGCCGTCTCGGCCGCCGACCTCATTCGCCCGGCGCCGGCGGGAAACAGCGCCGAGATAGCAGCCCGCGTCGCAGCCGCCCGTCAACGTCAGAGCCGGCGCTATGAGAGCCTCGGCCATCCGGATATCCACACCAACGCACAATGCCCGACCGCCCTGATCGAGGCCTGTGCCGAGCCGGATCACGCCGGCCTTGCGCTCTTGCAGGAGGCGGCCGAAACGATGAAATTCTCCGCCCGCGGCTACCACCGGGTGCTGAAGGTTGCCCGCACGCTGGCCGATCTTAATGGAGAAGAGCGCGTCGGCCGCATCCATCTCGCCGAAGCCATCTCCTATCGCATGGTTGGCGAGCGGCTGGCGGTGCCCGCATGAGCGACATGAAACGCCTGCAGACACATTTGGGAGTGGCGCGAACAGTTGGAGCGATGGTTGCGATGCGGGCGACGACACTCGCCGCTCGCATCCGGTTTGCCGCTCTCGCGTTCGTCTGGTTCCAGCTCGCGCAAAGAGGCCGCTCAGCCGAGCCCGTCGAACAGCGCGGTGGAAAGGTAGCGCTCGGCAAAGGACGGGATGATCACCACGATCGTCTTGCCGGCGTTTTCCGGCCGGCGGCCGACCGCGATCGCAGCGGCGAGCGCCGCACCGGAGGAAATCCCGACCGGCACGCCTTCGAGCCGCGCCACATGCCGGGCCGTCTCCATCGCGTCGGTGCTGGCAACGGTGACGATCTCGTCATAGACATGCGTATCGAGAATTTTCGGGGCAAAGCCCGCGCCGATGCCCTGGATCTTGTGCGGGCCCGGCTCGCCGCCGGACAGAACAGGCGATTCCTTCGGCTCGACGGCGATCACCTTCAGCGCCGGATTGCGTGCCTTGAGCACCTGACCGACGCCGGTAATCGTGCCGCCGGTGCCGATGCCGGCGACGAAGATGTCGACCTTGCCCTCCGTATCGTTCCAGATCTCTTCTGCCGTCGTCTTGCGGTGGATCTCCGGATTGGCCGGGTTCTCGAACTGCTGCGGGATCACCGCGTCGGGCAGGGTGGCGGCAAGCTCCTCGGCCTTGGCGATCGCGCCCTTCATGCCTTTCGGGCCCTCGGTCAGAACCAGTTCGGCGCCGAGCAGCGCCAGCATCTTGCGCCGCTCGATCGACATCGTCTCCGGCATGGTGAGGATGAGTTTATAGCCCTTGGCGGCCGCCGCGAAGGCAAGCGCGATGCCGGTATTGCCGGAGGTCGGCTCCACCAGCACGGATTTGCCGGGCGTGATCTTCCCCTGCGCCTCCAGGCTCTCGATCATCGCCACGCCGATCCTGTCCTTCACCGAAGCGATCGGGTTGAAGAATTCGAGCTTGGCCAAAAGCGTCGCATCGACGCCGTTTTCGCGCGCCAGCTTGTCGAGGCGCACCAGTGGCGTGTCGCCGATCGTCTCGGTGATCGATTGATAGACCCTGCCACGTCCGGGCTTCCTGTCGGTCCCAATTTTTGTATCGGTCCCAATTTTTGTATCGGTCATGGTGTTTTCTCCCTCACTGAAATGGTGATGCATTTTAGGCCGAAAACACGCTTCTGTCGCCTTGCTGTCGATCAATTGCGGCGATACGCCGTTGAGAGAGATCAGGAGTGTCCGACAATGCCGCATCGTCCCCTCATCCTTCGCGCGGATGCCCGCGGGGCTTTGGCCTTGCGGTCTGCCGCCCTCGCAACGGCGGTTCTCGGCGCGGCCACCTTTGGCGTGAGCGCGCCGGTCATGGCTGCGCCAGCGTCGTCTGTGCCGCAACAGGCATCCCAGATGGCCGCATCCGCTCCCGGCAAGGCCGAAGCGGGCCAGGTCATCGTCTTCCTGCGTCACGGCGAAAAACCGAAAGCCGGTCTCGGCCAGCTGAGCTGCAAGGGCCTTAACCGCGCACTTGCCCTGCCGCCGGTGCTGATGACGTCGTTCGGCCGGCCCGACATGATCTTTGCGCCCGACCCGTCGAAGCTCAAGGAGGATGACGGGACGGACTACGCCTATATCCGCCCGCTGGCGACGATCGAACCAACGGCGATCGCAGCCGGCCTGCCGGTGGACACGTCGATGGGTTTCGAGCAGATCGGCAAGTTGCAGAAGGCGCTCGAGGACGCGTCCGCTCCCCACCTGATCGTGGTTGCCTGGGAACACAAAGAGATCGTCAAGCTGGTGCGGGCGATGGTGAAGGGAGCCGGCGGCGATCCGGATCAGGTGCCGAAGTGGAAGGGCGAGGATTTCGACAGTCTTTTCGTCCTGAGACGCGGCGCCGCTGGGCAGTTGACATTCGAGCATCGGGTGGAAGGTCTGGACGGCCAGAGCGACACCTGCCCCGGTGTAAAAGGGTGAGGAGAAAGGCCCATGCCCATGCATGATAGTCGAAAATGCACCGGCCGCACCATGGGCGCAAGCCGAAAACACCAACGCGGCGATGAGGTCAAACGGTCATCGGGGGCGCAAGCACCAGGCGCCGGATGAAAGGCCGAAGACCGGGTGGAGGGGCCGCGGAAAACACGTCGAGCAAGACGGGCATCTGCCCCGGCGAGGCGGGAGTTCAGCTGCACCAGAGTAGCACCGGAAGCGCTCGCAGGGTCGGGTGGCCGCGCGGGAACAACGGTCGCCGGGGAGAAGCGACGGCCACGGCAAATCGATGGTTGGTTTGCGGGTTTAAACCCCGGTTGAGCCGAAGCCGCCGGCGCCGCGGCCGGTTGCCCCGGCCTCGGTGATCTCGCAGAGCGTCACCTGCGTGACCGGCGCCACCACCATCTGGGCGATCCGCATACCGCGGGTGATGACGAAATCCTCGGTGCCGAGATTGATCAAAAGCACTTTCACCTCGCCGCGATAGTCGCTGTCGATCGTGCCGGGCGTGTTGAGGCAGGTGATGCCATGTTTGAAGGCCAGGCCGGAGCGCGGACGGATCTGCGCCTCGAAGCCGCACGGCAGTTCGAAGACGAGCCCGGTCGGCACCAGTGCGCGGTGGCCCGGCGCGATCGTCATGCTCTCGCCCTCGGACATGGCGGCGCGCAGGTCCATGCCTGCCGAGCCTGCGGTCTCGTAGGCGGGCAATTCCAGCCCGTCTGCATGGGCGAGCCGCACCAGATTGACGCTCGGGCCGATGATGTCCTGAACAGTATCCTGCATGGGGGATCTCCTTCGTTACGCCGGTCAATTGCATATCGGGACCGGAAACGCTAGATACGCGGCACGTTCGAAGGATTTTGCCGCATGCCTGAAACCATTGCCGAAGCGGTTGCCCGCCGCCGCACATTCGCGATCATCGCCCACCCGGATGCCGGAAAGACGACGCTCACCGAAAAGCTGCTGCTGTTCGGTGGCGCCATTCAGCTTGCCGGCGAGGTCAAGGCCAAGAAGGATCGCATCCAGACGCGGTCCGACTGGATGAAGATCGAGCGCGAACGCGGCATTTCGGTCGTCACCTCGGTGATGACCTTCGAATATGACGGCAATGTCTTCAACATTCTCGACACGCCCGGCCACGAAGACTTCGCCGACGATACCTACCGCACGCTGACGGCGGTGGATGCGGCCGTCATGGTCATCGATGCGGCCAAGGGCATCGAGCCGCGGACGCTGAAACTGTTCGAGGTCTGCCGCATGCGCGACATCCCGATCATCACCTTCATCAACAAGATGGACCGCGAAAGCCGCGATCCCTTCGAGATTTTGGACGAGGTCGAGGAAAAGCTGGCCCTCGATTGCGCGCCTGTCACCTGGCCGATCGGCCGTTCGAAGACCTTCTGCGGCTCCTACAATATCGCTGATAACACGGTGCGTGCTGCCGATACGGAAGTCACCCCCACCAAGGTCAACGGTCCGCAGGCCGTCGCCGACCGCCTGCCGGAAAACGAGCGCGCTGCCTTCATCGAGGAAACCGAGCTTGCCATCGAAGCCTGCCGCCCGTTCGATCGCGAGGCCTTTCTCGAAGGTCACATGACGCCGGTCTTCTTCGGCTCGGCGCTGAGGAATTTCGGTGTCCGCGATCTCATCGATGCGCTCGGCGATTTCGCCCCGCCGCCGCGCGACCAGGTGGCCGATATCCGCAAGGTCCACGCCGCGGAAGACAGGATGACGGCCTTCGTCTTCAAGATCCAGGCCAATATGGATCCGAACCACCGCGACCGTATCGCCTTTGCCCGCGTCTGCTCCGGCAAGCTGGAGCGTGGCATGAAGGCGCGGCTGGCGCGCACCGGCAAGCAGCTGGGGCTGACGGCGCCGCAATTCTTCTTCGCCTCGCAGCGCCAGCTGGCCGACACGGCCTATGCCGGCGATGTCGTCGGCATCCCCAACCACGGCACGCTCAGGATCGGCGATACGCTGACCGAGGGCGAGGCGCTTGTCTTCCAGGGTGTCCCGAACTTCTCGCCGGAAATCCTGCGCCGCGTGCGTCTGGAAGATGCGATGAAGGCCAAGAAGCTGAAGGAAGCCCTGCAGCAGATGGCCGAAGAGGGCGTCGTGCAGCTCTTCTCGCCGGAAGACGGTTCGCCCGCCATCGTCGGCGTCGTCGGCGCGCTGCAGCTCGATGTTTTGAAGGAGCGGCTGTCGGCGGAATATACGCTGCCCGTCTCGTTCGAAATGTCGCGCTTCTCGGTCTGCCGCTGGATCACCTGCGACAACAAGATCGATCTGGAAAAATTCCTCACCGTCAAGCGCGGCGATATCGCCCGCGATCTCGATGGAGATCCCGTCTTCCTGGCGCAGGATACCTTCTCGCTGCGCTACGAGTCCGAACGCTACCCGTCGATCAAGATGGCTGCCATCAAGGAATATCACGTCGCCAAGGCGGCGTGATAGTCTGCGCCATTGGCGTAGTCCTGCCCCGTGGTTCCGGGGCAGGAGCGATCTCACCGGCAGGGCAGGCGTGAACAGATCGCCGATACGAAGATGTGGGTGACGGCCAGCAAGTTCTGCCGGCGTTGAGAGCATTTCCGCCTTTCTCCGAAACGCGAAACGGCTCCATCTCCCTGTCTCTCAGCAATTCGGGACGAAAAAACGGCTCCGACTTTTGCTCGAATTGCTCCAGGCGGATAAATCCCAGGTCAAGCATACGATCTGTGCTGGTTGACTGCCCTTCGGCCTCACCCCGCATCCGTCGTCCTCGGGCTTGTCCTTAAGATCTGACCCTATTGCCTCTCCGTCATCGGCAGTTCTTCGGCAAAGGTGTCGAGCAAGATCACCGAAATATGCGGCATCCGGGCAGGGCGGTGTTCTGCGCCCTCATTCCACCGTGAGCTCTGCGCGCCCGCTGGTGAGATCCGCCACCATCTGCGCCACGCTCTGTGCCGCCGCCTCCGGCAGGCGCAGCACCAGATCGGCGCCGGTCGCGGTAAACTGCTCCTGCGCGATCGTGAGATCCGGCACGGACTCGAGCCGTGCCTTCACCCGCGCCAGATCGGAAAAGTCGAGGCTCACCATGGCCTTGATCGTCGGCTTGACCTCGATAAGGCTGGCCGAGCGCAGGCAGGCGGCCGCTGTGCCGCCATAGGCGCGCACCAAGCCGCCGCTCCCGAGCAGAATGCCGCCGAACCAGCGGGTGACGATGACGAGCACCTTGTCGATCCGCTGTCCGTCGAGTGCGGCAAGGATCGGCTTGCCCGCCGTGCCGCTTGGCTCGCCGTCGTCGAAAAAGCGGTAGGCAGGGCCGATCCGCCATGCCCAGCAATTGTGATTGGCATCGGCGTCGGAATGCGCGGCAAGCGCCGCCTTCGCTTCCTCGTCGCAAGAAACGGGAAGGGCGAGGGCAAGAAAGCGGCTTTTCTTGATGACCTGCTCGAAAGTGGCCCGTTGCTTTAGCTCGAACATCGCCAAGCCATAAGGCTTGGCCGATGGAAAGAAAAGCGCTGCCGCCGCCTCAGCCGAAATCCACCGCCGTCGTGTTGGAGCCGCAGACCAGCACGCAGACCTTTTCGCCCGCTGCAGCCACGTATTTGCCGGAAAGAAGCGCCGCGAAGGCCGCAGCCCCGCCCGGCTCGGCCACCAGCCGTGCGCCGGCCCAGAGCGCCTTTTGCGCGGCGCGGATTTCCCCGTCGGTGACGAGCACCGGCGGCTCGACATAGCTCCTGGCAAACGGGAACATCAGTTCGCCCACCCGTTTCGGCGCAAGCGAATCCGCTGCAATGCTGCCCGCCGCCGCATCCACCGGATGGCCGGCCCTGAACGCATCATGAAGCGTCGGCGCGCCATCGGGCTCCACTGAGACGATCTTCACCCGGCCGCGCAGCCATGCGGCGATCCCGCCGATCAGCCCGCCGCCGCCGACGGCGACCAGAAGCGTGGTCATGCCGGCCACGTCCTCTTCGATCTCCTTGCCAAGCGTGCCCTGGCCGATCAGCGTTTCCGGCTGGTCGAAGGCGTGGATTGCCATCGCGCCGCTCGTTTCCACATAGGTTTCGCTTGCGATGAGCGCATCCTGATAGCGATCGCCACCCACCACCAGTTCGGCGCCATAGGAGCGGATGAGATCGATCTTCGCCTTCGATGCAACGCTCGGCACGAATATATGCGCCGGCACGCCAAGGCGCATCGCCGCATAGGCGACGGCGGCGCCATGGTTGCCGCCCGAGGCCGCCACCACGCCGGCCTTGGGCACGTCGCGCGTCACGAGATTGGTAAAGGCGCCGCGCGCCTTGAACGAGCCGGAATGCTGCAGAAGTTCGAGTTTCAGCGCCACGGGCAAAGCCGGGCCGCCGAAATCGGAAAGATCGACGTTCATCACCGGCGTGCGGCGAATATGCGGGCGGATCAGACCCTCGGCCTCGGCAATGCGCTCGGGGGTGACGCTATCGTGCAACATGAAAACCTCTGTCCGACGTCTTGGGCGGATGCCCGCGTGAATTGTCGCTTTATGGCTATCCGCTTCGCCGGCCGAGGAAAAGCCTCAAAGGCGACAGGGCCGGCGCATATGCCTTTCCTGATGCGCGGTTCAGGATGCCTCATCCTGCTGGCGCACTCGTGAGCCGGTGCGCGATGGTTTGGGGGTTGGCCTACCGGTGCCGGGCGGGTAGTCCTGACGGGCCGGCTGCTTGCGGCCGGCTTTTGTTTTATCGTTTAGGAGCAATTTCATGATCGAAGTCATTGCCGCGTTCCGGGCCAAGCCCGGCAAGGAAGACCAGCTGCGCGAGGCAACCCTTGCCATCGTCGAGCCCACCCGCGGCGAGGAAGGCTGCATACAGTTCGTCGTTCTGGAAGATAGCGAGGCCCCCGGCACCTTCTTCATCCGCGAGACATGGAAGGATCAGGCGGCCCTCGATGCGCATTTCGCCGAGCCCTATCTGCAGGCGCTTGTCGAGCTTCACGGTGAAATCCTGGCGGAGCCGCTAAAACTCTACAATCTCAAGGTCTACGCATAACGGTCACGGCCGTATCGGGGATGCCGGCGCAAGGCGCGTGCCGGCATCATCGTCGTCATTTCCCCTGCGATCTGGCAGGCTCAGTCCACTGCCACCATCACGTCGGACGCCTTCACCACGGCATAGGCATCGCCGCCGACGGCAAGGCCAAGCTCGTCCACCGCATCATTGGTGATCGAAGAGGTGATGACGATGCCGTTGCCGATATCGATCTTCACATGCGCCGTCGTCGCGCCCTTGGTGACGGAGACGACCTTGCCCTTGAGCCGGTTGCGCGCGCTGATTTTCATGATGATGTCCTCGTTGGTTGGAGAAACAGCTTAGCGCAACGAAAGGCCGTGCCAAGCTGTCTGTCCCATATTGCCGTATCGCTCAGTCCGCGGTGAGGTCGGTGAGAAAATCGTCGCACCAGCGGTTGATGTCATATTCGAGAAGCCGGTCCATCATCATCTGCCAGCGCTGCTTGCGCTCTTCGAGCGGCATGTTGAGCCCGCGCGCGATCGCATGCGCCGTGCCCTCGATGTCATAGGGGTTGACCAGAAGCGCGCCCTTCATCTCGCGGGCCGCACCGGCAAACCGCGACAGAACCAGAACGCCGGGATCTTCGGGGTCCTGTGCGGCCACATATTCCTTGGCAACCAGGTTCATGCCGTCGCGCAGCGGCGTGACGAGGCCGATCTTGGCAAGCCGGTAGAGCCCGGCCAAAAGCGGCCGCGCCACGGAGCGGTTGATATAGCGGATCGGCACCCAGTCCACCGTGCCGAGCGCACCGTTCACCCGCCCGGCCTGTTCGGCCACCGTGCGCTGCATCTGCTCGTATTCCGGCACTTCCGAGCGTGATTTCGGGGTGATCTGCAGATAGGTCACCTTGTTCTGGTGCCCCGGATTGGTGGTGATGAACCGCTCGAAGGCATCGAGCCGCTGGGTGATGCCCTTGGAATAGTCGAGCCGGTCGACCCCGATGATCAGGTCGCGTCCTTCGATGCTTTGCTTGGCCTTGCGCACCATCGCATTGCGGGATGCCTTAACCGCAAATTCGGCAAACGTCTTGGTCTCGATCGAGATCGAATAGGCGCCGCCCTTGAACTCGCGGCCGTATGTAGAAAACTTGCCGCCGTCCAGCCGCTCGCCAATGCCTTCGCGCACCAGCCCGCCACCGAAATTGTCGAGATCGAAATCCGTCTGGAAGCCGACGAGGTCGTATTGCGACAGGCCGCGCATGATCTGTTCGTGAACCGGCATGGCAAACAGAACGTCGGCCGGCGGCCAGGGAATATGCAAAAAGAAGCCGATCTTGTTCTTCACGCCCATCTGGCGAAGCTCGGCTGCAAGCGGGATCAGATGATAGTCATGCACCCAGATGACGTCATCGTCTTTGAGGAGCGGCGCCAGCTTGTGGGCGAAGAAGCGGTTGACGCGGAAATAGCCGGCCATCTCCTTGCGGCCGTATTCGGCCAGATCCAGCCGGTAGTGGCAGATAGGCCAGAGCACCCGGTTGGCAAAGCCGTGATAATATTCATCGACATCGGTATCGGTGAGGTCGGTCAGCGCGTAGGTGATGTTGCCGTGTTCGCGGATTTCGAGCCGTTCCGGCTCGCGTTCGCCGCTGGAATTTCCCGACCAGCCCATCCAGATCCCGCCGCGCTCTTCGAGTGCGGCCTGGAGTGCGACGGCAAGCCCGCCGGCAGGCGCATCGCCCGCTTTCTGCGGAACGCTGACGCGGTTTGAAACGACGACGAGACGGCTCAAGATAATTCCTTTCGAACTCAATTCACGTGATGAAGCGATGGGTCACTTCATGAAAACGGTGCGCGGACCGGCGAGCAGCGCGATCTGCCGGCGAAGGTCTTCGGCGGACGCGATCACGGCCTGCGCCTCGGTCGGCTGTGTCGGGTCGTCGGTGATGCGGATGGAGTGACCGCCCATGGCGTTGACGGTGCGAAACATCGCCTCGTCCGTCACGTCGTCGCCGATCGCGATCGGCCGGCGGCCCGCAAATGGAGCCTCGCCGAGGAAGGCTTCCAGCGCGCGCCCCTTGCTTGCCACGGCCGGACGGATCTCGATCACCATCTTGCCGAATTGCAGGGCAAAATCGGCGCCGGCACTTGCAAGCGCCCGCTGCATCATCGCCTCGACCTCGTCCTTCGCCTCCGGCGCCCGGCGGTAATGGGCGGCAACCGCAGCGCCCTTGTCCTCGATGAGGACGCCCGGCCATCGCCCGGCTTCCGTCACCATCTCCGCCTTCAGGATCTCGAATGCGGCATCCGGCTCGAAGCGGCTGATGGTTCCGGCCGCATCACGCCGTTCGGCGCCATGCAGGCCGGCGATCGGAAAGCGGTGCGGCGCAAACAGCCGGTCGGCATAGGGGAGCGCCCGGCCGGTGACGAGCGCCAGCGCGCCGCCGAGATGATCGGACAGGCTTTGCAGGTTGCCGGCAAGACCGTCCGGGACGACAATCCCGTCAGGCGTTTCCGCCAGATCGATCAGCGTGCCGTCGATATCGAGAAACAGGGCCCAGCCTTCGGGTTGGGCGGCGACATGGCTGAGAATGGTCTCGCCGGATGGACCGGCATGCGACGGCCCATTCTTTTGATCCTGATGCGACATGAGAACAGATTTAGGCCACAAAGCCGATCCGGCAACCACGCGAGGCAATATTGCGTTGCAAAAAGTGATCGGAGATCTGTCGGAAATCTGTCATAAAGCAAGGCAATTCATGTCTCGTTAATCAATTCGCTGAAACTCTAGAGACTGATTTCAAGCCGCGTCGAAGCGGCATCATAAGGGTGAACAGATCCATGTGCCGTTGGGCAGCCTATCGGGGCGAACCGCTTTTCCTTGAAGAACTCGTGACCTCCCCGGCGCATTCCCTGATCGAACAGTCGCATTGCGCCACGCGCGCCAAGACAGCCACCAATGGCGATGGCTTCGGTGTCGCCTGGTATGGCGACAGACCGGAACCCGGCCGCTACCGCGACATTCTTCCCGCATGGTCCGACTGTAACCTGAAGAGCCTGGCGCGGCAGATCCGCTCTCCGCTGTTTCTCGCCCATGTCCGCGCCGCCACCAATGGCGCCACCCGCCGCGACAACTGTCATCCGTTTGTCCATGGCCGCTGGTCCTTCATGCATAACGGCCAGATCGCCAATTTCGATCGCATTCGCCGCGGCATGGAAGCGCTTCTCTCCGACGAGCTGTTTTCCGCCCGCATGGGCACGACCGATTCCGAGATGCTGTTCCTGCTCGCCATCCAGTTCGGCCTCGAGAGAGATCCGCTCGGCGCGATGGAAAAGGCGATCGCCACGATCGAACAGCTCTCGATCGAGCGCTCCGGCGAGGCGCTGGTGCGCTTCACCGCCGCCTTTTCCGATGGCCGCGATCTCTACGCCGTGCGTTACGCCACCGATCACAGGCCGCCGACGCTTTATGCGGCGCCGATGACCGGTCCGCGCGGCGAAAAGACCGGCCATTGCCTCGTCTCCGAACCGCTCAACGACGAGGCCGATACCTGGGTGGAAATCCCTGACGGCAGCGCCGTAAAGGTCAATGCCGATGGCCTGCACGCCTCGCTCTTCCAGCCGGCGCGGATAGCCGAGGCGGCGTGAGCGGCGTGAGCGTCAAAAGACGGGCCTGTGCGGAATTTTTCCTTATCATTGAAGCGTTAGATCCTCGGGGCCGAACCCGAGGATGACGGCAGGCAGGTGGCTGTCGCCATGCTGATCGTCTTGTCTTCGTCATGCGCGGGCTTGTCACGAGCATCTGTCCCCACCTACGTTTCATGGCCGAAAGCCGGGTGTGCAGCGTCCGTGTGATTGCCTCAGGCCGTCTTCGCCGCCAGTCTCTCCGCAATCAGCGCTGCAAGCCGCGTCGCCACCTCGTCCTTGTCGAGATCCGGCCATGCGTCGACGCCGTCGGCGCTGATGATCTTCACACTGTTGCGCACGCCGCCCATGATCCCGGTTTCCGGCGAGACATCGTTGGCGACGATCATGTCGGCACCCTTGCGCTGAAGTTTTGCACGGCCGTTTTTCTCGATATCCTGCGTCTCGGCGGCAAAGCCGACCACAAGCCCGGGCCGCTGTGCGTGATGCCCCACCGTCTTCAGGATATCGGGATTTTCGGTAAGAAGGATCGGAGCCGGCGCCTCGCCCGGCTGCTTCTTGATCTTCTGGTCGGAAGAGGATGCCACCCGCCAGTCGGCAACCGCCGCCACCATCACGGCGATATCGGCCGGCAACAGGCCGGAGACGGCTTCCAGCATCTCATCGGCGCGTTCCACATGCACCGTCGTCACGCCGGAAGGATCGGCAATCGCCACCGGTCCGGAGACGAGTGTCACGTCTGCGCCGAGCTTTGCAAGAGCGGCCGCGATCGCATGGCCCTGCCGCCCGGAGGAGCGGTTGGCGATGTAGCGCACCGGGTCGATCGGCTCATGCGTCGGGCCCGACGTCACGATCGCGGTGCGGCCGGCAAGCGGTTTCGGCCGATCGCCAGATGAGGTGCCGGCGAAAAGAGCTTCTGCGGCAGCGACGATTTCCAGCGGTTCGGCCATCCGCCCCAAACCGGCCTCGTTGTTTTCCGCCATCTCGCCGGCCATCGGGCCGATGAAGCGGATACCGTCGCTTGAAAGCGTCGCGACATTGCGCGTGGTCGGCGCTGCCGCCCACATTTTCGGGTTCATCGCCGGTGCCACGAGAACCGGCCGGTCGGTCGCAAGCAGGATCGTGCTGGCAAGATCGTCGGCAAGCCCATGCGCCATCTTTGCCATCAGGTCGGCGCTCGCCGGCGCAACGATGATGAGGTCGGTGTCGCGCGCCAGCCTGATATGGCCGACATCCTGCTCGTCCTCGCGCGAAAACAGCTCGGTATAGACGTGGGAAGCAGACAGCGCGCCGACGGCAAGCGGCGTGATGAATTCCTGCGCCGCCTTGGTCATGACGGGCCTCACCACCGCGCCGCGCTCGCGCAGGCGGCGGATGAGGTCGAGGCTCTTATAGGCGGCAATTCCGCCGGAAATGATCAGAAGAATGCGCTTGCCGGAAACTGTCATGACCTGCTCTTTATGCCCCGCCGTGTGATGATGGGGTCGGTTGCCGGAGGTGGAGCGGACGCTACAGCATTGAGGCGAAAATCGAAATCGATTTTCACGTCGCTTTCCTCTAGCTTGCCGCCACCATCAGATCAGGGAGGAAGGCCATGGCCGAAACTTACGCAACGACCGCGCAGGCAGACGGCAACGTCGAGATCGAACCGGCGGTACCGATCTTCCGCATCTTCTCCGTCGAAAAGGCCATGGAATTCTACCGCGACTTTCTGGGTTTCACGGTCGATTGGGAACATCGTTTCGAGCCGGGCATGCCGCTTTATTGCCAGGTGTCGCGCAGCGGCATGCAGTTGCATCTGTCCGAGCATGCGGGCGATGCGTCTCCGGGCGCTCGCGTCTTCGTGCCGATGCGCGGGGTCAAGGCGCTGCATGCGGAACTGATTGCGAAGAACTATCCCTATATGCGGCCGGGTCTTAAACAGGCGCCCTGGGGTCTGGAAGTCTCCGTCACCGATCCGTTCAGCAATCGCATCACCTTTTGCGAACGCGAGATCAAGGTGGAAAGCTGACATCGCGCGTCAGACCAAACTCATCAGGTTGAGCGCGATCGGCGACCGCTGCCCCTTGAGGATGGCAAGCCCCAGCCGTGCGATCAGTGGCGGCCCCTCGATCGCGCCGTGATCAATCTCCCGGTAGACGACGCCCTCCATGGCGATCTTGGCGATCGAGGCCGGCACGATAGAGACACCGAGCCCTGCGGCAACGAGATTGATGACGGAGGGGATCTGCGGCGCCTCCTGCGTCACCACCAGCTCGAACCCCGCATCGCGGCAGCCGCGGACGATATCGTCATAGAGGCTGAGGCCCACCGTGCGCGGAAAAAGCACGAAAGGCTCGCCGGCAATCGCCGCAAGCGGCGGCCGTCGCGTACCGGCAAGCGCGTGGTTGGCCGGCAGCGCCAGCATCATCGGCTCGTCCGCCAGCCGGTTGATCCGCACGGCGCTCGGGTCTTCCAGACCGGGGCGGATGAAGGCGGCATCGATCTCGCCGCGCATCAGCTTCACCATCAGCCCGTCGCTGTTCATCTCGGTGAGCGCCAGCTGCACCTCCGGCCATGCGCTGCGAAACCGGCGGATCGCGCCCGTCACCGCCGGGTTGAAGGCGGCCGAGGCCGTGAAGCCGAGCGCCAGCCGCCCGGTCTCGCCGCGCGCAGCGCGCTGGGCCGACAGCTTGGCTGCGTCCGCCGCCGCAAGCGAGGCACGGGCCTGCGGCAAAAAGGCTTCGCCCGCCGCCGTCAGTTCGGCGCCATGCGGCACCCGGTGGAACAGGGCGGTGCCGACCTCGGTTTCCAGGTCGCGGATCTGCTGGCTGAGCGGCGGTTGCCCGATGCCGAGCTTGCCCGCTGCCCGCGTAAAATTGCCCTGCTCGGCGACGGCAAGGAAATAACGGATATGTCTGAGTTCCATCGGTATCTGTAAAAGCTATTGAGAACGGCTGTTCCATATATTGGACAAATTGAGCCGCTTTGGCTACCACTTCCAGTGTCGCTGCACGTGATGCGGCCCGCAGTTTTGAAAAAATCAGACAAAAGGAATTCGGGACGCCCTGATGCGGTGCCTCGAAAACGTCACCCATGCCGAGCCCCGCATCCGTCGCCCAGACATCCGTTACCCAGACATCCGTCACCCAGGCACCCCTCGCCAAGACGGAAGAATTCGCCCCCGCCATCGAAACCGGCGACATGGACAGCCAGTCGCCGCCGCGCTTTCTCGTCAAGGGCACGCCGGCCTTCCGCAAGGCCAGCTTCGCCTTCTTCCTGTCCGGCTTTTCCACCTTCGCGCTTCTCTATTGCGTCCAGCCGCTGATGCCGATCTTTTCGCAAGATTTCGGCGTCAGCCCTGCAGCAAGCTCGCTGTCTCTGTCGCTTTCGACCGGTTTTCTCGCGGTCGCCATCTTCTGCGCCGCCATCGTGTCGGAACGGTTCGGCCGCCGCAGCCTGATGTTCTGCTCGCTTCTCGGCGCCTCGCTCTGCACCATCGCCTGCGCCGTCATGCCGGACTGGAACATGCTGCTGGTCATCCGGGCGCTGGAAGGCATCCTGCTCGGCGGGGTGCCGGCGGTTGCCATGGCCTATCTGTCGGAAGAGATCGATCCGAAAAGCCTCGGCGGTGCCATGGGCCTCTATATCGCCGGCAATGCCTTCGGCGGCATGGCGGGACGGGTCGTGACGGGCATTCTGGCCGAGTATCTCTCCTGGCGCCCGGCGCTTGCCGGCATGGGCTGCCTCGGCGTTGCCGCTGCCATCGGCTTCTTCCTGCTCCTGCCGCCATCGCGCAATTTTGCGCCGCGCAGGTCGGATATCCGCTATCACGCGGAAGCCTGGATCGGCCACCTGAAGGCGCCGGCGCTGCCCTATCTCTTCGTCATCGGCTTCGTGCTGATGGGCGCCTTCGTCACCATCTATAATTATGCCGGCTTCCGTCTGGTGGAAGCGCCCTACAATCTGAGCCAGACCGAGCTTGGCCTGATCTTCACCGTCTATGTCTTTGGCATTTTCGGCTCATGGATCGCGGGCCTTCTGGGAGATCGTTTCGGCCAGTTCGTCGTCATGCCGATCGGCATTGCCGCGGAACTGGTCGGCGTGCTTCTGACGCTCGGCTCAGGCATGACGCAGATCATCATCGGCATCGTGCTCCTGACCTCGGGCTTCTTCATCGCCCATTCGGTCGCAAGCGCCCTTGTCGGCCGTCTGGCACGCGGCACCAAGGGTCATGCTTCGGCGCTCTATCTTCTGGCCTATTATCTCGGCTCCAGCGTCGCCGGCTCGATCGGTGGTCATTTCTGGAGCGCCGGTGGCTGGCCGGCGGTCGTTGCCTTCACCGGCACGCTGCTGGTGATCGGCCTTGCGGCCGGCCTTCAGGCCCGCCGCCTCTCGAAAATACCGACCTGAAACCGACGGCCCTGAGGCGAACGGCCTGGCTTAACCGCCGCGACGGTTCAGCCGTTACGCCGGACGGGCGCAGCCACGGCCGGCTTTGCCGCGGGGGCGGGCTGAGCGGCAGGCGCCGCAGCACCGGCAGGCGCCTGACCTGATGTCGGTAAAGGTGCCGGTGTCGTGGCCGCGACAGGCGTCGTCAGCCGGAAATCCGCCATATCCTTCGCCGTGAGATAGGAGAGCCGGTCGGGTGGCGTTTCCAGTGCCTTCAGCCACAGGCCGGGTGCGATCCCCATCAGGTCGAGATGCCGGGCGATCCTCGCCGTCGTCGTCTGGGCCGATGACATCGCCTCGGCGGCGCTCGGGAGAGGCCCGCCGCCGCTGAACACCTGATGCACGCCGATGATCGCATCCTTCTGCGCCACCCGTTTGACGCCACCGGACAAGATGATCGGGCAGGAGGAGGCGCAGAGCGCCCGCGTGGCCACGATCGTGTCGAGCTTCCGCTCGCGGATCAGCGCCGACATCGCGATCGCGTCGCTGACGGAGCCGCCGGGACTGTCGAGCGAGATCGTCTTCACATATTCGCCGCGCTGGTCGAGCTCGGCCTTGAACCTGTCGGCGGCACCGGGATCGATCGCTCCCTCGGCCTTCATCACGCCGCCTTTTTCCAGCGTGAAGCGGATCGGCTGACGCAGCACGTCGGGCTTTGTCGCCGGATCGATCGGCGGCTGATCGGGCACGCCTCTGGTCAGAGCCGGCGGCAGGATGGCGGGGTCGCCATGCAGCGGATCATAGGCGGGCAGCCCGTCGTTGCGGGTGATCATCTCGCGCATGTCGAGCCCGATGAAGACGACGGCGGCCGACAGAAGCGCATAGAAGGCCACCCGCATGATCTGGCCGTCGTCGATTGCCGCCAGCCGGCGGATGAGTGAGCGCCGCTCTTCTTTCTGCACCACCGGGCTGACGACGGGCATCGCCCCACGGCTCGCCGCTGCTCTCGGCCCATCCGCCTGCCGTGCGCCAAAAGCCTCGCCCATCAGCGGTCCTCGTGCGAGCGATCCCGGCGGGATTTCCGGTCGAGACTGGTGATGTTGTTCGGTTCGTCCTGAAGCCTGTCGCCGGAGGCGTTGTGGTCGGTTGCCTCGTCGACATGGGTGTTGGCGGCGCCGCTGCCGCCATCACCCTCCAGACGACCGGCCCGGAGATCATGCGGCTGGTGGTGATCGGCATTCTGCCCGCCGGTGTCTTCGCGTCGAAGCTCCGCGAGAGCCGTGTCTTCGGCCACCTGTCGCTGCGCTTCGCTGTCGGCAATCGCCCTTGCCCCGGCGCTCGTCTCGGCCTGAATGGCCGCAGCCTGTTCGACCGTCAGGCCATTCGCGGCAATCGCCCGCTGCACCTCGAGCGCTCTCAGCAATTCGCCGGCAGTGATCCGGTCGGCAAACGGCAATTTCTCGTCCTGCCTGCGGATGGCCGCATGCACGACGGCCAGAATGAAGACCATGACACCCGGTAGAAGGTCGATGGAGATGGCGCCCGCCCAGGCGGGAATGAAATCGGCCGCGTAGTGCAGAACGGCGGCGGCCGGCGATAGCGGCACGAAGCGCCGTTCGGCAACCGGCGGACGCGAGAGAATGTCGTCTGCGGCCCTTGCCAGCGCCTTCGATTGCGCGGCAACCGAGGTGCGTACCGTGTCCATCACCTGGTTTTGCCGGTTGACGAGATCGGGCGCTGCGCCATCGGGAACCGGTGCGATGAAACCGGCGGACAGATCGTCCGCTGCCCGGCGGATCGAGGGAGCGACGGAGGTCTGGGCAAGCGAGGTCATGATCCCGGTCAGGGCCACGGCTTCGCTCGAAAACTGGTCGGCACGCGGCTCGATCGCGCCTGGCGCGCTGATCAGCGTGCGCATCGCCGCAAGCCGTTTCTGGCCCTGCTGGAACAGGTCGTCCGTCGTTTCGCGCGAGGCGTTGATACTCTTTTCGAGATCTTTCATCTGCGCCGACATCTGGCTCAGAAGCTGCACGACGCTGCCCGACCCGGTCGTGCCGGTGAGTGCGCCGGATTGCCGCTCGACGCCGGCAAGCTCGGCAAAGCGCTGGCCGGCACGCTGGATATCCGGCAGCAGGCCCTGGGCCGAAAGCGCGTTCTGGTGTGCCCGGTCGAGGTCCTGCGTGTATCCTTCGACGGTTTCCGACAGATGCTGCTCGACGGCGGCCGAACCGGCAAGCGCTGCCGCATTCAGCCAGCTCGACATGGCGATGATCATCGCCGCCCCGCAGGCCATCACGGCCAGCATCGCGCCGCGCCCGGTCCGCGTCGTCACATGCGGAAAGAAGCGCGCCATATAGGACCAGAAGGCGTAGATGCCGACCGAGACCGAAGCCGAATAGATGATCGCCGCAAAGAACACCGCCGTCGGCGATCCGTCGAGGATCGTGCGTGCCCCGAGATACGTATAGACGCCGGAGGCGAGCGCCAGAACGGCGAGCGCGAAACGCGTCATGGTTTCGACGGCGGCAATGCCGTCAGATAAGCGTTGCGAAGCCCCAAGCGCCATGAACTCTCCGGATGATCGACGTTGCAGGAATGAATTCCTTAACGGTAGATGAAAATACAGCGGAATGAAGGCCGACCGAAGGTTGCGCGGTGGCCTTTGCCACGCGGAGCGATCAATCGGGCCTTTACGCCCCCACATTCGCGCGTTTCAGCGGGCAACGCCCTGCATGCCGAGCCCGCCGAGTGCGAAAAACCCGTCGATCGCGTGGATCGGCGACAGCGCGATCAGGTCGGTGAGAAACGCGTCGGAGGCAAGCTCGTCCTCGATCGCCTCCACCTCGGCGGAAAGTGGCCGGTCGACCCGGTAGAATGTCGCATGCCGGCGCACCACGTCATAGACGAGCTTCACGGCCCCACCGGGTTGATCGCCATGGATATCCATCGCCTGCGCCGCAAGCAGCGCTTCGAGCGCCGCCAGCCGCTTCAGCGCCCGCGTCTGCCGGTCGAAACGCTCGATGACGAGCGGCAGGAAGGCGGCCTCGTCCTCCATCCCGCCGGCAACGACAAGCGATTGGGCGGAGACGGGATTGGTCATCGACAGGACGCGGGAAAAGATCTCGCCGGCCAGCTTGATGATCGGCCCGAAACCGGTGGCGATCGCCCCTTCCGGCACCAGATTGACCGGCAGGTTGCGCCGCTGGCCGTTGCCCAGAAGAACGCAGCGGTTGAACGCGTTGCGCGCCGCATGCGCCATGCAAAGCGAGGCCGATTCCAGAAGCACGGTCACGTCGAGCGGAAGAGATCCACCCGACGTCAGCACCCGGCCATCGGCAACCACCGGATTGTCGTCGCTGCGGCCGGTGGCGGCCAGCACCTTGTGGCCGGCCGTCAGCACGCTTTCGAAGACGGCACCGAAGACCTGCGCGACCATGCGCAGGCTGAGCGGGTCCTGTACATGCGTGCCCGTCGGCCAGTCCCATCCCTCGGATGCCGTGCAGAGCCATTTGCCGATCATCGCCTCGCGCGGCGTGCCCACATGGGTGACGGCGATCCACGGATCGCGCGAGGCGCCCATCGCGCCAGACGCGGCAAGTCCCGTTGCAAGCAGCGTGCGCAGGGCCGCCGCCGCATCCCGCGTCGCTTCGGCCGCCGCCGCAAAGCTCACCGAATTGACGCTGAGCGAGGCAAGGCTGTCGCGCGGCGCCATGCGGCTGGGTTTGAGGCCCGCTTTCTCGAAGGCCTCGGCGGCGGGCAGGCGCTCGCCCCGGTAGACGGCTTCGCCGACGCCGGTCAAGACGGCACCGATCTGTCCCATCAGGCCGATATCGGCACAGCCGATCGAGCCGGTGCGTCGCACCACGGGAATGAGATCGGCGGAAAGAAGGTCGAGATAGGCCTGCACCAGTTCGGTCGAGCAGCCGACATAACCCGTCAGCGCCGTATTGACGCGCATCGCCATCGCATTGCGCACGACGGAGAGCGGAAACGGGTCGCCGGTGCCGAAATGGTGGGCGCGCACGAGGCCGAGATTGAAGGCGTCGAGATCTTCGCTCGACCACGCGACATCCTTCATCGCGCCGACGCCTGTGGTTGCGCCATAGACTGGCTCGCCGTCGGCAATCGCCTGTTCCACCACGGCACGGGCGGCACGCACCCGTTGAAGACCATCGGGATCGGCCGACACGGCGGCCTCTCCCCGCCCGATCAGAAAGAGTTCGGCAAAGCCGATCGGCTGTCCCGAAAGTTCGATCGGCGTCCTGTCCTGCTGGATCTGCTCTTGCGGGTTTCTGTCGTCCGGGCTCATATCTTGGGGCATGCGGTTCCTCACTCGCGCCAAGCCTACAGCACTGGCGCCCAAAGGGAACATGCTCCCGCCGGAATATAAGCCCCGGTCAGGTGATCAGATAGGCGATATAAAGCAGCGTGAGCGCGATGATCCAGAGCGCCCAGCGGCCGGAGCGGCTGTGACGGGCTTCGGATTTTCCGATGGCATCTGCGGTCTCGGCATCGAAGCGCAGGCCGTTTTCGGTCATCTGCATCAGGTCGTGATGGAATTTTTCCGTCTTTGCGGCGATCTCGGGGGCGGCTTCGGCAAGCTTGACGACCGCCTTCACGCTGTCGCGCAAATCGGACACGATGCGCTTCGGCCCAAGATTGTCCTTGATCCACCCGGCAACCACCGGTTCGGATGCCTTCCACATGTTGAAGCGCGGATCGAGCATGCGCGATACGCCTTCGACGACGACCATCGTCTTTTGCAGAAGAACAAGTTCCGGCCGCGCCTGCATCTCGAAAAGATCGGTGACTTCGAAGAGCAGCGCCAGCAGGCGCGCCATCGAGATCGTCTCGGCCGGCTGGCCGTGGATCGGCTCGCCGATTGCGCGGATCGCCTGGGCAAAGGCGGAAACGTCGTGATGGGCCGGCACGTAGCCGGCTTCGAAATGCACTTCGGCGACGCGCAGGTAATCGCGGGTGATGAAGCCGAACAGGATTTCGGCAAGGAACCGCCGTTCCTTCTTTCCCAGCCGCCCGACGATCCCCATGTCGACGGCGACGATCGTGCCGCTGCTATCGACGAAGAGATTGCCCGGATGCATGTCGGCATGGAAGAAGCCGTCGCGCAGCGTATGCCGCAGGAAAGACTGGATCAGCGTCTCGGCGAGCTTTTCCAGATTGTGGCCGGCGGCGCGAAGGGCCTCTATATCGTTCATCTTGACGCCGTCGATCCACTCCATGGTGATGACGTCGCGGCCGGTGCGCTCCCAGTCGACGGTCGGCACACGGAAGCCGGGGTCGTCTCTGGTGTTTTCGGCGATTTCGGAAAGGGCGGCGGCTTCCAGCCGCAGATCCATTTCCATCTTTGTCGTCTGTTCGAGCGTGCGGGTGACTTCAACCGGCTTCAGGCGCCGGCTCGACGGCACGAACCGCTCCTGCAGATGCGAGAGCAGATACTGGCCCTCGATGTCGTTGGCGAAACGCTGGCGCACGCCGGGCCGCACCACCTTGACCGCCACCTTGCGGTCGTTGACGACGCAAGGGTGGACCTGCGCGATCGAGGCCGCCGCAATCGGCTCGCCGAAATTCGTATAGAGCTCGTCCACCTTGCGCCCGAGCGAGGCTTCGATGGCGCTGCGGGCCGCATTCGTCGGAAAGAACGCCATGCGGTCCTGCAGAAGCGCCAGATCGACGGCCCAGTCGACGCCCACGACATCAGGGCGGGTCGCCAGAAACTGGCCGATCTTCACATAGGAGGGCCCGAGCCGGTCGACGGCGCGCGCCAGTCGCTCGGCGCGCTTCTGCTTCAGCGCCTTCTTGCTGGCAAACGGCTGGATCATCGATTTCATCAGCCCGACAAAGGCCGGAAGGCCTTCGGTCGGCATGTCGGAGACCACGCCCTCGCGCACGAGGACCCAGCCGACGCGGACAAGCCGCAGATAGGCGCCGATTGTGCTCATACGGTCAGAGTTTCCAGCCCGAATGCAGGGCCGCGATGCCGCCGGTATAATTGGTATAGGTCACGCGCGAAAATCCGGCGTCGCGGATCATCGCGGCAAAATTTTCCTGGTTGGGGAACTTGCGGATCGATTCCACCAGATACTGGTAGGGTTCCGCATCGCCGGTGATCATCTTGCCGAAGCGCGGGATCGCCTTGAACGACCATTCCTCATAGACCTTTTCAAGGAACGGCATCTCGACCTCGGAAAATTCCAGGACGAGCAGCCGCCCGCCGCGCTTCAAAACGCGAAAAGCCTCCTTCAGCGCCACATCGATGCGCGGCACGTTGCGGATGCCGAAGGCGACCGTATAGGCGTCGAAGGAATTGTTCTCGAAGGGCAGTTCTTCCGCATTCGCCTCGACGAAATCGAGATTGCCGGAGAGGTTCTTCTTTTCGGCGCGCTCGGCGCCGACTGCAAGCATCGAGCCATTGATATCGAGCACCGTCGTATGTGCCTTGCGGCCCGAGGCTTCGACAATGCGGAAAGCGATATCGCCGGTGCCGCCGGCAACGTCGAGCGTCCTGTAGGTCTCGTCCCTGCGCGGCGTCAGCGATGCGATCATCGCATCCTTCCACACCCGGTGCATGCCGGCCGACATCACGTCGTTCATCACGTCGTAGCGCTTGGCCACCTTATGGAACACGTCGTTGACGAGACCCTGCTTCTCGCCCTCTGCCACCTGGCGGAAACCGTAGGATGTTTCCATGCCGCCATCGGCGCTGGTGCGGGCTTCGGTCATCGCTCTTATCCTTCATGTCCTGTCGTGGCAGACGATAGCGGAAACGTCTTTCCATCGCTATCTGTGGCAGCGCAATAAACATTGGGCGCGACCCTCTGCCCGGTCTATAGACCAGCCGAGCGGCCGGCGAAACAGGAAGTTAGGAACATCATGCCCGAATTGCCAGAGGTGGAAACCGTTCGCCGCGGGCTCGCACCGGCGATGGAGGACGCGATCATTGCCGAACTCGTCCTCAATCGGCCCGATCTGCGCTTTCCGCTGCCGGACGGCCTTGCCGATATGGCGCGCGGGCGGCGCATCGTCGCGCTCGGCCGTCGCGCCAAATATCTGCTGATCGATCTCGAAGACGACCTGACCATCATCAGCCATCTCGGCATGTCCGGCTCCTTCCGTATAGAAGAGGAGGAAACGATCGGAGACTTCCACCATCCCCGCTCGAAGGATGTGAAGCACGATCACGTCGTCTTCCGTATAGAGAAGGACGGGGTTCCAAAGCGCGTCATCTATAATGACCCGCGCCGTTTCGGCTTCATGCATGTGTGGAAGCGCAGCGAACTCGATCTCTATCCGGCTTTCGCAGCACTCGGCCCCGAGCCCACCGGCAATGCGCTCGATGCGGATTATCTGGCGGCGCGCCTTGCCGGCAAGGCGCAACCGCTGAAGGGGGCGCTGCTCGACCAGTCGGTCATTGCCGGTCTCGGCAATATCTATGTCTGCGAGGCCCTGTGGCGCGCGCACCTGTCGCCGAAACGGGCCTCCGGCACGCTGGTGACGAAGACCGGGCGGCCGAAGGCGGAACTCTCGGTCCTGACCGACAATATCCGCGCGGTGATTGCAGACGCGATCGCCGCCGGCGGCTCGTCGCTCAAGGATCATATCCAGACGGACGGTTCGCTCGGCTATTTCCAGCATTCCTTTTCCGTCTATGACAGGGAAGGCGAGCCGTGCCGCACGCCGGGCTGCTCCGGCACGGTTGCCCGCATCGTGCAATCCGGGCGCTCGACATTCTATTGCCCCACCTGCCAGGAATAGGCCGGCCGGAAATGGCAAAAGCGCCAGGTTAAACGAGACGAGACGGACAAGGAGGACAGGACATGGATTACGAGACACTGCTGGTCGAGACGCGGGTCGCCGAGACGGGAGGTGCCGTGGCGCTTGTGACGCTCAATCGCCCCAAGGCGCTGAATGCCCTGAACTCGGTGATGATGCGCGAGCTGACCGGCCTGTTGACGTCGCTGGATGACGATGCCGCGATCGGCGCCATCGTGCTGACCGGCTCGGAAAAGGCCTTTGCCGCCGGCGCCGACATCAAGGAAATGCAGCCGCTCGCATTTGCCGATGCCTATCTGTCGGATTTCATCTCCGGCTGGGATGCGGTGGCTGCGGTACGCAAGCCGATCATTGCCGCCGTCTCGGGCTTCGCCCTCGGCGGCGGCTGCGAGCTCGCCATGATGTGCGACATCATGATCGCCTCGCAAACCGCAAAATTCGGCCAGCCGGAAATCACGCTCGGCATCATTCCGGGCCTCGGTGGCTCGCAGCGCCTCACAAGGGCGATCGGTAAGGCCAAGGCGATGGATCTCGTTTTAACCGGCCGGATGATGGATGCCGAGGAAGCGGAGCGGGCAGGGCTGGTATCGCGTGTCGTGGCGCCGGAGAGGCTCATGGACGAGGCTCTGGAGGTGGCTGCCAGGATCGCCTCGCTGTCGCGCCCCTCGGTGCTGATGGCCAAGGAGGCGGTCGTCAGGGCGTTTGAGACCACGCTTGCCGAAGGCCTGCGGTTCGAGCGCCGTTCGTTCCAGTCTCTGTTTGCAACGCAGGACCAGAAGGAAGGCATGGCCGCCTTCATCGAGAAGCGCCGGCCGGATTTCAAGGATCGCTGATCGCGGTCGCAAATCCGCCATTCCGGGGCAGCCGGAATCGGCGCGGGAAGCGTCTGCGCCAGAATCTCCCGAGAATCTGCGTTGACTGGCACCGGTATTCCCGCTATATGCCCGCCCACAGTTGGGAAAGCCTGATCACATCACGGCTTCCTCTATTGCTCCCGAATTGCTGAAGGACTAGGTCGCGAGACCAGCGCGGCAACGGCGGAGTTTTGGTTCGAATTCGTAGAGAGGCAGATATGGCCAATACAACTTCGGCGAAAAAGGCGACCCGCAAGATCGCACGCCGTACTGCAGTCAACAAGTCGCGCCGTTCGCGCGTCCGTGGCTTCATCCGCAAGGTTGAAGAAGCGATCGCAACGGGTGACGTTTCGGTTGCTGCCGCTGCTCTGAAGGCTGCCCAGCCGGAGATCGCACGCGCTGCCACCAAGGGCGTTCTGCACAGCAACACGGCATCCCGCAAGGTGTCGCGTCTGGCAGCCCGCGTGAAGGCTCTTTCGGCCTGATATAGCCGAAATTCAATTCGCCGTTTGAAGCCTGGTCTCGCGACCGGGCTTTTTGCGATTCTGCTTCCTAAGCAATTCCTTATCCGGCTCATTGAAGCTTTCATGTCTGGGCCGTGACAGAAAATACCGTTCTAAAACAAGTAATTGCGTGAGGTGACTTAATGTGGCCTCGGCCTTTTGGCTGCCCTTGGTACCCGCATTGCGAGTCAAGGATTTTTTTATTTTTCGCCGAAATGGACAGGTTCGGACAAGCCTGAAATTGAATCCCATTGATTCAAAAGCGATTCTCCGAGAGGTCTTGAGGGGCATTCAAATCCTGTCCCACGAGTCAACGGTCGGCCATTAATTTTGCGTAAAATTCACCATTGATCTCGGCAATCGATCCTGCCTAAATGGCCTCCAGCAAGGGGCGCGGGACACTTTTCCAGAAGGCTGCCATACACGGTCTGTCGAAGACTGTGCGGTGAGTTTTTGTCTCTTGCAACGGGTCGAGTATCACCCGTTTCCCATATAACCTACGGTTGCGCTTCGGATTGTGGCATTTCCGGAGACAGCCGTCTTGCGTCAATATTGAGCCGGCTTAGCGTCAACGAGCGTGCCGGGGAAAGACGAGGCCGGGGAAAGACCGGACATGGGTAAGGTTCCGGGCAGTCCATGATGAGGATGGATTGTCGGGAAATTGCGGAGTGGCTTCCGCTGGTGGGTCCAGTACGAGGTGGGCCTGCCAAGGTCGGTGATCGTCACGAGCGGTCGCGGGCAAGGAATGGGGACGGGCGGCGACGGTTCTCGATGATCGGGAATGGTGAGCCTTTGCCTTGAATGAAGTTTGCTCTGGCGGCGAAAGAACTGCCAGGCTCGATAAAAAAGGCGGCGAAACTATGCAGATGAATACCGTATCAGTCCGTGCGACGGGACATGATGGTCAGGCGCGGGAAGAGTTGGGTTCAGTTTGCTCCCAGGCGGCAGGGGATACATCGGAAATGAAGCATGATGCTCTTTTTGAGCGATTCAGCGCCCGTCTGCGTGCGCAGGTCGGTCAGGACGTATTCCAGAGCTGGTTTGCACGGCTCAAGCTGCACTCCGTTTCCAAGAGCGTCGTGCGGCTGACGGTTCCGACGACTTTTCTCAAGTCCTGGATCAACAACCGTTATCTGGACCTCATCACCACCATTCTGCAGGCGGAAGATCCGGAGATCCTGAAGGTCGAGATCCTGGTGCGCACCGCAAGCCGCAGCATCAAGCCGGCCACGTCCGCCGATGACCGTTCTTCGGTCTCCGACACGGCACCCGCCGCCTCCACCACCTATCCCCGTTCGCAGGCCCCGCGCGAAATCGGCAAGATTGCCGCCTTCCCGAACCAGCCGTCGGCAAGCGCGGCGCGTTCGGCCTCGCAGCAGAGCCCGCTCTTCGGTTCGCCGCTCGACAGCCGCTACACGTTCGATACCTTTATCGAAGGCGCCTCGAACCGCGTGGCACTCGCCGCCGCCCGCACGATTGCGGAAGCCGGTGCTGGTGCGGTGCGCTTCAATCCGCTCTTCATCCATTCGGGCGTCGGCCTCGGCAAGACGCATCTTCTGCAGGCCATTGCCAATGCCGCCGTCGGCAGTGCCCGCAATCCGCGCGTCGTCTACCTGACCGCCGAATATTTCATGTGGCGCTTCGCAACCGCGATCCGCGACAACGATGCCCTGACGCTCAAGGATAGCCTGCGCAACATCGATCTCCTGATCATCGACGACATGCAGTTCCTGCAGGGCAAGATGATCCAGAACGAGTTCTGCCATCTCCTGAACATGCTGCTCGACAGCGCCAAGCAGGTCGTGGTTGCCGCAGACCGCGCGCCGTGGGAACTGGAATCGCTCGATCCGCGCGTCCGTTCGCGCCTTCAGGGCGGTGTCGCCATCGAAGTCGAGGCGCCGGATTACGACATGCGTCTCGAAATGCTGCAGGGCCGCCTCGATGTCGCCCGCCAGGACGATCCGTCGCTGACGATCGATGCCGAGATCCTCAATCACGTTGCCCGTTCGATTACCGCAAGCGGCCGCGAGCTGGAAGGCGCCTTCAACCAGCTTCTGTTCCGTCGCTCCTTCGAGCCGACGCTGTCGATCGACCGCGTCGATGAGCTGCTCGCCCATCTGGTCGGTGCCGGTGAGGCCAGGCGCGTCCGCATCGAGGACATCCAGCGCATCGTCGCCCGTCACTACAACGTCTCGCGCCAGGAACTGGTCTCCAACCGCCGTACCCGCGTCATCGTCAAGCCGCGCCAGATCGCCATGTATCTGTCGAAGACGCTGACGCCGCGTTCCTTCCCGGAAATCGGCCGTCGCTTCGGCGGTCGTGACCACACGACGGTTCTGCATGCGGTCCGCAAGATCGAGGAACTGATCTCCGGCGATGTCAAGCTCGGCCACGAGATCGAACTTCTGAAGCGCCTGATCAACGAAAACAACGCCTGACACAAGCCGGGGCATTCCGCCTTGAAGCGAGCTTCCAACACGATCCGAAGCCTGGTGTCAGGGGTTTCGGGAAAACGGATATGACATGAGCTTTCTGCTCTCCGTCGCGACCATCTGGGCCCTTGCGTGCATCACGCCGGGGCCCAGCACACTTCTGGCCATGCGCTATGCGCTGACGGCTCACCGACGTGTCGCGATCGCTGCCGCCTTCGGCACCATCACCGGCACGCTTGCCTGGGGCCTTGCCGGCTGGCTCGGCATCAATGTTCTGTTCCAGGCGGTGCCGGTTGCCTATATGGCACTGAAGATCGCTGGCGGACTTTATCTGGTCTATCTCGGCCTGCGCATGCTCATCGACCTGCGCAAGGACAGGCCGATCGCCGATCTTGATGCCGCGCCGGTCGAAATCCCGCTTGGCCGCGCCTATCGCATGGGCCTTGCCACCAATCTCGCCAATCCGAAATCGGCGCTGTTCGTCGCCAGCCTGTTTGCCGCCACCATGCCGGCCGGCACGCCGTTCCTCTATGGCCTCGCCGCCATTGCCGTCATGCTGTCGGTCTCGACGCTCTATTATACCGTGCTCATCGGCCTGATCACCCATCGCAGCGTGGCGCGCGCCTATCTGAAGGCGAAGAAGAAATTCGATCTTGCCACCGGCATCGTCTTCGTCGGCTTCGGCACGCGGCTTCTGACCTCGCAGCGATAAAGACGCGGCATGCGGAGCGAGGCGTGAGAGACACGGAAACCGACCGCTTCTACGCCGAGAATGCCGCAGCCTATGTCAGGCGTTTTTCCACGCCGCATCACGCACGGCTTGCTGGCTTTCTCCGCCACCTACCGCAAGGCTCGACCATCTTAGAACTCGGCTGTGGCAATGGCCGCGATAGCGCCGAAATGCTGTTGCGCGGTTATGACGTAACCCCAACGGACGGCACGCCCGAAATCGCCACGGAGGCATCAATCCTGCTCGGCCGGCCGGTGGGTCTTCTGCGCTTCGAAGACCTCGATTTTGATGCAGCCTTCGATGGCATCTGGGCGAGTGCCGCACTCCTGCATGTCGCGCGCCCGGATTTGCCCCACGTATTGGCCACCATCCATCGGGCCCTGAGTCCGTCAGGCACTTTCTACGCGAGCTTCAAGGCGGGGAAAAGCGAAGGGCATGATGCGCTCGGCCGCTATTACAATTATCCGTCGGAGGCTTGGCTGCGTGACCTGTATCAGCGGCTTCCCTGGGCGGCAATCGGCATCGATGGCCATCACGGCGGCGCCTATGACGACCGCCCCACGGATTGGCTGCACGTAACGGCCATCAAGTCAAAGGCCTGACTGTCAGCAGGCGAGATCCGCCACCACGGCGTCGAGGATCAGCATGCCGGATGGCGTGCAGCGCAGCCGCGAATTGCCGATCCGCTCGATGAACCCATGCTCCAGCAACCTCTCCTCGCGAACAGGGTCCGGGTCGCGGCCGGAAAGCTGCTGCCAGCGGGCGAGATCGACGCCTTCGCGCAGGCGAAGCCCCATCAAAAGCAGTTCGTCCGCCTGTTCCTCATAGCCCAGCATTTCCTGGTCGAGCATGCCATGGCCCTGCGCCTCGACCTGTTCAAGCCAGGTTTCCGGCCGCCGCTCGGTGGCGGTCGCGATCTTGGATGAGCCGCGTGTCAGGCGTCCATGCGCGCCGGGGCCGATCCCGGCATAATCGCCGTAGCGCCAGTAGGTGAGGTTGTGCCGGCTTTCGGCGCCGGGGCGGGCGTGGTTCGACACTTCATAGGCGGGCATGCCGTGCAGGGCGGTGAGCTCCTGGGTTGCCTCGTAAAGCAGCGCCGACTGGTCGCCATCCGGCACGATCAGCTTGCCCGCCTTGTGCAGGCCGTAGAAGGGCGTGCCTTCCTCGATCGTCAGCTGGTAGAGCGACAGATGATCAACCGCATAGGAGATCGCCTGTTTCAGCTCCGCCTCCCAGGCTTCCACCGTCTGGTTCGGCCTTGCATAGATAAGGTCGAAGCTCATCCGCGGAAAGATCTCGCGCGCCAGCCGGATGGCCTTCAGCGCGTCCTCGACATTGTGCAGCCGGCCCAGAAATTTCAGATCCGTATCGTTGAGCGCCTGCACGCCCATGGAGACGCGGTTGACGCCGGCATCGCGATATCCGCGAAAGCGCGTCGCCTCGACGCTCGACGGATTGGCCTCCATCGTGATCTCGATCCCGTCAGGCACATGCCACTGCTGGGCGATGCCGTCGAGAATGGCGGCAACCGTTGCCGGGTCCATCAGCGAGGGCGTGCCGCCGCCGAGAAAGATGCTTGTCACCGTCTTCGGCCCGCTCATCCGGCGCACCGTCTCCATCTCCTTGAGGAAGGCGGCGGTGAAGCGCGGCTGGTCCACCGGCTGATGGCGCACATGGCTGTTGAAGTCGCAATACGGACATTTGGCCGCACAGAAGGGCCAATGGACGTAAACGCCGAAACCCGGCTCGCCGGTATCGGGCAAGACGCCGGGTGCCAGCGCAAAGGCCGGTTCGCTCGGTGTGGATGGCAGGAAAGGCAGGGTCGAATCCACGGTGTGGCTCAGGCCTCCAGGCAGGTTTCGACGAAGAGCTTGAAAGCCCGCGCCCGGTGGGAGAGTGCCGCCGCATCGCCCGGCTTCCAGCCGTGCTTTTCCTCGCTCGTCATCTCGCCGAAGGTCGTCTCGTAGCCTTCCGGTTGGAACAGCGGATCGTAGCCGAAACCGGCCGTGCCGCGCGGCGGCCAGGCGATCACGCCCTCCACGTCGCCGCGGAAAAGCTCGGTATGGCCGTCCGGCCAGGCAAGGCAGAGCACGCTGACGAAACGGCATGTCCGTTGTGAAGGCTCACTCGCCCCTTTTTCCTGAAGTGCGGTCTCGACCTTCTGCATCGCCATCTGGAAATCGCGTGTGCCGTCGCCGGTTTCCGCCCAGTCGGCGGTGTAGACGCCGGGCGCACCGTCGAGCGCGTCGATGACGAGCCCGCTATCGTCGGAAAGCGCCGGCAGGCCCGAAGCGCGTGCCGAGGCGAGCGCCTTGATCGCGGCATTTTCCTCGAATGTCGTCCCCGTCTCCTCCGGCACCGCGAAATTCAGCGCGGCAGCCGACGAGGCCGAAAAGCCGAAAGGCTCGATCAGCTCGGCGATCTCGCGGATTTTCCCCGCATTGTGGCTGGCGACGACGATGGTCTTGGTATCGAGCTTGCGCATGGCGTTCCGTTTTTCAAAATCCGCGAGGGGAGGCGATATCCTCACCCTAACCCTCTGCCCGTTCGCGAGGGAAGAGGCGGCAGCCGTATGAAAGGCTGCCGCGTGTCGTCTCAAGTCAGGTTCAGGCGATCGTCTGCTTCTGCAGCGCCACCAGTTCCTGCGTGCCGGCTTCGGCCAGTGAAAGCAGCGTCAGCAGCTCGTCGCGGCTGAACGGCTTGCCTTCCGCAGTCCCCTGAACCTCGACGATGCCACCGGAACCGGTCATGACGAAATTGGCGTCGGTCTCGGCCGAGGAATCCTCGAGATAATCGAGGTCGATCACCGGCTGGTTGGCAAAGATCCCGCAGGAGATTGCCGCGACATGGTCCTTCAGCACCTTGTCGAGCTTGACCATCGAGCGGGCCTCCATCCACTTCAGGCAGTCGTGCAGCGCGATCCAGCCGCCGGTAATGGCAGCCGTGCGCGTGCCGCCATCCGCCTGGATGACGTCGCAGTCGATGGTGATCTGCTTTTCGCCGAGCGCTTCGAGATCGACCACGGCGCGCAGTGAACGCCCGATCAGCCGCTGGATTTCCAGCGTCCGGCCCCCCTGCTTGCCGCTTGCGGCTTCACGGCGCGTCCGGTCGCCGGTCGCGCGCGGCAGCATGCCGTATTCCGCCGTCACCCAGCCCTTGCCGGAGTTTCTCAGCCACGGCGGGGTCTTCTCTTCCAGGCTCGCGGTGCAAAGCACATGCGTATCGCCGAATTTGACGAGGCAGGATCCCTCCGCATGCTTGGAGAAATTGCGCTCGAAAGAAATCTTGCGCATCTGGTTCGTCTGTCTGCCTGAAGGCCGCATATCATGCTCCCTGAATTCCAATCTTCGCCTTCTAAGGCTCCGGCAAGGCTTTTGCAAAGAATAAAGCCGGGTTCCACGCAAGCCCCACCGCTATCCGCAACCGCTTCCGGGACACTCACATTGTGCATCTGCGTAAGGAACCGCGTTTTCCGTTTTGCCAACGCACCGTCAGTCATTATATTTCATGTGTGAGAGTTCAACAGCACGGTGACCGATAGATGGCATTCCCGCGACCGGAAAAGGATGGCGTATCCGTTCTTGACGACCGCTCGCGCGAAATTTTCCGCCGGGTGGTCGAGAGTTATCTGGAGACAGGCGAGCCCGTCGGCTCGCGAAATCTCTCCCGTCTCCTCGCCACCTCGTTGTCTCCGGCCTCCGTGCGCAATGTCATGAGCGATCTGGAAGAGCTTGGCCTGATCTATTCGCCGCATATCAGCGCCGGCCGGCTTCCCACCCAGAGCGGCCTGCGCTTCTTCGTCGATGCCTTCATGCAGGTGGGCGATCTCTCCGAACAGGAGCGCGCCAATATCGACCGGCAGGTCCGTCTGGCCGATCGTGACCAGCCGATCGAGAGCCTCATGTCGGATGCGAGCCTGATGCTGTCGGGCGTCTCGCGCGGTGCCGGCATCGTCATCACCACGAAAAACGATCCGGTTCTCAAACATGTCGAGTTTATCAGGCTGGAGCCGACGCGGGCGCTTGCCGTGCTCGTCGGTGATCACAACCAGGTCGAAAACCGCATCATCGATCTTCCCGCCGGCGTCACTTCCTCGCAGTTGACGGAAGCGGCGAATTTCCTGAACGCCCATCTGGCGGGCCAGACCCTGCCTGAACTGCGCGGCCAGCTGAAGACCCTGAAGGTCGAAGTGCAGGGCGAGCTGCATGCGCTGTCGCAGGATCTCGTCGAACGCGGCCTTGCCATCTGGTCGGGCGACCACGAAGAGGGAAAGCCGGCGCAGCTGATCGTCCGCGGCCGTGCCAATCTTCTCGAGGGCCTCGCCGATGCCGCCGATCTCGATCGTCTGCGCCTTCTCTTCGACGACCTTGAAAAGAAGGACAGCCTGATTGAGATCCTTGATCTGGCCGAAAGCGGGCCGGGCGTGCGGATTTTCATCGGTTCGGAAAACAAGCTCTTCTCGCTTTCGGGCTCGTCGCTGATCGTGGCGCCCTATCGCGACAGCGAGGAGCGCATCGTCGGCGCCGTCGGCGTCATCGGTCCGACCCGGCTCAACTATTCCCGCATCGTGCCGATGGTGGACTATACGGCGCAGCTTCTTGCCCGCCTGTCACGCCGTCCGCTCTGACTTGCCCTCAAAGCCTTGATTTTTCCCTTGGGAACCTCGATATCGGGCGCAAAAGCCGATTGAACGAAAACTTGAGTAACCGGAGACCGTCATGACCGACGAAACCAAGAAGAACGGACCTGACGCGGCCGCCCACGAGAACGCGGCCGAAGCTGCGGCGTCTGCCTTTGACGATGTGGCAGAGGCTGCCGAAGCTGCCGCAGAGCCGGATCCGATCGAGATCCTGAAGGCCGAGAAAGCCGATCTCAGCGACCGCCTCCTGCGCCTTGCTGCCGAAATGGACAATCTGCGTCGCCGCACCGAACGCGACGTCAAGGACGCCAAGTCCTATTCCGTTGCAGGCTTTGCCCGCGACATGCTCGGCGTATCGGATAACCTGCGCCGTGCGCTGGATGCCGTGCCGGCAGAAACCCGTGCCGCAGCCGATGCAGCGCTCACCACGCTTCTCGAAGGCGTGGAGATGACCGAGCGCTCGATGCTGTCGGCGCTGGAGCGTCATGGCGTGCAGAAGATCGAGCCGGAAGGCCAGAAGTTCGACCCGAACTTCCATCAGGCGATGTTCGAAGTGCCCAACCCGAATGTGCCGAACAATACGGTGGTTCAGGTCGTGCAGGCCGGCTTCACCATCGGCGAGCGCGTCCTGCGCCCGGCCATGGTCGGCGTCGCCAAGGGCGGGCCGAAAGTCGAAGTAGCGGCCGAGGCCGAAAAGAACGCCTGATCGTCAGGCTCCGTGACGTGTATCAAACAGGCCGTCGGGGAAACCCGGCGGCCTGTTTTCCATGACGATGCTTTGCTTGTGGCGACGGTCATGCCTCGTCCCATCCCATCCCATCCCATCCCATCCCATCCCTTGCCGTCTGCCGGCCATCTCCCCGACGGGGAGGGGAGCAAACGCCCGGCACCGATATGCCTCACAGGTTTCCGGCACATGCGGCTGGAGAAAACTCTCCCGCTTTTGGCAAGGGTTTCGCCGCGGACTTTTTTTTCACTGATGTTGATCGTGACGGCCGTTGTCGGCGGATCGTCGCTGCGATTGTTGACCGCCGTCCAACCCCTTCGGGCGATACGTTCGCGGCCAGGGCCCCGCAAGACAGCAAAACCGTCGAACGCCTCCTCCCGGCGCCCTTGGGCTCGTCATTGCTGCCTGTCCGCGGTCACTGCCTCAATGGGCGGTTTCGAGAGCCGAATGTGCCAGCGACCGGATCAGATCCAGTTCTTCGCGAAGATGTTCCCGCGTTCTCCGGTCGGCCTCGCCGATGGGATTGCCCTGTTCGCTTGCAACCGCAAATATAACGTCGAGTTCGTCAAGCAAGTCAGGGTCTTTGATAGCCAGCAATGTAATGACTGCTTTCAGCAATCTGTCATTGGCAGCGATGCGCGCACGCGCTTCGTCATTCATATCTTTCCTCCACACACCAAGTCATGAACATGTAGCATTCTGCCCCAAAGGCAAAGGCCTCGGTTTGACAAAAATCAAATATTCATGGGTCTGCGCGAGTGAAGGAGAGGCGCTCAATCAGGCCGCGTGATTGGCCTGTTCCTGGTTGAGGAAGGCATAGATGGCGGAGGCGGAATCGGTCTGGCGCAGTTTGGCGACGAGATCCGGGTCGCGCAGCACGCGGGCAATGCGCGACAGGGCCTTCAGGTGATCGGCGCCGGCGCCCTCGGGAGCGAGCAGCAGGAAAACGAGATCGACCGGCTCGTCGTCGAGCGCTTCGAAATCGATCGGCTGGTCGAGGCGGGCAAACACGCCCTTGATCGACGAGATGCTGGACAATTTTCCGTGCGGGATGGCGATGCCATGGCCGACGCCGGTGGAACCCAGGCGTTCGCGCTGCAGGATGACGTCGAAGATCTCCCGCTCGGAAACACCCGTCAGCTTGGCCGCGCGAACAGCCAGTTCCTGCAGCAGTTGCTTCTTGGAGGTCACTTTCAGGGCAGGGATAATCGCATCTTGCTGCAGCAAATCTGCCAAAGCCATTCTCTTAATCCTTTGGGCCGCGAGGGCGAGGGAGAGCGCCTGGGCGCTCTCCCGATGTTTCTTAGGTCTTGATGCCGGCCGGATCGATCCAGCCGATATTGCCGTCATTGCGGCGATACACGATGTTCAGCTCTTCCTTGCCGAGGCTGCGGAAGAGGAGAACAGGTTCGTCGGTCATGTCGAGCGCCAGAACGGCGCTAGCGACGGACATCGTCTTCAACTGCTTCGTGCTTTCCGCCACAATGGTCGGCGCGAAGTCTTCGGGCACTTCCTCTGCTTCATCCGGTACACGGTCCATGACCGTATAGGCAATTTCGATGCCATTTCCCGCATTGTTTCCGTGGTGGTCCTTCAGACGCCGCTTGTAGCGGCGCAGGCGCTTTTCGATCCGCTCCGCCGCGGCGTCGAAACTGCCCTGAGGGTCGTTCGATTCTCCTGCCGCATGCAGGACGATCCCGGTATCGAGATGCACCTTGCAGTCGGCCGAAAAACGCGAACCGGACTTTTCCACGATGACCTGGCTGGAATAGCCGCCATCGAAATATTTAGTAACCGCTTCTCCGATCTGACCCTCGATCTTTTGACGGAACGAGTCGCCGATTTCCATATGCTTACCGGATACACGCACACTCATGGAATTCTTCCTTCTTGTCGTGACTTGCATGTTCCAGTCTACGCCAAGCCGCCTTCTCATCCAAGCGCAGACATGCGGCGGGGGCAAAATGCACCGTGACGCCGCCGGATCGCAGGCAAGATAGGTGAAAGAGGCTCCATTTCGTTGCGGCGGGCTTCTAGCGCCGCATTAACGCAAAGTCAATCTTTGCCGCTTTGACGCCGCAATCACAGCCTGCCATGACCGGGAACAGGACCGGAACGGGTAAGAGATTCGCAGGCCTCAGACAGCCGCCAGTTTCGCCATGGCGCGCTTTTCGCGGCGGCGCTGCACCGAGGAGGGAATGTTCATCGCTTCCCGATATTTGGCCACGGTGCGGCGCGCCAGTTCCACCCCGCCGCGCTTTAAAATCAGGACGATATCGTCGTCGGAAAGCACGGCCTCGGGCAGTTCCTGGATGATCAGCTGGCGGATGCGGTGGCGCACGGCCTCCGCCGAATGGTTGTCGCCGCCATCTTCGGCCGAGCCGATCGAGACGGTGAAGAAATATTTCAGTTCGAACAGGCCGCGCGGCGTCATCATGTATTTGTTCGAGGTGACGCGGCTCACCGTCGATTCATGCATCTTGATCGCCTCGGCGACGGTCCTCAGGTTGAGCGGCCGCAGGTGATCGACGCCATGGATCAGGAAGGCGTCCTGCTGGCGCACGATCTCGGTTGCTACCTTCATGATCGTCTTTGCCCGCTGGTCGAGGCTGCGTGTCAGCCAGTTGGCGTTCTGCAGGCATTCGGAGAGAAAGTTCTGGTCCTCGCCGCCGCGCGGGCGGTTGCGCGACACGGTCTGGTAATAGGTCTGGTTGACCAGCACGCGCGGCAACGTGTCGGGATTGAGCTCTATTTGCCAGCCGCCATCCGAGGCCGGCCGCACGACGATATCGGGCGAGATCGCCTCTGAAGGGCTGGCATCGAAGCTCGCGCCCGGCTTGGGGTTCAGCTGGCGGATTTCGCCGAGCATGTCGAGAAGGTCCTCGTCGTCGACGCCGCAGATCTTGCGCAGCGAGGCGAAGTCGCGCTTGGCAAGAAGGTCGAGATGGCGCACGAGGCTCGCCATGGCCGGGTCGAGCCGGTCTTTCTGGCGAAGCTGGATGGCCAGGCATTCGCCGAGCGAACGGGCGAATACGCCTGGTGGATCGAGCGTCTGCAGCGCTTCGAGCACGCGTGCCACATCGGCCTGCGGCCGGCCGATCTTGTCGGCGATATCGGCGATGTCGCCGAGGAAATATCCGGCATCGTCGATCTGGTCGATCAGATACTGGGCGACCAGCCGGTCGGTCCGGTCTGCGACCACGAAAGGCGTCTGCTGTGTCAGGTGATCGCGCAGCGTCACGTGCCCGGCAACGAAATCGTTGAGATCGTAATCGCCGTCGCTATCGCCGCCCGGCATCGATTTCCACTGGCTGAGCAGTTCCGGCGCATCGGCGCGCGGCGCCGGAGCGTCGTCGGGAAAGACGTTTTCATAGTCGGTATCGAGATGCTCGCTAAGCCCGGTGGGCGAGAGCGATGGTGCGCCGTCATACCAGTCGCTGCCGGCCTCGAAACCGGCTTCCGAACCGTCGGCACCGGCCTCGAGCCCGCCGCGATCCTCGGAACGGCCCGCCATGCCGTGATCGCCCGCACCGGAAAAATCGCCATGGCCCGGATGCTCGCCGTCGCGCATCTCCGGACTACCCGTGTGGAGGCCGCCCAAGTCAAGACCGCTGAAGTCAACGCCGCTCATCTCGGCACCGCTCATTTCCGCGCCGTTCGGGCCGTCGGATGGCGAAAATTCGAGCAGCGGATTCTTTTCGACTTCGTTGGCGATGAACTGGTTGAGTTCGAAATGCGTCATCTGCAGCAGCTGGATGGATTGCATCAGCTGCGGTGTCATCACCAGCGATTGGGTCTGTCGCAGAAAAAGGCTGGCGGATAAACCCATGGTGGACGCAAAACTCCCCGTGATACCCTCGGATCGCGCCGTCATGACGCGCCGCTGAAGATTTCCAACGGGGCCTCCACCCGGCTGAAATTCAATCTGGCACAAGAATTGCTTTTTTGAAAGATTTGGTCAAGCGTCGCGAAGGCGAAGGCGGGAGATTCTTTGTCCCCTGGCGAGCGACGGGTGGCTCAGAGGCTGAACTTGTCACCCAGATAGAGGCGGCGGACATCGGGGTTGTTGACGATGTCGTCGGCGCGGCCGTGGGTGAGGACTTCACCGGCATGGATGATATAGGCCCGGTCGATCAGCCCGAGCGTCTCGCGCACGTTGTGATCGGTTATCAGTACGCCGATGCCGCGTGCCGTCAAGTGGCGAACCAGATTCTGGATGTCGGACACGGAAATGGGATCGACGCCGGCAAATGGCTCGTCCAGCAGCATGAAGGCCGGATCGGTCGCGAGCGCGCGGGCAATTTCCAGACGGCGTCGCTCGCCGCCCGACAGGGCCACGGCGGCCGATTTGCGCAGCTGGCTGATATGGAACTCTTCGAGCAGCTCGTCGAGCTTGGCATGCCGCTTGTCGCGGTTCGGCTCGTGCACTTCGAGCACGGCAAGAATGTTCTGCTCGACGGTCAGCCCGCGAAAGATCGAGGCTTCCTGCGGCAGGTAGCCGACGCCGAGGCGCGCGCGCCGATACATCGGCATGCGCGTCACTTCGTTGCCGTTGATCGCGATCATGCCTTCGTCCACCGGCACGAGGCCGGTGATCATGTAGAAACAGGTCGTCTTGCCCGCGCCGTTCGGCCCGAGAAGGCCGACGGCTTCGCCGCGTCTGACCACCAGCGACACGCCGTTGACGACGCGTCGCGTATCATAGGTCTTCGACAGGCCGTGTGCGACGAGCGTGCCTTCATAGCGAGCCTTGTCGCGAATGGCGAAGGGTTCGGATGACGCCTTGCTGTCCGACGGCTTTGAGGAGAACGGTATTTTCACGGGGGCCAGATCTACTTCAGTCTAATTATTTGCTTGGGGCCGGTGCAGGCGCGCCTGGGGTGCCAGGCTTCTGCTGCGACTTCGGATCGAGCATGATCTCGACCCGGCCGCCGCAGGCATCGAGCTTGGCTTCGCCCGTCTGCATGTGAACGGTCAGCTTGCAGCCCTTGAAGACGTTCTGCCCCTGCGACAGCACGACCTGCTTGCCGGTCAGCACGAAAGTCTGCGACGGCATGTCGAACTGGCCGTTATCGGCCGTCGCCTGCTGGTCGCCGGAGGTCAGGAGAACCTTGTCGTCCATGAAGATCTTGTCGATATTGGTGCTGCCGGAAGACACCGAGGCGCCTTCGCCGGTGTAGAGCACCGTCATCTTGCCGGATTTCATCGTCGTCGTGCCCTGCACGACCTGAACGTTGCCGGTGAAGAACGCTTTCTTTTCCTGATCCTTGATTTCCAGCTGGTCGCTCTGGATCTGGATCGGCTCGTCCTTGGAAAGCTTCATTCCGGACATGCTGCTGGTTGTCGACTGCGCCTGTGCTGAAAACGCGATCATAAAAACGCAGCCGGCAGCGATCACGGCGGCGGAAGAAGTACGAAGGTTACGATACATCATGACGGCCGTGCTCTATTTCTTGCCCTGGTTGGTCTCGGACTGGTTGGACTTGGCTTTGTTGGTAGCAGCTTGATTGCGAAGCGCGACAGGATCGAGATTGGCCCGGACCTGCCCGATAAGGGTAATCGTATGACCCTTATCCGTTATCTTCATGGACTGTGCAACAATGGACCCGCCGGTGGTGGTAATATTCACCGGTGTGTCGCTCTCCATCACGCCGCCTGGAATGTCCAGCTTGGCGGAGTTGAAATGCGCGGTCACGCCATTGCTCAGGTTCACGTCGAAGGGCGACGGCAGATTGAGCTTGTTGGCGCCCCGGTCGAAATCGGCAGTGCTGGCAACGACGCGCGCCACGACGTCCTCGTTGATCGGCACGGCGGCCTTCACGTCCTGCAGCGTCATATGGTCGGGATTGGCGATATCCTGCAACGCCCTGTCGGCGATCATCGAATAGTCGATGCCCTGGCTGTTGCGACCGGCGATCGCCGGTTTTTCCATGACGATCTTGCCGTCCTCGATACGGGCGCTTTCCACTCTGAGATTTTCCGGCAGATAGGCCTTGACCACGGCCACGCCGATGAAACAGAGCGAAATCACGCCGGCGGCAATCGGCAGAAGAACGCGCAACCGGCCAACGAGCCGCGAATGCGATAGGGCCGCATCATAGGCGCTCGCCTTCGCGCCCGAACCGGGCGTGATCCCTGACGTGTTTCTCATCTGCTGCAGCATATGCAGGCCTGGTTCCTTGTAGCCGATCGAGGCGGCATGTCTTCGGTGGCGGACGATTGTGTGGAGCGTCCGGGCCGGTCTTTCGCCTGCGAATATGGCGTTTATCCATCAACAAACAATAACGGGCAACATAAATTCGTGATATGGCCCCCTGACAATTGGACGCGAAGCCCTAGCTTTGCTCGGTTGACGAGAAAGGGAGCGCGGATGATGGATGCAATGGCAATGGCCGAGCGGCGGCAGCTGAGACGCAAGGTCGGTTTCTGGCGCATCGTCGCGCTGGTCTTTCTGGTGGCCATCGGCTTTGCGCTCTACACAACCTTCGCCTCGGACACCGAGACCGCCCGCCCGCATGTCGCGCAGATCCGCATCTCCGGCATGATCACCGACGACCGCGAGCTTCTCGACCGTCTCGACAAGATCGCCGACGACGATGCGGTGAAGGCACTGGTCGTCTCGATCAATTCTCCCGGCGGCACCACCTATGGCGGCGAACGCATTTTCAAGGCGATCCGCCACGTCTCCGAAAAGAAGCCCGTGGTCTCCGACGTCCGCACGCTGGCGGCATCCGCCGGTTACATGATCGCCTCCGCTGGCGATCATATCGTGGCCGGCGAAAGCTCGATCACCGGCTCGATCGGCGTGATTTTCCAGTATCCGCAGATCGACGAGGTGATGAAGAAGATCGGCGTCTCCATGGAGGAGATCAAGTCGGCGCCCTTGAAGGCGGAACCGTCGCCCTTCCATCCGGCCAGCGACGATGCCAAGGCGATGATCCGTTCGATGGTGATGGACAGCTACGCCTGGTTCGTCGATCTCGTCGCCGATCGCCGCAAACTGCCGCGCGACGAGGTTCTGAAACTTGCCGACGGCACGATCTATACCGGCCGGCAGGCGTTGAAGGTCAAGCTGGTCGACGAACTCGGCGGCGATCGCGATATCCGCGCCTGGCTCGAAACGCGCGGCGTGGCGAAAAATCTGCCGCTCGTCGAATGGAAGGCGAAGAAGGAAGGCTCGAACTTCTTCCTGTCGAGCGCCATCTCGCAGGTCATGCGCTTCGCCGGATTGGACCCGGCATTCCTTCCGGCGGCGTCCGGTCCATGGGGTACCGACAAGTTGTTTCTTGACGGTCTGGTTTCCGTTTGGCAGGTTGGGCCCCGTTGAAAACCTAATTTTTTCAGGGGGCAAACGTGATCAAGTCGGAATTGGTCCAGATCGTTGCGGCGCGCAATCCGCACCTCTATCACCGCGATGTCGAGAATATCGTCAACGCGGTGCTGGACGAGATTACCGATGCGCTCGCGGGCGGCAACCGCGTGGAGCTGCGCGGCTTCGGCGCCTTCTCGGTGAAGAACCGCCCCTCGCGCTCGGGCCGCAACCCGCGCACCGGGGAAAGCGTCTTCGTCGAGGAAAAATGGGTGCCCTTCTTCAAGACCGGCAAGGAGCTGCGCGAGCGGCTCAACCCCGATCTGGTCGACGAGGAAGATGCCGACTGATGGTTTCCGCAGCGACGCGGCAACGGCGTTTGACGGGGTATGGGAGACGATGCGTCGCAGCGTCGCCCATGGCAGCTTAATGGCGGCCAGCCCTTGAAAGGTCCGGCCTCATCCCTATTCTGCATGAGGCCGGCATCGTAAAGACCGGCCGCATGACGTCGGAAAAATATCCTGGGAGTACCTGATGAAGAAGCTGAAACGGATCCTCGGTCTGGTGGTCTTCATTCCGCTCGGTATCATCCTGATCGTGCTGGCCGTCGCCAACCGCCAGGTGGTGACGCTGGCGCTCAATCCGTTCCGCCCGGATGATGCGGTTCTGGCGGTAAGCGCGCCCTTCTTCATCTTTCTCCTGATTGCCGTCATCGCCGGCATGATCATCGGCTCCTTCGTCACCTGGTGGAACCAGGGGAAATACCGCCGCAAGGCCCGCGTCGAGGCGCGCGAGGCGACAAAATGGCGGGCCGAGCACGAGGCCGTCGCCAAGCGCAATGCGCCGGCACAGCCCGGCACCCAGATCGCCAGCCGCTAAACCTCGACGTCAAAGCATGAAACGTGGAGCGTCACGTCTTGCCGACGTTCCCATTCCGGTAGGCATCGACGATCGTCTGGTTGAGCCCGGCAAAGAACCGCGATGCCAGCTTCTGCGAGCTTGAGCCGAGATAGCGCGCCCCGAGGGAGGCCAGCTTGCCGCTGATCTCCGCCCGTCCGGCATAGCGCAGCAGCGTATTGTCGCCGATTTCGGTGAGAAACACGTCGGCGCTGCCGCGGGCAAAGCCGGCAAGCCCGCCCTTGCCTTCGCCGGTCAGCGTGTAGCTCTGCTGCGGCACGACGTTCGACAGGGTCAGCGAGCCGGAAAAGCTGGCGCCGATCGGCCCGAACCGGACCTTGATGCCCGCTGCAAGCTGATGATCTGAAACCCAGTCGAGCGTCTCGCAGCCGGGAATGCAGTCTTTCAGCACGGCCGGATCGTTGAGACAGGCCCAGACGATCGCAAGCGGTGCCTCGATCCGCTCTTCGCCTGTCAGTTCCATCGCATCACTCCTCATGTCGAAGGCCGCTATTTAGGGTGGCAGCTCCCCTCTGTCCAACCGCGACCGCCATCCGGCCTCGGGTTGCTGCGGGAAATTTGAAGATGGCTTTGAAGATTTCCGCGCAAGTGCTATCTGCTGCCTCGATCTGGAACGAACGGGTGAAGAATTGAAGAACAAGGACAGGCGTCCGGCAGGAAAGACGCGCGCGGACGGGCCGGCACGGCCCGATGGCCGGCGCAGCGAACCCGCGCGGCCAGCGTCGAAATCCGTGAAAGGCGCAGGCCCGAAGGCGGCTGCCGGCAAACCCTCCGGCCCCTATTCCGCCAAGCCTGCCGGCCTTAAATCCGCAAGCGCCACCTCTGCTGGCAACCGGCCAGCCCCGGCAAGACCGGCTCCGGGAAGACCAGCCTCGGCAGGACCCGCCGCGTCGAGGCCCGATCCGAAGCCCGCTGCGGAAAGAAACGCGCGTCCGGCTCCTGCCGCAGCACCGGTCGAGACGCGCAGCCTGATGGCCCGCACCGGCGAACGCCCGCCCGAACGCGTGCCGGTCATTCTCGAAAGCGCAGGTGCCGGCGATTTTCACCTGATCGACAGCGGCAATGCGCTGAAGCTGGAACAGTATGGCCCCTACCGCATCGTCCGCCCCGAGGCGCAGGCGCTGTGGCGGCCGACGCTTGCCGATCACGTCTGGGACAATGCCGACGCCGTCTTTAGCGGCGATACGGATGAGGACGGCATGGGCCGCTGGCGTTTTTCCCGCGAGGCGCTGGGCGAAACCTGGCCACTGTCGCTGCTCGGCGTCGATTTTCTCGGCCGCTTCACCGCCTTCCGCCATGTCGGCGTCTTCCCCGAGCAGATCGTCCATTGGGAGTGGATGAAGGCCCGCGTCGAGGAGATGAGGGCAAGGGAAGGCCGGCAGCTCAAGGTGCTGAACCTCTTCGGCTATACCGGTGTCGCATCGCTGGTGGCAGCCGCCGCCGGTGCCGAAGTCACCCATGTCGATGCCTCGAAGAAGGCGATCGGCTGGGCGCGCGAAAACCAGTCTCTGGCCGGTCTCGACCGTGCGCCGATCCGCTGGATCTGCGAGGATGCCATGAAGTTCATCCTGCGCGAGGAACGCCGCGGCAACACATACGATATCATCCTCACCGATCCGCCAAAATTCGGCCGCGGCCCGAATGGCGAAGTCTGGCACCTGTTCGACCACCTGCCGCTGATGCTCGATGTCTGCCGCGAACTCCTGTCGCAAAAGGCGGTCGGTCTGGTGCTGACGGCCTATTCGATCCGCGCCAGCTTCTATTCCATCCATGAGCTGATGCGCGAGATCATGCGCGGTAAAGGCGGCGTCGTCGAATCGGGCGAACTCGTCATCCGCGAAGCAGGCCTCGACGGCGAAACGCCCGGCCGCGCGCTCTCCACTTCCCTCTTCAGTCGCTGGGTACCGGCATGACAGACACATTTCACAAACCCGGTCCCCGCAAGGTAGGCCAGGTCAAGGAAGTCACCTCGCTTTCCAATCCGATCATCAAGGATATCAAGGCGCTCACCAACAAGAAGGACCGCGAGGAAACCGGCACCTTCATGGCCGAAGGGTTGAAGCTCGTCATCGACGCGCTGGAACTCGGCTGGGAAATCCGTACGCTGGTCTATGCCAAGGCTGCCAAGGGCAAGCCGCTGGTTGAGCAGGTGGCGACGAAGACCGTCGCGCATGGCGGCCTCGTGCTCGAAGTCTCCGAAAAGGTCCTGTCCTCGATCACCCGGCGAGACAATCCGCAAATGGTCGTCGGCATTTTCGAGCACCGCTGGAAGCGGCTGGACGAGCTGAGGCCGCAAAAGGGCGAGACCTTCGTTGCGCTCGATCGGGTTCGCGATCCGGGCAATCTTGGCACGATCATCCGCACCGCCGATGCCGCCGGCGCGTCGGCCACCATTCTGGTCGGCGAATGCACCGATCCGTTCTCCTTGGAAACCGTGCGTGCCACGATGGGCTCGGTCTTTGCCATGCCGGTCGTCCGCTGCACGGCGGAAGAGTTTCTGGCCTGGCACAAGCGCTCCGGCGCCTATGTGGTGGCCACGCATCTGGCCGGCGCCATCGACTACCGCAAGGTCGATTATGCGGCAAAGCCGATAGTCATCCTGATGGGCAACGAACAGTCCGGCCTGCCGGACAATCTGGCGAAGGATGCCGACCGCACCGTGCGCATTCCGCAGCAGGGCAGGGCCGACAGCCTCAATCTCGGCGTCGCCACGGCCGTCATGCTGTTCGAGGCCCGCCGCGATCTCCTGACGCTGGACGACCGGTCATGATCGCACGCCGCGCACTTCTTTCCCGGCCGCCGCTGGCGGTGGCCTTCATCGTGCTGGCCGTGGTTCTCGATCAGATCATCAAGCTGGCGGTCGAGGCCTACCTGCCGTTGCAGGAGCCGGTGGCGCTTCTGCCCGTCTTGGCGCTTTATCGCACCTATAATCTCGGTGTCGCCTTCTCGATGTTCTCGGGCATGGAGCGAGAGTGGATCATCGGCATGCGGGTGATCATCGTGGCCTTTGTTCTCTGGCTCTGGCGTCGCAGCACGCCGGACAGGACGTTTGCCCATCTGGGTTACGCGCTCATTATTGCCGGCGCGATCGGCAACCTGATCGATGGCTTTGCCTATGGCCACGTCATCGACTACGTTCTCTTTCATACGCAGAGCTGGTCTTTCGCCGTGTTCAACCTCGCAGACAGCTTCATCACGGTCGGTGCGGCCTCGGTTGTTCTCGATGAATTGCTCGGATCGAAAAAGAAAGATCAGTAAAATTTTACCAGCATGCTCTAAGGAATGGGAAGGAAACTGCAGGTAGTCTCCCGTTATGCGCGATATCGCCGAAATCCAGGAGCGTCTTTCAAGGGCCTTTGCCTCGCCGGCAGCGTCCGGTCCTTCCGACGCGCCCGCTTCTGATCCAACGGTGGAACAGATCGTTCCGCCGATTGGCATGCGGCGGGTGGGCAGCGCACTGTCCCCCGCACCGCTTTCCAACCTCTTCAACCGCATCTTCGCCTGGCGACGCAAGAACCCGGTTCTGCGCCTGACGGATGCCTTGCGCGATGCTGAGGCGGAAAGTGCCGCCAAGAGCCGCCAGATCGCCACCGTCGTTCACGAGATCCGCACGCCGCTCAACGGCATTCTCGGCATGACCCATCTTCTGGGCCAGACCAAGCTGACGGCCGAGCAGCAGAATTACTTGAGCGGCATCCGCCAGTCCGGCTATGCGCTTGCCCAGCTCGTGGAAGATCTTCTCGATTATTCGACGCTGGAAGCCGGCCGCTTCCGCTTGAACAACCGGGCCGAAAATCTCCGCCAGCTGATCGAAAGCGTCGTCGAGCTTCTGGCACCCCGCGCCCATGAGAAGCGTCTGGAGATCGCCGCGACGATCGATGCCGCCGTCCCGGAATTTCTCGATTTCGATCCCGGCCGCATCCGCCAGGTCCTGTTCAACGTCATCGGCAATGCGGTGAAATTCACCGTAACCGGCGGCGTGCTCGTGCGCGTCACGCTGCAGGGATCGACGGTCTCGATCGCCGTCAACGACACCGGGCCGGGCATGACGGCGCAGGAGCAGGCGCAGGTTTTCGGCGAGTTCGAGCAGGGCGGCACGGCGGAAACCCGCAGCGGCGGTACCGGTCTTGGCCTCGGCATTGCCTCGCGCATATTGACGGAATTCGGCGGCTCCCTGTCCGTATCCAGCCGCAAGGGCGCCGGCAGCACCTTCACCGTCCGCTTTCCGCTGCAACTGGCAGAAGATGCACCGGCAGGCCAGGGCGATCGCGGCACGCTGCTTGCCCGCACGCGCGTCCTGCTTCTCGCCCCCGATGGCCCGGCAGCCACCGCCACCTGCGCCAGTATCGAGACGCTGGGCGGCCAGTGCCGCCACGTCTCCAGCCCGGCGCGCGTGCAGATGCTGATCGATCGGGCCGCCGGCGGCCCTAGCGCCTATACCGACCTGATCGTCGATCATCGGCTTGCCTCCGATTATGCCTGCGAGCCGTCGCATGGGCCATTGCACCGCATCCTTCTGGTCAATCCGGAAGAGCGCGCCTCGCAGCCGCAGGATTTCTTCGATGCGTGGCTCATCCGCCCCTTGCGCGAAAAATCGCTGATCGACGTGCTGAGCGGCCGCCTGCGGCGTTTCGGCCCGCGCGATGCCTTTGCCGACAGCCGCGCCCTGCCGCAATCGGCCGATCCCTCCGCCGAACCCGGTCTCGATATCGTTCTCGGCGAAGACGATCCGGTCAATGCGATGCTGGTGAGGGCGGTTCTGAAAAAGGCCGGCCACCGCGTCAGGCTGATGGAGGACTTTCCCTCGCTGATGATCGCCGCATCCGGCGCCGATGGTGGCCGCGTCGATCTCGTCATCTGCGACATGCACATGCCGGGCGGCACGCTCGAAGCCTTTCTGGGGCAGCATGCGGCGCTGACGGCGCACCCGGAAGGCAAACCGATCCCGATCATGGTCCTGACGGGCGAAGCGCGCAGCGACATACGCCAGCAGGCGCTCGCCGATGGCGCCGCGATCGTGTTGCAAAAGCCGGTCGATCCGCGGATCCTGGCTGAACAAGTGCGGCTTATTTGTCCCGCAGGTGGAAATCGTCAACAGGTGCGTTGACGCACCTTCCGCGACTTCTTATTGTGACAATGCTTGTCACGTCTCTGTTGCAGAGACGTGGTTTATGGCGGTGATCCAACCGGGACGGGATGAATCACCATGGCAATTGAACTCCTGAACCGTGACTTGACCTCTGATACAACCCAGGCACCGGCACCTAATCCGGTAAGCGGCGATGTTTTCGGCCGCATCGGGACGCTGGAAGTGCGTCTCGCCCGAAATGCGCGCGAAATCGACGCCGCGCAGGCTGTGCGTTACCGCGTCTTCGTCGAGGAAATGGGCGCGCAGTTGCCGCCGGAAGCCATGCGCGCGCGCCGGGATTTCGACGCTTATGACGCGATCTGCGACCACCTTCTCGTGGTCGATTACGGCATCGATGGCGACATCGAGGACCAGATCGTCGGTACCTACCGTCTGTTGCGCCAGGAAGTGGCGATGAAGAATGGCGGTTTCTATTCGGCCTCCGAATACGATATCGCGCCGCTGATCGCGCGCCACCCCGACAAGCAGTTCATGGAACTCGGCCGCTCCTGCGTCATTCCCGATTACCGCACCAAGCGCACGGTCGAGCTTCTCTGGCAGGGCAACTGGGCCTATTCCGTCAAGCACGGCATGGGCGCCATGTTCGGCTGCGCCTCCTTCTCCGGCACGCGGCCGGAAGAGCATGCGCTGGCGCTTTCCTTCCTGCACCACACGGTGGCGACGAAGGGTGAATGGGCCGTCTCGGCACTGCCCGAGCTTTATCGCGCCATGGATCTCATGCCGGTCGAAGGCGTCAACGCCCGCAAGGCGCTGACGGCGCTGCCGCCTCTGATCAAGGGTTATCTGCGCCTCGGCGCAATGATCGGCGATGGCGCGGTGGTCGATCACGCCTTCAACACGACGGATGTCCTCGTGGTTCTTCCGATCGCCTCGATCGCCAGCCGCTACGTCAACTATTACGGCGCCGCAACCGACCGCCTGATCAGCTAAATCCCTGATATAGGGATAGAAACTCACTGCACGAGCATGATCGGCCCCGGATAACGGCCGACCATCTGATCGGATGTGAGAAGCAGCATATCCTCCGCCATCGCCTGCGCGATCAGGATCCGGTCGAACGGGTCCCGGTGGATGGGTGGAAGCGCTGCAGTCCTCAGGCCGTGCTGAGACGTAACCGGGACCTCGTGAAACTGGTTGCTGACAAGTACCTGATGGAGAATGACGGGAGGCAATGCCAGTCGTGCCCTTCCTGTCGAATGCTTGATCTGCAGTTCCCAAATGCTCGCCGAACTGAAGAAAATAAGGTTGCTCGGATTTTCGATCGCGATCCGGGCCTTCGCAGGCAGTCTGTCGGATGCCCCTACCAGCCAGACGAGCATATGAGAGTCGAGCAAAACCCTCATGTCTTGATGCCATGGAATAGCTTTTCGATTTCTGCATCCAGACCGCTGTCGAGATCGTCGGGAATGAAATATCTACCGTCGAGAAACCCGATCCGCCGCTTCTGCGGCGCATCCTCGGCAATCGGCTCGTCGGAAGGTCTAGCCTCCTTCACCGCCACCAGTTTCACCAGCGGCTTGCCGTCCGCATCGGCGATCACGAGCTCATCGCCCCGTGCCGCCTCTTCGATCAGGCGGGCAAGGTTGGTTTCGGCTTCATGGATGCTGACGGTCTTCATGCGAAACGCTCCGGTCGGATCCCGCATCGATAGCGTAATCCGATCGGCCATCGCTTTCAAGCAAGGCCCTTTGGTAGGATGCGTTTGGCAAGGCCCGGTCGGGGGCCTTGCTTCTTCGGGTATAGAGGTTGGAAACCTCAGTTGCCGGCGTTGTATGCCGCAATCGCCGCCATATTGACGATCTCGCTGTCCTTGGCGCCCATCTGGGTGATCTGCACCGACTTGTCGAGGCCGACGAGCAGCGGGCCGATCACCGTCGAGGCGCCGATTTCCTGCAGCATGCGGGTGGCGATCGAGGCCGAATGGATCGCCGGCATGACGAGAACGTTCGCCGTGCCCGAGAGACGGCAGAACGGATACTGTTCCAGCCGGTGCGCGTTGAGCGCCACATCCGCCCCCATTTCGCCGTCATACTCGAAATCGACGCGCCGTTGGTCGAGGATCTTCACCGCCTCGCGCACCCGCTCGGAGCGCTCGCCGACCGGCTGGCCGAAAGTGGAATAGGCAAGCATCGCCACCCGTGGCTCATAGCCCATCCGGCGGGCGACGCGGGCCGCTTCCGTCGCGATATCGGCAAGATCCTCCGCATTCGGCATGTCGTGCACGGCGGTGTCGGCGACGAAGATCGTCCGTCCGCGGGCAACGACGATGGAGACGCCGATCACCCGGTGCCCCGGCTTGGCGTCGAGGCAGCGGCGCACGTCGGAAAGGGCGGTGGCATAATTGCGGGTCGTGCCCGTCACCATCGCATCCGCATCCCCCGTCGCCACCATGGTGGCGGCAAAATGGTTGCGGTCGTTATGGATCAGGCGCTGCACGTCGCGCAGAAGGAAACCCTCCCGCTGCAGCCGCTCGTAGAGATGGTCGACATAGGCATCGACGCGGGTCGAAATGCGGGCGTTGACGACCTCGATGCCGGGGCGTTCCAGATCGATGCCGGCCTTTTCCGCCGTGGCGCGGATCACGTCGTCGCGGCCGAGAAGAATGGCGGTGCCGAGCCCCTGATGACAGAAGGAGATCGCAGCCCGCATCACCTGCTCTTCTTCCGCCTCGGCGAAGACGACGCGCTTGGGGAAGCGCCGCACACGGTCATAGATGCCTTGCGTCGTCGCAGCGATCGGGTCGCGGCGGGCGGAAAGTTCGCGGCCATAGGCGTCGAGATCGGCAATGTCGCGCTGTGCCGCTCCGCTTTCCATCGCAGCTCGTGCGACGGCTACCGGAATGGCCGAGATCAGCCGCGGATCGAACGGAACCGGGATGATATACTGCGCGCCGAAGCGCGGCCGGTTGCCCTGATAGGCGGCGGCCACGTCGTCGGGCACATCTTCGCGGGCGAGATCGGCCAGCGCCTGGGCGGCTGCGATCTTCATCGCATCGTTGATCTGGCGGGCGCGCACGTCGAGCGCACCGCGGAAGATATAGGGAAAGCCGAGAACGTTGTTCACCTGGTTCGGATAGTCGGAACGGCCCGTCGCCATGATCGCGTCGTCGCGGATCAGCGCCACCTCTTCCGGGGTGATTTCCGGATCGGGATTGGCCATGGCAAAGATGATCGGCTTGTCGGCCATCGAGCGGATCATCGCTTCGGTAAAGGCGCCCTTCTGCGAAAGGCCGAACACCACGTCGGCACCCTTCATCGCCTCTTCGAGGCTGCGGCTGTCGGTCTTTGCCGCATGCGCGCTCTTCCACTGGTTCATGCCCTCGGTGCGGCCCTGATAGATGACGCCCTTGGTATCGCAGAGGATGATGTTTTCGGGCGCAAAGCCCATCGCCTTGATCAGTTCGACGCAGGCGATCGCGGCAGCACCCGCGCCGTTGCAGACCAGCTTGGTGGTCTTCAGGTCGCGGCCGGTCAGTTCCAGCGCATTGATCAGGCCGGCGGCGGCGATGATCGCCGTGCCATGCTGGTCGTCATGAAAGACCGGGATATCCATCAGCTCGCGCAAACGGCTTTCGATGATGAAACATTCCGGCGCCTTGATGTCTTCGAGATTGATGCCGCCGAAGGAAGGCCCGAGAAAGCGCACGCAATTTATGAACTCGTCGACATTTTCCGTATCGACTTCGAGGTCGATACTGTCGACATCGGCAAACCGCTTGAAGAGGACAGACTTGCCTTCCATCACGGGCTTGGAAGCCAGCGCCCCGAGATTGCCCAGCCCAAGGATCGCGGTACCGTTGGAAATGACGGCCACCATATTGCCGCGCGTCGTGTAGTCGTAGGCCTTGGCCGGGTCGGCGGCGATGGCGAGAACCGGCACGGCAACGCCCGGAGAATAGGCGAGCGACAGGTCGCGTTGCGTCGCCATCGGCTTGGTGGGCGTGATTTCCAGCTTGCCGGGGCGGCCATCGGCGTGAAAGTCCAGCGCCTCCTGGTCGGTCACGGATGTGCGCGTGCGGTGTGGTGCCTTCTCGTTCATCGGCAATTACCTCTCCAGCTTTTTTGTGGGCAGCCCTCCTCCGGGCCGCGACGGACATTGAATTAGCGGGGTCAACATCGATAGTGTCGCCACCTCCCATGCGCAACAACAAACGCGCAACAATAACTCGGTTCGCTGACCTCAATTGAAAGATCGTCCATGGATGCCTTGACCACCGAGCAGCTCGCTTCGGAAGAAAGCCGGGCCTCCGCCACCCCGATGATGGAGCAGTTCATCGAGATCAAGGCGAACAATCAGGGTTCGCTCCTGTTCTATCGCATGGGCGATTTCTACGAACTGTTCTTCGAGGATGCGATCGAGGCCTCGCGCGCGCTCGGCATCACGCTGACGCGGCGCGGCCAGCATATGGGGCAGGATATCCCCATGTGCGGCGTGCCCGTCCATGCCGCCGACGATTACCTGCAGAAGCTGATCACGCGCGGCTTCCGCGTCGCCGTCTGCGAACAGGTGGAAGATCCGGCCGAAGCCAAGAAGCGCGGTGGAAAATCCGTGGTGAAGCGCGATGTCGTGCGTCTCGTGACGCCGGGCACGATCACCGAGGAAAAGCTGCTCGTCGCCTCCGAAACCAATTACCTGATGACGCTCGCCCGCATCAAGGGCTCCTCCGAGCCGCTTCTGGCGCTCGCCTGGATCGATATCTCCACCGGCGTCTTCCGCCTCGCGGAAACCGAGATCGGCCGGCTTCTGGCCGATATCCTGCGCATCGAGCCGCGCGAACTCATCGTGCCGGACGTGATCTTCCACGATGCCGAGTTCAAGCCGGTCTTCGACATACTTGGCCGCGTCGTCCAGCCGCAACCCTCCGTCCTGTTTGATAGCGCGACGGCAGAAGGCCGCATCGCCCGCTATTTCGGCGTCGGCACGCTCGATGGCTTCGGCACATTTTCCCGCGCTGAAATGGCCGCCGCATCCGCGGCCATCGCCTATGTCGAAAAGACCCAGATCTCCGAACGCCCCCCATTGGGACGGCCGGAGCGCGAAAGCGGCGCCTCGACGCTGTTCATCGATCCGGCCACCCGCGGCAATCTCGAACTGACGAAGACGCTTTCGGGCGATCGCGACGGCTCGCTTCTGAAGGCGATCGACCGCACGATCACCGGCGGCGGCGCCCGGCTTCTCGCCGAACGGCTGATGTCGCCTTTGACCGATCCCGAGCGCATCAACCTTCGCCTCGATTCGATCTCCTTTTTGAAGGACGAGACGGCGCTGGCATCGGATCTGCGCGGCGCCTTCAGGCATGTGCCGGATATGCCGCGCGCGCTGTCGCGCCTGGCGCTCGACCGGGGCGGCCCGCGCGATCTCGGCGCCATCCTCGCCGGCCTCGAATCCGCTCGCGGTGTGGCGGCTTTCCTTGATGCCCAGATGCTGCCGGAAGAGCTTTCCGAAGCGCTGGCAGGCCTCAAGGCGCTCCCCGCCGATCTGGAGCAGCTTTTGGCCACCACGCTTGCCGAAGACCTGCCGCTTCTCAAACGCGACGGCGGCTTTCTCGCCGATGGCGCCAGCGCCGAGCTGGACGAGGTGCGGGCGCTCCGCGACCAGTCGCGCCGGGTGATTGCCGGCCTGCAACTCGACTATGCCGAGGAAACCGGCATCAAGTCGCTGAAGATCAAGCACAACAACGTGCTGGGCTATTTCATCGAGGTCACTGCCGGCAATGCCGGGCCGATGACCGAAACGCCGGAAGCCAAGGCCCGCTTCATCCATCGCCAGACGATGGCGAATGCCATGCGCTTCACGACGACCGAGCTTGCCGATCTCGAAACCCGCATCGCCAATGCCGCCGACCGGGCGCTGACCATCGAGCTTGCCGCCTTCGACCGCATGGTGAAGGCCGTCATTGCAGAGGCCGAGGCGATCAAGGCCGGCGCCCGCGCGCTGGCCGTCATTGATGTCGCGGCAGGCCTCGCCATGCTGGCCGATGAATGGGATTACCGCCGGCCCATCGTCGATGACAGCCGCATGTTTTCAATCGAAGGTGGCCGCCATCCTGTGGTCGAGCAGGCGCTGCGCCGCCAGTCGACAGGTCCTTTCATCGCCAATGACTGCGATCTGTCGCCGATCGACCCTGCCTCCAAGGGCGGCCAGGGCTTCGGCGCCCTCTGGCTGCTGACCGGCCCCAATATGGGCGGTAAGTCGACCTTCCTGCGCCAGAACGCGCTGATCGCCATTCTGGCCCAGATGGGCGCCTTCGTGCCTGCGGCATCGGCCCATATCGGCATCGTCGACCGTCTCTTCTCCCGCGTCGGCGCGTCTGACGATCTGGCCCGTGGCCGCTCCACCTTCATGGTCGAGATGGTCGAGACGGCGGCAATCCTCAATCAGGCCTCCGACCGCTCGCTCGTCATTCTGGACGAGATCGGCCGTGGCACGGCGACCTTCGACGGCCTGTCGATCGCCTGGGCGGCGGTCGAGCATCTGCATGAGGGCAATCGCTGCCGCGGCCTCTTCGCCACCCATTTCCACGAGCTGACCGTGCTCTCGGAAAAGCTCAACCGCCTCTCCAACGCCACGATGAAGGTGAAGGAATGGGATGGCGAGGTGATCTTCCTCCACGAAGTCGGCCCCGGTGCTGCCGACCGCTCCTACGGCATCCAGGTGGCAAGGCTTGCGGGTCTTCCAGACAGCGTCGTCGCCCGTGCCCGCGATGTCCTGACCAAGCTGGAAGACAGTGACCGAAAGAACCCGGCAAGCCAGCTGATCGATGACCTGCCGCTGTTCCAGGTGGCGGTGCGGAAAGAGGAAAACCGCGCCGGCCCGTCGAAAGTCGAGGAGGCGCTGAAGGCGATCAATCCCGATGACCTCTCTCCCCGCGAGGCGCTCGATGCGCTCTACGCGCTGAAGAGAGAGCTGTCGGGCAAGTGAGGGATTGCTTGGCAGGGCGCCTCACCGCTCTGCCAGTTCCCGTCGCAGAAACACGGCGATCTGGAAGAAGATCTGCTTGTGCAGCTCCTCGCGCGGTGTCTTTCCGCCATCGGCGCAGATCGGGTCCTCTTCGCCATAGCGCTTCAAGAGTTCTGCTCCGCCGGGATTGCAGATGCCGAGGAAGCTGAAATGGATGGCGTCGGGAATGGCGGCATAGCCGGCTCCGGCAATCTGCCCCGCCAGCGCTTGCGCCCGCACGCCGCGCATGATCTGTTCACCCGTCCCCAGATTGACGAACAGCATCGGCATATGGATCGCCGCAAGACTGTCCTCCTGATAGGCCATGGCAAGGCCCGGATCGACGGTAACGACGGCCGCAAGCCGCCGATCGCGATAATCGCCTTCGAAGGCGCCGGCATCGATCTTTGCAAAATCGACACCGCCGCGCTTGAACCATCCGCAACCCGCATCGGCATTCTGGGGATCGTCGCAGAAGGCGGCAAAACGCGGCAGCGAAGCGCGCGCACCGGCAGACAGCATCATCGTCACACCACCGAGCGAAAAGCCGATGCCGCCGATCCTGTCCTTGTCGACGATGGGAGCCCAGTCGGCATCGCTGGTCATCCTGTCGATCAGCGCCGAGACATCGTGCGAGCGTTCCCAGATCCTGATGCTGTCGGCAGGAATGGAATCGCCCGATGTCGAATGGATATGGTTGGGGGCGGCGGCGATGAAGCCGTTGCGGGCAAGTTCGGCCGATAGCCAGCCGAGTGCGGCCGCATTGCCGCCCGAGCCGTGGCTGAGGATCACGAGCGGAAATTTTTCCGCAACCGGTGTCGCATTGCGGCGGGCGGGCACGCCGGTCCACAGTTGATCGCCGCCCAGCGTATAGGCGTCGCCATCGGCGAGCGCCGGATAGGTGATCAGCACCCGCTCGGCCTCCTTGTGGTCGGGCGCGGTGATCGTCATCCAGCGCGTTCCCGCCTCGAAGGCGAAGGCCGGCATGATGGCGGGCACGAGGAAGGTGAAGGCAAGCAGCGTTGCCTTGATTGTGCGGGGAAAGGTCATGGTCGGTCTTCTCCTGTGGCAAATCAGGGCCATGGCGTTGGCATCCCCGATCGCCCTCCCGGCAAGACGGAGAGCTGACCCGGCCGCACCGATGACGCCCGGTCCGGGTAAATCGGTGCTGCGGGTTTATCCCCCTTTTCCGGGGGCATTCCCGGCAGGCCGGGGGAGGGGGTAGCGATGCGATAGCGCCCGAAAGCGTGATTGACGTTGATCGCCAGACGGTCTGGCGAGACCGATCACGCCATGCTTTCCGTATCCCAATCGACCTCGATCGTGATAAAGGCCGTAGCGGATCACGATCGCGGTCGTTGTTTTTTCGGGTCTTGCCTTGCTCTCCGTTCCCTTGCCGTTTCTGGCCGGTCTCATCTTTGCGCTTTCGCTCTTCCACAGCCTGAAAGGCGTGGAGGCGGCCGGTTCACGGCGGTATTTCATCGCCTTTCTCGTGCTCTATGCGCTCCAGGGCATGATTGTCGGCCTGCATTTCGGCTATGGCGTCAATGCGCTCGCCCTTTTCCAGCCGGTGACGGCAGCCGGCATGCCGCCGCTCGCCTATCTCGCCTTCCGGGCCATGACGGGGGAGGTGATCGCCAATCCCTGGCGGCATCTTGCCGCCCCCTTGTGCATGCTGGTTGCGGCCCTTTGCCTGCCCGTCCTCATCGATCCGCTGCTCTTCGTCACCTTTGTCGGGTACGGCCTCAAACTTCTGGCGTTTACCCGCACCGGCGGCCCCGACGTGATGGCGGAAGCCTCGCTGCAAAGGATGCGCCCGGCGCTGGCCGCAGCCCGGCTGACCGCTTTTCTCATCCTGTTCTTTGCCGCGGCCGATCTTTTTATCGCAGTCTATGCCGCCTTTGACGGTCGCGAAAACATTCCGCGCATCGTTGCCGTCACCAACGTGGTCGCGATCGCCGTGGTCGTCGCCTATTATCTCATGTCGTCCCGAAGGGCAGCGGTTGCACCGTCTCACACCCTGCAGCAGCAGCCGAGCGAAGATGATGGACGCATTCTGGCACGGGTATCGTCGGCGCTCGACGAGAACGCGCTGTTCAGAAACGAGAACCTCAGCCTGGCGCTTCTGTCGCGCCGCTCCGGTCTGACCGCCCGCGAAGTCTCCGGCGCGGTCAACCGTGTGACTGGTCTCAACGTCTCGCAATTCGTCAACAACAGGCGCATTGCCGAAGCCTGCCGTCTGCTGGAGGAAACGAAGGCGGGCGTGACGGCGGTTCAGCTCGAATGCGGGTTTTCCACCAAGTCGAATTTCAACCGTGAGTTTCGCCGCGTCACCGGCATGAGCCCGTCACGCTACCGTGCAGCGCAAAGACAGACGCGTCAGGACGACGCTTCGGCAAAGAAGAGGGTTGACCTGGCCGCCGCAAAGAAACAACTTTGAAACATCCCTCTGCAATAAGCCCCATTGTGATAAGCATTGACAAGGTGCGCGTGATCGACGACCGAGCCTCCCCGGCAAGGCCGCACCGGCAGGAAAACATGGCCCGACACGATATCGACTTTTCCGAACTTCTCGACCTCGACCGTCTGACGGCCGATTGCCAGGCAGTACTCGGCGCCAAGGATCGTGCGCTTCTCGACATGCGCTCGGATCTTTTGCCGATCCTGCGCAAGGCAAGCACCGATGGCCGCCAGAAGGCGCGTGAACGCCTGAACGAGGAAGGCAGCGGCCTCAACTGTGCCCGCCGCATCTCGTGGATCCAGGACCGGCTGATCTGCACGCTGCACACGGTGATCGTCGACAAGGTCTATCCCGAGGGCAGCGATATCGCCATTGCCGCCGTCGGCGGCTATGGTCGCGGCACGCTGGCACCCGGCTCCGATATCGATCTTCTCTTCCTCCTGCCGGAAAAGAATTCCGACCGCATGAGGAAGGCCGTCGAGTTCCTGCTCTACGTGCTGTGGGATCTCGGCTTCAAGGTGGGCCATGCCACCCGCACCGTGGAGGAATGCATCCGTCTGTCGAAGACCGACATGACGATCCGCACCGCCATCCTCGAAAACCGCTATATCTGCGGCCGAGAGGCGCTGGTCAACGAACTGGAAAGCCGTTTCGATACGGAAGTCGTCGCCGATACCGGCCCGGAATTCGTCGCAGCAAAGCTTGCCGAGCGCGACACGCGCCACCAGAAATCCGGCGATACCCGCTATCTGGTCGAACCCAACGTGAAGGAAGGCAAGGGCGGTTTGCGCGACCTGCACACGCTGTTCTGGATCGCCAAATACTATTACCGCGTCCGCGACACGGCCGAACTGATCAAGCTCGGCGTTCTCTCGCGCTCCGAATGGCGGCTGTTCGAAAAGGCCGACGATTTTCTCTGGGCCGTGCGCTGCCAGATGCATTTTCTGACCGGCAAGGCGGAAGAGCGCCTCTCCTTCGACATCCAGAAGGATATCGCAGCCAGCCTCGGCTATAACGCCCGCCCCGGCCTCTCGCCGGTCGAGCGTTTCATGAAACACTATTTCCTTGTCGCCAAGGATGTCGGCGACCTGACGCGCATCTTTTGCGCTGCACTCGAAGAGCAGCAGGCAAAAGCCGTACCCGGCCTCACCAAGCGCGTCATCTCCCGCTTTACCAAGCGTCTGCGCAAGATCCCCGGCACGCTGGAATTCGTCGAGGATCGCGGCCGCATCACGCTGGCCAATCCCGATGTCTTCAAGCGCGATCCGGTGTCGATCATCCGCTTCTTCCATGTCGCAGACCTGACCGGGCTCGAACTTCACCCGGATGCCTTGAAGCGCATGACCCGCTCGCTGTCGCTGATCGACCCTGCGCTGCGCGAAAACGACGAGGCGAACCGCCTCTTCATGTCCATCCTGACCTCGCGCCGCGACCCGGCGCTGATGCTGCGCCGGATGAACGAGGCCGGCGTGCTCGGCCGCTTCATTCCCGATTTCGGCAAGGTCGTGGCGATGATGCAGTTCTCCATGTATCATCACTATACGGTGGACGAGCATCTGATCCGCGCCGTCGAGGCGCTCTGCGAGATCGACGAAGGCAAGTTCGCCGAGATCCATCCGCTCGCCAACAAGCTGATGCCGAGCGTCGAGGAGCGCGAGGTCCTCTATTTCGCCGTCTTCCTGCACGATATCGCCAAGGGCCGCGACGAGGATCACTCGGTGGCCGGCGCCCGCATCGTGCGCAAGCTCGGCGCCCGCTTCGGCCTGTCGCCCAAGCAGACGGAACTGGCCGCCTGGCTGATCGAGGAACATCTTCTGATGTCCATGACGGCCCAGACGCGTGACCTGAACGATCGCAAGACGATCACCGACTTTGCCGAAAAGGTGCAGTCGCTCGACCGCCTGAAACTGCTCCTGATCCTCACCGTCTGCGATATCCGCGCTGTTGGTCCGGGTGTCTGGAACGGCTGGAAGGGCCAGCTCCTGCGCACGCTCTATTACGAGACGGAGCTTCTGATCTCCGGTGGCTTCTCCGAAGTGTCGCGCAAGGAGCGTGCCAAGGCGGCAGAAGAGGCGCTCTACAAGGCGCTCTCCGATTTCTCGCAGAAGGATCGCCGCACCTACTCGAAACTCCATTACCAGCCGTATCTTCTGTCGGTCTCGCTGGAAGACCAGATCCGCCATGCGACCTTCATCCGTGAGGCCGACCGCAAGGGCCAGGCGCTCACCACCATGGTGCGCACCGACAGTTTCAACGCGATCACCGAGATCACGGTTCTGGCGCCCGACCATCCGCGCCTTCTGTCGATCATCGCCGGCGCCTGCGCCGCCGCCGGTGCCAATATCGCCGACGCACAGGTCTTCACCACCATGGATGGCCGTGCGCTCGACACGATCATGGTCAACCGCGAATTCCAGGTGGACGAGGACGAGATGCGCCGCGCCGCCACGATCGGCCGGATGATCGAGGATGTTCTCTCGGGCAAGAAGCGCCTGCCGGAAGTCATGGCCACCCGCGCCAAGGGCAAGAAGCGCAACAAGGCCTTCACCATCCCGCCCTCGGTCGTCCTGTCCAACACGCTGTCGAACAAGTTCACCGTGATCGAGATCGAATGCCTCGACCGCACCGGTCTTCTGGCGGATGTGACGGCGGTTCTGGCCGACCTGTCGCTCGACATTCACTCGGCCCGTATCACCACTTTCGGCGAAAAGGTCATCGACACGTTCTACGTCACCGATCTCGTCGGCCACAAGATCACCAACGAGCACCGCCAGGCCAATATCGCGGCAAGGCTGAAGGCTGTCATGTCGGAGCAGGAGGACGAGCTTCGAAGCGGCATGCCGACCGGCATGATCGCGCCGGCCGCGACGCCTGTCGCTTCGGCCCCTTCCGTCCCGCCATCCGGCGGCCAGCCGGCGGCGCGCAAGTCGAAGGCCAACGCGTGAGCGGTCAGCTATCCGTTTTCGAAAACTTTCTGGCAAACCGGCACCGCCATCCGATTTCCCCCTTGGCTGGGGTCTCGGAGCGCGGTGTGTCGCCCGTGGCTCGCCCCCGGCAGACCGGCAGCGCACAAGCGGGCAACCCGGATACCGTCCTCAACCTCGTCCGAAACCTCGCACAAAATGCTGCCCGGCACGCAGCTCTGCCAGCCCCAGCCCAATCGCCGGAGCCCCATCCATGAGCCTCGTGAAAAAATTCATGACCGTCGGCGGTGCCACGCTCGGCAGCCGCATCTTCGGCTTTGCCCGCGAGACATTCATGGCGGCGGCACTCGGCACCGGGCCGATGGCCGACGTCTTCTATGCCGCCTTCCGCTTCCCCAATCTCTTCCGTCGCCTGTTTGCCGAGGGCGCCTTCAACGCCGCCTTCGTGCCTCTGTTTTCCAAGGAGATCGAGGCCAATGGCGTCGATGGCGCCAAGCGGTTTTCCGAGGAAGTCTTCGGCGTCCTCTTCTCGGCACTTCTGCTGATCACCATCGTCATGGAACTGATGATGCCGTGGCTGGTGGAGTGGATCATCGCGCCGGGCTTTGCCGATGATGCGGAAAAGACCGCACTCACCATCCGCATGGCGGCGGTGATGTTCCCCTATCTCATGTGCATGTCGCTGACGGCGATGCTTTCGGGCATGCTCAATTCGCTGCATCACTTCTTTGCCGCTGCCGTCGCCCCGGTATTCTTGAACGTGGTGATGATCGGCGCGCTCTTCTATGGCCTGTGGATCCATGCCGATCCGCGCGAGATCGCCTGGTATCTCTCCTGGAGCGTTCTGGCGGCCGGCGTGTTGCAGATGGCGGTTGTCTATGCCGGCGTGCGCCACGCGGGCATCAATATCGGCTTCAAGCGTCCGCGCATGACCCCCAACGTCAAGCGTCTGCTTCTGCTCGCCGTCCCTGCGGCCGTCACCGGCGGCATCACCCAGATCAACCAGATCATCGGCCAGGCGATCGCATCGAGCAAGGAAGGCGCCATTGCCGCCCTTCAATATGCCGACCGTATCTACCAGCTGCCGCTCGGCGTCGTCGGCGTCGCCGTCGGCGTCGTGCTTTTGCCCGAACTGGCGCGCGCGCTGAAAGCCGGCCATGCGAAGGAAGCGGGCACTATCCAGAACCGCTCGATCGAGTTCGTGCTGTTCCTGACGCTGCCGGCCGCAGCCGGCCTGTGGATCCTGTCGGATGCGATCATCCGGGTTCTCTACGAGCGCGGCCAGTTTTCCGCTGAAAACACCGCCGTCGTCGGCTCGATCCTCGCGATCTACGGCCTCGGCCTGCCGGGTTTCGTGATGATCAAGGCGCTTCAGCCGGGCTTTTACGCCCGTGAGGATACCAGGACGCCGATGCGCTTCACCATCGCCTCGGTCATCGTCAATTCAGGCCTCGCCATCACGCTCTTCCCGCTGATTGCCGAACGCGGCATCGCAACCGCCGAAGCGACCGCCGGCTGGATCAACACGATCCTGCTCGGCTTCACGCTCCTGCGTCGCGGCCATCTCCAATGGGAATGGGTGCTGGTAAAACGCATGGCGCTTCTTCTGGTCTCGACCGGCGTCATGTCGGCGGCGCTCGTCTATGCCCTGCGCCACGCCGAACCGTATCTGACGCCGCAGTCGTCGCTCCTGCATCAGGTCGCGGCACTGGCGGTGCTTTTGGCGATTGCCATGCTCGTCTATTTCGCCTGCGCCTTTGCGATCGGCGGTGCCGATCTCGGCATGCTGAGGCGCAACCTGAAGCGCAAGCGGCGCGCCTGAAGCGGCAATTCATGCAGAGGGAGGGGTATTCACCCCTTCTTCGACCCACTCCGGCGTTTCGAGCAATAGTTCCATGTCCGCTTCGGACCGACATCGACATGGATGATGCCGTTGCAATATTGGCCGATGCCGCCGATGCCGGGCGCGCTTGCCGCGGCCGCCAGGATCGTCTTGTCGGAAACGCCCGGCACCCGGATATCGGCGGCGAAACAGCGATTGTGCTGCGAATGGCCCGAATGCGGCCTGTGGCCGGAAGTCACCATCGGCTTGTGCCCGGTCTCGATGGCAATATGCTTCAAGATCGCCTCCAGCCTGTCGGGGAAACAGTTGGTCTGAACGCTCACCCGCTGCACCGTGTAATAGGCCGAATAGTCATGCGAGAAGGAGGTCGTCAGCGTCTTCTTCTGCGCGACGGTTCCGCCGGCCATGGCGGACAGGGGGGCGGCGAGGGTGAGGCTGGCTATGCTAAGACAAGCGAGCGCGACGCGGGAAAAGCTGCGCATCAGGGATACTCCGGAACGATAGTCTGTCAGTCGTGACCGACAGAATTGAAAGAGCCGGGTATTTCATTCCCAAAAGAGGCGCGAGTAAGGAGCAATTTACTCCATTTTGGGGTTTGTTCTGCCGCATTGGTTAACCATGGTTAACTCTATTGTCGTGGCTGAACCGCGTTCGAGCGCCGCTCCCGATGGCGCGCCGTTTGGTGGCAATCGGAAGAAATGCAACTTTCCGATGGAAAAACAGCTGATTACCGGCAGAAAGGCAAAGACGGCCAAAAGCCGCCGCGTCATGCCACCTGCACATCCGGCTCCGGTGTATCGTAGAGCGCCACGATGTTGCGCCCGCGGCGTTTTGCCTCGTAAAGCGCCTCGTCCGCCGTCTGCAAAAGCTTCTCCAGCGTCGTTTCTCCGATCGACGCGGACGTGACGCCGAGGCTCGCGGTGACGCGACCCTCGCCATTTGTCCCCGGCAGACCACCGTGGCGCAGGCCAAGCCGTTCGATGGCGCTGCGGATCTTTTCAGCCAGGGCGAGCATCGCGAGTTCATCCCTGTTCTGAGCCAGAACCAGTATTTCCTCGCCGCCGAAGCGGAAGACGGAACACCCCGCATCGGCGGTGTCGGCAATGCATTGCGAGACGGCGCGAATGCAGGCATCGCCCTCGATATGGCCGTGCACGTCGTTGTAGCGCTTGAAATGGTCGATATCGAGCAGGACGGCCGAGACGAGCGACGTCCGGTCCGCGTCCTTCCAGATGCGCTCGCTGATAAGGGCGAGCGACCGCCGGTTCATCAGGCCGGTCAATGCGTCCCGTCCGGCATTCTCCTTCATCTGCTGGTAGAGAATGTCGCTGCGCAGCTGGTTGAGAAAATTCTGCCGGTCGGTGCGTTCGAGAAAATAGGCGCTCACGGCCAGGAACACCGAGAGCGTCAGGTAGAAAGTGACGATGCCGGTATAGACGACGTCGTCGAAGGCGCCGGTAAGATAGGTCAGCGTGAAATGCGAAGCGCACATCAGTGACAGGCCGATCAGCAGGGCGGGAAAACGCGGCCGCAGCGAGATGACGAAGAACAGGAAGGCCGCGGCATTGTAGTTCTGGTAGGTGAACAGGTAGGAACTCTGGCTGTTCACCGCCGCCGCCATTGGCAAGGTGACGCCGAGAAAGGCCACGACAACGGCGAGCGCGTCGTAGAGCGACGGATGGCGAAAGCGGCGCACGATCAGGACGCAGGCGATGACAAGCGGCGTGAAGATCAGGAAGCGGACGACCATCAGCGCCGGCAGCACGTCCGCCACCATGATCCGGTCGCCGAAATAGACGAGATCGTAGATGGCGACGCCGACGACGCCCCAGTTGGCGATGAGCCGCAGTCGCGCTTCGGCGTAATCCGCCCGAAACAGCGCCTCGATCTGCGGGGTGAAGCGCAGCAGGCTAAAGCCACGTGCGATCTGGTTCTGGACCTGATCCAGCGTCACTGCGCTCATTGAAAACACCTTAATCGAAAATCTCGTCAAATCTGCAACTCTTCATAGCCGCAAAACGGAAGGGTGGCGTAAATCCGACAGGGCGAGTTTTAATGATCCCGTTAGGGCTCTGGCGGATCCTCCGCGCATTTGCCGCCGGCTGCAAAAATATTTGAACCCATCTCGTCCCCGCTCTGAAAACGGCGCGCATAATTTTCCTCGTCCCGTATCGGCTACACCGGTTGCGCATCGCCGGCGAGGCGGGACCGGTGATCCGGAAACGTGCCAAGATGCAGGCGCCGATCCGGGGGCTGCGCAGAAAATGATCTCCCTTCAGCCTGCAAGAGGGCTGGAGCTGCGTGTGTCGTACGCGATCCGGTGCCGTTCCTGAAAAACGGAACACCAGAACAGGGCCGGATCGTCGAGGGATCGCAGTTGCGCGGAAAAACACACCGAACGGGGCACGTCGCGTGTCACCTATAAAATTCAATTACGAGGCACCCGACGTGTCCCGGCCGAAACTTGAAATTATCGAGATCGCCAAGGGCGCAATCCGCCTGCAAATAAAGCCATCCGCGCCTCTTGATACCGTCACATCCGGGGTGCATAAGCCGCCGCAGCTACATGGCCCGCGGGGCGCAAGGGCGGGGGGAACGCACACCTTCCGGTCTGCGTATACCTTGACGGCCTGAGGCCTTCCACCAGCCTGTTTTCGAGGACAATATGAACTCTTTCAAGCCGCTAGTCTTTTCGGGCGTCCAGCCCACCGGCAATCTCCATCTCGGCAATTATCTCGGCGCCATCAGAAAGTTCGTGGCGCTGCAGGAAAACAACGACTGCATCTATTGCGTCGTCGATCTGCATGCCATCACCGCCCAGCTGGTTCATGCCGACCTGCGCGGCCAGATCCGCTCGATTGCCGCAGCCTTCATCGCCTCCGGCATCGATCCGAAGAAGCATATCGTCTTCAACCAGTCTTCCGTGCCGCAGCATGCCGAACTCGCCTGGGTCTTCAACTGCGTCGCCCGCATCGGCTGGATGAACCGCATGACCCAGTTCAAGGACAAGGCCGGCAAGGACCGCGAGAATGCCTCGCTCGGTCTTCTGGCCTATCCGAGCCTGATGGCCGCCGACATCCTCGTCTACCGCGCCACCCATGTGCCTGTCGGTGACGACCAGAAGCAGCATCTGGAGCTTGCCCGCGACATCGCCCAGAAGTTCAACATCGACTTCCAGGAGAAAATCCGCGAAACCGGCACCGGCGTCGACATGGTCGTCGGCGAAGAGAAGATCCACGGCTATTTCCCGCTCGTCGAGCCGATGATCGATGGCCCTGCGCCGCGCGTCATGTCGCTGCGCGACGGCACCAAGAAAATGTCGAAATCCGACCCGTCGGATCTGTCGCGCATCAATCTGATGGATGATGCCGATGAGATCCTGAAGAAGATCCGCAAGGCCAAGACCGACCCGGAAGGTCTGCCCGGCGAACTCGAGGGTCTCGCCGGTCGCCCGGAGGCCGACAATCTCGTCGGTATCTATGCAGCCCTTGCCGATAAGACGAAGGCTGAGGTTCTGTCGGAATTCGGCGGCCAGCAGTTCTCCGTCTTCAAGCCGGCGCTCGCCGATCTTGCCGTCCATGTCTTGGCGCCGATCACCACCGAGATGCGCCGCCTGATGGACGACACCAGCCATATCGATGCCATCCTGAAGGATGGCGGCGAGCGCGCCGGTGCCCGTGCCGAAAAGGTGATGAACGAGGTCTGCGATATCATCGGCTTCCTGCGCTGATCGATCGCTCCTCGACGATGCGACCCGCCGTGACGCCCTGACGGGTGTCATTGGCGGGTTTTCATTTTCCGCCGATCGTATAAGTTCGCATCACGACCCACCGGGTCGTGATGGCAAAAGCGACACGGGGGTTGCGCATGGTTTCGACACGGCTTTCGCGGCTCGAAGGGCACCGGCGCAAGTTCATGGCGGTCATCGACGGTACGCCGGAATGCGACAAGGCGGTGCATTATGCCGGCCGCCGCGCAAAGAATTCCAATGGCGGCCTCGTGCTTCTCTTCGTCATTCCCGAAGGCGATTTCCAGCAATGGCTGGGTGTCGAGCAGATCATGCGCGCCGAAGCCATGGAAGAGGCGCAATCGATCATGGCCAAGGCGGCGCAAAGGGTGCGCGAGACGATCGGTCTCGATCCGGAAGTGGTGATCCGCGAGGGGGCGGCCACCGAACAGATCAATCTTCTGGTCGAGGAAGACCGCGATATCGCCATTCTCGTTCTCGCCGCAGGCTCCGCCAAGGAAGGTCCGGGCCCGCTCGTCTCGTCCGTTGCCGGAAGAGGCGCTGCCTTCCCGATCCCTGTCACCGTCCTGCCCGATACGCTGAGCGACGAGGAAATCGACGCGCTGGCCTAAAGCATGCCGCGCAAAAGTGCGCAGCGGTTTTGCGACCACGACATGCGTCACAACAGGAGCTGAAAGCGCAGGAGCAGATCCGAAGGATCGCGACACGCTTCAACCGGTCGCAGCACCTGCGCTAGACATGAAAGTGGCGGTCAACATTGTCTTGACCGCAACGGCAGAAAGGCGCACTTGAACGCAAAGCTGATGCGGCTTATCTTCTTTTGAAGAATTCTAAGTTTGACGCGCGCCTGATCGCGCTCAGGAGACCAGCATGTTCATCCAGACGGAATCGACGCCCAACCCGGCGACCCTGAAATTCCTCCCCGGCAAGGTGGTGATGGAAAAGGGCACGGCCGATTTTCGCAACGCGGCGGAAGCCGAGGCATCGCCGCTGGCCGCCCGTCTGTTCGATGTCGGCGGCGTCTCCGGCGTTTATTTCGGCTATGACTTCATCACCGTCACCAAGGATGCCGCCGAATGGCAGCACCTGAAGCCGGCGATCCTCGGCTCGATCATGGAACATTTCATGTCCGGCCAGCCGATCATGGGCGGCACCTCGACATTGGCGGAAGACTTCGACGAGGAAGGCGAGTTCTTCGATGCCGATGACGAGACGGTCGTCGCCACGATCAAGGAACTTCTGGAAACCCGCGTCCGTCCGGCCGTTGCCCAGGATGGCGGCGATATCACCTTCAAGGGTTATCGCGACGGTACCGTCTATTTGAACATGAAGGGCGCCTGCGCCGGTTGCCCGTCCTCCACCGCCACCCTGAAGCACGGCGTGCAGAACCTGCTCAAGCATTTCGTGCCCGAGGTTCAGGCGGTCGAAGCGCTCTGACCGGATAGACTTGAAACCCAATGATCGTGCTTTCAATCGATACCGCCGGGGTGGATTGTTCCGCTGCGGTGTTTGACGGCAAGGCGGGCAAAGTCCTGTCTGCCGTCTCGGACGAGATCGGCAAGGGCCATGCCGAACGGCTGATGGCGCTGATCGACGAGGCGCTGGCAAAGGCCGGCATGGACCTCGATCGGATCGGCCGCGTCGCGGTCGTCATCGGGCCCGGTTCGTTTACAGGCATCCGCGTCGGCGTCGCCACCGCACGCGGTCTGGCGCTGGCGCTCGGTATCGGCTCGGTCGGCGTCACCACGCTCGAAGTTTTGGCCCGCGTGCATCTGAAGCAGAACCCCGGCAGGCCGGTGGTCGTTGCCATGGATGCCAAGCGTGGCGAAGTCTATGCCCAGGCATTCGGTGCCGATGGTGCGCCCTTGGGTGAGCCTGCGGCCCTCGCGCCGGAAGACGTGGATGCGCTTGCCGCCCGCCACGCTGCGGTGCTGACCGGCTCCTGGATGCGCCGCGATCAGGAAGATCCCCGAGACCGGTTCGATATTGCCATGGTCGCAAGGATCGGTGCGGAGAAGCCTGATGATGCAGAAAGGCCGAAACCGCTCTATCTTCGCGGTCCCGACGCCAAGCCGCAGATAGGCTTTGCGCTCGCAAGGGCCTGACAAAAGGGGCTTGAGCCTCGCTCGCGAAAAAGCGATTGAAGCGACATTCCCCCAGCATACCCATCTGGTACACTGCTAAAAATGTTCGACGAATATCTGAGCTGGAAGCCGTTTTTCGAAGTTGTCACCATGGAGGCGCAGGATTGCGCCGACGTGTCGGAATTGCATGGCCAGCGTTTTCCACGCCGCTGGAACGATGGCGAGTTTTCCAATCTCCTGTTGCAGCACAATGTCTTCGGCTTCGTCGTGCGCCAGACCAATGCGTTCTTTTCGAAGCCGCTGGCGGGCTTCGTGCTTGCCCGCGAGGCGGGTGGCGAGGCGGAGATCCTGACGATTGCCGTCGGCGAAAAATTCGCGCGCCAGGCGCTTGGATGGCGGCTGATGCAGGCAGCCCTGCGCGAATCGAAGGTGCGCGGCGCAGACCTGATGTTCCTTGAGGTCGAGGCGGCCAATCGCCCGGCTGTTGCCCTTTACGGCAAGCTCGGCTTTGCAAAGGTTGGGGAACGTCCCGCCTATTACACCGCAGCCGATGGCACGCGCTCCACGGCGCTTGTCATGAGCCGCGTTCTTCGCTAGTCCCTACTGCATCGACCCGAAATCGAACGCCGCTTTCGGGTTATGCGATGCGCAGACCGCGGGAAAACAATTCCCCGCAGGACCCACAGTGTTACGGTGCTTGGGGCGCGTCCGTTGCGGACGCTGATGAGCGCTGGACCAGAACCGAGATTTGCGAAGGCCGAACGTCATGACGGATCTTTCAAAGACGCTGGAAGAGCTGTGTGCCGAAAAGGGCATGCGCATGACGGACCAGCGCCGGGTCATCGCCCGTATTTTGCAGGACAGCGATGATCATCCCGACGTGGAGGAGCTCTATCGCCGTTCCACCAAGGTCGATCCGCGCATCTCGATTTCGACGGTCTACCGGACGGTGAAACTGTTCGAGGACGAGGGCATCATCGAGAAGCATGATTTCCGCGATGGCCGCTTCCGCTACGAGACCGTGCCGGAAGAGCATCACGACCATATGATCGACGTGGCGACCGGCACGGTCATCGAGTTTCACTCGGCGGAAATCGAAGCGCTTCAGGAGCGCATCGCCCGCGAGCACGGCTTTCGCCTCGTCGGCCACCGGCTGGAGCTTTACGGCATCCCGCTCGATGACGATGAGCGGTAAGGGCGCCAGGTGATCACCAATATCCGTATCGGGCTCGTCATCGTCTCGCTCGTCCTCGTCACAGTCGTGCTTTTGCCCTTCCAGCTCGTCGGTCTGAAATACGATCTGAAGATCCGCCGCATCATTCCGCGGCTCTGGCATCGCGCCGCCTGTTTCCTGCTCGGCATCCGCATTCGCGTGCATGGGCGTCCCGATCCGCGCCGGCCGCTGATGCTGTCGTCCAACCACGTCTCGTGGAAGGATATCATGGTACTCGGCGCGATTGCCGATGTCGCCTATATCGCGAAAGCTGAAGTCGCCGACTGGCCGATCTTCGGCACTCTCGCCAAGTTGCAGAAGACGATTTTCGTCGTGCGCGAGGAAAAGCGCCGCACCGGAGATCAGGTCAACGAGATTGCCTCGCGCATGGCCGGCGGAGAAATCGTCGTGCTCTTTCCCGAAGGCACGACGTCGGATGGCAACCGGCTTCTGCCGATCAAGTCTTCGCTCTTCGGTGCAGCGGCCGCCGCCGTGCCGTCTGCGCCGGGCGGCGTCGTGCATGTCCAGCCGGTGGCGATCGCCTATACCGGCGTCCATGGCATGGCAATGGGCCGCTATCACCGGCCGATCGCCGCCTGGCCGGGCGATATCGAGCTTGGTCCCCACCTTCTCGGCATCCTGCGGGAAGGCGCGATCGAGGTGGATGTGGCCTTTGGCGATCCGGTCGAATTCCGCGCCGGCGACAACCGCAAGCTTTTAAGCCAGACGATCACGGCGCGCATGCGCAATCTTTTGATCCGCCATATCCGCGGCCGCGATTATGATCTCTATGCCGTCACGCCGAAGCCCGATGGCAGCGACGCGACGGAGAAAAGCTGAAGGTCGGCAATGCCCGAAGCGCAAGACGCCCGAGGATAGCCGAGGGTCGCCAAAGGTCGCCGGGGGTAGCCAAGGGTCGCCAAGCATAGCAGAGGGTGGAACGGATCGAGAAAGCCATTCGGTCCTCATCTCGCCCGAAGCTCTTGTTTCGGACGCCCTGTCTCCCGATATGACCGAAAACATCTGGAAAGCCGCATGGATCCGCTTGGACATCTGATTGAATGGTCTGCCGAATACGGATTGCTCGGGGTTTTCCTCGTGGTCTTTTCCGAACGCATCATCCCGATTTTCCCCTCCTACGCCATTCTGGTCGCCGTCGGTATCGGCGCCGAATCCGGCGCATGGTCGCCGCTCGCCGCCCTGATCGCCGCGATCGCCGGCAGCTATGTCGGCGGTTCGATCTACTATTTCTGCGCAGCCAGCGTGTCGGAACAGCGTTCCTTCCGGTTTCTCACCCGCTTCGCACTGATCTTCGGCACCTCTTCGGACAAGGTGGAGAAGATGATCCTCTATTTCCGCACCAACCAGTCGGCTCTGTCCTTCACCGCCCAGCTGGTGCCGACGGTGCGGCTGGTGGCGCCGGCCATCGCCGGCCTGTTGAAGGTCAATCCCGGCCCGTTCGCGCTCGCCGCAGGGTTTGGCGTGGCGGTGTGGAACGGTCTCTTCTTTCTCATCGGCTATGTCTGCGCCCGCATGTCCTTTGATGGCAATGTTTCGGAACTGGCGCTGGAAGTGATGATCATCCTGATGGTGGTCGAAGGCATCGCCTTTTTCATCTGGCGCCGCCTGCGCAGGCGAAAAGCGGCGGCAGAGGCGGAAGGCTGAAAGACGGATCGGTCTGCGCCCATAAGCGATCTCAACGAAACGCTTCAATTCCGGCCCTTCTTGCGCTATGAGCCTGCCATGAACGAACACGTCACTCTCCCTGCCGCCCCTGCCGCCCCTGCCGCTCTTGGCGCCGATGACGCGGCTATCAGGTCTAACAGCCGCAAGGTCTTCATCAAGACCTACGGCTGTCAGATGAACGTCTACGATTCGACGCGCATGGGCGATGCGCTGGCGGGCGATGGCTACGTCACGACCGAGGATATGGGTGAGGCGGATCTCATCCTTCTCAACACCTGTCACATCCGCGAGAAGGCGGCCGACAAGGTCTATTCGGCGCTCGGCCGTCTGCGCGACATGAAGAAGGCGCGCGCCGCCGAGGGCCGGGAACTGATGATCGGCGTTGCCGGCTGCGTCGCGCAGGCGGAAGGCGAGGAGATCCTGCGCCGGTCTCCGGCAGTCGATGTCGTCATCGGCCCGCAGACCTATCACCGTCTGCCGCAGGCGCTGAAGACAGCCCGTGCCGGCACCCGTGTGGTCGATACGGAATATGCCGTCGAGGACAAGTTCGAGCATCTGCCGGCGACCTCGAAGGCGCAGATCCGCTCGCGCGGCGTCACCGCGTTCCTGACCGTGCAGGAAGGCTGCGACAAGTTCTGTACCTTCTGCGTCGTGCCCTATACGCGCGGCTCTGAAGTCTCCCGTCCGGTGTCGCAGATCATCGATGAGGCGAAGCGCCTCGTCGATGCCGGCGTGCGCGAAGTCACGCTTCTCGGCCAGAACGTCAATGCCTGGGCAGGCGAGGGCCCCGATGGCCGCAACTGGAGCCTCGGCGATCTTCTCTACACGCTGGCCGATATTCCAGGCCTTGCCCGTTTGCGCTACACGACCAGCCACCCGCGCGACATGGATGACAAGCTGATCGACGCGCATCGCAATCTGCGTTCGCTGATGCCTTACCTGCATCTGCCGGTGCAGGCCGGGTCCGACCGCATCCTGAAAGCCATGAACCGCCGCCACACCGGCGCCGAATATCTGCGGCTGATCGAGCGGATCCGCGCCGCCCGGCCGGATATCGCCATGTCCGGCGATTTCATCGTCGGCTTCCCCGGCGAGACGGACAGGGATTTCGAGGACACGCTGAAGATCGTCGAAGAGGTGAATTACGCCTCGGCCTTCTCGTTCAAATATTCGACCCGCCCCGGCACGCCGGGCGCCGATCTGACGGATCAGGTGCCGGAAGAGGTGAAGACCGAGCGGCTGGAGCGGCTTCAGACGCTGCTCTTGAAACAGCAGGCCGACTTCGCCACATCCTGCGTCGGAAAGACCATCGATCTGCTCCTGGAAAAGCCGGGCCGCATGCCGGGACAGGTCATCGGACGCTCTCCGTGGCTCCAGTCTGTGAATGTTGATGCAAAAACATCGCAAATCGGTGAGATTATCAGGGTACGAATCATCGGGACTGGCCCGAACAGCTTGTTTGCCGAGCCGGCAGAGAGTTTAATGGGTTCGTAACCAGCAAGTGAGGAGCTTGTTTACTTGAACGGACACGAATTGGTTTCTTCATCCGCGCGCCACCCCAAAACCGCAGCGACCGACGCCAATCACTTTGTCCTGACGTTCGAGAACAACCGCTACGCCAGCGAACTTTTTGGCCAGTTCGACCAGAATCTCAAGCTTCTGGAGCAGCGTTTGCATATCGATGCGACAGCACGGGGCAATTCTGTTTCGATATCGGGCGATGTCGTGGCCACCAATCAGGCGAGGCGGGCACTCGACAGTCTCTACGAGCGAGCCCAGAAGGGGCAGTCGATCGAACCCTCCGATGTGGAAGGGGCGATCCGCATGGCCCAGGCCGCCGACGACCAGCTGACACTGCCGACGCTGGAACGCAAGGCCAAGCTCTCCATGGCGCAGATCTCCACCCGCAAGAAGACCATCCAGGCGCGCACGCCGACCCAGGATGCCTATATGCGGGCGCTGGAACGCGCCGAAATGGTGTTTGGCGTCGGCCCGGCCGGCACGGGCAAGACCTATCTTGCCTGCGCCCATGCGGCAGCCCTTCTGGAGCGTGGCGCCGTCGACAAGATCATCCTCACCCGTCCGGCCGTCGAAGCCGGCGAGCGTCTGGGCTTCCTGCCCGGCGACATGAAGGAGAAGGTCGATCCCTATCTGCGCCCGCTCTATGACGCGCTTTACGACATGATCCCCGGCGACAAGGTCGAACGGGCGATCACCGCCGGCGTCATCGAAATCGCGCCGCTCGCCTTCATGCGCGGCCGCACATTGCAAAATGCCGCCATCATTCTCGACGAGGCGCAGAACACCACGTCGATGCAGATGAAAATGTTCCTGACGCGTCTTGGCGAAAACGGCCGGATGATCATCACCGGCGACCCCAGCCAGGTGGATCTTCCCCGTGGCGTCAAGTCCGGTCTGGTCGAGGCGCTGCAGATCCTGAAGGGCGTCGAGGGCATCTCGGTCGTGCGCTTCAAGGATACCGATGTCGTGCGCCATCCGCTCGTCGGACGCATCGTCAGGGCCTATGACGCGCAATATGCCGTCCACGACGAAAGCGAGGAAGCCGACCGCTGAGAGGCGGGCGGCCCCACTCCATCATGAAGCTAGACATACAGATCAGCGTCGAGGACGAGGGCTGGCCGCAAGAGCCGGTCCTCCTTGACATGGCGCAAAAGGTCCTCGAGACCGCGGCCGACTTTCTGGAGAAGGAAGAGGCGCAGCCCTTCCCGAAAATGCCGGCGGAAGTCTCGCTCGTCTTCACCAACGATGCCGAGATAAAAGAAATCAACGCCGAATGGCGAGATCAGGACAAACCGACCAACGTCTTGTCTTTCCCCGCTTTTCCGCTTGAACCGGGCGGCATGCCCGGCCCGATGCTGGGCGATATCGTCATTGCGCGCGAGACTGTCGAGCGCGAGGCGGTTGATCTCGACAAGAGTTTCAGCGATCATCTCACCCATCTACTCGTCCATGGTTTCCTCCATCTGTTCGGTTACGACCACATGGAAAAGGACGAGGCGGAAGACATGGAAGCACTTGAGACTCGTATTTTGGCCGTCCTCGGCCTATCTGACCCCTATGCGGGGCAGGACCCGATAGTGTAGTTTGGAACAATGAACGATTATTCGAGCAATGTTGCCCGCGAGGGCAAGGACGGTTCGGACACTTCCTCGTCGGACGAGGGAAGTAGTTCGGCACGATCCGAACACCACCCCAAATCCACCAACTCTTTCTGGTCGCGCGCGGTCAGGTTGCTGCGCCCGTCGCAGGGCGAGCAGCTTCGCGAGGATCTCGCCGACGCGCTGTTGACCGACACCAATGTCAGCAATGCCTTTTCGCCTGAAGAGCGCGCCATGCTGCACAATATCCTCCGCTTCCGCGAAGTGCGGGTGGAGGACATCATGGTGCCGCGCGCCGATATCGATGCCGTCGATATGGATATGACGATCGGCGAGCTGATGATCCATTTCGAAGAGACCGGCCGCTCGCGCATGCCGGTCTATAGCGACAATCTGGATGACGCCCGCGGCTTCGTCCACATCCGCGATCTCCTGTCCTATCTGGCCAAGCAGGCCCGCAACAAGCGCCGCACCGGTCCGCGCGTCAGCGCCGCCGCCAAGGCTTCGGCAGCAGCCGACCTTGCGAATGGCGCAGCGGCCGAAAAGCCGGAAAAAGCGGTACGCACCCCGAAGGCCGCCTTCGATCTCGGCCGGGTCAATCTCGGCGAGACGGTGGCCGAGGCCGGCCTGATCCGCAAGATCCTCTTCGTCCCGCCCTCAATGCTCGCCTCCGACCTGATGCAGAGCATGCAGGCCGCCCGCACCCAGATGGCGCTCGTCATCGACGAATATGGCGGCACCGACGGCCTCGTGTCCCACGAGGATATCGTCGAGATGGTGATCGGCGATGTCGAGGACGAGCACGACAACGAAGAGGTCATGTTCTCGCAGACCAGCGAAGACGTGTTTCTGGCCGATGCCCGCATCGAGCTGGAAGAGATCGCCGAGGCGATCGGCCACGATTTCGACATTCGCGACCGGATCGAGGACGTCGACACGCTGGGCGGCCTGATCTTCTCCGCACTCGGCCGCATTCCGGTGCGCGGCGAGCTGGTGCAGGCCGTGCCCGGCTTCGAGTTCCAGATCCTCGATGCCGATCCGCGCCGGATCAAGCGGGTCCGCATCATGCGCAAGCGGGCGCTCGCCCGCCGCCGCATCAAGGGGGAGGCGGAGATCCTGCTTCCGGATCATTCGCCCACCGTCGGTCTCCTGCCGCCACCGGTAAAGCCTGAGGCAGAGCGACCCAGCGGCTGATTTTCCGCAAGCGCCATCGCGACATTCCGCAGTTTTTCGTGAAAGACTGCGGACGCTGATTCGGGGCGAAAGGAAGACCATATGGCGCGACTGGCGGGCAGGATCATGCTTCTCTATGGCGTCCCGCGTTTGATCGTCGCGTTGCTGGCCGGCGCCTTCGGGGCGCTGGCGACACCGCCCTTCGGCATATTCGCCGCATTCTTCGTCTCCTTCACCCTGCTTGTCTGGCTGATCGACGGTCTGACCGGTCATCCCGATGGCGGCGTCTTCTCCCGATTGCGTTCGGCCTTCATCCTCGGATGGGTCTTCGGCTTCGGCTATTTCGTCGCCTCGCTCTGGTGGCTCGGCAATGCGCTTCTCGTCGATGCCGAAGAGTTCGCCTGGGCGCTGCCGCTCGCCGTTCTGGGTGTGCCGGCCTTTCTGGCGCTGTTCTACGGCCTTGCCACGATGCTTGCCCGCATGCTCTGGTCGGACGGGTTCGGAAGGCTGGCGGCGCTGAGCCTCGGCTTCGGCATCGCCGAATGGCTGCGCTCCTTCGTGCTGACGGGCTTTCCCTGGAATGCCATCGGCTACGGCATCATGCCGATCCCGCTGATGATGCAGTCGGCGGCCGTGATCGGCGTTTCCGGCGTCACGGTCGTGGCGGTCTTCATCTTTTCCGCTCCGGCGCTGATCGGCACGAAACGCGGCATGGGCATCGGTCTGGCGCTCGCAGCTCTCCTGTTTGCGGCCCATATCGGCTTCGGCGCCTGGCGCCTGTCGGGCGCCGATGCGGCGATTGCAGCGGCCAAGCCCGGTGCGGCAACCGTGCGGCTCGTCCAGCCGCTGATCGACCAGTCGCGAAAACTCGACGACCGCGAGCGTGCCGCGATTTTCGAGGAGCATCTGACACTGTCAGCGCTGCCGCCGCAGGACGGTCAGAAACAGGCCGATATCATCGTCTGGCCGGAGACCTCCATCCCCTTCATCCTGACCGACAATCCCGATGCTCTCTCGCGCATATCGGAAGTGCTCAAACCCGGACAGGTGCTGATCACCGGCGCCGTCCGCGCCGAAGATGCCGGGCCGGGTATGCCGCCGCGCTATTACAATTCGATCTACGTCGTCGATCATCACGGCCAGATCATCGGCGCCGCCGACAAGGTGCATCTCGTACCCTATGGCGAATACGTGCCTTACGAAGACATTCTGAAGTCGCTCGGCGTCACCGACGCGATCGCCATGCCGGGCGGCTTCACCGCCGCCGCCAGCCACACGCTGTTGAAACTGCCGAACGGCCAGACCTTCTATCCGCTGATCTGCTACGAGGCGATCTTCCCCGATGAAATCGGCCCCCAGGTGGAAGGATCGACGGCGCTTTTGAACGTCACCAATGACGGCTGGTTCGGCAATACGCCCGGTCCCTACCAGCATTTTCTTCAGGCCCGCCTGCGCGCCGTGGAAAATGGCATCCCGCTGATTCGCGACGCCAATACCGGCATTTCCGCCGTCGTAGACCCGTTCGGCCGGATTGTGCGTGGCCTCGACTACAATCAAAAAGGTGTGATTGATACAACTATCGGCGGTGCATCCGTCGCTCACTGGAGCGAGAAATCTCGCGAAATTTACTTCTGGTTGATATTGGTATCTATGTTAATGATTGCAGCCGGTACGCGTGCAGGTTTTAATTTTCGGAAGAATTGACCGAAAACCCCTGAAAATGCATAGTGCGGCCAAGCCTCTCGTCCGGCCATATGCTTCAGATCCAGGACCGCAAGCCCTCCCTTGGCCCTCCCTTTGAATGTGTATTCCACACGCGGACCGGGTCTCAGGATTGAACAATAACCTCGTCAGGAATTTCACAGATGATCGAGAACAAGAAGAAGCCGAACCCGATTGACATTCACGTCGGTAGCCGCATTCGCCTGCGTCGGACGATGCTTGGCATGAGCCAGGAAAAACTGGGTGAAAGCCTCGGCATTACCTTCCAGCAGATCCAGAAATACGAGAAGGGCACGAACCGCGTTGGTGCGAGCCGCCTGCAGAACATTTCGAGCATCCTGAACGTGCCGGTTTCCTTCTTCTTCGAAGATGCGCCGGGCGATCAGGCCGGCGCATCCGGCATGGCCGAAGCCTCGAGCTCCAACTACGTCGTCGACTTCCTGTCCTCGTCTGAAGGCCTGCAACTCAACCGTGCCTTCGTCAAGATCGCCGACCCCAAGGTCCGTCGCCGTCTTGTCGATCTGGTCAAGGCGCTCGCCGCCGAAGCCGAGTTCGAATAAGCGCGATCGCGCTCGTCGACATTGCATCCATCGAGCGGCCCGCAAGGGCCGCTTTTTTGTTGTTCCGGCCCCTGTGTTGCGCGTGCTGCAGGCGTGGCGAATTTACGCATAAAGATATATTTATGTCGTTCTACGCTTGTCTTTGAAAGCTGGACTGACTACACAGTGGCGGTCATTTCTTTGAGGGGAATCCCGTAATGCGCGCTAGTTATCTGTTCACCAGCGAGTCCGTAGCAGAAGGCCATCCGGACAAGGTTTGTGACCGTATTTCCGACGAGATCGTCGATCTCGTCTACCGTGAAGCCGCCAAGACCGGCATCGATCCCTGGACTGTCCGCATCGCCTGCGAGACCCTGGCAACCACCAACCGCGTTGTTATCGCCGGTGAAGTTCGCCTGCCGCCGTCGCTGATGAAGAAGGACAAGAACGGCAACGACGTCATCAACCCGTCGAAGTTCAAGTCTGCCGCCCGCCGCGCCATCCGCGATATCGGCTACGAGCAGGACGGCTTCCACTGGAAGACCGCCAAGATCGACGTTCTCCTTCACTCGCAGTCGGCCGATATCGCGCAGGGCGTCGATAACGCCTCCGACCAGCAGGGCGACGAAGGCGCCGGCGACCAGGGCATCATGTTCGGTTTCGCCTGCCAGGAAACGCCGGATCTGATGCCGGCGCCGATCTACTATTCGCACCGCATCCTGCGCCTGCTCGCCGAGGCCCGCAAGAAGGGCGAGGGCGAAGCCGGCAAGCTCGGCCCCGATGCCAAGAGCCAGGTGACTGTCCGTTACGAAAACGGCAAGCCGGCCGGCGTCGATTCGATCGTTCTGTCCACCCAGCACCTCGACGCGAGCTGGGATTCGAAGAAGGTTCGCGACGTTGTCGAGCCCTACATCCGCGAAGCCCTCGGCGATCTGCCGATCGACAAGAACTGCAAGTGGTACATCAACCCCACCGGCAAGTTCGTCATCGGCGGCCCGGATGGTGATGCAGGCCTGACCGGCCGCAAGATCATCGTCGACACCTATGGCGGTGCGGCTCCCCACGGCGGTGGCGCTTTCTCCGGCAAGGACACGACCAAGGTCGACCGTTCGGCTGCCTACGCTGCGCGTTACCTCGCAAAGAACGTCGTCGCTGCCGGTCTTGCCGAAAAGTGCACGCTGCAGATTTCCTACGCGATCGGTATCGCCCAGCCGCTGTCGATCTATGTCGATCTGCATGGCACCGGCAACAACGTCACGGAAGATCAGGTCGAAGCGGCCATCCGCAAGACCATGGACCTGTCGCCGACGGGCATCCGCCGTCACCTCGACCTCAACAAGCCGATCTATGCCAAGACCTCCGCTTATGGTCACTTCGGCCGCAAGGCTGGCCGCGACGGTTCGTTCTCCTGGGAAAAGACCGATCTGGTCAAGCCGCTCAAGGACGCGCTGAAGGAACTGGTCAAGGCTGCCGCCTGATCGACATCGCTTGCGCTTTGATCTTTACGGATCGCGCCTGAAAACTGTAAAGCGGATGCCTCCAGGCGGAGGCGTCCGCTTTTATCGTGAGAGAGACAAGAATGACAGATGAGCACCCGAGCCGCTCGACGGAAGCCTTCTTCGGCAGGCGCAAGGGAAAGCCGCTGCGCGAGCGCCAGGCCGAGGGCCTTGAAAAGCTCCTGCCGCAACTGAAGCTCGATCTTGCCAATCCGGCGCCGGCCGATCTGGCGGATCTCTACCCGACGCGGTTTTCGGAAATCCGGCTGGAAATCGGCTTCGGCGGTGGCGAGCATCTGATCCACAGGGCGCAGGAACGGCCCGATATCGGCTTCATCGGTGTCGAGCCCTTCGTCAATTCCATGGCCAAGCTGATCGGTCGGGTGGATGAACTGGGCCTTGCCAATATCCGCGTCTATGACGACGATGCCACGCAGGTGCTGGACTGGTTGCCGGAAGGTTCGATCGACCGGATCGACCTCCTCTATGCCGACCCGTGGCCGAAGCGCAAACACTGGAAACGCCGTTTCGTCTCTCAGGTCAATCTGGAGCGGTTCCACCGCGTCCTGAAGCCGACGGGCGTCTTCCTCTTCGCCTCCGACATCGACACCTATGTCAACTGGACGCTGCAGCACTGCCGCGACCATGGCGGCTTCCGCTGGACGGCGGAACAGGCTTCCGACTGGCTGACGCCTTATGAAGGATGGCCGGGCACGCGCTACGAGAACAAGGCCCGTCGCGAGGGACGCTCATCCGCCTATCTCACGTTTGAACGGGTATAAGGCGCCAGGAGATCGTCAGTGCAGGCCGACCATCCAGCCTGAAGACACTCGCTCCGCCACCAGATGCCGTCATCCTCGGGCCTGTCCCGAGGATCTGACCACGCCAGCGCAATCAGATGTGTTCAGATGCTCCGGACAGGCCGGAGCATGATGCAGGAGAGGTTTCAGGCTATCGACAAGGGCAGCCGTCAGTGCAGGCTAACGGTCTTCAACTCGTCTTCCTGTGCCTTGAAGAAGGTGCTGGAGCGGTTGTCGGTCAAGAGGATCGGCGTGCCGTCGGCGCCGAACAGCGCCCAGAGATCGAGCGCGGGATCCACATCGGGAGCCTCGGGAAAGCAGCGCGACACGTCTTCCGACCGCATCTTGCGAATGTAACCGACTTCGCCGTTGCCGAGATGAGCAAGTTCGGATTGCGTCAGGTGGTTATTCGCGTGTTTCAGGAGCATGACAGCCTCCAGCAGTCGGATCATCACGGCATTGGCGCCGAGTGATCTACTGTGAAACGGAAATATTAATTTTTCGCACTACGCGCACCGGTTCCGGCCGCGTCAGATCCACCGACAGAAGCCCGTTCTTCAGCCAGGCCTGCGAGACCTGCATTCCGTCGGCCAGCACGAACACACGCTGGAACTGCCTTGCGGCAATGCCGCGGTAAAGATAGTCGCGATCGACCGGCTCGGACTGCCGGCCGCGAATGACGAGCTGGTTCTCTTCGGTCGTCACATCGAGTTCGGCTTCGGAAAAGCCGGCAACTGCCAGCGTGATACGCAATCTTTCCGGCTCTTCGGCACCGTTGCTGCGGATCCGCTCGATATTGTACGGAGGATATCCGTCATTGCCCTTGGCCAGCCGCTCCAGCGTCTTTTCCATGGAATCGAAGCCCAGCAAAAGCGGGCTTGCGAACGGTGTCATGCGGCTCATCGGACAGTCCTTGCATCAAGCGACCTGATCGGCGCCCGAGATCGGCCCGCCGTCTTGCCATTATATGGGGAGATGATGGGAGGAGCGCAAGCGCGCGGCGAGGCACCCCGTCTGCTGCAAAGTCCGCTGCCGCGCCTGCCGTCTATGCCGATCCTTTGCCTGTCATTGACCGATCGTCGGCGGCGCAAATGCGGCCCTGATAACAGCGCCTTGACATTGGTCGCGGCGGGTTCGACAAAACTGCGCAACCACATGAGCGGAGTATTTGCATGGCACCGACGACGGCCCCGGCACAGGGTAAGCGAAAGATCATCATCGACACCGATCCGGGGCAGGATGACGCCGCCGCGATCATGATGGCTTTCGGCAGCCCGGATGAGCTTGACGTTCTCGGCCTCTGCGCGGTCGCCGGCAACGTGCCCCTGTCCTATACGAGCCGCAACCTGCGCATCGTCTGCGAGCTCTGCGGCAAGCCGGACGCACCGGTTTACGAAGGCGCGCTGAAGCCGCTCTTTCGCCCGCAGGTGACGGCGGAACATGTCCACGGCAAGACCGGCCTCGACGGCGCCGAATTGCCCGAACCGGTAATGACGGCGCGCGAAAAGCATGCGGTCGATTTCATCATCGAGACGCTGATGACGGAGCCTGAGGGGACCGTGACGCTCTGCACGCTCGGCCCGCTCACCAATATCGCCACCGCGCTCGAAAGGGAGCCGCGCATTGCCCCGCGGGTGAAGGAACTGGTGATGATGGGCGGCGGCTTCTTCGAAGGCGGCAACATCACGCCGGCGGCCGAGTTCAACATCTATGTCGATCCGCATGCGGCAAAGCAGGTCTTTGCGAGCGGAATCCCGATCGTCATGATGCCGCTCGACGTCACCCACCAGCTTCTGACGACGAAGTCGCGCGTCGAGAAGATCGCAGCGCTTGGCACCCGTCCCGGCGATGTTCTGGTCGAGTGGCTGGCCTTCTTCGAGCGTTTCGATATCGAGAAATACGGTTCCGACGGCGGCCCGCTGCACGACCCGTCGGTCATCGCCTATCTTCTGAAGCCGGAACTCTTCAAAGGCCGTCACTGCAATGTCGAGATCGAGGTGGATTCGAGCCTCACCGTCGGCATGACGGTGGTCGACTGGTGGGGCGTCACCGACCGCAAGCCGAATGCCACCGTGATGCGCAAGGTCGATGCGGACGGCTTTTTCGCGCTTCTGACCGAGCGTGTCGGGCGGCTCTGAGAGCAATTCCGGGAGGCGTCGGGCTGGTTCAGCCTCCGCGATTGCGGTGAGGCGTCTTCAACGGCTCGGCCCTTCTCATGATCTTTCTCATTCCCGCCTCGCCGCGGGAATGAGGTTCCTGCCTGCGGTCTCAGTCGAACCCGTAAAAATCCGCAAGCACCTTCCACGCCTCGTCGGCGGTATCGACGAAGTTGATGAGGTCGATATCCTCAGGTGCGATCGTGCCGAAATCGGCAAGCGCTTCGAAATTGACGATCGTGCGCCAGAACTTTTCGCCGAAGAGAATGAGCGGCACGCGCTCCATCCGCTTGGTCTGGATCAGCGTCAGCGCCTCGAACATTTCATCGAGCGTACCGAAGCCGCCCGGAAACACCACCACGGCCTTCGCCCGCATCAGGAAATGCATCTTGCGGATGGCGAAATAGTGGAAGTTGAAGGCGAGTTCCGGCGTCACGAACCGGTTCGGCGCCTGCTCGTGCGGCAGCATGATGTTGAGCCCGATCGTCGGCGCTCCGGCCTCCGACGCGCCGCGGTTTCCCGCCTCCATCACGCCCGGCCCGCCGCCGGTGACGACGACGAATTCCTTGTGGTCGAATTTCGCCGACTGCGCGCCGCACATGACCGCAAACAGACGGGCTTCCTCGTAATAGACGGAGGCCTCTTCGAGGCTCTTCTTCTGCGTCTCGTTGCGGGCGGCCCAGGCGGCCTGGCCGGGGGCCGGAATGCGCGCGCCGCCGAACATCACCACGGTCGACTGGATGCCCATTTCGGAAAGCACCATGTCGGTCTTCAGGAGTTCCAGCTGCAGGCGCACCGGGCGCAGCTCGCGGCGCACCAGAAAATCCTCGTCCGCATAGGCAAGCCGGTAGGTGGGAGACAAGGTCTGCGGCGTCAGCGGCTGCTTGGCGGCGGCGCGCTTGTCCTGCGTGCTGTCCTTCAGCGGATCCCAGACATCGGTCTCGGTCTTTTGTGCATCCTCGCCTGCTCTTGCCATATGCCAGTCCTTCCCTTGATGCGAAAACCCCTCTTCGGAAGGGGCTGCGCGCATATCTGCGATGCCAATTCACGTTGACGCCCGAAGGACGCTCGCTTAGAGCAAAAGGGACCGATTGACCATCCTCGCCCGACATCACGATATTGCGTGACGATTAAGGAACTTCCATGAGCAGCGCCGACCTTTCCTCGCTTGAGAGCACCATCGAAACCGCCTTCGACAACCGCGACAGCGTCAGCGTCTCGACCAAGGGCGAGATCCGCGATGCCGTGGAAGAGGCGCTGAACCTGCTCGATGGCGGCACCGCCCGCGTGGCAGAGCGCGGCGCAGATGGCGTCTGGAAGGTCAACCAGTGGCTCAAGAAGGCCGTTCTCCTCTCCTTCCGCCTGAACGACATGGAAGTCGTCAAGGGTGGTCCGGGCAACTCCACCTGGTGGGACAAGGTCCCCTCCAAGTTCGAAAACTGGGGTGAAAACCAGTTCCGTTCCGCCGGTTTCCGCGCCGTGCCCAACACCGTCGTGCGCCGTTCGGCCTATATCGCCAAGAACGTCGTGCTGATGCCGTCCTTCGTCAATCTCGGCGCCTATGTCGATGAAGGCACGATGGTCGATACCTGGGCCACTGTCGGCTCCTGCGCCCAGATCGGCAAGCACGTCCACCTCTCCGGCGGCGTCGGCATCGGCGGCGTTCTGGAGCCGATGCAGGCCGGCCCGACGATCATCGAGGACAATTGCTTCATCGGCGCCCGTTCGGAAGTCGTCGAAGGCTGCATCATCCGCGAGGGCTCGGTGCTGGGCATGGGCGTCTACATCGGCAAGTCGACGAAGATCGTCAACCGCGCCACCGGCGAAGTGACATACGGCGAAGTCCCGCCTTATTCGGTCGTCGTCGCCGGCTCCATGGCATCTGCCAATGCCACGATGCCCAACGGTCTTGCCGCCCCGCATCTCTACTGCGCCGTGATCGTCAAGACCGTCGACGAGAAGACCCGCTCCAAGACCGGCATCAACGAACTCCTGCGCGACTGATAAGGTAGAGCCCCCGATGTCCGCTGCAGATCCGATTGCAAATCTTGGATCCCTGATCCGCTGCCCTTCCGTCACCCCGGCGGAAGGCGGCGCGCTCTTAGCACTCGAGGCCATGCTGAAGCCGCTCGGCTTTGTGGTCGAGCGCATGGTGGCAAGCCATCCGGGCATGCCGGACATTGAAAACCTCTATGCGCGGCTCGGTTCCGACGGGCCGCACCTGATGTTTGCCGGCCATACCGACGTCGTGCCTCCGGGCGACGAGGCGGCATGGCGGCATCCGCCTTTTTCCGCCGCGATCGACAATGGCGAAATGTTCGGCCGCGGCGCCGTCGACATGAAGGGCGGCATCGCCTGCTTTGTCGCAGCCGTCGCCCGCCATATCGAAGAGCATGGTGCCCCGAAGGGCTCGATCTCCTTCCTGATCACCGGCGACGAGGAAGGCCCGGCCGTCAACGGCACGGAAAAACTGCTGAAATGGGCCGCTGAAAAAGGCGAGCGCTGGGATGCCTGTCTGGTCGGCGAGCCGACCAACCCGGATCTGCTGGGCGACATGATCAAGATCGGCCGTCGCGGCTCGGTCTCCGGCAAGGTGACGGTGTCTGGCGTGCAGGGCCATGCCGCCTATCCGCATCTCGCAGACAACCCGGTGCGCGGTCTCCTGCCGCTCGCCGATGCGCTGATGTCCCCGCCCTTCGACGAGGGAACGCCGGAATTCCCGGCCTCCAATCTGGAAGTCACGACGGTCGATGTTGGCAATACGGCGACCAATGTCATTCCTTCCAAGGCGCAGTTCGCCTTCAACATCCGTTTCAACGACACCTGGACGGCAGAGACGGTCAAGGCCGAGATCATCCGCCGGCTCGATGCCGCCGCTGATGACCAGACGCTTCGCCCCGGCCGCGACCCTGTCCGCTATGAGATCACCTGGGCCGAGCGCCCGAGCCACGTCTTCCTGACGCGCAATAACGGCCTCATCGCCTCGTTGTCCGGCGCCGTCGAGGCAGTGACCGGCCGTCAGCCGAAACTGTCGACGACCGGCGGCACGTCGGATGCGCGTTTCATCAAGGATTATTGCCCGGTTGTGGAATTTGGCCTTGTCGGCCAGACGATGCACATGATTGATGAGCGCGTGGCTCTTGCCGATCTGGAGACGCTCACCCAAATCTACGGGACATTCATTTCCCGCTGGTTCGATAATGCCCCCCTATAACGAGATTAATCTTTACATGCGCGGCCTCTGGCTGCTGGTCAAAGGCGATGCCCAGGGCTTTCGCCTGCTCGACCTCACCGATCGCGGCATGATGCGATCCTTCTGGGCCTTCGCCTGGTGCCTGCCGGCCATGGTGATCTCGTGGATCTGGTGGCGTGCCATGTATGTGGCTGGTCTGCCGGAGGGAGGTCACGTCGGCGGCGTCTTCTTCGCCCGCCTCGGCATGCTCGAAATTCTTGACTGGATGGTGCCGCTGGTTTTTCTCGGCGTGCTCTGCGTGGTGATGGATCTCGGCAAGAAATTCGCACCGATCGTCGTCACCTTCAACTGGCTCTCGGTGCCGTTTGCCTATGCCTACGCGATCCTCAGCGTCTTTTATCTTCTGAATATCAGGCTCGGCGGCCTGCTGGCCATCGTGCATTTCTGCATTCTGGTGGCGAGCATCGTGGTGCTGTCGCGGCTGTTGAAGATGGTCTGCGGCCCGCAGCCGCTGATCGTCACCGCCATGATCCTGGTGCTGATCGTGCCGGACATGGTCCTGTCGCAGTTCATGCAGCGTTTTCTCGGCGTCTACCCGATTTTTTGAGCGGTGGGGTTTGCTCTGCGTGAAGAGTGGCCAAGCGCCAAGACCTCTCCACCGTCATCCTCTGGCTTGTCCAGAGGATCTTTCCACGTCCATTTTCACCGTGGCTCGATCCTCGCCACAAGGGCGAGGATGACGGTAGCGGCTGTGTCAGGTGTCCATGACTGCGGTGAGGGGCGTTCCCCTCACATCGCCCCTTAAAGATCGCCCCTTACACATCGCCCTTGTAATCCACCTTCATGAAATAGAGCCCTTCCGGCGGCGCCACGGGGCCGCAGGCCTTGCGGTCGCGCGCTTCGAGCGCCGCCCGCACATCCTCCGGCGTCATCTTGCCGTCGCCGGCCAGTTTCAGCGTGCCGGCAAACGAGCGGATCTGGTTGTGCAGAAAACTCTGCGCCGAGGCGCGGATCTCGATGAGGTCGCCGGTTCGGCTGACATCCAGCCGGTCGAGCGTGCGAACCGGGCTTGCCGCCTGGCAATGGACGGAGCGGAACGTGGTGAAATCGTGATGCCCGACCAGCATCTGGGCCGCTTCATGCATGGCTTCATGATCGAGCGGCCGCGCCACCCACCATGCCCGCCTGGCCTCGACGGCAAGCGGCGCCGGCCGGTTGATGATCCGGTAGAGATAGTGGCGTTTGACGGCTGAAAACCGCGCATCGAACGTCTCGTCCACCGCCATCACCTCGACGACCGAGACCTTCTCGTCGGCCATCTGCAGATGGGCGTTGAGCGCATTGCGCAGCTTGTGCGGCTGCCAGTCGCGCGAAAGATCCGCATGGCCGACCTGTCCCAGCGCATGTACGCCGCTATCGGTGCGTCCCGCGCCGCGCACGGAAACCGTCTCGCCGGTGAGCGACAGGATGGCCTTTTGCAGCGCTCCCTGCACCGTGTGGCCGTTATCCTGCTTCTGCCAGCCGACATAGGTCGAGCCGTCATATTCGATAGTCATGCGAAACCGCGGCATCAGGCGGCTCCTGCGGCAAGGCGGGTGCCGGCCGCAATCGGTGATCCGCGCAGAAATTCCTGCGCGGCAAGCGGCTTGCCGCCCGCCTTTTGCAGCTTGAGAAGCCGCACCGCACCTTCGCCGCAGGCAATCGTCAGCTCTCCGTTAAGAACGGTGCCGGCATCGCCCGCACCATCGCTGAGCTGAGAGGCCAGAACCTTGATCCGCTCCGCCTTGCCGTTGATCTCCGCCTCGAACCACGCGCCGGGGAAGGGGGATAGGCCGCGGATATGATTGTGCACGTCTCGCGCCGGCTTCGAAAAATCGATCCGTGTCTCGCCCTTGTCGATCTTGGCTGCATAAAGCACGCCATCTTCCGGCTGGGGCGTCAGCGGCAGGTCGTCCGCTTCGAGCTTTTCCATCGCCGCCACCATGGCGCGGGCGCCGGAGAGCATCAGCGCATCATGCAGTTCGCCGGCGGTCATCTCCTGCGTGATGGTGATCTCGGCGGTGATGGCGACGGGGCCGGTATCGAGCCCCTTTTCCATCTTCATCACCATCATGCCGGTCTTGTCGTCGCCGGCCATGATCGCCCGCTGGATCGGGGCCGCACCCCGCCAGCGCGGCAGAAGCGAGGCATGGCCGTTATAGCAGCCAAGCCGCGTGCCTTCGAGAATGGCGACCGGCAGAAGCAGGCCATAGGCGACGACCACGGCGACATCCGCCTGATGCGCGATGAAGGTTGCGCGATCTTCCTCCGCCTTGAAATTGAGCGGTGTGAACACCGGGATGCCGAGAAGCTCGGCCGCCTGATGCACCGGCGACTTGACGAGATCGAGCCCGCGCCGTCCGCCCGGCCGCGGCGGCTGGGTATAGACGGCGACGATCTCATGTCCCGCTTGCTTCAAACTGCGCAGCGTCGGCACGGAAAAATCGGGCGTACCCATGAAGATGATGCGAAGAGACATGTGTTTCCGTTCCGGCCGTTTGCGTCAGCCGCCTTCAAACGGGTTTATCAGGCCAAGATCAAGCCCGTCGAAATCTTTTGTGTTGTGCGTGGCAAGTGTTGCCCCATGCGCAAGGCAGGTCGCGGCGATTATCGCATCCTGCACCGACATCGGGCGGCCAATCTTCGCCTGAGATCTCGGATCTCACCATAACGTCGCGCCGCATCGAGCAAAAAGGGAAGTATCCGTGCGACGAAACCCTCTTCCACCCATGAGCAGGCAAGCGTCGATGTATCCCGACGCTTGCCACTGGGCAAAGGCTGATCCCATATCGTATTTCAGCCCCGCTGACGGTCGTCAGGAGAAGCTCATCAGGCTGAAAGCGGTTAAGCCATTCGATAATCCGGGCGCTGTAATACCGCCCCTCCAGTTCGGAAACGACATTGGTGTCGCGACCCGGATTCATTCGCCGAACGTTGGCGGCGACCGGTCAGGCACGTGCCGCGCTGCCTCCAGCGTTGCAAGATCGTCGTCGGAAAACCACTCTTTTCCGACGAGGCCCCGAATCCAGGTGCACGCCGGCTGCTCGTTATGTTGAGGACGATCCAGGGAAGTGCGCACAAGCGCCACCGCCTCATCAGGAAGGCTATGGCCGTTCCGGCGGGCGCGGTTTTGAAGCTCCTGCTTCAAGGCCCCGTCGACATTGCGGATCAAAAGATCACCCAATCGCGCCTCCTGTTCTGATATCGGCGATATCATACCGTGGCGCGATGGGCCTTTCAACGCAGGCTCAGACGGCCTTGCCCTTGGAGGCCTTGGTGAACTTGCGGATCACCATCTCGCGCTTCAAACGGGAGATATAGTCGATGAACAGCACGCCGTTCAGGTGGTCGATCTCGTGCTGCAGGCAGGTGGCGAGCAGGCCGTCGGCCTCGATCAGATGCTCCTTGCCGTCGCGGCCGATATGCTTGACGGTCACAGTGGCCGGGCGCTCCACCTCGGCATAATAATCCGGAATGGAGAGGCAGCCCTCTTCATAGACCGAGCGCTCGTCGGAGGATTTGACGATCTGCGGGTTGATGAACACCTGCGGGCTCTTCGGCTCGTCCTCGCGCGCCACATCGATGACCAGAAGACGGCGCGGCACGCCGATCTGCACCGCCGCAAGCCCGATGCCCGGCGCGTCGTACATCGTTTCAAGCATGTCGTCGGCCAGCTTCAGCAGCGCGGCATCCACGGTCTCGACGGGCCGGGAAATCTCACGGAGCAGCGGGTCGGGAAGAATGATAAGAGGCTTGATGGTCATCGCCTCCCTTAGCCGATCTTTTTGCCCGATGGAACAGGAATTACAGCGCTAAAACGGCAAATGTTCACGTTTTGATCTTTCCAGTCGGTCGATTTTCGCTATAGTCCGGCAATGAACGAGACCATCAGCCGATTTCTAAGCCTGCTCCTTGCCGGAGACACCGTCGCCATCACTGCCGCCGCCGTGATCGTCGTGGTGCTTCTCGCCGTGATCCTGATTGCCTCCGGCCGCCGCCGGCAGGCAGAGATGGCGCAGGAGATCTCACGGGAAGCGGCGCGTCATTCTGCCGATACCGAAGCGCGGCTTTCCGAGATGATCCGCATCCAGAGCGAAATGCAGGGCCGTTTCACCGCCATGGCCGAGGCGCTTGCCCAGCGCCAGTCGGAGCTCAACACGGTGGTCGGCCAAAGGCTCGACGGCATGACCCACAGGCTCGGCGCCTCGATCACCGAACAGACGAAATCGACCCACGACAATCTGCGGCAATTGCAGGAGCGGCTGGCGGTCATCGATGCGGCGCAGAACAATATCCAGACGCTCGCCAAGGATGTCGTCGGCCTTCAGGCGATCCTCTCCAACAAGCAGACCCGCGGCGCCTTCGGGCAGGGCCGCATGGAGGCGATCGTCGCCGATGGCCTGCCGCTCGGCGCCTATCAGTTCCAAACGACGCTATCGAACGGCAACCGGCCGGATTGCACCATCAGGATGCCGAACGGCGCTCCGCCGCTCGTCATCGACGCCAAGTTCCCGCTCGAGGCCTGGAACGCCTTTCGCGAGGCGACGGCGCCCGAGGCGCGCCGCGCCGCCGGCCAGCAGTTTCGGCGCGATACGGAAATCCACATCCGCGACATCTCGGAAAAATATCTGATCTCAGGCGAAACGCAGGACACGGCTTTCCTCTTCGTCCCCTCCGAATCGATCTTTGCCGAATTGCACGAGCATTTCGAAGCTGTGGTGCAGAAGGCGCAGCGCGCCCGCATCGTCATCGTCTCGCCCTCGCTGCTGCTTTTATCCATCCAGGTCATTCAGGCAGTCTTGAAGGATCAGCGGATGCGCGAACAGGCGCATCTCATCCAGGGCGAAGTGGCGCTGTTGATGGATGATCTCGGCCGTCTGGACGAGCGCACCCGCAAGCTCCAGTCGCATTTCCTCTCGGCGCAGAAGGATGTCGAGCAGATCGTCACCTCGTCGGAAAAGCTGGCGCGCCGCGGCGCGCGCATCGGCGCGCTGGAGCTGGAACGGCCGGTGGAAAAGCCGGCACCGGACGAGCCGCAACCGCCGCAGCCATCGCTGCGCCCGGCGGCGGAGCCGCGTCTGGCCGAGCCGCGCTCCGGCCTCTTGCGTTTCAAGGTGGTTGACGAAGACTGAGCGCATCGGCAGTGTCCGGCAGTTCTTGAAGGAAAACAGCAGGCCTGCCTATGATCACCGTTTTCGGCTCCATCAACATGGACCTCATCGCCAATACCGATCGTCTGCCGCAGCCCGGCGAGACCGTGCCGGGCTCGAATTTTGCAACGGCGGCCGGTGGCAAGGGCGCCAATCAGGCGCTGGCTGCCCGTCGTGCCGGATCTTCGGTCCGCATGGCAGGCGCAGTCGGCAAGGATGGCTTTGCCGGCGAGGCCTTGGCGCTTCTCGATGCGGCGGGCACGGATCTGTCGCTGGTGAAACGCGTCGAAGGGCCCACGGGCACGGCGCTCATTCTGGTCGGCGGCACCGGCGAAAACATGATCGCGGTCGTGCCCGGCGCCAATGGCAAGGTCGATCGGCCGGCGGCGGAGGCAGCGGTCGCGGCCATGTCGAACGGTGATATCCTGATGCTGCAGCTCGAAGTGCCTGCCGCATCCGTGGAGACGGCCTTTGCGGCGGCGCGCCAGAACGGCGTGACGACGGTGCTCAACACCGCGCCGTTGACGTCAGATGCGGTGCGCCTCGCAGCGCTTGCCGATATCGTCGTTGCCAACGAAACAGAATTCGCCCTGCTTGCCGGCGGTGCGGCGGCCGACCCGCAAAATGCCGCCGCACGGCTGGAAGCGCTGCACCGTCTTCACGCCGAACGCCGGCAGACCTATGTGGTGACGCTTGGCGGCGATGGCGCGATCGCCATCCGCGATGGCGAAATCCTGCATGTGGAAAGCCTGAAGATCGAGCCGGTCGATACGGTGGGCGCCGGCGATACGTTCTGCGGCTATCTCGCCGCCGGCCTCGATCAGGGCCTGGCCTTCGACGCGGCGCTGAAAAGGGCAGCCGTCGCGGGCTCGCTGGCCTGCCTTGAAGCCGGCGCCCAGCCATCGATCCCGACCGCGGCAATGGTCGATGCCCGTATCTGAACGGACGCCATAACGTATGAACCCGCCCCCTTGGGAGAAGGGGCGGGTCCATGAAGACGACTGCGGAACTAGTTCCCGAAGGGGGGCGCGGAACTAGAGGGGGCGGTCCGGCAGGTCGTCGATGCTGATCGTGCCATCCTTGTTGGTGTCCATGCGGGCAAACAGCTTGTCGGCAGCAGCGCTCGCCTCTTCCTTGCTGATCCTGCCGTCGTGGTTGGCGTCGATCATCCGGAACATGCGATTGCCCATCGGGCCGCCATCGGGGCCATGCGGTCCCTTGTGCCAGCGGGCTTCGCGCGGGTGGTGGCCGGGGCCATGGTCACCGGGACGGCGGTCGCCGGGCTTCGCATCGGGCCCCTTGGCATCCGGTCCCTTGGCATCGGGGCCCTTGCCGGCCTGTTCCGGCGGCGGGTTGTTCTTGCGGAACTCTTCCATCTTGGCGATCCGGTAATCGAGGATCTCGCCGCGGGTAATGGCGCCATCCTTGTTGCCGTCGATGGTCGTGAAGAGAGTGTTTTCCCAGGCGTTGAACTCGTCTTTCGAGATCTTGCCGTCATGGTTGCTGTCGGCTTCCTTCAGCAGGCGGATAAAGAACACGTCCTGCATGATGGCGCGGCCGGGGCCACCGGGGCCACCCGGTCCACCATGCGGCCCTTTGCCCATATGGTGCGGGCGGGGTTGGTCCGGCGCGGCGAATGCCGGGATGGCGGCACCTGCGATGAGTGCAGCTCCGAGGGTCGCGATAACGATCTTCCTGGCAGTCATTGAAGTGTCCTTTCCGGTTGTTTCCTCACCCTGAAGGTAGGGACGACACCGGCAAAGGACCACTTAAACATCCGTAAGGTGGATGAACCTTTGGTAAGGCTGGCTTTATCGCGCCGCCGGAATGCCCTTGAGGAAATCGGCGAGATCGTCGGTCACATAGTCGATATGGTCGTCCTCGCCGGAAAACTTTTCCCAGCGTTCGAGAAGCACCGTATCGAGGTTGCGCGGCACCAGGAGAACCGTCTTCATGCCGAGCGCCTTCGGCACTTGAAGATTGCGCGGCAGGTCTTCGAACATCGCCGCCTTCGACGTATCGATCCGGTGCAGGCTCGCAAACTTGTCATAGGTTGCACCCGCAGGCTTCGGCAGATAGCCGGCCGCCACGATGTCGAAAATATCGTCGAAATGGTCGAGAATGCCGAGCGCGCGGGCGGCGGCCTCGGCATGCGGCACGCTGCCATTGGTGAAGATGAACTTGCGCCCCGGCAGCGCCTTGATCGCGGCACCGAGATCCGGGTCCGGCAGCAATGCCGAATAGTCGATCGCATGCGCCTGTTCCAAAAATCCGTCTGGGTCGATCCCGTGATGGATCATCAGCCCCTGCAGCGTCGTGCCGTGCTCGTGATAATAGCGCTTCTGCAGCGCCTTTGCCTCATCGTGCTCGAGCTGCAGCAGCTGGCGCACATAGGCCGTCATGTTCCGGTCGATCTGGGCGAACAGATCGACGTGATGCGGATAGAGCGTATTGTCGAGATCGAAGACCCATTCTGTCACATGGGCGAAATCGGCAGGCGAAGCAGTCGTTCTTGGCGTCTTTTCCATACCGGCTTTATGGCATGGCATGCGCTTCAAGGAAAATCGAAAATACGCCGCTTCGGCAAGGTCGGGCGCCATCCCCGGCAGCTCTGGATGAGGCCGGGGATGAGGCAATCCGAAAAGGATCAGGGAACGATCAGCGTGCCTGCGCCGCGCTCGGTGAAAATCTCGAGCAGCACGGAATGGGCGGTCTTGCCGTTGAGGATGACGACGCCCTGGACGCCCGCCTTGATCGCCTCGATGCAGGTTTCGACCTTCGGGATCATGCCGCCGGAAATCGTGCCGTCCTTGATCAGCGCCTGCGCCTGGGCGACGGTCAGTTCCTTGATCAGGTTCTTGTCCTTGTCGAGAACGCCGGGCACGTCGGTGAGGAAGAGCAGGCGGGTGGCGTTCAGCGCCCCGGCGATCGCGCCGGCAAATGTATCGGCATTGATATTGTAGGTGGCGCCGTCGCGGCCGGGCGCGACCGGTGCGATGACCGGGATCATTTCCGACTTGGCGAGAAGGTCGAGCAGCGTGCGGTCGACTTCAACCACTTCGCCGACGAACCCGAGATCGAGCACGCGCTCGATATTGCTGTCGGGATCGATCACGGTCTTCTTGGCTTTTTCGGCAAACACCATGTTGCCGTCCTTGCCGCAAAGGCCGATCGCCCATTCGCCGGTCTGGTTGATGAGGGCGACGATCTCCTTGTTGATCGAGCCGGCCAGCACCATTTCGACGATCTCGACCGTTTTGGCATCGGTAACCCGAAGACCGCCTTCGAATTTCGATTCGATGCCCATCTTCGACAGCATGGCGCCGATCTGCGGCCCGCCGCCATGGACGACGATCGGGTTGACGCCGGATTGTTTCAGAAGTGCGATATCGGCCGCGAAAGCCTTTCCGAGTTCCGAATCGCCCATGGCATGGCCGCCATATTTCACGACGATCGTCTTGTTCTCGTAGCGCTGCATATAGGGCAGCGCCTGCGCCAGAAGCTTGGCCTGAAGTTCGCTATCGGAAGCCGTCATCGAATTCCCCATGATCGTGGATGGCGGCCTTTTAACGCATGTTTCTGACAGAGGGAATAATCCACAGCGCGGTTTGATCGCAAATCTTGGCGTTTGGCATGGCGCCGGGTCCGCTGGCGCCGTGGATCTGTCGCAAAGCGCTACTCGCTGACGGTCTGCACGATGGCGGCGCGCAGCTCGTCGAGGCCCTTGCCCTTTTCCGACGAGGTCGACAGGACCATGGGGAAGGCGGCCGGCCGCTTGCGGATCTTTTCCGTCGTCTCGGCCAAAAGCTTCGGCACGGCCGGCTCCTTGATCTTGTCGGTCTTGGTGAGCACGATCTGGTAGGAGACGGCGGCCTTGTCGAGAAGGTCGAGAACGTCGTCGTCGTTCTTCTTGATCCCGTGGCGGCTGTCGATCAGCACATAGACGCGCTTCAGCGTGGCGCGGCCGCGCAGGTAGTCGAAGACGAGCTTCGTCCAGGCGTCCACATGCTCCTTCGGCGCCTGCGCATAGCCGTAGCCCGGCATGTCCACCATCGCCATCGGCGGCATGTCGCCGTCCTGGCCGGAATAGCCGTCCGGCACGAAATAGTTGAGCTCCTGGGTGCGGCCCGGCGTGTTGGATGTCCGCGCCAGGGCCTTCTGGCCCACCAGCGCATTGATGAGCGACGACTTGCCGACATTCGAGCGGCCGGCAAAGGCGATCTCGGACGGGCCTTCCGGCGGCAGGAATTTCATCGAGGGCACGCCGCGGATAAAGATCCAGGGATGGCCGAAGAGCGGTCGTTCGCCGGTATTCGTGTCGTTTGCCATCGGTCGTCGTGTCCTTCTCGTTATTGCGGATGGCTTCCCGGTTTTGCTCGGGAAAGTCAAGCTTTGCACCGTTTCACCGGGCGAGACAAAATCCGTGGAAGGACTGTGCCGGCTGTCTGAAAAAAGAAAACCCCGGACGAGGCCGGGGTTTTCGAAGCCTTACTTGGTCGCTGCCGGCTTTCGTCGGAACAGCCCCCTGATATTGTCGATCAGCTCGATCTTGGCGCCGTGGCGCTTCATGATCACCGCCTGCTGTGTCACCGACAGGGTATTGTTCCATGCCCAGTAGATGACGAGGCCGGCCGGGAACGATGCCAGCATGTAGGTGAAGATCAGCGGCATCCAGGTGAAGATCATCGCCTGGGTCGGATCCGGCGGCGTCGGGTTCATGCGCATCTGCAGGAACATGGTGATACCCATGATCAGCGGCCAGACGCCGATGACGAGCGCATGCGGCACGCTGTAGGGCAGGAGGCCGAACAGGTTGAACAGCGACGTCGGGTCCTGCGCGGACAAGTCCTGGATCCAGCCGAAGAACGGCGCGTGGCGCATTTCGATCGTGGTGTAGATCACCTTGTAGAGCGAGAAGAAGATCGGGATCTGCAGGACAACGGGCCAGCAGCCGGCGATCGGGTTGATCTTTTCCTGCTTGTAGAGCGCCATCATCGATTGCTGCAACGCCATGCGGTCGTCGCCGTGCTTGGCCTTAAGCTCTTCCATCTTCGGCTGCATGCGCTTCATGTTGGCCATCGAAGCGTACTGCTTGGAAGCCAGCGGGAAGAACAAAAGCTTGACGACGATCGTGGTGAGCAGGATCGCGACGCCGAAATTGCCGACGTGACGGAAGAAGAAGTCCATCAGCATGAACATCGGCTTGGTGATGAAGTAGAACCAGCCCCAGTCGATGACGAGGTCGAAATGCGGAATGCCGAGTTCGTCGCGGTACTGGTCGATCAGCGGCACTTCCTTGGCGCCGGCAAACACGAGGTTCTTCAGTTCCGTCGTCTGGTTCGGCGCAATCGTCAGCGTATCGCCCTTGTAGTCGGCCTGATAGCGCGGCTGACCGTCGGTGAAATGCGTGAAGCGGCTGTCATAGGCCATGGATTGCGGCGGAACGATCGTCGCGGCCCAGTATTTGTCGGTGATGCCGAGCCAGCCGCCGGTTGCCTTCGGCGTATTGACGGCTTCCTTCTCGACGCTGGAATAGGTGTTTTCCGAGAGCGAGCCATCCTTGCCGGCAACGCCAAGGAAGCCTTCGAAGATCACCCAGACGGAAGGCGTCGTCGGCTTGTTGTTGCGCGTCACGCGGCCATAGGCCGAAAGCGTGATCGGCTCGCCGGTCTTGTTGTCGATCTTGTCGTCGACGGTCAGCATATAGTGATCGTCGATCGAGATCGTGCGGGTAAAGACGACGCCCTTGTCGTTCGTGTAGGTGAGCGTCACCGGCGTCTTGGCGGTCAGCTTCTGGCCATCCGCAGCCGTCCATCGTGTGCCCGGACCCGGCGCGGCACCACTCGTGTCGCTGCCGACATAGCCGAGTTCGGTGAAATAGCCGTCCGGCGTATCGGACGGCGAAAACAGCGTGATGATCGGGCTCTTGTCGTCGACGGTCTCGTGGTAGTCGCGCAGCTTCAGATCGTCGAGGCGCGCGCCGACGAGGTTGATCGAGCCGACGACGGCCGGCGTGTCGATGGCAACGCGCGGCGCCTTGGCAAGAGCCTGCTCGCGGGTTTCGGTGGCGGCTGCTGCCTGTCCCGCGCCGGGCAGGGTGCCGGAGGCGGTGTTGGCGGACTGGCCCGTTGCCGGATTGGCGGCCTGCGCCTGTTCCTGCTGGGCGCGCTGGGCCTCTTCGGCCTTCTGCTGCGCCGCCATCCTCGGGTTCATGTAGAGGAATTGCCAGGCAAGGACGATCACGACTGATAGCGCGATCGCGATGAAGTAATTACGGTTCTTTTCCATCATGCCTTCCTGGACAGGTCTTGTTCGGGCCGCTTCGGTCTGGGCTTCGTTTCGACGCGCTGGGCGATCTGGGCGGCCAGTGCCGCGAAGGGAGCCGTGAGCACCTCCCGCCGCGCGACAATGACATAATCGTGGCCGTTCTTCATTGCAAACCCGGCCGACTGCCGCACCGCCTCTTTCAGGCGGCGGCGCATCCGGTTTCGCTCGACGGCATTGCCATGTTTTTTGGTGACGGTGAAACCGACGCGCGGAGCCTCCTGCGGCTCGTTGCGGTCGAGGACTTCCAGAAGGAAGTTTTTGCCGCGGCGGGTTTCGCCCTTTCGGACAGCAAGAAACTGCGGCCGGCTTTTCAGCCGCCCGACAGTTTTTTTCTCAGTGGTATCAATCGTCATAGCCCGCGAATTCCGGGCATGTCGGCATTAAGCCGACAGACGAGCGCGGCCACGTGCGCGACGGGCTGCAAGAACCTTCTGGCCACCCTTGGTAGCCATGCGGGCGCGGAAGCCGTGACGACGCTTGCGGACAAGCTTGGACGGTTGGTAGGTACGCTTCATTTATTTTACACCGCGGTGTGCGGCCCTTCTTGAAGATTGCCTTCCCTTGCGGGTGGCAAGAGCGTTTCGGAAATATCCGGGTTGAGTGAATTGGCATGCACAGCACGCCCGTCAGTCCGGACGCGCGGCTTATAAGTGGAATATGCCCGGAAAGTCAATCTCGCCGGGCAAAAGGTCGCAAAAACCTGTTATGCGCCGCGGCCAGCGCCTCCTGTTGCAAACCGGCGAAACCGTTTGCGCTTGGCTGGCCGAAAACGCAATCCCGAGCCTTGCAATGGCGGTATTTGTGCACTGCAGGCAGCGGGTCTGGCAAATTTCCGGTATCGCGCTAAAATACGGTCACATTTTTCTGATGGCGGTTCGAGGAATATTCCTGTGAAGCGTCGAGGTGGAGACGGGTATGGATGGCGAGGCTCGCACCTCGGAGAGCAAGCCGCCGGAGGCCGATAGCGGCGGACCGGGTCCCATGCCGCGCCTGTTTAGCGGGTTGTCGGGCCGCCTTCTCTGGCTGACGATCGTCTTCGTCATGATGGCGTCGGTGCTCATTTTCATGCCGTCGATCGCCGGCATGCGGATGAACTGGCTGCGCGACCGGCTGGATACGGCCGCCGCCGCCGGCATCGTCATCGATGGCCTTCAGCCGGCTGAACTGCCCCGCGCAGTGCAGAACGACACCCTGCTTGCGACCGGCACCAAGGTGATCGCCCTGCGCAAGGACGGCACGTCGCGGCTTCTTGCGGCAACCGACACCCAGCCGCAGATCGATGAAGTCTATGATGTGGCCCACACGACGATGCTCGCATCGATGCGCGACGCGCTCGATACTTTGTTCTTCGGCGGCGATCGCATCATGCGCGTCTACGGCCCCGTCGGCGAAAGCGACATGGTCATCGAACTGGTGATGACCGACAAGGCGCTTCGCCTGGACATGTGGAAATATTCAAAGACGATGTTTCTCCTGTCGCTCCTGATCTCGCTGATCACCGCGGTGCTGATCTTCCTTGCCATCAACAGGATGATGATCCTGCCGATCCGGCGGCTGACGCTCAGCATGCAGCTGTTTTCCGAAAAGCCGCAGGACCCCGAGCGCATCTTCACGGCCGATGGCGCCGGCGGCGAGCTTGCCGTTGCCGGGCGGCATCTGGCTTCGATGCAGACCGAGTTGCAACGGACGCTGAAACAGCAGAAGAACCTCGTCGATCTCGGTCTTGCCGTGTCGAAGATCAATCATGACATGCGCAACATCCTCGCCTCGGCCCAGCTGATGTCCGACCGTCTGACGGATGTCGAGGACCCGATGGTGAGAAGCTTTGCGCCAAAGCTGCTGCGCACCATCGACAGGGCCGTCGGCTACACCAACGAAGTGCTGGCCTATGGTCAGGCCTCCGAGGCAGCACCCCGCCGCCGCCGGGTTCGGCTTGCCGATCTCTGCCAGGACGTCCGCGAGATGCTGGCGATCGATCCCGATGCCGGCATCGAATTCGTCGAGCAGATTGCACCCGATGTCGAGATCGATTGCGACAGCGAGCAGATCTTCCGTGTCATCCACAATCTGTGCCGCAATGCCATGCAGGCGCTTCTGGCTTTCGATCCGGACGACCAGTCCATGGTGCGCCGTGTCACGCTGACGGCCCATCGCGTCGGCTCCGTCGTCGCCATCACCGTCGATGACACCGGCCCCGGCATGCCGCGCAAGGCACGCGAAAATCTGTTTTCGGCATTCCGTGGCTCGGCACGTTCCGGCGGCACCGGTCTCGGCCTCGTCATCGCCCGTGAACTGGTTCTGGCGCATGGTGGAACGATCGCGCTGGTCGAAAAGCCCGGTCCCGGCACCTTGTTCCGTGTCGAAATTCCGGACCGCCCGGTATCGCTCGATGACTACCGCGCCAGGGCGTGATTTTCAAAAAATCAAAATTATCTTTAAATAACAGATAGATGAAATTTAAATGACAGAAGCTGCGGTAAAACTGCTTGCAATCATCGGCGCCGCTTAGTAGATGAGCGCCACGCAAGCAGAAACGAACTGCTTGCAGACGCACCCGTAGCTCAGCTGGATAGAGCACCAGACTACGAATCTGGGGGTCAGGAGTTCGAATCTCTTCGGGTGCGCCATTCTTTCCCTTCTTCTTCACAATCGATACCGCCCTGTTGATCGCGCCTCGTGCAATCGCTGTTGATTGCTGGGTCGCGTCGTGCGACCTGCTTGATCCGACGATGATGGATCGGGTCGGACGGAATGAGCATGATGGCGAATGAGGCGGGCGCGAAAGCGCAAAAAGGGCTGGCGAGCTTCCTCATGGGCGGGCTTGGCCCGGCGGCATTGGTTCTCGGCATCTATTGCGCCGTGAGCATCATCCTTCGCCTGTCTTTGCCCAATGCGCTGACGCTCGACGAGGCGGAACAGTCGCTCTTCTCGCAATACTGGCTTCTCGGCTACGGTCCGCAGCCGCCTTTCTTCAACTGGGTCCAGAACCTGTTCGTCGATATCCTCGGCATCTCGGTCTTTGCGCTGGCTTTGCCGAAATTCCTGACGCTTTTCCTGTGCTACCTTTTCTACGGGCTTGCCGCGCGCGAGATCGACCGGCGCCCGTCGATCGTGGCCTTCGCCATGATGAGCCTCGTCACCCTGCCGCAGGTCTCCTACATGCCGCAGCAGGATCTGACCCATACGGTCGCCGTTTTGATGGCGACCTCGCTGTTTCTCTTCGGCCTGTTTCGTACATTGGCGCGCCCGAGCCTCTTCAGCTACGCGGTGCTCGGATTGGCGATCGGTATCGGAACGATCTCGAAATACAATTTCGTCCTCCTGCCGGCCGCAGCCGTGGTCGCGATCTTTTGCGAAACCGCATGGCGGTCGCGGCTGTTCGACTGGCGCGTGCTGGTAACGGCGGTTCTGGCGCTTGCGATCATCCTCCCGCACGCCGCATGGCTGGTCGGCCATGTCGGCATGGCGACGCAGGGTACGCTCGAAAAGATGGTCGATCCGAACGCGCCGCATGGTCTCGTCCGGGTCATGAAGGCGCTTCTGTCGCTGGTACTGGCCTGTCTCGCCTTCGGTGGGCTCGGTGTCGTGGCGCTGTCTGTCGCGGCCCGTATCAAGGCGTTGGCCCCTCTGTCCCGCGCGCAGGATAGCCACACGCGGCTGATCGGTCGCATGATGGTCGTGTCGCTGGTCGGCGTGGTTGCCGTCATCCTGATCACCGGCACGACCAAGATCACCGAACGCTGGCTGGACCCGTACCTTCTGGTCCTCCCCCTCTATCTCGTGCTCAAGCTCGATCGCGCCGGCTTCGACATGCCGCGGGTGTTTCGGCGTCTGGTGCCCTTCCTTATCGTCCTGATGGTGATCACGCTTCTGCCGCTCGCCGGCAAGACATGGACGGCGGGCCTGACCGGTTCTGCGAACCGCATCAACATTCCCTTTGCCGATGCGGCCGATCGTCTTCGCGGCGAGGGCGTGCCGGTCGGCATCGTGGCCGGCGGCATGCATCTGGCCGGCAATATGCGCATGCAGTTTCCCGAACTGCCGGTCATCAATCTCGAGCAGGCCTCCGGCGAGTTTCCCGATCGGCTCGTTCTCGGATCGCCGATCCTCGTCGTCTGGTATCTGAAGCCGGGCCATGATGCCGGCGCCATCCCGGATCTTTCGACTGTTCCGGCAGCGCAGGGGCGCCGCCTCTCTGCGCCGGAAACCCTGCATCTTCCCTATTATTTCAGCAACGGCCGCCAGCAGCTCGATCTCGGCTACGCCTGGCTGCGATGACGCCGGGCCGGCTGCATTGTCGCCAAGCCCATTGCAAACGCTGTAGCCTGCGCTATGCCTTGGTGCGCGCCGCACCTCTGCTGCGTCGTTGAATTCAGGCACGTCATGGCCGGCGAAAGCGTTTCCGGCGGGAGTAAGACGATGAGATGGAAGCGGACGATCCAGCTTCTCGACGTTCATTGCGAGGGGGAAATCGGCAAGGTCGCCATCGGCGGCGTGCCGAAGATACCGGGCGCAACGGTTGCCGAGCAGCTGGCCTGGCTGAACACGGATCCGAAGGGCCAGGAACTGCGCCGCTTCCTCTGCCTTGAGCCGCGCGGTGCGCCGATCGGCTCGGTCAATCTTCTCCTGCCGGCCAAGCACCCGGATGCGGATGCCGCCTTCATCATTCTCCAGCCCGATCAGGCCCATGCCAGTTCCGGCTCGAATTCGATCTGCGTCACCACGGCGCTGCTCGAATCCGGCATCGTCGAGATGAAGGAGCCGGAGACGATCGTGACGCTGGAGACGGCAGCCGGCCTCGTCCGCGCCACCGCCACCTGCCGCGACGGTCGCTGCGAAAAGGTGAAACTCACCATGGTTCCGTCCTTCGTCCACCAGCTGGATCTGGAGATCGACACGCCGGAATGGGGGCGCATCACGCTCGACCTCTGCTATGGCGGCATTTTCTACGGCCTCGTCGATGTCTCGCAGATCGGTATGAAGATCGAAAAGGCCAATGCCGCAGCGCTCGTGCGCGCCGGCATGGTGCTGAAGGACCTGATCAACCGGCAGGTGCCGGTGGTGCATCCGGAAATCCCGGCCATTTCAGGTGTCGCCTACGTGATGTTCCGCGATGTCGAAGAAGACGGCACGGTCAGGACCTGCACCACGATGTGGCCAGGCCGAGCGGATCGTTCGCCCTGCGGCACCGGCAACTCCGCCAATCTCGCGGCCCTGCATGCGCGGGGAAAAGTATCGGTGGGCGACAGTTTCAAGTCGCGCTCGATCATCGGCTCCGAGTTCGAGATCGGCCTTGCGGCACAAACCGAGGTCGCGGGGCGTCTGGCCATCATCCCGACCATCACCGGCCGTGGCTTCACCTTTGGCCTGCATCAGGTCTCGCTCGATCCGTTCGACCCGCTGTCGGATGGATTCGCCATGACCGATGTCTGGGGTCCGCAGGCAGGCGAGATCTGAAGCGGTACGAAAAAAGCGGCGGTGCCGATGGCATCGCCGCCTCTTCCGGTTGGTATGTTTAACCCTTAGATATCGGCGCGCGTCGGAACCTGCGGCTCCACATCGCCGGGCTTCAGAACGAGCGTGTTCAGCTCGTCGTCTGCGGCATCCTGCGGCGGTGCCTGCACGGCGCCCATCTGCTGCAGTTCCAGAAACTTGTAGGCGCCAAACACATCGCCGTTCTCGGCGGCCTTCTTGTACATGTCGGCGGCCTTGGACGTGTCGGCTGCAATGCCTTCGCCGGCTTCGTACATCAGGCCGAGATTGATCATCGCATCGGTATTGCCGCGCTGGGCGGCAAGGTCGTACCAGGCGATTGCCGTCTGGTCGTCCTGCGGCACGAGATTGCCTTCGTCATAGATGGCGCCGATGTTGAATGCGGCGGTATCGTCACCTTCGGCGGCAGCCTTGCCGAACCAGTCGAGCGCCTTCGTCACATCCGGTTTCGTGCCGAGACCGTCACGATAGGCGACGCCGAGATTGTAGGCGGCAAGTCTGTTGCCGCCGGTTGCAGCCTCGCTGTAGAGCCGAAACTGCGCATCGTCGTCTCCGAGCCGCCCCATCAGCATGCCGAAATTCACTTTTGCGGCCGGATAGCCGGCCTGTGCCGCCGAATGATAGGCGCCCATGGCCTGCTCAGGCTCGGTGGAATTGTTGAGAGCGCGGCCGAGCTGGTAGGCAAAGCGCGGATTGCCGGTTGCCTCATAGGCCATACGGCAGGAATCCACCGCCCGTCCGTCGATGCGCGAAATGTCGACCGGCGCAAAGCTTGCATTGCGGCGCTCGTCGTAGGGGCTGCCTGCGAGCTGGTCGCATTCGGTCTGCATGGCGGCGACGAGCTGCAGGCTCTCCCGCTCCTTGGCACCGGGAGAAACAGTCATACCGCACAGCGCCACGGCAGCGCCGGCTGCAACTGCAAATCCCTTCATGGCTTTCGATCCGTGGGCTTTCATCGCCTTCTCCGATCAACAGAACCTTGTAATCGATGCTCGAACGTGGAAAGCGGCTCACCGGTTCCTTGCACCCATAGCGATTCCGTAAAGAAAGGCTTCAATCACCGGGCACATTTGCGTGAAGGTTAATATAAGCCCGATAAGAGCCTCGTATCGCCGCAAGCCGGGGGCGCCGCCTCGCACATTGTGTTTGCCTTCGGGATGGTGCTAATGGCAGCCGGTAGCATCATGATGGGAACCGCGATGAACACGATCACCCTCCGCCGCCCGGACGACTGGCATCTTCACCTGCGCGACGGCGCCGTTCTGGAAGGCGTGGTTGCCGATACCAGCCGCCATTTCGCCCGCGCCATCATCATGCCGAACCTTGTGCCGCCGGTCGTGACCACGGCCGATGCCCGCGCCTATCGCGAGCGCATCATGGCAGCGCTGCCGAAGGGGGATCGTTTCGAGCCGCTGATGACGCTCTATCTCACAGAGCATACCGATCCGGATGATCTGGAAGAGGGCGTCAAGAGCGGCCTGATCCACGCGGTCAAGCTTTACCCGGCCGGTGCCACGACCAATTCGCATGGCGGTGTGCGCGATTTCGACAAGGCGATGCCGGCGCTGGAGCGCATGGCCAAGATCGGCCTTCCCATGTGCGTGCATGGCGAGGTGACGACGCCCGAGGTCGATATCTTCGACCGCGAGGCCGTCTTCATCGAAACGGTGCTCGATCCCCTTCGCAAGCGCCTGCCGGACCTCAAGGTGACGATGGAACACGTCACCACCGAGGACGGCGTCAACTACATCAAGTCGGCGAGAAACAATCTTGCCGGCACGATCACCACCCATCACCTGATCATCAACCGCAACGCCATCCTCGTCGGCGGCATCCGCCCCCATTATTACTGCCTTCCGGTTGCCAAGCGCGAGAACCACCGTTTGGCCCTGCGCGCTGCCGCCACATCGGGCGATGCCCGCTTCTTCCTCGGCACCGATTCCGCACCGCATCTCGATCCGTTGAAGGAATGCGCCTGCGGCTGCGCCGGCATCTATACGTCGGTCAACACGATGAGCTGCCTTGCGCATGTCTTCGAGCAGGAGAACGCGCTCGACAGGCTGGAAGCCTTCGCCTCGCTCAACGGTCCGGCATGGTATGGGCTGGCGCCGAACGAGGAGCGGATCACCATGGTGAAGCGCGATCAGCCGGTGGCCTTCCCCGACAAGCGCGAAACGGCCGAAGGCCCGATCACCGTCTTCGACCCGATGTTTCCGCTGCATTGGGACGTATCGGAAGGTTGAAGTAATTCCGACAGGGTCTTATAATCGGACACCGGGCGACCCGGTGTCCGATTGCGGGATCGTGATGCCTTTGGGAAGTGATAGTAACCTTTTGGAGAGAAACGCCGAGTAGCGTCCCCAATACATATTTAAGTGCCTTTTCATTTTAAGAAGAGAGCGACAAGCATGATGCTCGATTACCAATCTCTTCTGCTTGCGCTTGGCTTGTCGGCAGCGTGCCTCATGGTCACTCTGTTCGGGACTTGGGTTTCGCGCCGGACAGAGTCTTTTCTTCTGACCTTGGTTGCAGCTCTTGCGCTGACGATCTCGGGAATACTGACCTACAATCTCTATGGCTCCCATATGGGGGCGATCCTCGGCGCCGTTGCCTATTCTCTGCTGATGGGCGGGTTCAGCGTCATCTATGCAGCCTCGATACAGTTCCGCACCGGGATAAAGCCATGGCGCGTGGCGGGCCTTCTGGCGCTGGTGACGATTGCGGCAGGCGCTCCCTGCATGCTGGTCGGGCTGAACGGCCTTGGCCTTGTCATCATGAATGTCGCGACGGCAATCCTTCTTGCCGGTACGGCGCATCAGTACTGGTGTGCCCGCACGGAAGCGCCGGTGCCGCTGACCGGCATGTCGGTCCTCTACCTGATGAGCGCAACGACCTTTGCCCTATGCGCAACGATGCTGATCGCCAATGGCGAGTGGACGCTCGCAAGAGTTCCCGACAACTGGGCGGAGAACCTCAATATCGGCGTCTGCATTGCCGGCATGACGGGGATCGGCGCGCTCTCGCTTGCCCTGCATCAATGGCGTCTTGCCGCCCACCATCGCCGCGAGGCGCTGACCGATCCGCTGACCGGCCTGTTGAACCGCCGCGCTTTGTTCGAGCAGCACGGCACCCGCGTTCTCGGTGTATCGAGCGCCATCATCGTTCTGGATATCGATCGCTTCAAGTCGATCAACGACCAGTTCGGCCATGCCTGTGGCGATCTCGTGCTGAAGGCCTTTGCGGAAGACCTCCATGCCGTTCTCGGCCGCGACAGCACGGCCACGCGTCTGGGCGGCGAGGAATTCGCGGTTCTGATCGACAATGTCATGCCGGGCAGGGCGGAGCTTATAGCAACCGACGTGCTGCAGCGCTTTGCGTCCCGTCGCATCGTGTTCGAGCGCGGCATCGTCCAGCCGACGGTGAGCGCCGGCGTTGCCACCGGCACACAGGCTGGTTCGCCGTTCGAAACGGTTCTGAGCCAGGCGGATGCCGCCCTATACGAGGCCAAGCGCGCCGGGCGAAATCGCGTCGAAATGGCCGGATATCTGCATCCGGTCGTCGACAACGACAGCGAAAACCGCACCTCGGCCTGAAAACTTTGATCTGTCGCCCGCTTGCCGCTGGCGTGCCGGGCCGCTTGCTGCTATGGCGGCGCGTGGTTTCAGCAAGTAGGAGCGCGGCGATGATACAGACCACATTCACGGACAAGAACGTAATGGCCGAACTGATGGCCAAGATGCTCTGGGAGATCGGAGCGGTCCATTTTCGCGCCGACGAGCCCTACAAGTTTGCCTCGGGCATGATGAGCCCGGTCTATATCGACTGCCGCAAGCTGATTTCCTATCCGCGCATCCGCTCGACCATCATGGATTTCGCTGCCGCCACGATCATGCGTGACGCCGGCTTCGAGAAATTCGACTGTGTCGCCGGCGGCGAGACGGCCGGCATTCCCTTCGCCGCCTTCCTCGCCGAGCGCCTGTCGCTGCCGATGATCTATGTGCGCAAGCAGCCGAAGGGCCACGGCCGCAACGCCCAGATCGAAGGCCATATGCCGGAAGGTGCGCGCGTTCTCGTCATCGAGGACCTGACGACGGCCGGCGGCTCGATGTTCAAGTTTATCGATGCCATCCGCGCGGCCGGCGGCATTGTCGATCACGGTATGGCGCTGTTCTACTACGGCATCTTCGATGAAGGCGCGCTGCGCTTTGCCGATGGCAAGATCCAGTTCCACCACATCGCCACATGGCGCAACGTGCTGGCCGTTGCCCGCGACCAGAAACTCTTCGATGAGAAGACGCTCTCGGAAGTCGAAGCCTTCCTCGACGCCCCGCTGGCATGGTCGGGCCGTCACGGCGGCATCACCGAACTGCCGAAGTAAGCATAGTCAAAAGGCGAGCTTTTGCCCTAGCCAAGCGACAAAAGCTCGCCTATTCCTGTTGTGGTGAGCCCGTTGGAGAAGCGGGTGGGAGTGTCTTGGGAGGACATCATGATTGTGTGCTGTGGCGAAGCGTTGATCGACATGCTGCCGCGGGAAACCACGCTGAAGGAAGCGGGCTTTGCGCCCTATGCCGGCGGCGCGGTTTTCAATACGGCGATCGCGCTCGGCCGTCTCGGCCAGCCGACCGGCTTCTTTACCGGCCTTTCCGACGATATGATGGGCGATATCCTGCGCAACACGCTGCGCGATAGCCATGTCGATTTCAGCTATTGCGCCACGCTGGCGCGCCCGACGACGATCGCCTTCGTCAAATTGACCAACGGCCACGCATCCTACGCCTTCTATGACGAAAACACCGCTGGCCGGATGATCACCGAGGCGGATCTTCCCGCTCTTGGCGATGATTGCGAGGCACTGCATTTCGGCGCGATCAGCCTCATCCCGGAGCCTTGCGGCGCCACCTATGAAGCGCTGATGAAACGCGAGCACGACAAGCGTGTCATCTCGCTCGACCCGAACATCCGCCCCGGCTTCATCAAGGACAAGGCCTCGCATCTGGCCCGCATCCGCCGTATGGTCGCCATGTCCGATATCGTCAAGTTTTCCGATGAGGATCTCGCCTGGTTCGGCCTTGAGGGCGATGAGGATACGCTTGCCCGTCACTGGCTGCATCATGGCGCAAAGCTCGTCGTCGTCACCCGCGGCGCCGATGGAGCCGTTGGCTATACGGCAAGCCACAAGGTGACGGTGGCAAGCGAAAAGGTGACGGTTGTCGATACGGTCGGCGCCGGAGACACATTCGATGCGGGCGTTCTCGCATCCCTCAAGATGCAGAACCTGCTCACCAAGGCGCAGGTGGCAAGCCTCTCGGAAGAACAGATCGCCAAGGCTCTTTCACTTGGCGCCAGGGCTGCCGCCGTCACGGTGTCGCGTGCCGGCGCCAACCCGCCCTTCGCGCACGAAATCGGCCTCTGAAGACTGTTTTGCCGCCTGTGTCAGCTATGGCGCAGGCGGTAGAGAACGATCAGGGCGATGACCAGCAGAACAGCGCCGGTGCCGCCATAGATCATGTAGCCGATGCTCATCTCCGCGCTCATGGATGATCTCCAAGTTTCGTCAGAAAAATTTCGCCGATCATATGTAGCACAAAGCCGAATATGAGCCAAAGGGCGACGGGAAGTGCAACGCCGACAACATCCTGCACCGTCCAGCGCGCATCGCCGGCCGCGAGCGATGGTGCGAGGCATTGCAGCGAGATAATGCTGTCGCGTTGAGACGGGGCACATTCAAGGCCCGGCATATTGCCGCCGCGAAGGATCGCGGCCACGACAGGCGCAAGCGCCCCTGCCGCCCCAAGCGAAAAGCAGGCGGTCGATAGCCGGTCCACCGATTGGGCGCGCAGTTTCAGGATTTCGTTGCGAATGAGAGGCGGCTGCTCGGCAATCGGTGTGCCCATCAGCTCGCGGTCCAGCCATGCGCCGAGAAGGCGCAGCGGCTGCAAGAGAAAGTGAATTATCTGCTTCAGCCTTCTGATCATGGTCCCGCCCTGACTGTGTCGGACGGGACCATAAGTCTAAATGTGACTGATTGTCACTTATTTCTTCAGGCCAGCCAGAACCTTCACCAGACCCTGCGTCGAGGAATCGTGGCTCTCGGCGCTTTCCTTGCCCTCCACGACCGGCAGCAGCCCGGTTGCCAGTTCCTTGCCGAGCTCGACGCCCCACTGGTCAAAGGAATTGATGCGGAAGAGTACGCCTTCGACGAAGACGCGATGCTCGTAGAGCGCGATCAGTCGGCCGAGCGCAAATGGCGTCAGCTGGTCGTAGACGAAGGTGATCGACGGCCGGTTGCCGGTAAAGACCCGATGCGGCGCAATGAAATCGGCCTTCTTGTCGTCCATGCCCTTCGAGGTCAGCTGCGCCTTGGCCTCGTCGAAGCTACGCCCCTTCATCAGCGCTTCCGACTGCGCCAGGCAATTGGCGATCAACAGGTCATGCTGGTGCCGCAGGTTCGGCTCGAAACCGTTGGCAGCGATCATGAATTCGGTCGGGATGATGCTCGTGCCCTGGTGGATCAGCTGATAGAAGGCGTGCTGGCCATTGGTGCCGGGCTCGCCCCAGACGGCCGGACCCGACTGGCCCTCGACCGGCGTGCCGTCGATCGTCACGCCCTTGCCGTTCGATTCCATGTCGAGCTGCTGCAGATAGGCCGGGAAGCGCAGGAGCCGCTGGTCATAGGGCAGAATGGCGCGGGTCGGGTAATCCAGCACATTGCGGTGATAGAAGCCGATCAGGCCGAGCAGCATCGGAAGGTTTTCCGTCACCGGGGCCGTGCGGAAATGGTTGTCCATCGCATGGGCGCCGTCGAGAAACTTGCCGAAGTTTTCCGGTCCGACGGCGAGCATCAGCGGCAGGCCGATCGCCGACCAGATCGAGTAGCGGCCGCCGACCCAATCCCAGAAGCCGAAGACGCGATCCGTATCGATGCCGAAGGCGGCAACCTTGTCGAGCGCGGTCGAAACGGCGCAGAAATGATGCTTCACGGCCGCATCGCCCAGCGCATCGGCAATGAAGGCGCGCGCGGTGGCGGCATTCGTCATCGTCTCGATTGTGGTGAAGGTCTTCGACGCGATGATGAACAGCGTCGTCTCGGCTTCGACCAATTTCAGCGTCTCGGCAATATGCGCGCCGTCGACATTGGAGACGAAATGGGCCTTCGGGCCGTCATGGAAAGGCGACAGCGCGATCGTCGCCATGACAGGGCCGAGATCCGAGCCGCCGATGCCGATATTGACGACGTCGGTGATCTTTTTGCCGGTCGCGCCTTTGAGTGTGCCCGAGCGGATGCCGTCGGCAAACGTACCCATCGCCGCCAGCACGGCATTGACGTCGGGCATGACATCGCGGCCGTCGACGAGAACCGGAGTGTTGGAGCGGTTGCGCAGCGCGGTGTGCAGAACGGCGCGGCCCTCGGTGAAGTTGATCTCGACGCCCGAAAACATCTCGTCGCGCTTCTTGGCGACGCCGCCCTCGGCCGCCAGTTTTTCGAGAAGCTTAAGGATCTCGTCATTCACCGCGGTCTTGGAATAGTCCATCAGCAGGTCGTCGAAACGGGCGCTGAATTTGTCGAACCGGCCAGCATCGGCGGCAAACGCGGCACGGATATCCGTGGCATCGGTCTTTGCGACGGTGGACTTCAGGTCTTGGACGATGGCCTTCATGGGAGCTCCTCGCACTCTTTATAAGCTGAACGGGAACCTATTCGCTTTCGCCGTCAAATCAAGCGTGCTGCGGCTGCGAAGTGACGTCGGTCCGGCGGATTTATTGCCCCGCGGCCGTCGTCACGGTGTTGCCGACAGCATTGCCCAACCGGTCCACCTGCTCGCCATAGGTCGCACGGGTATTGGGGTCGAAGACCGAGATCGGCGCGCTGACCGCAAGACTTGCCGCCCCGCCCACCGTCTGTGCCGCACCAAGCGCCACGGCACCCAGCCTGTCGCCGATGCCGATGGACGAATCGGTGATCGTCTGGCCGGCGATCAGGCGATTGCCGATCAGTTGAACCACTTCCGGGCTTTCGGCGAATTTGCCGTGATTGAGCGGATCGTTGACCTTGAGCTTGGTCAGGTCGAGCACGGTAATCCCGGCCTTCTCGAATTGGCTGCGATAGGGTTCGACCGTCGGGTCCACTTGGCCCAGCCGTTCTATATTGCCGGAAATCCGGCGCGACAGCGACAGCGCCCGGTCGTCGCGCGAAACGAAAAGCGTGAATTTCGGATGCTTCGGCCCGAGCGCCGCGAACTGATTGCCGAACACATCGACGTCCAGATCGGGCGAGGCAAGGATGACGTTCTTGATCTTCGGTGCGACCGAACCATGGCGGATTGCCATCTGCCGAAGCGCCTCGACCGTCAGCCACGAGCCCATCGAATGGGCCATGACGGTCACTTCGCCCACTTGCGGGTCGTTCGCCAGCCGCGTCAGCATCGTCTCCAGCGCATCGCGGGAATAGTTGGTGCTTTCCTTGTCGTAGTTATAGGCAAAAATGCTGCCGCGCGACGGCCATGTGAAAAGCACAGGCGCCACATCGGCCTTCGAATCGTGCACGATCTGCGCAAACCTGTAGACGGCATCCTCGTAGCGATTGTTGAAACCGTGGACGAAGACGAGCACGCGGCGGCTTTTGGGCAGGTTTTTCGAAAGCCAGGAATGCGCGCCGGGCAGCGTCGTGGGTTTCACCGCAATGGTGGCGAATTCCTTTTCCGCATTGGCGGGGAGTTTCTTCGGCCATTGCACTTGGCCGATGTCGCGCCTGCCATCGGGGGGAATGGAGACCGTGATTTCGGTCACATGCACGCCCCGGTCGCGCTCGCCGGAAAACAGGATGCCCGGCGTTTCCGAGGCGCTGCGGGTCGTTGCCACCATCACATCGATCTTGGATGTATCGGTCGCGGCGATCGTCTGTGCCACGAGCACGCCCTGCGGCCGGCCGGCGCAGGCGGCCAGAACGGCAAGCGTCGCGATCAATGTCGTTCGGACGACAAATCCGGCAAGGTTCTTCAAGCGAACTCCCTGCGGCCTTCATGGCCTTGATAGGGGAAATCGCTAGTCCAGCAGGGATTGTGCGTCCACCGCCGAACGTCCGTTTGCTGCTTCGGCGCCGCTGCTTCTCGCCGGCCTGTCGCAGCGATGCAACGGTTGAACATCACCCGCGCAACTCGCGCCGCAGGATCTTGCCGACATTCGATTTCGGCAATTGCTCGCGAAACTCGATGAAACGCGGCCGCTTGTAATTGGTGAGGTTTGCGGCGCAATGCGCCTTCACGTCCGCCTCGGTGATCGCTGCATCCTTGCGCACGATAAACAGTTTCACCGCTTCGCCGGAATGTTCGTCGGCCACGCCGATCGCCGCGCATTCGGCAATGCCGGGATGCATCGCCGCCACTTCCTCGATCTCGTTCGGGTAGACGTTGAAGCCGGAGACGATGATCATGTCCTTCTTCCGGTCGACGATCTTGGTATAGCCGCGCGCATCCATATAGCCCATGTCGCCGGTGCGAAAAAAGCCGTCGGGCGTCATGGCGCGCGCCGTCTCGTCCGAGCGGTTCCAGTATCCGGCCATCACCTGCGGCCCGCGAATGCAGATCTCGCCGACGCCGCCGAGTTCCACGTCCTTGCCATTGTCGTCGCGGATCGAGATTTCCGTCGATGACACGGGCAGGCCGATCATGCCGGAAAACTCCGAGCTGTCACAGCGGTTGGCGGTTGCGACAGGGGAGGTTTCCGAAAGCCCGTAGCCCTCGGTGATCGGGCATCCCGTCATCTTGTACCAGCGCTCGGCAACCGGCCGCTGCACGGACATGCCGCCGCCGAAGACGAGGAGAAGCGAGGAGAAGTCGAGTTTCTCGAACTCGGCATTGTTCATCAGGGCATTGAACAACGTGTTGAGCCCCGGAAAGATATGGATCCTGTGCTGGTGGATCTCCTTCACCAGCGCCGGAATGTCGCGCGGGTTGGCGATCAGCACGTTATGGCTGCCCGTCGCCACGCCCATCAGTGAATTCACGGTGAGTGCAAAGATATGGTAGAGCGGCAGCGCGCAGAGGAATTGCAGTTGCGGCGGCCGGCGCTTGGTCAGGAAGGCGCTTTCCAGCCACAGCCCCATCTGCTCCTTGTTGGCGAGGAGGTTCGCATGGGTAAGGATGGCGCCCTTGGAAACTCCCGTCGTTCCACCCGTATATTGCAGAAAAGCGACGTCATGGGCCGAAACGGCAACGGGCGTCAGCGTCAGGCCTTCCCCCTTCTGCAACACGTCCTTGAAGGCGCGGGCCGATGGCAGCGAATAGCGCGGCACCAGCTTCTTCACCTTGCGCACGACGAAATTGACGATGTGCCCCTTGAGCCCCAGCATGTCGCCCATCGTCGCCACCACGACATGGCTGACGGCCGTCTTCGGGATTGCCTTCGATACCGTATGAGCAAAATTCTCAAGCACGAAGATCGCCTGCGCACCGGCATCCTTCAACTGGTATTCGAGCTCGCGCACCGTATAGAGCGGGTTGACGTTGACCACGACCATGCCCGCTCTGAGGATGCCGTAGACGATGACCGGGTTCTGCAAAATGTTCGGCAGCATGACCGCGATCCGGTCTCCCTTGCCGAAACCCTGATCCTGCAGCCAGGCCGCCACCTTGCGGCTTTCCGCATCGATCTGCGCGAAGGTCAGCGTCTTGCCCATGCTGGAAAAGGCGGGCCTGTCGGCATAGAGGCTGCAACTGTCCTCGAAAAGCTCGCCAAGCGAACGGTGCTTCAACGGCGGGATGTCCGCCGGCACGTTCGGCGGATAGGAGGCAAGCCAGATCTTGGCAGGCCCGTCCGTCGCCCTGACATGGACTTCACTCATCGGGAACCTCCTCCGTTCCTGCTCATGAACCTCACAGCCATCGTCGAGGCTGCAGAAGGGTGCCGGCAGAGATGTCGCCGGTGCCGCTTGTCTCTGAATTGTCGCCCGTCCCGAAATGTCCTCCAACATCCTTGAGACAGCCGACAGTCATGCACTTGCCGCCGGATTATGCCATTCGGGCGGAAATCCGGCCAGCATCAATGTAAGGTGAAAACTAAATAACCTTGACGTAAACGTCAATTGGTCTCTTGGCATTTCCGAATGGCGGAATGCGGCGTCCCAAATCGCTGTCGATCATCGGCGGCGCACGGAACCTTTCGCGCTGCCACCGGTTTGTTCTCCATGAATGCACAACAACAAGGAGGTGTGTTATGCTTCATCAGGAACCCCGAGCCGGTCAGGATCCCTATGTCAAGGACAGCCCGGCGCTGATTGCCAGCGACAAGGTGGATGGCACCGCGGTCTATGGTGCGGATGGCAAGCGAATTGGCTCGATCGAGCGCATTCTGCTCGAAAAGCGTGGCGGCCGCGTCGCCTATGCGGTTCTGAGCTTCGGCGGCTTCCTCGGCATCGGCGATGACTACTATCCGCTGCCATGGGAGAAGCTGCGTTACAACGAACAGCTTGATGGTTACAGCATCGACCTGACCAAGGACCAGATCACCGGCGCTCCCCGCTATGACGATCTGGAAGACGATAGCTGGTACAAGGCCGAGGATCGCCGGGTCTACGATTATTACGGCGTACCGCCCTACTGGATGTAGGGTAAAAGCCTCATTGTAATAACAGAATTCCGATTAGCGGCCCCGTCACGACGGGGCCGTTCTGCGATGAAGAGGACGCGGTCACAGCACGTTGGTCGGCGCGCCCGTCTCGAAATTTTCCACATGCGAGATGACCTGCGCCCAGAGCGATTGCATCGCCTCGTCGCTGGCCCAGGCGACATGCGGGGTTACGATCACGTTCGGCCGGCCGAGAACGCCGAGCAGCGGATTGCCGGCGGCCGGCGGCTCCTGTGTCAGCACATCGAAGCCTGCGCCCGAGATCAGTCCGCGGTCGAGCGCCGTCACCAGATCCCGTTCGTTGACGAGGCCGCCGCGTGCCGTGTTGATGATCAGCGGCCGGCGCTTCATCGCCTCGAACTCCACAAGCCCGATCATGTCCCGCGTCTGCGGTGTCAGCGGCATGTGAAAGGTCAGAATATCGGCCTCTGCAAGAACGCGATCGAAGGCCGTGCGGCCTGCCGGCACGTCGCTTGCGCCCTTGCGCCCGGCAAACAGCACGGTAATGCCGAAGGCTTCCGCAATCCGCGCCACCGAAGACCCGAGCGAGCCGCTGCCGAAAATGCCGAGCGTCGAGCCGGAGAGATCGCGGATCGGGTGATTGAAGAAGCAGAACTGCTTGGCCCGCTGCCATTCCCCATCGATCACGTCCTGGCGGAAACCGACGATCGAGCGGCGCAGCGCAAAGATCAGCGCGAACGTGTGCTCCGGGACGGTGTTCACCGCATAGCCGCGCACGTTCGAGACGGTGATGCCGCGTGCCTTGGCCGCCGCAAGGTCGATCACGTCGTAGCCGGTGGCGGCAACCGCGATCATCTTCAGCTTCGTCGCGGCCGCGATCGCATCGGCGCGGATCGGCGCCTTGTTGGTGATGACGATATCGGCATCCCTGATCCGCTCGCCCACAAGGTCGGCCGGCGTCTTGCCGAACTCGGTCCAGCTATGCGCAAAGGCCGGCCTTGCGATATCGACCGACGGGCCGATCGTGTCACGGTCGAGAAAGACGATGTTCAGCATTGCGTTGGCTCGCTCCGGTGGTGATGATGGATGACGGTCGGGAACCGGATGATGCGGGCCCCGGCAGCGCGTCAGGTCATTGAAGGCTCCGATCACCGATATCGCATTCGCGGCTCTGACGACAGTCTCGCCCGGCGCTGGACGCATCGTAAGCCAGAAGCATTTCGGGCCGGAGCGCCTTCGGCGCGACGAACGGCATGAGTGGAAAAGTGGGGAAGGGCGTGGGCGGAAAGAAGAGCATGGCAGATGGCGGCGTAACATCCGGTGGCGTGACGGATAGCGGTATGACCGGGCGCGGCGTGCAGGGGCGGCGGGCGCGATGACCGAAATATTCGATCTGGATTGCGTCGTCATCGGCGCCGGTGTCGTCGGTCTTGCGATTGCCCGTGAACTGGCGCTCGCCGGTCGCGAGGTGATGGTGTTGGAGGCCGAACCGTTGATCGGCAGCATCACATCCTCGCGCAACAGCGAGGTCATCCATGCCGGCCTCTATTATGCAACCGGCAGCCTCAAGGCGAAACTCTGTGTCGCCGGCAAGCAGAACCTCTATGATTATTGCCGCGACCGCCACATCGCCCATCACGCCTGCGGCAAGCTCGTCGTCGCCTCCTCGCAGGATGAGGTCGCCTATCTGGAAAAGCTCCAGTCTCAGGCACGCGCCAACGGCGTCGATGATTGCCGGCTGATCGACGGAGATGAGTTGCAAGCCATGGAGCCGCAGATCCGAGGCCATGCGGCACTTCTGTCCCCCTCCACCGGCATCATCGACAGCCATGGGCTGATGGCGGCCTTTGAGGCAGACGTCGCGGCTCACGGCGGCATGATCGTGCTGAATGCCCCGGTAACGGGCGGCGCGATCGTCGAAAACCCTGTCGGTAGAGGCGGATATGGCATCACGCTATCCGTCGGTGGTGCCGAGCCGGCGACGGTCAATGCCCGGCTCGTCGTCAATGCGGCCGGGCTCGGTGCATGGTCGGTGTCGCGCTCCATCACAGGCCTTGATGCGGCGGCCATTCCCCGGTGCCATTATGCCAAAGGATGTTACTTCTCGCTGTCCGGCCGTGCACCAGCCTCCCATCTCATCTATCCGGTGCCGGAAAAGGGCGGGCTCGGCGTCCACCTGACGCTCGATCTCGCCGGGCAGGGGCGTTTCGGTCCCGATGTCGAATGGGTGGAGGCGATCGACTACGACGTCGATCCGCGCCGCGCCGACAAATTCTATGCCGCCATCCGCCGCTATTGGCCCGACCTGCCGGACGATGCCTTGCAGCCGGCCTATTCCGGCATGCGCCCCAAGCTCGCCGGTCCGGAAGAGGGCGGTGGTGGCGACTTCCTGATCCAGGGCCCGGCGGATACGGGCCATCCCGGCCTCATCGCGCTCTACGGTATCGAATCGCCGGGACTGACGGCATCGATGGCGATTGCCGCACGGGTGAGGGATCTGGCGTCGGGCGCGGCCGGTCTCGTCTGACGGTTGTCATTCTCAGAAGCCTCTCAGGGCCGCTGGTTCTGCCGGCGCTTGTTGGTGTTGGCGGGCAGGTTTCTGACGAGCCGGATGGCGAGATCTTCGGATGCGTCGGCAAGCGCCAGCGCCACGGCCGGTCGCATCATGCCTTTTTCCACCAGCGCATCGATCAGCGCCAGCATGGCGGCCTCGACGGCCGTGCGGCATTCCTGATCGGGGAGGGAAAGAGGGCGGCGCAGGGGCGTTGTCGTGACCTTATTCATCGCAATATCCTTTTGGTGTGAATGGGATTGCCGGGAATGGGTTCGGTGAATTCGGGCAGGCTTTCAGGGGGTAAGCAGGCTGGAGCAGCCTTCGAGGACGATGCTGATCGCAAGCGCGGCGAGCATCAGGCCCGCCGCCTTGTTGATGAGGTTGAGCATGCCGCTGTCGAGGCGGGCCTTCAGGATCGAGACGCTGCCGCTGAGCAGCAGCCACCAGCCGAGCGAGCCGGCGAAAATGCCGGTGACGACAGGCACCAGAAGATCGCCCGCCCGGCCGAAGCCTGGCAGCACGGAGGCAAAAAGAAGCGGCGTCAGCGGGTTGAGGAGGCCGAGCCCCACTGCGCCGAAATAGGCAATGACAAGGCTCTGCCGGCTTTCGAGCGGCCCCTGCAGAATGGGGACGCGCCGCAGGATGCGGATCGAGAACCAGAAGAGCAGCGTGCCGGAGAGAACAAAGAACAGGGCCCTCTCGTGCTGGCCGGCAGTGAACGATGCCTGGCTGAGAACGGCGAGCGCGCCATAGGTCAGATGCACGGTCGCAATGCCGAACCCGGTGGCGACGCCGGAAAATAGCCCGGTGGAGAGCGTGCGCTGGATGCAGAGAATGCTCATCGGGCCGATCGGTGCGGCGATCGACACGCCGATGCCGATGCCGGAGAGAAGTGACGACGCAAGCTCTGCCAAACAACCCCCTTATGGGCTCCCACCCATGAGTTTCCTCACGAAAGCAAGAACCGGGAAAGCTCGGCGTTTATTCCATCTGCGGCGAATATTTTTCGCAGATCAACCGATGGAGCCCGCGTGAAACGGGTTTCTGGTCAAGGAGCGGGCGACGTCCGCTGGCGAAACATGGCGACGAACCGGCGAAGATCGGTCGCGTTGAGGTCCGACGCCGCCCAATAGGTCAGGCCATCGTCGCGCCACTCTTCGACGGTCGTGCCATCGCGGCCCTTTTCAGCGCCGCTTGTGGCGGGCGATGCGGTGATCGTCACGCTGATGACATGCAGGTCGTGCCGATAGACGAGGCTTGGAACAGGTTCGGCATCGATGACATCGACGCGACCGCCGATCAGCGGAAAGCCCTGATCGGCAAGATCGGGCGCGTTCGGCGCGATGGTCGTGCGGCCGTTGAACCAGGGCTTGACCACATGTCTGTCGGAAGACGCGATCTCGAACGGCTGGTTCGCGGCGAGAGCCCGCAAATGACTGTCCACAACGGCGTCGAGCACGGTTCTGTCCGGGCCGCTGCCAAGGGGAGACTGCCGGTCGAATGCCGTCATCGTCAGGGCGCCGAGCACGGCGCCGACGACCAGCGAGGCGGCAAGCGCAGGCCATGATGGGCCCGATCGGCGCGGAAGGCCGCGCGCCATGGCCGACAGAGCCGCAAGAGTTGCGATATCGGCAGGGTCTTCGTCCTCGTCGCTGCCGCCATTGCCGTTCGTTGTCGATGCTGCCGCAAAAGGCGTGCCCGGCGAAGCTTCGGCAAGGCTGAGGATGCGGTCGCGCAGCGCATCGGGCGCTGCCGGTTGGCGCGCGAAGGCCGCCGACAGCGATTGCGACAGGCTTTCCACCTCATCGAGCGCCTGCCGGAGTTCGGGTTCGGCCGCAAGCCGTTTCTCGAAGGCCAGAACTTCGCCGGCCGAAAGCCCGCCGTCGTGATAGGCGGTCAGAAGCAGGCGTGTCTCGTGATCGATCGTCATCGCGCCTCCTCCTTCAACAGAGCGGCGAGTGTCTGGCGCGCGCGGGCCAGGCGCGACATGACGGTCCCGATCGGCACCTCGGTCATCGATGCGATATCGCGATAGTTGAGGTCGTTGTACTCGCGCAGGATCAGCGTTTCTCTCAGGTGAATGGGCAGGAGGTCTATCGCGCTTGCAAGCCGGAAGGCCTCGTCCTTGGCGATCAGGTTGTCCTCGGGCGTTTTCTGGCCGGTCAGATGCGAGGCGTTGAGGGGATGGCCAGCGTCATTCTCGTTATCGGCGATATCGTCGATGAAGGCCAGCACATGCGGGCGATGTTTCGCAAGCCAGCTATGGCCCGAATTGCGCACGATGGTGAGAAACCAGGCGCGACCGTTGATATCGGTAAAGGTCTCGATGGCACGATAGGCCTTGATACAGGCCTCCTGCACCACGTCCTCGGCGTCGGTTGCGCTTCCCGTCAGCCACCGTGCCAGCCGATAGCCCTCATCGAGGCGCGGCATGACGATCTCGGCGAAACGCTGGTTCGCTACACTCGTCATGCGCAAAGGTCGCGGCATGTCAGCATTGCACCGTCCCGCTCCAGCGCTCACGTCGTATTTTTAAGTATTACTTATCAAGCCAATCAAAATGCACAATCGCTGTCAACTCATGATTGTTGCAAGCGGCAGCATGCGCGACAATCGCGGCAACAAGCAAACGCGGTCATGGCGACGTGCTGTGATGGAGATGTGTTCGGGAGAAAAATGGTGCCGCTTGCAGGACTCGAACCTGCGACCCCATCATTACGAATGATGTGCTCTACCACCTGAGCTAAAGCGGCTTAATGCTTGCGGCGGCGTGTGCCATCGCTGCGGTGATGCGGCTGATACAGGCATCGGCCTGTGATTTCAAGCCGGTTTTCGCCTCGGCGTGTGATTTTCTCACACCATCCTTGATCGGCGCACCGTAGGAGGCGTCAGAGCGAAAGCCTCCGCCGGCTTTCCTCGTATTCGTCGGCGAGCCGGTCGATGAGGGTGGCGACGGATGTGACCGCGCGGATGGCACCGACGCCCTGACCGGCACCCCAGATTTCCTTCCACGCTTTCGGGCCGTTGGCAGCCTTGTCGAAATCCATCTTCGACGGGTCCGCTTCGGGCAGGTGGTCCGGGTCGAGCCCGGTGTTTCTGACGGATCCCTTGAGGTAATTGCCGTGAATGCCGGTGAAATAGTTGGAATAGACGATATCGGCGGCGGATGCCTCGACGAGCATCTGCTTGTATCCTTCGCTGGCGCGGGCTTCCTCTGTCGCAATAAAGGGTGAGCCGACATAAGCCATGTCGGCGCCCATCGCCTGTGCCGCCAGAATGCCGCCGCCGGTCGCGATCGCACCTGCAAGCAGCAGCGGCCCGTCGAACCATTGGCGGATTTCCTGCACCAGCGCGAAAGGCGACAGCGTGCCTGCATGGCCGCCTGCACCTGCCGCCACCGCGATCAGTCCGTCGGCGCCTTTGCGAATGGCCGAGCGGGCATGCCGGTCGTTGATCACGTCATGCAGCACGATCCCGCCATAGGAATGCACGGCGGCATTCACCTCCGGCACGGCGCCAAGCGAGGAAATCACGACCGGCACCCGGTATTTGACGCAGAGCGAAAGGTCGTGCTCCAGTCTGCGGTTGGATGTGTGGACGATCTGGTTGACGGCAAAGGGCGCCGACGGCCGGTCGGGATTGGCGGCGTCATGGGCGGCAAGCGCCTCGGTGATCATCGCCAGCCAGTCGTCGAGCTGGCTTTCCGGCCGTGCGTTGAGCGCCGGAAAGGCGCCGATCACGCCGGCCTTGCACTGTGCCAGCGTCAAAGCCGGATGCGAGATGATGAACAGCGGCGAGGCGATCAGCGGCAATCTCAACCGCTCCTTCAGGATGGCAGGCAGCAAGACGTCGTCCTCCATTGACGTTTACGCAAACGTAAATCGTGAGCGGACGAACGTCCAGCGGGAAAACATGCTCGCGGGGCCCCTTCGTCAGACCCCGGTGAGGCTCTGCGAGGCTTTATGAGGCCCTGATGAGCCTTCGACCAGTGTCATGGGGCGGCCCTCTGCGCTGGTCATGGGAGACAATGACCGCCCATTGATCGGCACCGCCCACCATTCACGAAAGACGGCGCGATTGCCCTGCTTGGCCGGTCGGTCCGATGGCACGACACATCTTTTCCCCAATCTTCGCCCAGATAGCCGCAGGGGTTCACGCTTGCAGTTCGGCCGACAAGAAGTTACCGAGAAGTAAATGTACGAAGGTCTCGGCGAAGATCTCAAGCGCAGGCGTAGTCGGAAGGATCCGCAGTGAGCGGTTTGGAAACAGCGATCAGAAGTGCCCTCGACAAGTCGGATCGTGCAAACGGTCAGGCGCGGGCCAAGATCTATCAGTCGGCGCGTCAGGCGCTGGATGCGGGTCTTCGCCGGCAGGGTGTGACCGATGCGCTTGTCATCATGCAGCAGCAGAAGCGTCTGGAAGACAAGATCCGCGAGATCGAGGCCGAAGAGGTCGAGCGATTGATGCGCGAAGTATCGGCCGCGCAGGATATGCGTGCCGAAGCGCCGATGAGCGCGGCCGTGAGCGGCGACACGCGCCGGCGTGCCCCATCGCCCCAGATCCCGCCAACGGCACAACAGGTGACGCATCCCGCACAGGCGCCGGTCGAGCCGGTCCTGCGCAGCGTCCCGCACCCGGTCCCCGTCTCCTCCGATCTCGGCCCGTCTCTCGATCATCCGGCGGCAGGGGCGCGCGCCTTTCACGACGAGCCCGCCGAAACGAGCGGCGACCCGGTCATGCCGGAGGATGTCGCGCTTGGCGGTGAAACCCGCACCGTCGCGGCCGATGCAGGTCCTGCGATCTCGATCGAGGCCGATCGCCCGCAATCCATGCGCGCCGATGCGCCCGCTGTCGCCGTCCCCATGGCCGAACCCGAGACCCGCGGCCGCAAGGCCTCGGGAAGGGTGAGCAGGTCAGAACAGAAGGCCATCGACAAGGCGGCCCGCAAGGCTGCGAAGTCCGGCAAGCGTTCAAGATCCGGTTCCGCGTCGCCGACCGGTCTTGATGTGCCGCCGGAGCGCGCCGCCAAGCCGCGCAAGCGCCGGGGTTTCCTTTCCCATCTGGTCACATGGCTGGTCACGCTGATGATCGTCGCCGGCGGCTGCTGGTGGTTCTATACGAGCGGCATGGTCCAGTCCGTCATTCAGGATGCGATGAAGGCCGGCAGCCGTGGCGGCGCCGATGGCGGAGACGGTTCGCATTTCGATCCGCGCGGCGGCTTCTCCGATGCCTGGAACGAGATCTTCAAGCCGGCAGACGTCGCAAATGCCCGTCCCGCGGCGCGTGCGACAGCCGTCGCTGCCACCGGTTCGGAAGGCCCGGCGGTCAGGATCGCCTCGGCCGATACCGGCCCGGCCGGCGATATCGCCTTCACCGTTCCGGCAGATCTGCTGCGTGAGATGGCGGGCAAGAGTTCGACCATCGCCGTCGAAGTCCAGTCCGGCCTCAATCAGGGCGTGCCCTTCTCGGTCAGCTGCGATTTCGGCAGTCTGGGCAATTGCGCGCGCCACCGCTTCACCGCCACCCAGGAGAAGCAGGAGGCGCTCTTCCGCGTCACCTTCGATCGCACGCTGGCGCCGAATGCGCCTGGTCGCCTCGTCATCAATGCCGGCCTCGGTGGCGCCGGCACGTCGGTGCTTCTCTATTCGATCCGCATCCTTCCGGGCCAGTGATCGGTGGCCAGTGACCAGCGGCCAGTGATCCGGCCCCGTATCGGCGGCTTCGATCACTTCAGAAAGCGCGGCCCTGTGACGAGTATCTCGTCATCGACGGAGCCGATGGCATCGAGATCCTTGCCCTCGTAATCGAGCGAGAGAAGGATGTGGCGGATGACGGCAAGATGCGCCCGTCGCTTGTCGTTCGCCAGAACGACGGTCCAGGGCGCCTCGTGCGAATGGGTCATGTCCAGCATCGCGTCGCGCTTTTGCGTATAGTCGTCCCACTTGGTCAGTGCCGCGATGTCCATCGGCGACAGTTTCCAGACCTTCAGCGGATCATGCCGGCGGTCATGAAACCGTTTCAGCTGCATTTCCTGCCCGATATCCAGCCAGAATTTGAACAGATGGATGCCGTCGTCGACGATCATGTCTTCGAACTGCGGCACCGACTTCATGAAGCTCTTGTATTGTTCCGGTGTGCAGAAGCCCATGACAGGCTCGACCACGGCCCGGTTGTACCAGGACCGGTCGAAGAGCACGATCTCGCCCTTGGTCGGAAAATGCGAGGCATAGCGCTGGAAATACCATTGTCCGGCCTCGGTCTCTGATGGTTTGGCAAGGGCGACGACACGCGCCGAGCGCGGGTTGAGATAGGAGCGGATGGAAAAGATCGTGCCGCCCTTGCCGGCGGCATCGCGCCCCTCGAACAGCGCCATCAGCCGCCTGCCGGTCGCCTGCAGCGAGAACTGCACCTTGACGAGCTCGATCTGCAGCCGTTCCAGATGCTTGTCGTATTTCTCCTTGTCCATCTTGTCGTCATAGGGATAGCCCCCTGACGACAGCGCGTGGTCGCGGATCCATTTCGGCAGATGCGGATCGTCTATATCGAAGTTTCGCTGCTTGCCATCGACCGAAAGCGCAACCGCGCGGCTGCCCTCTGCATCGGTTCCATTGTCAACTGCCATCATCCGAGATCCCACTTTCACCATTCTGTCATCTGCCGGGCGGCCTCATCTGATGTATGGCCGCAAGGCGATTTGGCTATCGTGTCGCGGATGATTTTTCATCAATCCACCGCGCCCGATGCAAAACTGTCATATAAGCGTTATATGAGCCCCTATTCCGGTGAAAATTAAGTTCTTATTTGGCAGTCCTTCTGATGACCTTCAGAGAATTGGCCTCGGTCCTGCAATCTCGCGCAGGCCGGGAAGCTCCGTTGATTGTGCTTTTATCGCTGCTTGCCATTGGCGCGGCGGCGGGAGGCCTTGGTTGGCCAAGCGTCCTCGTCGCATGGCTGCTGCTGATGGCCGTCGTGCTGGCAAGGCGCCCGACCATTGTCAACGTGGAGGCGCCGACCGCCGAACTGCCCGAGCCGGACGTCTATGATCCCCTGCCGACGATCGCAGCCACGCTTGCGGCCATCGACAGCCCGGCCTTCGTGCTCGATGCCGAGGTCAACGTTCTCGCCCAGAACCGTGCGGCCGAGCGGCTGTTCGGCGTGCTGCCGGCCGGTGCGCATCTGACGGGTCGCCTTCGCTCCCCCGGTATTCTCGACATGGTACGCGAGACGGTTGCCACCGGCGAGCCGAACCAGATCGAGCATTCCGAACGGCTGCCATCCGAGCGGGTGTTTATCGTGCGGGTCGCGCCGGTCGATTATCCGGGTCGGGACGATCCCATGCGGCCGGTTGCCGGCCCGCTCTATCTCATGGTCTTCCGCGACATTTCCGAGCTTCGCCGCATCGACCGGATGCGGTCGGATTTCGTTGCCAATGCAAGCCATGAGCTGCGCACGCCGCTTGCATCGCTGCGCGGCTTCATCGAAACCCTCCAGGGGCCCGCCAAGGGCGATCCCAAGGCGCATGACCGCTTTCTCGGCATCATGTTCGATCAGGCCACCCGCATGAGCCGGCTTGTCGATGATCTCCTGTCGCTTTCCCGGCTCGAACTGAAGGCGCATATCGCGCCGGACCAGACGATCGATCTCGTGCCGCTGATCGGCCATGTCCGCGATGCGCTTCTGCCGCTTGCGGAGGATGTCGGGGTCGAGATCGTGCTGCATATGCCCGATACGCCCGTTCATGTTCTGGGCGACAGAGACGAGCTGGTCCAGGTCTTCGAGAACCTCATCGAGAACGCCTGCAAATACGGGCAGGAGGGCAAGCGCGTCGATGTCTATGTCCGTCACGATGCCGCAAAGGCGGTGGAAGTCAGCGTCGTCGACAGCGGGCCGGGCATCCCGGCCGAACATGTTCCGCGCCTGACCGAACGTTTTTATCGCGTCAGCGTCGCCGACAGCCGGTCCAAAAAAGGCACCGGTTTGGGGCTTGCCATCGTCAAGCATATCCTCACGCGCCACCGGGCTCGCCTGATCGTGAAGTCCGAGATTGACAAGGGCACCGAGTTTACCGTGAGATTTTGACATAAAACTGTCTCGATGCAAACCTGTGCAAAGTCTAAATCGTTATAAATCAACGATATAGACTGTCATAAATGTTTCACTGAACTGACATAAAAGCAGTGGCGTACAGCCGCTAAGAGATGCTGGCGAGCGCCGGTAGGACATCAGCCGGTATCGTGTCGCAGCGGGTCGTGAAGCAGGATTTGGGCGTTTGCCCGCTCCTGTCTGACAGTCTCTTCTGTGTCGTCGAAACCGATTATGCCCTGCAATGGGTGCCGCCGCCGGCGCAACGTGCCGGCCGAATTCCTAAAGAGGAGAGCCTCATGAACACCATCGTACGCCCGATGGCCTTCGCCTTCGCGATCGCCGCTGCCGGCTTCGTCACCACCGTTTCCCAGGCTGCCGACATTTCCGGCGCTGGCGCGACCTTCCCTTACCCGATCTACGCAAAGTGGGCTGACGCCTACAAGAAAGAAACCAATATCGGCCTGAACTACCAGTCGATCGGTTCTGGCGGCGGTATCAAGCAGATCAAGGCGAAGACCGTCACCTTCGGCGCTTCCGACGCTCCGCTCAAGGGTTCGGAACTCGATGAAGCCGGTCTCGCTCAGTTCCCGATGGTCATGGGCGGTATCGTTCCGGTCGTAAACCTCGAAGGCATCAAGCCGGGCGAACTCGTTCTGGACGGCAAGACGCTTGCCGACATCTTCCAGGGCAAGATCACCAAGTGGGACGACGCTGCCATCAAGAAGCTGAACCCGAACTCCAAGCTGCCGTCGCAGGCAATCGCTGTCGTTCACCGTTCGGACGGCTCGGGCACCACCTTCAACTTCTCCTACTTCCTCGGCGACGTTTCGGCTGACTGGAAGGAAAAGGTTGGCGTTGCTCAGGCTCTCGAATGGCCGGTCGGCATTGGCGCCAAGGGCAATGAAGGCGTTGCCGCCAACGTGACGCAGGCTGCCGGTTCGATCGGTTACGTCGAATACGCCTATGCCAAGCAGAACAAGATGATCTTTGCTGACATGCTCAACAAGGATGGCAAGAAGGTTGAGCCGTCGGCCAAGACCTTTGCTGCCGCTGCATCCAACGCTGACTGGAACTCGCAGCCGGGCTACGGCGTGATCCTTGCCAACCAGCCGGGTGCAGAAACCTGGCCGATGACCTCGGCAACCTGGATCCTCGTCTACAAGAAGCCGGAAGACAAGGCTGCGACCGCTGAAGCACTGAAGTTCTTCGGCTGGGCCTACAAGAACGGCGGCAAGATGGCTGATGACCTCGACTACGTCGCCATGCCGGAAGCTGTCGTCAAGAGCGTCGAGACCATGTGGTCCAAGGACGTTGCCACGAAGTAAGGTGATTGAAAGGGGCGCGGTGATCGCGCCCCTTTTCTCCTCAATCGGCCAAAATGCAAGGACTGGAGCATGACCTTGGCAATCGCGGAGCGCGTCGATAACAGGCGCGAAAAAGTGGTTCGGCACTTCGCCCTGACCGATACGATCTTTCATTGGGCTTGCCGCCTGGCTGCCATCGCGGTCCTCGTGATCCTCGGCGGCGTCTTCGTGTCCCTGGTCAGCGGCTCCTGGGAAGCGCTGGCAAAGTTCGGCCCCGCCTTCCTGACGACGGCGCGCTGGAGCCCTGTTACCGAGACATTCGGTGCGCTTGCGCCGATCTACGGTACGCTCGTCACGGCTGCCATCGCCATCGTCATCGCCGTTCCTGTCGGTATCGGCATCGCCGTGTTCCTGACCGAGCTCTGCCCGCGTCCGCTGCGCCGCCCGATCGGCATCGCCGTCGAGCTTCTGGCCGGCATTCCCTCGATCATCTACGGTATCTGGGGTCTGTTCGTCTTCGCGCCCTTCCTGCAGAGAACGCTGCAACCCTTCCTCATCGACATCTTCGCCAATGTGCCGGTCCTGTCCGACCTTTTCGCCGGCCCGGCCTACGGTATCGGTATCCTGACCTCGTCGCTGATCCTGGCGATCATGATCCTGCCGTTCATCGCCTCGATCACCAAGGACGTGTTCGACACGGTTCCGGGCGTTGTCAAGGAATCCGCCTACGGCATCGGTTGCACCACCTGGGAAGTCGTTCGCCGCATCGTCATCCCGCATACCCGGGTCGGCATCATGGGCGGCGTCATGCTGGCGCTTGGCCGTGCACTCGGCGAAACCATGGCCGTCACCTTCGTCATCGGCAACTCGCACCGCCTCAGCGCCTCGATCATTGCGCCCGGCACGACGATTTCGGCGACCATTGCCAACGAATTCACCGAGGCTGATGCCGACGTCTACGTGTCCTCGCTGATGTCGCTCGGTCTCATCCTCTTCTTCATCACCTTCATCATCCTGGCTGCCGCTCGCTACATGCTGCTCCGGATGGGTCGCCAGGCAGGAGCTTGATCCCATGACGACGATCTATGCGCGCCGCAAGGCGACCAATGCGATGATGATGGGCCTGTGCGTCGGCGCAGCCGCGGTCGGCCTTGCCTGGCTGGCGCTCATTCTCGGCGCGCTGCTCTACAAGGGCCTTGCCGGCCTCAACCTGGCGGTCTTCACCGAAATGACGCCGCCTCCGGGCTCTGCCGGCGGCCTTCTCAACGCCATCTACGGCAGCGTGATCGTCTCGGTCATCGCCATGCTCATCGGCACGCCGATCGGCATTCTCGCCGGCACCTACATGGCCGAGTACGGACGCTTCAGCAAGCTGACGATGATCGTCCGCTTCATCAACGACATTCTCCTGTCGGCACCCTCGATCATCATCGGTCTGTTCGTCTACGAACTGATCGTGCGTCCGATGGGCCATTTCTCGGGCCTTGCCGGTTCGGTGGCGCTGGCGATCCTGGTCATCCCGGTCGTCGTCCGCACCACGGAAGACATGCTGAGCCTCGTGCCGAACGCCCTGCGTGAAGCCGGCACCGCCATCGGCGCGCCGCGCTGGATCGTCATCCGTTCGGTCGGCTACCGCGCTGCGATGTCGGGCATCGTCACCGGCGTGCTGCTGGCCGTCGCCCGCATCTCCGGTGAAACCGCGCCGCTTCTCTTCACGGCTCTGAACAACCAGTTCTGGAGCAGCAATCTCAATGCGCCGATCGCCAGCCTGCCGGTGACGATCTTCCAGTTCGCGCTGAGCCCCTATCAGGAGTGGCAGCAGCTTGCCTGGACCGGCGCGCTTATCATCACCCTCACTGTTCTGACGCTGAGCATCATCGCCCGCAGCCTCACCGGACGTAAAGAAGGACATTGACCACTATGGTTTCCTTGGAAAAAGTTGCTCCGCAGAATGTTTCCGACCGTTCGAAGATCGAGATCAAGAATCTCAACTTCTACTACGGCGAGACGAAGGCCCTGAAGAACATCTCGATGGTGCTGCCGGAACGCAGCGTCACCGCCTTCATCGGTCCGTCCGGCTGTGGCAAGTCCACGCTCCTGCGCGTCCTGAACCGCATCTACGAACTCTACCCGAAGCAGCGAGCCGACGGTGAGGTTCTGGTCGATGGCAAGAACATCCTCGACCGCGACCAGGACCTGAACCTGCTGCGCACCAAGGTCGGCATGGTCTTCCAGAAGCCGACGCCCTTCCCGATGTCGATCTACGAGAACATCGCCTTTGGCGTGCGTCTCTACGAACAGGTCTCCAAGAGCGAGATGGACGAGCGCGTCGAAGCGGCTCTGCGTCGCGCCGCTTTGTGGAACGAGGTCAAGGACAAGCTGCATTCCGGCGGCACCAGCCTTTCCGGTGGCCAGCAGCAGCGCCTTTGCATCGCCCGCACGGTTGCCGTCAAGCCGGAGATCATCCTGCTCGACGAGCCGGCCTCGGCACTCGACCCGCTCTCGACCGCCAAGATCGAGGAACTGATCGACGAACTTCGCGCCGAATACACGATCGTCATCGTCACCCACAACATGCAGCAGGCTGCCCGCGTCTCGCGCCAGACCGCCTTCATGTATCTGGGCGAACTGGTGGAGTTCGACGAAACCGCAAAGATCTTCACCTCGCCGCGCGAAAAGCGCACGCAGGATTACGTCACCGGCCGCTTCGGCTGATCGGTTTCCCGTTACTCCCGCGTCGCCCGTGACCCCTCACGCTCTTTGATGAGCATTGTCTCCGGAAGGAACCAAGATGGCTTCGACCCATACGCTATCGGCTTTCGATGAAGAACTGCAGTACCTGACCCGCCGTATCTCGGAAATGGGCGGTCTGGCCGAACAGATGTGCGGCGATGCCGTGCGCGCTTTGGTCAATTCCGACACCAACCTTGCCCAGAAGGTGATCTCGGACGACGTGATCCTCGACAACGGCGAGCGCGAGATCCAGGACAAGGCGATCACCACGATCGCCCGCCGCCAGCCGGTGGCCGCCGACCTTCGCGAAATCGTCGGCACGCTGCGCATCGCAGCAGACCTCGAGCGCGTCGGCGACCTTGGCAAGAACACGGCCAAGCGCGTCATCGCCGTGCAGGGCACCGGCGTTCCGCGCAAGCTTGCCCGCGGCATCGAGCATCTGTCCGATCTCGCTCTGGTGCAGCTGAAAGAAGTGCTCGACGTCTATGTCGGTCGTTCGGCCGAGAAGGCGGAAGCCATCCGCCTGCGCGACGAAGAGATCGACGCTATGTACACCTCGCTCTTCCGCGAGCTTTTGACCTACATGATGGAAGATCCGCGCAACATCACCACCTGCACGCATCTCCTGTTCTGCGCCAAGAACATCGAGCGCATCGGCGACCACGCCACCAATATCGCAGAGACCATCTACTACATGACGACCGGCGCCCAGCCGGAGGGCGAACGCCCGAAGGACGACACCTCGAACACGGTCGGCGCCGCCAGCTAACGCGGCGCTGAAGGTTACGGAGCAGGATGAGCATGCAGCCGAAGATCGCAGTGGTAGAAGACGAGGAGGCGCTGAGCGTCCTCCTCCGGTACAATCTGGAAGCCGAAGGCTATGACGTCGAGACCATTCCGCGTGGTGACGAGGCGGAGATCCGCCTGCAGGAACGCACGCCGGATCTCCTGATCCTCGACTGGATGCTGCCGGGCGTCTCCGGCATCGAACTGTGCCGCCGCCTTCGCCAGCGCCCGGAAACCGAGCGGCTGCCGATTATCATGCTGACGGCGCGTGGCGAGGAAAGCGAGCGCGTTCGCGGGCTTGCCACCGGTGCCGACGATTATGTCGTCAAGCCGTTCTCGACGCCCGAGCTGATGGCTCGCGTCAAGGCGATGCTGCGACGCGCCCGTCCTGAAGTTCTGTCCAGCGTGCTGCGCTGCGGCGATATAGAGCTGGATCGCGAGACCCACCGCGTCCACCGCAAGACCCGCGAAGTCCGTCTCGGGCCAACGGAATTCCGTCTTCTGGAATTCCTGATGGCCTCGCCCGGCCGTGTCTTCTCCCGCTCGCAGCTTCTGGACGGTGTCTGGGGCCACGATATCTACGTGGACGAGCGCACCGTCGACGTGCATGTCGGCCGCCTGCGCAAGGCGCTGAACTTCTCCAACATGCAGGATGTCATCCGCACCGTTCGCGGTGCGGGCTATTCGATGGAAGCCTGATCGCGGCTTCTAGCCGTCCCTGTGCAAAGGGCCGCAAACCTCTCCTCCGTCATCCTCGGGACAAGCCTGAGAATGACGACAGTGATACCCAGAGAGTTTGGCATCAAGCCGGAGGCCGCCGTTCAGGCGGCCTTTTGCGCTTGCCATTCCGGCAGCGGGAAAAGCCGGTCATAGAGCCAGTTGAAGGCAAAGGCATAGACCACGTAAAACAGCGCGAACGAGATATCCATCGTCAGCGCCTGCCAGAGACCGATCCCCAGATACCAGGCGATCAGCGGCAGAAGCACGACGAGAAGACCAAGCTCGAACACCACCGCATGGGCGATCCGCACCGCTGCGGACTTTTGCGTGCCGCCGGTGAGCCGGCGCATCAGGTGGTCGAAGCCGAGATTGTAGAGATAGTTCCACCCCGTCGCGATCGTCGCGCTGGCTATGCCGACGATCCCCATATCGGCGGCCGGCATGTGGAACGCCATCGCTCCGAGTGGAACGATCAGCATGAGGCCGATGATTTCAAAACTGATGGCGTGGCGGATACGGTCGCCTGTCGAGCGCATGGATGGTCTCCCAAGATCTAAAACCTCGGGCCGTCCCGTATGATACCCGACATGGGGGAGGTCGTCCTCGCTTGTCGCTCATATAGGGATTTGCGCCACTGGCGGCAAGCCTGGAGGCGCTTGCCTTGCGATCAGGGCAGCAAAAAGCCGCCGGCGAGTGTCGCGGGCGGCTCGAAACTATCCGGGTTGGCAAGCCGTTTTGGGGCTTGCCGGAGCGTGTCAGGCGCGTGCGGCGCTTGCCTTGCGGCGATCGTGAACCGGCTGATAGGCGAGCTTGGCGTGGTACTTGCAATAGGGCGAGGTATCGGAGGATTCGCAACCGCAGAAATGGAAGTCGTCCTTCAGCGGATCGCCGACAGGCCATTTGCATGTGCGTTCCGTCAGGTCCGTCAGCGACAGGCGGCGCGAGATCGGCAGAACGACATTCCTGCCGGCCGGGCGGTAGTCCATGGCCTCGACGGCTTCCAGATCCATGTCTTCCTTCAGCGCCACTGCGCCGGCGCTGCGAACGACAGGGCGAGCCTGCTGCTGTGGGCGGGCGGTAAACGTGGTCGGGCGCTGCTGGGGCGCGGCCGGCCGCTTCACGGCACGGCTCTGCGCGGTGCTGCCGCCTGCCTTGGCGCGGCCAGGCAGGTTGAGGCGGTGAACCTTGCCGATCACCGCGTTGCGGCTGACACCGCCAAGTTGTGCTGCGATCTGGCTGGCACTCAAGCCTTCCGACCACAATTTCTTAAGTCTCTCGACGCGCTCGTCCGTCCAGTTCATGCCCGTTCTCCGCCTTTGAACGTATGCAGCATGCAGAATCCGTCTACCTTTGCTGTGAGCACTTGCCCACAACACCCACTATATCTATGTTTTAGGTGACTAGTTCCGCCGCATGCAGTCTAGTAATTGATGTTTAACCTAATGTGAGGCTGACTCCGTGGCAAGAGTCGGGCGAATCAGCGGGAATCGATTTTCCGGTTTTCCCCAACTTGCTGCCCTGGCGAGTCATTTTTGTCACATGCCGACAACCCCTCCGAGTGCCCTGTTATATCGCCGTTTTCCCTCGGGAAACGCCGAGTTTTGTTGACATGCCGGGGCTAAATGCCGATAGTGCGGCCGCCGCCCTGAGGGCGGCATTTTGATTTTTCCGGGACGTCGTTGTCCCGGCCGATGACAGGAGTGATGTCGCCATGGCTGAAGCCGCGCTTTTCGACACTTTTGCACGGGCACCTCTGCGCTTTGAGCGAGGAGAGGGCGTGTGGCTCGTGACGGAAAGTGGAGAGCGATATCTCGATTTCGGCGCCGGCGTCGCCGTGACCTCCTGCGGTCATGCCAATCCCCATCTGGTCGAAGCGCTGAAGTCGCAGGCCGAGAAGGTCTGGCATCTGTCGAACCTCTACGAGATCCCGGAGCAGGAGCGCCTTGCGCGCCGTCTGGTGGACGCGACCTTCGCCGACAAGGTGTTCTTCACCAACTCGGGTGCGGAAGCGCTGGAGACGGCCATCAAGACGGCCCGTCGGTACCATTTCTCCAAGGGGCATCCGGAGAAATTCCATATCATCACCTTTGAAGGTGCCTTCCACGGCCGCACCATCGCGACGATCGCGGCCGGCGGTCAGGAAAAATACATGGAAGGCTTCGGGCCGAAGGCCCAGGGCTTCGATCAGGTTCCTTTCGGTGATCTCGAGGCACTCAATGCTGCGATCAACGAAAATACCGGTGCGCTGCTGATCGAGCCGATCCAGGGCGAGGGCGGCGTGCGCCCCGTTCCGAAGGAATTCCTGCGCGAGCTGCGCCGCATCTGCGACGACAAGGGCCTGTTGCTGATCCTCGATGAGGTGCAGACCGGCGTTGGCCGCACGGGCAAGTTCTTTGCCCATGAATGGGCTGGCGTCACCCCCGATATCATGGCGATCGCCAAGGGCATCGGCGGCGGCTTCCCCTTCGGCGCCTGCCTTGCGACGCAAGAGGCTGCCTCCGGCATGAAGCCCGGCATTCATGGAACGACCTATGGCGGCAATCCGCTGGCGATGGCCTGCGGCAATGCCGTGCTCGACATCGTGCTGGAAGACAGCTTCCTCGAACATGTCCGCGATGTCGCGCTTGTCTTCCGCCAGGGGCTTGCAAGCCTCAAGGATCGCTTCCCCGAAGTGATCGAGGAAATCCGCGGCGAAGGCCTGCTGCTCGGCCTCAAGGCCAAGGTGCCGGCCGGCGATCTCGTCGGTGCGATGCGTGGCGAACACATGCTGGCAGTGCCGGCCGGCGACAACGTCGTTCGCCTTCTGCCGCCGCTGACGGTCACTGCCGAAGAGGCACGCGAGGGGCTTTCACGCATCGAAAAGGCAGCCGAAAAGCTGACCGCCTCGCTGATCAAGAAATCCGCCTGAAGGGCGACAGGGAGGGTTCCACGATTGGTTCCCTCTCGACAGGGAACCGATACAATGGCAGCTCCGAAGCATTTCCTCGATATCTCCGCCGTCTCCTCGGCGGATCTCCGCACCATCCTCGATGACGCCAAGTCCCGCAAGGTCGCGACCAAGGCCGGCACCGCCGATAAGCCGCTCGCCGGCAAGATGCTGGCGATGATTTTCGAAAAGCCCTCCACCCGCACGCGCGTCTCCTTCGATGTCGGCATGCGCCAGCTGGGCGGCGAGACGCTGTTCCTCTCCGGCACCGAAATGCAGCTCGGCCGCGCCGAGACGATCGGCGATACCGCCCGCGTTCTCTCCCGTTACGTCGATGCGATCATGATCCGCACCACGGATCACCGTCGCCTGATGGAAATGGCCGAGCATGCGACGGTTCCGGTCATCAACGCGCTGACCGACGACACGCATCCCTGCCAGATCATGGCCGACCTGATGACCTTCGAGGAGCATCGCGGCCCGGTTGCCGGCAAGACCATCGCCTGGACCGGCGACGGCAACAATGTCCTTCATTCCTTCGTTGAGGGTGCCGCCCGTTTCGGCTACAAGATGAACATGGCCGTGCCCATGGGCTCAGAGCCGCATGACAGGTTCCTCAACTGGGCGCGCAACAATGGCGGCGAGATCATGCTGACGCATGATGCCGAACGCGCGGTCGCCGGCGTCGATCTGGTTGTCACCGATACCTGGGTATCGATGAACCAGGAGCATAAGGCGCGCGGCCACAACATCTTCCAGCCCTATCAGGTCAATCGCGAACTGATGAAGCAGGCTGACAAGGATGCGCTCTTCATGCACTGCCTGCCCGCGCATCGCGGCGAGGAAGTGACGGACGAGATCATCGACGGCCCGCAGTCGGTCGTCTTTGACGAGGCGGAAAACCGCCTTCACGCGCAGAAATCCATTCTCGCCTGGTGCTTCGGCGTCGTTTGACGTCTGGCCCGGCTGAGGGCCGGATCGATGGGGTAGGGGCAGCGTCTTGAATTTCTGCCCCGCCACGCCCATCTAGCGGCCAATCGCACGCACCGTATGCCGCAATACATGGACCACGATTGTGGTGCATGGCGGCATCTTGCGGTGCCTCAACATGATCGTCGTTGGCTTTTTTAAGCGTGTGCCGGTTCCGCCGGCGCTGCTGCTTGTGTAAAAGTCGGGCCCACAGCACCAGGCCTTGCGAAAGTCTGGTGCGTAAATTCAGGTAGCTGGAGCACCGGGCGTCCTGCGGATGCGGCGTTCCAGGCGCCAAGGAGTGATGTCATGGCGGAAGCCACAGTTGAACTGAACGATCTCGATTTTGCCGGCGATGACCGGGTTGTCCCCTTTCAGGTGGATAGCCTCGACGTGCGCGGCCGCGCGGTTCATCTCGGCCCGCTGTTAAACACCATTCTCGCGCGTCACGATTATCCGGCGCCTGTCGCACGGCTTCTGGCCGAGGCGATCACGCTGACCGCGCTTCTGGGCACCTCGCTGAAATTCGAGGGCAAGTTCACCATGCAGACGAAGGGTGATGGTCCGGTCGATCTCCTGGTTGCCGATTTCTCGACGCCCGACGCGCTGCGCGCCTATGCCCGCTATGACGAAGAGGCTCTCGAAGCCGCGATCGCTGAAGGCGAGACCGCGCCGCAGGATCTGCTCGGCCGCGGCATTCTGGCCTTTACGATCGATCAGGGCCGCGGCATGCAGCCTTACCAGGGCATCGTGCCGCTCGACGGCTCCACGCTGGAAGAGATCGCCGGCGTCTACTTCCGCCAGTCGGAACAGATCCCGACCAAGGTTCGCCTTGGTGTGGCCGAACTGTTCGACCGCGACGAGGAGGGCCGTCCGCGCCACAACTGGCGGGCCGGAGGTCTTGTCGCGCAGTTCCTGCCCCAGGCGCCGGAGCGCATGCGCCATCCCGACCTGCATGGCGGCGATGGCGACGAGCGGGATTTCGACGAACATGCGGACGACGATTTCTGGAACGAAGCCCGCACCATGATCGAGACGATCGATACCGATGAACTGACCGATCCGCAGCTTGCCATCGAGCGGCTGCTGTTCCGGCTGTTCCATGAGCGGGGCGTTCGGGTCTACGAGCCGCAATCGGTGTTCGACCGCTGCAGTTGCTCGCGCGACAAGATCAAGGGCGTGCTGGACGGCTTTTCTGCCGAGGAAATCGAGGCGAGCGAGGAAGACGGTCATATCGCCGTCACCTGCGAGTTCTGCTCGACGACCTATCGCTTCGAGACGGGCGAGTTTGCGGCCGCCTGAGGCGGTCTCAAACCGACCGCTTGAATTGATGCCGGTTAGGAGTTCTGGTCAGTTGAGAGTTCTGGCGAGGCCCGGCGTATCGAGAGAGAAGGCCGGGATCGTCACCTTGAAACGCTCGCCTTCGTCGCTCAGCATGTCGTAATGGCCAAACATCATGCCTGACGGCGTGTCGAGCGGGCATCCGGACGAATATTCGTAGCTGTCGCCGGGTTGCAGGCGCGGCTTCTCGCCGACGACGCCCGGACCATCGACTTCGTCGATCAGGCCGTTCTGGTCGGTTATGCTCCAGTAGCGATGCACCAGCGTGACGGTCAGGTCGGAATGGTTCTCGATGACGATCCGGTAGCCCCAGACATAGCGGCTGTCCTCGGGGCTCGATTGTTCCTCGATATAGAACGGTTCGACCGCGACTTCGATGTCTCGTGTACGGGCGCGATACATGGCAACCTCAACGCCTCTCCCTCGGAGGCTCCAAGCGCCTGATATCAGGCAAGGTTGCAGAAACGTCAAGAATTCTCGCAGCTTGCGCAAGCAAGCGTGATTGGTTTCGAGAATTAGGGATAATCGATATGGTGAATCCGGCGACAGGATACATTCTGTCGCCGGCTTTTTTACTCCCGATGAATGTCAGACACCGGCTGCAGCGAGCGCCTTGGCAAAATCTTCCAGAAGATCCTGCGTATCCTCGATGCCGGCCGAGAAGCGCACCGTGCCGGGCGAGATGCCGAGTTCGGCGCGTGCCTCGTCCGTGAGGTTCTTGTGCGTCGTGGTGGCCGGATGGGTGATCAGGCTGCGGGTATCGCCCAGATTGTTGGAAATCGTCACGACGTCGAGCGCATTCTGGAGCTTGAAGGCCGCGTCCTTGCCGCCCTTCAGCTCGAAGCAGACCAACGTCGAGCCGCCGGTCATCTGCTTGGCGATGATGTCGGCCTGCGGATGGTCCTTGCGGCCCGGATAGGTCACCTTGGCAACCTGGGTCTGCTCGGCCAGGAAATCGGCGATCTTGCCGGCGTTCTCTGTCTGCTGCTTGACGCGGATCGGCAGGGTTTCGAGACCCTTGATCAGTGTCCAGGCGGTGAAGGGTGACATGGCCGGGCCGGTATGGCGATAGTAATCCTGCAGATGTTCCAGAACCCATTCGCGGTCCGACAGGATGACACCGGCAAGGCTGCGGCCCTGGCCGTCGATATGCTTGGTCGCCGAATAGACGACCGTATGGGCGCCGAGTTCGAGCGGCTTCTGGAAGAGCGGCGTGGCAAACACGTTGTCGACGACGACGCGTGCGCCGATCTGGTTGGCAAGCTTGGCGACGCCGGCAATATCGACGATTTCGAGCGTCGGGTTGGTCGGGCTTTCGAGGAAGAACACCTTGGTATTCTTCTGGATCGCCTTTTCCCAGTTCTCGAGATGGCGGCCATCGACCAGCGTGCATTCGATGCCGTAGCGCGGCGCAAGCGTCTCGACCACCCATCGGCAGGAGCCGAAGAGCGCGCGGGCAGCGACGATATGGTCGCCGGCGCGCAGCTGGCAAAGAAGGGCGGCGGCAACGGCGGCCATGCCCGATGCCGTGGCGCGGCCTTCTTCTGCGCCTTCCAGGAGGCACATGCGCTTTTCGAACATGTCGTTGGTGGGGCTTCCGTAGCGGGCATAGATGAAGCCGTCATCCTCGCCCTTGAAGCGGGCCTCGGCCGCTTCCGACGTGTCATAGGCAAAGCCCTGCGTCAGGTAGATCGCTTCCGACATTTCGCCGAATTGCGAGCGCAGCGTTCCGCCATGAACGAGCTGGGTGGCAGGACGCCAGGATTTCGAGGGCTTCTTGGACGCGTCGGACATGCTATTTCCCACCTTCAGAAACAAAAAAACCGGTCGCAAAAGCAAACCGGTTTCATAACGTCCCGGTTCTTTTAGCCACTTGTTTAACGTGGCTGCAAGCCAACCGGCCAAATCACCACGGGATAAATGTGCCATACGCCCGCTCTTGGCTTGCGTCAATGGCTCCGATTTGGTTTTGTCGCCATCAAATATGGATGGGGCATGATGGCTCGCGATACAGGAATATTGGCAGACCGCGCAATCGCGGCGCTGTTCGAAACGGGCCGCCTGCGCTCGGAGCGTCCGCTGGATCAGGATCAGATCCAGCCGGCAAGCCTTGATCTGCGCCTTGGCGCCAAGGCTTTTCGGGTTCGCGCCAGCTTCATGCCGGGCCCGAACAGCCTCGTGTCGGACAAGCTCGACCGTCTGAAGCTGCATGTGGTGGATCTGTCGGAGAGCGCGGTGCTCGAAACCGGCTGCGTCTACATCGTGCCCCTGATGGAACGGCTGGAACTTCCCGCCGGCATGTCGGCCTCCGCCAACCCGAAATCCTCGACCGGCCGCCTCGATATTTTCACCCGCGTCATCACCGATCACGCGCAGGAGTTCGACAAGATCCCGGCCGGCTATTCCGGTCCGCTCTATCTCGAAATCTCGCCGCGTACATTCCCGATCGTCGTACGCCAGGGGTCGCGCCTGTCGCAGATCCGCTTCCGTTTCGGCAATGCCCTGTTGAACGAGCCGGAAGTTCTGGCCCTGCACGAAGCCGAGATGCTGGTCGCCTCCGCAACGCCCAATGTCTCTGGCGGCGGTATTGCGCTCTCGATCGATCTGACGGGTGATCGCGACGGTCTGATCGGCTACCGCGGCAAGCACCACACGGCGGTTGTCGATGTCGACAAGAAGGCCCAGCACGATATCTTCGATTTCTGGGAGCCGCTCTATAGCCGCGGCCGCCATGAGCTGATCCTCGATCCGGACGAGTTCTATATCCTCGTCTCGCGTGAGGCTGTCCATGTGCCGCCGCTCTACGCGGCCGAGATGACCCCTTTCGATCCGCTCGTCGGCGAATTCCGCGTTCATTATGCCGGCTTCTTCGACCCCGGCTTCGGCCACGAGGCGGCCGGCGGCCGCGGCAGCCGGGCCGTTCTCGAAGTGCGTAGCCACGAAGTGCCGTTCATCCTCGAAGACGGCCAGATCGTCGGCCGCCTCGTCTACGAGCATATGCAGGAAAAGCCGGAAGGCCTTTACGGCTCCGGCCTCGGCTCCAACTATCAGGCGCAGGGCCTGAAGCTTTCCAAGCATTTTAGAAGCTGACCCCAGAGCGTCGCGTCATCGGTGCCGCGACGCCAAAGCGAGGCTTGAAGGCTTGACAGTCGCACGCTTCTGTTGGAAATCTCCACCACGATGCGGGTGTAGCTCAATGGTAGAGCAGCAGCTTCCCAAGCTGAATACGAGGGTTCGATTCCCTTCACCCGCTCCAATCTTTCTCCCGCACGTCATCCATGATTTCCGCCCCCGTCTTTCCTGATGGGCGGTGTGGCGTCTTGTTCCAGTGAAACGGCTTGGTTCTAAGCTCGATCACGGCCCGCCATGCGGCATAGGAGATCAGCAGCCAGTAAAGCGGCATGTAAGCCCATCGTCGCCCGACCAGCTTTCTCTCGTGCTCGGTCATGGCCTTCAGCCCGAGTGCGACGAAAACGAGATAGCTTCCGAGAATATTGGCAAGATCGATGGCAAACAGCACAAGCGTTGGCAGCGGCAGGCCATCGGCCGGGGGCTCCATCATGGCGCGGACTTCGATCGTCAGCAGAATGACGATCAGCGGATGCATCAGCGATGAAAGCAGCATTCCACCGATCAGAAGCTGGAAGTTGAAAAAGGCGGCGGCCCCCATCTCGCCAAACAGGGTTGCGGGTTTGCGCATGGCCACGAGCCATGTCTGCAGCCATCCCTTGAACCAGCGGCTGCGCTGCGCGGCCCAGACCGGGATCGTCACCGGGGCATCCTCCAGCGTCTGCCGTGTGAGAATGTCGGCGTGATAGCCGAGCCGGTAGAGACGCAATCCGATATCGGCGTCCTCGGTGACATTGTGCGGGTCCCATCCGCCGGCCTGTCTCAAGGCCTCGACGCGAAAATGGTTGGATGTGCCACCAAGCGGCAGCGGCATGCGGGTGCGGCCGAGAAGCGGTAAAAGGCCGCGGAACAGGCCGGAATATTCCAGCGAGAACAGCGCGCTCAGGAAGGATTGACGGGCATTGGTGATGATCAGCGGCGCCTGAAGGCAGGCAAGTGTCGGCGGGGCTTGGGCGAAATGCTGCCAAGCCTCGCGCAATTGCGACGGATGCGGCCTGTCCTCGGCGTCGTAGATGGCCAGAAGCTGGCCGCGTGCCGCCGACAGCGCATAGGTGAGCGCCTTGGGTTTCGTTCGCGGTCCGATTGGCGGCACTTCGACGATCTCGATATGTGCGGGCAGGCGGCAGGCCTTGAGGGCCGCGATCGTGTCTTCGTCATCGGCCTCGCAGACGAGCTTGATGTCGAGCAGCGACGCCGGCCAGTCGAGCCGTAAAAGGCTTGCGACAAGCTGCCGTGCCATCTGCTCTTCGTGATAGAGCGCGACTAGCACCGTATAGGGAGGCAGCGGCATGGGCTCGGGCTCTAAGAATGGTTCCGACGATGGCAGGGGCGAAAGGTGCTTTTTGCGCCGGCGGCTTGCGAGCGCGGCGATCCTGAGCATCAGGGTTGCGAAATAGAGAAGCGAGAGCAGCACATGCAGGAAGAAAATCACGTCCTGCGGCCATGTCAGTCCGGCTGAGATCAGCCCCGTTATGGCCACGCCAAGATAAAAACCCTGCTCCCCCGACAACACGATCCGGGCCGAAAATTGCGGCTGCGTTTCGAAAAGCCGATTGGTCACCGCTGTGGCCCGCCGCGCAGCCCCCGCCTGCCAGACGGCCGACCGGATGGCGCTTTTCGTCGTGATCACCAGATCGCGGCCGGCAAGCGGCATGGTGGCAAGCACGGCCGCCAATTGGGCAAGCTGATGTGCCTCGGGCACGATGGCAACCTGCGGCGCCGCATGGCGGTTGACGATCCGCAGGCTTGCCGGCCGCAGCAACTGCGCATCCAGAGCCAACATGTCAGGCACCATCGAAGGCTCGATTTCTGAGAGAAAGGGCAAGCGCAGCAGCCGGGCGATCGCGCCGTAATAGGCGTCTTCCTGCACGACGCCGCTGGCCAGCAGTTCGGCCTCGATCGTTGTGCCGTTGCGCTTGGCAAGGCCGCTGAGGCGGGTAAGCAATGGTCGCGAGAAACCGAGGGCACGAAGGGCGGCCAACTCGTCCTTGGCCAAGGCTTCGGCGTTGAAGAGCGGCTCTTGCGCTGCCGTCTCCCCGATGCCCCCCCAGTCGGAACTCATGCCGGAACTCATGCCAGAACCCCTGTCTGAGCTCTTGTCTGAGCCCGTGCCCTCACCGAAGCCCGGCTCCTCTTCGGCCGCGGCCGATATGTATTCCCCCAACCCCATGCTTCTGTTACACCGTGCTTCGGTGACAATCCCCGATACGGATGATAACGATGCGCGCCATGATTGCATCCCCCGATATCTGGGGCATTGACGCTCTTCGCAGGGCCGTTTTGGCGTTGAGCGCAGCATTCGCGGTTCTTGCGATGATCGCTGTAACCTTCCTGCCCGGTTCCGCCCGTGCCGCCGCCGACAATCTTCCCTTGATGTTCGATGCGCGCGAGCGCCTGCCGCGGCCGGATCTGTCGACGCTCGTGCGGCTGCGGATCCTGACGACGGTGGATTTCCCGCCCTTGAATTTTGCCGATCAGACCGGCCGTCTCTCCGGTTTCAACGTCGATCTTGCCCGCGATATCTGCGCCGAATTGAAGATCGAGGCGAAATGCCAGATCCAGCCACTGCCTTACGATCAGCTGGAGGCAGCGCTCGAAGGTGGCAATGGCGAGGCCGTCATGGCCGGTATCGCGGTCACGCCCGACTTGCGCCGGCGGTTCGCCTTCTCGCGCCCCTATACAGGCATTCCCGGCCGCTTTGTCCGCAACCTCTCGGCGAGGATGGGCAATGGCGTTGCCGCAATGGCGCTGGCCGGCCGCCCCGTCGGCGTCGTCAGGGATACGGCGCATGAGGCGATGGCGAAAGTCTTCTTTCCGCGCCTCTCGCTCGTGAGTTTCGACAGTTACGATGCCATGATGGACGGGTTGAAACAGGGCAAGGTCGATGCCGTCTTCGGTGATGGCTTGCGTCTGCCTTTCTGGGTGGCAGGCGATGCGTCTGCCAAATGCTGTACGCTGTTCGATGGTCCCTACCTGTCGGAAAAATTCCTCGGCGAAGGCCTCTCCGTCATGCTGCGCAACAACGATCCGGCGCTGGTATCGGCCTTCGATCAGGCACTGTCGGAACTCGCCCGCAATGGCCGGCTTCAGGATCTCTACCTGCGCTATTTCCCGAACGGGCTCTATTGAGCAAAACGGGGATGGCGTGGCGCAAGCGCTACTGGCTCGCCCAGATGATCCGCGCGATCCACTCCACATCGGCAATATCGAAGCTGCGGTTCGGATGCTCGGGATTGAGCGACAGAAGATCGATCGTCCGGGCGCTCTGGCGGGCGAGAACCTTGGCCATCACCTCGCCTTCCCTGGTCTTGACCACGACACGATCGCCGCGCCTCACCTGCGCGCCGGGCTCCACGATCAGCACGTCGCCGTCGCGATAGAGCGGCATCATGGATTCGCCTTGGATCTCCAGCGCATAGACGCCTGCCTTCTTGGCCGGGTCGGCCGGAAATTCCACCACATCCCAACCCTGGCCGGCGGGAAAGCCGCCATCGTCGAAAAAACCGCCGGACCCTGCCTGCGCGAAGCCGAGAAGCGGGATCGTGCCGTGCCCGGAATGACGATCCGGCAGGGCTGCCCCGCCCGCCGCAAATCCTGTGATAGCCGTCCCCGGCAGATAGCTGAGGAACTGGTCGACCGAGGCCCCCGTCGCATCGAGAACCTTGGCGATCGATTCCGTCGAAGGCCAGCGCAGCCGCCCGTCCGGCCCCAGCCGCTTGGACTTGTTGAACGAGGTCGGGTCGAGGCCCGCCCGTCGTGCCAGCCCGGATGGCGTCAGCTGGTTGCGTTCCGCCAGCGTATCGATCGCGCTCCAGATGGTTTGGTGTGACAGCATGGCGGTTTGCCCCGACGCCGGCGACCGGAAGACAGAAAAGATGTTAAAACGGCGACGGGAGCCCGGAAAGCCCGTCGTGGACCTTCCCATAGCGTAGCGGAGCGCGGCCTGCACGTAAAGAGTGAAGAGGAATAAAATCCTCTCCGCAAGAGCAGCAAATGCAGGCTTTCAGGCGACCATCGCCATGTTGATCCGGCCGAGCTTGATGACGGCCTGCGTGCGGCTGTCGACGTTCAGCTTCAGCAATATTGCGGAAACATGCGCCTTGATCGTCGCTTCCGAGACGCTGAGCTCATAGGCGATCTGCTTGTTGAGCAATCCCTCCGCGAGCATGGTCAGCACACGGCTCTGCTGCGGCGTCAGCGTTTTGACCCGGCCGATGATATCGGTGAGGCCGGCATCCTCTTCCGGCGGTGCGAAATCGGCATTCGGCGCCCATATCTCGCCGTCGAGCACGGCTCTGATCCCCTCGCGGATGCCGTCGAGCCCGGTCGATTTGGAGATGAAGCCGGAAGCGCCGAGTTCCAGCGCCCGGCGCACCGTCAGACAGTCATCGGTGGCCGAGACGACGATGACCGGCAGGCCCGGAAATTCGGCCTTCAGCGTCATCAGGCCGGAAAAGCCGCTGACGCCCGGCATCGAAAGGTCGAGCAGCAGAAGATCGGTATCCGGCACCCGCCTCACGGCCTGCTGCGCGGCTTCGAAATCGCCCGCTTCTATGATCGCATGCTCACCCGAAAGCCCGTTGACGGCCTGGCTCAGCGCGCCGCGAAACAGCGGATGATCGTCTGCAATGATGATGGTGAGTGTCTGCATGCCCACGCCCCCTCCCAAGAGCATAGTCCTGCCCGGCAGTGCCGGAATAAATTCTCCTCTGGCGGCAAGAGTACCCCCGGCTCCGCTTCGGCACAAGTGTGGAAAAGCCGTAGCGGTTTCTTAAGCGCGTGCATGGGTGGACAAGCCACCGGCTTTGCGGATAACGGTCGGGACATGTTTTGCGACGGTGGCCCACTGCGAGAGTGAGAGATGACCGATATAATCTACAAGATCGTGCCGGATACGCTCTGGCGGCAGGCCAAGGAGAAAGGTGTCTTCGAAGGCGCCGAGATCGACCTGCGTGACGGCTACATCCATTTCTCCACCGCCGCCCAGGCGCGCGAAACCGCAAGGCTGCATTTTGCCGGACAAGCGGGTCTCATCCTCGTCGCGGTCGATGTGCCGTCGCTCGGAGAGGCGCTGAAGTCCGAGCCCTCGCGCGGCGGTGATCTCTTTCCTCATCTTTATGCGCCGCTGCCGCTGTCCTCGGTGCTGTGGGATATGCCGCTGCTGATCGGCGTTGACGGCCAGCATGCCTTTCCGGAGAAAATGCCTTGACCCTGTCGCTTTCCGGGCTCGCGTCCCGCAGCCTGTTCGTCTTCGACCCCGAAAAAGCCCATGGCATGTCCGTTGCTGCCCTGAAGACAGGGCTGGTGCCGGCCTGCCGGATCGAAGAAGACCCGCGCCTGGTGCAGACGGTCGCCGGCATTCGCTTTTCAAACCCGCTCGGCCTTGCCGCAGGATATGACAAGAATGCGGAAGCGCCCGATGCGATCCTGAACCTCGGCTTCGGCTTCACCGAGGTCGGCACGCTCACCCCCAAGCCGCAGGCCGGCAATGACAAGCCGCGCCTCTTCCGGCTGGTTGAGGATCGCGCCGTCATCAACCGCATGGGTTTCAACAACGAAGGTCATGAGGCTGCGTTCCGGCGACTGTCGGCCCGCCGTCCTGCAAGCGCAGGTGCCGCTTCAGGCCCGGTCGGCGGCATCGTCGGCGTCAATATCGGTGCCAACAAGGACAGTCTCGATCGTATCGGCGACTACGTTGTCGGCATCCGCCGCTTCTATCCGGTCGCGACCTATTTCACCGCCAACATCTCGTCGCCGAACACGCCCGGCCTTCGCGATCTTCAGGCGCGAGAAAGCTTAAGGGCACTGCTCGATGCGGTTCTTGCCGCCCGCGCAGAAGAGGAAGCCCGCACCGGCAAGCGGGTGCCGGTCTTCCTCAAGATCGCGCCGGATCTGACCGATGAGGGGTTGGACGATATCGCGGCCGAAGCGCTGGGCCATGATCTCGACGGTCTGATTGTATCGAATACCACGCTCTCCCGCGATGGTCTGAAGGATCAGCGTCAGGCGCAGGAGGCGGGCGGCCTGTCTGGCGCCCCGTTATTTGCGCGTTCTACCGCCATTCTCGCAAAAATGCGCAAACGCGTCGGCCCCGATCTCCCTCTGATCGGCGCAGGCGGCATCGGCAATGCGGAGCAGGCGCTGGAGAAGATCAAGGCCGGTGCCGATCTCGTCCAGCTCTATTCCTGCATGGTCTATGGCGGCCCAGGCCTTCCCGGCGAAGTCGTGCGCGGCCTGTCGAGACTGCTCGATGGTGAAAAGGTGCAGTCCATCCGCGCGCTGCGCGACACCCGCACCGATCATTGGGCGGCGGTAAAGCTCTGACGCGCTTTGGCGGGTAACATGGCGGCGAGAAATGCGCCGCGTATCAGAAGAAAGAGGTTGAGTGCCGCCCACAGCCCGTGATTGGCAAGGAGCGGCACCAGCACCGCAAGTGCCGCGCAATAGGCGGCAAACGATGCCAGCATCATGTTGCGCATCTCGCGTGACCATGTGGCGCCGATGAACACGCCGTCCATCTGGAAGGCGAGCGCGCCGGTCAGGCCGGTGAGCGCCGCCCATGGCAGATAGGTGAGGGCGGCCTTCTGGACCTCTTGGGAACTCGTCAGAAGATGCACGAGCCCGTTTCCCGCGACGATGAAGAACAGCCCGACGATCCCGGCCATGGCGAAGGACCAGAATGCGGTGAGTTTCAGCGCCCGGTCGAAAGCCGGGCGCAAGCCTGCGCCGACGGCGCGCCCGGCCAACTGCTCGGCAGCGCCCGCCAGACCGTCGAGAAAGAAGGCGGACAGCATGAAGACGTTCATCAGCACGGCATTGGCGGCAAGCGTCACGGCACCGAACCCGCCGCCGATCCGGGTCAGGATGGCGAATGCGCAGTTCAGCACCAGCGAGCGGATCAGGATGTCGGCATTAAGCTGAAACAACTGCCGCAGCTTGGCAGTGTCGAGAAGATCCGCCCGTGACGGACGCTCCGCGGACGAAAGCCGGCGGCGCACCGCAAAGAGCCCTGCCGCAAGCGCGATCGTCTCCGAGAGAACCGAGGCCCAGGCGACGCCGGCGACACCATGATCGAGCACGAGGCCGAAGACGATGGCGAAAGCGACATTGGCGCCGTTGAGGATGACCTGCAGCGTCAACCCCGTCCTGCCTTCGCCGCGCCCGAGCACGAAGCCCAGAATAGCGAAATTCGCAAATGTCACCGGGCTCGCCAGTATCCGGATGCCGAAATAGAGATGCGCCTCGGCGGCAATGGCCGGATCGCCGGTCATCAGGCCGGGCGCGAAATAAAGCAGCACCGGCGAGATCGCCAGCATGACGATGCCCAGACAGAGCGCGCTCAAGGCCGCCCGATAGAACACCGCCTGCTGTTCGCGCTGGTCGCCGCGGCCGAAGGCCTGCGCCGTCAGCCCCGTCGTCGAAGTGCGGAAAAAGCTGAGGCTGCCATAGATGAGATCGCATAGAATGGAGCCGATCGCCATGCCAGCCAGCGCCTCGGGCCGGCCGAGATGACCGACGACCGCAGTACCGGTGAGCCCCAGCAGCGGTGTCGTCAGAAAGCCGATCGTCATCGGCACGGCAATGCCGAGCACCAGCCGATGCGTTACGATGAACGGTTGGGGTGAGGTTTCCTCTGCCGCAGCGCCGCTCACGGCGTCAGCTCGACAGAACCATCGACCAGTAGGTGCGGCCGTTCTGGCCACGCGCCACGGCCACGCCGACGCTTTTGTAATTGCCGAGCATGTTTTCCAGATGCTTGGGCGAATCGATCCAAGCCTGCACGGCGCGATCGACCGTCTGCTGGCCGCTGGCGATGTTTTCGGCGGCCGGCAGCGGCACGTCGGCACTCTTCATGCGGTTGAAGAAGCTGTCGCCGAGCCCGATCAGATGGCTCATCTCCTCGGCCTTGGCCATCCGCACGGCCTGTTGTTCGGCAGCTATCGTCGGCTTGTTGTCGAGCGACAGGGTGGAAAGCCCGTGGCTCTGGCGCAGCGTGTTGACCATCGGCAGTGCCGCTGCACTCTCATCCGCTGCACCCGGCGTCGGCGTCAGCGCCGAACGGGTGGAACAGCCGGCGAGTGCAAACGCGGTCGCAGAGAGCGCAAGGCCCGAGACGGTCAGAAAAGCCCGGCGGCCGGTGCGGTGAGAAGAAGTGTCGGAAAATGGCATCGGATCAGCGGCGGAACGAGAGAAGACGGAGGATGAGGAAGACCGGGATGACCACGATCGCGCCGAGCGCCAGATAGCTGCCGACGCGGCCAAGCGCGACGAAGCCGTTATACCAGATGTCCAGCACGTGATAGCGGATGGCGCCGATGATATTGTCCGGCGTAAAGCCGAAAAACGCCAGAACGAAGCCGACCAGAAGGCAGACGACGATCAGCTTGACGAGGGTGCGGCCAGGGGTATCGCCGAGAAACCGGTTCACGTTGTCGGGCATCCTTGTTTGTCTCCGATAGACCTGAGAGATAGAGGCCGCAGCACGCAATCGCAAGTCGTTGCCCATGTCCCTCAGATAGAACTTGAGTTTTTTTATGGCTCCGTCATAGAGCGGGTGAACGGGCAGTGCCGGCATGAGCATGGCTTCCCGGCAAGGATATGTGCGTGTTGCCCAACCAGTTCTCATCCGGCGACGTGATCGCCGACCGTCGTGCCGATTACGCCCGCATGCTGGCGGACGGGCAGGATTTCGCCGCCGCCGCCGAATTGATGGAGCAGGCGCTGGAACTGGCGCCCTCATGGGCCGCCGGCTGGTTCCAGCTCGGCGAATACCGCGAGAAGGCGGATCTGGCCTCGGCGGAAGAGGCCTACCGTCAGGCGCTGGAACTGGAACCGGACGACGTCTTCGGTGCCGGCCTGAAGCTTGCCGTCATCGGTGCCGAAGATGTGCCGGACCAGCCGCCGAGCCGCTATGTCGAAGGCCTGTTCGATGGTTATGCCGACCGTTTCGATACGGCGCTGGTCGAAAAGCTGGACTATACGGTGCCCGGCAAGCTTGCCGCGCTTGTGGCACCGCATGGCCCTTTCCGCCGCACCGTCGACCTCGGCTGCGGCACGGGCCTGTTCGGCGCCGAGATCCGTCCGGTGACGGACGTGCTGGAAGGCTATGACATCTCGGCCAACATGCTGGCCAAGGCGGAAGCGAAATCGCTCTACGACCGGCTCGGTCAGGCCGACCTGAGCCTTGACGCCGGTCAGTCCGGGCTCTTCGGCGACGATCGTGCAGAATATCGCGCCGATCTCGTCTCCGCAGCCGACGTGCTCATGTATCTCGGCTCGCTGGAAACGGTGTTTCCGCTCGTCTCGGCGCTCATCGCACCGGATGGTCTGTTTGCCTTCTCGGTGGAGGATGCCGGCGAGCGCAATGGCTTCGTGCTGCGCGAATCGCTGCGTTACGCCCATGCGCACGACTATATCGGCGCACTTCTTTCCAATGCCGGTTTCGAACAGCTGGAAAGCCACCGTACCATCATTCGCATGGATGGCGGAAACCCGGTGAATGGCATCCTGTTTCTGTCGCGAAAGACCGCCTGAAAGAGGATTTCTTGCGTTTTCACACTTCCGTGAGAGCTGTCTTTCAAGACGCTTGATGAAGCGCATGCTGCCATGCACAATCAAGGTCGTAAGCAAGACCGAAACGGTCGCATGAAGGCGCACGCAAGCGGCGCACAAGGGGAATGAATTGGCGGATCAGGACAACGCCCGTAATCGCATGATCGGCTTTTACAGCACCGATCCGTCGCGCCACACGTCGCTTGAAGATGCGCAGGGCATTTTCATCAGCGCCATGGTCGCAGCCCTTGGGCTCTATCTTCTCAACCAGGTGGGACTTCTGACCAGTGGTACGGCAGGCGTCGCCTTCCTGATCCACTACGCTTTCGATATCCCCTTCGGCGTCGTCTTTTTCGTCGTCAACCTGCCGTTCTACTATCTGTCGTTCCGCAGGCTCGGGCTTGGCTTCTCGTTCAAGACCTTTGTCGCGATCGCGCTCGTGTCCGTGATTGCCGAACTTGAGCGCCGTTTCATGATCATCCAGTATCTCGATCCCTTCTGGGCAGCATTGCTCGGCGGCATCCTGATCGGCTTCGGTCTGCTCGGCCTTTATCGCCACCGCTCCTCGCTTGGCGGCATCGGCATCGTGGCGATCTACGTTCAGGATCGTTTCAAGATCCCGGCGGGTCTTGTGCAGCTCGGCTTCGATCTTTGCGTCATGGCCGCAGCCTTCCTCGTCGTCTCGCCCGAAACCGTGCTTTGGTCGCTGTTGAGCGCGGTCGTTCTCAACCTGCTTCTCACCATCAATCACCGGTCCGACCGGTATATCGCGGTGCGCTGATGAGCGCGGCGGCAAAGGAAAAGAGCCCGATCGGCTTTTGGGCATCGTCGAGCGACAAGCATTCGATCATCGAGGACATGCAGGGCATTGTCGCCGGCTCGATGCTGGCGGCGCTCGGCGTCGTCATGCTGCAGGCGGCCCATCTTCTGATAGGCGGCACGGCGGGCATCAGCTTCCTCGTGCGTTACGCCAGCGGCTGGAGCTTCGGCACGGTCTTCTTCCTGATCAACCTGCCCTTTTACTGGGTCGCGTATAAACGGCTCGGCGCCGTCTTCACCGTGAAAACCTTCGCGGCCGTGGCGCTGACCTCCGTGCTGACGGAAATTCTGCCGGGCCTGATCGGCTTCGATCATGTCGAGCCGATCACGGCGGCGCTCTTCGGCGGTCTTTTGATCGGCTGCGGCATGCTCGTTCTCTTTCGCCATCGCGCCTCGCTTGGCGGCTTCGGCATTCTGGCGCTCTATCTTCAGGACAGGCTCGGCTGGCGGGCAGGCTTCGTCCAGCTGGGGCTGGATTGCCTCGTCCTCATCCTGTCCTTCCTCGTCGCCGGCCCCTTCGTCATCGCCTGTTCCATTCTGGCAGCGGTGACGCTCAACCTGACGCTTGCCATCAATCACCGCACGGATCGTTACATCGTGCGGTGAGCGCCGTTTATCGGAACGCAGGCGCAAAGAACGCTCCGTCTTGCTGATGCCGTAGCTCCGCTCTTCCTTTTCCGCGTGAAGAACTTACCTTTAGCGGCGTGGATCTCGCAGAACTGAAAACCTCCGGCTTTAAAGCCGTTTCTCTGCCCCGGCCGTTCCTCACATGGTTCGCCGAAAAGGGCTGGCAGCCGCGTGCGCATCAGCTGGAATTGCTTTCGCGCGCACAAGGCGGCGAGAACATGCTTCTGATCGCGCCGACCGGTGCCGGCAAGACGCTTGCAGGCTTCCTCCCGTCGCTGACGGATCTCGTCACACGCGGAAAAATCCCGCCCGGCTCGGCCTTTACCGGCATTCACACGCTCTACATCTCGCCCCTGAAGGCGCTGACCGTCGATATCGAGCGCAACCTGATGAAGCCGGTCAGCGAGATGGGGCTGTCCGTCACCGTCGAGAACCGCACCGGCGATACGCCGCAGGCAAAACGCCAGCGCCAGAAGCTCAATCCGCCCGACATCCTTCTGACGACGCCCGAACAGGTGGCGCTGCTGCTTGCCAACAAGGAGGCGGAGCGCTTCTTTAAGGACCTGAAATATGTCGTTCTCGACGAGCTTCATTCGCTCGTCACCTCCAAACGCGGCCATCTCCTGTCGCTTGGCCTCTCTCGCCTGCGAAAACATGCGCCAAAAATGCAGACGATCGGGCTTTCGGCCACCGTCGCCGACCCGATGGATCTGCAACGGTGGCTGGTGCCGCAGGGAGAGGTGCCGGCACCACCCGCCGGCCTCGTGCACGTCACCGGCGGTGCGGCACCCGATATCACCATCATGAAAACCGAGGATCGCATTCCCTGGTCCGGCCATGTCTCCACCTATGCCATGCCGGAAGTCTATGAGCAGATCAGGCGCCACAAGACGACACTCATCTTCGTCAACACCCGGTTTCAGGCCGAGCTGCTGTTCCAGACGCTCTGGACGATCAACGAGGACAATCTGGCAATCGCCCTGCATCATGGCTCGCTCGATGCCAGCCAGCGCCGCAAGGTGGAGGCGGCCATGGCCGAGAACAAGCTGCGCGCCGTCGTCGCCACTTCGACGCTCGACATGGGGATAGACTGGGGCGACGTCGATCTCGTCGTCCATGTCGGCGCGCCGAAGGGGGCCTCGAGGCTTGCCCAGCGCATCGGCCGCGCCAATCACCGCATGGACGAGCCGTCGAAGGCGATCCTCGTGCCCGCCAACCGCTTCGAGGTGATGGAATGTCAGGCGGCGCTCGATGCCAATTATCTTGGCGCGCAGGATACGCCGCCGGTGGGCGAGGGGGCGCTCGATGTGCTGGCCCAGCATGTGCTGGGCATGGCCTGCGCCGAACCTTTCGATCCGCTGGCGCTTTATGACGAGATCATCTCCGCCTCGCCCTATGCCGGGCTCTCATGGGAAATGTTCGAACGCATCGTCGATTTCGTCGCGACCGGCGGCTATGCGCTGCGCGCCTACGAGCGCTATGCCAAGATCCGCCGGACGCAGGAGGGTCGCTGGCGCGTTTCCAACGCGCAGGTCGCTCAGCAATATCGTTTGAACCTCGGCACCATCGTCGAGGCGGCCGAACTCAACGTTCGGCTCGTGAAGCGCAATGCCAAGGGAACGGTCGGGCGCGGCGGCATGTCGCTCGGCAAGGTCGAGGAATATTTCCTCGAACAACTGGTGCAGGGCGATACATTTCTGTTTGCGGGAAAAGTCCTGCGCTTCGAAGGCATCCGCGAGAACGAATGCCTCGTGTCCAACGCCTTCTCGCTCGATCCGAAGATCCCCGCCTATGCCGGCGGCAAGTTTCCGCTGACGACCTATCTCGCCGATCAGGTCCGTGCCATGCTGGCCGATCCGGACCACTGGAATGCCCTGCCGGACCAGGTCCGCGACTGGCTGTCGCTCCAGCGCGAACGCTCGATGCTGCCGCGCAAGGACGAACTCCTGATCGAGACGTTTCCGCGCGGAAAACGCTTCTTCCTGATCGCCTATTGCTTCGAAGGGCGGCTTGCGCATCAGACGCTCGGCATGCTTCTGACGCGCCGTCTGGAACGTGAAGGCGCCCGGCCGCTCGGTTTCGTCGCCACCGATTATTCGCTTGCCGTCTGGGGCCTGAACGATATGGGCGCCATGATCGGTAAAGGCGCCCTGAGCCTCTCTGACCTGTTCGACGAGGATATGCTGGGCGATGATCTGGAAGCCTGGCTCGATGAAAGTTACATGCTGAAGCGCACCTTCCGCAATTGCGCCGTGATTTCCGGCTTGATCGAGCGCCGTCATCCGGGAAAGGAAAAGACCGGCCGGCAGGTCACGGTCTCGACGGACCTGATCTATGACGTGCTGCGCTCTCACGAGCCCGATCATGTCCTGCTCGAGGCAACCCGGCGCGATGCGGCGTCGGGGCTTCTCGATATCGGAAGGCTCGGCGATATGCTGAAACGGATAAAGGGGCATATCACCCATCGTGATCTCGATCGCGTTTCGCCGCTTGCCGTGCCCATCATGCTCGAAATCGGCAAGGAGCAGGTGCCGGGCGAAGCGCAGGACGCGGTTCTGGCCGAGGCTGCCGAAGAGTTGATTGCCGAAGCCTTGGGATAGGTCGAAAGACAGGCCGTAAGATCCGCGTCTTCCATGCGGAGAATTGGAAAGAAACGACGTGATGCATCGCCTCGGGCTTGCCGCCCGCACAGCCCAGATGTCAGGCCCGGCCGCGGGCACGCAGGAGATTTCCGTCAACGGCATTGCTGCAATATGCGATCCGCTGGGCGGCCTCTATCTGCCGGATACCCGTGTCCTCGTGGTCTCGGACCTGCATCTGGAAAAGGGTTCGGCCTTTGCCCGGCGCGGCATGATGCTGCCGCCCTATGACACGATCGCGACCTTGAAAATCCTGTCGGCGATGATCGCCCGCTACGATCCTTTCTGTGTCATTTCGCTCGGCGACAATTTTCATGATCGCAAAGGGTCGCAACATCTTTCCGCGGATCTGCGGGGTCTGATCGGTGACATGGCACGCGGACGCGAATGGATCTGGATCAACGGCAATCATGATCCTGACGGGACTGTCGATCTGCCCGGAAGCTGCGCCGACGAACTGGACCATGGTGGCCTCGTCTTCCGCCACGAACCGCGCGCGGGCCTCGTCGGATCGGGCATTCGCGGCGAGATTGCCGGCCATCTTCATCCGGCGGCAACCGTGCGGCGGCGGGAAAAATCGGTCCGCCGGGCGTGTTTTGCAACGGATGGCCAGCGTCTCGTCATGCCGGCGTTCGGCGTTCTGGCCGGTGGTCTCGATTTGGGCCACAAGGCCATGCACGGCCTTTTCGATCGCGATCGGCTGGTCGCCCATCTGCTCGGTCGCGAGCGCATCTATTCCGTCCGCTATCTCAGCCTGATCGGCTGACTGCGGCCGTCAGCGCAACGAGATCTTACCGGTAGACGAGCACCGGAATGGTGGAATGCGCCATCACCTTCATCGTCACGCTGCCCAAAACCAGGGCTTTGAGCCCCGAGCGCCCGTGCGAACCCATGGCGATCAGATCGCATCCGGCAGCTTTTGCCGCAGCAACGATCGCATCGGCCGGTTCGGCGGCTTCCGCCTTGATCATCTTGCAGCTGTTCATCCGTCGGCGTTCGGCAGCAAGGAGCGCATTCAGCGTGGCATCCTTGGCGGTCGTCACCGCTCGCTCATATTCGTCATAGCCCATCCGCGTGCCGACCGTTCCGATCACGAAGGCTTCCAATGGCTGGATGACGCTGATGACGGTGACCTTGGCGCCGATATCGCGGGCAAAATCCAATGCCTTTTCCAGGGCGGCGGTGGCAATTGCCGATCCGTCCGTCGGAATGAGAATATGCTTGAACATGACACGCTCCGCTTTTAACGGGAGCAAGACTGTCATCACCCGTTCAGGGCGGCATTGATCATGGTCAAGTCCGGCAATGGCCGGCTCTAGATCTCGCCGGATTCTTCGCGGCGTCTGCGGTCCAGTTCTTCCGAATATCGCCTCAGCGTGTGGCTTTCCGTGAGAAGCCCGATGACGCGCCGCTCGATCTGGTTGTTGACGACCGCGAGCGCTTCGGCCTCCAGCCGGTCGAACATCTGCGCCGCCTGTTTCGCGTTCATCGTCCCGAGCAGCACGTCGTTCCTGTAGCGGGCGAAGCTTGCAAGCGTCAGCGGCTCTTCGTCTTCCTGCGGCTGCGAGGCGCTGTAGACCTCAGGCAGCAGCACGATGCCGGCATATTTGCCTGCTTCGTCGGTGAGGATCACCCGTTGCGTGGCGCCGAGTGGAAAATCCTTGCGGAATTTCTCGAGCGGCGTGTCGATGACGGCGGTCTTCACGTCGGCGCGCATCATCCGCTGGACGATCAGGTTGCGGATCCAGCCGACATCGTGGGCGCTGCGGATGCTCTCGCCGCGCAGGTGAAAGCGCCATGTTGCGAACGAATAGCCGAAGGTCGTGCGAACCACGACGGACGAGGTGATGACGGCCGCCAGCGCCAGCACGGTGATCGGAAAATCGCCGGTCACTTCCAGTGCCAGAAAGGTCATGGTCAGCGGCCCCCCGATCACGGCGACCGCAAGCGCGCTCATGCCGACGACGGCATACACGACCGGCGTGACCGTCGCATGGGCGAAGATGAAGGGCGCCGCATAGGCAAACAGCTTGCCGAGCAGCGCGCCGAGGAAAAGCGAGGCGAAGAACAGGCCGCCGCGGAAGCCGGAGCCGATCGAGATGGCCGTTGCCACCGATTTCAGCGCCAGGATCGCAAGCAGCGCCGGCACCGTCATCTCGATATCGAGACTGTCATGCAGGGCGCCATGGCCGGCCGAAAGCACCCGGTGATCGACAAGTGCGATGAGCCCGACGGCAACCCCGCCGATCGCGGGACGCATCGCAGGCGAAATCGAGCTTTTGCGCGCTATCTCCTCGATGAAGGAAACGCCCTGCATGATCAGAATGCCGCCGATCGAACAGAAAACCCCGAGCACCACGGCGGGCAGATAATCCGTCGGCATTGTCCGGCCGAACTCGCCGATATCGATGACGAAGCTGTCGCCGAAGAAAAGCCGCGTCACGACCGTCGCAACGAGCGCCGACACGACGACGGGCGCAAGGCTGAGGATCGTATAGGTGCCGATGATCAGCTCGAAGGCGTAGAAGGCGCCGGTGAGCGGCGCGTTGAATGCGGCCGCGATCGCGCCGGCCGCCCCGCAGCCGACGAGAATGCGCATGTCGGCGCGACGCAATTGCATCAGGAGCCCGACGCGGGACGCAAGTCCGGATGACAACTGGGTAAAGCCGGCCTCGAGCCCCACCGAGGCGCCGAACCCGTTGGAGATGAGGTTCTGCACCGCCACCAGCGCGCTGTCGGTCAGCGACAGCCGGCCGCCATGCAGTGCATTCGCCTCGATCGGGTCGATCATCGGCTTCTTGCGCCATGTTCGAAGGATGAGGAACAGGATGCCGAGAAGAATGCCGCCGGCGATCGGCGCGATCAGGATCTTGATCCCGTCCACATCCCCTGACGAAAGCCGCTCGCCGTCGAATATCCCGAAGATGAGCTGATGCATCTTCGACGAAATCTCGCTCATCAACGCCACCGACAGCCCGGCCAGAACGCCGACCACAGCTGAAAGCAGGATCAGGCCGTATTCCGTTCGCCGGATGACGACGCGCAGCTCTCCCGGTCTCCTGAGAAAATAGGCGAGGCGGCGGACATCTGGAAGGGGTTTGAACATGCGTCAGGCTTACTGGTGGGGCGATGCGAGGTCAGGTAGGGCGAAGCGGACAGTAGGCAACGGATCGACCGCCGGCAAGTTTCCTCCTATCGTCGATATCGGCGATCCTGCGGGTTTGCTCATCGGGTCAATCTTTCCGGAACATCACGCTGGCACCCCAGCCGGTCACGACGGCGATGAGCACGCAGATCAGGCCGTAAGCGATCGGCTCGTCATGTGCCGCGTCGGTGATCGACTGCTCGATACCGGTCTTGACCACCCGCAGCGGCATTTCCTTCTGCGAGATAAGCTCGCCGCTCTTGAACAGATAGGCGCGCACCATGTGCATACCGTCGGGAATGTTGGCCGGCAGGCGCAGCGAGGCGCGAAACAGGCTGGACGACACGAAGCGCACGCCGGTTCTGTCGCGCTGGTAGAGCCCGTTTGCCAGTTTCAGACGTCGATAGGCCTCGCGGAATTCCACGATCGTGCCGGAATTCGGGATGTAGCCCACCGGATTGAGCGGCAGGTGCTCGATACCGACGCCGGCATCGTCGAAATTGCCGGTGAGGTCGTCCGGATTGTCCAGCTGGCGGGTGCTGGAGATCGCGTAGCTTTCCGGCACCTGTTCGAATGTCATCGCCTGGGTGTTCATCCAGATGCCGAACACCCGCTCCTTCTTGCGCACCGTCTGGTAGTCGCGCGGCCCTTCCAGCGTCACGACCACGTCATACTGGCCGATGGCGAGCAGCAATTCGTCGGTATTGGTAAGCGCCCCGAAAATGGTGAGGTCGGCGCCGCGGAAATCCGAGGTAATGGCGATTTCGCTGGTCGAGGCGCCAATTTCCAGCCCCTCCTTCACCGTCGTCGGCTGGGTGAGGATCGATTGCGCGGCCGCCGGCAAGGCGAGTGCGGCGACGATCAGGACGGCGAGAGGAGCGATGAGCCGGCGCATCAGTAGGACAGCCCTCCGACGGCAACGGAATAAACGTCATCGGGCGTCATCACCAGCCCGACAGCCAGTCGGATACCGACGGCAAGCACGAGCAGCGCAAGCAGCGCCCGCAGCTGTTCGCCGCGCAGCTTCTGGCCGACGCGCACGCCGTATTGTGCGCCGATCACGCCGGCCACCATGAGAAGCGTGGCAAGCACGATATCGACGGAATAGTTGGTCGCTGCCTGCACCATCGTCGTATAGGCGGTGACGAAGATGATCTGGAACAGCGAGGTGCCGACGACGACATTCGTCGGGATGCGCAGGAGATAGATCATCGCCGGCACCATGATGAAGCCGCCGCCGACGCCCATGATCGAGGTCAGCACCCCGATGGCAAAGCCGAGCGCGACGACCGGAATGGCGCTGAGATAGATCTTCGATTTCTTGAATCGCATCTTCAACGGCAGGCGATGGATCCAGTTATGCTGGCCGGGGCGCCTCAAAGGCACGGTCGTGGCGTTTTTCGCGCGGCGCATCGCCCGCAGGCTTTCCTGCAGCATCAATGCACCGATCGTGCTGAGCAGCACGACATAGAGAAGCGAGATGAAGAGATCGAGCTGGCCGAGGCGCCGAAGCCACGAAAACACCCAGACACCGGCCGTAGCCCCCGCAAGACCGCCCACCAGAAGCACCGTGCCGAGCTTCATGTCGAGCGTGCCACGCCGGAAATGCGTAATCGCGCCGGAGATCGACGAGGCAACCACCTGGTTGGCACCGGTGGCGACGGCCACCACGGGCGGTATGTTGTAGAAGATCAGGAGCGGCGTGATCAGAAACCCGCCACCGACGCCGAACATGCCCGACAGGAAGCCCACGGCCGCGCCCATGCCGAGAATGATGAAAATGTTCACCGACAGTTCAGCGATGGGCAGGTAGACAGTCAAGGATGGACCTCGGAAAGCCGGTGAACGTCAAGCACGCTGGCCGCCTAAACCTTGAACACGGTGCGCTGCGGGACAGGAATTGAATTGGTCCCACAGGGCAGATGAACAAGGCCTGAAGGCCCGACGTCCTCTTGCGCTGCAACGAGGGTGAATCGCCGCGTGTTTGCGACATAGGACGTCAATTTTATTGATTTAATGACAACGTGGCGGCGGCGCATTGCCGTTTTGCCAATGCTTCACTAATTCAACACGGTTCCAGCTCAACGGCCGCATGGTGCGGCAGGGAGGAAATGACATGAAAAAAATAATAGCGATGGTGGCAATGGCCGCCGCAACCCTGCTCTCGACCATCGCGGTCGAGGTTCCGGCAGCCAATGCGCAGGGGATTGAACTGCGCATCGATGACGGCCGCGGCCCGCCGCGTTACGACGATGATCGCCGCGGCCCGCCGCCGCGCTGGGACGACCGTCGTGGCCCGCCGCGCATGCGTGGCTGCAGCCCCGATCGTGCGCTTGATGTGGCCGATCGTTACGGCGTTCGCCGTGCGCGCATCGCCGACATGAGCCCGCGTCGCGTCGTCGTCGTCGGCATCGGCCGTCGTGGCGAGCGCACGCAGCTGGTTCTTTCCAACGACCCGAGCTGCCGCCGTCTCAACTGATCGGCCCAGAGCGCTTTGCGTCCGAGCGGACGAATGGCGCTCCATCTTCTTGAACCGACGAATAAGGCCCGAAAATCGGAAGCGATTTTCGGGCCTTATTCTGTAACCGGTCTGGATATATCTCTTGAAAATGCCTGGTCCGCTTATTTGTTGCGGGCCAGAAGTTCCTTGACCAGGGCATCGTTGATGCGGCCGGTCGGCTCCTGGCCGACGGAGGACTGGAAGGACTTGATGGCGGAGACCGTCTTGGCGCCAAGCTTGCCGTCGGGCGTGCCGGTATCGAAGCCGTTCTTGTTCAGGATCGCCTGAATATTGCGGATCGCCTTGCTCATGTCGATCGAGCCGGTGGTGACGGGCTTTGCGGCCGAAGCCCAGTCGTCGGGCATGTTGACCGAATTGGCCTTCGGATCCGGAACCATGACCTTCCAGGCATCAACCTTGGCCTTGGCGCTTTCCAGCTGGTCCTTGCGCATGGCGCGGGCGACTTCGTCACGCTTCTGGGCGGCATCCTTGTCGCCGCCATTGGCGGCGATCGCAAACCACTTGTAGGATTCTTCCAGATCCTGCTTCACGCCGGTGCCGCGCGCAAAAAGGATTGCGACGTTGAACTGGCTGTCCGCCACGCCGTGGTCGGCTGCGCGGGTGAACCACTGGACGGCAGAGGCATAGTCCGCCTGACCGGCAGCGCCGGAGGCATAGAGAACGGCAAGGTTGTGCATGGCGCTGGCATTGCCGGCATCTGCGGCCTTCCGGTAGTAGGTCACGGCCTGCGGCAGGTCGCGGGCAACGCCCGTGCCTTTTTCCAGCATGTTGGCATAGCGGTATTCGGCAGGTGCAAGGCCACGGTCGGCGGCGAGCTTGTACCACTTGGCAGCTTCGCCGGCATCCTGCTTGACGCCACGGCCATCGGTGAAGCGGGTGCCGACTTCAAACAGCGCATTGGCGTCGCCATCGCGTGCCGCATCGGCGAGCGATGGCGGCTGTATGCCATCGGGAACGCTGATCGGCGCAGCTGCGACGGTAGGAGCAGGTTGAGCTGCAAGGAGCGGAGCCTGTGCGCTCTGGGCGGCCGGTGCCGCATCGCGCGCCTCTTCCGGGGAACCGGCGAGCGGCTGAAGCGGTCTTGCCGGTTCGGTCGCGGACGGATTGGCCGCCGGCGCCTGCAGGGTTGCGGCAGCCTGTTCGTTCGCTGCAGAACTGGCCGATGCGGCGGGTGCCTGAATGGACGTCTGCTGCGCCGGTGCGGCGGCCTGTGGCTGTGCGACCGGTGCCTGGATTGCGGCAGGCGCTGGAGCAGGCGCATCGCCGCCGGTCAGCGTCTTGACGAGTGGCATGGCCATCAGCACGAGCAGAACGGCGCCGACGGCCATCAGGATCGGCCGGCGATGGCGCGACAGCATGCTGCCGCCCTCGGCCTTGGCGACGGCCGGCTTGGCCGCCTTGCGCAGGTTCTTGGCGGGACCGCCCTGCAGCGGATCGGTTTCCTGCGCGGCAGCCTTGGCGGCGCGGCGGGCGGCTGCGATGTAGTCGGCACGTTCGCTGGCTGCGCCACGCTCGCCGCCGAAATCGCCGGCGGCCTGGCTGGCGCGGACGCGTTCCAGGATCTTCTTGACGTCAGGGGCGCCGGCACCGGGCTCGATGAGGTCGTTCTGGTGCTCGACCGGCAGCACGTCGGTCGGATCGATCGATGGCGTCGGCTCGACCAGCGCGCGGGCCGGCTTTGCCGTCTCGTCGCTCTTGGTGCTGGAGCGGAAGCGGCGGGTCAGGCCCTGAAGCAGGCCGGTCTTTGCCGCAGCGTCCGGCTTGATCTGCTTGGCCGAGGCCGGCGGTACGATCGGCTCGACATCGGTCCCGTTATCGATCTGCTGCGCCACGGAGGATACATGCGGCGACCCCATGTCGGCAGCCATCTGGGCGGCGACATCGCGGCCGAGCTTGGCGCGGGCAGCCTCGCCCTTGGTGATGACCTCGTCTTCCTCGTCCCTGTCGAACTCGACGCTCATCAGCGCCCTGGCGACATCCTGCGACAGCGCATCGGCGGCAGCCGGCTGGCGACGTGGCTGGGCGACGACGGGCTTGACCGCTGCAGGAGCGGACGCTGCGACCGGGGCGGCATAGGCCAGTTCCGGCGGTGCGACGAAACGGTCTTCCAGCTGGTCCAGCCGGTCGGCAATCTGAACCAGCGTGCCGTGCAGGGCCTCGAACGTGTGGTGGGTGCGCTCGTCGCTGCTGCGGGCGAGGTCTTCGAGATGGCGCAGGTCGTCGGCAAGTGCGCTCAGCGCCGCCATGTCGGACGCCGGCATCGGTGCGCCCGGTGCCGCGTTGCGGGAATAGGCGTCGATGACCGCCTCGGCTGCCTGTCTGGCCGCCTCGATGATATATTCGTCATTGGTCGACATATAGCTTTCGATCGACGCCATGCGGTCTTCGAAGCCGGCCGGAAAGGCAACCGATGACGACGGCTGGCTGATCAGCGTCGAGAGATGGGCGATCTGGTCTTCCAGACTGCGCAGCGCGCCGTCGTCCGAGCGCGGAGAGGAGGATGCCTCGTCCAGTCGTGCGGCGATATCGCTGAGGCGGGTCTCGATGCGACCGAAGGCCTGCTCGTCGTGGACGGGCGGCTGTGCGGGATGGCTGTCGATCTCGTCGATGCGGCGGGCGAGATAATCGAGCCGCTCGGCAAGCGCCTCGTTGACCGAGCCGTGCTCCAGATTGTCGATTTTGCGGGAAATGTCGGACAGGTAGCTCGAAAGCTCGTCCTGTTCCTGCGGCCTCTGGTTTTCCAAGAGCATGGCGGAAAGCTGGTCGAGCCGCTCTTCGAGCCGCATGGCGGCCTGTTCGTCCGCCAGTTCGGTAATCCGGCCAGTCAGCGTCTCGATCCGAAGCGAGAGGCCGTCATTCGGGTCGGCCTGCTCGGCGGCGGCATGGTTCATGACGTCGATCTGATCGGCCAGCGCGCCGATGCGGCCTTCGAGCCGCTGGAGGAAGCTCTGGTCGCTCGCGGCACGGCTGCCGACGGCGATCGCGCGGCTGATCTCGTCCAGCCGGTCGTCGAGCGCGGCAAACTGGTCGGTCAGCATCGCATCGGTTGGCTGCATGCGCGAGCCGAGCTGTTCCATCGCTGTGGCAACGGTCATCAGCTTCTGTTCGAGCGCCCGGATCACCGGGTTGTCGCTCATCGTGCCGAGCTGACCCTTGATATCGTCGATCCGGTAGGCGAGCTGCACCACGTCCTCGCGCAGGTCGGCCGAATCGAGGTCATGCATGCGGGCTTCCAGCCCCTCCCAGCGGTTTTCCATCCGCTGGACCGATTCCTCACGCGCCAACCCCGCCATCACGGCGCGCAGTTCGTCGAGTTCGGTCTTGAGGTCCATGGCATCGCGTGCGCCGATCGGCCCGAGCTGGCTGATACTGTCGGTCAACCGGTTGAAATCGCCTCGCAGTTCGTCGGTGAAGCGCTGGTCCTCGGCGATCGTGCGGATCGAGCGGATTTCGGATTTCAGCGCGGAAATTTCGCGCGACACGCCATCGGCAATATCGTTCTTCAGGTCCTGGCGAAGGCTGACCAGCGCCTCGGCGATCTCGCGCATCGAGGCATCATGGGTGCGCAGCGGCAGGCTCGGCTCCTCGACGGCACGCTCGTAGCGCGCCTGCACAGCCTGGTTGAGGGCGGGCTGGCCTGGTGCGGACGGGCGCTGCTGCACCGGCTGGCGAGGGGCGCGCTGCCCCTCGGCAGCATAACGCGAAAGGTTTTCCGTGGCATCGAACGGACGCGGCGCATTGGCCGAAACCCGGCGCTCGATAGGCTGCCGATGGTTCTGCGGCGGCGTCAGGGGTGCTGGCGCCTCATAGCGCGCTTCAGCTGCGGCCGGACGGCTGCGGCGTGCCTCGCTCAGCGCGCGCTGCCGCTCGCGAATTTCAGCAAGCGGGTCGACGGGTCTTGCTGCCGGCACGATATCTGCTGTCGGGGAAGGGGAGGCCGGTTGCCGCTCGCGGGTCGCGCCGGTGATCAGCCCTTCGATCCGGGCTTCCAGTCCTTCGATCGTGCGATTGAGGGCATCCAGCGATGAGCGGTCGCTATGACGGGAAGGTGTCGGTCTGGATCCGTTCATGTGCTCGCTCGCTTCGCCGTTGTGCCTGCAGTCACTCGTTGTAAGCCGTTCCCGGAATAAAGGCGGGAAGTCATGAATTACCGGCTATATTAGAGCTACCTTACGCAAGCCTTACCACTTTGAGTGGATGTCGCGCCAAAGGGGCTCAACGCATGACGTCCATTTCAGCCCCCACCTTTCGCGAAACGTGGTAAATAACCCGTTAACCGGCGTTAAAATTTTAACGAATTCAGCTCCTGCGCGTGGTTGGGGCGGCCTTTGCAACGCAGGCGGTTCATTCGCGGAAGTGCCCGCTTCATATGAAAATTATCTTATATTAAGCCTTCGCCGCTCGAGGAAATCGTTCGCCGCGTATTTGACGTTTACGCAAACGTCAATTAAATATTGATCCCACAGGTCGGTATCGCTGCAAACGGCGGTCGGAGGCGGCCAGACGAGGATGCAAAGAGGAGGATCATCGACCATGCCTGTCTACAAGGCGCCCGTGGACGACACGCTTTTCATTTTGAACGATGTTCTGGGGCTGGAGCGCTATGGCAACCTCCCGGGCTTTGCCGAAGCGACCCCCGACATGCTGGAGGCGATCGTCGGCGAGGCGGCGCGTGTCGCCGAAGAGGCGCTTTTCCCGCTCAATCTGTCGGGCGACCGGGAGGGCTGCACGCGCCACGAGGATGGCGCGGTCTCCGTGCCGAAGGGCTTCAAGCCGGCCTATGATCAATATTGCCAGGGAGGCTGGATCGGCCTTGCCGTGCCGGAAGCCTTCGGCGGCCAGGGCTTGCCCTATACGCTCCATGCAGCCGTCGGCGAATACATGTCCTCGGCAAACATGTCGTTGATGATGTATCCGGGCCTGACGCAAGGCGCGATCGCCGCCATCCTTGTCCACGGGACCGATGCGCAGAAGGCCACCTACCTGCCGAACATGGTGGGCGGAACTTGGTCCGGCACGATGAACCTGACCGAACCCCATTGTGGCACCGATCTCGGCCTGCTCCGCACCAAGGCGGTGCCCAACGGCGATGGCTCCTACCGCATTTCCGGCCAGAAAATCTTCATCTCGGCCGGCGAGCATGGAATGACCGGCAATATCATCCATCTCGTTCTCGCCCGCATCGAGGGCGCCCCGGAAGGTACCAAAGGCATCTCGCTCTTCATCGTGCCGAAAGTGCTGGTCAACGAGGATGGCTCGCTCGGTGCCCGCAATGGCGTCACCTGCGGCGCGATCGAGGAGAAGATGGGCATTCACGGCAATGCCACCTGCGTGATGAACTATGACGATGCCACGGGTTTTCTGATCGGTGCGGAAAACAAGGGCCTCTCGGCCATGTTCGTGATGATGAACGAGGCGCGTCTCGGTGTCGGCCTGCAGGGTCTGTCGATCGCCGAAACGGCCTATCAGAATGCCGTGGCCTATGCGCGCGAACGTCTCCAGGGCCGCTCGCTATCGGGCGTGAAGAACCCGCAAGGCAAGGCTGATCCGATCATCGTCCACCCGGATATCCGCCGCACGCTGATGACGATCCGCGCCTTCAACGAGGCAGGCCGCGCCTTCCTGCTCTGGACGGCGCTCAAATCCGACATCGCCCACCGCTCCGAGGATGAGAAGGAGCGGCAGAATGCCGACGATCTTCTCGGGCTTGCGACGCCGATCCTGAAGGGCGTCCTGACCGACAAGGGCTTTGATCACGCGGTGATGGCGCAGCAGGTGTTTGGCGGGCACGGCTATATCGAGGAACACGGCATGAGCCAGTATGTCCGCGATGCCCGCATCACGATGATCTATGAGGGCGCCAACGGCGTCCAGGCGCTCGATCTCGTCGGCCGAAAGCTTGCGCTGAACGGTGGCCGCGCGGTGATGGCGATGTTCAAGGAAATCGGCGATTTCTGCGAGGAAAACCGCGCCGACGAGAAGCTGACTTTCCACACCAGGCACCTGAAAAAGGGCCTGAACGACCTGCAGGCATCCACCATGTGGTTCATGCAGAACGCCATGGCCAAGCCCGACAATGCCGGCGCCGGCTCCACCGACTACATGCACCTCTTCGGCCTCGTCACGCTCGGCTACATGTGGGCGAAAATGGCCAAGGCTGCCGAGGACAGGCTTGCCGCCGGCGATCCGCGGGAGGACTATCTGAAGAACAAGCTCGTGACCGCCCGCTTCTTCATGGAAAAAGTCATGCCCGAGACGGCGCTGCGCAAGGCAAGAATCGAGGCCGGCGCCGACAGCCTGATGGAACTCGCCGCAGAGGCGTTCTGAGCGGCATTGAGAGAGGCTCTCCCGGTTGCGGGCGGGCCGGGGAGGGCGCGCCTCTCCCGAAAGGATGGCGCGGCAGGAGAGATTGCCGCGCCAGGGAGAGATCCAGCGAGAGACCCAGGCAAGAGACTTGAGGGAGAGATGACACCATGACCGACGTCTTCATTTACGACCATGTGCGCACGCCGCGTGGTCGCGGCAAGAAGGATGGATCGCTGCACGAAGTGCCCTCGGTGCGCCTTGCCGCCAAGACGCTGGAGGCGCTGCGCGATCGCAACGGCATCGATACGCAAAGGGTGGACGACATCATCATGGGCTGCGTCGACCCGGTGATGGATGCCGGCGCCGTCATCGCCAAGGCCGCCGCCTTCGAGGCCGGCTATTCGACGAAGGCGCCGGGCATGCAGATCTCCCGCTTCTGCGCGTCCGGCCTCGATGCGATCAATTTCGGCGCCGGCAAGATTGCCGCATGCGCGGACGATATCGTCATTGCCGGCGGTGTCGAGAGCATGTCGCGCGTCGGCATGGGCATGTCGGGCGGCGCCTGGTACATGGACCCGTCCGTCAGTTTCCCGGCTTTCTTCATGCCGCAGGGCGTTTCGGCGGATCTGATCGCGACGAAATACGGTTTTTCCCGCGATGACGTCGATGCCTATGCGGTGGAAAGCCAGCGTCGCGCCGCCGCCGCCTGGGAAGCCGGTTATTTCAACAACTCCGTCATTCCGGTGAAGGACCAGAACGGTCTCGTCATCCTCGATCGCGACGAGCATATGCGCCCTGGAACCGACATGCAGGCGTTGGGTCAGCTCAATCCGTCCTTCCAGATGCCGGGCGAAATGGGCGGCTTCGAAGCTGTCGGCATTCAGGCGCATCCCGAAATCGAGCGCATCAACTATGTCCACCATGCCGGCAACTCGTCCGGTATCGTCGATGGCGCGGCCGCCGTGCTGATCGGCTCGAAGGCCGGTGGCGAGACCCTGGGTGTGAAGCCACGCGCCCGCATCAAGGCTTTTGCCAATATCGGCTCCGATCCGGCGCTGATGCTGACCGGCCCGGTCGACGTCACCGAAAAGCTTCTCGCCCGCACCGGCATGACGATTGCCGATATCGACCTCTTCGAACTGAACGAGGCCTTCGCCGCCGTGGTCCTGCGCTATTGCCAGGCCTTCGACATTTCCCGCGACATCATCAACGTCAATGGCGGGGCGATTGCCATGGGCCACCCGCTCGGTGCCACCGGCGCGATGATTCTGGGCACCGTGCTGGACGAGCTGGAACGCCGCGATCTTAACACCGCGCTCGTCACCCTCTGCATCGGCGCCGGCATGGGCACGGCAACCGTGATCGAGCGGGTCTAACGGACCGCCGCCGAAAACAATGAGATTTCAGGGAAGAGGAAATCCCATCATGAGCACCTACAGGAATTTCACCGTCGAGACCGACGCGGACGGCATAGCGCTCGTCACCTGGGACATGCCGGACAAGAGCATGAACGTCTTCACCGTCGAGGTGATGGATGAATTGGAGACGATCCTGAGAGAGACGGTAGCGGATGCCGCCGTCAAGGGCATCGTCTTCACCTCGGGAAAATCGTCTTTCTCCGGCGGCGCCGATCTGACCATGATCCGCGGCATGTTTTCCATGCTCGCCGAGGAAAAGGCCAGGGACCCGGCAGCCGCCGCGCAGAAGCTCTTTGACGTTGCCGGCCGCATGACAGGCCTCTTCCGCCGCATCGAAACCTGCGGCAAGCCCTGGGTCTCGGCCATCAACGGCACCTGCATGGGGGGCGCCTTCGAACTGTCGCTCGCCTGCCATGGCCGGGTAGTCGCCAGTGGCAAATCGGTGAAACTGGCACTCCCCGAGGTCAAGGTCGGCATCTTCCCCGGCGCCGGCGGCACCCAGCGCGTTCCACGGCTCGCCAATGCGCAGGATGCGCTGCAGATGATGACGACCGGCCAGTCGCTCACCCCGCAGCGGGCAAAGGCCATGGGCCTCATCCATCAGGTGGTCGAGCCGGATCAGTTGATCGAGACGGCAAGGCAGATGATCCGCGACGGTCTGAAGCCGGTGGCTCCCTGGGACGAGAAGGGCTTCAAGGCACCCGGCGGCGGTGTCTGGACGCCGGCGGCAGCACAGCTCTTCCCGGCAGCGCCCGCCATTTTACGCCGCGAGACCTCCGGCAATTATCCGGCAGCGCTTGCCATCCTGAAATGCGTATACGAGGGGCTGCAACTGCCCTTCGATACCGCCCTCAAGGTCGAACAGCGCTATTTCACGCAAGTTCTGCAGACGACCGAAGCCTTTTCGATGATCCGCTCGCTGTTCATCTCGATGCAGGAACTCGGCAAGGGCGCCCGCCGGCCGCAGGGTGTCGAGAAGACCGAGCTGAAAAAGGTCGGCGTTGTCGGCGCCGGCTTCATGGGCGCCTCGATCGCCTATGTCACGGCCGCCGCCGGCATCCCGGTCGTGCTGATCGACCAGACCCAGGAAGCCGCAGACAAGGGCAAGGCCGTCTCGGAAAAGCTGGTGGCCGAGAGCGCCACGAAGGGTAGGCTCACCAAGGAGGAGGGTGCTGCCCTCCTGGCGCTGATCACGCCAACGCCGGATTATTCTGCGCTTTCCGATGCCGATCTCGTCATCGAGGCGGTGTTTGAGGATCGCGCCGTCAAGAAGGCGGTCATCGAACAGATCGAGGCGGTGATCGCCCCGACCACGATCTTTGCCTCGAACACATCGACCCTGCCGATATCCGGCCTTGCGGAAAATTCCAAACGGCCGGAGCAGTTCATCGGCGTGCATTTCTTCTCGCCGGTCGAAAAGATGATGCTGACCGAAGTCATTCTCGGAAAGCAGACGGGCGACCGGGCGCTTGCCGTCGCGCTCGATTTCGTCGCCAGGATCAGGAAGACGCCGATCGTCGTCAACGATACGCGCGGCTTCTTCGTCAACCGCTGCGTGTTCCGCTATATCAACGAGGCCTATGACATGCTGGCCGAAGGCGTGCCGGCGGCGATGGTCGAGAATGCCGCCAGAATGTCCGGCATGCCGGTCGGCCCGCTCTCGCTGAACGACGAGGTGGCCGTCGATCTCTCCCAGAAGATCATGAAAGCCTCCATCGCCGATCTTGGCGCATCCTCCGTCAAGCCGGGGCATATGGCACTGATCGACAAACTGGTGAACGATCTCGATCGCCGCGGCCGCAAGAACGGCAAGGGATTTTACGATTACCCGCCGAAACCGGCGAGGAAATCGCTCTGGCCCGGCCTGAAAGATCTCTACCCGCAGAAGAACCCGGCCGATGTCGATATCGGGGTACTGAAGCAGCGTTTCCTGGTGACGATCGCGCTGGAAGCGGCCCGTACCGTGGAAGAGGGCATCGTCACCGATCCGCGCGAGGCCGATGTCGGCTCCATTCTCGGTTTCGGCTTTGCGCCCTATACCGGTGGCACGCTCTCCTACATCGACGGCATGGGCGTCAAAACCTTCGTCGCGCTCTCGGAAAAACTGGCGGCCGCCTATGGCGATCATTTCGCGCCGACGCCGCTTCTGATGGACATGGCCGCGAAGGGCGAGACTTTCTACAGCCGGTTCGACCCTTATGGCGAAGGACGCAAGGCGGCGTAACTATGCCCTTGCGAGCGAGGGGCCACAGAGGCAGGCCCCCAAGAAACATGCCTCAAGAAACATGCCCCAAGCATAAGGCCGTAGCGGCAGGCAAGGAACCTGCCGCTACGGCCATTCCTGCAAAAGCGGGAGCCGGCTTTGCGTCTGAGCAGGAAGATGGCCCGTTTCGCCTGTCGAGAGCGGGCAGAAATGTACTAACGCTTCTGCGCCATCCAGATCACATGCCTTGCGCCTCCGCGCTTGCCGTTGGCGCGGGTATTGATCGCCTCGGCGGTAAAACCGCTCTCTTTCAGCCGGCGGGTAAAGCGGTCGTCGGGGCCGGACGACCAGACGCCGAGCACACCGCCCGGCCGCAGCGCATCCCGCGCGGCGGTGAGGCCCCGATGGTCGTAGAGACTGTCGTTGGAGGTGCGCGTCAGCCCGTCCGGGCCATTGTCGACATCGAGGATGATCGTGTCGAACGCGCTCTTTGCGCTGCGGATCAGCGCCCCCACATCGCCTTGATGGATTGTCACGCGGGGATCATCGAGGCAGCCGTCGAAGACCGGGGCCATCGGCCCGCGCGCCCATGTGACGACCGCCGGCACGAGTTCGGCCACCGTCACGCTCGCATCCTGCGGCAGGACCTTGAGCGCGGCCCGCAGCGTAAACCCCATGCCGAGCCCGCCGATCAGCATGGTCGGGCGCGTGCGGTCCTTGGTGCGCTCATGCGCCATCACCGCAAGCGCCTCTTCCGATCCGCTCAAGCGGCTGTTCATCAGCTCGTTGGAGCCGAGCATGATCGAAAATTCCTGGCCGCGCTGCTTCAGCCGCAGGTCGCCGTCCTCGCCGGGTATCTGCGCGATATCGAGCTGGATCCAGGGTAGCATCGGTCAGGTCCTCTTGGTCAAAGGCGCTCTCTAGCGCATCGCGGCGCAAGCGGCCAGCCTTTCGCTGTGAGCCTTCGACCGAGCGCCGGCTCGATCACCTGGCGCGCGGCTTGCAGACGAGTAGAACCCCCGCACCGATCACGCCGGAGAGGATCGAGCCCGCCAGAATGCCCATCTTGATATGCGCCTGTATGTCCGGATCGCTGAAGGCGAGAAGTCCGATGAACAGGCTCATGGTAAAGCCGATGCCGCACAGGATGGCGACACCCGCCATCTGCCCCCAGGTGGCGGCGGCCGGCAGGTCGGCGAGACGCGTCTTGACCAGGAGCGTCACCGTGCCGAGCACGCCGACAAGCTTGCCGAGAAAGAGGCCGGCCGCGACCCCGAGCGTCAACGGTTCGGTGAGGATCGAGACGGTCACACCGGCAAACGAGACGCCCGCATTGGCAAAGCCGAAGATCGGCACGATGATGAAGGCCACGGGCTTGTGCAGGAGATGCTCCAGCCGGTGCAATGGCGACTGCTGCTGGCTCGCCTCCGGTTTGCCGGGTGTCACCTTCAGCGGGATCGTCAAGGCAAGCATCACGCCCGCAAGCGTCGCATGGATACCGGACGCAAAGACCAGAACCCAGAGCAGCGCGCCGAGCGCCAGATAGGGCACCAGCGACCTTACGCCGGAGCGGTTGAGAATAATGAGATTGCCGATGACGATCGCCGCTGCCGCAAGCGCGATGATATTGAGCTGCTCCGTATAGAACACGGCGATCACGATCACGGCGCCGAGATCGTCGATGATTGCCAGCGCCGCCAGAAAGATCTTCAGCGATGCCGGAACCCGGTTGCCGAGCAGCGACAGGACGCCGAGCGCAAAGGCGATGTCGGTGGCCGTCGGGATCGCCCATCCGCGCAGCGCCGCCGGGTTGTCATGGTTGAAGCCGAGATAGAACAGCGCTGGAAACAGCATACCGCCCAGCGCCGCAGCACCGGGCAGGATGCGCCGGCTCCATGTGGAAAGCTGCCCGTCCAGCATCTCGCGCTTGATCTCCAGCCCGACCAGCAGGAAGAAGATCGCCATCAGCCCGTCATTGATCCAGTGCTGTAGCCCGAGCGGCCCGATATGAATGTGCAGAAGCGCGAAATATCCCTCGGATAGCGGCGAGTTGGCGACGATGATCGCGATGGCGGCGGCGGCCATCAGCACGAGCCCGCCGGCCGCCTCGCTATCGAGAAACTGGCGAAGCGTGGATGGAATGCGTCCCTTTGAGACAGTCGAAGACATGGGGTCACGCTCCCTGTTGGAAGGTTGATCGAAGTCTCCGTCGATTTCGGGGGAACCCGCAGCGCACGCAGCACGCGCCATGTCCCATCTATATCTCAAAATGCGGGTGAATGGAATGAAAACCGGTCTGTCGGTGCGGCGTCGGGCGACGAAAAATGCAGCTCCGTAGCCGCCCTCGTCCTGCCCGCGGCGGTCGATGATCCGGCATGTCCAGATCCTCGGGGGAGGCCCGGCGACGACGACATTCAAGGCATCGAGAGATTGCCTTGACAAAAAAGGGCGACTCTGCGGCCGCCCCTTTCTCATCTTGTATCGCTGGTTCAGCGGATGACCATCTGCTGCGGCCCGGCCTGTTTCGGCGGCTGGGCCTTCACGGCTTGCGCGTCGCCGGCATTCCCGAAGAACTTGTCGCGTTCGCGCCAGATGGCGGGCAGCGACAGGAGGCCTACGGCGACCACGGCAATCGCGGTCTTGGTCAACTCGTTCAGTTCCGGCGAGCGTCCGTCGAAATAATAGACGAAGTAGACGATCGCGACATGCCAGACATAGACATGCAGGGAGTGGCGACCGAGCAGCTGCAGATAGCGGATCGAGAACAGCCAGGTGAGCGCGGAGGCGCAACCGCGCACCCAGGCGGCCTTGTGCTTCGGGCCGGCAACCAGGAGCCACGTGATCAGGGCCGCCACGGCTGCGAAGTTCAACAGGTAGACCGGACCGAAATCGGCACGGATTTCCATCGAAGCGAACTTGCCGATCATGTGGGGCGGCATCAGTTCGTTGGCGGTGATCAGGCGCAGCGGCAGGAAGAACAGCACCAGCACGAGTGCCACCTTCGGGATGAAGGTGTTGTCGGGCGAAAGCACCTTACCCCAGTTGATCTTGCCGGACGATGTCAGCGCGCCGAGCACCAGGCCCGAATAGAACACGATCTGCCAGCCGAACAGGTTGAACGAAACGCGAAGCCCGTTGTCGTCGGCGCCCATCAGGAGATGGTTCAGCGGCTGCGTCACGATCTGCTGCAGGCCGAGCTGGCCGGCCATCCACATCATGATCGAACCGGCCACCACGTAGTGCCACTTGTCGTCGATGACGAGTTTCACCAGGATCGGCGCAAACAGCATATAGATGATGTATTGCGGCAGGATATCCATGAAGGTCGGCTGGTAGAGGAAGGTCGCGATCGCGGCCAGCCGCAGCGGGTCGTCGAAATTCGTATAGCCGATCCAGTTGAACCAGATCGAATAGGCGCCCGGCAGGAACATCGCCGCGACCATGACCGCCAGTACGATACCCATCGCGTAGCGATAGAGCTCGAAGGCACGGTTGTAGATCGCGGTTCTACCGGCGGAATAGCCGTTTTTCACCATCTTGCGGGCATAGACCATGCCGATCAGAAGGCCGGACAGGAACACGAACCCTTGCGCGTCTTCCACGAAGGCGAGCTGGTTGTGATTGATCTTCACGAGAAAATAACCGCCTGCAAAAATCAGGTGGTTCAGCACCATGAACACGAGAAAATATCCCCGCATTCCGTCAATGATGTCGAATCGCTTCATCGGTCGCGGTCTCCGTCTCTACCGGTCCGATGGCTTCGTTTACCGTTCGGCCCGTAAGGCCTCTGCGGGCCGGGAAGTCACGCGCCTAAACGTTAGAAAAAGCCAGAGGGTTCCGCGTGCAGTGCGGTAACTCGCAACTTCTAATCCCGTTCAGGCGAATCGGAACGTAAACTGTCCGTGATGACTCGGGTATGAACGGAAAGTTGATCGGTAAACTCGGCTATTCTGCGGCAACCCGTTTGATCGTCGCAACCTGCGTAATATGCGCCCGGAGTGCCGCCGGCTTCACCGGTTTGTTCTGCAGGGCAATATCGTGCTTTTCCGCTTGTGCCCGCACGTCCAGTGAGCGGTCTGCGGTAATCAGTAATGCCGGAAGGCCGGCGTGATAGGCGGCCCTCAGCCGCTCGATCGCGTCGATCCCGGTTCCGTCGTTGAGGTGATAATCGGCAATGACGATATCCGGCGGCGCCTCCCGGCTCGCAATGATCTCATCGATAGCGGCAAGCGATGCGGCCTGACCGACCGTACACCCCCATCCCGAAATCAGAAGCGCCATGCCTTCGAGAATATGCGGCTCGTTGTCGATGCACAGAACCCGCAATCCGTTGAGCGGCTTTGCCCGGCGGCTGCGTTCGGGGAGGGGCGCGGTAGAGCCGGATATCGCCGCCGTCCTGTCCATTGGCATCTCCACGCGAAACATCGTGCCGCGTCCGGGCGTCGAGGCAAGCTTGACGGGATGCTCCAGCACCCGGCCGATGCGGTCGACGATGGAAAGCCCGAGACCAAGACCGCCGGCGGTTCTCGCCCCCTCGTCGAGCCTGGCGAATTCCTTGAACACGGTTTCGAACTGCGAGGGCGGAATGCCGATCCCCGAATCGATCACCTCGATGATCGCCCTCTCGCCACGTCGACGCACGCCCACCAGAACCTTGCCGGAAACCGTATATTTGATCGCATTCGAAACGAGGTTCTGCAGCAGGCGGCGCAGGAGATTGGCGTCCGAATAGACATGGATCGAGGTCGGCATCACCGTGAAGCGCAGGTTCTTCTCGCGTGCCATCGGCGCATAGTCGGTCTCGATCCGCTTCATCAGCTCGTTGAGTGGAACGGATGTGATGCGTGGCTTCATCGCCCCTGTATCAAGTCTGGAAATATCGAGGACGGCACCTAGAATGGCCTCCACCGATTCCAGCGCCGAATCGATATTGCGCACCAGCCCGCCATTGCGGTCGGCGGGTCCCATTCGTTCAACGAGTGCGGAGGAATAGAGCCGGGCGGCATTGAGCGGCTGGAGGATGTCGTGGCCGGCGGCCGCAAAGAAGCGCGTCTTGCCGATATTGGCCTCGTCGGCTGCGGCGCGCGCTTCGCCAAGCGCATGGTTCACCCGCGTCAGTTCTGCGGTGCGCTCATCGACCCGCTGTTCCAGCGTCTCGTTGGCCTGGGTCAGGGCTTTTGCGGCGGCAACGCGGTCGGAAATATCGGTGAACGTCGCCACCATGCCGTGGTCCGGCATCGTGTTGGAGCGCACCTCGATGATCTTCGCGCCATCGTTCAGCACCAGCGGGAATGTCGCATCGAGCGTCTTGAAGCGGGCGAGGATCGCCTCGCGGTCGCTCGTCGGGATATCGCCGCGCTCGCAGAGAGCACCGACGATCTCCGACAGCGGAAAACCCACCTGGCCCACCTGTTCGGGCAGATCGAGCAACTGCCGGAAGCGCCGGTTCCAGATTGTCAGCCGGTCGCCGCTGTCGAACACGGCGATGCCCTGGTCCATCTGCGAGAGCGCGGCCTGCAGCATATCCTGATTGTATTGCAGCGCCTCGCTAGCCTGGTCGAGCAGCCATGCGGTGTCTGCCGTCGCATCCTCCGCCTTCTGCAACAGCAGCGACAGCACGAGCCGTGCTGAGGACGACCCGATGGCGCTGCCCAGCAGCTGTTCGGAAAAATGGATCATCGCCATGTCTGCCTGCTGATCATCGACGAAGCGCCGGCCGGCCTTCTTCTCGTAATTGGCAAACGAACGCTGCATCCGCTCCTCGCCGAGATAGCGGGCGATCGCCGTCTTCAGGTCGCCGACGCTGATCCGGGTCTTCCAGCCGCGGGTGGCAAATTGCGAGCGCAGGTGCCGCTTGACGAAAATGCCGGCCTGCAGCCGCTCCACCGGTCGCGGGTTTCGCGATAGCGAGCCGAGCACGAAGGCGATGCAGTTGAGCGAAAGACTGAAGATTGTCGTCGTCACCAGCGGATCGGCGGCCGGTCCGGCAAAAAGCGTCGTGCCGGGCAGCAGGAAGTTGAGAACGGCAGCGGCGATATACGAATTGTCCGGCCCGCCGAGGCTCGGCAGGAAGAGCAGATAGGCCCAGGCGAGGAAGCCGAGCGACATACCGAGCAGCGCGCCGCGCGCATTGGCTCTTCGCCACACAAGCCCGCCGAAGAGCGAGGGCGCCACCTGCGCGATCGCCGCGAAAGCCAGAAGCCCGATCGAGGCAAGCCCGGACTGGCTGTCGGCCATGCGGTAATAGCCATAGCCGAGAAGCAGCACGCCGAAGATCGAGACGCGGCGGATATTGAGGAGCGCGCGGGAAAAATCCCGACCGGCGGCGGTTCTGTTGGCGGTGAGCTTGCGTCGCAAAAAGACCGGCATGACGATATCGTTGGACACCATGACCGACAGCGCGACGGATTCGACGATCACCATGGCCGTTGCTGCCGAAAAACCACCGATGAAGGCGACCAGCGTCACGACCGGCATTTCCTTCGCAAGCGGCACGGTGAGCACGTAGAGATCCGCATCGCCCGCGCCGCCGAGTGCCGTCACACCCGCAATCGCCACCGGCAGGACGAAGAGGTTGATGGCGATGAGATAGATCGGCAGGAGCAGCATCGCCGCCCGTCTCTCTTTCGCCGTGCGGTTCTCGACCACCGTCACATGAAATTGCCGCGGCAGAAGCAGGATGGCGAAACCCGACAGAAGCGTCAGGATGATCCAGCGGCTGAGCGGCGTTTCATAGGCAAGGGCAGATGTCATCTGCGAATTGCCGGCAGCCTTTGCGATAATATCGGCAGGGCCGTCGAACAGGATGAAGATCACGGCCAGCCCGACGGTGACGAGCGCCACCAGCTTGACCATGGATTCCATCGCCACCGCAAGGATCAGCCCGTCCTGATGCTCGGTCGCATCGGTGTGGCGCGTGCCGAAGATCACGGCGAAACAGGCCATCATCAGGGTGACGACCAGCGGCAGATCGAGAAAATAGAGATTGCCGCTGCCGATGCCGTAATGGGCGGGATTGACGAGAACCGCAACCGAGTTGGACACCGCCTTCAGCTGCAGGGCGATATAGGGAATGGAGCCGACGAGCGCGATGACGGCCACCAGCATGGCGACCCCGGCATTCTTGCCGTAGCGGGCGGCGACGAAATCCGCAACCGAGGTGAGCTTTTCGGATTTCGCCAGCTCGGTGATCCGCCGGATAACCGGCATTCCAAGCGTGAAGGCGAGGATCGGCCCGATATAGATGCCGGTGAATTCGAGCCCCTTCTGGGCGGCAAGACCGACGCCGCCGAAATAGGTCCAGGACGTGCAGTAGATCGCAAGGCTGAGCGCATAGATGAGAGGCCGGCCGCCTTTGGGCACGCCATGGATGCGGCTTTTGCGGTCGCCGTAGCTGGCAACCGCAAACAGCAGAAGCACATAGGCGAAGGCCGATGCGAAAATCACCCAGCCGGGCAGCATGGTTCCTCCAGAAGGCCGGCCGCACTCCCCTGCGGCATCCAGAGCTTAGGGGAAAAGGGGGGGCTTGGAAATTGGCCCGCTCTCAGCACAAAGTCCAATAGACGCTCATCTTTAAGTCTTTGGGCTTTGAGGGCTTTTCAGCTTTGTCGAATGCGCTAGATTGTTCCAATCTGAAACCTGCACAGACCGGGGGTAAACCATGTCAGTGATCAGCGAATTCCGCTCCTTCATCGCCAAAGGCAATGTCATCGATCTTGCCGTCGGTATCATCATCGGCGGCGCCTTTACCGGCATCGTCACATCGCTCGTCAATGATATCGTCATGCCGGTCGTCGGCGCCATCACCGGTGGCGGTTTTGATTTCTCGAATTACTTCATCGCCTTGTCGAGCGCCGTGACGGCCCCTTCGCTGGAAGAGGCGCGCAAGCAGGGCGCGGTCTTTGCCTATGGCAGCTTCATCACTGTCATGATCAACTTCGTCATCCTCGCCTTCATCATCTTCCTGATGGTCAAGGGCGTGAACAAGCTGCGGACCATGGAAGAAAAGAAGCCGGCCGATGACAAGCCCGCTCCGCCGCCGGCCGACATTCTGCTCCTGAGCGAAATCCGCGACCTGCTGAAGGCGAAGTAAGACCGCGCGCGCGGGCTTTGGCGTCGATCCATCACCGGGATAGATGTACCGCTGAAGGAATGTCATGGGATTCTCGATCTGCTTTCGTCTAAGAAGGGGCAAAGCAGATTAAGAGGGAAACCATGTCGCTCATCGAAAGCCTCAGCCCGCGTGCCGTCTCCGCTCCCGAAAGCGGCATCGTCGAGATCATCAACCATGCCCGTGGCCGGGAAGGGCTTATCCCGCTCTGGGCCGGCGAAGGTGATCTGCCGAGCCCGGATTTCATCAACAGAGCCGCAAGCGATGCGCTTCTGGGCGGAGAGACCTTTTACACCTGGCAGCGCGGCATTCCCGAATTGCGCCAGGCGCTCGCCGATTACTACGGCCGCCATTTTTCGGTCTCTCTCTCCACCGAGCATTTCTATGTGACGGGCTCGGGCATGCACGCGATCATGCTTGCCGTGCAGGCGGTCACCGCGCCGGGCGATGAGATGATCTATCTGTCGCCCACCTGGCCGAACATCGTGTCCGCCATCGAGATTGCCGGCGCCCGTGCTGTCGGCCTGCCGCTGTCCTTCACCGGCGGTCGCTGGTCGCTCGATATCGATGCGCTGGAGGCGACCGTCACGCCGAAGACCAGGGCGCTCTTCATCAACACGCCGTCCAATCCAACCGGCTGGACCGCGAGCCGTGAAGACCTGCAAGCCGTTCTGGCGCTTGCCCGCCGGCATGGCCTGTGGATCATCGCTGACGAGATCTACGCGCTCTATTATTATGGAGGTGCTGCCCGCGCGCCGTCCTTCCTCGACATCATGGAAGAGGGCGATCGCGTCATCTTCGCCAATTCCTTTTCCAAGAACTGGTCGATGACCGGCTGGCGGGTCGGCTGGCTGGTTGCTCCGCCGGAAATCGGTCAGGTGATCGAGAACCTCATCCAGTATTCCAATTCCGGTGTAGCGCAGTTCATGCAGCGCGGCGCGGTGGTGGCGCTGAACGAGGGCGACGGCTTCATCCGCGAAAACATCGCGCGTGCCACGACGTCGCGCGACATTCTCTGCGACGCACTGATCGCCACCAATCGCGTCGAGACGCTGAAGCCCGATGGCGCCCTCTATGCCTTCCTCAAGGTCGATGGCGTCACCGATAGTCGCGCCACCGCGATCGACATCGTCAACAAGATCGGTGTTGCAATGGCGCCCGGATCGGCCTTCGGTCCCGGCGGCGAGCTTTTCCTGCGCGCCTGCTTCCTGCGCAATCCCGATCATATCCGCGAGGCGGCGGCACGGCTTTCGGACTATATCCTGAAGCTTTGAAAGACGGGTTGGATCTTTGTTTGCGCGAATTTTACCAATCGCGCTAACTGCCGCTTAGCCATCCCCCGCGATATGTTTCGCGCGGGGGATGGCCAGTAATCAATGCTGAAGAAACCCCGTGTTTTCCTGCATCCAACGATAAAAATGGCAGGGTAGCGAAGTCATGGCGGTTCTTGTTACGGGCGGTGCCGGCTATATCGGCAGTCACATGGTCTGGGCGCTTCTCGATGCGGGCGAGGAGGTCGTCGTTCTCGATCGGCTGTCTACGGGCTTCCGCTGGGCCGTGCCGGATGCCGCGCGCTTCTATCTCGGCGATGTCGGCGATGCGATCACCTTGAAGCAGATCTTTGCCGAAAACCGGATCGATGCGATCATGCATTTCGCCGGGTCGATCGTCGTGCCGCAGTCGGTTGCCAATCCGCTGGATTATTACGAAAACAATACCGGCAAGACCCGGCTGCTTGCCGCGGCCGCCGTCGAGGCGGGCGTCAGGCATTTCGTCTTCTCCTCGACAGCCGCCGTCTATGGCGACCAGAAGGATGATGCGCCGGTGCTGGAATCGGCGCCACTGCTGCCGAAGAACCCCTATGGCCAGTCGAAACTCATGTCGGAGCTGATGCTGCGCGATGCAGCCAGCGCCCATGATTTCCGTTTCGTGGCGCTGCGCTATTTCAACGTTGCCGGCGCCGATCCGCGCGGCCGCACCGGCCTGTCCACCGAGGGTGCCACCCACCTGATCAAGATCGCCTGCGAGGCCGCACTCGGCAAGCGCCGCAGCGTCGATGTCTATGGCACGGATTATCCGACGGCAGACGGCACCGGCGTGCGCGATTACATCCACGTCACCGATCTGGTCGAGGCGCATATCAAGGCGCTCGACTATCTGCGCCGCGGCGGTGAGCCGCTGATCGCCAATTGCGGTTATGGCCGCGGCTATTCGGTGCTGGAAGTGCTGGATGCCGTGCGGCGCGCCGGTGCCCGCAGTTTCGAGGTCAATTACGGTCCACGTCGACCAGGCGATGCGGCAAGCGTCGTCGCCAATGCCACGCTTGCCCGCCGCCTGCTTGGGTGGACGCCGCGTCACGACAGCCTCGACCTGATCGTCGAAACCGCGATCGTCTGGGAAAAGAACCTTGTCGCCCGCAAGACGGGCGGGCTGCGTTCGCTGCACGACCGGCTGGTGGCAGCGCGCTTCTGACGGCGAGGCCGTTCGTCCCGTTTGAGCCGCCTTCGATCTGACATCATCTCCGGCAATCAAGTTTCCGCCATTGTGGGCAATCCCAATGGCGGCCAGGCCTGTTTCGCGCTAGGAAAGCGGGCCTCTTTCAGCTGATGTCCGGATTGTTGCCATGCATGCTCGTCTCTTCGCCGCCGCCCTTTTTCTGGCCGCACCCATCCCGGCACTGGCCGAAAATGCGGCGCCGCCTTCAGCACCGGCTGCGCCAGCCGCCAAGCCCGCTATTCGCGCCGCCGGCCCGCGGCTGGTCGAGCCACATCTCCACATCGAAAAGTCGAAAGACCCGAAGCGCCCGCGCGTGGCGCTCACCTTCGATGCCTGCATGGGACAGACGGACAAGCGCATCCTCTACACGCTTCTGGAAAAGCGGATCCCGGCAACGATCTTCGTCACCGCGCGCTGGCTGAAGCACAATCCCGATACGGTAAAGGTCTTCCTCGCCAATCCCGATCTGTTCGAACTTGAGGATCATGGTGAAAACCACATTCCGGCGATCGACTATGCGACCACCGTCTATGGCATTGCCACGGCCGGCTCGCCCGTTGCCGTCGGCAGGGAAGTGGCCGGCGGTGCCGACGCCATGAAGGCGGCCGGTATTGAGACTGCGCCGCGCTGGTTCCGCGGCGCGACGGCCAAATACGACCTGTCGGCCATCCGCGAGATCCGCGCCATGGGCTACCGTGTCGCCGGCTATTCGGTGAATGGCGACGACGGCTCTTTGCTGGGCGCAGCCGGTGTCGAGAAACGCTATGCGGCGGTGAAGGATGGCGACGTCATCATTTCGCACATCAACCAGCCGACCCATGCGGCAGGCGATGGTATCGCCAAGGCAATTCTCGCGCTCAAGGAACGCGGTGTCGATTTCGTCCGCCTGTCGGACGTGGACGCGACCGGCGATTTCGAAACGACAACGCAAGCCAAGCCGACGCTCTGAGCACCGGATCCGGTCCGGCAGCCCGGATTATTCCAGGTGATTCCATGGGTGCTGTTGCGATACGCGCCCATGGATATGCTTGTCATCGCCTACAGCGACAAGCGCACGGTCACTGGCCCGAAGGCCCGGCATCGAAGAACGGAATTGGGGGAAAATGGTGCTGCTAGAGAGATTTGAACTCTCGGCCTCTCCCTTACCAAGGGAGTGCTCTACCCCTGAGCTATAGCAGCTTCTGACCGGTGCGTCTGAACGCGTCGTCCGGCGAGGGGGCTATTGCCATAGGTTCATCAGGAGTGCAAGCGACAAAATCCAAGTTAATCGAATGAGGCGCGAAAAGATGTGGGATATGCTTTCGTCTCCCATCGATTTCGGCTATCGCAGATCCATGTCCGAAGACGATGAAAACCGACCGTCGCGTCCTGCGTCAGAAAGGGCTGCCGAAGTGCAGCGCCGCGAAGAGGAGCGCCGCAAGCGCGCCGCTGCAAAGCTGCGCGAAAATCTGATGCGCAGGAAGAGCCAGTCCCGTGCCCGCCGTGCCGGCGATGCGGATGAGACGATCGGCCTGCCTGCCGCAAAATCGGACGAATCATCGTAGCTTATGCCTGAGGGGCAGGCCATTTCGGCAATCGACACGCCATTTTCGGCAAACATTGTGGCAGCGGCGGTTTTCGTCTAAGGACGCAGCCTTTCGCGCTTGAGGGAAAGTTACCCAACCATGGATCGCATCAGAATTACCGGCGGCAACGAGCTTCGCGGCGTTATCCCGATTTCCGGCGCCAAGAACGCGGCGCTGCCGCTGATGATTGCCTCGCTCCTGACGAGCGATACGCTGACGCTTGAAAACGTGCCGCACCTGGCCGACGTCGAGCAGCTCCTGCGCATTCTCGGCAATCACGGCGTCGATATTTCCGTCAACGGCCGACGCGAAAGCCAGACGGAAAGCTACGCCCGCACCATTCATTTCACCTGCCGCACCATTGTCGATACGACCGCACCCTACGAGCTGGTCTCCAAGATGCGCGCCTCGTTCTGGGTCATCGGCCCGCTTCTGGCGCGTGAGGGCAGGGCCCGCGTTTCGCTGCCGGGCGGTTGCGCCATCGGCACGCGTCCGGTCGATCTCTTCCTCGAAAGCCTGGCAGCGCTTGGCGCCGAGATCGAGATCGATGGTGGTTACGTCAATGTCACGGCCCCGAAGGGCGGCCTCGTCGGCGCCCATTACACTTTCCCGAAAGTATCGGTCGGCGCGACCCATGTCCTGCTGATGGCGGCCACCCTCGCCAAGGGGACGACGATCATCGACAATGCGGCGCGCGAACCGGAAATCGTCGATCTCGCCGACTGCCTGATCGCCATGGGCGCCAGGATCACCGGCGCCGGCACCAAGACGATTACCGTCGAGGGCGTCTCCTCCCTGCACGGTGCCCGTCACCGGGTTCTGCCGGACCGTATCGAGACAGGTACCTATGCGATGGCCGTTGCCATGGCCGGCGGCGACGTGACGCTCTCCGGCACCCGTGCCTCGCTGCTCGACAACGCGCTTGAGACCCTGCGTCTCGCCGGTGCCGAGATCACCGACACGGAAAGCGGCCTTCGCGTCGTGCGCAACGGCAACGGCATCCAGCCGGTCGATATCGTCACGGAACCTTTCCCGGGCTTCCCCACCGACCTGCAGGCGCAGTTCATGGCGCTGATGACCCGTTCCTCCGGCGTCTCGCATGTCACGGAAACGATTTTCGAAAACCGCTTCATGCATGTTCAGGAACTGGCCCGTCTCGGCGCCCGTATCTCGCTCTCGGGCCAGATGGCGCGCATCGAAGGTGTGCCGCGGCTGAAGGGTGCGCCGGTCATGGCGACCGACCTGCGTGCCTCCGTCTCGCTGGTCATCGCCGGTCTTGCGGCAGAAGGCGAGACCATGGTCAACCGCGTCTATCATCTCGATCGCGGCTTCGAGCGTCTGGAAGAGAAGCTCACCCGCTGCGGCGCCATGGTCGAACGCGTCAGCGACTGACCGGCACGCGCGGCCAGTCACGCTCGGTGAATTTTGGATCAGGGGACGGCAGGGTGATCTTGCCGTCCCCTTTTGCATGCCTATGTGAGGTAGGCGCTCGCGTCGCTTTTGAAAAATGCGCGGGCGCATTCCGAACGCACCACGCCATCGGCCTCACGGCCCGTTCCGTCCGGGCGCGTTCCCGCCGCTTCACAATGTTCATCCGGTTGAACTCGGAGATTTCCCATGACTGATACTCCCTTGCCCGTGTGGTTCATTACGGGCTGCTCGACCGGCTTCGGCCGCGAACTGGCCAAGCTTACCCTTGAACGCGGCTTTCCGACGGTCGTGACCGCCAGGGATAAAGGCAAACTCGCCGATCTGGTGGATGGCCGCCCGCACGCGCTGGCGCTCGATCTCGACGTGACGGACCAGGCACAGATCGATGCGGCGGCAAAGGCCGCGGAAGCCAGGTTCGGCCGCATCGACGTTCTCGTCAACAATGCCGGCTACGGCTACCAGGCCGCAGTCGAGCAGGGTGACGAGGCGGAAATCCGCGCCATGTTCGACGCCAATGTCTTCGGCCTTTTCGCCATGACGCGCGCCGTTCTTCCCGGCATGCGGGCTCGCCGCAAGGGCCACATCATCAACATCACCTCGCAGGCCGGCTTCATCGGCTTTCCGGGGTCAGGCTATTACGCCGCGTCCAAACATGCCGTCGAAGGCTTTACCGATGCGCTTGTGGCGGAAGGCGCGCCGGTCGGCATCAAGGCCACCTGCGTGGCGCCGGGTCCGTTCCGTACCGATTGGGCCGGGCGTTCCCTGCGCCAGACCGAGGTTACGATCGAGGATTACAAGGAGACTGCCGGCAAGCGCATGACGGCGACATCAGGATATAGCGGCCAGCAGCCCGGCGATCCGGTGCGTGCCGGCCGGGCGATGATCGAGATCACCGAAAGCGCCAATCCGCCACGCCATCTGGTCCTTGGCGAACTGGCCTATAACGGCATCACCGCCAACCTCAAGGAGCGGCTGGCCGAGATCGAAGGGCTGAAGGCGATCAGTCTGTCGGCAGACTTTCCGAAATAGGGTCATAGGGAGCGATGCTCCGGTAGAACGCGACCCGGTTGCGTCTTGCAATATGTCGGCCTATGTCAGTCCTGAAGGATCGGCATAGGCCGATACCGTATGAGGGGCATGTGCTTTCTATGAGCGATCTGAAACTTCTTGCGCTTGATGATGAAGACCTGAAGATCGTCTCTGCCCATATGCAGGATGCCGTCTTCAAGATCGGCGACATGCATTGGTCGCAGACCGAGAAGAGTTTCTCGCTCGCCGCCAACCGTTTCGACTGGGCAAAGGCGGAGGGCAAGCGCAAGGGCTTTGAGCGCCATCGTGCCGGTCTCGTCTTCAAGCGTGTCGAGGCCGTGCGCTCCACCGGCGTCAATCGCGGCCGCAAGGATGATGTTCTCTCCCTGCTCGCCATTAGCTTCTTGCCAAAGGGCGACGGGCCGGAAGGCACCGTGGAGCTTGTTCTGTCCGGCAAGGCCTCGATCGCGCTCGATGTCGAATGTATCGAAGTCGCTCTTGCCGATATCGGCGGTGCATGGGAAACCGCCACCAAGCCGCGCCATCCGTAATATTGGCTGCCGTAGCGCACCTGACCACGCCCTAAGACGGGCTTGCGCAGCGCCCGCGGTGCGGGCACCGTAATTTCGATGAAGAAGGAATAATCGCTTGGCAATCTGGCTTGATCAGGCATCGCAGGATTTCGAGGCGAAATTCTCCGCCTTTCTGTCGACGAAGCGTGAGGTATCGGAAGACGTCAACGTCACCGTCCGCGCCATCATCGATGATGTGCGCGCCCGAGGGGATGAAGCGCTGATCGATTACTCCAGCCGCTTTGACGGCATCGATCTGGCCAGGACCGGCATTCGCGTCACCGAGGCTGAGATCGATGCGGCGCTGGTGGAAACGGATCCGAATGTCGTCGAGGCGCTGAAACTGGCAGCCGAGCGCATCGAGAAGCATCATGCCCGCCAGATGCCGAAAGACGATATTTACGAGGATGCGATCGGCGTTGGCCTCGGCTCCCGCTGGACTGCAATCGAGGCCGTCGGGCTTTATGTGCCGGGCGGCACCGCAAGCTATCCGAGCTCTGTTCTGATGAACGCCGTTCCGGCACGGGTCGCAGGCGTGCCGCGCGTCGTGATGGTCGTGCCGGCAGGTGGCGGCAGGATCAACCCGGCGGTGCTTGCTGCAGCCCGTATCGCCAATGTCAGCGAGATCTACCGCGTCGGCGGTGCGCAGGCGGTTGCGGCACTCGCCTATGGCACAGAGACCATCGCACCCGTTGCCAAGATCGTCGGCCCCGGCAATGCCTATGTGGCCGCCGCCAAGCGCCAGGTCTTCGGCACCGTCGGCATCGACATGATCGCCGGCCCGTCGGAAGTGCTCGTCATTGCCGATCGCGACAATGATCCGGATTGGCTGGCGGCCGATCTTCTCGCCCAGGCCGAGCATGATGCCGGCGCGCAATCGATCCTGATGACCGATGATGCCGCCCTCGGCAAGGCGGTCGAGGCGGCGGTCGAGCGGCAGCTGAAAACCCTGTCGCGCTCGCAGACGGCTGCGGCAAGCTGGCGTGATTTCGGCGCCGTCATCCTCGTCTCCGATTTGCAGGCCGCCATTCCGCTCGCCAACCGCATCGCCGCAGAGCATCTGGAGCTCGCCGTGGCCGATCCCGATGCGCTGATCCCGGACGTCCGCAATGCCGGCGCCATCTTTGTCGGCCGCTATACGCCGGAAGTTATCGGCGATTACGTCGGCGGCTCCAACCACGTTCTGCCGACGGCGCGTTCGGCGCGGTTTTCCTCGGGCCTCTCGGTTCTCGATTTCGTCAAGCGCACCTCCATCCTGAGGCTTGGTCCGGATCAATTGCGCCAGCTGGCGCCGGCCGCCATCACGCTTGCGACGTCCGAAGGGCTCGACGCACATGCCCGCTCCGTTGCCATCCGGTTGAACAGCGGGGGCTGAGACATGGGGCAGGGCGACTTCCGGCTTTCCGATGTCGTTCTGGACGATTCGATCGGGCGCTCGACGCCCGATGTCGAACACGAGCGTGCCGTCGCCATCTTCGATCTCGTCGAGGAAAATTCCTTCGAGCCGCTCGGCCATGCCGGTGGTCCCTATATCCTGAGACTGTCGCTGGTCGACAGCAAGCTGATGCTTGCCATCAGCGCCGAGGGGGGCGCGGATGTGGCCACCCACATCCTGTCGCTCACGCCCTTTCGCCGCATCATCAAGGATTACTTCATGATCTGCGAAAGCTATTATGAGGCGATCCGCTCCTCGACGCCAAGCCGCATCGAGGCGATCGACATGGGCAGGCGCGGCATCCATAACGAAGGGTCGCAGACCCTGATGACCCGGCTCGACGGCAAGATCCGGATCGATTTCGACACGGCGAGACGGCTCTTCACGCTCGTCTGCGTTCTTTACTGGCGCGGGTGATCACGGTGATGGAAACCAAGTGATGGAAACCCCCGCGCCCGCAACCAGGCCTGACGGAAAGCTCGCAAAGCCGGGTGCCATACTCTTCATGTGCGGCATGAATTCCATCCGCTCTCCCATGGCCGAGGTCATTGCAAAGCGGTTGCTGCCGTCCGATATATACATCCAGTCCGCCGGTGTACGCTCCGGCGAACGCGACCCCTTCGTCGATGTGGTTCTGGAGGAAATCGGGCTGTCGCTCGGTCGCCATCAGCCGCGCAGGATGGAGGAGCTGGAAGATGATTTCTTCGATCTCATCGTCACGCTGACGCCCGAAGCGCACCATCAGGCACTCGAATTGACCCGCTCGCAGTCTGTCGACGTGGTCTATTGGCCGACGATGGATCCGACCGCGACAGCGGGCTCGAGAGAGCAGATTGTCGAGGCATATCGGGATGTTCGCGATCATCTCTGGCAGTTGATCGAGCAGCGTCTCGCAAGCCGTGGAACGCCCTTTTCAGGCGCCGATTGAGCCTGCGTGACTTTCGCTTCCAAGCGAGGTTCACAAAGGCGACATGATTGTGTAGTTTCCGCGCAAAATTAGGGGGCGGCGAGCAGGGCTCGATCCGCCTTTTCTGGTAAACATAGGAAGAAACACCTTAGATGGCTAAAGAAGAAGTTCTCGAATTCCCGGGCGTCGTGACCGAACTCCTGCCGAACGCGACGTTCCGCGTGAAGCTCGAAAACGAGCACGAGATCATCGCCCACACGGCAGGCCGTATGCGCAAGAACCGCATCCGCGTTCTGGCCGGCGACAAGGTTCTGGTCGAAATGACACCTTACGACCTGACCAAGGGCCGCATCACCTACCGCTTCAAGTAACGATCGACGGGCGTATACGGCAGGCATTGGCGGCGGGGCATCTCAGGTAAATCCATGAGCGAGACACAGAAGCTGATATTGGCATCCGGCTCTCCGCGCCGCCTCGACCTCTTGAACCAGGTCGGTATCGAGCCGGCCCGCCTGATGCCGATGGATATCGACGAGGCGCCCAAGCGTGCCGAGCACCCACGCTCGCTGGCACGACGCCTCGCTCAGGAAAAGGCGGAGGCCGCCTTCGCGGTGATCCGCAACGATCCGTCCTGGCGCCACAGCTATATTCTCTCGGCCGATACCGTGGTGGCCGTCGGCCGCCGCATTCTGGAAAAGACGGAATATACGGAGGAGGCATCCTCAGCGCTGCATCTCCTCTCCGGCCGTGGCCACTGGGTCTATACCGGTGTCTGCCTCGTCACCCCCGGCGGCCAGTTCCGCCAGAAGGTGGTCGAGACGAAGGTGCGCTTCAAGCGCCTGTCGACGCGTGAGATCGATAACTATATCGCGTCCGGCCAGTGGCGCGGCAAGGCCGGGGCATATGCCATCCAGGGCATTGCCGCTGCCTTCGTGCAGAAGCTCGTCGGCTCCTACACCAATGTCGTCGGGCTGCCGCTTTTCGAAGTCACGACGCTTCTATCCGGCGAGGGCTACGACGTGGCGGGCACCTGGCCAGCGGGTTGAGGGCCGGAAGGCTGACAGCCTGGCGCTGAAGACCAATACGGGAGTATCACCATGACCGATGACGCCAAGCCCGAGATCAAGACGGGCGGCAAGGTTGAGCCGTTGCGCAAGGCGCGGCCCTGTCCGGAATGCGGCAAGCCGTCGGCCCGCGACCATTATCCCTTTTGCTCCGACCGTTGCCGCACGCTCGATCTGTCGCGCTGGCTGAACGGTTCCTATGCGCTTCCCGTCGCCGACGATGAAAGCAAGGCTGACGGCTCTGAAGATTGAGAATGCTTTCCCTTTGATTTTAAAAGGGAAAACATAATTTTCGCAAACTTGTCAAAAAAGTTCGCCCAAGCGCTGGACATGGCCGAACAAGATGTTATAACCCCGCTCGCTTCCGGGGCACACGCCCCGCCGGTAAAGACCGGAAGGCTTGAAGCCTTGGATGCCCGGATAGCTCAGTTGGTAGAGCAGCGGATTGAAAATCCGCGTGTCGGTGGTTCAAATCCGCCTCCGGGCACCATTTTTTTCCCGAAAAAAGATATCGATGTCGAGATGGTGCTGGCTGCTGTGATCCGCCGATGATCACGCATGCCCGCATGGATCGCACCGTGCCGAAAACGAAAAAAGGGGAAGCGTCGCCGCTCCCCCAGATATTCGCATCCCGTTATAATCCTTATCGATTGCGACCGAGCATCGACAGAAGTCCTGCGGTGGCAAGGCCGAGCAGGATGGCGCCGGCCACCAGAAGAAGCCCGTAGGACATGATATTGTCCGAGAGCCAGTTGGCGGCGATCAGGCGGGCGTTGGAAAGCGACAGCGACTGTGTCGGCATGAAGCGGAACCAGCTCACCGGCACGATGGTGGTTTCCGTCGCAGGGCCGCTATAGACGGCGACGCGGCCTTCCAGCTTGCTCCAGGCATCGCGCGTCGAAAACGCTTCCATGCCCGTCTGCAGCGCTTCGCTGTCGGGGGCGATCACCGCGGTCCAGGTGCCGGCCTGCGTCGGGTCGCTTTCCTGTGCGATCAGCATCTCGGCGGTCGCCGGTGGCTTGTATAGAGCGTCGCTTGCCGGCGCAAAACGCAGCATGGTGGAGGAGAGGTCGAAATTCCGTTTTGCCCAGTCGGACACCGACGAGAACTGCCGCGACAGGAAATTGTCGCCGCTTCGCTGCTGCCAGTCCTGCAGCGTCAGCGTGCGGCCCGCCGGCTGCGGCGCAGCATCGCCCGGCGCCCAGTTGCTGCGGGTCGCCTGGTCGATCTTCAGCTGTGACAGGACATTGCTCGGAAAATCCGACACGGTTCCGACGAATAGCGCATTCGGCCCAACGGTGCGTACGGTCGAGAGCGTCACGTTGACGGGAATGACGCGATGCGATGCCATGGCGATCTTGCCGAGGAAGGTCGCCGCGGCCGACAGTGTCGGCTCGTCAATCCGACCAAGGAACAGCGACACCGGATTATGGTCGACCGTGAACGGGAAGCCGGTTCCCGCAACCGCCGAGAGGTTCGGCACCTGGGCGATATGGGCGAAATCCGGCATGTGGAATTCCGAGCTTCCGAACAGCACGAAACGCGGTTTCGTCTCGGCCGTCGAGCCCGGCACGCAGGCCTTGTCGGCATTCGTCACCAGCGCCGCCTCGATGGCGATCTGATTGACCCCCGGCTTGAAATGCCGCAGCGTCAGCTTGATCGGCAGGTGCCGCAGGATCGCGCCGCCCTTGCTGGTGATCGGCACCGTCGATGCCAGATTGCCGTTGACGAAAATATCGATGTGGCTGCCCGGCAGGACATCGGCCGTATAGGCGGCGTCGAGAAGGATGCGCGCTTCGCCATAGGCGTTGGCATAGAAATCCGCCGGCACGCCCACGGTAAAGCGGGTGCGGAACAGCCGCCCGGAAAATTCCTCGCTGGTCACGCCCATGGAGGAAAGATTGATCGTGCTGTCGCCGAACAGGAACGGCGTATCGACGCCTGTCCAGTTGGCGGTTAGCAGTGTTTCGCGGCGTTGATTGCTGCCCGTATCGGCCGTCGCGACGAAACTGTCGATCAGGGTCTGGATCGCTGGCCAGCTCGGGCCGGAAAGAACGAGCGCCGAGACGCCGTTGCTGCCGGGATAATCGACGAAACTGGCTACGGCAGCGCTGGCGGCCGCTGCGGGAACCCCCGGCAGAAGTGTCCGCAGCTCGTCCGGCGTTCCGACGAAAACAGGCAGCTCGCCCGGTCGAAGCGTGCCATCGGTGGTCTTCTGGAAGGCGAAGGACTGGTTGGGCATCGCGCCCATCAGCGACAGCCCTTCCGAGAGCCGCATCAGCACATCCGTCGCGCCCATCTGGTCGAGAGCCGGAACGATCAGCCGGTAACGGGTATTGCCCTCGCCATCGAGGCCGACGGCCCTGAGGTCGTCAAGCCGTGAAAATCGTCCGGCACGATCGTTGTCGAAGGTGAAGAACGTCCGCTGCGGATCGATGTCGGTCCAAAGCTCGTAGGTGGATTCGATCGTGCAGTCCGTCCGGTGCCGCTGGTTGGCGCCAAAGCGCAACGTATTCGATCCGGCCCGCAGCAGGCCGGCCGGGATCTCGACCGCATGGTCCGACGGCTGGTCTGACGAGGCAATCTTCTCCGCATAGACCGTCACGTCATTGACCGTGATGGTGAGGCTCGATGCCTCCGGGGCAACGACGACGGCATTCTGATAGGCGAAATGCAGTTTCGCGCCGGCGGCCGCTTCATCGGCGGTCAAAACGACCGTCCATGACCGCTGTTCGATTTCGCCGCCGAGCCTGAGATTTGGCGAAGGCACGAGGTAACGGCGGCTGGGATCGGCAATTTCCGACGCCGCCGAGGCCTGAGTGCCAGTCGGAGCAGGTGTCGCTGCGCCGCCGGCCGGTTGGCGCGGGTCGCGCTCGTTTGGTGTCAGAGCCTGACCGGCGCGTGTCGGCACGGTCACCTGTCCGGGCGAGGTGAGCTGCACACCCGGTGTCTGCATCAGCGGCGGCGATTGCGTCTGCGTCTGAGGCTGGCCAAGGGTTTGATTAGGGGTTTGGCTCTGGGTTGCCGGGCGGGATGGAGCGGCCGGTTGTCCGGGCGCAGAGGCGCCGGGTCGCGCAGGATTGAAGGGCTGCGACGGCAGGGGGGCCGGCGAGGCCGTCGGGCGGTTGCCCTGCGGAATTGCAGGTGCGGCAGGTGCGGGTGCAGGTCCGCCTGCCGCCGGCGTCTGGGGCGCCGTCTGCTTCGGTCGCTCCGGGCTCATGTCGAAGGGCGAGGGCGCCTGGGAGCCGGGCGCCTGTGCCATGGCGGGAACGCATACTGAAGCCAGTGTCAGCACCAGGGATGCGGCCGCGAGTTTCGTCTTGATGGTCAGCATCAGCGTTCTCCCGCCGGCTTGGCCTTGCCGAGATCTCTGACGAGGTAGCCGAGGCCGCGGGTGGTCTGGTAGACGGCAAGCCCGAGGAACCACAGCGTGCCCCGCAAGAGGCCGGGATTGTTGCGGCGCGACGTCTGCCATTGGGTCCACTGGGCCGAATTGGCGAACATCAAATCGGCGATCAGCCGGTGGTCCGTTGCTTTTTCCGGCGTATAGCGCGAGCCGATCGTGGTCACGTCGCCGACGCTCTGGAAATTGCGGATTTCGACAGGCAGGTCGCTGACCGGCAGGTCGCTGAACGGTTGGAAACGGATGAGCGCGCGGCTGCCCACCTTCAGGTCGCGGAAGCCCTCGGTATAGACCTGCAAAGCCGCGCCATTCGCCGAGACGTCTTCGATCGTTGCCGTGAACCACTTGTCGTCGACGCAGAACTCGCAGCGCCGGCTGACACGGATGCGCCGCGAGGACTGTCGTTCGCCCCGTTCCGACACGACGCCGAGCGCGCAGCCGGCGATGATGATGTTGAGCAGGTTCCAGCCGCCCACGACCAGCGTCACGTCCGCCTTGTAGGGCTCTGAATAGACGCGGTAGATCGAGATGAAGAAGGCCACCACCAGCACGCAGAAGATGACGAAGAACGGCCTGCTGATTTCCGACAGCCGGCTCACCGAAACGGATTCGTCCTTGGCCGTCACCTTGAAGGTCGGCTTGCGCGGATTGAGCATCACCGAAACCACGGCGGGCAGAAGATGCACGGTCTGCACATATTCGTAGAGCTCTGAAATCCACGGCCAGCGGAACGATCCGTAGAGGTAGTTCTGCATCATCATGTTCACGATCATGTAGGCGAGCGAGTAGACGAGAAACTCGCCGCCTGACGAGGTGAAGATTTGCAGATCGAAGAACAGGTAGAAGAGCGGCGCGAACAGGAAGATCGTCCGCGGGAAAGGGAACAGCCAGAACAGCGTCGACGACATGTAGCAGAGACGTTGGGGGAAGGTCAGGCCACGCTTGAGCGGCGGGAAGCGGAACCGCAGGATCTGCATCATCCCCTGCGCCCAGCGTGAGCGCTGGCCGATGAAGCTGGCGAATGTGGCGGGCTGCAAGCCGGCAATCAGCGGCCGGTCCACATAGATGCTGTGCCAGCCAAGCCCGTGCAGGTCGAGCGCCGTCTCGCAGTCTTCCGTGATGCTGACACCGGAAAAGCCGTTGGAGACTTCCAGTGCCTTGCGGTTCAGGACGGCGGCGGAGCCGCAGAAGAAGGCCGCGTTCCACTTGTCGAGACCGCGCTGGATGATGCCGTAGAACATCTCGTTCTCGCTCGGCATCTTCTCGAAGGTGCGCAGATTGCGCTCCACCGGGTCGGGGTTGAGGAAGAAGTGCGGCGTCTGGACCAGGAAGAGTTTCTCTTCCTTGGCGAAATAGTGGACCGTCTCGAGCAGGAAATCGCGGGTCGGCGCATGATCGGCGTCGAAAACGGCGATCAGATCGCCGGTCGAGTGGGCAAGGCCGTTGTTGAGATTGCCCGCCTTGGCATGCTCGTTGCGCTCGCGCGTCAGGTATTTGACGCCGAGATCCTCGCAAAGCTGTTTCAGCACCCGCTGGCGGGTTTCAGCCGCCCGCGCATCGGCAACGTTGCCGGATTTCCGCTTCTGCGCGGTGCTGCCGTCGTCCAGCAGCCAGACGGTGAATTTGTCGGCCGGGTAATCCATGTTGCGGCAGGCCGCCAGCGTGTTGGCGAGCAGCGTCTCGTCCTCGTTATAGGTCGGGACGAACACATCGACGGTCGGCAGGTCTTCCTTTCCGCCGGAGGCCGGCTTGCGGGCCGGCAGCGGCATGGCCACGACGAACAGGCTGAGCGCCAGCATCAGCACGCTGTACATTTCGGCCAGATAGACGAGGAGGCCGGGAATGAAATTCTCCAGCTGGTTGATCGGTGGCAGCGTGCTTGTGGTGCGCCAGTAGACATAGCGCAGAACCATGGCGGTGCCGAAGGAGAGCGCCACCAGCCGCCATTTCCCCTCAGCTTTGGCGATCTTGATGATCGCCATCACGGTAACGGTCAGGACGCTGGCGATCAGCTGTGTACGGGTATTGATCGGCAGCGTCACCAGAAGCACGATCAGTGCGGTGGCGAGCGCCCAGACCAGGGCGGAGACGAAAATGCGCATGGCCTGCTAATCCCTGGTGCCGAAGATGAATTGAATGTCAGCAGCCATAGCCGGATCCCCCCGTCGACCTGCTGTCGCAGGCCTGCGATGACGTGCCGGCGCGCGAAACGCTGGCGCCTGCCATCGGCGAGGGAACGGTCGGCAATGTCACGTTCGACGGCGTGGCGTAGGTCTGACCACTGGATGCGGGCCGCACGACGCTTGTATGCGCAGCCGTTGCCGACCGTGCGGCGGGCGGTGGAGGATAGAATTGCCCCGGTTGCCGGGTCGCCTGCTGGGCCGTTTGTGGGATCTGCTGCTGGCCGGCCTGCTGCATAGGCGGTTGATAGGAAGGCTGCCGATAGGAAGACGGCTGTCCATAGCCCTGTCCCGGCACGGCGCCGGATCGGCTGCTGCTCTGGCCCGATATCGGTGAGTTCGACATGGGCGACGGCACGCGTGGCATGTCGGGCGTCGGCTGCAGAAGCGGCGGCGGCTCCGGCTGTGCGACGGGCGCTGCGCGTCGCACAGGGGCACGGTAGCGTACCGCTGCAGGGCGCGGCTGGCGGGTCGTCGCCTGGGGCTGCGGCATGGCGACCGGCTCGTTCGCCTGCGCCCGCGGGTAGATGGGCGCACCTGCGGTGCCGAGCGTCGGCGAAACCGGGTTCGGTTCCCCATAGGGGTTCCAGCCGGGCGCATCGACCGCCTCGGTAATGGTGAAATTGTACATCAGACCGAGCAGCCGCTGTTCGCTTGCACCGGCCTCGCAGACGCGCACCCGGATCTGGATGGAACCCCAGTTGGCGAGCGGTGAAATCGTACCCGTCGGCGAGCGGACCTGCTGCCATGCGAACATGCAAAGATCGGTGCCCGGACCACGGCCGAAGGCATATCCGAACGGGCCGTAATTGTTCTGAACGTAGAATTGCGAGCGCGCCATGCGCACCGTCGGCAGGGCGTTGCGGATCTCGCGGTTGATGCCGGCTTCCGAGAGCGGCGTCGAGGAAAGCCCGTTGGAGCTCATCTGGAATGGCCTGGCGGTTCCGAAGAATTGCGCCTTGATCAGGTTCTGCCCCGGCGTCTGAGCAGAGGTCGCCAGATGGATTTCCTGCTCGACGGCATTGTCATAGCGGCGCTCGATGACGCTGACGATCGATGGCCCGGCGGGTGGTGGCATCACCATGGCCTGGTCTGCCGTCACCGTGCGCGCCGTCTGGCCGGTCGGAATGGGCTGGCCGGCGCAACCTGAAAGCGCAATGGGCAACAGGGCAAGGCTTAGCAAAAGCCTTCCGCGGCCTTTCGGCCGAGCCTTGGGGGAAATGTTGAAATGCCGGTCTGCCATCGAGCACTCGCCTGCTTGCAGATCGCATTCGTCTGCTTGTCGCCATTTCAACGCCTGTTCTCTTCTTATACCCGTTGTCTGTCGGGTGCGCGAAGCAGTCGCTGACTGATAGTTACCATTTGGTGACTGAAATCTAAATTGTTCGTTAACCATATCCGTTCATTCTTTCCCAAAATCGAAAATAACGTCCATGGCGACGCGCATTTTCGGGCACATCTGCTGATTGAAGGCACATCTGCCGGCTGGAAAATGTGTGATACCGGAGTCCACATGAGGTTTTCGCTGATCGCAGTGACGGCAACCGGGCTTGCAATCGCGAGCTATTACGCGTTTGCCCGCCAGCCATCGGTCGATTTTTCGATGATGACCGGCTCGGTCGATGCCAATCCCGGCCAGCAGTCGGGCAGTGCCAATGCGTCCATGACCAAGACCGAGCGCCTCTCGGCGCAGCTCGTCATGCCGGTCGGCGCCGTCGATTCCAGAACCGGCCGCTCTCCCGTCGTGATGGCCCAGGCGACCGGCCCCGCGTCCGATGACCTGATCGCACAGGCTTCCAACCCGGCGCAGCCGCAGGGCGCTTCGCGGCCGCCCGTAACAGCGGCGGGCCAGCAGGCGCAACAACCCGCAGTCGATGAAAGCGCGCTTCGCTATTTCGCTGCGCGTGGCGACACCGCAAGACTTCAGGCGGAAATCTCCCGTCTGCGGGCGCTTTACCCCAGCTGGACGCCGCCGGCCGATCCTTTGTCGATCCAGACCAACGGCGATCCGCAGCTCGATCGCATGTGGCAGCTCTATGCCCAGTCCCGTTATGCCGACGTGCGAGACGCGATCGCGCAGCGCCAGCAGGCGGAACCCGGCTGGCAGCCGCCGGAGGATCTGCTGGATCGCCTAAAGCTTGCCGAATCCCGTTCCGGGCTCACTGCCGCATCCGATGCCAAGGACTACCAGACGGTCATTCGGATCGCTGCGGAAAATCCGACGCTTCTGACCTGCAGCGAAGTGGATGCGCTCTGGCGCGTTGCCGATGCGTTTGCCCACACCGATCGCGGTACGCGTGCACGGGACGCCTATCTCTATATCCTCAACAATTGCAGCAATACCGACGAGCGGATCGCCACCGTCCAGAAGGCAAGCGAGCTTCTGCCCGCCGACATGCTGGAACAGCTGATGGCCAAGGAGCGCACGCCGCCGGGCGGACAGCCGGAATTCGAAGTGATCCGTGACGGGATCGCCCGCCGTCTCGTCGGCGAAGGCAATTCGGATGCGAAACTGGTCGTCGCGCCCGCCTATCTGCAAAGGCTCGAACGCCTGGCGTCGGCCACAGACGCGCTCTCATCCGACGCTCTCATTCTCGGATGGTATTACTACCGCCGCGACAATCTTGGTGCGGCGGAACGCTGGTTGCGCATGGCATATTCGAAGCAACCGGACGCATCCTCGGCCGAAGGTCTGGCACTCACCCTCGTGCGCCAGAATTCGCCCGTCGAGGCTGAAAATACCCTCTACCCCTACCGCGATACGTCCGATGACACGCGTGCGGCCTATCTCGCAGCCGTCTCCAATCTTCTGGCGCTCAACCCCGTTCCCGTGCTTCAGAGCGACGTTCTGGCCCGCATGGCGCCGGCTGTGATCACCGGGCGTGATGCCGCCGCCGCTCAGCAGTTTGGCTGGTATGCGCGCACCATGCGCCAGCCGGCGACGGCTGCCGATTGGTTTTCCACCGCATTGGGTTGGAAGCCCGACGACGAGCCATCCGCCTATGGCCTGGCGCTCTCCCGCTTCGATCTCAACGATAGGGCCGGATTTGCTGCCGTCCAACGGCTATGGGCCGGACGGTCCGAACGCATTGCCGAAATCGGCCGACCGGACGCCCAGGATATGGCACAGGCGCAACCGGCCCGCGCCGTCGCGCCCGCCTATGCCGAACCGGTTGCCAGCCGCCCGCAATACGTAGCGCCGCAGCGGACCGAAGTCGCTCTTCCCCGCCAGCCGATGGAAGGCCGTGCGCCCGTCATGCCGACACCTGCGCCGCCGAGCGTGCGCCGCGTTGCCGCCTCTGCGCCGGCCGGCGGTAATGGAAGTGGCAGTGGTGGTGGTAGCCGGCCGGGCGAATGCTGGATGATGTCCGACGTGCGCTCGCTGCGCCCCGAACAGGCCTTGTCGCGCGGCTGGTGCCTGATGGATCTTAACCGGCCGCTCGAGGCCGTGCAGGCCTTCGAGGTCGCTTCTTCCAGCACCAGCGCGACGGCGCGTTCAGATGCGGCCTACGGTCGCAGCCTTGCCTACCTGCGCGTCGGCCTGACCGACAAGGCCTCGGCCGCAGCCGCCGATGCCTCGCAGACCAATGCGCGAGCGGTGGAGCTGCAGAGCTCGATCCTGTCCGACCGGGCCGTCAAGTTCTTCAAGCTGGGGCGTTACCGCGAGGCGCTGCTTGCTCTCGACCAGCGTGCCCGCATCGTACCGGAACAGACGGACCTCATGTCCCTGCGCGGCTATGCCTATCTGAGCCTTGGCCGTCGCGCCGATGCGCAGCGGGTGTTCCAGGCGCTTGCCGATACCGGCAACAGCGCCGGCCAGGCCGGTCTTGCCGATATGCTGGACGGCGGCATGCACTGATCGCGTCGGCCTGTGCCATTTTGGGGCAGTCCGTAAACCCGGCCGTATCCGCGGCATAGTGGCATGGCGAAACGAAAGCCGCCCGCAAGTACCCGTTTTGATGCCGTACCCCATGCAAATCAGTGCTTCTCGAAATCGCATTAACTTTCGGGCAAGGAATTAACCATACATATTGGACAGCACGGCGAACTGGGACGACTGCGGTCTGCTCAAATGGCATGAAGCCGAAAAGCCGTACCGGTCAAATCCGGTATTCCGCTCGTCAGCAGTCCCAGACATGCCTTCGGTGACAGCCCTGCCTGTACGCGAACCGTTTCGCGTATTCGGCAACCGTGCCCGTATCATCCTCCGGAGACTGACGACCGAGCCATGAGCGAACCAATCCTGGACGGATTGGAACCGAATGACGTGGGGACGGTTTTTGGTGCAGGATACGCCGACGGATCAGGCGCGACGCGGCCAGGCAGGCAGCCTGGGTGAGAGACTGGCATTCGCCGGCCTCGACGCGGATCTGCGCGATCTGTTGCGCCGCAACCGCAGCGATCTCGAGCCGCATGTGAAGACCGGTCTCAGAGACCTTTTCCACCGCCTCCAATCTTTTCCCGAAGCCAGCAGGCATTTCGAGAGCGAGAACCAGATCGACCGCCTGCATGACCTGCAGGCCTCCCACTGGAGCGTTCTGACCGACGCGCGTTTCGATGCCCTCTATGCCGAGCGCGTCAAGGTTCTCTCCGACAGCGAAAGCCGCATGGGTTTCGATCCGCGCTGGCATGTCGCCGGCCACGGCGTCATGCTGGAGCATCTCGTTGCCGGTGCGCTTGGCGATGCCGGGCCCCGCTCGCTGATGCCGGGTGCGCGCCGCCGCGAGCAGGAGCGTCACGATCTCGTATCGGCCCTCGTGCGTCTGGTGATGGTCGATCTCGAGATCGCCGTGTCGCTCCGCTTCAACGAACTGCGCCAGAAACACCAGCGCGCCCTTGCCGACCAGCGCAACGACGATCACGCCGAAGCGCTGGCAACCTTTTCTTCCGTCATCGATGCGCTCGACCGTCAGGACCTCACTGTTGCGATCGGCGATCATGCGCCTGAAGCCTATCGTGATCTCGCCGCCATGCTGGATGGCGCCCTGACGGCGTTCGCAACCCGTATCGGCATCATCGATCAGAACGGCGAAGTGGCCGAAGGCCTCTCGGCTGGCCTTTCGCAGACGGCCCGGCAATTCGCCGAGGCTTCGGACGACCATTCGGCGCGCATCGCCGACGTGATGCGCGCCCTTCAGGATGTGACCAGCCGTGTCGAAGCGGGCGCATCGGCAACGGCTGGCGCCGAGAAGGCCGTCAGCGCCGCCCGCCGCTCGGCAGAGGAAAGCGGAGAGATCGTCGGCCGCGCCATCAGCGCCATGACCGATATCGAAACGTCTGCCGAACGGATCGGCGAGATCATCGGCGTCATCGACGAGATCGCCTTCCAGACCAATCTTCTGGCGCTCAACGCCGGCATCGAGGCCGCAAGGGCAGGGGATGCCGGCCGCGGCTTTGCCGTCGTCGCGCAGGAAGTCCGCGGCCTTGCACAGCGCTCTGCCGATGCGGCCAAGGAAATCAAGACGCTGGTCAACGGTACCAAGGTGCAGGTCGATACCGGCGTGCAGATGGTTCACCGCACGCAGGATGCGATCGACGGCATCGTCCGGCAGGTGGCTGATATCAACGATCAGGTCGGAGCTATCGCGACCGAGACCGGCGCGCAGGCCAAGAGCCTTGGGCAGCTCTCCGGCGAAGTCGGCGCGCTTGGCGAGGATATCGCATCGGCCGCCCGCACGGCACGCCGCGCCGGGGAAAGCGCCGACGAGTTGCATACGGTCATTCTGGAACTCGGCCGCACGGTGCGCGAGTTCACCATTGCCAGGCGCAACGGCCACGCGTCCGGCGCCGCCAGCGATGCAGGCTATCGTTACGTTGCCGCGCAGGGCGCTGACGCCAGGGCCAACGCAGGCGCCGGCGATGGCCTGCCCCCGCCGCGCCCGACCGACACCACGACGAATTTCAAGCGACAAGGATTACGCTGATGGCTGCCAAGAAAGCCGCACGAAAAGAGTTTCAGCTGGCCGCCGTGCTGGACCTGAACCACGCCTCCGTCCTGCACGGTGAACTGATGGCGCTGCGCGGCAGCGACATCGTCATCGACGCGACCGCGGTCGAGCGGGTTGGCGCGCAATGCGCTCAGGTCCTCGTGGCCGGCGCAAAGACATGGAAAGCCGACAACAAGGCCTTCGCAGTCGGGAAGGCGTCCGACGCCTATCTGACGGCGATGCAGCTCATCGGCATGAACGAAGATTATTTGGTTCCGAAGGAGATCTAACCGATGAAGAAGAAGGTTCTGACCGTGGATGACTCACGGACGATCCGCAACATGCTGCTCGTCACGCTCAACAATGCGGGTTTCGAGACCATCCAGGCGGAAGACGGCATCGAGGGTCTCGAAGTTCTCGAAGGCTGCAACCCTGACGTCATCGTCACCGATATCAACATGCCGCGCCTCGATGGTTTCGGTTTTATCGAAGGTGTTCGCCGCAACGAGAAGTACCGCGCCATTCCGATCCTCGTTCTGACCACCGAGAGCGACGCGGAAAAGAAGAACCGCGCCCGTCAGGCTGGTGCGACGGGCTGGATCGTCAAGCCTTTCGACCCTGCCAAACTCATCGCTGCGATCGAGCGTGTAACGGCCTGATTTAGGAACCCGTCCCATGGATATGAACGAAATTAAAGAGATCTTCTTCCAGGAGTGCGAGGAGCAGCTCGCCGAACTGGAATCGGGTCTTCTCAAGCTGAATGACGGCGACCGTGACCCTGAGACGGTGAATGCCGTTTTCCGTGCCGTTCATTCCATCAAGGGCGGTGCAGGTGCCTTCGGTCTCGACGATCTCGTTTCCTTCGCGCACGTATTCGAGACGACGCTGGACTGTGTGCGTTCCAACAAGCTGGAGCCGACGCAGGACGTTTTGAAGGTCATGCTGAAATCGGCCGACGTGCTTGCCGACCTCGTCGGCGCCTCTCGCGATGGCGGCAGCGTCGAGGAAGGCCGCACGCGCACGCTGGTCAAGGAACTGGAAGCACTGGCCAACGGCGAGGCGCCGTCCGGCGCCGAAGCGGCAAAGCCTGCGCCCAAGGCGGCCGCTCCCAAGGCCGAGACCCCCAAGCCGACCGACGACAGCGGTTTCCAGCCCATTCCGTTCACCTTCGACGATTTCGGCGGTGACGAAGAACAGGCTGCCGATCAGACCACGTTCGAGATCACGTTCAAGCCGCGCCGCGAACTCTATGCCAAGGGCAACGAAGCGGCCCTCCTGCTGCGCGACCTGTCGCGTCTCGGCGAGATGAGCATTGCCTGCGACGCAGACACTGTTCCGGCGCTCGATGCCATGGATCCGGAAGCCGCCTACTTCTCCTGGAAGATCGCGCTGAAGACCGACAAGAGCGAAGCCGATATCCGCGCCGTCTTCGAATTCGCCGAATGGGATTGCGACCTCGACGTGAAGCTTGCCGAGGATGGCCGTGGCGACGATGAACTGCCGATGATCCCGGTTCCCTTCGATCTGTCGGCCTTCGACGACGCTGAAGAGGTTGCGCCGGCTACCATCGACGACGCTTCGGCTGCCGTTGCTGCCGCCGAGACCGCCTCCGCCGTTGCCAAGACCGTGGCCGCCCGTGCCGAAAAGAAGGAGGCTGCCGCTGCGCCCGCAGCCCAGGCCGCCGCGCCCGCAGCCGCCAACGCGGCAGCCGGCCAGACCATCCGCGTCGATCTCGATCGCGTCGACCGTCTGATCAACCTCGTCGGCGAGCTTGTCATCAACCAGGCGATGCTCTCGCAAAGCGTCATCGAGAATGACAATAACGGCGTATCGTCGATCAACATGGGCCTCGAAGAGCTGCAGCAGCTCACCCGCGAGATCCAGGATTCGGTCATGGCGATCCGCGCGCAGCCGGTCAAGCCGGTCTTCCAGCGCATGTCGCGTATCGTCCGCGAAGTGGCCGACATGGTCGGCAAGCAGATCCGCCTGATCACCGAGGGTGAGAATACCGAAGTCGACAAGACGGTCATCGACAAGATTGCCGAGCCGCTCACCCACATGATCCGCAATGCCGTCGACCACGGCATCGAAAGCCCCGAAAAGCGCGAGGCCGCCGGCAAGGACCCGGAAGGCACGATCAAGCTGTCGGCAAAGCACCGTTCGGGCCGCATCCTGATCGAACTGCAGGACGATGGCGGCGGTATCAACCGCGAGCGCGTCAAGCAGAAGGCGATCGACAACGACCTGATCAGCCCGGATGCGAACCTTTCGGACGAAGAGATCGACAACCTGATCTTCGCGCCCGGCTTCTCGACCGCCGACCAGATCTCCGACATTTCCGGCCGCGGCGTCGGCATGGACGTCGTCAAGCGCTCGATCCAGGCACTGGGCGGCCGCATCTCGATCTCGTCGCGACCGGGCCAAGGCTCTGTCTTCACCATGAGCCTGCCGCTGACGCTTGCCGTCCTCGACGGGATGGTGGTGACGGTTGCCGGCCAGACCCTCGTCGTGCCCTTGACGGCTATCGTCGAGACCTTGCAGCCGGAAGCCTCCGCCATCCATTCGTTCGGCGCCAACCAGCGGCTGATCTCGATCCGCAACTCTTTCTGCCCGCTCGTCGATGTCGGCCGGATCCTCAATTTCCGCGCCACCCAGGCAAACCCGGTGGAAGGTGTCGCTCTTCTGGTGGAATCCGAAGGCGGCGGTCAGCGCGCCCTCATGGTCGATGCCATCCAGGGCCAGCGTCAGGTCGTCATCAAGTCGCTGGAAGCCAACTACACGCACGTTCCGGGCATCGCCGCAGCGACGATCCTCGGTGACGGTCGTGTAGCGCTCATTCTCGACGTCGATGCGGTCGTCGCGGCATCTCGCGGCCAGTCTCTGCGTCCTGAAATGTCGCTCGCAGCAACGGGTTGATGAGCATGTCCTACGCCGTGAAAAATCTTGCGCAAGGGAGCCGGGAGCTGATTGCCTTCCGGATCGGCGAACAGGAATTCAGCGTCAACATCATGTCCGTCCGCGAAATTCGCGGATGGACGCAGGCGACGCCGATGCCGCATGCACCGAGCTACATTCTGGGGGTCATCAACCTGCGCGGCGCGGTTCTGCCGATCGTCGACATGGCGGCACGGCTCGGTATGAAGCAAGCCGAGCCCACGGCGCGTCATGTCATCATCGTGGCGCAGGTAAAGACGAAGATAGTCGGACTTTTGGTAGAGGCCGTTTCCGATATCCTTACGATTACCGATGAGAATATCCAGCCTGTGCCGGAAATCTCTTCCGACATCGAAAAGCAATATGCCCGAGGAATTCTCGCGATCGACAAGCGGATGATCTGCATGATCGAGCTCGATGCTCTCTTCCCGGATAAGGAAAGCGAAGCTGCATGAAGCCGATGGGCGCATTCGATACGCGTTTGTCTCCGGACGAGGTGCTCGCCAGCGGTGAATATCCGCTGTCGCGTCGCGATCTGACGGAGATCGCGGCAATGATCTATGCCGATGCCGGCATTTATCTCAACGACAGCAAGGCGTCGCTCGTCTATTCGCGTCTGTCGAAGCATATCCGCGTTCTCGGGCTCAAGGGCTTTCGCGAATACTGCACGCTTGTGGCCTCGCCGGAAGGTGCCGGCCCGCGGCGTGAGATGCTCTCGCATCTGACCACTAATTTCACGCGTTTCTTCCGCGAAAACCACCATTTCGAGCATCTGCGCGATGAAGTTCTGCCGGGCCTCATTGCCCGCGCCAAGTCGGGCGGGCGCGTCCGCATCTGGTCGGCGGCTTGCTCGGACGGCCAGGAGCCCTATTCGATAGCACTCACCGTGCTGCAGCAGTTGCCCAACGCGGCCGATTACGATTTCAGGATCCTCGCGACCGATATCGACCCGAAGATCCTCACGGCTGCCCGTGCCGGGATCTACGACGAGAATTCGCTTGAAACGATGAGCCCCGCCATGCGCAAGCAGTGGTTCCGGGACGTCGATGTCGCCGGTCGCCGCAAGGTGCAGATCGACGATAAGGTGAAACGGCTCATCACCTTCAACGAGCTGAACCTGATGGCCCAATGGCCGTTCAAGGGCAATTTCGACGTCATTTTCTGCCGTAACGTCGTCATCTATTTCGACGAACCGACCCAGATGAAGATCTGGTCGCGCTTCGCATCCCTGCTGCCGGAGGGCGGTCATCTTTATATCGGCCATTCCGAGCGCGTGTCGGGCGATGCGAAGAACCTCTTCGACAATATCGGCATCACCACCTACCGGTATATCGGCAGGAATGGGGGGAAACGAGCATGATCGCGCCAGCCAGGGTCTTGGTCGTCGATGATTCGCCGACGATGCGCGGTCTCATAACCGCGGTTCTGAACTCGGATCCCGAGGTCGACGTCATCGGTCAGGCCGGTGATGCCCTTGAGGCGCGCGAAGCGATCAAGAAGCTCGATCCCGATGTCGTCACGCTCGATATCGAGATGCCGAACATGAACGGCCTCGATTTCCTGGAGAAGATCATGCGGCTGCGGCCGATGCCGGTGATCATGGTCTCGACCATGACCCATCATGGCGCGAACGCGACCCTTGCCGCTCTCGAGATCGGCGCCTTCGATTGCGTCGGCAAACCGCAGCCCGGTGACGTTCGCCCGTTCGGTGATCTGGCTGAGAAGGTCAAGGCCGCCGCTCGCTCCAGCCGCAGGCGCACGATCAGTGCCACGCCGGCCGTGGCGATCAGCCCGGCCACGGATTATCGCGTCGGCCGCAAGGTTGTGGCGATCGGTTCGTCAACCGGTGGTGTGGAAGCGTTGATTACGGTGTTGCAGAAATTCCCGAAGAACTGCCCGCCGACGGTAATCACTCAACATATGCCTTCCACGTTTACGAAAAGTTTTGCCGAACGTCTTAATCGTATCTGCGCGCCCGTCGTTGAGGAAGCGACCGATGGCGCCAGGCTTGAGATCGGCAAGGTCTATCTGGCGCCCGGTGGCGACAGGCACCTCACGGTCGTCAATCCGTCGGCACCTGTGTGCCGTCTGGTTGAAAAGCCACCGGTCAACGGTCACCGCCCGTCAGTCGACGTGCTGTTCGATTCGGTTGCCGAACTGGCCGGACGCAATGCCGTGGGAGTGATCCTCACCGGCATGGGACGGGACGGAGCGTCCGGACTGCTGAAGATGCGCGGCGTGGGCGCGCGCACCGTTGGCCAGAATGAAAAGACCTGCGTCGTCTATGGCATGCCGCGCGTCGCTCACGAGATTGGTGCCGTCGAGCACCAGTTGCCGCTGAGCGCGATCGGAGAAGAAATTTTGAAATTAACTGCTGCCCGAAAAGAAGGTACCGACTAATGTCCCTCGCTGAAAAAATCAAAGTTCTGATCGTCGATGATCAGGTTACCAGCCGCCTGCTGCTCAGCGATGCCCTGACACAGCTCGGTTTCAAGCAGATCACGGCTGCCGGCGATGGCGTGCAGGGCATGAAGATCATGTCCGAGCAGCCGCATCACCTGGTCATCTCGGACTTCAACATGCCCAACATGGATGGTCTCGGCTTCCTGCAGGCCGTGCGCACCAACCCGAGCACCAAAAAGGCCGCCTTCATCATCCTGACCGCTCAGGGCGACCGCGCGCTGGTTCAGAAGGCCGCACAGCTGGGCGCCAACAACGTCCTCGCCAAGCCGTTCACCATCGAAAAAATGAAGGCTGCCATCGAAGCCGTCTTCGGAGCGCTGAAATGAATGAAGCCGTCGCCGGCAGGCGCGTCCACATTATCCAGGGCGAATACAAGGTGATCAGCGATCCGGACGTGGTCCTGTCGACGATCCTTGGTTCGTGCGTGGCCGCCTGTCTGCGAGACCCCGTAGCAGGGGTCGGCGGAATGAACCACTTCCTTCTGCCGGGTTCGGCAACGTCGATGGCGGCGAGCGGCGATGCGACCCGCTATGGCGTTCACCTGATGGAACTGCTGATCAACGGTCTCCTGAAAAAGGGCGCCCGTCGCGACCGGCTGGAGGCCAAGGTGTTCGGCGGGGCCAAGACCATCGCTTCCTTCTCCAATGTCGGAGAACAGAATGCTGCCTTTGCGATGGAATTCCTTCGAGACGAAGGCATTCGCGTCGTCGGTTCCTCGACCGGCGGCGAGCATGGCAGAAAGCTGGAATTCTGGCCTGTCAGCGGCCGTGCCCGTCAGTATCCTCTGACCGGTGCAGAAACCCAGCGGACCGTTGCACTCGAGCAGCGTCCCGTCCGTCCGGCCCCCAAGCCTGCGGTGGACGATTCGATCGAATTCTTCTGACATTTTCAGCCGTTGCGGCAATGAGAACAGCTATGACCGACTTAGTAATGCCGCGTGACGCTGCGCTCCAGGACGAATCCCTGCCCGAGGTGATGAACCGGATCGTCAGCGAATTGCATGATGTCGCCTATCTGATCGAGCGGGTCGAGCCGCAGGTTCTCGAACTCGGCGGTGATCAGCTCTTGCAGCATCCCGACAGTATCAAGGTCCTGCAGGGCATCGATCTCGCGGTACAGAAGACCCGCGGTATTGCCGAATTCATCGAAAATATCGTGGCTACCATGCCTGCGGAATGGCAGGTGGATGCCTCGGTCGCCTTGAACCTCGTCAAGCTGGCCGACATGAAGAAGGCACTCGCCAGCGACGGACCGCGCCCGGCACATTCCCAGCCGCTCGATCATGCAGCCGGCGACTTCGACTTCTTCTGATCGACCCATCGCGTCATCCCCGGTGACGACCAGACTTTACCGGCGCCGCCAGTCCGGCGGAGAACGCCCGGTGGAGAAAGTCCGAAGCTTGCGTTTTCGAAACGCTCGCACAAGCTTCGGCACATAGTGTGGCATCGGGCGTGTGCTCGATATCCATGACAGGCTATGTGGGAACAGAATGAATCTGTTGGCGCAATTTTCGACAATCTTTAATAATCTGGCCGGCTTAGGTCAGAAGAAGCTGATTGCTTTAGGCGCCGTAGGTGTCGTTTCCATCGCGATCGTTCTGGCCGCGGCTCTTTATGTCAACAAACCGGCGTATGAGACGCTGTATGTTGGCCTGGAAAGCAGTGACCTGAACCAGATCAGCATCGCGCTTGCCGAGGCAAACATGCAGTTTCAGGTTGGGACCGATGGTTCCAGCCTTCAGGTCCCCGTCGGCATGACCGGCAAGGCGCGTCTGTTGCTGGCCGAGAAGGGCCTGCCCAACAGCTCCAACGCGGGCTACGAGCTGTTCGACAATGTCGGATCGCTCGGCCTTACATCGTTCATGCAGCAGGTGACGCAGGTCCGTGCGCTGGAGGGCGAGATTGCTCGCACGATCCAGCAGATCAACGGCATTTCCGCCGCCCGCGTCCATATCGTCATGGCCGACGTCGGCAATTTCCGGCGCGGCGAGCAGAAACCGACGGCTTCCGTGATGATCCGCGCCGGGGCACAGGCAGGCCACAAGGCCGCCGCCTCCATTCGCCATCTCGTCGCCTCGGCTGTTCCGGGCCTGGATGTCGATGACGTCACGATCCTCGATTCCACCGGCCAGCTGCTCGCATCGGGCGATGATGGCAGCAACAGCCAGCTCGCTCGCTCGCTCGGTGTCGTCCAGCAGGTTCAGGGCGAGATCGAGAAGAATGTCGACAAGGCCCTGGCTCCCTTCTTGGGCGTCGACAACTTCCGCTCCAGCGTCACGGCGTCGCTGAACACCGACAGCCAGCAGGTTCACGAGACCACCTACGACCCGAATTCCCGCGTCGAGCGCTCGGTGCGCACGACTAAGGACAGCTCGAAGTCGCAGCAGAGCCAGAACGACAGCGCGGCGACCGTCGAGCAGAACGTGCCGCAGGCGGCCCCGCAGAGCGGCGGCCAGACGCCGCAGCAGTCCGACCAGTCGGACAAGCGTGAAGAGCAGACCAACTACGAAATCAACCAGAAGACCATCGCGACGACGCGCAACAGCTATCAGATCGAAAAGGTTTCGATCGCGGTTGTCGTCAACAAGGATCGGCTTGCCAAGATGGTCGGCGAGCCGGCCGATCAGGCCAAGATCGACGCCTACCTTGCGCAGATGCAGAAGATCGTGTCTTCGGCCGCCGGCGTCGATGCCACCCGCGGCGATGTGGTGACGGTCACCGCCATGAACTTCCTGGACAACCAGCTCCTCGACGAGGCTGCAACGGGTCCGGGCGTGATGGATACGATCAGCCAGAACCTCGGCGGCATCATCAACTCGCTCGCCTTCGTCGTGGTCACCTTCCTCGTCGTCTGGTTCGGCCTGCGTCCGCTGGTTCGCAGCGTGGCTGGCCCGGCCTCCGCCGGCTCCACCGAGCTTGCCGGCGATGCGGCTGGCCTCGAACTGCCCGACTTCTCGCCCACCGGCGGCAACCCCGCCCTCATGGACGGCTTCGGATCGGACTTCGGCTTCGACAGTGCCGACGAACTCCTGGGCGGCAGCGACGAGGTCGGTTTCAACCGGCGCGTCAAGGAGGGCCCGGAAAAGCGTCTGGCCCGTATGGTCGAGATTTCCGAAGAGCGTGCGGCCAAAATCCTGCGCAAATGGGCGATCGACAAGGCAGCCTGAGGCGGGGTCACGAAAATATGAAGTGGAAAGGTCGGGCATTGCCCGGCCTTTTCTGCATCTGCGCCACACACTTGGCGTATTTGGATCCGGATATATCGTCGCATTGTCAGATATGGTGGGGATTTTATCCCCCCGAGCGATGGCAAATCGCGAACGGTCTCCTACAATGGCTGTGATTCGTGCGTTGAGCCTGAAGGGGCTGGCGAGTGTGGGGTTGCCCCATTTCGCCTGCACGGTGTCCGATGTGGCCATGATGGCTTGAAATGCATCTGACGACTGCCCCTTTTGGCTTTGCGCACGCCAACCAAGCATGCCGTTGCACGGATGAACCGTGCTTCTGAACGGCGGGGAGCCGGTAGCTGATGGATTTGCCTGGGTCGGACAGGGCACCGGACAGGAGCTCTTACGAGCGTCCGATGAGCGCCAAGCACATGTCACGAGAGCAACTCGTGCAGCGCTTGGCGGTTGCCAGCAGTACCGGCAACATCCAGGCGACCATGCGTCAACTGGCTGACTACGTGGCTGCGTCGCATTTTCTTCTCGCACGTTATGATCTTGTGCAGGAGCAGGGGCTCGATTTCATCGTGTCCTCCAACTGGCCCTTCGATCTGGTGCGCAGACTGGGCGCTGACGTCGCGGCAGGCTACGCGCGCTCGACCGAGCTCGAAAAATGCCTCTCGCTGCTGATGCCGAGCTTTGGGCTTCTGCCCGATGATGTGATGCCGCCGGATGACATCAGCCGGCAATATTGCACCTTGACCTTCTGTGTCGGCCGCACCCGCTTTTCGCTCATGCTCCTGTTCCGTGAAGGCATCATCCTGTCCCAGGAGCGTCTGCGGGAAGTGGGGCTTCTGGCCGCCTACGGAACGAGCTTTGCCGAAGGCCGCAATGCCCGCACGGAGCGCGAATTCGAATTGACGGAGCGCGAGCTCGAATGCCTGTTCTGGATCGCCGAAGGCAAGACCAGCGACGAGATCGCCGTGATCCTCGGCATCTCTCGCAATACGATCAACAATTACATTACCAGCGTCATGCGCAAGACAGCGACAAAGACGCGTTCAGAGGCGATTGCATACGCAGTTCGCAACAATCTGGTTTAAGGGGACTGGCGGCCGATGGGATATTCGAGAAGCGGCATGGCGGATGGCGCTGGCAATATCCAGTCTCTTCGCCTTCAGCGCGCGTCGAGCCGCTCGGACGTGTTTCCGAAGCTGATCGCCATGCAGAAGACGTTGAAGGCCCGGCATTTTGCCGTATTCCGCATTACCGGCGCCGGCCTTCCCAACAAGCGCAAGCTGGCCTGCGAGCTGGAGAATTGGGGGCCGCTCGCCCTCCAGCAGCAGTCGCAGATCATGGCCTGCTACGGCGACCTGTTCCTTGATCATATCGAGATGTCGGTTCTGCCGCTCGTCTGGGAAGGCGTCGATCAGAACAGTTTCACCGATGTCGGCGATTTCGCCCCGATGGTGCGCAGGCTGCCGAAGGAGCAGCTTTCCTATTCCGGTATCGCCTTCCCCGTGCGCCTCGGAGCACTCGGAAACGGCTATGTGGCCTTCATGGCAACGATGCTCGATCTGGGCAGCGATCTGATCGTCGATCAGCATGTCCGCAGCTGCCAGGTCATGATGGACCTACTGGCGCTTGACGAACGCCGCAGCGTTCCGGCCGAATCGCTGAGCGAACGCGAGATCGCCTGCCTGCAACTGGCCGGTGATGGCCGTATCAGCGAAGAGATCGCCGAAAAGCTCGGGCTCTCGGTTCACACCGTCAACGCCTATCTCGGCTCGGCCACGATCAAGCTTGATTCGGTCAACCGGATCCAGGCGATCGCCAAGGCAATCAGGCTCGGTTACATCCACTGATCTTCTTGCCGAAGACGCGGGTGCCGATGACGGAAAACCGGTAGCCGCGCGCCGCGCTTACTTGCTCGACAACTGAGCGACCGCCATGAGCGTGTCGGCGCTGATTGTGCTGCTGCCGGAAAGAATGGTTTCGGCCGCCGATGTCGTCGTCTTGTTGGCCGTGTCGTAAAGCGCGGTGAAGCGCTTCTCCATCTTCTCGACATAGTCAGGATCGCTGAGCTTGCTGATGTCGATATATTTGTTGACCAGAGCGGCCTGCTTGTCGACGTCCATGTTCGAGATGTAGCTCGACAGATTGTAGGACGTGGTGAAGAACGAGAACAGCGCTGTGTCGCCCAGGATCTGGTAGGCGCTGGTGATATCCGGCGCCATTCTCTGGAAGTAGAGCGCCAGGCGCACGCCTTCGTTGCTGTCGCCCTCCTGCTCCTCGAGCGACTGCTGGTAATAGTTGTTGACCGTCTGCAGCACCTCGCCGCGCTGTTGGGCGGTGCCCAGCGCATCCTCCGTGATATTGCCGTCCTTGTCGAAGTTGAACGAGGAGACGATCTCGGCAAAGGTCGAATTCGATTGCTGGTTGACGAAGCTGTTCTTGTCGGAAAGATCCGAGGAAAACATCTTCTTCAGGTCGTCGGAGCTGACCGATTTCGGATCGATCCCCTTGGCCGTCAGCACGAAATTCACGAGACGGCTGTCCGAAAGGAACTGCTTGGCCGTCGTAATCGTCTGCATCTGCGTCTGGAAGTAGGTCGCTTCCGTCTCGGCGGTGGTCTGGGCCGTCTTCTTGGCCGTGCCCGTGAGATATTTCGTCTTCTGCGCTTCGTATTCGCTGACGTAGTTGGCTGTCACCGATTGCGATTGCGCCAACAGGGGCTCTTCGAGCTTGCCGCTGCTATCGAAATTGAAGGCATTGGCAAGATTGACGAATCGCTCGTCACCGGACTTGTTCGCGTAGCTTTTCTTATCGGTCGTGTCGCTGGTCAGGATCTTGCGCAACTCGTTGTTGGAGACCTCGTCGGGGTCGATCCCATAGGCGCGCAGCGCCACGTCCCAGATTTCCGTCGCACTGTCATTTCCCTTCACGTCGTCCTTGGCGTTCGAGGTGAGGAAGTCGTCCAGGCTTTTGACGCTCTTGATTCGCGTCTCGTAGTTCGAAACGGCGTCGTCGATATCGCTCGACTCGTTCTCCTGGAAAGCCGTCTTGTAGGCCGAGTTGGTATAGGCGAGCTGGCTTGTATCCTGCACGCTGTCGCCATCGGCAACCGTGCCGTCGCTCTGGAAATTGAAATAGCCCGGAACATCCGTATAGCCCATGATCGCCGCGGCGCTATTGGCATTGTCGGGATCGCTGGTCAGGATGGCCTTGACGGTGGAGGGGAACTCCGTGGAGATGCCGAAGGCGGTCTTGACGTAGGAGACGAGCCGCGGATCGGCGACCAGATCGTCGACATTGGTGATCGTCGAGATCTTCCGTTGGTAATAGTCCTGGTTTGCCTGTGCAGCGAGGTCAGACGGATAGGTCGACTTGTTGTAGACATAGCTGTCCGTCGTCAACGCCTTCTGGTCGTCCGTCTGGATCGAACCGTTGACGGAGCCGTCGCTGTTGAAATTGAAGGCCTGCGCGAGCTGGACGAACCGATTGTCCTTGTTGCCATCGTCGTCGGTCGTGACCGTCTGGTTGGCAAAGCTGTCGGGGTCGCTGAGATCGCTGGTCAGCACCTGCTTCAGGTAGGAGTTGGACGTATAGGTCGGGTCGATGCCGTAGGCGGTCAGGACATAGGTCTTGAGGTCGCTATTGGCCAGAAGCTGGTCGACGCTGGTAATGCTGCCGATCTTGCTGGCGTAGCTGGTATTGTCCGCCTTGATATCGGTTTGCTCCTGGTCGAAGGAATCCTTGTAGGCGGTGGTCAGCGTATCTTCCTGGACGCTCGTCTGGGCCGATTCGGTGGTCGTGCCGAAATTGAAGGCGGCGGCGAACTTGGCATAGCGCGTATCGCTCAGCGAGTTCGCGAAGCTCGAACTGTCGGTGAGGTCGCTATCAAGCACCTTCTTCATGAAGGCCTTGGCGTAGGTCATGTCCTCCAGCCCGTAGGCCTTCATGGCATAGGAAAACAGCCGGTAATTGCCGAGAAGGTCATCGGCATTTTTGACCTTGCCGATGTTGTCCTCGTAATACTTGGTGTCCGTGGACACCGTGCCTTGCGTGGCGACACGGTTCAGGGAAGCCTTCATGTCACGGTTGACCGACAGATAGCTCGTATATGTCGACAGGGTCGTGGTCATGGGGAATTTCCTTCAGTCACAGCCATACATCGCTGATTTCAGGGGCTCGGCATGCCCAGGGACTTCTAGCAACTGCTAGCATGCCGCGCTTAACCATTCTTTAAGGCGAGGCCGCCTTACTGCATCGAATGGCTGATTGCCGGCGCAAGGGCCGGGATCTTGCGCTTGAACGCCGCATCATCGAGGCTTTGCGCCAGGAAGGCGGTATTCGCATCCGGATCGTCCGACGGCGTATTGAAGCGGATGTAGTTGATGTCGATACTCGCCGCGTCCGCCTCCAGCGTCAGGCGAGCATAGATGGTCAGGCCCTGCGGCTTGATTTCGAGGTCGAGCGTGACGGTCGGATAACCGTCCCATTCCAGCCGGAAATCCCCGCCGATGCCGAATGTTATCGTGCCAGGGTGGAAATAGAGTTCCGCAGCCGATTCGATCAGGTCGGCCAGATTGGCATGATATTCGTAGCGCAGCATCGAGATCAGATCGGCCGCGTCCAGAAGCCTCAATTCAGCCGCGACTGGGCTGATGGCATTCGCAAGGATCTCCTCCCTTGCGGCAGAGTAGGTGCACTTTTTCATCAGGTTCAACGTACCCGTTTGTTTTGGCGGCGCGACGCATAGACCTTGTGAATCAGTTCCGCGACCGCTTTATAAAAGACTGGCGGGATGACGCTATCCACCGAGACTTGCGCAAACATGGAGCGAGCGAGCGGCGGATCTTCGAAAATCGGAATGTTATGCTCTTGGGCTATCTCACGAATTCGAAGCGCGATGAGATCCTGGCCCTTGGCCACCACCACCGGCGCTTCGGATTCTTCTGCAACGTAGCGTAGTGCAATTGCATAATGTGTCGGGTTGGTGATGATCATCGTTGCGCGCGGAACGCTGTTGATCATGCGTCGTCTCGCGCGGTCGCGTGCAACCGAGCGTTGCCGGGCCTTGACCATAGGGTCGCCCTGCGACTGCTTCATCTCGTCCTTGATTTCCTGCTTCGTCATCTTGAGTTCGCTGAACCAGTGATACCGCGTCCAGGCGATATCGAGGACCGCGACCACAAAAGTTGCGCCGAGGATGACCAGCACCATTTTCTTGGTGACGCGAACCATCACCCCGAAAATCGTCTGCGGATCGGCGAACATCGAATCAAGCGAGGCATAGAAGTCGCTGCGCAGCACGTAATACATGATGACCGAAACGATGATCACCTTGAACAGCGATTTGCCGAACTGCACCATGCCCTGCAGGCTGTAGATACGGCCGAAGCCCTTGACCGGCGAAACGCGGCTCCATTGCGGGCGAATACGCTCAAGAACGGCGGACGGCAGGTTCTGCGCAGCAGACGAGATGACCCCGAAAGACATCAACAAAACGGCAATCGGCAGCAGGAATGCGGCCGATTGCATCATCAGATAGGTCAGAAGGCTGACCAGATCTGAACTGCGCTCGACCTTCCATTGTTCGGGGTGTTCGAAAAAATCGCGCAGCACCTCTCCCAGATGCGACACGTTCTGGGGCAGGAAGAAAACGAGATAGACGTAGAATGCCAGCGTGGAGCCGAACAGGGTGACTTCCGCTGACGACGGCGTGTTGCCCTTTTCGATGGCGTCACGCTTTTTCTTGTCTGTCGGGTCTTCTGTTTTACTGTCTTTATCCTGATCGTCGGACAAGATCGGCCTCACGGTTTCGCGCAGGAACGCGCCCCCGCCATGATAGCGCAGGAACGGCCGATCGGCCTAGTACTCCGCGGTCACTCACGCCGCATCGGGCACGTCCGCCACAGCTTTTTTGGCAAGGCTGGGAGAGGCAGGCGCCAAATGCAGCAAGGCGGCACGCCCTGAAGCTGCCGCCTTGCCGAATTGCTCTATGAAAGGGTGGGTGAAGACGATCAGGCGGCTTCGCCGCCTGCAGCCTCTTCCTTTTCTTTCAGTTCGATCTGACCGGAATTGGCAAGCCGGATGGCCTCTTGCGAGATCGCACGACGAGCGATCGCCACTTCGCGGGCATTGATCGGGCCGCCGGCCTGCAGGTCGGACTCGACCATGCGGCGTTGACGCGGGCTGATCGAGGACAACACGCATTCGCGGATCTCGACCGACGAACCGCGCAGCGCCATGGTGAGCACGTCTGCGGCAAGGTCGTTGAGCAGGATGACGCGGCTGCGCTGCGGCATCTGCATGAGATCGTCGAACAGGAAGATCTTCGGGCGAACCTTCTCTGCGGCTTCCTGGCTGACCTGCTCCAGCGATGTGAGGAGCGAATCGACCTGCGGCTTGTCGAGCTGGTTCATCAGTTCCGCCACCTTCGCAGAACCGGTGGAATTGCGCTCGGCTTCCATGTCGCGGACGAGGTCGGCGATACGGTTCTCGATGATCTGCATCGCCTTCGGATTGACCGACTTCAGGTTGACCGTCCGCTTCATCACATCGGCGCGGCGATCTTCCGGCAGTTCCAGAAGCACTTTTGCACCAAAAGCCGAAGGAAGCATGGAAAGAACGTAGGCGATGGTCTGCGGATGCTCGCGCATGAGATATTTGCACACGAAGACAGGATCGGCCTCCTGCAGCCGCTCCCAGGTCGTGTCTTCAAAGCTCTGGAACGCGGCGCGGCGGCCGAGGAGGTTATCCACCTCTTCCGGCGTCAGGCCCTCGTCGAGAATGCTCTCGATCGCCTTGGCATTGTCCATGAGGCCGGTGCCCTCGGTGAAGAGGTCCTCGAACTCGTTGACAAGCGTCGACAGTTCGTCCGGCGGGATGGAGCGCAGGCGCTGCGCCGACGAGATGATCGTCTGCAACTCGCCCTGCGTGAAATATTTCAATAATTTGCCGGCGACGGGGGTTCCCATCGCCAGAAGCACGGCTGCTGCCTTTTCCGCCTGGGACAACGGATTGGACGGCAAATTCTCACTGAAACTGTCAAAGTCCATCATGGCCTTTTCCTATGACCCCGAAGGATCAGTCCTTGCTGACTCCCAGAACTTCCGTGAGCCGTATCCCGAAGCGCGTATCATCGCCCTCGAGCACAGTAATTTCACCGCGCGCGATCATGCGCCCGTTGACCGTGATGTCGACCGGCTCGCCGATCTTCTTGTCCAGAGCGATGATCGCCCCTTCCTTCAGGTTCATCAGACCGGAAACCTGCATGCGGCTGGATCCCAGAACGATCTGTACGTCGATCGGGATGTCCATGATGATATCATAGTTGGATGCGAGCGCGCTGCCTAGCGGGCCAGAAGCATCCGCGTTGCCTGCGTCATTCGGTCCCGCCCCGAAATCGAAGCCGCCCGGAGCCGCATCGCCGCCGAAATCGCCGAAGGACGAGGCCGCGCCGCCGGAAAAGTCGCCGCCGAAGTCCGAAGCCCCCGGAAGGTCGCTGTCCATCATGGTGCCGTTGGCATCAGCCTTCAGGGCACCACGGAGGTTGTCGATCGCGTCATCGAGCTCGAAATCGCTGCTCGAGGAAAAATCGACGGCGTCGGGTTCGCTAAGTGGGGTCGGTTTCTTTGCCATAATCTATATATCCGATTTGAAACTTGCCTGAACCTGCCGATCGGTTCTGCCGGTCATCCCTGGAGCCGGTCACCCTTCCAGAATGCGCTTGAGGCTTTCTTCGCTGGTGCCGGCGCTTTCCTTGATCTTGACGGTGTAATTCTGGCCGGAGCGGCCGAATTCGCAATTGTAGAGCATCTTGCCATTGGCATCGACTTCGACGCGGACGTCCGTGCCGGCATCGAAGAACGGAATGACGTCGCCGACCGAAAGTCGCGAAATCGTATCGAGGGTCAAAGCCTGCATCCGGACGCGCGCCTGCAGTTCCACCTGGGAGCGGCGCACCTGCTTTCCGAGCTGTTCCTTCCAGGCCTCGCGCGCCTCGCTCTGCTGGCCGATCTGCTTCGGCTGAACGATAACCGTTTTCAGAAGCGCGCCCTGCGGAATGATCAGCTGGAATTCGCCGCTGATCACGCCGATGCTGATGCGCATGCGCACCGCGGCCGCGAACATGTCGATGATCTCGGCATGTTTCTGCACATGCTCCGAATGGTCGTAAGGATCGACCAGCGCCGGCTCGAAGCCGCCCGGTGCATCGATGCCGGACCGCAGCACGCTGGCGATCTTCTGAAAGACCAGCGACGCGATATCGAGTTCGATTGCCGAAAGCTTGCGGCTCTCGCCGTTGCTGCCGGTATCGTCGCCGAGAAGGTTGGCGATGATCGATATCGGCAGAATGTTCTCGCACGAGAGGATGAAATTCGGGCACCAGTTGCGCAGCGAGCCGATGGTCAGCGTGCTGGCCGGATCGAGCCTGCCGACGAGCGTCGACATCAGGGCCGATTCTGAGCCGATATACTCGACGTCGAGTTCCAGATTGAGTTCGCCGCCCAGTGTGTCTGCGAGCAGCGACGTATAGAGCCCGCCGATATCGGCGCCAAAACGGGAGACCGTCTTGGCGTCGCCGAGATCCCCGGTGAGACGGGCCAGAACCGCCCTGTCCATGCTGCCTGATGATGTTGCCATTGCCGAAGTGCTCATCCTGTCGCGACGCCCCTGATCAGGCCGCCTTGTTGTCGCCGCCCGGGTTCATCATCTCCTTTTCGACGGCGTCGATCGACGGCCGGTCGGTGTTGGAGATCGTCTTGCGGCCGTATTCCAGCGCCACCTGCGGCACCGAGCCGTTCATGTAGGCGATCAGCGTCTGCTTCACGATCGTATAGAGGCGATGCTGCTTGGTGCGCACGATCTTGATCTGCGCCGTCAGCGGGTTGCAGAGCGAGTAGGAGAGGAAGATGCCGAGCATGGTGCCGACGAGGGCCGCGCCGATCAGGCCGCCGAGCACGTCCGGCGACTCGTTGATGTGACCCATGGCCTTGATGACGCCGAGAACGGCCGCCACGATACCGATGGCCGGGAACGAATCGCCCATGTTGGTGATCGCATGATAGGGCTTCAGCTTGTCGGCGAGCATCGTCTCCATTTCCTCGTCCATCAGCGCCTCGATCTCGTGAGAGCGGGCGTTGCCGATGATGATGAGGCGTACGTAGTCGCAGATGAAGACGGTCAGATCCTTGTTCTTCAACACCGTCGGAGCGGCCTGGAAGATCGAGGATTCGTCGGGATTGTCGATATGCGCTTCGATTTCGTTGCGCGGCTTGGTGCGCAGGTCGCGCATCAGCGAGTAGAGGGCGCCGAGCACGTCGAGATATTCGCGCTCCTTCGGCACCTTGTTCTTCAGGACTTCGGCAAGAGCCTTGCCGGAATCCTTCACGATCTTCATGGGGTTTGCCATGATGAAGCCGCCGAGGCCGGCGCCGCCGATGATCAGCAACTCGAAGGGCTGAACGAGAACACCGACGTGCCCGCCCATGGCCATGAAGCCGCCGAGGATACATCCGATGGTTATCACGAAGCCGAGAATAATCGTCATGTCTAGTCCGCACCCAACCTAATCTTGCCTCATGTTCACTAGGGGTACTGCCTTGCGTGAAGCTGTCGGGCGATGCGAAAATTCCCCCTGCTTTCACCGACAGTTTCGCGCAAGCAAATCCGCCTAGCTCTGCCAGCGTGGGTCGCCAGTTTGGATTGATCGGCCTGCACTTTGACTTCCGGGCGATGTTTGCCTTGGATAGCCAGGAGAAGGCGGATGCAGTCAGGAATTTATGTCGGTCTTTCGTCGCAGATGGCTTTGCAAAGGCGTCTCGACACCATTGCCGATAACATCGCGAACATGAACACCGTCGGCTTTCGTGCCACGGAAGTGAAGTTCGACCAGATGGTCAGCAACATCGACAACAATCTGAATGCCAAGGTCTCCTTCGTATCTCAGGGCAACGACTTTCTCTCCACCCGTACCGGCGAGCTTCAGCAGACCAACAATCCGCTCGATTTCGCCGTCAAGGGCGATGCCTGGTTTGCGATCAACACGCCCGGCGGCCAGGCGCTGACCCGCGATGGCCGCTTTACCCTGTCGGAAACGGGCCAGCTTCTGTCGACGCGCGGTTATCCTGTGCTCGACACCGGCGGTGCGCCGATCCAGCTCAATCGCACGGCCGGCGAGCCGACGGTGGGCACCGATGGCCGTATCTTTCAGAACGGCCAGGCCGTCGGCCAGATCGGCCTTTTCACCGCCGACATCAGCAAGGGCTATCTGCGCTACGACAACAGCGGGATCATCACCACCCAGGCCCCGCAGCCGGTTGTCGACAGCAATGATATCGGCGTGTTGCAGGGCTTTACCGAGCAGTCGAACGTCAATGCCATCGGCGAGATGACCCAGATGATTCAGGTCAACCGCGCCTTTGAAAGCATTTCGAACCTGCTGAGCTCGAGCGAAGGCAGCTTCACCGACGCCATCAAGACGCTGGGCGGCAGCCAGTAACGCGCCGCCTGTCCCCGAACCTGCCGCTAGAGAATACCGGAACTGATGACGGACATGTCCCCCGACATTGAGGCGATTGAAGTGCCGCAACGGCCATCGCTTCCAGCAATGGAGCGGCTGGCAGCGCTGGGCGGTATCGCCGCGCGCCGGATCGTTCCGGCGGCGGCACTCGCCTATGGCGGCCATGTCACGGCAATCACCGCCAGCCACTACATCGTCACCGGATTGTCGAAACACGTCCGGCTCGGCGATTTTCTCGAACATTGCAGCGTAGCCGGCCGGCATCGCGGCCAGGTGATCAGGGTCGAGCAGGACCATGTCCATGTCTGCCCGATCGAACCGGGCGAGCCGATCGGCATCGGCGATCTCGTTCTGCGTGTCGGCGAATTCAAAGTGACCCCGGACGACAGCTGGTGCGGACGCACGATCGACGCATTGTGCCGGCCGATCGATGGCCGCGGCGCCCTGAAGCAGGGGCACGCCGCGCGCTCGATCGAAAGTGCAGCCCCGCCGTCGATGACGCGAAGCCGCGTCGACAAGGGTTTTTTGACCGGCGTTCGCGCCATCGATATCTTCACCCCGCTCTGCTACGGCCAGCGTCTCGGCATCTTCGCCGGTTCGGGCGTCGGCAAGTCGACGCTCCTGTCGATGATGGCGGCGGCCGCTGCCTTCGACCGGGTCGTCATCGCGCTGGTCGGAGAGCGCGGAAGAGAAGTGCGCGAGTTCATCGAGGATACGATGGGCGAGCACATGGCCAAGACGATCGTCGTGGTTGCCACCAGCGACGAAAGCCCGATGCTGCGCAAGATGGCGCCGCTCGTTGCCATGACGGTTGCCGAGCATTTTCGCGATCAGGGCGAGAATGTCCTGTTCATTGCCGACAGCGTGACCCGGTTTGCCCATGCCGTTCGCGAAGTGGCGATCGCTGCCGGCGAACTGCCGATCGCCCGCGGTTATCCCGCATCGGTGTTTACGGAACTGCCGAAACTTCTGGAACGCGCCGGTCCCGGCGCCACGGAAAAAGGCACGATCACCGCCATCATCTCGGTTCTCGTCGATGGCGATAACCACAACGATCCGATCGCCGATTCGACCCGCGGTATTCTCGATGGTCACATCGTGATGGATCGTAGCCTTGCGGACGAGGGACGCTACCCGCCGATCAATCCGCTGTCGTCGATCTCGCGCCTGGCGCGCAAGGCCTGGACGCCGGATCAGGAAAAGCTGGTCATGCGCCTGAAGGCGCTCATTCACCGCTTCGAAGAGACGCGCGACCTGCGCCTCATCGGTGGTTATCGTCCAGGGACCGACCCGGAACTCGATCTGGCCACCAAGCAGGTGCCGGTCATCTACGAAATTCTCAAACAATCGCCTGCCGATAAGCCCGCCTCGGATTCCTATGCGGATCTGGCGGTGGCGCTGCGCAATGCCGCAAGCGCTCCGGCGGCCATGCCAAGGAGGTGATAGTTGGTGAAAAAACCGTCGAAAACACCAGGAAAGCCGAAAAAACCGGCCCAGACCGGAAGCGACAGCCAGTCGTCACGTTCCGACCTCATTTTGAAAGGGGCGGCCGTCCTTCTCGCCGGTGGGGCCGTCGCCTTTCCGTGGTACGTGTTTTTCAACCAGGACAAGTTCGGCGTCAGCGTCGCCGGCTGGGAGCAGCTTCGCGATGTTCGCGGCTTCCGCCATGACGGAGGCGAGATGATGCCGGTCGAAACGGCCCGTGGCTCAAATCGAAACGGCGCCGCAGGTGGCAATGGCGATGGTGACGGCGGGCTCGACCAGTTGACCACGGCAACCGTTGCAAGCCCGGTGCTTCGCAAGCGTGAAGGCGAGGGGGCCGACCTCGATCAGCCGATGCCCGGCGGTGCCGGCTTCCGGCTTCTCCATGTCGCCAACGGCCGGGCCATGATCGAGGATCGGTCCGGCGTCTATATCGTCCAGCAGGGATCCGTCCTTCCGGACAACAGCCGGCTCGCCTCGATCGAGCAGCGCGACGGCAAGTGGACGATCGTCACCTCGAACGGGCGTTTTTACGAGAGCGGCAAGTAACTCCGCCGACGGCTTCCAAATACCGAAGGAATTCAAAGGTCACCCGGCCGTGCCGCGTGGCCTTTTTTCTGTTTGGGCTGCTGATCTCAAGCGTTTGTGATGGCGCGGCACATAGTCAGGTTCGTCGCACCCCCGCGAACCGCCCGCAAGACAAGTTCCACGCAAGTTTATCTCTTTAGATATTGCGGATAGAAAGACGGAGACACGTGATGCAGTCGATACAGTTATTCGCACTTGCCTCAAGGCAAGCCGAGTGGCTGTCGGTACGACAGGAAGTCGTCAGCACGAATATCGCCAATGCGAACACCCCCAAGTTTCGCGCGAAGGACGTAACGCCGTTCTCGGCAGTGCTGGATTCCTCCTACGTCCCGATGGCCCGTACCAATCCCGGCCACATAGCCGGTGACACAATGGAAACCGAACAGATCGGTGTCCGTGACGGAGAGGTCAACAACGAGATCGGTGTCCAGGAAAGCGGCAACACAGTTTCGCTGTCCGGTGAGCTTGCGAAGAGTGGCGATATCCGCCGCCAGTACGAGCTGAATACGCAGCTCACGAAAGCTTTTCACAGCATGATGTTAACAGCACTGGGCAAGTGACGCCATGGATCCCTTAGCAGCCTCCTTGAAGATTGCCGGCAGCGGCATGGAAGCCCAGGCCACGCGTCTGCGCGTGGTGTCGGAAAACATCGCCAACGTTCGCACGACGGGTGATACGCCGGGCGCCGATCCCTATCGCCGCAAGACGATCACCTTTGGTGCGGAACTCGATCGCGCCAGCAACCTGACCACCGTTGGCGTCAAGAAACTCGGTTACGACAAGTCGGATTTCACCAAGGAATACGACCCCGGCAATCCGGCCGCCGACAAGGATGGCGTCGTCAAGATGCCAAACGTCAACATGCTGGTTGAAATGGCCGACATGCGGGAAGCCAACCGCACTTACGAGGCGAACCTGCAAAGTATCAAGCAGGCACGCGACCTGATCTCCCAGACGATTGACCTCCTGAAAGGCTGATGATGATTGACGCGATTGAAACCGGCCTCTCGGCTCTTTCCAAGACGGGCCTTGGCGGTATCGACAAGAGCGACGACACCTCGTCTTCGCTTGTTGGCGGCGCAGCCACCGTTGCAGGAACCGCGGTTGCCGGTCCCGGCTTCGGCGCCATCCTGGGCGATATGGCCAAGGATGCCATGCAGTCCCTGAAGGTGGGTGAATCGGCCTCTATCGACGGCATCCAGGGCAAGGCGGACACCCGTCAGGTCGTCGATTCCGTCATGCAGGCCGACCAGACGCTGAAAACGGCTGTCGCACTGCGCGACAAGCTCGTTTCCGCATACCTCGACATCACCAAGATGCAGATCTGAGTTAGGAGTTTCGCGCCATGAGAGCACTTGCAATCGCAGCCACCGGGATGGACGCGCAACAGACCAACCTCGAGGTCATTGCCAACAACATCGCCAACATCAACACGACCGGCTTCAAGCGCGGCCGCGCCGAGTTCACCGACCTTCTCTACCAGGCCGAGCGTGCGCAGGGCGTTGCCAACCGGGCGGACCAGTCCGTGGTGCCGGAAGGCGCCAATATCGGTCTCGGCGTCCAGACGCAGGCCGTCCGCCAGCTCCATATCCAGGGCGAGATCAGCCAGACCGGCAACGACCTCGACATGGCGATCGTCGGCCGGGGCTTCTTCATGGTCCAGGGCTCGAACAACCAGACGGTCTATACCCGTGCCGGCTCCTTCAACAAGGATGCCAACGGCAACCTCGTCACCGCCGATGGCTACATGGTTCAGCCGCAGATCGTCATTCCGACCAATGCGACCTCGCTCACCATTGGTGAAGACGGCACGGTGACGGCCGTCATCGGCACGCAGACCACGACGACGACGCTTGGCCAGATCACTCTCTCCAACTTCGTCAACGAAGCCGGTCTTAAGCCGCTCGGCGACAACCTTTTCCAGGAGACGCCTGCGTCCGGCAACCCGGTCGTCGGCAACCCGACCGATGAGGGCTTCGGCTATGTGAAGCAATCGTATCTTGAAAGTTCGAACGTGGATTCGGTCAAGGAAATCACTGACCTGATCTCGGCGCAGCGCGCCTACGAGATGAACTCCAAGGTCATCACCACCGCTGATGATATGGAAAAGATCGTCAGCCAGAACCTGAAGTAACCACGCGGAAGGTAGGCGAGCCATGATGATGAGCCGGATCACTGCATCGACGAAGCAGGTTGCACTGCTGCTGGGAATGGCCTTGTGCCTGCCGGGGGCCGCCTATGCGGAACTCGGTTACGCGATCGTGCCCAATGCCACGATCTATTCCGGCGACGTCATCACATCCGGCTCCGTCAGCGCGGTCGAAGTCACCAATCCGAACCTTGCCGGCGGTTATGCCAACGACATGAAGCAGGTGGTCGGCAAGGTCGCGAAGCGAACCCTCGTGGCCGGCCGTACCATCCCCGTTATGGCGCTGCGCGATCCCTATACCGTGCGCCGCGGCGCACCGGTGCGGCTGACCTATACGGTTGGTCGCATGCAGATCAGCGCGCGCGGCGAACCGCTCAACGACGCCATGGCCGGGGAGACGATCCGCGTGCGTAACAGTGATACCGGCATCACCGTCGATGGCACGGTGATGAAGGACGGCAGTATCGAGGTACGGCAGAAATGATTTTTCGCCTTGCAAGCATTGTGCTGATGATGATCGCGGCGAGCCTCTCGGCCGTCGGCGATGCCTATGCCATTTCCTCCCGCATCAAGGATGTCGCCTCGCTTCAGTCCGGTCGTGAAAACCAGCTGATCGGCTACGGTCTCGTCGTCGGCCTGCAGGGGTCCGGCGACAGCCTGCGTTCGGCGCCGTTCACCGATCAGTCGATGCGCGCCATGCTGCAGAACCTCGGCATTTCCACCCAGGGTGCGCAGTCCAACGCCAAGAACGTCGCGGCCGTCATGGTGACGGCCAACCTGCCGGCCTTCGCCAGCCCCGGCAGCCGCATCGACGTCACTGTCAGTTCTCTTGGCGATGCCCAGTCGCTGCGCGGCGGCACGCTGGTCATGACCTCGCTCACCGGTGCCGACGGCCAGATCTACGCCGTCGCCCAGGGTTCCGTCATCGTGTCCGGCTTCAACGCTCAAGGGCAGGCGGCCCAGGTGACTGAAGGCGTCACGACCGCCGGCCGCGTTCCCAGTGGTGCGATCATCGAACGCGAACTGCCGTCGAAATTCAAGGATTCGGTGAGCCTCGTTCTCCAGCTGCGCAATCCCGATTTCTCGACCGCCGTCCGCGTTGCCGACGTGGTCAACGCCTATGCCAATCGCACATTTGGCCAGGGCATTGCAGAACCGCGTGATTCCGAGGAAATCGTCGTCCAGAAGCCGAAATCGGCCGACCTGACGCGCCTGATGGCCGATATCGAAAATCTGATCGTGACTACGGATACGCCGGCCAAGGTCGTCGTCAACGAGCGCACCGGAACGGTCGTGATCGGTGCCGACGTCAAGGTGTCCCGTGTCGCGGTGAGCTATGGAACGCTGACGGTTCAGGTCAACGAAACGCCGCAGGTGATCCAGCCCGCCCCCTTCTCCGACGGCCAGACCGCCGTGCAGCCGCAGACCGATATCCAGGCGCAGAAGACAGGCGGCGCTCTCAACGTGGTCGAAGGACCGGATCTCCAGACCCTCGTTGCCGGGTTGAACAGTATCGGCGTCAAGCCGGATGGTATCATCGCGATCCTGCAGGGCATCAAGTCCGCGGGCGCCTTGCAAGCGGAGCTGGTGCTGCAATGACGGATCAATCCTCCCGCGACAGCCTGATCGGCCGCCTTGCGCCCTACATCGTATTGACGGGACTTGCCGTTCTCGGCTCGCTGCCCAGCGCCCGCGCCCAGCAGAATTTCGGCCCTATGTCGGATCAGAATTCCGGCAGCGAGATCAAGCAATATTGCGGCAATATCGTCGATGCGGCGCGCGATCAGCGCTACGCTTTGCAGAAGCAGGACCTGGATAAGCTCCAGGCCGATATCAACGACCGTATCGCCATGCTCGACAAGCGCAAGGTGGAATACCAGGACTGGTTGAAGAAGCGCGACGACTTCATGAAGCGCGCCGACCAGAACCTCGTCGATGTCTACAAAACGATGAAGCCCGATGACGCCGCGCCGCAGTTCGAAAACATGGATATCCGTGTTGCCGCCGCCATCATCATGAAGCTGCCGAGCCGGCAGTCCGGTCTCATCCTGTCCGGCATGGACGCCAAGAAGGCGGCCAACATCGCCACCATCATGTCCAATGCCGGCCTTGCCAACACATCCAGGGATCCATCGTAATGAAGAAGACCGCAGTCCTGCTCGCCACGACGATGGCCCTGACCGGCTGCCAGGCTCTGCAGTCCCAGACGATCAAGGAAATCGGCAACGCACCGGCCATGAGCCCGATCGGCAGCGGCTTGGCCTATGGCCAGACGCCGCAGATGTCCATGTATCCGAAACAGCCGCGCCATGGCGCCAGCGGCTATTCGCTCTGGAGCGACAGTCAGGCGGCCCTTTTCAAGGATGCCCGCGCAATCAATGTCGGCGATATTCTGACCGTCACCATCAAGATCAACGATAAGGCCAATTTCGACAACGAGACGCAGCGCAACCGCACCAACAGCAAGACCACGACCTGGGATGTCAATGCGCAGTTCCTCGGCTGGAAGCCCAATACCAGCTCGTCGCTCGCGGCCGGATCTGACAGCCAGTCGGATGGTAATGGCAAGATCAAGCGTTCCGAGACGCTCAATCTCGTGGTCGCCGCGGTCGTCACCGGCATTCTGGAGAACGGCAATCTCGTCATCAGTGGCTCGCAGGAAGTGCGCGTCAACCAGGAAATGCGGATACTCAATGTGGCCGGTATCGTGCGCCCGCAGGATGTCGATTCCTCGAACCAGATTTCGTATGACAAGATCGCCGAAGCCCGCATTTCCTACGGTGGTCGCGGCCGTCTGACGGAAATTCAGCAGCCTCCGGTCGGCCAGCAGGCCTCGGATCTCTTCTCGCCCTTCTGATAAGGGGCGGGTGTCCATTCCTGGAGAAATGCCATGACCGATCTGGTCACTGCCGACGCAGCGCCGCAGAAAAAATCCTCGATAGTCGTTCTGGCGGCGGCGATCGGCGTGCTGACGCTGGTCGGCGGCGGTGGCGGCTGGTTCCTCGGCAAGATGCTTGCCCCTGCGCTGCAGCCGCCCGCGCAGCCGGCAGTGGCCGGCCAGAGCCCGGCGGCGGCGGCACCCGCACCGGCGGCCGAAGCCGCAGCGGCACCGGCACCGGAAGGTGGCCACGGTGGCGCCGAAGGCGCACCTGCCGCAAGCCATGTTGTCGATCTGAAGCCGATCCTCACCAATCTTGCCTATCCGTCCGATAACTGGGTACGGCTTGAAGTCTCGCTCGTCTTCAAGCAGGCTGTCGACGACCAGCTGGCCGAATCGGTGCATCAGGATATCCTGGCCTACCTGCGGACGGTTTCATTGCAGCAGATACAGGGGCCACGCGGCTTCCAGTATCTCAGAGACGATCTGAAGGAGCGCATCGACATGCGCACGCAAGGCAAGGTAGCGGATCTTCTGTTCAGGACATTCGTGATCAGATGATGCGCCGCATTCTTCTCGTCGCACTGCTGGTAGCCATACCGCAGTTTGCGAACGCACAGCAGTTTCCCACCGATCTTCTGAACCTGCCGGTCGATGGCTCGGTCTCCGCCTGGATCATCAGGACCTTCGGCCTGCTCACCGTTCTCTCGGTGGCGCCCGGCATCCTGATCATGGTGACGAGCTTTCCGCGCTTCGTCATCGCTTTCTCGATCCTGCGCTCGGGTATGGGCCTTTCGACGACGCCGTCGAACATGATCCTGACAAGCATGGCGCTGTTCATGACGTTTTACGTCATGTCGCCGACGATGAACCGCTCGTGGCAGGAAGGCATCCAGCCGCTTTTGCAGAACCAGATCACCGAGGCACAGGCGGTCGAGCGCATCGCCGAACCGTTCCGTACTTTCATGGTGGCGAATGTTCGCGACAAGGACGTCGCGCTCTTCGTCGATATTGCCCGCGAGCGTGGCCAGACGGTCCAGCTTGGCGATCAGATCGAATACCGCGTCCTTATTCCGGCATTCATGTTGTCGGAAATCCGCCGAGGCTTCGAAATCGGCTTTCTGATCGTGCTTCCGTTCCTGGTGATCGACATGATCGTTGCTAGCATCACCATGTCGATGGGCATGATGATGCTGCCGCCGACCTCGATCTCGCTGCCGTTCAAGATCCTGTTCTTCGTCCTGATCGACGGCTGGAACCTCCTGGTCGGTTCGCTGATCCGCTCCTATTCGTAACCGGTCGAAACGCAGTCGACGGTGAGGGGGCGCCCTTTGACCTCAAGTCTCAAGATCGCAAGGACCGCGACATGACAGTGCAGGCCCCTTCCAGCGCAGCGCTCACGACCGAATTGGTACCGTTTGCCGGCGGCTGGGAGCCTAACCGGAACCGCTACTGCATCTGGATCGTGACGCCGCAGAACTACACCCACAGCCACGCCTTCGATGAGGTCGCGCTGGCGTTGCAGGGTGCTTTCGAAGAGCTCGGCGGCTCTGCACCCGTTGTCAGGGACCTTGCCGATTTCACTGGCAGAACGCCGATCATATTCGGCGGTAACCTGTTGCCAAAACAGGCAATTTCTATCCTTCCGCCGGATAGCGTCGTCGTCAATCTGGAGCAGGTATCCGATGACAGCGCATGGCTGAAAACGGACTATATGGAGATCATGCAGGCCTTCCCGGTGATCGACTACAGTCCGCGCAATCGCGATAATCTGGCGGCCAAGGGCATCACCCATGCACAGGTGCTCGGCGTCGGCTACAGCCCGGTTCTGAGCCGTATTCCGGTGGCTGCTGAAAAGGATATCGACGTCCTCTTCTACGGCTCGACCAACGAGCGTCGGCTGATGATCCTTAAGGCGCTGCACAGCAAGGGCATCCGCGTGGTGCCGCTGTTCAACGTCTATGGTGCGGAGCGCGACGCAGCGATTGCGCGCGCCAAGATTGTCATCAACATTCATCACTACTCCAGCAACGTCTTCGAGATCGTTCGTGTCTCTTATCTGCTGGCAAACGGTGCGTGCGTCGTCACCGAAGGCAATCCCCGCGATCCCGACGTGCAGCCTTTCCTGTCAGGCCTCGCCGTCACGCCCTATGAGGATCTCGTAGCCCGTTGCCGGGCGCTGCTCGCCGATGATGCTGCGCGCCAGCGCATGGCAGAGGCAGGGCTTGCCGCGATAAAGGCCTTGCCTCAATCGAAAATGCTGATGGGCTTGATAGACGCGAATTCTGCGGCTGCCTGAATGGTTTCGGCTTCTGCCGCCGGTCATCAGGATCGGCGGTGTGAGGTCTGACGATTGTGTTCGAAAGCAAAAGCCGGCCAGCATTTCGCGGGCCGGCTTTTTCGTCGATCCTACGTTACGCGCGGCTCATGAATGGGCCGTCGCGCGGCGGCAAAGCCGGCACGTCGATATGGTCCGGCTCAAGACCGGCTTTCGCGCGTTCCATCATCATCTCGTAGCCGGTTTCCAGGTGACGGCAGAGCCTTTCGGCATCGAAAAGCGGCGACGTGAAACGCACGTCGTCCAGCTGTTGGCGCATCCCGTCGAGCCGGGCGCGATCATTATAGAGCGAGACGGCGAGCGCGATATAGGCTTCCAGATCGTCAGCGACGAGATCGTCAAGCCCGACGGAATGAAGAAGGCTCTCGCTCACACGAGAGGCAAAGTGCTTGCCTTTCATGGTCACGACCGGCAGGCCGGCCCAGAGCTGTTCGGACGTCGTGGTATGACCATTGACCGGATAGGTGTCGAGGCCGAGATCGGCGGTCGGAATACGGCTGATATGGTAATCATATTCCATCTTCGGAGAGAAGAAGACGCGCTTGGCGTTGATCCCGCATTCGACGAATTTCTTCTCGATCCCTGCATTGCTTTCCGGGCGCGTCGCCAGGAGCCAGATGACGCTTCCGGGGGTCCGCTTCAGGATCGTGGCCCAGGCCTCGATCATCGCCGGACTGATCTTGCGGTTGGCATTGAACGAGGCAAAGACGAAAGCGTCGTCGGGCAGGCCGTATTTTGAACGGTCGGCGCGTTGCGGCAGCGGCCGGTTGAGCGGATCGTTCGGCTGGTAGACTTCCGGAAGCCGGCAGAACTTTTCGTCGTAAAAGGGTGCCGAACTATCGGGCAGCACGAACCGATCGCCGATGGCATAATCCAGATCGGCATTGCCGACCGAGCCCGGAAAGCCCAGCCATGTCACCTGGATCGGCGCGCCTCCGAGGTTGAAGATATCGAGCCGGTTGCCCTTCGTGTGTCCCTTGATGTCAACGAGGATGTCGATGCCGCGGCTGCGGATCGCTTCGACCGCCTCCTGGCTGCTCATATCGCGAATGGTCACGACCTCGCCCCATAGCGATCGATCGGCCTCGTTGGTCAAGAGCAGGTTGAGATCCGTATGGCAGAAGAGCACGATCTCGAAACGGTCCCGGTCGTGTACTTCCAGAACGCGGCGAATGAGCTTCATCGTCGCATGCATGTCGAAGAAATCGGCCGAGACGTAACCGATGCGGATCTTGTCGCTCCAGGTATGCGGCAGGGCGCGACGTGTCTCCCGCGCGCCGGCGACCGGTCGCACGATAGCACCCCGTGCCATGTGGTTGATGCGTTCGTCGTCGCACCAGTGGATGTTGAAGAAGGGAACGTCGTCGCGCAGGAACTCGATGTCGCCGGCGGCGATCGCTGCGTCGATGATCGCCTGATGCTTTGTTTGGGCATCGAACTTGTTGTGCTCGCGGCACAGCAGCAGATAGGCGAGGCGCATGCGGTTGTCGTTGGGAACCCGCTTGAGCAGCACCTTTGCGGTATGCGCGTCCCCGCCGTCGAAGAGGTCCCAGGTTCGGATCGCAATATGTGCGCCGAGCCGGATATGGTCGTTGTTGTCGCTCTCGATCAACTGGGTCTTGAAGCTCTCGGCAAGCGTGAGCTGGTTCCGCTCGACCAGAATGGACGCGATGATGAAGGCAAGGTTCGGATCCTTGCGGGCTCGCTTCAACAGACGGTTGCCGAGGGAGAGCGCTTTGTCCTTCTGCCCCGCCGCGAAATAAAGCTTCATGCTCTGGGTCAGATGGTCGTCGGCCTGGCCGCCGTCCAGCCCGGCGGCCAGTTCATAGGCAGAGGCGGCTTCTGCATTGAGCCCGAGCTTGATCAGCGTTTTTGCCAGAAGCGTGTAGGTGCGCACGTCCCGCTCTATATCGAGGAGCCGATTCAATGTGCTGAGGGATTGCGTATACCGGCCGGCGCGAAAATCCGCCGAGGCTGCGGCGTAGGAAATCTGGCTGTTCAACTCTGGCTCCGTGGTCGTCTCGGCCGCGGCAAAAAGGGTAAGGCCGGCGACCGCGCAGTATGGGTCTTCGACCTTATGGCAGGCGAAGCTTGCACGAGGCCGGAATGATCCAAACTTTAACGCCGGCACATATTAACCCTGTGGCGAGACGAAGCATTAACCACCTCATTCCAATGCCTTTTCCGACCCCCCCAAATTTAAGGAACTGGCAATGAATGGCTGCGAAAAAACGGTCATCAGATGATGGGTTTGATCCACGGAAAACGGATCAAGTGGCATGAAGCCGGACCATCGTTGCCGGTAAACATGCAAAGCCCGGTATGTCCTCCTTTTTGTAACGAGTTCCAGGGGACACCCCAATGACAAGCATCAACTACAACTCTTCGGCTTCCAGCGCTCTCCAGACGCTGAGCACCATCAACAAGAACCTCGAATCCACCCAGAGCCGCGTCTCGTCGGGTTACAAGGTTCAGAACGCTTCGGACAACGTCGCTTACTGGTCGATCTCGACCACGATGAAGTCGGACAACAAGGCACTCGGCGCCGCGACCGATGCTCTGAACATCGGTTCGGCCAAGGTCGACGTCGCCTACGACGCGATGGACAGCGCCATTGACGTTGTCAACGAGATCAAGTCCAAGCTCGTTACCGCCAACGAAAGCTCGACCGACAAGGACCAGATCCAGCTCGAAATCGGCAAGTTGCAGGAACAGCTCGGCTCGATCGCTCAGTCCGCTTCCTTCAATGGCGAAAACTGGGTTGTTGCCGCATCCGGCTCGAGCGCGTCTGTTGTCGATGGCTTCGTTCGCAGCAGCGACGGCACGGTCAAGGTTTCGACCGCTTCGTTCAGCACCGGTTCCTATGCCATGTTCTCGTCGGTTGACGAAACGACCGGTATCGGTTCCGCCGGTATCCTCGGCGATGTATCGGCCATCACGCTGACCAGCGCGACCTCGGCTACCGATCTGGCAGGCTACATGAACACCGTCGAAAGCGCTCTGTCGAGCCTGACGGACGGCGCAGCGGCCCTCGGCGCGCTCACCACCCGTATCGACATGCAGTCGACCTTCGGCTCGAAGCTCTCCGACGCCATCGACTCGGGCGTCAGCGGTCTGGTCGATGCCGACATGGAAGAAGAATCTGCAAAGCTTTCCGCCCTGCAGACGCAGCAGCAGCTGGCGATCCAGTCGCTGTCGATCGCGAACTCCTCGTCGTCCAGCATTCTTTCGCTCTTCCGTTAATTCTGATCGGAAGACTATGGTGCCGGCCCCGGCCGACACCATGCCTAACCAAGGCCGGCTACCGCAAGGTGGCCGGCCTTTTGTGTTTGCTCGGGTTGCCTTGGCGACACGCCTCCCGACTTCATTCACTTCAGTACCAAGTCCGGATAAATATAGTGAATGATTAACTATTTTTAATCATGTCGGTTTGGAAACTCTTAACCTTAATGGTGTTTTATCACGGTCAGCGAAACGGTAAGCCCGGCTCCCGGAAGGAGAGTAGGGCAGGCATGAAGCTGACTGCCGTTCCCGGTCGCTCCGGAATCTCCCTTCCCGTATAGTTGCTCAAGAGGGGCAGAACTTATGACCAGCATTCTGACAAACGTCTCCGCTAACAACGCGCTGCAGACGCTCAGCACGATCAACAAGAGCCTGGAAGAAACCCAGAACCGCGTTTCCTCCGGCTACAAGGTTTCCAAGGCTTCTGACAACGTCGCTTACTGGTCGATCTCGACCACGATGAACTCCGACAACAAGGCGCTCAACGCCGCGACCGACGCCCTGAACGTCGGCGCCGCCAAGGTCGACGTTGCCTATGATGCGATGGATAGCGCCATCGACGTCGTCAACGAGATCAAGGCCAAGCTCGTTACCGCCAACGAAAGCTCGACCGACAAGGATCAGATCCAGCTCGAAATCGGCAAGCTGAAGGATCAGCTCTCCTCGATCGCGCAGTCCGCATCCTTCAGCGGCGAAAACTGGGTTGTTGCGGCAGACACGACGTCGTCGGCCTCGGTCGTTGACGGCTTCGTCCGCAACAACGACGGTACCGTTCAGGTCACCAGCGCATCCTACTCGACCGGCTCCTACGCCATGTTCTCGGCGATCGACGACACCACCGGCGTCGGCTCGGGCGGTATTCTGACCGATGTCATGGGTATCGCGCTGACCAGCGTGACCACGTCTGAAGATCTGGCGACCTATATGGACCAGGTTGAAACCGCTCTGTCGAGCCTGACGGACGGTGCAGCTGCCCTCGGCGCGCTGACCACTCGTATCGACCTGCAGACAGCGTTCGGCTCGAAGCTGTCCGACGCCATCGACGAAGGCGTCAGCGGTCTGGTCGATGCCGACATGGAATCCGAATCTGCAAAGCTGTCTGCTCTGCAGACGCAGCAGCAGCTGGCGATCCAGTCGCTGTCGATCGCCAACTCCTCGTCGCAGAACATCATGTCGCTCTTCCGCTAAGAGCGGACGATACAGAAAGACAACAGGCCGCGCTGATCCAGCGCGGCCTTTTTTTGTTACGAACATTTTAACTATAATTATTAACTGTTTACGCCTTGTTAACCATACCTGTGGTTATCTCTGGGTATCGAAGCGGCGAGCCAGGCAAGCAAGAAAAAGCATTGGCAAGCATGAGGCTGACCGCCGCTTCCGGCCGATCCGGGATGTCCCTTTCTCACATTGCCAAGAGGGGCAGAGATTATGACCAGCATTTTGACCAACGTCGCCGCAAACTCCGCGCTGCAGACCCTGGATTCGATCAACAAGAATCTTGAAAACACCCAGAACCGCGTTTCCTCGGGTTACAAGGTTTCCAAGGCCTCTGACAACGTCGCTTACTGGTCGATCTCGACCACGATGAACTCCGACAACAAGGCGCTCGGCGCAGCAACCGACGCTCTGAACGTCGGCGCCGCCAAGGTCGATGTTGCCTATGATGCGATGGACAGCGCCATCGACGTCGTCAACGAGATCAAGGCCAAGCTCGTTACCGCCAACGAAAGCTCGACCGACAAGGATCAGATCCAGCTCGAAATCGGCAAGCTGAAGGATCAGCTTTCCTCGATCGCGCAGTCCGCATCCTTCAGTGGCGAAAACTGGGTTGTTGCCGCAGACACAACTTCGTCGGCCTCTGTCGTTGACGGCTTCGTCCGCAACAGCGACGGCACCGTTCAGGTAACGACGGCAGCTTACTCGACCGGTTCCTACGCCATGTTCTCGTCGATCGACGACACCACCGGCGTTGGCACGGGCGGCATCCTCAATGACGTGATGGGCATCGCGCTCACCAGCTTGACCTCGACGGAGGACCTGGCCACCTACATGGACACCGTCGAAAGCGCTCTGTCGAGCCTGACCGATGGTGCAGCGGCGCTCGGCGCGCTCACCACCCGTATCGACCTGCAGACCACGTTCGGCAACAACCTCTCCGACGCCATCGACGAAGGCGTCAGCGGTCTGGTCGATGCCGACATGGAATCCGAATCGGCAAAGCTGTCTGCCCTGCAGACGCAGCAGCAGCTGGCGATCCAGTCGCTGTCGATCGCGAACTCCTCGTCGCAGAACATCATGACGCTGTTCCGTTAATCGTCGCAGCACTGAAATCGTTCTTTGAAGCCGCGTCGGCAACGTCGCGGCTTCATCCATTTCATGGGCGCTCACGGCGGCCTCGCGCAAGCCAGAGCGCCTAGAAGCAAGCGTGTTGTTCACGCGGTCCATCATGGTTAAGCAATTGTTAACCATGAATGTGGGATCGTCGCGTTAACAAATACTGACGCATCTGCGCCGCGGGCCGGATGGGCATGACGCCACCACGTCGCCGAAACCCGGTATTCGCCTTGATTTCCGCGCATCCCAGAAAGAAGCGTAGCCATGTCCGACGCCATTTCCGTCAATTACATCCAGAGCGCCCTTCAGACGCTGAAGACCTCGACCGACAACCTTAATAAGACACAGGAGCGGACGAGCAGCGGCCTCAAGATCGAATCGGCCTCCGACAATGCCAGCTACTGGTCGATGTCGAACGCGATGAAATCGGACAACAAGGTTCTCACAAGCGTCGGCGATGCGCTGAGCCTCGGGGCATCGAAGACGGATACAGCCTATCAGGCCGTCGATTCGGCCATCGATATCGTCGATCAGATTACCAGCCAGCTGACGACCGCCAAGGAATCCTCCACCGACAAGTCCGCCATCAACGCCACGATTGCCGGCCTCAAGCAGAACTTGCTGTCGGTCATCAAGGGCGCCAGCTTCAGCGGCGACAACTGGCTCTACAACACGGAAGATGCGGCGGCCGGCACCAAGCAGGTTCCGAACGATTTTCACCGCACGGTCACCGGCGCTGTTTCGTTGTCGTATCTGACCTTCGATGCCGGCAGCAACACGCTGGTGGATAACGCCGACCCATCCCGCGGCCTTCTGACCGGCAATATCGATGCCGACACTCTGTCCTCCGACAGCACCGGAACGGCGCGCAACTACTATTTGCTCGACAGTGGTTCCGGCAACACCGATAGCGGCACCGAGATCGCGCTCGATGACAACACGACCGATGACCAGCTGGATGACATGATCAGCGTGGTGAGCAAGATCGCCAGCCAGCTGACCTCGCTTGGTACGACGCTCGGCACCATGTCGAACCGGATCGACGCGCAGTCCACCTTCGTATCCGGTCTTGGCTCGACGCTGGACGGTACGGTGTCGAGCCTCGTCGATGCCGACATGGAAGAGGAATCGACCAAGCTGGCTGCCTACCAGACGCAGCAGAGCCTTTCGACCCAGATCCTGTCGATGGCAAACTCGCATCTCCAGTCTCTGGCGACGCTTTTCCAGTAAAGAACGCAGTTCATCCGACACGGAATGATCAGAAAGCCGGCCATCGTCCTCGTGGTCGGCTTTCTGGCATCCGGGCTCCGTCGGGAGCAGTTTTCCCGCTGCCGGCTATCGGTCATCTTCGCACAAGTTTGGCTTTCTAGTGTCCTCACCATGAGCTGCCGGCCCTTCTGCGTCGGTCTATGCGATTTCAGGACGAAGGTGGCAATGATTGTGACGGCATTCGGTATAACAGTGCGCCGCAGACCCGCGCTGTCGGCCGGCCTCTTCGAGATGTCGGCTGGAGTGTCCGCATGAGTGCGTCGCTTGCCAACTTCCTGAAAGACTTCGGTGCGGCACCCGAGCCGGCGGGCTTTGCAGCGCCCGAGCCCGCGGCACATGATTTTTCCTTCGACGACGACGATATGCTGTCACTGCCGCATCCCGCCGTAGATATCGAGGCGGAGCGACGCGACGCCTTCGAAGAGGGTCGAAAGACTGCGACCGAAGAGGCCGAAACCCGCCACGCCGCCGAGATCGAAAAGCTGAAGGCGGAGCATGACGCGCGATTGGCCGATCAGCGCCGCGCGCATGAAGCGGAATTGACGCGTCAGCTTGGCGAAGCGATCCCGGCCATGACCGCACAATTGTCCGAGGCGCTTGTCGACGAGGCTGTCGCAGCTCTTGCTCCGGTCATTCGGCAGGAAGTGGCAAGACAGTCCGTCGAGGATCTGGCTGTGGCGCTCAAGGCCGAACTCAGGAATGACATCGCCGCACAGGTTGAAGTGGTCGGTCCGGCAGAACTGATTTCCCTGCTGCGCGACGCGCTGGGTGAGGCGGCGGAAGGTCTGACCTTCGTCGAGGAGGACGGTGAGGAATTGATCCTGCGAACGGGAGACGCAGTGGTGACGACCCAGTTGGCGGAATTCGCCGCGGAAGTTCAAAGGGTACTGGCATGAAGGATGGCGAAAACCACCATCACGGCAAGAACGAGATCATCATCGTTCGCCGTCACAAGGGTGACCACGATGGCCACCACGGTGGCGCGTGGAAGATTGCCTATGCGGACTTCATGACCGCGATGATGGCCTTCTTTCTTGTTATGTGGCTCGTCAATGCCGCCAACGAGGAAACCAAGGCGTCGCTCGCAAGCTTCTTCAATCCGGTCGAGCTTTCAGACGATACGCCCGCCGAAAAGGGCCTGAAGAAGCCGGCTGACCAGATGCAGGGCGAGCACGACAAGCCGAAGTCCGAGCAGCAGTCCGACAAGGATGGCGGCGGGGTCGGCGGTCAGGATCAGACCAAGCCGGCCATGTCGGGCGACGACACCAGTTATTCGGAAGCCGATCTGTTCAAGAACCCCTATGCGGTTCTGACCAATATCGCCCAGGAAGTCGGCCAGCAGGCCAATGTCAGTACCAAGGGTGAGGGAGGCGCCAGCGACAGCGGCCCCTCGACCGGTGCTGACGGCGGGCAGGCCTATCGTGACCCGTTCGATCCCGATTTCTGGAGCAAGCAGGTCCAGCAGCAGGCCAAGGCCGGTGTTCCGAGCAAGGATTCGAGCCTGCCGGGTCAGGAAGGCAGTGCTTTCTCGAACCCGCCCGCGGCTGATGCTAAAACGGACGCCAAAGCGCAGGCAGCGGCAAACGCCGCCGGCGCGAAACAGGACGGCCAGCAGCAGGTTGCCGCCCTGACCGCCAAGGATGGCCAGGCTGCCGCCGCTCAGGCTTCGGCGAAAGAGAGCAAAGCGGCCAAGACTGACGGCCAGCCGGCAAAGGCCGCCTCCACGCAGGATAAGCCGTCCGAAGGCACCCCCGCCGAGCAGAAGCAGGCAAAGGCACTTCAGGCCGAATTACAGGGCGCCGTCTCGGGTGTCGGCGGCAAGCTGGCCGAAGGTCTTGAGGTCACGCCGTCCGAAGGCGGGATGCTGATCTCGATTTCGGACCAGTCCAACGAAGCGATGTTCAATGTCGGTTCTGCCGTTCCCAACCGGGACATGGTTCTGGCGATGGAGAAGATCGGCAAAATCCTGGCGGAAAAGACCGGATCGGTCGTGATCCGGGGGCACACCGATGGGCGCGCCTACAAGGGGGCGGAAGGCGACAACTGGAGCCTCTCCATGTCTCGTGCACATGCCGCCTATTACATGCTCGTTCGCGGCGGCCTTACGGAAAATCGGATCGAACAGGTGAGCGGCTTTGCCGACAGGCGCCTGCAGGTCCCGAACAATCCGATGGCAGATGCCAACCGCCGGATCGAGATCCTGCTGGGCGGCAAGGGATAACCGTCGCACCGACCTTCAATGGACGTGGCCGGCGACTGGAACTGGAATAGGACGATGCGTTTGACGCGGTGGTGGAAGATGAAGCGGATCGCTTTGCTCGGTGGGCTTATGCTCGCCGGGACCGCCGTTGCGCGCGCCGAGGATGATCCGGAGATCTTCAAGCTCGTGCGCTCCCTGCAATATGTGCAGGATTCCATCGTTCTGGGCGATCATGCCGCCGGCGATATGCAGCGCTTCCTGCTCGGCGTCATCGACCAGCGGCTGCGTGCCGCCCCGCCGCAGATATTCGAAGACGGGCGCAACATCGACGCTGCGTTGGTCTATGCCATGAGCGGCGGCAATCCGGCGACCATCGATCTTCTCGTGTCTCATGACGTCAGCGGTTATTTCGACAGCCGCCTCACGGGGGCTCTGCGTCGCTATCTGCGTGGGCAGGGCGCCGAGACGGTGGGTGCCATCGATCCGCTGCTCAACGAATACCGCAACTCGCAGGTCGGCGCCTATCTTTATCTCGTCGCCGGTAACGCCAGTATCGGCATCGATGGCAAGCGGGCGCTCGGCTATTTCGATCAGGTGCGGCTCGCGTCGCCGGGAACCAACCTCGAAGAGGCGGCATTACGCCGCAGCTTCGCGATTGAACTGCAGGACCACATGGTCGATCGCGGCATGGCCACGGCCAACCGCTATGTGCGGCGTTTTCTCTATTCTCCCTATGCCGGGCAGTTCGTCGACATGTTCGTCCAGCTGGCGGTCGAGCAACACGATCATATCACCTTCGAGGCCATGTCCGAGATCGTCAACATGATGGATGCGGATCGCGCCAAGGAACTCTATCTGCGTGTCGCCCGCCAGGCGAGCCTTGCCGGTGCCGACGATCTTGCCCGCCGTGCCGCCCGCGCGGCAGCCGGCGAAGGCAATGCCGGACCTGCTTCTGATCAGGATCTCGGCAAGCTCTATGGCGGCATTGCGAGCGTCTCTGGTGCCAATGTCCTGCAGGCTGCGCAGGCGATTGCTGCCATTCCCGACGATAAGCTGTCGCCGCGCGACAGGGCGTTGCGTGATGCGGCGCGCAGCGTCGCCGAGCAGATCCTCCAGCCGGCGGCATCGCCACCGCCACAGGCGGCCGTGGCAGCACCTTTGCCACAGCCTGCCCGAACGCCGGCCGCCGACGATCCCGTGGGCGTCGCGCCTGCGCAGAATAATCCGGTGCCAGCACAACCGGCGGTCCCGCCGGTGCAGGCGGCACAGAACGGCAATAACGGCGCACCAGCCGCCGGGGCGCCGAACAATAATGCAGGAACGGCAGCCGATGCCGGGATCAAGGATTTCCTCGCGGAAAATCAGTCCAAGCTCAAGGAAATCGATGCCATGCTTGGGCAGGGGAGTGCAAAGAAATGACGGACATCGCAAGCGTGCTGACGCGCAACATCCAGGATACGCCCTCGGCCCAGGCCCCGAGCAAACAGGGCGGCGATGGTGATCAGGACCAGTTTTCCCAGGCGTTGAACGCTGCAGGCGGCAGCGCCCAGAAGCAGTCCGGCAAGGACAGCGGCAAGGACGATACGGACACGACCGCGACCAAGGCCACGACGGACGCGGATGACGACAAACAGCAGGCACCTCAAGACAAGTCGGCGACTGCCGGCAGTGCGCTCGCATCGGCTTACAGAAAGCTGGCGGCACTGGCACAGGGCCAGGTTGCTCCGGCCGCCGCCGCAAACGACGCGGCGACCCAGGCAGCCGGCATGGACACGACGGCAACCGCCGATACGGTGACTGTCGATACCGACGATACGACGGCCCAGGCGGCGTTGGCCGATGCCGCCGGCAAAGCTGCCGCCGAGGCAGAAACGCCGCTTGCAGCCCTTCTGGCGCTGAAGGCAGCGGTACAGGGTAGCGCTGCAACGACGAATGCGAAGGACAAGGACGACGACGAGACCGACGCCGCCGCGGACGGTGCCACCGACAGCGCGACGTCAGGCGATGCTGCGGCAGATGCCTCCGCGGGCCTCAAGGCAGCCGATCTTCTTCAGATGCTCGCGGCAGGGCCTCTGGCAGCCGTCGCCGCAGCGTCACAGCAGGCGATACCCGTAAAGACGGCCGAAACGGGCAAGACGGCTGGCAATAGCGGAACGGCCGTCGCAGACATTGCCGGTCTGATGACCGCAAACGCCGACACGTCGGCAGCCGACAGCGCGTTCGGCATCGACGACACGGCACAGGCCACCGACGTGACCGACGACACGCAGGTCTTCCGATTGCAGAAGATCGGCGCCGTTGCCCAGTCGGTCGATATCGCCCTGAAGACCGATGCGGATGGCAAGGCCGATGTATCGACCGATGCCACGACCCAGGTGACGCCCGATACAGTCAATATTCTCGATTCGCGTCGCTTTCTTGGTCTGGCGCAGACCGGAAACACCGGCATGCTCGTAGCCGCGATGACCGGCGACAAGGATTGGGCCGGTGCCATGAGCGGCAGTGCCAGCATCAATCTGCTCGACGACGGTCTGGCGCCGACCAGCAACGTGGTTCACACGCTGAAGCTCCAGCTCAATCCCGACAATCTCGGAACGGTCACTGCTTCCATGCGGCTTGTCGGCGATGAACTGTCCATTCACCTCACGGTCCATAACAGCGCCGCCTACCGCGAATTGACGAGCGGCAGTTCCTCGCTTGTCGATGGCCTGCGCTCGCAGGGCTTCAGTGTGGACAATATCACGGTCAGCATTGCCTCGTCATCGGATGGCACGTCGTCCAATTCCAACAACAATTCCGGCGCCCAGAGCGGATCAGGCCAGCAGTCATCGACCCAGACGGGCCAGCAGGGCCAGCAGCAGCAGAACCAGCAGGCCTGGCAGCGTGGGGCAGGTGACGGCACGGGCGGCCAGCAGCAGGGTCGCTGGTCCAACAGCAATGGCAGCAGCCAGACGGAGGGTCGCAATGAAGGCGTTGGCGAGGCTGTTGCCGGTAGCAGCACTGCTTCTGGCAGCGTCTACCTTTGAGGCGCATGCCGAAGGGGAATGCGAGCGGGAGGTTCAGAAGGCCGCCCACCGGTACCAGATACCGGAGGGTATCCTCTACTCCGTCGGCCTGACGGAGACCGGGCGAAAGGGCAAGCTGAGTGCCAATGCGCTCAATATCGAGGGCAAGGCGTATTTCCCCGGATCGGAGCAGGAGGCCCTCAACATGGTGGCCGACGCCGTCCGCCAGGGAGCCAAGCTCATCGATATCGGCTGCATGCAGATCAACCAGTACTACCACGGCGGTGAATTCCCCTCGATCCGGCAGATGTTCAACCCGCGACAGAATGTCGAATATGCCGCGCTCTTCCTGAGGCGCCTGCACGATCAGCATGAAACCTGGACGATGGCGGTGGCCAGATACCATGCCGGGCCGAACAACAATCCTGCCCAGCGTCAGTATGTATGCCGGGTTATCGCCAATCTGGTTGCAACCGGCTACGGAAAATGGACGTCGACCGCGTCCAGCTTCTGTCGGGATGGCACAACCCAGGGTTAATGAATTTTCCTGCAATTGGGGTTTATACCCTTATTACGCTACTGGAGCATGCCTCCATGTTGGCAAGGGTATTTTATGTTTTATTAATCTTTTCCACCAGTTTGTAGTGCCTTGGTTAATGACGCCCACTACATGTAGGGCAAATCGCCGTAACATGGTTAATCAACTGTTAGCAAAGCCCTGTTACTTTCTGTAGTTGTCCGGATTCTGCCCGATTCGTACTGATCGGCACGTGGAATTAATCCACTGATTCGGAGGCGGCGAATGATCGTGGTGGTTGATGAGCGTGAAATCGTCAAAGACGGTTACACCTCCCTTTTCGGACGGGAAGGCATCCCGTCGACGGGGTTTGATCCGGAAGAATTTTGTGAATGGATGAGCTCGGCGGCCGATTCGGACATCGTAGCCATCGAGACGTTTCTGATTGGTCAGAGCGAAATGGCACACGGGCTGCCGCGCACGATACGGGGTCGTTCGCAGGCTCCGGTGATTGCCGTCAGCGATCAGCCCTCGCTCGAGGCGACGCTCGCGCTCTTCGACTGCGGCGTCGATGATGTGGTGCGCAAGCCTGTCCATCCACGCGAGATCCTGGCGCGTGCCGCGGCGATCCGTCGTCGTCTGACGGCGATTTCGAACTGGACCGAGATTGGCCCGATCCGCGTCTACTCCGACGGACGCGATCCGGAGATCAGCGGCGAAGTCATGCCCCTGCCGCGCCGCGAACGCCGCATTCTCGAATATCTAGTCGCCAACCGCGGTCGCCGCGTATCCAAGGCGCAGATCTTCAATGCCATCTACGGCATCTTTGACGAAGACGTCGAAGAGAACGTGGTGGAGAGCCATGTCAGCAAGCTGCGCAAGAAACTGCGCAAGAAACTGGGCTTCGATCCGATCGACAGCAAGCGGTTCCTCGGATACTGCATCGACTGGCAATAACGACAAAACGGCACCCTGAAGGGTGCCTTTTCTTTTCAAGCTATTTCAAAAAACGGGCAATTATTTCAGCTCGATACCCCTTGCGAACGGCGCATTCCGGCCCCGGCGAAAATTTCACAAGCAGTTGAACGAGACAGCTTCACGCAAGGCCCGCCAGCTAATCGTGACTGACAAACTGAGCGAGGACTGACATGAGCCTTTTTGGAACGATGAAGACCGCGGTCTCGGGCATGAACGCGCAAGCGAACCGCTTGGGAACTGTTGGCGACAACATTTCGAATTCTTCGACGACCGGTTACAAGAGCGCTTCGACGTCCTTCTCGTCGCTGGTGCTTCCCTCGACCACCGGCAGCTATAACTCCGGCGGTGTCGAAACCAGCACTTCCTATTCCATTTCTGAGCAGGGCGCTCTCGAATACACCACGTCGACCACCGACATGGCCGTCCAGGGCGACGGCTTCTTCATCGTTCAGGACTCCTCCGGCGCCACGTATCTGACGCGCAACGGCTCGTTCACCAAGGATGAAAGCGGCAATCTGGTCAACGATGCCGGCTACACGCTGATGGGTTATTCCTACGACAGCGGCACCCCGACCACTGTCGTCAACAGCTATGACGGTCTTGTTCCGGTCAACGTCAGCGGCTCGACGCTCAATGCTGTGGCTTCCACGTCCGGTTCGCTCTCGGGCAACCTGAACAGCGCTGCTGAGACGGCCGCTGTGTCTGCAAGTAACAACGATGAGACCGTCGATGTCGATCAGAGCAGCGTGGTCAAGACATCGCTGACGACCTATGACGCTCTTGGCAACACGGTGGTCTATGACCTTTACTTCTCGAACGCCGGAGACGGCAATTGGGATGTAAGCGTCTATAACGCCGCCGATGCCGCAACCAGCGGCAGTGGCAGCTTCCCCTATTCATCGAGCGCCGTGGCCTCGGGCACACTCACCTTCGACGCAACCGGTAAGAATGCCACTCTCACGACGACCGATGTCGGCGCGAACAGCACCTCGCTGATGGTAGATGGCATCTCGATCGACCTCGCGAGCATGACGCAGCTTTCTGCTGCCTCCAACATCTCAAGCGGCTCGGTCAACGGTAGCGCACCGAGCGCCATCAAGAGCGTCACCATCGACTCCGACGGTACGGTCAACGCCGTTTACACCGACGGATCGAGCAAGGCGCTCTACCAGATCCCGCTCGCCACGGTTGCCAGCCCGGATAACCTCACGGTTCTCTCGGGTAACGTTTTCCAGACGTCGAGCACGTCCGGTGTCGTCACCATGGGCTTTGCCGGCAGCAGCGGCTTCGGCAGCATCATCTCCGGCGCGCTTGAAACGTCCAACGTCGATCTCGCCAGCGAGCTGACCGACATGATCGAGGCGCAGCGCAGCTACAGCGCCAACTCGAAAGTGTTCCAGACCGGTTCCGACCTGATGGATACCCTGATCAACCTGGTCCGCTAAACGCGAAGGTTCGTAGTCAATGTCGCTTGCTTCTGCACTCAATACGACCAAAAACATCTTCAGCAACACCGCGACGCAGACCGGTGTCCTGTCGACGAACATTCAGAACACGAGCAACAGCGACTACAACCGTCGTATCGCCAAGACCACGACCAACCTCTACAGCGGCGCCACGACCGTTACGATCGAGCGCAGCGAGGATACCGCTCTCCTGAAGCAGACATTGTCTGCGACCGCCGACGATGCGGGTCAGCAGGCGCTGCTCGCAGGCCTGACCTCGCTCAACGCATCCATGGGTGGCGATGATTATACCGCAGCGCCATCCGCAGCACTCTCCAGCTTCCGTAACGCCTTGCAGACCTATGCCGCATCGCCGAGCGACAGCACGCTTGCGACCGCCGCCGTCCATGCCGCCCAGAACCTCGCGACCTCGCTGAACACGGCATCGAGCAATGTCCAGTCGCTGCGCGCGCAGTCGGACTCGGACATCTCCACCGACGTCACCACGCTGAATGGTCTTCTGTCGCAGTTCAAGGACGCCAACGACAAGGTCAAGGCGGCCACCGCCTCCGGCACGGCCGACAACGATGCGCTCGATACCCGTAGCGGTCTCCTGAAGCAGATCTCCCAGATCATCGGTGTCACGACCGTCACCCGCGACAACAACGACGTGGCGATCTACACCAGCGACGGCACGACGCTTTTCGAAACCACGCCGCGCGCCGTAACCTTTAACGCGACGAAGACCTATTCGGCAGACAGCACCGGAAACTCGGTCTATATCGATGGCGTGGCCGTCAAGGCCGGTAGCGGCAGCGACACCACGGCACAGGGTTCGCTGCAGGCATCGCTGCAACTGCGCGATGAAGTTTATCCCACTTACCAAAGCCAGCTGGACGAGATTTCCCGCGGCCTGATGTCGAGCTTTGCGGAAACGTCTGGAGGCGGATCGGTGGCCGGTTTGTTCACGACGGTTGACGGAACACCCGTAGACTACGATACTGCATCGGTAATTCCGGGTCTGTCGTCGCTCATCACCGTCAATGCAGCGGCCGTAGACGACCCGTCGAAACTGCGTGACGGCTCGATTGCGGGCGACAGCACGAACACCGAGGATGCCAGTGGCTACTCCGATCTTCTGAACCAATACATCGATGGTTTCCAGAACCAGATGGATTTCGATCAGAGTGCGGGCATCGGTACGGGCGTGACGCTCCTGAACTACGCAAGCGACTCGGTCGGCTGGGTCGAAGAATATCGCAGCGGTGCTTCGGACGCGTCCGAAACGACTTCGGCCATGCTGAGCCGGTCGCAGGATGCCTATTCGAACGCGACTGGTGTGAACCTGGATGAAGAGCTGACGCTGCTCCTCGACGTCGAGCAATCGTACAAGGCGGCATCGAAGCTCCTGTCCACGGTCGATGATATGTTGAAAACTCTGATGGATGCGACATGAAGACGACGTCTATTTCAACCCTCTCGCTGAGCCGCGCGATGCAGAGCACGGTCACGAGCTCCCAGAGCCAGATTTCCTCGCTTGAAAACGAAGCGGTGAGCGGCACCTACGACGACGTCGGCCTGGCGCTCGGCGTCAAGACCTCGCAGAGCCTCGATTACAACAACGAATCGAACCGCCTTCAGGCAATCGTGGATTCCAATTCGGTCGCTTCACAGCGGATGGATTCCAGCCAGCTCGCGCTGACGCAGATGTCGAGCAACGGCCAGACGCTGCTCGATTCGCTCGTTGCCCTCACCGGTAGCAGCGACGAGAGCACGCTCAAGGTCTCCGCCGATCAGGCGACCGCCGTATTGAACAGTTTCCAGAGCTACGCCAACAGCTCGTCCAACGGCGAATATCTGTTTTCCGGCATCAACACCGACGTCCAGCCTTTGGCAGACACCTTCGTCGACGACGTCACGAGCGACTTCAACACTTCGCTCGACAGCTACATGTCTGCGAACGGTGTCGCATCGGCCAGTGACATGACATCGGACCAGATGACGGCCTTCCTCAGCGACTACACGACGAATTTCGACTGGTCGAGCTACACCAACGCGTCCGACACGACGATGACGAGCCGCATCAGCACGTCCGAAAGCGCCCAGACATCGACATCGCTGAATACCGATGGGTTCAAGAACCTCGTCCTGTCCTCCGTCATCACGTCACAGCTGGCGACAGCCGGCCTGTCGAGCGACGCGCTGACGGCCGTCAATGCTACGACGACCAACCTTGCCGGTCAGGCGATCTCCGGTATCAACCTGCAGGCGTCCACGCTTGGCCTCTCGCAGCAGAGCGTCGAAGACGCCAGCACTGCGCTGAAGAGCCAGCAGACGATCATCTCGACCCAGCTCAACGATCTGACGGGCGTCGATACCTATGAAGCTTCGGTGAAGCTCAACACGCTGCTGACACAGGTGGAAACCTCCTACAGCATCACATCGAAGATCTCGCAGTTGAGCCTCGTGAACTATCTTTAAACATGGGCCGCCAGGATGGCGGCTTGCCACACGGAAGAAACAGGAATGCTCCAGTTTTCATATGCGGAAGTGATGGAAGATGATCTTGCCAGCGCTCGCGACCGGGAACGCCAGGTATTGGACCGTTCCATAGACATGCTTGCTGTTGCCCGAGACCAGAACCGCTACGGCCGGGAAGCAATCGAAGCGATCCATTACACCCGAAAGGTATGGACGCGTTTCATAGACGATTTGAAACAGCCCGATAATGAGCTCGGCGTCGAGCTAAGGGCCAAGCTGATCTCCATCGCAATCTGGATCTTGAAGGAATGCGAACGGATCCGTCAGCGGAAGTCCACGAACTATCAGGGCATTATTGACGTGACAACCATCATCAGGGATGGACTGAAATGAAAAGCACGCTGCGTATCTCGCTGAAGTCTGGCGAAAAGATCTTTATCAACGGCGCCGTCCTTCGGGTCGACCGCAAGGTTTCGCTGGAATTCCTGAACGATGTCACGTTCCTTCTGGAAAACCACGTTCTGCAGCCGGAGGACACCACCACGCCTCTGCGCCAGCTTTACTTCATCGCCCAGATGATCCTCATCAACCCGGAAGGCAAGGAACACGCGACCGCGATGTTCCGCCGTTCGATCATGCTCCTGCTCAGCTGCTTCAACAATGAAGAGATCCTGGCGGAATTGAAGCGGATCGACGTGATGGTCGCCTCCGGCAAGGCCTTCAACGCGCTGAAGGCGATCCGCAATCTCTATCCGATCGAAGAGCGCATCCTCAACAACGATGATGTCCCGGCAGCGGCTCTCGCGTCCTTCCAGAAGGAAATGGCAACATGGCGGTAGATTCTGTAGCCTCAACGACGTCGACCACCGGTACCACGTCGACATCGACATCCAGCTCTTCTTCGGCATCTGCCTCGGCTTCGCTGGACTATGATAGTTTCCTGAAGCTGCTGATCGCGCAGATGCAGAACCAGGACCCGACCGATCCGATGGATGCCAGCGAGCAGATCTCGCAGCTGGCGACCTTCTCCCAGGTCGAGCAGACCATCCAGACCAATACCAATCTGGAAAGCCTGATCGCCCAGTCGTCGCTCACCAATGCCTCGAACTACATCGGCAAGACCATCACCAGCGCCGATGGTGCTACCACGGGTGTAGTCCAGTCGGTCGAAGTGACCTCCGATGGGTTGACGGCGACCACCGCAGACGGCGATACCATTACCATCGGCTCGGGAATCACCATCTCCGACACGAGCTCCAGCTCGACGTCGTCGTAATCGGATCCCGCCGGTTCGCTAAAAAAGGCCGGGCGGCGCATGCGTGCCGTCTGCCGGACGACCATGAAGGATCGTCCAGATTGGGATGTTAAGAGCATGAATGAAGCCGACGCGCTCGACATTATTCGCAATGCGGTCTGGACGGTGCTCGTTGCATCCAGCCCTGCTGTTCTTACAGCCATGATTGTCGGTGTCGTCATCGCCCTCATTCAGGCAGTCACCCAGATCCAGGAACAGACGCTCACCTTCGTGCCGAAGATCATCGCCGTGATGGTCGCGCTCGGCATTTCGGCCCCCTTCGTCGGCGGCCAGATCTCGCTATTCACCAATCTCGTCTTTTCCCGCGTCCAGTCGGGCTTCTAGAGCGCCGTGCGTCCGTAAGGGCGTACAAAGGGACGTTCTGTCTTTCGAATTTGCGCATCAGGCTTTCCGAAAATCGATTCCGGCTGTCGGGACGATGCTCTATGCGCGCATCATCCTCGCGCAAGCTTTGCCGTCTATCAGCAATGAAGGATCCGACAGGTGGGCCGTTCTGCGGTCTGTCCATGCCGGCCGGTTATTGTTGTCCGGGTGCGGTTAGCATCCCGCAGTCTCATGAAGAGATGATCTAGATGGCGAATACGAGCCCCGTACTCCCGATACCGAAGCTGAAGCCGAACGGTCGAGACATAGGCTTCGCAGCCGGTATCGTCACCGTATTGTGCATCCTCTTCCTGCCGATCCCGGTCTTCATGATCGATATCGGCCTGTCGTTCTCGATTGCGCTGTCGGTTCTCATCCTGATGGTGGCGCTGTGGATCCAGCGCCCGTTGGATTTCTCCTCCTTTCCGACCGTGCTGCTGATTGCCACGATGATCCGCCTGTCGCTGAACGTCGCGACGACGCGTGTGATCCTGTCGCACGGCAATGAGGGGCATTCGGCAGCCGGCGGCGTCATCGCCGGCTTTGCCAGTCTCGTCATGTCCGGCGATTTCGTCATCGGTCTGATCGTCTTTCTGATCCTGATCGTCGTCAACTTCATCGTCATCACCAAGGGTGCCACCCGTATCGCGGAAGTCGGCGCCCGCTTCACCCTCGACGCCATCCCCGGCAAGCAGATGTCGATCGACGCCGACCTTTCGGCCGGTATCATCGACGAGAAGGAGGCGCAGCGCCGCCGTCGCGAGCTCGAGGAGGAATCCTCCTTCTTCGGCGCCATGGACGGTGCTTCGAAATTCGTGCGCGGCGATGCGGTCGCCGGCCTTCTAATCACCACCATCAACGTCTTCGGCGGCATCATCATCGGCGTCTTCCGCCATGGCATGCCGATCGGCCAGGCTGCCGACGTCTTCGTCAAGCTGTCGGTCGGCGACGGTATCGTGTCGCAGGTTCCGGCCCTGATCGTCTCGCTTGCTGCCGGTCTGATCGTGACGCGCGGCGGCACGCTCGGTTCCACCGACACCGCAGTTGTCGGTCAGCTGAGCGGCTATCCGCGTGCGCTCATCGTCGCTTCGGCCCTGATGGGTATCCTTGCGGTCATTCCCGGCCTGCCATTCCTGCCCTTTGCAGTTCTTTCCGGTATTCTTGCCTTCGGTGCCTGGTTCATCCCCCGCCAGCAGGAGGCTGAAAACAAGCTTCTGCGCGATGCGGAAGAGAAGAAGGTCGTGGAAACGCGGGAGAATGAAAAGGATTCGGTCAAGAGCGCGCTGCGCACCGCCGAAATCGAGCTTGCCCTCGGCAAGCAGGTGTCGCCGCGTCTTCTCGGCGCTCACCAGGAACTGGCCTACCGTGTCGGCAAGATGCGCAAGAAATTCGCGCTGCAATACGGCTTCGTGGTCCCGGAAATCAAGGTTCTCGACGATATCGCGATCCCGGAAAAATCCTACCAGATCCGCATCCATGGCACGACGGTCGCAACCAACGCGCTGCGTGTCGGGGAAGTTCTCGTCATCACCAGCCCCGGCCGCAAACCGTCGGTTCCGGGTGACGAGATCCGCGAGCCCGCCTTCGGCATGCCGGCGGTGTCGGTCATGGAGCATTTCGTCGAAGATCTGAAGCGCGAAGGTTTCCACCCGATCGACAACGTCTCGGTTCTTTTGACCCATGTGAGCGAAGTCATCCGCAACAATCTGCCGATGCTTTTATCCTACAAGGACGTCAAGATCCTCATCGAGCGCCTCGATCCCGAATACAAGAAGCTCGCCGACGAGATCTGCTCGTCGCACATGTCCTATTCCGGTCTGCAGGCCGTGCTGAAACTGCTCCTGGGCGAGCGCGTGTCGATCCGCAACCTGCACCTCATTCTCGAAGCGGTGGCCGAGCTTGCCCCGCATATGCGCAAGACCGAACAGATCGTCGAGCACGTCCGTCTGCGCATGTCGCAGCAGATCTGCGGCGACCTTGCCGACAACGGCACGCTGCGCGTCCTGCGCCTGGGTTCGAAATGGGATCTGGCCTTCCATCAGGCGATCAAGCGCGACCCGAAGGGCGAGATCATCGAATTCGACATCGATCCGCGCATGCTCGAGGAATTCAGCGAGCAGGCGACCCGTGTCATCCGCGACTATATGGACCGCGGCCTGCCTTTCGTTCTTGTCACCTCGCCCGATACCCGCTCTTATGTCCGCATGATCATCGAGCGTCTCTTCCCCACGCTTCCGGTCCTGTCGCATGTGGAGCTGGCCAAGGGTATAGACATCAAGGTCCTGGGATCGATTTCATGATTGCGGACCCGCAGGGAACCGTCGTCGCCTTCTTTCTTGTCTTCTGCCGGATCGGCGGTTGCATGATGGTGCTACCCGGCTTTTCCTCTGCGCGTCTGCCGGTCCAGATCCGGCTGTTCATTTCTCTGGCGCTCTGCATGGCGCTTCTGCCGATCCTCTGGAGCACGGTTTACCCCAAGGTTCATGGCGAGCCATCGGCGCTCGCCCTGATCATCATGACGGAGACGCTGATCGGCGTCGGCTACGGGCTGATCGCGCACCTCTACCTCCTCGGCCTGCAGTTCGCAGGCACCGCGATCAGCATGCTGATCGCCTTCCAGGGGCCTCCGGGCGGCGATATTCTGGAGGACACGTCGGAAGCCCATCTGAGCTCTTTCTTGAGCCTTGCCGGCATGCTCATCCTGTTCATGTTCGACTTCCACCATATCGTGCTCAAGGCGCTGGTGGATTCCTATGGCGCGCTGCCGATCGGCCAGCTGATCGAACCGAACCGTCTGTTGATCACCTTCACAGACACCCTGTCGGCGACCTTCAACATCGCGCTTCGGCTGTCGAGCCCGTTCCTGCTCTACGGTCTGCTGTTCAACGTCGCGATCGGCTTCGTCAACAAGCTGGCGCCGCATATTCCGGTCTATTTCATCTCGACCCCCTTCGTCGTGACGGGCGGCATATTCCTGATCTATCTCGGCATCGCGGCCATGCTGCACCAGTTCGTGCTCGGCTTTCCCGGCGTCTTCGGAGGCTTCTGATCGATGGCGGAAAAACGCTCGGCAAAGCTCAAGCGCCTGGTCGATGTCCAGCGTCATCTGGAAAAGCTGGCGGAATACGAGCTGGCCGATACAACCGCAAGGCAGGCCGAACTGGCCGAGACGATGGAGCGCACGATGAGCGCCATGGTCTCGCTCGATGAGCACCATCGCGTCTTTGCCCGCAATTATGCGGCCAATCTGTCGAAGCTCGAAGTCCGCAACCAGCAGCTCAAGATCGCCCAGCAGCTTCAGGAGCAGAAGATCCTGAAAGAAAAGACCAAAGGCGACCGTCTCGATGACCGCCGTGCGGAAGCGGCGCAGGACGAGGACCGCGAGGCGCAGGACGAGGCGGTCTACAATCTCGTCGAGCTTGCCCTTTTGCGACTAACGTCAGCCTCGGCCAAGCTTAACCAAGAATAATAGCGGACATGTCGGATCGTTGCCTGCCGTCGTTCGACGATAGACGGGCAACGACCGTGTTCGGGAACATCGGGCGCCTTGACCGGCGCGACAGAGGTGTTTCCAACCTTTGAAACAGCGCATCGCGTTTTCGAAATCGATCCGGTTTTCGGTTTGATGCGCCGGGCATAAACTTGTGGCGCCAGCGTCCGGTCTTCCGGTGCGCGGCACTGAAGGAGCGTCGAATTGGCTATCTCTCCCCCCAGCGATCTGGTCATGGACGTCGTCCAGGCCGCAGATCCCCATGAGGTCTTGGCGGCACGCGAGAAACTGAAGGTCAACGAGGCGGCTAACCAGGCCGTTCAGATGGCAGCGAACGGGACCGGCTTTGCCGCGCAGATCACCAATGCGCTGAACGCCGCATCGACGACGTCTGCGGCGAGCGGCGCATCTCACGGTGCAACGGCGCGCGTCGGCGCGGCGCATGACCAGAGCAAGATCCCCGAGGTCTACCGCAAATTCGAGGCAAGCATCGCCTCCACCTTCATCCAGAGCATGATGCCGAAAGATTCCGAGGACGTTTACGGCAAGGGCCCTGCCGGCGACTACTGGAAGGGCATGATGGCGGAGCAGATCGCCAACGAAGTGTCGAAGCAGGGCGGTTTCGGCATCGCCCAGCAGGTCTATTCCCAGGCCCTGAAGCACGAGCGCAACCAGACCCCGAACGTCAAGACCGACGAGACCGATCGCAGTGTCGCGATGAACATGATCACCGACATTCAGCGGCGCACCTTCTCGCCGCTTGAGACCGATGAAACGAAGAAGACCTGATCCACTATCCAAGAGGCGGCATATACCAATGGAAATTATCTCCACCGAGTATCGGATCAAGACGGTACTCAAGCGTCTTGAGATGATTATCGATAATGAGAACGAGCGCATCGGCCAGGACCCGCAGTTCGACCTCAAGCTCTCGAACGCCCACAAAAGCCGTTGCCTTTATGAGCTGACGACGCTCTTTCGCGGCGGTGACATCAAGGACATGGCTGCCGCCTATGGCGATCAGTTGCGGGCTCTCAAGAAGAAGCTCGCGCTCAATGCCCAGCGCGTCGAGGCCCATCTGGAAGCCGTTCGCGCCGTTGCCGACATTCTGAAGAATGCCGCCCGTGCGGAAGAGGCTGACGGCACCTACACCGAACATCAGTTCCGTTACAGCGCACCCTGATGATCAAGATCGTTCTGACCGGCGTCTGGGTCTGCATCGTCACGCTCGCGGCGGTGTATTTCTCGATCCATCTGGCAACGGCCCCGGCAAGCGCTCCGACGGAGACAGCGGCTCGGGACACGCAGCTCGTCAAGGGCGAGACGGTCACGATCCCGATGATCGAAAATGGCGGCGTTCGGGGATATTTCCTCGGTCGCGTCTCGCTGATGGCGGACAAGGCCAAGGCATCGAACCCTGCCGTGCCGTTGAAGGATATCTTGCGCGACGAACTCTTCACGCTTCTCGTCGGCAACAAGATGGTCGACCTTGCCCACACTGCCGATTTCAACCTTGTCACGTTCCGCACCAGCATCAAGGATGCCATGAACAAGCGGCTGGGCGATGGCACGGTGACGGATGTTCTGGTCGAGCAGCTCGACTATATGAACAAGGATGACGTGAAGGCCAATGCCGTCAGCGGCGGCAACAAGCCACCGCCGGTCACCAAGATCGTCGAGGGCGTGAAGGCGGACGAGAGTAGCCCGCCCGGCCATTGATGAGGCGGCTCGACCACCAGCCATGAGTTCTTGACCGCGGGGATGATGCGAAAACCGTATCGCCTCGCGGTTCGCTTTCCCGGAAACGGACGGTTCTCCGGCATTTTAGCGATCTACTTAAAATGCTTTTCAGCGCGCACTGCTATCTCTGTCGCCATTCGTTTCGACTGGAGTGGCTGGGATGGAAGCGCCCGCACAATTGACCGCATCTGACCGTCGCGCAACGGCACCCGATCCACAGATCTGTGATCTCGGCTGGAGTGGTGCACTCGCTCTGGCAGACAGTCTGATCGGACGGGAGGCCGGCCGCTCCACTCTGGCATTTCTCGATGATCGCGCGGCCATCGATCGCGTGCTGGACGGCCACTATCGCGCGGCGTTGAGGCAACGCCTGCTCATCGATGCGCGACGCTTTGCGGCTGGCCCGATGCGCGGTCCGCGCACCCGCGCAGCCTCGCTCACGGCCGCGCGCTTCATTCCTGCACTTTTGACCTTCCTCGACCGTCCTTGCAGGGTCGGTCTTGCCGGCCGCGACCCCGGTCGTCTCGAACGTCTGAAGCTGGCCTTGCGCCGTCACACGCCCTGGCATGAATTCTCCGTGGTGAGCCCCGCGGAGCTGCCGACGGCCGGCTATGATCTGGTCATCGTCGATGCCGTGTCGCCTGCGGAAGAGCGCCTCGTCGAGCGGCAACTGGTCGGCCTGACCAACGGGCTCCTGTTGATGGGAGGGCGAAGCCTGTCGGCTCTCGTGCCGGCCGCCGAGCGCAGCCGGCGGCATCGCAAACGTCTTCCCGCCGCCGCAGGCCTTGCGACCTGAGCGTTAACCTTTTGTTTGCCACGTATATTTAGACTGCATTAATTGACAGCCGGGCCATTTCGGCCGGGCGGGATGAATGCGGTCAGATCATGGATCAACAAGGCGACATCCAGCGCGCTACGCCGGAAGAGCATGCAGCGCTTTCGACAAGGGGTTTTGCTGGCGCCGCAATGTCGGTCGGCAAACTGGTGGGCCTCATGCTTGCCGGCGCAGCTTTGCCGCTTCTTTTCATCAATGCGCCCGAACCGAAATTCCGCGCATCGACGGGATTGACCATCGCCTCCGCGGATCAGGCGGTCGTCCAGCAGGCGATCGATATGCTGCGCGACAAGGCGGTGCTCGACAACGTCATCCGCGCCCTCAATCTGACGCAGGATAGCAATTTCGCCGTCAACCGGCCGACAGCGTCCGGCGTCGTTTCCGACATCGTCTCCGGTCGCAGCATCACCGTTCTCGAGGCAGAAACCGCACTGCGCGAAAGGCTGGCGCAGGCGATCACGACCCAATACGATCCTTCCCGTCATCTCTTGGCGATCGGCGTCGATGCCGGCAGCGCGGGTGACGCGTTACGCATCGCCACCATGCTCGGATCCGCCTTCCCAACTGTTTTGGCACAGACGTCGCGAACGGCGCCTGACCCGGCGATCGAGGGGCTGCACGGCGCGCTTGAGCGGGCCCAGGCGGCCCTTGACGGCTTCGAAGCCCAGACGGGTGAGGCGCGCCTTGCCATCCTGCGTCAGGCCCGCACACAGGCCGAGACCAATACCCATTCGCTGGAGGCGACAAGGCAGGAACTCGCCACGCTGAAGCCGAAGCTGGAAGCTGCCACATCGCTGACCGTCGCCGATATATTGGACAAGGCACTGCCCGATAGCGTCGAATTCACCGGCCTCGATTATCAGCGCCGCCGCTATGTCGATGCACGTCTCGTCGTCGAACAACTGTCGAGCAGTCTTGGCCCCCGCCACCCTCGCTTTCTGGCGGCGCAGGCGGCCGTCCAGGATGCCGAGAGCGGTATCCGCTCTGCACTCAGCCAATTGTCCGCATCGCTGCGCCAGCAGCAGACACAGGTCGCGGCGCGCATCGCCGAGCTTCAGGCCGCAATCGACAAGCCGGCCGAGGGTGGCGAAATCGCTGCGGACGCGGGGCGGCTCGCAGCGCTGGAGGCCGCGGTCGCCGAGGCCAATCGAAACTATCTGGAAGGCGAAAGTCGCACGCAGGCGAGTGATCGCCCATCTGCGGCCACTGCGATCGTCAGCGCGCGTGCAAGGGCCGTTCCGGTCGTAAGCACCACGCTGCCGCGCTGGATACCCTCTGTCGCCGGTGGCCTTGCCGGTCTGGCGATCGGGCTTGCTCTGATGCTGGCCGCCTATCGCCGCCGTCTGAAGCAGGAGGATGAGATCGCCGATCTCGCCCGGCCGGATATGCTTGGCCTCGAGACCCTGTCCCATGACGAACAGGCTCTCGATGACATGCTGGAGACCGTCGATCTGACGGATGATCTGGCCGTACCGCCTGTGCTTGAGGCAGGCGACGCGAAAGACTTCGTCGTCGATGACGTTTTGATCGAGGAATTGCTGGTGAAGCAACAGCTTGAAGCCGTTGCCCTGTCGCCGGCGGATGCCGATGCCGCGGCGACCGATGCGCAGATATCGATCTCGGCGGCATCGCAGATGGACGAGGACGATCTCGCCCTGCCGCAACTGGTCTATGCCGAGCCGGCAAACGACAGGCGGCCGCTCGCCGATTATATGCGTGAAGCCTTGCTTGCACACAAGCGCCCGGCAGCCGAAGCCGGCCTGCCGCCGCTGGTTGCCGCCGCCATGACCCGCACGGACGAACAGGACGATGTCGAGTATCGGCCGCGCCAAGGCGCCCCCCGCGCCGAACTGCGCGATCTCCAGCAGGAACTGCTCGACCTGCGCGAGCGCCTCGAAGCCCGCGCCGCGCGCAGACAGGCAGGCGGTCGCTGAGATCATCGGCGGCGCGACAACGATTCCTCTTGCATTTGCCCTGATCGGACAGCATAGGGCGCAGGCGGGCCATCCCCGGTCTCGGCGCGCATGGTGAGATCCGACTGACGAATGGGAGACGGACTGTGGCACAGATCATCGACGGCAAGGAAGCGGCAGCGGGCGTTATCGCCGCCGTAACGGAAGCAGCGGCATCGCTGGAAGCCTCCGCCAAGCTCAAGCCCGGTCTGGCTGTCGTTATCGTCGGCGACGATCCGGCAAGCCACGCCTATGTCAATTCCAAGAGCCGCATGGCCAAGCAGTGCGGTTTCAACTCGATCCAGCATAGCCTTCCGGTCGAGACCAATCAGGCCGATCTGGAAAAGCTCGTGTCCGGCCTCAATGCCGATCCGGCGATCCATGGCATTCTCGTTCAGCTGCCGCTACCGAAACATCTCGATGCCGAACCCGTCATCCAGTCGATTTCGCCGGAAAAGGATGTCGATGGCCTGAACATCGTCAACGCCGGCAGGATTGCCACGGGCGATCTGTCGACCGGTCTCATCTCCTGCACGCCGGCCGGCTCCATGCTGCTCGTACGCAGCATTCATGGCGACGATCTTTCGGGCCTCAACGCTGTCGTCATCGGCCGCTCCAACCTCTTCGGCAAGCCGATGGGGCTTTTGCTGCTTGCGGCCAACGCCACGGTGACGATGGCGCATTCGAAGACGAAGGATCTGGCCGCCGTCTGCCGTAATGCCGATATTCTGGTTGCCGCGGTCGGTCGTCCGCAGATGGTCAAGGCGGATTGGGTCAAGCCCGGCGCAACCGTGATCGACGTCGGTATCAACCGCATCGATGCGCCGGAAAAGGGCGAGGGCAAGACCCGCCTCGTCGGCGATGTCGCCTTTAACGAGGCGTCGGAAATTGCCGGTGCCATCACGCCGGTTCCGGGCGGCGTCGGCCCGATGACGATCGCCATGCTGATGGCCAACACCGTCATTGCCGCCTATCGCTCCGTGGGCCTCGAAGCACCGCGCTTCTAAGCCTATTCCTTCAAGACCTTCAGCCGCATGATCCGCGCAGAAAAAACGCCTGCGCGGACGGCTTTGTGCCACCTGAAAGCGATGCCGTCGGCACGGTCCAGCCCTTGACTCCTCGGAACCCGCGTTAAATCTCTGGTTGCTTGCGACGTGGGAGACAGCGCAGGCGTTCAGACAAGAGGTTCTTGGAGGAGGATTTTCATGAAGGTTTCGTTTTGGCTCGGCACGGCTGCCGCCGTTCTGATGATGGCAGGGCAGGCGGGTGCGCAGGAACTGAAATTCCCGCCCGGCAAGGATGCGCGCTTCAACTGGAAGAGCTACGACGACTTCAAGGCTGCTCATTCGGACTTGAAGGGCCAGAGCCTGACGATCTTCGGCCCATGGCGCGGCGAAGACGAGACGCTGTTCACCAGCGTCATGGCATATTTCGCCGCAGCGACCGGCATCAGCGCCAAGTATTCCTCCTCGGAAAATTACGAGCAGCAGATCGTTATCGACACCTCCGCCGGCTCGCCCCCCAATATCGCCATCCTGCCGCAACCCGGCCTTCTGGCCGATCTCGCCAGCAAGGGCTACCTCACGCCGCTCGGCGATGAAAACGCCAAGTGGGTGACTGACAGTTACGGTGCCGGCGACAGCTGGGTGGGCTACGGCACCTATAAGGGCAAGGACGGCAAACAAGCTTTCTATGCGCTCCCGTACAAGGCCGATATCAAGTCGCTGGTCTGGTATGTCCCGGAAAATTTCGAGGAGGCCGGCTATGAAGTGCCGAAGACGATGGAGGAGCTGTTCAAGCTCTCCGACCGGATCGTTGCCGATGGCGGCACGCCATGGTGCATCGGTCTCGGCTCCGGCGGCGCGACCGGATGGCCCGCCACCGACTGGATCGAGGACCTCATGCTGCGCACCCAGAAGCCCGAGGTCTACGACAAGTGGGTGACGAATGAGATCAAGTTCGATGATCCCGCCGTCGTCGGCGCTATCGAGGAATTCGGCAAGTTTGCCAGGAACGAGAAATATGTGAGCGGCGGCGTCGCCGCCGTGTCGTCTACCGATTTCCGCGACAGCCCGAAGGGCCTCTTCGGCATTCCGCCGAAATGCTATATGCAGCATCAGGCATCCTTCATCCCGTCCTTCTTCCCCGATGGCACGAAGCTCGGCACCGACGCGGACTTTTTCTATATGCCGGCCTATGCGGCGAAGGCCGATCTCGGAAAGCCGGTGCTTGGCGCCGGCACGCTTGCCGCGATCACCAAGGATTCGCCCGCCGCCCGCGCCTTCATCGACTTCCTCAAGAGCCCCATCGCCCATGAGGTGTGGATGGCGCAATCCGGCTTCCTCACGCCCTATAAGGGAGTGAAGCCGCAGGCCTATGGCAATGACACGTTGCGCAAGGAGGGCGAGCTCCTGATCTCGGCCACGACGTTCCGCTTCGACGGATCGGATTTGATGCCCGGCAAGATCGGTGCCGGCGCCTTCTGGACCGGCATGATCGATTATGTCGGCGGCAAGGATGCCAAGACGGCGGCGGGCGACATCCAGAAGGCCTGGGACGGCTTGAAATAGATCATCATTCGGCAATCGGCCTGCCGGTCGCTCGGCAGGTCCCTGAGCGAGATTGACGAACAACATATCGCATTCGGCGATCCTGGGGAGGAAGCATGATATCGCAGGTCGTCTCGGCCATAGGGGTCGTGGTTGTCGGTGTCTTCTGCTGCGCCTTGTATTACTGGCTGTCGGAAAAACTGCTGCAACTGGTTTTTCCGGTAGGGCAGGGGGTGGCGCAGGGCGTCTCCGTCAACCTGCGTCGGCGCGCGGCGATCCGCCCCTGGCTCTTTCTCGGGCCTGCCATCCTGCTTGTGGCCGTCTATCTCGTCTATCCCGTCATCGCCACCTTCATTCTGTCCTTCTATGATCGCGCCGGGGTCAACTATGTCGGCCTGTCCAACTATCGCTGGGCCGTCGCCGACGATCAGTTCCGCCAGTCGATCTTCAACAACATCCTCTGGCTGGCGGTCGTGCCGGCGGCCTGCACGTTTTTCGGCCTCGTCATCGCGGTTCTGACGGATCGCATCTGGTGGGGCAATTTCGCCAAGACCCTGATCTTCATGCCGATGGCCATCTCCTTCGTCGGCGCCTCGGTGATCTGGAAATTCGTCTATGAATATCGCAGCGGCAACGAGACCCAGATCGGCCTTCTGAACGCGATCGTCACAGCCCTCGGCGCCGATCCGCAGGTGTGGATCTCCCTGCCGTTCTGGAACAATTTCTTCCTGATGGCGATCCTCATCTGGATCCAGACCGGCTTTGCCATGGTCATCCTCTCGGCAGCCCTTCGCGGCATTCCCGAAGAAACGATCGAGGCGGCCGTCATCGACGGCGCCAATGGCTGGCAGATCTTCTGGAAGATCATGGTGCCGCAGATCTGGGGCACGATCGCCGTCGTCTGGACGACGATCACCATTCTCGTACTCAAGGTCTTCGATATCGTCCTGACCATGACCAACGGCCAGTGGAACACGATGGTTCTCGCAAATCTTATGTTCGACTGGATGTTCCGCGGCGGCGGCGACAGCGGCCGGAGTGCTGTCATCGCGCTCGTCATCATGGCGGCCGTCACCCCGATCATGATCTGGAACATCCGCCAGGCGCAACGGGACACGGGAGGCTATTGATGGCTTCGATCGCGACCCTGCGCAGGATCGGCCTGCCGCGTCTCATCGTCCACGTTTCGGTGCTCTTCGTCTGCATTCTCTGGCTCGTGCCGACGCTTGGCATTCTGGTGACGTCCCTGCGTGATCCCGCCCAGATCACCAGTTCGGGCTGGTGGACGGCTTTCAGCGGCGCCTCGCAGACCGCAGCCGTTCGCCTTGGCGATCCGGCATCCGCCAGGCAGGAAGGGGCAAATTACGTGATAACGGGCTCCGTCTTCGATGCACCGCAAGCCGCCACCGCTACCGGCGGGGAACCGGGCGCGACAGGCAACGGAACGGTCCGCTCCTTCGGCACAAAGGTCACGGCACCCGCGGAATTTGCGGCCGGAGCGACGGCAGATCTCGGCACTGGCGAAACGCTGGTCGTCAACGAGGATGGCAGCTATCGCCTTAGCAGGACCGGCCCCTTCGACAACGGGCGCGGCAGGCGGCTCTATCTGACCGTCTCGACGCCGCCCTCCTTCACCATGGGCAATTACGAGAATGTGCTGACGGCTCAGGGCATCGGCCAGTCCTTCGTCAATTCGCTGACGGTCGCCATCCCCTCGACGATCATTCCGGTCCTGATAGCGGCCTTCGCGGCTTATGCGCTGGCCTGGATGAATTTCTCCGGCAAGTCGCTGCTCATCGCCCTCGTCGTCGGCCTGATGGTCGTGCCGCTGCAGATGTCGCTGATCCCGGTGCTGCGCATGTATAACGGGATCGGCTCCACTTTCGGCATTCCGGCACGCAGCTATGCCGGCGTCTGGCTCTTCCACACCGCCTTCGGCATGCCGCTCGCCATCTATCTCTTGCGCAACTACATCGCCGGCCTGCCGAAGGAGATCATCGAATCCGCCCGTGTCGATGGCGCGACGGATTTCGAGATCTTTCTGAAGATCGTCTTGCCGCTGTCCTTTCCGGCGCTCGCCTCATTTGCCATCTTCCAGTTTCTCTGGACATGGAACGATCTGCTGGTGGCGATGGTTTTCCTCGGCACCGGCAGCGACCAGCTGGTCCTGACGGGTGCGCTGAACGCGCTTCTGGGCTCTCGGGGTGGCAAATGGGAAATATTGACGGCATCCGCCTTCATCACCATCATCGTCCCGATTATCGTCTTCTTCGCGCTGCAGCGTTATCTCGTTCGGGGGCTCCTCGCCGGATCAGTCAAGGGCGGCTGATCCGTCTGTCATTCGTAAACAGCAGGATATTAAATGACCATTTCCGCAGACACGACGAATATGCCCGACAAAGGGTCCGACAGGGACTGGTGGCGTGGCGCGGTGATCTACCAGATTTACCCGCGCTCCTTCCAGGACAGCAACGGCGATGGCATCGGCGATCTTAAAGGCATCTCCGCACGCCTGCCGCATGTCGCGGCGCTTGGTGCCGACGCGATCTGGATCTCACCCTTCTTCCCGTCGCCGATGAGGGATTTCGGCTACGACGTGTCGAACTACATGGATGTCGATCCGATGTTCGGCTCGCTGTCGGATTTCGACGGTCTGATCGCGGAAGCCCATCGCCTCGGTCTCAAGGTGATGATCGATCTCGTCATGTCGCACAGTTCCGACCAGCATCCATGGTTCGTCGAGAGCCGCTCCAGCCGCTTCAATCCCAAGGCAGACTGGTATGTCTGGACCGATGCCAGACCGGACGGCACCCCGCCCAACAACTGGCTGTCGATCTTCGGCGGCTCGGCCTGGGCCTGGGATCCGACGCGCATGCAATATTACATGCACAATTTCCTGACCTCCCAGCCGGATCTCAATCTGCACAATCCCGAGGTTCAGGATGCCCTTCTCGACATGACCCGCTTCTGGCTGAAGCGCGGCGTCGATGGCTTCCGGCTGGATACGATCAACTTCTATTTCCACGACAAGGAACTGCGCGATAACCCGGCGCTGGAACCTTCCCGCCGCAACGCCTCCACGGCGCCGGCCGTCAATCCCTATAATTTTCAGGAGCATATCTACGACAAGAACCGCCCGGAAAATCTTGAATTCCTCAAACGCTTCCGTGCGGTTCTGGACGAATTTCCGGCGATCGCCGCGGTCGGCGAAGTGGGCGACAGCCAGCGCGGTCTCGAAATCGTCGGCGAATATACGTCCGGCGATGACAAGATGCAGATGTGCTACGCGTTTGAGTTTCTGGCACCCGACGTATTGACGCCTGCCCGCGTCGTCGAAGTTCAGGGTGCATTCCAGTCTGCTGCTCCTGAGGGATGGGCCTGCTGGGCCTTTTCCAACCATGATGTCGTGCGCCACGTCAGCCGCTGGGGGCAGGAGGTTCTGGACCGCGAGGCCTATGCCAAGATGCTGGCAGGCATCCTTCTGTCGCAGCGCGGCTCCGTCTGCCTCTATCAGGGCGAGGAGCTTGGCCTGACCGAAGCCGATATCGCCTATGCCGATCTGCGCGACCCCTATGGCATCCAGTTCTGGCCGGAATTCAAGGGCCGCGATGGCTGCCGCACGCCCATGGTCTGGGATGCGCAGGCGCTGCAGGCGGGCTTTTCGACGGCAGAGAAGACATGGCTGCCGATCCCGGTCGAACACCAGCTGCGGGCGGTCGGCGCACAATATGGCGATCCGGTATCGGTGCTGGAGCACTACCGCCGTTTTCTGGCCTTCCGCAAACTGCACCCGGCCTTCGCCAAGGGCGATATCCGCTTCCTGCCGCAGGATGGCGCGCTTCTCGCCTATGAACGCCGGCATGGCGGCGAGATCGTGCTCTGCCTCTTCAATATGAGCGCGGCACCTCTGTCGGCCGCTTTGCCGATCGGCGAGTGGCAAGCGCTCGACGGTCATGGTTTCGAAGCGGCAAGCCCGGTAGAGGGCGGAGCCGTGGAACTGCCGGCCTGGGGAGCCTATTTCGCCCGGCAGGCCTGAACAACGTGGGCACCGGAGGAAACGCCGGTGCCCTTCTTATTGGCCGATAAACTCTGGGAGGAGACATGACCGGCGTCGTTTTGAAGGACATCAGAAAATCCTTCGGCCATGTGGACGTGCTGCACGGCATCGATCTTGATATCGCCGAAGGCGAGTTCGTGGTCTTCGTCGGGCCTTCCGGCTGTGGCAAGTCCACGCTTTTGAGGATGATCTCGGGGCTTGAGAGCATCACTGGTGGCCAGATGTATATCGATGGCGAGATGGTCAACGACGTGCCGCCGTCGCGTCGCGGCATCGCCATGGTCTTCCAGTCCTATGCGCTCTATCCGCATATGACCGTTTACGACAACATGGCTTTCGGCATGCGGATCGCCAAGGAGAGCCGCGGCGAGATCGATCGCCGCGTCCGCTCCGCCGCCGGCATCCTGCAGCTCACGCCCTATCTCGACCGTCTGCCGAAAGCGCTCTCCGGCGGCCAGCGCCAGCGCGTGGCGATCGGCCGGGCCATCTGCCGCGACCCTAAGGTTTTTCTGTTCGATGAACCGCTCTCCAATCTCGATGCGGCGCTGCGCGTGGCAACCCGCATCGAGATCGCCCGGCTCAAGGAGCAGATGCCCGATACCACGATGATTTACGTCACCCACGACCAGGTCGAGGCAATGACCCTGGCTGATCGGATCGTCGTGCTGTCATCCGGCAAGATCGAGCAGGTCGGCAGGCCGCTCGACCTGTACGAGCGTCCGCAAAACCTCTTTGTGGCCCGGTTCATCGGCTCGCCGGCCATGAATATCGTGGCAGCTGGGATCGTAGCAGATGGCGCGCAAACGGAGGTCGTTCTTCCGGGTGGCCGGCGGTCGCGCCTGCCGATCGCGACCCCTGAAGGTGATGCGGGAAAGCGCGCCAGTCTGGGCGTGCGGCCGGAAGATCTGACGGTGGCAGACGAGGGGCAGGACCATCTGTTCGAAGGCCGCGTGTCGATCGTCGAGGCGCTCGGGGAAGTGACGCTGGTTTATCTGGAAGCGGAAGGCGAGGCGGAACCGGTCATTGCCAAGATCCCCGGCATCGCCCGTGTCGAGCGTGGCGACAGCCTGCGCCTGACGGCCGTGCCCGAAAAACTGCATCTCTTCGATGCCGATGGAATGGCCTATCGGACATGAGCGTGGCCGGGGTCCTGGGCCTGTGCCGAGAGGGTTCTTGCTATCGCCTCCCAAGCCTCTGTTAAGCTTCGCCCGTTAAGCTTTGATTCGTTAATCAAGGGGGACGGTCGTGAGTGCGGCATCCGATTTAAAGAACCACTATTTGAACAAGGAAGAATCTTTCATGTACGACCGCGAGGCGCGGTTCAAAATGGAAGACACCATGAATGCCGGCCGCATCGAATTTACGGAAAACGGCGTTCTCAATATGGCGCAGCGCCGCTGCGACGTTTTGAAGATTTCCAAAAGCAGTGCCATTCTCGGCATCATGACGCAGTACAAGCTGCCCCAGCAGTTCTATCTGGATATCCCGGATGCACGGATCAACAAGATCGGTTGCCTCCTGATGCGCGTCAACGCCAACAACACGATCGAAGTCCGCTTCCTGAAGCTCCTGACGGAGAAGGAACTCGACCGGATCTTCGTTTTCTCCACCCACCGCAACCACCGCGACCGTACGCTCGATATCCGCGCCTGGTAAGGGGGAGCGGCTCGCAAGTGCCGCGATGAAATCAGCCTGGGTGAAATCGCCCTGTGGTGCAGGCAAAAGAAAAGGGCGGTTGCGACCGCCCTTTTTCGTCGTCTGTTGAAGCTTTCGATCAGGCGAAAACGCTGGCGCCCTGATCCGCATGGCCGACATTGCGGCGGAAGGCGGCAAACAGTTCCCGGCCCATGCCGAACTCGTTGGCGGAAAGATCCACCTCGACCGGACAGCGGGCATTGAACTCGGCAGCGTCGCCCAGCACTTCCAGCGTCCCCGCAACCGCATCGAGGCGGATGATATCGCCATCCTTGATCTTGGCGATCGGCCCGCCGTCGCAGGCTTCCGGCGTGATGTGGATGGCTGCCGGCACCTTGCCGGACGCGCCGGACATGCGCCCGTCCGTCACCAGCGCCACCTTGAAGCCTCGGTCCTGCAACACGCCGAGCGGCGGTGTCAGCCGGTGCAGTTCCGGCATGCCGTTCGCCTTCGGCCCCTGGAAGCGCACGACGGCGATGAAATCCTTGTTGAGCTCGCCGCGCTTGAACGCATCCTGCAGGGACTGCTGGTCATGGAAGACGATGGCAGGCGCTTCGATGACATGGCGCTCCGGCTTGACGGCCGATACCTTGATGACGGCGCGGCCGATATTGCCGGAGAGCATCTTCAGGCCGCCGGTCGCCTGGAAAGGCGCATCGATCGTGGCGAGCACTTTCTTGTCGCCGCTTTGCTCCGGAACGGGCTCGCGCACGACCTGGCCTTCGTCGGACAGCCGGGCCTCGACCGTATAGGCTTCGAGCCCGTGCCCGAAGACGGTGCGCACGTCGTCATGCACCATGCCGGTTTTCAGGAGCTGCTTGATCAGGAAGCCCATGCCGCCCGCCGCATGGAAGTGGTTCACATCGGCAAGCCCGTTCGGATAGACGCGGGCGAGCAGCGGAACGACGTCCGAAAGTTCGGAAATATCCTGCCAGGTGAGATGAATGCCGGCCGCGCGCGCCATGGCGACCAGATGCAGCGTGTGATTGGTCGAGCCGCCGGTCGCATGCAGACCGACGACGCCGTTGACGATCGAGCGCTCGTCGATCATCTCGCCGGCGGGCGTGAATTCGTTACCGAGCCCGGTGATTGCCAGCGCCCGCTTGGCGGCTTCGCGCGTCAGCGCTTCGCGCAGCGGCGTGCCCGGATTGACGAAGGAGGCGCCGGGCATATGGAAGCCCATGATCTCCATCAGCATCTGGTTGGAATTGGCCGTGCCGTAAAAGGTGCAGGTGCCGGGGCCGTGATAGGATTTCGATTCCGCCTCGAGCAGTTCCGCACGCCCGACCTTGCCCTCCGCATAGAGCTGGCGGATACGCGACTTCTCGTCGTTCGGCAGGCCCGACGTCATCGGTCCGGCGGGAATGAAGACCGACGGCAGGTGGCCGAAGGAAAGTGCTGCAATCACCAGACCCGGTACGATCTTGTCGCAGATGCCCAGATGCACGACGGCATCGAACATATTGTGCGACAGGCCGATACCGGCTGCCATGGCAATCGCATCGCGGGAGAATAGCGACAGTTCCATGCCCGGCTGGCCCTGGGTGACGCCGTCGCACATTGCAGGCACGGCGCCTGCCACCTGCGCGATGCCGCCCGCCTCGCGAGCGGCTTGCCGGATGATCGCCGGAAAGGTCTCGTAGGGCTGATGCGCCGAGAGCATGTCGTTATAGGCGGTGATGATGCCGAGGTTTGCAACGACGTCGCCGGCGAGCGCGTCCTTCTCGGCGGGGGAACAGACGGCAAATCCGTGCGCAAGGTTGCCGCAGGAAAGCGTCGCGCGATGCGGACCGCGCGATGCGGCCTGACGAACGCGATCGACATAGACCTCGCGATGCGGTTTGGATCTTTCGACGATGCGGGCGGTAATTGCTTCGATGCTGGAATGCGCGGCCATGGTCTGTTCCTCCTTGTGCAGGTCCCGGCACTCGGGTGGGAGATAGAGCCGGGACTGCGTATCAATGCAAACGGTTGCGGCGGGCGGGCCGCCACTGGGCTCCCGTCAGGGAGCCCAGAAGATCTCAAGCGGCGATGCCGCACGGTTGATGACGGCGCGGATCGGCATTTCCGCCTCGTCGCCACCGGCCTTTGCGGCCTCCAGCACGTCCTTCTTTCCCTGGCCCTCGATATGGAGCACGAGGAAACGCGCATCCGAAAGGCTGGAAAAGGAGAAGGTCAGGCGCTCTTCGCCCGCACCATCGGCAACCATGGTCAGGATGCCGCGCGGACCGGAAAGATCAAGCGCACGCGCCAGATTGTCGCCATGCGGGAAGAACGATGCCGTATGCCCGTCGCCGCCCATGCCCAGAATGGCGACATCGAACGGATTGCCGATTGATGCCGTCTTCTCCGTCGCTGCAACGGCCGCCTCTTCGATCGACGGACGATCGTAGTAGAGCGGGATGAAGGTCGCGGCCGAAGCCTTGTCCTTCAACAGATGCGTTGCCACCAGAAGATGGTTGGAGCGCGGATTGTCGGCGGCCACGAAACGTTCATCGACCAGCGTGACCGTCACCTTGCTCCAGTCGATATCCTTGCCCGAAAGGACCTCGAAAAAGGCCTTTGGCGTGGAACCGCCGGAGACGGCGATAGAGGCCGCGCCCCGCGCCGCAATCGCGGCGGAGAGCTTGGATGAGACCTCATCCGCCAGGGCGGCGGAAAGGCTTGCGGCATTGGGAAACGCGTGAAGGTTGGAGGTCATGCGCCTCAACCCTCGTGCCATGTGCGGCCGTCACGTTCGATGAGCGCGATCGCCTGGCTCGGCCCCCAGGTGCCGGCGGTATAACCCTGTGCCAGCTGGCTCGTGGCTTCCCAGCCCTTGAGGATCGGATCGACCCACTTCCATGCGGCTTCCACTTCGTCGCGGCGCATGAACAGCGTCTGGTTGGCCCGGATCGTGTCCATCAGCAGGCGCTCGTAGGCGTCGGGGCTGCGCACGCTGAAGGCTTCGGCAAAGCTCATGTCGAGCGACACGTTGCGCAGCCGCATGCCGCCCGGACCTGGATCCTTGATCATCAGCGACTGCTTCACGCCTTCGTCCGGCTGCAGGCGGATGATCAGCTGGTTGGCCGAGATGCGGCCTGCGGCATTGTCGAAGATGTTGTGCGGGATCGACTTGAAGGTAATGACGATTTCCGACATGCGCTGCGCCAGCCGCTTGCCGGTGCGGATGTAGAAGGGCACGCCGGCCCAGCGCCAGTTGCCGATCTCCGCCTTGATGGCGACGAAGGTCTCGGTGTTGGAAACGCCGCCTTCCAGCTCTTCCAGATAGCCCTTGACCGGGCCGCCTGCGGACGCGCCGGCGCGGTACTGGCCGCGCACCGTCATCTGCTCGACATTGCTCTCGGTGATCGGCTTCAGTGCGCGCAGCACCTTCAGCTTCTCGTCACGCACCGATTCGGAATCCATGGACGACGGCACTTCCATCGCAACGAGGCACACGAGCTGCATGATATGGTTCTGCACCATGTCGCGCAGTGCGCCGGCCGTGTCGTAATATCCGGCACGCCCTTCGAGGCCGACGGCTTCGGCAACGGTGATCTGCACGTGGTCGATGTAATTGGCGTTCCAAAGCGGCTCGTAGAGCGCGTTGGCAAAGCGCAGCGCCATCAGGTTCTGGACGGTTTCCTTGCCCAGATAATGGTCGATACGGTAGATCTGCTCTTCCTTGAACACCTTGCCGATCGTGTCGTTCAGTTCGAGCGCCGAGGCGAGGTCGCGGCCGATCGGCTTCTCGACGACGATACGCGTCGTCTTGGTGATCAGCTTGTGGTCATGGATCTTCTGCGAGATCGCGCCGAAAATGCCGGGAGCAACCGCAAGGTAGAACACGCGAATGCGATCCTTGCCCTCGTCGAGCAGCTTCTTGAGCTCGGCCCAGCCGGCTTCCGTCTTGGCGTCGACCGGAACGTAGAACAGCCGTTCGCAGAATTTCTTCACTTCGGCTTCGTCATATTCGCCCTTTTTCAGGTGCTCCTTGAGCGCGTCCTGGGCGAATTTCCGGTAATCTTCGTTCGAAAGGGTACTGCGGGACGCACCGATAATGCGCGTCGGCTCGGTAAACTGCCCTTCGATCTGGCGATGGTAAAGGGCGGGCAGGAGCTTGCGCTCGGCAAGGTCGCCACTGCCACCGAAGACAATGCAATCAAAGGGTTCGACTGGGATGATCTGGCTGCTCATCGCTCTTCTTTCATCTTGCACGGTTGGAAGCACACTTAATCTAATCGATTTAAAAAGGCTAGTCTGAATCGACCGGCCGGGCGGTTGAAACTGAATGCCTCGTCAAAGCCGGTCACGCAAGGCAAACCACGTGAGGGCAAGGAAGAGGAGCGGACTTCGCATTCGCGCGCCGCCGGGAAAAGGCGGCAGGTCGAGTTGCGAAAGATGGTCGAGTTCGGTCGTTTTGCCCGAAACCATATCAGCATATAGTTTGCCGCAATAATTTGACAGCATCACGCCATGGCCGGAATAACCTCCGATCGAGGTGACGCCGGGCTGGACCTCGCGCACGAAAGGCTGGCGGGGAAGGGTGATCCCCACATTGCCGCCCCAGGCATGGGTGATCTCGACATCTTTCAAGACGGGATAGGTATCGACGATCTGCTTGCGGATGGCCGCGGCCGTATCGCGGACATCCTTTGACGCATAGGTCTCCCGTCCGCCGAACAGCAGCCGGTTATCCTTCGATTTGCGGAAATAACGCACGACGAACCGGGAATCGCAGACAGCCTCGCCGCCGGGAATGACGGTTGGAAACGCGTCGAGCGGCTCGGTTGCTGCGATGAATGAGCCGATCGGCATGATATGCGCCGCCGTCACCGGTTCGAGATTGCCGATATAGGCGTTGGTGGCAATCAGCACCCGGTCGGCGGTCAAGGTGCCGCTCGGCGTCTCGACCTCGATCTTGCCGCCCTTGCGGCGGATGCCCGTTGCGCGCGTCATCTCGTAGACGGAGGCACCCGCATCCGCTGCGACACGGGCAAGCCCGATCAGAAGTTTCAGCGGATGGATATGGCCGGTGCCGGTATCGCGTACGCCGCAGAAATAGTCCTGCGTGCCGACCCTTTCGGCCGTCTCCCTACGATCCATGAACCTGATATGCGGATAGTCGTAACGCTCGGCCGCTATCTCCGCATTGGCGCGGTAATCCGCTTCATAGCCCTTCTTGTGGGCCACGTTCATTTGCCCCGGCATGTATTCCATGTCGATGCCATGGGTGCCGGCAAAATCATGCAGATACTGCTTGGCATGTTCCGCCATGTCGAACAGCATTTTGGAACGGGCGTAGCCCAGTTCCTTCTCCTGATCTTCCGGCCACCAGCGTTGGCCGGTTCCCATCTGGCCGCCATTTCGGCCAGATGCTCCGTCGCCGAAATGCGCAGCCTCGATCAGCGCAACGGACGAGCCATGCTTGGCAAGCGTAAAGGCTGCCTGAAGCCCGGTATAGCCACCGCCGATGATCGCCACATCGACCGATTTCGAACCGTCGAGCGCAGGATAGGTCTGTCGCTCGCCAGCGCTTGCCTGATACCAAGAAATGCCCGGCGCGATCGGGCTCTGCCACTTATCCATGTCGTCCATCCATGCGCGACCCGGTCACACGTTGAGAAGCAGGAACTCCCGCTCCCATGGGCTGATGACCTGCATGAAGGTCTCGAACTCGCCGCGCTTGACGCCGGCGTAGATACCGATGAATTCCTTGCTGAAGACGTCGGCCAGAGCCGGCTCGTCTTCCAGAAGCGCGACCGCGTTGAGAAGGTCGCGCGGCAGATCGATCGCGCCTTCATTGGCCGATTCGTCGGTGGGCGGTGTCGGATCGATCCTGTCGCGGATGCCGAGCAGGCCGCAACCGAGCGATGCTGCAAGCGCCAGATACGGATTGGCATCCGAACTCGGCAGGCGGTTCTCCAGACGGCGGGCATTGGGGTCCGACACCGGCACCCGAAAGGCCGTTGTGCGGTTGTCATAGCCCCAGGCGGTATTGACCGGTGCCGCCATGTCCGGCGTCAACCGTCGGTAGGAATTCACATAGGGCGCCATCATCACCAGCGCCTTCGGAATGAAGGTCTGCATGCCGCCGATGAAATGGAAGAATTCCTGCGAGGGCGATCCGTCCGGATTGGAAAAGATATTGGCGCCGGTCTCGATGTCGACGACCGACTGGTGGATATGCATGGCCGATCCCGCCTGACCCTGCATCGGCTTGGCCATGAAGGTCGCATAGATGCCGTGCTTCAGGGCCGCCTCGCGGATCGTGCGTTTGAACATGAAGACCTGATCGGCAAGCTCGATTGGATCGCCGTGTCGCAGGTTGATCTCGAGCTGTGCCGGACCCTCTTCATGGATCAGCGTGTCGATCTCCAGACCCTGCTTTTCGGAGAAGTGATAGATGTCGTCGATCAGTTCGTCGAATTCGTTGATGCCGGCGATCGAATAGCTCTGACCGCCGAGGATGGAGCGGCCCGAGCGCCCCTTCGGCGGGTGCAGCGGATAATCGGGATCGTCGTTCTTGGCGACGAGATAGAACTCGATTTCCGGCGCGACGACCGGCTTCCATCCCCGTTCGGCATAGAGCGCCACGATGTTCTTCAACACGTTGCGCGGCGTATAGGAGACGGCCTTGCCGTCCGTATCGACGATATCGCAGATCACCTGCGCCGTCGGATCGCTTTCCCACGGCACGACGGCAAGCGTCGACAGATCGGGCACCAGCTTCAGGTCGCTGTCGCGCGGCTCGTAGCGGAAGCTCTCGGTCTCTTCGGGATACTCGCCGGAAATCGTGTGGCGGTAGAGGGCCGAGGGAAGCGCCAGCGAGGTATTCGAAGTGAATTTCGATGACGGCATCATCTTGCCGCGCGGCACGCCGGCAAGATCGGGCGTGATGCATTCGACATCCTCGATCCCTCTTGCGCGCAGCCATGCTGTCGCGTCGCGCCAGTCGGTCACACCGCGCAGCGACGTCAGGGCCGGCTGGCCGGATGCTGCTTTGAGAACGGGCGAAGTCGTGGCGGGGGAAGGTGTAGGCTTCTTGCGCGGCATAAGGCACCGGATCTCGTTGATCGGACCGCCATAATAGCCATGGAGCGGCGAATGGCCAGCCGGCAGCATTGACTTTGGGGCAGCAATCGAAAACAGCAGGGTCTCGGATAGACGGAGATCGGCTCTTGGCGGCAAATTGCGATGTGGTTGTTCTGGGCGCCGGTGCCGCCGGCATGATGTGCGCCATCCGCGCCGGCCAGCGTGGCCGCTCGGTCATTCTGATCGACCATGCCAAGGCACCGGGCGAGAAGATCCGCATTTCCGGCGGCGGGCGCTGCAACTTCACCAATATCCACGCGAGCGCAAAGAATTATCTCTCCGGCAATGCGCATTTCGCCAAGTCGGCGCTTGCCCGCTATACGCCGCGTGACTTTCTCGATCTCGTCGAGCGCCACGGCATCGCCTGGCACGAAAAGACGCTCGGGCAATTGTTCTGTGACGACAGCGCCAAGGATATCATCCGCATGCTGCTTGCGGAGATGAAGGCGGCCAATGTCGACATGCGACTGCAGACGCAGGTTACTGGGGTCGAAAAGACGCCCGACGGCTTTCGTGTCGGGACCTCGGGCGGAACCATCACGGCAGCAAATCTCGTCGTTGCGACGGGTGGAAAATCCATTCCCAAAATGGGCGCGACCGGCTTTGCCTACGATATTGCCCGCCAGTTCGGCTTGTCGCTTGTCGAGACCCGTCCCGGCCTTGTGCCGCTGACGCTGGACCCGGCGCTGCTCGAACGTCTTTCCCCTCTCTCGGGCGTTTCGGTGGATGCCGATCTGCGCCACGGCAAGACCGGTTTTCGCGAAGCGCTGCTTTTCACCCACCGAGGCCTGAGCGGACCGTCGGTGCTGCAGATCTCGTCCTATTGGCGGGAAGGCGACGATGTCACGCTTAAGATCGAGCCGGATGTCGATATCGCTGGCACTTTGAAGGCCGCCCGCAAGGCCAATGGCCGACAGGCGGTTCAAACGGCGCTCTCCGAAGTCCTGCCGAAGCGGCTGGCGCAATTCTTTGTCGAAGGGCGGAGCCTGCCGGGCCAGATGGCCGACTTCTCCGACAAGGCGATCGACGCTTTGGTCGCGACGATCCAGAACTGGAATATCCGGCCCGCCGGATCCGAGGGCTATCGCACGGCGGAAGTGACGCTGGGCGGTGTCGCGACCCTGGAGCTCGATTCCAGAAGCATGCAGGCAAAGTCGGTGCCCGGTCTTTACTTCATTGGCGAATGCGTCGACGTGACGGGTTGGCTCGGCGGCTATAATTTCCAATGGGCATGGGCCTCCGGTCATGCCTGCGGCGACAGCATTTAGCGGTTCCGGCGGACAGTAAGATTCAGCACTTTTTAATATAGGTCGCAGATGCTGCCTTAATGCAGCCAAATCTTATGATTTAATTGCTGCAGGGGATAGTCGCCTTAGAGTGGTAGACTGTCTGCCACCGACCTTGTGGAGTTCGACCGAGATGCAGAACACCCGCCGCGCCCGTGCTATCGCCATTGCCAAGGCTGAAGATGGCAGCAAGCTTAACCGCTGGATATTGCTGATGATCACAGTCGGCGCGACGGCAGCGATTGTGGCCGCACCGAAGCTCTTCTGACTATTGATCATTTTTGCAAGGCTGGTTTCACCGCTCTTGTGGTGAAGCCGCCATGCCCGGATCAATAGATAGTCCCGCTCGAAAGTAATTCCTCGGGCCTATATCTGGCAGATAAAGGTCAGGCTGGCGGAGACTGCGGCCTGATCTGGTTGCTCGGGCGAATTTAGCTTCTTTTTCATCTCTGTCATTTATTGGAGGGTGCACCCCTTTAGTCCAAGCCCGACAGAGCGCCAATTTGACGAAGCTTCTCCCGTCCTCGATCATCTCCCGTATCGTTCTTCTCTGCCTCCTTCTCATCTCCTTATCTGTACTGGCCGTCGGCGGTTTGGCTTTCTGGAATGTCCGTTCCGACGTCATGGACAGTGCCGATGCCGATACGCACAAGGCGATGCGCACGCTGGGCCTGGTCTGGGAGGCGGCGCTGCCGGGAGCGCGCGTCGAGCTGAAGGACGGCGAGGTGACACGCATCGTCGAGGGCGTCTCAAAGCTTTCCGGTTATGACGTGGTAGACCGTGCCGCAGCTTCCATCGGCGGCGTGGCGACGGTGTTCGACAAGCAAGGCGGGGACTATGTCCGCATCTCCACCAATGTGAAGACCGAAAAAGGTGAGCGCGCCGTCGGCACGAAGCTGGCGACCGATCATCCCGCCCAGGCAAGACTGGCCCGCGGAGAGGCCTATTATGGTGCCGCCGTCCTTTTCGGTCAGGATTATATGACCGGCTATTTTCCGGTAACGGATGCTGCTGGCCGGGTCACGGGTGCGCTGTTCATCGGCATCCCGATCGAGATCTATCTCTCGCATATTGCGACATCCGGCTATATCGTCGTCATCACTTCGCTGGTGGCGCTTCTCGTGATGGCCGCGCTCAGCTTTTTTGCCCTGCGGGCGCTTATCCGCCCGCTTGGCGTGCTGACGGGCAGTGTCCGCGCGATTGCGGCCGGCGATGTGACCGCGCCCATCCCCTATGCGGCGCTGGACAATGAATTCGGCAATATCGCCCGTGCCCTCCAGATCTTTCGCGACAATGCTTTGGAGAAGGAGCGGATTGAAAAGCAGGGTGCCGAGCAACGTGCCGCATCAGAAGCCGAACGGGCGCGTAACGACGCCGACAAGCGCCTTGTCGATCTGCAGATCGATACGGCGGTAACCGAACTCGGATCTGCGCTGTCGAAACTGGCGCAAGGTGATCTCTCGGTCTCGATCGCGACCACCTTTGCCGGCAAGCTCGAAACGCTGAGAACCGACTTCAACCAGTCCGTGGTGCACCTGCGCCAAACCCTCACGCATATTCGCGCCAGCACCCTTGCCATCCAGCGCAACAGCGCCGAACTCAGCCAATCGGCAACCGAACTGTCGCGCCGCACCGAAAGCCAGGCTGCGTCGCTTGAAGAAACAGCGGCCGCCGTCGACGAAATCACTGTCACGGTCCGCTCGTCGGCGGAGCGTGCGCATGAGGCCAATCAGGCCGTCACCATAACGCGCCAGAGCGCCGATGATTCCGGTCTCGTGGTCAAGAGTGCCGTGGCGGCCATGGCGCGTATCGAGCAGGCTTCCAAGAAGATCGAGATGATCATCGAGGTGATCGACGACATCGCCTTCCAGACCAATCTTCTGGCCCTCAATGCCGGTATCGAGGCAGCGCGTGCCGGAGACGCGGGAAGAGGCTTTGCTGTCGTTGCTCAGGAAGTGCGCGAACTGGCGCAGCGCTCGGCAAGTGCTGCGCGCGAGATCAAGGGCCTGATCAACCAGTCCACCTCCGAGGTGAACTCCGGCTCGGCGCTGGTGCAGCAGGCAGGCGAGGTCTTGGCCAGGATCAGCAGCGACATCACGGTGATCAGCAAGCATGTCGGAACGATTGCCACCGCAAGCCAGGACCAGTCGGCAGCGTTGCAGGAGATCAACACCTCCGTCAACAAGATGGACCAGATGACCCAGCAGAACGGCGCCATGGTGGAGGAAACCAGCGAGGCAAGCCGTCAGCTGGCCGGCGAGGCACAGGCATTGCTCGATCTCGTCGAGCAGTTCCGCATCGAGGCGGACCATCGCGGGATGGGGCAGGGCAGGGTGCGGGCTGCCTGACGGCATTCGAGCGTTCGCATGTCCGCACGATGAAGCGCTCTCGGCCTATTTGCCGAGAAGCGGATCGGAACAGCCGATCAGCCAGAGCATGGCGCTGGCGCTGACGTCGCTCGTTGCCGGCCTTGGTAGAACGACGCGCGACGCACCAAGGTGCTGAAACAGGAAGTCCGCGTAGGATTTTTCCAGTTTCCGGTCGTAATCATCGACGAATATATGGGTCGATGTCTGGCTTATCTGGCGGGTCCAGCAGAGAGGCAATGCCCTGCCGGGCAGACCGGGAGCGTAGCCCATGGGACCGTCGACAACGATGACATCCCATTTCCGCTCAAGCAGAAAGAGCGGAACCTGCGCCGACCCGATCGTTTCATTCGGTGACTGCAGTGCCGAGGCGACCGTCGTGCCAGCGTAGGAAACCTGCTCGACATTGAGTGTCGGATGGATCGAAAGCATATTCGTGATCCATTCCTGCACGTCTTCCAGGAACAGCGTATATCCGGCGCTGTTGAGTGCCGCCCAGAGCGGGCTGTCATTGCCGAGGCCAAACACCAGCATGTTGCAGTTGGGGCCCCGCGAACGAATGGCAGCTGCGATAGCCTCGATCTGGGGCGCGGACATCTGGACTTTGTTGCTGTAATGCCTGCGAAAAATCGCGGAAAGATCGCTTTCCTGACCAGCTGGTATCGTCTCGCCGCCGCTCTGACCGATCTCGATCGCGGCAATTTCGCTGTGTGCTGGATCAACGGCCACTGTGTTCGACATGGTATCCATGAAAAATTACGCTCCGGATCAGGCGATGGATGGTTCGAAGAGCGGCGCTGCCATCTCTGCTGCGGCGAGGTTCGACGTGATTATGAACGCTGATTGGTCGGCCGAATGCAGGTCTCCGTAAGGAATGAGCGCTCCCTGATCGCAGAGCGTGCTCAGTTTTCCCACAAGATGCGGATTGCCTGCAGCCGTGAGGATCAGAACGGTACCGGGACGGGCGTAGGTGGCCACGTTGTCCAGGCAGGCAGCGATCACGTCGGCCTCTGCATTGCCGTCGATATGGATCGCGTCGATCGTGTCGTAGGAGACGTCACCGAGATTTTCCGAAAGTGTTTCGGGATCGAGGCTGCGGTAGTCCAGCCTCTCGCCGAAATAGACGCCCAGATAGCCGGCGCATGGTTCGGCATAAGCAGCACCTTCCGTGCCGAGGGCCGATACGGACAGGCTGGTCTGTGACAGGGCGAGAGCAGCTCTGCCGCCATTGCCGAATTGCATGTCGAGCAGCCGCGTGCGACCAGCCAGCGCCCGAATGAATATTTCGCGCTCCATCCCTTTTCTCGGGTCGGGCGGCGAGTAAGGCATGCCCCTGGCATCCACATCGAGCAGCGCATCGACATACGGCATTTCGGAGATCGCTGCCGTGATCTTCCGCAGATTGCGCAGATGCGCGAGAAAGTCTGGTGTCAGCAGATCATAGAGATCGTCGTATCGAAGCAGCGGCGCCTTGCCGCCATCGCTCGTGCGCAGCGCCACATGAAGGTGCTCGTCGATCACTCGGCTGGACGACTTGTGATCGCGCCCGCTGAGCTTGAAGCCGAAAACGGGGTTGTAACGCACTTCCATCTGCAGCGTGTTCACCTTGATACCCGGATGACGCCACCGGACGTAGTCGAAGCTCAATTGATCCCGCTTGGAAAAACGGCTGAGCTCGGACCACCATTCAAGATTGAATGCCATTCCGGCTTCGCTCAGGTGCCGGCGGACAAGAAACATCGTGGCATGAAGACCGAAATATTCGGGAAAGCCCATTGCACGATACCGTGCGATTTGTCTCTCGACGCGCGATGCGGTCTCGTATTTGACGTCGAGAACGGCCTTGGCCTCGTCATAGATGCAGGTGCGCATGTTGTGGCGGGTGACGGCGATGTCTGCGCCTGCGAGCAGTGTCTCTATCGCCGCTGCCGTCAGCTGTTTCATGCTCAGGCTGGAATCGACCCACACCGAGATTTCGTATTGCTTGGGCAGGAAAAGGTGCGGCAGAACCTTGACGCGACGCGCATCGCGTTGCGGATCGAAGAATACCGGATCGATGATGCGGATTTGCCATGGCTCGGGAGCGTTCTCCACCGAGCCGTCGGTGAAGAGAAAATAGTCGATATCGCCGTCGATCACCTGCAAGGCGGGGGGCTCGTCATAGTCGGAGAAAATGGCGGTATAGACCGCTATTTTCCGGCTCGAAGGCGTCGCCACATTCTCCAGATCTACTGGTTGTCCGCCGATGACAAAATTGATTTCCCGATCTGCCTGCATGGATCCACCTCGAACCGTTGGCCCGGAGAGGCTGCCGACACCCGATCAGGGGCGGGCAAGCGCGAACTCCGGCCAGTAAAGGCGTCCAAGCTATCGGGAAGCGCTTGTGCGAAACTGATTGCCGGTGGCAGAGCCTGATTGCCGAACGGTCGATCCTGACGTCACCGCCCCCACGCGCTCGTTTGCGACTTTCATCAGGCTCCGATTGCGGCAGCGCACATTACCACTTGTGGCAAATAAAAATCCTTCCTAGTCTGCCCTACAACCATAAGGGAAATCACGTAGTTCTGGCTGCGTGCAATAAGAGGTGGACAGGAGATTTTCATGAAAAAGCAATTGCTTGGTCTGGCTGCGCTATTGGCGGCCTCGGTGTTTTCCGCAAGCGTCGCAGGCGCGCAGGAGCGGGAAGTCCATGTCTACAACTGGTCCGATTACATCGACGAAACGATCCTGACCGATTTCACCAAGGAAACCGGCATCAAGGTTGTCTATGACGTCTTCGACAGCAACGAGGTGGTGGAGACGAAACTTCTCGCCGGCGGCTCGGGCTACGACGTCGTCGTGCCGACCGGCCCCTTCCTCGCGCGCCAGATCCAGGCCGGTGTCTTCCAGAAGCTCGACAAGTCGAAACTCCCGAACCTCGTCAACATGTGGCCGCAGGTCAGCGATCGACTGGCCAAATATGACCCCGGCAACCAGTATGCCGTCAACTACATGTGGGGCACGACCGGCATCGGCATCAATGTCGACAAGGTCAAGAAGGCGTTGGGCGACAATGTTCCGCTCGATAGCTGGGACGTTCTCTTCAAGCCGGAAAACGCCAAGAAGCTGAAGTCCTGCGGCATCAACATTCTCGATGCTTCCGACGAGACCTTTGCCATTGCGATGAACTACATCGGCAAGAACCCCGACAGCAAGGACACAAAGGATCTCGAGGCCGGCGGCAAGGTCTATCAGGCCATCCGCCCCTATGCCAAAACCTTCAATTCCTCCGCCTATATCAATGATCTCGCAAACGGCGATATCTGCATCACGATCGGCTGGTCGGGGGATATCGTGCAGGCCAAGACCCGTGCCGAAAAGGCCAATAATGGGGTCAACATCGACTTCATCATCCCGAAAGAAGGCACCTATATGTGGTTCGACAACCTTGCCATCCCCGCGGATGCCAAGAATGTCGCCGAAGCCCACGAGTTCATCAATTACCTGATGAAGCCTGAAGTCATCGCCAAGGCGTCGAATTACGTCCAGTATGCCAACGGCAACCTCGCCTCGCAGAAGTTCGTCGACAAGGAAGTTCTGGGCAATCCCAACATCTACCCGCCGGAAGATGTGGTGAAGCGCCTCTTCACCATTTCGCCCTACGGCCCCAAGGAACAGCGCGTGCTGAACCGCGTCTGGACCCAGATCAAGACCGGAAAGTGAGTTTTTCCATGGGGCCGGCGCCATCGCCAGCCCCATGGTCGCTTTCGCAAGACGAAGATCAACGGCCAAAGGGCCGTAATGCCAAAGGGGAAGGCGGGGCATGGCGAAAACTCTCGGACCGGTAAAGCGAAAATTCTCTCCCTGGATGGATCCGGCCGCCGAGCCTTTCATCCGCTTCGAGAACATCACCAAGCGGTTCGGCACGTTTACTGCCGTCGACAATCTGACGCTCGATATCTACGAGCGCGAGTTCTTCTCCCTTCTCGGCCCCTCGGGCTGCGGCAAGACCACCCTGATGCGCATGCTGGCCGGCTTCGAGGAGCCGACGGAAGGCCGTATTCTGCTGCAGGGCAAGGACATTTCCAATGTGCCGCCCTACAAGCGGCCGACCAACATGATGTTCCAGAGCTACGCGCTTTTCCCGCATATGACGGTCGAAAAGAACATCGCCTTCGGCCTGGAGCAGGACAAGCTGTCGAAAGGCGAGATCGCCGGGCGTGTCGAGGAAATGCTGAAACTCGTCAAGCTGGAACAGTTTGCCAAGCGCAAGCCGAACCAGCTGTCCGGCGGCCAGAGACAGCGTGTGGCGCTGGCACGGTCGCTTGCCAAGCGGCCGAAGGTGCTGCTGCTGGACGAGCCGCTTGGCGCGCTCGACAAGAAGCTGCGTGAGGAAACCCAGTTCGAGCTGATGGATATTCAGCACTCGCTCGGCCTTACCTTCCTCATCGTCACCCATGACCAGGAAGAGGCGATGACGGTCTCGGATCGCATCGCGGTGATGGACAAGGGTGTCATCGTCCAGGTGGCGACGCCGGCTGAGATCTACGAGGCTCCGAACAGCCGCTATGTCGCGGATTTCATCGGCGACATCAACATCGTCGAGGCGGCCGTCAAAGAGACGAGAAGTGCGCTCGGCGCGCCCGGTCTGGTGGAGCTCGACAGCAAGGGACTGTCGCTCGCCGTCGAGCAGGAATGTGCTGCGGTGCGCGGCGATACGGTCGCCTTCGCCATCCGCCCGGAAAAGGTCCGCATCTCCGCCGATCCGCCGTTGGATCGGTCCGTCAATGCGGTGCATGGCGAGGTCTGGGATATCGGCTATCTCGGGGACTTCTCCGTGTTCATCGTCAAACTGGAGGACGGCAGGGTGATGCGCGCTGCACAGGCCAATGTCTCGCGCCTCGTCGATCGCCCGATCACCTTCGGCGATATGGTCTGGCTCACCTGGCCGGTCGAGGCCGGCCTTGTTCTGACACGGTAGGGGAGGCGAGCGATGGCAGCGTCAAGCGATACCGCCCCGAAGACGAACGCCAAAACCACCGGCGATGATGGCGGGCACAGCGCCGGCCTGTCCCGCTGGCTGGTGGTCGCCATTCCCTATCTGTGGCTGGCGATCTTCTTTGTCGCGCCTTTCCTCATCATCTTCAAGATATCGCTGTCGGATACGGCAATCGCCATTCCGCCCTATACGCCCGTATTCGAAGGTTTCGGAGCGATCGGCGATTTTGTGTCGCAGCTGGATTTCGAGAACTATGTCTTCTTGACCGACGACCCGCTCTATATCGAGGCCTATATCTCCTCGCTGAAGATCGCGCTGGTCTCCACCGTGCTTCTGCTCATCGTCGGCTATCCGATGGCGCTGGCCATGGCGCGGGCCTCGTCGACGATACGGCCGACGCTCGTCATGCTCGTCATCCTGCCGTTCTGGACATCCTTTCTGATCCGCGTCTATGCCTGGATCGGCATATTGAAGCCGGATGGGCTCTTGACGCTGCTGCTGCACGCGATCGGCCTGATGGGCCCGGATGATCAGGTGCAGATCTTCCGCACCGATACGGCAGTCTATATCGGCATGGTCTATTCCTATCTTCCCTTCATGGTCCTGCCGCTCTATTCGGCGCTGGAAAAGATGGATCACAGCCTGATCGAAGCGGCCAACGATCTCGGTTGCCCGCCCTGGAAAGCATTCTGGAAGATCACGTTTCCGCTGTCTCTGCCGGGCGTCATCGCCGGATCGATGATCTGCTTCATTCCGATTACGGGAGAATTCGTCATTCCGGATCTTCTCGGCGGCGCCGATACGCTGATGATCGGCAAGACGCTCTGGACGGAATTCTTCGGCAATCGCGACTGGCCGCTGGCATCCGCCGTGGCGGTCGTCCTGCTCGTGCTTCTCGTCGTGCCGATCATGGTCTTCCAGAACCAGCAGAAGAAGGTGGCGTGATCCATGAAACCATCCCGCTTCGATGCCACTGTCCTCGCCCTCTGCTTCGCCTTCCTCTACGCGCCGATCGTCATCCTGATCGTCTATTCTTTCAATGCCTCGCGCCTCGTCACCGTCTGGGGCGGCTTTTCGCTCAACTGGTACAAGGTCATGTGGTCGAACCAGGGGCTGATGGATGCGGCCTGGATCACCGCGCGCGTCGGTGTCATCAGCGCCACGCTCGGCACCGTCCTCGGCACGCTTGCCGCACTGGCACTGGTGCGTTTCGGGCGCTTCCCCGGCCGTATGCTGTTTTCCGGCATGATCTATGCGCCGCTTGTTATGCCGGAGGTCATCACCGGTCTTTCGCTTCTTCTGCTTTTCGTTGCCCTGGGCGTGGATCGCGGCTTCTGGACGGTCACTATCGCGCACACCACCTTCACCATGTGCTATGTCGCGATCGTCGTGCAGTCACGGCTCCTCACCTTCGACCGCAGCCTGGAGGAGGCGGCCCTCGATCTCGGCTGCCCGCCGGTCAAGACCTTCTTCCGCATCACCCTGCCGCTCATCCTGCCCGCTGTGCTCGCCGGCTGGATGCTGGCCTTTTCCCTGTCGCTGGACGATCTCGTGATTGCCAGCTTCACCACCGGTCCGGGCGCCACGACGCTGCCGATCAAGATCTATTCGCAGGTGAGGCTCGGCGTCACGCCCGAGATCAATGCGATCTGCACGATCCTGATCGCGCTGGTCACGCTCGGTGTCATTGCCGCGTCGATCAGCACGAAAAGGGCCGAGCTTCGCCGTATCCGAGACGAGCATCTGGCGGTCCGCAACGCCACGTAACGTGGCGGGTCAATCCTGGCCTGCAGGCTGTGCAGGGCGCGAAATCGGCCATATGACCGGATTGGGCCAGGATCCGCCGATGAAATAGGTCTCGGGCGGCCGACCGCTCGCCGGCGTCGTACCGTCGGCGGCCATCGGCTGGACTGTTGCCGAAAGCGCCAGGCTGTTGTTGAGATAGGGAACGACGCCGGCAAGCGCGATCGTGTCATTGGTGCCGGTGATCGTGCTGCTGCGGATATCGGCCGAACCGTTGGCGAGCGCCGCGTTGAGGTCGATCCCCGAAAAGCCGAGCGTGCCGTCACTGGCCTGCGACAGTGAGAAGTAGGCGGATTTGGCCGCCAGTTGCCGCATGGTGCCGAGATTGAGGCCGCTGATGGTTCCGGCCCCCGCGGTGAAATGAATGCTGCCTTTGGCGTTGCGCCATGCCTCGGCTGTCAGCGGGCGGGCGATATCGACGTCGAGTTCTGCCGAACCCCGCGCTGCCGGCAGCGGCCCCTGAAGCGAAAGCTGCTGGATAATGCTGGCAAAATCCACGCTATGCAGCGCCATCCGCACTGCAAGGCCGCCATTGGCACCTTCCTTGATCGAGGCGAAACGGCCGGTCAGTCGACCGCCGGCGAAATCTCCATCCAGAATGTCGAGGCGCGACTGATCCTGGGTATTCATCAGGCCGAGCGCGACTTCATCGATCTCGAACGGGCCGAGCGTTGCCTTTTTCACGGAAAGCCGAAGGTCGAGTTCCAGCCGGTTTCTCAGTGCCTTGGCCTCTGCCGTATCTTCCATCAGCAACGGCGCCGCCGTCTGGATGACCGGGAGAAAATTGACGTTCTGTAGCGCAAGCGTACCCGTCAGCCGCGGCGGTCGTCCTGCCGGGGTGACAAGGTCGACGATGCCTGTGCCTTCCACGCCGTCGATATCGAAAGACAGGTTCTCGAACCGTAGGGCCCCATCGCTGGTCAGAACGCGGGCCTGCAAGGAAATGGCCTTCAGCTCGCTCATGCCCGGAAACTGTGCGCCGGTCCATTTGGCCAAGCGCGGAAAATCGCCGGTGGAGAGAGACGCATCGCCGGAAAGAAAGCCGTGCGTGGCAAGATTGGCGAGCCCGTCGAACTTTGCCTCGAACAGGCTGGACTGCATCGCGGCGCTGGCCCGGCCGTCGCGCCCGGCAAGCAAAAGCAGCGGTTCCGGCGAGGAAAAGTCAAGTGTGATCGGCTGGGTGCCGAACCGGGCGGATGCTGTCATGTGGATCGGATCGGCAAGCGAATGCCACGCGATATCGCCGTCGATGCCGGTGACTTTGAAGCTGCGGCCATCGGCCTGGTTTAGGACATCGAGCGTACCGCCGCGGACCCGGATCGCACCGATCGGCACGTCCAGCCTGGTGTCGAGTGCCTGCTGACCGCCACTTGGACGGGCTTTTTGCACCGCCTGGCTCAACAGACCGCTGTCGGACCAGTTCAGATGGCCGTCAGGCATGCGCTGAACGAAGACATGCGGATCGGACAGATGGAAATTCTTGAAAACCGGGCGGCCGATCAGTGTTTCCAGCAGATCGAAGGATGCCGATACCCTGCGCACGCTGCCGAGCAGCCGGGAATTTGCATCATCCGTCTCGCGGATCGTGACATCCGGCAGGGTGATCCGCGGCTCCGGCCAGAAGCGGATGTCGGGCGTGCCGCCGATCGTCACGTCGTGTCCGGTCCATGCCTCGACGGCGCGTTCCATCCGGTCGCGCACCAGAGACGACGAAATCAGGAACGGCGCAACGATGCGAAACAGCACCACGATGGCGATGATGATGGCGACAACCACGATCAGCCGTCGTCCAAGCGGACGCCGCAGGAATGTCCGCAATGTTCCGATCGAGGTTCCAAGCATAGCCACGCGAATATAGGAAATGCCGTGGCTGCGCAAATGGCCTCCCTTGTGCTTTACGGCCGTCAACAGCATGATGCACGCTCAAAGCGCGCAAGCCTCCGGACTGTTCGCGATAGGGATGTGGCGCATTCCGATCGTCGTGACGGGGTCAGCGGGTTTTCGCTTTGAATAGGGCAGTGATAGCCGCAGCTTTGAGGAGAGCTTGGTTATGGAAGAGCCGCTATGGAAACCATCGGAGCAGATGCGGATAAGAACGCCCCTGCATCGTTTCATGCTTCGCTGCGGCCGAAAGGCTGGGCTCGATTTTCACGATTATGACGCCTTCTACGATTGGTCGATCACCGATCGCCCGGCCTTCTGGTCTGCGGTCTGGGATTTCTGCGCAATCAAGGGTGAGCGCGGCGGACGCGTTCTGGTCGATGGCGACGACATGCTGGCGGCGCGTTTCTTTCCCGATGCGGCACTGAACTTTGCCGAAAATCTCCTGAATGGTCGCGGTGACACTGACGCGATCATCTTTCGGGCCGAAGACAAGGTGCGCGATCGGTGGTCCTGGGATCGGCTGCGTGACGAAGTCTCCCGCCTGCAGCAGGCCTTCGCCACGCTCGGTATCGGCAAGGGCGACCGGGTGGCGGCCATGATGCCGAACATGCCGGAAACCGTCGCCTGCATGCTGGCCGCAGCGTCGCTCGGTGCTAGCTGGTCCTCCTGTTCGCCCGATTTCGGCGAGCAGGGCGTGTTTGATCGTTTCGGCCAGATCGCGCCGAAACTGTTCATCGCCTGCGACGGCTACTGGTATAACGGCAAGCTGCAGGATGTCGCGCCCAAGGTGAAGGCGGTCGCCGTAAGGCTCGGCGTCCCGGTGGTCGTCGTCCCCTATGCCGGCGATGCGCACAGCCTCGTCGCGGCCCTGCCCGATGGCCGGACACTGTCGCAGATGACGGCCGCCTATCCGGCGCGCGAGGTCGAATTCGTGCGCCTGCCGTTCTCGCACCCGCTCTACATCCTGTTTTCGTCCGGCACGACAGGCGTGCCGAAATGCATCGTGCATTCGGCCGGGGGCACGCTCCTCCAGCACCTGAAGGAACATCGCTTCCACTGCGGCATCGAGCCGGGGGAGAAGCTCTTCTATTTCACCACCTGTGGCTGGATGATGTGGAACTGGCTGGTATCGGGTCTCGCGACGGGCGCGACGCTGTGTCTTTACGACGGCTCTCCCTTCGCGCCCGACGGCCATGTTCTTTTTGATTACGCTGCCGACGAAGGCTTTGCCGTCTTCGGCACCTCGGCAAGATATATCGATACGCTGAGAAGGGATGGCATCAGCCCCGCACAGGGCCGCGATCTTTCGGCCCTCCGCCTTGTCGTTTCGACAGGCTCACCGCTGTCGCCCGACGGGTTTTCGTTTGTCTATGACAGCATCAAGCCCGATGTGCATCTCGCCTCGATTTCGGGCGGCACCGACATCGTTTCCTGCTTCGTCTTGGGCAATCCGCTGAAACCCGTCTGGCGCGGCGAAATTCAGGGGCCGGGCCTCGGACTTGCCGTCGATGTCTGGGATGACGAAGGCCATTCGGTGCGCGGCAGGAAGGGTGAACTGGTCTGTCGAAGCGCCTTTCCCTCCATGCCGCTCATGTTCTGGAACGATCCTGACGGTGCCCGATATCGCGCCGCCTATTTCGAGCGCTTCGACAACATATGGTGCCACGGCGATTTCGCCGAATGGACGGAGCATGGCGGTATCGTCATCCACGGCCGTTCCGATGCGACACTCAACCCCGGTGGCGTGCGGATCGGGACCGCCGAGATTTACAATCAGGTCGAACAGATGGCCGAAGTGGCCGAGGCTATCTGCATCGGTCAGGATTGGGACGGAGACGTCCGCATCGTGCTCTTCGTCCGTCTTGCCGACGGAGCCAGGCTCGACGACGATCTCGTACAGGCGATCAGGGCACGTATCCGCAACGGCGCATCGCCCCGGCATGTTCCCGCCAAGGTCGTTCAGGTCGCCGATATCCCGCGGACCAAATCGGGCAAGATCGTCGAACTTGCCGTTCGCGATGTCGTCCACGGCAGGGCGGTACTCAACAGGGAAGCGCTGGCCAACCCGGAAGCCCTGACGCTTTACGCCGATCTGGCCGAGTTGCGGAACTGACGGGTTTGCTGGTTCTCGGCGCCGAAACGGCCGCTACGCGACAGGGGAGGCTACAGTCTCTTGCTATAGCGCATTAACTTTTTGTTTAGCCGCGGCAGCCAAGAGTGGCATCAACACGCAATTTATTTCCGTGTTTGAAAAACGAACCGGCGACTTCCACGGTTTCTCGTTTTTCAATCTCATCCAACCAGTTTGGACAGCATGTAACTAAAAAAGGCAGCTTCGGCTGCCTTCTTTTTTGCCATGGGTGACGCGGTCGAAGAGAGACCGCCATCGCCTCCTGATGGGGCGATCAGTTCGCGAGAACCCGTTGGGAGGGGAAGGTGATCTCGACCAGCGTTCCCTCGTTCGTTTCGGAACTGATGGCGAAGATGGCGCGGTTGGCATCGACCATCGCCTTGGTCAAGGGCAGGCCGAGACCGGTGCCGTCGCCGCGGGCCCGCGTGCCGCCAGGCACCTGCCGGAATGGCTTCATCGCCAGCTCCAGCTCTGCCCGGCTCATGCCGATACCGGTGTCGCGGATGCGCAGCACGACACTGCCATTGGCCTCGTAACCCGTCGAAACCACGATCTGCCCACCCGATGGCGTGAAGCGGATGGCGTTCGACAGGACGTTGAGCACGATCTGCTTGACGGAACGAAGGTCGGCGACCACCTGCGGAACGGCATTCGAGAGTGCGGTGCGGATGATCACCCGCTGGCCGTTGGCCTGCGGCTGCACGAGCGATACCGCCTCCGACACCGTTTCGTTGAGCCCGACGGCAACGAAATCCATCTCCATCTCGCCGGCTTCGATCTTCGATATATCCAGAAGATCGTTGACGATATCGAGAACATGACGCCCAGAACGACCGATATCGTTGGCATATTCGATATAGCGCGGGTGGCCGATCGGCCCGAAACGCTCGCTCGCCATCATGTCGGAAAAGCCGATGATCGCATTGAGCGGTGTCCGGATCTCATGGCTGACATGGGCGAGAAAATCGCTCTTATGCGCATTTGCCGTTTCTGCCGCGCGCTTTGCGGTGCGCAATTCGTCTTCGGTCCGCTTCCACTGGGTAATGTCGCGAATGACGGCGCAGTAGCCATTCGATGAAGTGAGCTTGCCGATCGTCATGAACAGCGGCAGGAAGCCGCCGGACGCTTCGCGCCCGATCACTTCGCGCCCGTCGTTGAGCACGCTGGCAACGCCGTGGTCGGAAAGCCCGCCGAGATAATCGAGAACCGCCTTGTGGCTCTCATGGGCGAAAAGCACGACGAAAGGCCTGCCTTCGACTTCCTCGGCATCGTAATTGAATAGCCCGCTTGCCGAACGGTTCATCGAGCGGATCTCGCCACTGCCATCGATGATCACCACGCCGTCGGTCGCCGTCTCCAGAATGGCGCGCATCTCGTCGACTTCGACCTGCAACCGGACGATCTGGTCGGCCGGACGTATCATCGGCCTCAGCGGGATGTGCTTCACGTCGATGGCCGCGTCTGTATCATGTGTCGATGCGGCGACCGGCATCAACGCCAGCATCAACGCCGACGAATCCTCCCAGCGCACCGATTGCAGCCGTGCGGTCACGGGTACGATTTCGTCATCGGCGCGAACCACCACCATGCCGCTGGCATCGGCCGTCTTGCCCTCGAGCTCCTGCCTTTGCAAAAGCGCGTCGAGGCCGCCGATGTCCGACAACTCATCGATCGAACCGTAGCCGGTGAGCCGGAGAAATTCCGGATTGCCATGGATCAGCACGTCGCCGCTATGCACGAGCAGCGCCACCGGCATCTGGTCGATGATGTCGGGCGACAGGCCGATCCGTTCGCGGCCTGGCATCATCCGGCTGAGAAGCTCGCGCTCGGTAGGCTCTGGCGCCGCCTCGACCGCAGTATCGGGCTTCTGGACAGTATCAAAATCACCGTCATTGCCGGCGGTCGCATGCTCATGGTTCTCGTTGACGTCCGACAGGGGGCCGTTGGCTGGTGCCGGATCGGCCGTCCTGCCCTCGGTCTCCACGATGGCCGGATGAGACGCGTCGCCGCGCGCAACATCCCCGGCGTGCTCTGACATCGCCACAACCGGCTCGCTCGCAACCGACGCCGAGGTTTCCGCATCGACGATATCTGCGTCCACATCAATCTGCTGGTCGTGTTCGGCGAGAGCAGGCTCTTCCGGTGAAGCGGAGACTTCGGCCGGCACATTCGATAGTTCGCGCGCCGGCACGTCCGTATCCGTGTCTGCTTGCTCGTTCTGCTGGTTCTCGTCCACTGGCGATGCAGCCGGGCCGTCAGCTGCCGCGTTGTCGACGGCCGCATCATGCTCTGCGGTGTGTCCACCGTCCTCAGGCATTGTTTCGGCCTGATCGCTGACGGTTTCGCTGTTTTCGTCATCCGCCTCGTGTTGGCTCTCAAGAGAAGCGGAGAGGGGTTGCGTGGGCTCGTCGTCGGCCGTGATCGACGTTTCGCCGGATGCTGCCTCGTCCTTGCCGTGCTCAGCCGTCGTGTCTTCGATCCGGCCGGTGTCGGAAATCTCGTTTTCCGGCTGCTCGGCGCTGTCATCGTTTGCCGGCGGCTCGATCGGCTTGCCGGTAAAACGGTCGAGCTGGCGCGCGATTTCCTGGAAGGCAGCACGTTCGCCGACGCTGAGCTGCGCCCGGCGTTCATCGAAACGGATCACCTTGTCGGAATGGCGGCGGCCGGGGTTCTCGACGATCCGAAGCGCCGGGCGTTCGCCGGGCGGCCAGTCGAGGTCGGAGGATGCCGCCGATGACGGTTCCGGCAAATCCGTCAAAGGCCCATTCTCTTGATCGTCGGCAGCCAGATCGTTGGCATCGGCAACATCGTCGCCGTGATCGTCAGACACGAGAGCGGCACCATCGGTAACAGTGTTGTCTGCCGCGTCCGTCTCTTCCGGCGGGAAGCAGAGGCCGTCTTCGATCTCTTCCGACGCTTCGTCGAGCCCGGTGTCATCGAGTTCGGCATTGGCGCCGAATGTCAGGCCCGTCTTTTGCGGGTCATCGATCGCGTCGGCAACCCGAACGATGCCGAAACCGCGAAACCCGTCGAACTCACGGCTGCGTGTATAGGTGGGAAGTGCGGCAAGATCGACGGGCACGCGCAGCTCTGAAGCCTCGACCGGCCAGTAGATCGTCTTGCCCGACCACGTGTCGCGCTTGCCGAGCAACTCGGTAATCTTGCCTGAAGGGTCGAGGTTGAACAGAATTGCGAGGTCGGCAAAGGCCATGCCGATGATGTCGGCCGCATGCGGACCGACGCATTGCGCAAATTCCGGCGAAATCTCGGTGAAATGGCCGTGGGAATCGATCTTCCAGACGAAGCGGACAGCGCGTCCGTCACGCTTGAAGCTGAAGCCATCGCCCTGCAAAGCATCTTGGTCATGCGACGCGTGGGCAATTTCTTTACCGGCGGCAGGCTCTGGCGAGATGTGGCGCTTGCCCTCTGCATCTTCGGCCGGTGCATCTTCGACCGGCGCGATAGCAAGGAGAGGATCAGCAGCCGGATGCAAAGCAGCTTCGTCGTCGGCGCCCCCGGATGCCGTAGCGGTAGCGGCATCATCCTGACCTTCCGCCATCTCTGTCCCAGCCGGATCGGCAACCACGTCAGGGATGGTTTCCGGTACCAGTTCTGCGGTCTCGGGCTCTGCCGGGCGATCGTCCTTGCCATGCCCCTCGATGTCGTCGGCCTGTTCGATGCGATCGTCAGCCGCAGGAGAAACTTCGGTCTCGATCTCGTGCCTGTCTTGAATGGCCTGGGCCGCCTCGCTGCCCTTTACCTCGTCCGGCACATCGACCGTGATCTCTTCCGTCGGCTCCGGCTCGTCCTCGATTGCGGCGACCGCACTCATGGCGGCCTCGAACCCGTCGGTCTCGTCGCTGGAAATGGCCTCTCCGCCGGTATCGGTCGCCATCTCCGCGACCTGCGGAAGAGCGTCCGATGAGGAGGTTGCCATGTTGTCGTTTTCGTACTCGGCGGGTGCCGGGGCAAACTCGTCGATGAACTCGTCCTTGCTCGGTTCGACCACGACCAGCAGATAGAGCGCCGGTTCGTCGGCAAGCTTGCCGATCGCAGCCGGGAGAAAGCCGCGCGCCGTCGGCAGCGGTCGCTTGGCAACACGTGACGTGTCGTAGTCGGCCGACGCTGCAAGCCGGGCGGTGGCTGCCTCCGAAAGTTCCAGCGCGTTGAAGTCGCGCGATCGGGCAATGGTCTCGCCGCGGCCGGAAACGACGGCGATATGGGTATCGGGATCGCCGAGGCCCTCGATCATCCGGGCAGCGCTGGCAGCGGCGCTCAACCGGCCGCCGACCACTGCGGCGGTGAAGAGAATGGCGGGCTCTCCCTGAACCTCGATGAGTTCGCAGACGGCTTTCGCCGCTACCCGCTGAAAGCCTGCGGTGATACGGATCGTCAGTTCACGCCGGTCGCCGAGGCGCACGAGTTGCAGCGCCGCAGCTTCGGCCTGACGGAAGGTGACATCGCTGCGCACCGGCCCCTGATCGAGGAAATCGTAGATGGAGCTGAAGCCGAAGAGATCGGCGCCGCGCCCGTTGGCCCAGAGCGCCATGTCCATATCCGGAGAAAACAGCACAGCGGCTTCGCCGGCGGCAAAATGCCCCCGCACGCGCTCGTGTACGGCAATATCGATGAACGGGTACTGGAATGCGGGCATCAACTGACCTGTCGGATAAGTAACCGGCGTTCTCCGGAAATTAACTCATTGTTAAATACCGTGCCTCGGCTTTTGGGTCCACTGCGGCAGCCGCCAAAGCTGTAATACGGTTAATGCGCAAGGCTTGCTCAGGGCTTCGTTGTGCATCGCAAAATGCAAGATTGCGAGAAGCCCCTATGTCTATTACATTTTACGCATAGTCCCTCGGATCGCCTGTTTTTCAGCCGAGGGTGTCAGCAAGAAGGTGATGAGGATGGCACATCGTACTGACGACATTTTCTCCTTTTCCGCGTTTGACCCCGCAGGTCTCGGTGAGACGATGCGGGACTTGGCGGAGAAGGGTGCAACCCAATCCCGTGATGCCTATGCTAAGATGAAAGCCGCCGCCGAGGAAGCCTCTCGCACGATGGAATCCACAATCTATTCGGCACAGGCCGGATCGATGGAACTGGGTATCAAGGCGATCGATGCGCTGCGGACGAATACCGACATGTCGCTCTCCCATATCGAAGCCCTGTTCACGGCAAAAAGCCTGTCGCACTTCGTCGAGCTGCAAACGACTTTTCTGCGCAGGCAGGCGGAAGTGACGCTCGATCAGGCCCGCACGATGCAGGATGCCGCCCGCAAAGTGGCGGAGGACGTCACCAAGCCCGGCAAGCAGGCAGCAGAGAAAGTCATGGCCAAATTCCAGTCGCACTGACTGGTTTTGCTGTGATCGTCTGCGTTTGCGAAACCTAGTCTGGTGAGGTCCGCATGGCTCCTTCTGCACGAAACTCCGGATAGGGCAGCACGAAAACGGTTTGTCACAAAAGAGAAGTTTTCTTTGTGACGAAAGGGCTTGCAAATCAGTGTCGATCGCCGTATTGGAGCCGCAACGCCTCACAAGGCGTCGTGTGCGGTTGTAGCTCAGTTGGTTAGAGCGCAGGTTTGTGGCACCTGAGGTCGGAGGTTCGAGACCCCCCAACCGTACCATTCCTCTCTCCCGGTAAGTCTGAATATTACATGGACTGACCGGGAGAGAGGATCTTTGAATTCTCTTTCCGCAACATAAAAGTCGATCTGCTCCGGGCGTGTCCTGTCGTGAGCATTTAAGAGAATCTGGTTATTCTTTATTAGCTTAGTTTGATTTTGGCTCTGGCCGGGACAGCGATTACGGGTAGATCTACCATCGTGAATGCGCACATGCGTTAAGAAGCTCAATATTAGCTAATCACCGCATGCTTATGAAACGCAGGAGTGATGATGAGCACGGTCTCGAAGCTTCAATACGGCAGCCGGTTCGGCGAGGACGTCGCAAAGATTGCCAAAGCGCCTCTTTCCGTCGCCAGCAGTGCTACAGAAGCTATGGTGGCGTCTGCGCGGTACACACGCTGGTTTCATGGCGAAGATGGCCAGCCCGAGCCGCTTTCCACCTCCAGCCGCAAATTTAGGCCGTTGACGCCTGAAATGCTGGCAGCAGAAGTCGCAGCCGTGACCAAAGACAATCTCGCCATCCTGGGCGAAGATGCAAGCGACCTCTTTACCGCCCGGTTGCCCAATGGCCATCGTCTGCGCAAAGCCATACGCTCCTCGATCCTGCCGCGCATTCCCTATCTCGGGGCCTGCAAGTTCGGCGAGATCCTGACGGACCGCAGCGACGACAAGCTTGGCGTCACGCAGATCTTCATCACGAATTTCGACGCCGAACTCGATACGCGTGATCCGGCCAATTTCTACAAGCCGGTGAGCCGCGATTTCGATCAGATGATCTTCGGCCTCCATATGATCGTAGACCGTGACGGCAAGCCGCTCGGCTTCAATCGCGAACGTGGTCGCGATGGCATCGCCTTCAAGACCAAAGATATTACGGAAGCCCTCTACCAGATTGCCTCTGCAAGCACGGGCCTGTCGATCCAGGAACTGGCGGCCCGCGCACGCAACGCCAAGGCAGGCATCAAGTAACTCCCATAAGGCGGCGGATAACGCCCCCTTAACACACCCGGTAGCGCCTCGGCCGAGCGCCACCTCCGGCATATTCAATCGCTGCGGCCTTCCGCCATCGTCATCGCATGCCGGAAAATCGTCTCGAGGCGGGCACTCTCTTCACCCACCTGCCGGAGTGTCCGGTCGGAGCGGCGGATCTTGGCATCCTTCATCCACCAAGAGAGCTTCCGGCTGCCGGGCCGCAACGGTTGGCGCACGTCTTGGGCGTAAGACGCCTCGTCTTGGAACCGCGCCAGCGTCATGCCGGCCGTCATCATCAATCCTCTCACACTTGCGCGAATTTCCGTGGCGATAACCACCCGGAATGCGTTGATGATGGCGTCCTTGGCAGCAGGAAGGTCATGCACGTCGAAGAGGCCGCCATCTGTCTCATGTTCGCGCAAATAGGTCAGATAGAGATCGACGAGCTGGTGGGCGGCCGCCAGCGTCTCTGCATCGCTTCTGAGTGCAATTTCAGCAACATCAAGCGAATATGGCGTGGATTCGTGCATGTCGCTTGCTCCTCGTCGCAACTGGCCGGGAACAGTGTTCGTTCTCGATCTTGTGAAGCAATTAACGCGCTACAGGCCGATTTGTTCGCTTTTCTACTGGTTTTCACGCCTGCGACATCTGGACATATTTTTGTGCGGTGCAGTATAAGGATCTTGTCGGCTGAGTTCGACTGCCTATCTAATGGGCGCCGGGATGGCCGAATTGTGGTCATCTCTGACGCGGGCTATTGCCCCCTCCACCTGTACCTGTAAGGGCAGGTTTTTTCGGAAGGAAAATGTCATGACAGTTTCTGTTAATGCTATTCATGCCGCCTCGACCAACGCATTGGTATCCGGCCAGGTGTCTTCGCTCGTCTCCGAGGCGCGCCGCGCCGCCGGCTACAGCGTCGATGACCTTGCCGTCACGACCGGGCTCGTCAACGACGAGATCGAAAACATCGAGAATGGCAGCGATGCCGATCCCGCCAAGCTGAAGCGCATCGCCGCAGCCCTCAAGGTACCGGCATCCGCTCTTTACGCCTCGTGATTTTCAGCTGTCGCCCGTAGCCCGACATTGTCTTTCGATCTGGCCGGGACCATGTTTTTCTAAGCCATTCGGCGCCGCCGGCATCCTTGTTGGCCTGCGGCGCCTTTATAGGCTCGCACTCTGAGGCGCGGTTTCGCCCGCTTTCTGTTCGTCTTCCGTATCTCCGACGAAAATTCCCCTTTCGGCATCGACCAGTTCCTTCAGGAACGCAACCACCGTGCGAAGCCCGGCCATGTGCCGAGCCGTCTCGTGATAGGTCGTCCAATAGGAACGGCGGATCGATGATGCGGGCAGGATCCTCACCAGTTCCGGATATTGCCGCGCCACATAATCGTGGAGGATGGCGATCCCCGCGCCTGAACGCACAGCCTCCGTCTGGCCGATTGCGCTCGATATCTCGAAACGGGCATCCCAATGACGCATGATCTCGCCCGTAAAATCGAGCGAGCGCGAAAAGATCAGATCCTCCACATAGCCGATCCGGGCGTGATCCTTCAGGGCTTCGATGGTCTGCGGCGGGCCGGCGTCATCCAGATAGGCGCGCGAGGCGTAAAGGCCGAGCGTGTAGTCGGTGAGCTTGGACGAGATGAGGCGTCCCTGTGCTGGCCGCTCGATCGTGATGGCGATATCGGCCTCCCGTTGCGACAGGGAGAAAGAGCGCGGCACGGGAACCAGCTGCAGTTTCAGCGCGCTATGCCGCGCGATCAGTTTGCCCAGTCGCGACGAGAGGAAAAACACGCCGAACCCGTCAGGCGCCCCGAGCCGGACAGTGCCGGTGATCTCTGTATTGATCTGCCCGGTGCCGGCTGCGGCGGTCAGCATTTCTATTTCCATCCGCTCGGCGGCCCGAAAGAAGGCCTCGCCCTCCGCCGTCAGCTCGCAGCCATTGGTGCGGCGAACGAGCAGCCGGGTCCTGAGCGCTTCTTCAAGCGCCGTCACCCGGCGCCCGACGGTGGCATGGTTGATCCCGAGCCGCCGCGATGCCGCCAGGATCTGACCCGTCCGGGCAACGGCGAGAAAAAGCCTGATATCGTCCCAATTCATTGCCGCCCTCGAACTAGTGTCGAATTTTGCACAACGGATGCGTAATCCATCGCGTTGCTCTGTGCAAATATCGGAGTATCTTCGGCCTTCCACAAAAACATCAGGAGGAGCCATCCATGCGTGAGATCGGACATTTCATCGGCGGCAAGACAGTTGCCGGCACCAGCGGCCGCACGAGCGACGTCTTCAACCCGGCAACGGGCGAAGTGCAGGCCAAGGTCGCGCTCGCAAGCGAAGCGGAAATCCGCGCGGCGGTCGAGAACGCCCGCCAGGCCCAGCCGAAATGGGCCGCCACCAATCCGCAGCGCCGCGCCCGCGTCTTCATGAAGTTCGTCGATCTTCTGAACCAGAACATGGATGAATTGGCGACCCTCCTGTCGAGCGAGCATGGCAAGACGGTCGAGGACAGCAAGGGCGATATCGTCCGCGGCCTCGAAGTCTGCGAATTCGTCATCGGCATCCCGCATCTCTCGAAGGGCGAGTTTACCGAAGGTGCCGGCCCGTCGATCGACATGTATTCGATCCGTCAGCCTGTCGGTATCGGCGCGGGCATCACGCCCTTCAACTTTCCGGGCATGATCCCGATGTGGATGTTCGCGCCTGCCATCGCCTGCGGCAACGCCTTCATCCTGAAGCCCTCGGAGCGTGACCCGTCTCTTCCGATCCGCCTCGCCGAGCTGATGATCGAGGCTGGTCTGCCCGCCGGCATCCTGAACGTCGTCAACGGTGACAAGAGCGCCGTCGATGCGCTTCTGACCGATCCGGATATCGGCGCCATCTCCTTCGTCGGTTCTACGCCGATCGCCCGCTACGTCTATGGCACGGCGGCAGCCAACGGCAAGCGCGCCCAATGCTTCGGCGGCGCCAAGAACCACATGATCATCATGCCGGATGCCGACCTCGATCAGGCTGTCAACGCGCTGATGGGCGCCGGCTACGGCTCGGCCGGCGAGCGCTGCATGGCGGTCTCGGTCGCCGTCCCGGTCGGCGAGGAGACGGCCAACAGGCTTGTCGAAAAGCTGGTTCCGAAGATCGAATCCCTGCGTATCGGCCCCTATACCGATGATAAGGCCGATATGGGCCCAGTCGTCACCAAGGAAGCCCATGCCCGTATCAACGGTCTGATCGACAAGGGCGTCGAAGAGGGCGCCAAGCTCGTCGTCGATGGTCGCGGCTTCAAGCTGCAGGGCTACGAGAACGGCTATTTCGTCGGTGGCACGCTGTTCGACAACGTCACGCCCGACATGGAGATCTATAAGCAGGAAATCTTCGGTCCGGTCCTCTCCGTGGTGCGTGCCGCAAACTACGAGGATGCCCTGTCGCTGCCGATGAAGCACGAATACGGCAATGGCGTCGCGATCTACACGCGTGACGGCGATGCCGCGCGCGATTTCGCCAGCCGCATCAATATCGGCATGATCGGTATCAATGTGCCGATCCCGGTTCCGCTCGCCTATCACTCTTTCGGCGGCTGGAAGGCCTCGAGCTTTGGCGACCTCAACCAGCATGGCACGGATTCGATCAAGTTCTGGACCAAGACGAAGACGATCACCGCCCGCTGGCCGTCCGGCATCAAGGATGGTGCGGAATTCGTCATGCCCACGATGAAGTAAGCAATCGCATGGCAGGTGAACGGAGGCCCAGGCCTCCGTTCACCTTTTGTTAAGAGCCGTCGCTTTTGCCATTGACCTGCCTATGGATGAGCCTACCTTTGGTGGCGCTGTAGTGTGGGAGTACAATCATGGTGTATGAGTGGGATCCTGTGCGGGCTCGTCGCGTCCGTCTGATGAGGCGCAGCGTCAGTTGCCTCGTCGCATTGGGCGTTCTGGCACTGCCTTTCTGGTATGCGCTGAATTCCGCCATGCCCGGCTGATAAGACGGGAGTATTTTAAAGGGGAGCCGGTCGACGCGAGAGGGAGGGCCTCAACCGCGACGACCGAAAAAAGCCGAAAATATGCTGGAAAGAGACGTATAGTCTGGCGGTTGCTTGCCGATCGCATTGTAGCCGGCAGTTGTCAGCGAAAACTGTCGTCCACGCTTGCTGTCCCGGTAAACGAGATATTGCATATTGAGGGCGCGGTTGAGAGTGGCGGACATGTCGCTCGTCCACGCGACCTCCTCTGCCGGAACGCTGCGCGCGCCGGCGTCGTAAAGGATCATCAGCAGGTCGTAGAGATCGCGTGACACCATGGCGTCATGATCCCACGCCTTCATGGCCGCGACAACACGGTCTGGTGAATTTCGAAATTTGGAATTGTTCAAAACTAGCAATGCCACTATATAGACGACTTGAAGATGTCTGGAGACGAAGATGCGTTTGACGAAGCAGACCAATTACGCTGTCCGCATGCTGATGTACTGCGCGGCCAATGACGGACACCTGAGCCGTGTTCCGGAAATTGCCAAGGCCTACAGCGTCTCCGAGCTTTTCCTGTTCAAGATCCTGCAGCCGCTCAACAAGGCGGGTCTCGTCGAGACCGTGCGTGGGCGCAACGGTGGCGTCCGTCTCGGTCGCGCAGCCGATCGCATCACGCTGTTCGACGTGGTGAAGGTGACGGAAGACAGTTTTGCCATGGCTGAGTGCTTCGAGGATGGCGTCGTTGAATGCCCGCTCGTCGATAGCTGTGGCCTCAATTCGGCGCTGCGCAAGGCGCTGAACGCGTTTTTTGATGTTCTCGCCGAGTATACGATCGACGATCTGGTCAAGGCACGTCCGCAGATCAATTTCCTGCTCGGCCTGGATGGCGTCAATCTTCCCAAGATGGCTGCGCCCGCAGCCTGATTTTCGTTTTCGATGACATTTCGACGCCGGCCAGTGGCCGGCGTTTTCGTTTTGCTGCGTCGATGGTGCCGGTTGGCATGCGTCGTCGCAAAACGGCCGGGATTGCCGAACAGTCATGCGCAGTGCTTGTAAAGCGTAAGGGAGGGGTGATGGAGAAGCGCCAGCCAAAAGCGGTTGTCGTCATGGGCGTCAGCGGCGCGGGCAAGAGTTCCGTCGGGCAAAGGCTCGCCGAGCGCATGGCCTGTCCCTATGTCGAAGGCGACAGCCTTCATCCCCAGGCCAATATCGACAAGATGGCGAACGGCAATCCTTTGACAGACGAGGATCGCTGGCCTTGGCTCGATCGTATCGGCGCGCAACTCTCGCATGCTCGCGACAGGGGCCAAGGTGTTGTGATCACCTGCTCCGCATTGAAGCGCAGCTATCGCGATCGTCTCCGTGCAGCCGTCGGTGGTGACTTATATTTCGTCTATCTGGACGGCAGCCCAGACCTGCTGGCGGCGAGAATGCGCAATCGAGAGGGGCATTTCATGCCAGGTTCCCTGCTGCAAAGTCAGCTCTCGACGCTGGAAAACCCCAAGGGTGAGCAGGGCGTCGTATCGGTCGGCATTGACGAACCGGTGGATGATATCGTCGCTGCTGCGATTTTGCAGCTGGCCAAGTTGTAACCACTACCGTCAATGTGATACATAGTCTTGTTTTGTTGTTTTTGGCAAATTCGATTTGATACGAAAGTATTGGGTAAAAAAATCACCCTTTGCAGTGATCCGGATAACTTCAGGCGTCGTATAAAGACACACTTTTTCTATGCCGTAGTTCCGGTGACGCGTATTTGTGCGTTACCACGCGTGCAGATGTGCGATGCAGGGAGATAATTTGCGCATGCCAGATTCGATGCAGGGTTCGGGAGGAGGCACTCTTCGCCGCGTCCCAAAACAGGAGCGAAGCCGCGAACGTATCGATGAGATATTGAAAGTATCCATGGATCTCATCGGCCAGAAAGGTATTGATGCGGTTACGATGAAGGAAATTGCCGCCTTGTCCGGCGGTCCCATCGCATCCGTTTACCAATACTTTCCAAACAAGTCCGCGATCATCGCAATGTTGCACGAGCGTTACGTTGATGACGTGAGGTCTCTGATTGCAGAACACACGCCGAATATCGCGTCGGCCGACGATGCGTTGAATGCGACCGAACTTCTGTTCGATCTCTATTACAGCCGCATGCGCGCCAAGCCCTCGACGCAGGATCTCCTCAACGCGATCCAGGCCGACAAGGCGCTTGCCGATCGTGACATTGCCGAGCACCGTTTCCAGGCCGAGATCTTCTTCGAGATCACCAAGGGCTTTGTAAGCGAGCAGTTGCACGAGAACTATTCCCGAACGCTCTTCATCATGTTCCATATGGCACAGTCGACCTTGCGTCTCGCCCTTATGGTTCCGGAAGCAGAATCGAAGAAGATCGTCTCGCAGTTCAAGTCGATCGTGCGGGCGCAATCGACCTATTATTTCACCGGTAATTTTCCCGAGGCAGCCTAAGGTCTGCCGGTGAAGATGTGAGACACGGCTGGTCAGAGGCCGAGCTTGTCTCTGAGGCCATACCACCAGGCCCCGAGCATGGTGAGTGGTACACGGAATGTCCTTCCGCCGGGGAAGGGCAGGTTGGGGAGCGACGCCCACACGTCGAACCTCTCCGCATGGCCCGCGACGGCCTCTCCAAGGATCTTGCCGAGAAGGTGGGTTGTCGTCACCCCATGGCCGCTATCGCCATGGGAAAAGTAGACACCCTGCGAAAGCCGGCCGATATGCGGGATCCGTGTGAGCGTCAGGGCGAAATTGCCGCTCCACGCATAGTCGATCCGCACGTCCTTGAGCGCTGGAAAGGTTTTCAGCATATTGGGTCGGATGACGCCCGTCAGGTCCTTCGGGTCATTGCCGCCATAGCCGATGCCGCCACCATAAAGGAGGCGGTTGTCGGCGGTCCGTCGATAATAGTCGAGAATGTAGTTGGCATCCTCGACGCAGTAATCGGCAGGCAGAAGGCTCTCGATCAGATCGGCATCCAGCGGCTCCGTCGCCATCACCTGGCTGGAAACCGGCATCATGCGGCCATGGATCTCCGGCATAAGCGGCGCGAGATAGGCATTGCCGCAGATCAGCACATAGGTCGCAGATACGGCGCCACCGGCGGTCCTGACCTGGCTGCGCGTTCCAGACGCGCCGCTCTCGATCGCGGTGACGCGCGACCCTTCGAAAATTTGTCCACCCAGCGCTTCCACCGCACCGGCTTCGCCAAGCACGAGATTGAGCGGATGGATATGGCCGCCCAACCTGTCGATCATGCCGCCGGCATAGCGGTCTGTGCGCACATAGCGACCGACCTCGGCCTTTGAGACCATCTCCAGCCCGGTATGCCCGTGCTTCTCCCAATGCGCCTTGTGCGCGGCCATCTCGCGCACCTGCTTGTCGGTAAAGGCGGCAAAGAACCCGCCATCGACGAGGTCGCAGGCGATCCCGTAGCGCGCCACGCGGCTGCGGATGATTTCTCCACCCTCGAGCGACATCCGGCCAAGGGCGATAGCCCTGTCATGCCCGTATCGCCCAGCAATCGTCTCGAGGTCGCGGCTGTAGCCGTTGACGATCTGCCCGCCATTGCGGCCGGAGGCCCCGTAGCCGATACGCTCCGCTTCCAGAACCACCACGGAATAGCCGCGCTCGCACAATTCGAGCGCTGCCGAAATGCCCGTAAACCCGGCGCCGATGATGCAGATATCTGCCGTGATCTCGCCGGTAAGCGCCGGGCGCACGCGCTTGTCATTGGCGGAGGCCGCATACCAGGAATTGGTATGGCCTGGATTGCCGGCGCTCTGCTTGGCGGTCGTGGACATCATCTTACACCGTCCGGATATAGGCGTCGTACTCGACGTCGGTGACGCGGATGGCGAACTCCGCCAGTTCCTGGGCTTTGCAGGCCGAATAAAGTGACCGGTATTTCGGTCCAAGCGTGGCATAGGCAAAGGTCGAACGGGCAAACTGGTTGAGCGCGTGATCCCAGTTGACCGGCAGCGGCTCGTGGCTGATGGCGTGATCGTCCCCGGTGATCGCGCCGCCCGGATGCCGCTTCTCCTTGATGCCCGAAAGAGCCGCGTTGAGGATCATCGCCAGAACCAGATAGGGATTGCTGTCGGCTCCGGCCACGCGGTGCTCGATCCGCGTTGCCGGCTTCGAGGCGGTGATCACCCGCACTGCTGCCGAGCGGTTGTCGAAACCCCAGGAGGCATAGGTCGGTGCGTGTTCGCTCGGGCGCAATCGTCTGTAGGAGTTTGCATGCGGCGCAAAGATCGCCATGCTCTCGCCCATGTTCTCGATCAGCCCGCCAACGGAGTGAAGCAACGCTTCGCTTGGTCCATCCTCGCCGGCATAGACATTGCGGCCGGTCTCGTCGATCAGCGAGAAATGCACATGCATGCCGCTGCCGGCCTGCGCACCATAGGGCTTGGCCATGAAGGTCGCATCGAGATCATGTGCCCGTGCCACCCCCTTGACGATACGCTTGAGAAGCACCGCATAATCCGCGGCTTTCAAGGCATCTGGAACATGGTTGAGGTTGATCTCGTATTGCCCCGGTCCGTTTTCGCGCAGCGTCGTATCGGCCGGTATCCCTTGCGCCTTGGCAGCAGTCGAGATGCCGTGAAACACCGCCTCGAAATCCTGCAGTTCCGAGATCGATAGAACCTGCGTCTGGCCCGTATGCCAGCGCCCGTCGCGCGAGTTCGGCGGGCGGACCGGGTCGAGCGCCGAGCGCACCGGGTCGATCAGGTAGAATTCCAGTTCCGTTGCCACCACCGGCGTCAATCCGATCCGTCTGAAGCCGGAAAGAACGTTGGCAAGCACCTGCCGCGGATCGCCGTAGAACCCAGTGCCTGTCGTATCCTTCATGCCGAGCAGAACCTGCGCCGTCGGCCGGTTGAGCCAGGTGACGCGGGAAAGCGTGCTCGGCACCGGCATGCATATCCCATCGGGATCGCCGGTGCCCTCGGCAAGGCCGGCGGCATTGACGTCGCGTCCCCACACATCGAGCGCATAGACCGATCGCGGCATGGCCATGCCGGAGGAAAGAATGTCGAGCGCCCGCTCGCGCGGGATCCACTTGCCGCGCGGCACGCCGTTGACATCGATCACGAAGGCTTCGAGCACCTCGATATCGGGATGGTTGTCGAAGAAGATCTGGGCGTAGCTGATATCGTCCATGGGCGGTCGGGCAGGGCCTTTTTTCCGCTTGTCTTTGCGGCTGCTTGTCTTGGCTGTCTCAGGCCGCAATTCAGGCATTGAAACGCAGGGGACTATAGGCTGAAATATCGATCAGTGTCTTCTCTCCGGTGATTGCTTCCGCGATCACCTGTCCCGTCACCGGGCCGAGCGTCAGGCCGTGATGGGCATGGCCGAAGGCGAACCAGAGGCCCTTGTGGCGTGGGGCAGGGCCGATCACCGGCATCATGTCGGGCGTGCAGGGGCGTGCGCCCATCCACGGCTCCTTGTCCAGCCGTTCGCCGAGAGGGAAGGTCGTCCGCGCCACGGCCTCTGCCCGCTGCAGCTGCACCGGCGTTTTCGGCGCATCGCGTCTGGCAAACTCGGCCCCTGTCGTCAGCCTGATCCCCTGCCGCATCGGCGCAAGGAAGTAGCCGCGCTCGGCATCCATCGTCCAGCCATTGAGCTGCGCATTGCCGCGCGTGCTGTAATGCATGTGATAACCGCGCTTGACGCCGGCAAGAAAGCGATAGCCGAGCGGTCGCGTCACAATCTCGGACCAGGGGCCGAGCGCCACCACCGCATCCTTGGCTTCGACAGTGCCGTCGCCTGCGACGATGCGCCAGCCGGTAGCGGTCTGCGAAAGGCTGCGCGCATCGCCCTTCAGCACGCGCCCGCCGAGCTTTTCGAACAATGCCACATAGGCCTGCGTCAATGCCAGCGGATCGCGCACGGACCACGGATCCTGCCATTTGAGGCCACCGACGAAATCGCCGGAAAGGTTGGGCTCGTCGGCAGCCACATCGGCGCGTGACAACGATTTGAACGCGATCCCGTAATCCCGCGACAGCCGCTCGGCCTCGCGCACTTCGTGATCGTGCTTGGCGTTGGTGCGAAAGACTTCCTTCCAGCCGTTCTTGACGATGAGATCCTGCGCGCCGGCTTCTTCGATCAGCTCGTTATGGGTGGCGATCGAATGTTCGATCAGCGGCGCATAGGCCCGCGCAATCAGCTGGTGGCGCGACAGGTTCGAATGCCACCAGTATTTCGCCAGAAAGGACGACACGGATGGGATGGCCCCCCAGTGGAAATGCGCATCGATCCGGTTGTTGAGCGCATAGCGCAAGATGGTGCCGAACTGCTGCGGAAAACCGTAGGGCACCACGCCTTCGCGCTGGATGAGGCCGGCATTGCCGTAGGAGGTCTCGCGCCCCGGCTGGCCCTTGTCCACCAGCACCACGGATTTGCCGCGCCGCGCCAGCTGAAGCGCCGTCGAAACGCCGATGATACCGGCTCCGAGCACGATTGTATCCGCAGTCATCCATGGCTCCCTTTTATTATCGTCCGAACATGCCGCTCCAAACCAGGCCGCGCAAACGAAAAGTGACGGCTATCCTTACGGCTTTCCTATTTCTTTGCCCGGTCACGCCAATCGAAAGCCTATGGCCGGGACGCTAGGTTTCTGCCGTGCACCGATCTGGTGCGCCCCTGGGTGGGTGAGGTTTCGCATCCCTCGGGACAATGGCAAAAGCCGGGAGCAAGCAGCAATGTATGGTCGTCTGGGATATCTTCACCTCATTCATCTCATGGAGGCCAATGCGCAGCGCCGCCGCCTGGCCAAGGGTGCCGGGGGTGCCAAGGGTGCCGGGGGTGCCAAGGGTGCCGGGGGTGCCAGTCACGCAGTCTCTGAAAGACCGCAGACGAGGGGACGGCAGGCAAGGACGGGTGTAATCGATCCAGCGGCCTTCATCCGCCTGGCCGTCGTTCTCGGGCTGGCTCTGGTTGCAGCCGTCGCTGCCCGCATGGCGATCGGTTGAGGGCATGGCCATGCGCACATCCGTTCAGCAATTCGCGCCGCCGGCGGCCCTGTCCGGCATCCGTTTCACCGTTGGTCGCGATCGTCATGGGCGCTGGATCGTCTGTGATCGCGACGGGCTCGTCGGCGGCATTTTCACCGACCGGCAGTCGGCGGTCCATTTTGCCATGTTCGAAAGCGACCACGTGCCGGGCGCCGTCTGTTGTGTTCCTGACCATATCACGCTGAGACTGGATTTCATGCCTGCGCAAGCGTTGCCGCAGAAGGCGCCGAAGGGTCCGGGTCGGTGCTGACGGCGCTTGCCGGGGCCGTGCGGCAATTGCGGCGTCACATCTACCCACGCGCCGGGCCGGTCTCACGAGGGGCCTCTGTCGGCCGTCGCTTCGCGGGCGTTTCGGCCACGCTGATGGTCGTGCTGGCAGTTTTGCTCGTGGCGGCCGCAATATCGGTGGCAACCGCCAGCGGCGGCGAGAAGGGGAAGACGTTCGTAGACGCTCTTTCATGGCCCTTAAAGACACCGGCAGCATAATTGTATCAGGTTTTGATTTGGATCAAAGTTGGGCTTGACGTCAGGTTGCAACCGGGACATTCAACTAGGGACTGACGGCCGTCCGACCGCCGATATCGATAGCTGCCGATCCTGCGGCGGTTCCGGAAAACTTCATGACCGACATGCGTTCTCACCGCGGCTTCGTCGTTGCCGCGATCATGGCTTCCATGGCAATGATCGCCATCGAGGCGACAATCGTTTCCACCGCCATGCCGCAGATCGCAGCCCAGCTTGGCCAGCTCAATCTCTACAGCTGGGTCTTCTCGGGCTTCCTCCTGTCTCAGACCGCTCTTACGGTCGTCTTCGGAAAACTCTCGGATATCTATGGCCGCAAGCCGATCGTGCTTCTCGGCATCGCCATATTTCTTGTCGCCTCGGTTCTGGCCGGGTTTGCCTGGTCGATGCCGTCGATGATCGCCTTTCGCCTGTTGCAGGGCATTGGCGCCGGTGCCGTGCAGCCCGTGTCGATGACGATCGTCGGCGATCTTTTCCCCGGCAGACAGCGCGGTAAGGTGCAGGGCTATCTTGCAAGCGTATGGGCCTTGTCGGCCGTGCTTGGCCCGGTGCTCGGCAGCCTCATCATTCACAGCCTGCCCTGGGCCTGGATCTTCTGGATCAACGTGCCGGTCGGCATTCTGGCCGCTGCCGGTTTCGTGTTTTTCTATCACGAGGAAAAACACACCCGCCGCGTCTCGATCGACGTTACCGGCGCAGTTCTCTTCGCCATCTGTATCTCAGCCCTGATGATCGCACTGACCGAAACGGAAAACGTCTTCTCGGCAGGTACGCTCATCGCCGTTGTCGTGTTCATCGCAAGCCTCCTGTTGTTCCTCCGTCAGGAGGCGCGCGCAGAAGATCCCATGGTCGCGCCCGGCCTCTGGCTGCATCGCCCGATCGCTGCGTCCAACGTTGCGGTCTTCTTCGCGTCCATGGCCATCATGGGGCTGACCACCTTTCTGCCGATGTATGTGCAGACGGTTCTCGATCGCTCGCCGCTCGTTGCCGGTTTTGCGCTCACCATGCTTCTCCTCGGCTGGCCGATCGGCGCGACATTCTGTTCGCGGACCTTCCATCGCTTCGGGCTCCGGCCTTTGATGATCGTCGGAAGCCTCTTCGTGCCGGTGGGGTCCGTCCTGCTCGTCTTCCTGACACCGGGAAGCTCGCCCGTGCTTGCCGGCACAGGCTCCTTCCTCATGGGACTTGGCATGGGGCTCTTGAACATCTGCGCCCTGATCATCACCCAGGAGAGCGCCGGACATGCCGAACGCGGTAGCGCCACGGCCTCCAACGTCTTTGCCCGAAACCTGGGAAGCACACTGGGTGCAGCCATTCTCGGCGCGGTGTTGAGCTACGGACTGACACATGGAGCGACCGGCGGCGTGGTAACACCCGATCAGCTGCGCAATCTCCTGAACGGAACACCGGCCGCCGATGGCGGTGAAAACCTGCGGATGGTTCTGCAATCGGCGCTGCACATGACCTTCATCGCAATGCTGATCATGGCGGCCTTGATCGTTTTTGCGTCCCTGTGCGTGCCCGCACACAAGCTGCGCGAAGAGGCGCCGCAACAGGCCTGATTAGGGCGGCTCAGGCCGCCGTCAGCTTGCCACGCGGATAGGCGTGATATTCCGTAAGCACATCGTCCTCGCCATCGATTTCCTGCAACAGCACGTCATAGCCCCAGAGGTCGGCGAGCTGTTGCAGGACATGTCTCGTATCCTTTTCCTCCAGCTGCCAGCCGTTCGTCACGCGGTGGTGCACCAGAAGCCGCCGGTCTCCCGCAAGATCCACATCGACCACTTCGATGCTCGGATCCGTCCAGCCGATATCGTATTCCCGCGCCAGCTGGCGGCGGATGCGGCGATAGCCGCGCTCGTCGTGGATGGCGGAGACCAGAATGCCTTCCTCCTGTTCGGGATCGTCGAAGAGGTGGAAGAGCCGCAACTGACGGATCAGATGCGGGCTTAAAAACTGTGCGATGAAACTCTCGTCACGGTAATCCGCCCAGATGCCGCGCAGCACCGTCATCGCGTCGCCCCGGCCGGCGATATCGGGAAACCATGCAAGATCTTCCGCCGTTGGCTGCGTCACGATCCGCTCGATATCCTGCATCATCGCAAAGCCGAGTGCATAGGGGTTGAAGCCGGAAAACCGCGGATCGTCATAGGTCGGCTGGAACACGACGTTTGCGTGGGATTTCAGAAATTCGAGATAGTTGCCGTCGCTAAGCTGCCCGCGCTCGTGCAACCGGTTCATGATCCGGTAATGGACATAGGTCGCAGTGCCCTCGTTCATCACCTTTGTCTGTCGCTGCGGATGGAAATACTGGGCCACATGGCGCACGATGCGCAAGATCTCGCGCTGCCAGGGCGCCAAGCGCGGCGCGGATTTCTCCAGAAAATAGAGAAGGTTGTCCTGCGGCAGGCCGAGCGCCGCCCGCCGACGTTCGAAATCCGCATCGCTGGCGCTCGCAGCCTTGCCGGCTGGCACCGTGCGCCACAGGTCATCGAACATCTGCTCCTCGTGCAGCCGCCGCTCCTGCTCGCGCTTCTGCTCCTCGCGCAGGTTGAGCTTCACCTTCCCCGCGTGTCGATGCACGCCGTGCGACATCAGTGCATGGGCGGCATCCAGCGTCCGCTCGACGGCGATCTCGCCATATTTTTCCTCGCACTGGGAAATATAGCCTTTGGCAAAGCCGAGATAGTCGAGAATCCCCTCGGCATCCGTCCAGAGCTTGAAGAGATAGTTGTTCTTGAAGAAATGGTTATGGCCGAAGGCGGCATGCGCGATGACGAGCGTCTGCATCGTCGCCGTATTCTCCTCCATCAGGTAGGAGATGCAGGGCGAGGAGTTGATGACGATCTCATAGGCCAGATCCCGGTAGCCGCCGCGATAGAAGGCCTCGTGATGGGCAAAATGCTTGCCGAACGACCAGTGGCGATAGAAGAGCGGCATGCCGGTCGAGGAATAGGCGTCGAGCATTTGTTCCGAAGTGATCACCTCGATCTGGTTCGGATAGACGTCGAGCCCGAGTTCACCAATGCCGATGTCCTGGCAGGCATCATGGATGTTCTGCAGGGTTTGGAAATCCCAGTCCGCACCCTCGAACAGCAGTCCGTGCTTCACGCCCTTGGCCGTCGCAACCGTCATGTCGCCACCTTTTCGCTGCCGCGTTTCTGGAAGAGGTCGTGAAAGACGGGGAAGATCTCGTTCTTCCGGCAGACCTTGCGCATGGAAAGCGGCAGCGCCGCCTGACGCAATCCGTCATAGAGCATCCACAGCGGCGAGCGCGAAGAGGTTGAAATGCCGCTTTCCTCGTCGACCTCGATATAGGCGAAATACTGGCAGAGCGGCAGGATCTCGTGCCGCAGAAGCTGTTCCGTCCGCGTGCCGTCGGAATAGGAATTGTCGCCGTCCGAGGCCTGCGCCGCATAGATGTTCCACTCGGCCGGATCGAAACGCGCGGCCACGATGCGCCGCATGGCCTCAAGCGCGCTCGACACCAGCGTGCCGCCGGTCGCCGGCCCGTAGAAGAAGGTTTCCTCGTCCACCTCCTCGGCCTTGTCCGTGTGGCGGATGAACACGATTTCGACCTTCTTGTAGCGCTGCGACAGGAAGAGATAGAGAAGCAGATAGAAGCGCTTGGCGAGATCCTTCATGTGTTCCGACATCGAGCCGGAGACATCCATCAGGCAGAACATCACCGCCTTGGCGACCGGCTTCGGCTCGTTCTCGAAGCGCCGGTAGCGCACATCGAGCGGATCGATATAGGGGATGCGCTTGCCCTTCTCCTTCAGGAGCAGCAACTCTTCGGCGAGCGCCAGGCGCTCTTCCTCATTCTCGCAGTCGTCGAGGCGTTTCTGCAAGGCCTCGATCTCGTCGGTCCTTGGCCGTTTGAGCGCAATGCGCCGCATCATGGCAAGCCGCGTCGTACGCGCGACAGCTATGTTGGCGGGCGAACCGGAGACTGAAAATCCGGCGCGCGAGGGGCTGGTTTCTTCCGTCTCGCTGAGACGGCGCTTGGCAAGGTCCGGAAGTTCGAGATCGTCGAGGAACACGTCAAGGAATTCCTCGCGCGTCAGCACGAAGCGGAACGCGTCTTCGCCGTCGCCCTCTCCGGCATCCTTTGGCCGGCCCCCGTTTCGTCCTGGGGGCCGGGGAATGATGTCGCCTTCGACGAAGGCGCGGTTGCCGGGCAGAACCTGATCGCTGATCCCGCCTTCCCGGCGGCGCAAGTTGGGCTCGGCCACACCATCGATCGGCAGGCTTATCTCGCCGCCGTCGAGCACATCACGGATGCTCCGGTTTTGCAGGGAGCGTTTGACTGCCTGCTGGACGGCGCTCTTGGCGCGCCGCAAGAACCGCTGACGATTTTCCAGACTTTTACCGCGCGGATTAAGCCGGCGGTCGACAATGTGCATGTTGGCTCCAGTTTAGATTAACCTGCCTGTTTGACACGCATGTACCACTCCACCAGTCGGCGGACCTGCCGGTCGGTATATCCGCGCTCTGTCATGCGCGAGACAAAATCACTATGCTTCTTTTCGCTATCTCCGTCCTTCTTGGACCCGAAGGAGATGACCGGCAGAAGATCTTCCACCTGGGAGAACATCCGCTTTTCGATGACTTCGCGGATCTTCTCGTAGCTCGTCCAGGACGGGTTCTTGCCGCCATGATTGGCGCGTGACCGCAGGCAGAACTTGACGATTTCGTTGCGGAAATCCTTCGGGTTGGCAATTCCCGCCGGCTTCTCGATCTTCGTCAGTTCCTGGTTCAGAAGCTCGCGGTCGAGCAGCTGTCCGGTATCGGGATCCTTGAAATCGACATCCTCGATCCAGGCATCTGCGTAATCGACATAGCGATCGAAAAGGTTCTGCCCGTAATCCGCGTAGGATTCCAGATAGGCTTTCTGGATCTCGTTGCCGATGAACTCCGCATAGCGCGGTGCAAGCTCGGCCTTGATGAATTCGATATAGCGCTTCTCCGTCTCATCGGAAAATTGCTCGCGGCGGATCGCCTGTTCCAGCACATACATCAGGTGAACCGGGTCTGCGCCGACCTCGCTCGTATGATGGTTGAAGGTCGAGGCAAGCACCTTGAAGGCGAAACGAGTGGAAATCCCGTCCATCCCTTCATCGACGCCGGCCGCGTCCTTGTATTCCTGCACGCTTCTCGCCCGCGGATCCGTCTCCTTCAGGCTTTCGCCGTCATAGGCACGCATCTTGGCGAAATAGGTGGAATTCTCGTGCTTGCGCAACCGCGACAGAACCGAGAAACGCGCCAGCATCTCAAGCGTTCCAGGCGCGCAGGGCGCATCCACCAGTTCCGATCCCTGGATCAGCTTCTCGTAGATCTTTTCCTCTTCCGTCACCCGCAGGCAATAGGGCACCTTGATGACGCAGATGCGGTCGATGAAGGCCTCGTTATTCTTGTTGGCCTTGAAGGATTGCCATTCGGATTCGTTGGAATGCGCCAGGATGACGCCCGAAAACGGGATGGCGCCGATATTCTCGGTGCCGATGTAATTGCTTTCCTGTGTCGCCGTCAAAAGCGGGTGAAGCATCTTGATCGGCGCCTTGAACATCTCGACGAATTCGAGAACGCCCTGGTTGGCGCGGTTCAGCCCGCCCGAATAGCTGTAGGCATCCGGATCGTTCTGCGAGAAATGTTCGAGCTTGCGGATATCCACCTTGCCGACGAGCGAGGAAATATCCTGGTTGTTCTCGTCGCCCGGCTCCGTCTTGGCAATGCCGATCTGCCTCAGTCGTGAGGGTTGCATCCTGACGACCCGGAATTTGGAGATGTCGCCGGAAAATTCGTCGAGCCGCTTCAGGCACCAAGGGCTCATCAATCCGCTCAGACGCCGGGTCGGAATCTTGTATTCCTCAAGCAGCAGCGCTCCCATCGTGGTGGGGTCGAAGAGGTTGAGCGGGCTTTCGAAAACCGGGCTGAGTTCGTCGCCGGCCTTCAGCACATAGATGGGATAGGTCTCCATCAACTGCTTGAGCCGCTCTGCCAAAGAGGATTTGCCGCCGCCGACCGGTCCGAGCAGGTAGAGGATCTGTTTGCGCTCTTCGAGCCCCTGTGCGGCATGGCGGAAGAAGGAAACGATCCTCTCGATCGTCTCTTCCATGCCGTGGAAGCCTTCGAAGGCGGGGTAGGAACGGATCGTCCGGTTCATGAACATCCGGCCAAGGCGGGCATCCTTGGCGGTATCGATCATTTCCGGCTCGCCGATTGCCGCCAGCAGCCGCTCGGTGGCATTGGCATAAGCCATCGGGTCTTTTTTGCAGAGGTTCAGATAGTCGCTGATCGACATATCCGTTTCGCGTCGCGCTTCATAAGTCTTGGCAAACGCATCGAACAAAGATTCATTCAGCATGGGCCCTCCTGAGCGGGTTGTGCCACAGCATTCGGTCTGCTCGATCACGCCACTGCGCGATATCGCATCCCGTTGGGAATCAATATGTTTCGTAAACTTTGATAGGACACCTGACGGTCAACCAATTCAATGCACGATTCCGTGCATTCACCGTAGTCGGGGGTCAAACCAGAACGCCAACCCATATTAGCGAGTCGCGCCGCCGAGCGATATGGGAAAATGTGCGAAGATACGTGTTTGTCAAAAAGATATGCTATTGCGCCCGCCGATTCTGAGGGGCGCAGTGGACTGAAATACCTCTGCGCCCGTGCTCTGCGACCCGTGCGCTTGCCTGTTTCGGCATATAGGGGACGACCGGAAGCATGTGACCGGCAAGGCAGAACGGAGATATTTCATAATCGTCTATTCGGGAGAGAGAATTGGCTGGGGAACCTGGATTCGAACCAAGATTAACGGAGTCAGAGTCCGTCGTTCTACCGTTGAACTATTCCCCAGCAAGGACGCATCGAACTCGACACGGTCACGGTGTGCGCGGCTTATAACCAAACGTTTCGCACTTGCAAATACCCTTTGTGAAAAAAATCTCGAGATTTTTATGACGGTGCACAGGCTTCTAAAAACCCGTTGGCGAAGCGCCCTTGCGCTGTTATCCTAGGAGCAACGAAAACGATTGGACGCCTGCGGCATGCCTTTGAAGGTGTTGCGCGGCGAGATGGAACATACGTGATGGACCCCGATAGCGGCGCAAAGCCGCCAGAAGGCGGGGCGTCGGCGGGCATGCGCGCAGAAGGAAAGCCCTCGGGCAAATCTTCTCGTCGGCGCAAGGCGAAGCGGAACGGCAAGAGCCGGCCTGCGGCGCAAGCCCCACGTGCTGATGCGGCCCCGCTGGCCGCCGGTGCGGGACGCCCTGATAGCAACGAGCCGGACACCCGTGCGCGCAAGCGCAAGCGTCGGCGCTCGAAATCGCGCGCCTCCCAGGCAAACACCCTGTCGACCGAAACGCCTGCCGTTGTCAGCGAGCCGGCATCGTCGTCTGTCGAACACGCTGCGGGCAACGAGCCGGCCGGCGATCAGCCGCGCGGCCGCCGCCGCAAGAAGCACCGCGGTGGACGCGGGCTTCAGGGCCGCCCCCTGACCCAGTCCAAGGCGCCGGCCACTGCGCCCGCCAAGTCGACGACGGCGAAATCGCCGGACGGCGGCAATCGCACCGCGCATGGCAAGGATGCCGGTGCCAAGGGCGGGCAGGCGGCTTCGCAACTTCACGGCGCTGCGGCCTACAAGCAGGTGCCGCCGCGCGAGGATCTGTATGCGGCCCTCGATCTTGGCACCAACAATTGCCGACTGCTGATCGCCCAGCCGACACGGCCTGGACAATTCCGGGTCGTCGATGCGTTTTCGCGCATCGTCAGGCTCGGCGAGGGGCTGGCCTCGACCGGCCGGCTCTCGCAGGATGCGATGGATCGTGCCGTCGAGGCACTGCGCATCTGCGCCGGCAAGCTCGCCAACAGGCCGATCCGCCGCATGCGGCTGATCGCGACGGAAGCCTGCCGCGCCGCCACCAACGGCGAGGAGTTCCTGGCGCGCGTCAAGCGCGAGACGGGATTGAGCCTCGAGATCATCGACCGCGAGACGGAGGCCCGTCTGGCCGTATCCGGCTGCTCGTCGCTGGTCGGGCGCGAGGCACGTTCCGTCGTGCTCTTCGATATCGGCGGCGGCTCGTCGGAGATCGCCGTCATCCGCATCGATGAAAACCGTTCCAGCCGCCTTGCCAATCACATCACCCACTGGACGTCCTTGCCCGTCGGCGTCGTCACCTTGTCGGAGCGCCATGGCGGCCGGGATGTCACCGATGACGTCTTCGCCGCGATGGTCGCCGAGGTCGAGGGCATGCTGGCCGCCTTCGAATGCCCGCCCGTCGGTCCGTCGCGCCGCGCCGGTGCGGAGGATTTTTATCTGATCGGCACCTCGGGCACGGTCACGACGCTCGCTGGTCTGCATCTCGGTCTGTCGAAATACGATCGCCGCAAGGTCGATGGCGTCTGGCTGACGGATGCCGAAGTCAGCGCCATGCAGGACAGGCTTCTCTCCTGGGATTTCGCCGGTCGCGCTGCAAATCCGTGTATCGGTGCCGACCGCGCCGATCTGGTTCTGGCCGGCTGCGCCATCCTTGAGGCGATCCGTCGCCGCTGGCCAAGTCCGCGCATGCGGGTTGCCGACCGCGGCTTGAGAGAAGGTCTGTTGACCGACATGATGGCGGATGATGGCGTCTGGCGCCGCATTCGCGCCCGCCGGGGCTCCGGTCCCAATCGTGATGAAGGCCAGGCCGAAACGGCTGGCCACCCGCCGGCGCACAGAGGGACAAAGGGATGACCAAACCACCGGTAGGAAGCAACCGCACCGGCCGCAAGCTCGGCCAGAAGGTCAAGAAGGGCAAGTTGAAGGCTTCGTCGCGCCGTTGGCTCGAACGCCATATCAACGACCCCTATGTGCAGCGTGCGAAGCTGGAAGGCTATCGCGCCCGCGCGGCGTTCAAATTGCTGGAGATCGACGAGAAACACCAGATCATGAAGGGCGCCCGCCGCATCATCGATCTGGGCGCTGCACCCGGCAGCTGGTCGCAGATCGCCGCAAACGTCACCGGTTCGACGGATGAGGATATCCGCGTCGCGGCGATCGATTTCCTCGAAATGGCGCCTCTGGCTGGCGTCAAGATCCTGCAGCTCGACTTTCTCGATCCGGACGCGCCGCGCCTGTTGATGGAAGCGATCGGCGGCACGCCGGATCTCGTCATTTCCGACATGGCCTCCCCGACGACCGGCCACCAGAAGACCGACCATTTGCGCACCATGCACCTGTGTGAAGTCGCGGCCCACTTCGCCGTGGAAGTGCTCGGCCCCGGTGGACATTTCCTCGCCAAGACCTTCCAGGGTGGCACGGAAAAGGATCTGCTCAACATGTTGAAGCAGAACTTCAAACAGGTCATCCATATCAAGCCGGGCTCGTCGCGTGCCGAATCCGTCGAGATGTTCCTGCTCGCCAAGCACTTCAAAGGCCGTGGCGCGGCATCGGCGATATCGGACGATCGCGAGGAAGAAGACGATTACGACGACCGGGACGATCGCTATGACGACGATCCGGATCATCGTCACGAGAACGATGCCGATCAGGACTGATCGAAAGTCTGGAAACTGAAAAAAGGCGGATGGAGCACCATCCGCCTTTTCGTTTGGCAATCGCTGTTACTCGCCGGCCTGAGCCTGGGCGGTGCGCCGGGCCCCATGGCCCGATACGGCAGAACCGGCACTTGCCGGCAGCTTGACGAGCGGCCAGATCGACAGGACCGATATCGCCGCGACCAGGAAGAAGGCGAGATGGAAATCGGAAAGCGTCAGTTCCGTGCCTGAGACGAAGGACGAGATTTCCAGGATGAAGGCGGCAAACGCCACGCCGAGCGCAAGGCTGACCTGCTGGAATACCGAGGACATCGAGGTTGCCTGGCTGGCCTGCTGGTCGCTCACCTCGGAATAGGCAAGCGCGTTCGTGCCGGTGAAGAAGAACGACCGGCAGAGCCCGCCCACGAGCAGCGATACGATGATCAGGATATGTGGCGTGTCCGGCGTGAAGAAGCCGTTCACCGCCGTCATCACGGCGCCGAGCGAGGCCGCCCAGATCAACGTGGTACGAAAGCCGGTCAGCGCGAAGGTGCGCCTTGCGATGAACTTCACCGTCAGGGCGCCGATCGCGCCGGAAAAGGTGATCATGCCCGATTGGAAGGCGTTGAGGCCGAAACCGAGCTGCAGCATCAGCGGCATCAGGAAGGGAATGGCGCCGGTCGAGATACGGAACATCGTGCCGCCCCCGACCGCTGCGCGAAACGCCTGATCCTGGAAGATCCGCAGATTGAGGATCGGCGCCGGGTGCTGGCGGGCATGGCGGATGTAAAGAACCGTGGCAATCGCGCCGGCCGCCGTTGCCCCAATGCCGATGGCAGGCGGCAGCGCCGGCAGGCCGATCACCGACAGGCCGAAGACGATGCCCGCCGCCGAAATGGAGGTCAGCACGAAGCCCTTCCAGTCGAGCTTCGGCGGCTGGGTCGGAGCGATCTCCGGCAGGAAGATCGTCGTCAGCAAGATGCCGAGCAAGCCGATCGGCACGTTGATCAGGAAGATCCAGTGCCAGCTGAAATAGGTGGTGATGAAGCCGCCGATCGGCGGGCCCGTAAGCGGGCCGACCAGTGCGGGGATGGTGAAGAGCGCCATGGCGGAAACCAGCTCGCTGCGCTTGTTGGTGCGCAGCAGCACCAGCCGCCCGACCGGTGTCATCATCGACCCGCCCATTCCCTGAAGGAAGCGCGACACGACGAATTCGAGCAGCGAGCCGGACATGGCACAGCAGATCGAACCGACGACGAAGATCAGGATGGCGAGCCGAAAGATTTTTTTGGCGCCGAATTTGTCCGCCATCCATCCGCTGATCGGGATAAACATCGCAAGTGCCACCATATAGGCGGTCAGTGCGAGTTTGAGCGTGATCGGACTGACGCCAAGGTCTGTTGCGATGGTCGGAAGAGCGGTGGCGATAACCGTGGAATCCATCTGCTCCATGAAGAGCGCCACGGCAAGGATCATCGGAATGATGCGGTTCATGAGGAAGGCCTGTATCGGCTCGGCAAGTCGGCCGTGGCCGATCCTGTAGACGTGTTGATCGGTCCTGCCAACTGCTCATTTTCAACTTTTGGATTCTGGCGTCACGTCTGCGTGACTGCCCATTCCGATTGGTTGCATCTCCGTTATTTTGCCCCGCGTTGGGCCAAATGCGCGCAACCACAGGGACATGGCGATGCCAGGGGCAGGAGGGTAAGCATGACGAACATCAATATCAGGCGCAGGACGCTACTGGGAACCGCGGGTGCCGCAGTTCTGGTCGCGCCGGCGATTATCAAGGGCCAGGCATTGGCACAGGAGACGAAGACAGTGAGCAACGATCGCGTTAACCCACCCGACCTTCACGAATTCAAGCTGGGCAATTTCAAGGTCGTCGTCGTCAAGGATGGCGCACGCGCATCCGGCGCGCCGGGCGAGACCTTCGGCACCAACCAGCCGCCTGAGACGGTGGCAGCGCTCCTCAAGCAGAATTTTCTTCCCGGCGACCAGTTCGTCAATAGCTTCACCCCGGCGCTGATCGACACCGGCAAGGATGTCATCCTGTTCGATACCGGCTTCGGCGAGGCGGGCGCCGCCATGGGCGCCGGCCGCCTGACGGATGGGCTCGCCGTTGCGGGTTACAAGCCGGAAGACATTTCCATCGTCGTGCTGACGCATCTGCACGGCGATCATATCGGCGGCGTCATGGCAGGCGGCAAGCCGGCCTTTGCCAACGCCCGCTATGTCACCGGTGAAACCGAATACAATTTCTGGACCGACACGGCGCGCGCCGGCACGCCGGCCGAAGGCAATCACAAGGCGGTCATTGCGAATGTAAAGCCCGTCGTCGAGAAGATGACCTTCCTCAAGGACGGCGGCGACGTCGTGACCGGCATCACCGCCATCGCAGCACCCGGCCACACGCCGGGCCATCTGGTCTTCAATGTCCAGTCGGAAAACAAGCGCCTGGTCCTCACCGCCGACACGGCCAACCATTATGTCCTGTCGCTGCAGCGGCCGGATTGGGAAGTGAAGTTCGACATGGACAAGGCCCAGGCCGCAGCCAGCCGCAAGAAGGTTTTCGATATGATCGCCGCGGATCGCGTCGCCTTTCTCGGCTATCACATGCCGTTCCCGGCTGTCGGTTTCGCCGAAAAGCAGGAAACCGGCTACCGCTTCGTGCCGAAGAGCTATCAGTTCGACATCTGACGCCGTTTGGTACGGATTTAACGAGCCATGCAAACCCGGAGGGGCAGCCCTCCGGGTTTTTTCTGTTCCCTTCCCCTCATGAACGTGTTACCAGCCCTCGCCAACTCCAAAGCATTTCATGCAGGAACAACGGGACAGGGATTTTCTCTTTTTCCGCGGGATTCTGCCTATTCAACTGAAGGAATTGGCCATGGCACGCATCATCGAAACTGCAACAGGCTTAGAGGCTCTGACATTTGACGATGTCCTGCTGCAGCCGGGTCATTCCGAAATCATGCCGGGACAGACCAATATCTCGACCCGCGTCGCCAAGGACATCGACCTTTCGCTTCCGATCATGTCCTCGGCCATGGATACCGTCACCGAGAGCCGCCTTGCGATTGCCATGGCGCAGTCGGGTGGCATGGGCGTCATCCACCGCAATTTGACCCCGATCGAGCAGGCCGAAGAGGTCCGCCAGGTCAAGAAGTTCGAAAGCGGCATGGTCGTCAACCCGGTCACCATCGGCCCGGATGCGACGCTTGCCGAAGCGCTTGCCCTGATGAAGGCGCATAGCATTTCCGGCATTCCGGTCGTTGAAAACGGTGGCCGTCCGGGCCGCCTCGTCGGCATCCTGACCAACCGTGACGTCCGCTTCGCCTCCGATCCGTCGCAGAAGATCTACGAGCTGATGACGAAGGACAATCTCATCACGGTCAAGGATGGCGTCGAGCAGGCTGAAGCCAAGCGCCTCCTGCATTCGCACCGTATCGAAAAGCTGCTGGTCGTCGATAACGAAGGCCGCTGCGTCGGCCTGATCACCGTCAAGGATATCGAGAAGTCGCAGCTCAACCCGAATGCTGCCAAGGATATGCATGGCCGCCTGCGCGTTGCTGCCGCCATCTCGACCGGTTCTGACGGCGTCGAGCGCGCCGAGCGCCTGATCGATGCCGGTGTCGACGTTATCGTCGTCGATACCGCTCACGGCCATTCGCAGAAGGTTCTCGATGCGGTGGCCGCCACCAAGCGCATGTCGAACGCGATCCGCATCATCGCTGGCAACGTCGCCACCGCCGAAGGCACCAAGGCCCTCATCGATGCGGGCGCTGACTGCATCAAGGTCGGCATCGGTCCGGGCTCGATCTGCACCACACGCGTTGTCGCAGGCGTCGGCGTTCCGCAGCTTGCGGCCGTCATGGCCTCGGTTGCCGAAGCAAACAAGCACGGCATTCCGGTCATCGCCGATGGCGGCATCAAGTTCTCGGGCGATTTTGCCAAGGCGATCGCTGCCGGCGCTTCCGCCGTCATGGTCGGCTCGCTTCTCGCCGGCACGGATGAGAGCCCCGGCGAGGTCTATCTCTACCAGGGCCGTTCCTTCAAGGCTTACCGCGGCATGGGTTCCGTCGGCGCCATGGCTCGCGGCTCGGCAGACCGCTACTTCCAGGCGGAAGTGCGCGACACGCTGAAGCTCGTGCCGGAAGGCATCGAAGGCCAGGTTCCCTACAAGGGCCCGGTTTCGGCAGTGCTGCACCAGCTCGCCGGCGGCCTGAAGGCTGCCATGGGCTATGTCGGCGGCAAGGACATCAAGGACTTCCAGGAAAAGGCGACCTTCGTGCGCATCTCCGGTGCCGGCCTGCGCGAAAGCCACCCGCATGGCGTGACGATCACCCGCGAAAGCCCGAACTATCCGGGTGCCAGCAACTGATGAGCGGCAGTGCGCTGTCGTTGTGACGGCGCGCCCTTATCGTTGGGACTATCCGAAAAAGGGGCCGCGGCATCAACCGCGGCCCCTTTCATGTCGTGACGATCGATGATTGTGCCGGTTCAACCCTCCGCCGTGGCGAGAAATCCACAATGCTGAGAGATGGTCTCTTCGATCGGGGACATCGCCTGTCGCAGCCATTGTGCCGCCGCCTGCGCGGCTTTAAGGGAAGGGCGCCAGCAATAGGGGTTCCCATGCTTTCCACCAGCGCAACGATTTGGCCGATGATCGCGCATGTCGCGCTCGTCTTCTTTCTTTATATCCAGCTGGGCCGCAAGCGCGCCAGCGCCGTTGCCGGTGGTTACAGTGGCGAGAGCTTTCGCGAGAACCTGAGCGAGCCGAAGGAAAGCCTGCTGGTCAATAACAACCTCAAGAACCAGTTCGAATTGCCGATGCTGTTCCATGCGGCAAGCCTCGCGCTCTACGCGACCACGGCAGACAATATCGGGACGGTCATCCTCGGTTGGATCTTTGTCGTCACCCGTTACGCCCACACGTATTTCCACCTGTCCGGCACGCGCCTGCGCTACCGTCGGCAGTCCTTCATCCTCGGTCTTCTTGCCCTTCTCGGCATGTGGATCTGGCTTGCCGTCTGGATCATCTTCAACTGATCGGCACCGATCGCCCTCACGAACAAGTGTAGCCTGCCGAAATCGCCACGTGGCGGCGTCATCTTCCAGTTGATCGCAACAGCTATAGATTGTCCTTCGCAGTCACTGTGAGCGGAGGACGAAACATGGACAACAGCAAGCCGCAGGCGGCCGAGACATCGCCGGAAGGCCGGACAGAGACGCCGGCCGTCACGCAGGCGATGATCAACGCCTATGACGAATACACCCATCTTCATCTCGACCGGCGCCGGTTCATGGAACGGCTGACGACGCTTGCAGGCTCCGGTGCTGCTGCGGCAGCGATTGTCCCGATGCTGTCGGCAGGCAGCGCCAGGGCGGATATCGTTCCGGCCGCGGATGATCGATTGACCACGCAGGCCGTCACCTTTGCAGGCGCCGACGGCGTCACGATGAAGGCCTATCTGGCTCGGCCGAAATCGGCTTCCGGCCCGCTCGGCGGCATCATCGTCATCCACGAGAACCGCGGCCTCAACGACCATATCAAGGATATCGCCCGCCGCATGGCGCTCGAAGGGTTTAACGCGCTGGCGGTCGATTTCCTGTCGCCCAAGGGCGGCACACCGGCAGACGAGGATCAGGCCCGCCAGCTCTTCGCATCGCTCGATGCCGCAGGTGTGTCGGCCAATGGCGAGGCCGCGCGCGTCTATCTCGCCGGCATCTCCGGGGCCAACGGCAAGGTGGGGGCGATCGGCTTCTGCTGGGGCGGCGGTGCGGTGAACAACCTTGCGGTCGCCTCCCCCAATCTCAATGCCGGCGTTGCCTATTATGGTGCCCAACCCAATGTGCAGGATGTGCCCGCGATAAAGGCGCCGCTGATGCTTCATTACGGCGGGCTCGACGAGCGTATCAATGCCGGCATCCCGGCCTATCGCGATGCCCTGCAGAAAAACGGCAAGACTTTCGAGATCTTCGTTTACGAGGGCGTCAACCACGCCTTCAACAACGATACCTCGGCTGCCCGCTACGACAAGGCTGCCGCCGATCTTGCCTGGAGCCGCACCACCGGCTTCTTCAAAAAGTATCTCGCCTGACGGCCCAGCATCTCAGTCCGTTTCGGGCGTCGCATTGCGTGGTCTTGCGACAAGGCAGAATAAGGCACCTGCGGCCATCAGCACGCAGGTGCCGAGAAACACGGCGGGCATGCCGATATGTCCGCCGACGAAGCCGCCAGCGACCGGCCCTGCGACCTGGCCGACATATTGCGACGAGATCGACAGGCCCAGAATGCTGCCGGTCATGCCATCAGGCACGTTGTGGCGGATGACTGAGGTGATGCAGGGTAAGAGCCCGCCCAGAGCCAGCCCCATCAGGAAGCGGAGCACAATCAGTTGCCAGCTTTCCGTGACGAAAGCCTGCGGGATGAGAAGAACCGAGGAAACACCAAGTGTTCCGATGATGACGGGCCAATGGCCGATCCGGTCGGCAAGCTTGCCGAGCCGGGAAGCCGACAGCACGCTGCCAAGTGCGGCCGCCGACATCACCAGCCCGGCAACGAAGGTCACGTTGCTCTGGTCGCTGATGAGCTGCGCAACGTAGACCGTTATGATCGGCTCGATCGACATGTTGGCGAACATCAAGAGCATGCCCGTCGCCAGCATGGCGGCAACCGGGCCCTTGTTCTCAAGGCCTGCGAAACCGTGCTTGCCGGCAGCCTGCTTGCGCTTGCCGGAACGCTTCGTTTCTCGGATCAGGAAGATGGTGGCGAGAAAGGCGATGAAGATCAGGCCGCCGGCAAGCATGAAGGTCATGCGGATACCGATCAGCTGCGGCAATATCCCGCCGATCAGCGGGCCCACGAGATTGCCCGCCATGATGCCGGCAGAAAGCGTGCCGAGCGCCCAGGCTGAGCGTTCCTTCGGCGTCTGTGCCGCAACCAGCACCATCGATCCGGATGCGTAGCCGCCTGCAAGGCCGACGAGCAGGCGCAGCGCCACCAGCTGCCAGACGGTCTGCGCCAGCCCCATCAGCGAGATTGCGATCGTCATGCCGATGGCGGCCCGCACAAGCATCAGCTTGCGGCCGTAGAGGTCGCCGAGCCTGCCCCAGATCGGTGCCACGAAGGCTGCGGCAAAGAACGTCGCACCATAGGCGATGCCAGACCATTGCACGATTGCGGCGTGATCCCTGACGCCGAGTTCCTCCACATAGAGTGGCAGGAACGGCAGAAGCAGCGTCATGGCGATAATCGTAGTGAACGAGCCGAAAAGGCAGACGAACAGATTGCGCTTCCAGTGTTCTTCGCTTTCCGGCTGGCTGGCGGCCGGGCTTGTTGCGGCATCTGTCATCGGTATCTCGTAATCGGGGGGCAATGAGGGCAGGGATGGCAATGACCATCTCCTCACGGTTTATCGTTGCATCGCGCCTGCGCCAAGTCCGTCTGCCCGCCCGCCCGGCCTTGACAGGCAGGTTCGATCGGATCGCCTAAGCCATTTCGAGTTCTGCGCCCTTGCCCGCAGGACGCCGGCACCCTGTCACCGCATCGGCCAGCGCCGCCATATCCTCGACGCGGCTACTCGACCGGCGCCAGACCAGCCCGATCTCGCGCGCCGGTGCCGGATTGCCGAAGGGCACGATCCTCAGGTTGTTGCGGGCAATTTCCGTCTCGACGGCAATCTCGGGGATCAGCGTCATACCCATATCATGCGACACCATCTGCAAAAGTGTGGCCATCGAGGTTGCCCCGACATTGACGAGATTGCGTTTCGGCGCGCTACCGCAGACGGCCAGTGCCTGATCGCGCAGGCAATGGCCTTCTTCGAGCAAAAGCAGCCGCTCCGTATCGAGCTGGTTTTCCATCAGCGGCGATGACAGGATATCGGTCTCGTTCTGTGCCATCGCCATGAAGAACCGGTCGGAGAACAGAAGCCGCGTTTCAAGCTGGTCGGCCTCGATCGGCAGCGCCGCAATCACGGCGTCGAGCTTGCCATCGGCAAGATCCGCAATAAGTCTGTCGGTGACGGCTTCCTTCAGTTCAATCTCGATCTGGGGGTAGAGGCCGCGCAGATGCGGCACCAGTTGGGGAACGAGATAGGGAGCGACGGTCGGGATGATGCCGATGCGGGTGAGGCCGGCAAGGATGCCTTCAGCATCGCGCGCCGTTTGTTCAAGACGCTCCACGTCGGCCAGGATAATGCGGATGCGCTGAAGCACCTGCGTTCCCTTGGCCGTGAGAATTATGCCGGAGCGATTGCGCTCGACGAGCCGCGTGCCGAGATGCTCCTCCATTTCCATGATCTGGGCGGAGAGTGCCGGCTGGCTGACATTCACCGTCTGGGCTGCCCTGCCGAAATGGCGGGCGGATGCCAGGGCCTCGAAGTAACGCATCTGACGAAGAGTAAGCACGATAAGTTTTTCCAATCGAATTTTTTATAAAATACGATTGGAGATTATCGAGTTCAAGTGCCAGATTTCACCCAGTCAGCCCGGAGCATGCGATGTCCGGGCCGCAAGCCATTCAAACCTGAGGGAGAAGACCATGACCGATCGCCCGACCCTGACGACGACTGCCGGCGCGCCCGTGCCGGACAACCAGAATTCGATCACCGCCGGCCCGCGCGGCGGGTTGATGATCCAGGATTATCAGCTGATCGAGAAGCTGGCCCACCAGAACCGCGAGCGTATCCCGGAGCGCGTCGTACACGCCAAGGGCTGGGGCGCTTTCGGCACGCTCACCATCACCGGTGACATTTCCAGATATACCAAGGCCAAGTGTCTCCAGCCGGGCGCATCGACCCCGATGCTGGCCCGCTTCTCGACCGTTGCCGGCGAGCTCGGTGCCGCCGACCATGAGCGCGACGTGCGTGGCTTCGCCCTGAAATTCTATACGGAAGACGGCAACTGGGATCTGGTCGGCAACAACACGCCGGTCTTCTTCGTCCGCGACCCCTACAAGTTCCCGGATTTCATCCACACGCAGAAGCGCCACCCGAAGACAAACATGCGCTCCTCGACGGCCATGTGGGACTTCTGGTCGCTGTCGCCGGAAAGCCTGCATCAGGTGACGATCCTGATGTCGGACCGCGGCTTGCCGATCGATCCGATGCATATGAACGGCTACGGCTCGCATACCTATTCGCTGTGGAACGGAAACGGCGAACGCTTCTGGGTGAAATTCCACTTCAAGACCCAGCAGGGCCACAAGCACTATGTAAACCAGGAGGCCGAGACGATCATCGGCAGGACGCGCGAAGGCTATCAGGAAGCCCTGTTCGGCACGATCGAGAACGGCCAGTTCCCGACATGGAAGGTGCAGGTTCAGGTCATGACCGAGGCGCAGGCGCAACAGACCTCCTACAATCCGTTCGACCTGACGAAAGTCTGGCCGCATTCGGAATTCCCGCCGATCGATATCGGCACGATGGAACTGAACCGCAACGCCGAAAACTATTTTGCCGAGATCGAGCAGGCCGCCTTCTCGCCATCGAACATCGTTCCCGGCATCAGCCATTCGCCGGACAAGATGCTGCAGGCACGCATCTTCTCTTACGCCGATGCCCATCGTTACCGTCTCGGCACGCACTACGAACAGATCCCGGTCAACAAGCCGAAATGCCCGGTACATCACTATAATCGCGATGGCCAGATGAACACCTATGGCGGGATTCTCTCCGGCAACCCGGATGCCTATTACGAACCGAATTCGGTGAACGGTCCGGTGGAAGAGCCCTCCGCCAAGGAGCCGCCGCTGAAGATCGAAGGCGAGATGGGCCGCTTCAACCACCGCGACGGCAATGACGATTACGGTCAGGTTCGCGCCCTCTTCAACCTGTTCGATGCAGGCGAGAAGTCGCGGCTCTTTTCCAATATCGCAGCCGCCATGGGTGGCGTGCCCGGCCATATCGTCGAGCGCCAGCTTGCCCATTTCAAGCTCGTCCATCCGGATTACGAGGCCGGCGTGCGGACGGCATTGAAGTCCGCGCATGGCTATGAAGCCGATACGATCAGCGCCAAGGCCACCGCCGCCGAATAGGCTTTGGAGCAATTCCAGCAAAAGCGGGAAGCGCTTTTGCGTCAGGAAACGCTCTGACACCACATCCATTGAAAAAGCCGGGGTGCTGAGCCCCGGCTTTTTCTTGGGCGCTGCCGCATCGAGCGTCAGGCGGCCGCGATGCGCCGACGGCTCTCGACGATCATCTGCGCGGCGCGTGCAGCCTCGCGGCCCTTCTCGACGAAATGCGCGGCAAAGATCGCCTTGTGATGCGCCGTTTCCTGAAAATGATGCGGGGTGAGCGACACCGAAAGAACCGGAACGCCCGTATCGAGCCCGGCGCGCATCAGGCCGTCGACCACGGCGGCCGCGACGAAATCATGTCGGTATATGCCACCATTGACCACCAGCGCGGCGGCAGCGATTGCCGCATATCGGCCGGTCGCCGCAAGATCGCGGGCCATCAGCGGCAGTTCGAAGGCGCCGGGAACGTCGAACACATCGACATGTTCGGCAGGAATGAGATCGACAAAGCCTTCGAGCGCCTTGTCGACGATATCCGAGTGCCAGTTTGCCTTGATGAATGCGAAGCGGGTGTGTGTCATGCAATCTCCTTGTGGTTGACACGTCACCCAAGGCGATCACGCACGGCTCCACCGCATATGCCTGTCGGCAAGACGCGGCTCTCCGTCCGTTCTCTTCCATCCGGACTATACCGTCGGCTCAGGCATCGCACCTGATCTGCTGACCCTTCTGAAAGGAAGGCGCTCGCGGGCTCGCGGACGAAAAAGCCGCATACCGCCGGTGGGGAATTGCACCCCGCCCTGAGAACGAGAATGGTTTAGCGCCTTGCCGCCGATAAAGGCAAGCGCAAACGCCTGCCGTCTACCAACCCGTCACGGCATGGCTGCTGCGCCCGCGCTGGCCACGGGAAAAAGATTTCACGTCGCCATCGAGATCGTCGGGGAGTGCTGCCGGCGAGATATTGTCGAGACAGGCGCTGATATGGTCAGTGATCGCCGTCATCAGCGAGGTGGAAAGCCCCGGCCGTTTCATCAGGCCGATCTGTACGGGCGGCAGGGGAGGGAAGCCGTCTGCGCCGGAGAGAACCTTCATCCCCGGCCGAAGCGCCGATTCCGGCAGAACCGAGACAGCCATCCCGGCAAGAACCGCCGCCGCAATGACCGTCGAAGACCAGCTGGTGAAGAGGACCTGATATTCCCGCCCGTCCGCGTCGAGCGCCGACGAGGCAAGCTGCCGCCAGGGACAATCCCGCCGTCCGACAGCAAGCGGCACCGGCGCATCGTCCTTCAGCGGATAGTTGGCCGATGCGACCCAGCAGAGCGGTTCGGTTCTCACCACATCGGACACCCGCTGGCGCGGATTGTGGGTGACGAGCGCGATATCCAGCTCGCCGCGCGCCATCTTCTCGGCAAGGCTCACCGAGGGCTCGCAAACGATATAGAGTTCGACATTCGGATGCGTCTTGGCAAACCGGCCGATGATCTCCGGCATGTAGCGGTCGGCATAATCGTCGGGCGTTCCGATACGGATTGTGCCTTCGAGCCGGTTGTCGTCGAAGGCGGCGATCGCCTCGTTGTTCAGCCGGATGATCCGCCGCGCATAATTCAACAGCTTCTCGCCCTCGGCCGTCAGCCGGTTGCCGCGGCCGTCCTTGGTAAAGAGCTGTTTGCCGACCCGCTCTTCCAGGCGTCGCATCTGCATGGAAACCGCCGACTGCGTCTTGAACACCCGGTCAGCAGCTTTGGTGAAGCTGCCGGTGTCGACGATGGAGACGAATGTATGCAACTGGTCGATGTCGAGTGGCGCGGACATGGGGCTGATCCATCAGGGTGTTTGATGTTAATCATTAGAAACATTCGTTGGACTGATCAATAGAGTTTCACGATAACAGCGCTGCAATCACGAATAAGCGAGTGCGTTCCAGGCGCCGCCTTTCCCACCCGGCTTCAACCTTGCGGTGAAATATCACTTCAGGGAATGCCTCCTCTCGTGCCTGATGAAAGGATATTCCTATGAGCACGACCGAATACGGAATGAAGAACACTGCAGCCGAGATGCCGGTCAGCGCGGGCAACCGTCGCTTCACCCGCACGCTTACGCGCGGCGTGAAATCCGTATGGCGCACGCTCTCCAATCGCATCAAGGCCAACGCCGTCTACGAACTCGACGATTACCAGCTGGACGATATCGGCCTGACCCGTCGCGACGTTACGGCCGCGCTCGATCGCTCCGGTCTTCTGGATGATCCGTCCCTGCTTCTTTCCCGTGCCGCCCGCGAACGCGCCCGTACGCGTTTTGCCCGGCTGAAGCGTGGCTGAAGCCCGAAAAGTTTCCCCGCAGGGTGATAGCCAATAACCCTGCTCTTTGCCCGGCCGGTCGATCCGTGCCGGGCTTTTTTTGTCCTTGAAACCGCGGAAGCGGTCGTTTGCCGCGAACCGCGCGGCGATCAATGCGCGGCGGCCGATTTGCCGAGATAGGTATCGAAGATCGCTTCGACATTCCTCTGATAGGTCTTCTGCACCTCTATGCCCCCGGTAAACATCTGCCGTACGATATCGCCATAGGCATCGAGCGATGCGGGCGGTTCAGCGGCACGTGCGTCCGGTTGCGCTTTGGGCGCCGGCTCTGCTGTCGCTTTCGGCGGTGTGAAGGCGGCAAACGTGTTGGCCAGCATCTCGTTGAATGCCTTGGCAGCAGGATTGTCGAGAAACGGGTTGGAGATCTGCGTGGGCGGCGGCTGATCCTGTCGGCCGAGCCCCCAGATCGAACGCATCGCCTCGGCAAACGGGTTGTCGAATGCTCCGGCACCCGTCGCCGTGCGGCCGGGAGATCCGGCTGCTGCCTTCGGTTGCCATCCGGCCATCTCCATCCACTGCCGTGTCATCTCGTTCATGGCCGAAACGACCGCGGTGTTGGCGGAAGGGATCTGGCCGGTCATTTCCTTGCTGAAACCACCCATCAGCGTATCGGCCATGACCGGCATCATCCGCTTCAGGATATCCTGGCCGATGCCGCTATAGAGTTCCGCCTGCTGGGCGATGGCCCGCGACATGTCTTTCGATCCGAAGAGGTGTTCGAGCACGACATTGCCGTCCCGCACGCCCTGCGGCGTGAAGGCCCGGCCGATATCCTCGAAATATTTGGCATAACTGCCGGATGCCATGCCCGAGACGAGCGAGGCAAGCCCGTAGGGATCGTGGCTGCTTCTCTTGAAGCCGGTGGAGAAGGCCGGGATCAGGGCCGTAATGGCTTTCGACGCCTGCTCCTGGGCAAGGCCGAATTGCCGGGCCATGGCGAGCATACTCTCGCCGTTCTGTGCTTTCAGCATGACGTCGAACAATGGCAGCATTGCAACCCTCCCGATCTCGCAAGGGTTGCAGTGTAGCCGCAAACGTACCGAATAAAAACGGGCAATAAAGGTAAGAACCGGCCGCTTCTAATCCGTCAGTATTGGTAGGCCTCGAAAATCGGCTCGACGGAACCGTTCCATTCGCCGTGATAACGGGCAAGCATGTCCGATGCGATCGTCATGCCGCTTGCGGCAATGGCGTCGAGCGAGGCGAGATACTTCGTCTCGTCTTCCCCGGCGGCATTGAGACGGTTGCGTGCCTTGAGCCCCGCGCGCGAAATCGCCAGAACTTCGCGCGTCACGTCGAGCACGCTCTTGCCGGCGATCTTCGCGTCGAACCCGTGCACCGGCACGGCATCGCGCATGGCGATCACATCCTCGAACGTCCAGTCGGCAGTCAGTGCGTCGACATCGTCGAGCGCCGTCTGGTCGTAAAGCAGGCCCACCCAGAAGGCCGGCAGCGCCGAGATCTGCTCGATCGGGCCACAATCGGCGCCGCGCATTTCAAGGAAACGCTTCAGGCGAACGTCCGGGAAGAGCGTCGACAGATGGTTCGTCCAGTCGCCCATGTTCGGTGCCCAGTCTGCCACCTCGCCCTTCAGCGCGCCGTTCATGAACTGGCGGAAGGTCACATGCGTGCAGTCGTGATACTTGCCGTCGCGGACGATGAAATACATCGGTACGTCCAGCGCCCATTCCACATAATCGCGGTAGCGGAAATCGGGCTTGAAGACGAAAGGCAGGGTGCCCGCCCGCTTGTTGTCGGTATCGCGCCAGATCTCGCCGCGCCAGGATTGCAGCCCGTTCGGCTTGCCGTCGGTAAAGGGCGAGGCTGCAAACAGCGCCGTCGCCACCGATTGCAGCTTCACCGAGACGCGCATCTTCTGCGCCATGTCTTCCTCGGAGGAGAAGTCGAGGTTCACCTGGATCGTCGATGAACGATACATCATGTCGAGACCTTTGGTGCCGACCTTCGGCATGTAGTTCGTCATGATGTTGTAGCGGGATTTCGGCATCCGCGGCGTTTCCGCCAGCGTCCATTTCGGGCTGCCGCCCATGCCGAGGAAGGAAATCCCCATCGGCTCGGTGATTTCCTTGACGAGCGCCATATGCGCCTCGGTCTCGTCGGCCGTCTCGTGCAGCGTCTCCAGAGGGGCACCGGAAAGCTCGAACTGGCCGCCGGGCTCAATCGAGATGGCGCCCATGCCGGAATGCTCGCCAAGGCCGATGATGTTGTCGCCGTCCATGATCGGCTCCCAGCCGAGCCGGGCCTGCATGGCGGTCAGGATCGCGCCGATCCCTGCCTCGCCGGCATAGGGAACAGGACTGTGGTCAGCCCGGAAAAAGCCGAACTTCTCGTGTTCTGTCCCGATGCGGAATTGCTCTGCCGGGCGCGGTCCCTTCGCCAGATAGTCGGAAAGCTCGGACACCGAGGTGAGCGGCGTCTGGTCGGTGGTATCGCGGGCCATGAATTATACCTTGTTCGGAATGCCTGATCGGGACAAACGTGCGGCTGATTGGACCGGTTTCATGTGCGGTGCAAGTGAATTTGTTTCAACGCACTGTCAGAAAAACCAACGCCACTGTGTCAAATCTGCCGCTGAGCGCAAGTCCATCGGAAAATGCCTGTGCCTGATCGGTTTAGCGCCAGTCGCCGATGGCGGCCTGTATCACCGCGAGTGCGGCCACGGCGGCCGTATCGGCGCGCAGGATGCGCGGGCCAAGCGGTATGGCCGTAACGAAGGAAAGCGAGCGCAGCCTCTGCCGTTCCTCCTCCGAAAATCCGCCCTCCGGCCCGACGAGCAGCGCCAGCTTGCGCTCCGTGACCTTTGCCAGGATGGGCAGCGGGTTCTGCCCCTCATCGCCTTCGTCGCAGAACAGAATGCGACGATCCCCAGGCCATGTATCGAGAAGATCGGACAGTTTCGCCGGCGCAGCCACATCCGGCACCGCCAATATGCCGCATTGCTCGGCGGCCTCGATGACGTTCGCCTTGACCTTGTCGAGATTGGTGATCTTGCCCTGCACATGCTGCGTCATCACGGGCTGCAGCGTGCCGGCACCCATCTCGACGGCCTTCTGTACCAGATAGTCGAGCCGTCCGACCTTCAGCGGCGCAAAGAGATAATGGAGGTCGCAGGGTGCTGGCTGCGGCCGGGTCTGCTCGACAGGCTCCAGATTGATCTTCTTGCGGGTCGGGAAGGCAAGGCGTGTGCGCCATTCGCCGTCGCGGCCGTTGAATGTCAGGATCTCGGCGCCATCCTCCAATCTCAGCACATTGGCGAGATAGTTGAACTGCTCGGCCGAGACCTCATGTGCCACGCCCTGCACAAGCGGCACATCGACGAACAGGCGTTGCATACGGAAATTGGCGCGCATCGATCAGACTTTCCTTGGCAATGGTATCAAACGAACAGCGCGAACATAACGGTCGCGATCAGTGCCGCAAGCGCTGCCGAGGCAGGCAGTGTCACCATCCACGCGGCAAGGATGCTCAGGAGATGCGAGCGGCGCACCAGATGCCGGCGCTTCAGCTCGTCGTCATTGCGCTCGAAGGGTTCGTTGGTGTCGAGCCTCTTGCCGGCGCGCACCTGCATGTATTCGAACCGGCGGCGCGAATGGCGCGTGTACCATTCGCGAAACAGCCCGACGCCGAACACCGAGCCGACGGCAATATGGGTGGAGGAGACCGGCATGCCGATCCACGAGGCGACCAGCACCGTGAGTGCCGTCGACAGCGACACGCAGAAGGCGCGCATCGGATTGAGCTTCGTGATCTCGCTGCCCACCAGCCGCACCAGCTTCGGCCCGTAGAGGAGAAGACCGATCGAGATGCCGAGCCCGCCGATTACGAGCTCCCACATCGAGATGCTGGCCCCCTTCAGCGTTCCGTGTTGGGCCGCCGAGGCGATCGCCGCCAAAGGCCCGATGGCATTCGAGACGTCGTTGGCCCCGTGGGCAAATGACAGGAGGGCGGCAGACATCACGAGCGGCCAGCGGAAAAGCTTGCGCAGCGACTGGTTGCGGTTTTCCAGTCCGTTTGCCTGTTTCGCGATGACCGGGATCATCAACCGCCAGACGGCCGTGCCAAGTGTCAGCGCCACGATGGTCGCAGCGATCGACGGGCCGTCCAGCATCTGGCTGAACCCGATCAGGCAGAGGTAACCGGCAAATGCCCCCGCCATGACGCCGATCAGCACCGGAACCCAGGTTTTGGCGGCACCGATCTTGTCCTGCCGGTAGATCATCGTTTCCTTGACGACGAACAGGAAGGCCGCAGCGATGATGGCCCCGAGGATCGGAGACAGGACCCAGCTTGCGGTAATGCCGGCGATCGTCTCCCAGTCCACCGCAGCAAGCCCGGCCGCGGCAATGCCGGCGCCCATGACGCTGCCGACGATCGAATGGGTGGTCGAGATGGGCAGGCCGAGCCATGTGGCGATGTTGATCAGCAAGGCGGCTGAAAGCAGGGCCGCGAGCATTGCCCAGATGAAGAGATCGGGATTGGTGATCATGCCGCTGCGAACAATGCCGTTGGCAATCGTATTGGCAACGCCGCCGCCTGCGATCACGGCGCCGGCCACTTCGAAAACGGCTGCCAGACCGAGGCCGAACGCCATCGTCATGGCGCGGGCGCCGACCGCCGCCCCGATATTATTGGTGACGTCGTTGGCGCCGATATTCATGGCCATATAGGCGGCGACTGCCGACGCGGCGATGACGATGAAGGCGCCGGGCTTGCCGGTGACGTAGGCGGCAGCCAGCACGCAGACCAATATGATGAACAGCAGAGCTGCGCCCGGCGCCGCAAGCCCGCGCGACATCTGGCGCGCGGCATCCTCCACGGAAGACAGCTTTTCCAGATCCTTGTCGAGCGTCGGCTTTGCCAGGCGCGGCGGTCTCTGCGCCATTCCTCAAAATTCCTCAGGAAACGTCGTTAAAGGGGCGTGGCCGTGTCGGGTCTCCGGCGCTGCCCGGTCAGCCAGTCGCTATATCGCAGCTTTCCGCGAAATCAACATGACATTGGTGATTGGCGGTTGTGATTAGCCTGTGGCCCGAATGCTGTTGTCGTGCCCATGTGCCGCCATCCGCTCGGCGAAGTCCATGAACAGGATCTTCAGTTCCGGCTCGTTGACCCGGCTTGCAGCTTCCTCGCAGGAAACCCACTCGATCTTGCGGGAGCCTTTTTCCGGAAAGGTCTTGAGATTGTCATGCACCTCGAGCGCGTGGACCTGCACGCGAACCGGCACCTTCAATCCGTTGTCGAGCACTTTGCGGTAGTGGTAGAAGCCGAGCACGTCCTTGTCGACCTTGCCCTTCACCCCAACCTCTTCATAGGCCTCGCGTTCGGCGACCTGATGGGACTTTTTGCCCTCCATCGGCCAGCCTTTGGGAATGACCCAGCGTCCGGTATCGCGGCTGGTGGCAACCAGCACTTCCAGCGGCCCGTGCTTTTTCTTGAACCGGTAGCACAGCGCAGCATATTGCTGCCGCGGCGGACGCTGCAGCATCAATTTCAGATTACCGGATAGCCGATCGATCAAACCCAATTTCTGCGAAACCTCCTGCTCAGTTTCAGTATATTATAATATAGGAATTGCCGTAAGCTTATCGAGCTGAGCACAACCGTCTTGAAAAGAATCATCGCGGGAGGGGTCGCCTTCAGGCCATCTCATCATTGCTCAGGCTTGGCATGGGTCAATAACTAAATTGCACAGCTGTTCATTTTATGGCGGCGCTGTGGCTTTTCCCACAGAAGAGGTGCTTTTCGCCGGAAGGCGACAAGCGGCTCTCCAATGGCGCGGGTGTCGTAACGGAGCCTGACGCCGGTACGGGGCAGCCGATGCCGCCCCGTCGAAATTCAGGAAGGATCAGCCGCCGAAGATCGTGCGGAAGATGTCGATGCCCGCGATCCTCGAACGAGACTTCGCCCTGCTTGCTGCCGGGGCCGATGACGATCACCTTGGTGCCGACGTCAGCGCGGGCATAGAGGTCCTCGACATCCTGGTTCATCATCCGGATGCAGCCAGAAGACAGGTTGAGGCCGATGGACCACGGCTGGTTGGTGCCATGGATGCGGAAGATCGTGTCGCGGCCATCCTTGTAGAGATACATGGCGCGGGCGCCGAGCGGATTGTCGGGACCGCCCTTCTGGACTGCGGGCAGCGCATGGCCGCGCTTGGCCTCACGGGCGCGCATGTCGGCCGGCGGCGTCCATGTCGGCCATTCCGCCTTGCGGCCGATCTTGACGGTGCCCGACCAGCCGTAGCCGTCGCGACCGACGCCGATCCCGTAGCGGGTCGCGCGGTTCGGGCCTTCGACATAGTAGAGGAACTTGTTGTCCGTATCGACGATGATCGTGCCCGGCGCCTCGCTGGTGGTGAAGCGCACCACGCGGCGCTTGAACTTGCCCGGCACTTCCTTCGAAAGCGTCTTCGGAACGGCGTCGCTTGCCGTCGTCTGCGGCCGGTTGACGCTCTGCGTCTGGGCGGTAGCCGTCGTTGCCATCACGGCAAGGGCGATGGCCGAACTGACGGCCAGCATGCGGATCGATGTCATCAAAACCCCCGTTGAACTTTTGATAGTCATGGATGCAGGATGTCCTGCCTTGGCCGCTCGAACAAGATCAGCGGGGGCGAATATAGCCGCCCGGCATGCGACAACCGGGCGGTATCGTGGCCGTCGGGCCACACGTCTTGGTTAAGGACGTTTCATCTGTCCTTAGATGACGATGACTTTCGTGCCGACCTTGACCCGGTTGTAGAGGTCCGTGACGTCCTCGTTGCGCAGGCGGATACAGCCCGAAGAAACGGCGTTCCCGATCGTCCAGGGGGCGTTCGTGCCGTGGATGCGGTAGAGTGTCGAGCCGAGATACATCGCCCGCGCGCCGAGCGGATTTTCCGGCCCGCCTTCCATATGTGCCGGCAGATAGTGGCCTTTCGCGGCTTCGCGATCGACCATTTCCTTCGGCGGCGTCCAGCCCGGCCATTCCGCCTTGCGGGTGACGTGATGCTCGCCGGCCCATTCGAAGCCGGGCTTGCCGACGCCGACGCCATAGCGCCGTGCCTGGCCGTTTGCCATCACCAGATAGAGGAAGCGGTTATTGGTATCGATGACGATCGTGCCCGGTGCCTCCTTGGTTTGGTAGGAGACGATCTGCGGCAGAAATTGCGGATCGATATGGCTTGCGATCGGCGCCGGGCGCATGGCGGCTGTCTGTACGACGGTCGGTGCGCGGTCCTGATCGAGGAAGCCGCGGCGAAGGATGACCTGCCGTGGTCCCTGTTGCGGCTGCGCGCGCTGTAGCGGCCGGTAATCGGCCTCAGGTGTTGCCGGGCGCGGCGGATACCCCGTTGCATAGGCGGCCGCGGCCCGGTTCTGCGCGACGCGCGCCGGGCGGCCGTTTTCGCGGGCTGGACGCGCCGGCGGCGCAGAGACGTCGCCATTCAGCTGCGTCACCCAGGGCGCGGTGAGATCAGGGCTAAGCACGACAGGAGGCCGCTCGCGGTAGCGATCGTCGGCAAGGGCGCCATGCGCCACGGATGCCGCAAGGCCGAAGGCCACAATCGGCGTCAGAAGCGCGGCAAGAAGAGGCTTTTTCATCATCGGATCCACCGTTCAAATCACCGGAAAGGCGTGCGCCAAGGCAATCAAGGGCACGCTTTGTTGTCTGCATGGTGAGGATCAGGTGAAAGCGAATGGTAAACGGGTGGCTCCCTGTCGCGATCCGATGCGATAAAGCTTTTCAGACGGTTAGCGTCCGGTTTGGAAACATGGTTGACCGATGCTAAACCGGTGGCCGAGGGCATTAACGAGAGGCGTGACATGGACGGGCAGGGCATTATCGAAGGCGAAGATGGCCGGTTTCGCTGCGCCTGGCATGGCGGACTGGAAGACTATCGCCGCTACCACGACGAGGAATGGGGACGCCCCGTCACCGACGATCGGCGCCTGTTTGAAAAGATCTGCCTCGAAGGCTTCCAGTCGGGCCTCTCCTGGCTGACCATCCTGCGCAAGCGCGAGAATTTCCGCAACGCGTTTGCCGGCTTCGATTTCGATAGGGTGGCGCAGTTCGGTGAAGACGATATCGAGAGGCTTGTGGCCGATGCCGGCATCATCCGGCATCGCGGCAAGATCGTCTCGACCATCAACAATGCCCGCCGGGCCGTCGAGATGCGTGAGGAATTCGGCGCGCTCGCCAAATTCTTCTGGAGCTTCGAGCCCGGTGCCCATGAGCGTCCGGCCGTGATGGACCTTGCCACGCTGCGCGCCAATCCGACGACGGACGTCTCGACCCGCCTTTCCAAGATCCTGAAGAAACGCGGCTGGACCTTTGTCGGCCCGACCACCGTCTATGCCTTCATGCAGGCGATGGGCATGGTCAACGACCATCTCGAAGGCTGCTTCTGCCAGAAGGAAGTGGATGAGATGCGTCTGAGGTTCACGCGCCCCTGATCTCGTCAAGCACCTGATGCAGATCGCCCAGCTGCTCGATCTGCCGGAACCGCGGCGCGGCGGTTGGCGCCTCGACATGTTCCAGAACCCAGGTCAGCGCATGCGGCACGAACACGCCCCAGGCACCGGCGGCAATCGCCGGCACAATGTCGGATTTCAGCGAATTGCCCACCATCATCGCCCGTTCTGGACCATCCGCGACCTTGGAAAAGATCCGGCGATAGGTGGTGGCGTTCTTGTCGCTGACGATCTCGATGGCATCGAAAAGGTCGCCGAGCCCGGATTGCGCCAGCTTCCGCTCCTGGTCGAAGAGATCGCCCTTGGTGATCAGCACCAGAAGATATGCGCCGTTCAGTGCCTTGAGCGTCTCCTCCACCTGCGGCAGGGTTTCGACCGGGTGGCTGAGGAGATCGCGTCCGATATCGAGGATCTTGGCGATCGTTTTGGCCGGCACATTGCCCTCGGTTATCTCGATCGCCGTCTCGATCATCGACAGCGTGAAGCCCTTGATGCCGAAACCATATTGGGAGAGGTTGCGGCGCTCGGCGTCCAGCAGCCGCTCCGACACATGGGCGCCCTCGGCAAAATCGCCGAGCAGCGCCTGAAAATGCTCTTCGGTGAGGCGGTAATACTGTTCGTTCTGCCAGAGCGTGTCATCGGCATCGAAGCCGATCGCTGTAATGGGACGCATGGTTGATATCCTGTCCGGCCTTTCGTCCTTTATAAGCCGAGATCAACCGGACAGGAATATGGCGGCCGTCAGGCCGTCACGTCTTGTTATCGGTTACTTGGCCGGTTTCTGCCCGGCTTCCTGGCCATGCGCCTTGAGCCACGCGTGCATGTCGGCGATTTCCTTCTCCTGTGCGGCCACCACATCCTGCGCAAGCTTTCGCATCGCCGGATCCTTGCCGTATTGAAGTTCCACCTTGGCCATGGCGATGGCGCCCTGATGATGCGGGATCATGCCGCGCACGAAATCGGCATCGGCATTGCCCGAATACTCGATCATCATGTTCTGATGCATGGTTTCCATCGACTGCTTGAACGCCTTGGTGGACGCGCTGTCGCCTTGGGCGGGTGCCATGGTGTCCATCTTCATGCCCCCCATCTGCATCGTGGAATGGTCGCCGGCCTTCATCTCCTGCGCCATGCCGTGGCTGGCGAAGGTGAAGGTGAGGGCAGCACTCGCCGCAAGCGATCTGAGGGAAAATGTCGCGAACGCGATCTTTCCAGACATGGGATATCCTTTCCGTGTCCGTTGAAACTGAAATGGAATTGAGACGAGAAACGGCAGCTCAGGCGCGTGGCGGCGGTGTCGCAGGCGACGGCCCGTTGGATGGACGATCCGGAACAAGGCCGGGTGCCGGGTAGCGATACGCGACCGCCCGCCCGTCGATGAAAACGAGCTCTGGAAGAAGCGTCAGGCAGGCGGCGCAGAAGGGCGCAACGCAGACCTTGCCGCCATGCGGACAGTGCGGCGCATCCCTGATGGCTGCCACCTTTGCCGCAGGCGCTGTCGTAATCGGAACGCGCCCCGATGCCGCACCGGAAGCGCGATTCGATGACCCGGTCGATCCACCGTGGTCATGCATCATGCCCGTCATTGCATGCGGCGCGATCCCGCCGGCCATATCACTCATGTCCATGCCGGTCATAGGACTGTCGCCCATCGGCATGGCTGTTGCCGGCATCGCTCCATAGAGCAGCCAGGCGAGAAACATCAAAAGGACGGCGAAGCGCGACATGAGCCGGAATCTACGGCACGCACCGTCAAAATCAACTGCCGAAGAGAACGGATGTCATCACAAGCCCGCGTTTGGCGACAGATCTCCCGCCGATCCCCACCTGAACGAGGGGCATCACCAGCCCTGCCATTTTGCGTGAGACGCGCCTGTTATTGGCTCGCAGCCGTTCTGACGTCGATTAATACCATGCGGCAATGCTCTTCCCGGCGGTCGCCCTTGCCGCTGCGGCTGTCATCCTCTAAGAAACCGCTCACATTTTGCCCTTCCTTTTTGTGTTCCCGAGGGCGCTTCCTATGGATTTTCGATCATGAGCGACAAGCAGAAGAAACCGCAGAAACTCAAGGCCCGCCTTCCGCGCGGCTTCGTCGATCGTTCGGCTGCCGATATCCATGCCACCAACGAGATGATCGCCAAGATCCGCGAAGTCTACGAGCGCTACGGTTTTGATCCGGTCGAAACGCCGCTCTTCGAATATACCGATGCGCTCGGAAAATTCCTGCCAGACAGCGACCGCCCGAACGAAGGCGTCTTCTCCTTGCAGGATGACGACGACCAGTGGATGTCGCTGCGCTACGATCTGACGGCGCCGCTTGCCCGCCATGTCGCGGAAAACTTCAACGAGATCCAGCTGCCATTCCGCACCTATCGCGCCGGCTATGTCTTCCGCAACGAGAAGCCGGGTCCGGGCCGTTTCCGCCAGTTCATGCAGTTCGATGCCGATACGGTCGGTGCGCCGGGCGTCCAGGCCGATGCCGAAATGTGCATGATGATGGCCGATGCGATGGAAGCGCTCGGCATCAGCAGAGGCGATTACGTCATCCGCGTCAACAACCGCAAGGTTCTCGACGGCGTGATGGAAGCGGTCGGATTGGGCGGCGAGGACAAGGCCGGCCAGCGTCTGAACGTTTTGCGCGCCATCGACAAGCTCGACAAGTTCGGCCCCGAGGGCGTCAAGCTCCTGCTCGGCGCCGGCCGCAAGGATGAAAGCGGCGATTTCACCAAGGGTGCCGGCCTGAACGAGGAGCAGATCGAAAAGGTCCTCTTCTTCGTCGGCATCAAGGATTATGCCGAAAGTGCCGCCCAGCTGGCGGAACTGGTTGCCGGCACGGAAAAAGGCGCCGAGGGCGTCGAGGAGCTGAACGTCATCGGCGCCTTGGCGACCGGTGCCGGCTATGGCCCCGACCGCATCAAGATCGACCCCTCCGTCGTCCGCGGCCTCGAATATTACACCGGCCCCGTCTTCGAAGCCGAACTCACCTTCGACGTCACCAACGAGAAGGGCGAAAAGGTCGTCTTCGGTTCGGTCGGCGGCGGCGGGCGTTATGATGGTCTCGTGTCGCGCTTCATGGGCCAGCCGGTCCCTGCGACCGGCTTTTCCATCGGCGTCTCGCGCCTGATGACGGCGTTGAAGAACCTCGGCAAGCTTGGCCGCGACGAGGTGATTGCACCGGTTCTGATCACCGTCATGGATGGTGATGTCGAGAGCATGGGCCGTTACCAGCGCTTCACGCAGGCGCTGCGCAACGAGGGTATTCGGGCCGAAATGTACCAGGGCAACTGGAAGAAATTCGGCAACCAGCTGAAATATGCCGATCGCCGCGGCTGCCCGATCGCCATCATCCAGGGTGGAGACGAGCGCGCCGAAGGCGTCGTGCAGCTGAAGGACCTCATCGAAGGCAAACGCCTCTCGGGCGAGATCGAGGACAACGCCTCGTGGCGTGAAGCCCGTGTCGCGCAGGAAACGGTGTCGGAGGCCGATCTCGTGGCCAAGGTGAAGGAAATCCTCGCCGCCCAGGCGGAAGACCGCAGGCGGGCGATGGATGCCTGAAACCTCGCTTTCCCTGCGCCCTGAAAAACTGTCGGGAGCATTCCGATGCCTCTGATCAACATGCCGGAATTTTCCGACCGCCTTCTCGACGAATTTTCCGGCCGCGGTGCCGTTCGCATCGACACGCCGGTCATCCAGCCGGCCGCACCCTTTCTCGACATGGCCGGCGAAGATCTGCGCCGACGCATCTTCCTGACGGAAAGCGAACGCGGCGAAAGCCTGTGCCTCAGGCCGGAATTCACCATTCCGGTCTGCCTGCGCCATATCGAAAGCGCCACCGGCACGCCGCGGCGTTACGGCTATCTCGGCGAAGTGTTCCGCCAGCGCCGCGATGGGGACAACGAGTTTTATCAGGCCGGCATCGAGGATCTCGGCGAACGCGATGTCGCAAAGGCCGATGCCCGCGCGATCAACGATGCGGTGCAAATCATCGCGGCCTTGCTCCCTGGCCGCGCGCTGTCCGTGACGCTCGGCGATCAGACGGTGTTCGAGGCCGTCGTCCGCTCGCTCGGCCTGCCGCTCGGCTGGCAGAAGCGGCTGATCCAGGGTTTTGGAAACACGGCACTCCTGAAACAGCTTCTCCTGACGCTCGCAAGCCCGCAGCCGGTCTCCGGCCTTTCGCCGGATCTCCTGGCGCTGCTGAAGCAGGACGAGGCGGCTCTTATCGCCCATATCGACCGGACGATGCAGGAAACCGGCTATTCCACCAATGCCAGCCGCTCGCCGCGCGAGATTGCGGCGCGCATGAAGGAAAAGCTGGCGCTGGCCGAAACCCGGCTCGATGGCGCGGCCCTCCTGCTTCTCAGCGAATTCCTGTCGCTGGAACTGCCGCTGACCGAGGCCGCTGCCGCGCTCGCGGGCTTTGCAGATGCTGCGGGCCTTGCTCTGGGCCCGGCGCTGTCGGATTTCGAAAAGCGGGTTGAGGCGCTTGCCGAACTGGGCATCGATCTGTCGAGGATCACCTACCGCGCAGCCTTCGGCCGTCCTTTGGATTATTACACCGGCCTCGTCTTCGAGGTCACGCAGAAGGGCGATGATGCGGTTCTCGTCGGCGGCGGTCGTTTCGACCGGCTGCTGACGCTGCTCGGGGCCCGTGAAGACATTCCGGCCGTCGGCTTCTCGCTGTGGCTGGACCGTATCGAAAAGGCGAGGTCGCGCTGATGTCGACGATCACCATCGCTCTGCCCTCCAAGGGCCGCATGAAGGATGATGCATCCGCAATCTTCGAACGCGCCGGCCTGCCGATTGTCGCAGTCGGCAATGACCGGTCCTATCGCGGCCGCGTCGAAGGCCATGACGATATCGAGATCGCCTTCCTCTCTGCCTCCGAAATCGCGCGCGAACTCGGCCACGGCAGTGTCGATTTCGGTGTGACCGGTGAGGATCTGGTGCGCGAAGGCCTGGTCGATGCCGATCGCCGGGTCGAGATCGTCGCCCGCCTCGGCTTCGGCCATGCGGATGTCGTGGTCGCCGTTCCGGAAATCTGGCTCGACGTCGAGACCATGGCGGATCTCGGCGACGTTGCTGCCGATTTCCGCTCGCGCCACGGTCGCCGCCTGCAGATCGCCACGAAATACTGGCGCCTCACGCAGCAGCATTTCTCCGGCAGCCATGGTATCCAGCTCTATCGCATCGTCGAAAGCCTGGGCGCCACCGAAGGTGCGCCGGCGGCAGGGCAGGCGGATATCATCGTCGATATCACCTCGACCGGTTCGACGCTGAAGGCCAATCACCTGAAGATCCTGTCCGATGGCGTGATCCTGAAGTCGCAAGCCTGCCTTGTCCGGGCGCGCAAGGCCGAACACGAGGCGAACCCGCGCGTGGCAGAGATCGTCGAGGCAGTCCGCAAGGTATTCTGATGGCCGGCGAAGACGCCAATATCATCGCGCTCTACGAGCGCCACGCACTGCTTTTCGACCAGATGCGTGGGCGCAACCTGTTCGAGCGCCCCTGGCTCGATCGTTTCATTTCGACAATGAAGCCGCGCGGCCAGGTTCTCGATCTCGGCTGTGGCGTAGGCGAGCCTATTGCCGCCTATCTGCTGCAACGCGGGCACCATGTCACGGGTGTCGATACATCCGAAACGATGATTGGCCTTGCCCGCAAGCGCGCGCCGCAATTTGGCTGGTATGTCGCCGACATGCGGAAATTCTATATTCCGACCAAGTTCGATGGCATTCTTGCCTGGCACAGCTTTTTCCATCTGAACGCCGCCGATCAGCGGGCGATGTTTCCGCGCTTTGCCGCCATGGCGGGCTCGGGGGCCGCGCTCATGTTTACCAGCGGCCACTTCGAGGGCGAAGCCATGGGCGAGTTCGGAGGAGAGCCGCTCTATCACGCCAGTCTTTCGCTCGATGAATACGAGGCGCTGCTGGTCAAGAACGGTTTCGAAGTGGTGGCGCAGGCCTCGCAGGATCCGGGCTGCGGCGGGGCAACCATCTGGCTTGCCCGCAATATCAGGCGCTGACGCCCGATCTTTTTCCCGTCGTGAAAATAGGAAACCCGCCGGCAGCGAACCGGCGGGCCTATCTGGCAGGGAACGATTGAAAGCTTAGGCAGCGATTGCGACAGAACCGCGGCGTGCATCGAGCGAGTAAGCGCCGGCACCGAACGTGGCGAGCAGGATATAGGCACCTGCCAGCGTGAAATTCTTCATCAGCATGATGCCGTTCAGCGCGTTGATCCAGCCGAGAGCGGCGTCAGGCCAACCCGGTACGGCAACGGTGCCCGAGTGGAAGACGGCGCCTGTGAAGGCACAGAACAGCGCCAGTGCCCAGCCGATGATCTTGACCTGGAAGCCGAGAAGAACGGCAAGGCCGGTGCCGAGTTCGAAGAGGCCGGCAAGATAGGTCAGCAAGGTGGCGGCAGGCAGGCCGGCGCCGGTGATCATGCCGGCGGTCGCAGCCGGGTCTGTCAGCTTGCCGAAGCCGGACATGATGAACATGAACGACAGAAGGATGCGGGCGATGAGGATGACGGTGCTTTGGGTATTGGACATGGAAACTCTCCGGTTGCGCGCCGTGCCTTTGCAGCGGCGGTGAATTCGTCTGGAGAGGTAAATGCCAGTTTTCGTTGCAATCCGAAAGATGAACGTTGCTAGACGGATTGTTCTCTATTGATGAACGGTGGCGCCCCGCCGCTCGGCAGGGTGCCACCGTCGATAGCGATCAGCGTGCCGCAGATGCGGATCGCGACTGCTTGGTGTTGAGCTCCGGGATTTCGTTCAGCAGTTCGCTGATCTGTTCGGCCACCAGCGGTTTTGCCAGAAGGAAGCCCTGCACCTCCGTGCACTGGTCGGCGGTCAGAAGCGCAAGCTGCTCGTTGGTTTCCACGCCCTCGGCCGTCACCGACAGGCCAAGCGCCTTTCCAAGACCGAGGACCGCCTGCACGATCGGGCGGGCGCTTTCGCGGCTGTCGAGATCGCTGATGAAGCTGCGGTCGATCTTGATCACGTCGAAGGGGAAGTTGCGCAGATAGGAGAGGGACGAGTAGCCGGTGCCGAAATCGTCCATGGCCAGTTTCACGCCGAGTTTCTTCAGGGCCTCCAGCACCTCGATGGCGCGATCGGCATCTTCCAGAAGCACACCTTCGGTGATCTCAAGTTCCAGCAGTTCGCCGGGCAGGCCGGTTTCCTTCAGGCAGTCGCGAACCTTTGCGACAAGATTGGTGTCGCGGAACTGCACGGGCGACACGTTGACGGACACGCCGACGCCGGTCCAGCCGACGGCGTTTTCGCAGGCGGTTTTCAAAATCCAGTCGCCAAGCGGCACGATCAGGCCGTTCTGCTCCGCAAGCGGAATGAAATCCGCCGGGCTGATGCGGCCGCGCTCGGGATGCGCCCACCGCACCAGCGCCTCGACGCTGCGGATGGTACGCGCACGCGTATCGAAACGCGGCTGGTATTCGAGATAGAAATGCCCGGCCGACAGGCTGTGGCGCATTTCCTCCGCGAGCTTGCGCTGCGCCATGATCTTGTCGTTCATCTCGGTGGCGAAGAAGGAGTAATGACCGCGGCCATTCTGCTTCGACCGATAGAGCGCCGCATCTGCCGCCCGCAGGAGCTCGTCCGGTGTCGAGCCGTCCGTCGGCGCGATCGCGATACCGATCGACATGCCGACAGACATCTCGCCGCGTTCGTGGCGGATGGGAGCAGTCACCAGATCGTAGAGCTTGCGGCAGAAGCGCTCGATATTCTCGACTGGCATGCCCGGCGCGGCAATGACGAACTCGTCGCCGCCAACGCGCGCCACCATTTGCTCGTCCCGCAGCGCACGCCGCAACCGGTCGGCCACTTCGCCAAGAACCTTGTCGCCCATGTGATGCCCGAGCGTATCGTTGATCGGCTTGAAACGGTCGAGGTCGATGTAAAAGACAGCCATGTTCGCCGTCTCGCCGCCGAGATGGGCATTCATGAATGTCGAGAGTTTCACGCGGTTCGGCAGGGAGGTGGCCGAATCGTGGTGCGCCTGGCGCTTGGCATCCTCGAAAGCTTCGGCGATCGCGACATTCGAACTCACGTCGGTCGCATATTTGATCACCCGGCGCGGATTGCCGTTGAGGTCGAGGATCGGATTGTACGAGGCCTGGATCCACACCTCGCGCCCGTCCTTGCCGATGCGCTTGTACATGCCGCTATGGTAGTTGCCCGATCGCAGCGTCTGCCAGAAATCCTCATAGGCTTGGCTTTCGGCAAATTCCCGCTCGACAAGCATCGAATGATGATGACCGCGGATCTCGTCTTCCGCATAGCCGAAGGTGCCTAGGAAGTTGTCGTTGACATCGATGATCGTGCCATCGAGTTCGAACACGATGACGCCCTGCGACTTGTTGATCGCATCGATCTGGCCGCGGTAATCCGCATGCGCCAGCTTTTCGCGCGTCACGTCGGTGGCGTATTTGACGATCTTGAACGGCCGGCCGTCCATGTCGAGGATCGGATTGTAGGTGGCCTGCAGCCAGATTTCCTGGCCGTCCTTGCGCAACCGCTTGTATTCGCCGGCCATGTGCTGGCCGCGTGCCAGCTCTGCCCAGAATGCCTTGTACTCGGTGCTTTCGGCATGTTCGGCATCGACGAACATCCTGTGATGCTGGCCTCTGACCTCGCCGAACCGGTAGCCGATCGCATTGAGGAAGTTCTCGTTGGCATCGATGACGGTGCCGTCGAGTTCGAACGAGATGACGCATTGCGAATTGTGGATCGCCGCGATCTGCCCCTGATGCTCGGCCTGAAGCAGCCGTTCCTCGGTCACCACGGAGGCGAACTTCATCACCTTGATGGCGCGGCCGGAGGCATCGAAGATCGGGTTGTAGCTGGCCTGCAGCCAGATCTCGTTACCGCCCTTGTCGAACCGCTTGTAGAGCCCGGAGCGATGTTTGCCCTGACCCAGATCGTGCCAGAAGCTGGCATACTGCGTGCTATGTGCGAAATTGCGATCGACGAACATCCGGTGATGCCGTCCGCGCACCTCATCCAGCGTATAGCCCGTGGCCTCGAGAAAATTCTCGTTGGCGTCGAGGATCGTGCCGAACATGTCGAATGTGATGACGCTGCTCGATTTCTGGATGGCGTTGATCTGCCATTCGTAATCGGCACGTCGCAGCTTTTCCGCGGTGATGTCGGCGGCGTATTTGACGACCTTGACCGGCCGTCCGGCGAGGTCGAAGATCGGGCTGTAGACGGCCTGCAGCCAGACGTCGCAGCCGTTCTTGTGGCGGCGGCGGTATTGACCGGCCTTGTGCTCGCCGGCGGCAAGCGCACCCCAGAAATCGCAATAGTCCTGGCTCTGGCGGTAGTCGTCCTCGACAAGTATCGAGTGATGCTGGCCGATCAGTTCGTCCCGCGCGTAGCCGACGGCCCGAAGAAACAGGTCGTTGGCATCGAGAACCACGCCTTCAAGCGAAAAATGCACGACGGCCTGCGTCTGGTTGATTGCATCGACCTGACCGCGTTCATCGACTTCCTGTGCCTTTTGTCCCGTAACGTCGGTGACGATCTGGATGATGTCGGCGACCGTCCCCTCTTCGTCGGTCACCGGAACATAGCGGGAGTGAACCCATAGTTCCCGGCCGTCATGGGCAATCCACAACGCGGTACGCTCCTGCATCTGCCCCTCGCGCAACTCTTGCCAGAGGCGGATATCCCGGTTGCGTTGATAGCTGCTGGAGACCAGCATCGAGGTATCCTGTCCGACAAGGTCGTTGAGACCGTAGCCGACCAGGCGAACGAAGTTCATATTCGCATCGACGATCTTACCGCTCGGATCGTGTTTGGCCGTTGCAAACATCTGATTGAGCGCCCGCAGTTCCGGGGAGAGGGATTTGGCATCAAGTGTTGAAGATGTCATGGGGGCCGGATCGTCAGAGAAATGTGATCAGCTATCTTTCACATAACTTTCTAAGCAACCGTAAATATTTGAAATAAAAGGCGTTTCTTAAGTAGCTTCTGATGTTTGTCGATATTGAGGCCGGCAATCTGTCAGCAGTCGCTAAGATATATTGAGTGCGAAGGGGTTAGCCGCAGAAAACAAAAAGGGCGGCCCGAAGGCCGCCCTTTCGTAACTGAACCGGATGGCTCAGATGTAGGACCCGAAGGTCTTACATCATGTCCATGCCGCCCATGCCGCCCATGCCGCCAGGCATGCCGCCCGGAGCGTCCTTCTTCGGCAGTTCTGCGATCATGGCTTCCGTCGTGATCAGCAGCGAAGCAACCGAAGCGGCGTTCTGCAGGGCAGTACGAACAACCTTGACCGGATCGACGATACCCATGGTGATCATGTCGCCATATTCGGACGTCTGGGCGTTGTAGCCGAAGTTGTCGTCGTTCTTTTCGAGGATCTTGCCGACCACGATCGAAGCTTCGTCACCGGCGTTGTCGGCGATCTGGCGAACCAGAGCCTGCAGAGCCTTGCGAACGATGTTGATACCGGCTTCCTGGTCGTCGTTGACGCCCTTGACGGTGATCTTCGTGGACGAACGCAGGAGAGCGGTACCGCCGCCGGGGACGATGCCTTCCTGAACGGCAGCGCGCGTTGCGTTGAGCGCGTCGTCGATGCGGTCCTTGCGTTCCTTGACTTCGATTTCCGTCGAGCCGCCAACGCGGATAACGGCAACGCCGCCAGCGAGCTTGGCAAGACGTTCCTGCAGCTTCTCGCGGTCGTAGTCAGAGGTGGTTTCTTCGATCTGGGCCTTGATCTGGGCAACGCGACCTTCGATGTCGGACTTGGCGCCAGCGCCGTCGACGATCGTCGTGTTTTCCTTGGAGATCGAAACCTTCTTCGAACGGCCGAGCATGTCGAGCGTGACCGACTCGAGCTTGATGCCGAGGTCTTCCGAGATGACAGTGCCGCCCGTCAGGATGGCGATGTCTTCGAGCATGGCCTTGCGGCGGTCGCCGAAGCCCGGAGCCTTGACGGCAGCGATCTTGAGGCCGCCACGCAGCTTGTTGACGACGAGCGTTGCAAGAGCTTCGCCTTCGACGTCTTCAGCGATGATGAGGAGCGGCTTGCCGGTCTGAACGACAGCTTCGAGAACCGGCAGCATGGCTTGGAGGTTCGAAAGCTTCTTCTCGTGCAGAAGGATGAAAGCGTCGTCGAGATCGGCGACCATCTTTTCCGGGTTGGTCACGAAGTAGGGCGACAGGTAGCCGCGGTCGAACTGCATGCCTTCGACGACTTCGAGTTCGGTTTCGGCGGTCTTGGCTTCTTCAACCGTGATGACGCCTTCGTTGCCGACGCGCTGCATGGCTTCAGCGATGTCGTCGCCGACCTGCTTGTCGCCGTTTGCAGAGATCGTGCCGACCTGGGCGACTTCAGCCGAGGTGGAGATCTTCTTTGCCTTTGCCTGCAGGTCCTTGACGACTTCCGAAACGGCGAGGTCGATACCGCGCTTCAGGTCCATCGGGTTCATGCCGGCAGCAACGGCCTTTGCGCCTTCGCGAACGATCGCCTGGGCAAGAACGGTTGCAGTCGTGGTGCCGTCGCCGGCGATGTCATTGGTCTTCGAAGCGACTTCGCGGACCATCTGGGCGCCCATGTTTTCGAACTTGTCTTCCAGTTCGATTTCCTTGGCGACAGATACACCGTCCTTGGTGATGCGCGGAGCGCCGAAGGACTTGTCGATGATGACGTTACGGCCCTTCGGGCCGAGCGTTACCTTCACTGCGTCAGCGAGAATGTCGACGCCGCGCAGCATTTTTTCGCGCGCGGTGCGGCCGAACTTGATTTCCTTGGCTGCCATTTTGAGAGCTCCTGAAAAGGGGTGTCAGCGAATTACGATGAAGGGGAAACCGGCAATCAGCCGATAACGCCCATGATGTCGGATTCCTTCATGATCAGAAGGTCTTCGCCGTTGAGCTTGACTTCCGTGCCCGACCACTTGCCGAACAGGACGCGATCACCGACCTTGACGTCGAGCGCGATGAGAGCGCCCTTGTCGTCACGGGTGCCGGTGCCGACGGCGACGATTTCGCCTTCCTGCGGCTTTTCCTTGGCGGTGTCCGGAATGATGATGCCGCCCTTGGTCTTTTCTTCAGACTCGACGCGCTTGACAACGACGCGGTCGTGCAGGGGGCGAAAATTGGTGCTTGCCATTGTCTAATCCCTCGATCAAATGACATTGACGGGTCGCGGACCCGTATCTGGTTTAGCACTCATCTCGGGAGAGTGCTAACAACGGCGGAGATAAGGGTGGCTCGGGAACGAGTCAAGGTTGAGCCCCAAAAAATCCTTGGCGGAGAGTGCGCTATCGTTAACGCGCCTTGTGGCGCGCCACTGAACCGCACGCAACAGAATGGTGTGGAGACCAACCACTCTTTCGTTGCCTCTCCATCATGTAGCCAGACAAGACGACATATTTTTGACGGTTGCCGATGCGCCGCAGCCGCAGCGCCCGATCGCCCGTCCCCATGACTGCCTTCGAATGCTCTTGTATTCTTGCGCCGGGTTTGTCATGTCACCCCGGCAATCTTTATGAGGATCCGACATGGCAAAACGCATCGCTGGGCTGAACGAGGTCATTGACGGCTACGATGTGGTCCTGTCCGATGTCTGGGGTGTCGTACATAACGGCATCAAGGTCTTTCAGCAGTCCTGCGCGGCGCTGAAAGGTGCCCGCGAGGCGGGCGCGACAGTCGTCCTGATCACCAATTCGCCCCGCCCGGCCCCCGGCGTCATCGAGCAGATGAAGGCGCTTGGCGTGCCCGACGGCACCTATGACCGGATCGTCACCTCGGGTGATGTCACCCGACACCTGATCGCGGAAGGCCCGCGAAAGGTCTTCCTCCTCGGCCCCGAGCGCGACATGCCGCTCTTTGATGGCCTCGACGTGGACGTCGTGTCCGCCGCCGATGCGGATGCCATCGTCTGCACCGGCTTCTTCGACGACGAGACGGAAGTGCCGGAAGATTACACCGATATGCTGACGGCCTTTGCCAAGCGCGATGTGCCCTTCATCTGCGCCAATCCGGATCTGGTCGTCGAACGGGGCCACCGCATCATTCCCTGTGCCGGTGCCGTTGCCGCCTATTACGAACAGCTGGGCGGCAAGAGCCGGATCGCAGGCAAGCCGCATACGCCGATCTATGTCGCTGCGCTGGAAGCGGCGCGCGAAGAGCGTGGCGATGTCGATCGGGCAAAGGTTCTCGCGATTGGCGATGGCATGCCGACCGATGTGCGCGGTGCGCTGGCGCAGGGCCTCGACCTTCTCTATGTCGCTGCCGGCATCCATGTCGCGGAATACACGGTCAACGGCGAGACCGACGAAGCCATTCTGCAGGCCTGGCTGAAGAACGAGAACGCCGCGCCGAAATTCTGGATGCCGCGTCTCGCCTGATTGACGGGACCCTGACGAAAACAGCCGATCGGAAATGCCGCATGACCGTCTTTCACCGCAATGAAAAGAAGGAACCGCTGCCCGAAACCTTGAAGGGTGGCGTGATTGCCATCGGTAATTTCGACGGCGTCCATCGCGGCCATCGCAGCGTCCTCGATCGCGCACTGGAACTGGCGGCCGAGCGTGGCGTGCCGGCGCTTGTTCTGACGTTCGAGCCGCATCCGCGCACCGTCTTCAAGCCCGACGAGCCGGTTTTCCGCCTGACACCGGCACCGCTCAAGGCGCGCCTGCTGGAGGCCATGGGCTTCAGCGCGGTTCTCGAATATCCGTTCGATCGCGATTTCGCCGGGCGCTCGGCGGAGGAGTTCATCCAGACGATCCTCGTCGATTGGCTCGGCGCGTCTGCCGTCGTCACCGGTTTCGATTTCCATTTCGGCAAGGGGCGCCAGGGCGGCCCGGCCTATATGATGGCCTCCGGCGACGAGCACGGCTTTTCCGTTTCGCTGGTCGATGCCTACCGTGACGAAAATGCCGAAGTCGTCTCGTCGAGCCGTATCCGCGCGCTCGTGGCCGGTGGCGACGTGGCAGAGGCGGCGGGCCTGCTCGGCTATCGCTATACCGTCGAGGCCGAGGTGATCGGCGGCGAGAAGCTCGGCCGCCAGCTGGGCTTCCCGACCGCCAATATGCAGCTGGCGCCGGAAAACGAGCTGCGCCCCGGCATCTACGCCGTGCGCTTCCGCCGCAAGGACGGCACGCTTCACGATGGCGTTGCAAGCTACGGGCGCCGCCCGACCGTCACCGATAACGGCGCTCCGCTGCTCGAAACCTATCTCTTCGATTTCTCGGGTTCTCTCTACGGCGAGACCTGTTCGGTCTCCTTTTTCGGCCACCTGCGCGACGAACTGAAATTCGACGGGCTGGACCCGCTTGTCGCCCAGATCCGTCGGGACGAGGAGGAGGCGCGCGCACTGCTGTCGGGCGTTCGTCCGCTCGGCGAACTGGACGCCGCTATCGCGTTCTGACCCACCCGGCGACCGCCCCGCAATCACCGCGAGAGAATGCTGCGACGCAGCATCTCAAAAGGTTTGAATGCCATCTATCTGTGCTTGCCCTTTATGACTTTGTGGTGATTTAGTGGCGAAGGCGCGGGAGTGCGCCGCCTGGTGAGGAAATCAGACCATGAAAAACCGTTATGGTACGGCGGCCTGCTGGCTGCTGGTGATCCCCTATATAGGCCTCCTATGGGTGCCTTTTTACAATTTTCACGATCCCGTATTGTTCGGCTTCCCCTTCTTCTACTGGTACCAGCTCGCATGGGTACCGATCACCGCAATCCTGACATGGGTCGCCTATCGGAGCATGCGCCATGACGACTGAGATCGACCCGACGGCGCTGTCCGTATTCATTTTCTTCTTCGTGCTCGTGACGATCATGGGCTTTGTTGCCGCCAAGTGGCGCGCGCCCAAGACGATGGCGCATATCGATGAATGGGGCCTCGGCGGCCGTAATTTCGGAACATGGGTGACCTGGTTCCTGGTCGGCGGCGATTTCTACACCGCTTATACCGTCATTGCCGTGCCGGCGCTCGTCTACACGGTCGGCGCCTATGGCTTCTTCGCACTGCCCTATACGATCGTCGTCTACCCGTTCGTCTTCATGGTCATGCCGGTTCTCTGGCAGAAGGCCAAGGATTTCGGCTATGTCACGGCAGGCGATGTGGTCTTCGGCCAATATGGCTCGCGTGCCCTGGAGCTTGCGGTTGCGCTGACCGGCGTCATTGCCACCATGCCCTATATCGCGCTGCAGCTCGTCGGCATGACGGCGGTTCTGAAGGCGCTCGGCCTTCACGGCGAACTGCCGCTCGCCATCGCCTTCATCGTGCTTGCGGTCTATACCTATTCGGCGGGCCTGCGCGCACCGGCATTGATCGCCTTCGTCAAGGATATCATGATCTATATCGCCGTTCTGGCGGCGATCGCGATCATCCCGGTAAAGCTCGGCGGCTATGAGAATGTCTTCAATGCTGCTGCCGCCGATTTCCAGGCCAAGGGGGCGGGCAGCCTGCTTCTCGGCGGCAACCAGTATGTCGCCTATGCGACGCTGGCGCTCGGTTCGGCGCTTGCCGCCTTCATGTATCCGCACACGCTGACCGGCATCTTCGCCTCGAAAAGCGGCAATACGATCCGCAAGAACGCGGTTCTGCTGCCGGCCTACACGCTGCTGCTCGGCCTGCTCGCATTGCTCGGTTATATGGGTCATGCCGCGCATCTGACGCTGTCGAGCGCGAATGATGTCGTGCCGGCGCTGTTCCAGACGCTCTTCCCGAGCTGGTTTGCCGGCTTTGCCTTTGCGGCGATTGCGATCGGCGCCCTGGTGCCGGCAGCCGTCATGTCGATCGGTGCCGCCAACCTCTTCACCCGCAATTTCTGGAAGGCCTATGTCAATCCGACGGTCGATCCGGCAGGCGAGGCGAAGGTGGCCAAGATCACCTCGCTGGTGGTCAAGGTCGGCGCGCTGCTCGTTATCCTGTTCCTGCCGACGCAGTTCGCGCTCGATCTGCAGCTGCTCGGCGGCATCTGGATCCTGCAGACGCTGCCCGCACTCGTCTTCGGCCTGTTCGTCAAGTGGTTCCACGCACCGGGCCTGCTGGCGGGCTGGTTCGTCGGCTTCTTCGGCGGCACCTATCTGGTCTGGGCCAACGGCCTGAAGCCGCTTCAGGCGATCAGCGTCGGCGGTGCGCCCTTCACCGTCTATATCGGCCTTCTGGCGCTCGCCGCCAATATTGTCGTGGCCGTGGTGGTGAATGCCGCAACGCCGAAGACGGTTGCTGCCAGAGCCTGATCGCTCATCGATGCGAAAGGCCGCGGAGCTTCGCTTCGCGGCCTTTTCGTTTCGGCCAGCCAAACGGACTTTCTTTCCCGCAAGAAACACCGTAATAACCGCCGTCATGGAAAACATCCGGTCGGCACCGGTCATCGCTCAGATGATCATTCGAATTATCGGCCCGGCCTTCCGCGCGCGCTAACGCAGCCGGAAGGTCCGGGTTTCTGGTGCCTATGGACTGGCGCCTTTCCGCCACCGCTTTCATGTATGATGCGCTTTCAGGATATGGGCGCCAGAGACGATTGATCCCTCAGATGACCGATACAGTGACCGAAACGGGCGAAAAGCTCGATTACTCGAAGACCCTCTACCTGCCGCAGACCGAATTCCCGATGCGCGCCGGCCTGCCGCAGAAGGAGCCGGAAACCGTCGCCCGCTGGCAGGAGATGGACCTCTACAAGAAGCTGCGCGCCTCTGCCGCCGGCCGCGAAAAATTCGTCCTGCATGACGGCCCGCCCTACGCCAACGGCAATATCCATATCGGCCACGCGCTGAACAAGATCCTCAAAGACGTCATCACCCGCTCGTTCCAGATGCGCGGCTATGATAGCAATTACGTTCCGGGCTGGGATTGCCACGGCCTGCCGATCGAGTGGAAGATCGAGGAAGAAAATTACCGCGCCAAGGGCAAGGCCAAGCCCGACCTGAAGCAGCCGGACGCGATGATCGAATTCCGCAAGGAATGCCGCGCCTATGCCGAAAAATGGATCAAGATCCAGGGCGACGAATTCAAGCGCCTCGGCATAACCGGCGATTTCGACAATCCGTACCTGACGATGAATTTTCACGCCGAAAGCCGCATCGCCGGCGAGCTGCTGAAAATCGCCATGAGCGGCCAGCTCTACCGTGGCTCGAAGCCGATCATGTGGTCGGTCGTCGAGCGCACCGCGCTGGCCGAAGCGGAAGTCGAATACCACGACTACGAGAGCGACACGATCTGGGTAAAGTTCCCTGTGGTGGCGTACGGTACGATCGCTGCCCCCGCTGAAGCCAAAGCATACATGGACGATCTATTTGGCGCCCACGTCGTCATCTGGACCACGACCCCCTGGACCATCCCCGGCAACCGCGCCATCGCGTTTTCGCCGAAGGTCGCTTATGGCCTTTACGAAATCACGGCAGCCGAAAACGATTTCGGCCCGCGTCCGGGCGAAAAGCTGATCTTTGCCGACAAGCTGGCCGCAGAATCCGCTATGAAGGCGAAGCTCACCTTCAATCGCCTGCGCGACGTCTCTGCCGATGAACTCGCAGCCATCACCGCAGCCCACCCCCTCAAGGATCTCGGCTACGACTTCACTGTTCCGCTTCTCTCCGGCGATCACGTCACCGATGATGCCGGTACCGGTTTCGTCCACACCGCCCCGTCCCATGGCCGCGAAGACTTCGAGGCCTGGATGTCGTCCGCCAAGGAACTCGAAGCCCGCGGCATCGATACCCGCATCCCGTTCCCGGTCGATGACTCAGGCACCTACACCACTGACGCCCCCGGTTTTGAGGGTGGCCGCGTCATGGACGACAACGGCAAGAAGGGCGATGCCAACGACCGCGTCATCAAGGCGCTGATCGAACGCAATGCGCTCTTTGCCCGCGGTCGCCTGAAGCACTCCTATCCGCATTCCTGGCGTTCCAAGAAGCCGATCATCTTCCGCAACACGCCGCAATGGTTCGTCTATATGGACAAGGACCTGAAGGACGGCACGACGCTGCGCACCCGTGCGCTTTCGGCGATCGACGACACCCGTTTCGTCCCAGCCGGCGGCCAGAACCGCCTGCGCGCCATGATCGAGCAGCGCCCGGACTGGGTTCTGTCGCGTCAGCGTGCCTGGGGTGTCCCGATCTGCGTCTTTGCCGATGACGAAGGCAATGTCCTGCAGGACGAAGAGGTCAACAAGCGCATCCTCGAAGCCTTCGACGCCGAAGGCGCCGATGCCTGGTTCGCCGAAGGCGCCAAGGAACGGTTCCTGGGCAATGGCCACGATCCGGTCAGGTGGACGCAGGTCATGGACATTCTCGATGTCTGGTTCGACAGTGGCTCGACCCACACGTTCACGCTGGAAGATCGCCCCGACCTGAAATGGCCGGCCGACGTCTATCTCGAAGGCTCCGACCAGCATCGTGGCTGGTTCCACTCCTCGCTGCTGGAATCGGCTGCCACCCGCGGCCGGGCGCCCTATGACACGGTCGTCACCCATGGTTTCACCATGGATGAAAAGGGCCAGAAGATGTCGAAGTCGCTCGGCAACGTCGTCTCGCCGCAGGACGTGATGAAGGATGCCGGCGCCGATATCCTGCGCCTCTGGGTCATGACCACGGACTATTGGGAAGACCAGCGCCTCGGCAAGACGATCATCCAGACCAATGTCGATGCCTATCGCAAGCTGCGCAACACCATCCGCTGGATGCTTGGCACGCTGGCGCATGACGATGGCGAGGAAATCGCCTACGCCGATCTGCCGGAACTCGAAAAGCTGATGCTGCACCGTCTGTCCGAACTGGATAAGATCGTGCGCGACGGCTATGACGCGTTCGAATTCAAGAAGATCGCCCGCGCGCTGATCGATTTTTCCAATATCGAACTGTCCGCCTTCTATTTCGATATCCGCAAGGATGCACTCTATTGCGACGCCCCGTCGTCGCTGCGCCGCCGCGCGGCTCTCGCCGTCATTCGCAAAATCTTCGAATGCACGGTGACATGGCTTGCGCCCATGCTGCCCTTCACCACGGAAGAAGCCTGGCTGTCGCTGAAGCCTGATGCCGTCTCGGTGCATCTGGAACAGTTCCCGGACATTCCCGCGGAGTGGAAGAACGAGGCGGTCGCCGAAAAGTGGGTGAAGATCCGCAAGGTCCGTTCGGTCGTCACCGGCGCGCTCGAAATCGAGCGCAAGGACAAGCGCATCGGTTCCTCGCTGGAGGCCGCTCCGGTCGTCTACGTGGCCGATGCCGAGCTTCTGAAGGCATTGGAAGGTCAGGAATTCGAAGAGACCTGCATCACCTCGGCAATCGAGATCGTTGCCGGTGAGGGGCCGCAGGCAGCCTTCCGCCTTTCGGACGTCTCGGGCGTCGCCGTCGAGCCCAAACTTGCCGAAGGCGTCAAATGCGCTCGCTCCTGGCGGGTCACCAAGGATGTCGGCTCCAATCCTGCCTGGCCGGATGTCTCGGCACGCGATGCAGAGGCGTTGACGGAACTGGCGGCGCTCGGCCGTCTTTCTTGAACATCAAAAGTTACCGGATGAATTGCGCTTGCGCGCATCATCCGGTATCTCTGCCTGAAATTGGCCGGAATTTTCTGCCACCTCGGCTTCAATAGTCTCTAGGCGTCGAGGACGGGCGCCGGTGGAAGGGGTTTGATGAAAACGACAAATGTGTTGCGTGTCGGCATGGGCGCTGCCGGCCTCCTAGCCGCAACCTTGACCCTCTCGGGCTGCATGGGCCCGACCTACGGCACCGATAAGCCTGCCATGGCGCAGCTGGGTGACGATCTTGGCGCGTCGGTTGCGATCGGCGCCAGCGAAGATCAGAAGGCCAAGTCGAAGATCCGCTACAATCCGCGCCCGTCGCTGGTTGTCGCCAATCCGAACAACGACAACCTGCCACAGCCGCAGGCCTCGTTGACCGACCGCGCCAACAACCCGAACTGGGTCGAATCGCCGGAAGAAACGCGACAGCGGCTGCGTGCCGAGGCCGATCGCAACGTCAACAATCCGAACTACCGCTCGCCGCTGATTGCCGGCAAGGGGCAGGCCGGACAGATGACCGAGACGGAAAAGTGGCAGGCCTTCCGTGATGCCAAGAAGAAGGCGGAAACGGCGGACATGAGCGCCACCCGCACGTCGCTGACCGAGCCGCCGACGGCCTACCGTTCTGCAGACGAGGCAGCCCTGAGCGATCTGGGCCAGCCCGAACTGCAGAAGGAAAAGGAGCGCAAGAAGAAGGCGGAGGAAACCTCGAACTCTTCCAGCTGGTGGAAGCCGTTCCAGTAAGAGGGTTTGCGGGTTGCCGGCGCCGAACGCGCCGGACCGGGCCTCACTCCTCGCGTTTTGCCTTGAAGAAGTCGGTCAGGATCTGGCCGGCTTCGCTTTCGCAAAGTCCCGAATAGACCTCCGGAACATGGTGGCAGGTCGGCTGCGCGTAAAAGCGCACGCCGCTATCGACAGCGCCGCCCTTCGGATCTTCGGCGCCGTAATAGAGGCGCCGGATACGGGCAAACGAGATCGCAGCGGCACACATGGTGCAGGGTTCCAGCGTTACGTAAAGATCGGCGCCGCCCAGCCTTTCCTGACCGAGCCTTGCCGCCGCCTCGCGAATGACGACGATTTCCGCATGCGCCGTCACATCATTTTCGGCGCGCGTGCGGTTGCCGGACCGAGCGACGATCTCGCCATCGATGACGAGAACTGCGCCGATCGGAACCTCGCCGCGGGCTGCCGCATGGCCGGCTTCGATCAGCGCGATTTCCATGAAACTCTCGCGATTAGTCATTCCCGGCGATTTCCTCTTAACCCGGATCGCGCGAACTGGTAGGAAGCATCCAACTGGATGCCGGCTCCGCTGGCGCGATCCGCCTCCGTCAACACGAACAAGAATGTCCGGACACGTCCGTCAGACATCACGCTTCAGGCAAACAACAAATGACGTCCAAAGACAAGCCGAAGCGCGGCGAAGGAAGAACCTTCGTGCGCGAGACGAAACCGAAGGCAGCACCGGCAAAGGCCGAAGCGGGCGCAAAGCCTTTTCGCAAGGATGCCGGCAAGGCTTCGCCGAAGCGCGATGCCGCGCGTTCTGGCGACGAAAAGATCTTCCGCAAGCAGTCGACACCTGCCGCTGCCGCCGCAACGGATGCCGATCAGAAGCCTGAACGCATCTCCAAGATCCTGGCCCGTGCCGGCGTCGCATCGCGCCGCGATATCGAGCGCATGATCCTCGAAGGCCGCGTGACGCTGAACGGCAAGCTTCTCGATACGCCGGTCATCAATGTCACGCTCGACGACAAGGTCGAAGTCGATGGCGTGCCGATCCGTGGCATCGAGCGTACCCGCCTTTGGCTCTATCACAAGCCGGGCGGTCTCGTGACCACCAATTCCGATCCGGAAGGTCGTGCGACGGTCTTCGACAATCTGCCTGAAGGCCTGCCGCGCGTTCTGTCGATCGGCCGCCTCGACATCAACACCGAAGGCCTGCTGCTTCTGACCAATGATGGCGGCCTGTCGCGCGTGCTCGAACTGCCGACGACCGGCTGGCTGCGCCGTTACCGCGTCCGCGCCCATGGCGAGGTCGATCAGGAAGCGCTCGACAAGCTGAAGGACGGCATCGCCGTTGATGGCGTGCTCTATGGCTCGATCGAAGCGACGCTCGACCGTAGCCAGGGTCGCAACGTCTGGATCACCATGGGCCTTCGCGAAGGCAAGAACCGCGAGATCAAGAACGTGCTCGGCGCGCTTGGCCTTGAGGTCAACCGCCTGATCCGCATCTCCTATGGCCCGTTCCAGCTCGGCGACCTGCCGGAAGGCGAGGCGCTGGAAGTGCGTGGCCGCACCCTGCGCGAGCAGCTCGGCCCCCGCCTCATCGAAGAGTCCAAGGCCAATTTCGAAGCGCCGCTTTACAACGAAGGTCCCGCCAAGGACGATAGCGCCGCCCGCGCAGAGAAGCCGGCACGGGCCGGGGGCGATCGGTTCGAGACCCGTGAACGGGACGGCGGTCGAGACGATCGTCGCGAGCGCGCTCCGGCACGCGGCGAGGGACGTCCGGAAGTCCGTCGAGACGATCGCGGCAGTTTCGATGCCAAGCCGCGTGGCAAGGGCGACTTCAAGCGGGACGATCGCGATTTCCCCGAGGATAAGCCGAAGAAGCGCCCGCCGATGGGCACGAGCCGCACCGCCAATGTCTGGATGGCGCCGGGCGCCCGTCCGACGGCCGATGGCAAGGAGCGCAAGACCTCTGCACGCGCCGAAGCCGAGCAGCTGTTCAAGAAACCCGTCGAGAGCGATCGCCGCGTGGTGGTGAACCGTGCCGTCGACGAAGAGGGTGATTGGATCCGCGCCGATGAAGCGCCGGCCGGCCGCTCGCGTGACGAAAATGGCGGCGATGCCGGCGGCCGTCGCTCCTTTGGCGACCGTGCCCCGCGTGGCGACCGTCCCTTTGGCGACAAGCCCCGTGGTGATCGGCCTTTCGGTGATCGTCCGCCCCGCGGCGACCGTCCGTTCTCCGACAAACCCCGCGGCGATCGTCGTCCGCGTGAAGATGGCGACCGTGCACCCCGTGCCGAGCGCTCTTTCGGTGACAAGCCTCGTGGTGATCGACCCTTCGGTGATCGTCCGCCGCGCGGCGACCGTCCGTTCTCCGACAAACCCCGTGGCGATCGTCGTCCGCGTGAAGATGTCGACCGTGCACCCCGTGCCGAACGCTCCTTCGGCGACAAGCCGCGCGGTGATCGCGCTTTCGGTGATCGTCCGCCGCGTGGCGACCGTCCGTTCTCCGATAAACCCCGCGGCGATCGTCGTCCGCGTGAGGATGGCGACCGTGCACCCCGTGCCGAACGCTCCTTCGGCGACAAGCCGCGCGGTGATCGCGCTTTCGGTGATCGTCCGCCGCGTGGCGACCGTCCGTTCTCCGATAAACCCCGTGGCGATCGTCGTCCGCGTGAGGATGGCGACCGCGCACCCCGTGCCGAGCGCTCCTTCGGTGACAAGCCGCGTGGCGAGCGTTCGTTCTCGGATCGGCCGCGTGCAGAGCGCTCCTCCGGCGAGGGCCGCTCCGAGCGTCCGGCTGGCGATCGCCCTTACGGCGGAAAGCCTTCGGGCAAGCCAGGCGGCCGTCCCGCCGGCAAGAGCTTCGGCGGCAAGCCGGGTGGTGGCAAGAGCTTCGGTGCTGGTCGTGGCAAGCCCGCTGTCGGCAGGCCCGGCGGTGGAAAGCCATCTGGCGGCAGGCCCGCTGGCGGCAAGCCCCGCACGCCGAGAGGTTAAGCGGCCTTGCGCATCGTCGGTGGTGAATTCCGCGGCCGCTCGCTGGCCACTCCCAAGTCCAACGCAATCCGGCCGACCATCGACCGGACGCGCGAAAGCCTGTTCAACATCATCGGTCACGTCTATGCCGACGCGATCGATGGTGGCCGGGTGATCGATCTCTTTGCCGGTACCGGCGCGGTGGGGCTCGAAGCCCTGTCGCGCGGCTGCAAGCAGGCACTGTTCGTCGAAAACAGTGTCGAGGGCAGGGGGCTTCTGTGGGAAAACATCGATAGCTTCGGCCTGCATGGCCGCGCCCGCATCTTGCGGCGCGACGCGACCGATCTGGGTTCGATCGGCAATATCGAGCCCTTCAACTTTCTTTTCGCCGATCCGCCCTATGCTCAGGGTCTCGGCGAAAAGGCATTTCGGGCGGCTCATTCCGGTGGCTGGCTTGCCCCCGGTGCGCTCGCCATCCTGGAGGAGCGCGCCGATGTCGCCGTGATGGTCGATCCGGTGTTCAAACCGCTCGAGAGCCGCCTCTTCGGCGATACGCGGGTGGAATTCTTCCGCTATCAGCCGGCCTGATCGGGATTGCAGGGAGGAGTAGGATGAATACCAGACTTGCTCTTCCCGACCCCGAGGTTTTGCCCGAGCGCGGCGGCCTGCGCTATGCGGTTGCCTTCGGGGGCGGTGGCGCCCGCGGAATTTCCCATATTCAGGTGATCGAGGCGCTCGACGAACTCGGCATCCGGCCGGTCGCGATCTCCGGTTCCTCCATCGGCGCCATCATGGGCGCCGGCATGGCGTCGGGCATGAGCGGGCGTGAGATCCGCGACTACACGATCGACACCGTGGGTCATCGCGGCGCGCTGCTGAACCGTCTGTGGAACCTCGGTCCGGCGACGATGCGCGATGGGCTTGGCGGTTTCCGGTTCGGCCATTTCAATCTGGAAATGATCCTCGGCGCCTTCCTTCCGGAAGACGTGCCGCAGGACTTTTCCCATCTGCGCATCCCGCTGAAGATCTCCGCTACCGATTATTACGGTCAGGCCGAGGCCATTCTCGAGCAGGGCGACCTGCGTGTCGCGATTGCCGCCTCTGCCGCCATTCCGGGCCTCTTCATGCCGGTCAGGGTCAATGGCCGCATCATGGTCGATGGCGGCATTTTCAATCCGGTGCCTTACGAACAGCTTCTCGATCTGGCCGACGTGGTGATCGGCGTCGATGTCGTCGGCGCGCCCGAGGGCGATGGCCTGCATCCGCCAAACCGCATCGACAGCATTTTCGGCGCAAGCCAGTTGACCATGCAGGCCAGCATCGCCTTGAAGCTGAAGCTCAATCCGCCGCACATCTTCCTGCGCCCCTCCGTCAACCGGTTCCGGGTCCTCGATTTTCCCAAGGCGCGGGAGATCCTGCAGGAATCGGAAGCCGTCAAGGACGAGCTCAAACGCGCGATCGAGGCGATCGAGAAGGTCGCCTGATCACCACTTTCCGACGGAGACGGCCGCACCGGCAGGCTCTTCCTGCACCGGCGCCCGCTTCGGCTTGATCAGCGGCTCCGGATGGACCGGCTGGACAGGGCTGTTGAACAGCATCTCGCGGCCGGCGCGGATGCCTTCCACCGCCTGGATCTGCAGCCGCTCCTCGTCGCGATGGCGAATGTCCCTGCTGATCTCGTGGGCGTCGTTCTCGCTCATGCCGAGCGCTTCCAGCGTCCGCTGGCCGAAAAGAAGACCCGATTCCAGCGTTTCGCGCAGCTCGTAAGCCACTTCCTTGTCGCGCAGCGCCAGCGAGTGGATGCGGTCATAGGAACGGACATAGAGCTTGGCCGAAGGAAATTCCGAACGGACGAGATCGACGATCCGGTCGGTCGTGTCGCGCTTCTGGGTGCAGATCGCGACGATCTTCGCCCGCTCGATGCCGGAGGACACAAGCACGTCGCGCCGCGTCCCGTCGCCGAAATAGATGCGGAAGCCGAAATTGGCCGCCTGCCGGATACGCTCCGGCGAATCGTCGATGACGGTCACGCTGGTGCCGCCGGCAAGCAGGATCTGCGAGGCGATCTGGCCGAAACGCGAAAAGCCGATCATCAGCACGTCGGCGCCGGCACCCTCGAAATCCTCGGCCAGTTCCTCGCGCTTTTCGCCATGCAGGAGCCGGCGGGAGAGCGTGGAGCCGAGCGGGGTCAAACCCATAGACAGCGTCACGCAGGCAATCAGCACCGATGCCGTCGAGGCTTCGAACAGGCCCGCTGCGGCCGCCGTGGTGAACAGAACGAAGGCGAATTCACCGCCCTGCGGCAGAAGGAAGGCGATCTGGATCGCATCGTTGTGGGACGAGCCCCAGACGCGGCAGAGCGCGTAGATCACCGCCGTTTTGACGATCATGAAGACGAGCACGGCGGGAATGATGAACAGCACGTTGTCGAGGATGACATTGACGTCGAGCGACAGGCCGACGGCCATGAAGAACAGGGCGAGAAGTAGCCCGCGAAAGGGCTCGATATCCGCTTCCAGCTCGTGCCGGTAGGACGATTCGGCCAGCATCACGCCGGAGAGAAACGCGCCCATCGCCATCGACAGGCCGACGGCCTGCATGGCGGCGGCCGAACCGAGCACCACGAGAAGCGCTGCCGCGATCATCACCTCGCGGGCACCCGTCATGGCGATGATCTGGAACATCGGCGTCAGCAGGTAGCGGCCCGCCAGCACCATTGCCCCGATCGCGCCGACGGCGACGGCGAAATCCCGAAGCGGTGAGGCTGCGGCGTCCTGCGTGCCCGGTGCGAGGATGGTGATCAGCGCCAGAAGCGGCACGATCGCCAGATCCTGGAACAGCAGGACCGAGAAGGAGCGTTGTCCGTATTTGCTGTTCGTATCGCCGGCATCGTTGAGGATCTGCAACGCAAAGGCGGTCGATGAGAGCGCAAGGCCGAAGCCGATGATGATGCTGCCGCGCCAGCTCGCGACATCTGCAAGATAGGCAAGCGCGCTGATGGCGGCGCCTGTTGCCAGAACCTGCGCCGGCCCGAGCCCGAACACATCGCCGCGCATCTGCCACAGGCGTGATGGTTTCAGTTCCAGCCCGATGATGAACAGAAGAAAGACGACGCCGAATTCGGCGACCTGCAACACCTGTTCCGCCTCGGTGATCGTCTTCATGATCGGGCCGATGATCACGCCGGCAGCCAGATAGCCGAGAACGGTTCCGAGCCCGAGTTTCTTGAACAGCGGAGCAGCAATCACCGCGCCCGCGAGCAGCACCAGCATTTCGGCGAAAAGGGATTCGTGTTCAATCATATAAAGACTTTCAAATGTAGGCTGGAAGAGGTCAACCGCGAATCGACGCGCTGCCCTTGATGCTGATGCCGGGGCACAATAAATGGGAAGTGAACGAAAGGCTTGCAAATATGAACTCCGAAATCGATTCTGCCTCCCTGCTCACCCGTGCCGGCGAACTTATCGATCTGGCCAGGGCGGCGGGCGCCGATCAGGCGGATGCGGTTGTCGTTCGCTCCCGCTCCCGCTCCGTCAGCGTGCGCCTCGGCAAGGTCGAGGGCACCGAATCCTCGGAAAGCGATGATTTCTCGCTCCGTGTCTTCGTCGGTAATCGGGTGGCGAGCGTTTCCGCCAATCCGGGCTTCGACATGAAGACGCTGGCCGAACGCGCCGTCGCCATGGCAAAAGTCTCGCCGGAAGATCCCTATGCCTGCCTGGCAGACGACAAGGATCTTGCCCGCAGCTATCCCGATCTCGATCTCTTCGATCCGACGGAGGTCGATACGGAAAGCCTCAAGAGGAGCGCGCTGGAGATGGAAGAAGCAGCGCTCGCCGTCTCTGGCGTCAGCAACTCCTCCGGCGCCGGTGCGTCTGCCGGCATGGGCGGCCTGGTTCTGGCCACCTCGCACGGCTTTTCCGGCAGCTACATGGCCACCCGCTTCGGCCGATCCGTCAGCGTCATCGCCGGCGAGGGCACCAAGATGGAGCGCGACTACGATTTCGATAGCCGCATTTTCGCAAACGAGCTGGATGACGCGGCCCTGATCGGCCGCCGCGCCGGCGAACGCGTCGTCAAGCGCGTCGCACCGCGCCAGGTCGATACCGGCAGCAATCTGACCGTTGTCTTCGACCCGCGCATCGCCCGCGGTTTTGTCGGCCATATTGCCGGCGCCATCAACGGTGCGTCGGTTGCCAGAAAGACCAGCTTCCTGCGCGACAAGATGGGCCAGCAGGTTCTGAAGGCCGGCCTGAACATTACCGACGATCCGCTGATCGTGCGCGGGTCCTCCTCGCGGCCCTTCGATGGTGAAGGGGTCAGCGGCGCGAAGCTGACGATGATCGAGGATGGCGTGCTGCAGCACTGGTTCCTGTCCACCTCGACGGGCCGCGAACTTGGCCTGTCGACCAATGGTCGCGGCGTGCGCGGCGGCACGTCCGTGTCGCCGGCCTCCACCAATCTCGCGCTCGAGCCCGGTGATATTTCGCCGGAGGATCTCATCCGCCAGATCGGCAACGGTTTTTATGTGACCGAGCTGATCGGCCAGGGCGTCAACATGATCACCGGTGAATATTCGCGCGGCGCCACCGGCTTCTGGATCGAGAATGGCGAACTCGCCTATCCCGTCTCGGAAGTCACGATCGCCTCCAATTTGAAGGACATGTTCATGCGGCTCACGCCGGCAAACGATATCGACCGCAAGTTCGGCATTGCCTCGCCGACCATCGCGATCGAAGGCATGACACTGGCGGGGCGCTGATCGCATGTCTGAACCGACCGGCAACTGGCAAAGCGATCTCGGCCTCATCCGTGAGGCCGCGCGTCAGGCTGCCGAGATCGCGCTTGGCTTTTTCGGCCAGTCGCCGGAAGTCTGGTGGAAGAACGAGGGGTCGTCGCCGGTCAGCGCTGCGGATTTCGCCGCCAACGACCGGCTTCAGGCACTGCTGATGGCGGCGCGTCCATCCTATGGCTGGCTCTCGGAAGAGACCGACGACGATACCGGCCGCCTTGCGCAGGACACCGTCTTCGTCGTCGATCCGATCGATGGCACGCGCGCCTTCATCAATGGCGAAAAGACGTGGTGCGTGTCTGTCGCGGTCGTCCATCGCGGCCGGCCGGTCGCAGGTGTGCTGGCCGCACCGGCGCTCGGCGAAGAGTTTTACGCCGTCGATGATGGCCCTGCCATGAAGAACGAAGCACGGCTGACACTGCCTGCCGGCGCTGCCGAAGCTGACGATCCCGAACTTGTGATCGCGGCCGACGAGAGCACGATGGGCCGTTTCGATGTCGGTTATCGCGGCCGTCTGCATCGCCATCGGCATGTTCCGTCTCTCGCCTACCGCCTCGCCATGGTTGCCGACGGGCGGATCGACGGCACGATCGTCAAGCGAAATTCGCATGATTGGGATCTTGCAGCCGCAGACCTCATCCTTGAACGGGCCGGCGGCAGCCTTGTCGATCTTGAGGGAAAGCCCATCCGCTACAACCGCGCCGACGTTTCCCATGGCGTCATGGTCGCCGGTTCGCAGCGGGCCCTCGGCAGCCTTCTGCCCCATCTGGCGCAATATCCCGCGGGTTGACCTTTGCTACAGAATGCCGCAGATGAAGCCCGTTGACTGGCTTAAACGGTGATCGAAAATGGCAGACACAAGCGACAAGAAACAACTTCTTCATCTCGTATTCGGCGGCGAATTGTCGAGCCTCGAAGGCGTCCAGTTCAAGGACCTCGCGGCGCTCGATATCGTCGGTATCTATCCGGACTATGCAAGCGCGCTCATCGCGTGGCGTTCCAAGGCGCAGCTGACGGTCGATAACGCCCAGATGCGCTATTTTATCGTGCACATGCACCGCCTGCTCGACCCGGAAACGAAGTAAAGCCGGCGCAAGATTCGCTGTCTATGATGCATCTCGACGAGGTCCCTGGTGAAAAATCGCCAGAGACCCTTTTTTGACGCATTTTTAAACCAGAGAAAATCGGCTATTCAGAGAGAAATCGGAGAGGTTGTCGCCTTGGCGGCCTCGGTCATCTTATGGGGAAGAATGCAATGAGCAGCGCAATGGCTCGCATGGCTCTTGCGGGATACCGCGTCGCAGGTATCGCCCTCTATCCCTTGGCCGGTCCTTATCTCACCTACCGAACGTTGAAGGGCAAGGAAGACCGCGCCCGCCGTCTGGAAAAGCTGGGCTATGCCAGCCAGCCGCGCCCGCGCGGGCCGCTCGTCTGGGTCCATGCCGCAAGCGTCGGCGAAACGCTTGCCATCCTGCCGATGATCCGCGAACTCAATCGCCGGGAAATCCACGTTCTCCTGACCACCGGCACGATGACGTCGGCAGCGCTGGTCGACGCGCGCCTCGGTGACGAGGTCATCCACCAATATGCGCCGCTCGATGTGAAGGTTCCGGTCAAGCGTTTCATCGCCTACTGGAAGCCGGATGCCTGCATCACGGCCGAATCCGAGATCTGGCCGACGACGGTCGGCGAACTTGCTCGCCGCCACATTCCGCAGATCCGCATCAATGCCCGCCTTTCGGATCGTTCGTTCGATCGCTGGCGCAATCATCACGCGGTTGCCGAAACCCTGTTCGAAAAGCTAGCTCTGGTGATTGCCCAGTCGGATCTCGATGCCGAGCGGTTTCGCGATCTTGGCGCCTGGCCGGTCATCGTCTCGGGCAACCTGAAGAGCGATACCGATCCGCCGCCCTGCGACGAGGCGCTTCTGGAGCGCTATCGCAGCGAAATCGGCAGCCGTCCGACATGGGCTGCGATCTCGACGGCGGACGGCGAGGAAAAGATCGCCGGCATGATCCATCGGGCGCTGAAGCCGAAGAACGGCCAGCTGACCATCATCGTGCCGCGCCATCCGAACCGCGCCGACGACATCGAGGCGATGCTGAAAGAAAGCGGGCTCACCGTCGCGCGCCGCTCGCGCAACGATCCGCTGACCGAGACCACCGACGTCTTTCTGGGCGATTCCATCGGCGAGATGGGTCTTTACCTGCGCCTGACCGAGATCGCCTTCGTCGGCCGGTCGATGATGGGCAAGGGAGGTTCCAATCCGCTGGAGCCGGCCATGCTCGGTTGCGCCGTGCTCACCGGACCGAATATCGAGAATTTCCGCGATGCCTACCAGACATTGGTCAAGCATGGCGGCGCCCGTGTCGTGCGCGACATGGAAATGCTGGCCAAGGCTGTGCATTACCTGCTGATCACCGAACACGCTCGCCGCAAGATGATCGAGGCCGGCGATGCCGCCATGGAAGACATGCGCGGTGCGCTGGCAAAAACCATCAAGGCGCTGGAGCCCTATATCAATCCCCTGACGGTGACTGCCCGCCTTCAGCCGAAGGCGCCCGTCGCGGTGGCCTCCCGATGACGGATGCGGACATGTCGGCAGTATCCGGTCGAACCATCGATCGCGGACCGGCGCAGCCGTCGCAGATTGCCGGCCTCCTGTTCGACAAGGATGGCACGCTTCTCCTCTATGACGAGAGCTGGGCGCCGATCAACCGCGAGGCTGCGCGTCTGGCCGCGGCCGGCGACGCGGCGCTGGAGCCGCAGTTGCTCGCGGCCGGCGGCATGGATCCGGTCTCGGGAAAAACCCGCGCCGATAGCCTGTTTGCAGCCGGCAATGCTGCAGAAATCGCAGCCGGCCTCGTCTCGGCCGGCTCGCCCGTGGATGCCGACGAACTGACGGTGGCGCTCGATGCGCTGTTTGTCCGCGGGGCGGATTTTGCCGTGCCGGTAACGGATCTCGCCACGCTGTTTGCCAGTCTCAAGGCGCGCGGATTGAAGCTCGGCGTCGCTTCCAGCGATAATGAACGATCGATCCGCCGCACCGCCGACCGGCTTGGCTTTGCGGATTTCCTCGATTTCGTCGCCGGTTATGACAGCGGTCATGGCGTCAAGCCCGGTCCCGGCATGCTCCTGGGCTTTTGCGCCGCTACCGGCTTGAGCCCGGTAGAAGTTGCGATGGTGGGTGACAACCGGCACGACATGCATATGGGCATCAATGCCGGCGCCGGCCTGAAAGTCGCGGTCTTGAGCGGCACCGGCACGCGCGAGACGCTGGCCGACACCGCAGATATCATTCTCGACGATATTTCAGCCCTTGAGACCCTGTTGCCTATGCCGGCCACCACTTTATCGGTGTGAAATGCGCATGCTTGCCTTTTCCAGGAAATGCCGGTTTTTTGGCCGCGGTCCGACACTGTTGAGACCGGGGAGAGCGATCAATGGTGTCTGAAGCGCCGTCCTTCTGGTGGACGAAGGCGGACTGGCGGGCCTATGCCCTGTGGCCGGCATCTTTCCTTTACGGCCGGATCGCCGGGCGGCGCATGGCGAAGGCGAAGCGGCCGCAGGCGCCGCTGCCGGTCATCTGCGTCGGCAATTTCACTGTCGGCGGTGCCGGCAAGACGCCGACCGCACTCGCCATCGCCCGCGCGGCCCGCGAGAAGGGCTTGAAGCCGGGCTTCCTCAGCCGCGGCTATGGCGGCTCTCTCGATGTGACGACCGTGGTCGACCTCGATCATCATCGCGCCGATGCCGTCGGCGACGAGGCGCTGCTTCTGGCGCGCGAAGGCCTCACCGTCGTCTGCCGCAAGCGTGTAGAAGGCGCCCGCCGGCTGGCAAGCGAGGGGGCAGATATCATCATCATGGATGACGGCTTCCAGAGCGCCCGGCTCGGCATCGACTACGGCCTGATCGTGCTGGATGCGTCCCGCGGCATCGGCAACGGCCATCTCATCCCCGGCGGCCCGCTGCGCGCGCCTGTCGGCGAGCAGATGCGCCATCTTTCGGCGATCCTGAAAGTCGGGGCGGGGCATGCGGCCGATCCGTTGATCCGCAAGGCCGCCCGCGCCGGCCGGCAGATCCATGTCGCAAGGCTGGAAGCCAAGGCCGGCCAGTCGCTCACCGGCCGCAATGTCCTGGCCTTCACCGGCATTGGCGATCCGGAAAAATTCTATCGCACGGTCAATGCCGTGGGTGGCCTGATTGCCGTTCGAAAATCATTTCCCGACCATCATTTCTTCACCGAGGACGAGATGAGAGGTCTGATCGCCGAGGCCGACAGGCAGTCGCTCGCCATCGTCACCACCACCAAGGATGCCGCCCGGCTTGCTGGCCATCGCGGCGTGGCCGCCGAACTCCTGACACGCATCGAGGTCATCGAAGTGGAGATGGTGTTCGACGACGGCCATGCGCCGGGCAATATCATCGATACCGCGATCGGGAATTTTCGCGCACGCCGCCTGAAGGCCGGAAACGCCATCCGGCCCTGATCCTGCCGGCGGATAGGGGAGGGCCTTATGCCCGGCGCTGGTTGGGCAGGATGCCGGCGCGCTTGTCCGCTTCGGTGGAGGAGGCGCAATCCGCATAGGGTTCCTGGCGCGCGACGCTCCAGTATTTCAGTTCATCGACAGGAATATGCGTGCCCGTCATGGCGCAGACCACATAGGATCCTGCGCTGACGATCTGATAGTCGCCGTCGAGATAACGGATCTTCGCTTCGCGGAAGCCGCTGCCCTCGAACCGGTTCATCTTTCGTCTCCTGCGGAAAAACATCATCCCGTCTAACCCGATTGGCCGACGAAGAAAAGACCTGTCAGCTTCTGCCGAAAAGCCGTTCGATATCGGCAAGCTTCAGTTCGATATAGGTGGGACGCCCGTGGTTGCAGGTGCCGGAACCCGGCGTTGCCTCCATCTCGCGCAAAAGCGCATTCATCTCTTCCGGCCGCAGCCGCCGGCCGGAACGCACCGATCCGTGGCAGGCCATGGTCGCGGCGACATACTCGAGCTTGCCGCGCAATCCGCCGGCCGTATTCCACTCGGCAATCTCGTCGGCGAGATCGCGCACCAGTGCCGAGGCATCCACTTCGCCGAGCATGGCCGGCGTCTCGCGCACGGCAATCGCCCCCGGCCCGAACCGTTCGACCGCAAGGCCGAGCCGGTCGAGTTCGGCGCAATGCGCCATCAGCCGGTCGCAATCTTCCTCCGGCAGGTCGATGATATCGGGGATGAGCAGAACCTGGCTCGGCAGCCGCTTGTCGTCGAGCGCCTTGCGCATCGCCTCGAACACGAGCCGCTCGTGGGCCGCATGCTGGTCGACGATGACGAGCCCGTCCGGCGTCTGGGCGACGATGTAATTCTCATGCACCTGCGCGCGCGCCGCGCCCAGCCGGTAGCGGCCGGTATCGTCGACGGGCGGGAGGGAAGGCGCCTCCGAGATCGTCTCGGTCCGCGCGGTCGGCATGGTAAGGGCATCGAAGCCGGCCTGCTGCGCCCGTTCGCCGAAACCCGGAGCGAAGCGACTGGTCGCAGCTAATCCTTCGCCCGCCGACTGAAACGGCCGCGATGGCGAGCTGTCGTAGGAAAATCCCTGGCTCGGGCGGTCCGGCCGGTAGCCTGCACCATAGAAGAAGGAACGCGCCGGCTGCTGCGTCGAGCCTGTGTCCTGCATCTGAGCCGCACCGCCGGCATTATTGGCGTCGAAGCCGGGGCGGAAGGCGCGCAGCATGTCGGAAGCGCCTGTCGTTGCCGCCCGGTCGCCGTCGCGATGAAGCGCCTGGCGGATGGCGCCGACGATCAGCCCGCGCACGAGACCCGGATCGCGGAACCGGACATCGGCCTTGGCCGGATGCACGTTGACGTCGACCAGTGCCGGATCGAGCGTGATCGACAGCACCGCCACCGGATAGCGGCCGGAAGGAATGCTTTCCGCGTAAGCGCCACGGATGGCCGACAGGATCAGCTTGTCCTGCACCGGCCGACCGTTGACGAAGGCATATTGATGCGCCGAATTGCCGCGATTGAAGGTTGGCACGCCGACGAAGCCGCGCAAGGCCACCTCTTCGCGCAGCGCGTCGATCTCGATCGCATTGTCGCGGAAATCGGCGCCGAGTACCTGCGAGATGCGCGTCAGCGGATCGTCGGGTGCTGCGGGAAACTCCAGGGTCGAGCGGTCGGAACCGGAAAGCACGAAGCGCACCCGCGGAAAGGCGATCGCCATCCGCTTCACGATCTCGGTGATCGCGCCGGCTTCGGCCTTTTCCGTCTTGAGGAACTTCAGCCGGGCCGGCGTCGCATAGAAAATGTCGCGCACTTCGACGACGGTGCCCGGATTGGCCGGAGCCGGCTTCACGCCCGTCGAATTGCCGCCATGCACGGCCACCTGATAGCCTTCGGCATCGCCTTGCCGGCGGCTGGTAATCGTCAGCTTCGCCACCGAACCGATCGATGGCAGCGCCTCGCCGCGAAACCCGAGCGTGCGGATATCGTCGAGAGTCGCGGAGATCTTCGAGGTGCAGTGGCGTCTGACCGCAAGATCGAGATCGTCGGCCTGCATGCCGGAACCGTTGTCGGTGATGCGGATGAGGCTCTTGCCGCCGCCGGCCGTTGCGATCTCGATACGGGTCGCCCCGGCGTCGATGGCGTTCTCGATCAATTCCTTGGCAGCGCTCGCCGGCCGTTCGATGACCTCGCCGGCTGCGATCTGGTTGATGAGCGTTTCTGGCAGTTGCTTGACGTGCATCGGGCCATTTTCGCGGATTCGAGATCAGAAGGAAAGCCTTGCGGCAGGGTTGTCCAATGCCGCCTGCGTCATCGTTCGGGGTATTCGACTATATTAATCCGACCTTAAGAGAAGGCCGATAATGTTCAGTGGCATTGAATGGATGAACCTGGGGAAGGTTTTCTTCCCGCGTGCGGACGATGTGACGGCAGGCTGGATGCCGTCACGCGAGGATCGGCCGCCCGTCAAGACTGCAGACAGCATGTATCGACCCGACTTGAAAAGACAATCGCCGACGCGTGCCAAAAAGGCTGTGGTAAGCAGGCACGCGGCAGGAAGATACGGGGAGTTTCATCCAATGAATGATTTCGCGTCGGCGGACGCAAACATTCAGACAGCTATGTTGGAAGTGATATCAGAAGGTATCTCGGGCGCAGTCTTTATCTGCGATCGTCATGACTTGATCGTGTTCGCCAGTCAGCAATTGCTGAACCTTCTGCCGGTGCCGAAAAATTTTCTGGCACCCGGCACGCGTCTGCGTGATTTTCTCGGTGCGATCTTTGATGGCGGCGGCCGCTTTGCCACCGATAGCAACGGCCCGCGCCGGCTGCTTGGCCGTGACGACTGGATCGCCGATCAGATCGCCACGCTTTGGAAAGAGCGTGCCGAAACCACCGAGCGCCGCGGCGCTGACCGCTGGCTGAGCTATTCCAAGCGGCGTCTCGCATCCGGCTACGGCATCTGTGTCGTGCGTGACGTTTCCGAGCACAAGAAGCGGGAAGAACAGTGGCGCGCCGATATGGAGCGCGTCCAGATCACCGAGGAAGTGCTCGATAACCTGCCATTCCCCGTTGCCGTCAAGGACCGCACGCTGAGCTTCGTGGCGGTGAACAAGGCGGCCTGCGGCTTTCTAGGCCTTTCCGCCGAGGAAATTCTCGGCAAGCGGATTTCCGATATCATCCGCCCCGACATCCGTGAGAAGTTCGAAGCGATCGACCGGCTCGTGCTCGAAACAGGCGATCCGTCCCGCGTCAGCGAGCGACTGACCATGTCGGATGGCGCCGAACTTGTGATGACCGGCCAGAAGCGCCGGATCGGCAAGCCGGGCCGCTATTTTGTCGTCACCGCCACCGATGTTCTGCCGGCAAACGTGTCCTTGCTGAGCGAGCCCCAGGAGGGCGGCCCGACCATCGATGGCAGCAATCTTCTGTCTCCCGAAATGCAGAAGCGCAGCCTTGCCACGTCGCTCCCCGTGCTCGCCCGCCGCAAGGTCCTGATCGTCAGCCGCGATCCCGCAATCGAGGCAGCGCTTGTCGAGGCGCTGGCATCGGCCGGATCCGACGTGACTGCGGTGCGTGACGAGGCCGAATTGATGCTGTTCCTGTCGCTTGCCGCTGAGGCGGGGCTAAATATCGATCTTGTCGCCCTCGATCGGCGCATGCCGGCAGATTGCGCGGCAATGGTCGGAGGCCGGGGCATCGCGACGCTGATGTTCCGCCACGAATGGTCTACGAGCGAGCTTCTGGCGGAGATCGCCGGCGCCTTGAACGGTGAAGCCGCCACGCTCCGTGAGGATTGGCAGATTGTTCCAGATGAGGCCGGCGGCGAGACGATCGATATCCTCGTGGCCGAAGACAACGAGGTCAATCAGATCGTCTTTTCGCAGATCCTCGAGGGTTTTGGTTATCGCTATCTCGTCGCAGCCGACGGCGAGGAGGCTGTGCGCCTGTGGCGCGAGAAACGCCCGACGCTTGTTCTGATGGATATTTCCCTGCCACGGCTGAACGGTTTCGAAGCCACCCGTGCCATCCGGGCGCTGGAAGGCGAGGGCACGCATACGCCGATCGTCGGTGTTCTGGCCCAGGCCTTCGACCGCGATCGTGAGAACTGCCTGGCCGCTGGAATGGACAGCGTCATATTGAAGCCGATCAGCCCGGAAGCGCTGGACGCGGTTTTCTCCGAAGTCCCGGCTCTCTGCAACCGCATGCAATCGCTGGCAGCGATGTGAGGCGTCGCAAGCACGGCGTTTAGTAGGAAATCTTAATCTTTCTTCCGCATTCTGCCCGTCTATTGAGCGGTGTGAGCGGGATACCCCATGACGTCTGCAGGAAATGCATGGCCGAATGTCAGCCAGACGGAGCTGCAGGTCATGGCCTACAGCGATCCGCTGACGGGCCTCGGCAACCGGTACCGCCTGCGTGACAAGGTAAGACTTCTCGCCAACGAACGTGCCGCAGACCCGGCGCCTTTCACCATCTGCATCGCCAATCTGGACGGTTTCAAACCGATCAACGACCTGTTCGGCACCGAGGCGGGCGACGAGATCCTCTGCCAGGTGGCGCATCGTCTGAAGGCCTGCATTCCCGACGGCGCGACCGTGACGCGCCATGGCGGCGACGAATTCGCCTTCATCCTGCCACTCGTCTTCGAGCGCACCGGTGCCGAGCGCATCGGCCAGATGATGAAGGATGTCCTGTCGGCGCCCTATGATCTCGGCGATCGCAACGTGCGGCTTTCGGCTTCTTTCGGCTTCGCGGTCTATCCCTTCGCCGGCGAGGAGTTCGAAGAATTGCTGAAGAGCGCGGAAACCGCGCTCTATCGTTCCAAGCGCCGCGGCCGCGGCCAGATCACCGTCTATTCCCGAGAGATCGCACAGGAGATGAAACGCGCAACGCAGCTGGAGCAAGCGCTGCGCAACGCCATCATCAACGACGCGGTCGAGACCCATTTCCAGCCGATCGTGCGATTGCGCGACGGCATGCCGGTCGGTTTCGAGGCCTTGGCGCGCTGGCGCGATCCGGATCTCGGTTTCGTCTCTCCTGCCGCCTTCGTTCCGGTTGCGGAAGAACGCGGCTTCATCGATGCGCTGTCGGAAACACTGTTGCGCAAGGCAGCCGAGGCTGCATTGTCCTGGCCGCGCGAGCTTTTCCTCTCCTTCAACCTGTCGTCGGCGCAGCTGATGGATCCCGGCACCACCGATACGATCCTCTCCAATCTTGCGCGCGTCGGGCTTGATCCCCACCGGCTTGAGCTGGAAATCACCGAAACCGCGGTGATGACCTCGGCCGATACCGCCCATCGCATCATCACCGAGCTGCGCGGCGCCGGCGTGCGCATCTCGCTCGATGACTTTGGCACCGGCCAGTCCAGCCTTGGCCGCTTGCGCGATTTCACCTTCGACAAGGTCAAGATCGACCGCGCCTTCGTGTCGCGCATCACCTCTGACCGCGCCTCCGAACACATCATCCGGGCGATCATTGCCATGTGTCAGGGCCTCGATCTGGATGTCGTGGCGGAAGGGATCGAGGAACGCGCCGAGGCCGACACCTTGCGGATGCTCGGCTGCGGCATGGGACAGGGATATTACTACGGCAAGCCCGTCGATAGCGCCGCCACGCTGCGCTATCTTCAGGAACAGTATCGCGATACGCCGGCAATCGACCGGTCTCGCACGACGCGCGCCGGCTGAGGTCGTCTGTAACAGGACTTGGACGGCCGACGGCCTCAGCCGACACGCCGTCCATCAACCCCATAGGCACGAAAAACCTGCATCGAGCGCAATTCCGGACGCAAAACCGCGCTGCGCTTTTGCCGGAAACGCTCTAAAGTAGGAATGCCGGCTCGGCATCGGCCTTGATCGGCACGGAAATCTCGAAGGTGGAACCGGCGAGCCTGTCGTCGGCCCGGCCCTTCTCATCCAGGCCTTCCCAGGAGGATGTGATTCCAAGCCGGCCATTGCCGAGATAGACGGGGCAGGTCGTCCGCTTCGCCGGCAGAAGATACCGCGCAAGCCGCTTGCCGCTGCGATCGTAATGATCGACCGCGCCTTCGCCCCACCGTGCATTCCAGACGGTTCCCGCGCCGTCGCAGATAGAACCGTCGATCCCGCCGGGTTCGGATGAGCCATCGACAAACACCGATCCGGCGCCGGTCGGCAGGCCGCTGTCGCGATCGAGAGGCACGCGCATCATCAGGTTCTTCTTCGTATCGACATAGTATCCGGTCTCGCCGTCCGGCGAAAAGCAGATCGAGTTCGGAATGCTGATCCCAGCGAAGATCCGTGTAACGGTGGTACCGCTCACATGATAGATCCCGCCAGCGCCGTCTTCGGCCTTCAAACCCATCGTGCTGATCCACAAGCTGCCGGATGGGTGTACGCGCCCGTCATTCGAGCGGTTGCCCGGCTTGTCTTCTTCCAGCGGCGCGTAAGGGGTCAGCACGTTCGTCGACCGTTCGCGGATGAAAAGCCCCTGATCGGAGGCGATCAGTTGCCGCGTCGCATCGATGCGCGCCACGACGCTGCCCATCACCGATAACCGGTGAATGATCTCGCGGCCGGTGGCGAGATGCATTTCGTGCAGTGCCTTGCCGAGAATATCGAACCACCACAATGTGCCGGTCTCTGCCTCGAAACTTGCGCCCTCGCCGAGTTCGCACAAGGATGGTGAGAGAATCAGTCCGTCGAATTGATGCGTTTCCGCCATCGTTTTCTTTCCACCTCCGTCAAAAACGCGACCATATCTAGAGCAGCCGGCAATGAAAGTCGAAGCGGAGACGGCCTGTTGTGCCGATTGGCATGAAATTTCGTCTTCGGGCAAAGAAAAACGCCGGTCGGCGTTTGCAAAGCCGATCGAATATCATCATCATAACTCGAATTGAGAGCTTGCAATGCCTCTCCGACCAGCGACGGGAACAAACCATCGGGGGTTGGCGGAAACGGCGTTCAGAGCGAGCTGCGTGGGCGGCTTGCTGGAGACGCCGGCTTGTGACCGATTCAAGAGGATCCAATGACCGGTCTGTGTCCGGAGACGACTTGTCGTTGACGAATGCGGGGCGCAAGCAAAGAAGTTGTCGATGTCGAACACCCTGCCAGCCGCCGACCTTTCGTTCTTCGACGGCATCGTGGAACGGATTGCAGATCTGAAGACGCAGTTTGATGTTGTGCGTTTCATGCGCCGGGTGACCGAGTTTTACGGTGCCCGCACCTTCCTGGTTCTCACCATCCCGTCCACGACCTCGCGCAGCTTTGCGGGAGATCTCATCGTTTCCAACTGGCCGGCGGATCTCGTCGGATTGATGGAGAAGGAAGGCTGGTTTCAGAAAAGCACCGCCCTCCAGCGGCTGCGCGGCTCGACGCTGGCTTTCACCTTCGATAACGATATGTGGCTTCAGGACCAGTTTCGCACCGAAGTCCGCGAAGTCCTGATGCGCGTCGGCATGGCCCGTGGTGGATGCTTTCCCTGCCACGACATTTCCGGCAGCCGCGGCGCCGTGATGATTGCCGGTCTCGGGCCGCTATTCAGCCAGCAGCAGATGATGGAGCTGAACTATATTGCGGCGCACGTTTTCGAGCGCCTCGCCCAGATCCGCGTCCTCGATGTGAAGCCGAACGATCTCTTGACCGACCGGGAAGTCGATTGCCTCAACTGGACTGCGGCCGGCAAGACGAGCGCCGAGATCGCCGAGATCCTTGGCCTGTCCGAACATACCGTTAACCATTATCTCAACCGTGCAGCCAAGAAACTCGACACGGTCAACCGCACCCAGGCGGTGGCGAAGGCCTTGCGGATTGGGTTAATCAAGTAACAACGCGATCCGCGCTGCTCGCAAAATGATCATCTTGCGCTTTGTACCTGAACATTTGAGTATTTATTGTGCGGTGCAGCGTAATCGTCCGGTACCCAATTCATCAAGTAATTGAAAAAGTATCGGAATCTTTCCCTCTTTCCGTCTGGCACGTTTCGTGCTTCTGTTGTGGCAGGTCCAGAGGGGACTGAAGAAAGCGTCCCAAGAGACGTATCAAAACAAGCCGTCGTCCGATCAAGCGCCGTCCTGGCCGCGGATCGGGCGGCGGCTTTAATCTTTCCACACCCCGCAGATTGTTGCCCCCCGCCAATGCGAAGCCGTATATAAGGCCCCGATGATGCGCCGGTCTGGCAAAGCGCCGCGACGCTTTCGAAGATCATCGTGTCCGCGTTGAGAGTTGAGAATGGCGGCGCAGCCGGGAGTTCGCGATGGCAGAAGTTACCAAGGAACAGGTTCTGGCGGTGCTGGCGAATGTCGCCATTCCGGGGGAGGAGGGTGATCCCGTCTCTCGTGGCATGCTGTCGGAAATATTCATTTCCGACGCCAAGGTCTATTTCTCCATCACGGTTGCGGCCGCACGGGCAAACGAGATGGAGGCCCTGCGCCAAAATGCCGAGGAGGCCGTCAAGGCGATCGCCGGTGTTCGCGGCGCGCTTGTGACGCTGACGGCCGATCGCAAGGCCGGCTCTTCCGATAACGCCCCGCCGGCAAGACCGCCCGCACGCCCCGCTTCCCCCGCGAGCCCGTCCCGCGCCCAACCGGCGCCGGCCAAGGCTTCTCCCGGCCAGCAGCACGGCCCGCGTGAAAAGATCGGCGTGCCGGGCGTGGGTGCGATCGTTGCGGTCGCATCCGGCAAGGGTGGTGTCGGCAAGTCGACGACAGCAGTCAATCTGGCGCTCGCGCTCCTGGCAAACGGCCTTCGCGTCGGGCTTCTGGATGCCGACATCTACGGTCCCTCCGTGCCCAAGCTTCTGAAGATCTCCGGTCGCCCGCAGCAGATCGATGGCCGCTATATCAAGCCGATGGAAAATTACGGCCTGAAGGCCATGTCGATGGGCTTCCTCGTCGATGAGGAGACCGCGATGATCTGGCGCGGCCCGATGGTCCAGTCGGCGCTGCTGCAGATGCTGCGCGAAGTGGCCTGGGGCGATCTCGACGTGCTGATCGTCGACATGCCCCCAGGCACAGGCGACGTGCAGCTGACCATGGCCCAGCAGGTGCCGCTTGCCGGAGCGGTGGTCGTTTCCACCCCGCAGGATCTGGCGCTGGCAGATGCCCGCAAGGGCATTGCGATGTTCCGCAAGGTCGAGGTCCCGATTGTCGGCATCATCGAGAACATGAGCTATTTCCTCGCTCCCGATACCGGCAAGCGCTACGATATCTTCGGCCATGGCGGCGCCAGGGCGGAAGCCGAACGGATCGGCGTGCCATTTCTCGGCGAGGTGCCGTTGACGATCGACATCCGAGAAAACTCCGATGCGGGTACGCCTGTCGTGGTTTCCGATCCCGAAGGCGCATCGGCGGCCGTCTACCGTGAGATCGCCGCAAAAGTGTGGGCCGAGATTTCCGGCCGGACGGTGCGCGCGGCCCCGGCCATTGTCTTCGAATAGCTTCGAATACCATTGTCCCGTGCCTGGAAATTCCGTCCCGTCGGGAGGCTTGAACATCCTCGCCCTGCGGTCCATGTTGGCTTCGGACCGCTCCACCCGGTCTTGATTTTAATGCACGGTGTCTTTATAGGCGCCTCCCGCCACTGTCGGCGGGGTGAGCCTGAGGGACGTTCCGTTTGAGGACCTTGCGCTTGCGTTCCATTCGAGGCCGAGTTTGTGCGGCCGGAGACAAAGATTGATCAACGCCTATAGCGCCTCGGGCGCTCCGAAGCCGCTTTCCCCGTCCGAAGCGCTCGACCGCCTGCCCGACGATATCGTCTGGCTCGACATGCTCCATCCGACGCCGGAAGAAGATGCCTATGTCGAGCGGCTGCTCGGCATCGACGTGCCGACGCGCGACGACCTGAAGGATATCGAGCCATCGAGCCGGCTGTATATCGACAAGGGGTCGGTCTTCATGACGGGCTCGCTCGTCTATCGCGCCGACGGTCCGGACCCGCAACTGACCGATATCGCCTTCATCCTCACCGGGGGGCGCCTGCTGACGGTGCGCTATGCGGAGCCCAAAAGCTTCCAGCTTTTCATCGCGGCGCTGGCACGCAACTCGACCTTGGTTCGGGACGGTGAGACGATGCTGGGCAAGCTGCTCGAAACCATCGCCGACCGTACCGCCGAGATCCTCGAACATACGGTCGATCATATCGACCGGCTGTCGACGGATATCTTCCGCAATCGTGGCAGCCGTCGTCCGCCGCGCTTTCTGGAAGACAAGCTCGCCGATATCGCCCAGTTTCACCGGCTCGTCGGCAAGGTGCGTGACAGCCTCGGTTCGCTGTCCAGGCTTTTGAGTTTTCTTCAGAACGTACCCTCGATCCGCGATGACAAGGCAGACGACAGCCTCTGTCGCACCGTCGCGCATGATGTCGAGACGCTGTCCGAACACGCCTCCTTCATCGCCGGCAATATCGCCTTCCTTCTCGATGCCTCGCTCGGTCTCATCAATGTCGAGCAGAACGCCATCATCAAGATCTTCTCGATCGCCTCCGTCGTCTTTCTGCCGCCCACGCTTGTGGCCTCGATCTACGGCATGAATTTTCATGTCATGCCGGAACTCGAATGGCATTTCGGCTATCCCCTGGCGATTATGGGCATGATCATGTCCGCCATCATTCCGTTTTTCATCTTTCGCTGGAAAGGCTGGCTCTAGTCGCCAGGCACTCCCATGGGCCATCCCGCAGAACATCATGCTGCTGAAAAAACCAAGACGCAGAGCCTGTTTGCCCTGGCGCTCGGCTCGGTCGGCGTCGTTTATGGCGATATCGGCACAAGCCCGCTCTATGCCTTTCGCGAAGCGCTGAAGCCGGTCTCCAGCGATGGCCTGACCCAGCTCGAGATCATCGGCCTCATCTCCCTGATGGTCTGGACGCTGACGATCATCGTCACCTTCAAATACGTGCTCTTTTTGCTGCGCGCCGATAACGATGGCGAAGGCGGCACCCTGTCGCTTTTGGGCCTTGCTGACCAAGTCGGCAAACGGCCACCGCGCCTTCCTGATGCTGCTCGGCCTGATCGGCGCCGCCCTTTTCCTCGGCGATGCGATGATCACCCCGGCTCTGTCGGTCATGTCGGCCGTCGAGGGCCTCAAGCTGGTCGCGCCGAGCATGCACGGCGCCGTGCTGCCCATCTCGGTCGTCATCCTGATTGCGCTCTTTGCCATCCAGTCGAAGGGGACGGGCCTCGTCGCGCGCTTTTTCGGGCCGATCACGGCACTGTGGTTCGTCGTCATGGGCGCGGCAGGCGTCGTCCATATTTTCGACGACGTGCGCATTCTTGCAGCCTTCAATCCCTGGTACGCCCTGCAATTCATGCTGAACGAAGGCTTTGTCGGCATCGTCGTCCTCGGCGCGGTCTTCCTGACGGTGACGGGCGCGGAGGCGCTTTACGCCGATCTTGGCCATTTCGGCCGCCGTCCCATCCAGTGGGCATGGTTCACGCTCGTCTTTCCGGCGCTCACGCTCAACTATCTCGGCCAGGGCGCCCTGGTGTTGCAGCATCCCGAAGCGATGTCCGACCCGTTCTTCCTGATGTTTCCCAAATGGGCGCTGCTGCCGATCGTCATCCTTGCAACGGCCGCCACGATCATCGCCAGCCAGGCGGTCATCACCGGTGCCTTCTCGCTGGTGCGCCAGGCGATCCACCTCGGCTATCTGCCGCGCATGCAGATCCTCTTCACCTCGGAAACCAATACCGGGCAGATCTTCCTTCCGGCCGTCAATACGCTGCTTCTGGTCGGCGTGATCGCGCTGGTGCTCGGCTTTGAGAGCTCCGATGCGCTTGCGACCGCCTATGGCATCTCTGTCACCGGCGCCATGGTCGTCACCACCCTGATGGCCTTCGAATTCGTGCGCCTGAAATGGAACTGGCCGCAGACGCTTGCCATCGCCACGCTGGCGCCGCTTCTCGCCATCGAAGTCGTCTTCCTCGGCGCCAACTTGTTGAAGGTCCATGACGGTGGCTGGGTGCCGGTGATGATGGCGACCATATTTACCGTGCTCATGTGGACGTGGCGTCGTGGCGCCGCCATTCTCTTCGATAAGACTCGCCGTATCGACGTGCCGCTCAAGACCTTCATACCGATGATCGAGAAGAAGAGCGATCACGCGCCGGTCTCTGTTCCCGGCGTTGCGATCTTCCTGACCGGCGATCCGGAAACGGCCCCGGCAGCGCTGTTGCACAACATCAAGCACAATCATGTCCTGCACGAAAAGAACGTGGTCCTCACCATCACCACGGTCAACAAGCCGCGCGTCTCGATCGAAGAGCGCTTCCGCGTCGAAAAACTGTCGGAGCGGTTCACCCTGATCGAACTGCGTTTCGGCTTCATGCAGTCGCACAATGTCTCGCAGGCGCTCGCCTATCTGCGCAAGAACGGCTTCAAGTTCGACATCATGTCGACCTCCTTCTATCTCGGAAGGCGGAAGCTGGTGCCGGATGCCCAGTCCGGCATGCCGATCTGGCAGGACAGGCTGTTCATCGGCCTCGCCAATGCGGCGACCGACCCGTCCGACTATTTCCATCTGCCGGCAAACCGGGTGGTGGAGCTCGGATCGCACGTCATCATTTGATTCGGCCTTGCCGATAGAGGGTGGGCGGCCCGCCGCCACCGGGCGGCACCTTTGCGCGAAACACCGCGCCCGAAGCCTTGTCACGGCAACCGCCCGAGGCGATGACTGAACTGCGACGCTACACCGCGTCGCAAAGGCCAGCCGGACTGTGCTTTGATAGGTTTCCCGCGTCTGGCGGAGTGCTATCCGCCATTTCTGGCGACCTATGGTAGTGTTCGAACGTGGTGCCTGCGGCATATCGGCGCCGTTTCGCGCAATGGTTTTGGGATGATATCCCGCACTGCAGCGCAAATCTCTGAATTCGTTGAATTAACTTCCCCTGTGTGCAGTCCCCGGAACGCCTTGACTATACGGGTAGTCAAAACTATGTTGCGCGCGACTTGAAAACGGGCCGGAAGGCGCGAAATCCCTTGCTGGCAGATGATTTCCGGCACTTTCAGCGGCTTCATTGCCGCGTGCCGGGGGAATGGCAGGGGAGGATGCGACAGATGGATGACCGGGATGAAGGTCTGGAAGAGCGCCGCAGGCGTTTGACGGCCGAATTGGCCAGCAAACGGGCGGAGGGCGTGGCGGAGGCCGCGAGGGAAGCGCAGTCGGGGGTGAGCCGTAAAGGCATGGCCCAAGGTCTGAAGATTTCCTCCGAGTTTATCGCTGCGATCGCCGTGGGCGCAATGCTGGGCTACATCTTCGACCGTTTCGTCGGCACGGCGCCTTGGGGGATGATCTTTTTTCTCTTGTTGGGTTTCTGTGCTGGCGTCTTGAGTGTTTTGCGCGGTATTGGCATGGTATCACCTGCCCCGTCCGAGCAGGGCAACGTCAGGGACGAGGGGCCGGATGCGCGTCGTTGAGCATGCATTGGGCATCGTGAAGAAGGCAGAAAGAAGGTAGACCCGGTGGCCAACGATCCGATTCATCAATTTCAGATCTCGAAGATCGTTCCGATCGAAATCGGCGGTTTGGACGTCTCTTTCACCAATGCGTCGCTGTTCATGGTTGCGACCGTGGCGATCGCTGCGGGCTTCCTGTATTTCGCCACCGGACAGCGTGCGCTGATCCCGGGCCGTGCGCAGTCGGTTGCCGAAATGGCCTACGAATTCGTGGCGAATATGCTGCGAGAAGGGGCCGGTAGCCAGGGCATGAAGTTCTTCCCGCTGGTCTTCTCGCTGTTCATGTTCATCCTGACGGCGAACCTCATCGGCATGTTCCCGTATTTCTTCACCGTCACCAGTCAGATCATCGTCACCTTTGCACTGTCGATCCTGGTCATCGGTCTCGTCGTTCTTTTCGGCTTCTACAAGCACGGTCTTCGCTTCCTGAAGCTCTTCGTACCCTCTGGCGTTCCGATCGTGCTCATGCCGCTCGTCATCGCCATTGAAGTCATTTCGTTCCTTGCCCGCCCGATCAGCCTTTCGGTACGTCTTTTTGCCAACATGCTGGCCGGCCACATCACGCTCAAGGTTTTCGCAGGCTTCGTAGCCTCCCTTGGCGCGCTCGGTGCCCTTGGCGTCGGCGGTGCGATCCTGCCTCTCATCATGACCGTCGCCCTGACTGGTCTCGAATTTCTCGTTGCATTCCTTCAGGCCTACGTCTTTGCAGTCCTGACATGCATGTACCTCAACGATGCGCTGCATCCGGACGGTCACTGAGAAATAAAGTCGTTGGTGCGTCACGCACCAGTTCAGCCGCAACAAAACCTTCGAAGGAGTTCAATATGGAAGCGGAAGCAGCAAAGTACATCGGCGCGGGTATCGCTTGCCTCGGCATGGGTGGCGCAGGCATTGGCCTCGGCACGATTTTCGGCAACTACCTCTCGGGCGCCCTGCGCAACCCGTCGGCTGCCGACAGCCAGTTCGGCCGTCTGATTTTCGGCTTCGCCGTTACCGAAGCTCTGGGCATCTTCTCGCTGCTCGTAGCCCTGCTTCTCCTGTTCGCCGTCTAATAATAGCCGGCTTCGGGACGGGATCACGGCCAGCCGGAAACGGCGCGCCGTGATCCGTCACATTTGGAATACACCTGGAGGTGATGATGTTCGTGACCTCGGCATACGCGCAGACTGCGCCGGCCGCTACTGACCCGCATGCCGCGCCCGCGGGCGAAACGCATACCGAAACCGGCGTCGCCCACGGCGGCGAACACGCTGGCGGTGGCAATTTCCCGCCGTTCGATGCGAACTACTATCCCTCGCAGCTTCTCTGGCTGGTGATCACTTTCGGTCTCTTCTACCTCGTGATGCAGAAGGTTATCGCGCCGCGTCTGGCCGGTATCATCGAAGGTCGCCATGGCCGTATCGCGCAGGATCTCGACGAAGCAAACCGCCTGAAGGCGGAAGCCGATGCGGCTGTCGAGACCTACGAGAAGGAACTTGCCGCTGCTCGCGCCAAGGCTCAAGGGATTGCCGACAAGGCCCGTGAAGCCGCAAAGCAGAAGGCTGCTGCCGACCGCACCGCGATCGAAGCTGAATTGGCACAGAAGGTTTCTGCTGCCGAGGCTCATATCGCTGAGATCAAGGCCAAGGCATTTGCTGACGTCGGCCAGATCGCCGAAGAGACTGCATCTGCTGTCGTCGACCAGCTGATCGGTGCCAAGGCGAGCGGTGAAGACATCAAGGCTGCGGTTGCCGCTGCCAAGACGGAGGCCTGATCCGATGGCATTCGATGCAACATTTTTCGCCCTCGTTGGCCTCATCCTCTTCCTCGGCCTGATGCTCTACATCAAGGTTCCCGCCATGCTGGCAAAGTCGCTCGATGAGCGCACCGCCAACATTCGCGCCGAGCTGGATGAAGCCAAGAAGCTGCGTGAAGAAGCCCAGGCGCTGCTCGCTGAATACCAGCGCAAGCGCAAGGAAGCCGAAGCCGAAGCAGCTGCGATGATTGCCTCTGCAGAACGCGAAGCAGCAGCAATCACCGAAGAAGCCCGCCAGAAGACCGAGGAATTCGTTGCTCGTCGCAACGCGCTCTCGGAACAGAAGATCAAGCAGGCCGAAAACGACGCGATCGGCGCCGTCCGTTCGGCGGCGGTCGATCTGGCGATTGCCGCAGCCCAGAACGTCATTGCCAAGAAGGCGGATGCCGGCACGCAGGACGCTCTGGTCAAGGACGCGATCGGAACCGTCAAGACGCGCCTCAACTGAGCCGTTGACTGAGCAAGCAAAGACATTGAAAGGCCGGGCATTGCCCGGCCTTTTTACATTTCTGGTGTAAGGACTGTGCCGGCGGCCGGCGCACCGCGATTACATGCGAGACGGTGCTGGCAGCTGATGCGACGGCAAGATGGTCGAAGCCGCGCGGGTGAAGCTCTCACACGCCGGCAGGATCCTCTTTCTTCAACGGGCGAAAGCTCATCCGGTGCAGCGGGCAGGGGCCGTGGCTCGTGATCCCGTCGCGGTGCTGTTTTGTGCCGTATCCCGCATGCTTTGCAAATCCGTAGGCGGGGTAGACGAGGCCGGCCCGCTCCATCATCCGGTCGCGGGTCACTTTTGCGATGATCGAGGCCGCCGCAATCGAGACCGAGCGTGAATCGCCCTTGATCACGGCACGTCCGGCGCACGGGATACCCGGCGGAATATCGCGTCCGTCCGCAAGCACCATCTGCGGCGGCACAGCAAGCCCCAGAACGCAGCGGCGCATCGCATCGAGGCTTGCCCGCAGGATATTGCGTTCGTCGATCAGGCGAGGGCCTGACGAGGCGATGGAAACATGGGCTGTCGCCATGATCGCCTCGAACAGGCGTTCGCGTCTGGCGGCCGAAAGCTGTTTGGAATCGTTGAGCCCATCGGGAATGTTATCGGGGTCGAGGATGACGGCCGCAGCGACGACCGGACCGGCCAGCGGCCCCCGGCCTGCCTCGTCGGTTCCGGCAACCGGCCAGTGCCCGCCCTTTCGGGCGGCAAGTTCGAGGCTGAAATCCGGAACGGCGGGGATCTCTTCGAAAAGAGGCGGGAAATCGGGCGGCGTGCTTGGAAACATGGCGGCAACCTCGCACGCCGGCCCGATCTCCTGCAAGTCCCGGCCAGCGATTGCGGCATCGCTATCCACCACGGGGAGGTGGGGCCGGGATATATCGACACGGGGGAGGCGGTCCCGTGCCGAAAGGCGGTAATCTTGTGGCGCTGTCCCTGAACGTCAGAGAAGCGAGAGCTGGATGCCGGCGCCGTTCGGCCGGATGAACAGGTCGTCCCTGAGCGGCATGCCGCGCCGCGCCAGCCCGAGCCGCTTCGTCGCCATCTCGAACCGGCGGGCGATCTGCCAGGCATAGGGCCCGGTTCCCTTCATCCGCTTGCCGAACTCCGCGTCGTAATCCTTGCCATCGCGCATCGACCGCACCAGCGACATCACATGGCGATAGCGGTTCGGATAATTCTGCAGGAGCCAGTCGCGAAACAGCGGACTGACTTCCAGCGGCAGGCGCAGGAGCACGTAGCTTGCTTCCGTCGCGCCCGCGGCATGTCCGGCCTCCAGCAACCGCTCGATCTCGTGATCGTTGAGTGCGGGTATGATCGGCGAGGTCATGATTGCGGTCGGAATGCCCGCATCCGTCAGCGTCTTGATCGCTTCGAGCCGCTTGGCCGGCGTCGAGGCGCGCGGCTCCATGCTGCGGGCGAGCTTGCGATCGAGCGTGGTCACCGAAATACCCACCTTGGCGAGCCCCTTCGATGCCATCTCCGAGAGAATGTCGATATCGCGCGTGATCATCGACGACTTGGTGACGATCGCGACCGGATGGTTCGCCTTTTGCAGCACTTCGAGGATCTGGCGCATGATCCGCCACTCCCGCTCGATCGGCTGGTAGGGGTCGGTATTCGTGCCGATCGCGATCACCCGGACCTTGTAATCGGGCCGGCTGAGCTCGCGCTCCAGAAGTTTCGGCACATCCGGCTTGGAGAAGAGCTTGGATTCGAAATCCAGCCCCGGCGAAAGCCCCATATAGCTATGGGTAGGCCTTGCGAAACAGTAGATGCACCCGTGCTCGCATCCCCGGTAGGGATTGACCGAACGGTCGAAGGGAATGTCGGGTGAATCGTTCCTGGTCAGCGCCGTCTTCGGTTTTTCGATCTGCACTTCGGTGCGGAACGGTTCCAGCGCCTCCAGGCTCTGCCAGCCATCGTCGAAGCCTTCGCGCCGCAGCTCCTCGAACCGGCCGCTCGGGTTGAGCCCCGCCGCCCGGCCACGCCGCCGATCGACATCGATCCGATGGCCGGAGGCGGCCACCAATGCGTCGGCAATATCTGCCGTATGGGCAGGCGCAAATGCAGCCTGCCGCAGCTCAGACAGTTCGTTCATGGGACGCTCCTGCGGGGTCTCTGCCGCGCGTTTCGTGGCTATATTGCTAGCGGCGAAACAAGAACAATGCAAGAACAAAATTCGGATGGTGGCTTTATGGCCTTCGCTGCTGCAATGCGGTACATGTCAAAAATGTTGACTGTCATCATGGAATGCCGCGATCAGGAATCGGAACTGGCGCAAACCCTGTCCGTGCTCGTCTCGGGTGCCGTGGAAGGGCTTGTGAGCGATGTCGTCGTGCTCGACCACGGCTCGCGCGATGGCTCGCCGCATGTGGCCGATGCCGCGGGCTGCCGGTTCCATACGCAGTGGGATCTGTGCGAAGTCCTGCGCGCCGCGCGGGGAGAATGGGTGCTGCTGGTCGAGGCGGGTGCGCGGCTCCAGTCCGGCTGGATCGACGAGGTGATGGAATATATCGCGCTTGCCAAGCAGGCGGCGCGCTTCTCGCCCTCGCGGGTTTACCGCAAGCCCTTGTTGACGCGGATCGTCCGCTCCGTTCCGCCGCTCGAATGTGGCTTCCTTGTGCCGAAGGCACAGGCGGTTACGACGGCAAAATCCGGCATGACGCTGTCGGCGCTTGCGACCGGTCAAAAGGCGGCCAGATTGTCGAGCGAGATGATCCCCGCCTGGGTGGTCGCCGGTCGCTGACGGCGGGTTCAGAGCGCTCAGGCGCCCCGTTTGTCGCCGGAGCCGCGCCGCAGATGTTCATCCAGCCGCGGCATGATCTCGATGAAGTTGCAGGGCATATGGCGATAGTCGAGCTGCGCCTTCAAGATCCCGTCCCAGGCATCCTTGCAGGCACCGGGCGAGCCGGGAAGAACGAAGATGAAGGTCGCATTCGCAACGCCGCCGGTGGCCCGCGACTGGATGGTCGATGTGCCGATCTTGTCGTAGGAAATCCGGTGAAAGACCTCGGAAAACCCGTCCATCCGTTTTTCGAACAGTGGCTCCAGTGCCTCGGGCGTCACGTCCCGCCCGGTAAATCCGGTGCCCCCTGTGGTGATCACGACGTCGATCATCGGGTCGAGCGTCCACATACGCACCTGATCGGCGATCTGCGCCTTGTCGTCCGGCACGATGGCGCGGGCGGCCAGCCTGTGGCCGGCATCGGCAATGCGCGCGACGAGCGTATCGCCGGAACGGTCGTCGGCAAGCGTGCGGGTGTCGGAAACGGTAAGGACAGCGATCCCGACCGGAATGAACGGACGCTTTTCGTCTGTGCCGGCCATCATGGGGCTCCTGTCGTCGTCATTGCCTGAAAATACCAGTCTGGCCGGGCCGCCTGGAGGCGCGCGGCGGCACGCTCGGCAGTCTCAGCCGAGGAAAAAAGCCCGAAACAGGTCGCGCCGGATCCGGACATGCGGGTGAGCGATGCCCCTTCGCCGGCAATCATCTGCGAGATGGCGGCGATCTCGGGGGCCAGTGTGCGGGCCGGCGGCTCGAGGTCGTTGCGCAGCCGAGCGAGCGCGCCGACGATATCGGCGCCGATCTCGGGAATTGCCGGATTGTCCTTGCGCGCCAGATGCTTGAAGACCGACGGCGTCGAGACGCCGACCAACGGATTGCCGAGCACCAGAAACAGGCGTGGCAACTCGGGCAGGGGGGTGATGTCCTCGCCGATCCCGCGGGCGAGAAGCGGTCGCCCATCAAGGCACATGGGCACGTCGGCACCGAGCGAAAGCGCGATCGCCGACAGTTTTTCCGTGGGCAGCAAGGCCTGCCAGAGCCGCATCAATCCCCGCAGGGTTGCGGCGGCATCCGCCGAGCCGCCACCGATCCCGGCTGCGACCGGCAGGTTCTTTTCAAGATGGATGGCAACGGGCTCGGTGGCATAGCCTTCAGCGGCGAGCACCCGGCGCATCATATCACGGGCCTTCAGCACCAGATTGTCGGCTGCCGTGGTATGGTCAAGAAGCGAAGAAAAGCGGCCCGAAAGGGTAAAGCGGTCGGCATCGGCAGCCGTGAATGACAGCCGGTCGCCGGTCGTGGAAAAAGTCACGATGCTTTCGAGCAGATGGTAGCCGTCTGGCCGCTGTCCGACGACATGCAGCGCCAGATTGATCTTGGCCGGTGCCCATTCGAAAAGACCCGCCGGTTGGGCGGGCCTTGTCTGATCGAGGGATGCCAGGCCGTGCATCACGACTTCTTGTCGGGTTCCGGCTGTGCCGGCTTGGCGGGCTCCGGTGCCGGCTGTGCCGGCGCAGGGCTGGTCTGTCCGCGGTCGGCCGTGGAGGGGTTGGTATCGACCGGCGGCAGGCCCTTGGCGATCTTGTCCTTGATATGCTCGCGGTTGACGTCTTCGCCTTCCGAAATCAGTGCCCGGTTCCATTGGTAGACGGCTTCGAGCTTCCGGTTGACGCGCCAGTAGGCATCGCCGAGGTGGTCGTTGATCGTCGCATCACCGGCGCGCAGCTGCACGGCGCGCTCCAGCTCCGTCACCGCATCGTCGAACTTGTTCATCCGGTAGTAAGCCCAGCCGAGCGAATCGACGATATAGCCGTCGTCCGGCCGCGCATCGACGGCCTTCTTGATCATGCCGAGGCCTTCGTCGAGATTGATGTTCATGTCGACGAGCGAGTAGCCGAGATAGTTCAGAACCTGCGGCTGGCCGGGGTTGAGCTCCAGCGCCTTGCGGAAGCTCGGCTCCGCCTTGTCCCACTGCTTGAGGCGCTCATAGGCGATGCCGCGCTGGAAGAAGATCGACCAGTCGCTCTGCTTCGGCACGGAGCCGATCACCTCGACGGCCTTGTCGTAATTCTCCGCCATCGCCTTGTAGTCCTTGGCGTCGGAAAGCACGCTGCCATAGGCGATATAGCTGCGTATATCGGATGGATCGGACGCGATCAGTTCCTTCAGGTGCTTCTTGGCATCGTCCACCTTGCCGGTATCGGCCAGCGTCACGCCGAGCTGCAGCTCCGAAATGCGGCGCATCGGTGAATCCTGCGGCACGTCGCCATAGTAACCGATAGCGCGGTCCGGCTGTTCCAGCTTTTCGGCCATCCCGCCGAGCAGAATCAGCGTATCGGCGCTCTTCGGGTCGAGCGCATGCGAAATCTGCAGGTAGAGAGACACCATGTCCTCGGCGCCCTGGCGGTTCAGCGCGCCGCCGATCGAGAACAGCACACCGGCTGCGCCCTGCGCGGCCGTGGTGATCTGCTGCGGCTGCTTCTCGTCCTTCTCGATGCTCTGGCGCAGTGCCTTCAGCGGCGCATAGTTGTTGACCATGCTGTCGCCGACGGAGACGGCATCGAGCGCCTTCTGCTTGTTGCCGGCGGACGCTTCGAGCCGTGCCAGCGCGATCACGGCACGCATGAACGTGTCGGGCGCCGTTGCAACCGCTTCCTTGTTGGTCACGGCGGCACTGAGATACTGGCGGGCAGTGCCGGTATCACCGGCGACCAGCGCCATCGTGCCGAGATTGTAATCGGTGAAGACCTTGAACCAGTCCGGTCCCTTCATCGTGCTGAGGGAGGAAATCGCATGCTTGGTCTTGCCGGCGCCGACTTCGGCCCAGGCGGCCAGAAGCTGATGCGTCAACCGGTCGAGATCGTTCGGGCCGGTATAGTTGAGTACCCGGCGTGCGGTCTCGTATCGACCGTCACGGATATCGTTGAGGCCGCGCACGATACGGGTAATCCGGTCGACCGACTTGTCGTCCTTCAGATTGCTCGCTTCCTTCACGCCGCCATCGAAATCGCCTTTCAGGAACAGCGAGATCATCAGCCGTTCGCGGATTTCCAGATTTGCGGGATCGAAGTTGAGCGCCTTGCGGTAGAGCGCGATCGCCGTGTCGTAGTCGTGATCGACATCGGCGGTGCGGGCGGCAAGGAACGCGCCGGAAAACGACCTGACCTTCGCTGCATCGAACGTGACCGGAGCCTCCGCCTTCGGTGCCGGCTCGCCGGGGGCGGCATTCACCACGCTGCCGACGAACAGGAAACTGGCCAGCGCCACGCCGGAAAGCAGAAGGAGGCTGGATTTCTGCCGCATAAGGAATGCCTTTCATAAGAAGCCGGGAACTGCGGGCGATGATGCCAGCGCTCTGGCCGTCGAGTCATGCACGATAGAATGGCTTTTTTGGAGCAGGTCCGCAAGGATATCTCCGGTAGCGCCAAGGGGCGCCACCGGGCGCTACCGGTCACACTTGCGTCAGTGGTAGGCGTGTCGTGTCAGTTGACGCGCTGGATGGAGAAGTCGATGACATCCATCAGGGCGTCCTTCAGGGGCGAGGCCGGGATAGGTGCCAGCGCGTCGCGCGCCATCGTGCCATAATGCAGGGCGCGGCCGATCGTATCGTTGAGCGCACCGTATTTGGTGATCAGGCCGAGTGCCTTCTGCAGGTTCTCTTCGCTGCTGTTGCCCTGTTCGATCGCCTCGCGCCAGAAGGCGCGCTCGTCCTGCGTGCCGCGGCGATAGGAGAGGATGACGGGAAGCGTGATCTTGCCCTCGCGAAAATCGTCGCCGACATTCTTGCCGAGATCGGCAGCCTTGCCGCCGTAATCGAGCGCATCGTCCACCAGCTGGAAGGCAAGGCCGAGATTCATGCCATAGGAACGCAGCGCCGCGCGGCCAGCCTTGTCCGCATTGGCGATGATCGGGCCGACTTCGGCGGCCGCGGCAAACAGCGCCGCCGTCTTGGCGCGGATGACCGAGAGGTAGTCGTCCTCTGTCGTCTCCATGTTCTTGGCGACCGAGAGCTGCAGCACTTCGCCCTCGGCAATCACCGAAGCGGCGGTGGAGAGCACGTCGAGTGCTTCGAGCGAGCCGACATCGACCATCATGCGGAAGGCCTGGCCGAGCAGGAAGTCGCCGACGAGAACGCTTGCCTGATTGCCCCAGATCGTGCGTGCCGTCGACTTGCCGCGGCGAAGGTCGCTTTCGTCCACCACGTCGTCATGCAGGAGCGTCGCCGTATGCATGAATTCGACGCTGGTCGCGAGCTTGACGTGATGGTCGCCCTCGTAGCCGAACATCACGGCCGATGCGAGGGTCAGCATGGGGCGCAGCCGCTTGCCGCCGGACGAAATCAGGTGGTTGGCGACTTCCGGGATCATCTGGACATCGGAGCCCGCCTTGGAGAGGATCAACTGGTTGACCCGTTCCATATCAGCCTTGGTGAGGTCCACGAGCGGCTTGACGGAAGCCTGTTTGTTTTTGCTTTCTTCAAGCGGTATGACGACGCCCAAGGTGGGGACTCCTATAAATCTTTAGGGGTAGACCATAGAAAGTGCCGCATGGAGCGGCAAGCGCAAATCGCATCACGATGGCTTTAATGAACGGTGGAAACGACTGATGCTGGAGATTATTCGCACCAATGATCTTGTCCTCCTGTCGGTGGCTGAAAGTCTCATGCGCGATGCCGGGATACATTTCATGGTGGCAGATCAGTCGATGAGCGTGCTGGAAGGCTCGCTTGGGTTGCTGCAACGCCGTTTCATGGTGGAAAACGACCGCTCGCAGGAGGCACGCCGCATCCTCACGGATGCGGGGCTGGGCGCGGAATTGCGGCCATGATACGGGCGATGACGAGCGACGTTGTGAAGCACCCCTTCCGCCATGGTGCTGCCGGAAATCATGCACGTCGCCGCAGCCACCCTGCCATGGCGGCTGAGGGCGGCGTCGCATGAGCGAACAGTTCTTCACGATCGATGCGTTTCACCGCGGCCGGTTTCATGTCATCCAGCCGAAGGGCGAGGGTCACAGGTCTGGCGTCGATGCCATGCTGCTTGCTTCGCTGGTGGCGGCGGACGGTCCGGTCAGTGTGGCGGATCTGGGTGCCGGAGCCGGCGCGGCAGGTCTTGCCGTCGCATCGCGGCTGCCGCAGGCGCATGTGCTTCTCGTCGAGCGCTCGGCCCTGATGGCCGATTATGCCCGCCGCACGCTGGCACTTGCCGAAAATACCGGCTTTGCGGAGCGCGTCGACGTGCTGGAGGCCGATGTCGGGCTGAACGGCAAGCCGCGTCTCGCGGCAGGCCTTCTCAATGAGGTCCACGACCACGTCATCATGAACCCGCCCTTCAATGACGCCGCCGACCGCCGCACGCCAGACGCCCTGAAGGCCGAGGCGCATGCGATGACGCAGGGCTTGTTCGAAAGCTGGATCAGGACGGCAGGCGCGATCATGCGGCCGGGCGGGCAATTGTCGCTGATTGCAAGGCCGCAATCGATCGCCGAGATCATCGAGGCCTGCGGCAAGCGTTTTGGCGGATTGGAGATCACCTCGTTGCATCCGCGAGCGGGTGCCGAGGCAACCCGTATTCTGGTGACGGCCATCAAGGGCTCGCGCGCACGGCTTGCCTTGCGCTCGCCGCTCTTCATCCATGGCCCCGAAGGCCATGCCTTCCTCGCCGACGTCGATGACATGAACAATGGCCGGGCCGCCTATCGACGGCTCACGCAGCCCGGCCGCCTTACCCCGCCACGAAATCGACCAGCAGCTTGACGTTGAGCGCTGCGATGACGATCGCGATCAACCAGGCGAAGGCCGAGAGCCAGAGCGGCGAGACGAGCGCGCCCATCTTCGCCTTGCTGGCCGTGAACATGACGAGCGGGAAGACGGCGAAGGAGAGTTGCAGGCTGAGCACGACCTGGGTCAGCACGAGCAGTTCCGCCGTTCCCCTGTCGCCATAGAAAATGGTGACTGCCGCCGCCGGGACGATCGCGATGCCGCGGGTGATCATCCGGCGGATCCACGGCTGGATCTTCATCCGCAGGAAACCTTCCATGACGATCTGGCCCGCAAGCGTTGCAGTCACGGTCGAATTGAGACCACAGCACAAAAGCGCGATGCCGAAGAGCGTCGGCGCAATGGCCAGCCCCAGCAGCGGCGAAAGCAGCGAATGGGCATCGCCGAGTTCCACCACATCCGTCTTGCCGTTGGCATGGAAGGCTGCGGCTGCAAGGATCAGGATCGATGCGTTGATCAGGAGCGCAAAGCACAGCGCAACGGTGGAATCCAAGGTCGCAAACTTCAGCGCCTGCCGCTTTTCCTTGATCGTTTCGCCATAGGCGCGCGTCTGCACGATACCTGAATGCAGATAGAGGTTATGTGGCATCACGGTTGCACCGAGAATGCCGAGCGCGAGATAAAGCATCTCCGGATTGGTAACGATATCGGTGGTCGGGAAGAAGCCGCGGATCACCTCGCCCCATTGCGGATCGGCCAGAAAGATCTGCACGCCGAAGCAGAGCGCAATCACGCCGAGAAGCGTGATGATGAAGGCTTCCACGAAGCGGAAGCCGAGCTTTTGCAGGAACAGGATCAGGAAGACGTCGAGGGCGGTCACGATGACGCCGAGCTCCAGCGGCAGGCCGAAGATCAGGTTGAGACCGATCGCCGTGCCGATCACTTCCGCAATGTCGGTGGCGATGATCGCGATCTCGGCAAACAGCCAGAGCATGAAGGCGACCGGTTTCGGAAACGCATCCCGACAGGCCTGTGCCAGATCGCGTCCCGATGCGATGGCAAGGCGCGCGCAAAGCGATTGCAGCACGATCGCCATGATATTGGAGAGAAGTGCGACGGTCAGAAGCGCATAGCCGAATTTCGAGCCGCCCGCGAGCGAGGTCGCCCAGTTGCCGGGGTCCATGTAGCCGACGGCCACCAGATATCCGGGGCCTGCAAAGGCCATGGCGCGCTTGAGCTTCGATGATGAAGAACTGACGGCGACGCTGCGGTGCACATCCGACAGGGAACCTTCGCCTACCTGCTCGCGCCAGCCGTCTTTCTGCTTCACGTTCGACATGTCCATGCGTGCACTGCCCTGCCTATGAAATCTCCACTGCCCAAAATATTGCTTCTTTGGAATGATAATGCAAGTCATTCGCAACTAGAAAAATGAAATCGGTTTTATCGGCTGGTTTTCCGTCCTTTCGGCGCGCAGGCATTGCGTTTGAAATTCCCGCACATACATGCATCAGCGTGTGCTTCGCGTTGAAAAGGATGGATGATGGCCGGGTTGCTGACGAGATTGCTGCCGAAAAAGTTCCGCAAGAAGGGCGTGGCGATCCCGGTCGTCCGGTTGCAGGGCACGATCATGGCGGGCGGCAGCCAGTTCAAGCAGACGCTCAATCTCGCCAATGTCGCGCCGATGCTGGAAAAGGCCTTTTCCATGAAGGACGCGCCCGCGGTGGCGATCGCGGTCAACTCGCCTGGCGGTTCTCCGGTCCAGTCGCGGCTGATCTATCAGCGCATCCGCGCGCTGGCGGACGAAAAGAATAAGAAGGTGCTGATCTTCGTCGAGGATGTTGCAGCCTCAGGCGGCTACATGATCGCGATTGCCGGTGACGAGATCTTTGCCGACCCCACCTCCATCGTCGGCTCGATCGGTGTCGTCTCCGGCGGCTTTGGCTTTCCCGAACTTTTGAAGAAGGTCGGCATCGAGCGCCGTGTCTACACGGCAGGCGAGAACAAGGTCATCCTCGACCCGTTCAAGCCGGAGAAGGAAAGCGATATCGAGTACCTGAAGACGCTGCAGCTGGAGATCCACAAGGTCTTCATCGACATGGTGAAATCCCGCCGCGGCGGCAGGCTTACGGATGACGAGACGATCTTTTCCGGTCTCTTCTGGACGGGCGGGCGCGGTCTGGAGCTTGGCCTCATCGATGGTATCGGTGACATGCGCGAGGTGATCAAGCGCCGTTTCGGCCAGGATGCCAGACTGGAACTGGTGGCAAGCGCCCGCTCCCTGTTCGGTCGCCGGCTGCCGGGCGTAAGGCTCGGCAATCTCGATGCGCAGGAAATTGCCGCAGGGGCCGCCTCGGGGCTTGCGGCCGGCATCGAGGAAAGGGCATTGTGGAGCCGTTACGGGCTCTGATTGCCGAGCCCCCCAAGGGCCCTGCAGCGAGGTCGTTTCGCAAGGCCCTGTAGCGAGGAATAAATGGCCCAGCTCATGTTCATGGTCGTCGTCTTGTGCGGCGGCTGGATGCTCTACAAGCGCTTCATCAAGGACGCCGAAAAGCTCTCTTCGCGTTCGCGCCAGAGAGAAAAGGAAAACACCACCGGCGCCATCGGCACGCTGGTGAAGGACGAGAAGACCGGCGAATACCGCCTGAAGCGCGATGACGAGTAGGGGTAGAGCATTTACGCCTTTCTTCGAAACGCGAAACTGCTCCATCTCTTTGTTTCTGTGCAATTGCGGATGCAAAACCGGTTCCCACGTTTGCGGGAATTACTCTAGAGGCGGTCTTTCAATCGGGCGGCCCAGTCCGAGCCGGCGTAGCTGACATACATGATTGTGACGGTCATAGTCTGATCGTTCACAATAAAACATACCACGGCGTTATCGCCGGCGGGGACGGCTCTGAGATCTGCCATGATCTCGCTTCGAATCGATCCGATCTTCGGGAAATATGCGAGAGTGTCTATGAATGCAGTGATCTCATCGACTTTTTTCTTGGCGACATGCAGCCCGGCGTATGACGCGAGATAGCCAGTGATTGCGAGGATATCGCTTTCGACCTGAGCATGGTGAACGATTTTATAGCTCACCCGCGACTCTTGTATTTCTCGTCCAACTTCGCCTTGATCCTGTCGGCCATGCTCATGCCATTCCACGGGATGAACTGATCCTGTGGCGTCTGCATCCGGCGGCGGATTTCATCGGCCATCGCCGAGACCGCATCGTCCTGATCTGGCGTCAACTCCTCTGCGCGCATCAATTCGTCCAGTCCGGCTTCCACGACCTTATCGAGCGAAGGGAACTGACCGGCCTCCACCATCTGCTCGGCATAGCGCATGTATCGATCCGATAGGGTAATCGTGTTCTTGATGGTCATGGCGATCTCTCCGGCAAGTTCCGTCAGACTATCATGGTTGGGGCTCGCGTGGCAGAGCGGATTATCCGCCAACGGATAAATCCTTGACCCATCGCGCCGTGCATGGCACTCGTCCGCATCCCGAAATTAACGGCTCCGCGTATCAAGATGACCGATCTGCCTGACCATATGTCTCCGACCCGCTCCTTCCAGGGTTTGATCCTTGCGCTCCATAATTACTGGGCGGACAAGGGCTGCGCCGTTCTGCAGCCGTATGACATGGAAGTCGGCGCCGGTACCTTTCATCCGGCAACGACGCTGCGCGCGCTCGGCCCCCGGCCGTGGAAGGCCGCCTACGTACAGCCCTCGCGCCGCCCGTCCGACGGACGGTATGGCGAAAACCCGAACCGCATGCAGCATTACTACCAGTATCAGGTCATCCTGAAGCCGAACCCGTCCAACCTGCAGGAGCTTTATCTGGGCTCGCTGAAGGCGATCGGGCTCGATCCGCTTCTGCATGACGTACGCTTCGTCGAGGACGACTGGGAAAGCCCGACGCTCGGCGCCTGGGGGCTGGGCTGGGAATGCTGGTGCGACGGGATGGAAGTCTCGCAGTTCACCTATTTTCAGCAGGTCTGCGGCATCGAATGCTCGCCGGTCGCCGGCGAACTGACCTACGGTCTCGAACGGCTGGCCATGTATGTCCAGGGCGTCGATAACGTTTACGATCTCAACTTCAACGGTCGCGAAGGCGAAGAGAAGATCTCTTATGGCGACGTCTTCCTGCAGGCAGAGCAGGAATATTCCCGCCATAATTTCGAATTCGCCAATACCGAGATGCTGCATCGCCACTTCATCGATGCGGAAAAGGAATGCCAGGCGTTGCTCGCCTTCGGTGCGCCGGGACACAATGCCAACCAGATGCTCCACAAATGCGTCTTCCCGGCCTATGACCAGTGCATCAAGGCATCGCATGTCTTCAATCTGCTCGATGCCCGCGGGGTCATTTCCGTGACCGAGCGCCAGAGCTATATCCTGCGCGTGCGCACGCTGGCCAAGGCCTGCGGCGAAGCCTTCCTGCTGACCGATGCCGGCGGCATCAACTTCGGCAAAAACGCCGCCTGATCTCGACCCGTCACGATGATCGACGTGACAGGCCCCCGCGCCCGACATAGGGCGCAGGGCGTCGGTTCGGACGCGAAAACGACGCGTTTGCATTTTTCATCGACGGCATCGCCCTGAAAATCGATTCTGATTTTCGGAGCGATGCTGTAGTGTCTGGAAAAGACACCTGCCGGGTGTATTTCATTCTTTGATGGCAGGGTCTCTCAATGGGGTCTGGGGAGATCACTGCATGTATATCGCGCTTGCCGTCGTCGTTGTCGTCGTTCTCTATCTCGTCTTCATCTATAACGGTCTCGTGCGTTCGCGGCAGATGGCGCAGGAAGCGTGGTCGGGCATCGATGTGCAGCTGAAGCGCCGCGCCGATCTCATCCCCAACCTCGTGGAAACCGTCAAGGGCTACGCGGCCCACGAAAAGAGCACGTTCGAAGAAGTCGTCAAGCTGCGCAACCAGGCCCAGGCCGTGCCGGCCGGCGATGTCGCAGGCCGCGCTCAGGCCGAAGGCCTTCTCGGTCAGGCTCTCGGAAAGCTCTTCGCCCTCGCCGAAGCCTATCCCGACCTCAAGGCCAACCAGAATTTCGTCGAGCTGCAGAAATCGATTGAGACGATCGAAGGCGAGATCCAGATGTCGCGCCGCTATTACAATGGTGCCGCCCGCGAATTGAACGTCAAGGTCGAGAGCTTCCCGTCCAATCTCGTCGCCGGCCAGTTCGGCTTTGCCAAGCGTGACTATTTCGAGATCACCAACGAGGCCGATCGGGCCGTTCCCACCGTCAAGTTTTGACCCACCGATTGGACCTTTGCCGCGCAAGCGGTTATGAGCGGGCAAAAATGCGTTGAGGACGCCCCGCAGGGAAGAGAATTTGCACATGCCGAGAGAAAGACTGACCATCCTGCCGCCGCAAAAGCCGCTTGTCGGCCATGCGGCTCCCCCCGGTTCCAAGTCGATCACCAACCGAGCCCTGCTTCTTGCGGGCCTCGCCAGGGGCACCAGCCGGCTGACGGGCGCGTTGAAGAGCGATGATACCCGCTATATGGCGGAAGCCCTTCGCGCCATGGGTGTCACGGTCGAGGAGCCGGATGCCACGACCTTCGTCGTCACCTCGTCCGGTGAACTGACGCCCCCGGCAGAAGCGCTCTTTCTCGGCAATGCCGGCACCGCCACCCGCTTCCTGACGGCGGCGCTGGCGCTCGGCAATGGCCGTTATGTCGTCGATGGCGACGAGCATATGCGCAAGCGCCCGATCAAGCCGCTTGTCGATGCCCTGCAATCGCTCGGCGTCACGATCGAGGCGCCCACCGGGTGCCCGCCGGTGACGATCGACGCGAACGGCCGGTTTTCGAAGAACAAGGTCGTTATCGATGCCGGCCTTTCCAGCCAGTATGTCTCGGCGCTGCAAATGGCGGCTGCCTGCGGTTCGCAACCCTTCGAGATCGAACTTGCCGGTGCCGATATCGGCGCCCGCGGCTATATCGACCTGACGCTGGCCGCCATGCGTGCCTTCGGCGCCAGCGTTTCGCAGCCGACGCCGTCGTCCTGGCTGATCGAGCCGACAGGTTATACGGCGACCGATTTCGTCATCGAACCCGATGCCTCTGCCGCCACTTACTTCTGGGCCGCCGAAGTGCTGACCGGCGGTGGCATCGATCTCGGCGTCGCCAATGACGCCTTCACCCAGCCCGATGCCAAGGCGCGCGACGTGATCGCATCCTTCCCGCACCTTCCCGCCGTCATTGATGGCTCGCAGATGCAGGATGCCGTGCCCACGCTTGCAGTTCTTGCGGCCTTCAACGAGACGCCGGTGCGTTTCGTCGGCATCGCCAACCTGCGCGTCAAGGAATGCGACCGTATCCGCGCGCTTTCGACCGGCCTCAACAACATCCGGCAGGGGCTGGCGACGGAAGAGGGAGACGATCTCCTCGTCGCCGCCGATCCCGCACTGGCCGGTGAGGTTCTGCCCGCCGAGATTGACACCTTCGCCGACCATCGCATCGCCATGAGCTTTGCGCTGGCGGGCCTGAAGATTACTGGCATCACCATTCTCGATCCCGACTGCGTCGCCAAAACCGTCCCGCAATATTGGGATATGCTGGTAGCACTCGGCGTAAGCTATACGGATGTGAAGTAAGGGCGTGAAGTAAGGTCAGGCCAAAGTAGGCAAGGGCGTCGCAGACACGTCTGGTGGAGGAGAAGATCACATGCGGCGGCATCAGGCTTTCGGACCGGTCTTCCTCCTCGCCCTGCTGCTTGCAGTTACCTTAGCGTTCGCGGCGGTCCGTCCTGCCATGGCGCAGGAAAATATCCGCGCCTATCATTCGGATATCGCCATCGGCGCCGATGGCGAACTGACGGTCGCCGAGACGATCACGGTCCAGGCAGAAGGCGTGGACATCCGCCATGGCATCTTCCGCGATTTTCCGCTCACCATGCAGGATGCCGATGGCAGGAAGCTGCGTGTCGATTTCGATGTCGTCTCCGTCACCCGCGACGGCGCGCCGGAAGACTGGACGACCGAGAGCATAACGGGCGGCATCCGCATCTACGCGGGATCGAAGGACACGGTCGTGTCGCGCGGCGAGCACACCTATGTCCTGACGTATCGCACCGACCGCCAGATCCGTTTTTTCCCCGATCATGACGAGCTCTACTGGAACGTCACCGGGAACGGCTGGCAGTTCGCCATGCAACGAGCCTCGGCCCGCGTGACATTGCCCGGCGGCGCCACGCCGACACGGCTCGCCGCGTATACGGGCCCCCTCGGCGCAACGGCCAGCAATGCGGGCATGTCGCGCGCAAGCGGCCGCGCCGATTTCACCACCACCCGTGCTCTTGGCCCCCATGATGGCCTCACAATCGTCGTTGGCATCCCGAAGGGCGTCATTGCACTGCCGACGGCCGATCAGCAACGGGCCTGGTGGTTGCGCGACAACGTCAATCTCCTGCTCGGCCCGGCATCGCTGATCCTGATCTTTGCCTATTACGTCTGGTTCTGGCGAAGGGTCGGCCGCGATCCACCGCGCGGCATCGTCGTGCCGCGCTGGGATGCGCCGGAAGGTCTGTCGCCGGCACTCGTCAACTATGTCGACAACAAGGGGTTTTCCGGTGGCGGCTGGACGGCGTTTTCGGCCAGCGCCATCGACCTTGCGGTCAAGGGCCAGCTCACCCTCAAGGATTTCGGCGACACGATCACGCTGGAGCGGACGGCGACGTCTGCAGCCGCGACACCCTTTGCAACGCTCCCCGCCGGCCAGTCTTCGCTGATGAAAACGGTCAACGGCGCCGGTGGCCGCTTCGTCATCGACAAGGCGAACGGTACGGCCGTCCAGAAGGCCGGCGAGGCATTCCGCCGGGCGATCGAAAGCGAGCATAGCGGCAAATATTACCGCCGGAATATCGGCTACATCGTTCCGGGCGTCGTTCTGAGCCTCGCGGCGATATTTGCGCTGATCGTCTTTGGCGATGTTGACCCGGCCATCCTTCCCGTCGTCATCGCGCCGGCCATCGTTGCTGTCGTCTTCGGTCTCATGGCGGTGCGGCTCGGACGCTCGTTCAGGCAGGGCGCATCGCTCGCCAGGCGGATTTTTGCCGTCGTCGCCCTCGGGTTTATCGGTTTGACGGGGCTCAGCGTGCTCTCCGGAGCGCTTTTGGCGCTGCTGTCGGAGATTGATATCGCCAGCCAGTGGCCGGTGCTGACCTGCCTTATCGGCATCGTTTTGACCAATGCCATCTTCTTCTTCCTGATGGGAGCACCGACCCCGCTCGGACGCAAGCTGATGGATGGCATAGAGGGGCTTCGCCTCTATCTGACGGTGGCCGAAAAGGACCGGATGAACATGGCCGGCGCCCCCGACATGTCGCCTCAGCATTTCGAGAGGCTTCTGCCCTACGCCGTGGCGCTCGGCGTTGAAAAGCCCTGGAGCCGGGCCTTCGAGACGTGGCTTGCGGCGGCAACGGCCGGTGCCGCCGCCGCCTATACTGCCGCATGGTATCACGGCGATGGCTTCGGCAGTTTCGGAGATCGCATCGGCGGCTTCTCCTCCGGCATGGCATCGACCATCCAGTCGACATTGCCGGCACCGACATCCTCCTCTTCATCCGGCTTTTCCGGCGGCTCGTCCGGCGGTGGCGGAGGTGGCGGGGGCGGCGGGGGCTGGTAATCGCCACTTTGGGCCAATCCAGTTGATGACTTTTATGGCCGGGCTTGCTAAGTCCGCCGCGACACAATTTTCAGCGCAAAGACTTAAACCTATGCCCGACCTGCTCCTAGAACTTCGCTCCGAGGAAATCCCGGCCCGCATGCAGCGCAAGGCTGCGGGAGATTTGAAGAAGCTCGTCACCGACGCGCTGGTGGATGCGGGACTGACCTATGAGGGTGCGCGCGAATACTGGACGCCGCGCCGCCTGACGCTGGATATCCGCGGCCTGACCGCACGCTCGGCCGATCAGCGCGAAGAAATCAAGGGCCCGTCGACCAAGGCCCCGGAACAGGCGATTGCCGGCTTCCTGCGCAAGGCGGGTTTGACCGACGTCTCCGAGGCGCAGGTCGTGACCGATCCGAAAAAGGGTGATTTCTACGTGGCCGTGATCGCCAAGACCGGACGCGCCGCCGAAGAGATCATCGCCGAGGTCATGCCCGGCATCATCCGCACATTCCCCTGGCCGAAGTCGATGCGCTGGGGCGCCGCTTCGATGCCGAAGGGCGCAAGCTATGGCGGTGTCGAGGGCAAGGGGCCGGAAGCGCTGCGCTGGGTCCGCCCGCTGCAGTCGATCATCTGCCTCTTCGGCCCCGAGCACGAGGAAACCCGCGTCATCCCGTTCGTGATCGATGGCATCACCGCCGACAACATCACCTATGGCCACCGTTTCCATGCCCCCGAGGCGATCACCGTGCGTCGCTTCGATGATTACGTCGCGAGCCTCGAAAAGGCGAAGGTCATGCTCGATGCGGATCGCCGCAAGGACATGATCCTGCACGACGCCCGCGATCTCGCCTTCGCCAACGGCCTCGACCTTGTCGAGGATGAGGGCCTTCTGGAAGAAGTCTCCGGCCTCGTCGAATGGCCGCATGTTCTCCTGGGCGAATTCGAGAAGGAATATCTCGAAATCCCGGCGGAAATCATCCGCCTGACGATCAAGACCAACCAGAAATGCTTCGTCACCCGCCCTCAAGGGGCTGAAGACGGCCTCTCCAACCACTTCGTCCTGATCTCGAACATCGAGGCCAAGGATGGCGGCAAGGAGATCATGCACGGCAATGGCAAGGTCGTGCGTGCGCGCCTCTCCGACGCCAAGCACTTCTGGACCCGCGACCAGGGCAGCCTGCCGGATCTCGAGACGCTTGCGGCTTCCGCCGCCAAATTCGATCTCGATCTGAAAAAGCCGCTCGACCAGCGCATGGCCAAGCTCGATGCGCTGAACGTCACCTTTCACGCCAAACTCGGCACCCAGGGCGAGCGCGTCGCCCGCATCCGCGATCTTGCAGTCCAGATCGCCCCGATCGTCGGTGCCGATGCAGCTCTGGTCGATCGCGCCGCGGTTCTCGCAAAGGCTGACCTGCGCACCGAAGCCGTCGGCGAGTTCCCCGAACTCCAGGGCCTGATGGGCCGCCGTTATGCGGCGATCCAGGGTGAGGACGCGTCCGTCGCGACGGCCATTGAAGACCACTACAAGCCGCAGGGCCCGTCCGACCGCGTGCCGAAGGACAAGGTGGCGATTGCCGTTGCGCTTGCCGACAAGCTCGACACGCTCGTCGGCTTCTGGGCGATCGACGAAAAGCCGACCGGCTCGAAAGACCCGTACGCGCTGCGCCGTGCAGCCCTCGGTGTCGTGCGTATTTTGCTGGAACGCGCTGTCAGGCTGCCGCTTTACAAGACGCTGCTGGCCGCCAATATCGATGCGGCTCTCGTCGGAAAGCCCGGCGTGGCAATCAACGAGGAGGTTCTCTTCGATCTTCTCTCCTTCTTCCATGATCGTCTGAAAGTCTATCTGCGCGACATGGGCGCCCGCCACGATATCATCGATGCGGTGCTGACGGCCGATGCCGACGATCTGCTGATGGTGGCACGCCGCGCCGAGGCGCTGACGGCCTTCGTCGCCTCGGAAGATGGCAAGAACCTTCTGGCCGGCACCAAGCGTGCGGTTCAGCTTCTTGCCGCCGAAGAGAAGAAGGGCACGGTCGTTGCCGATGGTGTTTCCGCAGCGCTGCTGAAGCTCGATGCCGAAAAGGCGCTGTGGTCGGCCATCGAGACGGCCGCCAAGGAAGCCTCTGCCGCGATCGCAGGCGAAGACTTCCGCTCGGCGATGGAAGCCCTGTCGAAGCTGCGCGCACCGGTCGACACGTTCTTCGAGGACGTGCTGGTCAACGACGAGGACGCGGCGATCAGGGCCAACCGTCTGGCGCTTCTGAAGGCGATCCGCGAGGCGACCGCCACCGTTGCCGACTTCTCCAAGATCAGCGGCTGAGCGGGCTCCACCCCCGGAGATTTCGGGGGTGAAAGAGGCAACTGACGGTCAGGCGCAAACCCTTCTGCCGCCTGACCCAGGCGTAGTAGTCTTTCGCGAGATCGCGGCGGCGGTTTTTCGGCCGATCCCTGATGCAAGAGCAGGGATGAGCCTATGGACAAGCCCGTCCATATCGCGCTTGCAGAACCGTTTGGCAGCTTCATCGATGCTGAGGTCGAAAGCTCGTTTCAGCTCGCCCGAAGCCGTCGTTGAGGTTGGCTTGCGCTTGTTGAAAGAAGAATTCCGCATCCTGCACCAGACTATCGACCACCTTCGCCACCCTGGAACGTCCCTCCTCTGATGCCCGCAAAAATCCTGATCAGCGCCTGTCTTCTTGGCCATGCCGTTCGCTATGACGGCAAGGGCAAGCGGCTTGCTCATCCGGCAATCGAACGCTGGAAGGAAGAGGGGAGGTTGGTAACGATCTGCCCGGAGCTGCTGGGCGGCATGAGCGTGCCGCGTCCACCGGCCGAGATCGAGGCCGGCATGACTGGAGAGGATGTGCTGGCCGGCCGAGCGCGCGTCATGGAAATCACCGGTGGCGATGCAACGGCGCAATTCGTCGAAGGTGCCCGGCGGGCGCTGGCCTTTGCCCAAACGAACGAATGCACCCACGCGCTCCTGATCGACGGCAGTCCGTCCTGCGGCTCGATAGCCATCTATGACGGGCGCTTCGAGGGGCGAAAGCATGCCGGTAACGGCGTCACGGCAGCGCTTCTGACAGGCGCGGGGATCCTTGTGTTTTCCGATGGCGAGATCGATCGTCTCGTCGATGCAGTCGATGGCGCCGGCTCAGCCGGTGAACCCGCCCTGCGCTGAGCGCGGTATGCGCCTCTCCCCGAACCGGAAAAGAGAAAGCCGCCAGGCCAGATTGGCCGGACGGCTTTCTTCCCCGCGTCCCCCGCGTAACTGCCGGAGGCCGGCCTTTCGGCGGCCTCCTCTGTTCTTGTCTTTTCGCATGTCGCGGCCGCAAAATCGCGGCGCGATTTGACGCGATGGCCGGGCAGGCTGGGACGATCAGCCTGCCATCCGCATCCGGCCGCCCATGTCTCTCAGGCCACCGCCTTGCTGCATGGCGCCACTCACCCGGAATGTCCGGATCAGCGCCAGCAGCTCTTCGGTGTCGTTGGCAAGCGCTTCGGCCGAAGCGGTCGTCTCTTCGGCCATCGCAGCATTGTGCTGGGTCGCGGCGTCGAGCTGGTTCAGCGACGACGAGATCGAGCGCAGCGTCGTATCCTGTTCGGCCGCCGAATGGGCGATCTTGCCGACGCTGTCGCTCGCTGCCGACACCAGGTCGGAAATCCGCTTCAGGGCCTCGCCCGCTTCGCCGACAAGCCGCACGCCATTGTTCACCTCGCCCGAGGAGCGGGCGATCTGGTCCTTGATTTCCTTTGCCGCTGCCGCCGATCTCTGGGCAAGTTCGCGCACTTCCTGCGCGACGACGGCAAAGCCTCTGCCGCTCTCGCCCGCGCGGGCCGCTTCCACACCGGCATTCAGCGCCAGAAGGTTGGTCTGGAACGCAATCTCGTCGATCACGCCGATGATCTTGGATATCTCGGAGGAAGACCGCTCGATACCGGTCATCGCGCCGATCGCCTGCGCCACGATCGCATCGCTGCGCTGCGCCTCGCTGCTGACGGAGCCGACCTGACGGGCCGCATCCCGCGCACCGTCCGCCGTCTGGCGCACGGCGACCGTCAGCTCGTCGAGAGCCGCGGATGTCTCTTCCAGATTGGCGGCCTGCCGCTCGGTGCGCTGGGAGAGCTCGTTGGAGGCGCGGCGGATCTCTTCCTTCGAGCCGCCGATATCGACGCCCTTGGCGCTGACCTTGGCCATGGCCGCTTCGAGATGGCCGATGGCTGCGTTGAAATTGTCGCGCAGGTCCGCATACCGGTGGCCAAGATCGGCGCAGCGCACCGTCAGATCGCCGCGTGCCAACTCTTCAAGGGCGGCACCGATCGTCGAGACGACGCGTGCCTGAAGAGCGGCCTCGTCCTTCTGCATGGTAAAGTTCTGCTGGCGCTCGCTGTCCAGTTCGCGCTGTTGGCGGCTCTGGTTCTCCTGCATCGCATGGCGCTCGCGCACCTTTTGCTGCAGGGCTTGCGTGGCGCGCGCCATCAGGCCCACTTCATTGCGCATGTCGGTATGCGGGATCGTCATCGAGACGTTTTCTTCGGCCACCGCATTCAGGGCATTGCGCACGTCGGCAAGCGGCCGGGAAACGTTGCGGATCACGAGGAAGGCGAGACAGACGCCAACGATCAGGATGCCGAGCCCGATCGAGACGGCCTTCATCACCTCGCCGCGGATCTGCGCCTGCAGGTCGTCCACATAGACGCCGGTGACGACAACAAGCTTCCAGGGCTCGAACGCCATCGCATAGGAACTCTTGCGGAAATTGTCGCCCTGCTCGCCGGGCTTGGGTCCGAGGAAATCGGCTGTGCCGCCGGCCGGGTTGGCGCGGGCGATCTTCACCAGTTCGTCGCGGTACATGAAGCCCTGCGAATCCGGCTTGCCCTTGAAGTTGACGCCGACGCGCTTCGGATCCGGGTGCAGGCGCATCGTCACGTCATAGTCATAGGCATAGAGGTAGCCGTCAGGCGTGAAGGTCATCGCCGATACGGCATCGAAGGCCTGCTTCTGGGCGTCCTCGTGGCTGAGCTTGCCGGCGTTTTCCAGATCGCTGAACTTCTTCAGGATGCCGATGCCCGATTCCACCTGCGTCTTCAGCATGCCGTAGCGTTCGGCATAGATGGCATTGGTGGAGGATTTCAATTCGAAATAGGTCGCGATCGCAAAACCGGCGATCAGCGTGACGACCAGCAGAACGAGCTGGTGGGAAATCCGGAGGTTCTTCATGAGGCCATCCATCGGGCCACAGCATCGATGGAGACGCGTGACCCCAACAATCTTAAGGGGAAAAACGCATCCTGCGTCGGACGATGCTGCATCGCATCGACTGCCAGATAACGCAAAAGCGCTTAAAATTTAATTTAAGATGGAGGTGGGGTACGCGCTATCCGTGTTGCGCTGCGCGTGCTCATCGACTTGAGGGGCGATGCAGCCTCAGCGGCTGTCGCGAAGCGTCAGGCCGGAGAAATCCTGAGCGGTTTCCTGCGCGGTCGGTTTCGGCCTGTCATCCGTCACGGCGCTGGTCGTCGCATTGAGGTCGATGCCGGGCTGTCTGGGGGCGATCCCCTCGATATCGGCCTCGGTGGAACTGGTGGCAGAGGGGTGGATCGCGGCGATCGATGCGGTGTCGCCAAGCCAGGTCGGTGCCTTGCTGACGAAAACGACAGGCGAGCCGCCCGACCAGGCTTCGGTCCTCACCACTGTCTTGGCGCCGTTGATATCGACGATCTCGGTCTTCTGTGTGCCTTTCGGCAGGACCGGAACCTTGTAGCTGGATTCACGCACCCGAGGCGCGCGAACCGGCGGGCAATCGTCGCATTTTTGCATGACAATGCTGCCGGTCGACGTCGGCTTGCCGACGATCGTTGTGATCGACGAGGCGAAGACGTTGGTGCTGGCGAGCACGAGAGCTATTGTCAGGGCAAGGCGCATGGCCGGTTTCCTAGCTGTTTCGAAAACAGCGTAGAACCGGCTTCCTTTCCATCCCGTCAGGAGAATTGGTAAATATTGAGCCAATCCCCGTTTGTGATGATGCCCGACGGCATTCAGGCCTTTTCGCGGGCAACCGCCTGCCAGCCGATGTCGCGACGGCAAAAGCCGTTCTGCCATTCGACGGCATCGACAAGCCGGTAGGCACGTGCCTGTGCCTCGGCCACGGTGGCGCCTGTCGCCGTCACGTTGAGCACGCGCCCGCCGGTTGCCACCAGATGGCCGTCCTTGAGCGCGGTACCGGCATGGAAAACCTTTTCGCCCGCACCCGTTGCCGGCAGGCCGTCGATCGGCGTGCCCTTGTCATAGGCGGCCGGATAGCCTTTGGAGGCGAGAACGACGGTCAGTGCCACATCGTCGCTCCATTCGGCGGAAACCTGATCGAGCGTGCCGGTGGCGGCTGCGTAGAGAATGTCGAGCAGATCGCCCTTCAGCCGCATCATCAGCACCTGGCATTCCGGATCGCCGAAACGCACGTTGTATTCGATCAGTTCAGGGCCTTTGGCGGTGATCATCAGGCCGGCAAAGAACACGCCGGTAAACGGATGTCCGTCTTTCGCCATGCCTGATATCGTCGGCTCGATGATCTCCTTCATCGTTCGCTCGACCATGGCCGGCGTCATCACCGGTGCCGGCGAATAGGCGCCCATCCCGCCCGTATTGGGGCCGGTATCGCCGTCGCCGACGCGCTTGTGATCCTGTGCGGTGGCGAGCGCCAGCGCCGTCTTGCCGTCGGAAAGGCAGAAGAAGCTTGCCTCCTCGCCATCGAGAAAGGCTTCCACCACGACTTCGGCACCGGCCGCGCCGAAGGCGCCGTCGAAGCAGTCGTCGATTGCCGACAGCGCCTCATCGAGCGTCATCGCCACGGTCACGCCCTTGCCCGCGGCAAGGCCATCGGCCTTCACGACGATCGGCGCGCCCTGTTCGGTCGTGTAGGCCTTGGCTTCGGCTGCATTGGTGAAGCGACGGTAAGCGCCGGTCGGAATGTCGTAGCGGGCGCAGAGATCCTTGGTGAAGCCCTTGGAGCCTTCGAGCTGGGCCGCGGCCATCGATGGGCCGAACACCACGAAACCGGCGTCGCGCAGCACGTCCGAGAGCCCGGCGACGAGCGGGGCCTCGGGGCCGACGACGACGAAATCGATGCCCGTCTCGCGGCAGAAGCCGACGACGGAACCGTGATCCTCGACATCGAGCGCCACGAGTTCGGCCTGTTCGCCAATGCCCGGATTGCCGGGTGCGGCATAAAGCTTGGTCAGCCGCGGCGACTGTGCGAGCTTCCAGGCGAGCGCATGTTCGCGTCCGCCCGTACCGATCAAGAGAACCTTCATATGTCGCCCCTCGCTGGCACATCGGCGGCGGTATCGCTTGGGATCCGTCAGGGCACGATGCGCGGGTGAAACTGTTGCAGCCGCCGCTGCATCCTCATGGGGCTGCGCGGTACTGCGGATCGTCTTGGGCGGTTACGGGCAGGGGGCTGAAAGGTCAAGGGGAGATCGAAGCAAAAGCCGGCTTTTGCGGCCTTGAATGGCCCGAATGGGCTCTTGGGCAGGCCTTGAGGGCGCGGGACGCTTCCGCGCCCTCAAGCAGAGCTGTCAGACCGCGTTGCTGTAACGCAGCTGTAATGTCGTTTGAAAAATGACTTTGTTTCTATAGGTCAAAAACGGGACGGGCTCGTCCTTGAGGGCACAATCCCTGAGCTTGTCGTCCAGATAAAGGATGGCGGCCTCCAGCTCTTCGCTGCCGACGGCGTCGTCGGTGGCCAGCATCCTTGCAATACCGATAGGCATACATACCTCCTTGCTAACCGCATCATACGGCAGTGCCCAATCTAGAAGGTCTTGCAATATGTGAGAAGGTGTCATTTCTTGCAGTGCTGCGTCAACATTGACGGGCGGTTAAGAGTGTCCCGAAATGCGTCAGCGTGCCGACAACTCTGTGAACCCACCGGTGCTGCTGTTGCCTTGCCACAAACTTTGACTATGGTCGCCGCTCCCAGTTGGAAACGAGGATCTTGATGGCTGCCGACAACCGTTTTCTTGCCGCCGCAATCGCCGCCGAAATCAATGCCCGCCCGGAGCAGGCGGCCGCTGCCATCGGCCTGATCGACGAGGGGGCGACGGTTCCCTTCATCGCGCGCTACCGCAAGGAGGTGACCGGCGGTCTCGACGATACGCAGCTGCGTAATCTGTCGGAGCGCCTCGTCTACCTGCGCGAACTGGAATCGCGCCGTTCGACGATCGTCGATTCCATCAACGGCCAGGGCAAGATGACCGATGACCTGTCGGCAAGGATAACGAGAGCATCGACCAAGGCGGAACTGGAAGACCTCTATCTGCCGTACAAGCCGAAGCGCCGCACCCGCGCCGAAATCGCCCGCGAGCGCGGGCTCGGGCCGCTGGCAGATGCGATATGGGCGGATCGCTCCGCCGATCCGGCAAGGCTGGCCGAAACCTATGTCAATGGCGAGGTCGCCGATCTGAAGACCGCGCTTGAAGGCGCTCGCGACATCGTTGCCGAAACCATTTCCGAAAATGCCGATCTTCTCGGCCGCCTGCGCCAGCACATGCGCGAGGGTGCCAGGCTGAAAGCCCGCGTTGTCGACGGCAAGCAGGAGGCCGGCGCCAAGTTCGCCGACTATTTCGACCATACCGAACGCTGGGCGACAGCCCCCGGCCACCGCGCGCTCGCCATGCTGCGCGGTTGGAACGAGGAAATGCTGACCCTGACGATCGATGTCGATGCCGACGACACCTCGCCGGTCAAACCGGCGCAGCGCATCATCGCCTCCGCCTTCGATATCAGGGACAAGGGGGCCGCCGACCGCTGGCTGATGGAGGTCGCGGGCTGGACATGGCGCGTCAAGCTGTCGGTGTCGCTCTCTCTCGACCTGATGCGCGAGATGCGCGAACGGGCGGAAGAGGAGGCGATCCACGTCTTCGCCCGGAACCTCAAAGATCTGCTGCTGGCGGCCCCCGCCGGCTCGCGTGCCACGATGGGGCTGGATCCGGGCATCCGCACCGGCGTCAAGGTGGCGATCGTCGATGGCACCGGCAAGCTTCTCGAAACGAGCACCGTCTATCCGTTTCCTCCGAGAAACGATCTGCGCGGCAGCCAGGCCGAGCTTGCATCGCTCGTGCGCAAGCATGATGTCGAGCTGATCGCCATCGGCAATGGCACCGGCAGCCGCGAGACGGAAAAGCTGGTGGCCGACATGCTGGCGGCACTTCCCGGCAACAAGCCGACCAAGGTCATCGTCTCGGAGGCGGGCGCCTCTGTCTATTCCGCATCGGAGACGGCAGCGCTCGAATTCCCCAAGCTCGACGTGTCGTTGCGCGGCGCGGTCTCGATCGCCCGCCGCCTGCAGGACCCGCTGGCCGAACTCGTCAAGATCGAGCCGAAGTCGATCGGCGTCGGTCAGTATCAGCACGATGTCGACCAGACGAAACTGTCGCGCTCGCTCGATGCCGTCGTCGAAGATGCGGTCAATGCCGTCGGCGTCGATCTCAATACGGCCTCGGCGCCGCTTCTGTCGCGCGTATCCGGTCTGTCCAAGTCGATCGCCGAGCAGATCGTCCTGCACCGGGATCAGAACGGCCCCTTCGCCAGCCGCCGCGAACTTTTGAAGGTCGCCCGCCTCGGCAACCGGACTTTCGAACAGGCGGCCGGCTTCCTGCGTATTCCCGATGGCAAGGAGCCGCTCGATGCGTCCTCGGTTCACCCCGAAGCCTATGGTGTGGCCAAGAAGATCGTCGCCGCCTGTGGCCGCGACCTGCGCGCCCTGATGGGCGACAGCGCGGCGTTGAAGGCGCTCGATCCGCGCCAATTCATCGACGAGACGTTCGGCCTGCCGACCGTGAAGGATATCATCGCCGAACTGGAAAAGCCCGGCCGCGACCCGCGTCCGAGCTTCAAGACCGCCACTTTTGCTGACGGTATCGACGAGATCGGCGACCTGAAACCCGGCATGCTGCTGGAAGGGACCGTGACCAACGTCGCCGCCTTTGGCGCCTTCGTCGATATCGGCGTCCATCAGGACGGCCTCGTCCACGTCTCGCAGCTGGCCGATCGTTTCGTCAAGGATCCGCATGATATCGTGAAGGCCGGAGACGTGGTGAAGGTCCGCGTCGTCGAGGTGGACGTCAAGCGCAAGCGCATCGGCCTGACCATGCGCAAGGATGGTGGCGGCGACGCGCCGCCGCCGCGCGGTGGCGATCGCGACAAGCCCGCAAATCCGAAATTGATGAAGACCGACGCCAAACCCTCCCAGGGCGCCTTCGGTGCGGCACTCGCCGAGGCGATGAAGCGGCGCTAATCCACGACTGATGCCGAAATGCAACACCCCGCCAAACCTTGTTTGACGGGGTGTTTTTTTGTGTCATTTTGATGGCTGGGGCCGGCTTGTAAACTTGGAGGAAAGGTATATGTGTTGGCTCATTGATAAGGCATCCTTAGTATTTCGGAGGTGAGCCCATGGCCTCGTCCCTTCACACTCTTCTCAGCAAAATCATCAAGACTGGCAGTCTGACCGTTCGCGGTTCGGGCGGCGAGCAGCATTACGGCGGCGGGGGCGGGCGATCCGTGACCATCCGCTTTACGGATGAGGCTGCTGAGCGTGATATGGTCAACGATCCCCAGCTGAAGCTCGGTGAACTTTATATGGATGGCAAACTGCTCGTGGAGCAGGGCGACATCTATGATCTTCTCGCACTGATCAAGGACAATACCCTGTCGGAAGGCCTGACCTTCGGCATGGTGTGGCACGGTATTCTGCGCGTCATCGAGGCGCAGTTCCGCAACCGCGTCCCGATCAACCACAACCGCAAAAACGTCTCGCATCACTACGATCTGGACGAAAAGCTGTTCTCGCTGTTTCTGGATGAAGACTGGCAGTATTCCTGCGCCTACTTCAATCCGCCGGGCATTTCGCTCGAGGAAGCGCAGGTCGCCAAGAAGCGTCATATCGCTGCAAAGCTCTTGGCCGAACCGGGCCAGAGGGTGCTGGAAATCGGCTCGGGCTGGGGTGGCATGGCGATGTATCTCGCCGAATCCTCCGAAGTCGACGTCACCGGCATCACGCTGTCGACCGAACAGCTAAAGATCTCGCGTGAACGCGCCGCCAAGCGCGGTCTGGCCAATTCGGTGCGTTTCGAACTGCAGGATTACTATTACCTGCCGGCAACCAAGAGCTACGATCGCATCGTCTCCGTCGGCATGTTCGAGCATGTCGGTCGTCTGAACTACAAGAAGTTCTTCAACAAGGTGAACGACGTTCTCTCCGACGATGGCGTGATGGTCCTGCACTCGATCGGCCAGCCCTATCCGGCGATCTACAACAACCCGTGGATCGAGAAATACATCTTCCCGGGTGGTTACATTCCGTCGCTGCAGGAAGTTCTGCCGTCGATCGAGAAGGCCGGCCTGCTGGTCTCGGATATCGAGATCCTGCCGATGCACTATGCCTACACGCTGCGTCACTGGCGCGAGCGCTTCATGGCCAACAAGGAAAAGGCGATCGCCCTCTACGACGAGCGTTTCGTCCGGATGTGGGAATTCTACCTCGCCGGGTCCGAAATGGCCTTTACCCACGAGGCGTTCCACATCTTCCAGATACAGATCACCAAGAAGCGTCAGGCCGTGCCCGACAACCGTGACTATATCTACGAGCGTGAAGCCGAACTGCGCGAATTCGAGCAGCGTCGTATTCCGCTGGAAAAGATCGCGGTCTGATCGTGGATCGCAATCGCCTTGTCCGGAAGCGGGCAAGGCTTCCATCCCGTGTCATGTCCCGCTTGCGGGCGAAACGGGGTGGCCATCCGCACCTGGCAACGGGACTGAGGGGCAATCCACCGCGGCCTCTCGTCCCGCTTGACCATTTCCCCGACGCAATGCAAGAAACCGACCATGACGAACGCTGACACACTGAGCGGCCGCGTGGCCGATGCGCCTTCCGACAACTGGGTTTACCGGATCCTGCCGCGCCCCGCCTGGCCCTATGCCCAGCTTGCCCGCTGGGACCGCCCGATCGGCTGGCAGCTTTTGATGTGGCCATGCTTCTGGTCGGCAGCCCTTGCCGCCAATGCCGCCCAGCATCTGCACCTCTTGTCTGCCGGAACCTTCATCTGGCACCTCATCCTCTTCTTCATAGGCTCGGTCGCCATGCGCGGCGCCGGCTGCACCTATAACGATCTCGTCGACCACAAGATCGATATGGAAGTGGCACGAACCCGCTCGCGCCCTCTGCCATCCGGCCGCGTGACGCGCTTTGCTGCAAAGGCCTTTCTCGCCGCGCAGACGATTGTCGGCCTTCTCGTTCTTCTTCAGTTCAACGGCTTTGCGATCGCTCTCGGCATCCTGTCGCTGGTGACGGTCGCGATTTATCCGTTTGCCAAGCGGTTTACCGACTGGCCGCAATTCTTCCTCGGACTTGCCTTCTCCTGGGGCGGCCTGATGGGCTGGGCCTGCCTGTTCGGCTCCCTCTCCTGGGCGCCGGTCCTTCTCTATGCCGGTGCCGTCGTCTGGACGATCGGCTACGACACGATCTATGCCCATCAGGACAAGGAGGACGACGCCCTGGTCGGCGTCCGCTCGACAGCGCTTCTCTTCGGCGCCGATACCAAGCCCTGGCTGGTCAAGCTTTATGGCCTGACCTTCGTGCTGATGCTGCTCGCCTATATCGCCGGAGGTGCCGGTGTCTTCGGCTATCTGGGTCTGATCATCGGTGCGGGCCTGCTCGTCTGGCAGATCATCATTCTCGATATCGACGATGCGGATCAGTGCCTGAAGCTCTTCAAGTCCAACACCCGCGTCGGCCTGATCATCTTTTTGGGTCTCGTCCTTTCGCTGATCGCCTGACGTAGAAAAGCCCGGCTTGCGGCCGGGCTTCTGTCATGACGGAAAGAACGGTCGCGGCCTTGATCAGCGGCGCGCGATGATTTCCTTGCCCTCGATCTTCATCGCCACGCCCAGGCTGCCGGTATGGCGGCGAACCAGGAAGCGCGGGCGGCGCGAGGCGAAATAGGAGTGGCGGCGGCGCGGCTGCGTGCCGGTGGCGCGCAATTCGCCGATATGGTTTTCGAGCGGCCGGGCAACGCCATCGGCCTCGACCATCAGCATCGGAATGCGGAAGGCATCCGACCAGCTGCGCCAGTCGGCAGCGATATCACAGAGATCATGCGCGACGAGAAGCGGGATGCACAGTTCCGGGTCTTCGTGATGCAGTTCGAGCGTCACGGTGACTTCGCCGTCGCCGTGGTCGATGGCGCGGGCTGCAACGCCCTTGAAGGCGCGCGCCGGCAGCGCAAACGACAGCGGCAGGCCGCTATCGGGAAGGATACGACGCAGGACAGCGCCGCGCTCGTCGATGGTGATCGTGACATCTCCTGAGGTCTCGTGCAGCGAGTATGTGACCTGCTGCGGGAAGCGAGACGGATCGATCCTCAATGTCGACCCTGCCCAGACGGGCTTCAGAACGGTTTTGCTCATCGCTTAATGCTACCCTTGTTTTACCTGAGAGCCGCTTCCGGTTTGTCCGTCTTCGGTATCTCTGCGGGACTTATGTCCTCTGATGGGCTCAACATAGCGGGCCGCTTTCCAAGACCGCTTAAAATTCGCGGTTAAGGAAAACTTGCCGTTTCAAATGGTTAGCAAAACCCGCTTGGGTTGGGTTTTCAAATCGTGAACATGCGGAGCGCTGTGCGCGCGCGGCACGCTTGCGCCTCGCCGCGTGAGACGCATCTGTCTTCCCGCGGGACGCAAGGCGGCAGCCGAAAGAACGGCTGCTTTCTTTCGGCACGCCGGGGCTGTGGATAAGTGAAGGGGTACGATCAGCTCTCGTCGGCGCTGCCGGCCGGCTTGTAGTCGCGGTCGGTATGCGCCTGTAGCCAGTCGATATCCGTCATCATGGCGGTCCGGCTGACATCCTCCATATGGCGGTAGCGCCGCAGCAATTCCTGGCCGAAATCGGTAAGGCCCGCGCCGCCGCCATGCTTGCCGCCATGCCGGGTAAAGATCGACGGCTCGCGGAACATCTTGTTGATCTCGTCTGCGAGCAGCCACGCGCGGCGGTAGGACATGCCGATCGACGCTCCCCCGGCGCGGATCGATCCATGCTCCTCGATCAGTGCGAGCAGCTGCGCCTTGCCGGGTCCGAGCCGTGCGCCGTTTTCGAGATCGATCCGGATCGTGCTGCGCGGCGTTTTCGTCATGGCAGCGACACCACCTTGTCGGGGTTCATGATGCCGGCGGGGTCGAAGGCCGTTTTGATCCGGCGCATCAGGTCCATCTCGATGGCCGGGCGGATATGGGCAAGCTCGTCGCGCTTCAACTGTCCGATCCCGTGTTCGGCAGAAATGGAACCGCCCATTTTGAGCACGATCCCGTGGACGATCTCGTTCACCTCGCGCCAGCGGCCGATGAACGCCGCCTTGTCGGCGCCGACAGGCTGCGAGATATTATAGTGGATGTTGCCGTCGCCGAGATGGCCGAAGGCGCAGACGCGGGCACCGGGAACGGCCGCGACGACGGCCTCTTCCGCCTCGGCCATGAAGGCGGGGATTTTAGAGACCGGCACGGAGACGTCGTGCTTGATCGATCCGCCTTCCGGCTTTTGGGCGGCCGACATGCTCTCGCGCATATGCCACAGCGCCTTTTGCTGGGCGACGGAGGCGGCGATCACGGCATCCTCCACCAGCCCCGCTTCGAACCCCTGTTCGAGCAGAGACTGCATCATCCGCTCCGCCGTATCGGCATGGTCGGACGTGGAGATGTCGATCAGCGCATACCATGTATGCGGCTCGGAAAGCGGATCTCGCACGCCCTCGATATGTTTCGAGGTGAATTCGACGCCGATCCGCGGCATCAGTTCGAAACCTGTAAGCGCCGTGCCGCAGAGATTGGACGCGCGTTCGAAGAGATGGAGCGCATCCTCCGTCGATTTCAATCCCGCAAAGGCCACCTGGTGCCCGACGGGCTTCGGGAAGAGTTTCAGCACCGCACCGGTGATCACGCCAAGCGTGCCTTCCGCGCCGATGAAGAGATCGCGCAGGTCGTAGCCGGTATTGTCCTTCTTCAGGCGGCGCAGTCCGTCCCAGATCTCGCCGGTCGGCAGAACCACTTCCAGGCCGAGGCAGAGATTGCGCATATTGCCATAGGCAAGCACGGCCGTGCCGCCGGCATTGGTGGAAAGGTTGCCGCCGATGCGGCACGATCCTTCCGAACCAAGCGACAGCGGAAACAGCCGGTTGGCCTCGTCCGCCGCCTTCTGCACCTCGGCAAGGATGACGCCGGCATCGACCACCATCGTATTGGCGAGCGGATCGATGTCGCGGATGCGGTTCATCCGTTCGAGAGACAGGATGATGTCCGTGCCGCCGGCGCGCGGCGTCTGGCCGCCGACGAGACCGGTATTGCCGGTTTGCGGCACGATCGGCGTGCCGGTCTCGCTGGCAAGCTTCATGATGGCCGCGACCTCTTGCGTCGAGCCCGGTTTCAGCAGCATCGGCGACGTGCCGCGATAAAGCCCGCGGTCTTCGGTCAGATGGGGCGCCAGGGCCTTGTCGTCGCGCACCGCATGGGCTTCGCCGACGATGGCAGCGAAGCGGGCGAGAAGCTCGGGGGTCGGTCCGGCACTATCCATGGTCCTGTCCTTGTTGCGTCAGGGAAATCATTCGCGGGGGGCGGCTGCCCTTTGAAGCCGGTCGTTGATCGCCTCGCCAAGCCCCCGATCGGGGATCGGCGTGATCGCGATCCTGATGGCGCCAACGGTGTCGGCGCGCTTCAGCATGTCGAAGAGATTGGCGGCCGCTTCTACGGGATCGCCGGTCGGGCTCAAGTCGAAGACGGCGCAAGCCTGCTCGATGCCCGGAATGATATCGCTGCCAAAGCGGATCACCGCCTCGCCCGGTTCGATCGCCGTGGCGCCAAGACGCACGGCAGCCTCCGGCGCGTAATGAGACGCCAGCATCCCCGGAGCCTCGATCGTCGCGCCTGATGTCTCGGGCCGCAGAAGAGGGCGGCCCGCAATCCGCTCGATCGCCTCCGTCGGCACGCCACCCGGCCGCAGCAGCCGCACCGTCTCGCCCTCGACCTTGACGATGGTGGATTCGACCCCGACCGGAGCCGCACCGCCATCGAGAATGAGCCTGATCCGCTCTCCAAGATCCTCGGCCACATGCTGCGCGCTGGTGGCGCTCACCTTGCCGGATGTGTTGGCGCTCGGTGCCGCAAGCGGCCGGTCGAGCGCGGCGATGAGGTCGCGCGCAAACCCTTGCGGCAGGCGGATGCCGACCGTATCGAGCCCGGCGGTCGCCAGCGCATGGATACCGCTCTCTGCCCGAAGCGGCAGGATGAGTGTGAGGGGGCCGGGCCAGAATGTTTGGGCGAGGAGGCGCGAGATCGGATCGAAGATCGCATGGCGCTCCGCCATCGCCATATCGGCCATGTGGCAGATCAAGGGGTTGAACTGCGGCCGCCCCTTGGTCTCGTAGATCCGTGTGACGGCGATCGGATTGGTCGCATCGGCCGCGAGCCCATAGACGGTCTCGGTCGGGATCGCGACGGGAAAACCCTCGGACAGCACGCGTACCCCTTCGGCAAGCGCACGGTCCCTGTCGGTCCTGATGTCGATGATCTCAGCCATGTCGCTGTCAATAGCGCGGACTGGCCGGCCGTCAAAGCCTTTTGATGATCTCGCGGATGCTGGGATCGGGCGCGCCGAGCATCAGCACGTTCTTCATCGCTTCCTTCGGATCGGAGGTCTTGAACAGAAGGCCGTTGCCGCGCACGCGCCGATCGATCTGCATCGATTCGCCGGGGTCCCCGTTGATCGCAACGGCGAAATACATGCGCGCCGCTCTCGGGTTGATCTTCAGGAAGAACTCTTCGCTTTCGCCGATATCCGAGACGAAATTGGCAAGGTAGAAGGACCAGCGCACCGCTGAATTGGCCTGAAACAATGTGCTGGCCGCCGTCACGTGGCAGTAGCCCAGATGCGGGCTGCCATCGATCGTGCGGTGGAAGATGATTTTCGGCAGCTGGATGGCGCGATGAAAGCGGTTGATCCGCTCATGTGTCATCTCGCCGGCGGCCTCCAGCTTCTTGCCGGTGCGGGTCGCGACATCCTCATGGCTGAGATAGCGCCGCTCGTCGGGAAACCAGACCGGCTGCGCACGCGAGATACGGCCTGTGCGCAGAAATTCGGAATGCGGCGCAATCTTGCTCGGCGGCAGGGCTGCCGTCCGCTCCCGGCTTGCGTCGTAGTAACGGAGCTTGGGTGGCGCTTGCACGAGTGTTTCTCCTTCGATCTCGGCAAATTAAGCGAAATCGGTTAACGCTATCTTGCTGGCGCCCGGCAGAGCTGACAGTCGTCAGGCACCGCCTTATGGCTCGTCGTCAATGCAGTGGCCGATGTCGCATTGTCGCCTATGCGACAGGGGCATGCGATGGTTAAATCCGCTCAAGCTCGAGGTTCGCCTGAATGGTTTGCGTTCAGGCAGGGATGGGAAGTCGGGAGCCGAAAAACGGCCAATCCGACGCTGCCCTCGCAACGGTAGTGGAGTGTGCATTTGCGTCAGAGGCGGAGGAGCGAAAAGCTCACCGTAACTGTGCTATGTCGTTCGCAAATGGACGCTTCCGATCCCGAAGTCCGCCCTGGGGTGAGTTAGGATGGCCGATCGCGATGGCGTTCGGAACGGGAGGCGATGAGGAACCGCAGGGAACCGGAGGCCGCTTCCACTGTTTCGGTAACAGTCGCGTTGACGAGGAAGACGACATGGATATTCGCAATCAGGTCCTGCGACAGCTGAAGAACCGGCGTGAGGGTTTCAGCCTCGAACAGCCGTTTTACATCGATCCCGAGTATCACAAGCTTGATATGGAGCTGATCTGGTATCGCGACTGGCTGTTCGTCGGCCATGATTGCGAACTGGCCAAGCCCGGCGCCTATTTCACGTTGCAGATCGGCGATTACCCGGTTCTGGTGGTGCGCGGCCGCGACGGCGAGATCCGCGCCTTCCACAATACCTGCCGCCACCGCGGCCACCGCGTCTGCACCAAGGAAAGCGGCTCGGCCGTGCGTCTCGTCTGTCCCTATCACCAGTGGACCTACCAGACCGACGGCTCGCTGATGTCGGCACGCCACATGGGCGAGAATTTCGACAAGAGCCAGTACGGCCTCAAGCCCGTCGCCTGCCAGACCGTCGCCGGCTATGTCTTCATCTGCCTTGCGGATGAGCCGGGCGATTTTGCTCCGGTGCGGGCCGCGATCGAGCCTTACATGGCGCCGCATCGCCTGTTCGAGGCGAAGGTGGCCCACCAGAATACCATCATCGAGAAGGGCAACTGGAAGCTCGTCTGGGAAAACAACCGCGAATGCTACCACTGCGCCGGCAACCACCCGGAACTCTGCCGAACCTACCCGGAAGCCCCGTCGGCGACCGGCGTGCAGGGGGCTGGCGAAGACCCGCTGATTGCTGAACACTGGCACCGCTGCGAGCAGGCCGGTCTTCCGAGCGCCTTCAACATGTCCACCGATGGCCAGTATCGCGTCGCCCGCATGCCGCTGATCGAGGATGCCGAGAGCTACACGATGAACGGCATGCGCGCCGTCGGACGGCCGCTGTCTGACGATGTGAAGATCTCGCATATCGGTACCATGCTGCTCTTCCACTATCCGACGACCTGGAACCACATGCTGGGCGACCATGCGATTTCCTTCCGCGTCATCCCGCTTGGCCCGGAAGAGACGGCCGTCACCACCAAGTGGCTGGTTCACAAGGATGCGGTCGAGGGCGTCGATTACAATCTCGATGAACTGACCCATGTCTGGAACATGACCAACGATCAGGACCGCGCCATCGTCGAGGAAAACGCCTTCGGCATCCGCTCGCCGGCCTACGAGCCGGGTCCCTATTCGGAAGCCCACGAGGGCGGCGTCATGCAGTTCGTCGAATGGTATGCGAACTTCATGACCAACCGTCTTCAGGGCGATCAGTCAAAACTGTCGGCCGTCGCCTGATTGCTGCGCCACACTAAAGACCCTCCCGGCCATGGCGAGACGCGAGACGCGTGGCCGGGAACAAATGGCCCGCCTTGCCCGTTGTCCGGTGCTGATCTTAGCGACAATGGAAGCCGTCATCACTCCCCCTCCCGTTGCCGATAAGTTGATCGCCGGGGTGCCTCTTCCAAATGCCTGAAGGCCTCCGTGTTAATTGGCGGTTCAGGATGGCAATCCTAGCATCGCCCTCGACTTGCAGAAGCCTTCCCGACGCGAATGATCGCGCGTCCTGACTTCTGTAATGGAGAGGTAGTTCAATCGGGGAATGGAGAAAGTCATGATAAAACTGTCCAGAACATTGGCAGTCGCAGCCTTGTCCGCAACCGTTTTTGCAGGGGCGCTGACATCGGCCAATGCCGCCATGCCCCTGCCGTCGCTGTCGCCCTCTACGCAGTCGGCCACGTCGAGCAGCGTGGCTCCTGCCGATGAGGCGCAGGTGACGAACGTACAGTATTGGCGCGACCGGCGCGGCTGGGGCCCAGGCCCGCGTCCGGGCTGGGGCCGCCCCGGCTGGGGTCCGCGTCCGGGATATTACGGTGGCTATCGCGGCTATCGCGACTACCGCCCCGGCTATCGCAATTATAACGGCTACTGGTTCCCGCTTGCCGCCTTCGGCGCCGGTGCTCTGATCGGCGGCGCAATTGCCTCCGAACCGCGCTATGCCGCCCCGGCACCGAGCTATAGCGGTGGCATCAATCCGCAGCATTACCAGTGGTGCTCGTCTCGCTACCGGTCCTACGATCCGGGCTCGAACACGTTCCAGCCCTATAATGGCCCCCGCCAGCAGTGCTATTCGCCCTATTACTGAGGCGGAGAACAACTCTGAAAAAGGCCCGCCCGGTTTTCCGGGCGGGCCTTTTTCATGCCGGTCGTCCCCGGTCGGTCAGAAAATGCCGGTGCGCTTCAGGAGCCACCATGCGGTAAATACCGAAAGCCCCATGATCCCGAAGGCAAACAGCGTTCCGTGTTCCATATGGGCGAAGGGAAGCCCCTCCGTGTTCATGCCGAAAAAACCGGTGACGAGCGACGGCGGGAGAAGGAAGGCCGTCATGATCGACAGGATATAGAGATGCCGGTTGGTCTCTGACGAAAGCTTGGAATCGATTTCCTCATGCAGCAGCCGCGCCCGCTCCTGCAGTGCATAGACATCGTGATCGACCGCCTCCAGCCGTGCGATCAGCCGCGAGGCAACGTCGTCGAAACCGAGCGGCATCTCGTCGTCGTCGGCAGCGGCAGCCCGGCGCATCAGCGTCAGCACGGTTCGCAGATGCCGGTGAAGCCGCACCACCGTGCGCCGCACCGGCGCCAGCCGCCGCCGCTCGTCGCGCGGCGCATTCTCGTAGACATAGTCCTCGATCAGGTTGAGCTCTTCGGTGAATTCCATCACCAGCGAAATCAGCGTCCGCTGGAACTCCGCCACCAGAACTTCGAATATGTCGATCGGCTGCTTGTAGCGCGCGCCGCTCTTTTCGATCACGCCGCGCACCCGGTCGACAGAGCGCAGCGGCTGTAGCCGCGTGGTGATGATGATCCGGTCGGACACGAAGAAATGCAGCCAGCCAATATCGCTGGTTTCCTTGTCGAAATCCCGCTGGAAATCGACAAGCGTGCCATGGATCACCTGCTCGTCGAGCGTGATCGCCGCATGTGTGTCATGCGTCGTCAGTGCCATGACGGCGGCCGGGTCTATGCCATCAAGGCTTTCCAGGAAGCTTGCCACGCGCATGTCGGCAAGGCTGAGATGCAGCCAGAGAAAGCCGTCTTCGACCTCTAGATCACCAAGGCAGGCATTGAGCGGAAGCATCTGGCAAGCCCCGCTCGCCGGGCGGAAATGATAGGCCCAGACCAGGCCGGGCACGCTGGAGGGCGGTGCCGAGGGAGAATGCAGCGAGGCGGGAGAAGACAGGTCGTTCATGTGCATTCGATCCATCGGTGGGCGTCGTTTCGGGCGCCATCATCTGGCTTGGGCCATTATCTAGCATGACTTTGTGAGAAATCTGCAATGCCGCGCCGGTTGCGCTCGCGCTTCCATGCGCCCATCGGAAGCGTCCTTCGGTGTTTCCGCGCCTGCCACATTGACAATCCTATTTACGTTTACGTAAAAATCAGAATAACGGCGGCTTTGGGAAGAGGCGCTGTCGGGATGGAGCGACGACGTGCATGCTCTGCACGCGCGGGAGGAGATCGAAATGTACAAGGCGCCGGTAGAGGAAATCGCCTTCACGCTCAATCATGTCGCAGGGCTTGCCGAGGCGCTGGAGCTCGGCCGCCTTGGCGATCTGAGCGGCGATCTGGTCGATGCCATTCTTCAGGAGGCCGCCCGCTTCGCCGATAACGAGATCGCCCCCGTGGCCGATGCCGGCGATCTCCAGGGCGCGCGCATCGAGGGCGATGTAGTGAAGACGCCCGATGGTTGGCCGGCGCTTTACCGCCACTGGCGCGAAGGCGGCTGGAACGGTCTGACGGCGCCGGAAGCTTATGGCGGACAGGCCCTTCCGCATATGCTCAATGTCGCAGCGCTTGAAATGTGGGCCGCCGCCTCGATGGCCTTCGCGCTGGCGCCGACGCTCACCATGGGCGCCGCCGAGGCAGTGGCCGCCCATGGCACGGACGAGCTCAAGTCCCTCTATCTCGAAAAGATGGTATCGGGCGAATGGACCGGCACGATGAACCTCACCGAGCCGCAGGCCGGCTCCGATCTCGGTGCCCTGCGCACCCGCGCCGAGCCTCGCGAGGATGGCAGTTACCGCATCTTCGGCCAGAAGATCTTCATCACCTGGGGCGAACATGATGCGGCCGAAAACATCATCCATCTCGTGCTTGCCCGTCTGCCGGATGCGCCTCAAGGCACGCAGGGAATATCGCTTTTCCTTGTGCCGAAGTTTCTGGTTGCAAAGGATGGTGAGCTCGGCGCCCGAAACGATCTGTTCTGCCATTCGATCGAGCACAAGCTCGGCATTCACGGCTCGCCCACCTGCACGATGATCTATGGCGATGGTCGTTATGCCGGTAAAGATGGTGCAGGCGCGATCGGCTATCTCGTCGGCGAGGAAAATCGCGGCCTCGCCTGCATGTTCACGATGATGAACAATGCCCGGCTTGCCGTCGGCATGCAGGGGGTCGCGGCATGCGAGGCTGCCACCCAGAAGGCGCTGTCTTATGCGCAGGAGCGCCGGCAGGGCAGGGCGCCTGGGGCCGATCGCGCCGATGGCCGCTTCGAAGAGATGAGCCCGATCGTCGATCACCCCGATATCGCCCGCACGCTGCTGACGATGAAGGTGCTGACGCAAGGCTCGCGCGCCATCTGCTATGCCTGCGCCCATGCGATCGACATGGCGCATCGCTTGAAGGGTGACGAGGCGAACCTGTGGGCAGACCGTGCCGCACTTCTGACCCCGATCGCCAAGTCCTTCTCGACAGATGCAGGCGTCGAGGTGGCCTCGCTCGGCATCCAGGTCCATGGTGGCATGGGCTATGTCGAGGAAACAGGTGCCGCCCGCTATCTGCGCGACGTCCGCATTGCGCCGATCTACGAGGGCACCAACGGCATCCAGGCGATCGATCTGGTGATCCGCAAGCTGCCGCTCGCCTCCGGCCAGCACGTCCGTGGTTTCATCGGTGAATTGCGCGAGATCGCCGCCAAGGTTCAGGCCGCCGGCGACGCGGCGTTCGGCGAGACCGCCGAACGTCTGTCGGCCGCCATCAGCGCGCTCTTAAAGGCGACGGATTGGCTGCTGGAGGCGCAGGACGAGCGCCGTCTCTCAGACGCGCTATCCGGTGCCACACCCTATCTGCGGCTTTTCGGCCTGACGCTCACCGGTGCCTATCTCGCCAAGGCAGCACTCGTTGCGATCGACAATGGCGAGGGAGAAGCCCGCACGGCGCTTTGCCGCTTCATGGCCGAAAACCTGCTCGCCGAAACCTCTGCGCTGAAGGATCGGGTTGTCTGCGGCGCCGCAAGCCTCGAAGCTGCCCGCATCGCTCTTGCCACCCGCTAGTGATTGAGAGCGATCAAGCCGCTGCGATACCCATCGAAAGGCAATGACATGACCGATGTGCCGCCCGCCTCTGCCGCCGACCACCATATTCTTGTCGGGCGGCCCGAAGCCCATCCGGGCGTGATGGTGATCCGCTTCAACCGGCCGGAGAAGAAGAACGCCATCACCGCCGCCATGTATCGCCACATGACGGCAGCGCTTGATGAAGCCAATGCCGACGATAAGGTCCGTGCCGTTGCCTTTCTCGGCACGCCGGGCTGTTTCTCCGCCGGCAACGACATGGGCGATTTTCTGGCTCATGCGCTCTCGGGATCCACCGAGCCGCCGGCTGCCGCGATCTTCATCAAGGCGCTGGCCTTGGCGGAAAAGCCGCTCCTTTCTGGTGTTGACGGATTGGCGATCGGCATCGGCACGACCCTCAACCTGCATTGCGATCTCACCGTCGCCTCCGCACGCAGCCTGTTCAAAACGCCCTTTGTCGATCTCGGGCTCGTGCCGGAAGCGGCATCCAGCCTTCTGGCGCCAAGGCTCATCGGCCACCAGCGGGCCTTTGCCCTTCTCGTTGCCGGGGAGGGCATGACGGCATCGGACGCACATCAGGCGGGCCTGATCTGGAAACTGGCCGAACCGGATGCCGTCGAGAGCGAAACCCTGGCGCTGGCGTCCGGCCTTGCGCGAAAGCCGCCGGAAGCGCTGCGCATTGCCCGCGATCTCGTTCGTGGACCGCGCTCTGCGGTTCTGGCCCGCATGGATGAGGAACTGGCGCATTTTTCCAAGCGGCTGGGAAGCGCCGAGGCGCGTGCCGCCTTCGAAGCCTTCATGCGTCGTTAACAGTCTTTGCGATGAAAGATCGGCGGCCGTCTTCTTTCGGCTCACGAGCGCTCTAGAATGGGGGCATCAGAGGAGATCCCGTCATGCGTGCCGTTCCAACGATTGCCCGTTCTTTCCAGTTGCCACGTGCCCGCAGCATTGCCGTGCTGGCTGTTCTCGTTGCCGGCACCTTTCCTGCGCAAGGGCCCGTCTTTGCAGCAGGCATGTCCTCGCCCGCCACGGGTGAGCAATTCAACGGCTTGCCCGGTTTGACGCTGGCGCAGGTGCAGGTCGAGACCCTGGGTGGCCGCAACAACAACGACCGCCCGCGCCCGCGCGATCGCTATGTCTGTGTCGTGCCACCGCAGCAGAGCGATGATCGCGACCGTCCCTATGTCTGCCGCGCCAATGCCGGCCGCGTCGGTGGCACCTGCCGCTGCTCCGGTGTCGTGGGCAACGGCAGGCTCGATCTCGACAACTGACCGGGGTGATCCGCTTCGATCGCTGATCGCTCAGCGGTTCACCACCAGTTCCGGCGTCACCGCCGCATCGATCGGGTTGATATCTCCCACGAAGCGGATGAGGTCCGCCATGGTGAAATGCCCGGCCTTGGCGCCCGGCAGGTCCGGCGTCCAGTCGGACCGCTGCCACAGGAACGAGTGCTGATCGCCATGCACCATGCCGAGAAAGGTCTCGGCAACGATGGTCGAGGCCATCGGCCCGAGACGCTCACCCTTGTGATAGTGTTCCGCCTCCTTCAGCACATAATACCAGAGCGGCGTCTCCTCGGTGAGGCCGAGCTTCTTGGCGATCGCACCGTCCGTCCCCTTGGCGACGTCCTTCGGTTTGAGCGGCTCGATACCCATCGCGTGACAGATCGACTGACCGGATGGCAGGCCGATCTGCACCCCGCGTCTGAGGTTGCGGAAGGCGAGGTTGAACTCGCGCACCTTCGGCGCGGGCACGCCATCGGCACCGGGGAGTGTGTGAAGCGCCGGTGTGATGAACGGATCGAGCCGGCGGCTGTGGTTCATCGCGAAATTGCCGCTGGGCACTGTTCCAAGATCGAAGAAGCGCCGCCAGTCGATCACCCAGTTGGATGGCAACCTCGCCTGTGCCGCCGGTGGTGGCGCAGGCGGTGTCGGTGCCAGTTCACCGGTGATCGATCCCGACTTCCCGGTGAAGAAGAACAGAAGCCCGAGCGTGCCGTTGGCGATCGAATCCGCCGTCGGATTGAACACGCGGTTATGGCTATAGGTCTGCCGCACCATCGAATGGCCGAGCCTGTAACAGGCTGCCGCAAACTCGGCCGGCATATAGGGCCGCTGCTTGAACCGGTAGAACCGCCGTCCCTCCCTGCGGATCTTCTGGATGAGCCCCGGTTCCGTCAGCCGTTCCACGAAGTCGAAGAGCACGATCCACTGATAGTGCCAGGTGACGATGCGGCGGGTCTCCTCGAAGAGTGCCGTATCGCTGAGCCCCGGCTGTTCCGCCACCACCTTGTCGAACACCTTGTTGTGGAATTTCAGCATCAGCAGATGCATCTGCGCCACCAGCAAGTTCTCGTCATTGCGTTCGTCGAAGATCAGCGCATGTCCGACCTGATTTCGCGGCAGATCGTTGCGAAGCGTCGGGATGGTCGTTCCGCCCTGATCGGGCGAGGCTCCCGTATGCCCGATCAGCATCTTGCCGATGATCCGTGGCGGTGACGCCTCGCGCTGGTAGAGGTAGGGGTGGATGGCCGGCCCGTCGCCATAAACGGAATCCAGATCGAGCGCCGGTGTGCGAAAATTCACCGTCGCCTTGGGGTCGGCCTTCTGCTGGTCGAGCGGCGTCGTATCGAGCGTGATGTCGTGGTCGATGAACTGGCCGAGATAGGTATAGCCGGCCGGAATGGCGGGATTGTCGCCTGCGCTGTCCGGATTGCCGGCGTTATCCAGTTTGTCGAGCATGGCATCGGCAAGCTCCGCCAGCACGTCGTCGCTGGCGAAGAATGGAACAAGGTTGGGAAACATGACGCCGAACTTGCCCGGATCGCCTATTCCATCGAAGGAATGCAGCGTTTCCGGCTTCATGCCACGGATGCCATGTCCATGCATTGCTACATCAGTCATGATGATCTCCTCCCGTCGGTCGCCTACGGCAGACCGCCTGCCGCAGCAATTGCGACGGGCCGGAAGGTAAACCTCGTGCTGGAAGCTGTAAAGAATGTTGGTTGTATTTAATAAATACACTCAATCATCAAGTGTATTTATCGATTAACCATCACCTGTCAGCTATCGTGTAAGCAGAGCCACGGCCTCGACATGCGGTGACCAGAGGAACTGGTCGATCGGCGTCACCGATACGATCTTGTATCCACCGTCAACCAGAACGCGCAGATCGCGCGCCAGTGTCAGCGGGTTGCAGCTCACGGCCGCAATCGTCTTGACGGTCGAGCGGGCCAGTTCCTTGACCTGCGTCTCTGCGCCGGCACGCGGCGGATCGAAGACGAGCGCATCGTAATTCTTCAGTTCCGACAGCATCATGGGCCGGCGGAAGAGATCGCGCTTCTCCACCGTCACCGGCTTCAGCCCCTGCGTGTTGCGGGCGGCATGATCGAGCGCCTTGACCGACTTGTCGTCGCTCTCGACCGCATGCACCTTGGCCTTGCGCGCGAGCCGCAGCGAAAACGTGCCCGATCCCGCAAAGAGATCGATAACCCGCTTGGCTTTTCCGACATGGTCGAGCACGAGTGTCGCCATCGCATCCTCAGCCTGGCGCGTCGCCTGGGTAAAGCCGCCGGCAGGCGGCGAAACGGCGACGCCGCCGAAATCGATCACCGGCCGTTGCAGCTCGATGATGATCTCGCCATTGATGGAAACCCGCGCGATGTTTTTGAGGCTGAGAACCACGTCCGTCACCAGCCGTCGCTGCTTGTCGGAAGGCGCCTTCAGCCCCTCGGCGGCGATATCGAGGCCAGACAATGTCTCCAGCACCGAGATGCGAAACACGCCGGAACCCTGAGCCAGCGCCTTGCCGACCGATCGGATCGCCTCGAGCCGGTCGACGATGCCGGGCGAGGCGATGGGACATTCGCTGATGGAGACGATATGGTTCGTCTCCGCCCGGTTGAAGCCGAGCAGGAATTCGTCTTCCGTCTGGCGGGCGGAAAACACCGCGCGCCGACGCTCGCCCGGATGGGCGATGACGAGCGCGCCGACTTCTGGTGTCAGGCCCTTCGATTTCAGAGCATCCACGACCAGCTGTCGCTTGAAGGCATGATAGGGCTCGGCCGCCAGATGCTGTAGCGAACAGCCGCCGCATGCATCGCGGTCGGGATCGAAATGCCGACAGAGCGGCTCGATCCTGTCGGGCGAGGGGTTGGAAGTGGAGATGACCGTGCCGTGATCGCCGTTGCGGGCGATCGCCAGTGTCTCGCCCGGCAGCGCGTGCGGCACATAGACCGGGCCGTCGGGGCCGTTGGCAATGCCATGGCCCTGTGCACCGAGCCGGGTGATGGTGATAGTGACCGTGCTCATTCCGGCTTGCGTCCTGCGAGAAGGAATTCCTTGTTGCCGTCGCCGCCGTCGATCGGGGAGGGGATGAGCCCGAGGCTCGTCCAGCCCATCTCTTCGGTCAGCCAGCGCTCCAGTTCGGCAGCCACGTCAGGTGCCGTTTCCGGCTCCTTCAGAAGCCCGGCCTTGCTGATTGCCTCGCGGCCGGCCTCGAACTGCGGCTTGACGAGCAGGATGCAATGCGCGCCGGGCTCAGCCAGATCGAGCGCCGGTGCCAGTGCCAGTTTCAGCGAAATGAACGAGACGTCGGAGACGAGGAAGGTGATCTCGCGCTCGTCGTAATCCTCAGCCGTCAGATAGCGGGCGTTGAGGCCTTCGATATTGGTGACGCGCTCGTCGTCAAGAAGCCGCTGATGCATCTGCCCGTGGCCGACATCGATCGAGGTGACATGCTCGGCGCCGCGCATCAGGAGCACTTCGGTAAAGCCGCCCGTCGAGGCGCCGATATCGAGGCAGTCATGGCCGGTCGGATCGAGCTTGAAGTGGTCGAGCCCGGCCACGAGCTTCAGCGCCGCGCGCGACACGTAATCCTGTGCCGGGTCATCGATGGTGATGACGGCATCGGAGCGGAATGTGAGGCTCGGCTTGGTGACGACGCGGCCGTTGACGGTCACGGTGCCGCGGCTGATCGCATCGCGTGCGCGCGCACGGCTCGCCACGAGTTCGAGCGAGACCAGAAGCTGGTCGAGGCGTATGCTTTCGCCTGAATTGGAATTTTTGTCGGACATGGCGGCAGTCAATGCCTGCCGCCCGCCCGGATGGCAAGGGCTTTGTGCGAGAAGCGGCCCTCAGCCGGCGAAGCCGACGCCGATCTTCGGCTGGCCGAGCGCTGAAAACACCGTCTTGACGATGCCGGCGCGGTCGAGCCCTGCCTTGGCATACATCACCTCGGGGCTGGCCTGCTCCATCCAGACATCGGGCAGCACCATGGAGCGGACCTTCAGCCCGCCGTCGAGCAGCGCTTCGGTGGCAAGGAATTGCAGGACCTGGCTGCCGAAGCCGCCGACAGAACCTTCCTCGATCGTGATCAGCATTTCATGATGGCGCGCCAGCTGCCGGATCAGGTCATGGTCGAGCGGTTTGGCGAAACGTGCATCCGCAACCGTTGCCGAGAGCCCGGCCGCATCGAGGTCCTCTGCTGCCAGAAGACATTCCTTCAGCCGCGTGCCGAAGGATAAAAGCGCCACCTTGGCACCCTGCTTGATGACCCGGCCCTTGCCGATCTCGAGGATCTCGCCGCGTGCCGGCATCTCGACGCCGACACCTTCGCCGCGCGGATAGCGGAACGAGATCGGACCCTCGTCATAGGCGGCGGCGGTGCGGACCATGTGCTTCAGTTCCGCCTCGTCGGCTGCAGCCATGACCACCATGCCGGGAAGAGTGGAGAGGAAGGCGGTGTCGAACGCACCGGCATGCGTCGGCCCGTCGGCGCCGACGAAGCCGGCGCGATCGATCGGGAAGCGGACGGGCAGTTTCTGGATCGCGACGTCATGGACCACCTGGTCATAGCCGCGCTGCAGGAAGGTGGAATAGAGTGCGCAGAATGGCTTGAAGCCCTCTGTCGCCAGACCGGCTGCAAACGTCACCGCATGCTGCTCGGCGATCCCGACATCGAAAGTGCGCTTGGGAAACAGTTCGGCGAGCTTGTCGAGGCCGGTGCCGTTCGGCATGGCCGCGGTAATGCCGACGATCTTCTCGTCGAGCGTGGCCTCCTGCACCAGCGCTTCTCCGAAGACGCTCGTATAGGAGGGCGCGTTCGGCTTCGATTTCGCCTGCGCGCCGGTAATGACGTCGAACTTGTTGACGCCGTGATACTTGTCGGCAGCGGCTTCCGCCGGCGGATAGCCTTTGCCCTTCTGCGTCACCACATGGATCAGCACCGGGCCATGGGCGTTGTCGCGCACATTGCGCAAGACGGGCAGAAGATGCTCGAAGGAGTGACCGTCGATCGGGCCGATATGGTAGAAGCCGAGTTCCTCGAACATCGTGCCGCCGGTCACGTAGCCGCGCGCATGTTCGACGGCCCGCGTGATCGCGGTCTCGACGCCGCGGCCGAGATAGGCCGTCAGCTTCTTGCCGAATTCGCGCACGCCCATATAGGCCTTGCCGGAGGCAAGACGGGCCAGATAGGCGCTCATCGCGCCGGTCGGCGGCGCGATCGACATGTCGTTGTCGTTGAGGATGACGATCAGCCGGGCATCGAGCGCGCCGGCATTGTTCAGCGCCTCATAGGCCATGCCGGCCGACATCGCGCCGTCGCCGATGATCGCAATCACATTGCGCTTCGAACCGTCGAGATCCGACGCCACCGCCATGCCGAGGCCGGCGGAGATCGAGGTGGAGGAATGCGCGGCACCGAAGGGATCGTATTCGCTCTCTGCCCGGCGGGTGAAGCCGGACAGCCCGTCTTCCTGACGAAGCGTACGGATTCGGTCGCGCCGGCCGGTGAGGATCTTGTGCGGATAGCACTGGTGGCCGACGTCGAAAATCAGCCGGTCGTCCGGCGTGTTGAACACTTTGTGGATGGCGATGGTCAGTTCGACGACACCGAGCCCTGCGCCCAGATGCCCGCCCGTGCGCGAAACCGCGTCGATCATCTCGTCGCGAACCTCGCGTGCGAGCTGCGGCAATTCGCGGTCATCCACCTTGCGAAGATCGGCGGGTAGCCGGACCTGATCGAGCAGCGGCGTTACGGGAAACGGTGTCACGGAAGCTGGCCTTCTCTGTTCTTTTTCGAAATCGGCTTTGAGTGTAATGTTGATGAAGCCGGCTTTTTCAAGTTATCCAGAAGCAATCCGTTCTAATCGTTTTTAGCCTGCGGGCAAGGGGACGAATTCCTCTTCGTCTCCCGGCACGATGTCGAACCGGCCCGTGCGCCACTCTTCCTTGGCCTGTTCGATCCGTTCTTTCGAGGAAGAGACGAAATTCCACCAGATATAGCGCTTGGAACTGAGTGCAGCGCCGCCGAACAGCATGACGTGACAGCCTGTCGCACCCGCTTCGAGCGTGATCGCATCGCCCGGCCGCAACACCAGAAGCTGGTCTGCGGCAAACCGGTCTCCTGCAATCACCAGTTCCCCGAAGAGAATATAGAGTGCCCGTTCCTCCTGCTCGGCCGAAAACGGAAAACGCCGCCCGGCCTCAAGCGAAAGGTCCACATAGAGCGTGTCGGTGAAGGAGGCTACGGGCGAGACGAGCCCATCGAGCCTGCCGATGACCACGCGACCGCGTGCGCCGTCCCAATCGATCACCGGCATGGCCTCGCGCCCGGTATGGGCAAAGACCGGATCGATCTCTTCCTTGTCTTGCGGCAGCGCGAGCCATGTCTGCAGGCCCGACATCAGAAGCGGATGGCCACGCAGGTTTTCCGGCGTGCGCTCCGAATGCACGATGCCGCGGCCGGCCGTCATCAGGTTGATGTCGCCGGGCCGGATCACGAGTTCGGTGCCGAGGCTGTCGCGATGCTTGATCTCGCCGTCGAAGAGATAGGTGACGGTGGAAAGCCCGATATGCGGATGCGGCTTCACGTCGAGCGCCTCATCGGCCTTGAGGATGGCGGGTCCCATCCGGTCGAAGAAGATGAACGGCCCGACCAATCGTCGCCGTGCCGTCGGCAGCGCCCGGCGTACCGCAAAACCGCCGATATCGCTGCTGCGCGGAATAATCAGGTTCTCGATCGCATCGCAGGCAAAGGCATCGCCGGGCTTCGGATCGGTGCCGGGAAAGAAGGACATGGCTACTTCCTAAAGCGTTTCCTGATCGTCTGGATATTTGGCGAGAAAGGTCTCAAGCTCGATGAGCAGGGGTGGCACATGCTTTGTGATCGTCAGCCAGATCATATCGTCCAGCACGTCAGGATAGTGGTGCCGCAGGATATTGCCGATATCACGTATGCCGCGCCAGTCATGATGCGGAAATAGCTCTTCGGCGACGGCCCCCAGTTTGATTGCGGCCTCGGAGATTCGTGACAGGCAGCGTTCGCATGCATCCCTGTGGAGACTGTCTTGACGGTAGACAGCAAGGCTCATCCCCTGCGTATATCGAAGGATGGCGCTCCCGTTCTCCAGAATATCGCGTAGTCGTGTCAGCGGGCGCTTAGTAGGCATCGGCTCGGTCTCGCTCGACATTCTGCCTGAAGCGTTCCTTGCGGACGGGCTCCGGAACGATATCAACATCCGCAAAACCGGTGATCTCGCCGATCCGCTCCTCAAGACGTGACAACGCGCTGAAGAACCCGAACCCGGATTCGATAACCGGCCTTGAGAATGTCACCAGGACATCAAGGTCGGAGCCGGCGTCATTGTCGCCACGCGCAACAGACCCAAAGATCGCGATACGCTCCGCACCGGCTGCCCGAAGCTCTGCCTCGTGCTCCCGGAGTTTGGCGATGACCTGATCCTTGTCCATGCCGCAAAATATAGGTGATCGCGGCTTTCCCGTCGAGTGGCGGGGCCATACGGCGCGTCACGCGGTCAGCGAAAATCACCGATCAGGCGGCTCCACTGCTCGCCGACGAGGCCGTTGAGAAAGCAGTCACCATTGGCAAGCACGGCGGCAAGCTCGGGCTCCCGGCAGTGATAGGCGCTGGAGGCCACGTTGAAGAGCGGAATGCGGCGCGTCAGGATGGCATTCATCATGAACGGCTGCGTGCGCCCGCGCACCACGGAAGCACCCCGCCCGGCCGCATCGGCGATCAATGCATCGAGGACGGCACCGGTCTGGTGTTCGCTCGCCACCATCTGAATGACGCGAGCGGTGCCGTTTTCCCGCACATGATAGAGAAAGGCGCCGGCTGGTCGCTGGTTGCGGTCATAGACGGCGGCAAGCACCGGCGTGCCGAAAGCGGGCTTGGCCATGGCCTCGCGCACCAGCCGGGCGATCTCCTCGGCGCTCCAGTCGGGACGAACGGCAAAGCGTGCCGTCAGTGCCAGGAAGATCCCGGCAAATTCGGCCGGGTCGATGGCACGGGTTTCGAACCCCGCTGGTGGCCGCACCGGGTTCGGCATCGCCAGCCAGCGCGGCATCCGCTGCCGCCGGGCGCGCAGCCGTCGGTCGATGAGTTTGGCGATGGGCAGTGTGGCGGTGAGCATCGGCAATCGGCGCCGTGCCATTTCGACGGCCGCGGTTGCCGGGCTGACGAACCGCACCCAGTCGAAACTATGCTGCGGCAGTGACTTGCCGCCGACGGTCCGCAGCATGCGCAGGGACACATCGCTGGCAGTCTCGGAAAAGGAGAAATCCTGCGATCCGGTACGCGCCGCCTTCATCAGCTTGGCGGCTGCAAGTGCATCTTTTTCCGTGGGGTCGACCATGACCGTGCTGCACAAGGCGACCTTGAGCGGTCGGTCGTGCCAACGCATCGACAGTGTGTTGAGGCCGATGAAGCCACTCAAAATCCCCCGGTCGCTGATATGGACCAGCGACGGGATTTCGGCCGAAGAGGTCGGGCCGTTCTTGTAGAGCTCGAGGAGATAATCGGCCAGCGCACCGCAATCCGACGCCCCGCCACGACGGAAGATCCGCTGGAAAAGCGCTGCGACGCTTTCTGCGTCCTCGTCTCTGAACGGTCTGATCGTGCCCATGCCATGCCTTGTGTGATCGACAGAGCATAAGGCATGGCGAATAAATAGAAGGTTGACCTGCGCGCGGAAATTGTCCGCACCCGCATCATTATTCGAAGGGGTCCAAGATTCGACGGGGTCCAGGCCGGCCGGCTTATTCGCCGTCGAGCGGTTCGGTGCCTTGCGGCTTGCCGGCGCGGTCGAGACGGATCTTCTCGATGCGATTTTCGGCCGCTGAAAGCAGCGTCTCGCAGTGCTTCTTCAGCGCTTCGCCGCGTTCGTAGATGGCGATGGATTCGTCGAGCGCCACATCGCCGCGTTCCAGCCGGGCGACGATGCTTTCCAGTTCCGCCACCGCCTTTTCGAAGGAATAGGAGCTGACATCGCCCGCAGATTTCTGTGCGTCGGTCATGTCGGTCATTCTATCCTCTCAGCAGTCTCATGATGTGCATGCCGGCCGATTCGGCCAGACCTTCCAGATCATAGCCGCCCTCGAGCACGCTGACGACCCGGTTGTCGGCGTATTTCCCTGCGATTTCCATGAGCCGTCCGGTCGCCCAGTCGAAATCGTCGCCAACAAGATTGATCTGCGCCAGCGGGTCGCGGTGATGCGCGTCGAAACCGGCCGAGATGATCACAAGATCCGGCCGGAAATTGTTGAGCGCCGGCAGAACCCGGTCCTTGAAGGCCTCGCGAAAATGCTCGCTGCCGGTATTGGGCGAAAGCGGCGCGTTGACAATCGTGTTCCTTGTGCCCGTCTCGTTGAGCGCACCCGTGCCGGGATAGAGCGGCATCTGGTGCGTCGAGCAGAAGAGAACGGAGGGATCATCCCAGAAGATATCCTGCGTCCCGTTGCCGTGATGCACATCCCAGTCGATGATGGCGACCTTTTCCACGCCATGCACCTGCTGGGCGTGGCGTGCCGCAATCGCGGCATTGTTGAACAGGCAAAAGCCCATCGCCTTGGTCTTTTCCGCGTGATGGCCGGGCGGGCGTGAGGCGATGAAAACATTGTCCGCCTTGCCCGTCATCACGTCGTCCACGCCAGCCATGGCGCCGCCGATGCCGGTCAGCGCCGCCTGCAGGCTCTTCTGGCTCACATATGTGTCGTTCTCGATCTGCCGGATCCGCTTTTCCTCTTCCGGGATCTCGCGCATCACGGCCCGCAGATGCTCCTCCGGATGCGCCAGCAGGATAGCATCCTCGTTGGCCTGCGGCGCTTGCCTGCGATCCAGCCTGTCGAAATTCGGGTGCTCCAGCGCGATTGCCAGCGAGCGCAGCCGGTCCGGTCGTTCGGGATGCCCCTCAGGCGTTTCGTGCTGAAGAAAGATCGGGTGTTCGTAAAGGCGGGTGGTCATGGGGCCTCCTCTGCGCCTCTCCACGTCAAGCCGTGGAGGCTGGTGGCGGCGTCGATCGGTGGACGATCGGGCACAACGATCATGCGGGACACTCCCGACATGGCGCATGTCGGAGGTATTTTCAAGCGCGGGCCTCTTGCCCTGCTTGCCGTTTCACTGGAAAGAAAGGGGAGGGCGGCTTTCGCCGCAAGGATTGGCAGGGGGAAATGTCAGGTAAGCCGATGGCAGGATATCAGGAATTTCAGGTTCCCTACCGCGACGTCGATCTCAATGGCGAGATATTTCGTGCAGCATATCTTTATCACGCCGAAGAAGCGCTGGCGGATTTCTGGCGCCACCGCAAACCGGTCGTTGATGATCCGTTCTTCGTCGTCTCGAAAGTTAACCTCACCTTCCACCAGCCCCTTAAGCTTGGCGAGCATGTCCGCATGACGGTCGCCGTCAGCAAGATCGGCGGCAAGTCGGCCGGTTTCATCATTCATTTGCGGCGCGGCAAGGAAGATATCGCCGAGGCCGAGATCGTCTGGTCGAGCGTCGATCCTTCGACGAGAGAACCGGTCGCGCTGCCGGAAGACCTGCGCGACTGGCTCTATCAGTTTCTGGATTGATCTGGCCCGGCATCGGGCCGGACTTGGGGCAACGCCGCATCAGCCCCGATCGTTGACGGATATCAGGCCCGCTGCGGCAGAAGCGGATAGCCGACCATCACGGCCCGGCCGGCAAGGGCTGCGACCACTGCCTTTATGACGTCACCGGGAATGAAGGCCATCGAGCCGAAGAAGGCTTTCTGGAAGCCGAGCCCCGTGACCACCGCAAGATAGCTGATGCCGCAGGCATAAAGCACGATAACGCCACCGGCGACGGCAGCGATGAAGAACCCGACCGTCTGGGCGATCGCCATCTGATCGCGGTTCACCAGCTTTTCCGACAGCAGACCGGTCACGAGGGCTGCAAACACCCATCCGATCAGATAGCCCGTGGTCGGAGCGGCAAACACGGCAAGCCCGCCACGGCCGCCCGAAAGCACCGGAAGGCCGATGGCGGCGACGACGAGAACGAGAAGCACGGCGATCGTGCCGCGACGGGCGCCGAGCACGACGCCTGCCAGCATCACGCCGAGTGACTGGGCGGTAATCGGTACCGGCACGAAGCCGAGCATGATCGGCGGCAGAAGCCCGAGCGCAATGATGATGGCGGCAAACAGCGCCGAAAGAACGAGATCGCGGGTGCTCATGATGTCCTTGTCGCTTCCTCTTGAAGTTTATCGTTTGTTTACTTCTGCCGCCGGATGCCGCGGGCGTCAATCGCAGCGGCAATCTCGTCCGCGCTTCTGAGCGTCAGGATGATCAGCGGCACCGCGACGGTGAGCGGCCGAGGCCTGAGGCCGCGGGCAAGATGCGCCTCGCGGATCGTCTTGTATCTGGAGACGACCTCCGGCACGAAGCGGATGACGAGCCCGATCGCCAGCCCCACATCGGCCGCACGCAGGATGCCGAGCCGTTCGAGCGGCATGGCCGCAAGCGTGATCTCGTCGATGAAATCGCCGATCCCGGTTGTGGCCGTCACTGCGGCCGCCAGCAGCATCAGGCTGCCGAGCCTCAGAAACACAGTAAGCGCATCGGCACTGCCGTTGAAGGCCAGCGTGAAGAGGCAAACCAGACCCAGCGTCACGACCAGTGGCCGCAATTGGCGGCGGATCTCCGACCATTTAAGTTTCAGCGTCGAAAAGACAATGATGCTGGCAAACGCCGCAATCCCGAGCGCCACAGGCGAATGCAGCCAGAAGAGCACCACGCTCGTGACGGCAAGCCCGATCAGCTTCACCCGCGGCGAAAGCCGGTGCAGGGCTGTGTCGCCATCGTGGTAGAGCGTCTTCACGCCGCGATCTCCCGGTAGCACGCGATCACCTCGTCCGGCCGGCCGTCGGCGGCGATGCGGCCTTCGTGAAACAACAGCAGCCGATCGACCCCCATGACAAGCGGCAGGTCGTGGCTGATGACGATAACATCTTCGGTAAGCTCGCCGATCGTGCGCTCCACCAGATTGCGGTTCTTGAGGTCGAGCTGGTTTGTCGGCTCGTCCATGATCAGGATGTTCGGGCCGCCGACGAGAACGGAGGCGAAGGCAGCCAGTTGCAATTCGCCGCCTGAAAGCTCGTGCGAACGACGATCCGCCAGATGGCTGATGCCGAAGCGGGAGAGAATGGCGGCAACGGCGCTTTCGACATCCGCCTTTGGAAGCCTCTGCGCCTTGAGGCCGAGCGCGATATCGTCCTTCAGGAGCGGCAGGATGATCTGGTTCTGCGGGTTCTGGAAGATGAAGCCGGTCTGCGCCCGCGACCGGTCGAGATCCTTGACCGTATCCAGCCCGTTGACCGTTACCGAACCGCTCGTCGGCGAAACGAGACCGTTGATCATCCGCGCAAATGTCGTCTTGCCGGAGCCGTTCAGCCCGATAATACCGACCCGCCGCTCGCTGAGCGAGAGCGTCAGCGGATGAAGGACGATGCGCCCGTCATACCGCGCCTCTGCCTGATTGAAACGGATATCCACGCCTGTCCCTCGTTGGTTGGGCGTCTATAGCCTGCCGGAGACGCGCTTCAAACCGGAACTTAACATGAACATTGAAAAGGCGGTGATGAACGCCTAGTCTTGAACCCATGGCGATTCTTGTACCGAATGAACAGGCCCGCAGGATTTTTCTCGAACGTCAGCAGCTGGCGGCGCCACCCGGCCGCGCGCTCGACAAGTCCGGCCTGCTGCAATTGATCGACGATCTCGGCTTCGTGCAGGTGGATAGTATCGCGACGGTCGAACGCGCCCATCACATGATCCTGTTCTCGCGCAACCAGACCTATAGGCGCGAACATCTGACGGCACTGCTCGAAAAGGATGGCGAGCTTTTCGAGCACTGGACGCATGACGCCTCGATCATTCCCGCAAAGCTCTTCCGCTACTGGAAACACCGGTTCCGCCGCCGCGAGCCGCTTCTGGCGGAGCGCTGGCGTAAATGGCACGGCGAAGGTTTCGATTCCGCCTTCGACGAAACATTCCGGCACATCGCGGAAAACGGCGCGATCATGTCGCGTGACATGAAGGTCGAGGATCACAAGTCCGGCGGCTGGTGGAACTGGCATCCGAACAAGACGGCGCTCGAATATTATTGGCACACCGGCAAGCTCTCGATCGCCGGTCGCGTGAATTTCCAGAAGATCTACGATCTGACCGAACGGGTGATCGCCTCGCACCATCACGAGCCGGAGGTCGAACACGAGGCTTTCGTCGATTGGGCCTGCCGCAGTGCGCTGACGAAGCTCGGCTTTGCCACGTCCGGCGAGATCGCCGCCTTCTGGGATATCGTCACGCCGCAGGAGGCCAGGGACTGGGTGAAGCGTCGCAGGGACGAATTGGACGAGATCCTGATCGAGACGGCAGACGGGAGGCGGCCACGGCCTTCCTTTGCCTTTACAGGCTTTCCTGCCCATCTCGGCGATATTCCCGAACCGCCGGCGCGCATAAGGGTGTTGAGCCCTTTCGATCCGCTTCTGCGCAATCGCGACCGCGCCGAGCGTCTGTTCAACTTCTTCTATCGCATAGAAGTCTTCGTGCCCGAACCGAAGCGGCAATACGGCTACTACGTCTTTCCGCTGCTCGAAGGCGACCGGATGATCGGTCGTATCGACATGAAGGCCGACCGCAAGGCCGGCGTACTGGACGTCAGGCGTCTCTGGCTGGAAAAGGGGATCCGACCTTCCTTGGGTCGAATGGAGAAACTCGATGCCGAACTGATGCGTGTCGCACGGTTCGCAGGCGTCGAGAAAATTGTCTATCGGGACGGCTGGCAAGGGCAGGGCTGACGCAGCGAGATGCCGTATGCCGGGCGCCGTTCGTCAGATCGCGCGGTTCCAGATGCGTGGCAGAAGCCCGGTTTCGCCGGCAATCGGATCGCTTTTCGGGATGGGAAGCCTGGCGATGCGGGCGATATGCCATTCGGTCGGCGGGCCGCATTCGAGATCCGGCTCCTGGCCTGCGGGGCATGCGCCGACTACAACGAAATCGCGGCTTGCGACGACCTTCCGCCGGCCTGTCCCGGCAGGAAGCACGACGCAGTCGCCGGCAACCACGCTGATCTCGTCGCCTCCAGGGCCGCCGATCTGGATGATCGCGCGGCCGGACGCAATGCCAAGGGCCTCGTGAGCGCCGGTTCGATAGAGATGATCCGCGCTGATGCCGTCATGCCATTCCCGGCGCCAGCCATGATCCCAACCGGCTTCGTCGAACAGATCCTCGAACGCTGCCGCGGTATCGCCGATCGGCGGCACGGCATCGCGGTAGATCAGTACGGGCAGGCGCGGATTGTTGGGGACGGTATGACCCTGCTGGAATACCACGGTTTCAAGCGTCAGCATGGCAACCGGTGCGACGGGATCAAGGCTTGGAGGAGTGATCTTTATGCTTCTGTTCAAGGCGGCACCCTTGGGCTTGGCGCAAATCGGATGTTGCCGCTACCGGTTCACTCCCGGCGCCTTTTGCAACCGCCCGCGATCATGACGGGCCTTCTGCCGCTATTAACCCGGTCGAGGGCAAAAATGTTCCGCTGCTGCGATTTCAACTCCAGGTGATCGTCGCGTGACAAAAAAACCGCCGCTCGATGGCGGCAGTTTTCAGTGTCGGATATCGGCGACGATCGATGCCGTTCAGCAGATGACCGTTTCTGCGATCTTGATGCCGAAGCCCTCAATGCCGACGTAGTGGCGCTCGCTTTTCGTCAAAAGCTTGATCGACGACACGCCAAGATCCTTGAGGATCTGTGCTCCGAGGCCGATCTCCAGCCACTCGCTTTCGCGCGCCTGTGCTTCCGCATGGGCTTCCTGCCCCTGGCGAACCTTGCGGCCCGTATCGATCTGGCCGACGCCGACCGATCCTTCGCGCAGGTAGATGATGATGCCGCGCCCTTCTTCCGCGATCTTCTCCATATAGGTGGAGAGCGGCCGGGTGGCGCCGAAGACGTCGCGGGTGACGTTTTCGAGGTGAAGGCGCACCGGAATATCGACGCCGTCACGAATGTCGCCGAAGATGACGGCCACATGCTGCATCGTGTCCCAGGGCAGCGAGTAGGCATGCGCCTTGGCCTTGCCATGCGGGGTCTCGATGTCGAACTCGGACTTGAGCTCGATCAACGTTTCCTTGCGCTGGCGATAGGCGATGAGGTCTGCGACCGAAACCTGCTTCAGGCTGTGTGCCGCGGCAAATTCCGAGACCTGCGGGCCGCGCATGACGGTGCCGTTGTCGTTGACCAGTTCGCAGATTACGCCGATCGGCGGCAGGCCCGCGAGCTTGCAGAGGTCGACGGCAGCTTCCGTATGGCCCGACCGCATCAGCACGCCGCCTTCGCGGGCGATCAGCGGAAAGATATGGCCGGGACGCACGAAGTCTGCCGGGCCGACATTCGGGTTGGCAAGGTTGCGAACGGTCAGCGTCCGGTCCTCGGCCGAGATCCCGGTCGTCGTCCCATGCTTGAAATCGACCGTGACGGTGAACGCCGTCGTATGGGCGCTGTCGTTTTCGGCGACCATGGCGTTGAGATTGAGCCGCTTGGCTTCGTCGCGCGGCATCGGCGCGCAGACGATGCCTGACGTATGGCGCACGATGAAGGCCATCTTGTCGGCGGTGCAGTGCACGGCCGCAACGATCAGGTCGCCTTCGTTCTCGCGGCCGTCGTCATCGGTCACCACGACGATTTCGCCGGCTTCAAAGGCGCGAAGAGCGTCGACCACGCGTTTCTGGTTGAATGTCATCGGAATGTCCTTCAGGAGCGATCGGCGGTGCGGGCGCCGTTTTGCGCCCGGTCGCGAAGATAGTGATCTGCAATGGCGCAGGCGACCATCGCCTCGCCGATCGGCACGGCGCGGATGCCGACGCAAGGGTCATGGCGACCCTTGGTTCGCACATCGACATTCCTGCCATCGGCATCGATCGACTGACGTTCGGTCAGGATCGAAGAGGTCGGCTTGACCGCGAACCGGGCGACGACCGGCTGGCCGTTGGAAATGCCGCCCAGAATGCCGCCTGCGTGATTGGACAGGAACATCGGCACGCCGTCATTGCCCATCCGCATCTCGTCGGCATTGTCTTCGCCGGAAAGTTCGGCAGACGCAAAACCGTCGCCGATCTCGACGCCCTTGACGGCGTTGATCGACATCAGAAGCGAGGCGATATCCTGATCGAGCTTGCCATAGAGCGGCGCACCGAGGCCGACGGGAACGCCTTCGGCGATCACCTCGACGACGGCGCCGATCGACGAGCCCGACTTGCGGATGCCGTCGAGATACTCTTCCCAGACGGGAACGATGGCTGCATCGGGGCAGAAGAACGGGTTCTGGTCGACCTGCGCCCAGTCCCAGTTGCGGCGGTCGATCTTGTATTTGCCGATCTGGACCAGCGCGCCGCGGACCCGCATGCCCGGCAGAACCTTGCGGGCAAGCGCACCGGCCGCAACGCGGGCTGCCGTCTCGCGCGCAGACGAGCGCCCGCCGCCGCGATAATCGCGAATGCCGTATTTCTCGTCATAGGTATAGTCGGCATGGCCGGGACGATATTGCCGGGCGATCTCGCCGTAATCCTTCGAGCGCTGGTCGGTGTTTTCGATCAGCATCGAGATCGGCGTACCGGTCGAGATCATCGTCTCGCCGTCGGCGTCCAGCATCACGCCGGATAGAACCTTGACGATATCGTCTTCGCGCCGCTGCGTCACGAAGCGCGACTGGCCGGGTTTGCGCTTGTCCATATAGTCCTGGATCTCGGCGAGGGTGAACCTCAAGCCGGGCGGGCAGCCGTCGACGACGCAGCCGAGTGCCGGGCCGTGGCTTTCGCCCCAGGTGGTTACGCGGAAGAGATGACCAAACGTGTTATGCGACATGAAGTTCTGACCGGCTTCGGCGGCTGATGCCCGCCACTTTCTGACCGGCTTGTCATATGGAAAAGGCAGGCCCGTCACAAGCCTTTCTTGCAGCGCAGGGAGCGTCCCGCGGTGAACGCTGCGGTCACGATCGCGCATCATGCCGTGTCGGTTGCAAAACGCGCCCGGTTCGGCGGGTAGAGGGGATGGCGGAACGAACGGTTCGCCGATGCCCGGATGGGCGTTAAGCAATGTGGCGCAAAAGTGATGTTCCGATATGGCCCATGCCCCGGTTTTGCCGGGAAAAGCGGCGGTGGGAGTGGAAAAATATTCCGATGCGCGACGAACTGGCCGCTCCATAGGGCGTCCGCCCTGCGTTTCAGGGGCGAAAATGGTTAATATTCAAGCTGTTGCTTTTACCGAAAATGCCTTGGTCGCGGGCGAATTTCGCCACAATCAGAAGGCTATCTTTATGCATCGAAACAGCACACTACCGACCTTCAAGGGCACAGATCATGCGTATCCTCATTGCTGCGTTGCTTGCGACCGCCAGCATCCTCTCTCCGCTCAACAGCTGGGCTCAGAGCGTGGACGTCGAGGCAACGATCAAGACTGTCGACTTCAAGGGCCTCAGCCTGGTCCTCGATGACGGCAAGGTCTACAAGCTGCCCGAAGAATTCGACGTCGAGGGATTGAAGGCAGGCGTCAAGGTTCTGGTCTTCTACACCGTCGTCGACGGCAACCGGGTGGTTGACGATCTGGAGATCGTCAACGCTTGAGGCGTAGGGCAGGTGTTTGCCGTCGCGCCGTGCCCGGTTATGAAGCCACCATGTGGTCTGAGGCGCGTTTTTGTCGCTCCGCTGTTATCCTTCCGACATAATGTCTTGAAAATGTGACGAACTATCGCAATTATGGGCTGTAATCCATCGGCGGCCCATTTAGTCGCGACATAGTCCACCGGATCGTCGATTGCGCCGCATTGGCAGGTCGAAGCGATTTGTTTAAGAGATTGTCAATTCTCGGAAGACGCAGAGAGAGATTTCATGAAAATAGTCATTGTCGGCTCCGGTTATGTGGGCCTTGTTTCCGGTGCATGCTTTGCCGACTTCGGGCACGATGTCGTCTGCGTCGATAAGGCCGAAGAAAAGATCGTTGCCCTGAAGAACGGCGTCATTCCGATCTTCGAGCCGGGCCTCGACCGTCTGGTGGAAAGCAACGTCAAGTCCGGCCGCCTGTCCTTCACGACGGAGCTTGCCGCTCCGGTGGCGGATGCGGACGTCGTCTTCATCGCCGTCGGCACGCCGTCGCGTCGCGGCGATGGTCACGCGGACCTCGGTTATGTCTATGCGGCCGCGCGCGAGGTTGCGGCGGCCGTGAAGGGGTTCACGGTTGTCGTCACCAAGTCCACCGTGCCGGTGGGAACGGGCGACGAGGTCGAGCGTATCATCAGGGAAACCAACCCCGATGCGGACGTGGCTGTCGTTTCCAACCCGGAATTCCTGCGCGAAGGTGCTGCGATCGACGACTTCAAACGCCCTGACCGCATCGTCGTCGGCCTGTCGGACGATCGCGCCCGCGAGGTCATGACGGAAGCCTATCGCCCGCTCTATCTCAACCAGTCGCCGCTTCTCTTCACCTCGCGTCGGACGTCGGAGCTGATCAAATACGCCGCCAACGCCTTCCTGGCGCTGAAGATCACCTTCATCAACGAGATGGCGGATCTGTGCGAGCGTGTCGGCGCCGACATTCAGGATGTCTCGCGCGGCATCGGTCTCGATGGCCGAATCGGCTCGAAATTTCTGCATGCGGGCCCCGGTTATGGCGGCTCCTGCTTCCCCAAGGATACGCTGGCGCTGGCCAAGACCGCACAGGACTACGAAAGCCCTGTACGCCTGATCGAGACGACGATCGCCATCAACGACAACCGCAAGCGTGCCATGGGCCGCAAGGTCATCGCGGCGGCCGGCGGCGATGTGCGCGGCAAGAAGATTGCCGTTCTCGGCCTCACGTTCAAGCCGAACACGGACGACATGCGTGACAGCCCGGCGATCGCCGTTGTCCAGACCTTGCAGGATGCCGGCGCGATCGTTGCCGGCTATGATCCGGAAGGCATGGCAAATGCACGCCAGATGATGGATATCGAATTCGCCTCCGGCCCCTATAAGGCCGCGGAGGGCGCTGATGTTGCGGTGATCGTGACGGAGTGGAACGAGTTCCGCGCGCTTGATTTCGATCGCCTGAAATCGGTCATGAATTCCGCCGTGCTGGTCGATCTGCGCAACATCTACCGGCCGCATGAGGTCGTCGGCCACGGCTTTGCCTACCATTGCATTGGCAAGGTGCTAGAGTAATCGGCGTCTGCCCACTCTCACAAGAACATAAGGGCCGCCGGCGAAAGCCGCGGCCCTTTTTCTATTGCGGATTGTTGGAACGGGTCGGGAGGCTTAGCAAGGCTTGCCGCATCAGATCCAATCAAGCCGGCTGTTTGCCTGATCCACGCGCAGGACGACATCCTGGGGAATGCCCATCGTCGCGGCCTCCTCCTCCGCCACGTCGCCGACGATGCGGAACAACGAGCGGATGACGCCGCCATGGCACACGCAGATGGTCGGCCTGTCGACGGTCTTCAGCCATGCGCCGACGCGCCAGGAGAGGATCTCGTAGCTTTCGGCGAAACTGCCGGGCGGGATGAAACCCCATTTGCCTTCGGAGCGTGCCTTCAGCCGCTCGGGCTGCTTGGCTTTCACTTCCTTCAGCGTCTGGCCTTCCCAATCGCCGAACGACAGTTCCTTCAGTCGCTCGTCGGTGGAGTAGGCGAGGGGGGCAAGCCCCATCGCGGTCCGGATGCGTTCCATCGTCTCGCGGGTGCGCCCGAGCGGGCTTGCCACGAAGTGGAAGCCGGCCCAATCATCGATCAGACCGGCAAGCTTTTCGCCGTTGCCGGTCGCCTGGGCGCGGCCGAAGTCGTTCAGCGGAATATCCGTCTGTCCCTGCAGCCTGCCTTCGGCGTTCCAGTCGGTCTGACCATGCCTGATAACGTAAAGAAGCACTGCGCCTCGCCCTGTTTCCGTTGCCGGATCAGTCCTTGATGACGGAAATATCCGGAGCGTCCACGGCCTTCATGCCGATGACATGGTAGCCGCTATCGGCATGATGCGTTTCGCCGGTCACCGAGCGCGCCAGATCCGACAGCATGTACAGGCCGACATCGCCCACTTCCTCGATCGTCACGGTACGGCGCAGCGGTGCGTTATACTCGTTCCATTTCAGGATGTAGCGGAAGTCGCCGATGCCGGATGCAGCAAGCGTCTTGATCGGGCCGGCCGAAATCGCGTTGACGCGAATGTTCTTCGGGCCGAGATCGACGGCGAGATACTTGACGCTGGCTTCCAGAGCCGCCTTCGCAACGCCCATGACGTTGTAGTTCGGCATGACCTTTTCCGCACCATAATAGGTGAGCGTCAGCATCGAGCCGCCATCGGTCATCAGCTTCTCGGCGCGGCGTGCGATCGATGTGAAGGAGAAGACCGAGATCTGCATCGTCTTGGCGAAGTTGTCGGCCGAGGTGTCGACATAACGGCCGGTCAACTCGTCCTTGTCGGAAAAGCCGATGGCGTGAACGATGAAGTCGATCTTGCCCCAATGCTTTTCGACATTTTCGAAAACGGCGTCGATCGTCGATTCGTCCGACACGTCACAGTGCCCGGCCATGAACGCGTTAAGCTCAGCTGCCAGCGGCTCGACGCGCTTCTTCAGCGCATCGCCCTGCCACGTAAAAGCGAGCTCGCCGCCATGCTCGTGAATGGCCTTGGCAATGCCCCATGCGATGGAACGGTTGTTGGCAACACCGAAAATGATGCCACGTTTGCCTGCCATGAGCCCGGAAGCCTGAACCATACTATGTCCCCTGAGACCTTACAATGAAGGTTGCCTATGGCATAGCGCGCCCGGCTGTTCAAGCTGGCGTGGATCATCTCGTGTGTGGCACCGTAACAATGGGTGCGCAGGGCGTGTCTAAGCGCCGGATGCGACGCAAACCTGTCACAATCGGTGGAAACACGGCTTTGCCATCGGCGGCCGACCCGCAGGCCGGCCTTCTCACGTGTCGTTACAGGTAAAGACCGTGGCGCATATGCCGCATCAGGTCCGTGACCTTGGGATCCGGCTTGTCCCACAAGACGATACGGATTTCGGCGACGAGATCGCCTCTCGTTCCGTTGTCGTCGGGCAGGCCGAGACCTTCGAGCCGGATCACCTGATCGGAACCGGACCAAGGCGCCACGGTGAGAGTCCGCTTGCCGTCCGGCGTCTCCACTTCGCTATCGGCGCCAAGAACGGCGTCTTCCAGCGTGATCGGCAAAATGGTGTGGATATCGTATCCCTCGATGCGGAAGCGCGTGTCCTTTGCCGCGCGAAGCGTGACGAGAATGTCGCCCTGCTTCATGCCGGGCAGCTTCAGGCCCTGGCCCTTCAGCCGCATCACGTGCCCGTCGGTCATGCCGCGCTCCGGCGTCACGCGGATCTCGCGCTCTTCCGGCAGATTGACGCTGACGCTGCGGCGCTGAATTAAATCCTCGATCGTGACGCTTGCCTCGACGGAAAGGTCCGGCGCCTTTTCCGGCACGGGATGGGTGCCGCGGATGCGGCGCACCAAGGCCGTGATCAGATCGACGGCCATTACCGGCAGCGGAACGCTTTCTGCAGGCGCCTCGGCCTTTTCGGCCGCGCCGTCCTGATAGCCATGAGCCGTATTGGCGCTGGACGTGGCGGATCCCGTGGAACCCGGCACACTGCCCGTTGTCCGCCCGCCCGAAGCATCGGCCTGATCTGCCGAGGGCTTGCCACCGTCGCCAGATGCACCGGCCTCGGGCGATACGCCGAAGATCCGCTCGACCATATCCTCGGGGCTCTCGGATCCACGCGCACCGGCAGACCCGGACTTGGCCTTGCCCTGCTGGCCCTGAGCCTGGTTTTGCGAATGGCCTTGAGGCTGAGCCTGGGAGTTCGCTTGGGAATTCGGCTGGGAACCCGCCTGCGAGTGAGCCTGAGCTTGAGCCTGCTGGGCTTTCGCACGGGCGAGCTCTTCCATCACCTTTTCTGCATTGGCGCGGGCCTGCTTGGCCCGTACGGCCGCCTCGCGCTGCTGCATGATCGTCTGATGCATGTCGGACGCCCGGTCATAGCGCTTGCGGCGCTCGGGATCCTTGAGGAGCTCGTAGGCCTCGCCCATCTCGGCAAACAGGTTCGAGGCGTTCGGATCGCCCTGATTGTGGTCGGGATGGACGCTCTTGGCCTTTGAACGCCAGGCGGCCTTGATTTCGGTCGCGTCCGCACCGCGCTTGACGCCGAGAATGGAATAGGGATCACGCATGTGGGACCACCGGTTACGCTCTGTGCTCGCGGTGGGTCCCCGCTTAATCCTTGGACCCCCGTCTCAAACAACGACAACGACCATCCGCCGGTTCCTCATGGCGCGGCAAATGACCGGAAACTCAGGGTAAAATCTAGGCCGCAACTCCTGAATCAGTGGTTACGCGCCGGCATCTGCCACAATTCAGGGTTAACCAATGGTAAACCGGGTTGCGGCATCGCCGGCGATACACAGACGCAATCGTGCTTTGAGCGCACGCGACGCAGGTTCTGTGAACAATCGCGATGAAGGAGAGGGCGTCGTTATTGCCGGTCGAAGGCGGTCAGCATCCAGTCGCCGGTGCCGGTCTGGCAGGCCTGGCCCGAAAACATCGCGATGCCTTCGAAGGAATGCTTCGTCGTGGTAAAGGCGCGGCAGAGATAGCCCTGGCTGCGGTCTTCCCGAATGGCGGAAACGACACCGGCGCTGCCGGTCGTGGTATTGGCCCAGGGCACCGTGTGCGTGGGTGTCTTGGAAAGGTCGGCCGAGGTCACCGCATTGCGCACGGTCGCCTCGTCGGACACCGTTTCGCTGGATGGCTGCGGCTTGTTCGGTATCGTGCCGGTCAGCGTGCGGTCGACTTTCGGCGCGCTGCCGAAGAGATCCATGCTGCTGGTACAGCCGCCAAGGCACAATCCTGCAACAAGAAGTGAAACTCCTGCGAGGTGGCGGACGCATCGGCCCTTTGTATGGCTCTTCGACTTTGCTATCACTTCCACCTTGTCCTGTCCGGGCTTGGGTCGCGGGCATTCTCATCAGACTGGGAGCATTTAAGTCAATATGTCTGCAAGCGGGTTAACAACTGGTGACTTTACCGAAGAGACCGAACCCTATGCGCTTTTCGGCTCATGGTTGAGCGATGCTGAAAAGAGCGAGGTCAATGATCCGAACGCCGTGGCGCTGGCCACGGTCGATGAGCACGGCCTGCCGAATGTCCGCATGGTGCTGCTGAAGGGCTACGATCCCAAGGGGTTCGTCTTCTACACGAACTTCGAAAGCCAGAAGGGCCGCGAGATCCTCGGCCAGAAGAAGGCCGCCATGTGCTTCCACTGGAAGTCCTTGCGCCGACAGGTCCGTTTGCGCGGTGAGGTAGAAGTCGTTTCCGATGAGGAAGCCGACGTTTATTATGCATCGCGCGCCCGCGGCAGCCGCATCGGCGCCTGGGCTTCGAAGCAATCTCGCCCGCTCGAGGGCCGATTCGCGCTGGAAAAGGCGGTTGCCGAATACACGGCACGCTATGCGATCGGCGATATTCCGCGCCCGCCCTACTGGTCGGGCTTCCGCATCAAGCCGGTTTCGATCGAATTCTGGCACGACCGCCAGTTCCGTCTGCACGACCGCATGGAATTCCGCCGCGCCGAGCCGGATGGCCCTTGGGAAAAGGTCCGCATGTATCCGTAGGAATAGGAATATGGATGCTTGAGAGAGATAGAGAGAGAAGAGCGGCCGCCATGAAGGCGGCCCCTTACCGCGACATGGCGAACGGAATGCCGGAGGCGAGTGCCGAGACATAGCGCGGTTGCTGATAGAAGCCGTTGAGCGAGATCCGCGGCAGTCCCGTCAGCCGGTCGACCAGTCTGTCGGCAAGCGTTCCCGGTTGAGTGGTAACGGCCACCTTGAAGCCGAGCTTGAGTGCGATCTGATAGTCCCGCTCGGTAACGGACGCGCGGTCGCCGTAAGGATAGGCGATCGTGCGTGGTCGTTGTCCTGTCAGATCTTCCAGCCATTCTGCCGATTGCTTCATTTCGGCCGCCGCCGCTTCGGCGCTGAGGCGCCCGACGGCGCGGTGGCTCATCGTATGGGCACCGAGTGACACGAGCGGATGGGCGGCGAAAAGCGCCAGTTCTTGCCGGTCCATGGTCAGGTCCGCAGTGATCTTCAAAGGATCGATACCGCGTTCGCGCGACAGCGCGTCGATGGCAGCGACGGCCCTCGTTTCATCATGGCTGCGGACATGTCCGGCGAACCGGTCGAATGCATCGAACTTGCGGGCTTCCGAAGTGAGATCCATCATTTCGAGCCCGTGACCGAAATCGAAGACGATCTCCTTTTCCTGTGCCAGCAGGATGGCGAGCGTTTCCCACCAGAGCGAATGCGTACGCTCTGCAAAGCCTGGAGCGATGAACACGGTGAACGGCACGTCGTGACGGGCAAAGACCGGCAGCGCATATTGCTGGTTGTTGCGGTAGCCGTCATCGAGCGTGAAGGCCGCGAACGGCTGTCTGCTGGGCGATGCCATGCGCTTCGGCACGTCGCTCAGTGGAATGAAGTCATAGCCTTCGCTCTTCAGCCGCTCGATCGCCGCATCGAGAAACTCGGGCGTGACTTCCAGATGTGCGTTCGGCTCAAGCCGCTGGACCTGTTTTGGACGAACATGGTGAAGGGTGAAGAGCGCACCCCGGCCGCGCGCATTCGCCATCAACCCTGCGCGCGCCAAGGCTGCGGCCATATCAAGCCCTCCGGCCACGGCCTTGCGACGGATATCGCGGCGCCAGAGTGCCAGAAGCTTCGCTTTCGTATTCCCCATAACGATCGCGTCCCTATACTTCAAGTTGCAGAGACAGTATCGGCCGAGGTCTTAAGTCTTGCTGAAGATGAACTTGCGATTTCCTGCGACATTTACGGCAGAACCGCATCGAACAGCGGCAGACCGAGAAGTGCCGCCATGCCGATCAGCGTAAAACAGAGGCGGCGGAAGGTCGTATCGCTGGCAACGCCGAACAGTCGCGAGCCGAAATAAAGACCGATGCCGTAGGCGGGGCCGACGATGACTGCGATCTTCAAAACAGCGACCGTCAATATGCCGCCGGCGAGATAGGAGATGGCCGACAGCACGGTCGAGAGCGCGAAATAGAGGACGAGATTGGCACGGACCGACAGGGGCGCAATGGCGCCGCCGAGCCAATAGGCGACGATCGGCGGCCCCGACATCTGCGCCGCGCCGCCGAAAAGTCCTGCAAGCGCACCGACGCCGACCGTCAGATAGGTTTTCGGTTTGCCGTGATAGCGCCAGCCGCTGATCAGGAAGGCGAGGAGCCCCAACACCACGATCGAGATGATCCACCGCAGCGTGACCGGCGCAATGAGCGCAAGAAGGGCCGTGCCGGCCGGCACGCCGAAAAACGCGCCGCAGAGCATGGTCAGAACCTCGCGCCGGTTCGCCCGCCGGAACCCGTCCGGCAGCATGCCGAGCGTCATGACCCCGTCGACAACCAGAAGCAGTGCCGAGGCCGCCTTCGGGCCGACCGCAGACCCTGCCAGCGGGATGAAGATCAGCGCGCCGCCAAAACCCGAAAATCCGCGCGCAAGCCCGGCGATGAGCGCGGCCACCGTGACGAAGCCGATCTGCCCGGCGGAATATCCGGAATATCCTGAGAGCCACGCCGCAAGAACGTCGAAAGGAGAGGCGTCGGGAGCCATGAACACGTGCCGGGGGGAAAGACGATGAAGGGTGTCGATACCTGCCGAATTTTTTAGCGCCCTGTCAAGCGCGATGCTGGACATGCGCGCCATCTCAGGCGTATAGAGGGATCGAACAAAAGGAGAACAAAAATGCTGGAACAGCTGGCTGCGGATTTCGATCACGCCTCGAAGATTTATGCGGAGAAGCACGGCATCGACCGCGATCCCGACTGGTTCGTCCTCAAGATGCAGGAGGAAATGGGAGAATTGACGCAGGCGTGGAACCGTCGCACGGGCAGGGCGCGTGTCAGGGATCGCGACCTCAAGCAGATGGACCGGGAACTGGCCGACGAGACGGCCGATCTTCTCGGCCACGTCCTTCTTTTCGTTCGCCACAACGAGATCGACCTTGTCTCCTCAATCGAGCGCAAATGGTATTTTACGCCGTCGGAGGGGTGAGGGGACGCTCACCGAGATCCTCGTAGAGGCGCAGCAGATAACCATCCGGATCGGCAACGACGAACTGGCGGTTTCCCACCTCGTCATCGTTGCGCCGATACCATTTGTCCTCCGGTTCCACGATCAGGGCTATGCCGGCGAGACGTAGCCTGTCGAGAATGGCCGGTACGGATGGCACGCGGATCTGCAGGTTGAGACCTCGGCCGAATGGATAGTCGGGCGCCGCATCTGTTGCCGCAAAATCCCGCCCGACACCGATCTGGTCGATCATCACGGCGGCTGAGCCGAGCCTCAGATAGGCAAAGCCTTCTTCGGGTCGCTCATAGGACACATCGAAACCGAGAAGCTCGCGATAGAAATCGCGGCTTTTCTGCCAGTCGCTGACGGACAGTTCGGGGACGAGCGCGGCTTCGCCACTCACGTTTTCGTGCCGCCGACTGTCACCTGATCCATCCTGAGATGCGGCTGGCCGACACCGACCGGCACCCATTGGCCGGCCTTGCCGCAATTACCGATGCCGGTGTCGAGCTTGGTGTCGTTGCCGACCATCGAGACGCGTTTCATCGCATCCGGCCCGTTGCCGATCAGCATCGCGCCCTTGATGGGTGCAGGTCCAAGCTTGCCGTTCTCGATCATGTAGGCCTCGGTGCAGCCGAAGACGAATTTGCCGGAGGTTATATCCACCTGGCCGCCGCCGAAGGAGACGGCATAGATACCCTTCTTCACCGAAGCGATGATCTCTTCCGACGTCTTGTCGCCCGACAGCATGTAGGTATTGGTCATTCGTGGCATCGGAATGCTGGAATAGCCCTGGCGGCGGCCGTTGCCGGTCGGCTTCATGCCCATCAGCCGGGCATTCTGTCGGTCCTGCATATAGCCGACGAGCCGGCCGTTCTCGATCAGCACGTTATAGGCGGAAGGCGTGCCCTCGTCGTCGATGGTGAGCGAGCCGCGACGGCTCTCGATCGTCCCGTCATCGACGACGGTGACGCCGGGCGAGGCAACCATCTCGCCCAGAAGCCCGGCGAAGGCGGAGGTCTTCTTGCGGTTGAAATCGCCTTCCAGTCCATGCCCGACGGCTTCGTGCAGCATGACGCCCGGCCAGCCATTGCCCAGAACCACATCCATGGTTCCGGCCGGCGCCTCGATGGCCGTGAGATTGACCATGGCCTGTCGCAGCGCCTCGTCGGCGCCGCTCTGCCAGTTGCCGTTCTGGACGAATTCGCCGAAGCCGATGCGCCCGCCGGTGCCGAAGGTTCCGCTTTCCTGCCGGTCGCCATCGCCGACTACGACGGAAATATTGACCCGCGTCATCGGCCTTATGTCCTGCACCCGGTGGCCGTCGGCACGTAAGATATCGACCACCTGCCAGCTTGCCGCGATCGAGGCCGTCACCTGCCGCACATGGTCGCCCTTGTTGCGCAGATAGGCGTCGATTTCGGCGAGAAGCTTGGCTTTTTCCTCGAAACTCGGCTCGCCGATCGGATTGCCGTCGCCGTAATATTTCTTGTTGGTGCGCTGCGGGGCGGCGGCATAGGAGCCGGAATAGCCCGCCGTCACGGCTCTGACCGCGTCGGATGCGCGCGACAGGGCGGCGGCCGAAAGCTCGCCCGCATGGGCATAGCCGACGGCTTCGCCCGCAACGGCGCGAAGACCGAATCCCTGGTCGGTGTTGAACGAACCGCCCTTCAGGCGCCCGTTGTCGAACGTCAGCGATTCTGCCTGCGCATGCTCGATATAGAGTTCTCCGTCGTCGGCGCCGGAAAGGGCTTCCGAAAGGATGGAGCGCAGCTTGGCCTCGTCGCTGTCGAAAAGGGAGATGAGGTCGGTGTTCATGGTCGTGGCGCTCCGATTTCATGGATGCCGGCCTGCCTTCACGGGAATGAAGGCGCGTCCAGGGACGCGTCAGCCGAAAATCTCTCTGAAACGGATGTAGGTCTGCCGATCACCGGACGCAAGCGTAATCGGGACCGGCTCTGGCTCTGGGCCGATCGCCGGGCGGTCAGGGCAGCGAGTCGTAGCCTTCACCGAAACCGGTCAGCTGGATCGGGATGCCGACGCGGTCCTGATCGGTCGATTCACGCAGGGCGAACACGGCGCTCTTGCCGGCGCGCAGGATGCGCATCAGCTCGTCATCGAGTTCCACTTCCACATAGCAGCCCTCGGAAAAGCAGCGGGTGAAATAGGCACGGCCGATATTGTTGTTGTCGACATAGAGCTCCATGCCGTCCTTCAGAAGCACGCCGAGTGGCGCCAGAATGCGCAGGATGCGCGCCTTGCGGTCGGCGGTCTTCAGAACGATGACGGAGAGGCCGACTTCCGGCCGGTCCTCGGCAATCACGTTCTGCATCATAGCGCATTGCTCGGCAGATGCGCCGGCCGGCCTGTCGCAGACGATCGACCACGCGCCGTGGGTTTCCTTCACATTGCCGGGGCTTTGCATCGGAGCGGTGGGCGATTGCGGCGCAGCACCTGCTTGCGGCGCGGCCTGCGGCGCTGTCGGCCGAGCACCCATCGGCGCGGTCGTGCCCGGCAGGGTCTGCATTTGCGTACCGCTTCCAGCGGTCGGCCGCGGGCCTGTCTGCGCCAGAACAGGACCGGCGATCGAGGCTGACGCGATGGCCAGCAGAGCAAGATATGTGCTGGCGCGGAAGGAACGACCCATGGAAACCTCTGGACGAATCAGGACTGCTAATGTCGGCTGTCGGCGGCCCAAATGGAAATTCTCGCCGTCTTCACAGTCGAGTGCGGCGAAAATTCGACCCATGCATGGCCTGTCCGACTTTCGGCCAACTGCAAAAGCACACTTTCATGATCTAGAGCAATATGCGGCGGCCCGGAAGTGTATTATCGTGATGGCAGCTACAACCGATGCGTCAGGTGGGTGGCAAGGAAGGAGGAGCCTTGCCGGATGCCAGACTTGCAAAAAAGCAAGGCAAATGCGCGCAGCGGGTGGGTAAAAATGTCGCATGCGCCGCGCTGCTGTGTTGTTGCGACACTACGCAAACTGTGATTGAACCGCCCCGTATGGCTCGGGTCCCCGCATGGTCGGGGTCCATAACGGAAGGGGAGATCCGGTACCGGGTTATATGGGAGGGATGTCGTGACCAAACGAGTTTACGCGCTGATGACCTCGATCATCTGTCTTCTCTACGCTTCTGCGGGCCTTGCGGATCAGCCGCGCCCCTGGGAGACGGATCTTCAGGCGGCAGCAACGCCGATCATGCACCAGATACGCTGGTTCGAGCATTATACGCTCTGGTTCATCGTGCCAGTGACGCTCTTCGTTCTGGCGCTTCTCGTCATCGTCGTCGTCCGGTTTCGCGCCAGCGCCAATCCGGTCGCGTCGCGTGTAAGCCACAATAGCGCAATCGAGATTGGCTGGACGCTCGCGCCGATCGTCATTCTCTTCGCCATCGCGCTGCCTTCGTTCAATCTTTTGAATAACCAGCTGGAAATGCCGAAAGCCGATCTGACGTTGAAGGCGACGGCGACGCAGTGGCAATGGAATTACGAATATGAGGGCGCCGCCCAGCCGGTCGCCTTCGACAGTTATCTGTTGAAGGACGCAGACCGGGCCGCCGCCGGCAAGGAAGATCGCAGCGCCTATCCGCGGCTTCTGGCCGTCGACAATGAAATGGTGGTGCCCATCGACAAGACGGTGCGCCTTCTCGTCACCGCCGCCCCGACCGACGTCATTCACGCCTTTGCCATGCCGGCCTTCGGCATCAAGATCGATGCGGTGCCCGGCCGTCTCAACGAAACCTGGTTCAAGGCCGAACGCGAAGGCCTTTATTACGGCCAGTGTTCGGAACTCTGTGGCAAGGACCACGCCTTCATGCCGATCGCCATCCGCGTCGTGCCGGAAGACAAGTACAGGACATGGCTCGCGCAGGCCGCAACCGATCTGCCCGGAGCCTACAAGACGCTGATCGCGTCCTCGAGCGGGCCTCCCGGCTCTCCGGGTCATAGCGATGCCAGGGGCAAAGTTGCCCTTGCCGCCACGATGACCGAGAGCATGCCGACGACTGGCCTGGCCGAGTAAGGATAACAAGACATGGTTGATCATTCCGTTCAGAACGATATCCACGCCCGCACGGCCGATGACGCCGGCGAAAGCGGCGCGCATCCGCAGCCGGCCCACCACGCCGACGATCATGGCCATGGTCGCAGGCCGGGCTTTGCCGCCCGCTGGCTGTTTTCGACCAATCACAAGGATATCGGCACGCTCTACCTGATCTTCGCGATCATGGCGGGCGTCGTCGGCGGCCTGCTCTCGGTCGCCATGCGCATGGAATTGCAGGAACCCGGCATCCAGATTTTCCATGGCCTCGCCTCGATGGTCTACGGTTTCGAAGGCGATGCGGCCATCGATGGTGGCAAGCACATGTATAATGTGTTCACCACGGCGCACGCGCTGATCATGATCTTCTTCATGGTCATGCCGGCCATGATCGGCGGCTTTGCCAACTGGATGGTACCGATCATGATCGGCGCGCCGGACATGGCCTTTCCGCGACTGAACAACATTTCCTTCTGGCTGATCGTTCCGGCCTTCATCCTGCTTATCCTGTCGATGTTCGTCGAAGGCCCGGCGGGCGCTTACGGTGCAGGCGGCGGCTGGACCATGTATCCGCCGCTCTCGACCACGGGCCATCCGGGTCCGGCGGTCGACATGGCGATCTTCGCGCTGCATGTCGCCGGCGCATCCTCGATCCTCGGCGCGATCAACTTCATCACCACGATCTTGAACATGCGCGCACCGGGCATGACGCTGCACAAGATGCCGCTGTTTGCCTGGTCGGTCCTGGTTACGGCCTTTCTTCTGCTTCTGTCGCTCCCCGTTCTGGCCGGCGCCATCACCATGGCGCTGACGGATCGCAATTTCGGCACGACATTTTTCTCGCCCGAAGGCGGCGGCGATCCGATCCTCTACCAGCATCTCTTCTGGTTCTTCGGCCACCCGGAAGTCTATATCCTGATCCTGCCCGGCTTCGGCATCGTCAGCCACATCATCTCGACCTTCTCCAGAAAGCCGATCTTCGGCTATCTCGGCATGGCCTATGCGATGGTGGCGATCGGCGCCGTCGGCTTCGTCGTCTGGGCGCATCACATGTATACGGTCGGCCTGTCGCTCGATGCGCAGCGCTACTTCGTCTTCGCCACCATGGTCATCGCGGTGCCGACCGGCATAAAAATCTTCTCGTGGATCGCCACCATGTGGGGCGGTTCGCTAAGCTTCGAGACGCCGATGCTCTGGGCGATCGGCTTCATCTTCTTGTTCACCGTCGGCGGCGTGACGGGCGTGCAGCTGGCCAATGCCGGTCTCGACCGCTCGCTGCATGACACCTATTACGTCGTCGCGCACTTCCACTACGTGCTGTCGCTCGGTGCCGTCTTTGCCATCTTCGCCGCCTGGTATTACTGGTTCCCGAAAATGTTCGGCTACATGTACAACGAGACGATCGGCAAACTGCACTTCTGGATCATGTTCGTCGGCGTCAACCTCGTGTTCTTCCCGCAGCATTTCCTTGGCCTTGCCGGCATGCCGCGCCGCTACATCGATTATCCCGATGCCTTTGCCGGGTGGAACTACGTGTCGTCGGTTGGCTCGTATATCTCTTTCGTCGGTGTACTCGTGTTCCTGTTTGGCGTATGGGAAGCCTTTGCAAGGAAACGCGTCGCCGGTGACAATCCCTGGGGCGTGGGTGCGACCACGCTCGAATGGCAGCTGTCGTCCCCCCCGCCATACCACCAGTGGGAACAACTGCCCCGCGTCAAGTAACCAGCATAGGCTTATGGCGGTGCCGCCCGGCTGCGGCGCCTCCCTTGGCCGTTTAGGACATTGAAATGACCGTCATCGATAGTCACACGCCCGTCGGGCACGACACTCTTGGCGCCGATCAGGGTTTTCGCCTGTCGGAAGCCGGTGCGCGCGATTTCTGGGCTCTCCTCAAGCCGCGTGTGATGTCGCTCGTCATCTTCACCGCCTTTGCCGGCCTCGTTCTGGCGCCGGGCCATATCAACCCGGTTCTCGCCGTCGTTTCGGTTCTCTGTATTGCCGTCGGCGCCGGTGCATCCGGTGCCCTCAACATGTGGTATGACGCCGATATCGACGCAGTGATGACGCGCACGGCCAAGCGCCCGATCCCGGCCGGGCGCATCACGCTGGACGAAGCCTTCGCCTTCGGCATCACGCTCTCGGTCTTTTCCGTCGTCATCCTCGGCTTGGCTGTCAATCTGGTCGCAGCAGCACTGCTCGCCTTCACCATTTTCTTCTACGTCGTCGTCTATACGATGTGGCTGAAGCGCTCGACGCCGCAGAACATCGTCATCGGCGGCGCGTCCGGCGCCTTCCCGCCGATGATCGGCTGGGCCTGCGTCACAGGCGATGTTTCGCTCGACAGCGTCATCCTCTTTCTCATCATCTTCCTCTGGACGCCGGCGCATTTCTGGGCGCTGGCGCTGTTCAAGATGCGCGACTACGGCTCCGTCGGCGTGCCGATGATGCCGAATGTCCGCGGCGAGCGCACGACGAAGATCCAGATGCTGTTTTATGCGGTGACGACGGCCGTTTGCGCCATCGCTCCGACGCTGACCGGTCTTGCCGGCTATGGCTACGGCCTGTTTTCCGGCATCCTTAGCCTCATCTTCGTCTACTATTCGTTGATCGTGCTGCGCATGCCCGATGGCGATGAGAAGATGGTGCCGGCCAAGAAGATGTTTGCCTATTCGATCTTCTATCTTTTCGCGATCTTCTCGGCGCTGCTGGTCGATCATTACGCGACAGGCATCGCAAACCTGTTCGGAGCGCTGGTGTGATCGAGACCGTCAAGCTGAGTGAGGCGCAGAAGAAATCGCGGCGCAACCGCAACGTCGCGCTCGGCCTCCTTCTCTTCGGCCTCGTGGCGCTTTTCTATCTGGTGACGCTCGCCAAGGTCGGCGGGTTCTGGAACTGAAGCATGCAATATCTTCGCCGCATCATGCGGCGGAGTGAAACTGACGGCGATGGTACCGGGAGGAGAGTTCGGTGCAAAGCGGTGAGGGAAAAAGGGTCAGCAACGGCGCAATTCTGGTGAGCTGCGCCGTCTTCGTCGCGGCCATGGTCGGCATGGCCTACGCGTCGGTGCCGCTCTACCGGCTGTTTTGCCAGGTGACCGGCTATAACGGCACGACCAAGCGCGTCGAACAATATTCCAGCATCGTCCTCGACAGGACGATCGAGGTGACGTTCGATGCCAACATGTCGACCGGCCTCAACTGGGATTTCCGCCCCGCCGCGGCCGTCACGCCGAAAATCGGCGAAACCGTCCAGATCGACTATACCGCGACCAACCGCTCGCCCGTCGCAACGACAGGGCAGGCGGTATTCAACGTCACGCCCATGGAAGCGGCCACCTATTTCAACAAGGTGGAATGCTTCTGCTTCACCGAACAGACCCTTCAGCCAGGCCAGTCGGTGAAGATGCCGGTCGTCTTCTTCGTCGATCCGGCGATAGCGACCGCGCAAGAAACGAAGAATATCCACACGATCACCCTGTCCTACAGTTTCTATCCGGCAAAGAGCGAGCCGAAACCGGTTGCGTCGCTGCCACAAAAGAACAACGAGACAGATCAAGGCAAATTGTGAGAGGTTAGGCCGTATCGAGGCGGCCACAGCATGCATCTATCCGGGGAGACCGATATGGCGGATACGCATCAGAAGAACCACGATTACCACATCATCGATCCGAGCCCCTGGCCGATCATCGCCTCGCTCGGCGCCTTTGTGCTCACCTTCGGCGGTGTCGGCTACATGCGCTATCTGAAGGGGAGCGAGTTCCATATCTTCGGGCTCAATCTGGCAACCCCGTGGCTCTTCTTCATCGGCCTTGTCATCGTTCTCTACACGATGGTCTGCTGGTGGACGGATACGGTGCGCGAAGGCAATGCCGGCGCCCATACCCGCGTCGTCTCGCTGCATCTGCGCTACGGCATGATCATGTTCATCGCCTCCGAAGTGATGTTCTTCGTCGCCTGGTTCTGGGCCTTCTTCGACGCGAGCCTCTATCCCAACGAAGCGATCCAGGCCGCCCGCGTCGAGGCGGTGGGGGGCCAGTGGCCGCCGAAGGGCATCGAGGTTCTCGATCCCTGGCACCTGCCGCTCTACAACACGATCATCCTGCTTCTGTCCGGCACCTGCGTCACCTGGGCGCATCACGCGCTCCTCCACAATGACCGGAAGGGGATGATCACCGGCCTGTCGCTGACCGTGGCGCTTGGCCTGCTATTCTCGTCGGTGCAGATCTACGAATATGCCCACGCGCCCTTCGCCTTCACCAATTCCATTTATGGCGCCACCTTCTTCATGGCGACGGGCTTTCACGGCTTCCACGTCTTCATCGGCACCGTCTTCCTTGCTGTCTGTCTTGTGCGCGCCATCAATGGCGGCTTCACGCCGAAGCAGCATTTCGGCTTCGAGGCTGCCGCCTGGTACTGGCATTTCGTCGATGTCGTCTGGCTCTTCCTGTTCTTCGCCATCTATGTCTGGGGCGGCTGGGGCGCGCCTCTGGCCCATGGGTGAGGTCAATCGTGGACGCCCATGGGGAAAGGCCCATACGGGATTTGGCCGAAAAAATTGGGTGAGTGATGGCATTGCGTGAGGTCGATGAAGGGCGTTCGTTGAAGTTGGGAGAGACGGGCACGTCGCAAATTCTGGTTGCTCGCCCCCGCGCCATCATCACCACCATCCTCGTGCTCTCAGTCTTGGCCATTCTCGTCGGCCTTGGCACCTGGCAAATGGAGCGCCTGCACTGGAAGGAAGGATTGCTCGCTGATATCGCGGCAAGGCGCGCGGCGGCACCCGTGGCATTGTCGGAAATCGAGCGTGACGCGGAAAGACCGGGCGGCGATATCGAATACCGTCGCGTCAGTCTCTCCGGCACGTTCGATCACAAGGGCGAGCGGCATTTTTTCGCCACGTTCGAGGGCCGAACCGGGTTCTACGTCTACACCCCGCTGACGCTCGCCGATGGCCATGTTCTCTTCGTCAATCGCGGCTTCGTACCCTACGAAATGAAGGAGCCGGCCACACGAAGGGCGGGGGAGGTCGAGGGCCTCCAGACCCTGACCGGCTATGCGCGGGAAAAGCTCGACGCAAAGCCGTCAAGCCTCGTGCCGGACAACGATCTTTCCAAGAACATCTTCTTCTGGAAGGATCTCGCCGCCATGACCGCAAGTGACGGGCTCGACCCGGCAAATGTCCTGCCTTTCTTCGTCGATGCCGACGAGACGGTGAAAATGCCCGGCGGCTGGCCGAGAGGCGGCGTCACCCAGTTCGATCTCCCCAACAACCATCTGCAATATGCACTGACATGGTATGGTCTGGCGGGCGCGCTCGTGGCCGTGGTCATCGCATCCGTTGTCCGCCGCCGGCGCGTTGGAACTGAGCAATAGCCAACATTTTTCTTGGCGATCCGCGCCCGGCTCGCCTATATGGAAGCCCGACGATCTCTGATGGAAGCCTGATGAACATAGCGGTCAAACCTCCCCTGGCAATCAGGCTCTGCGGCCCGCGCGGCTTCTGTGCCGGCGTCGATCGTGCGATCCAGATCGTCGTTCTGGCGTTGAAAGCCTATGGCGCACCGGTCTATGTCCGCCATGAGATCGTCCATAACCGCTATGTCGTCGAGGGACTGGAAGCCAAGGGCGCCGTCTTCGTCGAGGAATTGCACGAGATCCCCGAGGAGCACCGCGCGCAGCCTGTGGTCTTCTCGGCGCATGGCGTGCCGAAATCCGTGCCGGAAGATGCGCAGGCGCGCAATCTCTTCTATCTCGATGCGACCTGCCCGCTCGTCTCGAAGGTCCACAAGCAGGCCATGCGCCACCAGCGCCTCGGCCGCCATGTGGTGCTGATCGGCCATGCCGGCCACCCGGAAGTCATCGGCACGATGGGCCAGCTTCCCGAAGGCACGGTCTCGCTGGTCGATACGATCGCCGATGCCGAAGCCTATCAGCCCGAAGATCCCGACAATCTCGGCTTCGTCACCCAGACGACGCTTTCGGTGGACGACACGGCTGGCGTCATCGCCAAGCTGCAGGAGCGCTTTCCCAATCTGACAGCCCCTGCGGCAGACAGCATTTGCTATGCCACCACCAACCGCCAGGAAGCGGTGAAGGAAGCGGCTCCCGGCTGCGATCTCTTCATCGTCGTCGGTGCACCGAACTCGTCCAACTCAAAACGTCTGGTCGAGGTCGCGCTCAGAGCCGGCGCGAAGCGCTCGCTGCTCGTCCAGCGCGCCTCGGAGCTCGATTGGGACGCGATCGGCGAGATCCGCACACTCGGCCTCTCGGCCGGTGCGTCTGCCCCGGAAGTCATCGTCGATGAGATCATTGCCGCCTTCAAGCAGCGTTTCGATGCTGAAATCGAGCTGGCGATCACCGCCGAGGAAACCGAAAACTTCCTCGTCAACCGCGAGCTGCGCAGCGTGCCGCTGACGGTGGAGGACATGGCCTGGGTGAATGGCGTCCATGGCGATGCGGTGGATACCAAGACGTCGGTATCCTGATTTCGCGGATTGCCCCTTGCGAAGAAATCCTCGATCGAGCGCCCTGCGTCCGGATGGGCGCACCAAGGACGCTCGATCTTTTTAAATCTACGCATCAGCCTTTCCGAAAATCGATTCCGATTTTTGGGCCGATGCTGTAGGGCAGGCAAAGCGATCATTTCCATCGGATGATTCCGTTCCAGCGCTGACCGTGAGAGAAAATTGGCCGTTTACACCGACATCACCGAAATCGACCTGAAGCGTTTTCTCACCGAATATGATGTCGGGGAACTGCTGTCCTACAAGGGCATTGCAGAAGGGGTCGAGAATTCGAATTTCCTTCTCCACACCACCCGCGATCCGCTGATCCTGACGCTCTATGAAAAGCGTGTCGAAAAATCCGACCTGCCCTTCTTCCTCGGCCTCATGCATCATCTGGCCTCGCGCGGCCTCAACTGCCCGCTGCCTTTGCCGCGCCGCGATGGCGCGCTGCTGGGCGAATTGTCCGGCCGTCCGGCGGCGATGATCTCCTTCCTCGAAGGCATGTGGCTGCGAAAGCCGGAGGCGAGGCATTGCGGCGAGGTCGGCAAGGCGCTGGCATCAATGCATCTCGCCGGCGATGGTTTCGAGATCACCCGCCCCAATGCGCTTTCGCTCGATGGCTGGAAAGGTCTCTGGGAAAAATCCGTCGATCGCGCCGACGAGGTGCAAAAGGGTCTTCAGGACGAGATTTCGGCCGACCTCACCCATCTGGCCGCGCATTGGCCGGCGGATCTGCCGACGGGCGTCATCCATGCCGATCTGTTTCAGGATAACGTCTTCTTCCTGAACGACGAGCTTTCGGGTCTGATCGATTTCTATTTCGCCTGCAACGACATGCTCGCCTATGACGTGTCGATCTGCCTCAACGCCTGGTGTTTCGAGGCCGACGGTTCGTTCAACCGCGACAAGGGCGCTGCCATGCTGGAAGGTTATCGCAGCGTGCGGCCTCTGTCGGACGCCGAGATTGCGGCCCTGCCGCTTCTTGCCCACGGCTCTGCCCTGCGCTTCTTTTTGACCCGCCTTTACGACTGGCTGACGACGCCGGCCGGCGCGCTGGTGGTCAAGAAGGACCCTCTCGAATATCTCGGCAAGCTGCGGTTTCACCGTCAAGTCTTGTCCGCCACCGAATACGGGCTGGAAGCATGAAACAGGTTATGATCTTCACCGATGGCGCCTGTTCCGGCAATCCCGGTCCCGGCGGCTGGGGCGCCATTTTGCGCTATGGCGAGACCGAAAAGGAATTGTTCGGCGGCGAGGCGAACACGACCAACAACCGCATGGAGCTGATGGCCGCGATCGAGGCTTTGAACGCGCTGAAATCCCCCTGCGAGGTCGATCTCTATACCGACAGTTCCTACGTCAAGGACGGCATCACCAAGTGGATCTTCGGCTGGAAGAAGAAGGGCTGGAAGACAGCCGACAACAAGCCGGTGAAGAATGTCGAGCTCTGGCAACAGCTGGAAGCCGCCCGTGACCGTCACAAGGTGACGCTGCACTGGGTCAAGGGCCATGCCGGCCACCCGGAAAACGAACGTGCCGACGAACTTGCCCGCACGGGCATGGCGCCGTTCAAGAAATAGTTGTCGGCCGCTGACGGCAGCCCTTGCGCTTGCACCTCGCCTCCGAGCGGCTAGAGTGGCGGCCAATGGCCATCAGGGGCATGATACGGGAGCGGGTTGATGATCCTTCACTGCGTCTTTCTTCGGTTCAAATCCGCCGTGCAGGCGCAGGAGAAGCAGGAGATCTTCGAGGCCCTTGCCGGGCTCAAGGAGAAGATCGATGGCATCCTCGATGTGACGTTCGGACCCAACACCTCGCCCGAAGGCCTGCATGGCGGCTTTCTCGATGGCTTTATCGTGCGCTTCGAAAGCGTCGAGGCCCGCGATGCCTATCTCCCCCATTCGGATCATATCGCGGTTGCCGAGCGGCTTGTCGCACTTCTGGACGGGGGGCTCTCGGGCCTGCTCGTCTTCGACATGGCGGTCTGAAACTGGCGGTCTGAAAGCAGACAGGAAAAAGGGCCGCAAGCGCGTGGCCGGCGACCCTTCCATTCATGACTGGCCACCGATGCGGCGGCCAGCCGAAATATTGGCCTATCAGCTCGATTTTGCCATCGCAGCGGCGATCTGGTCCACATTGTAGCGGAACATCTTCTCGTAGGTCGATGCCGGGCCGCGGCCATCGGACAGCGCCTCGACATAAAGTTCGCCGCCGGCCTTGGCACCGGTCGCCTTGGCAATCTGCTTGACGAGACGCGGATCGTTGGAGTTTTCGAAGAAGTAGGTCTTCACCTTTTCCGCCTTGATCTGCTCGATCAGCTTGGCGACGTTTGCGGCCGAAGCTTCCGTTTCCGTCGAGATGCCGACCGGAGCAAGGAACGTCACCTTATATTCGCGGCCGAAATAGCCGAACGCGTCATGGCTGGTCAGCACCTTGCGCTGGGTTTCCGCAATCGTGTCGAATTTCGAATGCGCATAGGCATTCATCGCATCGAGCTTCTTCTGATAGGCTTCGGCATTCGCCTTGAAGTCCGCGGCATCGGCCGGATCGGCTGCCGAGAGCGCCTTTTCGATATTGGCGACCCAGACCTTCACATTGACCGGGCTGTTCCACACATGCGGGTCGGTCACGGTCTGGCCGTCCTCTTCCATGCTGCGGGTATTGACGCCGTCAGACGCCGTCACCGACGTGCCCTGGAAGCCAGAGGCAGCCACCAGCCGGTCCATCCAGCCTTCAAGCCCGATACCGCTGACGAAGTTCACCTTGGCGGCCTTCAGGTGCTTGGCGTCGGTCGGCGTCGGCTCGAATTCATGGGGGTCGCCGTTCGGCGGCACCAGGCTCGTCACCTCGACATGGCTGCCGCCCACCTGCGAGACGACGTCTGCAAGAACGGTGAAGGAGGCGACGACCTTGAGTGTCTCGGCGGAAGCCGGTGCGGCAAAGGCCGATGTCGCGATCATCAGCGGTGCAGCAAGTGAGAGGAAAACGCGGGTTCTGGACATGGAAAATCTCCGGTTTGTCTGGATGGGTTGAATATCGGGCATGGGGTGGCGTCGCCGGCGGGCGCCGGGCGTCATCCTGTCAGATGCGGCAGTCGGATCACCCGCCGGACGAAGCCGGACGGGCAGAAGAGGATCGACAGGCCATAGAGGATCGCGGCGGTCATGATGATCGTCGGCCCGGAGGCCAATTCGAAATGGTAGGAGGCGATCAGGCCGAGATAGCCCGAAATCGCAGCACTCAGGGCTGCAACGCCCATCATTGCTGCAAGGCTTCTGCACCAGAGCTGGGCGATCGCCGCCGGCAGCATCATCAGGCCGACGGCCATCAGCGTGCCGAGCGCCTGGAAGCTCGCCACCATGTTGAGCACCACGAGCACCAGAAAGAGGATGTGGTAGAGCGGCCCGCGCCCGCCGACGGCACGCAGGAAACCCGGATCGAAACACTCGACCACCAGCGGCCGGTAGATCAGTGCCAGAACCAGAAGCGTGACGGAGGTGATTGCGCCGATCAGCGTCAGCGCATTGTCGTCGATCGCGAGGATCGTGCCGAACAGCACATGCAGGAGGTCGATATTGGAGCCGCGCAGCGAGACGATCAACACGCCGAGCGCAAGCGAGGTGAGGTAGAAGCTGGCAAAGCTTGCATCCTCCGCAAGCACGGTCGTGCGGCTGACGACGCCCGACAGAAGCGCCACGGAGAGCCCGGCGATCAGCCCGCCGAGCCCCATCGCCGTCAGTGACAGCGATCCGGCGATCAGATAGCCGATCGCAGCCCCCGGCAGAACCGCATGGCTCATGGCATCGCCCATCAGGCTCATGCGTCGCAGCATCAGGAAGACGCCGATCGGGCCGGAGCCGAGCGCCAGGCAGAGGCAGGCGACAAGCGCGCGGCGCATGAAGCCGAAATCCGAAAAGGGTGCGAGAAAGATGTCGTAAAGCGTCATGCGGCGGGCTCGCAAATGGCGGCGTCTTCGTCCCATCGTTCCGAAAGCATCCGCGCCTTGGAAAGATTGGCGTCGGTGAGCACGGTTCCGGTCGCCCCCCAGCCGATCAGTTCGCGGGCAATCAGCAGTGTCTGCGGAAAGTGGCGGCGTACCTGATCGAGATCGTGCAGCACGGCAATCACGGTACGGCCTTCGCCGTGCCACCGGCCGATCACACCGATCAGGTCTTCGGTCGTGCGCGCGTCGATCGCCGTGAACGGTTCGTCGAGGAGGATGACCTGTGCATCCTGTACCAGAAGCCGGGCAAACAGCACGCGCTGGAACTGTCCGGCCGACAGTGAGCCGATCGGCCGGGCGTCGAAGCCAAAAAGGCCGACGGCGGCAAGCGCATCGGCCGCCTGTTGCCGGTCCTGTCGCCCGATGCGGCCGAAGGCGCCCGTCGTCTTCCAGCTGCCGAGAAGGACGGTGTCGATGACGCTGATCGGGAAGCGCCGGTTGATCTCGGCGGCCTGCGGCAGATAGCCGATCTCGCTGCGCTTCAGCTGGTGGCGGATATTGCCCTCGGCAGGGCGAAGCTCGCCCATGATCGCCCTGATCAACGTCGATTTGCCGCCACCGTTCGGCCCGGCCACCGCCGTCAGGCTGCCGCGGGCAAACCCGCCGCGCACATGGTGCACGGCCGGATGCCGGTCATAGGTGACGGTCAGGTTGTCGAGGGTCAGAAGCGGTGTCGTCATGGCAGCGACACCGCCCAGAGGATCACGAGCCAGAGAGCCGCGATCACGGCAAGCGCGAGCGCGATGCGAAAGAGCGCCGAGCTGCCGACGAGGCTGGTTGCGAAGAAAACGCGAGACATGGATAAGCCATATGTAATAACATTACGTAATGGTATTACATTGCGCTTTCCCCGATGGCAAGCCGGAAAGAGAGGCAGGGCTGACGCATCGGTGCAAAACAAAAAAAAGGCACCCGCAGGGGTGCCCTCAGTTTGTCGATTACGTCCGTCGCCAAATTCCGCCATCCTCGGGCCTGATGCGACGATCCGGCGACGTCTATCAGATCAGACGTCTGCCGATGCCAGGGACAGGCCCGATCATCGCGGCAGAAAGGATGCTGACCATGTGCCCGCGGTGTCCGTCAGAGTGTCTTGAAACGGCCGGACCCCATGCGGCCGCCATCGCCGCAATGTGCGCGAGAACGATGGAGGCGCTACGCAGGGCTTGTGATGTTCAGAGCTGCGACAGCATGGTCTCGGCAGACGAAACCGTGGCCTGGCCGGGGCTTTCCTCGATATTGAGCGACTTCACCACGCCATCTTCGACGAGCATGGAATAGCGCTTCGAACGGACGCCGAGGCCGCCGGCCGACAGATCGGCATCGAGGCCGATCGACTTGGTGAAGGCGCCGTCCCAGTCTGCGAGGAAATGGATCTTGCCGAGACCGCCGGACTGCTGTGCCCAGGCGCCCATGACGTGCCAGTCGTTGACGGCAAGAACAGCGATATCGTCGACGCCCTTGGCAAGCAGCGCCTCGCGGTTGTCGAGATAGCCGGGCAGGTGGTTCAGCGTGCATGTCGGGGTAAAGGCGCCGGGCACGGCGAACAGAACGACTTTCTTGCCCTTGAACAGGTCCGTGGTCGAGGTCTCGACCGGACCATCGGCCGTCTTTTCCTTGAACTTGGCTTCGGGCAGGGCGTCGCCGATTGCGATCGTCATGGGGGTCTCCTCTCGTGCATGAATGGAATAGCGGCTGTGAAATCGGTGGGTGCAGAAAAGGGCGGCGCGGATGCGCGCCCGCTTTCGCGCTGCACTATAGACCCGCAAGGCCTTGAGGCAAGCCGGCAAGGGGGAAGAAAAAGGCGCTCATCGTCATGCCGATGGGTCGGTCACGGCGCCCGATCCGTATCAATCGAAGGCGAGGGACGTCTCGATCGAGCGGTTGCCGGCGATCACGAGAATGCCCCAGTGCTTGCCGGTAATCTCATAGCCCTTCGGCAGTTTTCCGACAGGCATGTCGAGCGAATAGCTGTCGCCGATCCGCTGGGCATTGATCCCGTCGACAAGGACATGACCTTCAGGCCCGGTGACGATCACCGTGGGCTTGCCCGTTTCCTGCTTGGGCAGACGGATCGTCAGGCGCAGCGTGTCGCCGCCATGCATCATCGCATAATGGGTCACGGCAAAATCGTCGGTCGGCTTCGGCGGGATCTGCGCCTCGGCCGAATTGATGACCATTGCCTCTTCCACCGGCGTGCCGCGATCCTTGCCGAGCGGCAGGGCGAAATCCGCCTGAAAGGGAATGCAGATATTGAGGCACAGCCCGACAAAGGCCGAAGCGCTCAGCATCACCGGCTGGTCGGGGTCCGTCAGCGTCAGTTCGAAGGGAAAAGCCACCGGACCGTCATAGCCGATATCCTTCAATTGCGCCGTATCGATCCGCTTCGGCGTCGGATAGGCCATCCGCGTCAGCTTGACCTTGTCCGTTTGCGGAAAGGTGATTTTGGGAGGAATGCCGGCATCGCCGGGCTCGCGCCAATAGGTGATCCATCCGGCTTTCGGCTCGATCTGCAGGGCGCCGCGCATCTTGCCGTCCGGTCCCGGCGGCAGTGTCACCAGCCGCATCCGGCCACCTTCGTTGGTCGCCCATTCGCTCGTCGCCGCATGCGCGTCCGTTGTGCCGATCGATCCAGCCAGAAATACGCCTGTAAGGCAATTCAAGGCGATGAGAAGGGCAGGGAGAAGCGGGCGGACGCGGTTGCGCCGGCAGGGGGGGAACCGTGTCATGGCTGTCATGGCTGGTGGATTTAGCCTATTGAGGCCATATCCACCAGCCATCATGCCGGGCATCGCCATCATTTTCGGTTGATTGATGCTACGCTCTGCCCCATCTTCATTTCAGAGGTGTCTTATTGATGCCGCCTCGCACCGTGCGGCGCCCTGTCTGAAAGGATAGGCGAACCGGCCTTCAGCCGGAAGCACGAGGCCGGAAACAGGAGGTATGATGGCATTCTCGACCCTGACGGACGGACGCGAGCGCGGCTTTCTCGATGGCCAGTTCCTGATTGCCATGCCCGGCATGCAGGATGGCAATTTTGCACGAAGCGTCGTCTATATCTGCGCCCACTCGCAGGCCGGCGCCATGGGGTTCGTCATCAATCGCTCGCAGGAAATCTCCTTCCCGGATGTGCTTTTGCATCTGAAGCTGATGGACGAAGCGGATATCATCATGCTGCCCCCTGATACACGGGATTTTCCGATCCTCTCCGGCGGGCCGGTGGAAAGCGGGCGCGGCTTCGTGCTCCACTCCGATGATTTCTCCAGCGAATCCTCCATTCCCGTCAGCGACGAAATATCGTTGACCGCGACGCTCGATATCATCCGGGCTATCTGTGCCGGCCGCGGTCCCAACCGCGCCACCATGCTTCTCGGCTATGCGGGATGGGGACCGGGACAGCTCGAAAACGAAATTGCCGGCAATGGCTGGCTCAACTGCCCTGCGCGCGACGACCTGATCTTCGATGGCCTCGTGGAAGGCAAATACGAGCGCGCGCTGGCGTCGATGGGCGTATCGCCGGAAATGCTGTCCGCCGATGCCGGCCACGCCTGATCGGTATTCCGGCTTCGTTCAGGCAAAACATTCGGCGCCCGATGGAACGAAATCCCGGCTCTCCTCGTTTAATCCTTGCAAGACGCAAGATCGCGTCGATCGATTAAAGGAGAACCAAGATGGGTAGCACCAGTGATAAGATCGCCGGCAAGGCCAATGAGGTATCCGGCAAGGTAAAGCAGGCAGCCGGCGACATGACCGATAACCCAAAGCTGAAGGCCAAGGGCGGCGCCCAGGAAGCCAAGGGCCATGCCCAGCAGGCCAAGGGCAAGGTCAAGGACGCTGCAAAGGACTTCGTAGATCGTCTCTGATCCGACGTCAGCCGATGCCTGACCCAAACCTGTTCCGACGGCTCGCCGGGACAGGTTTTTTGCATGTGTCACGAGCCGCAGTTCAAAAGCCCAACCCAATCGTCAACGGATTTCGCCATGCGCCTCTACGACTGCGATCATTGTGGCCAGACCATTCATTTCGACAACCGGACCTGCGTCAATTGCGGCTACCGCCTGGCCTTCGTGCCGGAGCTTCTGGAAATGCACGCGATCGGACAGGACCAGCAGGCCCAGATGAATTCCAGCGCGGCACCATCACCGATGGACGCGACCTGGCACCTGTTTTCCGATCAGAACCACAAGGTGCGTCTCTGCGAGAACGCCGCCATCGACGTCTGCAACTGGACGGTTCTGGCGGACGATCCGCATCCCTTCTGCCCGGCCTGCCGACACAACCGGCTGGTGCCGGACGCCTCGACGGAAGAGGGGCTCAACCAGTGGCGCAGCATCAGCCAGGCGCAGCGGCATCTCTTTTATTCGATGATGCGCTGGAACCTGCCGCGCATCAATCGCGACGAGGATCCCGAAGGCGGTCTCGTCTTCGACTTCCTCGTCGATGAAATTCAGCCCGACGGCACGCTGAAGGCGGCGATGACAGGCCATGAAAACGGCCTGATCGCCATTCGCGCCGCCGAGGCGGACGATGCGACCCGAGAGCAGATCCGCGTTTCGATGAACGAGCCCTACCGCACGCTGCTCGGCCATTTCCGGCACGAGACCGGTCATTACATCTGGGATCGCCTGGTGCGCGACGGTGGCAAGCTCGATCAGTTCCGCGCTGCCTTCGGCGACGAAACGGCGGATTACGGCGAGGCGCTACGGCGAAACTACGAAGTCGGCCCGCCGCCGGACTGGCAGCAATTCTATGTGAGCACCTATGCCAGCTCGCACCCGTGGGAGGATTTCGCCGAGACCTTCGCCCACTACCTGCATATCGTCGATACGCTGGAAACGGCGCGCGCCTATGGCATATCGATCGAGCCGCGCCGCCACGAAGAGCTTTCAGCCGAAGTGGCGTTCAATCCCTATGCCGCATCGGGCGCAGAGCAGCTCGTCTCCGCCTGGGTGCCGTTCAGCCTTGCATTGAACAGCATCCACCGCTCCATGGGGGTTCCGGATCTCTATCCGTTCATCCTTGCACCGGCTGTCGTCGCAAAGCTGCAATTCGTCCATCAGCTGATCCACGATCACATGGCAAACGCTGCCGCGTCGCAGCCGACCCAGCCCGCGACTTTCGCTGCGTAAGAGCAAACGACTGAAAAAGAGGAGGGCGGCTTTACGCCCTCTTCGTCAGCGGAAAACGTTCCTTGAGAAGTCTGAGCACCGCGTCCGGCGCAACCGGCGGGCCGAAGAGGTAGCTCTGGCCGTACTGGCAGCCCATCTTGGCCAGTTCCGCGGCATCCTCGTCCGTCTCGATGCCTTCGGCGACAACCACCATTTCGAGCGCGCGGGCCATGGCGATCACCGAGCGAAGCAGGATCGCCCGCTTGTCGGTGGCATCGCGCACCAGCGCCTTGTCGAGCTTGATCGTGTCGAACGGGAACTGCGTCAGATAGCCGAGCGAGGAATAGCCGGTTCCGAAATCGTCGAGCGCCAGGCTCAGACCGGTTTCCTTGAGCTTGGAAAGCACCAGCCGCGCCTGCTCCGGGTTTTCCATCATCAGCGACTCGGTCAGTTCCAGCTTGATCTGGCCTGGATCGACCTGGCTCTTCTGGAACAGCGCCCTGACGTCATTGTAGAGATCGGCGGTCAGCAGCTGCGCGCTCGACAGGTTCACCGAAACGAAGATCGGCAGATTGCCGGTCTGGCTCTGCCACCCGGTGAGATCGGCCGCCGCGCGGTCGAGCGCGAAAATGCCGAGCGGTCCGATGAGATCGGACATTTCGGCGATCGGGATGAACTCGGATGCCGGAATGCTGCCGCGCTTCGGGTGCTCCCAGCGCATCAGCGCTTCGAAACCGGCGACTTCGCCGTCCCGGAGGCTGATGATCGGCTGATAGGCGAGCGACAGTTCCTTGCGCTCGATCGCCCGGCGAAGGTCGGTCTCGAGCTGCAGGCGGTCTGTTCCACCGGCGCGGAAGGCGGGACGGAAGGGCTCGACCTTGTTGCCGCCGGCGCGCTTGGCCCGGTACATGGCCAGTTCCGCATCGGCAAGCAGGCCGACGGCGCTCTCCTGCTGGTCCACCCAGGAGGAAAGGCCGATCGAGGCCGTCAGCACGATCTCGCGATTGGCAAAATTGATCGGCACCATGATCGCCTTCGACACCGCATCGGCAAAATCGGCGACCTTTGCGGGATCGTGTTCAGAAACGAGGATCAGGCCGAATTCGTCGCCGGAAAGCCGTGCCAGCGTATCCTGCGGCTTCAACAGGCGGCGAAGACGCCGGGTGAGTGCTATCAGGATATTGTCGCCGGCGGCGATCCCCAGCGTATCGTTCACCTGTTTGTAACGGTCGATGTCGATGGCAAGAACCGTCGGGCGCACCGTATCGCCCCCAGGCGCCAGCGCCAGAACCGATTGCAGCCGGTCGAGGAAGATCTGCCGGTTGGGCAGGCCAGTCAGATTGTCGTGCAGCGCGTCCTGCAACAGCCGCTCGACGGAGTTCTTCTGCTCGGTCACATCGATAACGGTGCCGACGCAGCGGATGATCTCGCCGTCAGAGCCGAGCACCGGCCGGGCGCGGATCTGCAGCCAGTGGAAATGCCCGTCCTCGGCCCGGATGCGGAACTCGTGGTTGAGCCGCCCCTTGCGGTGTTCGAGAAGCACGTCGAGCGTGGCGCGGAACCGGTCCCGGTCGTCGGGATGCAGCCGCGGCAGCCAGTTGCGCACCGGTCCGTGCATGGCGCCTGGATCAAGCCCCAGCCGCATCGATATGTCGGGCGTGGTGACGACGCGGTCGCGGGCCACGTCCCAGTCCCAGACCGTATCGCCGCTCCCCGTCAGCGCCAGCGACTGGCGCTCCAGGTCGGAAAACAGGCCCTGCTGATAGGCGCCGCCGGCAAAGGCGTGCTGCATCACCGTAAAGCCGATGAGAAGCACGATCAGAACGAGGCCGCCGCCGAGCGCCGGCTGGATAATGTCGTTGTCGAGCTGACCGGTCACGGTCAGCCACCCGCCGAACAGCCAGACGAGAAGCAAGCCCCATGTCGGCACCAGAAGAATGGCGCGGTCATAACGGTTGAAGCCGAGATAGATGATGAGAAGAATGCCGACCGTGCCGGTGAGCGCGAAGGAAAGCCGAGCGATGCCGGAGGCGACCGACGGATCATAGATCGCCACACCGCCGAGAAGCACCAGACCGACGATCCACGCAAGCGTCGCATAGCCCAGATGCACGTGCCAGCGATTGAGGTTGAGGTAGGTGAACAGGAAGATCACGAGCGAGGAGGCGAGCGCCACTTCCGCAGCCGCCCGCCATATTCGGATATCGCTTGAGGTGACGGTGATCAGCTTGTCGAGAAAGCCGAAATCGACGCAGACATAGGCAAGCACGGCCCATGCGAGCGCCGCTGCCGCCGGCAGCATCGAGGTGCCCTTGACGACGAAGAGAATGGTGAGAAACACGGCCAGCAGGCCGGCAATGCCGAGCACGATACCGCGATAGAGCGTGAACGCGTTGACCGTATCCTTGTAGGCATCCGGTTGCCACAGATAGATCTGCGGCAGGGAAGGGGTCGCCAACTCGGCGACGAAAGTGATCGTCGCGCCCGGATTGAGCGTGATACGGAAGACGTCCGCATCGGGGCTCGCCACCCGGTCGAGCGCAAAGCCTTCCGACGGAGTGATCGAGATGATGCGCTGCGAGCCGAGATCGGGCCAGAACATCTTGGAATTCACCAGACGGAAATGCGGTGCGACGATGACGCGCTCCAGCTGTTCCTCCGACACGTTGGAGAGCGCAAAGACCGCCCAGTCGCCCTGATGCTTCGGCGAGGTGGCACGCACCTCGATGCGCCGGCGGATACCATCAGCACCGGCCGCCGTCGTCACCTGAAAGGCCTCGCCCTGGTTCGTATAGATATCGGTCGTGCGCGTCAGGTCGAGCGCGGTATCGTCGCGCGAGATCTTCACCGGCTCGGCCGCCTGCGCTGCCACGGCAAACAGCGCAGCAAAGAGCGCAAGCGCCACCGCCGCCAGCCGCAGAGGCCGAACGAAACTCATTGCGGACATCCTCATGACCGCATCATCTTTGCGAATTCGCCGTCCTGAGGCAGTCGGGAGAACATCGCGTGGTCGCGCCATTCACCGTTTATTTTGAGATACTTGCGCAAAAGCCCTTCCCGCTCGAATCCGGCCTTTTCCAAAAGCCGCATACTCTTCCAGTTGTCCGGAATACAAGCTGCCTCGATCCGGTGCAACTGAAGCCCGCCATAGATGTAAGGGATTGCCATGTTCAATGCGGCCAACATATGGCCTTGGCCGGCAAAACGTTCCCCCATCCAGTATCCGATCATGCAGCTCTGTGCCGCACCACGCCGGATATAGCCGACGGTAAGCCCGCCGAGCAGGACCTCGTCGTCACGGCGAAAGAGCAGCATCGGCACTGCCAGTCCCGCTGAAAATTCCTGGCCGGCGCGAAGCACGCGGGCACGGAACGAACTTTCCGTCAGCTCGTCGGAACGCCATGTCGGCTCCCACGGCTGCAGGAAGGCGCGGCTTTCCGAGCGCAGCTTGTACCACTGCTTGTAATCGCCGTTGCGCGGCAGACGCAGAAGGTGGCTCGTGCCGAAAAGCTCTGGCGTGTCCGGCTGTCGCGAAAGAAACCGGAACATCGACCGCGTCATCGCCCACCTTTTCCGGACATGCTCAGCCGGCGACTTTCTTCGCCTTCGCCTCCGGCGAGGAAAGAGCTGCCGAAATCTCGGTGATCGGCGCCAGCTTTTCGATCGGGCCGACGGCAGAGAGTGTCGGGACCGTGTCGAAGAACAGGCGTCCGGCAAGGTCTGTCAGCCGCTGGGTGGTGATGCCCTCGAGCCGCTCCATCATCTCCGGGTTCGGAATCGGGCGGCCGTAAAGCATCATCTGCCGGGCAATCTGGCCGGCGCGGGCCGCAGGGCTTTCCTGGCCCATCAGCAACTGGGCGCGGATCTGCGCGCGGGCGCGGTCGATTTCCTGCTGCTCGATCTTTTCCGAAGTCTTGCGCAGTTCCTCGATGACGACAGGCACGAGGTTTGGCAGCTCGTTGCCGTTGGTCGCCGCATGCACGCCGAAAATGCCGGTATCGGAAAAGCCCCAATGGAAGGCATAGACCGAATAGCACAGGCCATGCTTCTCGCGGACTTCCTGGAAGAGGCGCGAGGACATGCCGCCGCCGAGAATGTTGGCGAGGATCTGCGAACAGTAGAAATCCCGCATGTGATAGGCCTTGCCCTCGAAACCGAGCAGGACCTGCGCATCCATGAGATCGCGTTCCTCGCGCACGTCGCCGCCGATATAGCGGGCCGGGTCGAAGACCGGTGGTGCACTCGGGGTCAGCGGCAGGCCGGCGAACCGTTGCTCGACCTGTTTGCAGAACGAGTCGTGATCGACGGCGCCAGCCGCCACGATGAACATCCGGTCCGTCGTGTAATTGCGCGAGAGATAGCCGCGGATCTGGTTCGGCGTGAAGCTGTTGACCTTTTCCGGGGTGCCCAGAATGGCGCGGCCGATCGTCTGGCCGCGATAGGCTGCTTCCGAAAACCGGTCGAACACCACGTCGTCGGGCGTATCGTTGGCGGCGCCGATTTCCTGGAGGATGACGTGCTTCTCGCGCCGCAACTCTTCCTCGTCGAATTCCGACTCCGTCAGAATGTCGGCCAGAATATCGACGGCAAGCGGCACGTGATCCTTCAGCACGCGGGCGTAATAGGAGGTCGTCTCGGTGGAGGTTGCCGCGTTCAGCTCGCCGCCGACATCCTCGATTTCCTCGGCGATATCGCGCGCCGAACGGCGTTTGGTGCCCTTGAACGCCATATGTTCGAGAAGATGGGCGATGCCATGCTCGTCTTCGGTCTCGTTGCGCGATCCGGACTTGATCCAGACGCCGAGGGCAACGCTTTCCAGATGCGGCATCGTCTCGGTGACGACCGTCAACCCCGACGGAAGCCGGGTGATATCAACATTCATGTTCAGTTCTTTCCGGCGCCTTTGATACGAGGCACTCAAGCGCGGGCATGCTGGCTGATGAAAGCTTCGATGGCCTTAAGCTCGGGTTCCAGTGTGTCGAAGCGCTCCTCCCTTTCCATGAGATCAGAGAGCCATGATGGGAGGGCGGGATCAATTCCGCAAGCGGATTTTACCGCCGCCGGGAATTTGGCCGGATGCGCCGTGGAGAGCGTCACCATCGGCGTATTGCCGCGGCTGTTCTTGGCCGCAACGAAGACACCGGTTGCCGTATGCGGGTCGAGCAGATAGCCGCTGGCGGCAAGCGTTTCGCGGATTGTCGCGGCGACCTGACGCTCGGTGGCGCGGCCGGCGCGGAACTCGCGCTTGATGGCCTTCAGGACGTCGGGCTTTATTTCGAAAGCGCCGGATTGCTTGAGGCTCGCCATCGCGGAGCGGACGGCAGCGGCGTCTCGTCCATAGGCTTCGAACAGAAGACGCTCGAAATTCGACGAGATCTGAATATCCATCGAAGGCGAGGTCGTTGCCCTGACGCCCATCATCTCATAGCGGCCGGTCTTCAGCGTGCGGGCGAGAATATCGTTGTCATTGGTGGCGATGACCAGACGGTCGATCGGCAGGCCCATCTTCTTGGCGACATAGCCGGCAAAGATATCACCGAAATTGCCGGTCGGCACGGTGAACGACACCTTGCGGTCGGGAGACCCGAGCGAGACGGCAGAGGTGAAATAATAGACGATCTGGGCCATGATGCGCGCCCAGTTGATCGAGTTGACGCCCGAAAGCTTCACCTTGTCGCGGAAGGCGGCATCGGCGAACATCTCCTTGACCAGCGTCTGGCAGTCGTCGAAATTGCCCTTGACCGCGATCGCATGGACGTTCGAGGCCGTGGACGACGTCATCTGCCGCTGCTGCACCGGCGAGACCTTGCCATGCGGAAAGAGGATGAAGATGTCGGTGCGGTCGCGCCCGGCAAAGGCGTCGATCGCAGCGCCGCCCGTATCGCCCGACGTGGCGCCGACGATCGTCGCGCGTTCGCCGCGCTCCGTCAGAACGTAATCCATCAGCCGGCCGAGAAGCTGCATCGCAACGTCCTTGAACGCCAGCGTCGTGCCGTGGAAGAGTTCGAGGATGAAATCATTGGGCCCGGTCTGGACGAGAGGTACGACCGCCGGGTGGCGGAACGTCGCGTAGGCCTCATCGATCATCGCCTTCAGCGTGTCGTCGGGGATCTCGCCATCGACGAATCGGCTGATGATCGCAAAGGCCACGTCCTGATAGCTCTTGCCCCTCAGGCCGCGGATTTCTTTCTTGGTCAGCGACGGCCATTCGCGCGGCACGTAAAGTCCGCCATCGCGTGCAAGCCCTGCCAGCAGCGCATCACGGAAGCCAAGCGCGGGCGCATCGCCCCGGGTAGAAATGTAGTCCACGACCTCTAATCCCCAATCGATTTTTGTCTGCGCCGCTGATATAGACCACTCCCAGCGACGGTGAAAGGGCACAAAATCAATGCTCTCATCCGTTCCCGAAACATGATGGCAGAGGGTTGAGTATCGTGGTTGGCAAGGTTTCGCGCGCTTTTCTGGCTGTATCGCTGATCGCCTTTTTGGGCGGTTGCTCCACGACACCGGGCGACAGGCCGGATCCATGGGGTCGTTCCAAAGGCTATGGCGATACGAACCTGCCTTTGCCGGAGCGTCAGCCGACCGGGCCGGTCACACCCGTCGTGCAGGCACATTGCCCGCAAGTGTCCATGCTGGATCAGAACGCCATCTATTCGGCCTATGCGCCCGGTGGTAACGGCGATCCGCAGAAGCTTCTCTATCAGGCATCGTTCGCCGACGTGACGCGGGCCTGCACCGCCAACGAGACGACGATGACCGTCGATGTCGTGGCCCAGGGCCGCATCGTCCAGGGCCCTCTGGGCAAGGCCGGCAAGGTGATGCTGCCCATCGTCGTCGAAGTCGTGGATGGCGACAAGGTCGTCTCCTCGCAGAAGATCTCCTATCCGGTCGATCTGGTCGATGGCGGCACGCAGTTCATTTTCCGCAAGCAGGACGTGACATTGGCCAACCAGGCCGGCGGTCCGTCGAGTTTCGTGAAGGTTCGGCTCGGCTTTGCCGAAGGCACCGCGCCCAAGCCCGCGCGCAAGCGTTGATTCGGGATCAACGGCCGCACGGCGCCATGTGCGCGGTGCGGCCGTTCCTGTTTTAAGAAAGCATTAACCATAAGCCCCTAGTCTGCATTAGCAAATCGTTAAGGACTTTTTTGTCCTGACGACGCGGCAGGGGGCAAGGGGCGATGAAAAAGGCGGGACAGACCGGCATTCAGACCGCTATGGCGCGGCGTTTGCGGCAGTGTTCTTCCATTGCCACCATGACCCTCATTCTGTCGTCTCCGGCCTCGGCGCAATCGGTCTGGACCGGCGCCGGCAATAACGACTTTTCCGATGGCGCCAATTGGTCGACTGCGCCGGCCGCACCGGGAGCCGCCGATCAGGCCTCGGTCTCGAGCGGTACCGCCATCGAAAGCGGCCCTTTCGTCGTCAATAGTCTCGATGTCTCGGGCGGCACGCTTCGTGTCGAGGGTGATCTTTCCGCGCCGGGCGGTACAACCGTATCGGCAACGGGCAGGGTCGAAGTCTCGACCGGCGGCACGCTCGCCTCCGATGCGACCGTCACCGGCGGCTATCTCGGCATCTCGGGCACGCTCGATGGCGATGTGACCGCATCCGGCGGCTCGGTCATCAACGACGGCACGGTGACCGGCACGGCAAGCGTCGATGGCGCCACGCTCACCAACAACGGCGCGCTTTCCGGCCTTGCGATCACCTCCGGCGGCACCGTCATCAACAATGGCGGCGCCACGGTTACTGGCTCGTCGACAGTCTCGGACGGGACGCTCAACAACAACGGCACGCTTTCCGACGCCACCATCGGCTCATCCGGCATTCTCACCAACAATAGCGGGGCCTCAGTTGGCGCCTTGACCAATGCCGGTACCGTCTCCAATGCCGGCACGATCGCCTCGCTCACCAATACCGCCGGCAGTTTCGTCAACAATGACGGCGGGACTGTCACCGGCACGACGACGGTCTCGGGCGGCAGCGTCACCAACAATTTCGTCGTCAATGCCGTGGATGTGATGGCAGCCGCGATGTTCTCCAACAATTCCGGCGCAACGGCCGGAGCCGTGACCAATGCCGGCTCAAGCTCGAATGCCGGCACGATCGCTTCGCTCACCAATACCGCCGGCAGTTTCGTCAACAATGACGGCGGGACTGTCACCGGCACGACGACGGTCTCGGGCGGCAGCGTCACCAATAATTTCGTCGTCAATGCCGTGGATGTGACGGCGGCTGCGATGTTTGCCAACAATACCGGTGCCACCGCAGGCGACGTCGCCAATGCCGGCAACACGACGAATGCCGGTACGATCGCCTCGCTTGACAATACCGCCGGCACCTTCATCAACAATGCCGGCGGCACGGTCACGGGCGGGACGACGGTTTCGGGTGGCAGCGTCACCAACAACGCAACGCTCGGTGATGTATCGGTTACCTCCGGCGGAACCTTCGTCAACAATTCCGGCGCGATTGCCGGTGCGGTCGAAAATGCCGGCACCGCGTCCAACGATGGCACGATCGCCTCGCTCACCAATACCGGCGGCACGTTTTCCAACAGCGGCACGATCACCGGTGATGCCACCGTCACCGGTGGCACGCTTGTCAACGACGGCTCGATCGGCGGCACGCTCTCGATCTATACCGGCGGCCTTTTGACCGGAAGCGGCGACGTCGGCACGCTGACGGTCGCGTCGGGCGGCACGCTCGCGCCCGGAAGCGGCTATGCCACCGTCACGGTCAACGGCAATCTGACATTCGAGACCGGCTCGACCTACGAGGTCGAAACGGAAGCCTCCGGTGCTTCGGGCAGCGTTGCCGCAACCGGTTCGGTCACGATCCGAAACGGCAGCACGCTCTCTATTCTGGCGGGCAACGGCACCTATGGCCTGTCGACCAGCTATATGATCCTGACCGGTTCGAGCATCGTCGGCGAATTCGACACCGTGACCACCGATCTCGCCTTTCTCTCGCCGATCCTCACCTATGATCCGACCGGCGTGACGCTTGGCCTTTATCGCAACGACGTTGACTTCGCCGATGTGGCGACGACGGCAAACGGCCGGGCGACGGCCAATGCCGTGCAGGCGCTCGGGACCGACAACACGCTTTTTCTCGGCGTCCTGCCGCTTTCGGCGTCTGGAGCGCGCGATGCCTTCGCGCAACTGAGCGGCGAAAGCCATGTCTCGATGAAAAGCATGCTGATCGAAAATTCCGATCTCCTGCGCGATGCGATCCTCGATCGCTTCTCCGGCACGGGCTCCGTTACCGTAGAGGGCGGAAACGGGACTTCGGCAGTGCAGGCCACAAAGACGGCGGATGACGGTCCGTCCTTCTGGATGGCCGGGCTCGGCGCCAGCACGCGGATCTCAGGCGATGGCAATGCCGCCGGGATAGATGGCGGCACGGGCGGCCTCGTGATCGGCGCCGACAACGAGACCGTGGGCGGCTGGCATCTCGGCGGCGCTCTCGGCTACAGCCATACGAGCAGCAGCGGTGAGGCGGATGCCGACAGTTATCATGCCGCCCTTTATGCATCGAACAGCTGGGGGCCGTTTTCCTTCACTGGCGGCGCGCTCTATTCCAAGAGCGAGATCGAAACCGACCGCAGCCTCTCCTTCGGCACGTTCTCCGATCGTCTGAAGGCGAATTACGACAGCGCCACCCGCCAGGCCTTTGCCGACATCTCCTGGGGCTTCAAGGCCGACAAGCTGGAACTGCGCCCCTTTGCCGATGTCGCCTATGTGAGCCTCGATACCGACGGTTTTGCAGAAAACGGCGGTGCGGCAGCTCTCTCGGCCCGCAGCGGCACCGACAATCTGACCTTCACCACGATCGGGGTTCGCTGGTCGACCGAAGTACAGGCCGACGAGATCCCGGTCATGCTCTCGGGCATGGCCGGCTGGCGGCATGCCGTCGGCGACGTGACGCCGGCAACCACCTTCTCCTATGCCGGCGGCAGCCCGTTCATGATCGAAGGCGTCGCGGTCCCGCGCGATACGGCGGTGATCGAGGCGAGCATTGCCGCCCCCTTGTCGAAGACGGCGCGGCTGAAGCTGACGTATACGGGCGAATTCGGCAATGGCGCCGAAAGCCACGCGGCAAGATTGAGCCTCGTCGCCCGCTTCTAGAGCCATTCCGGCAAAAGTGGGAACCGGTTTCACATCCGCAATTGCGTGGAAACAGCAAGGTGGAGCATGTCTCCCGAAGATCGCCCGAGCTTCGGGTAACGACATGCGCAAAAAAACGAAAAGCTGAAGCGCGCTGACCGGATCCGAAGGGCTGCACCGCGCCTTAATCGTTTCCGGTCGAGTGGCTCAGACGGCCCCGGCCCATTCGCCGAGTGCCGATACGACGGCCGGCAGGTCCATCATCCGCGAGATCACGGTTTCGGCGCCTGCATCGGTCAGCCGGTCGGCATGGCTGGGATAGGTATGCGAGGCGCCGGTAAACCCGACGACGCGCATGCCGGCCGTCCGTGCGCCATGGATGCCATGGGTGGAATCCTCGATCACGAGGCATTTCGACGGTGAAACGCCGAACTGTTCCGCCGCATGGAGGAAAATATCCGGCTTCGGCTTGACCCGATCCGGTCCGAGATCCTTGGCCGAATAGATATGCGGCGCGAAATAGGGTTTGAGCCCGACTTTCGTCAGCATCATGTCCAGCCGCGCGCTGCTCGAATTGGAGCAGATGCAGCGCTGCGTGGTCAGCCGCGCCAGCGCGAATTTCACGCCTTCGATGATCTTCACATCGCGGGCAAGCCGCGCATCGAGCAGCTTTTCCGACTTGTCGAGCAGCGAGGCGGACAGCGGAATATCGGCTTCCTTCTCGACCGCGAGAAGGATGTCCTTCCAGGTCAGCCCGGCGAAGCGCTGGCCCATTTCCTCGGTGCTGATCGGATAACCGGCCTCTGTCAGAAGCCGCGATTCCACCTGCGCCGCAATGATTTCGGAATCGACGAGCACGCCGTCGCAGTCGAAGATGATGAGGTCGAAGCCGCTCATGGTGAATAGTCTCTTCTCGTATGGGTCGACAGGGCATCTACACGACGAAGCCGCCGCGAACAATCGGCAAGCCGGATTTCGCGGCAAAAAGCCCCGGTCGGTGGTGATGTTACTATATGCTCTCAGGACGTGAAGCGCGTTTCGGCCAGGTCGATATCGCGGATCAGCTTGCGGGCGACATCTTCCGACAGCTTGCGCTGGCGGCTCAGCCGGAAGAACTCATCGCGCTCGGCGCGGATGGCGGCAAGGCGCAGCCGGCGTTCGACCTCTTCCATCTTGCGCACGGTCTCGGCTTCGTCGCCCATCTTGGAGCGGCCTTCGATGCGCTGCCGGTAGAGTTCCATCAGTCGCGTGCCGACTTCCGTATACATGTCGGCATCGATGCGGCCTTCGCCCATCGCATGCTGCAATTTCTCGATCATCCGGATCGCCGCTTCGGCGGCCGCGATACGCGCCATATCCTCTTCCTGATGGTGATCCGGTTCGGGCGGCAGGATGGCATGGTGCAGCACCAGCGGCAGGCCGACGCTGGCGACGATCAGCGACACGATGATCACCCCTGCCGCAAGGAAGATGGCAAGGTCACGTGCCGGAAATGGCGTTCCGTCGTTCATCACGAGCGGCAGTGTCAGGATACCCGCAAGGGTGATGGCGCCGCGTGCGCCGGCAAGCGTCGTTGCCAGCAACAGTTTCCAGTGCGGCTTGCGGACTTCCTGGCCACGGCGGGCGGCGCGAAACAGGGTAAAGCGCAGCGATACCCACACCCAGATGAAACGCAGCACGCAGAGCGCGACGTTGATGGCGATGACATAGACGACGAGCCAGATCGGATGCAGGTGACCCGTCTCTGTCACCACCCGCGCCGCACCGGAGACGATCCCCGGCAATTGCTCGCCGAACAGCACGAAGATGACGCCGTTGAGCGCAAACTGGACCGTATCCCAGACAGCGCCGCGACGCACGCGGGTGATGGCGAGCGCCTGGCCCGTCAGCTCCGAATAGCTCATGGTGATGCCGGCGGAGACCGCGGCCAGGATGCCGGAGCAATGCAGATGTTCGGCAAGCAGATAGGCGCCGAACGGGATGAGCAGGCTGATCAGGATCTGCGCGCCCGGCTCCTCGCCGATCTTGCGCGAGGCGAATTCCTTCACCTTCATGACGATCCAGGTGACGCCGAAGCCGATCGCCACGCCGCCGATGGCAAGCCACGCGAAGGTGCCGATCGCATCCGACAGCGAGAACGCGCCGGTCAGCGTCGCGGCAACGGCAAGCCGCATGCAGACGAGGCCGGACGCATCGTTGAGCAGCGATTCCCCTTCGAGAATGTGCATGAGACGGCTGGGGATAGGAACCCGTGCGGCAATCGCCGACACCGCGATCGGATCTGTCGGCGAGACGATGGCGGCGAGCGCGAAGGCGACCGCCGAGCGGCATGGCCGGGATCATCCAGTGGATAAGAAACCCAACCCCGAGAACGGTGAAGACGACGAGCCCGAGCGCCAGTTCGAGAATGACGCCCTTGTCGCGAAACAGCCCCTCTTTGGGAATGCGCCAGCCATCGAGGAAGAGAAGCGGCGGCAGGAAGAGCAGGAAAAAGATCTCCGGATCCAGTTCGACGCCGCCGCCGGTGACGCCTGATATCGCCGCACCGAGCGCGATCTGCACGAGGGGAAGGGGAATACCGAAGGGAAGGATACGTGTGATCGTCCCGCTCAAGACCACTGCCAGAAGCAGGACCAATCCAATGCTCACGCTCTCCATCGTGCCCCGTCACCTCTTTTTTCGAACCGGACCCAAATCGAGCCAGTCCCTTGAATAGGCAGCGGAGAAGGGGATTACAAGGAAGTGTGGCGACGTAATTGTCGCGCCCCCCTAAATCGGGCTGATTGACCCGCACCGAAGGACAATCGAGATTTGTTAGGCGGCAATACGTCTGCCCCGGATCGACATAAGGCAACAAGGAAAAAACGCACATCGAAGCGAGCGGTCGCCTTTCATACCGATGTGACTCATACCGATGTGACACGGTGGCATCGTGCGGTCTGGTGCAACCAGCTTGCTTCGGCAAGCGTCTCGGCCTGTTCTTTCAACCTGCTGATTGCCTCGTCTCATGTTCCGATTTTAACGCATCCGGTGCGTGTTTCGACGGTCTTGCGAACCCGCTGAAAACGCGCCCTCTCGCAGAATTTCGCTAAATCGTGTCCATGCTTCAGGTTTTGGTAACCAACATCGGTAACCATAACAGCGAGTAAAGATCGTTCGAGTAAAGCGTAGCGAGTGTCCCATGGCAGCAGTGCTTCCGCTGGCAGACCTGAAACAGCAGGTCCGTCCGGCTTCTTGGCTGAATTCCATCATCAAGGGTGATTGTGTCGCCGCGCTAGAAGCGCTGCCGGACAAGTCGGTCGATGCGATCTTCGCCGATCCGCCCTATAATCTGCAGCTCGGCGGTACGCTTCACCGTCCGGATCAGTCGCTGGTCGATGCCGTCGATAACGACTGGGATCAGTTTGCCTCCTTCGACGTCTATGACGCCTTCACCCGTGCGTGGTTGCTCGCCTGCCGCCGCGTCCTGAAGCCGAATGGCACGATCTGGGTCATCGGCTCCTACCACAACATCTTCCGCGTCGGCTCCATCATGCAGGACCTGAACTTCTGGCTCCTCAACGACATCGTCTGGCGCAAGACCAACCCGATGCCGAACTTCAAGGGGCGCCGCTTCCAGAACGCCCACGAGACGATGATCTGGGCAAGCCGCGACGCCAAGGCCAAGAGCTACACGTTCAACTACGACGCGCTGAAGGCTTCCAACGACGACGTGCAGATGCGCTCCGACTGGCTGTTTCCGATCTGCTCGGGCGGTGAGCGTCTGAAGGGCGAGGACGGCAAGAAGGTCCATCCGACCCAGAAGCCGGAAGCGCTCCTGGCCCGCGTCATCATGGCCTCCACCAAGCCGGGTGACATCATTCTCGATCCCTTTTTCGGTTCCGGCACCACCGGCGCCGTTGCCAAGCGCCTTGGCCGCAATTTCGTCGGCATCGAGCGCGAGCAGGATTATATCGATGCGGCATCCGCCCGCATCGAGGCGGTCGAGCCGCTCGGCAAGGCCGAGCTGACCGTCCTCACCGGCAAGCGCGCCGAACCGCGCGTTGCCTTCAACACTCTGGTCGAAGCCGGTCTGGTCCGTCCCGGCCAGGTTCTGACCGACGTCAAGCGCCGCTGGAGCGCCATCATCCGTGCCGATGGCACGCTGGCGGCAGGCGGCGAGGCGGGCTCCATTCATCGCCTTGGCGCAAAAGTGCAGGGCCTTGATGCATGCAACGGATGGACATTCTGGCACTATCACGATGGGCAATCCCTGCGCCCGATCGATGATCTTCGTGCCGTCATCCGCTCCGATATGGCAAAGATGGACTGATCCACCGGTCCAGTGCCAGTCGATATTCCTCGACCGGTTTTTGTATCTCCAGTCCCGGAAGAGGAACTACGACGCCCGGATCGCCTCCGGGCGTCGCGCCGTTTGGGCACGCGTCTTTCGATTTGCGAACCGCCGATCGCCGTTTCAGTGTCTTCGGGCATCCGGGGAAGAGGCGGAATAAAAATGATCATCAGTCATATTTTTATTCGCTGGCCATTGCATTTTTTGTGATTGTGCGAACATATCACAGGTTGTGAATGGTATAGTTCGATCCCGCTTATGACCCGCCGGTTAAATTGCCGATGATCCTTTTACCCATCAATGATGATCAGCACCGCAGGGTGGAGCGAGCCGTCGCGAAATTTTCCGCGAGCTGGTCGACGATTTCCCCTGAACGCGGCGCGACGGCATTGAAAATGCTGGTCTTGTGCGAATTGATCGGCGGCCGTGGCCGGGCGGTAAAGGCCCTCGGCCTGCGCGACAACACCATCGACAATTATCGCCATGGCCGCACGGAACCGCGGTACAGCGCCCTTGAGGTTTTAGCGAGGGTGGCGAATGTTCCGGCGCCTCTGCTCGCGCAGGACTGGCAATATGTGGGCGGACAGTTGCACATCGCCCCGGTATCGATGAACGGATCGCCGGGCTTTGCCACCGGAGGTTTTGCTGAACCCCCGAACGGCGGCGGCTCCGGCTGGAGCGACGACATCGGGCTCGAAGGCGCCATCGATGAGGCTGGTGAAGATGCAGCGCGCGACCGCTTCCTCGCCGCTCTTCCGCAGGGTTTCCTCGCCGGTCTCACGCTGCAGGCAGCAAGCCTGCGTGTCGTGAGGGCGGCCGGAGACAGCATGGCGCAGACGATTGCCGATGGCGCTCCCATGCTCGTCGATACCGGCGACCGCTTGCTGACCGACGGCTGCATCTACGTCTTTGGCACGGATGGTGACCGTCTCGTCCGTCGTGTCCAGCGTCAGCTCGATGGATCGCTCGATCTGATCGCCGATAACGGGCGCCGCTACCGAAGCCGGACGGTGGCTGCGGACGCGGTAGAAGCGCTCGATGTGGTGGGGCGCGTGCGCGCCGTCACCGCACTTTTGTGATTGTCGCGATCATGTGGCAATGCCGTAGCCGGCCAGGTCCTTGCGGAGTTTTTCGGCGCCGGTGAAATGCACCGCCTGCCATCCGGCCGCCCGCGCTGCTTCCACATTCGGGAAGGAATCATCGATGAAGATGGTGTTTTCCGGCACCAACCCGAAATCCCTGGCATGCTTTTCGTAGATCGCGAGATCCGGCTTGATCAGCCCGATTTCGCCCGAAACGGTCACCCCCCGCGGCAGGTTCAGAAAGGCGAACATGCCGCGCGCCTGCGCAAACGTATCGGCGGCAAAGTTCGTCAGCATCGTCACGTCATGCCCTTTGTCGATCAGGCCTTTCATGATCGCAACGCTGTCGTCGTAGGAATGCGACACCATTTCGTGCCAGTGCTTCCGGAAGGCGCGGATATGCTCCGCGCGCTCGGGATGGTCGGCAATCAAAAGGGCTTCCGCCTCGTCCCAGCTTCGCCCGCGATCCTGTTCGAGGTTCCATTCATGGGTGCAGACATTCTGGAAGAACCATGCCCTTTCGGCCGCGTCCGGTATGATCCGCGAATAGGGGATATCGGGATCGTAATGGATCAGTACCTTGCCGATATCGAAGACGATGTGGTCGATCCTGGGTGTCATGCTTCCTCCGGTCTGTATGGTTCGTCTATCAAACGAAGGCCAGCGGTATAGCCTGCGTGATTGCCTTCTTCATGACGGTCGGCAGGGCCTGTGCGGACAGCGTCTCCACCGGTTCCCACCATCCCCCGTCAATATCATGCCTTGCCGATTGAACGCGAAAAACCGAAAGCCTCAGCTCGAAATGGGTAAAGACATGGATGATCGTGCCGCAGGCCTGCCAGTCGGCGGCGAAAGGAGCGTGATCGGGCGTCGTCCCGCCGTCTATCCTTGCGGTCCATGCGGTCGTCGGCACTTCCGTCATGCCGCCGAGAAGCCCGGTCTCGATGCGCCGTCGCAGAAGCACCGCGCCATCGGGCGTCACGGCGACGAAGGCTGCCCCGAAGCGCACCGGCTTTTCCTTCTTCGCGGCCTTCACCGGAAACCGTTCGGGCTCGTCGGTCGCAAGCGCCAGACAGTCGTGGTTGAACGGACAGAGCGCGCAGGCCGGCCGCTTCGGCGTGCAGATCGTCGCTCCGAGATCCATCATCGCCTGGGCAAAATCGCCGGGCCGGTCGGAAGGTGTCAGGTCAGCCACCTTCGCCTTCATGGCAGGTTTGGAGCCGGGAAGCGGCGCATCGATCGCATAGAGCCGGGAGATGACGCGCTCGACATTGCCGTCCATCACGGCGGCCTGCCGGTTGAACGCGATTGCCGCCACCGCAGCGGATGTATAATCGCCGATGCCGGGCAGGGCTTTGAGCCCCGCCTCCGTATCGGGGAAAACCCCGCCATGCAGGGAGGCAACCGCTTCGGCACACTTTTTCAGGTTGCGGGCACGGGCATAATAGCCGAGCCCCGCCCATGCGGCCATCACATCCTCGACGGGCGCAGATGCAAGGTCGTTGACGGTCGGCCAGAGCCCGAGGAATTTTGCGAAATACGGTTTGACCGCCTGCACCGTGGTCTGCTGCAGCATCACTTCCGATAGCCAGACATGATAGGGATCGGCCTGTTTGCCCGCTCTTGCGGCCGGCGGCGTCACCCGCCACGGCAGGTCGCGATGGTGCCGGTCGTACCAGGAGAGAAGCTGTTCGGCGAGCGATGGAGGCGAGCCAGCGGCGGCGGGGGAAACGTTCATGAACCCAAAATAGTGGGAGTAAAGATCTTCGCCAATCGCTTTATGATCGGAAAGCTGGGGACGAGGGCCGTCATCCCTAAGCTGCAGCCTCCCCGTAAAGCTCAAGGAGATAGCAAATTGGCAGAAATCATCATCACGTTATTGAAAGCTCCCCAATTGCCCGCCTTTGTCTTGACGATTTTATCGAGTGCGGCAGCAATTGTCGTGTTTCTGGCACTCGCTCGCCAGGCCGGCGCCCTCGCGGGCGATCTCGGGAACCCCATATGGCGAGGCTACCGAGATTTTTTTGCATGACGATCTGGTGATTACGCTTCGCGGGGCATTCGACTGGCCAGAAATAGATCGGTGGACATTTCGGCCACGAAGCATCGTCGATGGTATAGTAGCGATAGCGCTCGCCGTCACCTCGATTGCCTGGTTTGGAGGCTGGCTGGCCGTGGGCGTCGCTGTTATCTGCCGCGATCCCCATCAATTTCATCCGGCCCAACATTATGTCATCGCGGCGCTATTCATGGTAATCTCCATCACGTGCAGCCGCGCGTTCATGATTGCCGCCGTCAAACGGTGGCATCGTATCCGCTGAAATCCAACCGAGAGCACCCTCGCCAGACCATGAAGCCCCAAGCAGGTAAAACGTCGTTTCGTCGCAAGGGCGAAGTCCAGATCTCCGAAGTGGCGAACGGCATTATCGATCCGGTGCTGGCGCGGCGTGCCGGCATCTCGACGGCGCTGCTCGGCTCCTGGGACGAGATTGCCGGCGAGGATTTTGCCGATTGCTCCCGGCCGGAAAAGATCGCCTGGCCGCGCAACGGTCAGTATGGCGAGCGCTATGGCGATGATGGCGGCCATCAGCCAGGCGTGCTGACGATCGCCTGCGAAGGTGCGCGCGCGCTGTTCTTGAGCCATGCTCAGGGCGAACTGATCGCGCGCATCAACGGCTTCTTCGGCTTTCCGGCCGTCCGCCAGATCCGCATCGTCCAGAAACCGGTCTCTCAGCCGACCCGCCATCCGAGAAAGCTGCAGCCCCTGAAAGGTGAGGCTGCCCGGCGTCTCGACGCGATGATGGAGGGCATCGAAAGCGAAGCCCTGCGCAAAGCGGTCGAGAGGCTGGGAACCGCGGTCCTGCAAAAGCGTGGTCGGCGCTGAAAAGGCCGTTGCATGACCCGTCTGGCCGCCATTCCGTTGGTCGCCGTGTCGTAGATGGTGATTGCACCTCCGTTTTGTCACAATTCTTTGAAGAGATTTCCTTATCGACAGCTTGTGGGCGTGCGGACGCCGCGATACGGAATGTCCAAACGCACAAACCTTAACCAGGGTGTTCCATGCAGATGACAGAATTGACGACCACCAGACGCGCGCTTCTCGGCGGTGTCGCCGTAATCGGCCTCAGCCCGGCGTTGCCGTTCGGCGTGTCCGAAGCCTTCGCCCAGGAAGATACGCCGCCGGATAGCCAGGGCAATGTCGACATGGATGCCGCGCTGAAGCCGGGTTCGCTGCCGGACATGGCGATCGGCCCGGAAAACGCACCGATCAAGGTCATCGAATATTTCTCGCTGACCTGCCCGCACTGCGCCCATTTCCACAACACGGCCTTCGACGAAATCAAGAAGAAGTATGTCGAAACGGGCAAGGTGCGCTTCATCCTGCGCGAATTCCCCTTTGATCCGGTCGCCACCGCTGCCTTCATGCTGGCCCGTTCCAACCCGCAGGATCCGAAGCAGCCGGCAAGCAACGATCAGTATTTTGCCATGGTATCGATGCTCTTCAAGCAGCAGGTCTCCTGGGCGGCGCCGAAGGACAACAATGTCCGCGCAGCCCTCCTGCAGACCGTCAAGCTTGCCGGTTACTCACAGGAGAGTTTCGAAGCCTGCTTGACGAACCAGAAGCTTCTCGATGATGTGAATGCAGTCGTGAAGCGGGCGGCCGACGAGTTTGGCGTCAATGCCACACCGACCTTCCTGATCAACGGCAAGAAGTATTCTGGAGACATGTCCGTTGCCGCTATGTCGAAGCTCTTCGACGGAATGCTGTAAGCTTTTGCGTCTCTCCCCATCGGGGAGGGATAGCGTTTTTGCGCGGGCCGGTCAGTCTGACCATGACGTCAGGTCTCCGGCCCGCAGCAACGCCTACGCCCTTGGACTTCATTCGAGAGAGCTGGCGGCATGAAATTCACCAAACTCCGCCTTCTGGGCTTCAAGTCTTTCGTCGAACCGGCCGAATTCGTCATCGAGCGCGGCCTGACCGGCGTCGTCGGACCCAATGGTTGCGGCAAGTCCAATCTCGTCGAGGCCATGCGCTGGGTCATGGGCGAGAACTCCTACAAGAACATGCGCGCGTCCGGCATGGACGACGTCATCTTCTCCGGCTCCGGCAATCGCCCGGCCCGCAACACCGCAGAAGTCGGCCTTTACCTCGACAATTCCGACCGCACGGCGCCGGCTGCCTTCAATGATAGCGACGAGATCCAGGTGACGCGCCGCATCGAGCGCGAAAACGGCTCCGTCTACCGCATCAACGGCAAGGAAGCCCGCGCCAAGGATGTGCAGCTTCTCTTTGCCGATGCTTCGACCGGCGCCCGTTCGCCCTCCATGGTGGGCCAGGGGCGTATCGGCGAACTCATCAACGCCAAGCCGCAGGCCCGCCGGCAATTGCTGGAAGAAGCGGCCGGCATTTCCGGACTGCATTCGCGCCGCCACGAGGCCGAACTTCGCCTGCGTGCCGCCGAAGGCAATCTGGAGAGGCTGGAAGATGTCGTCGCCCAGCTGGAAAGCCAGATCGAGAGCCTGAAGCGCCAGGCGCGTCAGGCCAATCGTTTCAAGATGCTGTCGGCCGATATCCGCGCCCGCGACGCGGCCCTTCTGCATATCCGCTGGGTACAGGCCAAGGAGGCAGAAGGCGAGGCGGAAAGCGCGCTCAATCAGGCCACCGTCATCGTTGCCGAAAAGGCGCAGGCGCAGATGGAGGCCGCCAAGCAGCAGGCCATAGCGAGCCTTCGCCTGCCGGAACTGCGCGAGGAGGAGGCGAAAGCCGGTGCCGCGCTGCAACGCCTTCAGATTGCCCGTGGCCAGCTGGAAGAAGAACAGGGCCGCCTCCTCAAGCGCCGCGACGAACTTTCCCGCCGGCTCTCGCAGCTTGGCGAAGATATCCGCCGCGAAGAGCAACTCGCCGCCGATAACACTGCCTTCCTCGAAAAGCTCGATCAGGAAGAAGCCGAGCTGAATGACATGCTGGCTGATGCCGGCGTCGAATCCGATGACATGCGCGAGGCTTTCGAGGCAGCCGGCAGCGTACTTGCCGAAAGCGAAAAGCGTTTTGCCGCCGTCACCGCCGAGCGTGCAGAGGCTGCTGCCGGCCGCAATCAGCTCGAGCGGCTGATCCGGGATCTTGCCGAGCGCCGCCAGCGCCTCGATCGCCAGCTCGGCGATGCCGCCGGCGAACTCGATGCGGTGAATGAAAAGCTCTCCGGCCTCGATGATCCCGATGAGCGCCGCGAGGCCGTGGAGGCAGCGGAGATCGCCGTCGAGGATGCCGCGGTCCTGATCGAGGATGTCGAGGCGATGCTGTCGTCGGCCCGGTCCGACGAGCAGATGGCCCGCGCCCCGCTGGAAGCCGCCCGCTCGGCGCTCAATGCGCTGGAAACGGAAGCCCGCACCATTTCGAAAATGCTGGCGACGAGCGCTGTCTCCGGCAATTTCGTTGCCGTTGCCGAGATGATCCGGGTCGATCGCGGCTACGAGGCGGCGCTTGGTGCAGCCCTCGGCGATGATCTGGAAAGCCCCGTCGATGCGGCGGCTCCCGCTTACTGGTCGCTGAACGGCGATCCCGCCGCCGACCCCTCGCTGCCGGAGGGCACGAGACCGCTGATCGCCCATGTCACCGCGCCGCCGGAACTCTCCCGCCGACTGGCGCAGATCGGCATCGTCGAGACTTCGCAGGCCTCGGCCGCGATGGCGAAGTTGAAGCCCGGTCAGCGTCTTGTCACCCGCGAGGGCGCCGTCTACCGATGGGATGGCCACGTCACCGGATCGGAAGCGCCGGGCGCTGCCGCTCTTCGCCTGTCGCAGAAGAACCGGCTTTCCGAGCTTGAAGCCGAGATCGACGAAGCCGGCATCGTTCTCTCCGAAGCCGAAGACATTCTGGCGGAAAAGGCCGCTTCCATCGCGGTCGAGGAACGTCACCTGTCGGACGCGCGCGAACGCAGCCGTCTCGCCACCCGCACGCTGTCTGAAGCGCGCGATGCGCTCGCCGCTTCCGAGCGTGCCGCGGGCGATCTGATGCGCCGTCGCGATATCGTCACCGAGGCCGTCAACCAGTTGAAATCGCAGCTGGAAGATCTGGTCCTTCAGGAAGAGAATGCCCGTATCGAGATCGAGGACGCGCCGGATCTGTCGCAGATCGATGCAAGGCTGCGCGACGAACAGGCAGCCGTCGCCACCGATCGCGGCCTTCTGGCCGAGGCGCGGGCACGCTACGAGGGCCTGAGCCGCGAGGTCGAGGCCCGCAAGCGTCGTATTTCTGCGATCGCGCAGGAGCGGACTTCTTGGACCACGCGTGCCGCCAGCGCTGCTCAGCATATCGAGAGCCTGCGGGAGCGCGAGGATGAGGCGCGCGACGAGATCGCCGATCTCGAAGCAGCACCGGAAGAGTTCGAGGAGCGCCGTCATGCGCTTCTGAACGAAGTGCAGAAGGCCGATGCCGCCCGCCGCGATGCTGCCGACCGGTTGGTGGAAGCCGAAACGCGCCAGCGTGCCGTCGATGGTATCGCCGCAACGGCCCTGTCCGAACTGGCCGAATCCCGCGAGCGCCGTGGCCGCGCCGAGGAGCGTCTGGTCTCGGCGGCGGAAAAGCGCCACGAAAGCGAAGTCCGCATCCGCGAGACGCTCGGCGTTGCACCTCATGAGGTCTTGCGTCTGGCCGGTCTCACCGATGGTCATCCGCTGCCGGATATCCGTGATATCGAACGCGAGGTCGATCGTCTGAAGATGGAGCGCGAGCGCCTTGGCGCCGTCAACCTGCGGGCCGAGGAAGAGCAGCAGGAACTGTCGCAGAAGCTCGAAACGCTGATCCGCGAGCGCGACGACGTGATCGACGCGATCCGCAAGCTGCGCGGCGCGATCCAGAGCCTCAACCGCGAGGGCCGCGAACGCCTGATCGCCGCCTTCGATGTGGTCAACACCCAGTTCCAGCGGCTCTTCACCCACCTCTTCGGCGGTGGCACCGCCGAGCTTCAACTGATCGAAAGCGACGATCCGCTGGAGGCGGGCCTTGAAATCCTCGCCCGTCCGCCTGGCAAGAAGCCGCAGACGATGACGCTTCTGTCCGGCGGCGAACAGGCGCTGACCGCGATGGCGCTGATCTTCGCCGTCTTCCTGACCAACCCGGCGCCGATCTGCGTTCTCGACGAAGTCGACGCCCCCCTCGACGACCATAATGTCGAGCGCTATTGCAACCTGATGGACGAGATGGCGGCCTCCACGGAGACCCGCTTCGTGATCATCACCCACAATCCGATCACCATGGCGCGCATGAACCGCCTGTTCGGCGTGACGATGGCAGAACAGGGCGTGTCGCAATTGGTATCGGTCGATCTTCAGGCCGCTGAACTCCTGCGCGAAGCAAGCTGACGCACTCTCGTAAACGCATCAAAAGTTTACTTAAATTACGTCAAATCACCCATATGGGTGATGCGCCCTCTGGTGTAATCATCGAACCTGACGCTATAAGAACGGCGGGCCTTTGTTACATCGGTAACAGCATAATCGGGCCTTCGAATTCGAACCCCCCGCGTGGGTTTCCTGTCCTGCGCGGAAAGCTTTGCGGGGCCGCATGTGATCCGGCCCCGCAAAGCTTTGTTCCCCAACATTGCCGAAAGCCGGCGTTTCCCCTGCCGCAAAGGCGACGCGCAATCCCCGTCTCATGTTGCGCTGCACCATAATCTTGCCCTGTTGCATTTCCACAATCGTTCAGGCGAGCCCAGAGTGCCCTTTTCGCATTCGAATGGATGCACCAATGACACTCTAACCCTTTGAAACTACGCATCAGGCTTTCCGAAAATCGATATCGATTTTTGGATCGATGCTGTAGAAGGGGTGTGAACACGCTGCGCGGGTGGAGGGCAGTCATGCGGAAATGGGTCTATCGCTTCGGCGGTGGCACGGCGGAGGGTAGCAAGGCGGATATCGCCCATCTGGGAGGAAAGGGCGCCAATCTGGCCGAAATGGCGAGCCTTGGTCTGCCGGTACCGCCCGGCATCACCATCGTCTGCGATGCCTGCAATCATTATCTCAAGAATGGCCGTGCCCTTCCCGAAGGCTTGCGGGAAGAGGTTCTGTCTGGCCTTGCCGGCATGGAGGAACTGACCGGCCGTCGCTTCGGCGATCGGGAAAAACCTTTGCTCCTCTCGGTCCGTTCCGGTGCGCAGGCTTCCATGCCCGGCATGATGGACACGGTGCTGAACCTTGGCCTCAATGACGAGACGGTACAGGCGCTCGGCCATGACGCCGGCGATGCGCGCTTCGCCTGGGATAGCTACCGCCGTTTCATCCAGATGTATGCCGATGTGGTCATGGGCCTCGACCACGAGATCTTCGAGGAAATCCTCGAAGACGAGAAGGCCCGGCTCGGCTACGAATACGATACGGATTTGTCTGCCGTCGACTGGCAGCATGTCGTCTCGCTCTACAAGCGCGTCATCGAGGAGGAGCTGGAAGAGACCTTCCCGCAGGATCCGCAGGAACAGCTCTGGATGGCGATCGCCGCCGTCTTTCGCAGCTGGATGAACCCGCGCGCCATGACCTTCCGCACCCTTCATCGCATTCCGGAGGAATGGGGAACGGCCGTCAACGTCCAGGCCATGGTCTTCGGCAATCTCGGCTCTTCGTCTGCGACAGGCGTCGCCTTCACCCGCAACCCGTCGACCGGCGAAAAGGCGCTCTACGGCGAGTTTCTCGTCAATGCCCAGGGCGAGGATGTCGTGGCCGGCATTCGCACCCCGCAGTCGCTGACGGAAGAGGCGAGGCTTTCCTCCGGCTCGGAAAAGCCGTCGATGGAAAAGCTGATGCCGGAAGCCTTTGCCGAGTTCAACGCGGTTTGCGCCCGGCTTGAAGCCCATTATTGCGATATGCAGGATCTCGAATTCACCGTCGAGCGCGGCAAGCTCTGGATGCTGCAGACCCGCTCCGGCAAGCGCACCACCAAGGCGGCGATGAAGATCGCCGTCGATATGGTCGAGGAGGGCGTGATTACCGAGGAGGAAGCCGTCTGTCGCATCGAGCCGGCCTCGCTCGACCAGTTGCTGCACCCGACCATCGATCCGCGCGTCGAGCGCCATGTGATCGGCTCCGGCCTTCCGGCCTCGCCGGGGGCTGCGACCGGCGAGATCGTCTTCACCTCCGAAGAGGCGGTCGCCGTCGAGGCGGAAGGCCGCAAGGTCATCCTCGTTCGCATCGAGACGAGCCCGGAAGACATTCACGGCATGCATGCCGCCGAAGGCATTTTGACCACGCGCGGCGGCATGACCAGCCATGCGGCGGTCGTCGCCCGCGGCATGGGCATTCCCTGCGTCGTCGGCGCCGGTTCGATGCGCGTCGATATGCGAAACGAGGTGCTGACGGGGATCGGCGGAATAACGCTGAAGCGCGGCGATATCGTCACCATCGACGGGTCGTCCGGCCAGGTGCTGAAGGGCGCAGTCCCGATGATCCAGCCGGCGCTGTCGGGAGATTTCGGCAAGCTGATGGCCTGGGCCGACAAGACACGCCGTATGTCGGTGCGCACCAATGCCGACACGCCGCAGGACGCCCGCGCCGCCCGCTCCTTCGGTGCCGAAGGCATCGGCCTCTGCCGTACCGAGCATATGTTCTTCGAGGGCGACCGCATCCATGTCATGCGCGAGATGATCCTGGCCGAAGACGAGGCCGGTCGCCGGACTGCTTTGACAAAACTCCTGCCGATGCAACGCTCGGATTTCGTCGAGCTTTTCACCATCATGCACGGCCTGCCGGTGACGATCCGTCTTCTCGATCCGCCGCTGCACGAATTCCTGCCGAAGACGGAAGGCGAGATTGCCGATGTGGCGACCGCCATGGGCATGGAACCCGCGTTTCTCGCCCGCCGCATCGATGCCATCCACGAGTTCAACCCGATGCTTGGCCATCGCGGCTGCCGTCTGGCGATCTCCTATCCCGAGATTGCCGAAATGCAGGCGCGCGCCATTTTCGAGGCGGCGATTGCTGCGGCGGAAAACACCGGCGAGCCGGTGGAGCTCGAAATTCTCGTGCCGCTGGTCGGGCTGCGTGCCGAACTGGATTACGTCAAGGGTGTCATCGACCGTGTCGCCAAGGATGTCGCGGCGGAAACCGGCCGGGCCATCGCTTATCTCGCCGGCACGATGATCGAGCTGCCGCGCGCGGCCATCCGCGCCCATGTGATCGCCGAGACGGCCGAATTCTTCTCCTTCGGCACCAACGATCTGACGCAGACGACTTTCGGCATGTCGCGCGACGATGCGGCAGCCTTCATTCCCACCTATCAGCGCAAGGGCATTATCGAGCGCGATCCCTTCGTCTCGCTCGATTTCGATGGTGTCGGCGAACTGATCCGGCTCGCAGCCGAACGCGGCAGGCGCACCCGAAACGACCTGAAGCTCGGCATCTGCGGTGAACACGGTGGCGATCCCGCCTCGATCCGCTTCTGCGAAGATGCCGATCTCGACTATGTCTCCTGCTCGCCCTTCCGCGTGCCGATCGCCCGGCTTGCGGCGGCACAGGCGGCGATCGACCGACGAAATGGTGGTGTCGCATGGATGGGCTGACGAAATCCGGGCAACGCAAGCCGGCCGAAACGACGGTTCTGGCCGTTCCTGTCTTCTCCACGCTCTGCAACGCGGCGTTCAATCTGCGCCGCGACGTCTTCATCGACGAGCAGAACGTGCCTCCGGACGAGGAATTCGATGCCGACGACCTGACGGCTCATCACCTGGTGGCGATCCGTGATGGAGAAGTCTGCGGCACGCTGCGGGTGATCTACACGGCCGAGTATGTCAAGATCGGCCGCGTGGCAGTCGGTCGTCCGTGGCGTGGCCTCGGCATCGCATCGGCGCTGATGCGGCAGGCCATGGAAGACCACGCCCATGCGCGGCAAAACCGCTTCCATCTGGCTGCCCAGAAGGACAAGCTGCCGCTCTACGAGCGTTTCGGCTTCAAGGCCTATGGCGACGAGTTTCTCGACGTCGATATTCCCCACCTCAACATGAAGAACTTCTGACGCGGATCGTCAGACGCGTTATCGGGCGCGCACGATCACCGGCCGCTCGACGATGACCGGCGACCACATGCCCATCATCATGCCATCCTGGCGGGCAAAATTGGCGCGCGCCTGTGCTCGCCGATCGAGATCGAGGTCGAGCAGGCAGCGCGCCATCGCATCCGTCTGCGGGCGAAAGCCGTAAGAGGCGCAGGTCCGCTCATCGGCTGCCCGGCGCTCCTGCGGCGTGATCGTCTGGCACCCGGCAAGCAGCGCAAGCGCTGCAAGGCAGGGGAGGAGGGCCAGGGGACGGACCAGGGGGCGGGCCACGTTAGGGGCCGTACTACGACGATCTCGCATTGTCTTCACTCCATGCTGTGGCAGCCTCTCTAGAGAGACCTGCTTAGACCGGCCGCTCGCCAATTCCCGAACGGCCGACGCTTTTCTAGAGCATGTCCGCCTTTCTTCGAAGCGCGAAACTGCTCCATCTCTTTGTTTCTCCGCAATTGCGGATGCAAAACCGGTTCCCACTTTTGCTCGAATTGCTCTAAACAGGGATGCGGAAACCGCCAATGCGCCGGCTTGACCGGCCCATCACGCCATGTGGAGTTTTTGACGAAAGATGACAGTCCGCTTCGTCCGGCCGGTATCGCAATCCGCCTATACGGGACGCCGTCTGGGCTTTTCCGCGCTGCTGCTTTTCGTCATCATCGTCATCGGGCACCGCTTCGGCCCGCTGTCGGAACCGACCTTCGTTGCTCTTCTGCTTCTGTCGGCCACGATTGCCACAGCCGCGCTGCTGTTTTCGCTCATAGGGCTCGTGCGCCTGTGGCAGGCCGGCGCCCGCGGCGGCATCGCTGCCGCCAAGGGACTGATATATGCAGCGATCCCGCTCGGCACGGTCGCCGTTGCCGCTTATGACTATCGCCATTTCCCGGCACTCTACGAGGTTTCGACCGATCTTGAGGACCCGCCGGCCTGGATTGCCGCGCCGAAGGCCGATCAGGGCTGGCTTGCCCGCCGCGCCACGCTTGGGCCCGCAGATCGCCGGGCGCAGTTTTCCGCCTATCCGACGCTGATCGGCAGGCGCTACGAGGGGGCGATCGACCGTGTCTATGATGGCGTACAGAAGGCGGCGCGCGCCGCGCGGATCACCATCACCGGCAGGCAGGGTATTGAACTGATCGTGCCGGAAACCCCTGGCCGCACCGCACCGCGGGACGATCAGACCCCGGTACCCGACGTGGCGCCGGTGCCACTGCCCCGCCCGGAACCGGCCCCGACGCCGGTATACGGCAATGCCGGCGACGTGCTGCTGCAGGGCGAAACCCGCACACTGGTGCTCGGCCTGCGCTTCGATCTCGTCATCCGCCTGCATGAAGATGCCGAAACGACATCGGTCGATATCCGCGTCTCGTCGCGCTACGCAGATCATGATCTCGGCATCGGCGAACGGATTGCCGAGACGTTTCTCGATCGGCTCGATCAGGAATTGCTCGGGATCGCCGGCAACTGAGGCCGCTGCCGCTCGACGTCCCAGACGGCCCTGACGGCCCTGAACTGTCTGCCCCACGCCCGGTCGCTCCAGGCGAAGATCACGAAACGGGCGATCGGCTCAATCGTCGGCTGTGGGCCGATAGCTGCCCGATAGCGACGGCGGGCCGTCGGTGATCACCCGGCCTTTCTCGATCAGGTCTTCCAGATGCGCCAGAACGGAAAGAGCGGCGGCGCCATGCAGGCGCGGATCGGTTCTGGCATAGATGACCTTGACCATGTCGGCGATCAGCCGGTCACCGGCGCGGATCCGCTCGAGCACGGCGCGCTCGCGCATGCGCCTGTGGGTGCGCAGACCCCGCAGAAAGGATTTCGGCTCGCGCACCGGCCCGCCATGGCCGGGGAAATAGATCCGGTCGTCACGCGACAGGAGCTTTTCCACCGAGGCCATGAAATCCGCCATGGAACCGTCCGGCGGCGCGACGATCGTCGTTGCCCAGGCCATGACGTGATCGGCTGAAAACAGGATGCCGGTTTTTTCGAGCGCGAAGGCGCAGTGATTGGCCGTATGGCCGGGCGTATGAACGGCCGTCAGCGCCCATCCGTCGCCGGTAATGGTCTCGCCATCTGCAAGAGCGATATCCGGTCTGAAATCCGCGTCCGCACTTTCGGCAAACGGGTTCGTTTCGCCCTCGTGCAGCGGCCGCGACGGCCGGTGCGGCCCCTCGGCGACGGTGAGAGCGCCGGTTTCCACCTTCAAGCGTCTGGCAAGGGGCGAGTGATCGCGATGCGTATGGGTGACGAAGATATGCGAGACGGAACGCCCGCCTATCGCCTCCTTGAGCGCGGCCAGATGCGCATCGTCCTCCGGGCCCGGATCGATCACCGCGACCGAGGCGCCGGCGCCGACGATATAACTGTTGGTGCCGTGAAAGGTGAAGGGGGAGGGATTGTTGACCGTCAGCCGCTGCACGCCGGGCGCGACGGCGACGGGCGTGCCATAGGATGGGGTAAATTCGAGATCGAAGGAAACATCGTCTGCCATGGTTTCTTCGATACTATGCCAGGCCAAGCCGGCGCAACGCGGATGAATTCCGGAAAAGCGCGAATTTCGCGAAAAGCGTCAACTTAGCCGTTGAGAGGGCGCGCAAGCTTTGCTAGAGCATGCGCGCTGGCCGTGGCCGTCGCTGAAAAGCGATCGACCGGCCCATGCTGGGGCGTAGCCAAGCGGTAAGGCAGCGGTTTTTGGTACCGCCATCCCCTGGTTCGAATCCAGGCGCCCCAGCCATATTTTCCAGAATCTGGTCTTCTCCCGATACCCGGTGCGGTTGCCGCGACAATTTTGCTCTGGCGCTGGATTTTTGATCCAGAATCTGGCTCTTGGGAGCCGCGCGGAAGAATAGGAAGAGCGGTATTGGCGTCATTGAAATCCATCACGCGAAAACTCTGGCGGTTGATGACACCGCATATCAAGCGCAAGACCGCCTTCGAAAAACAGGTGGCGCATCTGAAGACGTTCACGTCCTACGCGCCATCCGCGCGGATTGCGCCGACAGCGAACCTTGATCCTGCGCGGCTGCGGATCACCTTCGTCATTCCCGATTTCCTGCCTGGTGCCGGCGGGCACATGACGATCTTTCGCATTGCCACCTGTCTGGAAAAATTCGGCCACGACGTCCGCTTCCTGATCCAGAACCCCAGCATCCACAAGACCGCGGACGAGGCGAAGCAAACGATCAACGCCCATTTCCAGCCGTTCTCCGGCTCGGTCGAACTGTTTCGCGGTGTTACGCCCGATGTCGAGGGAGACGCGCTGATCGCGACCGACCGCTTTACCTGCTATCCGGTGCAGGCGATGGGCGGCTTTACCCGCAAATTCTATTTCGTCCAGGATTTCGAGCCGGCCTTTTATGCGGCGGGTGCCGAGGCACTTCTGTCGGAGGCGACCTATCATTTCGATTTCGACTGCCTTTGCGCCGGTGACTGGCTGCACAAGCGCATGTCGCGCGATTTCGGCCGCTGGTCGATGGCCTGGCCGCTTGCCTATGATGCCGGCGTTTACAATTCCGGCGCGACGGTCGGCGAAAGACATCCGGCGCGCATTGCGCTCTATGCCCGCTACGTGACGCCGCGGCGGGCCGTTGAGTTGGCCTTCATAGCGCTTGAGATCCTGCATCAGCGCGGCATTCCGTTCGAAGTCGATTTCTTCGGCTGGAAGCTTGGCGATCTGAGCGTTCCTTTTCCCTACCGTGATCGCGGCGTTCTGGGCAGCGCGGAACTAGCGGAACTCTACAGGGAGGCAACGATCGGCGTGGTGTTTTCCGCCACCAACCATTCGCTGGTCAACAAGGAGATGATGGCCTGCGGTCTGCCGGTGATCGATCTTGATCTCGATACCGTCCGTTCGATCTTCCCCGCCGATACGATGGCGTTTGCAAAGCCGACGCCGGAGGGCATTGCCGACGAAATGCAGCGCCTGCTCGAAAGTGCTGAGGAGCGCGATCGCCTGCGTCGTGGTGGTCTTGCCCATGTCGAGGGGCTGACATGGGAAGGGTCTGCGCGGCTCGTGGAGGCCGCCATTCGTGAACGTGTCCTCTGGGCGGCAAGCAAGGAGAAGGCCGATGGCTGAATATCGCTGTGCCGTGGTCATCCCGACCAAGAACGCCATGCGTGTCCTGCCGCCCGTGATGGAGAAGGTTCTGGGCCAGAAGACACCCTGGCCCTTTCAGGTGATCGTCATCGATTCCGGCTCGAAGGACGGCACGAAAGACTATCTCCGCGGGCTTGCAGGCGTTCGTCTCGTCGAGATCGCACCAGCCGAATTCGGGCACGGCAAGACACGCAATCTCGGGGTCGAACTGGCCGATGCGGATTTCGTCGCTTTCCTCACCCACGATGCCGAGCCGGTCGAGGAAACCTGGCTCGCCAATCTTGTTGCCGCTGCCGAACAGGATCCGGCGATTGCCGGTGTATTCGGCCGGCATGTGGCCTATGCCTCGGCTTCGCCCTTTACGAAAAACGATCTTGACCGCCATTTCGAGGGCTTTCTTGCCCATCCTCTCGTCGTTTCCCGCGATCTTGATCCGCAGCGTTACGCAAGCGACGAAGGATGGCGGCAGATGCTGCATTTCTACTCGGACAACAATTCGCTGATGCGCAAATCTGTCTGGGAGCAGATACCCTATCCGGATGTCGAATTCGCTGAGGACCAGATCTGGGCCCGGTCGGTCATTGAGGCCGGTTATCGCAAGGCCTATGCGCCTGACGCCGTCGTTTATCATTCGCATGACTATGGCCTTGTCGAGCAACTGCGCCGGGCTTTCGACGAATCGCGCAATTTCACCAAGTATTTCGGATATCGGCTGTCGCCAAGCGTCCGGCGAACCGTCGTGTCGGCGGCAAAATTTGCCCGCCAGGCCTTTCGCCAGAAGATCGATGCCTCCTACGGTCCGGTGACGCTGCGGCAACGTCTCGAACGTGCCGGCCAGCGCGCAGCCCTTGTCACCGGTCATTGCCTCGGTGCCAATCACGAGAAACTGCCGCGCGCCATTGCATCGCGTCTGTCACTCGATCATAAGCTGTTTCGTTCTTGATCCGTGCCAAAAGCGTGCCGGAAGCGTGATTGCGTTTTCGACGCGATGATATGTTATTGTAAGTTCTCTGGCGTGCTGCTTTCGGCGAGTGTTGAAAGTGCCTTTGTTACGCCATACCTGACGGGAATATAACGGGGTATGCTGAAAAGCGACGAGAAACGGTCTGCGCTTCGGGCCAACCAATTGAGACAGGGTCGGATGGTGATGAGCGGACTGTATCGCGCGCGCGGTGGAGCCGGCGAATGAGCGTCGAAATAGCCTATGATCGGTCTCGAGAAGCCGTACCCTATGATCCGGAAGAAGCGGTCACTCTGTCCGAAAAGACGTGGCTGTCTCGGCTTTTCGGGCTGTTTTTCACCAAGAAGAACTCCCTGATCACCTTCGTCATCATTCCGAGCATCGCCGCGGCTGCCTATTACTTCTTCATCGCCAGCAGCCAGTATGTCGCCGAAACGCGCATGATCGTCCGCACGATCGGCGTCAGCGAACAGTTCGATACCTCAGAAAAGCGTGAGGGCCGATCGATGATCGGTGGCGATTCGCTGACGCAGGACAGTTACATCGTCGCCAATTATCTGAAGTCGCCCGAAATAGTCCGCAAACTCGATGCGCAGATCGGCCTGCATAGCTATTTTTCGAAATCCGAAACCGACTGGCTGTCGCGGATTTCGGCCGACGCTCGCTTCGAGGATCTCTATCGCTACTGGACGAAGCATGTCGACACCTATGTCGATGGCCCGTCTGGCATCATCATTTTCACCGTGCGCGCGTTTTCGCCGGAAGATTCCGTCGCGATCTCCAAGGCGGCGCTTTTATCGGCGACCGAGATGGTCGACAAGCTTTCGGAAAAGGCCAAGCGTGACCTTGTTACCCGTGTCGAGGGCGACGTGACGGGAAGCCTCGGCGATTATCGCCTCGCGCTGGATAATCTTCGCGAATACCAGAACAAGACCGGCATCCTCGATCCGCTATCGTCTGCAAAGATGCTGAGCGCCGTCATTGGCAAGCTGACGGAGCAGAAGCTTCAGCTTCTCGTCAATCTGAAGTCGCTGGAAGCTGCAAAAGCCGATGACACCCCGCGTGGCCGGGAATTGCGACGCTCCATCCAGGCAATCGACGATCAGATTACCATCCGCCAGAACAGCATGGCCGGTCAGACGGCGGCTGACGGCACGCAATTGTCGACGAGCCTGACCGAATTTTCCAATCTGGAAACCCACCGTATCGTCACCCAGGCGATCTACGAGGCAAATGTCCGCAATCTGGATACGGCGAAATCGACGGCGCTGCAGCGCACGACTTTCCTGTCGATCTTTTCGAATGCGCATATTCCAGAAGAATCGGAATACCCGGATCGTTTCTCCGACTGGATCATCCTGACCGTCGGATTGCTGACATTGTGGATGACGGCGACACTGATCTGGATGTCGATCGAAGATCACCGGGTGTAGCCATGATCACGATCGAGAACGTCACCAAATACTACAAGACGGCCGCCCATCGTCGCTACATCCTGCGCAATCAGTCGATGCAGTTCTCGGCCGGCCGCTCCTATGGCCTTCTCGGCGTCAACGGGGCCGGCAAATCGACCACGATGCGGCTGATCTCCGGTGCCGAATTGCCCAATAGCGGCCGCATCAAGCGCCAGGTCCGGGTGTCCTGGCCTCTCGGCTTTGCCAATGGGCTCAACCCGCTTTTGAGCGGCAAGGAAAACCTGAAATTCGTCGCCCGTGCCTATGGCGAGGATTTTTACCGGGTCTTGCGTTTCGTGGCGGAATTTGCCGAAATCGGCAGCTACCTGAACGAGCCGATCAGAACCTATTCGTCGGGTATGGCGGCACGTTTCGCCTTCGGTCTGTCGATGGCAATCGAGTTCGACTGCTATCTCGTGGATGAAATCACCGCCGTCGGCGATTCCAATTTTCAGAGGCGCTGTCGCGAGGCATTTCGCGCCCGGCGTGAAAAATCGGATGTCATCATGATCTCGCATGATATGGAAACGATTAAGGATTACTGTGATGTCGCGATCGTGCTGATCGATGGCCACATGGTGCAGTTCGACAATGTTGAGGACGGCATAGCGACGTATATGCGTCTCAATCGTTAGTGGAGGCGTAAGGCTCTTGTCGGAAAAGACGATGCAGGAAGAGCGTTTGCTGGTTCAGCCAGAAACGGTGACAGTTCAGGCGCGCAGCCAGAAGATGGCGGCAGCGCTGAGTTCCTATGCCCGTGCGCTGACGTTCGAAAACCGCAGCCGCCGTAATCTTTATCGCTTGGCAGGGCTCGCCCCGCGAACCCGTGATCGGGTTTTCTCCATCATCCTGATGGCGATCATCGGTGGGACGCTGGTTTTGCCGATGGCAGCCAGCATCCTCTATTTCGCCTTTATAGCAAGTCCCGGATATGCATCCGAAGTGCGCTTCATCGTACGGACGTCCACGCCCTATCTGTCGCGTGATCGTTATGCCAGCGACACGGTGGAGCCGAAGGAAAAGATCGTCCAGGACACGGCCATCCTGCTGAACTATCTGGACAGCCCTGCGATCATCCAGGACATGCAGAAAGCGGTCAATCTCGGCGATCTCTATGGTCGCAGCGACATCGATTTCATGTCGCGCCTGCGCAGTGATGCGACGCAGGAAGATCTGCTGAAATACTGGAAGCGGCATTTTTCCACCTCGGTCAACGCCAAAAGCGGCATCGTCGAATTGGAAGTGACGGCCTATTCGCCGCAGGAAGCCAATGCGATGGTCAAGCTGGTGCTGCACCTTGCCGAGCAGCGGGTAAACCAGTTGAGCTCGGGCATGTGGGACGATCTGCGCGCCTCGAGCCAGCGCAATGTCGATACGGCCACCAAGGACGTTGGCGACCTGCGCGGCCAGATCCGCGACACCCAGAACAAGACCGGCGTCTTCGATATTGATCTCTCCGCGCAGAGCAATTCGGATTTGCTGACCACTGTTGAAACAAGCATCGCCGACCTCAGGAGCCGGCGGGTGGCTTTGAGCCAGTCCGTTGGCGACAAGAGCCCTCAGATGCTCGACATGGATCGCCAGATCGCAGCTCAGGAAGAGCAGGCAAAGGCGCTGAGGGCGCAGTCCGCCGGCGGCACCACGACGCGTGGTGGCAATCTTGCCGACTATTCCACGATATTCGACCAGCTGAAGCTCAATCTGTCATTGGCTGAAACCCGCCTCAAGTCGGCGATCACCGATCTTGAAAAGGTCAAGCTCGTCAGCTCCCTGCAGCTCGTCTACGTCGATGCGTTCATCCAGCCGACAGTGCCGGACCGCAACAAGTACCCCAATGTGCCGCTCTCCCTGTTCCTGACGCTTCTCGCTTGTCTCGGCGTCTGCGGTGCGGCCTGTGGCGGTGTCGTGCTTCTGCGAAAGAAGCTGGACTGAACGACCGTTTCAGGGCAATTCGATGGACCGAACGCACGTCTGGCGCGACGCCGGAAAAGACAGGAAGCCGTCCCGCTTTTCGATACGAGGCGAAAATGCCTCTATGGTGACGGACATTTTTTGCGTGCTGGCTTGGGGCGATCAGAGATATGAGGCGCCGTGTAGGAACCTTATCGTCGGAAACAGAATGTGGCTTCCCTTTTGACCTCCGCCGACGCGCATGAAGGCGATCCACTGCAAGGCCCGCACCCGTCCGGCGTTCTGCCGGTGTCTCGTTTTGCAGGTGATCTCGTTCGCATCGGTCTGCGGTCGGGCGGCGGATGCTGGCCGCAAGGCGCTCGTCTGGGCTTCCTCCGCAAGGATCGTGAGCCTGCGGTCGTTCTGCGAACTCCTCGGCTTGGAACGGGCGGGCGGGCTGTTTTATACAGCTGGGTACCGAAGGCTGCTGAAAGTCTCTGCATCGTCGATGTCGCTGGAAAGCCGTGGTCCGGCGAAGACATAGTAGTCGTATCGCTGCGCACCGTTCCTCTTGTCGAACTCGGATTGCGGGCGCTTTTCAGGTTTCCGCGCAAACTGCTGGCCGTTGCCCGACTGTTCCTTGCAGGCAATCATCGCGGTGTCGCCTTTCGCTTTGCTCGCCTTGCCGACGAGTTGAATGCGCTTCCCTATTCCCGCTGGTTGGAAAACCATCTCCGGGCGAATGACGTCAAGCCACTGCCGTCTTCGAACACGGTCATTCTCGTCACCCTCGAAGCCTCTTCGCATCGCCAGCGCACTGCGACCATGCGCTCACTGGACGCCCAGACATGGCCGCGATGGCAGGTGGCCGAACGGTCCGACCTGAATACTCTGCGGGCATCTGATCCGACGCTGCCGAAGCTTTGGCTAAACCTTCCCGCAGGCGCCATTCTGGCGAAGAATGCGCTGGAGCGGCTGGCAGAACCTTTCGGCGGAGCGGATGTGGCCGCAGTCTATGCCGACGAGGACCGGATATCGGCTTTCGGCCGGCGTCATGAGCCATGTTTCAAACCGGCCTGGAGCCCGCTTCTGGCGCAATCCGGCTGGCTTCCCCTCGATGGCGCTCTGGTAAAGCTCTCTGCGCTTCCGCCAGACTTTAATCTGCACACGGCGGATATGGTGGAGGCTGTTTCGGCAATCGCGGCCGGGATGCCGGGCAGCGTGCTTCACCTTCCTCAGATGCTGATCAGTCGCCGCGCACGATATGTGCGCAAACGCCGGCCGCAAAAGGCAACGGCGACGGCAAAGCCGAGGGTGAGCGTTATCGTTCCGATCCGCGATCGCCCTGATCTGCTACGAGCCTGTATCGGTGGTCTCCTTGACCGCACAATTGCAGATGACCTCGATATCATCATCGTCGACAACGACAGCCGCGAGCCGGAAACGCTCACCCTGCTCGACGAGGTCGTGGCAAAAGGCATTGCCCGAACGGTTGCCATGCCTGGGGCGTTCAATTTTTCCCGCGCCTGCAATCTGGGCGTGAAGGCGGCACGAAACGATCTGATCCTGCTGATGAACAATGACGTGGATCCGATCTCCGACGATTGGCTCGTGCAGATGGCCGCAGAACTCGTGGACGAAACAGTGGGCGCCGTCGGGGCCTATCTTTTCTATCCGGATGGCTTTGTTCAGCACGCGGGCGTGACGCTCGGCGCAGGTTCTGTCGCCCGGCATAGTTTCGCTTTTCTACACCCCGATGGCGCCGAAGACCGTGGCCTGCTGTTTGAACGTCGCGATGTGTCGGCGGTGACGGCAGCGTGTCTGCTGACCACGCGGGCTGCCTGGAGTGCCGTCGGCGGTATGGATGAGGACCATCTTCAGGTCGCTTTCAACGATGTCGATTATTGTCTCAAACTACGTCGATCCGGAAAGCGCATCGTCTGGACCCCCGATGCCCGGCTCTGGCATCACGAATCCGTTTCCCGCGGCAAGGACGACACGGCCGGCAAGCTGAAGCGCTTTGCCCACGAGGAGGCGATCATGTTCAGCCGTTGGGGAACAGTGCTCCGCAACGACCCGTTTCACAATCCGAACCTCTCGAAAGTGGCGGAGGATTTCGTGCTGGAGACATTCCCCGTCAGTCTCGCCGCTCGTAGCGCGGGACCTTGTTGATGGCGAGATTTCCCCTCTCATTGCTGAATGATTGGCTGAAACTGCCGAGACCCCGGCAGCGCGCGGCACTGCGGCTGCCACGTGATGCGGCGCGCATCCTTGTTGTTGGCAAGTTCCCCAATCCAACCTTCGACTATTATTTTCTGGCTCGCTTGGCTGCGCCCGGCATGCCGCCACACGAGTGCGTGGATTTTCGCCGCTTCGATCCATCGACTTTCGACGCGGACAACGTCTATGTGATCATCGTCCGTTACGCCTCGAAGGCCGTTACGGACTGGATACGGAAAAACCGGCAGACGCTCGCCGGTGTGGCGGTCTTCGTCGATGACGATATGGCGGGCCTCGTTCTCGGCCATGAGGCCAGTATCGCCTATCGATATCGTTTGCTGAGCCAGTCGCTTTTCCCGCTCCGCCGGCTTGACGGCGTGATCGACGAGCTATGGGTATCGACGCCTGTCTTGGCCGAGCGATTGCGCTATGCCAAGCCGCTCGTTCTGCCCCCTGCGCCGGAAATGGAGGCGGGGGTCGCAGGGCCGATCGGCGCGACGTCTGGAAGCGTCACGATCGCCTATCATGCGACGGCTATCCATGTGGAGGAACACCGGTTCCTCGTCCCTGTCATCCGTGCGGTGCTTTCGGCGCGTGCCCATGCACGGTTTGAAGTGGTGGCGGAAGGCAGGACCGCGCAGCTATGGCTGGCAACCGGTCTCGATCGGTTGACCATATGCCAACCACTCCCGTGGCCAGACTATCTGCGTGAAAGCCGCAGGCGGCAGATCGACATCATGATAGTCCCCGTTGCTCCTGGCGAGGTCAACGACTGCCGGGCGGAAACCAAGCGGATCGATATAGCACGGGCCGGTGCCGCGGCGGTTCTGAGCGATTGCCCGGCCTTTCGGCCGTCAGGCGAGGGGGAGATCCTGCTCGCCTACCACCCTGACCTATGGACAGAACAACTGATCGAACTGGTGGATGATCCGCGACTGCGGGCAGAGACCGCGGCCGCGACGCGCAGGCAGGTCGAGAAAATGGCGGCAAGGGCTCTTGTCGGCATCGAGCCGAAGAGGCCCGATCGGCCCGTTTGACGGTCGTAAGGGATAGCCAACAAGAAAACGGGCAGGATTGCGTCCCGCCCGCTCGTTCTTGATACGTGGGACTAAAACCCGCTCACGGCCTCGTCAGCAGCTCTGTGCAGTAGCTTGCAGAGGTCGCACCGGGCTGGTCGCCGGTGATCTGGATGTTCTTGATCACATAGTCCTGCGAAACGGTGATCTTCGCCGAGCAGGAGACCGAAACCGTCTTTGCGCCCTGCTGCTTGATCTTGGTATAGCCGCCGCGCCAGCCGTAAACCGTGTTGGAGCCGTCCTGCGTGTCGGTGAGCGGCGGGTTGTACTTGGCAAAAAGCTCGCCGGCGGGGCGGCCGACCCAGCGGCTGTTGATCGGGCTGGCGGCCGCGACGATGCCCGTCGTGGTGCAGGCGGTCAGCGAAAGGGCGATAAGGGCGGTCGAAACGAGGGCGCGGCGGCTCATGGTCTTGCAGGGTCCTTCTGCGGATGGTCGATAGCGGATCGCGACCCGTCGGGGCGCGCGCTGAGAAAGAGCGCGCGGCCATGGCCGAAGGCGTGTTCCATCATCGGGCCTAGCAGATTTTGAGCCGCCGCGGCGAGGCACATAAGCGTGTCTTCACGCAATTTTCGCAGCCGCCGCTTTTTTGCAACGCCTTGGTTTTACGGGCTTGTAACGCTCACCGGCAAAGAAATGCGGCGCGTCGCAAAAAATTCAAAAACGCCGCTTGTCCTATGAAAAATGCTGGTCTATAGAGGCGCCACTGGTCACGGAGTGTAGCGCAGTCTGGTAGCGCACCACGTTCGGGACGTGGGGGTCGCAAGTTCGAATCTTGCCACTCCGACCAGTTCAAAGCCTTGATTGCCAGGGCCACACCCTCCCGAAGAAAATCCCTTAGATTGTCATGCGACGCAAATGATCGCGTCGCGTCCGCGCTTTGCGGCCTGCGGCATGCCACAGGTCCTCCTGCGCCAGCACGCTCCAGCGCGCCTCTCGTCAAAAACGTGCCCTCGGCGGGCGCCCGTCGGTTAACCAACAAACCAGACGAGCAGCGACTTTTGGCCTCGATCGATGTATTAGGCTTCACTAAATAAAAGGTGTTACCATGAAGATATCGCTCGATGCCATCGCCTTTGCCGTGTCGGCCCTGATCGTCATCCTGTATTTCTGGGAATTCGCATCCGCCGTCTTCTGATCGGCGATGCGGCATTCAGCCGGATGCCTTCCGGGCAAGAAGCCTGGAGATGATGTCTGCCGTATGTGCCGCACCATTGAGGGCGAAGGGCGGCGTCTCGGGTGCCCGGCGTCCATCGGCCCTTCGTATCGCGGCAGCCATCGTGTCGCCGTCGAGATCCTTTTCCGCCACGACCTCGGCCAGTCCAAGCGCCACCAGCCTTTCGGCCCGTTCGGTCTGTTCCGTCTCGCCACCGGCGGCAAACGGCACGAGGATCGGCCGGCAGCGCGTCTGCATCAGGTCGCAGACCGTGTTGTAACCCGCCTGCGAGATGGAAAGCGTCGCATTGACGAGCAGCGAGGGAAAGTCCGGGCGGAACCGCTCGATCCTCACCTCCGAAGGCGTCGTTGCGGCAAAGCGGTCAAAATCCTCCTGCGGCAGGTTCGGCCCCGTGATCACGCACCAGCGGCGTCGGTCGGCAAGGATGTCCCTGGCGTCGATCGCCGCACGGATAAGCCCCGCACCGACGGCGCCGCCGCCGGCCGACACGACCACATCGAACCGGTCGGGAGAGGGGGCGGGCTTCTGCGGCGCCACAAGCCCGGTATAGAAGATCTTGTCCGCAAAGGCGCCGGCCTTTGGAAACGTTTCTTCGAGCCGCACGAAGCGCTGGTCGCCATGCACGAGAATGCCGTCGAAATGCTGTTCGATGAGGCCGAGCGTTTCCTCGTCGCGTCCGGCCTTGCGATTTTCCTGCAGGATGTCGCGCACTGATGAGAGAAGGATAGGCCGAGGCATGCTCTCCTCGATCGCGGCGAGCAGCGGCAGAAGCTCGAAGCGCATCTGCCGGCGGCCGAACGGAAAGGCCTCGATGATGACGGCGTCAGGCGAAGCAGCCCGGTAGGCGTCGATCAGCATGCCGGTGCGCGTCTCTTCGAAGGCGCGATCGACCGGATTGCCCTCGCCATCGGCAAGCGCGGAAAAACCGGTGGTTGAGGCAACGACGGATGGCAATTGTATGTGCCGGACGCCTGAAGGCGGAAACCCTTTGACCGGCGTTCCCCCTGTCACCAGCGTCACCTCAAAACCGGCTTCGGCCAGCGCCTGCGCCACGCGGCTCGCCCGCACGATATGGCCGATGCCGAGCAGATGCTGGACATAGAAGAAGATGCCGCCGCGGCCGGCTTTCCGGGTTTCAGACATTGCGGGCCTCTTCATCGTGCTCGGCGAAGCTCTGGCCGAACAGCCGCTCAAGATCGGCAATGCTGCTGTGATAGTCGAACTGGGTGCGCACCTTTTGCTCGGCGGTCTTGCCGAGCCTGCGGCGGAAGGCGGGGTTGCGGATTGCCTTTTCAAGGGCTGCCGCGAGCGCGTCGATACTGTCGGGCGCGACGAGCAGGCCGTTCTCCTCGTTGCGGAACAATTCGCCGATGCCGGAAATATCGGTGGAGACGATCGGCAATGCCTGGCTGGATGCCTCCACCAGCACGTTGGGCAGCCCGTCCCGGTCGCCATCGGCGGTAATCCGGCAGGCAAGCGCAAAGAGATCGCTGGTGCGGTAATGTTCGAGCACCTCGCGCTGGTCGAGCGCGCCCTTCCAGGTCATCCGGCCGGCAATGCCGAGTGTCTCGGCCTGCGCCTTCAAGCCCTTCAGCTCGTCGCCGCCGCCGATATGGGTAAAGGTCCAGGCTATGTCTTTGGGCAGGCGGGCAAGTGCCGCCAGCAGCACGTCATAGCCCTTCTTCTTCACGGCCCGGCCGACGCTGACGATGCGGATCGGATCGGTACCATCAGAACCGTCGCGCGGTGGCCGGTCCTGCAGGAAGGGCGGGAACCGGTCGAGATCGAGCCCGTGATAGCTCAAATGCACATTCTTCCGGTCGGACAATGACGACAGCCGCTCATAGCCGGCGCGGGTACAGGTCACGGCCCAGCGGGCCTCGGAAAGCTTGTCCGTGAGATCCCAGGCCTCGGACGTCCAGATATCCTTGGCATGCGCCGAAACGGTCCATGGCATGCAGCCGATCTGGCTGGCATAGCGGGCGACGGCCGCCGGTGTGTGGATGAAATGCACATGCAGCCATCCGGCATCGCGGGGCCATTCGGCCACCAGCACGGCAGCCTGTCCGAAGCGCCGCAGGCGGTTGCGCGAGCGATCACGCTTGAAGTCCTCGGCAAGCGCCTGAATGGCGCGTTTGAAGCCCGGCAGGCGCGAGGTTGAAATCAGCGCCTTGATGACGCGGATCGGCTCCTGATGCAGATATTCCGGCAGATAGCGCACCGGCGCCTTGATCTCGTCATGCACGGGGTGGCGCTTCTTGTCGGTCGGCCGGCGCATGGCGACCAGTTCCAGCTCGAAGCCGGCGCGCTCGAGCCCCAGCAATTCCTGTGCGATGAAGGTTTCCGAAAGCCTCGGATAGCCCTTCAAAAGCACCAGTATCTTCTTCATGGTCATTCCGGCCGGACCTGTTCCTGCTTTCAAGCCTTGGCCACGGTAAGCTGGTGGCCTTTATGCTGCAGCCACTCGTCTACGATCTGCGTGATGTTCGTCAACCCCTCGAGATGCATGCCGGGCGCGCTGACCGATGGCGGATCACGTGTCAGAAGTGCCTTGATCGCTGCGGCGAATTTGAGGCTGTCGCAGGCTTCTTCAGCCGCCAGAACATCCACGAGCCCGAGTTCGGCCGCCCTGTGCGCCCGGATCGATTGCTCCTCGCGCGGCTGGGTGCGCGGCACGATCAAAGCCGGCTTGTCGAAGGACAGGATCTCGCAATAGGTATTGTAGCCGCCCATGGCGATCACCGCCTTGGCGCCGGCGATACGGTCTTCCATGCGGTTGTCGAATTCGATGACGTCGAGCTGCGGCACTTCCTTGCAGGCCTCGGTAAAGGCGGCGCGCTGCTCGCCGGGCATATAGGGGCCGAGCACGATCATCGCCTTGGCCGTCAGGGTCGGGTCGGCCTTGTAGGCGTTGATGACGTCCTCCACGAGGCTGGCGCCGTCGCCACCGCCGCCGGTCGTCACCAGCAGGTAGTCGGACCCGTCACCGGCGCCGGCCGGTGCATTGGCCGAAGCCTGAGCCTGCGCGTGTGCTTGTGCCTGGGCTTGCGCATCGCCGGAAATCTTGCGCTGCAGGAAGCCGACGAACCGCATCTTGGAGCGCACCTTGGCCGACACGTCGAGGCCGGTCAGCGGGTCGTAGAAATCCGGTGGGCCGTAGATCCAGATATCGTCGTAGAACTGCTCGATCTTGCCGAGCGTATCGTGACGCTGCCATTCCGCTTCGAGCAGGTGAGGGGCGTCCATCACGTCGCGCAGGCCGAGCACCAGCGTCGTGCCGTGCGTCTTGAGGTAGGTGAGCGTCTCTTCCACCTCGCCGCGCAGCCCAAGCGGTTCCTTGTCGATGATGAAGATGTCGGGCTCGAACGTCTCCGCCGTGTGGCGGATGATCGATTGGCGCATCTTCATCGTTTCCTGCAGGTCGATATGCTGGTCCATCGACGTGTATTCGCCGTTGCGCAGCTTGATCACGCTCGGGATCTTCACGAAATCGACGCGCGCTCTGTAGTCGAAGGCACCGGCGATCGTCGCGCCGGAAATGATCAGCACGTTGAGGCCGCGGTAGTTTTCGACGAGCGAATGCGCGATCGTGCGACAGCGGCGCAAATGGCCGAGCCCGAACGTGTCATGGCTGTACATCAGGATGCGGGCGTTCCCAAGGTGTCGCGACATGCCCTCTTTCTCCAAAAATTCTAACGCCTTCTCAGACAGGTCTATCCGCGGCTGTCGCGGAGAAAGGCCACGGCGATCCATGCGACCCGCTGACCTTACTTGTAAGGATCTGCTGCATCTCTAAGACCGTCGCCGAGAAAATTGAAGGCGAGGATGACGAAAATAACGGGGACCACCGGCAACAGCAGCCATGGATAAAGCGCGATGATACTCACACCTCGCGCTTCCGTGAGCAGCACGCCCCAGCTCGTGATCGGCGGGCGAAGGCCAAGCCCGAGGAAGCTCAAGGTCGTCTCTCCGAGGATCATGCCGGGGATCGTCAGGGTCGCGCTGGCGATAAGGTGCGACATGAAGCCCGGAATGAGGTGACGACCGATGATGCGGGTGCTGCCGGCACCCATCAGCTGCGCGGCCAGCACATAGTCCTCTTCACGCAAGGACAAAAGTTTGGAACGCACGGCGCGCGCCAGGTTCGTCCAGTCGAGAAGCCCGAGAATGAAGATGATGCCGAGATAGATGAGCAGCGGGCTCCAGTCCGCCGGCATCACGGCGGCAAGCGCCAGCCACAGCGGAATATGCGGGATCGAATGCAGGACCTCGATGACGCGCTGCACGACGAGATCGAACCAGCCGCCCCAATAGCCGGCAATGCCGCCGATGACGATGCCGAGGATGAAGCTGGTCGTCACCCCGAGAAGGCCGATCGTCATCGAAATGCGTGCGCCGTAGATGATGCGCGAAAGCACGTCGCGGCCGAGCCGGTCGGTGCCGAGCAGATACATGTGTCCGCCCTCGGCCGGGCAGACGAGATGCGTGCTGCCCTCGATCATGCCCCAGAAATGATAGGGTCTGCCCTGGCAGAAGAAGCGCAGCTTCTGCACGTCGTTCGTATCGTCGGTATAGACGCGGCGCAGCGTCGTCATGTCCAGTTCCATCTTCTGGCCGTAGACGAACGGCCCGACGAACTTGCCCTGATCGAACAGGTGGACCTGCTGCGGCGGCGAATAGATGGAATCGACGTTGCGCGTATGCACCGTATAGGGTGCCAGGAACTCGACGAAGAGAATGGCGATATAGGTGAGAATGATCAGGATGCCGGAAATCAGTGCCAGCTTGTGGCGCTTGAAGCGGATCCACATCAGTTTCAGTTGCGACGCCTCGTTGATCGCCGAGGAGCCGCCAATGCCGGCTTCCGCCGCATAGGGGTCGAAAGCGCCCTGATGGACGAAATGCGCGAGCGCATCCGGATCGCGGGTGGTGACAGCGGTCATTTCGTTCTCCCGCCGCGCAATCTGATGCGCGGATCGAACATGGCAAGTGCGATATCGGAGATCAGCACGCCGATCACGGTGAGAAAGCTCAGGAACATCAGGAACGAGCCGGCGAGATACATGTCCTGGCTCTGCAATGCCCGGATCAGCATCGGCCCGGTCGTTTCGAGCGACAGGACGACGGCCGTGATCTCTGCCCCGGAAATGACGGCCGGCAGGATCGAACCGATATCGGAAATGAAGAAGTTGAGCGACATTCTGAGCGGATATTTGACCAGCACCTTGAACGGGTGCAGACCCTTGGCGCGCGCCGTCATCACATATTGCTTGTGCAATTCGTCGAGCAGGTTGGCGCGCAGGCGCCGCACCATGCCGGCGGTGCCCGCAGTGCCGATGATGATGACCGGGATCCAGATATGTTCGAGGATCGATTTCGTCTTCGCCCAGCTCATCGGCTCCGACAGGAATTGCGGATCCATGATATGGCCGATCGAGATCCCGAACCAGATATTGGCGAAATACATCAGGATCAGAGCCAGCACGAAATTCGGCACGGCGACGCCGAGCAGGCCGAGCAGCGTCAGTCCGTAATCACCCCAGCTATACTGATGCGTGGCCGAATAGACGCCGATCGGAAACGCGATGACCCAGGTGACGATGATGGTGATCACGGACACGAGGATGGTGAGCCAGATGCGGTCGCCGACGACCGCCGAGACCGGCAGACGATATTCGAACGAATAGCCGAAATCGCCATGCAGCATGCCGAGCACCCAGTGCAGGTAGCGCACCGGTTCGGGTTGGTCGAAGCCGTAGCGGGCGCGCAGTTCGGCGATTTCGGCCAGGTCGGCCTTTTCGCCGATGGCGCGCAGCTGCTCCACATAGCTTTCGAAATAGTCGCCGGGCGGCAGGTTGATGATGGTGAACACCAGCATCGAGATCAGGATCAGCGTCGGGATCATCATCATGATCCGCCACAGGATGTAGCGCAGCATCTCAGGCGCCCCCTTCGAACCAGAACGTGTCCGGCATATAGACGCCGAGATAGGATGTCGGATCGAAGCCGTAGAGCGCCTTCTCCGGCACGTTCTTCAGGCGTCGCGCCCGCACGACCGGTTGCAGCGCCGAATTGACGATGCCAATCGTGAACACCTGGTCGGTGAACAGCGACAGCATCCGGTGCCAGATTTCGGTCCGTGCATCGGCGTCGATCGCGTCGCGCCATTCATGCATCATCTTCAGAAGCGCGATAGCTTCCGGCAGGTCGGGCGGATGGCCGTCGGTGCCGACGGACATGGCATGCAGGCCCCAGACGGGCCATTGCAGCTGGTCGTCGCTGGTTGGCGCCAGCTCCTTCGGTGACATGTCGGCGGTCGGCACGCCGTTGTCGAGACCGTTCCACACGGCCATGACGGTGTCGCCGCCCTTCAGCCGCCGGCGCATCAGCTCCTTGTCGGTGACATGGGTGAAGATCTTCACGCCGATATCGCGGAAATGGTCGGTCACCAGTTCCAGCACGTCGGCCTGGAAACTGTTGTCGCCGGCGCTTTCCACGACGATGGTCAGCGGCCGCCCGTCCGGCAGGGTACGGAAGCCCGTCTCGTCGTCCATGAGAAGGCCTGCGGCATCGAGAAGCGAGTTTGCCGCCCCCACGTCGCGGATCGCCCAGGCATCGCGATATTCGGGCTTGAACAGCGGGCTGTCGGGCAGAACCGTATTCGCGCTCTCCTTGGCAAGGCCGTAGAATACCGCCTTGTTGATCTCGGTGCGGTCGATCGCAAGCGACAGCGCCCGGCGGAAGCGCACGTCCTGCACCACCTTGCGCCAGCCCTCGTCCTTGCAGTTGAGATTGGGCACAAGCGCGATACGCGACCCCTGGATCTGCTTCCACAGATCGACATTGATCGGATAGCGCTTTTCGGCACTTTTCAGAAATGTGTAGTCGGCAAAGTCGAGATTGGTGACTTGAAGGTCGGCCTCGCCGGTGCCGGTCTTGGCGGGAATGAGATCGGCCGAACTGATGCCGAGGATCACCCGGTCGACATAGGGAAGCTGCTGCCCTTTCTCATCGACCCGGTGATAATAGGGATTGCGCTCGAAGACGAACTGCTCGGCCGGCGGTGCGGTGCGGTTGCGCCAGGCATCGAGCGTCGGCAGGCTGGGGTTCTCGGGCCGCACGGTGCGCGACATGAACTGATGCAGCGCGCCCCAGTCCTGAACCCGGTACTTCTTGATATATTGCGCCAGCATTTCCTCGGTCTGGTAGCGGGCGTGGAACTGCTTGAGATATTGCGCCGGAAACCAGATGCGCGTCGGCGAGGGCGAGGCGAGATCGGCGAGGAAATCCGGGTTCGGATCATCCCAGCTGTAGCGTACGGTCAATTCATCGACGACTTCGAATTTCGGTGCCTTGCCGTTGATCAGAAGCGTCGCCGGCGGGCCGCCGCGCGCCAGCTTCTTCTCGTGGAACACGTCCTGCCAGACATAGCGGAAGTCTTCAGAGGTGAACGGCGTGCCGTCCGACCACTTGTGCCCTTCGCGGATGCGGAAGGTGAAGACCCGTTCGTTCTCCACCTCGAAGCTTTCGAGAATATCGGCTTCCAGCTTGAACTGGTCGTTATAGGAGACGAGCCGGTTGTAGCAGAAGATCGGGATATAGCGGATGTCGCGCTGGCCGCCGATCATCATCCTGATATCGCCGCCGAACGTGCCGGCCTCGCGGCCCATACCGGAGAGGTTGAGCACGCGCGGTGTCTTCGGCAGACGCTCGGAGACCGGCGGCAAAGGCTTTTCGCCTTCGATCTTCGCCACATAGGGCGATTCCGAAAAACTCATCGGCGATGCCGCAGCGCCAAAGGCGAGGCGGGGCGCTGCGGCGGTTGCGGCAAGAAGCGCCAGCGTATGGCGTCGGGTGATCATCGGTCCGCTCGTCTTCGGCTGATTGCTCATGGGACGAGCTCCCGTGCATCGACATTGTGTCTGGCAAGCACCACATGGCCGCCGCCAAGATCGACATGCGCCAGATTGGCGGTATCGCCTTCATCGAGGAACTGCTTGCCCCAGACCTTCTTCACCTTGGCGCTGGATTCACCGGCTGCGGCGAAATCGAGCTTGTGGTCGAGGCTTGGAAGCGGCACGGCGGCCAGAAGCCGCTTCGTATAGGGGTGAACGGGCGCGCGCATGATCGTCTCGCAGGGACCCATCTCGACGATCCGTCCGGCATACATCACCGCTACCCTGTCGGCCATGTAGTTGATGACGGCGAGATTGTGCGAGATGAACAGGTAGGTGAGCCCAAGTTCGTCCTTCAGGTCCTTCATCAGATTGAGGATCTGCGCCTGGATCGACACGTCGAGCGCCGAGACCGGCTCGTCGCAGATCAGAAGATCCGGCCCAAGCGCCAGCGAGCGGGCGATGCCGATACGCTGCCGCTGGCCGCCGGAAAAGCTGTGCGGGTAGCGCATCAGCGCGTGCTCGGGCATGCCGACCGCATGAAGCAGCTTGCGCACGATCGCCTGCCGCTTCTTCATGTCGCCGCGGCCATGGATGTCCAGCGGCTCGCGTACGATATTGCTCACCGTCATGCGCGGCGACAGCGACGAGACCGGGTCCTGAAACACCATCTGGATCTTGGTTCTGAGGTTTTGCAGTTCCTCGCCTTCGGCCTGAAGCACATCGATAGGGCCGCTGTCGCCTTCGTAGACGACGGCGCCACTATCGGCCGTCAGCCCGCGCATCAGGATCTTCGACAGCGTGGTCTTGCCGCAGCCGCTTTCACCGACGAGACCGAGCGTCTCGCCGCGGCGGATATCGAAGGACACGTCATTGACCGCGATCGCGCGGGCGACGGGTTTCAGGCCGAAGCCGATCTCGCGCTTGGCGGCAAACGATTTCGTCACATGGTTGATCGACAGAAGGATATCCGACCGCTTCACCGGCTCCTTGGCCGGCTGTGCGGCGATGCTTTCCGCCTTCGCCCGCCCTGCCATCAGTCCGGCCGTATCGACGCTGATTTCGCGCAACGGCTTCAGACGTTCGCTGCGCGGCCGGTCGAAATCCGGCACGGCGGCCATCAGGCCCTTCGTATAGGGATGTTGCGGATTGCGGAAAATATCGTCGGCGGTTCCCGCCTCCATCACTTCGCCGCGATAGATCACCACCACCTCGTCGGCCATGCTGGCGACGACGCCGAGATCGTGGGTGATCAGGAGCATGGCCATGTTGAGCTGCGACTGCAATTCCTGCAGGAGCTTGAGGATCTGCGCCTGGATGGTGACGTCGAGCGCCGTCGTCGGCTCGTCGGCGATCAGCAGCGCCGGCCGGCAGATCAGCGCCATGGCGATCATCGCACGCTGCCGCATGCCGCCTGAAAGCTCGAAAGGATACATGTCGAACACACGGCCCGGATTGTCGAACCCGACGAGACCAAGCATTTCCTCGCTCGCCTCGCGCCGTTCCCTAGGGCTTTTCAAGGTATGGATCTTGAGGTTTTCCTCGATCTGGTTGCCGATCGTGTGGAGCGGCGAGAACGAGGTCATCGGCTCCTGGAAGATCATCCCGATCCGCTTGCCGCGAATGCCGCGGATCTGGCGTCCGTCGCGCGGCAGCGCGATCAGATCGACCGGTTGCCCATCGGGCGACCCCATCGCCGGATCCTTGAAGATCGCCTTGCCGGAAATCCGTGCGGTATCCGTCTCGATGCCCATGATGGCACGACCGAGCGCCGACTTTCCCGAACCGGATTCACCGACGAGCGCCGTGACCTTGCCGGGTCGCAGCCGCATGCTGAAATCCTTCACGGCGTGAATTGCGCCGCCCATCACAGGGAAGGAGACATTCAGTCCTTCGATGTGGAGCAACTCGTCACGCTCGTTCATTCGCATTCTTTCCAGCACTTGCCTATGAAATTCGAGGCCAGACAAGGCCTTGCATATCGGCACCGTAGCCCACGCCTTATTGCCTGTCTATGACGAACACGTGTAGCAATTGGAGGCAAACAGCCGCCCGCGCCGATGGTTCCATCCGGCCGGTAATAAACAAAGCTTACCAGTGGTTGTCTTGTATGAAACTGCCCGGCAACAGCTTGATGGGTGGCATTCGGCAGATCCGCATCGTGCGGGCTGCGCGCCACCCGGCATCGCTGTTGCAGGCACCCGTCGAAAGGCCGAGATCATGTCCGACACGTCCCCCCGCAATCCCTACAGGGACCGCCTGAAACAGGCGCTGGCGCTCATCGCCGACAGGCATTTTGCACAAGCGCGCGACATGCTCGACCAGTTGAAGGCGGACGAGGGGGCGATGAGCGGTCGGGTGCTTGGCGAAGCAACGGTGCTCGGCCTGCCGCGCAAGCTGCATTCCGCCTATCTGAAGCTTGCCAAAGCCTCCGCAGATCGGATCGCGCGTGTCGGCCTGCAACATACGCTCGTACCCGATCCGGCAATCCTTGGCCCGATGACCACCGCCGGTCCCGATCTGCGTCGCCGTATGAACGCCAAGGGTGGCGAGCCGGTGCCGCGCAAAATCCACCAGATCTGGATCGGCACTATGGACGTACCGCCCGGCTGTGCCCGCTGGCAGGCTCATGCGGGGGCGACGGGTTTTGCCTACAGGCTTTGGCGCGAGGCCGATCTCGATGCGCTCGGTGTCACCCATCACCCGGCCTATAGGCGGATGATCGCTGAGGGCGATTATCCCGGTGCCGTCGATGTGGCGCGCTACGTCATCCTTCTGGAGGAGGGCGGTATCTATATCGATTGCGACTGGTATCCTGCGCGCGACGATCTGGGCTTTGCCGATCTCCTGCCGCTGGTCGGCCTGACCGCGCTGGAAGAGGCAACGCCGCGCGACACGGGCAAGGGGAGCCTGCTCTTCACCAATTCGCTGATCGCCGCACCGCCCGGCCACCCGGCCTTCGCCATGCTGCTCGATCTCCTGCCGGCCGCCGTCGAAGCCATGCCCGACGCGCCGGCCTGGTGGTCCACGGGCCCGCTCGCGATGACGCTCGTCTTCCGCAACACCAGCGTCTTCGTGCCTCCGGCGGGTCTGGTTGCCGCCGATCTTCCCCGCCGCGCCGCCATCGAGGCAGTCGAGGCCGCCTCACGGGCCGCCCGCGAAAACGGCGATGGGCTTCTGGTCAACTGGAAGTCCTGGTAGGGACATGCCCGCTCTGGCCTGATTTAGCCCTGCTTAGAACGATGCCGATCCGGCCATCTTGTTGTCTTTTCCGACCCATGTGGCGCCCGGATGCCCGGACGTCAGTGCGAAAAGCCGATCGAGGAAATCCCAGGCGGCAGCGTCATGCACGAGATGATGCGTGAGAATGCCGACGGTCGCTTCGCTCACGCCCCGTGTCGAGGCGATCCGCTGGGCCGTTTCCGACAGAAGGGTGCCGACCGGCCGGCCGCCGCGCGTGCCGCGCCAGTCGATGATATCGACATGGGTGTTGAGCATGGCGATCGGCGCCGTCGCTTCCGGCCCGAAGGTCGAAAGCGCCGTAAAGCCGAGCGCCGCCAATTCCTTGACCACCGACGTGGCGATCCGGTTCCACGGTGGCACCAGCATCGGTACGAACCGCGTCGGATGCAATGCGCGCAGCTTGACGAAACCCTCGCGCAGTTCGTCCGTCACCTGCCTGATCGGCCGATGTGCGCCAAGCTCCTGGCTCTTCTCGACCCAGCCCGCATGGTTCTGATGCGACCAGCCATGCACGGCAATGCTGATGCCGGGACAGTCTTGGGCGCGCTCGTCGAGAAAAGTGGCAAGCGCTGCGCCGGTATCGCGCGGAATGACGGCAAGCGTGATCGGCACTGAAGATTGCCCGGCGAGGTCCGTCAGACGCGTGAGGGCAGGGGTCGGCTCGATGGCGTCGTCGTCGCGCAGCCAGAAGCGCACGCTGCGGCCCGACTCGGCTTCGGCATCGAGAATGGCGATGAATTGGTCTGGCGTCATGTCCGGTTCCCCGTGGCGGTTTTCAGAATCCGGTCGAGCGCGATGGCGGCAGCGCCGATCGAGCGGCGATCGGCGATCATCTGCCGTGCGTTTCGCGAGAGTTTGAGACGGCGATTATCGTCGCCGGTCAGCGCGATGATCGCATCGGCATAGGCCGCAATATCGCCCGGCGCGGTCAGCATCCCGGTTTTCCCGTCGACGACGGCTTCGGAAACGCCGGCCACCGCCTCGGCGATCACCGGCAGCCCTGCCGCCTGCGCCTCGAGATAGGCAAGCCCATAGGCCTCGCCATGGCCGGGCCACAGATAGATCGAGCTGCACGACAGAAGACGGGCGATCTCGTCTGCGGTCTTCTCTCCCAGAAAGTCGATCCGGTCGGCAATGCCGGCCTCGGCGAAAGCCGTCTCCACCTCGGGTCGTGCCGGCCCGTCGCCGATCAACGAAAGCCGCCAGTCATGTGTGCGGATCAGCCCAAGTGCTGCGGCAAGGGCCCGGTAACTGGAAAGCTTGTCGCCCGGCCGCATCATCGCCACCGTGATCAGACGGCCCTCTTCCGGTTTAGGCGTAAGCGCCAGATAAGGCGCCGCATCGATGAACGGGAAAAGCCGGGCAAGCCGCACCTGCGGTGCCGCCTCCTTCAAACCGTCATGGTCACGGCCGGTGATGCAGATATTGGCAGCGGCAAGCCGCGCCCCGTCGAGCACATGGCGCTGTGCGTCCTCCCATCGTCCGATATTGCGGCGATGCGAATAGGAGGTCTCGATGGTGACATAGGGAATGTCGAAGCGGCGGCAGAGCGCGGGACCGATCAGATCCGGCGCCTTGTAATAGGGGTGATAGCAGAGGAAGGCATCCGGCCGGCCGGATGCCTTCCATAGGCCGGCGATCCGCTCGACGTCCTGCTCTGCATTGCTCGCGCGCGGGCCGTCATCCATGTCCGATGACGGGAGAAAGGCACGAAAGGTCGAAACGAGGTCCACATCGTGTCCCGCAAGCTCCAGCGCGGCCATCAACTGGCGTGCCATCAGCCGGTCGCCGGAGGGCACGGGATGGTCGGGGGACTTCAGCGGCGCGTAGAAAGCGATGTTCATAGCTGCGTGATGCCGCATCCGGGCGCCTGTTTGCAACATGCCGCATGCCTCTTCGTTGAAATTTGCGCCTGTGATCACCGAAGCTTGAGCGGCATACCAGTGGTCGCCATTCTGCCACTCGCCTGCAACCGCGTTCAAGCCCGGCCTTGGCCATGCTTCGACTTGACAGGGTCCGTCAATGAGCCCACCTGAAGGGCTCCGTTTCGGCCTGCCGGATGGCTTTTGCCCGTCTGCTGCGCCGCGAGCGGAGCCTCGAATTTTACCCGATGATATGACGAAGACCGGAGCGATTTCCCTTGAACGAACATGAGGTAACGGCGGCAGAGCTTCTGTCGGCCATCCAGGCAAGGCGCTCGAAGGTCGGGATCATCGGCCTTGGCTATGTCGGCCTGCCGCTTGCCATGACGGTCGCACGCGCCGGTTTCACCGCTATCGGCTTCGACATTGATCCGGACAAGATGATCGCCATCGAGGCCGGCCGCAGCTATATCGAGGCCGTGCCCGAAGCGGTGCTGCGCGCCGAAACCGGCGCGGGACGGTTTTCCGCCACCAGCGATTTTTCACGGCTCGGCGAATGCGATATCATCGCCATCTGCGTGCCGACGCCGCTCACCCGCCATCGCGAACCGGATCTAAGCTATGTCGCCAATACCTGCCGGCAGATTGCAAGGACATTGCGTCCCGGCCAGCTGATCGTGCTGGAATCGACGACCTGGCCCGGCACGACCGAGGAAATCATGAAGCCGATCCTCGAAGAGGGTGGCCTCGTCGCCGGGCGCGATTTCTTCCTCGGCTACTCGCCGGAGCGCGAAGACCCCGGCAATCGCGATTTCGAGACATCGACCATTCCCAAAGTGGTCGCCGGTGACGGCGAGGCGGCCTCCGCCATGGTCTCGGCCTTTTATGGCGCGGTGGTGAAGACCGTGGTTCCGGTCTCCGGCACCCGCACGGCGGAAGCGGTGAAGCTGACGGAAAACGTCTTCCGTGCCGTCAACATCGCCCTCGTCAACGAATTGAAGCTCGTTTACGAGCGCATGGGCATCGATATCTGGGAAGTGATCGACGCGGCCAAGACGAAACCCTTCGGCTACATGCCCTTCTATCCGGGCCCCGGCCTCGGCGGTCACTGCATCCCGATCGACCCGTTCTACCTCACCTGGAAGTCGCGGGAATTCGATCTGCCGACGCGGTTCATCGAACTGGCCGGCGAGATCAACACGGCCATGCCGCGCCATGTGGTGGATCGTCTGGCCGAAGCCCTCGACCGTTCGCACGGCAAGGCGCTCAGCCGCTCGAAGATCCTGCTTCTCGGCCTCGCCTACAAGAAAAACGTGCCCGATATCCGCGAAAGCCCGTCGCTTCGGCTGATGGAACTGCTGATCGAGCGCGGCGCCGATGTCTGTTACCACGATCCCTATCTTGCCGAGATCCCGCGCACCCGCGAATACGGCCATCTGAAGGGCCGCCGCTCGGTCGCCATCGATCCGCAATCGCTGGAAGGTTTCGACGCGGCCGTGGTCGCCACCGATCACGATGCCGTGGATTATGGGGCGATCGCCACGCGTCTGCCCCTGGTTGTCGATACCCGCAATGTCTTTGCCCGCTCCGGCATTGCCGCGGACAACGTCGTGAAGGCCTGATTTTTTCCCGAATTTCCCAAAGACGAACGACCAAAAGAGACGAGGAGAGAAGACCATGAGCAGACTGGACAGCTTCATCAGCCGTATGACCGCACAGCGGGACATTCTGAACCATATCAACGAGGTTCTCGGCATGCCCGCCACCGGTGAGGTCTACGAGGTCGGCCTTGGCAACGGCCGCACCTACAGCCACCTGCGCCAGCTCTTCGGCGACCGCCGCATCCTCGCCTTCGACCGCCACATGGGCGCCCACAAGACCGAAGCGCCGACGGAGGACGATATCGTGCTCGGCGAGATCAAGGACACCGGTCCCGGCTATGTCGGAACGGGTGCTGCCCTCGTGCATGCCGATATCGGAACCGGCTATCCGGAAAAGGATGCCGTCACGCTTACCTGGCTGCCGCAGCTCGTTGCCGGAATGCTGGCGTCGGGATCGTATGCGGTGAGCGGCCTGCCGCTCGTCCATCCGGAACTGAACGAGCTTGCGCGCCTGCCGACCGTCGAGGAAGGCCGCTACTTCTATTACAAGAAAGCGTGATTGCGGCAGCCGTTTTTCCGCCATGATCGACACGGAAAACAGCCGGCATAACAGCACGTTATGCCGGCTGTTTCGTTGGAGACGTTAACGCAAGGTTAAATCTGCCCGCATCACGCGGCAAGAAAGCCCGCGTCGCGCAAACGATCAGAAGGCTGTGGGAGGCAAGGAGGACGGCTCTGTCAGACGAAGTTGACCGCAGATCGATCAGCAATGCGAAACCGACGGGCACAGAGAGGCTGACAGGCACGGCAAGAGTTGACGGTCGCCGGGAGAGTGACGCGCACGTGAAGATGGGCGGGCAACGCTCGCTATCCGCAATCCACCTGCAAGGCGGCCTGAGCCTTCATGCCGTCACGCGTGCTGGTTCTGGCGGGTTTTGCCCTCGTAGCGCGAGCCACGCAGGTTTTCGGCCAATGTACGGCTGATCTCCATGCTGATGCGCGGATTGTCGGCAATCACCTTGAAGAAAGCGTCCTTGTCGATGCGCAGCACCTCGACATCGGTGCTGGCACGCGCCGTGACGGCCTGGAGCGAATTGGACAACACGCACATCTCACCGATGATTGAGTTGCATCCGGCGTCGCCCACCTTAAGCTCTTCACCAGCAGATTGTGTGAGGAGATCGACGCTGCCCCGCAGGATGACATAGGCAGCATCGCTGCTATCTCCCTGAGAGAACAGAACCTGCCCCGGTTCGTAGCATACGCGATCCGACGTGAAGGCGAGCAGCTTTAGCTTGCACGGGTCCACCCTGCAGAAATAGGGGACCTTGCGTAACAACTGAACTTCATCGTTGAGCAGCATAGCATGCACCATTCGTTCGTTCACGTGATTGGCAGTCATATCTACGATATCATGCTACCAATGATCTGAATATACCACTGTTCGTGTCAAGTGTCTCGTATGTGCCATCTTCGACCACTTGCCCGCGGTCAAATACGATAACCCGATGAAACAAACGTGACAAAGACGTATTCGACAAAACCCATATGACGGATGGATTATTATCCTGTTCCTGAAGGAAATTCAGGACGTTCTTTACAATCTCCTCCTGTACGCGCCGATCGAGCCCCGGAAGCGGCTTGTTGAACACGTAATAGTTGGAGCGGCGGATCAGAGCCCGTGCCAGGCTCAGCTTGTGGCGCTGTACGAGCGTCAGCCTGCGGCCGCTGGCGCCGACGTCATAATCCAGTCCAAGCCCCATAACAGGCCCGTAAAGGTCCATTTCTCTCAACAATTTGGCAGCAACCGTGCGGATCTTGGCGGGGGCTTCGGCATTGCGGTGGGAGAGCTTGCCGAACAGGATGTTCTCGCGCAGCGTGGCGGCTCCCATGTAGCGATGCGGATCATAGCGTTCCACGCGGTCGCGCAGGTTGGCCGGCAGGTTGGTGTAGAAAATGTCCCTTGCAGCGACGATCTGTCGCATGATGTCGCTCGACAGGACGCCGAAACGGTAGCGCGGCTCGATGTAGAACAGGCTGAGCTTGACGATCTCGCGCTGCTCCTCGTCCGTCGGGGCGGAATTGGACGGGTTGCGGCGGCGTTTCATGAAATGCTGGTAGAAGTCGATATCGTCGGCCGTCAGGTGTTCGAGCTGCTGGAAGAGGGGATGTTCCGGCGGCAGGCCGGCGAAGATTTCCACCACGTTTTCGGCGATCGTCAGGCCCATGTCGAAAAGCAGGTCGAAGAGCTGTGCGGTCTTCAGAACCTCGAAAACATATTCGCCCTCTTCCAGATCGTCGTCGGATGCCGTTGCCGGCCGGATCGCGCCGAACAGGAGATTTTCCCGCACGGTCGCTTCCTTGTTGTAGGCGCTGAAATCGAAATGCGCGACGAGATTGCCAAGGCCGGAGCGGCTGAGTTCGTTCCTCAACGCAAACCGCATCTCGACGATGCGCTCCGTCAGTGACGGATTGTCGGTGGGCTCGACGAAGGAATGCAGCGCAAGCTCCATCACGTCGGTTGTCAGTTGCACGGCTTCGAGCGCCCGCAGGACGGATTGCCTCACATCGTCGTCGGCGCCGTGGAAGACGGAGGTTGAACGCCGGTCGATCCAGTCGGCATCGGGAAAGTGCATATGGTTGCCGGCAAGGTCGGCTTCTTCCTTTGCCCAGCGCTGCATCTGTTCCGGCGTTTCCTCGTCGGGCGTGGTGCTGCGCGGCGCGTGCTTGAGGCCGTAGAGAAGGTTGTCCTTCAGCGTGCCGTGGAAGAAATAGCTGTCGGAGGACGCATAGGTGATTTCGCGGCCGGTCACGGCTTCCGGCAGTTCGAGAAGATCCACGTCACCCATCGTCACGCGGCCGGCCGAGGGCCAGACCACCCGGCCGAAGGCCTGCGCCATGGCCTCGGCGCCGGTGCCGACATTGTCGATCATCGCAAGCGTTTCGCCGCGCTCCACCTTGAGCGTGACGTTTTCCGTCAGATGCGCACCGCTGCCGTCGGCGATCATCACGTTGAAGGCCGCCAGAGGCGTCGGCGTATGCTCGGGAACGGAGGGGGTCAGGGTCTGGAGTTTCGGATCGATCAGCTGCAGCGGCTCGAACTGTTCGCGCACCTGCTCGTATTTAACCTGCACGTCCTGTCGTGCCTGATCCCAGTCGATCAGTTCCTTGAGCGGGCCGGGCAGGTCCTTGTAGGCGTTGATGACGGCCACCAGCTGCCCGACGTCCAGCGTGCCGCGCAGCGCCAGATAGCCGCCGATCGAGTAGAACAGGAACGGTGTCAGCTGCGAGAGAAAATTGTTGATGAACTTGACGATGAACTTCCAGCGATAGAGGTCGTAACGGATCTTGAAGATCTGCCCGAGCCTCTCCGAAATGTCGGCCCGCTCGTAATTGGACGTGTCATAGGCATGGATCGTCTCCATGCCCTCGACGATCTCGCCGACCTTGCCGGCGAGGTGCCGGGCGGTGATCTGCCTCTGCCGGCCGAGTTCGATCAGCCGGCGGCGCATCTTCGGAATAACGCCCACCTGGATCGCCACCATCACACCGGCGATCATGCCGAGCCAGGCATTCTGCAGAAAGATGAAGAACAGCGCCGCGGCAGCCTGCCCGCCCAGCAGCGCCGGTTGCACGAAGGCATCCCCGGTGAAGCCGCCGAACGGTTCCACCTCGTCCTTGACCATGCTGGAGACTTCCGCCGCACGGATCTGCCGCATCGTGTTGGGCGGAAAGCGCAGAAGACGGTCGACCAGCTCATAGCGGATGCGGCGCAGCAGGCGTTCGCCGAGCCGGCCCTTGTAGACGTTGATATAGAACTTGAAGAGGCCGTTGACGATGACGAGCAGCAGGAAGACGCCGGAAAGCGCCATCAGCATCGCCATGCGGTTGAGTTCGAAACCGTCGAACTGGAAATGCCAGCCGAAAAGCGGCACCGTGTAATCGAAGTCGAGAAAGGCCTGCCGCGCATCGGGCGTATCGAAACCGCCGCCCTGGATCGGGCCGTTGATGATCTGCTTCGGCAGGTCGAACGCCAGGAAGTACGGGATCATCGACGCCAGCACGACGGCCAGGACCCAGATCTGCTGCGGACGCGTATGGTTCCAGATATAGCGGAGTAGATGTTTTTCCATCGGCGGCAGATCTTCCGTCCGGTGCGGTGTCCGTGGGGCACGCGTTCCGGCTGTTCAAGCGGACTATGATATAGGCTGTTGCGGACGCTCTGCAAACTAGCCCAAAGGTTGAACACTGTGTGTAGTGGCCGGTTTTCAACACCGGGCATCAAGCCCTTGGATTGCAACAGGTCTCGGGCGCCATTGTGGCCGGTAGTACGAGAGGGCGATCAGCCTTGCGTTGCAGAGGGCGCAGATGGCGGTTGCGGCCGGCCGATGTTTGATTCGGAGGAGCGCCGAAATCTCCTCTGGCTGCGGGCGGCAGCAACGGCCATCGTGTAAGACCGGGTACAGCAGCAATGCGCGCGCCGCAAAAGCCGATGGGAAAAGGGTTCGGAAAAACGCCCGCCGATGAACGGCTGCGGGAAGGGGTGATGCGGGCCCGCATCGCCGAAAGGCCGACAGACGCGCCGGCAATCGTCATCAATACGCCCAGAAAGGCCAAACCACGGCCGAACGCGGGCTCAGGCGTACCCGTTTGCGATAAATAGGCCTTGACCCTTGCGGGCAAGCGCTTAAGGGGCGCCTTTCTCTTGAGGGAGGTTCCATTGAAAGCACTTGCCACATTCTCCGCCTTTGTCGGGCGGACATTCGCCATCTGGGTCATCGTCTTCGCCGTTCTGGGCTTCGTCTTCCCCGAAACGTTCAAGCAGATTGCGCCTTATATCGTCACGCTGCTCGGCATCATCATGTTCGGCATGGGCCTGACGATCTCCGTCGATGATTTTCGCGAGCTTGCGCGCCGCCCCTTCGAGGTGGCGATCGGCGTCGTCGCGCACTTCCTCATCATGCCGCTTCTGGCCGTCATCCTGACGAAGATCATCCCGATGCCGCCGGAAGTCGCGGCCGGCGTCATCCTTGTCGGTTGCTGCCCGGGCGGCACGTCGAGCAACGTCATGACCTATCTCGCCAAGGGCGATGTGGCGCTGTCGGTTGCCTGCACCTCGGTGACGACGCTTGCTGCGCCGATCGTTACACCTTTCCTCGTCTGGATGTTCGCCAGCCAGTATCTGCCGGTCAACGCCTGGTCCATGTTCATCAGCATCGTGCAGGTGATCATCGTGCCGCTGGCGCTGGGCTTCCTTGCCCAGAAGCTGCTGCCGCGCGCCGTCAAGATGGCGATCCCGGTCCTGCCGCTCGTAAGCGTCGTCGGCATCGTGCTGATCGTCTCGGCAGTCGTCGGCGCCAGCAGGGGCGCGATCGCCCAGTCCGGCCTGCTGATCTTCGCCGTCGTTGTGCTGCATAACGGTCTCGGCTATCTGCTCGGCTTCTTCGCCGCAAAGGCTTTCGGCCTGAATTTCTACAAGCAGAAGGCGCTCGCCATCGAAGTCGGCATGCAGAACAGCGGCCTCGGCGCCGCATTGGCCACCGCCTATTTTTCGCCGCTCGCCGCCGTCCCGAGCGCGATCTTCTCGGTCTGGCACAACATTTCCGGCGCGCTGCTGGCCAATGTCTTTGCCAGCCGCACGAAGGGCGACGAGGTTCGCCCGGCGCCGGTTCTGCACTGATCGCCACCCCACGGATCGCCACCCCACGGATCGTGGGCCATCGGGCAACGAAGGCAAGGGGCTGCGCAAGCGGCCCTTTTCTCGTTTAGCTAATGTAAATGCTATCGCGCGAAAAATCTTGAAATGTAATTTAAGGTTGCATTAGTCTGCTTTCCAGGGAAACCGGGGGTAGGCAGACATGGGGAAATTCTGGAAGAAATCCTGGGGCTGGCTGAAACAACTGTTCGGCGCAGGCAAGGTGCCGGGGAGCGGCGTGGTCGATCTTGCGGATGTCGTCGAGGCAGAGGCCGCGGCGATCCGCACGCGCCGCGAGGCATGGTTTGCCGACGGAAAGGGCCTGGGTGACGGGGCGCCGTGGTTCGGTATCGGCCTGTCCGGCGGCGGCATCCGCTCGGCCTCGTTTTGTCTTGGCGCTTTGCAGGCGCTCGACGCGTTCGGCATGGTCAAGCGGGCGGACTATCTGTCGACGGTCTCCGGCGGCGGCTTCATCGGTACCGGCATGGTGGCGGCGATGACGCGTCACGCCGCGGGCAGGGGCAAGACGGTGCCCTATGCCTTCCCCTACGCTGGCCTCTCCGTCGGCGCAGGCGCAGGCGATGGCGCAGGCACAAGCGATGGCGCCCCGCAGAGCGGACAGCCGACGGAAAACGACATCCGCGACAATGAAGCGGTCAGCCATATTCGCGATCACGCCAATTATCTCATGCCCCATGGTGTGACCGATATCATTCTGTCGCTCTGCGTCGTGGCACGCGGGGTGGCGGTCAATCTCTTTCTCGTACTGCTGGTGATCCTGCCGCTCGCCACGATCACCATCCTGACCAACCCGACCGTCAGAAACCTCGACACCAGCATTCTTGTCGACGTGCTCACATGGAAGTTCGGCCAGGCGTTCACATGGTGGCCGGATCTCCTCAATGCGTTTCCGCTGTCGAAGATAGGTCTTGCGGCGCTCGTCGTGTCTCTGATCGTCTGGGGCGCAGTCCGCTCTGGCGGGCGCGGCTGGAGCGATACGGCGTCTGGCTGGGGCGTCGGCACGGTGAGATTGGTCGGTGTCCTGACACTGGCCGGTTTCGCGCTCGAGTTGCAAGGCCCCATTCTGAAGCTGTTCTTCGGCTATCTGACGCAGGGCGAAACCACCAAAGCGACGATCCCGGCGGTCTATGCCATGCTCGCCGCCTTCGTCGCGGCCACGGCAGGCTTTCGGACACAGCTTGTCGGCTGGATCGAAAAGGGGCTGGCAGAACCGGGCGTCGGCGCTCTGTTGCGCTCGGTCCTTTCCCGCATCCTGCTCTTCGCAGCCGGGCTGATCGTGCCGTTCCTCATCTATCTCGCCTATCTCGGCCTGTCGCTCTGGGGCATCGCCTGCGTCGGCCTGTTCGACATCACCCATCCTGAAAATGCCTTTCCGCTCGGTCCGTCCTTCATTGGCAATCCCTGGACGCAGGTCCTGCTCATGGCCGCTTTTGTCGGTCTCACCGTCTTCCATGGCGCCGCATTGCTCCTGACGCAAAACGGAAAATCGACCCTTCGCCTCTTCGGCAAGCGGCTGGCGGCATTGGGCTACAAGCTGCCGGTCGGCCTTGCCGCCGTGGCGGTGGCGCTCGCATGTCTGGTCCTGGCCGCATGGGCCACCCGCGGCGGCCCACCGGTCTTTCGGTTCGCATCGCCATTGGATTGGCAGGAGGCGAGCTATCTCGTCCTCATCAATTACGTGTTGGCGAGCCTCGTGGTGATCCTGTCGGCCTTTCTGTTTTCAGCCAATGCCAATTCCCTGCACGGTCTCTACCGCGACCGTCTCTCCGTGGCCTTCCGGCTGGGCATACGATCCGGGCGAGACAATGCGGTCGGGCCGATGAAGCTGAGCCAGATCACGCCATACGCGCCCTATCTCCTCGTCAATGCGGCATTGAACGCCCGCCTTGCGGCGGGCACGCAACGGGAAAGCATGCGGGTCAATATCCAGGCCGCAGATGTCGAGCCACCAGCCGGAAATCGCTCGGCCGCACCGCCCGATCCCGCCAAGCGCGGCCGCCGGGCCGAGTTCTTCCATCTGTCGCGTGATTACATCGGCAGCCTCAGCACCCGCTATGCGCCAACGACGGTCATGGAGAAGAAGGATGCCGATCTGACGCTTCCTGCGGCCACCGCCATCTCCGGCGCGGCTTTCTCCTCCAATATGGGGCGCGCCAATATCGATGCTCTGACGCCGACGCTGGCGCTTCTCAACGTCCGCCTCGGCTACTGGTTGGACAATCCGAAATATTGCGACACCAAAGTCGAGGATCTCAGCCCGCGCCTTCCCTGGCACGATTTCCTGCGCGCCTATCTGGTCGCCGAAGCCTTCGGCCTGCTGCGCACCGACAGTTCGAAGATCTATGTCACGGATGGTGGCCATGTGGACAATCTCGGCCTCTACCAGCTGCTCCGGCGCAAATGCAGGGTCATCCTCATCGTTGACGCCGAGGCCGATCCGGCGATGCATTTCGGCGCGCTGGTGGATGTCGAACGCTTTGCCCGTATCGATCTCGGCTATCGCATAACCATCGATTTCACCGCCATGCAGAAGGCGGCAGCACGCCGCGCGCAGGCCAAGGGCGCCCACGCAGAGGATGCCGATCCCGTTCATGCCGAGCATTTCTCAATCGGCGAGATCGATTACGGTGGCAATGACAAGGGCACGCTCATCTATGTGAAGGCGCTTGTCACCGGTGACGAGCCCGACTACGTGCTCGACTACGAGCGGCGTTACCAGAGTTTCCCGCATGAAACGACGGGCGACCAGTTTTTCTCCGAGGAACAGATGGAAGCTTACCGCGCACTTGGCTTCCATGCGCTCGAACGGGCTTTGACGACCACCGACCACCCCAAATGGGCTCCGGGATGGGCCTCCACGCCCGAGCCCGAGCCACCATCCGGCGACGATCCCCCGCTCTCAGCCCCCCCGTCCTCAGGCCCCCCGGCCGTCACCGCCGACCTGGCACAGGCCTGCGCCGCCCGGCAGGAAATGGCCGCAATCAAGAAAGCCCTCGGCATCGACAAGCGCGGTCTGCGGGGGTGATGATGTCGAAGGCCGCTCGCGCCGCCAGCCGCCATGGCTGGCCGGCCCGAACCCGGCCGTCGATCGCCGGCACGTCGACGATGGCACGAGGGCTGTCGGCGGCGTGTCGGTCGATGCTGCAAAAGCTGCAGCGACGGCTAGTCTCAGATATCGCTGCCGGCATTGGCAAACAGCTCTGTTGCCTCATGCGCCGTCATCCGCCGGATCTCCGTTTCGTCGCGGCGGCTGGCGAAAAGATCGCTCGCCATCAACTGTTCGGCAAGATCTGCGGGAAGCGACAGCACGACGCGCTGGCCGTCGGCATCCCCGCGATAAAGGCCGCCGAGTTCGCCGCGCCTGGCGGTGATCATGCCACCCGCCACGGTGTTCAGCGTATCCGGATCGATCAGGATGAAGGCGCCCGTCGTGCGGTTCTGCTCATAGGTGTCGAAGACCGCCTGTTCCTCGAAGGAGAGCCGCACCTTGCCGATGGCGTTCATCGCAAGCGCGCCGGCATGCGCAGCCCAGGCGCCGGTTTTCAGCTCCAGCTGCGACCATGGCTCCACCGAGACGCGCTGGCGGCGCGAGCCCGTCTTCAGCCAGTATCGCTTTCCAGGCTCGATGCCGCCCGGCTGCAGCGCCACGATCTGCGCGTCGAAGGCTTTGCCGGTCATCGGCTGGCCTTCGATCGACACGATCAGGTCGCCACGCGAAACGTCGACATTGCGGTCGAGAACCAGCGTGATGGCATCACCCGAGACGGCCGCATTGCGCACCAGATCGAAGGTCACGATCTGCTTGACATTGGCAACCGTGCCGGCCGGCAGGACGACGACACTGTCGCCCGGCTTGATCGAGCCGCCCGCGACCGTTCCCTGATAGCCGCGAAAACTTTCGCCCGGGCGCGACACGCGCTGCACCGGCAGGCGAAAGCCACCCGTCTGGCCAGAGCGGGCGGTTGCCAGTTCCAGCGTTTCGATCAGCGTCGGCCCATCATACCAGGGCATGGCGGACGTGGCTGCCGTCACGACATTCTCGCCCTTCAGCGCCGACATCGGGATAGCCGTGATCTGCCGAACGCCGAGCGCCAGCGCGAACTCGCGAAACTCGTGGCTGATTTTCTCGAAGATCGCCTTGTCGTAATTGACGAGGTCGACCTTGTTGACCGCAAGCACGAACTGCTTGATGCCCATCAGGGCCGCGATCGTCGCATGCCTGCGGGTCTGTTCCAGAATGCCGGCGCGGGCATCGGCCAGAAGCACGGCGAGGTCCGCCGTCGAGGCGCCGGTCGCCATGTTGCGGGTATATTGCTCGTGGCCGGGCGTATCGGCGACGATGAACGAGCGCCGGTCGGTGGCGAAATAGCGATAGGCGACGTCGATCGTGATGCCCTGTTCGCGTTCCGCCTGCAAACCGTCGAGCAGCAGCGCGAAATCGGGAAGACCCAGATCGTTCTGCTTGCCCGAATCGCGTGCGAGCGTCGCCGCCTGGTCTTCCTTGACCGCTTTGGTGTCCCACAAAAGTCGGCCGATCAGCGTCGACTTGCCGTCATCCACCGAGCCGCAGGTGATCAGCCGCAGCGGCCGCGTGTCGCGCTGACCGCGCGCGGCGGCCTCGACGAAGGGAAGGATCGTTGCGGAGGAGACGGTTGAAGTTGCCGTTGCACTCATCTCAAAAATATCCTTCGCGCTTTTTCTTTTCCATCGAGCCGGATTGGTCGCGGTCGATGGCGCGGCCCTGCCGTTCGGAAACGGTGGCGATTTCGAGTTCCGAGATCACCTCGTCGAGCGTCGAGGCCGTCGAGCGGATCGCGCCGGTCAAGGGAAAGCAGCCAAGCGTGCGAAAACGGATCGAGCCATGCTTCACCTCTTCGCCCGGCTGCAGTTCCAGGCGCGGATCTGCGGCAAGGATCATCATCCCGTCGCGCTCCACATAGGGGCGTTCGGCGGCGTAATAGAGCGGCACGAGCGGAATGTCTTCGGCCTGGATGTAGCGCCAGATATCGACTTCCGTCCAGTTGGAGAGCGGGAAGGCGCGCACGCTTTCCCCCTTTCTGACCATGCCGTTATAGACGTTCCACAGTTCGGGCCGCTGGTTGCGCGGGTCCCATTTGTGGTCGGGGGTCCTGAACGAATAGATGCGTTCCTTGGCGCGGCTTGCCTCCTCGTCGCGGCGTGCGCCGCCGAAGGCCGCGTCATAGCCGCCGGCATCCAGCGCCTGCCGCAAGGCCTCGGTCTTCATCACGTCGGTATAGAAAGCAGAGCCGTGGGTGAACGGCGTGATGTTTTCATCGCGGCCGCGCCTGTTGGTATGGACGACGAGGTCGAGATCGTATTTCTCCGCGATCTGGTCGCGGAACTCGATCATTTCCTTGAACTTCCACGTCGTATCGATGTGCAGAAGCGGGAAGGGCAGCCGGCCGGGAAAGAAGGCCTTGCGCGCCAAGTGCAGGAGCACGGAGGAATCCTTGCCGATCGAATAGAGCATGACCGGGTTTTCGAACTCGGCCGCGACCTCGCGGAAGATATGGATCGCTTCGTTCTCGAGGGCCTTCAGATGCGGGTCGAGCGGCGGTCTGGAAACGGGCGGGTTCTTGATTTCCGTTTCCTGTACGGACAGGGGCATTGCGGTCTCCGGATAATCAGTCTGTTACAAACACAGGAGGTGGCGACCGGTCTTGCCGGCCGCGTGCGGGATGGCGGTTAGCGGGAAACGGAACGCGCTGTTGATGCGATGTCCGATACAGGGTCTTCCTGCACATGCAGGCCGCATTCGCGCGTCTCGTCGTTTTCCCACCACCATCGTCCGGCGCGTTCGGGTTCGCCGGGCTTGATGGCGCGTGTACAGGGCTCGCAACCGATCGAGGGATATCCGCGGCCATGCAACGGATTGACCGGGATTGCCTCGGCCGTCACATGGGCATGAATGGTCTCGATGTCCCAATCGGCGAGCGGATTGATCTTCAGGAGATGCCGGTCGGCGTCATAGTCGGCAAACGGCGTCGATGCCCGGTTGCCGGACTGGCCGCGGCGAAGCCCGGTGATCCACACGTCTGCGCCATCAAGCGCCTTGGCGAGCGGCACGAGCTTTCTCACATGACAGCAGGCGTGGCGCGCCTCGACGCTGTCGTAGAAGCCGTTCAGGCCGTATTTTTCCGCATAGGCATCGATATCATCCTGCTCCGGCGCGAAGCGACGGATCGTCAGGTCGTAGCGCTCCTCGGTCTCTGCCATCAGCGACAGCGTCTCGGGAAACAATCGGCCCGTCTGCAGCGTGGAGACCTCGATCGGCAGGCGGTGCGTGCCGATTGCAGCCGTGATGACCTGATCCTCTATGCCGAGCGACGTTGTGAACACGGCGCGCCCGAGCCCGGCCGCAAGCGCCAGCCGTGCGGCAAGGTCGAGACCGGCAAGCCGACGGTCGAGTGTCATTACGGAAACATCGTTGCGGGCAAGGCGATCGCGCCCGGCAGCATCATGAAGCGTCATCGGTCTTCTTTCATAAGCAGTGTCTGGATTATCCGGACCTGCGGGGCGAAAGGACAGGAAAACGCGTTTCTTCCGGCGGTTGCGCAGAGCAAATTTCTCTAGAAACCTGCGATCGCACAGAAAACCCGCCGCCTTAACCAAAAGTGAGCGAATTTATCCGCAAGCCTACCCGCATTGGTTTGTAATTTCTGGTCATTTGAGCTATCCCGAACGTATGTTTGCAATGCGGTAGAACCGCAAGCGGGCATGCATCTGTCTGACACCCCCAGAGTGCCCCATGGCTTGCCTCTCGGAAGGCCACGCGCGGCGTCCCCGCGGATGTGCGCAAATGCGATGATCGAGCCACGACGTGCGGTCAATTCCGGCCGGGCGACGGTGTTCCTGTTGATGGTTGCGTTATGATATCCCAGAAGGCGAAATACGCGCTGAGGGCCTTGACGGCGCTGGCGCAGGCTCGATCCGAGGAGCCGATGCTGATCTCGGAAATTGCTGTCCAGCAGAGCATCCCCAAGAAGTTCCTGGAGCAGATCCTGCTCGACCTCAAGCGCTCCGGCATCGTCGTCAGCCGCCGCGGCAAGCAGGGCGGCTATCTGCTGCTGAAACCGGCGGACGCGATCACCTTCGGCGAGGTGCTGCGGCTGGTGGATGGCCCGATCGCCCCGTTGCCCTGTCTTTCCCAGACGGCCTACCGCAAATGCGACGATTGCGACGGCGAGCATCTCTGCGAGATCCGCCACGTCTTCGCCCGCGTGGCCGATGCCACCCGCGATGTCCTGTTCAACACCACCATCGCCGATGCCCTCGAAGGCGCCGGAGAGGGTGCCGGCCAGACCAAGGTGCCGGTGCGGGAATTGATGTCGGCGTGATACGCTGCTGATCTTGCTGCGCCTCTTGGTGAAGGGCCGAAACCTGATATAGTTTCGTCAGGAGACTTCGGATGACCGACGATATTGGCGAGCACGACGGACGTGATGGGAGCGCGACAATTGCGCTCGACAGTCACTTCGCGCGTTTTATCGAACGTCAGGTAACGAGCGGCCAATATGAGACTGCAAATGACGTCGTCCAGGCAGGCTTACGCCTTCTGGAAGAGCATCAGCATAAGGTTGCGGCCCTCGAAGCCGCTCTGATCGAGGGCGAGCTGTCCGGCGCCGCTGAGCCCTTCGACAACGACGACTTCGTCAAGCGCATGCAACAGAAACATGGCCGATAGCGTTGACCGCTATCGGCTGACACCACGCGCCAAGCGCGATCTCGAAGATATTTGGCTCTATACCGTCGATACATGGTCGGCCGATAAAGCGGAAGATTATCATGCCGGTTTGATTGCCGCATTCGCCAGATTGGCGGCAGGAAAATCACGCGGTCGAAGAAGCGATGTCCGCGTCGATTACTGGAAATATCGTGTCGGGTCGCATGTGGTCTTCTACAAGCTTACCGAAGACGGTATCGAAGTCGTCCGTATCCTTCACGAGCGCATGGATGTTGCGCGTCGCTTGTGAAATGACGCCGCCAAACATCGTGATGGAAGGCTATTCAGCCGATCTCCCGCCAAATCCCCATTCCGCCAATCCGGCTTTTCCCAAACCGCCCGTTCTGCCGTCCATCCGTGACGCGACCCATTCTTTGTCGCGCAAACGCGGCAAAGGGAAACAGTTTTGCCTTCTTTTCGCCCCAGATTGACTAAGACGACCCAACCGATAGAGTTTTGGCGAACACAGGAGAGCCTCTCATGTCGCATTTCGTTAAACGCCTCGGGACAGGTCTGGCGGCCGCAGCCCTTGGCCTGTCGCTGGTTGCCGGTTCCGTCGCGCCGGCCTTTGCCGCCACCCAGTTGCTCAACGTGTCCTATGATCCGACGCGCGAACTCTACAAGGATTACAACACCGCCTTTGCCAAATACTGGAAGGACAAGACCGGCGAGGATCTGACGGTGCGCCAGTCGCATGGCGGCTCCGGCGCCCAGGCCCGCTCGGTCATCGACGGACTGGAAGCCGACGTGGTGACGCTGGCGCTGGAAGGCGATATCAACGCCATCGAGAAGACCGGCAAGATCAAGGCCGGCTGGATCGATCGCCTGCCCAACCATTCCTCTCCTTACACGTCGACGATCGTCTTCCTCGTCCGCAAGGGCAATCCGAAGAACATCCACAACTGGGGCGATCTGGTGAAGGGCGATGTATCCATCATCACGCCGAACCCGAAGACCTCGGGTGGTGCCCGCTGGAACTATCTCGCCGCCTGGGCCTGGGCCAATCAGGAGTTCAAGGGCGACCAGACCAAGATCAAGGCCTATATCGGCGACCTTTACAAGCGCGCGCCGGTGCTCGACAGTGGGGCGCGCGGCTCGACCATCACATTTGCGCAGCGCCAGTTGGGTGATGTCCTGATCGCCTGGGAAAACGAGGCCTATCTGGCAACGGAAGAATTCGGCAAGGATGCGTTCGAGATCATCGTGCCGCCGATCTCGATCAAGGCCGAGCCGCCGGTTGCGGTGGTGGATGCCAATGTCGATGCCAAGGGCACCCGCAAGGTTGCCGAAGCCTATCTCGACTACCTGTACTCCAAGGAGGGCCAGACGATTGCCGCCAAGCATTTCTACCGTCCGTCCAAGCCCGAGCTTGTCGACAAGGCGCTCGTCGACAAGCTGCCGAAACTGACGCTCGTGACGATCGATGATCCGATCTTCGGCGGGTGGAAGAAGGTGCAGCCGGAACACTTCGGCGATGGCGGCATTTTCGACCAGATCTACAAGCCTGCGAAGTAGATCCCGCAAGACCAGGGTCTGCGAAGTGACATGCCTGCGAAATAACTCGGATACCATATGACTGAACCTGCCGCTGCCGCACCGGTGCGGTGGCGACTGAAACAGCCGAGCATCATCCCGGGCTTCGGGTTGACGCTCGGCTTTTCGCTCGCCTACCTGTCGCTGATCATTCTCATTCCCGTCGCCGGCCTGATCTGGCGCACGGCGGAGCTCGGCCCTGCCGGCTTCCTTGCCATCGCCACAGATGATCGCACCGTACGGGCCCTCATCGTCTCCTTCGGTACCGCCTTTGCCGCGGCCCTCATCAACGTCGTCTTCGGCCTGATCGTCGCCTGGGTTTTGACGCGTTACCGCTTTCCCGGCCGCCGCCTCGTCGATGCCATGGTGGATCTCCCCTTTGCATTGCCGACGGCCGTCGCCGGCATCGCACTTGCCGCGCTCTATGCGCCGCAGGGCTGGATCGGCCAGTATTTCATGCCCTTCCGCATCGCGTTCACGCCCTATGGCATCGTCGTGGCGCTGGTCTTCATCGGTCTGCCCTTCGTCGTGCGCACCGTGCAGCCCGTGATGGAAGAGATCGACCGGGAAGTGGAGGAGGCGGCCGCCACCCTTGGCGCCAACCGTTTCCAGACGATCACCCGCGTCATCCTGCCGGGCCTGGCACCTGCCATCCTCACCGGTTTCGCGCTCGCCTTTGCCCGAGGGGTCGGGGAATACGGCTCGGTCATCTTCATCGCCGGCAACATCCCCTATGTCTCGGAAATCGCGCCGCTCCTGATCGTCATCCGTCTGGAGGAGTTCAACTATTCCGGCGCGACGGCGATTGCGACGATCATGCTTCTGATCTCCTTCGTCATGCTCTTCGTCATCAATCTCATACAGGCCTGGAGCAGAAAGAGGTACGGCAATGGCTGAAAAGGGACGTTCATCCTTCCGCAACCCTGCCGACGAGAGCTTTGCCGCCAAGGGCGTCCTTCTCTTTCTGACGCTTGCCTATCTCGCGCTCTTCCTGATCCTGCCATTGGCCTCGGTCTTCATCGAAGCCTTCCGCAAGGGGTGGACGGATTATTACGAGGCGCTGGTCGAGCCGGATGCAGCGGCGGCCATCAGGCTGACACTGACGATCGCGGCGATCGCCGTGCCGCTCAATCTCGTCTTCGGTCTCGCCGCCTCCTGGGCGATCGCCAAGTTCGAGTTCCGCGGCAAATCCTTCCTGATCACCCTGATCGACCTGCCATTCTCGATTTCGCCGGTCATTTCCGGGCTCGTCTACGTTCTGTTGTTCGGCACCCAGAGCGTTCTCGGCCCATGGCTGAAAAGCTATGGCATCGAGATCCTGTTTGCCGTGCCCGGCATCGTTCTTGCCACCGTCTTCGTCACCTTTCCCTTCGTCGCCCGCGAACTGATACCGCTGATGGAGGATCAGGGCACCGGCGACGAGGAGGCGGCGCTGTCATTGGGCGCGTCCGGCTGGCAGACCTTCTGGCATGTGACGCTGCCGAATATCCGATGGGGCCTGCTCTACGGCGTGCTGTTGTGCAATGCCCGCGCCATGGGCGAGTTCGGCGCCGTCTCGGTCGTCTCTGGGCATATCCGGGGCGTCACCAATACGATGCCGCTGCATATCGAGATCCTCTACAACGAGTATAACATGGTCGCAGCCTTCGCCGTCGCCTCGCTTCTGGCACTGCTTGCCCTTGTCACGCTCGCATTGAAATCCCTTCTCGAACTGCGGTTCGGAGCCGGTGCTGCCGGCGGCAGGCATTGAAAGGTTCAAATATCGATGGAAGTCACCATCAACAATATCCGCAAGGAATTCGATCGCTTCGCCGCGCTGAACGATGTCTCCCTGACGATCGGCTCGGGTGAGCTGATCGCGCTGCTCGGGCCGTCTGGTTCGGGCAAGACGACGCTTCTGCGGCTGATCGCCGGCCTCGATTTCCCAACCTCGGGCCGCATCCTCTTCGGTGATGAGGATGCCTCGCGCCATACAGTGCAGGAGCGCAATGTCGGCTTCGTGTTCCAGCATTACGCGCTCTTCCGCCACATGACGGTCGCCGAAAACATCGGTTTTGGCCTGCGCGTGCGTCCCGCAAAGAGCAGGCCGCCGAAATCCGAAATCCGCAGGCGTGTTTCCGAATTGCTGGAGATGGTCCAGCTCGGCGGTCTCGAAAAGCGCTATCCCAACCAGCTCTCCGGTGGCCAGCGGCAGCGCGTGGCGCTTGCCCGCGCCATGGCGATCGAGCCGCGCATTCTCCTGCTCGACGAGCCCTTCGGCGCGCTCGATGCCAAGGTGAGAAAGGAACTGCGCCGCTGGCTGCGCGAGTTTCACGATCGCACCGGCCACACCACCGTCTTCGTCACCCACGACCAGGAAGAGGCGCTGGAACTGGCCGACCGCGTCGTCGTCATGAGCCAGGGCAGGATCGAGCAGGTCGGCTCGGCCGACGACGTCTACGACCGGCCGGGCTCGCCCTTCGTCTTCTCCTTCATCGGCGAATCGTCTGAGCTTCCCGTCGAAGTGAAGGGCGGTACGGTTCTCTTCCAGGGTGAGCCGATTGGCATTGCCGGCGAGCGCGATGGCGCAGGCGAGCTTTTCTTCCGCCCGGAAGACGTGGCGCTGGTCGATGCGCCCGACGCACTCTCCGGCAAGGTCACGACATCGCGGCGCCTCGCCGGCACCCGGATCGTCGAGGTCGATATCGCCAACAACGGCCATGCCCCCTATCACGTCGAGATCGAGGTGCCGCTGCATGCGCCCGTCGAGCTTGGCGCCGATATCCGCTTCCGTCCGAGCCGCTGGAAGATATTTACCAAGTCCTGACGGCGGTCGCGGCATGGCCGGAACCGCCTATCACCCTCGTGCATTGCAGATGAGGTCTGCAACGGTGGGAGAGGGCAGTATGGCGGGTAAGGGATGCTGTAGTCGCAATCTGATGGCGGCCATGAACGCGGCAGTAATCGCCGTCGTCGGATTTGCCGCGACGATTGCCGGATCGACGAATTGGGCATTCGCGGGAACGATCAAGGATGCGACATTTAGGAGCGATGCGCTCGATCAGGTCCTGCCCGTCAACATCTACATGCCGGATGGCACGCCGCCGAAGGAAGGCTGGCCGGTCCTCTATCTTCTCCATGGCCATGACGGCAACCAGAACAGCTGGCGTGACCTCGGCAATATTCGTGAGACCCTGGATAACCTGATCGCCGACAACACGATCCGGCCGCTCGTGGTCGTCATGCCCGGTGTCGGCAACAGCTGGTATGTGGATTCGGCGGCCGTCGGAGGGGCGGGAGATTTCGAACTCGCGATCACCTCGGATCTGCGCCGGCAGGTCGAAAGCACGCTTCAGGTGCGCAAGGACCGCCTGGGCCGGGCGATCGCCGGGCTTTCCATGGGCGGCTTCGGCGCCCTGCATCTGGCTTACGCCCATCCGGATCTCTATGTCGCCGTTGCCAGCCTCTCGGGCGCCATCTGGCAGAACGTGCCGGCCTCGCAACTCGACAAGACGCCGGCCGAACTGCGGCTCATTCAGGACAGCGCCTTCTTCCACCGCGTCGATCGCACCACGATCACCAGTGGCGTCGTGCTGCCGTCGACCGGCGATCACTTCTCCGGCTCCTTCGGCACGCCCTTCGATGCGCGCCTGTTCAACGAGAAAAATGTCTTCACGCTCGCCGCCCAGCATATTGCCGAACAGTCGGACTTGCCGGCGACATTCCTGACCTGTGGCGATGCGGACGGCTTTTTCCTCTGGCGCGGCGCGGTTGCCCTGCATGAGACGTTACAGGCCGCCGGTCGTCCATCGCAGCTGAGGATTACCGACGGCGACCACGTCTGGTCGCTATGGCGCCGCTCGATCGTCGATGCCCTGCATTTCATCAACGACCAGTGGGACAAGGCCGAACCGATCGCCAGCAAGTAAAGTTGCACAATTGCGCCGTGAGGCGACACTTTCTGCTTTGCCGTTAACCTTTCGTTGAAAAGTTTCGGGAAATTGATTTGCGTCAATTTTCCGTGATCGTTCTCGTTCTATGACAGCGTCGGGGAACTGTGTCCTTCATTGCCAAGCGATTTTCGCAAGGGTGTAGGGGCAAGGGCATACCTTGACGGGGACAGAATGGCAGAGACTGCGCATGCCGATGACGTTTCTACGATCGCCGCTGCCGTAAACGGCGGTCGCTCGCTCCGCCCCTTTAATTTCAGGGGCTTTTCCACCATCCCGCACGCCATTGCTGACCGCCTTGCGGCCATCTGGGAAAACAGCGTCCGTCTTTTGTCGAGCCCGCTCGCAGGCGCTCTGATGATCAGGCTGCTGCCGGCCGGTCGACGCCTGCTGGCGGCCTTCGCCTTCGTCGGCGCCGGCCTGATGGCGGGCCTTGCGATCGAAGACGACGTGACCGGGCTTGGGTGGAACCGGCTGTTTTCCGGTTCGCTTCAGCTGCCGATCGGCCTCGTGTGTGCAATCATGCTCGGCACGCTGGCGAGCGGCCGCCTGCGCCGCGCCGCAGCCACGCCCGGCATCGTCGCATTGGCACCCTGCAAGGATCGGCTGCAGCAGGCCGTCGAGCTTCTCGCCCGACAGGACAACGCCGCGGCAGGTCTCGTCAGGCTCGGCGACAAGCATGTGCTGTTTTCCGCGTGCGGCGAAGCCTTCATCATGTATGCCCGCTCCGGCCGTTCGTGGATCGCGCTGTTTGATCCCGTCGGCGCGCGTCAGGCCTGGCCGGCGCTGGTCGCCCGTTTCATGGAAGAGGCCCGTCGTGCCGGTTGCCGTCCGGTCTTCTATCAGGTCTCGCCGGATTTCCTGCCCTGCGCCATCGAACTGGGCTTGAAACCCTACAAGCTCGGAGAGCAGGCGGTCGTCGATCTCAAGGGTTTCGACATGAAGGGGGGCGACTGGCTGAAACTGCGCCGCTCCGTCAACCGTGCGGCGCGTGACGGGCTGGAATTCGCCATGCTGACACGCGAGCAGGTGCCCGAGGTCCTTGATGAGCTTCTGGCCGTGTCGCGCGCATGGCTTGCCGCCCATAATGCGGCGGAAAAGGGCTTTTCGCTCGGCACGTTCGAACCTGGCTATGTGGCCGCAAGCCCCGTCGCCGTCATCCGCCTCGAGGGCCGGATTGTCGCCTTCGCCAATATTCTGGCCGCAAGTGCCTCCGGCGATGCCTTCATCGACCTGATGCGCCATGTGCCCGATACCCATCGCGGCATGATGGATCTTCTCTTCGTGAAGATCATGGAACACCTGAAGGCGGAAGGGTTCAGCACCCTCAATCTCGGCATGGCGCCGCTTGCGCGCCTCTCGACCCATATCCGCGCGCCGCTCTGGAACCACATCGCTCATCAGGTCTTCGACAATGGCGAGCGCTTCTACAATTTCCGCGGCGTTCTCGCATTCAAGTCCAAGTTCGATCCGCAATGGCATCCCCGTTATCTTGCCGTGGCCGGTCGCGGTCTTCCTCTCCTTTCCGTATTCGACATCACCATGCTGATTGCTGGTGGCATCAAGGGCGTATTCCGTAAATGAGTCTCCTGCCCATTATCGTGGCCGTGATCACCGCGGCGGCAACCTTTTTCAATTTCTGCACCGGTCCGAGCTTCAAGACCAGCAGCCTCCCGACCTCCCACATCGTCTACCCATCGGGAGATCCGAAAAGCGTCGTCGTGCTTCTGTCGGATGCGAACGGCTGGAACGAGGACGAGGAAGAGGCGTCCGAAACCCTGCGCGAAGATGGCGCCGTGGTCGTCGGCGTCGATCTGCCGGAATATTACGCCGCACTCGGCAACGAGAAGCGTGACTGTCTTTACCTCGTCTCCGACATCGAGGATCTGAGCCGCCAGGTGCATCGCTTCGCCGGCCTTTCCGATTATCGTCCGCCGGTCATTGCCGGTCTCGGAGATGGGGCCACGCTGGCGCTGGCGATCGCCGCCCAGACGCCGGAATCGACGATCAGCGAAACGCTGGCGATCGACCCGGAAAGCACGATCCCGCTTTCGACGGTTTTATGCACGCCGGCCCCGAAGAAACCCGGCCGCGGCGGCATCGTTTACGGCCTCACCGCCGGGCAGTTGCCCAACCCGATCCGCGTTGTGCTGAGCCCCAAGGCCGATGCCGAGGGCAGGGCGCATACCGAGGATCTGAAGGTCAGCCATCCGGATATCAAGGTGAGCCATTCCGGCATGGCAGCCGACGATGCGCTGCGCCTCTACGGCGCCGAACTGCTCGACCGTCTGGCGCGTTCGAAGACCGCGCTCAACCTGCCGATCGTGCCGATCCCGGCGGAGCCGAAGCACGACACGATGGCGATCGTCTATTCCGGCGATGGCGGCTGGCGCGATATCGACGAGAAGCTCGGCAGCTATCTGCAGGAAGAAGGCATACCCGTCGTCGGCGTCGACTCGCTGCGCTATTTCTGGAGCGAGAAGTCGCCGCAAAAGGCAGCCGAGGATCTTTCCCGCATCATCGATACCTATCGCCGCCAGTGGAAGGTCGATCATGTCATCCTGATCGGCTATTCCTTCGGTGCCAACATCCTGCCGGCGACCTACGACAAATTGCCGGATGCCGATCGTCAGGTCGTCTCGCTGGTCTCGCTTCTTGCCCCCACCCATCAGGCCGATTTCAAGATCGCCGTCACCGGCTGGCTCGGTGTGCCGGGTGCCGGCAAATACGGCGATCCGGTTGCAGCTCTCGCCGGTATGGAACCCTGGAAGATCCAGTGTATCCATGGCCGCGACGAAGAGGGTAGCGCCTGCCTCGACGTGGAAAAGATCGCCGGCACTCAGGTTCTGGAACGCCCCGGCAGCCACCATTTCGATGGCGACTACCGGGCGCTCAACCGCCTGATCGTCGACCGGATGACGGCACTCTCGGCGACCAATTGATCCAAGGCCGTCGCGCGAAAACGTGCAGCTGTTTGGCGATCACGACATGCGCTGAAGCAGGAATCTGACGCCCAAAGCGTATTCGAAGCTTTGCGATGCGCTTTTAAACGGCACGCGGGCGGCATCCGCCGCCCGCACTTGCGAATTTTCCGTGGCACGCGCATCATGCATCGCAATTGCAACGCATGAGGAGATGCCGATGAACAGCACGAAAAAGACCGCGACGCTGCCATCGCTGCGCGTCGATCCGGAATTGCGCGCCGCAGCCGAAAGCGTTCTGGAAGATGGCGAAACGCTCTCGGCCTTCGTCGAGGGCGCCGTCAAGAAACAGGTTCATATCAGGAAGTCTCAGGCCGAGTTCATCGCACGCGGCCTCGCTTCGCTGGCCGAAGCCGAAAGAACGGGTGTCTATCACACATCGGAAGACGTTCTTGCCATGCTCAAATCCAAGCTTGATGCAGCGAAGGCTGCTCGGGCGGCAAGGGACGAATGAGCTATGAAATTCGTTATACTGATGAAGCTTTAGAGGATTTCGATAGGCTATACGACTATCTCATCGCCTACGATCTCGATCTTGCCGATCGCGCCTATGGGGCAATTAGAAATGCGATAAGGCTGCTGGAACAGTTTCCCTTTTCCTGCCGCAAGGCGGCGGGCGGCAATCCGCTGCTTCGCGAACTGCTCGTGCCGTTCGGATCCTCCGGCTATATCGTGCTCTTCCGCATCGATGGCAGCGAGGCGGTCACTGTCGCCGCCATCCGCCATCAGCGCGAGGACGACTACCACTGACGCTGCAAACCTGCGGGATACTACGCGCCGCCGCCCGCGGGCTCGCCTTACCGGTCGCTCAGCATTGCCCGCGGGTTGACCCAGGGCTCCTGATTGCTGCGCGGCAGCGGTTGTCTGCCGAGAATATGGTCCGCGGCCTTCTCGCCGGTCATGATCGACGGGCTGTTGAGATTGCCATAGGTCACATGCGGGAAGATCGACGAGTCGGCGACGCGCAGCCCCTCGACCCCGATCACCCGGCATTCCGGATCGACGACAGCCATCGGGTCGTCGGCGCGGCCCATCCGACAGGTGCCGCAAGGATGGTAGGCGCTTTCCAGATGCTCGCGCAGGAAGGCATCGATCTCGTCGTCGGACTGCACGGTTTCACCCGGCTGGATTTCCGGCCCGCGATAATCCTCGAACGATTTCTGCGAGAAGATTTCGCGCGTCAGCCGCACGCAGTGGCGGAACTTGATCCAGTCTTCCTCATGGCTCATGTAGTTGAAGCGGATGACCGGATCGTCCTTCGGATCGGCTGAGGCAAGCGTGACGTTGCCGCGCGATTTCGACAGGTTATAGCCGACATGCACCTGGAAACCATGGCTTTTGGCGGCCGCCTTGCCGTCGTATGAAATGGCGACGGGCAGGAAATGATACTGGATATCGGGTTGTTTCAATCCCGCTTCGGAACGCAGGAAGGCGCAGGCCTCGAACTGGTTGGAAGCGCCAAGCCCGCCCTTCGTCATCAGCCAGTGAGCCCCCGCAACCCCCTGCCAGAACCATGGCAGCCATGAGTAGAGCGATACCGGCTTGGTCGAGACCTGCTGGAAATAGAATTCCATATGGTCCTGCAGATTGGCGCCGACGCCCGGCCGATCCGCTTTCACCTCGATGCCCATCTCTTTCAGATGCGCCGCCGGCCCGATGCCCGACAGCATCAGCAGCTTGGGCGAATTGAAGGAGGAGGCCGCGACGATCACCTCGCGGTTGGCCTTCACCACGTCCGGCACGCCGCGCCGCAGCACCTCGACGCCGGTGGCGCGGCCATTCTCGATGACGATCTTCTGGGCGAGACCATAGACGATCTCGACATTCTTCCGCTTCATTGCCGGCCGCAGATAGGCGTTGGCGGCAGACCACCGGCGGCCCTGATGGATCGTCTGCTCCATCAGCCCGAAACCTTCCTGCTTCGAGCCGTTATAATCGTCCGTCGTCTCGAAACCGGCTTCGGCGCCGGCTCTGATGAAGGCGTGGAAAAGCGGGTTGGTCACCGGCCCGCGCTGGACATGCAATGGCCCGTCGGTGCCGCGCCAGCCGTCCTCGCCGCCATGGGAATGTTCCATCCGCTTGAAATAGGGAAGCACGTCCGCGTGGGACCAGCCCGTTGCCCCCAATGCCTCCCAGCGGTTGTAATCCTCGGCATGGCCGCGCACATAGACGAGCCCGTTGATCGAGGAAGAACCGCCCAGAACCTTTCCGCGGGGCGCCGTGATCCGGCGATTGTTGAGCGCCGGTTCCGGCTCGGAGAGATAGCCCCAATTGTAGCGCTTCATGCTCATCGGCCAGGCAAGTGCCGCCGGCATCTGGATGAACGGCCCGAAATCAGACCCGCCCGCCTCGATGACGATGACCGAATGCCTGCCGTCTTCGGAAAGGCGGTAGGCCATGGCAGAACCCGCCGAGCCGGAACCGATGATGACGAAATCTGCCTGCATGAAAATTGCCTCTATATCTGTCTCGTCGGGCGCTGCCCCCACCAGCCCGCCAGTCTCCCTGTCCGGGGAGCGGTAAGGGGATCGCGCCAAGGGCACTCTCAGTCCGTGATGTCAGTTCAATACGGCGCCTCGACCGGTGACATGCCCACATAGACGGTCTTCAGCTCGGAATAGTGTTCCAGTGCCGCAAGCGAGTTCTCTCGCCCGAAGCCGGATTGCTTGGAGCCGCCGAAGGGAATTTCCACCGGGCAGAGATTGTAGGTGTTGATCCACAGCGTGCCGGCTTCGAGCCTGTCCACCACGCGATGCGCACGGGAAATATCGGCGGTGAAGACGCCGGCCGACAGCCCGAATTCGGTCGCATTGGCGCGCGCGATCACCTCCGCCTCATCGTCGAAGTCGAGCACGCACATGACCGGGCCAAAAATCTCCTCGCGCGCGATCGTCATGTCGTCGGTGACATCGGCAAATACGGTCGGCTGGATGTAATAGCCCTCGCCGGTCACATGGTTCGGAATGCCGCCGCCAGTCAGAAGCGTCGCGCCTTCGGCGCGGCCCTTGTCGATATAGGAAAGCACCTTCTGGCGCTGGTCATAGGAGACCATCGGGCCAAGCTGTGTTGCCTCGTCCATCGGCTCGCCGATGACGATGTTTTCGGTGCGCTCCTTCAATCGCGACAGGAAGCGGTCCTTGATCGTCTTCTGCACGAAGACGCGCGTGCCGTTGGAGCAGACCTGGCCGGTCGAATAGAAATTGCCGAGCATGGCGCCGCCGATGGCGCTTTCCAGATCGGCGTCGTCGAAGATGATCAGCGGTGATTTGCCGCCGAGTTCCATCGTGACGTGCTTGAGGTTTCCGGCGGCGGCTGCCGCCACCTTGCGGCCGGTCGGCACCGAGCCGGTGAGCGACACTTTCGCAACGTCGGGATGCTCGACGAGAAGCGGCCCGGTGGTCCGGTCGCCCTGGATGACGTTGTAGAGGCCCTTGGGCAGGCCGGCCTCGATCAGGATCTCGGCGATCTTCAGGGCGCCCAGCGGGGTGTTTTCCGAGGGCTTGAACACCATGGCATTGCCGGCGGCAAGCGCCGGAGCGCCCTTCCAGCAGGCGATCTGCTGCGGATAGTTCCAGGCGCCGATGCCGACGCAGACGCCGAGCGGCACGCGCTTGGTATAGGCAAAATCGCCGCCGAGCGGGATATATTCGCCGTTCAAGCCGGCCGCGATCACGCCGCCGAAAAATTCGAAACTGTCGGCGCCGGATGTCGGGTCGGCGACGATCGTTTCCTGGATCGGCTTGCCGGTATCGAGCGTTTCAAGTTCGGAAAGCTCGCGGTTGCGCGCGCGGATGATCTCGGCCGCACGCTTGAGAATGCGGCCGCGCGCCGTCGGGCTCATAGAGGCCCATTCCGGCTGGGCACGCTTGGCCGCCGCAATCGCCTTGTCGACGATGGCAGGCGTTGCCGCATGCAGTCTTGCGATCACCTCGCCGGTCGCGGGATAGAGGCTCTCGATCACGGTGCCATCGGTATCCTCGACATAGTCGCCGTCGATGAAGTGGCTGGCTTTCGGCTGTGCTTTCATTGTCATTCTCCGTCCGTTTGCCGTCATTCCCCGCGCGGATAACGCTTGGACTCTTCCAGATTGTCGAGGTTCATGTGGTTGCGCATGTAGCGCTCCGAGGCCCTTTGCAAGGGCTGATGGTCCCAGGGATAATAGGCGCCGTTCCTCAGCGCCTCGTAGACCACCCAGCGCCGGGCCTGGCTTTCGCGTACGGCCGCGTCGAATGCCGCCATGTCCCATTTGGCCTTCCGCCTGGCGCGAAACCCTTCCAGAATGTCGGCGTAAGCGGCATCGCCGGCCAGATTGGTCAGTTCCTTCGGATCGGCCTCAAGGTCGAAAAGCTGGTCCGGGTCGAGGTCGCAATGGATGTATTTCCATTTCCCCTCACGGATGCCGACAAGCGGCGCAAACGAGGCTTCCGCCGCATATTCCATCAGCACCGGCGATGTTCTGACGCCGCCATCGATGACCGGTTTCAGGCTCTCGCCATCCGTCCAGGGGGCGATCTCGCCCATGGAAATGCCGGCCAGATCGCAGAGCGTCGGCGTGACGTCGAGATTGGAGACGGGCGCCTGATGCAGGGCAGGGGATATGCCGGGTCCCGATATCATCAGCGGCACCCGCGCCGATCCCTCGAAGAAATTCATCTTGAACCACAATCCGCGCTCGCCCAGCATGTCGCCATGGTCGGAGCAGAACAGGATGAACGTATTGTCGAGCATCCGGGTGCGCGTCAGCGTATCGATGAGTTCGCCGACCTTTTCGTCGATATAGGAGATATTGGCGAAATAGCCCTGCCGCGCCCGGCGCACATGCTCGCCGGTAATCGCAAAGCTCGCATAGTCGCAGGATTTGAGAATGCGCGCCGAATGAGGATCGTGCTCGTCGAGCATGCCCGTTTCAGGCAGCAGATGCGCGCAGTCCTCGTAGAGATCCCAGAATTTCCGCCGTGCCACATAAGGGTCGTGCGGATGGCTGAAGGAGACGGTGAGCGCCCAGGGGCGACGGTCGAGATCGTCGTTCTCGCGGGAGAGATGATAGAGCTTCTGGTTGGCGAGGAAGGCCACCTCGTCGTCATATTCCATCTGGTTGGAAATCTCGGCGACGCCGGCGCCGGTGACGGAGCCCATATTGTGATACCACCAGTCGATCCGTTCTCCCGGCTTGCGATAGTCCGGCGTCCAGCCGAAATCGGCCGGATAGATATCGGTCGTCAGGCGTTCCTCGAAACCGTGCATCTGGTCCGGTCCGACGAAATGCATTTTTCCCGAGAGCGCCGTGTAATAGCCGGCGCGGCGCAGGTGATGCGCATAGGTCGGGATGGAAGAGACATATTCGGCCGCATTGTCATAGACCTGCGTGCGGCTCGGCAATTGCCCGGCCATGAACGAAGCCCGCGCCGGCGCACAGAGCGGCGAGGAGGTGTAATTGTTCTTGAAGCGCGCAGAACGGGCGGCAAGCGCCTTCAGATGCGGCGCATGCAGCCACTCCACCGGCCCATCGGGAAACAGCGTGCCGTTGAGCTGATCGACCATGATGATGAGGATATTCGGGCGTGCCATGATCGTGATCGGTCTTTCGAATGAGGTTGCGCGCACAGCATGAGTTATTTTTGATCGCGCCCGCAATCAAGAAACGATTGCGAACCCCGCTGTCTCAAAAACGCAGACGGCCCGCCGCCACCGAATTCACAGCGGTTTTTCTGATCTAAAATCAGGATTATCACATTGAATAAAAATGGACTTTTCTGTCATTGAAGTTTCATCAAACTGTCATCTGACACAAAGGATTTCTTGACCAATTGCAATCATCGTAGCGCTCGTGTGAAGGCGTGTATGCAGTTGGAGTAGAAGTCATGTCGTCAGCGGCCATTCTCGAACCGGGTGTTTTCCGGCGATATGCCAGCGACCAGCTGATCTCGCTCGCAAAGCTGACGCTCGAAAATGCCTTCCAGCCGATCGTCGAGGTCGGCACCGGCTCGGTCTTCGGCCATGAGGCGCTGATGCGCGGTCAGGACAAGATCGGCTTCTCGTCGCCGCTCGAATTGCTCGATCAGGCCGCAGAAGCCGGCCAGCTTCTGCCGCTCGAACAGATGATGGCCGCCCGCGCGCTGGCGAAATTCGCCAGCCTGCCGGATTACGCCTCCACGACGCTCTTTCTCAATCTCGATGTCCGGCTCATCCCGCAGGGCGCGCAATATATCGAAAAGCTCGTCCAGCATCTGCGTCAGGCCAATATCGCCCCGTCCTCGATCTGTTTCGAATTGTCCGAGCGCTTCGACAATACCAGCGTGCCGGAATTTGCCGATCTCGTCACCCTGATGCGCAAGGAGGGTTTCAAGCTTGCCATCGACGATTTCGGCGTCGGCCATGGCGAGATGAAGCTTCTCTGCGACTTCCCGGTCGACTACCTGAAGATCGACCGCCATTTCGTCGATGGCCTCGACAGGAACTCCCGCAAGCGCCACCTCGTCAAGAACATCGTCAACATCGCCCATGTTCTCGGCATCCGCGTCATCGCCGAGGGCATCGAGACCGAGGCGGAGTTTCTCGCCTGTCGCGATGCCGGCGTCGATCTGGTCCAGGGCTGGTTCATCGCCCGCCCGACGACGATGGTCGGCGAACTGAAACCGTCCTTCTCCTATCTCGCCGATATCGGCCGCTCGCGCCGCTCCAGCCAGTCGCTCGACGAGATGCTGATCCGCAAGCAGATCGAGAACCTGCCGGCGGTCTACGAAAACGAGAGTATCGACACGGTCTTCGAACTGTTCCGTCGCAATCCGCGACAGGCCTTCTTCCCCGTGCTGAACGCCAATGGCGAGCCGCGCGGCGTTATCAACGAATACCACCTGAAGGAATATATCTATCAGCCCTTCGGTCGCGATCTGTTGAAGAACAAGGTCTATGAGCGCTCGATCGCCCATTTCGTCGACCGCGCCCCGATCGTCGGTCTCGATGCCGAGGCCGAAGAGCTGATGAGCGTGTTTGCCAATATGGAAAACAGCGCCTGCGTCATCCTCACTGAAAACATGCGCTATGCCGGCGTTGTCTCCGCCGCCTCGCTGATCAAGGTGGTCAACGAGAAGCAGCTGAAGATCGCCCAGGATCAGAACCCGCTGACCGGGCTTCCCGGCAATCGCGCCATCCGCGATTTCATGCAGGAGACCGGCCGCGACGACGACCAGACCCGTTTCTTCTGCTATTGCGATTTCGACAATTTCAAGCCGTTCAACGATCATTACGGCTTCCACATGGGCGACCATGCCATCTCGCTGTTTGCCGCCCTGATCCGTCGCTATTTCTTCTCCGAGGAGCATTTTCTCGGCCATGTCGGCGGCGACGATTTCTTCATCGGCGTGCGTGACTGGTCGCGGGACGAGATTTCCGAAATCCTCGAACGCCTCCTGTCGGATTTCCACGATGACGTGATCGAGCTCTATTCCGAAGAGGACCGCGCCACCGGCCATATCCGCGGCCATGACCGCTTCGGTGCCGAACGCGATTTCCCGCTGCTGCGCTGCTCGATCGGCGTCGTGGAACTGCCCCAGGGCCTCGTTCTCGACGATGTGGCGCGCATCGGCTCGGCGATCGCCTCGGTAAAGGCGGAGGCCAAGGAAAGCGCCGGCGGCCTCGTGTTTTCGATCTTCGGCGAGACGAGATGATCGCGCGGCCGAACGCCGCGCTTTCCAATCGGTCTTTGTAATCCGGTAGGCCTGCACTAAGTCAGTCGCCAAGGCAATTCCAGCAAAACGCGGAACCGTTTTTGCTGCCATTGCGTAAAGGCAAGCAAACGGATCCTCTGCGGCAAACCTCTGTTTGCCGCAGAGGATCTGATGACTGATGAGGAGTATGACATGCCGCTTCCCCCCGAAATGCGTTTCGTCGATCTGCCGTCGTTCGGTGCCCCCGACGTGATGGTGATCGCCACCGGCCCGCTGCCTGCGCTGCGTGCCGGCGAAATTCTGGTCAAGGTCGAGGCGGCCGGCATCAACCGGCCGGATGTGGCCCAGAGGCAGGGAACCTACCCGCCGCCGAAGGACGCAAGCCCGATCCTCGGGCTTGAAATCGCCGGCGAAGTGGTCGGTCTCGGCGAGGGCGTCAGCGACTTTGCCATCGGCGATAAGGTCTGCGCGCTGGCGAACGGCGGCGCGTATGCGCAGTTTTGCGCCGTTCCGGCAAGCCAGGCGCTCCCCTTTCCCAAAGGCTATGACGCCGTGAAGGCCGCAGCCCTGCCGGAAACCTTCTTCACCGTCTGGGCAAATCTTTTCCAGATGGCAGGCCTCACCGAAGGCGAGAGCGTTCTGATCCATGGTGGTTCGAGCGGTATCGGCACGACGGCGATCCAGCTTGCCAAAGCGTTCGGCGCAACGGTCTATGCGACGGCCGGCTCGAAGGAAAAATGCGAGGCCTGCGAAAAGCTCGGCGCAAAACGCGGCATCGACTATAAGACGGAGGATTTCGCCGAGGTCATCAAGGCCGAAACGGACGGCAAGGGTGTCGACGTCGTTCTCGACATGATCGGCGCCGCATATTTCGAAAAGAACCTGTCGATCCTGGCGAAAGACGGCTGCCTGTCGATCATCGCCTTCCTCGGCGGGGCGGTGGCCGAAAAGGTGCCGCTGGCGCCGATCATGGTCAAGCGTCTGACGGTGACCGGCTCGACCATGCGGCCACGCACGGCGGACGAAAAACGCGCCATCCGCGACGACCTGAAGGACCTCGTCTGGCCGCTTCTGGAGGCCGGTGACGTTGCGCCCGTCATCCACACGGTCCTGCCCTTCGACAAGATCGTCGATGCCCACCGGCTGATGGAGACGTCGAGCCATATCGGCAAGATCGTCGTCACGCTGGACTGATTGTTGGGATGTGCTGGGGGCTGGAGGCGGCCGATAGACATGCGATTCGTCTCGGCTGGCGGGCGAATGATAAGGCATCGGCGCTGCACTGCAACTCAATTAACTCTGCAGCGCGTTACACAACTTGCCTTGCGAAAAGTCCCGGCCGCTCCTACCTTTTAGTCATGTTCAACGTAGTGAAAGGAAGGTGATCCAATGTCTAGTGAGATTTCGGTCCGCGCAACGGGCAATGGAAAGGTGAAGGTCTCGACGGGGCAGCCCTCGGCCTGAGCATCATCTTCTCTTCGGAGCGCCGTGAGGCGGGCCGGGTTCGTTCAAACGGACTAAATTTCATGGAGGGTCGCCCTGGGCGGCCCTTTTTGAATTTCTCGACCCATTTCGCGTTCACCTTGACCCCGGTCAATACAACCTATGCGTATAGCGCAGGGGTGTCCTGATAGGCTGGCGCTTCTGCTTCTTCCTTGTGCAGCGTATAAGGAGGTCATCGAAGCAGATGAGGGCGCCACGGACTGGCAGCCAGGCTTCGAAAGCCCTCGGAAAGGGGACCATCATGAACGTTGCACGCACCTTGAACAACTGGCGCAAATACCGTCAGACGGTCTCCGAACTGGGCCGTATGTCGACCCGCGAACTGAGCGACCTCGGTATCGAGCGCAACAATATCCGCCGTGTCGCCCGCACTGCCGCCGGCTTCTGATCGATAACAGGTCTCTGGTTGTGATGACGCCCGCATGGTTGCGGGCGTTTTGCATTTTTGGCAGGGCTTGGCTCCAGCCGAGATATCTCCGCGTCGGGCCTCGTGACCCCGCTCTGGGCATCGAATGGCGCTCTTGCCGCCGGAGCGCCGTCAACGCCCGACCGGTCAGATACCGATCCGTCCGACCGCCGGCACCTTGATGCCGGGTCTTGCAAGGTCGAGACCCGCCACCAGGCCGAGGAAATGCACCTCGATCCCGCTGCGTGCGCCGACGGAAAATCCTGCAAGTCCACGCATCGTCACATGCAGGTCCAGCCCGTCCTCATCCAGATGCACGAATTCGCCATTCGGCAGATAGTCGCGCCCGACGGCATGCGGCGGCAGCACCGCGCCGAGTTCCGGCACCGTGCGCAGCACATGGGCGACGAATGTATTGGAATTCGGCCCCGGCCAGATCGTATAGCCGCCGGGCTCGGCATAAGGGTAGGCGGCGATCGCGCCTTCGACCTTGGGAATGAGCAGTTCTGCGCGCGCGCCCCTGATCTCGGCCACCAGCTGCGGCGCGTTCGAGTACCAATAGGCATCCGCGTCCCGGTGATTGCGCCGGATCGGCATGCCCCAGCCCACCTTGTCGTAGCGGGTATAGCGGAAAGCACCCCTGTCCTTCGTCACGATCCAGGCATGGCTCGCAACCGCGCCCTTGAGGCCGCCGGTCATCGCCGAAAAAACGTAGATTGCCGCCGCATCGCTCTCCTCCGGTTTCGGCAGGATGCCGGCAGAGGTCCAGCGCGCCTCGCTCCATCCGCGCGGATGCGCCTGCATTGCCCACAGACCGGCCGATGCGAAGGTCGGCACCAGATAGACGACGAAGATGGCGATCAGCATCCGCCGCAGCGATTTTCGCAACAATCCCGTGCAACTCCCCGAATTCTCGGTTAAAAGCCCTGCGACAATCCGTCTGGGCGGCCCGGTTGGGCCGTGTCCGGCGGAAGACGCCCAATCCATTGAAGCCAGAATTGCAGGACAGACCATGCACAACCCCGTTACTGTCGAAGTCACCCGCGGCAAACTCGTCGAAAGCCGTCATCGCGGCCTTGGTGTCGTCGTCGATGGCGATGGCAAGGTGGTGTTTTCCTTCGGCGATGCCGATGCGCCGGTCTTTCCGCGCTCCTCCTGCAAGGCCATGCAGGCCCTGCCGCTGATCGAAAGCGGCGCAGCCGATGCCTTTGGTCTCGGCAATCGCGAACTGGCGCTCTCCTGCTCGTCGCATTCCGGCGAGGACATTCATGTGGCGACCGCCGCCGGCATGCTCAAAAAGGCCGGACGCGACGTGAGCGCGCTCGAATGCGGCGCCCACTGGTCGGCGGATCAGGCAACCCTCATCCATCAGGCCCGCACGCTGGAAAAGCCGTCCGCGCTGCACAACAATTGCTCCGGCAAGCATTCGGGCTTCGTCTGCACCTGCGTCCATGCCGGCTATGACGTCGAGGGCTATATCGGCTACGACCATCCGCTTCAGCAGGAAATCCGCGGCGTCATGGAAAGCCTGACCGGGGCCGTGCTCGGTGCCGACAATTGCGGCACCGACGGTTGCTCCATCCCGACTTACGCCGTGCCATTGAAGGGCCTCGCTCACGGTTTTGCAAAAATGCTCACCGGCACGGGCCTCGGCGCCGAGCGCGCCAGGGCTTCGCGCCGCCTGATCGATGCCTGCATGGCCGAGCCGCTCTATGTCGCGGGCACCAACCGCGCCTGCACGAAACTGATGGAAGTCGCGCCGGGAAAAATCTTTGCCAAGACCGGCGCCGAAGGCGTGTTCATCGCAGCGCTGCCCGAACAGGGCCTTGCCATGGCGGTCAAATGCGAGGACGGCACGACGCGCGCTGCCGAGGCGATGATCTTTGCGCTGATCGCCCGCTATTTCGAGAAGGGCGGCGAGACCGAGGCGACGCTGATGGCCATGGCCAACAAGTCCATGTCGAACTGGAATGGCATGCATGTCGGCGATGTCAGAATGACCGACGCCCTGTTTGCCTGAAACAGTGCCATCGGCCTGATGCCATCGGGCCGATCAATCGCGGCGGGAGTTTTCCCCCGCGATGCCCGCATCCGGCGCTTTCGGTCCGGTGCGGCCATGCTACAAAGGCCTCCCACATCAAGGAGGCCTTTCATGCATACGCTTTATTTCGCACCCGGCACATGCGCCATCGCAACCCATATCGCGCTGGCCGAATCCGGCCTGCCCTATGCCGTCAGGCGGCTCGACCTGAAGGGTGGCGAACAGCGTTCCGAGGCCTATCTGAAGATCAATCCGAAGGGTCGCGTGCCGGCTCTCGTGACGGACGACGGCGTGCTGACCGAGACAGTGGCATTGCTTGCCTATGTCGCCCAGCTCGCGCCGGAAAAGAAGCTCGCGCCGCTCGACGATCCGTTCCTGATGGCCAGGATGCAGGCCTTCAACGCCTATCTCGCCTCCACCGTCCATATCAATCACGCGCACGGCCCGCGCGGCGCCCGCTGGGCAGACGAGGCTTCCTCGCATGCCGATATGCTGAACAAGGTGCCGCAGACGATGCGTGACTGCTTCACCCTGATCGAGAATGAGTTCCTCGAAGGCCCCTGGGTCCTCGGCGACACCTATTCGGTGGCCGACGGTTATCTCTTGACCATGGTTCGCTGGCTTGCAACCGACAAGATCGATGTCGCAGACTTCCCCAAGGTCGCCGCGCATTACCAGCGCATGCTGCAGCGCCCTGCCGTGCAGAAGGCACTGGAGGAAGAAAAGGCCGCATAAGCGGCCTTCTCGATTGAATTCGAGATGGAACCGGCGTGATCCTTATGCCGGTTCCGCACCACGCTTGCTCCACATCGCCTGATAGCCGGAGCGGCTCGTGCAGCGCTCGTACCATGCCGAAAGCGCCGGCCGGCCATCGAAAAGCGAGGCGCAGCCGCGGGCATAGCGGACGATTTCGGCAACATTGATATCGGCCGCCGTGAACCGATCGCCGACCACATAGTCCGCCGTCGAAAGGTGCTTTTCCAGGACGTCGAACGACCGCTTCAGCGTGCGGGCCGACACCTGGATCGTCGCGCGGCCATCTTCCGTGTCGGGTTTCGACGATTGGATGGTCAGCGCGGCAGGCTCGACGCTGGTGGCGGCAAACAGCGACCATTGCACCATCAGCGCCTCTTCCTCGATCGTCTTCGGACCGATCTCGCCGCCGTATTTGCGGGCGAGATAGAGCGTGATCGCAAGCGATTCATGCAGCACGAACCCGTCATCGTCCATCGACGGGATCGAGCCCATCGGATTGACGGCAAGAAAGTCCGGCGACAGCGTGTTGGCCGGGCTGCCCTTCGCCATCGGTTCGTTCAGACGGTATGCCTGGATGATCGGTACATGCTTAAACGGCAGGCCCAGTTCCTCCACAAGCCAGAGCGGCCGCGAGGCGCGCGAACGATAGACACCATAGATTTTCAGCATGCGAAGTCTCCTTGGATGGCAAACCGGACGATCTCTCCCGGGATCGGTCGGCGGCGACGCTACAGCATCGGCCCGAAAATCGGAATCGATTTTCGGGAGCCCCGATGCGTAGATTCAAGGAGATAGAGCGTTCCGCGATGGTCCGTTCGCAAGAACGGCGCTCCATATCGCATCGTTGGCGAACGCAAGTCGTCCGGGCATTGGACGTGCAGGGCGGTTTTCGATAGGATTTAATCGTGTCAGAGCCTTTCGAACAGGAGCCCGGCCATGCGCACCACCCAGTCGCTCAGCATTACCCTGCCGATCGAAATGGCCGAGATGGTCAAGGCCAAGGTCGCATCCGGCGAATACGCCTCTGAAAGCGAGGTCATCCGCGACGGCCTGCGCACGCTGATGGCCCGCGACGGGGCGATCGAGAAATGGTTGGCGGAGGAAGTGGCGCCGACGCTTGCCGCGATCGATGCCGGCCAGATGGCTGTGCGCCCCCTCGATGAAGCGCGGCGACGTCTTCATGATCGCCTGGATCGCATGGTCGATCGGCGCCGATGACCTATACCGTTGTCCTCTCTGACGCGGCCGAAGACGATATCGCTGAAATCATGGCCTACCTGCTCGATCATGCGGGCGAGAAGGCGGCTCGCAACTACGTCGATGCGCTGATCGATTACTGCCAGTCCTTCGCGACCTTCCCGGAGCGCGGTATTCGATCCGATAGCAATCCTCGTTTGCGGCTTGTTGGTTATAGAAGACGGGCAACGATCGTCTTCACAGTTGAAAACGACCGGGTCATCATCGCCCGCATCTTCAATCGGGGGCGAAATGTAGAATTGCCCGAGGGCCAGCTGTAGTCCGCGCTGACGACTAAACCACCCGATTGTTGACGATCGTCAGCTGCGGATAGGCGGCGGCAGCGGTTCCGCCTGCGGCAAGTTCGGCGGTTGCCGCATCCCGCCAGCGATGGCCGATGATTGCGCCATCCTTCATGCCCTGAAACAGGTTGCCGGAAAGAATGGCCGGGCCGGCGCCCTCGACAATGGTGACGGCGCAGCCGATCCGCGCCTGGCGGATGACATTGCCGCTTGCCACCACATTGCGCAGATAGTTGCCGAAACCGAACGACATCCCCCAGAACGGCGCGTTCTCGATCACATTGCCGCTGACGGTCGTGTCGGCCTCGGCACTGATCCCCACGCCGAAAATCGGGTCCTCCTGAGTATAGGGGCCGGAAAGCGAAAGGTTGCGGACGATATTGTTGGCGACCGTCGCCATCCGGCCGCCCTCGTTGAAATTGACCACCGAAATGCCGTTGGCGGCGCCATCGACGATATTGCCGGAAATGACCGCGCCCTCGAAGGCGAATTCCGAATAGATCGCCGTCTCGCCGCTCGAAAGGCACTGGTTGTCGACGATCTGCGCATTCGAGGCGCTGTTGGCGCGGATCGCCGAAAAGGCGGATTGGGCGATCTGGTTGCCCGACACGATCACTCCGTCGGCCTTGAAGAGATTGATCGCATTGCCGTATTGCCCCGTCCCGCCATGCGCCGCCCCCGTGCGCTCGATCCGGTTGCCCGACACGATCGTCCCGTCGCGTCCCTTTTCCCATCGATGCACGAGAATGCCGCCATTGCCGCACTCGGCAACCATATTTCCGGTGATCGCAAGCCCGGTGCTGTCGATCGCCAGAACGCCGTATTCCGCCGCGCCTGAAATCCGGCTGCGCTCGATCCGCCCGCCGCAGCGTTCGATCCTGATCGCGGAACCGCCCGAACCGGTGATCTCGCAATCGTCGATGGCGAGGTTGTCGATGCCGGCAAATGAAAGAAGCGCCTGCCGGTCGTCGCCGAGGGTGCGGCCGAGGCCGTCGAAGACGAGGCCCGACAGCGCGATCCGCCGACGATTGGTAGCCCCGAGAAGACGCCTGCCGCCGGACAGGACGAGCCGCGATGCGCCGGAAATACCGATCAGGCGGCTGCCATCGGGGAGATCAAGGTCGCCGACCTCATAGCGACCCGGCGGCAGGAAGACCGGCATGTTCTGCTGCGCCGCAGCGCGGATGAGGCTGGCGAGCTTGCGCGCGGCCGCCTCGCCGCCACCGGGCGTCACGCCTTCCTGGCCGGCATCGATCGCGCCGCGCAGGCCGAGCCGCGGCGTGGCGGACGACGCAGCGGACGCCGGCGGCGCCATTGCCGGAAATGCGGCGAGGGTGGCGGCACCGAAACCCAGACCGAGCAGCGAGCGCCGCGGGATCACGTGATTTTTCCAGACGTCGTAAACGGAACATTTGCCATATTGAAACATTCGTCCTTTCGCAGTGCAAACAATGCTGGATCGGCCGGCGTGCGGACTCCAACAGTGCCGCGCATCATGCCAACGTCGCTTTTCCGGCATGAAGGCCGGACGGCCTGTCGTTGGCGACCATCCGGTCGCATGAAAACAGGTCGAACGGCCGGGTCAAGAGAGGGGGAGTGGGAATGGTTGATACCTTCATTCTGGGGAATGAGCAGATCCCTCCCGCAAACCTTCTGGAACGGCTTTGCAAAAGACTTCTGACGGCAGCGGACGAAAGCCGCGAGGATGCCGATCCCGGCATGATCGGGGATGGCATGATGGGCGATGGCGTCGATCTGGCGCTTCTTCTCGATCAGCTGCCGGATGCGCTTTATATCAAGGACCGCGCCAGCCGTTTCATCTTCGCCAATGCTTCCACCGGTCGCGGTCGATCGCCCTTCTTCGGTGCCGCCCTCATCGGCAAGACGGATTTCGACGTTCTCGACGAGAAGGCCGCCGCACTCTGCTATCTCTCGGAGCAGCACGTCATGGAGAGCGGCGCAGCCATCGAGGCGCGCGAGGAGAAGGTCGTCTTTCTCGACGGCAAGGAACTGTGGCTGTCCACCTCGAAAATGCCGTTGCGCAGCACAGACGGCACAATTGTCGGGCTGATCGGACTGTCGCGCGATATCAGCGAGCGCAAGCGCCGCGAGGAGCTGCGCCACGGTCACGCCAGGCTTCTTGAGATGATCGCCCGCGGCCAGCCGTTGCAACCGGTTCTTGATGCGCTTGTGCGTCTGGCTGAAGCCGAACTCGACGGCATTCGCATGAGCATCCTGACGCTCGACCCTTCGGGTGGACGGCTCAGGAACGCCGCCTCATCGAGCCTTTCGCCGGCATTTATGGAAATGGTCGATGGCATCGAGGTCGGACCGTCTGTCGGCTCTTGCGGCACGGCAGCCTGGCGACGCTCTGCCGTCATTGTCAGTGATGTGACGACCGATCCGTTATGGAGCGATTATCGCGGGATCGGGCAAGCCGGCGGTTTTCGCGGCTGCTGGTCGATACCGATCCTCGGCACCGGAGGGCGCCTTCTCGGCACGCTCGGTTTTTATTCCGTCGAGCCGCGCGAGCCGACCGAGGATGAACTCGAACTTGCGGGCATGGTAACCGATATCGCCGGCATCGCGATCGAGCGTGCCGAGGTCGAGAGCCGCATCCGGTTCATGGCCCACCACGATCCGCTGACCGGCTTGCCGAACCGCGCGCTGTTCTGGTCCCAGTTCAACGATCTCCTGCGGGATGCGGCGGCGGCGCACGCGATGGAGACAGACAATGCCGATGGGCAGGGGCACAGGGAAATCGCTGTCGCCTATATCGATCTCGACAACTTCAAGCAGGTCAACGATACGCTTGGCCATGCGGCGGGCGACGAGGTTCTGATGACGCTCGCCAAACGCATGGCCGGCTGTATCGGCGCGGGCGATCTGCTGGTGCGTCTCGGCGGCGACGAATTCGCTGTCGTGCTCGCGGATGACAAGCAGCCGAGCCTCGATTGCTCCGGCGAGGCGATGAGCGCGAGAACGGTGATCGGCCGGCTGGAATGTCTGCGGGCGGCGATCGCCGAACCGCTTGCGGTCGCCGGACGGGCCGTCACGGCCACCTGTAGCATGGGCGTCGCCTTCTATCCCGCCGACGGGACGGATCCCGATGCGCTTCTGGCCAAGGCTGACAGGGCAATGTACGGCGCCAAGGAATGCGGCCGCGATGCGCTTCATGTGGCGGCGGCCACGGGCATCTAAAGGCCTCAAGCACCAGACATGCAGCGCATTTTCGACCGCGGCACCCGCTGGAAGAAGAACGTCAAGCGCGGACGCACACCCGCAGAACGCGACAGGTCTTAATCCGCCTGTTCATCCCGCATAGCCGTGAGCTCGGCGGTCGCATCGTAAAAGCCGGCGACGAATTTTTCGAAGAGAATGGAAAAGGCCTCGATATCGTCCGCCGGCCAGTCCTCCAGGACGCTGGTCAGCACCGAACGCTTGACGATGCGCACTTCCATCAGCAGCCGGTCGCCGAGTTCCGTGCGCTCCAGAAGCGAGCGTCGCCCGTCTTCCTGAGACGCGACGCGCTGCAAAACCCCGCGCGACACGAGATCGGAAACCAGCCGGCTGCCGCGCGACGGATCTATCCGCAATGCATCCGCAATCGCGCCCACGGTGATCTCTCCCTCGATGCGCCGCATGGCGTCGAGCACGTCGAGATGCATGACTTCGAGGTCGGGCATGGTCTTGGCGATCGCCGCGCGGCCGAAGACGCGCTTTCCCATCATCAGCCGCATGCGCGAGAACGTCTCGCTGACGCGTGCCAGATCCTGCTCGGCAATGCCCGAACTGTTCTTGATCGGCGCGTCTGCCGCCGTTGCGATGGAATGCAATTTGCTCATCGGCGCAGAATAGCAGAGGTGGAAAGCTGCGATCAACAAATCATTGCGTCGCACATGAAGATGCGGTTGACAATTATATGCTGAAGGCACATAAATTTGCTATCCGGTCGCGAGGGCCGGCAAAACCCGTCTGGATATACCCATGGATATCAAACGCCCGGCTGAGCCGGCCGCCTTTGTCCCGCTGGTGAGCGATCACAAGCGGCGCATCACCGTTTTCTGCCTGCTGATGGCTGCAATGTTCATGGCCACGCTCGACAACCAGATCGTTTCGACGGCGCTTCCCACGATTGTCGGCGAGTTCGGCGAGATGGAACGTTTCGGCTGGATCACCTCCGCCTTCCTTCTGGCCACCAGCGCCGTCATGCCGATCTACGGCAAGCTCGGCGATCTCTTCGGCCGCAAATATGTGATGATCTTCGCGATCGTGCTCTTCACCTTCGGCTCGCTCGTCTGCGGATTGGCCTGGTCGATGGATTCGCTGATTGCCGCCCGCGTCTTTCAGGGTCTGGGCGGTGGCGGCATCATGGTGTCGATCTTCTCGATCAATGCAGATCTCTTCGAGCCGCGCGAAAGGGCGAAGTATCAGAGCTATTCCAGCCTGATGATCATGGCGTCCGGCAGCATTGGCCCGCTTCTCGGCGGCACGATGAGCGATCTCTTCGGCTGGCGCTCGATCTTCCTGATCAACCTGCCGATTGGCATCGTCGTCGTTGCCGGCATCGTGATGATGCTTCCCTACAGGCGGCCGCAACGGCGCCCGAAAATCGATTATGCCGGTGCCGTTCTTCTGGCCGCAACGATCGCAAGCGTCGTCGCCTATGCCGACAGCCGCCAGATCTTCGGCTCGATGCTGTCTTCGGGCGCGCTCGCCATCCTCGTCTTCGGCATCGTCTGCGCCTGCATCTGGGTCCTGGTCGAATCGAGGGTACCCGAGCCGATCGTGCCGCTGAAACTCTTCCGCGACAGCACGTTCTCCCTTTATCTGATCGTCACGCTCTGCACCGGCGGCATCGCCATCGGCATGGTCAACTACTTCGCGCTCTTCCTGCAGACGACGACCGGCCTGTCACCCTCGCATGCCGGTCTGTTCTTCATCGGCCTGACGATCGGCATGGTGATCGGCTCGATGACGGCCGGCCGTCTCATCTCGTCGACGGGGCGTTACAAGCCGTTCACCCTGATCGGCCTGGTCCTCAATATCGTGGCGCTTCTGTGCCTTTCGCAGATGGGCCCGCACACGCCGCTTGCGCTCATCGCCGTCCTGATGTTCTTCCAGGGCATGGGGATTGGCCTTGGCCAGCAGGCGCCGATCATCGGCGTACAGAACTCGGCACCGCGGCAGGATATCGGTGCGGCAACCGGTGCCGTCACGCTCATGCGTATGGGCGGCGCTTCGATTGCCATTTCGATCTACGGCGCGATCGTCGGCATCGCGCTCAAGGGCGTCGACATCAAGATCCCCGGCGTCGACGATCTGGCCTCGCTCACCCCCAAACTGATGGCCGAATTGCCACAAGCCTCGCGCGCAGCCGTTGCCGGCGTCTACTATGGCGCCTTCTCGCCGCTGTTTCTGACGGCGGCCTTCATCGCCTTCCTGGCGCTGGTGGCAGGCCTGTGCCTGAAGCCGAAGCATCTGCCGCCGGCCGCCAAGCCGCAGGCGCCCGCCGGCGCACCGGCACCCGTGAACGGGGCGGCCGAAAAGAAGGTCGCCGCCTGAAACTCCACCTCTGGCAAGCGGCCGTTTCCAGCCTATCTCTTCAGGCATGAAACCAGAGGCATTGCTTCATCCCACACCTGCCGGGCTCTTTTGCCCGGCCGGTGGTTTTTATGTCGATCCGGTACGCCCCGTCGAGCGGGCGCTGATCACCCACGGCCATTCCGATCATGCCCGTTCCGGCCATGCCAGGGTGCTCGCCACCCGCCAGACGCTCGACATCATGCGCATCCGTTATGGCGAGGATTTCTGCGGCGAGGAACAGGCCGCGGCATTCGGCGAGACGGTCGAGGTGAACGGCGTCACCGTCAGCTTTCACCCCGCCGGCCATGTCCTCGGCTCCGCCCAGATCCGCATCGTCAAGGATGGATTGAGGATCGTCGTCTCGGGCGATTACAAGCGCGGTATCGATCCCACCTGCGCGCCCTTCGAGCCGGTCGCCTGCGATGTCTTCATCACCGAGGCGACGTTTGGCCTGCCGGTCTTCCATCATCCGAAGCCGCAGGCGGAAATCGGCAAGCTTCTGACCTCGCTGAAACAGTTTCCCGAGCGCACCCATCTGGTCGGTGCCTATGCGCTCGGCAAGGCGCAGCGGGTGATCCGCCTCATCCGCGATGCCGGCTATGACCGGCCGGTCTATATCCACGGCGCGCTCGCCAAACTCTGCGATTATTATGAGGGGCAGGGCATCGCGCTTGGCGATCTCAGGGCCGCGACGATCGACAAGAAGGCCGATCAGGATTTCCGCGGCGCCATCGTCGTCGGGCCGCCATCCGCGTTTCAGGATCGCTGGGCCCGGCGCTTCAACGAGCCGTTGATCGCATTCGCGTCGGGCTGGATGATGGTGCGCCAGCGCGCCAAACAGGGCGGCGTCGAACTTCCGCTCGTCATCTCCGATCATTGCGACTGGCCCGAATTGCTGGACACGATCAAGGAGCTGTCTCCCGGTGAGGTCTGGGTGACGCATGGCCGCGAGGAGGCGCTCGTGCGCTGGTGCGAGTTGCAGGGGATCGCCGCCAAGCCGCTGCATCTCGTCGGCTACGAGGATGAGGGGGATTGAGGATGGTTTTTGCATCTGCACGTCCACGAAGAGGCCGTCATGCCGGTGAAAAGCGCCGCAACGAGCGTGGGAGCGTAACCCGGTGAAACCCTTCGCAACGCTTCTCGACCGGCTCGTTCTCACCCCCTCGCGCAACGGCAAGATCACGCTGCTCGTCGATTATTTCCGCACCACGCCCGATCCCGACCGCGGCTATGGTCTGGCCGCACTCGCCGGCACGCTGGATCTGAAGGGCGTCAAGCCTGCGCTGCTGCGCGAACTGGTGCTGGAACGGCTAGACCCCGTTCTCTTCCAGTATTCCTACGACTATGTCGGCGATCTTGCCGAAACTATTGCACTGGTCTGGAGTGGCGGCGAGAAGGAGACGGTGAACGAGGAGGCCGAACCGCGCCTTTCCGACGTCGTCACCCGCATGAATGCGCTCGGCCGCACCGAAACCCGCGCCGCCGTCCGCGATCTTCTGGACCGGCTCGACCCCTCCGCCCGTTTCGCCTTTTTGAAACTTGCGACCGGTGCGCTGCGCATCGGCGTCTCGGCCCGGCTTGCCAAACAGGCGCTGTCGGAGATGAGCGCCGAATGCGGCGCCCCCCGCGACATCACCGAGATCGAGACGCTCTGGCACGGCCTGACGCCGCCCTATCTTTCGCTGTTCGAATGGCTGGAGGGCAGGGCGGACAGGCCGGTTCTCGCCACGCCCGCGATCTTTCATTCCGTCATGCTGGCAAACCCGGTGGAAGACGGCGATCTTGAGAAACTCGATCCCGCAGACTATGCCGCCGAATGGAAATGGGACGGCATCCGCGTGCAGATGTCGAGCCATGGCGGCACGAAAAAGCTCTATTCCCGCTCCGGCGACGATATCACCAACGCCTTTCCCGATGTGGTCGACGCCATCGATTTCGACGGTGTCGTCGATGGCGAGCTTCTGGTCGGCGGCACGATGCGATCCAACAGCCCGACCCGCACCTTTTCCGATCTCCAGCAGCGCCTCAATCGCAAGACGGTGACGCCAAAGATGATCGCCGATTACCCCGCCTTCGTGCGCGCCTACGATCTTCTCTTCGATGGCGGGGAGGATGTGCGGGGTAAAACCTTTCTCGAACGCCGCGCGCGGCTGGCGCAGATCATCGATCACGCCCCGCATGATCGCTTCGATCTCTCCGACCTCGTGCCTTTCCACGACTGGCCGACGCTCGACCGGCTGCGCATCGCGCCGCCCGATCCCGTCATCGAAGGCGTGATGATCAAGAAGAAGGACAGCGTCTATCAGGCAGGCCGATTGAAAGGTCCGTGGTTCAAGTGGAAGCGCGATCCCTATAATATCGATGCCGTCATGCTCTATGCCCAGCGCGGCCACGGCAAGCGGTCGAGCTATTATTCCGACTTTACCTTCGGCGTCTGGACCATGGGGGACGACGGTGCCGATCAGCTCGTGCCCGTCGGAAAAGCCTATTTCGGCTTCACCGATCAGGAACTGGAAGTGCTCGACAAGTTCGTTCGCGACAATACGGTGGATCGCTACGGGCCGGTACGGGCGGTGCGGGCCGGGCCGGATTTCGGTTTCGTGCTGGAAGTCGCCTTCGAGGGCATCAACCGTTCCACCCGCCACAAATCCGGCGTTGCCATGCGCTTCCCGCGGATTTCGAGATTGCGGACGGACAAGCTGCCGCGCGATGCCGACCGGCTGGAGACGCTGCTCGCGATGATCGATGCGGGTGATGGATGATCCGCAGAAACGGCGTTCGCCTGCCGTATCTTCTTGATCGTTATTTTAGTAATTTCGCTCTTGCCGGGCCATTCCCCCAATGACGGGACGCCCTAGTTAACGCTTTCTAAACAGAGAGGGAGATGCCCATGAGTATTTTCGGCAAGATCAAGGATGCGATTTTCGGCCATGCCGCACAGGCGGCCGAGCCCGCAGCTGCAACCGCTTCGGCCCCGGCATCCGCCGCACCCGCAAGCCCGACCCCGGCCGCACCGGCCGCCACGACCGCTGCCCCGGCATCTGCTTCACCGGCGCCGGCCGGCGCATCCGCACCCTTCGATGTCGCGCCTGCGCTTGACGCGGCCGTCAAGAAGAGCGGCCAGAAGCTCGATTGGAAACATTCGATCGTCGACCTCATGAAGGCGCTCGGCATGGATGCGAGCCTGTCGGAACGCAAGGAACTGGCCGCCGAACTCGGCTATACCGGCGATACCGGCGACAGCGCCAAGATGAACATGTGGCTGCACAAGGCGCTGATGAAGAAACTGTCGGAAAACGGCGGCAAGGTGCCGGCCGATCTTCTCGATTAATGCATCGCGTGCGCGCATGAGCCGTGAGTGACCCTTGAGGGTGATACTTTAGAGTTCCCCATGGCAGGCGCCGGACGCAAGGGTGGGACGAGCAAGCCCCACCCTGACACCCTGCAGGCCCTGACGTCACATCAGGCACTTCCCATGTCCATGACCCTGCACATCGATGCCTCCACGCACCGTCGGTCGGCCCCCATGGTCCAGCTGGTCCAGCACACGATTGCCTTGGCACCGCCATGGACGACAGCCCTACCCATTCCCCACGACCTACCGACTCGTGACTGACCATCCCGTCACCTGCCACCTCATGACTGACCATCCCGTGTCCTGCCCAACCCATTACCTGCCACCCCGTGGCATTGGCATTCATGGTCCAGCCCCATCGCCCCGGAACGCCTGGCCGATCACTTCTGCGTTGAAGCCGCTCTCACTGCAGATCCTTGGCCGCAAGCCTCTTGCCTCGGTGTTTGCGGGCGGTACATCATATCGACCGCACCGCGATAGGTAGATTGATGCATCTGACACGCCGCACGATGATGGCCGCCATGGCCTCCTGCACTCTCATCCCCTCGATCGTTCCCGCAGACGCTGCCGAACCGGATTTTCCGATCCCGGAAACCCTGCCGCTCGACCGCACGGATTACGGCGTCGCCCGCCGGGCATTCGCCACCCGTCTGTTGCAGAAGGGGCCGGCGCCGGATGACCAGCGCCTGCTCGGCACTCCGCCCGAGGCGCGCCGCATCACCTATCCCGGCGGCCCCGACGGTTCGATCGAGCTCGTCGCCTGGATTTCACCCTATGAGGAGACCGGCAAGCCGAAGCCGGCCGTGCTTTTCCTCCATGGCGGCAATGCCACCGGCGACGGCCACTGGCTGTTGATGAAGCCCTATGTGGAGGCGGGCTTCGTCGTCATGCTGCCATCCTTCCGTGGCGAAAACGGCCAGCAAGGCTATTTCTCCGGTTTCTATGACGAGACGACGGATGCGCTGGCGGCCGCGACCTATCTCGAAAACCGTCCAGGCATCGACAAGGAGCGTCTCTTCATCGCCGGTCACAGCAATGGCGGCACGCTGTCGCTTCTGGCCGGCATGGATCGGAAGTTCCGCGCCGCCGTGCCGATCTCGGCCGGTGTCAGCGCCTGGCGCTTCTTTGCCCGCTGGCAGCAGGATATCCGCTTCGACCGCACGGACCCCAAAGAGTTCCTGATGCGCTCGTCGGCCTGTTTCGCCACCAGCCTCAAATGCCCGACCTATCTCCTGCGCGGTTCCGAAGAACGCCCGTTCGACGAGGATCACCAGCTGCTGATCGACCGGGTGCGGGGGGCGGGCGGCAAGATCGACACCCGGATCCTGCCCGGCACGCATACGGGCGTGGTTCCCGGCGCCGTGCATGAAAGCATCAGGTTTTTCAACCAGTTCATGGCCTGAGATCCGAATGGCCCGCTGCTTCCGGCAGCCCGGCCGGCGGCTGGAAGGCCGGCAGCGGCCGGGGAAGGGCCGCGCCCCCTGTCATGCAGGCGGCATCGACGCCGTGACCAGCTTCGCGCCAGCCGCAAATGGCAATCTCCCGCGCGACGTCATCTGCCGAAAGCGGTTTCATGCTCTCCATCTATCGACCTTTGCGCCGGGTTCTCGGTCTTCTGTCCGCGCTTGGCGCGACCTTCGTCTTGAGCGGGTGCCAGGTTCCCTTCGTCACCGATACGAGCCGCATGAACCCGGATGTCTTCGCCCGCGAGACGGCGCCGGTCTTCTACCAGCCCAATTACGCGCAGGCCGCCCCGCAACAGGCGCCGCCCCAATCTGCCTATCCCGCACGGCAGGCCTACCCGCCGCAGCCGGCACAGGGCCAGCCGCAGCCCTATCCACGGACCGAACCGATCCCGCAGCGTCGCGAACTCTACCAGACGCAGTTCCACCAGACCTATGGCCTGCCGGTCTCCAACCCGGTCAACCGGATCATCTACGACGTGATCCGCGATGACGGCCACACGCTGCCGGCCATTCCCTATTCGCGCGTCGATGCCAATTTTCTGCGCCAGACGGTGGATTACCAGACCAACGAGCCGGCCGGCACGATCATCGTCGATACGCGGGCGCATTTTCTCTATCTCGTCCAGGGCGGCGGCAAGGCCGTGCGCTATGGCGTCGGCCTCGGCAAGGCGGGCTTTGCCTGGCATGGCCGCGGCGTGATTGCCCGCAAGGCAAAATGGCCGCGCTGGACGCCGCCCGACGACATGGTCGCGCGCCAGCCGGATCTTCGCAAATTCGCCGCAGCCGAAGGCGGTGCCGACCCCGGACTGAACAATCCGCTCGGCGCCCGCGCACTCTATATCTACCAGAACGGCAAGGACACGCTCTACCGCGTCCACGGCACGCCCGATTGGCAGTCGGTCGGCAAGGCCACCTCGTCGGGATGTGTGCGGATGTTCAATCAGGACGTCATCGATCTCTTCGACCGCGTGCCGACGGGAACGCCGATCGTCGTCATGTGATTCGCCCCCCCGGCATACCGGGGGCCGCATATGCGTGGTCGCGCAACGCTGCGTGGGCGGCCACAAAAGGCCTTTTGCCCGTGCCGGCATCGATTGTCGCGATCCTGTGACCGGATGTGTTGCAGTCGTGAAGAAAGAGTTGCTTAATTATCGCAGACCTATCTTTAGGCCTGCGTCTGATGGTGCCGGAACCTTTCGATACCATCCTCGTTGAGTTAGGCTTTTGCGCATCGAATGCGTTTTTCTTACCGGTGGTTCTACCTCACATGATCAAAGACAACTTCTCGCGCCGTGGCTTCCTGTCGCTGATGGGCGTCGGTGCAGCGTCCACGCTTGCCAGCTGCGCCTCGACAGCGCCTTCCGGTAACATCATCACCTATAACGGCCCGGAGCCCGTGGGTGCCGGTCTTCCCGGCGCAAGCACCGGCGGTGAATTCGACCCGGCCGTCATGTATGCCGGCGCAGACGATGGCGGCTTCCACATTCCGGCCATCCCCTACCAGCGCATCAACCCGCGCTACTATCGCCAGCGCGTCGTCGATCCGACGGGCGAACGTCCCGGCACGATCGTCGTCGATACGCCGTCGCGTTTCCTCTATCTGGTCGAGCAGGGCGGCAGCGCCATGCGCTACGGCGTCGGCATCGGCCGCGAGGGCTTCGCATGGTCGGGCGACGGCGTCATCCAGTGGCGCCAGAAATGGCCGCGCTGGGTCCCGCCGCAGGAAATGATCGCCCGCCAGCCGGAACTCACCAAATATTCGGCCAAGAATGGCGGCATGCCCGGCGGTCTGATGAACCCGCTCGGCGCCCGCGCGCTCTACATTTTCCAGAACGGCCAGGACACGCTCTATCGTCTGCATGGCAATCCGGAATGGAATTCCATCGGCCGCGCCGTCTCTTCCGGCTGCGTGCGTCTGATGAACCAGGATGTCATCGACCTTTACCAGCGCGTGCCGGAAAAGGCCCGCATCGTCGTCTGGCAGTAAGTGTTCCTCCGCGCCGAAAAGCGCGAGCAACCGTCACGGATTTCTGATAATCCCGGTGCAATCCGTTGCGCCGGGATTTTTTCATGTCTGCTGACGATCGCATGGACATTGCCGCATCGCTTGTCGGGCGGCTGATCGAGACGCAGTTTCCGCGCTGGGCCGGGCTGCCGGTCGAGCCCGTGGCAAACGGCGGCTGGGACAACCGCACCTTCCATCTGGGCGACACGATGTCGGTACGCCTGCCGAGTAACGGACGGTATGCCGCGCAGGTGGAGAAGGAAGCCCATTGGCTGCAGCGTCTTGCACCCCATCTGCCAAGGCCTGTGCCCGAGCCGCTTGCCGTCGGCGTGCCCGGCGAGGGCTACCCCTTTGCCTGGTCCGTCTATCGCTGGATCGAGGGCGAGACGGCACGCCCCGAGCGGATTGCCGACATGCAGCGCTTCGCCTTCGATATCGCCGATTTCCTCAATGCGCTGAGGGCCATCGATGCCGGGGAGGGGCCGCTGGCGGGAGCGCAAAACTTTCATCGCGGCGGCGGGCTTTGTGTCTATGACGACGAGGCGAGGGCAGCGATCGGGATCCTGTCGGATGAGGTCGACGCAACCGTTCTGACGGCGATATGGGAGCGCGCACGCGCCTCCACATGGCAGGCGCCGCCGGTCTGGCTGCATGGCGATGTGTCGGAAGGCAATCTGCTGGTAAAGGATGGAAAGCTGTCGGCCGTCATCGATTTCGGCACCTGCGGCATCGGCGATCCCGCCTGCGATCTCACGATTGCCTGGACGCTTCTCGACGTGCCATCCGCCCGGCTCTTCCGCGACAGGATCGGCCTCGACCGCCAAACCTGGGAGCGCGCCCGCGGCTGGTGTCTCTGGAAGGCCTTAATCAAGATCGCCGAACTGCGCGACACGGACCCGGCGGCAGCCGATCCTTACCGGCGCTGGATCGCCCGCTTGCTGGCCGACACGCGTTTTGCCGACAGGCCCTGACGGTTCAGAAGAAAAAGTGCCGCCGGTCAGCCTTCCAGCTGCATCAGCCGCGCCTTCAGCGCCATCACCTCGTCGCGCAGTGCGGCCGCCTCGTCCATCGTGCAGCCGAGTGCCGCACCGATTGCAGCGCGTACATTGGCCGAGCGCGCCTCAAGGCAAGCACCTTCGTCTGTCAGCGCGATCTTCACCTGCCGCTCGTCCTCGCGGGAGCGCTCGCGCCGCACATATCCGCTCTGTTCCATCCGCTTGAGGAGCGGCGACAGCGTGCCGGAATCAAGCCCCAGCCGCTCGCCGAGCGCCTTCACCGTCTGCATGTCCTCTTCCCAGAGGCAAAGCATGACGAGATATTGCGGGTAGGTGAGGCCAAGCGGTTCGAGCAGCGGCTTGTAGGTGCGGGTAAAGGCATGTGCCGCGCCGTAGATCGCAAAGCACAGGTTTGCCTCAAGCACCATCTGCCCGCCGCCGCTGCGCGCCTGCATGGTCTTTTCCGCTTTCTTCTCCATGGCCGGTCCTGACGTCACGATCCCGTGCAACAAATTATCGACACCGTCATTATCGCAGGCTTGACGGCCGGCTGCAATGCGCGTAACTAGATTGTGCGCAATTGAATTGCGAAAAATTAATTTACCCGAAGGGAAGTTTGCCATGCCGATCCTCTACACCACCAAGGCTTCTGCCACCGGCGGCCGTGCAGGCCGCGCCGTTTCCGAAAACGGCGTTCTCGATGTCACGCTGACCGTTCCGAAGGAACTCGGCGGCGATGGCGCCACGGGCACCAACCCGGAACAGCTTTTCGCGGCTGGCTATTCCGCCTGCTTCCTCGGCGCCCTGAAATTCGTGGCCGGCCAGCAGAAGGTGAAGATCCCGGAAGACACGACCGTATCGGCCACCGTCGGCATCGGCCCGCGTGAAGATGGCGGCGGCTTCGGCATCGAAGTGGCGCTGACCGTTCACATTCCGGGCCTCGACAAGGAAACGGCCGAAAAGCTCGCCGCCGCCGCCCATATCGTCTGCCCCTACAGCCACGCCATGCGCACCTCGACCGAAGTTCCGGTCACGGTTGCCTGACGCCGGGTTTTTGCCGGAACACCCGCAATGGAATTCCGATGCGGAGAGGGGCCGAATGGCCCCTTTTCCATGACCACGCCACCCATTCCCATGGCGTGCGAACCCGGTTTGGCGCATCCGGCCGGATGCAAGAACTCTCACTTGACGGCAACCGGGGGACGAGAGGCATGATCCTTGCTAAAAAGGGGATCATATTATGCCATTTTCACCGCTCACCCGTTTCATTGCCGCAAGCGGGCTCACCAATCTGGGGGATGGCATCGCCACCATCGCCTGGGCCTGGACGGCATCGCTGATGACCCGCGACCCGCTTCTCGTCGCGCTGGTCGCCATTGCCCTGCGTCTGCCCTGGGCGGTGTTCGCGCTGCCGGCCGGCATCGTCGCGGACCGAGTGGATCGCCGAAAGCTGATCCTCGCGATGGATCTGGTCAGAAGCCTTGCCTTTGCCGCAGCGCTGATCGCGCTTCTCCTCGCCATGCCGCTTGCGGCAGCGCCTGTCGAAGGTGTCTCGTCGCTGCCGGCCTTTCTGGCGCTCATCGTGGCGGCGCTCGTGGTCGGCGCGGCCGAAGTCTTTCGTGACAACGCCGCCCAGACCATGCTGCCGGCGCTGGTGGCGCATGACGCGCTGGAACAGGCCAATGGCCGTCTCTGGAGCATCGAGATTGCCGGCAATGCGCTGGTCGGCCCGCCGCTCGGCGCGCTCCTTGTGGCGATCGTCCTGCCTTTGCCCTTTGCCGCCAACGCCGGCGCCTATGCGATCGCCGCCCTGATCATTGCCGGCATTGCCGGCACATTCCGTCCGCAGGCGGAACGAGGAGAAGCGGCGCGCGACTGGCGGCGCGAGCTGGAGGAAGGGCTGGCCTTTCTGCGCAAGGCACCGCTCTTGCGCATGCTCGCCTGGCTGACCGGCCTGTGGAACCTGTTCTTCCAGATGGTGATGATCGCGCTTGTCCTGCATGTGCAGGAAAATCTCGGTCTGTCCTCCACCGCCTACGGCCTTATTCTGGCGGCGGGCGCGCTCGGCGGCATTGCCGGCGGCCTTGTGGGCGAAAGGATCGTCCGTTTTCTCGGGCCGGCCCGCACCACGCAGATAACGCTTTTCTGGTCGGCCCCGAGCTTCATCGGCGTGGCACTGGCGCCGGATGCGGTCTCGCTCGGCGTTGTGCTCTTCTTCTTCGAGTTTGCCGGTCTGGTGTGGAACACGGTCTCGGTCTCCACCCGCCAGCGGATGATCCCCGATCGCCTGCTCGGCAGGGTCAACAGCGCCTACCGTCTTCTCGCCTGGGGCATGATGCCGCTTGGCCTTGCATTGTCAGGCCTCATCGTGCGGGTGGCAGACGGCCCGCTGCCGCGCGAAGTCGCGCTCACCCTGCCGTTCTGGGTCGCGGCATCGGGCGTGCTCGTCACCACAATCTTCGGCTGGCGGCCGCTTGCCCGCGGCCTTGCACCCGCCGTACGGCCCAAAATGGAGGCCGGCGCCTGACCCTGCACGCGACCATGACCATCAACCTGACCGCGATGCCGCGGATCGACACTCACCCCATCCGCGCCGCGCGTGCCAAGCCATGCGCGATCAGCCGGTCGAGAACCTCGCCGTAACTGACCCCGCTGGCCGCCATCGCCTTGGAATACATGCTGATATCGGTAAAGCCGGGAATGGTGTTGATCTCGTTCACCACGAAGCGGAAGTCCTCCATCAGGAAGAAATCGACACGCGCCATGCCATCGCAGCCGAGCGCGCGGAACGCCTCGGCGGCCATGCTGCGCATCGCCTCTTCGGTCTCGGCCGGCAGGTCTGCGGGCACGTTCAGTGCCGCACCCGCCTCGTCGATATATTTGGCGTCATAGCTGTAGAATCCGTGGCTCTCCGCCGGCACGATCTCGCCCGGCCGCGACACGAAGAGGCTGCCGTCCGCGCCTTCGAGCACGCTGAACTCGATTTCGCGCCCCTTGATGAATTCCTCCGCAAGCAGGCTCCTGTCGTGACGGAAACCTTCTTTCAGCGCCGGCCCGTATTCCTGGGTTCCAGAGACTTTCCGAACGCCGACGGAAGACCCTTGCCGCGCCGGCTTGATGAAGACTGGCATTCCAAGCGCCGCTTCGAGCGCCTCAAGCTCCGGCGCGTCTCCCTCGACGATCGTCACCGAACGCGCCACCGGCAGGCCGGCTGCGAGAAGCAGCCGCTTGGCGATCACCTTGTCGAGCGCCGCAGCCGAGCCGAGAATGCCGCAACCGACCAGTGGCACGCGCGCCACCTCGGCCATCCCCTGAACCGAGCCATCCTCGCCGAACAGCCCGTGCAGAACCGGAAACAGGATATCGATGCGCGGCATGCCGTGCATCGCCCCGCCATAAGGCAGCGCCACCGCCTGTCCATGGCCGCCCGGCACGAGGGCGATTTCGGTCCCGCGCGATGGCTGCGCCAGAGTGCCGTCGGCCTCGATCGCGCTTAACAGCCAGCGGCCCTGCCGCGTGACGAAGATCGGCACCACATCGTAGCGATCGGGATCGAGCGCCGTGACCACATTGGTCGCCGACATCACCGAGACGTCGTGCTCGGCAGACCGCCCGCCAAAAACAATGCCGATCCGAACGCGTTTGTCTCCACCCGTCATGTGTGCCCCTCTCGCCTTGCCGCCATCCGGCTTTGCCACCTGCAGACCGCCAGAATTCATGGCCGATCACGCCGAATTTACGGCAGCCGAGCGGTCCATGCGCCGATAGGCGGCCGGAGGTTGAAAAGGAAAAGGCGCCGGGCAGTTGCCGGGCGCTTTTTCAGGCTCTCATCATCGTTGGCGGCGGCAGGGGGCAGGCCTACCAGAGGACGTTGCCCACCGGCTGCAGCGGCTTTGCCGGCGCCTTGTTGCCGATCAGCTGTTCGAGGTCGATCTGGATCGTCCGGCAGATCGATGACAGCGGCACGTCATGGGCCCGGTTGGCGAACGGGTCCTGCAGGTCGGCGCCGATCCGGTCCATCGCCAGAAGCATGAAGCCGACGACGGTGGAGGCAAGCGGCGTGTAGATCGTCAGGCTGTCGACAAGCCCGATCGGCAAAAGAATGCAGAACGCATGCACGAACAGCGTCGGATAGTAATCGTATTCGCGCGGCAGCGGCGTGTTCTTGATCCGCTCCATGCCGCCCTGCGCATTGCTCATGTCGACAAGCAGGGTCTCCATCTGGATGCGGCGATAGCTGTCGATCCAGCCGCGGCGGGCGGCCTCGGTCAGCATCGCGGCGCTCTGGTTGAGGATGGCGTTCGGCACGTTGTTGATCGTCTGCAGCCGCTCCACCTCGTCATCGGGCAGATAGTCGCGGATCTCGTCGAATTTCGGCTGGCCGCGCAAATGACAGCGCAGCGCATGCACATAGGCGATCTGGCGCAGCACCAGTCCGTGGCGGGTGGCTTCGGCCTCCGGCGTGTTGTCGATCAGGTAGAACACCTCGCGGCCGAAGGAGCGCGAGGCATTGACCATCGCCCCCCACAGCGTGCGGGCCTCCCACCAACGGTTATAGGCATTGTTGTTGCGGAAGCCGAGAAACAGCGCCAGCGCCGAGCCGAGCAGGCTCATCGGCAGGACAGGCAGGTTGAGCCAGGGATGCGGCAGGTAGACATAGGCGAGCGTCACCAGAATGTCCCAGATGAACAGCAGCGCGAGCGGCCAGCCGATATAGCCGAGCATGCGGTGGAGGCGGGCGGATTGCGGTAGAACCATGAATACGTCCTCGTTCACTCTGTGCGATATGGGCCACGGGATAATTTATGACGCATTGCAGCAATGTGGGGACGCGGTGCGGCAAAACCATGTCATCACGGGCTTGTTACGGCGCGCGAAGATTGTGATTTCTCATCATTTTTCCGATGAAAGCCACTCCGGGAAAGAAGAATGAAACCTGTGGTTTTACAGGCGGCCGGCACGTTTTCCGGCGTCGCTGACGAAAAATGCCCGGCGCATGGCCGGGCATTTCCCTGTCGTCTGCGTTCAGCCGATCAGTTCGGCAAGGCGTAGGCGATCACGTAGTCGCCGCGGTCTGGCGACTGGCGGGCGCCGCCGGCCGAGATGACGATATACTGCTTGCCGGTCTTCGGAGACTTGTAGGTCATCGGCGTACCCTGGCTGCCGACGGGCATGCGGGCTTTCCAGATTTCCTTGCCGGTCTGCGAATCGAAGGCGCGCAGGTAGTAGTCCTGGGTGGCGGCGAAGAAGACGAGGCCGCCCTGGGTGGCGAGCGAGCCGCCGATGGTCGGCATGCCGATCGGGATCGGAACGCCCATCTTGATGCCCATCGGGCCGGTGTCTTCAACGGTACCGAGCGGAACCTGCCACTTGATCTTCTGGGTATTCATGTCGATTGCGGTGAGCGAACCGAAAGGCGGTTCCTGGCACGGAATGCCAAGCGCCGAGAGGAAACGGTTCTTGTCGACGGCATAGGGCGTGCCCTTCATCGGCACGACGCCCATCACCGTGTTGGTGGCTTCCGAGCCGCTTGCGACGGCGGTCGATGGTGCGGCTTCCTTCATCTGGATCCACAGGCCAAGGCGCATGTCGTTGACGAAGATCGTGTTCGTCGTCGGGTCGGTGGAGAAACCGCCCCAGTTCATGCCGCCGAGCGAGCCGGGGAAGTTGAGGGCAAGGTCGGTGCCGGGCACGGTGTAGACGCCGTCATAGCGCATGCCCTTGAAGGCGATACGGCACAACAGCTGGTCGAACGGGGTGGCACCCCACATGTCGCTTTCGGTCAGCGTCTGCGCACCGATCTGCGGCATGCCGACGGAGAGCTTCTGCGTCGGAGCGTAGGGTTCGTTCGGGATCTTGCCGGGCTTGACCGGAACGTCGGCGACCTCGGTCAACGGCTGGCCGGTGGCGCGGTCGAGCACCCAGATCTGGCCGGCCTTGGTGCCGAAGGTGAGAGCCGGAACCGTCGTGCCGTCCTTCTTCTTGAAGTCGAAGAACGAAGGCTGCATCGGCACGTCGAAGTCCCACAGGTCGTTGTGGACGGTCTGGTAGACCCACTTCTCGCGACCGGTCGTCGCGTCGAGCGCCAGCATGGAGGCGCCGTACTTGTGGTCGAGTGCGGTGCGGGTTGCGCCGTAAAGATCGACCGACGGGCTGCCGACCGGCAGGAACACCGTGTTGGACGCCGCATCGTAGGACATCGCCGCCCAGACGTTCGGGGTCGAACGCGTATAGGTCTGGCCTTCCGGCGGCAGCTTGGTGATCTCGGGATTGCCGGGATCGAAGGCCCAGCGCAATTCGCCGGTGATCACGTCGAAGCCGCGCATGACGCCGCCCGGCATGTCGACCTGGACGTTGTCGGCGATGCGGCCGCCGATGACGACGGTGGTGCCGGCAAGCGTCGGAGCCGATGTCAGAACGTATTGCGGATCAGGCGCATTACCCATGCCGATCTTCAGGTCGACGCGGCCGTTCTTGCCGAAATCAGCGCAGAATGCGCCGGTATCGGCGTCGATGGCGATCAGTTCAGCGGTGATCGTGTTCATCAGCAGGCGGCGCTGGCAAATGGCGCCGGGCGCGACCGAAGCAGCGATCACGGCGGTGGAATTCGGCGCGGTCGGCTGTACGGGAGCCTGGGTCGCATCGAAATAAGCGAGGCCGCGGCAGCGCATCCAGACGGACGACTTGGCGTTGATCTCGGTCTTCCACAATTCCTTGCCGCTATCGGCATCGATCGCGATGACGTTGTTGTGCGGGGTGCACAGAAAAACCTTGTCGCCGACCTGCAGCGGGGTTTCCTGGTCTTCCGCGCCGCCGCCGCCGGGGCTGATCGGGGTGTCGCCGGTCCGGTAGGTCCAGGCAACCGTCAGGTTCTTGACGTTGTCGCGGGTGATCTGGTTGAGCGCGGCAAAGCGCGAGCCGCCCGGCGTGTTGCCATAGGCTTCCCAGTTCTTCTGCTCCTTGGCCGGATCGACCGGAACGAGCGGCTGCTCGGTGCCGGAAAAGGCGACCGTCGGATGCGGCACGAACATGGCTGCAATGCCGCCGGCAGAGGCGAGCGCCAGAATGGCCGCAACGATGAACGACGGCGCGTAGGCCGGCGCACGGCCGGAGGCGCGACGCAGGATCGGGTAAGTGGCGGCGATCACCGCGCCACCGATGCCGAAGGCGAGCAGGCGTGAGTTGAGCGGCCAGTAGTCGAGGCCGGCGTCATAGACGGCCCAGATCGCGGTACCGATGGTCACGAGGCCGAAGAGGAGCGCGCCGGAGGCCTTGCGGAACACGACGAGTGCGCCGGCAATGACGATCAGCACGCCCGAGATCAGGAAGTACCAGCTGCCGCCGAGCGACACGAGTTTCGCGCCGGCAATCGCAAAGAACAGCCCGGCTGCGACGAGGACGACGCCGAGAACGATCAGCCATAGCTTGGCGATCGCCGAAGGCGCGCTTGATGGGGTGGTCATGAGTGTTTCAACTCCGCTTTTAATTGTGACCGAAAGGACAGTTGAAAAGCAGGGTCTTGCGCTGGCCGGAAGTCGGGTCAGTCAGGGGCAAAGCAAAGCCGGTCATCGTCGCTCTCGATTGAACGAGCGCCAACGGTCCGGTGCGATGCTGCGGAACGGGAGCGCCCTGGAAACCTTCATCGCTACGCCCCTCCCGATGCGCCGCGATCACGGGTATCAAGACCCGCGGCTGCGGTATAATGCCACCTGCGTCATTCTGACAAGAAGTGGACGTACCGTTTTGTACATTTTGCATCGATAAACCCCGATTCATTGCGGCGGAATACACCCATAGGTTTATCACGAAATCCGATCCTTACCTACAGCGGGATTTAACCGTCATTTCCTGCACCTATGGGCGAATCGGGCCGGCGGCCAAAGGTGCGTCCGGGCCGACGCATTGCCTCCTCCGCGGCGGGCTGCCGGGCGGCCCGGAAATGGATTTGGATTTCGCTTTTGCTAAGATAGGATAGGGCCGCGATCCCGTCTTCATGAGGAAGCGGATCCGGGAGGAGAAGCGCATGTCTGACACCGCTGCAAATACCCCGGTAAATAACCTCGGCAACGATCGAAGCAGGACCCACGGCAAGTTCATCTGGTGCGAGCTGATGACGAGCGATACGCAGGCTGCCGGCCGCTTCTACGGCGATGTGGTGGGATGGAAGACCAAGGAACTGCAAATGCCGGGCATGCCGCCCTACCATCTCTTCGAGATCGGCGAGGGGGAGAATTGCCCCGGCATCGGTGGCATGATGGATGTCCCGGCCGAACTGTCGGGCAAATTGCCGCCCAACTGGACCGGCTATGTTGCGGTCGATGACGTGGACGCCACGGCGGCGCAGTTCGAACGCCTCGGCGGCCGCATTGAGCGTGCGCCGGATGATATCCCCAATGTCGGCCGCTTCGCCGTTGTTGCCGATCCGCATGGCGCGGTTCTGTGCATCATGGCGCCGCTGCCGCCGGAAAATGCGCCGCGCGAGCCGGTGGCCGGCGAACCGGGCACGGTCGGCTGGCGCGAGCTCTATGCCGGCAACGGCGACGAAGCGTTTGATTTCTATGCAGAGGTTTTCGGCTGGACGAAGCATCATGATTTCGACATGGGCCCGCCCGGCAGCGGATTGGGCGTGTACCGGATCTTTGCCCATCAGGGCGAGGCGATCGGTGGCATGATGACGAGGCCGCCGACGGTTCCTGTCGCCTGCTGGAGCTATTATTTCAACGTCGAGGCGATCGATGCGGCGATCGGCCGGATCACCGCCGGTGGAGGGGCGATCGTCAACGGCCCGATGGAAGTGCCCGGCGACAGCTGGATCGTCCAGGCCACCGATCCGCAGGGTGCGTTCTTCTGTCTCGTCGCGCCGAAACGGTAAGTCGGGCTTGCGGCTTGCGGCCTCTCTCCTGTAAGGCGCATTTCCGACCAGGAGTCACGAAATGCAGGAAGAGGGCAGGGCCATGGCCGCTGACGACGACGAATACGTATATGACGAAGCGACCGGCGACTGGCGTCCGGCCTCCGAAATTGCCGCTGCCGCCACCGCTCAAGGGGCGGTCGAGGTGCTGGATGCCGCCGGCAACGTGCTGAAGGACGGAGACAGCGTCTCCCTCGTCAAGGACCTGAAGGTCAAGGGCGCCAATCAGACGCTGAAACAGGGCACGGTGATCCGTTCGATCCGGCTGACCGAAAACCCGGAAGAGATCGACTGCCGCCACGACACGATCAAGGGTCTCGTGCTGCGCACGGAGTTCGTGCGCAAGCGGTGAGCTTTTTCGCGCAGGTCGTCATACGCCGTCATCCTCGGGCCTGTCCCGAGGATCTGGCCACGTAAACGATATCAGACGTTTGCATATGCACGAGGGATGCCTGAGCAGGACGGAGGGGCGGTCTCGCCGACAGCCTGCGTGAAAGCAGACGATAGGGCATTCGCATCTCGAAGACAGATGAGAGATGCCCCAGGGCGCTTCTGCCGGTGCAGAAGGCGCGGGCCGCCCCGCCTTCCTTTACCGCTTCAAACTCCCCAAAATCCCGCGCACCAGCGCCTGGCCGAGCTGGGTGGCAACGGTACGCGCCACGCTCTTGAGCGCCGCTTCCACCACCGTCTCGCGCTGGTAGCCGGCGCGGCCGCCCGACGAACGCTTGCCCTTCGGCGCCTCTTCGTCATCGCCGCCGCCGAAGCCCGGCAGCGTCCAGCCGCCGGTGGACGAGCCGGTTGCGGTCGGCTGCTGCGGATCGAGATCGTCCTGCGCCTTTTTCGACGCCGCGCCGTCGGAGGCCTGCTTGGCCTTGGCGGTCAGCATTTCGAAGGCGGATTCCCGGTCGATATCCTCGTCATAGACGCCGAGCACCGGGCTCTTGTCCATCACCTGCTGGCGCTCCTGATCGGTGAGCGGCCCGATCCGGCCCGATGGCGGGCGGATCAGCGTCCGCTCCACCATCGACGGCACGCCCTTGCCCGAAAGCGTCGAGACCAGCGCCTCGCCGGTGGCAAGCTGGGTGATCGCCGTGGCGCAGTCGAAATCCGGATTGGGACGGAACGTGTCGGCCGCCGTCTTCACCGCCTTCTGCTCGCGCGGCGTATAGGCGCGCAGCGCATGCTGCACCCGGTTGCCGAGCTGCGCCAGCACGCTTTCCGGCACGTCGAGCGGGTTCTGCGTGACGAAATAGACGCCGACGCCCTTGGAGCGGATCAGGCGCACCACCTGCTCGACACGGTCGAGCAATACTTTCGGCGCTTCGTCGAACAGCAGATGCGCCTCGTCGAAGAAGAATACCAGCTTCGGCTTGTCCGGGTCGCCGACTTCCGGCAGTTCCTCGAAGAGTTCCGACAGCAGCCAGAGCAGGAAGGTCGCATAGAGCCGCGGGTTCATCATCAGCCTGTCGGCGGCAAGGATGGAGATCTGCCCGTAACCGGAATTCGGGTTGACCCGCATGATGTCGGAAATCTTGAGCGCCGGTTCACCGAAGAAATGTTCGGCGCCCTGCTGTTCCAGCACCAGCAGCGCCCGCTGGATCGAGCCGACCGAGGCCTTGGAGATCAGCCCGAACTGGCTCGACAATTCGCTGGCATTGTCGGCCATGTAGTTGAGAAGCGAGGTCAGGTCCTTGAGGTCGAGCAGCGGCAGACCGGCCTTGTCGGCGATCTTGAAGGCAATGTTGAGCACGCCTTCCTGCGGCTCGGATGCATCCATCAGCCGAGCGAGGAGAAGCGGTCCCATCTCGGCGATCGTGGTGCGGACCCGGTGGCCCTTTTCGCCATAGATATCCCAGAAGATCACCGGGAATTGTTCGAACGCGTAGTCCGTCATGCCGATCTGCTCGGCGCGCTTCACCAGAAAGTCCTTGGTTTCGCCCTTGATCGCGACGCCGGAAAGGTCGCCCTTGATATCGGCGGCGAATACCGGCACCCCGGCGCGGGCAAAGCCTTCCGCCAGAACCTGCAGCGTCACCGTCTTGCCGGTGCCGGTTGCCCCGGTCACGAGCCCGTGGCGGTTGCCGAATTTAAGATCCAGAAACTCCGCCTTGTTCAAGGTGTCGTCGGGCTTGCGGCTGCCGCCGATGAAAAGCTTGCCGGTCTCGTCCATTGAGCTGTGGCTCCTGCGCGTTCATTGCCAAATGCTTGATCAGCATATGTATAGGATGAGCGGTGCGGACGGGCAACGGAAACCACGCGGTCTGGCAGGCGCCGGCGCTTGCCTCGCCGGCCGCTTTGATGTCTTGTCGCCGCCGGGCCATTCGCCCCCTTTTCGGGTGAGCCCGGCGCCCCTGGCTGCTGGTCTTGCCATCAGGAATATGCAACAGATAAGATATGACTTTGACGTCAACGTCAGATGATTGAGGAGAGACATCCATGAACGAACTCGTGTCCCGCGTTGCCGATAGCGTCGGCATCTCCCCCGACATCGCCGAAAAGGCGATCGGCATGATGCTTGGTTTTCTCCAGCGCGAAGCCGAGGACGGCCCGGTTGCAAGGATGATCGAGGCGATCCCCGGTGCCACGGATCTCGTGGCCCAGTATAATGGCGAGGGCACCGGTAGCGGTGGCGGCGGTCTGCTCGGCGGCCTGATGGCAAGCTTCGGCGGTGGCGGCGGCGTCATGGCCCTCGGCCAGCAGCTGATGGCTCAGGGCCTCGGCATGGGCGAGATCACCACGCTTGCCAAGGAGACCATGGCCGTTGCCCGCGAGCATGCCGGCGACGAAGTGGTCGATCAGGTCATCGCGTCGGTTCCGGGCCTTGGCCAGTTCGTCTGATACGACCTGAAATTGCTGCGCCGGATGCCTTTTCGCCAAGGCTAAGAAAGCCGTTGACTTTTTCGGGCCTTCGGCGCATGCCGCTCCCATCAGGGACGCCCGACCGGGCTTTCCTTTTCCAAAGGACAAACAGAGATGAACCCCGACAGTCGAAGTTCGACGTCACCATACCGACCCGCCTTTTCGGGGCTCTGATCCTTCCCACCGAGCAAGGATGAAGAGGCTTCCGAAAGGACCGAAGGTCCGAGAAGGAAGCTGTCATGCTGCGTATCCATGCCTATGACCAAGATCGCCTTGTGTCCGTCGCCGAAAACCTCACCGTGGCAGAGGTGTCGGCGTCCAATATTTCGGCCGAAGGCCAGCCCGCCGTCATCTGGTATGACCTGATTACCCCGACCCCGGAAGAAGAACGCCTCGTCGGCGATCGTCTCGGCATTGCCGTTCCCACGATCGACGAGATGGAGGATATCGAACTGTCGGCCCGCCTCTACCAGGAGGATGGCGCCGAGTTCATGACCATGACCGTCCTGACGCGGCCGGATGCCGGAAATCCGCATAAGGTGCCGGTGACCTTCATCATCAAGGGTTCCGTTCTGGTGACGGTGCGCCACGCCGAACCGCGTCCCTTCGATGCGTTCCTGGCGCGCGCCCGCAAGGCGAGCACGGCCGGCTATCACTCTGCCAATGGCGAGATGGTCATGACCGGCCTGATCGAATCCACCATCGACCGCATGGCCGACACGCTGGAACGGCTGGGCAACGACATCGACCAGATCTCCCGCGAAGTCTTCGAGGCCAAGGCCGACAAGGCCAGCAAGAAGACCCGCGACCTGCAGGAACTGATCCGCGCCATCGGCCAGAAGGGCGAATTCATCACCATCGTGCGTGAAAGCCTCGTCAGCGTCGCCCGCGTCGTTGCCTATTACGGTGCGCTCGATGGTGTCGACCGCAAACTGTCGAAGGAAATGCGCCAGCGCCTGAAGCTGTTGCAACGGGACGCGACCTCGCTTGGCGATCACTCGGCCTTTCTCTCGGGCAAGATCAACTTCCTGCTCGATGCGACGCTCGGTCTGATCAATCTCGAACAGAACCAGATCATCAAGATCTTCTCGGTCGCCTCGGTCGTCTTCCTGCCGCCGACGCTGGTCGCCTCGATCTACGGCATGAACTTCAAGTTCCAGCCGGAACTGGAATGGCACTATGGCTATCACTTCGCCATCGTGTTCATGATTTTCTCGATGGTGATGCCCTACCTCTATTTCCGCCGGAAGGGCTGGCTCTAAGCCGCCGGTCAGAAACAGTAATCCTTGAAAAGAAAAGCCCCGGACATGCTGTGATGTCCGGGGCTTTCTCATGTCGGTTGAAGGGAAGCGGTCTTAAAACTCTTCCCAGTTCTGCGCGGCGGCACTGGCGGTATTGCCGCCGAAGGCGCCGGCCACCTTGCGGGCAAGCGCGCGCACCGGCGAGGCAGATGGACGCTCGCTGCCGGTTGCAGCCCGCGGTGCGGCGGCACCATAGCCCTGCTGACGGCCGGCTGACGGAGCCGAATGGGAAGACTGATAGCCTTCGGCCAGCTTGAACTGCGACAGAAGCTGGTTGAGCGAGGCGGCTTCCTTGGCAAGGCTATGGCTGGCGGCGGTGGATTCCTCCACCATCGCGGCGTTCTTCTGCGTGTCCTGGTCCATCTGGTTGACGGCCGTGTTGATTTGCTGGAGACCCGACGACTGTTCCTGGGCGCTTTCGACGATCGCCGCGACGTGACGATTGATGTCCTGCACTTCCGAAACGATGGTTTCGAGCGCCCGGCCGGTCTCGCCGACCAGTTGCACGCCGTCCTGAACCTGTGCATTCGAGGCGTTGATCAGCGCCTTGATTTCCTTGGCCGCATTCGCCGAACGCTGAGCCAGTTCACGCACTTCCTGGGCAACGACGGCAAAGCCCTTGCCGGCTTCACCGGCGCGAGCGGCTTCGACGCCGGCATTGAGCGCCAGAAGATTGGTCTGGAAAGCGATCTCGTCGATCACGCCGATAATGTTGCCGATCTCGCCCGAAGACTTTTCGATCTGCTCCATCGAACGGACGGCACGCTGGACGACTTCGCCCGAACGTTCGGCACCGGCGCGGGTGCGGGCAACCAGCGAACCGGCCTCCTGGGCACGCTTGGTCGCATCCTTGACCGTGGTGGTGATCTCTTCCAGCGCGGCTGCGGTTTCTTCAAGCGCCGCGGCCTGCTGCTCGGTGCGCTTGGCCAGATCGTCGGCCGCCGACTTGATCTCGTTGGCGCCGGCATCGATGCCGCGGGCATTCTGCGAAACGCCCTGCATGGCTTCCTGCAGCTTGTCGGCGGACGTGTTGAAGTTGTGGCGAACGCCGTCCAGCGTGTCGGCAAACGGCTGGCCGATACGGTAGGACAGATCGCCTTCGGAAAGATGCGTCAGGCCGGTTGCAAGATTGTCGACGGCAAAGGAGATGGCTGCGGCCTCGCGGGCCTTCTGCGCCTCGCGCTCCGCACGTTCCTTTTCCGACAGGCTGCGATTGGCTTCTGCGGCTTCTTCCAGCGCGCGGCGCTCGATGGCGTTGTCGCGGAAGACAGACACGGCTTCCGCCATCTGGCCGACTTCGTCCTTGCGGGCAAGGCCTGGGATTTCCTGTGCCGTCTGGCCGTCGGCAAGCGATGCCATCCGCTGGCGCAGCGCATCGATCGGGCCGGAAATGCCGCGCGAGGCGACAAACAGCGACAGGATGATCGCGCCGGCAAACAGAACGCCGAGCGTCACCAGCAGGGTCATGATCGTGTGGTCGATCTCGGTGGTGATCGCGGCACTGTTGTCGAGCACGGTCTTGGCATTGGTGACGTTCCATTCCTTGAAATCGTCACGGATCTTGGCGATGTCGGGATCGACCTGCGCAAGCATTGCCTGCGCCTCCTGCGTCTTGCCCTCTTGGGCAAGCGCAACCGCCTTGTCGGTTGTGGCAAAGATCGCCACCGACCGTGTTTCGAAAGGCGCAAGGCCACTTGCCTGCTCTGGAATGAGCTGCTTGGCCGATGCGAGAAGCGTGCTGACGACCTTCTTGCCGCTTTCGTAGTTCTTTTCCGCCACGGCGCGGAAGGCTGCGCCCTGCGGATAGACGGTCAGCTGGTAGGCGCTGTAGGCGACCGAATTCATCGATGTGGACGCGCGCGACACCTGCGTCGCGGCGATACTGTCTTCGGCGATGAAGGCGGAATATTCCGTGTCGGCCTTCTTGAAGCTATAGGCTGCGGCAACGATGCCGGCGACGCCGATCAGACAGACTGGAATGATAAGGGACAGGATCTTGGTGCGGATTTTCGCATTGGATAAGAAAGTCATGTCATACACCGGAAAAGCCGCCATGAACGCAAAGCGCGGCGGGAAGGCAAACGCGACAGGAAGGGGAGCGAGGCGGGAAAGCGTGTCGATCACGCCCGTCATGGGCGTCGTTGCACCGTATAGCGCGATGATTAATTGCGGCTTAACGGAGTATTTTTTAGGAATACTGTAGATAGCAATCGATCGTCGTTTCAATGATCGGCTTGCGGCGTATATTCGAAATCTATACTTAAATAGTTCTTAATATGCGGAAACCCATTAATTCCTAGGGTTTTTATATTCTGAATTGCACGATAGAAATATCGCATTGCAGACTCCAGTCATCCCCGTCGCCACCGACGGGGAATTTTTTTGTCGGCACTCAGGCCTGAGGCACTCCGGCATCCGGCCATCTCAGGCCGCTTTGCCCGTTCCGCCGGTGGAACCCCTTTACAGGATGACGAAAAGGCCCCGGAGATCATCTCCCCGGAGCCGTGAAGTCTTGAAGCCCTGGTCTGTGCAGGTCTTACCTGTCCCAGTCGGGTGCCAGATTGCCGGGATCGACGATCCGGCCGTCCGGGCGGGCAAGCGCGTGGACGGCGGCGAGTTCCTCCGACGACAGGGCGAAGTCGAACACGTCGAAATTCTCCGGCAGACGGCTTTCGGTCGCGGTCTTGGAAAGCGCGATCACGTCCTGCTGCTGGATCGCCCAGCGCAGCACCACCTGTGCGGCCGTCTTGCCGTGCTTGGCGCCGATATCCTTCAGCACCGCGTCCTTCGGAACCGCACCATCGGCCATCAGGTAATAGGCGGTGACAGACATGCCGCTCTTGTGCGCCGCGTCCAGAACCTTCGTCTGGTCGAGATAGGGGTGGTATTCGACCTGGTTGTTGACGATCGGCGCGTCGGACAGCGTCACGGCCTCCTGCATCAGCGCGGTCGAAAAGTTGGAAACGCCGATATTCTTCACCTTGCCGGCCTGGCGAAGCGCGTTCAGCGCGCCGATCCGGTCGGCAAGCGGCATCTCGCTCTGCGGCCAGTGCAAGAGCAGCAGGTCGACATGATCGGTCTTCAGCTTGGCAAGGCTTTCGTCGACGGAGGCGATGAACGCGTCATGACCGACGCGATCGACCCACACCTTGGTCGTCAGGAAGATATCCTGACGCGGAATGCCCGAGGCTTTCAGAACGTCGCCGACGGCCTGCTCGTTCTTGTAGATCTGCGCCGTATCGACATGGCGGAAACCGAGCTTGAGAGCTTCCGGCAGGATGCGGTGAACGTCTGCATCGGGCATGCGGAACGTGCCGAAGCCGAGTGCTGGAATATTGGCGCCATGGGCGCTGACGGTGAACATGGAAAAACTCCTTTGGAGAAGGCCCGGCATTGGCCGGGCAAAAATGAGGCCCCCTCAACATGGGCCTTCGGCGGGCGGGTTCAACCACCCGGATTGAGGGGAGAGTGAGACCGGACGTCGATTGCCTCCGGCAATCAGCGCGTCATCGGTGGATCGAGCCGGGCAAAACCTTCCTGCTGGCGATAGGGGAAATGCGGGTAGGGGGCCGTCACGGCGCTCGCCGCATCGAGCCTGTCGATCTGCTCCTGTGTCAGCGACCAGCCGACGGCGCCGAGATTTTGCCGCAGCTGTTCCTCTTTGCGCGCGCCGATGATGACGGAAGACACGGTCGGCCGCGAAACAAGCCAGTTGATCGCCACCTGCGGCACGGATTTTTCCGTTTCCGCAGCGATCGCCTCCAGAACGTCGACCACGCGATAGAGCAGCTCGTCATCCACCGGCGGGCCGAAGCTTGCCGTCTCGTGCAGCCGGCTCTGCGCCGGGATCGGCTTCGAGCGGCTGATCTTGCCGGTGAGCCTGCCCCAACCGAGCGGGCTCCAGACGAGTGCGCCGAGGCCCTGGTCGGCACCGAGCGGCATCAGGTCCCATTCGTAATCGCGGCCGATCAGCGAATAATAGACCTGGTTTGCCACATAGCGGCTCCAGCCGTTCCGGTCCGCCGCCGCCAGCGATTTCATGATCTGCCAGCCGGAAAAGTTCGACACTCCGATATAGCGCAGCTTGCCGGCATCCACGAGCCGGTCGAGGGTGGAGACCACTTCCTCCACCGGCGTCGAGGCGTCGAAGGCATGCAGCTGGAAGATATCGATATGATCGGTGCCGAGCCGTCTCAGCGAGGCATCGACGGCGCGGATCAGCCGCGCCCGCGACGATCCCCAGTCATTCGGCCCGTCGCCGGTCGGCAGGCTTGCCTTGGTGGAGATCAGCACCGTGTCGCGCCGGCCCTTGATCGCCTCGCCGAGCACCTCTTCCGAGGCGCCGTTCGAATAGACATCGGCCGTGTCGAACAGCGTGACGCCGGCATCGAGGCAGATATCGACGAGGCGGCGGGCCTCGGCGACATCCGTCGTGCCCCAGGCGCTGAACAGCGGGCCGGAACCGCCGAACGTGCCGGCGCCGAAGCTGAGCACCGGCACCTTGAGGCCGGATCTGCCAAGCCTGCGATAATCCATGGTCGTCTCCTTGAAATGCGAAGGTCTTTTTTGAGGGAATGCGGGGAGCGATGGGTAAGGTCGCTCAGTGTAGCGAAACCGCGGCCCGCTCGTCCGCGCCGTTCCGCGTCTCGCCCCGCATCGCGATCAGGGCGATGATCACGGCAGCGACCGGGAAGATGGTGGCGACGAAGGGGATGTTTTCAAAACCGAGCCCGTGATCGATCGCCATGCCGCCGGCCCAGGCGCCGAGCGCATTGCCGAGGTTGAAGGCGCCGATATTGAAGGATGAGGCAAGCTGCTCTCCAGCCCCTTCGGCCTTGCCGAGCACCCACATCTGCAAGGGGGCGACGGTGGCAAAGGCCGCGGTACCGATCAGCCCGACGAAGACGATGACGGCGACATGGCTGCCGAACGTTGCGGGAAACAGCACCAGCGACAGCGCAAGCAGGGCGAGCGAACCGACGACGGTCATGCGAAGGTTGCGGTCGGCCGCCTTGCCGCCGAGAATATTGCCGGCGATCAGCCCGCCGCCGAAGACCAGAAGCACAGGCGAGACCCAGCTTTCCGGCAGATGCGCGATCTCGGTCAGGATCGGCGCGATATAGGTAAAGACGGCAAACACACCGGCATAGCCGAAGACGGTGGTCAGAAGCCCGAGCAGAACCGGCCCGCGGGAAATCGCCACGAGATCGGCCTTCCAGTCCGACACATCAGGTGTCTCGCGATCCTTGGGAAGCACGGCTGCGATGACGACAAGCGCTGCGACGCCGACGAGCGACACGGCCCAGAAGGTCGAGCGCCAGCCGAAATTCTGTCCGAGCCAGGTGCCGAAGGGCACGCCGAGAATATTGGCGACGGTCAGGCCGGTGAACATCACGGCAATCGCCGATGCCCGCTTGTCGGGCGATACCATCTTCGTGGCGACGACCGAGCCGACGCCGAAGAACGTGCCATGCGCGAGCGCGGTGACGACGCGCGCCGCCATCAGGAGCGTATAGTCGCTTGCAAGCGCACAGATGGCATTGCCGATGATGAAAATGCCCATCAGGCCGATCAGCACGGTCTTGCGCGGCAGACGGCCGGTCATGATGGTCAGAACCGGCGCGCCGACGACGACGCCGAGCGCATAGCCGGAAATCAGCAGTCCGGCGGTGGCGATGGAGACATGGATATCGGCCGCGACCTGCGGCAAGAGACCCATGATGACGAATTCGGTGACCCCGATGCCGAAGGCACCGGCGGTCAGGGCGTAGAGGGCGAGAGGCATTGTCCTGTTCCTGATCCGTGGGAGGAGGCGGATTGTGATGCAGCGCAATATCGCCATCGCGCACTTGCCTGTGTAGCGGCATAAATGGATAATCATTTGTGAATTGAAGTCACAGGAAGAGACCTCATCCTCTGCTTGCGGGCAAGAGACACCGTCCGGCAGGGGGGATGAAGGGCTTTGTCCCTGGACGAGACGGAAGGAATGCACGCGATGGATAACCGGGCGGGAGAAATGCAGGTCTTTGTGCTAGCGGCCGAACTCAGGAGTTTTTCCGCCGCCGGACGAAAGCTGAAACTCTCGCCATCTGCGGTGAGCAAGCTCGTGACACGGCTCGAAGACCGGCTCGGCACACGCCTTGTCGTGCGCTCCACCCGCACCCTGCAACTGACGCCGGAGGGCGAGACCTATCTGGCGCGGGCGCAGCGCATTCTGGCCGAGATCGCCGATACCGAGGCGGTGGTCGCCGGCGGCGGGCGCATGCTGCCGCGCGGCCCCCTGTCGATCAATGCATCGGTCGGTTTCGGCGAACGCTATATCCTGCCGATGTCAGGCGAGTTCCTGGCGCTTTTCCCCGATGTCCAGCTCGATGTGACGCTGACCGACGATACGGTCGATCTGATCCGCGAGCGGGTCGATATCGCCATCCGCCACGGGTCCCTCAGAAGCTCGTCGCTGATGGCGCGCAAGCTCGGCCAGAGCCCGCAGGTGGTGATCGCCTCGCCGGCCTATCTCGCCCGCGCGGGCATGCCCGCAGAACCGCAGGATCTCGCCGGCCACAATTGCATAAACTTCAATTTCCTCCGCTCGATCGAGGGCTGGCCGTTCCGCGATCCGCAGACAGGCACGGTCGATGTCCGCCCGGTCTCCGGTTCTCTCAAAGGCTCGAGCGGTTCGATCATCCGCCAGTTCTGCCTCGATGGGCTCGGCATCGGTCGCGTCGGCCGCTTCCATGTCGAGCCCGATATCGAGGCTGGCCGTCTCGTGCCGATCCTTGAGGATTACAATCCCGGCGATATCGAGGAAATTCACGCCCTCTATGCCGGCCACGAGCATCTGGCCGTGCGCATCCGCGCCTTCATCGATTTCCTGGCGGCGCGGCTTTGAGCGGGTGATCGCAGGTCTTGTAATCAGGATAGACGTCAGTCGCGATCCGGCGCTCCGAGCGGAAAGAGCGTGCGATAGGGCCGGGCCTCATCGACGGCACGGGCAAAGGAGGGACGGGCGAGCAATCTTTGCCTGTAGGCGGTGACGGCCGGAAAGCGGTCGCCCAGCGGATGCGTCCAGTCGGCATAGAAGAGAAACGGTGCCGCGGCGCAATCGGCCAGCGTGAATGTCTCCCCCACGGCCCAGGAACAGCCTCGATCATGCTGTTCGCCCATATGCGCCTCCAGCCAGAGATAGGCCGCATCGAGCATGTCGCGTGCCTTGGCAACCCCGAGGGGATCGCGGTCTTCCGGCTTGCGCAGCGCATCGAAGACGATCGCCTGCTGCGGCGTCGAGACGTAATTGTCGAAGAAGCGGTCGAGCATCCTGACAGCGATGGCGAGATCCGCCAAATCCGGTATGAGCCTTACCGGTCCCGGATAATGCAGCTGCAGATATTCGATAATGGTACTCGCCTCGAATACCGCATGGCCCTGATGGCCCGCATCCCACCCCTGTTGGCGGCTCTCGTCCTTCAGCATCGGAAACCGCTTCACGGGCCAGAGCGCGGCAAGCTCCTCCCATGCGCCCGGATCTTCGGGTCCGAATTCCCGCCGTTCGAACGGCGTGCCGTTCTCGTAAAGCGCGATCAGCACTTTCTGCGAATAGGACGAAAATGGGTGATAGTAGAGCACCGGGCGCATTCGCGGCCTCCCAACCGGTTGCGATCCGTTGGAGGTAGCGGGCCCGGCGACATCGGCAAGCCCGGTCAGGCATCATTCGACCGGCGCCTGCCGCTCTGGATGACGGGATCGATGACCTGCCTCGATTAGGGCCTCGCTCCCGTCCTCGATCCTGCGTCCGATCACTCTCCGGCCGGTTGCTGTTCGGCCTGTAACGCCTCTATCTCTCTTGCCACCATCGCCTGGAGGCGCCAGAGATTGCGGTCGCGGATGCCGAATTCGGCAAGATGCACCACGGTATTGTAGAGATATTCGGCGCACGACCCCCGATGGCCGCAGGCGCGGGCCAGCACCGGCGCCACATCGTCGAGCGGCAGAAGCGGCGTGATGATCCGCGGGCTGCCATTGCCGACCCAGAAGGTCAGCGCCCGGATCGTCTCCCCGTTTTCTATCCGCACGGGAAGCCAGCGGAAAGTCGTCAGACTGTCCTTGCTGCTCACCTCGCGCCGGAGCGCCTGTTCGATCTGGGCGCGCTTGTCGTCATCGGCCACCCGGTAGATCACCCCGTCGCAGCGGCCGCCGCGCGACAGCATCATCATCAGGCCGGGTTGCGACGGCGAGCCGCGGCCGCGCTCGATCCTCAGTGAAAACGACCGGTGCCATCCATAGGCGGTGGCCTTCTTGCGATCGATCGAGGCAAAGCCGGGCTTCCAGATCAGCGAGCCATAGGCGAAGACCCACAGCGGATCGTCGCCGATCTCCGCCGTCAGCCGGTCGGCGATTTCGGTATAATCGCCGTCCGTCAGACCCTGCCAGTCGGCGGGCGGGCCGGGATCGTCCTCGGCGCGAAAGCAGAAATCGACAAGCTCCTGGGTGAGCATCATGAGGCTGTGTGAGGGCATGGCTCTGATCGGCGGTCTATCGGCGAAAGGGAGGCAGCGGATGGCCTGAAAGGTGCAGCGATCGGGCAGGCCTGTCAATCATTTGCTGCGATTTGCTCGCCTGCCGCATCACCGCCCAACTATTCTGGTTGAACATCACGGAACGTTTCGCCCCGCAACAGTTCGTGGCGACGCTGTCTGTTGATGTCGAAGAGAGGGAAAACCGTCAGGATGCGCTGGTTGTTTATTGTGGTCTTGGGTCTTGTCGTCGCCTGCGTGCTGTCGATCGTCGTGATGAACGATGGCGGTCGCATGGCGGGAAGTCCGATGCCGGCAGCCTCGCCGCTGGAGCCCGCGCCGGGCACCGGCGGAACTGCGGGACAATAGAAAGAAAACGCGTCAGGCGTTGGTGATGCGCTGGCACACAATCGGAATCCGCGATCAATTTTGTTGATCGATCCATCTGCGATTTTTGCTGGCGGGACGCGGCAGAAAGGCGCAAGGGGTGTTTTTTCGCCGCGCCGGGACGTTTGCGATCGAAATTGCCCTTGACCTGTCGTCATTCGGGGGCATTCAGTTCGGCCAATTCCCGTCAATGGAAACATGTGCCCGAAAGACTTCTGAAGGAGAAAGACATGGCAGTCAGCACCGCACCCCGCAGCACCACCTGGACCTTTGTGGACGGCGAGTGGCTTGAGGGCAACCCGGCCCTGATCGGCCCCACCTCACATGCCATGTGGCTCGGCTCCACCGTGTTCGACGGCGCCCGCTGGTTCGACGGCATCGCGCCCGACATCGACAAGCATTGCCAGCGCGTCAACCGCTCGGCCACCAACATGGGCATGCTGCCTGTGAAGACGGCCGAAGAGATCGAGGCGCTCGCCTGGGAAGGCGTCAAGAAGTTCGACGGCAAGACCGCGATCTATATCAAGCCGATGTACTGGATCGAGCATGGCGCGTCTTTCAGCGTCGTCGCTCCCGATGCCGAATCGACGCGTTTCGCGCTCTGCATGTTCGAAGCGCCGATGCATACCGCAAAGCCGTCCTCGCTCACCGTTTCGCCCTTCCGCCGCCCGAGCCCGGAAGTCGCCATGACCGCCGCCAAGACCGGCAGCCTCTATCCCAATAGCGGCCGCATGATCATCGAGGCGCACAAGCGCGGCTTCGACAATGCGCTGGCCCGCGACATGAACGGCAACGTTGCCGAAACCGCCTCGTCCAACATATTCATCGTCAAGGATGGCGTCGTCTTCACGCCGGCGCCGAACGGCACCTTCCTGGCCGGCATCACCCGCGCCCGCGTCATCGGCCTGCTGCGCGACGCCGGCTACGACGTTCGCGAAACGACCGTGACCGTCGAAGACGTCGCCAATGCCGATGAGATCTTCACCTCCGGCAACTATTCCAAGATCGTGCCGGTCACGAAGTTCGAGGAACGCAACCTGCAGGAAGGCCCCGTCGCCAAGAAGGCGCTGGAAGCCTACATGGACTGGGCCAACGCCTTCAAGAAGGCCGCCTGATCCGATCCGGTCATCGACCACCCGATTTGAAAGAAAGCAGCCGGGCATATTGTCCGGCTGTTTTCGTTGAGGCGCCACCGGGCCGCCACCCTGGGTACCATCGTCGCGCCACCCCCCCAAGCCCCCTCCCGCCGATGGCCGGGCCCCCCGCGCGGGCCGGATGCCGACGGGACTCACGTCTGGAAATCCGCGCAGGCCGCGCAAAACGGTAGGCCGATGCCTTCTGAAACGCTCGGGGAGAAAATAAATTTCGCCGATCCGCCAGCAACGTTTGGCCGGCCAATGTCCGGCGCCATTCCTCATCATGTCCGTCCGGTAATTTGGTACCGCAAGACACGGGAAAAATACCGTCTCGCATTTTTATCGATGCCTTACAGCCTCTTGGTTGTATCGCCGGAGGCTTTGCGTGAAGCCGAAGCGGCGCTTTGCCGCCCTGCCGTCACCGGCATCGATGCCCGGTTTCGGCGCGCATTCGTGCTGAAATGTGATCGAACGTCATTTGGCGGCTGGAAATCTGGACCGGCTTGATCCAATTTTTGCCGCAATGCAGCAAAACCATGGGTATATTAGGCAGTTCTTCCCAGTCCCGAAAGTCCCGCAGGAAACCCGATAAACCCGCAGGAAAGACCCCAGGAAAGGAACGCGCATGCCGGCGACGACCTCCGCAGCAGACGATCAGGCCAAGCGGCAAGCTCAGGCCCAAGTCAATCCGGTTCAGGCTCAAGGCAATCCGGGAGCCCCCGATCTGGAAGCCATCGCCCGTCAGGGCTCACGATGGAAGCGCATGGCGGTGCGCATTCCCACCTATATTGCCGATGTGAAGGAGAACCCGGCCTGGCTGCCGATGTTCGTCCTTGCCCGCACCCTGCCGGGCCGTCGCGCCCACTGGCTGACGGCCAAACGCTACAGCAAGCCGGTCACGGCGGCGCGCCCCTCGGTCTTCGGCGACATCTCGGCAGAGGCTGCCGCGAAATCGCTGAAACAGGACGGCATCTTCGCCGGGCTGCAGATCCCGCCGGAAATCCATGGGGAAATCCGCAGCTTTGCCGAGGAAACGCCGTGCTTCGGCAATTTCAACCGCAAGCTGGAATTTCGCGCCAAGGACCATGCCGAGGCGGAAAAGCGCTTCGGCCGGCCGCTTCTGTCGGGGCATCATTTCGAGCGCTGCCTCGACAGCCCCGGCGTGCGCACCATCCAGAACGATCCGCTCCTAATCGATATCGCCCGCCACTATCTCGGCGCCCAGGCGCGGCTCATCACCACCCGCATCTGGTGGAGCTTTCCGACCAAGGCATCCGAAGCCGATCGCAGCCTTGCCTCGCTCGACAAGTTCCATTTCGATCTCGACGACTGGCGGATGATCAAGTTCTTCTTCAATCTCGTCGATGTGGATGAGCGCACCGGCCCGCATGTCTTCGTCAAGGGGAGCCATAACCGGCGCAAGGTCAAACACCAGTGCACGCTTCTGGTCGGTCATCCCGCAGACGAGGTTCTGGATTATTACGGCAAGGAAAGCGCCGTCACGCTCACCGGCAAGGCCGGCTATGGCTTCGTCGAGGATCCCTTCGGCTTCCATATGGGCACGGTTCCGGAAACCAGGCCGCGGCTGATGATGGAAGTCGGCTTCGGCGTATCGAAACCCTCGCGCCGCCGTTTCCACGGCGAGCCGATCCTGCGCTGACGCACGCCAGCGATCGCAATGACGAAAGGGGAGGCGGCGCCGAGCGCCGGCCTCCCTTCCGCCACGCCATCAATCCTTGAAGATTTTCGACAGGAATTCGGCCGCGCGCATCACGCCGGCCGGCGAGATCGTGTGGCCGAGTCCGGCCTCGATCTGTGTCTCGACCGGGAAGCCGAGGTTTTTCAGCTCCGCTTCCGCCTCTTCCGTCTCGAAGGACGGAATGACCGGGTCGCCCGTACCATGCACGAGCAGGATCGGCGTCTTGCCCTTTGCCGTATCCTTTGGCGTCAGCGGCTTGGGCGAGGCAAGCCGTCCCGAAAATCCGACGACGGCGCCCACCGGAAAGCGCCCGCTGGCCACGGCATCGAGCGACATGATCGTGCCCTGCGAGAAGCCGACAAGGGCGACGCGATCCAGCCGGTCGGCAAATCCCTTGTCTGCAATGATCGACGCAATCACCGTATCGAACCCGGCGCGACCGGCGACGATCCGCTGCGCCCGGCTCTCCGGCGTGACGCCTGCCACGCTGAACCACTGGTAGCCCTGTCCGAAGCTTGAGCGTTCGGGCGCGTTCGGCGAGGCAAATACGGTGCCCGGCAGCGCCTGCGCCCAGGCATCCCCGAGCGGTGCCAGATCGGCGCCGTTCGAGCCGACGCCGTGGAGAAGAATGACGAGATTGCGGGAAGCGGTATCGGTCATGCGGGGACTGCCTTTGGGTTCGTTCGGGGTGAGCGCCTGCAATGCGGGCGTTGGCGAATGGACCCTTGTGTTAAGCCAGATCGGTCGATCTCGCCAGACAAGCCCGGGTGACCAGATTGTTCAGCATTCGACCACCTTGGCCGGGTTCACCGTTCTCTGCGTCTTCGAGGCTCCGGCCGCCGTAAAGGATGCGCAGGATGGTGACGACGCCGCCATCGATGCGCAAGTTCACCGATGCCCTCTTCCTGTGTCCGACAATCCGCAAACCCTTGTGTGTCTGGCGTAACGATAGCACGCGCAGCACCTGTCCGACAGAGATCCGAACCCGCGTGCCGCCCGACAGACGGCCTCCGCAGCCTACTTCTTGCCCTTCACCAGCAGCCGGTCGCTGGCGATCTCGCCGCCGATCTCGGCCTTGCGTGTCTTCTTGTCGAAGGCGCAGATCGTGCTGATCGTCACCTTTGCGCCCACCGCCTTGCCCGAGATGACGGCAAGCCCGTAGGATTGGCTGCCGAACGGATCGACCACGACGCGGCCGTTCTCGATCAACCCTCTGGACGCGGCAAGGCAGGCGGTCGAGACCTCTTTCTGGAACGCCGACCAGGCATCGCCGGATGCCGCCTGCGCCGTCTCTGCCATGCCCATGCCGCTGATGAGACTGGTTGCAAGTGCAAGTCTATGGATTGCCGTCATCGATCCTGTCCTCCTGTCGTCGATCCCATTTCACTTAAGCGGGAAATTCGGCAAGGTCTTGGCAGAAAAGGCTTCGATTTTGGGAACATCACCGTTGCCTCTTGGCCGGTCGGCCCCTATGTTCCGCCTCAACCTGTTCCACGGTTTTGCCGCATGTCCCGGTCCCACGCCGGTGCCGCGACGTTTGTCTCAGAAGGAGTAGACCAATGGCTTTTGAACTTCCCGAACTGCCTTACGATTACGAAGCCCTGTCGCCGTTCATGTCGAAGGAAACGCTCGAGTTTCACCACGACAAGCACCACAAGGCCTATGTCGACAACGGCAACAAGCTGGCTGCCGAAGCGGGCCTCGCGGATCTCTCGGTCGAGGAAGTCGTCAAGAAGTCCTTCGGCACCAATGCCGGCCTCTTCAACAACGCGGCCCAGCATTACAACCACATCCATTTCTGGAAGTGGATGAAGAAGGATGGCGGCGGCACCAAGCTGCCGGGCAAGCTCGAAGCTGCGATCGCGTCGGATCTCGGCGGCTATGACAAGTTCAAGGCCGATTTCGTTGCTGCCGGCACCACTCAGTTCGGCTCCGGCTGGGCTTGGCTTTCGGTCAAGGACGGCAAGCTCGAAATCTCCAAGACCCCGAACGGCGAAAACCCGCTCGTTCACGGCGCGTCCCCGATCCTCGGCGTCGACGTATGGGAACATTCCTATTACATCGACTACCGCAACGCGCGTCCGAAGTATCTCGAAGCCTTCGTCGACAGCCTGATCAACTGGGATTACGTCCTCGAAATGTACGAAGCCGCCGCGAAGTAATCGCGCCGTCTGCGACATGATCGCATAAGAGACGCCCGGTGCCGCAAGGTGCCGGGCGTTTTTGCGTTCGGCGCGATCGCAGGCGAGCCATACGCTCCCTTCACGCCGCGTCCCGTCGCATTCCTGTCACACGCCTGTCATCTGAAGCCCCTATGCGCGGCGCATGTCCTCGCCCCTTTCGCCTTCCGCATCCGTAGACGACCATCCGCTCCTGCGTTTCGGCGTCATCTCCGATCCGCAATATGCCGATGCCGATCCCTGGCTCGAGCACCAGCGCTACTATCGCAACAGCCTTTCCAAGCTTGACGAGGCGATCGGGCTGCTGAACGGCGAGGATCTCTCCTTCGTCGTCACCCTCGGCGACCTCATCGATCGCGACTGGCAGAGCTTCGATCCGGTATTGGGCGTCTACGAAAAACTGCGCCACGACAGCGTGCTTCTTCCCGGCAACCATGATTTTTCCGTCGCACCCGAGCATCTTTCAAGCGTTCATGCCCGGCTCGGCATGCCGTCGCCCTTCCACCATTTCTCCCGCGGCGGCATTCGCTTCGTCGTCATCGATGGCAGCGAGGAAAGCCTGTTCTCCACAAAGCCGGGCGATCCGCGCCACGAGCGGGCGAAAATGCGGCTGGCGGCGCTGGAACAGGCCGGCGCGATCAACGCCATGCGCTGGAACGGCGGCATCGGCCAGGACCAGTTCGATTGGCTCGAAACGGTCTTGGCGCAGGCCGCCGCCGATGGCGAAAAGGTCGTCGTCATGGGCCACTATCCGCTGTGCCCTGAAAACGAACACAATATGTGGAACGGCGAGCGACTGATGGCGCTCTTTGCCCGCTCCGGCAATGTCATCGCCTATCTTTGCGGCCATCATCATGTCGGCAATCTCGGCCGCGACGGCTCCACCTGGTATGTGAACTTCAAGGGCATGGTCGATACCGAGCACGACAACACGTTTGCCGTGGTCGAGATTCATCGGGACCGGATCGAGATCGTCGGCCACGGCCGCGAGGAAAGCCGCTCTCTCTTTCTCGCTCCGGCCTCGCCCTGATCCCTAATTGTCTTCATATTGAAGATTATTCGTTCGCTATTTGTGAACAGTGTGTTTTCTCTCCATCGTTGCAATTTACCCATCCTGACGGAAACGTGACTTCTTTCAGCCGCTTAGGATTGCAATCATCGGCATGCATATGCGTCGCCGGCAGAGTGCTGGCGTAGATTGAGGAGAACACGTCATGACATTCGCCAAGCTCTCGACCGCCGCCATCGCCCTCTGTCTCGGGGCGGCAGTCGGTGCTGCCGCCCTTTCGACGGTCGCGATGGCCCAGGGGACCCAAGGGACGACGCAGGATACGCCGCAGGCCAAGCGCGAGCAGATGATGAAGCAGGTCGGCGGTGCCGTCGGCGCGCTCGGCGCCATCGCCAAGGGCCAGAAGCCTTATGATGCCGCAGCCGTGAAGGCGGCGCTGACGACGATCAGCACCGACATGAAGGCTTTCCCCGATCAGTTCCCGGCCGGTTCCGAGGCCAATTCCGCAGCCGCCCCCGCGATCTGGGAAAACAATGCGGATTTCCGCGCCCATGCGGCCAAGCTCGCCGGAGAGGCCGACACGCTTCTCGCCGCGCTTCCGGCCGATCAGGCCGGCGTGCAGACGGCCGTCCAGACCCTCGGCGCCAATTGCGGTGCCTGCCACCAGACCTATCGCCTGAAGAAGTGATGCGAAGAAGGCCCGTGCACCTGCAATCCCGTCACGGGATAGCCGGTGCACGGGCGCTGTTCGCCATCATCGGCGATGGTGAGGAGGGTGTGGTTGAGGAACAGGAAGGATGACCGCGATGTGGTCTAGAATTTTGGGGACCGGCGTCGTGATCGTGGCCGTGGCCGCGCTCGGCGCATGGATGGTGACGAAACCGGATCCGCATCCGGAGAATTATTGGGCGGGCCCTGGTAAGCGGGATCTGGGTCAGCCGGATCTGGCCAATGGCGAAAAGCTGTTCTGGGCCGGCGGCTGCGCCAGCTGCCATGCCGCCGATGGCGCGAACGGCGATGCCTTGAAGACGCTGTCGGGCGGGCGCGCCCTGCCGAGCCCTTTCGGCACCTTCCATATTCCAAACATCTCGCCCGACGAAAAGGCCGGTATCGGCGCATGGACGCTGGCGCAATTCGGCAATGCCATGACCCGCGGCGTCTCGCCCGCCGGCGAGCATCTGTATCCGTCTTTTCCCTATGGTTCCTATGACCGGCTGACGAAGGCAGACGTCAATGACCTCTTCGCCTATCTGAAGACCTTGCCGAAGAGCCAAAACGTGGCGCCGCCGCATGAACTCGGCTTCCCCTTCAACATCCGCATGGCGGTCGGCGGCTGGAAATTCCTCTATTTCACCGATCAGCCGCGCGTCGCGCTGGCCTCCGCCGACGACAAGGTGAAGCGCGGCCAGTATCTGGTCGAAGGTCCCGGCCATTGCGGCGAATGTCATACGCCGCGCGATCAGCTCGGCGGCTTCGTCAAGGATCGCTGGCTGGCCGGCGGCCCGAACCCGGAAGGCAAGGGAACCATTCCCGACATCACGCCCGGCGGCGACATCAAATCATGGAGCGAGGCCGATATCGTCAACTACCTGCAAACCGGCTTCACCCCGGAATACGATTCCGCCGGTGGCTCCATGGTCGAGGTCCAGCAGAATATCGCCCATCTTCCCCAAACCGATATCGAAGCCATCGCCGCCTATCTGAAGTCGATCCCGGCACGGTAAGGATCTGGTTGCATGCCTGCAGATATTCCAGGCATGCACCTAAGGTGCTTGCATGAACGGCAAGCACCGCCAGACACTTGAAGCGGTTTTTCGTGACCCCGTGCCTGGGGCGCCCGAATGGGTGGCCATCGAAAAGCGTGTTTCCTGCTGCCGGATGCCGGAGTGTCGAGGCCAACGGCGCGCGGGTCCGTTTCGCGATGAACGGCGAGATCGAGACGTTTCATCGGCCACATCCGCACAAGGAAGCAAAGCGCTATCAGGTTGGTGCCGCGCGCGCCGACCTGACGCGATTGGAAATTGCGCCATGCGCAATGTGATGACCTACAAGGGCTATTCGGCCCGTATCGAATACGATGATGAGGACGGTATCCTGTTCGGCCAGATTGCCGGCATCGTCGATGGCGTGGGCTTTCACGCAGGAAGCGCCGAGGGTCTGCGTCAGGCTTTTCACGAGGCGGTCGATGACCATATCGAAACCTGTGCCAGGACCGGTAAGGAGCCGCAAAAGCCCTATTCGGGCAAGATGATGTTCCGGGTCAGCCCCGACGTTCACCGCCGGGCCGCACTGGCCGCCGAGAATTCCGGCAAGAGCCTCAATCAAGGGGCGAGAAGGTCTGGCCAAGGCCGCCGGATAGGCCCTGGCCGGATTGTTTGCCGGATCCGCTGGAACCGCCAGCCGTCTTCAACGGCACAGTGCTTGCCCGAAACTCAGGCGAGCGCCTGGGTGAAGCGCATGCCGGTCACGGGCCGCGGCTTGAAATCCATATGCTCGTAGAATTTATGCGCGGTGAAATTGCCGGTGGCGGCGCTGACCGAGAGATAGCCGCAGCCGGCGTTTTTCGCGATCTCGCGGGCCCGCGAGACGAGATGCTGGCCGATGCCGTGGCCGCGATGCCCGTCGCGGACGAAGAGATGATGCAGATCCATGCCGCGCTGGCCTTCCTGCGCCTTGTAGAGCGGCACGAGAATGGCATAACCGATCAGCGTCTCGCCGGCATCCGCGACCAGCGCCGTGATCCACGGAATATCGCCGAACAGATCGCGCTCCAGCATGTCGATCGTCATCGCCGAAGGGTCGTTGTGATGGGCGGCGAGCGCTGCGATCATCTCGGCGAGCTGCGGCAGGTCGCGGGATTTCGCCGCGCGGATCGTCACGACGGGCGGGCGGTCGAGTGAGATATCGGTATCTTCGGTCATTGTCGGCATCCTTTTTCCGGTCTTTTCATGCCGTCAGGTGCCGTTGATACAACAAAGCCGCCTGACGGCGGCTTGTTGACATGATGATCTGTCGAGCCGCCCTTTACAGGTAGGCCCAAAAATACGTGGCAGCGATGGTTGTGCGCGTCGTGATCATGGCAGCTTCTCTGCTCCCGCCGCCTCGGCTTGTCAAGCGGTATTCCAGTTCTGCCGGCGCAGCGAGGGAAACCGACGCCGCGCATTCGTGCGGGCATTCCGCCGGTCAACCGGCCTAATGGTCGTGCTCGCACAATCCATGGTCGGAAAGCGAGCGGATGACATAGCATTCCTCGATCGAGTGGCCGCCGTCGCAATGGGAGACGATCCGCTCCAGTTCCTGTTCCAGCCGCTGCAGCTTGGCGATCTTTTCGCGCACCGCGGCAAGATGATCGGCGGCGATCCGGTCTGCATCGGCACAGGGTTGCTCGGGATGCTGGCCGAGCGAAATCAGTTCGCGGATGGCCGCGATCTCCAGCCCCAGATCGCGTGCATGGCGGATGAAGGCCAGTCGCTCGAGATCCTTGCGCTGGTAGCGCCGCTGGTTGCCCTCCGAGCGTTCGGCCGCTGCGATCAGCCCCATATCCTCATAGTAGCGGATCGTCGGCACCTTGACGCCGGTACGCTTCGACAGGTCCCCGATGGACAGCATCATCTTCGCCTCGCGCAAAACCTCTAGTCTCTGGAGTTTTACATAGGCCTTGCAGGCCGGCACGGCAAGGCAGCGTGGTGATGCCGGGCGCGCGCTTGCGGCAAAGTTTGATGGCCCGGCTTGCGGCTGGACCTGCGGCTGGACTTGCGGTTAAGTCTGCGGCTTGTGGCGAAGTTGGTGCCCGGCGGGAGGGAGCCGGGGCCTGTGCTCGGGGCCTGTGCCCGCGGCTTGTGGTTGACCGTTGCGGGAGCGTTTGGCGGAGACCGTCTGGCTGAGCGTCTGGCCGAGTTTCTGGCTGGGCCTGACGCCGCCCATGGAGCAATCCGGCGACCCCATTGGGCGATCCAGCGCGAGGCCGGTAAGGTACGCCGTCGAGCAACCGGCAGGGCGCCCCCACTTGCCAGACATCGTAATCGTCATATAGGGTACCCCCCTATACTAATTGAGTGAAGACAATGGGCCATACGATCCGCGAAAAGGCAAAGCTTCTGGCGCGCGTGCGCCGGCTGAAGGGGCAGATGGAGGCGGTCGAGCGGTCGCTCGATGCCGAGGCGCCCTGCGGCGAGGTTCTGCAATTGCTCGCCTCGATCCGCGGCGCGCTGGCGGGCCTCACCCATGAAGTGATGGAGGATCATCTGCACGAGCATGTGGTCCATGCGGCAGACGATGCGGAGCGGGAAAAGGCGGCGGCCGAACTTGCGGAAGCCTTGCGGACCTATATCCGCTGACCGGCCGTTTCGGACCGCACGCGCCGGCCCGTTGGGAAAACAATATGCCGCAGGGCGATGCAGGCGCTGCGCAGACAGGGAGAATGAGATGGCGATATCGGTGGATGCGATGCGGCACGAGCATGTGTTTCTGGGGACGGATCACGATCGCAATGCGCGCAAGGTCTGGTGGGTCATCGCACTCACCGCTTCGATGATGGTGGTCGAGATCGTCGGTGGCTCGATCTTCGGGTCGATGGCGCTGACGGCGGATGGCTGGCATATGTCCACCCATGCCGGCGCCATGCTGATCTCGGCGCTCGCCTATCTCTATGCCCGCAGCCAGGCCCGCAATCCGCGCTTCGCTTTCGGCACGGGAAAGCTCGGCGATCTCGCCGGCTTTGCCAGCGCCATCGTGCTGGCGCTGATCGCGCTCGTCATCGCCTGGGAAAGTTTCCTGCGTCTTGCCAGCCCCGTCACCATCAATTTCAACGAGGCCATCCTCGTCGCCGTCGTCGGGCTGGCGGTCAACATCGTCAGCGCCGTCCTGCTGCATGATGGACACGGCCACGGCCACGGTCATGCGCATGGCCATCACCACGGCCATTCGCACGCGGCACATGGCGGTCATGACGATCACGCGCACGCGCACGGGCACGCGCACCATTCGCATGCGCAGGATCATCGCCACGGGCATCCCCATGGCAACACTCACGATCACGACCACCATGATAACGGGCACGGGCACGGCCACGAGGCCGCACCGGGCCGCGGCGCGCAGGACAATAACCTGCGCTCGGCCTATCTCCATGTGATCGCCGATGCGCTGACGTCGGTTCTTGCCATTGCGGCGCTCGTTCTCGGCAAGGCCTATGGCTGGAATGCGCTGGATCCGGTGATGGGCATTGTCGGCGCGGTCGTCATCGTCCGCTGGTCATGGTCGCTGATCCGTATCACCTCGGGCGTTCTTCTGGATGTCCAGTCGGAAGAGGGCGGTCTGGCGCGCGAGATCCGCGAGCATGTCGAGACCGAAGGCGATCGTATTTCCGATCTGCATGTCTGGCAGGTGGGGCCGGGTCATCACGCGGCAATCGTGGCATTGGTGTCGGACAAGCCCCGCGAGCCGGCCTATTACAAGCAGAAGCTCGGCGCCATCGACGCCCTCTCGCATGTGACGGTCGAGGTCACGCCATCAGGCATCGTGCCGGCGCAGGCAGCCTGACGATCGCTCGTCCGCGCAAGGTCATGGCCGCAGGCTTCAGTTGAATTCGCTGTAGAGGTTGTTGAGCCAGTCCTGGCGGGCTGGCGCAATCGCCATCTGGCTGCCCGAGGCGCTGTCGATCTGCCATAGCGCATTGGCAAACGAATTGGAGATCGGCGTTCCGCCCGAGGTCACGCCGCCGACGCCGCGGCCTGCGCTCGATGCGTCCATCTGGTTCGCATCGTCCAATGTTTTGCTGTTGTCGAGCGCTCGGCTCTGATAATAGGTGCCACCGAGGCCGCTGTCGATCTTCATGGCTTTGTGCTCACATCGATAACGATTTACCAAACGTTAAGCTTTGAAGCTTGCGCGAGGCTTGCGGCGCCACAAAGTGACTGTCTGTCAGGGCTTGACACATGCGGGAGGGATTGGCAGCCGGTCGTTGCCGCGCTGCTTCGGCGCTGGCAGAAATGCGGCAAAAGCGCCAGTTTGGCGTAAAATCGACGTCATCTCGCAGATGCGAGATTGTATTTACGAAATGTAGATATTAGTAAAATAAGCAAATCATGATGTCGCGCCTGTCGCGTTTCTATAGGAAACCTTATGGCAAAGACATATTAGGAATACCTTAAAAATTGAACCTAGTTATTCTGTCGGGGGAAAAGACATGAATATCGATTCAGCATTTGATACCGATGATGCAGCCGGGCTTTTGTCGCTGATGGCGCATGAGGGCCGTCTGCGCGTTTTCGAACTGATCACCCGCAATGAATGGGATGTGACCTCGCTGGCGGCAGCGGTCAATCTCAGCCAGTCGGCTCTGTCTCAGCACCTGAAGAAACTGCGTGATGCCAAGGTCGTGGATGTCCGGCGCGATGCCCAGACACTCTACTATTCCTGCAAATCGGAAGCCGTGGCGAAGATCCTGCTGACGCTGTCGGAGATCTATGGTGGCGCAACGGCGCTGAAAAGCGCCGCCTGATGCGTCGAAAGGCCTGACGGCAGCCGCCGTCGGTCTGTTTTTCCTGTAAAGGCCGCCCGGAACACCGGGCGGCCTTTTCTCATGCCATGCCCCATGTCCTGGAGCGTGGCGGCGGGGGATCACCCCTTACATCTTGCCGGCCACCTTGATGGCGAAAGCATATTCGAAGGCGATTTCTTCCAGTCGCTGGAAACGCCCGGATTTGCCGCCGTGACCTGCCGCCATATTGGTCTTGAGCAGGATCGGTGCAGTGCCGGTCGTCATTTCGCGCACCTTCGCCACCCACTTGGTCGGCTCCCAATAGGTAACGCGCGGATCGGTGAGGCCTGAAATGGCAAGGATCGGCGGATAGGGTTTCGCAGCAACGTTGTCATAGGGGCTGTAGGCCGCGATCCACTGATATTCTTCCAGACTGTCGATCGGGTTGCCCCATTCCGGCCATTCCGGCGGGGTGAGCGGCAGCGTGTCGTCGAGCATGGTGTTGAGCACGTCGACGAAGGGCACGGCTGCGATGATGCCGGAAAACTTCTCCGGCGCCATATTGGCGATGGCCCCCATCAGCATGCCGCCGGCAGAGCCGCCCTCGGCGATGATCTTGTCGTGCGAGGTGAATGTCTCGGCCACCAGATAGTCGGCAGCGGCGATGAAGTCCTTGAAGGTATTTTCCTTCTTTTCCATCTTGCCGTCGTCGTACCAGGCAAAGCCCTTGTCCTTGCCGCCGCGGATATGGGCGATCGCATAGACGAAGCCGCGATCGGCCAGGGACAGGGCATTGGTGGAGAACGAGGCCGGTATGGTCATCCCGTAGGCGCCGTAGCCGTAGAGCAGGCAGGGTGCCGAGCCGTCGAGCGCGATATCCCGTCGGTAGAGCAGCGTCACCGGCACGCTCTCGCCGTCATGCGCCGGCGCCATCACCCGGCGTGTGACGTAATCCTCGCTCACATGGCCGGACGGCACTTCCTGCGTTTTCAGAAGCACCCGCTCGCGCGTCGCCATGTCGTAGTCGAACAGCTGGCTCGGCGTCGTCATCGACGAGTAGGAGAAGCGGATCATGTCGCTGTCATATTCGGCAGAACCCGAAAGTCCGAGCGAATAGGCCTCTTCGGCAAAGGCGATCGCATGTTCCTCGCCGCTTGCGCGGTCGCGCACCACGATCTGCGGCAATCCGTCCTTGCGCTGCAACCACACCAGATGGCGCGCATAAGCCATGTGCGAAATGATCAGCCGGCCCGGCTCGTGCGGCACGACTTCCGTCCAGTTCTCCTTGCCCGGCGCCGTCACCGGCGCTTCCATGATCTTGAAATCCTGGGCATCGCCGTCATTGGTGAGGATGTAGAAGACGTCGCCGCCTTCGGTCATCGAATATTCGATACCTTCCTCACGCTCCGCCACGAGCTTTGGCTCAGCCGTCAGGTCGGAGGTCGGGATTAGCCGGTATTCCGAGGTCTCGTGGTCATGAATGTCGATATAGATGACATCGTCGAGCAGCGAGCCGCCGACGCCCATGAAGAAGCCGGGATCCTCTTCCTCGAACACCAGCCGGTCGTCCGCCTGTTTCTGGCCGACGATGTGGTGAAACACTTTCGAGGGCCGGTGGTTCTCGTCCTGCAGCGTGTAGAAGAAGCTCTTGCCATCCGGCGCCCAGACACCGCCGCCGGCCGTGTTCTCGATCACGTCGTCGAGGTCGGCGCCGGTTTCGAGGTCGCGGATGCGCAGCGTGAAATATTCAGAACCCTTGTCGTCGTAACCCCAGATGCCGAACCGGTGGTCGGTCGTGTGGTCGATGCCGGCGAGGCGGAAATAGTCCTTGCCGGACGCTTCCTTGTCGCCGTCAAGCAGCGTGTGCTTGTCCCCGCCATCGCGCGGCGTGCGGAAATAATGCGGCTGTTCGCCGCCGGTCACGAACAGCGATCCATAGGCGAAAGGTCCGTCCTTCGACGGCACCGAGCTGTCGTCTTCCTTGATGCGGCCGCGCATTTCGGCAAACAGCACCTTCTGCAATTCGGCCGTGTCGCCCATCGCCGCTTCCATATAGGCGTTTTCCGCCTCCAGATGCGCGCGGATCTGCGGATCGAGGATCGACGGATCCTTGAACATCGCCTGCCAGTTGTCGGCACGGAACCAGGCGTAATCGTCGGTGCGGGTAATGCCGTGGCGCGTATCGCTCACCGGCTTCTTCGGCGCGACCGGCGGGGAGGGGAGATTGGCGAAGGGCGGTTTCTGGGACGTGGCCAAGGAAGCACTCCGAATGCTGTAAGAGAGGGAGTGCCAGAGATAGGGGGCGCGGATCGCCGAGGCAAGCGGCGAGAAAGGCGGCTGCAGCCTTTTGCCGGCCGTGAGCCTACTTCTTCCTGGCGTGTTCCTTGCGCAGCGGCGCCAGATCCCGCTCGTTCTGCCACCAGACGAAGGCGACGACGAGAGACAGGCCAAGTCCGACGCTCAGCAACAGCAGAATTTGCTCATAGCGCATCTGTTCAATCTCTTGAGGATCAGGCCACCGGTAAAACGTAATGCCACGCCGAACGAGAAGCAAACCACCATGGTGGCGATGATCGGGACGAGCCTACCGGAAAGGGCGGCCGGTTCGTACATCGCCCGCACGATCGGCGTAAACACCCCGATCAGCATCACGCCAATGCCGATAGTGTTCAGGAATGTCGCGCGCCGTTTGATCTGCTCTTTCCGGGCATCCGTCAAATTTTCGCCGGTCATGGCCGGTCACGGTCCTTGAAGCCTGTTCACATCCTGTTATTTCGCGCTCTGGTAGGTGGTCAATCGCAATTCCATCTCATAGTTTCCGCCGGTCCTTGAGATCTGTAATGGAACTGACATGAAGAGAAGTCTGCTTTTGGTGGCGATGGCTCTGCATTCTGCCCTGCCGGCCCATGCGTTTGCCATCGATTCCCGCGTCGTCGATCAGCTCGACAAGCTGACGCCCGAAGAGCGCCGCGAACAGCGCTGCGACATGGAGGCGATGGACCGCATCAAGAAGTCGGGCGATTTCCGTCCCGACAAGGTGATCGCCTACACGTTTTCCGACACGATCGAAAACGGTGATTCCATCCGCGCACCCGGTGCCGTCTTCCGCAGCTCCGGCGAATGGTACCGGCTGAAATACAAGTGCGAGACGGGCGACAAGGGCCTGAGCATCATGTCCTTCGATTTCAAGATCGGCACCAAGGTTCCCCGCAGCCAGTGGGAACACTATTACCTTTACGATTGATCCGGTCCGCTCCGGATACGCCTGACGAAAACGACCTCCGGTTTGAGCCAAGAGCCCGCCGGAGGCATTGGAATACCGGGCATAGGCCAAAATGATGCCGAGCGTATTCCATCGGTCCTCCAGCGGTTGCAAAAACTGTAATCCAGTGTCATATTTCGCATTGTGATTTTAGATATTTGTCAATCTGCCCCGGTCTATCGACAGGGTGTTGGAATACCGTTTTCGCTCGCCTGAGAGGCGGGCCTTTTCGCAAGCGAAAGCCCATTCATGGTCGATGCTAAAAGGCATTTTGCTGCAGGGCGCTCATCGATTGGGGCTGCTTTGTCGCTTAGCCGTGATCTCGCGTCCCGGCCTTCTCCCGCCGTCGCGTCGCTCATTTTCAGAGAGACAGGCGGCCCCCAGACAGATCGGCCGGAGGCGGATGGTCCGGCCAGAGGCAGGCTGCCCGCCGGAGCAATCGCCAGCAATGGAATGGCCAGCGACATCGCGGCTATCGACACGGCCGGCGACAAAACGCCCCCCAACCCGATCCCGGCAGGCGCAATGCCCGTGAAAATGTCCGGTGGAATGGGCGCCAACCGGGAAAATGCCGAAATGGCCTCCCCAACACCCTCGGCTGCCCTTGCGGCTGTTGCCGCGCCGAACGGCGGGTATTCAGCACCGGCATGTGCTGCGGCCGACGACGATCTGCCGGGCACGGCGTCCGGCGATCTCTTTTCGCCCAGATCGCGTCACGAGATGGCGAACGTGTTTCAGCCCGTTCTTCGCAGCTTCATGCTGCCGATTGCCGTCTTCTACGTGGTTGTCATCGTTCCCGATTTTCTCTGGTCGCCGTTTGCCACGGCCCTTGCCATGTCGATACAGGCGCTCGGCACGGCCGCGGTGGCGCTGCTCTGCCATCGTCATCTGCGCCGCCGCGATGTCGGTTTCGGCGCGCTCGAACTGATCGGCGGGCTGATCCTCGTGCTGATCTATGCCAATTGCTGCAAGCTGCTGGCGGTGGATTTCAAACCGCCGAACCTCACTTATTTCCTCATCCTGCTGATTGTCACGGCGGCGATCGCCATCAGCATCCGGCTGATCGTCGCGATCTGCACCCTCGCGCTTGTCACCATGCTGGCCGCAGCCTACGCGATGGGCCTGGAAACGCTCACCTATTACGCCTTTGCCAGCCTTGCGGCAGCCGTTGCCGCCGCCGGCACCGCCATCTCGACCCGCATGGCCGTGCTCGGGGCCCTGCGTGCCCGCGCGACGGCGGAACATCTGCGCCACAATGCCGAGGAGCAGGCCGGATGCGACCCGCTGACCGGGCTTCCGAACCGGCTTCGCTTCGCCGCAATCCTGCATGAGGCCGCCGGTGACGGCACCAATCTCCATGTGGCGGCGGTCGGGCTCGAACGTTTCGCGCTGGTCAAGGATCTCTACGGGTATTCGCTCGGCGATGCGCTGGTGCTGGAAGCCTCGCGACGCATCCTGTCCTGCTGCGCGCCCGAGGACAAACTGGTGCGGCTCGCCACTGCCGAATTCGCGCTCGTCATTCCCCGTCCGCTCGACGCACAGGCGCTGTCGAGGCTCGGCCGGTCGATCTGCGACGTGCTGCACGCCCCCTTCGATCTTTCCGGAACCAGCGTCTCCGTGACCGCTTCGATCGGCTTTTCCCATTACCCGACCGATGCCGAAAACCCCTTGCGCGTCTACGAGCAGGCCAGTCACGCGCTTTACCGCGCCAAGCGCTCCGCCCGCGGCGGCATGGTGGTCTTCTCGCCCGAGCACGAGCGCGAGAGGCGGCGGATCGTCGAGCTGGAACAGGCGATCAGGAATGCCGATTTCGATCGGGAGATCTCGGTCGTCTTCCAGCCGCAATATGACATGACGGGTGGCCGAACCGATGGTTTCGAGGCGCTGGCCCGCTGGCAGAGCCCGGTTCTCGGCGCCGTCAGCCCCGCCGAATTTGTGAGCGTCGCCGAGCGCGCCGGGCTGATGGAGCAGCTGACCGCGGCCGTCCTGCGCAAGGCGCTGGCCGAAGCCGTGGCCTGGCCCGACCACATCGGTCTCTCGGTCAATCTCTCGGCACTCGACCTGATGTCGCGCAGTTCGATGGACAATATCGTCAAGGCGGTCGAAAGCGGCACGATCGCCGCCCATCGGCTGGTTTTCGAGATTACCGAGACCGTCATGATGCGTGACTTTCTTCATGTCCGCGACGTGCTGTTCAAGCTTGCCGATCTCGGCTGCCGCATCGCGCTCGATGATTTCGGTTCCGGCTATTCGAGCTTCGCCTATATCCACCGTTTCCCCCTGCACCGGGTGAAAACCGACAGGAGCTTCGTGCTGCGTCTTAAGGACGAGGAGGAGATTGGCCGCGGTATTTTGAAGACGATCGCCGACCTGTGCGCCAATCTCGGCGTCGAATGCCTGGCGGAGGGTGTGGAGACCGAGCGCGACCTGCGACTGGTCGAGGAGGCCGGTGTTCGCCGCATCCAGGGCTATTATTTCGGCCGCCCGATGCAGGCATCCGAAATCCCCGGTTATCTGGCGTCCGAAGGCCGTTTTGCCAAGGGTGCGGCCGGCCGCGCCTGACGGCGCCAGCTCGCCGGCAAGAACCGGCGACATTGACGTGTCGCGCCGCCTTATCCCGGCAGCTTCGGCTGCGCCTTCTTTTCCGGCATGAGCTCGTTGATGACCGTCACCATGATCAGCGAGATCGGCAGCGCCAGCATGGCGCCGACCGCGCCCCACATCCATGTCCAGAACAGGATGGCGACGAACACGACGAAGGGATTGATCTCCCATTGCCGGCCCATCACCGCCGGAAAGATCAGGTTTTCCATGACCAGATGCACGGAAAAGAAGATCACAGCGGGAAGCAGCGCCAGGAACAGGCCGTCATGCGAGAGAATGCCGGCAATCGCCACGGAAAATGTCATGACGGTAATCCCGAGAAACGGGATGAAGCTCGACAGGAAGGCGAACACGCCCCACAGAACCGGTGCGGAAAGCCCGCCGAAATAGGCGATCAGCGTCATCACCACGCCAAGGCAGAAATAGATGACGCTGGCGGTGGCGAAATAATAGCCGAGCACCCGGTCGATCGCATTGGCGATGCGGATGGCGATCAGCCGCTGTCGGCGCAGCGGAAAGGCCATGATAAGGGTCTTGCGAAGCTTCAGGCGCCCGTAGACGAAGAGCAATAGGGCCGCAAAGAAGATCAGCCCCTGGACGATGGCCGGTGTGAGGTTGGAAGTGACGATGCCGAGAATGTTGCTGGAATTCTGCAGGACGGATTCCATCGACATCGGCCCGGTATGGAAACTGGCGGGCGAAATATTCAGCCAGTGTTGCCGCTCGAGGAATGGCATGATGCGATTGACCGTCCGCTCGAAGAAATTCGGCCCCTCCTGCACCAGCTTGCCGATCGGCTCCGCCAGCGAGTTGAGGATCAGGAACAGGAAGGCGAAGACGAGGCTGGAGAGAAGCAGCGCAATGGCAAACCGCGGCAGCCCCGCCCGCCCCAGCCGATCGGCCACCAGCCCGAGGATCAGCCCGACGACGATCGCAAGCGTCACCGGGATCAGGATCAGCGACATCATGTGCAACACGGCAAAGAAGACGATGGCGAAAATCCCGATCAGCGACCAGGCGCTGGCGACGTTGAGCGCCTCCCGGCCGAGAACGGCGGGTTCGTCCGTCACCTCTTCCTCTTCGGCGATCATCGCCTCGCGCCGGTGTCCGGCGAGTTTCAGAAGCGTCTTTTTCGGGACATCGCCACGTGTGCGCATGCTGGCCATGGTTCGCTGCTCCGTTGGCGTGTGGGCTCGTCCTGCTGATGAATGTCGGGGAAACTGCAATCATCGAGAGCAGTGAACGCAAAAACGGCGCCCCGGTTCCGGGACGCCGCAGCTGCGGGATGAAAAAATCGAGACAGTGTCAGGTGGTGCGGCGCGCCGCACCTTGACCAACGCGCAATATCAGCCGCGTGCCTTGGCGTCGGCGGCAACCGCGATCGCGTCGGCACCGGCCGCAAGCCGCATCGGCGTGGCCGGATCGGTTGCCGCGCGATAGACGGCTTCCGCGACGTCGAATGCCTGCGTGACCGGCGAAGTGTCCTTCTCCCAATGCTCGAACACGCCTTTGACGATCGGCATATAGGGCTCCGGAAACGGGTTGTCGGCGGTCATGCGCGCACGGGCATTCTCGCCGAATTTCGTCGTCGGTGCCCGGCCGGGCAGAACGAGGCAGGCCCGGATGCCGAACGGCGCAAGCTCCAGCGCCAGGCACTCCGTGAACGCATCCACCGCAGCCTTGCTTGCCGTGTAGACGGACAGAAGATGCAGCGCCTTCAAGGTGACGGCCGAGGTGACGTTGACGATGACGCCGGCCGTCTTCTGGCGAAACTGCGGCAGCACCGCCTGCGTCATTGCCATCGTGCCGATCGTGTTGGTCTCGAAGATCTCGCGGATCGTCTCGACCGGCGTGCCTTCGAGCGCATTGAGAAAGCCGATGCCGGCATTGTTGACGAGCACGTCGATCGGCCCCGCCATCTCCAGCGCCGAGGCGATACTGCCGGCATCGGTGACGTCGAGCGCAATGATCTTCAGCCGCTCATGCCTCGGCAAGAGATCTTCCCGTGGCGTTCGCATCGTGGCGATCACGGTCCAGCCGTGGTCGAGGAAGTAGCGGGCGGTTTCGAGACCAAACCCGGACGAGCATCCGGTAATGAGGACGGTTTGCATGTTAAGCTCCCTTCAAGCTCTTGGGTGGTGAAGGGAAACTAGACGGGATGGTCAGGACTTTGTACGGTTGAAAGTCTTTATAACGTTTGCATGAGTCCGGAAATGGCCGCCCCTGACCCGGACACCGTCCAAGGCGCCGCTCTCTCGGCGATCAACCTTCGAAAGCCGGACCCGCAGCGTGTTGCGGATCTTCGACATACAAAACCCCAACGGGCCGAACCCCAAGGTACCGAACCGCAGCGCGCGGATCCCCTGTCGGACGTCGTTTCGCTGTTGCAGCCGCGGGCGCCGTTCTCGAAAATATCGAGCGGCGGCGGTCGCTGGCGGGTGCGGCGCGAGGAAAGGGGGGATCCCTTCTATTGTGCTGTTCTGGAGGGCGGATCGCGTCTCACGGTCGATGGCCAGCAGCCGATCACGCTTGCCAAGGGCGATTTCATCCTCATCCCGGCGATCTTCGGCTTTACCATCGAGAATGCCGAGGGCGTCGCCGATACCGGTGCGGACCCGCAGATGGCGACGTTCCGCGATGGTGAAACCCGCATCGGTGATCCGGATGCGCCTGCGAATGTCCGTTCCCTGATCGGTCATTTCACCTTCGGATCGCCGGATGCCGCGCTTCTCGTTCAGCTTCTGCCGCAAGTCGTGCATGTCAGGGAGCAAAGCCGTGCGGGCGAGGAGCCGCGGCTTGCGACGCTTGGAAAGCTGGTCCGCGACGAGGCGCGCGCGGATCGCCCGGCCCGCGAAGTCGTTCTGGCGCGGCTTCTGGAAATCATGCTGATCGAGGCTTTGCGGGCGACGGATGGATCGCCATCCGCCTCGGGCCTCTTGCGCGGCCTTGCCGATCCGAGGCTCGCCGCGGCCATCCGCAGCATGCACGAACGCCCGGCTGATGGCTGGACGGTGGCGCGTCTGGCGGGGGAGGCGGCGCTCTCCCGCTCGGCATTCTTCGAGCGGTTCAACCGGGCGATGGGCGTCGCGCCGATGGAATATCTTGTCTCCTGGCGCATGGCGCTGGCACGCAGGGCGCTCCGCAGCGGCAGCCACGATATCGCCGAGATCGCCGAACGCGTCGGCTATAGTTCAGCCAGCACGTTCAGCACCGCCTTCAGCCGTGTCACCGGCCTTTCGCCCACCCGCTATGCCCAGATGGCGGGCGGGGAATAAGCCTATGCGGGTTCTCAGGCCGAAAGCGTAAGCCCGATCCCCCACGGGTCCTTCAGCACCCAGCCGTCGGCGGTCTTCGTCCGCTCGATCTCCTGCTTTTCAAGCGCCGCAAGCGCGGTGTCGAGGGCAGACGTGTCGTTGAAGCGGATCGAATAATCGGAAAGACCGCTCATATTGGCCTCACGGGCACGCGCGCCGCGGCTGTTCCAGATATTGGCCGCGATATGGTGGTGATACTGGCCGGTGGCAAAGAAGCTGGCGCCCGGATACCGCGCCATGATCTTCAGCCCCAGGACGTCGCGATAGAAGGCATCCGCCTGCGGAACGTCGCCCACCTGCAGGTGGATGTGACCGAGCGCCGTGCCGTCCGCCATGCCGGCAAAGCCGTCTTTCGGCGCGCTGTTATAGAGTTCCTGCAGGTTCAGCCGGTCGGTCGCCATCTCCACCGTGCCATCGGCATGATAGGTCCATTCGATCGGTCCACGGTCGCGATAGATCTCGATCCCGTTGCCCTCGGGGTCGGAGAGATAGATCGCCTCGCTGACCAGATGGTCGGAAGCGCCCTCGAGCGGCACGTTGTTCTCCGCCACATGCTTGAGCCAGCGGGCAAGCTCTGCCCGGTTCGGCACGAGGAAGGCGGTGTGAAACAGGCCGGCCGCATTGCGCGGCGCGCGCGAGACCGAACCGCCGGTCGAAAGCGTCAGAAGCGGCACGCCGGCAACGCCGAGTACATGGCCGCTCGGGCTCTTTTCGATGACGGAAAGGCCGATGACCTTCTGGTAATAGTCGGAAACGCGGGCGAGATCGCTGACCACGAGATGCGCGCCGCCCACATGCGCCGGGCGGGTAAGGGCAAAGGGCAGGGCGGGAGCGTCTTTATTCAGCGGTGCTTCGGTCATCGGGTCGGCCTTTGTCTGGAAGCGGGCACCCGTCTGACGACGGAGTTCCGGCAGGATTTGGCCCGACTATGACCGAGGCACGCCGTTCACGATAGATATGAAACCGGCAATTGATTGTTTCCGATCCGTTGACGATCAGACGCCCGCGATCGACAGATAGGCGGAGATGGTGACGAGCGAGAGCACGGTGGAGGCAAGAACCACCCGGCCGGTCAGGCTTGCCTCGCGATTGTAGAATTCTGCCAGCATGAACGGCCCGGTCCCGGTCGGCAAGGCCGCAAGCAGGACCGCGGTATGGGCAACGAGGGGCGGCAGGCTAAGGATCGGCCCGGCAATCACATAGGTGACGACGGGTTGCGCCACGAGTTTCAGGAAAACCAGAATGCCGGTGGTGGAGAGCCGCTGGCCTGCCCCACCCGAAGACGTTCCGGCGAGAAACAGCCCGAGCGCGATGAGAGCGCAAGGGGAGGCGGCGCCGCCGAGCAGTTTCAGGAAGGCATGCACGGGCGCCGGCAGCGTTACCCCCGACACCATCACGATGGCGCCCAGCACCGGCGCGATCAGGAGCGGGTTCTTCGCCAGCGACAGGCAGGTCTTCCGGGCGATATCGCGCCGTCGCGCCTGCGTCTGCAAACTGGCCTCGATCAGCACGATGGCGACGGCAAAGACGATGCAGACCGTGATGATCGTCGCAATCAGCGTCGGTCCCATGCCGGCCGTGCCGACGAGCGACAGCACCAGCGGAAAGCCGATGAAGCCGGTATTCGCATAGCCTGCATTCAGCCCGTCGATCGCCGCATCCGCGAGCGGCCGCCCCTTGGCGCGCCGCCACAAGAGCGTGCCCATGAAGACGATGAACGTGCCGCCGCTGAACGCGATGATGAAGCCCGGCTGCCAGATCTCGGCCGGCGAGGCATTCGCCATGATGTCGAAGAGCAGCGCCGGCAGCGCGAGGTAGACGACGAGGCGATTGACCTCGCGCGTCGCATTGGGACCGAGCGCCCCGCTTTTGCGGGCAATCCAGCCGGCAAGGATGAGGGCGAAGATGGGAAGGACGATCAGAAGATTTGTCATGATGAAAAGCGCGACGCGGCCGGTTCAAGGGATATCGATGCCGTTGCCTAGCGCGGCCGATCAAGATAATCCAATGCCGATATCAGCATCGATTGATACTTCTGGAGTATCGCATGGAACAGCCATCCGAGACCCGCCTCGACACGCGCCACATGCGCCATGTGGTGGCGCTGGCCGATACGCTGCATTTCGGCCATGCGGCGGCGCGTATGAACATGAGCCAGCCGCCCTTTTCCCGGCAGATCGCCGCGATCGAGCAGGCGCTCGGCGTCACCCTCTTCGAGCGCAATTCGCGCTCCGTGTCGCTGACCCCGGCCGGCCGCCATTTTGCGGCGGAATGCCGCCGTGTTCTGGCCGGTTTCGAGGCCGCCTGCCGCGATGTCCGTCTCGTGGCGGACGGCATGAAAGGCGAGCTGAAACTGGGCTTTACCATGTATTCCGCCCATAGCGTCGTGCCCTCGCTTGTGCGGCGCTATGCGCAATTGAGGCCGGATGTGCGGCTGGTTCTGGAAGAGCGTATTCCAACGGATCTCGACGACATGCTGATCGAAGGCAGGCTCGATGCCGCCGTCACCTTCGGCGCGAGCTCGCATGGTGCAGGTTCCTATGGCCGAGGTTCCGGTGGCCGAGGTTCTGGTGGCCTGGGTTCTTATGGCCCAGCTTCCGGTGGCCCAGTTTCCGGTGGCCCAGTTTCCGGTGGCTTGGGTTTTCAGGGGTTAGGCGCGCCCGGCCGGCTGCACGGCACAGATCCCCCGCATCTCAAAACCGTGCTTCTGGCCCGAGACCGCCTGTGCCTCGTCCTGCCGGCAAGCCATTCTCTGGTTTGCGCCGAGACGATCGTGCCGCAGGATCTCGATGGCGAAAGACTGATTGCGGCGCCCTCGACCGTTGCGCCCGTTCTGCGGGCCGCAATTGCAAGCTGGTGCGCCGTCGGTGGCGTCAAGCCGCTGGTCGTGCTCGAACCGCGCCTGCAGCACACGATCATCAGGCTTGTGGCGGAAGGGCTCGGCGTGGCGCTGATCCCGCAATCGCTGTGCCACGATCTTCAGGCAAGCGTGGTGGCACGGCCGCTTGCCGATGCGCCGGAATTCGACGTCATCCTCTGCGCGCCCGTCGCATCGCAGAACCCGACGGTGGCGGCCCTGATGCAGATGGCACGCGAAACCTGATCGCCTGGCGCTGATCGCACGCTGCGGCAAAAATCGTGAAATGGGAGGAGAGGTATGCCGGATATATCCCGGCCGACGTTCTGTGCTCGAAGGCACACGGCCACGTCGGCCGTGCGGGACATCAGATAAGGGTCAGGTCGCTTTCGCATTCGTCGCGGGCTTCATCGAATTCGTCGATATGGGCCTGGGCGAGGGCATGAAAATCCGGGTCCGTGATGTCGTTCAGCGTGCGGGGCATTCCATGGTCGCGGATCAGGTTTTTGAAGATCCCGATCAGCTGGGTATTTCTATCTTCTGACATTTTTGTCTGCCTTCTGCGGTGAGGGTTAAACGTCCTCCCTGGCGATTGATGTATGCTTGCCTGCGACAATTTGCCACTCACGATTTGATGATTGATGGCAAGTCACTAATTAGCAATGCATATTCTTGCGCAGCGGCCCTGCGCATCGCATCTCTTTCGTGATCGGCCGTGAACGGCGCAAATTCGGCCGCCATCGCTGGTTTGACCCCGATCAAACGCCGGCCGGGCGGAGCGGCTAGGTTCGGCCCCGCAGACAAAGCCCGCGCCGCATTGGAGATATGCCATGTACAAGATGATCGTCGTCGCCGTTGATCCGGCCCAGCGTCTGAAGGCCGAGCGGATCGTCGAAAAGGCCAAGGGATTGCTCGATGCGGATGGCCATATCCTGCTGGTCTACGTGATCGAGGACCTGCCATCCTATGTGATGGCGGATCTGACCGTCGACATGGTGGTCGATGCCCGCCAGCAAGCCGATACCGAACTGGCAGACCTGATCGGGCGCAGCGGCATCACGGCCGGGATCGAGATCCGCCAGGGCGCGCCGGCCCGCGAGATCCTGGCCGCCTGTGACCGGTGCAGCGCCGATCTCGTCATCATCGCCTCGCATATCCCCGATCTCAGCAACTACCTGATCGGCGCCACCGCCGACCGCGTCGTGCGCCATGCGAAATGCTCGGTGCTGATCGACCGCTGAGACGCGCCGCAAGCCTTCCTCCATGGCGCCAATCATCCGGGCGATCTTGAAATCGCCGCCTGCCTCGCGCATTCTCGGCGGACGGGCGACAATGAGGACGGGAATGAGCGAAGGCTTCAACTTCGGGCGTGGCTATGATCTGGCCGAGATCGTGGCGGATGGCATTGTCAGCGGGCTGGGCATCGTGCTGGCGCTGATCGGCGCCACAGCGCTGATCTTCTACGCAACGGTCTGGTCGAGCCAGGGCGGCATTGCGGCAGCCTGGACCTACGGGCTCGGTCTCGTGCTCTGTCTGTCCATGTCTTTCACCTATAATATGTGGCCGCAGTCGCGCACCAAATGGCTGCTGCGCCGGCTGGATCATTCGGCGATCTTCATCCTGATCGCCGCCACCTACACGCCGTTTCTCGAACGCGGTGCCGCCGAGCCGGGCATTCTCGCCATGCTGGTCGCCATCTGGGCGATGGCGCTGTCGGGCATCTTTCTGAAATGCGTCTTTCCCGGCCGCTACGACCGGCTGGCCATTGCGCTCTATCTCGCCATGGGCTGGAGCGGCGCGCTCGTCATCGAACAGGTCTCCTCCTACCTTCCGGGCATCACCGTCTGGCTGATCCTGGCCGGCGGCGCCATCTACTCGCTCGGCGTCATCTTTCACGTCTGGGAAAGGCTGCGGTTTCAGAACGCCATCTGGCACGGCTTTGTGGTTGCGGCGGCAGCCGTGCATTATGGCGCCGTCGTCACCTGTTTCAGCCTTTCCACGACGATCTGACGGTATGATTGTCCTCAGAATATCTTCATCGCCGCCCTTCATCACGGTGGCATCGTCTGCTAAAGTGGACGAAATTAAACTATAGTGGACGATGCCAAGGATGGAAACACTGGTTCGCGATGCCATCGAGGCGGATCTTCATGTCGTTATGGAGATCTACAACGACGCCGTGGTCAACACGACGGCGATCTGGAACGACGTGCTCGTCGATCTCGACAACCGCCGCGACTGGTTCCAGGCCCGCAAGGCCCGCGGCTTTCCTGTTCTGGTCGCAACCATCGACGGCGCGGTGGCCGGCTACGCGTCCTATGGTGACTGGCGCGCCTTCGACGGCTACCGCCACACGGTGGAGCACTCGGTCTATATCCACCGCGATTTCCGCGGCGCCGGCCTCGGCAGGCGCCTGATGCAGGAACTGATCGAGCACGCCGCCTCGAATGGCGTGCATGTGATGATCGCCGCGATCGAAAGCGGCAATGCGGCCTCGGTGGTCCTGCACGAAAAACTCGGCTTCCGCATCGCCGGCACATTTTCCGAAGTCGGCACCAAGTTCGGCCGCTGGCTGGATCTGACCTGTATGGAACTGAAGATCGCCGGCTGACAGGGCGCAATTGGCGTAAAAATATGATAGTTGCTCGTCTTTCTTGTCGCTGCTATCCTTGAAGGCCGCTGGAGACCGACGCTCATGACGGACGACCACAATCGCGACACAGCATCCAAGGCCATAGACGACCACGCGCTGGAAAAGACCTACGAGGAGGCGGCCGACGATCTCGTTCGCAGCGGCCGTTTCGCCACCCGTGAAGATGTGTTGCGCGAGGGGGGGCGTCTGGTCGAATGGCGCGAACTCCGCCGCGCCGAACGCGACGCGGCGCTCGCAAGGGGCCTTGCCCAAGCCGAGGCCGGGCTCGGCACGCCGCTGGAAGAGGTTCTTGCCGACTTCGAGGGGCGCCATAAGGCACTCGCTGAAAGGCGAAAGGCGTGACGAGCGCCGGCGTGGCCGTAATCATCACGCCGGAAGCCCGTGCAGACCTTGATCGTATCTGGTCGTATATCGCACAGCACAATCGTCAAAGGGCGATCACGTTCGTCCGGGAGATTGGCCGTCACTGCTTCAGCCTCCCGCAATTCCCGCGTCGCCACCCGCTGGTGCCGGGCCACGAGACAAGCGGCATTCGCCGTATGCCGCATGGCAATGACAGCGTCTTCTACCGGGTAGGCGAAGAGACGATCTTCATCCTGCATATCCTGAATGCCGCGCAGGACCACGAAGCGATCCTGTTTGCGCAAAAAGAGGGCGGCACAGATGGCGATGGCACCGGGATCAAGCCGCCATTCCCCTGATCCCCGTTGCGTCATCGCGCAGCCGCCCATTGAACCGGAGCGCAGTCCGTCCAAATATGGGGGATGATTCATCTGACGCCGGTTGATTGCCGCAAGGAGCCTTCATGAACGCCGTGCCTGCCTCGTCTGCTGCAACAAGCCCCGCCGTCGCCCGTATCGCAAACGACCATCTGACCGTCGAGGTTTCGGCGCTCGGTGCCGAAATGCAGTCGTTGAAGACATCGGACGGCCGTGATTTCCTCTGGAACGGCGACGCTGCCTATTGGACCGGCCGCTCGCCGATCCTCTTTCCGATCGTCGGCAAGGCGCCGGATAACCGGGTTGCTGGTCGATGGCACCGCCTTCGAGATGAACCAGCACGGCTTTGCCCGCCGCAGCACGTTCTCGCTGGTCGCCGCCACCGACACCTCCTGCCGCTTTGACCTTTCGCCTTCGGATGCCATTCGCGCGGTCTATCCGTTCGAATTCCTGCTGTCGCTGACCCATGCCGTGGAAGGCCGAACGCTGACCGTTACGGCAGAGGTGGAAAACCGCGACAAGAAAGACATGCCCTTCGGCATCGGCTTCCATTCGGCCTTCCTCTGGCCGCTGCCAGGCGCGACCGGCAAGGAGCATGCGGTCACGCTCGACAATGGCGGCGAGCCGGCCATGCTGCGGTTGAGAGACGGCCTGATCGATCCCGAGCGGCTCGCCTCGCCATTTGCCGCCGGGCGGTTGATACCGAACGCCGCGATGTTCGAGGCCGATGCGATCATCCTCCCGGAAGGGACCGGCGAGGGGCTGACCTTCGGCGCCGAAGGCGGCCCGGCGCTGAAATTCACCTTCGACAACCTTCCCAATCTGGCGCTCTGGCAAAAGCCCGGCGCGCCCTTCCTCTGCATCGAGCCCTGGCATGGCATGGCGCCGGAAATCGGCACGTCCTCGGAAATCGCCGCGCGCCCCTATAGCGTCCTCCTGTCGCCGGGCAAGTCGATGCGCTTTTCGTTCACGGTCGAGATCGTCGAATGATGGGTTTGCTCGCCTCCAAAATCGCAAGAGACAGAGCGAGAGACAGGGCAAGAGACGGAAAAAAGGCTGCGCTCGCGGCAATCGTCCTGTCTCTATGCGCCGCAGTGCCGTTTTCGCAGGCGCAGGCGCAGAATCAGCCGAAATCCTATCCCGGCTGGGCGGCGCGCCCGTTCGAGGGGTCGAAAGGGCCGGTCGTCGAGGATAGCGTTCTGGTCTGCAACGGTCCCGATTGTGCCGGCGAGGCACTCTCCTGCACCACATTCCATGGGCCGGGCCCAAGCCTGCATGCGCGCATGGATCTGTCCATGCTGGGCGGTGGTCTGCCGCTGCCGGATATCAGCATCTGGGCGATCGGCAAGTTCGCCCGCGAGCGCGGCGATCTCTTCGGCGATCCGGCCGAAATCAAGGGTCCGCCACCCCGCATGGCCTATCGCCCCGATCGCCAGTCCAACTATCCCTATATCGTCACGACCGCCCGGCTGGAGACACGACAGAAACCGGTGCTGATCACCGTTGCGCTCTGGGCCGGTGAGGACACGCTTTACGGCCTGCGCTGTGCCGCCCTCGACGATGCGGACGGAAAGGGTGAAAAGCATGTGCGGGCGTTGATCGCCGCCGTTCTGGCCGGCGACGGCTGATGGCGCCATGCGTCTTATGCGTGAAAATATCAGGTAAAATCGCGGTCATGTGATCTGAAATTCAGCGCAGGATTGTGCGCCGCCACATTCTGTCCCATTCCCGATGTTCCTCTCGCAGGTGCGAAAGACCTTCGTTTCTGCCAACCGCCGGCTGAGGGCCAAGCCCTCGAACGACGCCCGGCCACCAATGAGGATCTCGACATGGATGACCTTCTGAAAGGCATTTCCAGTTTTCGCGGCGCCGCCTTCAAGGATAATTCGGCGCTCTATCGCAAACTCGCGCGGGAGGGCCAGCAGCCGCAGGCGCTGATGATCTCCTGCGCCGACAGCCGGGTGATGCCCGAAACCATCACCCAGTCGGGCCCCGGCGAGCTCTTCGTCTGCCGCAATGCGGGCAATATCGTGCCGCCGTTCCAGACGATGAATGGCGGCGTCTCCTCGGCCATCGAATATGCGGTCGTAGCGCTCGGCGTGCGCGATATCATCGTCTGCGGCCATTCCGATTGCGGCGCGATGAAGGGGCTCTGCCATCAGGAGCTTCTGGGCGCCATGCCGAATGTCGCCGCCTGGCTCAAGCACAGTCATGCCGCCTATTCGATCGTCTGCGAGGCCTATCCGCCGACGATGGAGGAGAAGGACAAGATCCGCGCCGTTGCCATGGAAAATGTCGTGGTGCAGCTCGATCACCTGCGCACCCATCCCTCGGTTGCGGCCGGCCTTGCCAAGGGGGAGATCACCCTGCATGGCTGGTTCTTCGATATCGAGACGGGCGAGGTGCTGATCTATGACGGGGTGGCCTGCCGCTTCACGCAGATCGAGGAGGGCCAGCCCATGCCGGTCGCGGTCGCCGGGCGCGGCGTCCCGCACGTGGTCCCGCCGGGCGCGGTCGGCGTTGCCGCCGAATAACCGGTTCTCCCGCTGCTCCGACAAAGGTGGGAGCCGGCTTTTCGCCAGAAAATTTCGAAAAAAAAGAGAGATAAGGTACCATCTGGTTTCGGCGAAGGGCGAAAATGTTCCATCGCGAAAAGCCCTCTCCCGCGGTCGCGGGAGAGGGCTTTCTCATGTCATGACGTTGCCGGAGCCCAGAGCGTCAGGCGATCGGCGTGAAATGCATCGCATAACCGTTGATGCAGTAGCGCAGTCCGGTGGGCGGCGGGCCGTCCGGAAAGACATGGCCGAGATGGCCGCCGCAATGCGTGCAGCGCACTTCGGTTCGCACCATCCCATGCGTGGTATCGCTGAGTTCGGTCACGGCGCCCTCCGTCACCGGCTCGAAATAGCTCGGCCAGCCGCAGCCCGAATCGAACTTGGTGTCTGAGATGAAAAGGTCCTCGCCGCAGGCGGCGCAGGAATAGATGCCCTTTTCCTTGCTGTTCCAGAACGGTCCGGTAAAGGCGCGCTCCGTGCCCGATTGACGCAGGATGTGATATTGTTCCGGCGTCAGCTGTTCGCGCCATTCGGCATCGGTCTTCTCGATTTTCGGTTTTACCGTATCGGCCATGGGCTCAATCCTTCTCTTCATCTTTGATGGGCTCGCGCCGTGCAGCTGCGCAAATACCGGTTTCGAGGCGCCGGTCCGTAAGCGCGATATTTCAATCCGATAGATAGTGACGGGAAGGCGCGGGGGAAAGACTGCGGATCCTTTTCAGGTGATTGCATTGATCTGAAATATACAACCATAGAGATGCGTTCGATGCGGCAATATAGCTTTTTCTAAAAATGTGGTATTGTCGGCGCAAATTACGAACATCTATCGGTTATGGCAGTAATAGCCAAAAAAAAGAGCCTATAGAGTGCAGATAATGGCTTGCGTTACTAAATTTCGCACTTTGACTTTATCCGTGCCGATGTTATCTCACGAACAGTAGAGCAGTGATGTTGGTCTAGTTTCTATGGTTTTTCCTTGGTTTTCGTTGCTTGTTCCGAGTTTTCGGCGAGTGGCGATCTCTTTCGGGAACAGAGATCCGGAACAATATCTGTCGGCGTCGTTTTATCGGCGTGCATGAGACTTAGGGGTAGGTTTCTGTCTTCGGACGATGCGCGCTGGCGAAATGGGGGGCCGGGATGCTTTGCGACGGACAGGCTTTGCGGAGGTCGCTCTCCTGTCCATCAAAGTAAGAACAGGAGACGTTTAAAATGACCGAAGTCGCAATGGGCAAGGCCCCGGAACTGCTGGTGGAACTCACCGCAGACATCGTGGCTGCCTATGTGAGCAACCACGTGGTGCCCGTCGGGGACCTGTCAGGACTGATATCGGATGTTCATTCGGCGCTGAGCAACACCTCTTCGCCGGCGCCGGTCGCCGTAGCGGTAGAAAAGCCGAAGCCGCCGGTTCCGATCAAGAAGTCGATCGAGGATGATTATCTGATCTGCCTCGAAGACGGCATGAAGTTCAAATCCCTGAAGCGCCACCTGATGACGCATTACAACATGACGCCGGAAGAATATCGCGAGAAATGGGGCCTGCCGGCCGATTATCCGATGGTCGCTCCGGCCTATGCGGAGGCCCGTTCGCGCCTCGCAAAGGAAATGGGCCTCGGCCAGCGCCGCAAGCGCGCCAAGGTCTGATCGGCCTTTCCGACACAGCAGATGAACCCGAAAAGGGCGCCGATTGCCGATCATGGCAGCCGGCGCCCTTTTCGTTTGTCGTTGCGGCGGAAGGCAGAGGCGCGTCCACGGCGGGAGCAGCGCCGGCTGGTGGATAAAAATTAAGAAAAAAATCCCATCCATTTGGGCCAGCTTTCGAAATAACCGAACAATTTCAGCGATTGGTATGGAAAGGCAGCAAAAAATACGCTTTCCATCGCCCCCCACCATGCTCTAGGGTGTATGAATTAATTCCTATTCACCGAGGGATTGTTATGCCTAATGAGCCCCATATCGATGACGGCGACGTGCCTCCGGAGCGCCCGTCGCCAACCCAGCCGCGCCAAATTCCGCCGCCCAACGCTCCGCACGACCCGATGCCCGGTATGGCGACCGGGCCGCTCGACCTGTCGCCCGCTCTGCCGCCCGCCCCCTCGCACAATGGGGCGCCCGACCTGCCGCCCGACCTGCCGCCAGACTTGCCGGCTGACCGCCTGCCCGCCCTGCCGGCCGACATGCCGCCCGCCCTGCCGGCCGACCGCCGGCCCGATCGCCGGTCCGCCCGGTCATCGAACCGGCCGCCAGTCCTGCGGCATGACCACTCAGCCGCCACGCCGCCATCGGCGATCACGACCTTTCCATGGGCGCCGGCTCCGGCCGGATCGAGCCCGTCACCTATGGGGGAGATCGAGGTTCGGCATCTGCCGGTTCGCGATATCCGGGTTCGGGACAGTCATGTGCGGGCCGCCTGCCGCATCGTGCGCCAGATGATCTGCGAGATCCTCTATCTGATCGGCGACCGGGTCCTGCGCCGGGCCGATCGTCGCCGTCACGCCTGCCACGTCCGGCAGATTTCCATGTATGTCTGCCATGTGGCGCTGCAGATCCCGCAGCAGGAGATCGGCCGGGCGCAGGGGCGCGATCGCAGCACGGTCGGTCATGCCTGCCATGTGGTGGAGGACCGGCGCGACGACCCGGATTTCGATGCCTTCGTCTCGGCCGTGGAACGCATGGCGCGCAGCGTCTTCGGCCTGTCGGAGCTCGGCTTTCATGACTGACCGCAAGGACAAGCGACGCAAGCACAAATCCTCCGCACCGTCCCCCGCGATGTCATCCGTAAAGGCGGCCGTATCGCCGCAGGCGGCCCACCGGCAGCATCCGCCGAAGCGCGCGCTGGTCGCCCTGATCAAACTGGTCGTCGCCGCGCCCAGGAAAATCATGGCGCGCGATCGTGAGGCACAGGGTGGGGAGGGGATGCGCCTTGCCGGTTCCGGCGATCGTCAATGGCCGGTCTCATTGGTCGATCACGCCCTTTCCATCGGTCTCGTCGAGATCGACGGCGATATGATCCGCGCCACGAACAATGCCCGCACCTTTCTGCGTCGCGCCCTGTCGGACGTGGATGAAGCTTTCCTCGCCCAGCATGGCGAGATTGCCACCGGCTCGGCCGATATCGATGGTCAGCGCCAGCCGGTACGCCGCAACCTCGATGATTCGCCGCTCTCGAGCGTCGCGCGGCTGAAGGATCGCGACGGACGGCGCTATCTGCCGCAGGAGGCGATCGATGCCGGCGAGCGGCTGGCATCCGATTTCACCCGCGGCCAGCTTCAGCCGCGCATCACGGCCTCATGGCAACCGCGTCTTTCGGCCCGCAGCCGCGGTGCGACGGGCATTCCCTCCGGACAGGGCGATATGGCAGAGAGCGCAATCGAGGCGCGAAGGAGGTTCGGCGAGGCGGTGGAGGCGCTCGGGCCGGAGCTTTCCGGCGTCGCGGTGGATGTCTGCTGCTTTGCCAAGGGGCTGGAACTCATCGAGCGAGAGCGCCAATGGCCCGTCCGTTCCGCCAAGCTGATGCTGCGGGCGGCATTGCTGTCTCTTGCCCGCCACTACGCGCCGCCGCCGGCGCGCCCGGCGCGACGGGTTCATCGCTGGGGAGATGAGGACTACCGGCCGAAGACCGGGTGAGGGGGTAGCGCCGCCCGATTTGGGAGTTCGGGCGATGCGCTCAGGCCGCAGCCGTCGTGCGGATGGCCTCTTCGCGGATCCGCTTGATCATCGAGCGCAAACCGTTGGCGCGCTGCGAGGAAAGATGTTCGACAAGCCCGATCCGGTCGAAGATCTCGATCGCGTCAGTTGTGGCGATCACCGACGCGCGCCTGCCGGAATAGGTGGCAAGAACGATGGCCACGAGGCCGCGCACGATATGCGCATCGGAATCGCCCTCGAACGACATCACCGGGTCTTCGCCTTCGCCCGCATGGCTGACGAGCCACACCTGGCTGGCGCAGCCCTGCACCTTGTTTTCTGCCGTCTTCTTGTCGTCGGCAAGGTCGGGCAGCTGCTTTCCAAGCTCGATGACGTAGCGGTAGCGGTCTTCCCAATCGTCCAGGAAGGCGAAATCGTCGATGATCTGGTCGAGGCTGGCCATGGGTGCTCCGGTTCTTTCTTTCGCGCTTCATATAGGCGCTGGCGCCGATGATGAAAGAAAAAAATCGCCGTGAGGATTGCTCCCCACGGCGCCAGCATGTGCTGAAAGTCAGGCAGTTTCAGGCAGTCAGGCATCGGGTATGGTGGCCCGCTGCAAGGTCGTCGAGGGCATCGGTTCAAGGAGACGGCGCGGTTTTCGTCAAAGGCGCGTCTCGATAGGTCCGGATGCGGTGGTTCAGTTGATCGGGCGGCGCGTCGGCAGCGGAATATTGGACGGGATCGTCCCGGTATGAATGTCTTCGGCCGAGGCAAGCGCCCTGTCCATGCCGGCCTTGTCGGGCATCGGCTGATAGCTGGGGTCGATGACGATCGGCATGTAGAGGCCGGATTTCTGCGGTGCGGCGCCAGCGTCGCCTGTCAGGGCACGGGCAGCGCCGGCAACCGTGATGCCCGGTGCGACACCGGCAGCCTTGATGGCGGCAGAAACCGGATCGGCAGCGGCAGTCGTTGCAGCCTTGCCGTTCGAAACCTTGTCGGTCGAGGGTTTGTCGGCCGAACCCGCGCCAAAATGCTGGTCGATCAGGTCATAGGCGACTTTCGCACCTTCGCGGGCCCGCTCGCCGAGAAAGGAGAATGTCGAGGCGCCCTTTTCGCAGACCTCGGGTTTTTCCTGGCAGATCGAGGAGACATACTGATAGGCGCCGGTGGCGGCCGTGATCGCATCGCCCACCTTGAGCGTCTGGCTCATGTTGTAGGCGGCCGTCGGCTGCTGGTTGCTGAAGAAGGACAGCACCACCAGGATTGCCGTGAAGAACATGCCTGCCTTGATCAGAAACCACATTGTCTCGGTCCGCCTGTTTTATCCGGCCGGTCTGGACTTGGGATCTTGGTGCCCCATGTGCCGCCTGCCTTTTTGATGTGCCGGTCTGTTTTGTCTGTGCCGGTCTTGAACACTCTTCTAACGCCCGGAAGCGAATGCCGGTTTGACGGCGGCGTCGCAATTTTCAGAAAATTTGCATAAAATTTGAACGATCGGCCGCAGCCGGTGGCCCCTCCATGACATTTGCCGACAACTCTAGGCTTCGATGTTAAGCATAAGTGAGGCAGGCCCCCGGCGATACCGGGCCTTTGGCCCCGATCGCCCGCCACAAAGATTAATGTGTCAGGAAAAATCAAACCTATTCCGTCGCTTACGCCCCGTTAACCATGGCGGGAAAAGGGCGTCCCATTTTGCGCCAGAGGGGCATTTGGGGCCTTCCCGAAGCCGTGCGAATCTCGGCTTTTAGCCTTTCCTTAAGCGGCCGGCGCCTAGAGTGCAGCCGTGAGTTTGTAAAAGTTTTGCGTCAGGGTTTTGCGTGCGCGTATTGAGTGACATTGCCGGGAAGGCGGTCGGAATGGTCGATGAGGCCGCCGCCCGCTGGTTGACCCGCCTTGGAGAAGGAGAGGCTGCCCGTGACCGGGATATTGCCTTCCTGCGTGGCCTTATCCTGTCTGGCGCCGTCGCCTTCATTCTGGTTCCCGCAGCCATGACCTTTCTCCTGCCGACGGGCCTGGCGCTGCCGGTCGGTGCCGCCCTCGTTCTGTCTTTCATGCTGATCGCAGCCGCGATCGCCTTTTCGTTTCCCCGCAGCACCGTCGTTAAAAACCGCGATGTCGCCGAAAGGCAGGCCGAGGATTTCGCCTTCAACGCCTGCCCGGGTCTGGCGCTGGTCATCGATCCGCAGGGCCGCGTCCTGCGCGTCGGCGGCCGCGACCGCGCTCTGTTCCCGCCAAGCCTGCGCGAGGCGCAGGGCGAGCTTCTGGCCGAGCGCGTCCATGTGTCCGATCGTATCGGTCTCGTCCAGGCGGTCGATTGCCTGCGCCAGGGGGCAAACAGTATTCTGGCCGAGATCCGCATCGCCCTGCCGCATGCGGTACCGCATTCGGGCTTGAGCGGCCGGCAGTTCCAGCACCTGAATTTCGACCTGACGGCGATCCGCGATGCCGAGGGCAATCTGGTGCAGATCTTTGCCCAGGCAAGCGATCTCGCCCGTGAGGAAATGCTGCGCGCCGAGGCCGCCGCAAGCCTTGCCGACGCCCGTTCGGCGCATGAAACCAAGTCGCGCTTTCTCGCGGCCGTCAGCCATGAAATGCGCACGCCGCTCAACGCCATTCTCGGCTTTTCCGATGTTCTGGCCGGCGAATATTTCGGCAGGCTCGAAAACGATCGCCAGCGCGAATATGTCGGGCTGATCCGCCAGTCGGGCGCCCATCTTCTGTCGGTCGTCAACACCATGCTCGACATGTCGCGCATCGAGGCCGGCCGCTACGAGCTGCTGACCGAACCCTTCCGCGTCGAGGAGGTCATCGAGACCTGCCGCGCCATGCTCGACCTGACGGCCCGCGACAAGGGCGTGACCTTGACCGCCCGCACCGCCCGCGGTCTCGGCGAAGCCGTGGCCGACCGCCGGGCGCTGCAGCAGATCCTCATCAATCTCGCCGGCAATGCCATCAAGTTCACCGGCAAGGGCGGCGTCGTTTCGCTCGATGCCAGCGTGCGCGGCGCAGACCTCGTGATCTCCGTCAGCGACACCGGCATCGGCATTGCGGAAGACAAGCTGGCGCTTCTCGGTCAGCCCTTCATGCAGGTGCAGAACGATTACAACCGCTCCTATGAAGGCACCGGGCTTGGCCTGTCGCTGGTCAAGGGCCTCGTGGCGCTGCATGGCGGCCGCTTCGAAATCGCCTCCAAACCGGGACAGGGCACCGTGGTGACGATCGCGCTGCCGCTCGATGGCTCCGGCGTGATGGCGCAGGAGACGGAAGACGAGACGGAAACCGTGGGTCAAGCCGCAGGTGGTGCAGACTCAGGCGCCCGGACGGGATATGACAGAGTAGAATTTCCGCCGCGGCTGATGAGCGCCCGGCAGAGTGCAGGACAGCAGCCGGGGAGTGCATCCGCGGCGCAGGCGGCCCTCAAGGCCAGACTGGATGCGACCTTGCAGACGACCATGACGGACGAAAAGGAATTTGCGGATGGCCGCGCGAAAGCGAAAATCGCCTGACAGGAGGAAGCCGGCAGCCGCGCCGGGGCTTCCCCTGCGCGCGCTTCTCGCCGCGGGCACCATTCTTGGTCGAAACCCGAAGCCGGTGCTCGGCATCGCAGCCTTTGGCGTGCTGTTTTCCTTCGTCGCCGCCAATGCGCTCTGGTATCAGCCGGAAGGTCATCCGGCACCGTTCTGGGCAACGCGCGATCCGAATGATCCGAACGCCATGCCCGGCTTCCGCCGCATCCACCATGGTGTGCCGGCCGACGTGACGACCTTCCGCATCGAGCGCGCCTCCGACAGCAATCAGCCTGCCGGCAGCGGCACCCAGCTTCCGTCTCAAGCCGCCCAGAACCAACAGGCCCAGAACCAACAGGCATCCAACCAACAGGCATCCAACCAGCAGCTCGCAGGCCAGCCGGCACCCGTCCACGCGTCCGGTCCCTATGCGCCGATCCAGCCGGTGCCCGCCGGAGATCCGGTCTATGCGGCGGGATCGCATGAACTCGTGGCCGCCGTGCAGGCCGAGCTGGCCCGCCGCGGCCTCTACGATGGCGCAAACGACGGTCTGGCCGGTTCGCGCACGTCGAAGGCGATTTTGGCCTACCAGCAGAAGATGGGTTTCGACAGCACCGGCGAGGCAACGCCTGAACTGCTCGCAGCCCTTCAGGCGCAGGCGCGCGCGAATGGCCTGCCGGCGCTTGTCTCCTCGGCACAGCAAGCCCAACAGGCCGCGCCGGTCGATCCGGTCGCGCAGGCGATTGCCGATGCGTCCGGCCAGCCTTCGTCACCGGTGCAGGCCCAGCCGCAGAAGAACCAGGGCAATGCGATCGCCTTGCCGACCCCGCGCCCGGCGCCGGCCGATCTGGGTGCCGGTGCACGCGCCCAGAACGGCCAGCCCCAGAACGGCCAGTCCCAGAATGGCCAGCGCGCGACCGTCCAGCCGGCCACGCTGCCGCTCCGGCAAGCCATGCCCGCCGCCCGGCCGCGTGAAAACGTGGCGCTGCGCAGCGACGATCCGGTGGCTGCCGCAATCCGCGCCCAGTCGCGCAATGCGGGCATGACCCCACCGGCCGATATCCCGGTCGGCAGCGTGCGCCCGACAGCCGCCCGCCAGTCGGTCTCGGCGCCGCCGCTGCACACGGCGGCCGCAACCCGCGTCTCGGCCGCCGGCAGCGCCCCCGATCTGGTTTTGCAGATCCAGCGCGGCCTTTCCAACATCGCCTATGCCGACGTGCGCGTCAGCGGCTATGCCGACCGCGACACGAAGGACGCGATCCGCCGCTTCGAACGCCATTACCGCCTGCCCGAAACCGGCGAGCCCAACCCGATGGTGCTGCAGAAGCTGAAGGCGATCGGCGCGCTTTGACGACGGGGCAGGGCGCCTCGCGGGGCACACCAGGCCCGTAATTGCCCTCATCCGACAAGACGAAAACCATGCGCCTGAAATCAGAACTTTTCATTTCCGCTCTCACCCGCCGTGTCTTTGGCATGGGAGGCTTTGCGGCGATCGAGCATCGCGGTGCCGACGAGGCGGGTGCGGTCTTTGTCCGCCAGCGCTTTCGCGATGGCACGGAGACGCTCTATGCGCCCGCGCCGCAGAACTTTTTCGATGCCGGCGACGATGGCTCCCGCCGTTTCGAGATCCGTCTGGAGCGCGCACAGGCACAGGCCGTGCAGGATCTCATCGAGCGCGAACTGCGCTTCGATCCCGATCTCTGGCTGGTCGAACTGGAGATCGACGATGCCGCCGATCTTCTGACCGTGGTGAAGGACGTGTGATCCATGCCGCCCGAAACCGCCTGCGGTTTCGGATGAGCACGCACCCGAAAACACATCCCCGAGGCGCTTCAGGCCAAGCGGAAGGATCGCGACGGCGTTTTAGCGCCCGCGATGTCCGGCGGCCCGTCGCAGGCTGGCGGTGGTGCGCAGCGGCCGGCGCTCGGCCGCAACAGCCTCGTCCGCAGGCGCATCCGTGTTGCCGGGTGCAAATTCCGACACGCGGACCTGCCCGTGCCCGTGCGCCGGCGCATGGGTATAGCGGTCTGCCAGCCGCCAGCTTTCCAGGCGGCGTCCGCACTGGTCCTCGTCGAGCCCGTCCCACAAGACGTCGACACGGTTGATCCCGGCCTTCGTCTCGGCGAGATGGTCGTAGAAGCGTGTCAGGATATAGGTGGCATCGGCGCGCTCGGCATGCACGCCCTTCAGGACGGTGGCAAGCTGCAGGCCCGAAACGTCGAGCAGCACCCGTTCGGCCAGCCAGCGGCTGGAGGAAAGCGTATCGGACAGGACGCCGGCAAAATGCGCGGCGTCGCGCGCGCGGGCAAAGCGCACCAGAAGGGCCGCCTGCACGGAAGACAGCGTTCTGAGACCGAGCCGGTCGTCCGGCTTGCGCTCGTTATGGCCGGCCATCAGCTTCAGGCGGTGTCGAAGCTCGTCTTCCCGCAGCATCCGTTCGGCCTCGTGCGCTGTGGCAAGTGCGGCCTCGACCGTGTCGGTGGCGGTCACGTCCTCGGCCATCGATCCGGCCAGCATGTCGAGCGCCGAAGGCTCGATATCGGCCGGCATGTCGCCGACATGCGCCGGTTCGGCGCTCTCTGCCGAAGGCATCGTGCGAAGCGCCGTCCGCTCATAGCGCAGCGCGACCAGTGCGTCGATGACGGCCGGAGCAAGGTTCTCGCGCCGCACGATGGCACGGGCGTGATCGACGCCCTGGCTCTTGGCAATGGTGATCAGCGCCTCGTTGGTGAGGCAGGGCGAGGCGGCGAGAAAGGGGGCGGCGACGGCGATCGGCTGGCTGGCGATGAAGAAGGCGACGGTCGCAGGCACGGTTTTCGACTGCGACAGCGCTGCCACCGCCTGCCGGCGTGCCTCCTCCGACGATGCGCGAAAGAGCGGCGAGAACAGCTCGGCGAATTGTCGAAGCTCCGACCGCGAAGGATGCGGAAGGCTCTCGAAACTCGTCACGGTGGCCATCAGCACCACATCCTTGTTACGCATGGCCGCGGGCCTCTCAAGATCTCGAAACTCGCTCGTCACGGGCAAACTCGTTCTACGCAATACAAATGCCGAGGCGCCGAAGGGGATACCGGTCTCCGACTGCTGGTTTAACCGGATGCTAACCGTTTAAGGGTTAACACCACGTGAAAACGCCTCGTTTCGATACGGGATCGCGCTGCAATACCGGCCTTCGGCACAGGTTTGTCCACAGGCGGGATAGGTCGCGCTGCCGGTTCGGTCCGGGCGCCATCCGCACCCGGTGGGCCGGACGGCGAAAAACTGAACCAAAGCCTGCCGGCCGCGTTGTGGTCCTCATGCCGGCGTTGGGCTTGTCATGCTGAGGTTGAGCGACAGGCGAGCATGCACAGGTTACAACTTGCAATATTAGCGTTAACTTTCTGTTAACCTTGCTCTGGCTGAATTGATGTGAGGAAACCGGCGGCAATGTCGCCTGTCGGATTTCCTGGAAATGCGGGAGAAGGGGCGATTTTCGTCGTTTCCCGATGCGGTCGGCCTGGACGGATCGACCGGAAAGACTGTCGATGAGCCCGAAACGTGCGGTTGTTGACCGGCGGTCGGCACATTGACGAGAAAGGCGCAGATGCCCGTGCGAGGATGCGGGAAGCGTCAGCTCCATGAGGGGCAGGGTGAGATCGCAACCGTCTTCATCCGTCTCGAAACCGTGAAACGGAGACGAGCATGGCACAGATCGTGACTTTGAATGCATGGCGAAGCAGCCATCAGCCGAAAGCGCCGAGCATCGAGATCGGCAAACAGCATCCGCCAGAGCGCCCCTTCGGCCCGGCCGATGTACTGATCTTCACCGGCGTGCGCTATGAGCGCTTCGACGACCGGATGGATCGCAAGGCGGAAAACCACACCGTCCGCCTTGAACAGAACTGATGTTGCTTGCGCCGCCACCATGGCCGGCAAGCCCGTTTGCGATGCCGCTCTTGCACATGGCGCGGGTTCGCGCATCATCCCCTGAGCCCTGAGCCCTGAGCCCTGAGCCCTGAGCCCTGAGCCCTGAGCCCTGAGCCCTGAGCCCTGAGCCCTGAGCCCTGAGCCCTGAGCACTGAGCTGACGCTCTTTTGCCCTGCGCCGAAACCCGGTGAGCGCCACCGAGCGCGCAAGACCGTCGAAAGAACCCTAAAATCCCTTGCGGCCGCGCCACTCGTAGGGTGCGCAGCTGGCCTTGCCGAGAAATTCCGCCACGAACGGCTGGATGCTTTGCATCGGCGCCATGCCGCGCAGCACGACGAACCCGTCTGTGGCGGCACTTTCCACCAGGATCGATTGCGACAGGCCGTCCGGCAGCGCCTTGCGCAGCTGCGTCAGCTGCTGCGGCGTGCCGATGACGACGTCGAGCGAATGATCGGCCGAGGTCCGGTCGTTGATGCTGAATACCTCGTCGGAACGGCCGTTGAAGACGCCGAGCGACCAGAAGGGCACGCCGGGATTGGCGCCGACGAGCCGGATCGGGCTGTCGGAGAGATCGAAGCCGCAAACGGCCGCATCGACGAAAGGATCGTCCCTCGAAAGCCCGGCGGCATCGAGCGAGGCGCCGATCTGGTGGAACTGGTTGATCTCGCCCTCGGCCAGAACGCGGGTAAAGGCGTCGCGATCGCTGAATTGCGGCAGCGCGAGGATGATGACGAGATGCAGGATGGCAGCCCCGATCACCCCGGTGACGATCGCATAGATCAGTCCGAGAACGAGGCTTGTCCGCCGGGCCCGGCGTGAATGGGCCGGATGCGCTGCCGCCGGCCGCCGTTTGAACGAACGCCAGAACAGCAAGAGCCCCGTCGTGCGCTCGCCGAACCGCCGCTTGCCATGGTGGCCGAAAGCGCCGGCAAACCGTGTTCTGAGCCCTTCCGGCAATAGGCGCGCGAAAAATCGAGGCCTCGCCTGGGCCTTCGGGTGCAGGCCGCCGGCACCAGTCTGGCCGCCGACCTGTACGGTATCCCCTTGGCCGGCATCCCCACGGCCGGCATCTCCTCGGCCGGCATCCCTTTGGCCGGGATCCCGTTCGCCGTGATCAAGCCGGTCGTCGCGCAGCTGATTGTCGGGATGCTCAGCCATTGCCGCATCCAGTTCTCTCGATCTTCGGCATCGACAGATCGACGAGGCCGGAACTTCCGGCGGCCGGCGTATCGAGAAGCGTCAGCGTCAGCAGAAACGGCCGGCCGGACGCCGCAGCACCGTTCGGCACGGCGAGCCAGTTGCCCGGCTGCGCCGCCGATGCGACGGCAATGTCGAGGCTGCCATCGGCGGGCCTGACGATGATGCGCGAATTCAGCGCGCGGGGAAGCGGACTGTCGGCCGGCGGCGGCTGGCCGTCCTCGCCGCTGGCAAAGAGCGTCCAAAACCGTGCGGCCGGCGTCTGGCCGCTCACCGTATAGCGGCAGGCGGAGTTGAGCCGCTGGCCGCGGTCGTCGGTGGAGGCGGTAAATGTCAATCCTTCGGCGCTGGCATAGAGCAGCTTTCCGGCATTGGCCCGGTGCGATTTGGCGTAAGGGTCTGCCTCGGCCGTCTGTGCCCGCGGAAACGCCTCCCACGGCCCGAGCCTGATCGCCCCGAACCCGGTCGTCGCATCGAGCGCCTTCAGCGTCGACCAGATGCCGCCACCAAAAGCGATCGCCAGCGCCACGGCAATGAGAAACGGTACACGGAACACGATCGGCCTTTGTCCCCCTGCTTGCCTCGTTCTCTTGCCGGTGGCCCGCAAATCAGCGGGTGCGCTCAAGGAATATCATTGATTCCAAAGGGAAGGAACGGTTGGCCGCAAGAAAGCCGGGGAAGCGGCGGGGTGCAGACAGGCTTGCGAATGGCTCTTGCAACCTGACTGATCTCTGCGATATTCATCATACAGGATGATGGGAGGTCATCCTATATGGCCGTTGTCCGCTATGCCGGGATGCCCCGTGCAGCCGGCCGGATATCGGCATGTCCCACCTGCCTGCCTTGACCATCACCGATCGAAAAATCTGGAGGAGGATTCCATGGATCGTCGCAGTTTCATATCGCTTGCCGCAGCCGGTGCTGCTGCCCCTTTTCTGGCCGAGCCGCTGTTTTCGCGCGGCGCCGAGGCCGCCGCGCCTCTGATCATCGATTCCCACGTCCATGTCTGGAAGCGCGACCCGGCCTTTCCCTTCTCGCCGGCCCGCAAGCCGCCGACCGAAGACAATTCCGCCGAGATGATGCTGGACCTGATGCGCGACAACGGCGTGTCGCGCACGGTGCTCATCCAGATGATCCATTACATGTGGGATAACAGCTACCTCGCCGATGTGCTGAAACGCTATCCCGACACGTTTCTCGGTGTGTGCCGCGTCAACCCGGAGGATCCGGCCGCCCCCGATACGCTGTCGAAACTGACGCAGGAACAGGGCTTTCGCGGCGTCCGCATCAGCCCCTACACGGCGCCGGAATATGACTGGATCAAGGGCCCGCTGATGCCGCCGCTGTGGAAACGCTGCGCCGAGTTGAAAGTGCCGATGACGGTCCTCACGGAAGCGCCGCGCCTGCCGCAGCTCTTGCCCCTCATCGAGGCCAATCCCGACCTCACGGTGGTGATCGACCACATGGCCGATGTCGAACCGACCAACGAGAAGGGCGTTGCGGATCTTCTGGCGCTCGCCCGCTATCCGAAGGTCTTCATGAAGATCTCGCATCCGTGGAAGGTTTCCAAACAGCCTTACCCCTATGCGGATGCGATGGACCAGATCAAGAAGCTCTATGATGCCTTCGGCCCGAAGCGGCTGATGTGGGGCACCGACTGGCCGATCTCCAGGCCGCAGATCGAGTATCCGAAGATCGTCGAGCTCTATCGCGATCACCTCGATTTCATGCCCGACGAGGACCGCCGCCAGATCCTCGGCAAGACGGTTCAGGAAGTCTGGAATTTCGGGCTCTGAGCAAAAAAGACGGGCGCGGCGTGATCTTCGCATCACGGCCGGCAACAGCCGAACCCGGTTCTGCGGCCGCAATGGCGTGGACACGGAGAGGTGGGGCAGGGGCGCGTTTCGACGAAAGGCGAACCTGCGCCAGGGATGTCGCCTGTTACCGCCCGACGACCGGCATCACGCGCGCCGTTCCCGTTTCAGTGCCGGTTCCACGGCCGTCGTCGCTCACCGATCCCGTCGTCGTGCCGTCCGCCACCTTCGCCGTAGCCGGTGAAAGCGGACCGGCATCCTTCAGCGCAGCGGCAATGCCCTTGAGGATCCGGGTGGTTTCCGATGACAGCGCGCGCGCCCTGACGAGCGCCGAAAGGCCGGCGGCCTCGCCAGGTTTCGCCTCATTTGCCTTGGCCGATCCGGCTTTCGCCGCCACAGCCTCGCCCTTGCCGTGCTTGCCCGTCGGCAGCGGATTGTCGATGCCGGGAATGGCACGCAGTTCTATCCCCTGATGGGCATAGTCCATCAGCGTCTTGAACGTCATCGCCGGCAGCGAGCCGCCGGTCATGTTGTTCATCGGCGTATAGTCGTCATTGCCGAACCAGACGGCGGTCGTGTAATTGCCGGTAAAGCCGATGAACCAGGCGTCGCGGTAGTTCTGCGAGGTGCCTGTCTTGCCGCCGGTAACGATGCCGCCGTCGAGTGCCGCCCGCCGGGCGCTGCCGATCACCGGGATCTGGGTGAGGATGCGGTTCATCGACGACAGCGCCTTTTCGGAAAGCACGCGTTTCGCCGGCGTTTCGTCCCGGTTGAAGTCGTAGAGAACCTGCCCGCCATAGCCCAAAACCTCGTCGATCCCGTGCCGGTGCGATTGCACGCCGCCGGCCGGCATCACGGCGTAGGCCGTCGCCTGATCGAGCACGGTCACTTCCGACGTGCCGAGCGAAATGGTCTTGTCGTTGCGAAGCGGCGTTTCCACCCCGAAAGCCTTGGCCGTGTCGACGATGACGTCCGTCCCGAGATAGTCCTTGGCAAGCCGCACAGGCACGGTATTGAGCGATTGCGCCATGGCGGTGAGCAGCGTCACCTTGCCCTTGTAGGAACGGCCGTAATTCTGCGGAGACCATCCCCGCCAGGTGATCGGCGCATCGGAGATGACGCTTTCCGGCGTGAACCCGTGCTCCATCGCCGCCGAATAGGTATAGAGCTTGAACGACGAGCCGGGCTGGCGCAGCGCCCGTGTCGCGCGGTTGAACTGGCTCTCGCCATAGTCGCGCCCGCCGACCATGGCGCGCACGCCGCCGCCGTTTTCGATCATCACCATGGCGCCCTGCTTCACCTTGTAGGTGTCGCCATATTCGCGAAGGCTGGTTTCCATCGATTGTTCGGCCGCCTGTTGCAGGCCCATGTCGATCGTCGTGCGCACCACGACGGAATGATCGTGAAATTTGCCCTGCGCCGCCAGCCGCTGCACCTCGTCAAAGGCCCAGTCGAGGAAATAATCGGGCGATTTCACATCCGCCCGGTCGATCGCGGTTGCCGGATTGCGCCTTGCGGCAATCACCTGACCCTCCGACATCATGCCCGACTGCACGAGGTTGCTCAAAACCTCGTTGGCGCGGGCGCGTGCCGCCGGCAGGTTCACATGCGGTGCGTATTTCGCCGGCGCCTTGAACAGGCCGGCCAGCATCGCCGCTTCCGCCAGATTGATATCCTTGATGTTCTTGCCGAAATAGAACTGTGCCGCGGCCGCCGCGCCAAATGTGCCGCCGCCCATATAGGCGCGGTCGAGATAGAGCGACAGGATCTCCTTCTTCGACAGGTTGGCTTCGAGCCAGGTGGCGAGAAACGCCTCCTTGATCTTGCGCTCGATCGATCTCTCATTGGTGAGAAACAGGTTCTTGGCCAGCTGCTGCGTCAGCGTCGAGCCGCCCTGCACGACGCCGCCGGCCCGCGCATTCTCGCTCATGGCGCGGGCAAGGCCGATGAAATCGATGCCGTAATGGTCGAAGAAGCGTCTGTCTTCGGTCGCCAGCACCGCCTTGATCAGATTGTCCGGCAGCTGGTCGATCGGCACCGAATCCTGATGGATGATGCCGCGATGGCCGATGACATTGCCGTAGCGATCGAGAAAGGTGACGGCGAAATCGCCGCGGTTGCGCCAGTCGGTCTTGGTTTCCTCAAAGGCGGGCTGTGCCAGAACCAGAAGGCCGAGAAAGCCCACGGTGCCGAGCGTCATCGCCTCGCCGGCAAGCTCGAAGCCGAGCTTCTTCCAGCCACGCACCCGGAACCGGCGAAAGAAGATGGTGATCTCCTCCCACAGTTCCACCAGCTTGAAGCCGAGCGTCCAGATGGTGGAGTCGATCCAGCTGTCGATGCGCAGAAAAACGTGCCGCTGCCGCCGCGCCGTCCGTCCTGCGCGCTCTGCGCGCGCGTCTCCCTGGCCATTCCCGCCGCGCGAAGCCGTGTCCGAAGCATTCGCCCCGGAATTCGTCTTCGTGTCGTCGGCGTGATCGTCTTGCACCGGGATATCCGCCCTGTCCTCGCACTCATGTCTTCGCAGTCGTGCCGTCTTCGTCCCATCGACCGGACGCATGAACCCCGACCGTTAATCAGCATTAGCTTACAAATGGTTGACGGGCGATTTAAATATGGGGGCAAGGTTAAGCGCCGGCCATGGCCTTTGTTCCGTTGTGCTGCAAAAGTGATCGTCGGGGTCGTTGCCGGGGCGACCGGCCTGCCTTGGGAAAGCGCGACATGCACTATACGACATCCGGGCTGATGGCCGGCATTTTCGGCATCAGGGCGTCTATGGACGATCTTAAGCCGGAGGCCCGCCAGAAAGGCGGCCGCGCCCGTTCGCACGCCCTGGTGTCCGTCAGCGGCACAGAGGACACCAGGGGCGGAAGGCCGAAGAAAACGTGACGCCGCTCTTGATTGCGCCGCCTTCAGGGCGCATGTGGGCGGCTTATCAGGCAAAGACGAGATGATGATCGCACAAAACACCCCATCGCTGGAGATCAAGCCGGAGGAACTGCCGTTCTGGAAGGTCAAGCCGCTCGAGGCGCTCAGCCAGAGCGAATGGGAAAGCCTGTGCGATGGCTGTGGCCTCTGTTGTCTCAACAAGCTGGAGGACTGGGACACCGGCGAAGTGGCCTTCACCTCGGTTGCCTGTCGTCTGCTCGATGGCGAGAGCTGTCAGTGCAAGGACTACCCCAACCGGCAGGAGACGGTGCCGGAATGCATCCAGCTGACGCCGCAAAGCGTCGACGAGATCGGCTGGCTGCCGCCCACCTGCGGCTACCGGCTGGTGCGCGACGGCGAGGATCTCTACTGGTGGCACCCGCTCGTCTCGGGTGACCGGCAGACGGTGCATCAGGCCGGCATTTCCGCAAAGGGCCGCACCATCAGCGAGACGGAAGTCGATGTGGACGATTTCGAGGATTATCTCGTCGACTGGCCGCTGACTGTCGGCGAGACGGCGCAACGCTGACACGGTTTGTAAGAGGAACCGGCGCCAAGTCACCGAAAGCGCAGGATGCCTTTGCCTGTGATCGGCCGTGGCCGTGTGTTTTGACGCGGTCTGGTCCTGGCGGACCACGCGCGGATCTGTCTTGCTGCGCAGGTGAAGCCCGAACAACCCGCCGCAAGCCGGTCATTTCACACAAAGATCTGCACTCCGGGTCGCCCGGCTGGCCCTTTTTGGCCGGCATATTTTCGGCCCGCATGTTTTTGGTCGGCATGTTTTCGGCCGGCATCTCCATCTGATCCCGGTCCGCCGCTCTGCCAGCGATGTCTTTCCCCGCGCGATGGTACCCTTGCGGTCATCGAAGTCGGCAGGGTCGGCCCGCCCGACATGCGGCTTCTCTGCGGCCTCTCCGATCTGACGCCGGCCCGCCCCCGCGTCGCCCGCGGCATTGCCTCTGCCCGGCCGCCGGAGGCGGTCGCCCGTTCGGTCGGCATCTCCGTTAAGACCGCCCGCTTGCACCTGAAGCGCATCATGCTGAAGACCGGCCCCACGAGAAAGGCCAAGCTGCTCCTGCTCCTGCTCCTGCTCCGCTCCGGCTTGAGGCCGCCGGGCAAGGGGGGAGGGGCCGCGCCATGTGGCCGACATTGGATGCGGGGAATGAAATGGCGCCCACCCCTTGACCTTCCCATGATGGGAAGCCTTACATGAGGATGCGAAAGGATCGCATCGCCATGGATCACCCGGATATCGAAGCCTCCACCGCCACGCCGGCACATCGTGCCGCCGCAGTGGCCGCGCCGCGCCGACCGCTCACCGTTCCGGTCGAGGGTATGACCTGCGCCTCCTGCGTGCGGCGTGTCGAGACGGGGGCGGCCAAGGTCGCGGGCGTGACGAAAAGCGCCGTCAATTTCGCCACGAAGAAGCTCACCATCGAGACCGAAGACGGCTTTTCGCCCGACCTGCTCGACAAGACGATCCGCAAGCTCGGCTATGAAATTCCCGAGGGCGCCATGGAATATGCGCTGGATGATGCCGGGATGGCCTCGTTCGCAGGAGCGGGCGATCCCCATGCGGAGCCCGCCCTCCACGGCGCAGGTGGGAGCGATGCCGGCAAAGCCTCCGCCCTCGCCAGCCGAGCCCCCGACACCACTCACGCCACGCACGCCGATCACGGCCACGGCTCTCCGTCGGCTTTGCCGGTCGAGGAAGGATCGTCGGAAGCCGGACGCAACGTTACCGCAAAAGCCCGGCACGCGCCCCTCTCGGCCGCACACGATCATGCTGCATCCGGCCATTTTGCAAACAACCACCCGGCTCGCGGTCGCGCAGCGCATGACCATATTCACGGCCATGCCGGTGAGGAACTGCGCCTGAAGCGCGATCTGGCGATTGCAGCCGTGCTGACGCTGCCGCTCTTCCTCATCGAGATGACCGGCCATCTCTACCCGCCCTTTCATCACGCCGTCATGGGCGTCATCGACACGCAGACGCTCAACTATGTCTATTTCGCGCTCGCGACGGCGGTAATCTTCTGGCCCGGCCGGCGTTTCCTCAAGATCGGCCTGCCGAACCTTCTGCGCGGACATCCCGAGATGAACTCGCTGGTCGCGATCGGCGTGCTGGCGGCCTATCTCTATTCCGTCACCGCCACGTTCGGGCCAGAGCTGCTGCCGCAAACCGCGCGTTTCGTCTATTATGAGGCCGCCACCGTCATCGTCGTGCTGATCCTCTTCGGCCGCCTGCTGGAAGCGCGCGCCACCGGCCGCACCGGCGAGGCGATCGAAAAACTCGGCCATCTCCAGGCCCGCACCGCCCGCGTCGAGCGCAACGGGGAAGAGCTGGATATCGCAGCCGCCGAGGTGATGGTCGGCGATACGGTGATCGTCAGGCCCGGCGAGCGCATCGCCGTCGATGGCACGGTGATCGACGGCCGCTCCAATGTCGACGAGAAGATGATATCGGGCGAGCCGCTGCCGGTGGAAAAGAAAAAGGGCAGTGCCGTCACCGGCGGCACGGTCAACGGCAATGGCGCATTCCGGTTCAGGGCTGAAAAGGTCGGCCGCGATACGATTCTGTCGGGCATCATCCGCATGGTGGAGGAAGCGCAGGGCGCAAAACTGCCGATCCAGACGCTGGTCGACAGGGTGACAGCCTGGTTCGTGCCGGCCGTGATCGGTCTGGCGCTTCTAACCTTCGTCGCCTGGTTTGCGCTGGGCCCGGAGCCGCGCCTGTCGCACGCGCTGATCTCGGCGGTCGCGGTTCTGATCATTGCCTGCCCCTGCGCCATGGGCCTTGCCGTTCCGGTCTCGATCGTCACCGGCAGCGGCCGGGCGGCCGGTCTGGGCGTTCTGTTCCGCAAGGGCGATGCGCTGCAGGCCCTGCGCGATGTCGGGATCGTCGTCCTCGACAAGACCGGCACGATCACCAGAGGAGAGCCGCATCTGACCGATCTCGTGCTGGCCGATGCCGGCGATAGCGAGACGGAAATCCTGGCACTCGTGGCCGCTGCCGAAAACCGCTCGGAACACCCGATCGCCTCTGCCATCGTCAGCGCCGCCAGAGAGCGCGGCCTGCTGTTTCCCGAGGCAACGGATGTCGAGGCGCTGACCGGCCACGGGCTTCGCGCCACGGTCGCCGGCCGTCAGGTCGTCATCGGCGCCGAGCGGCTGATGCGTGATCTCGGCCTTGCCGTCGAAGTCTTTGCCGAGGCTGTCGCAGGGCTGGCAGAACGGGGCAAGACCCCCGTCTATGCCGCCATCGACGGCCGGCTTGTCGCCGTCATCGCCGTCGCCGATCCGGTGAAGGAAACCAGTGCGGCGGCGATTTCCCGGTTGAAGCGCATGGGGCTGACGGTCGCAATGGTGACGGGCGACAACCGCGTCACCGCAGAGGCGATCGCGAAAGAGGTCGGTATCGACCATCTGGCCGCCGAGGTTCTGCCGCAAGGCAAGGTGGAGGCGGTGCGCCGCCTTCGCGCCGAACAGGGGGCAAAAGCGCGAGCGGGAGGGGCGGCGGAACTCACGCGAGGTAGCGCAGATGGCAGCACAAATGGCAGCGCCGGGGGCAGCACGAGTGCCACTCACGGCGCCATGCTCGCCTTCGTCGGCGATGGCATCAACGATGCGCCGGCGCTGGCCGAGGCCGATATCGGCATTGCCATCGGCACCGGCACGGATGTGGCGATCGAAAGCGCCGACGTGGTTCTGGTCGGCGGCGATCTCAATGCCATTGCCGCGGCGATCGAGGTCAGCCGCGCCACGATGACGAACATCCGGCAGAACCTGATATGGGCTTTCGGCTACAACGTGGCGCTGATCCCGCTTGCGGCCGGTGTCTTCTATCCGGTCTTCGGCTGGATGCTGTCGCCGATGATCGGTGCGGCGGCCATGGCGCTGTCGAGCAGTTTCGTCCTTGCCAATGCGCTGCGATTGAAAACCATGACGCTCGGAAAGGATGCCGGATGAACGCGACGGCGATAAAGACGGCGATAAAGACGGCGATGAATATCGGCCAGGCCTCGGACGCCTCGGGCGTCTCGGCCAAGATGATCCGCTATTACGAGGAGATCGGGCTGGTCAGGCCCGCCGCCCGCACCGGCAACAATTACCGGGTCTACGGGGCCGACGAGGTGCATATACTGCGCTTCATCAAGCGCGCCCGCTCGCTGGGCTTTTCGCTGGAAGAGACCGAAGCGCTTCTGAAGCTCTGGCAGGATCAAGGTCGCGAAAGTGCGGCGGTCAAGGAGATCGCCACCCGCCATGTGGCGGATCTCGAGCGGCGGATCGCCGATATGCAGGGCATGGTCAAGACATTGAAACACCTTGCCCATTGCTGCGGCGGCGATCACCGGCCGGATTGCCCGATCCTCGACGATCTGGCCGGCGAGATGGCGCATGCGGCAGGCACCGTCTGACCAGAGCCTTACACGGCGCGACGACCACCGGCCGAAAAGCCGGCACCGCAACCTGAAACCAACCCCCGGAACCAACACCCGGAACCCCCATAAGGAGACGATCATGACTGCTTTCTTCACCGTTCCCGACATGACCTGCGGCCATTGCGAAAAGACTGTGCGCTCGGCGCTCGCCGACGCCCTGCCGGGCGCCGTCGTCGAGATCGATCTGGCCACCCGCAAGGTCGGCGTCGAAGGCGATGCCACGACCGCGGAAAACGCGATCCGCGAGGCCGGCTATTCGCCCGAGAAGGTATGAGAGGCGCCTTGCGGGCGCGCCATCCTGACGGCAATCCGGGCCTCGGTCTCCCGATGACGGCTTTGACCCGGAAGCCGGATCCGATGTCGGCAACGCCGGCTGCATCGTTTCAAAGGGATGGAGCGTTCAATACACGCCCTGTCGCAAGCCTTGCCGCTCCGGTGGAGCCGCAAGGCTGGAACTGCGATTATGCAAAGGGAAAATTCGGCGTTGCAGCCTGCAATGCCGGGATCGCCACGCGGTCGCGTCCGGCCGAAAGATGACCGGATCAGGGCGCCCATGCGTTGCCCCAGGATCGAATGGGCGCGAAAGGGGTCGAATTGAATTGGCCTGATTGCGCGGCGAACGCGGCTCAGGCGCAGCGCTTATTTGCTGCCGCGGCCGGTTTTCTTGGGCGCAGGCGTGGCTGCGGCTTCGCGCGCCAGACGAAGAGCGCGGAGATTTTCCGTCTTCTTGTCCCGTGCTGCGGCTTCGGTGTCCAGAATTTCCCGAACTACGGTATTCGTCTGATTGACCTTGGCGTCCGCGGAAAGCTTCGCGGGCTTGAAGAACTGGTCCTTGGTGGCGGTCATCCGGCCTCTCCTGTGGTCCCGTGCCAGAAACATGCGCAGCGTATTCCGCCGCCCATGCCATAGAAAGTCGCAGGAAGCACGATGCACACGGTCACGAGGATCGGGCGCATCTTGTGCTTCTTGTAGCGTCAAGAGCAATCAGCGCGCGCGCGCGACGATTACCTTCTTCTTCGGTGCGGGCAGCAGACCTTCGCGCTGAGCCTTCTTGCGGGCGAGCTTGCGCGTCCGGCGGATGGCTTCGGCTTTTTCCCTGGCGCGTTTGACCGAGGGCTTTTCGTAGGCGCTCCGCTGCTTCATTTCGCGGAAAACACCTTCCCGCTGCATCTTCTTCTTCAAGACGCGAAGGGCCTGATCGACGTTGTTATCTCTTACAAGTACCTGCAAAACATCTCCTTACTCGGTAGAAACTACCTTTTGATCTTTATCGAACTGGAATTAACCCATGAGCCGCCGACCGGTGTCTCATCTGGGCCGTCGCTCTCGGAGCGCCGTTCCGACAGATGATGGTCGATATCCTCATGCGTAATTCGGCGTTCCCAATTTTCTGCACCGAACTGGATACGATATTGCGCTCGCCCGTAAGCGTCGGGCAGCACGGATAGGATCCGGCATTGCTGGTTCGGTTCACCGGCCTGAAAAGCGCCTGCCTTCAGAAAGACCAGATCACCGGCCTGGTAGCGCAGGTTCTTCACCATAACCTCCCAGAGCCGAAAAAGACAGGTCGAAAAAGCAGGCCGAAAACCTGGCCGGAAAACAAAAGGCCGGGGTTTTACGCCCGACCTCCATCCGCCATCGAGCCATTTGCGTGCCATTACATCCGTGGTCACGCTATGGCGATGACTTAAATATTAAGCAGCCTGCAGGTTGTCGGCCGAGCTCTTGCCCGAACGCTTGTCCTGCACGATGTCGTAACGGATCTTCTGACCTTCGGTCAGGCCGTTCATGCCGGCGCGCTCAACGGCCGAAACGTGAACGAATACATCGGTGCTGCCGTTATCAGGCTGAATGAAGCCGAAGCCCTTGGTGCTGTTGAACCACTTTACGGTGCCTGTGTTCATAACGATTTCCTTTCAATCGTTGGAGTGCCGGACTATCCGGCGGTAAATCGACGATGATAGAAAATCTGAAAGAGCCGAAGGGCTGCGGACAAGAGTCGCTGGCAAGGTTCGATGAGCTCAAGATAGAGAAATCTGTGCAATTAACAAGGTCTGCGCGAAAAGAAATGATCCGCGACAGTCTGGCGGGGCGATCACGAGGCCGCATGAGGGCGGCGCTGCCGCCCGTCGGGGCGTGCCGGCCGGCTGTCCCGGTCTCGTCCGTCGCAAGGGGCCGGCCTTGCCATCCGCGTCCCTGTCGCCCTATCTATGACGATTGACCAGTGATTGGAGTTTTCAGGCGTGAGCGTTGCCTTTACCAAGGAAGAAAGTGCCGAAACGGCGGCCGAGACGCTGTTGCCGGATCGGCCTGTTTCCGAACATCCGAACCTCGTGACGCGCGAGGGCCTTGCGGCGCTCGAAGCCGAGCAGGCGCGGGCGCGCGCCGCTTTCGAAGCATCGAACGGCATCGACGATATCAACGAAAAGCGCCGCCAGCAGGCCGGTCCCTTGCGCGATCTTCGCTATCTCGCCGAACGGCTTCACACCGCCATCCTGATGCCGGTTCCCGAGAGCAAGACCGTCGTCGTCTTCGGCAGCACCGTGACCTTCGAGCGCGAGGACGGCCGGGTACAGACCTACAGGATCGTCGGCGAGGACGAGGCGGATCCGAAGGCGGGGTCGATCTCCTATGTCTCGCCGGTTGCCCGCCTCCTGTCCGGCAAGCGCGTCGGAGAGACCGTCACGCTCAATGGTCAGGAACTGGAAGTCATTTCGATTTCATGAGGATAGCGCATAGCGCCGGGGGCTGCGGGATTGCAGAGACCGTTCAGGCAACCCTCACGCCTTCGGTGACGTGCGCGACAGAAGCCGCGCGGTCGCAGGCCCTGTGATCACCACGAACAGGAACCTGGCGATCTGCATGGCCATCACGAAGGGCACGTCCACCTTGGTCGATGCGGCGATGATGGCAACGGAATCGGCGCCGCCGGGGCTGGTCGCCAGATAGGCCGAAAGCGGGTCGATACCCGTGACATGCACCAGAACCACGGCGAAACAGCCGCAGATGCCGATCAGCGTCAGCGTCGACAGAAGCACCCGCGGCAGGGCATGGGCGGCATGCAGGACGACATCGGGGGTGAACCGCATGCCGATCCCCCAGCCGATCCCGGCATAGCTCAGCGCCAGAAGCCATGGCGGCAGCACGAGCGGCATGACGCCGGTCATCTTCAGCGCCAGCCCGGCAAACAGCGGCATCAGCAGCGGCCCGCCGGGAATGCGCAGCTTCTGGCCGATAAAGGCGGCGATCAGCGCCACGGCGGCCGTGCCGATCACGTCGACGACATCGACCGAGGGGAACCAGACGGTCTCCACCACCACGCCCGACGTATCGACCCCCATGAACCGGGCGACCGCGGTCGCGACAAGCGCGCAACAGACGACGCGGACATATTGCATGAAGGCGACGAGCCGCATGTCGGCGCCGTAGCTTTCCGACATCAGCGTCATCGCCGCGGCGGCACCGGGGGAGGAGCCCCAGATGGCGGTCGTGCCGGGAAACAGCTTGGTGCGCGACATCAGCCAGCCGAGAAAGCCGGCGGCAACCACGACGGAGAGCACGCCGACGGTGAAGATCGGCCAGTCCTCGGCCAGTTCGCCGAAGATGGAAAGCGGCATGCTGGTGGCGATCATCATCCCGACGATTGCCTGTGCGGCGGTAAAACCCGGCTTGGGAATGCTGATCTGCCCGCCCATCGCGGCAATCGCGATTGCGGCAGCCATCGGCCCGAGCAGCAGCGCCGCCGGCAGGTGAACCTGTTCGAGAAGGCCGGTCAGAACCACAGAGGCAATGATCAGCACCCCCCAGCGCATCGGCTTCGACCACTCGGCGCACCACATGCGGGCGGACGATCGGTCATCATCGGGGGTATCGGTCAAGGCTTAAGGCTCCGTAGGCGGTCGTGGCGCGGCAGAAGCGGAACCGGGAAGCACCTTGGGGGCAGAGGCCGGAAAGGCGGTCGGGGCGGTGGCGCTTGGGGCGCGTCGCAGAAGAAAACGCGATGAAACTCTATGCCCGCTGAAAGCATATTTCGCGCCGCAATACAAGGTCGGTATACCGCTTTGCCGGCCGCCGCAGGGCAAAATGTCGTTTTCCGGTCTCGAATACGCACCGCCCGTTTACGCCGACCGTCCATGGCGCTGCCGTCTGCCTGCCTGTGCCACCTGCCTGTGCCACCCGCTTGTGTTGCCAGCCAGTGTCGCAGCTTGCGCCGCCGCCGCCCACCAATGCCGCTGCCTGCCGAACCCTGTCGGCTGGCGTTGCCGCCGATGCTACCTGCCTGTGCCACCGGCCTGTGCGACCCGCCGATGCCTCCAGCCAGTGTCGCAGCGTGTACCGCCGCCGCCGCCCAATGCCGCTGCCTGCCGAACCTGTCGGCTGGCGTTGCCGCCGACGCTACCTGCCTGTGCCACCGGCCTGTGCGACCCGCCGATGCCACCAGCCAGTGTCGCAGCGTGTACCGCCGCCGCCGCCCAATGCCGCTGCCTGCCGAACCTGTCGGCTGGCGTCACCGCCGATGCTACCTGCCTGTGCCGCCTGCCTGTGCGACCCGCCGATGCCACCAGCCAGTGTCGCAGCGTGTACCGCCGCCGCCGCCCAATGCCGCTGCCTGCCGAACCTGTCGGCTGGCGTTGCCGCCGACGCTACCTGCCTGTGCCACCGGCCTGTGCGACCCGCCGATGCCACCAGCCAGTGTCGCAGCTTGCGCCGCCGCCGCCCCCCAATGCCGCTGCCTGCCGAACCTGTCGGCTGGCGTCGCCGCCGATGCCGCCTGCATGTTCCACCAGCCTGTGCGACCCGCCGATGCCACCAGCCAGTGTCGCAGCTTGCGCCGCCGCCGCCCGTCAATGCCGCTGCCTGCCGAACCTGTCGGCTGGCGTCGCCGCCGATGCTACCTGCCTGTGCCGCCTGCCTGTGCGACCCGCCTGTGCGACCCGCCGATGCCGCCAGCCAGTGTCGCATGCTTGTGTCGACGCCCGTTCTGCCCGCCAGTACCGTTGCCGGTTCTGCCAGAAAAGTGCCGGTGATGGTTCTGCCCGCGCGTCCCGCAAGCCGTTCTGCTGCCTGCGTTTGCCGACCGCTGATGCGGTCGGACCCGGTCAACACCGGTGCCGTCAGCCCGTTCGCTGCGCCATGGCAGCCCGTGCCACCGGTCCATTCCACCGGGGTCCGTGCGCGGGCCGCGGCCGGTGGCGTCACTCGGCCGCGATATCGTCGGCCGTCGTGACGATGCGGTTGCGACCGGACGATTTCGCCCGGTAGAGCGCGCCGTCGGCCTGGGCAAACAGCGCCTGGGTGGACGCGCCCGCGGTGCCGTCGGCCAGGAGCGTCGCCACGCCGATACTGACCGTCACCACCCCCGCCGGCTCGTTTGCGGCATGCGGCAGACCGAGCCGTTCCACTTCGCGGCGGATGCGCTCGGCAATGCCGGCCGCTTCGCTGGCACCGCTGCCGAGGATCACCGCCAGTTCCTCCCCGCCATAGCGTGCCGCTAGATCTTCCGGCTGGCGTACGCAGTCGCGCAGCACCCCGGCGATCTTCTTCAGGCACTCGTCGCCGGCGGCATGCCCGTAGGTATCGTTGAACAGCTTGAACCGGTCGGCATCGATCATCAGCAGAGAGACAGGCGCGAGCGACCGCTTGGCGCGGGCGACCGCATCCTCGAAGCGCAGGTTGAAATAGCGCCGGTTGGCCAGTTTGGTGAGCTCGTCGGTATTGGCAAGCGTGCCGAGCTCGTCTTCCATATGCTTGTGCACGGTGACGTCGCGGGTGATCGCCACCACCTGTGTTCCCGCCTTCGGATCGGCTGCCGGCAGCTTGCTGAGCGCGGTTTCCAGCCACACGGTCTCGCCATTCGGCTTGATGTGGCGCACGACGTATTTTTCCGCCGCCGCACTTGTTCTCAGCCGGTCGATGGCGTCGCGGATGATGACCTGGGTATCCTCTTCCATATCGGCAAACACGCTGCGGCCGATCAGCTTGTCCGGCGCGATCCCGAGAATGAGGGCGGAGGAGGGCGAGACATATTCGCGGATGCCGTCCTCGTCGAAACGCGAGATCACGTCGCCGGAGGATTCCGCCAGAAGCCGGAATTCCGCCTCGCGCGCTGCGCCGCGCGATTCTGCGGCCCGGCGCAGGCGGATCTGCCGCCTCTGGTAAAGCGCGCCGAGAAGGCAGGCGGCCATCAGGATCGCCGCATAGGACCAGCGTGCCCTTGCGGCCTGAGCCCAGCGCATCAGGATGTCGATCTCCGACGCTGCGGCCAGCACGACGATGCCGCTGCGCGCACTCTGGTAAAAGCCGCCGATCCGGCGCGTCTCGTCCACCGGGGAAATATAGTGATAGGCGCCGGTCGCGCCCTGTTTCAGGTACCGGGTGAACATCTCGTGCTGCGAGATATTCGTGCCGAGCAGGCTTTCTTCGATCGGCGACCGCGCCAGGATCACCCCGTCGCCCCGCACGATCAGCATCGACCCGTCGTTGACGACATTGAAATTGTTGAAGAAGTTGACGAAGTGATTGACCCGGATGGTGGACACGACGACGCCGCCGAAGCGGCCATCGGCCAGCACGACCCGCTGCGTGACGGGAATGATCCAGTCCATCGACAACCGGCTCTTGACCGGCTTGCCCACCACCGGCAGCGGCATGTTGCTCGACCGGTGCATCTGGAAATAGTCGCGGTCGGAAAAATTGAGACCGGGCGGCACCCGCCGGGCGGAGGTGGCGACAATCGCCCCGGAGGCATCGATATAGGACAGCGTGTCGAGCGTCGGGGAGGCTTTCGTCAGCCGCTTGATCAGCGCCGTGACGCTTTTCGGCAATTGGGCGGGGTCGTTCTGCTCGTCGTTGATTTCCGCAATCAGGCTGGCAAGCGGCAGGCGCGACATTTCCATCACGTCGTCCGTGTGCTGCGCGATCGCCTCGGCGGTATTTTCGAGATTGGTCTCGACCCTTCCGACCTGCGTTGCCCAGTTGGAATATTCCGTCCAGCCGATCAGGGCGAGGAAGCCGCAGATGCCAGCCGCAAAGACGAGCATGGCGGGACTGAAGCGGGTGGACGAGGCAGGCATCGGCATTCTTTCGGTTCCGGCGGTCATGCGCCGCCCATCGCAAGGCCGGCGCATGACGACGCGCAGGTGCCTCGGCTCCTTATGATGCCAGATCTACATTATGGAAGGTTAAAGCCGGGACGTGATCTGATAGCGAGATGTCGCACCCGCGCAGCGGGACGCAAGCAATGCCCGGCACGCGATGCCGCAGAAGTGATGACCGGACAGAGAGGAACGACCAGAGAGGAATGGCCAGGGAGGAATGGGAAGAGAGGAATGGGAAGGGAAGCAAGGGCAGAGAGACACGGGCAGCGGCAAATGGCAGGCAGCGAACGGGAAACAGCTCGCAGGCAGAAGAGGATGGGAGGATGCGCTCCTCCCATTGTCTTGCGGCCCGCCCGCTGCCGGTGATCGTCCTGTTCGGCGTAACCCCTTCACGGCGCGTCAGAATTTCACTCCGAGCCCGATATTGATGACGCTCTGGTTGAAATCGGTGCGCACGCCGTCGAGCGAGCCGCGGCCGAAATCGTTGTAGCGGTATTCGACGCGGCCGAAGACCATGTCGGTGAAGGCGTAATCGAGGCCGGCGCCGATCGTCCAGCCGTTCAGCATGTCGTCGTCGTTGAGGCCGGCGCCATCGATGCTGACGGTGGTCGCGGTCCAGCCGCCGGCGGCATAAAGCAGCGCCCTGTCGAAGGCGAAGCCGGCGCGGGCGCGCACCGAACCGCTGAACCCGCTGTCGATATCGATGCCGCCGGGATAGCGGTTCCGGTTCCAGTCGTAATTGACGTCGCCCTCGATACCGGCGACGAAACCGCTCGACATCTGCCAGTTATAGCCGGCAAAGCCGCCGATCCGCCAACCGTCGAAATTGTCCGAGGCCGAGGCGCCGGCAGCCGACGCATCGCCATCGCCCCAGCCATAGCCGGTATGGGCGCCGATATAGGGGCCGCTCCAGGTGAAGACCGGCACAGTTTCAAGGGCGGCCGGCGGCAGCGGCGGCGCCGCGATCGCATCGGCGGCTAAAGCCTGACCGGCGCCGGCGGCCACCGCCGTAAGCCCGCCGGCAAGGGCTGCGGCGGCTGACAAGGCATGTCGGAAAATCAAACGCGTACGAGACCGAAGCAAGCATGCCATCATGACATCTCCCCAGAAACTCTGGTTTATCGCTATTTCCTAACGTAGGGCGGCACATGGCGAAAAACCATGTCTCGCGGCAGCTCTCGGCGCAGAATGGCAAAATATTGCTCACATAACTGTGGATAGCGTGCCGCAACGGGACGGGGCGGCCAGAACGGAACAGACTGGAACAGGCGAGGACGAACCGGAGCGGCACGGGACGCAATAGGAGCAAGGCACGGCAGCGCGGGGCGCAACAAAGCAAAGCAGAGCAGAGTATTGCATTGCACAGCGGCAGGGTCTCTCCTTGGCCCTCCGCTCTTGTGCCACCGGCGCTTTTTCCCATATTGGCAGAAAGCGATGGCGGCTGCGCCCTGACCCGGCCGTCATGCGGCGCTTCATCCGGGCATCGCCAAGGAGATCCTCTCTTGTTTTCGTTCGACAACAGCTATTCCCGCCTGCCGGAACGGTTTTTCGCACCGGTCTATCCGGAGCCGGTGGAAGATCCCAAGCTCTTGGCCTTCAACGAGAAACTGGCAAGGCAACTGGGCGTGGCGGCGGATCTGTCCGATCCCGACCGGCTGGCGGCGATCCTTGCCGGCAATGTCGTGCCGTCCGGCGCAAGTCCGCTCGCCATGGCCTATGCCGGCCACCAGTTCGGCAATTTCGTGCCGAAGCTTGGCGATGGCAGGGCGATCCTTCTCGGCGAGGTGATCGACGCAGAAGGCCGCCGCCGCGATATCCAGCTGAAGGGCGCCGGCCCCACGCCGTTTTCCCGCCGTGGCGACGGGCGGGCGGCGCTCGGTCCGGTCCTGCGCGAATATATCGTTTCGGAAGCCTTTGCCGCCTTCGGCATCCCCGCGACGCGGGCGCTTGCCGCCGTTTCGACCGGCGAGCCGGTCTATCGCGAGCGGGTGGAACAGGGCGCCGTTTTCGTGCGGGTCGCGGCAAGCCATGTCCGCGTCGGGACCTTCCAGTATCTTGCCGCAAGCGGCGATGAAGAGGGTTTGAAGACGCTCGCCGACTACGTCATCGACCGCCATTATCCCGATCTGAAGGATCGTTTCGAAAACGGGCCGGAACGCTATGCGGCGCTGCTGGAAGCGGTCGCTTTGGCGCAGGCGCGGCTGATTGCACGCTGGCTCGGCGTTGGCTTCATCCATGGCGTGATGAACACCGACAACATGACGATTTCGGGCGAGACGATCGATTTCGGCCCCTGCGCCTTCATGGACGAATACGATCAGATGAAGGTGTTTTCCTCGATCGATCAGGCGGGCCGCTATGCCTATCGCAACCAGCCGGGCATCGGCCAGTGGAACATCGCGCGGCTTGCCGAATGCTTCCTGCCGCTGATCGACGCGGACGAGGAACGCGCCGTCGAAAAGGCCAATTCCGTGCTGAAGGCTTTTGGCGAACATTTCCAGTCTGCCTGGCTCGATGTGTTCCGCACCAAGCTCGGCCTGACGCAGGCACGCGAAGGCGATGGCGATCTGGTACAGGGCCTGATGGCCGAAATGCAGACGTCCTCCGCCGATTTCACCCGTGTTTTCCGTAGCCTGTCCGAGGTGGCAAGGGGTCGCACGGCAGGTTTCCTCGATCTCTTCACAGCACCGGAAACCCTGGCCGACTGGATTGCCAGATGGCGCAACCGGCTGGAGGAGGACGGCGAGGGCGCAAAGCGTTCGGCCGATCAGATCGCCGCAGCACTCGATGCCGTCAACCCGGCGATCATCCCCCGCAACCACCGGATCGAGGAGGCGATCGTGGCGGCCAATGACGGCGATCTGAAACCCTTCAACAGGCTCGTCGAGGCCCTCGAAAGACCTTTCGAGGACCGCCCGGAATTTGCCGCCTATGCCGAGCCGCCGCGCCCCGAACAACGGGTGCTGAGAACCTTCTGCGGCACATGACGGATGCTGCCAGGAAGGCCGATGGGAGAGGCGATCAAGAAGGCGGCCGGGCAGGGCGGCTGGAAGAGACGGCTGGGATAAACGGCTGAAAGGGGCCGCTGCGATAGAGCGGCCCGAAGACAGGGCCCGAAGACGCGGCCCGAAGACACGGCCCGAACAGGTGGGCAGGACGGACGGCGGGGTGGCGTTATCGCACCCGCTTGCCGTCGTCACCGATCACCACCTCGCCATCCTCCTTGGCAAACGGCCCGCGATGGCTGTCGGGAAGAATGTCGAGCACCACTTCCGACGGGCGGGCAAGCCGCGTGCCCATCGGCGCAATGACGAAGGGGCGGTTGATCAGGATCGGGTTTTCAAGCATCGCATCGATCAGCGCGTCATCCGAAAGCGCCGGGTCGCCAAGGCCAAGATCCTGAAACGGCGTCCCTTTTTCACGAATGGCAGCGCGCACCGAAAGGCCTGCATCGGCAATCATCGTCACCAGTTCGTCGCGCGTCGGCGGTGTTTTCAGATAGTCGATGACATCCGGCTCGATGCCGGCATTGCGGATCAGCGCCAGCACGTTGCGCGAGGTGCCGCAGGCGGGATTGTGGTAGATCGTGACAGGCATGCGGAAAAACTCCCGATAGTGGCAGTGGCAGTTCGGTTCGGTTCGGTTCGGTTCGGTTCGGCCTGAGGCCTTGGCGCGATTCTCTACAGTCCAGCGGAGCCTTCCGCAACAAATCGACCATCCAGTAAAATTTTCGATATAGGAAAATAATCCTTGACGGCGTCACGCTGCTCTGATAGGGTTCAGATATTGTCGAAGAGTTGCGCCGATACCATGTGATGGGCGGCGCAGCGCCTTCCAGTCAGGGGCCCGTGTCATCGCACCGGGCCCTTTTTTTATCCGTATTTTGCCGCACGTGAACGATGACGCCAATGATGGTGCCACCGATGGCGCCACCGATGACGCGAACGAGTGCGGCAGCAGGCGAGGATGCCATGCAGGATATCTACGAGGATTTCGATCCGATGGTGTTTCGCCTCTGGGACGTGCCGCAGCGCTCTGTCGCGGCGCCGGAGTTGAAATCGGCAACCGCTGCAGACGCGATATCCGCAGCGCCGCTCCCGGTGGACGAACGACGAAAGGACGCCGCCTTGGTCGCACTGGCGCCTGCGCTAACCCCGGCGCTGAGCCCGGCACTAGCCCCGGCACTGGATCCCGCACTCGCCCCGGAACCGGCTCCGACGACGGACGACGCGGCCACGCAGTTCCGCCTGCTTCTCAACGATATGACCGTCGAGATGCGCGCACAGTTTTCCACCTTTCGTTCGCTGCGGCAGGCGGCCGAACGGCTGCTCGCCGATGGTGACGAGACGGCGCAGAAACTTGCCCGCGCCGATGTGAAGGCCGCCACCGACGCCATGTCGCTGATCGTCCGGACGCTGGAAAAGATCGATACGCTGCAGCGGCAGCTGCTTCTCGACCGCGAACGCGCCGAGGATGAGGCCGCCGGGGCTCATGGTTTCGAAGAGGCCAAGGCCCGTGTTCTGTCGATGATCGAGGACCGTGCCAATGCGAAAGCCGACATGCTTTACCGGGCATGGCAGCGGGATGGCCCGCCGGCAGGAGAGACCGATGCAGCAGTTTCGCGGCGTCCAGCCGAAAGCGCCGAGCCGGCGCAAGGTCCGCCGCGGGGCTGACAAGCTTGCCGGCCGCGCCGCGGTCAACATGGTCCGGCTGACGCACGAGATCGTCGAGATCGGCCAGAAACGCGATCGGAACCGCATGACGGCATCGACGGGAAAGGCCGGAATACCGGCGCTTGTGGCGGGCACGACGGGGTTGAAGGCCAAGCTTGCCGGCCTCTCCGGCACGATGGCCGGCGATCGGCCGCAACCGGCCGGTGCCGACCCGGCACTTGCGCCCCGCCTGTGCGCGGTCAACGCCGATAGGGAGAATTGCCTCCCCATCCCTGCCGGCCAGCCCTCTCAAACGGGGGAGGGGTTTGTCCGGGCGCTGCCGCAAGATCCGATCCGGGGGCCGGCCGGTGCCGCGTCTCCTCCCGTAGGCCCGTCTCTCGATCCCGCCGTCGCACTCTTCCTCCCGGCGCTGCTGCGGGACTGGTCGGTGATCGGCCGGCCCGAGCAGCGGGCGCCGGAAGGCGACTGGCGCACCTGGCTCGTCATGGGTGGTCGCGGCTCGGGCAAGACGCGCGCCGGTGCCGAATGGGTGCATGGGCTGGCATCGGCAGACCGACGGTCCGACCTGCGGATCGCGCTCGTTGCCGAAACACTCGGCGATGCCCGCGAGGTGATGATCGACGGAACCTCCGGCATCTGCCGCATCGCGCGACGCAACCGGCCGGATTTCGAGATTTCCCGTCGCCGTCTGATCTGGCCGAATGGCGCCATCGCCCAGATCTTCTCCTCCGAAGATCCCGAGGCGCTGCGCGGGCCGCAGTTCCATTTCGCCTGGTGCGATGAACTTGGAAAATGGAAGCATGCCGAGGATACGTTCGACATGCTGCAATTCGGCCTGCGGCTTGGGAAGGCCCCGCGCCAGCTCGTGACCACCACGCCGCGGCCGATCCCGCTGATCAAGCGGCTGATATCAGATGCCGCAACCCGGCTCGTGCGGATCGCGACGGCGGATAATGCCACGAACCTCGCGCCCGGCTTCGTCTCGGCGCTGCAACGCCGCTATGGCGGCACGCGGCTCGGACGGCAGGAACTGCAGGGTGAGCTGATCGAGGACCGCACCGATGCGCTCTGGAAGCGCGCCGATCTGGAGGCGGTCGTCATGCCTTTCTCGGGACGCTTTTGCGGGCCTCTTCGCCGCATCGTCGTCGCCGTCGATCCGCCTTCCGGTTCAGGCGAGCAATCCTGCTGCGGCATCGTCGTGGCCGGCATCGAGGCCGGTGGCGGGCACGGTTCGGCAAGACCCGCCGCAACGATGGCGGAGGCAAAGGCGTCCGGTTCCGGGACAGAGCGCCATGCCAGTCGCGGTGTCGTGCTTGCCGATTGCTCGGTCGAGGGCATGAGCCCGGCCGGCTGGGCGCAAGCCGTGGTCAACGCCTATCGGCGGTTCGGCGCCGACCGGGTGGTGGCCGAAGTCAACCAGGGTGGCGAAATGGTGGTGGCGATGCTGAAAAGCGTCGATGCCAATCTGCCGGTCACGATGGTGCGGGCATCGCGGGGCAAATTTTCCCGCGCCGAGCCTGTCGCCGCCCTCTACGAGCAGGGACGTGTCGCCCATGCCGGGCGCTTTACCGCGCTGGAAGACCAGATGTGCGATTTCGGCCCGGACGGTCTGTCATCCGGCCGCTCGCCCGACCGGCTCGATGCGCTGGTCTGGGCGCTGACGGCGCTGATGCTGGAAACGCAAGGGGAGCCGCGCGTCAGGACAATATGAACGCGCGGCAAAGGCCTTCAAATACGGATCTTGAAACAACTCAAGGTTTTGGGCGCTTTAACGGCTGGGCGCGGAAGCCGGACGCGGAGCGACCGTCTCGCGCACCTGCTGCCATTCGGATTCGTGACGCTCCGCGACATGCTGCGGGATCGGCTTGGAAGGGGCGGCCTGCACGGGCTGCTGAATCATCATGATCTCCTGTTCTTTTGAAGAAAGCCGACGGAAACGTCGTGACGAGCAATTGGTTCCACAACCGTGAGCCGAAGTAAACCGGGGCCTAAAGTCCTAAAACGATTTAGTTTTTCTTAAACCGATTGAATGTTGGGGAGCGCCGGGCGGCGCAAGCGGGAAAGTGCGGACAATGGCGCATGACAGGGATTTTTTCTTCGCCTCGCTGCGTCAATCGCTGTTTGCGGGCCATCTCTCGCCCGCGCAGGTGGAGGGTCTGACGGCCATCCTCGACGGCTATGAACGGCATCGGACCAAGGTCTCGTCCACCGTTCCGGAGGCCGTTTCCCGCAACCGGCTGGCCTATATTTTTGCCACCGCCTATCACGAGACGGCGCGGCGCATGCAGCCGGTGCGCGAGACGCTTGCGGCAAGCGATGCCGAGGCGATCGCCATTCTCGACCGGGCCTATCGCAACGGCCGGCTCGGATCGGTGAAATCGCCCTATTGGCGCCGGGATTCTGCCGGCCGCACCTGGCTCGGTCGCGGCTTCGTCCAGCTGACGCACCGCAGGAATTACACCGCGCTCTCGGCGCTGACCGGCGTCGATCTGGTCGAGGATCCGGCGCGGGCGATGGAGATGGCGACGGCGGTCGCCATTCTCGTCGAGGGCATGGCGGCGGGAAGCTTCACCGGTCGCCGGCTGGCGGACGATATCGCCGAAGGTCGCTGCGATTTCATCGGCGCGCGAAAAGTCATCAACGGAACCGACCGGGCAGCTCTCGTCGCCGCCTATGCCAAGGCGTTTGCGGCAGCACTTCAGGGGTGATCGTCTTTGCGGATCACCGGCCATCGGCCGGGCATCTGTGGCAGATCTGCGCAGGATCGGCGAGGCGACGGCGAGGCAACGTCGGAGGATAAGGCAAGGGGGCGAGGGGTGACGGGCGAAGGATGTCGATGGCCGAGGCAGGCGGACGATGCCCCGTCGCACCCGCTCCGTCCTCGCTCTTTCCTGGCTCCGTCGTTGCGGCGGCCTCGCCCATGTCTGTTCAGGCCCGATTCTGGCCCGGTTCGGGCGTCGCTCTAGCCTCGCGCTGGCCGGTGTCGGCATCCGGCCGCGCGCTGCCGCCCAATGGCCCAGTAGCCCGGTGGCCCTGCCGCCAAGTAGCCCTGCCGACCGGTGGCCCAGCCGCCCGGTGGCCCGGTGGCCCGGTAGCCCGGTTGCAATGCCTGTACCGGTCCTCGTTTCCTGTGCAACGGACCGCTGCTGCCAACCCTTAACGGGACGCATCTCCGCTAAAACGCCACAACCGGAATTCTCCAGCAGAAACCTCCAACAGCCATCACGCCCTTCACCGGAGCCACTGGACCATGATGCCATTCTTCCGCCGGTCAAAACCCTTTCGCCGTCTGCCGGCCGCTCCCTCAGAAACCAAGGCGACCACGGCCGCTTTCGCGCCGGCAGGCTTTTCGCTTCTGTCGGGCGAGCCGGTGGCGGCATGGTCCGGGCGGTCCTATCATGCGCTGTCGCGGGCGGGTTTCATGCGCAATCCGGTCGCCCACCGGGCGGTGCGGATGATCGCCGAGACGGCCGCCGCGGTGCCCTGGCTCCTCTATCGCGGCACGGACGAGGAACCCGGCCATGCGGCGCTTGCGCTGCTCGGGCAACCCAATGCCCGCCAGGGCGGCGCCGATTTTCTCGAAGCGCTCTATGGCCATCTGCTCCTCTCCGGCAATGCCTATGTCGAGCCGCTTGCGATCGGCGAGGCGCTGCGCGAACTGCATCTGTTGCGCCCCGACCGGGTGACGCCGGTGGAGGGCCGCGACGGCTGGCTCGTCGCCTACGAATACCGCGCAGGCGCCGTGACGCGGCGCCTGCCGGCCGATGCCGATCCGCTCTCGGGCCGCCCCGCGCTTCTGCATCTGAAACTCTTTCACCCGCTCGACGATCATCTTGGTCTTTCACCGCTTGTGGCGGCCGGTGCTGCCCTTGATCTCTCCAATGCCGCGGCCGGGTGGAACAAGGCGCTTCTCGACAATTCGGCGCGGCCCTCCGGCGCGCTCGTCTACCAGCCGAAGGAAGGCCACAATCTCTCCGACGACCAGTATGAGCGGCTGAAGCAGGAACTGGAGGCGGGCTATGCCGGCGCCGTCAATGCCGGGCGGCCACTGATCCTCGAAGGCGGGCTCGACTGGAAGGCGATGGGACTGTCGCCGAAGGATATGGATTTCGTCGAGGCGAAGAATGGCGCGGCCCGCGACATCGCCCTGTCTCTCGGCGTTCCCCCCATGCTGATCGGCATTCCCGGCGACAACACCTATGCCAATTACCAGGAGGCAAACCGTGCCTTCTACCGGCTCACCATATTGCCGCTGATCGCCCGCACCGCCCAGAGCTTTTCCCTCTGGCTCGGCGAGGCGTTTGGCGAACAGCTGCGGCTGGAACCCGATCTCGACCGTATCGCCGGCCTTGCCGGCGAGCGTGATGCGCTCTGGGCGCGGATCGGCGCGGCGGACTTCTTGACCGATGCGGAAAAGCGCGAGGCGATCGGCTACTGACGGGCGATCGTCGATTGCCGCAAACCCGGCGCCGGTGTATTTTGTAATACGCCGTATGACAGGCGCCGCCGATCGAAGGAGCACCACATGGCCCGCACGACAAAAGCACGATCAGCAGATGCCGTAGAGGCAGCCGGCACCAAAGGTACCACAAGCACCGCCGGCGGCGCAGATCGCAACGCAGGCGCGGCGAAAAAGCCTGCTCTGTCCGATCCGATCACGCTGCGCGTGCCGCAGGACATTCTCGACGATATCGAAAAGATCGCCGAAACCGCAGACCGCAGCCGCTCCTGGGTGATCGTCCGGGCGCTGAAATACTATCTGATCAACGAGGGCACGGAAATACTCAGCATTCGCCGGGGTCTCGCGGATGTCGAGGCCGGACGAGTGGTCGATGCGGAAGAATTCTTCGCAGAGCTGGACCGGCTCAATGAAGAGGATGCGGCCTGATGAAACTGGTCCTCTCGGAAGAGGCGATGCGCTGCATCGAGAGGGAGAGGGCCTATCTGGCGCATTTCAGCCGAAGGGCGGCAATTGCCTTTTCCGACCAGATCAAGCGTGCGGGCCGTCTCATTCAGCAACATCCTCGCGTCGGCACCAGCGTCGCGCCGGTGGAAGGCGTCCGACGTTTTGTCTCGGCTCCCTATCATGTCGACTATGTCATCCAACCTGGCCGCATACTGATCGTCTCCGTCATGCATTCAAGACAGGGGCCGGCCGATCTGGACGATAGCCCAGATCAGGATTTCGAATAGGCCGCGTTTTCTCGTCTTGGCCCGCGTCCTCCAAACACGCATATCCTTCATATGAGGTTCGCACCCCATCCGATTCACAAGGCACGATAAAATCGGCCGGCTTCGAGCGATACACGAACGGTCTCGGCCCGATCCGGGTCGGTGACGCCCCGCTGAAACGGCCCTGTCCAGATACCCTGTCGAGATGCCCTTTTGCGAGGCGCTGGTGAGAAAACCCACCGAGATAACCCACCGAGATAGCGCACCGGGATAGCCCATCGCGATACCCTGTTGAGAGATCCCTGCCAAAATGCACCGCTGAGATGGGCCGGAAGGCGCCACCGCGATCTCGCTCGCCGCCTTTTATTCGCGATCGCCGGCAACCTCATTCCCTTCGACGGTTGCCACCCGTTCGATAGGCCGGACCCCGGTGCCTCGAGGCACTCCATCCACCCGGCCCATCCCATTGCCCCGAAAGGACCTGCCATGGCTGAACTCGGACCTGATCCGGGGGCGCTTCCCCATGCCTTGCCCCATGCCTTTCCGCATGCCTTGCCTCATGCCTGGCACCATGCCTTTCCGCATTTCTGGGCCATGCGTCTCATCGGCGCGGCGGCAGGGGCGGGCGTGTCGCTCGTCTATCTCCTGCCGAAGAGCCGGCGCGAGGCTGCGAGCCGCTTTGCCACGGGCCTCTCCTGCGGCCTGATTTTCGGCGCGCCGACGGGGATCTGGCTGACTGAGCGTCTCGGCATCGGTGCCGATCTCTCCGGTTCGGAAACCCTCCTGGCCGGCTCGGCCGCGGCAAGCCTCTGCGCCTGGTGGGTGCTTGGCGCGCTGCAGCGCATTGCCGCCCGTTTCGGGCAGAAGGGCTGAACCTCTCTGGCGTGATCCCCCTCGGCCGCCACCCCGGCTGACCCGGCCCCGCGTCGGAACAACCCAGACAACATGATCCAAAGGAGGTCCCATGGACACCCATCGGCACGCTGATCGCAGGCCACGCCCGTCGTCGCGCAAATTCGCCCGGATCGAACTCTCCGGCATTGGCGGCGACGGGCATTTCAGCGGTTATGCCAGCGTCTTCGGCGAGGTCGATCTCGGCAAGGACCGTATCGAGCGCGGCGCCTTCTTAAATTCGCTGACGGAGCGCGGTGCGACGGGCGTGCGCATGCTCTACCAGCATGATCCGGCCGAGCCGATCGGCGCCTGGACGATCCTGCGCGAGGATAAGCGCGGCCTTTATGTCGAAGGCCGGCTGTCGCAAGGCGTGGCGCGTGCCCGCGAGGTGCATGCGCTGATGAAATCCGGCGCGCTCGATGGCCTGTCGATCGGCTTTCGCACGGTCAAGAGCCGCACCGACGCCAAGACCGGCGTGCGCCGCATTCTCGAAGCCGATCTCTGGGAAATCTCCGTCGTCACCTTCCCGATGCTGCCCTCTGCCCGTGTCTGCGACGTCAAGCACGCCCGCGTCTTCCGCGACCGCGAGACCGAACTGGTGCGCCATATGCGCCGGGCCGCCCGCGCCATGTTCGGTTCCGCCTTCAAATCCCCCGCCAACGCGCTCAACCCGAAGGATAAAAGCCCATGACCGACCACATGATCGACCACATGACCGATCACCTGACCGCATCGACTGCCAACCCCGTGCCGGTACCTTCCCTTGCCATCCGTGTCGCACCGGAAGTGAAGGCCGTGCCCGACACTGTGACCGCCGCCCTCGACGATTTCATGGAGGCCTTCGAAGCCTTCAAGGATGTCAACGACCAGAGGCTCGGCGAGATCGAGGAAAAGCTGTCCGCCGATATCGTCACCCGTGACAAGATGGATCGCATCAACCGGGCGATGGACGAGCAGAAGAAGGTGCTCGACCAGTTCGTCCTGAAAAAGGCCCGCCCGCCGCTCGGCGCCTTTACCCGCAACGGTGCCTTGCAGCACGACAATACCCTGTCGCCGGAAGCGGTCGAGCATAAGGCGGCCTTCGATGCCTATGTCCGCCGCGGCGAGGAGGCTGGCCTGCGCGAGCTGGAGGCCAAGGCCTTTTCCACAGGTGCCGGCGCCGATGGCGGCTATCTCGTGCCGCCCGAGACGGACACCGATATCGGCCGGCGGCTCCTGACCGTCTCGCCGATGCGGGCGCTCTCGAGCGTGCGCAGCGTCTCCTCGGCGGTGTTGAAGAAACCCTTCAGCACCAGCGGCATGGCGTCGGGCTGGGTGGCCGAGACGGCAGCCCGCCCGCAGACCGACAACGGCCAGCTTGCCGAACTGAGTTTCCCGACGATGGAACTCTACGCCATGCCGGCCGCCTCCCAGGCACTGCTCGATGATGCCGCGATCGATATCGAGACCTGGCTTGCCGGCGAGATCGATATCGTCTTTGCCGAGCAGGAAGGGGCAGCCTTCATCGGCGGCGACGGCGTCAACCGGCCGAAGGGTTTTCTGAGCTACGCGGCGGTTGCCGACAGCGCCTGGACATGGGGCAATCTCGGCTATATCGCAACCGGCAGCGCCGGGGCCTGGGGTGCGACCGACCCGTCCGATACGCTGGTCGACGTCATCTATGCGCTGCGCGCCGGCCACCGGCAGAATGCCACATTCATGATGAACCGCCGCACCCAGGCCGATATCCGCAAGTTCAAGGATGCCGACGGCAATTATCTGTGGCGCCCGCCGGTCGCTGCCGGCCAGCCCGCATCCCTGATGGGCTATCCGGTCGCCGAGGCCGAGGACATGCCGGATGTGGCGGCCGGCGCCTGCGCGCTCGCCTTCGGCGATTTTCGCGCCGGCTATCTCGTCGTCGACCGGGCAGGGGTGCGCATCCTGCGCGATCCCTATTCGGCAAAGCCCTATGTGCTCTTCTACACCACCAAGCGCGTCGGCGGCGGGGTGCAGAATTTCGAGGCGATCAAGCTGGTGAAGTTTGCGGCCAGCTGAAGGCCCGGTGACGTCAAGAGCGTCATCACAGCCGCCCTCCGATCCGGAATTGCCAGTTCCGAAATGGCCTCTCTGGATTGCCCCCGTCTGGATTGGCCCTGTTTGGATTGGCCCTGTCTGGAATGGCCCGTCTGGAATAGATAGGCGGGGCGGCTGTGAGGCGGATGCAAACCCGGTTCGGGAAAGACCTCCATGACCTACGCCCTCATCACCCCGCCGCAAGGCGAGCCGCTGACGCTTGCAGACGTCAGGGCACATCTGAAGCTCGATACGACGGATGAGGATGATCTCCTGAGCGATCTCGTCCGCGCCGCCCGCCAGCATCTGGAACGCGACACGGGCCTGTGCCTGATCGCCCAGACCCTGCGGCTCTATCTCGACCGCTGGCCGAAGGATGGCATCGTGCGGATTGTAAAGTCTCCGGTGCAAGCGATTCTTTCGGTGGCCGTTTACGATCTCGACGGAGATCCGCAGACGCTTGCGCTTGCCGGCCATCTTCTCGACGGCGCCGGCCGCCCTGCGAGGCTCTGGCTCAAAAATCCGCCATCCCCCGGCCAGGCGCTGAACGGCATCGAGATCGATTTTTCCGCCGGCTATGGCGAGGCGGGCACCGATGTGCCCGGAACGCTGAAACGGGCCATGCTCATCCATATCGGCCATATGTACGCCTTCCGCGGCGTCATCTCGCCCGATCAGCAGCCGGCCGGCATTCCGGACGGGTATGAGCGTCTGGTCGCGCCGTTCCGCATGCGGAGGCTCTGATGGTCGTCTTCTTCGATCCGGGCCGGATGACCGCGCGCCTGGACCTTGAGGCGCCCGCTCCCCTCTCCGACGGGCAGGGCGGCGCCGTGGTCGAATGGCAGGCGCGGTCTTCGCTCTGGGCGCGGATCGAGCCGGTCTCCTTCGTCGTCACCGAGACCGGCATGGCCAGGATCGGCACTGTCAGCCACCGCATCTGGATCGGATTTCGTCAGGGTGTCGAGCCCGGCATGCGCTTTCGAAAAGGCGCGCGCCTGTTTGCGATCGGCCTCGTCCGCGATCCGGATGAGACCGCCCGCTATCTCGTCTGCCATTGCGAGGAGGAGAAAAGCTGATGGCCGGGACGCAATCCGCAGAAACATCCGGTGACGCGATGGCCGTGAGCGCGCAGAACGCGCTTCTTGCAGCCATCTGGCAGGCATTGTCCGATGATGCGGCTATTGTCGCGCGCGTCGGTGTCGATGGCATCCGCGACCGGCTCCTGCCGCATCCGGTCCTGCCGGCCATCGTCTTTGCCGACATCGAGACGACCGATCTTGCAACGGCGACCGAACCCGGCGAGGCGCACCGGCTGACGATCGAGGTCTGGTCGCGCGCCGATGGCAGGCGGGAAGCGGAAGAGATCGCCGCGCTGGTGCGGCGAAGGCTCGACGACCGGCCGCCGGTTCTCGACGCTATTGCGCTGGTAAGCCTGCTTTACACCGGCGGCCGCTCGCGACGCGATGCAAGGACCGGCGCCTTCCTCAGCGAATTGCGTTTCCGTGCGGTGACGGAATAAGGCCTGTCTTGATCGCCATCGATTGCCGATGTATATACAAGCGCGTTACGAAACGGAATGTTGTCCATGGTCGCGGTGCTGAAAAACGAGACGATCAATCTGCGGGTCGATCCTGCCACGCGGGACGTGATCGCGCGCGCGGCGGAAGCCTCCGGCAAGTCGCTGACGGCCTTCATGACGGAAGCTGCCGTCGCTGCCGCGCAGAAGGAATTGCTCGATCAGCGTTTCATCGGCGTCGGTGCTGACATATTCGATGCGGTAGAGGCTCTTTTGACCGAGCCAGCGCAGTCGAACGAGAGGCTGAAGGCCTTGCTGTCATCCGAGCGGGAATGGCAGGACTGAATGTACCGTAAGCCCGTTTGCCTCGGCCCCGAACATGATCTGCGGGATTTCGATTGCGGCAAGCCTGTCATGGACGCGTTTCTGAAGGACATGGCGCGCCATAATCAGGAGCAGGGCTTTACGCGGACATTCGTGATCGCGGACAAGGATTTCACTGTGGTCGGCTACCATTCGCTCTGCGCCGGAATGATTGCCAGACACCATGTTCCAGGATCGATCAAGGCGCATCAGGCACCGGTGGAGATACCGGTCGCCCTGATCGCCCGCCTTGCCGTGGATCGACGCCATCAAGGCCAGGGACTGGGAGCGGCGCTATTGCGCAATGCACTTCAATCGGTGGCGATGGCGGCCGAAAGCGTCGCCTTTCGCGCCGTTGCCGTCCATGCCCTCGATGACGGGGCTGCCGAATTTTATATCCGCTATGGTTTTCGTCAGGCCAAGGGAATGGAGCGCACCTTGCTCCTGCCGCTCAAGGATATAGCAGCGTCGACTCAGGCCTGAGCGGCGGCAAGCGGCGTCCTGTTTTGCGCGCGGCGCACCAGTCCCATCAACAGCACGATGAAGGCGAGCGAGATCGCCGAGAGCACGGCGCCGGTCATCACGGTTGCGGTAAAGCCGACGCGGTCGAGAATGGCGGTGAAGATGACGGGCGCAGCCGCATTGGCAAGGTTTTGCGGCATCGACAGGCGGGCCGCCTGCAGCCCGTATTCGCGGGCGGAAAACAGGGAAAGCGGCATCAGCGCGCGGGCGACGGCCACGACCCCGGTGCCGAAACCGTAAAGCAGCATGAAGCCGACCAGGACAGGGTAGTGTCCGGGCATGACCGCCAGAAGCGCGAAGCTCAAAAGCATCAGCGACATGCCGATGAGCCCGGTCAGAAGCGGATTGCCGCGCTTGCCGAGGATCATGTCGACCATCCGCGCCGAAACCCCAATCGCGCCGCGCGCCGAGCCCAGTTGCAGCGCCAGCGCCGGGCTTGCGCCGGCATGCTGGAGAAGCGCCAGAAGCGAAGGCGACAGGCCGAAGCTGACGAAGGAGGCGATTGCGGTGGTGATGGCGATATAAAGGAAGGCGCGCTTCTTCTCGGCCGGTTCGAGCGCAACCGGCGCCGTTTCGGCCGCCCGCTTCGCCTCGGCGCTCGCCTCCGGCCTCGGCAGGCCGAAGAGATGCAGCGGCAGACAGACGAGGATATGCAGGACGGCGCAGAACGCAAAGCTCATCCGCCAGCCGATGAGGCCGGTGAAATAGGTGAGGATCGGCCAGAATATCGTCGCCGACAGGCCGGTGAACAGCATCAGGATGGCGATCGTCCGCTTGCCGTTCAAACCCTCGCGTTCGACCACGGCGGCATAGGCCGGTGCCGTCAGCCCGAGCGATCCGGCAAACCCGATCACCACCCAGGCGAGGAAATAGACGATCGGCTCGTGCGACGAGGCAAGGATGGCAAGCCCGATGGCGAAGGCGATCGACGCGGCGGCCAAAACCTTTGATGCGCCATGCCGGTCGAGCAGGCGGCCGGTCGTCGGCCCGGCGAGTGCGCTCACCAGCATCATCAGCGACAGGCCGAAGAAGATGATTTCGTTCGGCAGCGCCAGATCGGCCGCGATCACCCGTCCCATCACGCCCATCATGTCGAAGCTCGTGCCCCAGGAGATGACCTGGGTGACGGCAAGCACCGCGATGATGCGGGCCGAACGGAGAGCGGCTGGGGAGGGCATGCAAAATCGCCGTGGCGCACGTTGAGATGGCGCTGCTCTATCAGCGCGCCGGGTGGCGCGAAAGCCCTAATCCCGGCCTTGCGCCGCAACACCCGCGCATCCGCTTCACCCGTAGCATTTTGAACACGCGCAGGCGCCCGCAGGCCTCCCCGAACCCGTGGCGGACGTCTCCTGCACCCAACCGAAAGGAACTCCAATGACCGCGCAAAAGGGCAGGGATCTGCTCCTCAAGATCGACAATGCCGGCATGCCGCTGACGGTTGCCGGCCTTCGTTCCCGCCGGCTCTCCTTCAATGCCGAAACGGTGGATGTTACCGATTCCGAAAGCGCCGGGCGCTGGCGCGAATTGCTCGGCGGCGTCGGCGTGCAGCGGGCATCTCTGAGCGGCGCCGGCATTTTCAAGGATCAGGAAAGCGACGGGCTTGTCCGTTCCGCCTTTTTTTCCGGCGCCATCCTCGACTGGCAGATCGTCATACCGGCCTTCGGCACCGTGTCCGGCCCTTTCCAGGTGACGGCACTCGAATATTCGGCCGAGCATGACGGCGAGGTGCGTTTCGAGATCGCGTTGGAATCGGCCGGCAGCCTCGGCTTCACGGTGTCTTGATGGAGCGCGCTTCGACGATCCGCCGGGCAAACCGGCATCGCGGCGAGATCGAGGCGGTGATCGGTGGAAAGCGCCGCATCCTCTGCCTGACGCTCGGCGCGCTGGCCGAGCTCGAAACCGCCTTTGCCGCCGGCGATCTTCAGGCGCTGGCAGACCGGTTTTCTTCAGGCCGGCTCAAGGCTGCCGATCTCGTGCGCGTCCTCGGCGCCGGGTTGCGCGGCGGCGGCCATCCGCTGTCCGACGAAGAGGTGGCCGCCCTGCCGCTCGATGGCGGCCTGGCGTCACTGGCAAAGATTGTCGGTGATCTCTTGCTCGCAGCCTTCGGTACGCCTCAGGAGCCGGCACAGGAGGCGGTTTCGCCAAACCCTTGACGGCCGCAGCAGACCAAGAGGCGGGTATCGGCGAGCACGGGTACGGGTACGGGTATGGGCACGAGCGCGAAAGCACAGGCAGACCGAAGGGTGGCCGGCCGGCCGTGATGGCGGCGCCTGCCGGATCCGTCGGCTCTACCGGCTCTGGCAGCTCCGAAAACCCTTTTGGGGCTGCGAGTTCCGGCAGTTCTGCCGGTCCTTTCGGCTTTACCGGCTCTGCCAGTTCCAGCGGTTCGACCGGTTCTGCGCGACGAACCGGCGCGCTCGCCTTTCCCTGGCATGCCGCCATGCATGCCGGCCTCTGTCTGCTGCGGCTTTCATCCGATCATTTCTGGGCGCTGACGCCGCGCGAACTGTTTGCCGCAACCGGGGGCCTTGCGCCGGATGTGGCGCGCAAGGGGCGTAGCCCCGATCGCGCCGACCTCGACGCCCTGATGGCCGCGTTCCCCGATCGGCCCGTGCCTGCTTTACCCATGCCCGAACATGCCGTGCCGGACAATCGCCTTGAATGAAACCGAAGGAGCCGGGAATGGCCGAAACAGACACAGACTTTTCAGAGACACTCTCCGGTGCCGATGCCTTGTCCGCCGTGATGGCGGATCTCGAAACGCGCTCGACCCGCTTCGGCCAGGCGCTCGGCAGCGCGCTCAAATCCGCAACCACGGGCGGCAAGGGGCTGGATAGTGTCCTGACCGGCCTTGCCGGCCGCCTTGCCGATATCGCGCTCTCTGCCGGGTTGAAGCCGCTGGAGACGCTGGCCGGCAATGCCGTCGCAAGCCTGCTTGGCGCAGTGTCGGGGCCAGCGTCCGGGCGATTGTCCGGCATGGGCGCCACCGGCGTCACCGCCTTTGCCGATGGCGGGATCGTGCGTGCGCCGAGCTACTTCTCCATGGCGGGCGGAACGGGCCTGATGGGCGAGGCGGGCGCCGAAGCGATCCTCCCCCTGCAGCGCGGGCCCGATGGCGCGCTGGGCGTGGCGACGGCCGGCGGCGCGGGCGATGGTCGCTCGCAGCCGATCGTCTTCAACGTCACCGCAACGGATGCCGCAAGCTTCCGCAGGAGCGAGGGGCAGATCACCGCCATGCTGGCGAGGAGCGTCGCGCGCGGCCGGCGCGGTATCTGAAGGGAAGGAGGTTTGCGATGAACGGTTTCCACGAAGTGCGCTTTCCGCTGCGGGTGGCGCTTGGCGCCACCGCCGGGCCGGTCAGGCGCACCGATATCGTCAACCTGTCGAATGGCCGCGAACAGCGAAACCAGCGCTGGCATGCGTCCCGCCGCGCCTATGATGCCGGCACCGGCATCAGATCGCTGGCCGATCTCTATGACGTGCTTGCCTTCTTCGAGGCGCGCCGTGGCCAGCTCTACGGCTTTCGCTTCCGCGATCCGCTGGATCAGACCTCCGGCCGGCCCCATGCGCCGATATCCAGGGAAGATCAGGAGATCGGCACCGGCGATGGCGAAACGCCGACATTCCAGCTCGTCAAGACCTATGCCGATCAAGGCGGAAGCTGGACGCGGCCGATCGCAAAGCCGGTCGGGGGCACGGTGGTGGTCGCGGTCGATGGCATCGCGATCGCAGGCGATGGCTTTGCCGTCGAGGCCGCAACCGGCCTCGTCACCTTCGCGGCAGGTCGCATCCCCTCGCAGGGCGCGCGCATCACGGCCGGCTATGCCTTCGAGGTGCCGGTACGCTTCGATATCGACCGGATCGAGGTCAGCCTCGCGCATTTCGATGCCGGTCGCATCCCGGCCATTCCGCTGACGGAGATCCTGCCATGAAGACGCTGCCTGCGAAACTTACAGCGCATCTGTCGGGGGATGCCACCACCACCTGCCGCTGCTGGCGGGTGAAACGACGGGACGGCACGGTGCTCGGCTTCACCGAGCACGACCGCGACCTGTCTTTCGACGGCACGGTGTTTGTCGCGGCGAGCGGCTTTGCGATCAGCGAGGGTGAGGCAGCTACAGGTCTGGCCGCCAGCGCCGACGAGGTGACGGGCGGGTTTTCCAGCGCCGCCATCCGCGAAGCCGATCTTGCCGCCGGACGTTTCGATGGTGCGCGCGTCGAGGAATTCCTCGTCAACTGGACCGAACCGGAGGCGCACATGCGTCTCAATCTGCGCGAGATCGGCGAGGTGGGGCGTGCCGGCGGTGTGTTTCGCGCTGAGCTGCGCAGTCTTGCCCATCGCCTCGACCAGCCGCAGGGCCGCGTCTATTCGAGGCGCTGCGATGCGGCACTGGGCGATGGCCGCTGCGGCATCGATATCGCCGCATGGCAGGCGGCCGCGACCGTGGCCGCGGGCAGCGATCAGGGCACGGTCGTCGTCACGGATCTTTCCGGTTTCGCTACCGGCTTCTTCGATCTTGGCCGGCTCATGCTGGCCGATGGTATCGAGGCCGGGATCGAGAGGCATCGGCGCATCGACGCGGGCCTGGCCGAACTTGTCCTCTGGCTGCCATTGGAAGCGCCGCCGCCCGTCGGCTCGGCTATCACTGTCACCGCCGGCTGCGACAAGCGTTTTGCCACCTGCAAGGCGCGGTTTGCCAATGCCGTCAACTTTCGGGGCTTCCCGCATCTGCCGGGCCCGGATTTCGCCTATTCTTATGTCGATGGCGAGCGCACGCATGACGGCGGAGTACTGTTCGAATGAGCTTTACGGAAGATCCCGGCGAGGAGGATCGGGCGCCAGACATGATCGGCGCACGGGCTCTGGCGATCGCCGAAAGCTGGATCGGCACCCCCTACCGCCATCAGGGCGCCAAAAAGGGTATCGGCTGCGACTGCATCGGCCTCATCCGCGGCATCTGGCGCGCGCTTTACGGCGACGAACCGGAGCCGGTGCCGCCCTATGCTTCCGACTGGGCCGAGCGGGGTGGTGAGGAGCGTCTGGCCGCGGCAGCCATCCGGCTTTGCGGGCCACCGCTGCCGCTGGCCAAAGCCCGTTCCGGCGACATTGTCCTGTTCCGCTGGCGCCCCGCTTGTGCCGCCAAACACGCGGGCATTCTGGCTGACGAGCAACACTTTATCCATGCCTACGAGCAGTCCGGCGTGATCCGCTCGGCACTCGTTCCCGGCTGGCGCCGACGCATAGCCGCCATCCACCGGCTGCCCCCGATTACGGCGATTGAAAAATGAGAGCATCTAACGTATTTTATGGAGTGTGAGGCGAAGCGCTAACTTCGCCTCACACGGACTTATCTGTGGAAGCTTACCCGGACGGCTATAGACCAGCCCGTCCGGGTTCTCCGCAAGATAAGCGCAATGCTGATAGGCCTTGGCCTCATCGCATCACCTCCATGTTCGAGAGCAAGGCCCTTGCCTGAGCCGGTGCGGCCCACCCTCACCGGCGCGTCGGCTGGCACGACGCTCGCTGCTTCCGCCCTCGAATAGTGACAAATTATCACTTTTTCCGAGTTTGACACCGCACATGCATTGAAATTTTGCGGGTTTGGCGTCAGGATGGAGTGGCCGACGGAGCGCGAATTCCGCCGGCCACGGACTTATCTGCTGAGTGTTACCCGGACGGTTATAGTCCAGCCCGTCCGGGTTCTCCGCAAGATAAGCGCAATGCCGATAGGCCTTGGCCTCATCGCATCACCTCCATGTTCGAGAGCAAGGCCCTTGCCTGAGCCGGTGCGGCCCACCCTCACCGGCGCGTCGGCTGGTACGACACTCGCTGCTTTCGCCCTCGAATGATGACAAGTTATCATCTTTTTCGAGATTGAAACCGCACATGCATTGAAATTTTGCGGGTTTGGCGTCAGGATGGAGTGGCCGGCGAGGCTGTAACTTCGCCGGCCACGGACTTATCTGCCGAGTGTTACCCGGACGGTGACTAACCAGCCCGTCCGGGTTCTCCGCAAGATAAGCGCAATGCTGATAGGCCTTGGCCTCATCGCATCACCTCCATGTTCGAGAGCAAGGCCCTTGCCTGAGCCGGTGCGGCCCATCCTCACCGGTGCGTCGGCTGGTACGACACTCGCTGCTTTCGCTCTCGAATAGTGACAAGTTATCACTATTTCCGAGATTGAAACCGCACATGCATTGAAATTTTGCGGGTTTGGCGTCAGGATGGAGTGGCCGGCGGAGCGCGAATTCCGCCGGCCACGGACTTATGTTGTGAAGCTTACACGGACGGTGATTAACCAGCCCGTCCGGGTTCTCCGCAAGATAAGCGCAATGCTGATAGGCCTTGGCCTCATCGCATCACCTCCATGTTCGAGAGCAAGGCCCTTGCCTGAGCCGGTGCGGCCCATCGTCACCGGTGCGTCGGCTGGTACGACACTCGCTGTTTCGCTCCCAAATAATGATAATCTATCACATTTTAATGGCGCATCCAGCTTTGGCGGAAGCGCCCGGAGCATTCGTATGGCCACTCTTCTGCTTCAGGCGGCGGGTTCAGCACTTGGCAGCGTGTTCGGGCCTGTCGGGGCGATCGTCGGCCGCGCCGCGGGTGCGCTTGCCGGCAATATTGTCGATCACGCGCTTCTGTCCGGCAATCGCACCGTCACCGGCGCGCGGCTCGCCACGGCCCGCATCCCCGGCGCCGATGACGGCACCGCCATCACCCGGCTCTACGGCACGATGCGGATCGGCGGCACGCTGATCTGGGCGACCCGCTTCGAGGAGGAGACGACGAGCGAGCGCAGCGGCGGCAAGGCGGGGGGCACGCGGGTCGAAAGCTTCCTCTATCATGCCAATATCGCGATCGGCCTTTGCGAGGGACCGGTCGCCGCGATCCGCAGGGTCTGGGCAGACGGCCAGGAGATCGACTTGAGAGGGCTCGACATCAGGTTTTATCGCGGCACCGAGGACCAGCTTCCCGATCCGCTGATCGAGGCCAAGCAGGGGCAAGGCAATGCTCCTGCCTATCGCGGTCTTGCCTATATCGTCTTCGAGCGCCTCGCCCTCGACCCCTATGGCAACCGCATCCCGGTCTTCCAGTTCGAAGTGCTGCGGCCGGTCGGCAGGTTGGAAGGGGATATCCGCGCCGTCACCATCATCCCCGGTGCCACCGAATGGGGCTATGCCACGGCGCAGGTGACGGAAAAGACAGGCGAGGGTTCCGCCTCCATCCTCAACCGCCACACCCTGTCGGCAGAGACAGACTGGCAGGCCTCTCTGGACGAATTGCAGGGTCTGTGCCCCAACCTTTGCAATGCGGCACTCGTCGTCTCCTGGTTCGGCACCGATTTGCGCGCCGGCGATTGCCGTATTCTTCCCGGTGTCGAGGTGGCAGCCCGCAAGGATGAAAGCGCCGCATGGTCAGTCGCGGGAATGGGCCGCCAAGACGCCCGTCTGGTGAGCCGCACCGCAGATGGCAAAGGCCCGGCCTATGGCGGCACCCCGGCCGATGCCAGTGTCGCACAGGCGATTGCCGACCTGAAGGCGCGCGGCATCGGCGTCTTTCTCTATCCCTTCGTGATGATGGACATCCCGCCGGCCAACGGCCTGCCGGATCCCTATGGCGGCGCGGAACAGGCGGCCTTCCCCTGGCGTGGCCGCATCACCTGCCATCCCGCACCGCTGCAACCGGGCACGACGGACGGGTCTGCCGCCGCGCGCGCCGCGGTCGATGCCTTCATGTCCGGGCCGGAAGGCTATCGCCGGCTCGTCCTTCATTACGCTGCGCTTGCGGCCGGGGCAGGTGGCGTCGATGGCTTTATCCTGGGTTCGGAACTGCGCGGCCTGACGACGCTGAGAGATGAGACCGGCGCCTTTCCCTTCGTCGCGCATCTGGTCGAGCTGGCGGCCGATGTTCGCGCCATTCTCGGTCCGGAAACAAAACTCACCTACGCCGCCGACTGGAGCGAATATTTCGGCCATCACCCGGCCGATGGCTCGGGCGATGTCTTCTTCCACCTCGATCCCCTCTGGGCCTCGCCGGATATCGATGCCGTCGGCATCGACAATTACATGCCGCTGTCCGACTGGCGCGACGAGGATCTCTCCGCCACCAATCCCGATGGATTTCGCCTTGCCGATGACAGCGCCGCCATGCGCCGGATGATCACCGCCGGGGAAGGGTTCGACTGGTATTATGCCAGCAACGAGGACCGCATTGCCCGCAACCGCTCCACCATCACCGATGGCCTTGCGGCAAAGCCATGGACCTTCCGCCACAAGGATATCGAGGGCTGGTGGGCAAACCGGCATCACGAGCGTACGGGCGGCGTGGAGCGCGCCGATCCGACGGCCTGGACGCCGCGCATGAAGCCGGTCTGGTTCACCGAACTCGGCTGCCCCGCGGTCGATAAGGGGGCGAACCAGCCGAATGTCTTCATCGATCCGAAATCGGCCGAAAGCAGCAGGCCGTATTTCTCCTCCGGCGCCCGCGCCGACAGCCAGCAGCGTCGCTTTCTGGAGGCGCATCACGGCTGGTGGCAGGGTGGTGCGGCACCGGTGGGCATGGTCGATCCCGATCATCTCTTCGTCTGGACCTGGGATGCCCGCCCTCAGCCCGCCTTTCCCGATGATCTGACCGTCTGGAGCGATGGCGGCAACTGGCGGACCGGCCACTGGCTCACCGGCCGCATGGGGGCCGCGACCCTGGCCGATACGATCGCTTCCATTTTGACCGACCACGGCTTTGCCGATTTCGACCTCTCCGAAGTCTCGGGCGATCTGACCGGCTATGTGCAGGCCGAGGTCTCCTCGGCCCGCGCGTTGATCGAGCCGCTGCTTGACGTCTTTCAGATCGATGCCGTCGAGGATGCGGGGACGCTGCGCTTCCGTTCGCGCCGCTCGGCGAGTTTGGCGCCGATCGAGATCGCGACGGTCGCCGATGTCGACGACGCGCCCCTCTGGCAGGCGTTGCGCGGCCATGACAGCGATCTGCCGGTTCAGGTGGAACTGTCCGCCGCCGATCCGGCGATCGATTACGAACAGGCGAGCAACCGCTCCCGCAGGCTGGAAACGGAAAGCCGGCGCATCCTCTCCCATGCTCTGCCGGCCGCGTTGTCGCAGGAGACGGCGCTCGCCGCTGCCGAAATGCTTCTGCGCGGCCGGCGTCTCACACAAAAGACGTTGAGCTTTTCGCTGTCGCCGGCCGAGATTGCCGTGGAGCCGGGCGATGTCGTGACGCTCGCCCTGCCGGACGCCGCTTCGCCCGAGGGCGCGTTCGTCGTCAGCCGTGTCGAAGATGGTGCCGTGCGGCGTGTCGAGGCGGAATTTCATGCGCCGCTCCTTTCCGTCGACATGCCGCCCGCTCCGGTACAGCGGAATGCGGGCGGCACGGCATCGGAGGCCTTCGCACCGCTCGTGCAATATCTCGACCTGCCGGTCTATGCCGCCGGAAATGCAGAGGATTTTGCCCGCGTCGCCGCGTATTGCCGGCCCTTCCGGCGGATCGCAGTGTCCTCCTCTGTAACGACGGAAAACTACCGGATGCGGGTGATGCTCGACCGTCCGGCGCGCATCGGAAGACTGGTGTCTGCGCTCGGGCCCGGCGTCTCCGGCCGCTTCGACGGGGCAGCGGTGATCGACCTGACATTGCCTTTCTTGGGCCTCGCCTCCGCCGACAGGCTGGCGGTGCTTGCCGGCGACAGCCGGCTGGCGGTGGAAACCGCCGCGGGTTGGGAAATCGTCGGCTTTGCAAGCGCGCTGGAAGTGGAGCCCGGCCGCTGGCATCTGACGGATCTTCTGCGCGGTCTTGCCGGCACCGAGGATGCGATGGCGGCCGGTGCTGCGGCGGGGGCCGCCGTCGTGGTGCTGGACGATGCGGTAAAGCCGCTCGGCCTCGGTACCGACGAGCGCGGCCTTGCCTTCAACTGGCTCATCGAGGCGCAAGGGGCGGCCGGCGGCCGCACCGGTCCGCACGTCTTTTCCGGCGGGGTGAGGGCGCTGACGCCGGTCGCCCCTGTGCATCTGCGGGCAGTCCGGCAGGATGACGGCGCGGTGCTGATCACCTGGGTGCGCCGCGCCCGTATCGGCGCCGACGACTGGGCGGCGGCGGAGATACCCCTCGACGAGCCGGACGAACGCTACCGGATCGATATCCTGGCCGACAGACAGGCACCAAAGACGGGCCAAACGCACCGCAGTGCCGACGTGGCGCAGCCGGCCTTTCTTTATCGCGAGGCCGACGAGCTGGCGGATTTTGGCGCCCGGCAGCAGCGCCTGTCCGTGCGTATCCGGCAGATGGGGCGCGCGATCCCGCTCGGCATTGCCGCAGAAATGACCCTCGACATCAGGTGAAACGCAAGGAGAAGACGATGGATGGCATGAAGCAATGGTATCAGTCGAAAGCGGTCTGGGGCGGCGTGATCGCGGTCGCGGCGTCGCTGCTGCAGCTGATGGGCTACCAGGTTTCGCAGGATCTGCAGGGTGATCTCGTCGATCAGGCGGTGACGCTGGCAGGCGTTGCGGGCGGCCTCGTGGCAATCTGGGGGCGGCTGTCCGCAACCCACGGAATCAGTGGGAAATAGGGGCTGAAGCGAGGCTTTACGCCGCATTCATTTGCCATTCAGCCGCCTTCGATTACATACTCCGGCACATGCTTGGACATGATCCTTTCGTCTCGTGAGCGGAACTGCAACAGATGGCGCGACTGCCGATCATAGCGATAGTGGCCGCCGGCCTGACCGGTCTTGCCGGTCTCGTGCCGGCAAGCGCCCCTGCGCGTGATTATCTCATCCTGGTTGCCGGCGACTGCGGTTCGGCGGCAACCCGCGTTGTGCGCGAGACCGGCGGCGAACTGCTCTCGGCGCAGCCTTCCTCGGATGGCCAAACCTGCATCGTTACCGTATTGGTGCAGGGAAGCGGCAGCGAGCGGCCCCGCAAGGTGACAGTCCGCGTGCCGATGTGATGGCGGGGCACCTTTTGAAAGGGTGCCCGAAGTTTGTGATGTAAGGGCGGCTCATGCGCATTCTCGTGGTCGAAGACGATACCAACCTCAACCGGCAGCTTTCGGACGCCCTGAAAGAGTCCGGCTATGTGGTGGATCAGGCTTTCGACGGCGAGGAAGGTCATTATCTCGGCGATACCGAACCCTATGACGCCGTGATCCTCGATATCGGCCTTCCGGTCATGGATGGCATCACGGTGGTCGAGAAATGGCGCGGCAACGGCAAGGGCATGCCCGTGCTGATGCTGACGGCGCGCGACCGCTGGAGCGACAAGGTGGCCGGCATCGATGCCGGTGCCGATGACTATGTGGCAAAACCCTTCCATGTCGAGGAGGTTCTGGCCCGTGTGCGCGCGCTCATTCGCCGCGCCGCCGGCCATTCGTCCTCGGAAATCGTCTGCGGCCCTGTGAGGCTCGATACCAAGGCCTCCAAGGCAAGTGTTGATGGGGTGCAGCTGAAGCTGACCTCGCATGAATTCCGCTTGCTGTCCTACCTGATGCACCACATGGGCCAGGTCGTGTCCCGCACGGAACTGGTGGAGCATATGTATGACCAGGATTTCGATCGAGACAGCAACACAATCGAGGTTTTCGTCGGCCGCCTTCGCAAGAAATTGGGGGGAGGCGATCTCATCGAGACTGTCCGCGGCCTCGGCTACCGCATGCAAGCCCCGACAGATGCGCTTTAAGCTCGGCGCCAAGCTTGGCATTCTGGGGCCGCGATCGCTCACCGCCCGCGTTCTGCTTCTGGCAACGATCTGGTCGGCGCTGGCGCTGGTTGTCATCGCCATCGTCATCTCGCAGCTCTATCGCCAGTCGTCGGAACGCGCCTTCACCGATCTTTTGCGCGCCCAGCTCTATAACGTCATCAACTCGATCACCATCGGCGAGGACAACAAGCTGTCGGGCAATCCGCAGCTCGGCGATCTGCGCTTCTCGCAGCCCGAGACCGGCTGGTACTGGATCATCGAGCCGCTCGGCACCTTTGCCGCAACGCCGCTGTCGTCGTCTTCGCTCGGCACGTCCAACATCAAGGTCCCGTCCATTCTGGCGGTGCCCTTCAACAATCGCTACGAGCGTTTCTACCCCACCTACGATGCCTTCGGGAACCACGTTCTGGTGGCCGAAACCGAGGTGGTTCTGGATGGCGACGGCCGCGCGGCGCGCTTCCGCGTCTCGGGCAATCTCGAAGTGGTGGATGACGACGTCCACGCCTTCGACCGGAACCTCTATATCGCGCTCGGCATTTTCGGCCTCGGCAGTCTCGTGGTCAATGCCATCGCCATCCTCTACGGCCTACGCCCGCTCGATGGCGCAAGGCGGGCGCTGGAAAGGGTGCGGCGTGGCGAGACCGAGCGTCTCGAGGGTGAATTCCCCCGCGAGATCATGCCGTTGACCAATGATGTGAACGCATTGATCGAAAGCAACCGCCGCATCGTCGAGCGTGCCCGCATGCAGGTCGGCAATCTCGCGCACTCGCTGAAAACGCCGATCGCGGTCCTGCTCAACGAATCGCGCATGCTCGACAAGGTCCAGTCGGATCTGGTGCGCTCGCAGTCGGAAACCATGCAGGCGCAGGTCCAGTCCTATCTCAACCGCGCCCGCATCGCCGCCCAGCGCGAATCGCTTCTGGCGCGCACCGATATCGAACCGGTTCTCGAACGGCTGGTGCGCGTCATGCGCCGCCTGACGCCCGATCGCGAATTTCATCTCTCGGTCTTCCCGCCCGGCATCGCGCTTGCCATGGAACAGCAGGATGTCGAGGAAACCATCGGCAATCTGTTGGAAAATTCCGCCCGCTTCTGCAAGACCGGCGTCTGGATCACCGCCACCTCCACCTCGGCGCCGGTGGGTGCCGATGGCGAGGGCGCCCGCCGCTACTGGGTGGAGATCGCCGTCGAGGATGACGGTCCCGGCCTTGATCCCGACCAGATCAAGGAGGCCGTCAAGCGTGGCCGCCGGCTCGACGAGAGCAAGCCCGGCGCGGGTCTTGGCCTCTCCATCGTCCGCGAGATCGCCACCGAATATCAGGGCCAGGTGGAGCTTGGCCGCGGCACCCATGGTGGCCTTCGCGCGCAGTTGCTGCTGCCGGGGCTTGCCAAGGACGCCATCTGATATGGACACCGCAACAGTCGTTGCCATGCCATCGATCTGTGACCGACGGGTAACACCTGGCCGGTCGCGTGCGGCTCGGCCTTCGTCCGGCTGGACGTATGGATCGCCTGCTATATCTTTTAGAGCGGAATGACCGTGGGCTCGATCCCGATAGAGGATGAGCCCGATCAAGGAGACGAGACGATCGCTGCATTTCTGTCCGATACGCTGGCCAAAGCATCCGGTAGACCGACGACCGGTCCTTGCATGACAGCTTACCCAACGACAGCTTACCCGACGACAGCGGGCCATTTGGCGATGGCCGGCGCGCAGGGTGTTTCAGGCGCGTCCGTATCAATCCTTGCTGCGCTTCGCCGCAGTTCCCTCGTCCGGTTTGCCTGTGTCGCCCTGTTCACCGGGGCGCTTGCCGGTTGCGGCACGACGGGCAAATCCGGCGGCGGCATCTCGCTTCTCTCCTCCGGCGGCACCTCCAAGGCGACCGCCTATATCCTGGCACTTCAGGGTGGCATCGTCGGGCGCACCGGCGCGAAACTCTCCGACAGCGACCGCGCACGCGCGCTGGAAGCCGAATATCGTGCGCTGGAAGACGCCGAAAATGGCCAGCCCGTCGCCTGGAAAAGCGATGACGCCAGCGGTGAAGTCACCGCCAACGCGCCCTATCAGGTCGGCACCCAGAATTGCCGCCAGTACCGCCATGTGCTGAAGGTCGACGGCAAGGATTTTTCCGCCCGTGGCGCTGCCTGCCGCAACGAGGACGGCACCTGGACGCCGCTGACCTGACGACGGCGCGCTATGGGCCGACGGCATCGCATCAGCGTGTTGCATCAGGGCATGGCAAAGGTCGGGCGGATATTCAGTGGTGAAATCATCTCACTTTGTCGTCAACATCCCCTGCGTGCTTGGAAAGTCCCACAGCATGCAGTAAGGCCTTGGTGCCGCGCGACTGTCTGTCGCCCCCCGCAGCAATGCGTCGGGTCAAAACCGTTCGTGGCAAACGTCAAGGCTTGCCCCACCCGTGTGGTCCTGTTTGAAGCCGGCAGACCGCATGAACGAGCCTGATGCAGCCGGGATCCATTCGTCTCAAGACCCTGGATCGCACGTCATGGCTTTAACCCGCATGGCAGGGCGAATTTCGCCTGGATGCCTCGGGCGGCAACAATCGACGCTTTCGGCGCCGTGCCGCCGGTTCATTCAGTCGAGCGCCCTGTTCCAGAAGAATGACAGGTTCCGATCCTATGCTTTTGTGGATCATTCTCGCGTTTCTGACGGCCGCCGTCGCAGCAGCCTTCATCATCCCGCTTGCGCGCAGCGCCAGGGCCGCCGCCGCATCGGCGGCCGATGACCGGGCCAATCCTGATAATCGGGCAGGTGAGGTCGAGGTCTATCGCGACCAGCTCGGCGAGCTGCAACGCGATCTGGCCGGCGGCCTGATCGGCACCGAAGAGGCCGAATATGCCAAGGCCGAGATCGGCCGCCGGCTTCTCGCCGCCGCCGCATCCGGCGAAAAGACCGGTGGAAAGAAGGCGCCTGAAATCGGCCGGCATCGCTTGGCGATCGCCGTGGCAACCGTCGTGCCGCCCGCCATCGGGCTCTGTCTTTACGTCATGCTCGGCAGTCCGGGACTTCCGGACCAGCCGCTTGAGGCACGTCTTGCCAATCCCGGCAACGACATGGCGCTGCTCGTCACCAAGGCTGAACAGCATCTGGCGCAGAACCCGCAGGATGGCGCCGGCTGGGATCTTCTGGCACCGATCTATTTCCGCACCCAGCGCCTCGGCGATGCCGATCTCGCCTACCGCAACGCCATCCGCATTCTGGGCGAAAGCGTCGAGCGGCTGAACGGGCTTGGCGAGACTGTCGTGGCCGAAAACCAGGGCGTCGTGACGGACGACGCGCGCACCGCCTTCCAGCAGGCCGCCAAATTACAGCCCAACGAGCCGCGCTCGAGCTTCTATCTGGCGCTTGCGCTGGAACAGGCCGGCAAGGCGCCGGAAGCCCGCGCCGCCTTCGAAACGCTGGCAAAAGTCTCGCCGCCCGGCGCGCCATGGCTGCCGCTGGTGAGCCAGCATATCGAAAAGAATGGCGGCATGCCGCTTGCCGCCGCCAAGCCGGCTCCCCCGGCACTCGGTTCGCCGACGCAGGAAGACGTCGCCGCAGCCCAGAACATGTCGTCCGGCGACCGTCAGGAAATGATCCGCGGGATGATCGATACGCTGGCCGCCAAATTGACGGACGACCCCAACAATCTCGAAGGCTGGCTTCGGCTGGTGCGCTCCTATGCGGTTCTCGGCGACAAGCCGAAGGCCGAGGCAGCGCTCGCCACCGGCCTCAAGCAATTCCCGGCATCCGGCGACGAGGGCAGACAGCTCGTGGCGCTGGCCGGGCAGATGGGGCTGGCCGTTGCGCCGGTCGCCAAGGAGTGATCGCAATGACCCGTAAACAGAAACGTCTGGCGGTGATCGGCGGCGGCATGAGTTTCATCATCGCAGCCGTGCTCCTGATCATGTTCGCGTTTTCGAACTCGGTCGCCTATTTCTTCATGCCGGGCGATCTGGCGGCAGCCAAGATTTCCCCCGGCACCCGCATCCGCCTCGGCGGGCTGGTGGAGCAGGGCTCGGTCGTGCGCGGTCAGGGATCGACGGTGCGCTTCACCGTCACCGACGGCAAGGGCACCGTTCCGGTAAGCTATACCGGCATCCTTCCCGATCTCTTTCGCGAGGGCCAAGGCGTCGTCACCGAAGGCGCCTTCGATCCTGCCACCCACCATTTCGTTGCCGACAGCGTGCTGGCCAAGCATGATGAGAAATACATGCCGCCCGAAATCGCCGACCGTCTGAAGAAGGATGGGGTGTGGGAAGGCGATGGCGCCACGGCCAAGGACAAAAAGGGCGAGGAGACCGCCGTCAAATGATTATCGAAATCGGTCACTACGCGCTGGTTCTGGCGCTTGCTACCTCGCTTCTCGTTTCCGTCCTGCCGATGATCGGCGCCCGTCGCGGCGATACCGGCATGATGCAGGTCGCAACGACGGGCTCGCTCATGCTCTTCGGCCTCGTTGTCATCGCCTTTGCGGTCCTGACCTGGGCCTATGTCGTTTCCGATTTCTCGGTGATGAACGTCTGGGAGAATTCCCATTCGCTGATGCCGCTGATCTACAAATATTCCGGCGTCTGGGGCAATCACGAGGGCTCGATGATGCTCTGGCTTTTGATCCTGACGCTGTTTTCCGCCATGGTCGCCGCCTTCGGCCGCAACCTGCCGGAAACGCTCAAAGCCAATGTTCTGGCCGTCCAGTCCTGGATCGCCACGGCCTTCCTGATCTTCATCCTCTTCACGTCGAACCCGTTCACCCGCCTCAACCCGGCCCCGGCCGAAGGGCAGGATCTGAACCCGGTTCTGCAGGATCTCGGTCTCGCCGTTCACCCGCCGCTTCTCTATCTCGGCTATGTCGGCTTCTCCGTCTGTTTCTCCTTTGCGATCGCTGCCCTGATCGAGGGCCGCATCGATGCCGCCTGGGCGCGCTGGGTGCGCCCCTGGGCGCTGGCCGCCTGGTGCTTTTTGACGGTCGGCATCGCCATGGGCTCCTACTGGGCCTATTACGAGCTCGGCTGGGGCGGCTGGTGGTTCTGGGATCCGGTCGAAAACGCCTCCTTCATGCCCTGGCTTGCCGGCACGGCGCTGCTCCACTCGGCGCTGGTCATGGAAAAGCGCGAGGCGCTGAAGATCTGGACCGTGCTTCTGGCGATCATGACCTTTTCGCTGTCGCTGCTCGGCACCTTCCTGGTGCGCTCCGGCGTCCTCACCTCCGTCCATGCCTTCGCCACCGATCCGACCCGCGGCATCTTCATCCTGTGCATCCTGGCATTCTTCATCGGCGGCGCCTTCATCCTGTTCGCCTGGCGGGCACCGATGCTGAAATCGGGCGGTCTGTTCGCGCCGATCTCGCGCGAGGGCTCGCTTGTCCTCAACAACCTGATCCTGACGGTCGCCTGCGCCACGGTGCTCACCGGCACGCTCTATCCGCTGGCGCTTGAAACCTTGACCGGCGAAAAGATCTCGGTCGGCGCGCCCTTCTTCGACATGACCTTCGGTCTCCTGATGCTGCCGCTTCTCGTCGCCGTCCCCTTCGGCCCGATGCTGGCATGGAAGCGCGGCGATCTGCTCGGCGCGCTCCAGCGGCTCTATGTCTTCGCCGCCATCTCGCTCGCCGCCGGCCTGGTTTTTTGGTACATCCATAACGGCGGCCCGGTTCTGGCGATCTTCGCGCTTGCACTCGGTTTCTGGGGCATGCTCGGCGCGGTCGCCGATCTGTGGAACCGCGCCCAGTTCGGCAAGCAGAAAACCTCCGTGGCCTTCCGCCGCCTCGTCGGTCTGCCACGCTCGGCCTTCGGCACGGCACTTGCCCATTTCGGCCTCGGCGTCACCGTTCTCGGCATCTTCTCCGCCTCGCTCTACGGCACCGAAGCGGTCGTCGACCTGAAGCCCGGCGCCACCGTTTCGACCGGCGGCTACGAGCTGACCTTTACCGGCATGAAGGATGGTGCCGGCCCGAACTACACCGAACAGCGCGGCATCTTCACGGTGCGCCGCGGCGGCAATGTCATCGGCGAGATCTCGTCCTCGAAACGCCTGTTTACCGCACGCCGTCAGGCAACGACGGAATCGGGCATCCGCACCTACGGGCTGAGCCAGCTTTACGTCTCGCTCGGCGATGCCACCAATGGCGGCGGCATGGTCGTGCGCGTCTGGTGGAAGCCGTTCATCACCTGCATCTGGGGTGGCGCGCTGGTGATGATGTTCGGCGGCTTCGTCTCGCTCTCCGATCGTCGCCTGAGGGTCGGCGCACCGAGCCGCAAGGCCAAGCCCGTCAAGCCGGCAAAGCCGACCCGGCCACAGATGGAGCCGGCGGAATGAAGACGCGTCTTGCCCTTCTTCTGGCGCTTCTCGTGGCCTTTCTCGCGCCGTTGCCGGCACTCGCCGTCAACCCGGACGAGATCCTGAAGGACCCGGCGCTCGAACAGCGCGCCCGCGAGATCTCCTCGCAATTGCGCTGCATGGTCTGTCAGAACCAGTCGATCGACGACAGCAATGCCGATCTCGCCCGTGATCTTCGCATCCTCGTGCGCGATCGCCTCACACGCGGCGACAGCGACAGCCAGGTCGTGGATTACATCGTCTCCCGCTATGGCGAGTTCGTGCTGTTGAAGCCGCGCTTTTCGCTGCACACGCTGCTTCTCTGGGGCATGCCGGCCGTTCTTCTCATCTTCGGCATCATCGCGCTGATCGTCTTCATCCGCACCCGCCCGTCGACGCGCGCCGTCGCCGTGCTGACCAGCGATGAACAGGCACGGATCGACAAGCTCCTGAAACCGTAACGGCATTCGGGCACGGCCACGGTTTTAGATGACCTGCCGCGCCCGTTTCATCGCCGCAGATGCGGCCCGCGACCTGCCACTATTCCGTGTGCCTCTTCGAAAATTACGAAGAATTCATCTGGCCGCCACCTCCAGTTAACGTCCCGGCTCCTATATCTTTGTCATCCACCGCCCGCTGGATCTCTCCGGCACGATAGCGTGATGAAGAAAAGGTAGCTTTTTCAATGACCAAGTTTGGACGTTCCTCCCTGAAGATGGCCCTGAAGGCATCCACCGTGGCAGGTCTTGCCGTGGTCATGCTCTCGACCGGTCTGCCCGCGCAGGTCACGTCGTCCTTCGCCGACCCGGTCAAGGTGAACGCGCCGCAGCCGCCGAGCTTCGCCGATGTCGTCTCTGCCGTTTCGCCGGCCGTCGTGTCCGTTCGCGTCCAGTCGGAAGAGCAGCCCGCCGCCGACGAAGGCAACAACTTCTCCTTCAACTTCAATGGCCGCGGTTTCGACGACCTGCCGGACGATCACCCGCTGAAGCGCTTCTTCCGTGAATTCGGCAATCAGGGCCAGGGGCAGGGCCAGGGCCAGGGCGGCCGCGGGCAACAGAAGCCCGGCCAGGAACAGGGCCAGAACCAGGCGCCGAAAAAGGGCCAGAACGACAACCGCCCGCATCACCTTCGCCCGACCGCGCAGGGCTCCGGCTTCTTCATCTCCGAAGACGGCTATATCGTCACCAACAACCACGTCGTCTCCGATGGTCAGGCCTTCACGGTCGTCCTCAACGATGGCACAGAGCTGGATGCCAAGCTGGTCGGCAAGGACAGCCGCACCGATCTGGCGCTCTTGAAGGTCAATGCGCCGGCCCGCAAGTTCACCTATGTCTCGTTTGCCGATGATACGAAGGTGCGCGTCGGCGACTGGGTGGTGGCCGTCGGCAACCCGTTCGGCCTCGGCGGCACGGTGACGGCCGGCATCATCTCGGCCCGCGGCCGCGATATCGGCTCCGGCCCCTATGACGATTACATCCAGGTCGATGCGGCGGTGAACCGCGGCAATTCCGGTGGCCCGACCTTCAACCTGAACGGCGAAGTCGTCGGCATCAACACGGCGATCTTCTCGCCCTCGGGCGGCAATGTCGGCATTGCCTTCGCCATCCCGTCCTCCACCGCCAAGGATGTCATCGCCGACCTGATGAAGGACGGCAAGGTCGATCGCGGCTGGCTCGGCGTGCAGATCCAGCCGGTCACCAAGGATATCGCCGATTCGCTCGGCCTGAAGGATGCGTCCGGCGCGCTGGTCGTCGCCCCGCAGGAAAACTCGCCGGGCGCCAAGGCCGGCATCAAGGAAGGCGATGTCGTGACAGCCGTCAATGGCCAGGCGATCAAGGATGCCCGCGATCTCGCCCGCCGCGTTGCTGCCTTCCCGCCGAACACCAAGATCAACGTCGATCTGTGGCGTGACGGCAAGCAGCAGACTTTGCCGGTAACGCTCGGCAATCTGGCAAGCGACGCCGCCAATGCCGATCCGTCGGATTCCGATCAGAAGGATGCGGCACCGGCTGCCCCTGCAAGCGAAAAGGCGCTCGCCTCGCTGGGCATCACCGTGTCGCCGGCGCAAGACGGCAACGGCCTTTCCGTCACCGACGTCGATCCGGATAGCGATGCCGCGGCCCGCGGCCTGAAGAGCGGCCAGAAGATCCTGTCGGTCAACAACCAGAAGGTCGCCTCGGCCGCCGAGATCGGCAAGCTCATCGAGCAGGCCCGCAAGGATGGGCGCACCCGCGCGCTGTTCCAGATCGAGGTCGATGGCTCCAGCCGCTTCGTCGCGCTGCCGATCGACCAGGGCTGAGGCCGCCATTGATGGATCATGGAGAAAGCCGGTCCCGGCTTTCGTAAGTGACGACGCGCAACCCGCCAACATGGGGGCGCCGCCGGCAACGGACGGCGCCCTTTTTTCATCCGTCGGAGCCGCAGATGCAGACCTTCTCCTCTCCTTATTCGTCCGCCGACGACAAATCCGCTGGTGCGGGAGATGCCGCCGACGCTATTGTGCCGCGCATGAAGATTCTGGTGATTGAAGACGACCTCGAGGCCGCGGCCTACATGAGCAAGGGGTTCAAGGAGGCCGGCATCGTCGTCGATCATGCGAGCGACGGCGAGAGCGGCCTCTTCATGGCCTCCGAAAACAGCTATGACGTGATGGTCATCGACCGCATGCTGCCGCGCCGCGACGGCCTCTCCGTCATCAGCGAATTGCGCAAGCGCGGCGTCAACGCCCCGGTGCTGATCCTCTCGGCCCTCGGCCAGGTGGATGATCGCGTCACCGGCCTTCGCGCCGGCGGTGACGATTATCTGCCGAAACCCTATGCCTTTTCCGAGCTTCTGGCCCGCGTCGAGGTTCTCGGCCGCCGCAAGGGCACGCCGGAACAGGACATGGTCTACCGCGTCGGCGATCTCGAGCTCGACCGCCTGTCTCACGAGGTGAAGCGCGCCGGCAAGGAAATCCTGCTCCAGCCGCGCGAATTCCGCCTGCTCGAATATCTGATGAAGAATGCCGGTCAGGTCGTCACCCGCACCATGCTTCTCGAAAACGTCTGGGATTATCACTTCGATCCACAGACCAATGTCATCGACGTGCATGTCTCGCGGCTGCGCTCGAAGATCGAGAAGGATTTCGAAAAGCCGCTTCTGAAGACCATTCGCGGTGCCGGCTACATGATCAAGGACGAGGGGTGAGAGAGACTTGTCCCTCAAATCCTGGCTGACCCGTTTCCGGCCGCGCCCCAGCCGCGCGTCCGCCTCCGCCGCATCCATGAAGACGGCCCCCGGCATTCCCCGCAACGGTGGCCGCCTGCGGCTGATGTTTTCCTCGACGGCCGTGCGCCTGTCGGCCATCTACATCCTGCTCTTCGCGCTCTGTGCGGCTCTGCTCGTCATCTATGTGACGGCCATGTCCGAGCGGCTTCTGGCGCAGCAGACCCGTCGAACGATCGAGGAAGAGGCGCTGGATATCGACCGCGCCTATGATCGCGGCGGCGTCAATCTCGTGCTGCGCATCATGGAGCGGCGGTCCCGTCAGCCCGGCGCCAATCTCTATGTGATTGCCGGACCGAATGGCGAGATCCTCGCCGGCAATGTCGCCTCGCTGCAGCCAGGCGTGCTCGATGAGCAGGGCTGGACCGGCATGCCCTTCACCTACCAGCCCTATGCCGAAATGGGCGCCACGCGCCGCCACACGGCGACCGCGAGCGTCCTTCGCCTCGATAACGGCCTGCGCGTGCTGATCGGCCGCGATCTCGGCGATCCGAGCCGGTTCCGCGGCATCGTCCAGCAGGCGCTGATGGTGGCGCTTGCCATCATGGGGCTTGGCGCGCTGGTCATCTGGTTCGGCATCGGCCGCAATGCGCTGCGCCGTATCGACCGCATGTCGGCGGCAAGCCAGAAGATCATGGCCGGCGATCTCTCGCAGCGCCTTCCCGTCGGCCGCTCCGGCGACGAGTTCGACCGCCTGTCGGAATCGCTGAACGCCATGCTCGGCCGCATCGAAAAGCTGAACGAAGGCTTGAGACAGGTCTCCGACAATATCGCCCACGACCTGAAGACGCCATTGACGCGCCTGCGCAACAAGGCCGCCGATGCGCTGGGCGAGGATCGCGAGGATGTGCGCCGTGTCAGCCTCGAAGGCATTATCGGTGAGTCCGACCAGCTGATCCGCACCTTCAATGCGCTTCTGATGATCTCCCGCGTCGAGGCTGGCTCGATTGCCGCCGAACTCTCCGATATCGATCTGTCGGCCATCTCCGCAGACAGCGCCGAACTTTACGAGCCGGTGGCCGAGGAGGCGGGTCTATCGATGCATACCGAGATCGATCCGGGCCTGATCGTGCATGGCAACCGCGAACTGATCGGCCAGGCGATCTTCAACCTTTTGGACAACGCCATCAAATATGCCGTTGGCGCATCGCAAGAACCGCAGATCTGGGTGAGGCTGCGCCATGCCGAGGGCAGTTTGAAACTCTCCATCTCGGACAATGGTCCGGGCGTTCCGGCAGAGCGGCGCGAGGACGTCACCAAACGCTTCTTCCGTCTGGACGAAAGCCGTTCAAAGCCGGGCACCGGTCTTGGCCTGTCTCTGGTGGAGGCGGTGATGGAACTGCATGGCGGCGCGCTGGAACTATCGGCGACCGACGAGGCAAATACCGAGGCTCCGGGCCTGACGGTGACGATGGTCTTCCCGCAGATCAGGCGGTGAGAGAAAAGGGGCAGCGCGGCTGCCCCTGATGCCGTCCCTCAGGTCGTCGCGGACTCGATGACAAACCTTCTGCGGCTCGCTGCCCTCATCCTCGGGCCTGTCCCGAGGATCTGACCACCTCGATCACATCGGACGTTTCCAGATGCTCGGGTCAAGTGCTCGGGTCAAGCCTCGAGTATGACGGAGGAGAGATTTTCGGCCGTTGTCAGCCGTCCGGGGGGGGGGGCGGGCGATCAGCCCCCTCATCTCGTCCCATCCGCGATCACATCAGCGGCGGTGCAAGGTTCATCAACAGAACCATGACGAGGCCGACCACCGAGACGATCGACTGGATGACGGAGATCGTTGCGGTTGCCTCGCCCATCGACATGCCGAAACTTTCCTTCACCAGCCAGAAACCCGCATGGTTGGCATAGTTGAAGAACAGCGAGCCACAGCCGATCGAAAGCGCCAGAAGCGGCACGTTGAGCGCATCGGCGCTGCCGGCAAGCGGCGCCAGCAGGCCGGACGCGCCGACGATGCCGACGGTGGCCGAGCCGGTCGAGACCGAAAGCAGCATCGAGATGATCCAGCCGAGGATCAGCGGCGACAGCGAGAACTGCTGGCTCAAATGCATGATCGCATCGCCGACCTTGGCGTCGGTGAGGACGTGCTGGAAGGCACCGCCGCCGGCGATGATCAGAAGCACGTTGGCGATCGGCTTGACGCTGGCCGACATCGAGGAGCGCAGGTCTTCGGTATCGCCCTTTTTCGAGTAGATCAGCACCCAGGCGGCAAAGAGAACGCCGATCAGCATGGCGATCGCCGGATCGCCGATGAAGCCGGTGATCTTGTTGATCAGTGCATCCTTGGCAAAGATCAGTTCGGCCAGCGCATTGAGGAGCATGAGGATGGCCGGCAGGAGTGCGGTGAGCAGGCTCTTTCCGAGGCTGGGGGCGGTGCCGATGGTGCTCTCGGACGAGAACTGGTCGATCAGCGCCTGATCCGGCCTGACCTTCAGCCGCGGCGTGATGATCGCGCCATAGAGCGGGCCGCCGATGATGATGGCCGGAATGGCGGCAATGAAGCCGTAGAGCATGGTCGGGCCGATCGCGGTCTTGAGTGACGCGATCGCGGTGAGCGGGCCGGGATGCGGCGGCACCATGCCGTGCATCGAGGCAAGTGCTGCAATCACCGGCACGCCGACATAGACATAGGCCGAGCCCTTGATCGCGCCCGTCTGGTCGAGCTTGCGGGCAACCGAGAAGATCAGCGGCAGGAGCACGACGAGGCCGACCTCGAAGAACATCGGAATGCCGATGATGAAGGCCGCACCCTGCCATCGCCCAGGGCAGCATGCGCGTCGAGGTGTGGCGGATGATCGTTTCGGAAATTCCTTCCGTCACGCCGCCATCGGCAAGGATCTTGCCGAGCATGGCGCCGAGCGCCACGACCAGGCCAACGGCGCCAAGCGTGCCGCCGGCCCCCGCCTCGATCGACTTGATCAGCTTGTCCGTGGGCATGCCGTTGACGAGACCGACGGCGATCGAGGTAATGATCAGCGCGATCAGGGGGTGCAAACGAATACGGGAAACAATAAGCGCAACGAGAAACACGACCCCGCCGATGGCGGTGGCCAGAAGCCAGATATCAGAGGAACTCATAATCACTCCCAGAGGAATTTTAAGAGCGGGCCGGATCGTACCATCGCAATGGCTCCAATCACTGGCGGGACAAGGCGGCGCGCGAGGATGGCGAAGCCAAAAAGACTTCGTAAAGACGGAAAGCATGTTAAACGCCTTCGGCCCCATCATAGTCAATATGTCGCAGGAGTTGTATTGCCGCAGCAAGCCGCGACATGGACGGTTTTACGCTCATGGTGATGGTTTGAGGCGAAGATTTCAGGCCCCCGTCGTGCCTGTTCGCTATATAACCTGTCAAAAGCCCCGGCACAGGGGCACAGAAGGCTCGGGAGGAGCGACCCTGCGATGGATCATGCGCAGACTGCAACGCGGCTGGAACATGTCGAGGACGGGGTGATCTCGCCCCTGAACCAGACGGAACTGAAGGCGGCAAATGCGCTTCTGAAGGAGATCGGCAAGGGAGAGCAGGCGGTCTCCGAAAAGCTTGCCGCAAGGCCGGCGCTGAAGGCCTTTCTCGCCGCCGCCTTTTCGCTGTCGCCCTTCCTGCGCGACATCGCCTCGCTCTCGCCGCCGCTCGTGCTGGCCGCGATCGACGAGCCCGTCGAGACGCTGCTCTCGAACCGGATCGAGACGGCCAGGAACGCCTGGAAACCCTCGCCATCGGGACAGGGCCACACGCCTTCGGAAACCGAGGTCATGGCCGCTCTGCGCCGTGCCAAGCGCGACTTCGCCTTCATTCTCGCGCTGGCCGATCTCGCCCGCATCTTTTCTGCCAGGGACGCTACCGATTGGCTGAGCCGGTTTGCCGATGCCTGCGCCGCATCCGCGATCGATCATCTTCTTCTTGCCGGCCATGAAGCGGGCAAGGTAAAGCTCGCCGATGCGGAAAATCCCGGCAAGGGCTCCGGCCTGATCGTGCTCGGCATGGGCAAGCTCGGCGGCTTCGAGCTCAACTACTCCTCCGACATCGATATCGTCGTCTTCTTCGATCCGGAGGCCGGCATCCTGTCCGATCCGCTCGATGCGTCGGAAACCTTCGGCCGGATGATGCGAAGGCTGGTGCGTATCCTTCAGGAGCGCACGGCCGACGGCTATGTCTTCCGCACCGATCTCAGATTGCGCCCCGATCCTGGTTCGACCCCGCTTGCCGTGTCGCTCGATGCGGCGCTCGTCTATTACGAGGGCCGCGGCCAGAACTGGGAGCGTGCCGCCTTCATCAAGGCACGGCCGGTTGCCGGCGATCTTGCTGCGGGCGAAAATTTCCTACGCCTGCTCACCCCTTTCGTTTTCCGCAAATATCTCGATTACGCGGCGATCGCGGATATCCACTCGATCAAGCGGCAGATCCATGTCCACAAGGGCCACGGCTCGATTGCGGTCAAGGGCCATGACGTCAAGCTCGGCCGCGGCGGCATCCGCGAGATCGAGTTCTTTGCCCAGACCCAGCAGCTGATCGCCGGCGGCCGCATGCCGGCACTGCGCGCTCGCCGCACCGACGAGGCGCTGGCGGCGCTTGCAAGCGCCGGCTGGCTCATTCCCGAAATCGCCACGGAACTGACGACCGGCTACTGGTTCCTGCGCGATGTCGAACACCGGATCCAGATGGTGCGCGACGAACAGACCCATCGCCTGCCGACAACCGAAGCGGAGCTGAAGCGCATTGCCTTCATGCTCGGCTTTGCCGATACGGCCTCCTTCTCGACGCGGCTCGAAAAGGTGATGCGCATCGTCGAACGGCGCTATGCAAGGCTGTTCGAACAGGAGGAGCGGCTGTCGTCTGCCGAAGGCAATCTCGTCTTCACCGGCAAGGGCGACGATCCGGACACGCTGAAGACGCTTGCAACCCTCGGCTTCGAGCGTCCGGCCGATATGGCCCGCGTCATCCGCACCTGGCATTCCGGCCGTTACCGGGCCACCCAGTCGGCCGAAGCGCGCGAGCGGCTGACGGAAATGATGCCGCGGCTGTTGCGCGCCTTCGGCGAGAGCCGGCGTGCAGACGAGGCGCTACTGCGCTTCGACAGTTTCCTCAAAGGCCTTCCGGCCGGCATTCAGCTTTTCTCGCTGATTGGCAGCAATCCGGCGCTTCTGTCGATGATCGTCATGGTCATGGCGTCCGCGCCACGGCTTGCCGATATCATCGCTGCCCGCCCGCATGTCTTCGACGGCATGCTCGACCCCGGCCTCCTCTCCGAACTGCCCGATCCCGTGATGCTGAAGGCGCGGCTCGAAACCTTTCTCGCCAATCACGCCGGCAGTCACCTTGCCTATGAGGAAGTGCTGGACCGGCTGCGCATCTTTGCCGCCGAGCAGCGCTTCCTGATCGGCATCCGCCTTCTGAGCGGCGCGATCACCGGTCGGCAGGCCGGCCGCGCCTTTACCGATCTCGCCGATATCCTGATCGATACGGCGCTCCTGTCCGTCGAACGGGAGATCGTTGCGGCCCACGGCCGCTATCCCGGCGGGCGCGTGGCGGTGATGGGCATGGGCAAGCTTGGCAGTTTCGAACTGACCGCTGCTTCCGATGTCGATCTGATCCTTCTCTACGATTACGACGATGCGGCGGCGGAAAGCGATGGCGCAAGGCCGCTCGATGCGCAGCGCTATTTCACCCGGCTGACCCAGCGGCTGATCGCAGCGCTCGCGGCACCGACGGCCGAAGGCGTGGTCTTCGAGGTCGACATGCGGCTTCGTCCCTCCGGCAACAAGGGGCCGGTCGCAACCCGCATCAATGCATTCGCCAAATATCAGGCCGAGGAAGCCTGGACCTGGGAGCACATGGCGCTCACCCGCGCCCGTCTCGTCTGCGGTGACGAGAGCCTTGTCAACGAGGCGCGCGGTGTGATTTCAGGCATCCTCTCCGATGGACCGGATGAGAGAAAGATCGCTGCGGATGTCGCCGAAATGCGCATGCTGATCGAGAAGGAAAAGCCGCCCAGGGATCGATGGGATTTCAAGCTCATCCCCGGCGGCCTCGTCGATATCGAATTCGTCGCGCAATATCTGCGTCTGATCGCGCCGGCAATCGCAATCGCAATCGCAGGCGCAAGTGCTCCGGCACGCGGATTGGGGTTTGCGGTGGACACCGAAGGCGTCGATACGGCCGAAGCCTTGCAAAGGCTCGGTCCCGCGCTTCTGAGGCCGGCGGATCTCGACGCGCTGCAATCTGCGCTCAAACTTTTCACGGAACTGTCGCAGATCGTGCGGTTGAGCGTCGAGGGGGCTTTCGAGCCTGAAAACACGCCCGCCGGCCTGATCGAGCGGCTTTGCCGCGCCGGCGATTGTCCCGATCTGCGCACGCTGGAAGGCGAGATCAGGCGGCTGTCGGAAGAGGTGAGGGCGGTCTTCCTGCGCGTCGTCCATCCGGCTGCCTGAAGCGCCGGCCGCCTGAATCGCCGGATGGCGGCTGACACCGTCACGCCGCCGCGCGCTTGCGCACGAACGGCAAGGGACGGTCGGGCATATGCAGCGATACGACCGTGCCTTCGCCAGACCTGGAGCGGATCCGCATCGTGCCGCCATGCAGGCCGACGAGCGAGCGGGAAATCGCAAGGCCAAGGCCCGAGCCGCCCTTGCTCTTGGCATATTGGCTCTGCACCTGTTCGAACGGCTGGCCGATCTTCGACAGCATGTCGCGCGGGATGCCGATGCCGGTATCGGCGATCGTCACGACGAGGCCGGTCGCGACCTTCTTGGCGCGAAGCTCGATATTGCCGCCGGCATTGGTGAACTTCACGGCGTTGGAGAGGATGTTCAGCATCACCTGCTTCAGCGCACGGCGGTCGCCGACCATGTCGAGATTTTCGGACAGTCGCTGATGGATGGAGATCGACTTGTCCTGCGCGGCAATCGAGGTCAGTCGCAGGCTCTCTTCGATGAGCGGCATCAGGTCGACCGGCTCGCTCTGGATGCGCATATGCCCGGCCTCGATCTTCGACATGTCGAGAATATCGGTGATGACGGCGAGAAGATGCTGGCCGCTATCATGGATATCCTTGGCATATTCGCTGTATTTCGATGAGCCGAGCGGCCCGAACATGCCGTTGACGAGGATTTCCGAGAAGCCGAGAATGGCATTGAGCGGCGTGCGCAGTTCGTGGCTCATATTGGCGAGGAATTCCGATTTCGCCTTGTTGGCCGCCTGTGCGCGCTCTTTTTCCACCTGATAGTTGGAGCTTGCGACCGACAGGGCTTCCTTCTGCTTCTCGAGCTTGATCTGCGAGGCCGACAGGTCGCCGATCGTCGCCATCAGCCGGCGTTCGCCGTCGCGCAGGCGCTCCTGCTGTCGCTTGAGAAGCGTGATGTCCGTTCCGACCGAAACCGTGCCGCCGTCGCGGGTGCGCCGCTCGTTGATCTGCAGCCAGCGTTCGTCGGCAAGCTGCACTTCCGTCGTGCGCGAAAAGCCGCTGCCGTCCGGGTCGGCGATCCGCCGCTCGATCACCGGCCTTGCCGAGGTGGCCAGAACCGCAAACCGTTCCGTGCCCGGCACCAGAACATTGTCCGGCAGGCCGTAAGCCTGCTGGAAGTGGGTGTTGCACATGACCAGACGGTCGTTCTTATCCCACAGCACGAAGGCTTCCGACGTGCATTCGATCGCGTCCGCCAGTCGCTGGTCGGCTTCCGCGTAACGCTGTGCCAGCCGGTGCTGTTCGGTCACGTCCATGGCGATGCCGATCACATGCGTGCGGCCGTTCGCCATCTGCACCACCTGCGCACGGGCGCGCATCCAGACGTAATGACCGGACGCATGGCGCATGCGAAACACCTGGTCGACCTGCTTGGCGTTGCCACGGCTGATGGCGCGGGCCAGCGCATAGAGATTGCCGTCGGCGGGGTGCATCATCCGCGCCGCATCGACATAGGAAATCACGTTGCCGACCGGCGGCAGGCCGAGCATCTCGTACATCGAGCCGGACCAGAACAGCCGGCGGCTGTCGACGTCGAAATCCCACAGGCCGCAGCGCCCGCGCGACAGCGCCGTCTCGATGCGAAGGTTCGACTGGACGAAGATCTCGTCGGCGTCGCGGGCACGCTTCACCTGAATGTAATAGGCATAGAGGATGACGAGCAGGATCGCCGAAATGCCGGCAAAGATCGTCACGTTGAGCGACACTTCATTGCGCACGAAACGGTTGACCGCTTCCATCGAATGCGCCGAGACGATCAGGGCGCCGTCGGCGCCGATCGGCTCGATGATGGCATAATGCGGGACCTCGTCGATATAGGTCTCGATCAATCCGCTGCGCCGGTCGATCTGGCGCACCGCGCTCACCTCCGGCAGAAGCGTGGAAAGGCGCTGTCCGATATAGGGGGCGGCGGCATTCGAGCCGCCGAAGATGCGGCCGGTGCGATCGACCATCAGCACGAAAGCGCCTGCGGCAAGCTGATCCTGCGGCAGGAAGGACGACAGCCGGCCCTGCGCCGCATTGCGATCGGGAGAGGTGAACAGCGCATCCTGGCCGGAAAAGGCGGCACTCGCCATCGCCGCCATCAGCGCCGTGGATTGCCGCGCGCTCTCGTCCATCCGGTCATGCTCGCCGGTAATGCCGATGATGCGGGATGTGGCGACGACGGCGAGGAAGGCGACGATCAGGAGCGGGATGCAGCGTTTCAGCACGAGTTCGACCCGCGGCAGCTGGCGTGTGATGGGACGGATGGAGAGATCGCGATCGGATGCATGAACCCGGCTGGCCGGGCTGGAGCCTTGCAAGGCCCGCAGCAGGCTGTCGAGCCCCGGAAATCTTACGCGCAGCCGAGCGCCGGCCGCGGTTTCCCGCTGCACGTCCGAAATGATCGTCATCGTATCCCTCGTGATGATTCGATGCGCCGCCCGCTCGAATCTGACCTAATGAATCATTAGTGATTCTTCGTGTCCAGAGGTCTGGTAATAAAATTTTAACGATTTGATTCATTTTGGGAAAAGGCGCTTTGCCCGGCGCTTTTCCGGGCGAAGCAGTGACAAATTAGCGAGTGCTCGCCGAGCCGTCTGTCAAGCCTGTTCGCATCGCTGCGAGCGAAATCAGCGTCAGGACGACGACGGCGCCACCATAGACGATCGCCGTCGAGGACAAGCCGATACCGGGCGCGGCCATGCCGGCCAGAATGGCGGGGATGGCAAAGGCCAGATAGCTCTCGACGAGAAAGGCCGAAAACAGGCCTGCCCGTTGATGCGCTTCGGCCATTGGCAGGATGAGCCGCAGGATACTGCCGAAGATCGAGCCGAAACCGAAACCGGCGATCGCCGTTCCGGCAAACAGCGCCGTCACCATCTCCCCGCCGATCCCGGCAAGCGTCACGAGAACGCCGCCGACGAGAATGACGCTGCCGCGCGCGATGGCAAGCCGCGGCGCCACCTTGCGGGAGACGATCGCCGAGACCGTCGCGCTCAGCATCAGCGTCGCCACCACGGCTGCACCGACGAAGGGCGAGGCGATGCCGATCGCGGTGCCGACCAGCGACGGCATCAGCGACAGGTAGAAACCGCCGAGCGCCCAGCTCGCCACATTGACCGGTGTTACCCGGATCAGCATCGGCAGCGCATGGCGTGGTACGGCAAGCCGTGGCCGCATGGCGGCAAGCGCCCCGGCCCGTGGCGACACGGTCTCCGGCATGGCGGCGAGAGCGAGGATCTCGATGAGCGTCGCGACCATCAGCACCAGATAGATGAGGTGCAGCGGCAAGGGCGCGTAGCTGACCAGCAGCCCCGCAGCCAGCGAGCCGATCGTCAGCCCGAGAAAAGCGGTGATGCTGTTGAGAAGCGGCCCGCGATTGCGATCGGTGTCGAGAATGGTGGCACCGAACGTGGGAAAGGCGATACCGGTCGCCAAACCCTGGACGACGCGCGCCACGATGAGTGTCTCGCCGGAGGACGCTGCAAGGAAGATTGCCAGCGCCGCCGCATTGAGGATGAGCGACAGCAGGATCAGCGGCTTTCGCCCGAGATAGTCCGAAAGCGCGCCGAACGTCAAAAGCGACGCGAGCAGCGCAAAGGCATAGGCGCCGAAGATCATCGTGATCATTGGTGCCGAGAGATGAAACGCCTGCTGATACAGATGATAGAGCGGCGTCGGCGCACTGCTGGAGGCCGAGATCGTCACCGCGCCTGCAAAGCTGAACAGGGTCATGCGGGAGGAAGATTGCGTATCGCGGGCGGCTTGGGGCGCATTTGGGGACATGGCTTGCAACCTTAATGCAAAAAATGAGCGTTAAGGTGATATAGTTGCGATCGCCGATTAATGCAATATATTTGCATTTAGATGGGTTCAGGCACAAGCGGCAACCGGTTCGCCCGCGCGCTGGCGCAGGATCGGACCGACGGAGCAGTTTCGCGTTTCAAAGACAGGCGGACATGCTTAGAGACGATGCACGGGAATTTGGAGACGGACGATGGCAAGGGAAATGATCCGGCAGGGCGGCCGCAGCGCGCGTATCCAGGCCGAGGTGCACCGGGCCGTCGGTCTTTTGTTGTCGAAGATGGATCGTTCGGCGCTGACGGTGCCGATGATTGCAGACGAGGCGGGTGTGCCGCCGTCGACCATCTACCGGCGCTGGGGGGATCTCTCGGATGTTCTGGCCGATGTGGCGATCGCCCGCATGCGGCCGGTGGCCGAACCGGATGATACCGGCGCGCTGCGCTCCGATCTCGAAACCTTCATCCTGCAATATGCCGAGGAAATGTCCTCGAAGGTCGGCCGGCAGATGCTGCTCGACGTCCTCTCGGGCGCGACCGACAGTGCACCCTACAAATGCTGCCAGTTCACCTATTGTCACCTGGAAACGCTGAATGCCCGCGCCATGTCGCGTGGCGAGGCGCTGCTGGATATCCCTGCCGTCATCGACGGGGTCGTCGCGCCGATCGTCTACCACATCCTGTTTGCCGATCGCGAGATCGAGCCGGATTACTGCCGGGCGCTTCTGGCGCGGCTTTAGAGCAATTCCAGCAAAAGTGGCAACCGGTTTTGCGTCCGGAATTGCGTGGAACAAAGAGATAGAGCAGTTTCGCGTTTCGAAGAAAGGCGAAAATACTCTAGCAACAACGACGGCCTCGATAGGGCCGCCGCCAGCTTGATAACAAACCCTCTGCCATCCGCCGAGGCATCCTCGGGCTCATCCCGCAGATCCAGCCCCTTCGACGATATTGGCCGTGGACAGATGTTCGGAACAAGCCCGAGCATGAGGGAGAGGCGGCCTTTTGTCTGGCCGCCGCTGGTGTTTGGGGTATTTAGCCCTTCAGCATGCGCTCGACGATATCCCTGACATCGGTCGAAAGGCCGCTCGCGCGTTCGATCGTCATCAGGGCCGCATGCGCATGGTCGGCGCGAACCGGCTCCAGCGAGCGCCACGAGCGCATGGACGTCAGGATGCGGGCGGCAAGCTGCGGGTTCTTCGGGTCGATCGCAAGGATCTGCTCGGCCAGGAACCGGTAGCCGGCGCCATCTGCCCGGTTGAAGCCGGTCGTGTTGAAGAAGGCAAACGCGCCGACCAGCGAGCGCACCCGGTTGGGGTTGGAGGCGGTGAAGCGCGGATTGTCCATCAGCGCCTTCACCCGTTCCAGCGCAGCCTCTCCCGGAATGGTCGCCTGGATGGTGAACCACTTGTCGAGAACGAGCGGATTGCCGTCGAAACGGGTGAGGAAGCTCGCCAGCGCCGCCGTCGTTTCCGTCGCATCGGGGAAACGGTGGGCGATGAGGGTGAGCGCCTGCGCCAGATCCGTCATGTTGTCGGCCGCCCCGAAGGCTTCGGCCGCCCGCGACGGGCTGTTGTCCGCATAGGTGAGATAGGACAGGGCGCTGTTGCGCAGCGAACGCTTGCCGGCGCTTGCTGCATCCGGCTGGTACGCGCCGTCGGTCGCCATGGCCTCGGTCAGCGACAGGAATATCGCTTCGCCCGCTTCCGCGATCATCGTCAGGATGGCCTTGCGGCCCTCGTGGATGGCATCCGGCTGGATGTCCTTGCCGATTTCGCGGCCGATATCGGCCTCGCTCGGCAGGTTGAGGACTTCCGCCCTGAACGCAGGCTCGAGGCTTTCATCGGCTGCGGCTTCGAGAAGGGCTGCAATCAGGGCCGGATCGCAGCTGATCGTCGCGCCGGCGGCAGCATCCCTGGCCGCCTGGATGAGGTTCGGCAGCGCCAGATCGTTGAGCGCCTGCCAGCGGGCGAACAGATCGCTGTCATGGCGGGCGATATGGGCGAGATCGGTCGGCGACTGACGGAAGGCGAGGTTGATCGGCGCCGAAAACGACCGGTTGAGCGAGACGACCGGGCGCGAGGCAATACCTGAGAAGACAAAAGTCTGGCTGCGCTCGGTGAGATGCAACACCTCGCCGGTCACGTCGCCGCCGGTGACGGAGGAGGCCTGCGCCTCAGATCCGTTATCCGAGATCAGCGCGAAGGACAGCGGAATGTGCATCGGCACCTTGTCCGGCTGGCCCGGCGTCGCCGGCACCATCTGTTCCAGCGACAGGGTGAAGGTGGCGCTTGCCGCGTCATAGTCGGCGGATGCGCTGACGAGCGGTGTGCCGGCCTGATGATACCAGAGCGAGAATTGCGCAAGATCGCGTCCGGCCGCATCCTCGAAGCATTTCACGTAATCTTCCACCGTGACGGCCTGGCCGTCATGGCGCTCGAAATAGAGATCCATGCCCTTGCGGAAGTCGTCGGCCCCAAGCAGCGTCGCGATCATCCGCGTCACTTCTGACTGCCCTTCTCGTAGACGGTCGTCGTGTAGAAGTTGTTGATCTCGCGGTAGACGGTCGGGCGCACCGGATGGGCGAGCGGGCCGGCATCCTCGGGGAACTGGTCCGACTTCAGGCGCCGCACCTCGGCAATCCGCTTGACGGCGCGCGAGCGCATGTCGGCGGAAAACTCGTGGTCGCGATAGACGGTCAGCCCTTCCTTCAGGCACAGCTGGAACCAGTCGCGGCAGGTGATGCGGTTGCCGGTCCAGTTGTGGAAATATTCATGGGCGATGATCGCCTCGATATTCGCATAATCCTGGTCGGTCGCCGTCTCCGGGTCGGCCAGCACGAACTTGTCGTTGAAGACGTTGAGACCCTTGTTCTCCATCGCCCCCATGTTGAAGTCCGATACGGCGACGATCTGGAAGATGTTGAGGTCGTATTCGCGGCCAAACCGCTCCTCGTCCCACTTCATCGAGCGCTTCAGCGCATCCATGGCGTAAGCGGCGCGCTTTTCCTTGCCATGCTCGACATAGATCTTCAGCACCACGTCGCGGCCCGACATCGTCTCGAACATGTCTTCCACGACGCCGAGATCGCCGGCGACGAGCGCAAAGAGATAGCTCGGCTTCGGATGCGGATCGAACCATGCGGCAAAGGCGCGGCCTTCGTCATAGCCGGCGCCACCCAGAAAATTGCCGTTCGACAGCATGACCGGATTGGCGGCCTTGTCGCCGATAATGGTGATCGTATAGGGCGCCAGAACGTCCGGACGGTCGGGGAAATAGGTGATGCGTCGAAAACCCTCGGCCTCGCACTGGGTGCAATAGATGCCGTTGGTACGGTAGAGGCCCATCAGCTGCGTATTGGCCTCGGGGTTGATATGCGTCGTGATCGTCAGCTCGAACGGCGTCTCGGCGGGAAGTCCGCGCACGACAAGCTTGTCGCCGGTTGCGTCATACTGGTCGGCCGGCAAGGCGTTCTGGTCGAGCAGCAGGCCCGAAAGCGACAGTTCGTCACCGTCGAGGATGAGCGGCAATGCGGTATCGACACCTTCGCGGCGATGGAAGATCAGCCGAGCCTCCACCTTCGTATTGGTCGGGTCGAGCTCGAAGGTCAGATCCACGCGTTCCAGAACGAAATCGGTAGGGCGGTAATCTGCCAGATGAACGATCTGGCCCATATCTGTACGCATAGCTCTTCCTGAGGCGGATTATTGAAATAACGACCGGAAGTGCGGCCCGTCCCCCGACGGATAGACTTCCCCTGGCGCGCGGATCATTGCATCCAATGCTAAACGATTGTTGAACCGTGTCCTAAAATAGACACGTTTTCATCTGTCTTCGCCGGACATTGCCAGTGGCGGAAAATAATCGACATCAGGCAAGCTGTTTCCGTCGCGCCGGCCGCACGATTGCGTTACCGTGACGGCAGCCGCTTCTTGCCCTCATCCGAATGCCCGCCCAACGGGTCCCAAACGAGTTCCCATGCCCGCCGATACCACGACCCCGTTGCGGGGCATATCGCTGAAGGTCGTCTCCGTCCTCGCCTTCCTTCTCATGCAGACCTGCATCAAATCGGCCGGGCAGGACATCCCGGCGGGCCAGATCACCTTTCTGCGGTCCTTCTTCGCGCTGGTGCCCATCCTGATCTATCTGGCCTTCATCGGCCAGTTCCGCCGGGCATGGCATACGGACAGTTTCGGCGGCCATCTGAAGCGCGGCGTTCTCGGCATTCTGGCCATGGCGGCGGGCTTTTACGGGCTCGTGCACCTGCCATTGCCGGATGCGATCGCGCTCGGCTATTCCTCGCCGCTTCTGGCCGTCATGTTTGCGGCCATCTTCCTGAAGGAAAAGGTCCGCATCTATCGCTGGACCGCCGTCGGCATCGGTCTGGTCGGCGTCGTCATCATCTCCCTGCCGAAGCTGTCCATGTTCGACGAGGGCACGATGGGCTCGGAACAGGCGATGGGCGCTGCCGCCGTCATCCTGTCAGCCGTGCTTGGCGGCTTTGCGATGATCCAGACCCGTCAGCTGGTGCGCACCGAAAAAACCGCAACGATCGTCCTGTATTTCTCGCTGACGGCTGCCGTCTTCTCCTTGGCGAGCTTTCCCTTCGGCTGGGTGCCGATGACGGCGGCGCAGGCCACGCTTCTCGCCTTTGCCGGCGTCTTCGGCGGGCTCGGGCAGATCCTGCTGACGGAGAGCTACCGCCATGCCGACGTCTCGACCATCGCTCCCTTCGAATATACCTCGATCCTGCTCGGCAGCGCCATCGCCTATGTCCTCTTCGGCGACGTGCCGACGATGACCATGCTGATCGGCACGGCAATCACCGTCTCGGCCGGCATTTTCATCATCTACCGCGAACATCAGCTCGGGCTGGAACGCAAGGCCGCCCGCAAGGCGTCGCCGCCAAGCACGGCCTGACGGAGAATGTCCGGCTGGACGGAGCCTCGCCCGCACAGCAGACAAAAAATGCGCCTGGGCGAACCCGGCGCATCGTTGTCGGTGCGGATATCTGCAAGCGTCTGGACATATCCCGAAACGGGCATTCGCTTCGGGCAAACACATCTGAAAAACAGGAAACGGAAGCATTTTGGCGCAAAACGCGCAGCGGCTTGCCGATCGAGGCATTCGCCGAAACAAGAATACCCGGAGCCAAGAATCTCCAGGGAAAAGAATGCGCTGAAACGGGAATGTAGATCGCAACAGCCGGTCAGAACGATTTCAATTCGCCCGCAAAGCCTGTCGGGCGAGCCAGAAGGATCTCGGCCTGCGTTTTACAGGGGAATGCCGCTATGCGCGCGGATTGCCTCGCAATGGCGGGACACGGCGCGGCTCAGTTCGCCGGAGGCTTTGACGGCCACGTTGATCTGCCGCATGTCGTTGCGCAGCGCGCGCAGGTGCTTGAAGAGAGCGCTCATAGCGGTCGGTCCCGATCTCAACGTTCGCGAAAGTCTGCGAAGACTGCGGCCGGGCGGGCAAAGCCGATCGGACGCGCCATGGCGCGGGACGTCAGCTGCTCGTTCGTGGCGGAGCCGAAATGATGATAGCCCTGCGTCGAGCGCGGCGACATGCCGGCGAGCTGCAGAGTGTCGAAACCCGAATGCGTCGGGCGAAAGCGAATGGTCATTGCCTTGGTTCCTTAACCGTTCCTCCCAAGACATCGTTAATATCGCAGTGCAGCATGATTTGAGCAATGTCACCGGGCGCGGCACTGCCATGCAATGCACGCATAGCGATCTTCACATTTTCGTAATTTTAACCGCGAATCTGCTCATATTGCCCGAAATTGCGGCGATTATGGCGAATTTAATTGCAACCTGAAGGTCAAAAGGTCGCGCCACGCAAGTGCCTTATTGCCCGGCGCGGTGATCAGGTCCTGCGGGTGCAGCGTGGCTATCGCCTTGAATTCGCAAGCACCGAATCGCACGTCGCGCCATTCGCCGCGCATCGAATGGATCGTGTCATTGCCGCCGAACAGATAGCGTGCCGGAAAATTGCCGAGCAGCAGCACATGCTTCGGCTCGACAAGCGCGATCTGCCGCTCCAGAAACGGCTGGCAGATATCGAGTTCCGCAGGCGAGGGCATGCGGTTGCCCGGCGGCCGCCACGGAATGACGTTGGTAAGCACCACATTGTCACGCGAAAGGCCGATTGCCCCGAGCATCCGGTCGAGAAGCTGCCCCTGCCGGCCGGAAAACGGCTGGCCGTCGCGGTCGTCCTCGGCATTCGGCATCGGGCCGATCACCATGATCCGCGATGCGGGATGGCCGCTGGCAAACACGGTGGACCGGGCGCCATTCTTCAGATTGCAGCCGTTGAAGGCCTCCACGGCGGCGCGAAGCTCGGCAAACGAGTGGGCGCTATCCGCTGCCATGCGGGCCGAGGCGACCGCCTCGCCATCGGGGATCGCCACCGATTGCGGTGAGGCTGCCGGAAGAGACGCCGCAGCCGGCGTATTGCGCCCCTGCCGCGCCGTCTGGCCGGTCGCTTGTGTCCTGTCCTGTGCCCGGTCTTGCGGAGAAGCGGAGGGCTGGCCCCCGTCGCTCCGCTGTTGTCCGGCTTGCTGGCCGCCATCGCGGGCCGAAGCCGGCATGCGTGCCTGTTCGCGTGCCGCCTTCTGTGCGGCAAACTCGGCAAACCGATCCGCCGGCTCGTCTTCCATGAGCCAGTCGACGCCGGCATCCGCATAGAAATGCAGAAGGGCAGCGAGTTCGGCGGGGTTGAGATCGGCGGCGGCGTTCATGGGAGGAGCTTATAGCATGAGTGCCGGGCGTGGGAATTGCTTTCGCCCCTCATTCCGGCGCTCATTTCGACCATCGGCCGGGTGACATATCCGTTGTCCCCCGGCATGTCTCGCCGCGACGCCTGCACTTATGCCGCCCACTGCTCCACGTCGCCGCTTTCGCCGATCAGCGCCAGACCATGGGCGATCGACAGAAGCTCGCCGCCGGTCTCGATCTTGGCGGCGTCGAAGCGGCGGGTGAAGATGTTGCGCACGGCCGGCACGAAGGATGTGCCGCCGGTGAGGAACACCTTGTCCACGTCGGCGGGCGCCGTATTGGTCTTGGTCAGGACATCGTCCAGCGCGCCCTCGATCTTGGCGAGGTCATCGGCGATCCAGCGGTCGAAATCGGAGCGCTTCACCTCTTTGCGGCCGGCCTTGCCGAGCGGCGAGAAGTGGAACTCCGCTTCTTCCGCGCCAGACAGCGCCATCTTGGTGGCCGAGATCGCCTGATAGAGCGGATAGCCCTCGTCATGTTCAACGAGATCGATGAACAGTTCCAACTTGTCGGGATCGAGCGACGAGCGCACCAGAGATTTCAGGTCGGTGAATTCGCGGCTGGTCTTGAAGATCGACAGCTGGTTCCAGCGCGAGAAGCTGGAGTAATAGTTGGACGGCACTTCAAGAACCTTGTCGAAGCTCTTGAAGAACGAGCCCTTGCCGATTTCGGGCGCCACGAGATGCTCGATCATCCGCGCGTCGAAATGGTCGCCGGCAATGCCGACGCCCGAATGGCCGATCGGCGTGGCGGTGAGCTTTCCGGCCACCCGCTCGAAGCGGATCAGCGAATAGTCGGTCGTGCCGCCGCCGAAGTCGGCCACCAGCACATTGGCGTCGCTCTTCAGCGACTGGGCGAAGTAATAGGCCGCAGCGACCGGTTCGTAGACATAATGGATCTCGGGAAAGCCCATGCGCGACAGCGCATCGTTGTAGCGCCGGATGGCGAGCGTCGCGTCGGGGCTGGATCCGGCAAAATGCACCGGCCGGCCGGCCACGAGCCGCGATACCTCCGTCGGCCATGTGTCTTCCGCATAGGTTTTGAGCCGCCGCAGGAACACTTCCATCAGGTCTTCGAACGAGTGCCGGCGGGCAAAGATCAGCGTGCCCTGGAAGAGGGCGCTTGCCGCAAAGGTCTTGATCGACTGCAGGAAGCGCGCATCGCCTGGATTGTCGATGAACTGGCGGATTGCCGCCTGTCCGGCCTCCACTTTCAGCGCCTGCGCGCCAAGCTGCGCATCCTTCATGAAGGAGAGCGCGGTGCGCATGCTGTCCGTCGTGCCGGCGCTGCTGGTAAAGGCAAGCGAATGCGTCTGCGCATTGCCGTCCGCCAGTGCCAGAACCGTGTTGGTCGTGCCGAAATCAAGTCCGAGCGCCCGTGTCATGCCCGTTGCCATGGCCGTGCTCCTTCATCTGTCGCAAAATGGGTTGAACCGAACGCTGGTCGGGAAAACCGGGTCCGGTGAAAGAAGGGCGCACATGAAAAACGCGCCCTCTCGATGTCTTGGGAGGGCGCGTGATGACATAGCGGGCGTGGGAAGGCAAGAGGCGCCGGGAGAGCCGGCAGGGCGGGTCCTGAGTGGGGTGGGCGACCCCATGGTGACATGTTGACGCATGTCCTCCATGGGGTTTCCGTCGGCTGCCATTGGCCGCCGCACGGCACCCCACGGCACCCCATGGCACCCCATGGCACCATCGTCCCCTTGCCGCTGACGTATCAGGCTTCGGCGTACCAGCGTTCGGTCAGCGAGACGGAATTCTGCGTCTCGTCATTGTCGTTGCTGCCGTCGAAGAGGCTGGAGGCAGAAGATGTCTGGCCCTGCGCCGTGATGCTGCTCAGCAACTGGCTGACCATCTGGCTCTGGATGACTTCCGATGCGCGCTGGCGCAGCTTCTCGTCGGTGCCGTCATTGTCGCTCGTCTGCTGCGCCTGGCGGGTGGCGATGGCGTTCACCTTGTCGAGGAAGAGGCTCAGATAGTCGCTGCTGGCCTTGCTCGTCGAGGCGCCTGCCGAAGACGAGGCGTTCGATGTGGCGGCCGCGCTGTCTGTCGCTTCGCCGGTGGAGGCCGGTGTTTCGGATGTGACCGGCGCGGTGGTCCCGGCATTGGCCGAGGCGGCCGCGTTCGAAGACGTGGTCGAGGACCCGCTGCCGGCGGCCGTTTGCGAACCGGTCGATGAAGCCGAAGGCGACGTCGTGGTCTGGCCGGACGAGGCCTGCGAGGATGCAGCCGGCGTCGACGCATCGTCCCCGGACTGATCGAATGACGTCTGATCGTACGAAGTCTGGCCGTCCGTAGTCTGCTCACCGGTCGTCTGGTCGCCCGAAGTCTGGGCGCCTGCAGGCGAATCGGTGGTCGTCTGGCTGGTGGCGGGGGCCGCGGCGGCATCGCTGGCGCCGGCGCTCTCCGGCGCGCTGCTGCCCGCGGTCTGGTCGCCCATGTCGTCCGAAGGGGATGACGATTCCGACGAGGTTACAGGCGTGCTCGCCTGTGATGCGTCGGTCGTGCCGGATGTCGTCGAGGCCGAGCCGCTCTCATCCGCGGGCTGATCGGCCGGGAATGCTTCCGCCGAGGAGGCCTCCGTGGAGGTGCTGTCGTTGCCGGCAGTGCCGGTGCTGCCCTGATCGTCTGCGGCGGCGGCCGGCGGCGTTGCGCTATAGGTGCCGTCGTCCGTATCGCTTGGGTCAGACACGCTCATATCGTCGTTGGAGTTCGTCTCGCCGCTTGTGGCGGTCGTCCCGTTCGACGGCGCGGTCTGGCTTCCCGATGAGCCGCTCGTGCCCGCGCTTGCGGTTGTCCCGCCCTCGGTCGAGGGCGAGCTTGCCGACGAGGTCTGCCCCGCGCTGCTCGTCGTATTGCTGCTGGAGCTTCCGAAGAGGCCCCCAATCAAATCACTCACGTTTGGCTCCAACTGAAAAAGTTTCGGCCGCCCGGTTATCAGCTTCGGTTTGACACAATCTCAAAGCCGGAAGCTCAATTAAATTAAAGGTTTAGCTATCCCTTTAAGTGATTTTGTATCGTGTTTCGGCAGGCAGGATCAGATGATTTTCCGGGCCTTCAGCCACTTGTCGAGCATCGCAGGCCACTCGGTCGTCGGCGTGCCTGGCTTGCCCATGCCAAAACCGTGTCCGCCGGATGCCAGCAGGTGCCGCTCGACCGGAATCCCCTCCTTCTCGCAGGCTTCTTCCATGATTGCCGTGTTCTTCGGATTGGAGATCCGGTCGTCGGCGGCCTGCACCATGAAGACGGGCGGGCAGCTCTTGCGCACATGGGTCTCGACGGACCATTCGACCTCGCCGGCCCAGGACGGGTGGCGGCCGATCAGCACGCGCCGGGTCGACGTATGGTCATGCGGCAGTTTCAGCGAGATGATCGGGTAGGCCAGCGCGCAGAACGCGGTGCGATCGGAGGCCCGGTCGGCATCGTCGACGGCCCGGTAGGCGCGCAGCGTCGTGCGGGTGGCAGCCATTGCCATCAGGTGTCCGCCGGCCGAAAAGCCGAGAACCCCGATCTTCTTCGGATCGATGCTTTTCGACACTTCGCCGGAATGCATCAGGCGCAGCGCCCGCTGCGCGTCCTGTAGCGGTGCAAGCGCCCCCATGCGCCAGTCCTCGTCGGGCAGGCGGTAGGTGAGCACGCAGGCGATGACGCCGCGCTGGTTGAGCCAGCGGGCCGCCGGCACCGCCTCGCTTTCGATCTCGATCCGCTTGTAGCCGCCGCCGGCCGCAATGAGGGCAGCCGCGCCGTTCGGCTTGGCCGGCATGTAGATGTCGATCACCGGCACGGAAACATTGCTGACGGCGCCGTGCTTGCTCACCTCGATCGGACCTTCCGGCCCGCCACCGCCCGGCGGCTTGCCCTTCCACAGACGCATCTTGTGCGGCGAGGGCAGCTGCGGCGGGTTGAGGATCTGCGCTTCGGCCGTCTCCAATGCCGGCCCGACGAGACCATAGCCGGCGGCCGCAGCCGTCAGCGCCAGAAAACTCCTCCGGTCGAAATTCACATCATGCTCCTTCATCGCGCCGGGGCGTTCATTCCGCAGCGATCGCTGCCGGTTGAGTTTCGCCCTTGTCGTCATGCTCGTTCTTCTTGCCGCTGAACAGGCGGGTCAAGAATCGCCCGAGCCGATCCATTTCGACAAAGATGACCGGGGTGATGAACAGCGTCAACGCTTGGCTGACGATGAGGCCGCCGACCACGGCAATGCCGAGCGGCTGACGAAGCTCCGAAGAGGCGCCGCCGCCGATGGCGATCGGCAGCGCACCGAGAAGCGCGCAGCAGGTCGTCATCATGATCGGCCGGAAACGCCGCACGCAGGCCTCGTGGATCGCCTTGGCCGGCGCCTCCGCCTTGGTGCGCATCAGATCGACCGCGACGTCGATCATCATGATCGCGTTCTTCTTGACGATGCCGATCAGCATCAGAAGGCCGATAAGCGCGATGATCGACAGGTCGAAGTCGAGGATTTTCAGCGCCACGAGTGCCCCGAAAGCCGCCGCCGGCAGACCGGACAGAATAGTCAGCGGGTGGATGAAGCTTTCATAGAGCACGCCGAGAACCACGTAGATGGTGAGAACGGCGGCGAGGATCAGATAGGGCGTATTGCCCTGGCTCTGCTGGAAGATCTGCGCCGTGCCGCCATAGGTGGTGAACACGTCGGACGGCATGTTGAGGTTCGTCTTGATCTGGTCGATCGCAGCGGTCGCATCCGACAGCGATCCGCCGGCCGGCAGGTTGAACGACACAGTGGTCGAGACGAGCTGGCCCGTCTGGTTGATGGTGACGGGGGCCGTGCGCCGTTCGACGGTTGCGAAGTTGGAAAGCGGCACCAGCGCGCCGGCCGTCGACATCACATGCACCTGTTGCAGCATCTGGTCGTTCCAGGCCTGCTTGGTGTCGAATTCCACGAGCACGTCATAGCTGTCGCCGGTGGACTGGATCTGGCCGGCCGTATAGCCGCCGAACGCCATTTCCATCGTCTTGCGCAGTGTATCGTCGGTGATCCCGTAGGCGGCGGCCTTTTCGAGGTCGACCTTGATATTGGCCTCGATCGCGGCGTTCTGCGCATCGGTCGTCACGTCGGTGAAATGCTGCGGGTCCTGGCGCATCGCCGTCTGCAGCTTGTCGGACCATTCGTTGGTCTGCGACGCGTTCAGCGCCTGCACCACGAGCTGGTACTGGCTGGCGGTGGCGCGGCCGCCGAAGCGCAGGCTCTGCTGCGGCGTGATGAAGGCTTTCAGCCCCGCCACCTTGCCGACTTCACGGCGCAATTCGCCCAGCGTCTGCGCCAGCGGCGGACGGTCGGCCTTGTCCTTCAGGTCGACCCAGATCGTCCCGTTGTTGAGCGGGCTGCGCGAATTGCCGCCGACGATCGAGGTGACATGCTCGACGGCCGGATTGGAGGAGACGGCTGCCGCCACCTGCGCCTGCAGGTCGCGCATCGCCGGATAGGAAATGTCTTCGCGGGCGCGGGTCGATATCGTCAGGCGGCCGATATCTTCGGTCGGAAAGAAGCTCGAAGGCAGCGTCTTGAACAGATAGACCGAGGCGCCGACCGAGGCCAGAAACAGCATCAGGATCGTCATCCGGTGTTCAAGGCACCAGCCGACCGCACGGTCGTAGCCGCGCAGCGTCCAGTTGAACCCCCGGTCGAAGACGCGGGCGATCAGGCCCGGATGATGGTTGGCGCTGGTGAGCCGCGAGCCGAGCATGGGCGTCACGGTCAGCGATACGATGGCCGATGCGACGATGGCGATCGCCACCACCATGCCGAACTCGTTGAACACGCGTCCCACGACGCCGCCCATCATCAGGATCGGGATGAAGACGGCGATCAGCGAGACCGACATCGACACGATCGTATAGCTGACTTCCGCCGCCCCCTGGAGAGCTGCCTGTCTGACCGGCATGCCTTCTTCCACATGCCGCATGATGTTTTCGAGCATGACGATCGCATCGTCCACCACGAGGCCGACCGAAAGCGTCAGCCCGAGCAGCGATATGTTGTCGATACTGTAGCCCAGCACATACATCACCCCGAATGTCGCGATCAGCGACAGCGGCACGGCAAGGGCTGGAATGATCGTTGCGGCAAGCTGCCCGGTGAACAGGTAGATGACGGCGACGACGAGCAGGATGGTCAGCGCCAGCGTGAATTTCACGTCCTTGATCGCCTCGCGGATCGAGGTCGATGAATCGTTCATCACGTTGACCGACACCGAACCGGGCATTTCCGTTTCGAGCGCCGGCAGTTTCTTCTTCACCGCATCGACGACATCGACCGTATTGGCATCCGGCTGGCGCTGGATGGCGAGGATGATGCCCGGATGGCCGTCATACCAGCTGCCCGACTGGGTGTTCTCGATACTGTCCTCGACGCGGGCGATTTCGCCGAGATGAATGGGCGCGCCGTTCGGCGACGAGATCACCAGCGAGCGGAACTGGTCGGCATTGGTGCGTTGCGTATCGGCATTGATCGTCAGGCGCTGCGCGTCGTTCTGCATCGAGCCGACGGGCGCCTGGCTGTTGGCGCTGGCAATCGCGTCCGTCACACTCTGCACGCCGATGCCGCGCGCCTGAAGCTTGGCCGGATCGACCTCGACACGCACCGCATAGGTTTTCGCGCCATAGACGGTGACTTCCGCCACGCCCGGCAGCGTCGAGAGCGCCGGCGACAGCACGTCTTCGGCAATCTCGTCCACCTTGCTCGGCGGCAGCGCGTCGGAGCGCACCGCCAAGAGCAGCACCGGCGCATCGGCCGGGTTCGTCTTGCGATAGCTTGGCGCCGTCGTCATGTTGTCGGGCAGCTGGCGGGTCGCCTGGCTGATCGCCGCCTGCACGTCTGCGGCGGCCGCATCGATATTGCGGTTGAGGTCGAACTGCAGCACGATCGACGAATTGCCGAGCGAGTTCGTCGCGCTGATTTCGCTGATGCCGGGGATCGTCTCGAATTTCTTGATGAGCGGCGTCGAGACCGATGTCGCCATCGTCTGCGGCGAGGCGCCGGTCAGCTGCGAAGAGACGTTGATGGTCGGAAAGTCGACCTTCGGCACGGCCGCCACCGGCAGAAGCTGGTAGCCGGCAAGGCCTGCCAGAACCGAGCCGATGGCCAGAAGCGTCGTCGCGACGGGGCGGCGGATACAGAATGCCGGGATCATTTCGATACTCCCCCATTCGCGGCTGTTACAGCCGCAGCGTCGCCGACTTCGACCGAGCCGTCCGCGTGTTTCAGCGCGGCGACATCAGGGGTTTGGGAAAATTCCTCGCGGATCGGCGAGCCGTTGACGAGCTGCACCTGACCCTCGACCACGACATGATCGCCTTCCTTCAGGCCCTTGGTGATACCGGTCCTGTCACCGTTGGAGCGGGCCACCGTCACCGGCGTCATATGCACCTTTTTGTCGTCGCCGACGGTATAGACGAAGGGCTGGTCGGCGCCGGGATTGATGGCGACGGTCGGCACGATGATCATCTGCTTGTCGCTCTTGAAATGCGCCGTCACGTTGACCGATTCCCCCGGCCACAGCGTGCCCTTCGGATTGTCGAACCGCGCCTTGGCGAGGATGGTGCCGGAGGCGGCATCGATCGTGTTGTCGAAGAAATCGAGCACGCCCGAGACCGGCACAGTGCCGTCGCTCTGCGAGACCGCATCGACGGTGACGCTCTTGCTGGCGAAACCCGCTTGCAGGAGCGGCAGATACATCTGCGGCAGGTGGAATTTGACGAAGATCGGATCGTATTGCGCGATCGTCACGATCGCCGCGCCGGTGGAGAGGTAGGCTCCGGTGCTGATGCCGATATCGCCGAGCTTGCCGTCGAAGGGCGCGCGGATATCGGTATGCTCGACGGCCACCTGATCGGCGGCGATCGAAGCCTTGTCGCTCTGCATCGTGGCAAGCGCGGTATCACGCGCCGCGCGCGCCTCGTCCGCCGTCTGCTGCGTGCCGGCATTGCGGCTGACCAGCGTCTCGGCGCGCGTCAGCGCCGTTTCTGCCTGCGAAAGCGTTGCCTGGTCACGCGCCAAAAGCGCCTTGTCCTTGTCGAGATTGGCCTTGACGGTGCGGTCGTCGAGCTTGGCGATGAGATCGCCGGTCTTCACCGTATCGCCGTCATGGGCAGAGATGGACACGATGATGCCGGCTTCCTGCGCGGCGATCGTGGTGTTCTTGTCGGCGTCTGCGGCACCCACGGCCGTGGCGTCGAGCGGCAGCGTCGCCATGGTCGCGGCGATCGTCTTGACCACCGGCGGCGGGCCGCCGCCGCGACGGCGGTTCTGCCCCTGGTTTTGATTGGCGCCGTCGCCGTCCTTCGACGCGCTTTCGGTGCCGGTTGCCGCCTGCTTGGCGCCCGCCGGGAAGGCGGTCGACAGATAGGGGATCCTGTCGCGATATGTCCACGCCGCACCGGCGGCGACGATCAGACACCCCGCAAAAATCCAGACCTTCTTCATATTCGTCCCGCCGCCCCTTAGGGTTGATATTCCGATCCGCACGAGCCTGCGCGATCATTGTCCATTCGGCGCCCATTGTGCGGCGGAATGGCGGAACTTCCAGCCCTTTCAGGGGGTAAAACGGATTAAATTATCGTAATGGAGATGCCAGTATTACGGGAAGGTAATCTTTCGCAGCGGCAGGATGTCGGGTGCTTGTCGAATGCATCTCAGGGCTGTGCCTGTCTTGCGGCGCGGGCTGCTGGAACAAAAACGCCGCCGCAACCGGAAAGGGATGCGACGGCGGTTTGAAAGGGGCCGGAAGGCCCCAATCCGTGCAGCGATGGAATCAGAGCGACTTGGCAGCGCCGCCATCGACGCGCAGCATCGTGCCGGTGATGTAGCTGGCCTGTTGCGAGCAGAGGAAGGCGCCGGCTGCGGCAAATTCCTCGACCTTGCCGAGGCGGCCGGCCGGGATCGTCTGGACCGAGGCGGAACGCACGTCTTCGAGCGACTTGCCGAGGCGCTTGGCGTTTGCCGCATCGAGTTCCTCGATACGGTCGGTATGGATGCGGCCCGGCAGAAGCATGTTGCAGGTGACGCCCGAACCGGCGACTTCCGTCGCCAGCGTCTTGTTCCAGCCGACGAGCGCGCCGCGCAGCGTGTTGGAGAGCGCAAGATTGGCGATCGGCTCGTAGACGCCGGAGGACGCGCAGGTCAGCACGCGGCCCCAACCCTGCGCCTTCATCTGCGGCAGAAGCGCATTGGTGAGCGCGATGACGCGCAGGACCATCTGCGGGAAGAAGGTTTCGAGCTTTTCCGCCGTCATGCTTTCGGCCGTTCCCGGCGTCGGACCACCGGTATTGTTGACGAGAATGTCGATCCCGCCGAGCTTTTCCGTGACGGCCGCGAGCATGCTCTCGACGAAATTCTCTTCCGAAAGATCGCCCCAGACCCAGTCGGCCTTGCCGCCCTTGCTCTGGGTTTCGGCGAGCGCGTTGATCGCCTCGCAATTGGCGGCGAGCTTGTCGCCCGAACGGCCGACGAGCAGAACATGCGCGCCTTCGGCCGCAAGCGCTTGCGCAATGCCGAGCCCGAGGCCGCGCGAGGAGGCGAGCACGAGTGCGCGCTTGCCGTTAATGCCGAGATCCATGACAGTCTTCCTTCCTTGATGATATCGCAGTGTCTTGCCCGGCACCGAAGGCGTCGGGTGAGGGCTGGTCCCTTTGGTTCGGCGTTGTTATATCTTCGGTATACCAAGCGTGAAAGCCGGAACTTGCAAGGCAGCGTTGCAAATTGAATGACGTGAACGTAAACGTAAGAACAAACTGAGCCGGATGATTGCGCGAATTGCACGACGGGCGACGTTTTCGCGCCTCGACAAGGCCGGTGGCTTTTGTCAAGACAGGCAATGATGAGAAGACCCGGCAGGCGGCCGGAAGCGGAGTTTTGAATGGATAGCCAGGACCGTCTTGAGCAAGACCTTCCCGAACGCGAGAGCATGGAATTCGACGTTGTGATCGTCGGCGCGGGGCCGGCCGGCCTGTCGGCTGCGATCCGCCTGAAACAGGTCAATCCTGATCTCACCGTGGTCGTGCTCGAAAAGGGTGCGGAAGTCGGAGCGCATATCCTGTCGGGGGCCGTCGTCGATCCCGTCGGCATCGACGCGCTCCTTCCGGGCTGGCGCGAAGAAGAGGGCCATCCCTTCAAGACGCAGGTAACGGACGACCATTTCCTGTTCTTAGGGCCCGCAGGCTCTGTGCGCCTGCCCAATGTCGCTATGCCGAAGCTTCTGAGCAACCACGGCAATTATATCGTGTCGCTTGGAAATGTCTGTCGCTGGCTGGCCGAAAAGGCGGAAGGGCTCGGCGTCGATATCTATCCGGGCTTTGCCGCGTCCGAACTGCTCTACAACGACGAGGGCGCCGTCATCGGCGTCGCGACCGGTGACATGGGCATCGAAAAGAACGGCGAACCCGGCCCGAACTATACGCGCGGCATGGCGCTTCTCGGCAAATACGTGCTGATCGGCGAAGGTGTGCGCGGCTCGCTGGCAAAACAGCTGATCGCGAAATACGACCTGCAGAAGGATCGCGAGCCGCAGAAATTCGGCATCGGCATCAAGGAACTCTGGCAGGTGAAGCCGGAAAACCATAAGCCGGGCCTCGTCCAGCATTCCTTCGGCTGGCCGCTCGACATGAAGACCGGCGGCGGGTCCTTCCTCTATCACCTGGAAGACAATCAGGTGGCGGTCGGCTTCGTCGTACATCTGAATTACAAGAACCCCTATCTCTTCCCCTTCGAGGAGTTCCAGCGTTTCAAGACCCATCCGGCGATTGCTCCGACCTTCGAGGGCGGCAAGCGGCTCTCTTACGGCGCGCGCGCCATCACCGAGGGCGGCTGGCAGTCGGTGCCGAAGCTGACATTCCCCGGCGGCGCCCTGATCGGCTGCTCGGCCGGCTTCGTCAATGTGCCGCGCATCAAGGGCTCGCACAATGCGGTTCTCTCCGGCATTCTCGCCGCCGACAAGCTGGCGGAAGCGATCGCCGCCGGCCGCGCCAATGACGAGGTGACGGGCATCGAGACCGAGTGGCGCGACGGCGCCATCGGCAAGGACCTGAAGCGGGTAAGGAACGTCAAACCGCTCTGGTCGAAGTTCGGCACCATCCTCGGCATCGGTCTCGGCGGCCTCGACATGTGGATCAACCAGATCTTCGGCACGTCGCCGTTCACGCTGAAACACGGCAAGACGGACGCGGCCTCGCTGGAGCCTGCTGCAAAACACAAGCCGATCAGCTATCCGAAGCCGGATGGCGTCCTGACCTTCGACCGTCTCTCCTCGGTGTTCCTGTCGAACACCAATCACGAGGAAGACCAGCCGGTCCATCTGAAGGTGAAGGATATGGGGCTCCAAAAGCGCTCCGAACACGACGTCTTCGCCGGCCCCTCGACCCGCTACTGTCCCGCCGGCGTCTATGAATGGCGCGAGCAGGACGGCGAAGAAACCTATGTGATCAACGCCCAGAACTGCGTCCACTGCAAGACCTGTGATATCAAGGACCCCAACCAGAACATCAACTGGGTTCCCCCGCAGGGTGGCGAAGGACCGGTCTATCCGAATATGTGAGATTTCGGGCGGGGCCGGCCGGATCCTGAATGGCATCGACCCTCAGGGGAAGGTCGATGCCCGGCCGAAACGATAGCCGTCACCGCTCGGCCGGTCTCCATCGGGGCCCGCCCTGAAGTCGGGCTTGATACCACGACGCTCGATCAGCCTCCGTGCCCCTCATGCCGCAAGAGGAGCGCCAAGGCGCTTTTGACAGGGACAGATGTTGCGTCAATGCCGGTGAACCGTTTCGCATCCGCCGGCAAGTCGGCGTCGATCGTGACTGTCTTGCGCATGATGTTTGTCCTGTCCGCAAGGTAATGCCGCCCGGCTGGACTGCAACGAACGGCAGAAGATGTCTCTATCTGCAGTCATGGGCCTGTGATGCGCCCGATGCGGCCGGCATTATCACTTCATTAACCATAACATCCTTAGCTTGCGACATCGTTTCGACGCATCAAGGACACATTCATGTCGATTTCCCGCCGCGGCTTTCTCGTTGGTCTGCCGCTCCTGCTGGCCGGCTGCTCTGCCACCACGATCAACAGCCAGACCAATTATGCGGCGCTGCCGGACGAGAAATTTCCGCTGAACCAGGTGCCGATCGACAAGATCAAGCCTGAGCTGCGCCGCACGGAAGTCGCCTATGACACGACCTATCCGGCCGGCACGATCGTCGTCGATACGCCGGCGCGCCGCCTCTATCATGTTCTCGGCAATGGCCGTGCCATGCGCTATGGCGTCGGCGTCGGCCGCGAGGGTCTGGCCCTGTCGGGGGATGCCTATGTCGGGCGCAAGTCCGAATGGCCGACATGGACGCCGACGCAGAACATGCAGAACCGCGAGCCGCGTTATCGCAAGCTTGCCGGCGGCATGCCGGGCGGCCCGAACAACCCGCTCGGCGCCCGCGCCATGTATCTCTACCGCAACGGCAACGACACGCATTTCCGCATCCACGGCACCAACCAGCCGCAATCGATCGGCTACGCCATGTCGAGCGGCTGCATCCGCATGATGAACCATGACGTCATAGATCTCTATGAAACGGTGCAGGTCGGTTCCAAGGTCGTCGTCATTCAGGCGACGGCCTGATCGGATCGCGCTCTCGGGCGCGTCCCGTCACCGTGATTTCCACGCCATCACCATCATCGCGCCGATGACGGTCACATGCTCCATCACCACGTAGAATTCGAGCGTCTTCATCGGCTCTCCCATCGCCCAGAAATTATGGGCGATGGGAATGGTGAGCGCGGTAAACACCGCAAGCGCGCCGGCACCCAGCCACGCATGCCGGTTGAGGATGATCAGCGCCGACCCGCCGAGCTGCGTGACGATGACGGCGATGTTGAAGAAAACCGCCGGCTCCAGCCCGAAATGCTGCATCTCCGCGACGCCGCCGTTGAAATCGATGAGCTTCGAAAGCCCGCTTCCCCAATACATGAAGGTGAGCAGGATGCGCGCCAGCGTTCCGAACCAGCCGGAACTGGTCAAGGCGCTCAACGGATTGCCAAAACTCTCTGCCTGAGACGTTGCCATGATTGCCCCTCCGTAGAATGTCCCGCAGGCATGATAACCTGATTGGCACTCGTTTAAAAGCTGCGCCGAAAACCCGGCGCAACTCAGGGGCGTTGCGTGCTCGCTCTGTCTATCCTGCGATCAGAAGCCGGACAGAACCAGCTTGCCACGGGTGCGTCCGCTTTCGATCATCGCATGCGCCGTCTTCAGCGTTGCGGCATCGATCGGCCCGAGCACCTTGGACAGTGTCGTCCTGATGCGCCCGGCATCGACCAGTTCGGCCACATGCGACAGGAGCTTGTGTTGCTCGATCATGTCGCCCGTCTGGAAGACGGGCCGCGCGAACATCGTTTCCCAGTGGATCGACAAGGCCTTCTTCTTGAACGGCCGGATATCCATCGGCCCCGTGGGATCGTCGATCAGGCCGAAGCGGCCCTGCGGAGCGATCAGTTCGAGAATGTCCTCGATATGGCTTTCGGTCTCGGTGGTGGAGAAGACGAAACTCGGGTCGCCGATCGCCATCTGCTTCAGTTGCGGCGCCATCGGTCTGGAATGATCGAGGACGTGGTGCGCGCCGAGATCCATCACCCATTTGCGCGTCTCCTCGCTTGATCCGGTGCCGATCACCGTCACGTCGGTCAGCTGCCGCAGAAGCTGGATCGCCATCGAAGACACCCCGCCCGCACCGCCGATCACGAGCACGGCATTCCAGGCGCCGACGAGCCTGTCCTGCACCTTCATCCGGTGCAGCAGCGTCTCATAGGCGGTGATCGTCGTCAGTGGCAGGGCGGCGGCTTCCTCGAACGACACTGTCTTCGGCTTGGCCCCGACGATCCGCTCGTCGACCAGATGAAACTGCGCATTCGTGCCCGGCCGGTTGATCGCACCGGCATAATAGACCTCGTCGCCCGGCTTGAAGAGTTTTACGTCGGGCCCGACGGCTTTCACCACCCCGGCCGCATCGTAGCCCAGCACCCGGTACTGGCCCTCTTCGACCGGCGCTGAGCGGCGCACCTTGGTATCGACCGGATTGACCGAGACTGCCCTGATCTCGACCAGAAGATCGCGGCCTTTGGCCTCGGGCTCGGGCAGGTCTATATCGACCAGGGCCGTTTCGGATGAGATGGGCTGCGGTGTATTGAAGCCGACTGCGCGCATGGAAGTCTCCTCTGTAACGCGGTGTACCGTTGCTGCGAAGCTAGATGGCGCCTATGTCTGGGGAAGGCAAGAATGCACATTTTTGGTCCATAGTACCCAAAAGGATACCGTGAAGGCCAAAAGGACAATGTCGGAAGGGTACCCAATGTCGAAGCCGCGCGCGAAGCTGGTCGTTGATTTTCCGGGCTGCCCGGTCGAATCGACCCTGAGTTTTCTCGATGGCAAATGGAAGGGTGTGATCCTGCACCATCTTCTCGAAGAGGGGACGCTGCGTTTCAACGCCTTGCGCCGTCGCATCCCCTCCGTCACGCAGCGCATGCTCACCAAGCAGTTGCGCGAACTGGAGGCGGAGGGCCTCATCACCCGCATGGTCTACCCTGTCGTGCCGCCGAAGGTCGATTACGACCTGACGGAACTCGGCCAGAGCCTGGAGCCGGTCATCACCGCGTTGCGCGCCTGGGGCATGGCGCATGTCTCTTGCAACAACGGCACCAAGACCGTTATCGCTCCCACGAAAAAAGCCGCCTCGAAGGCGGCTTGATCCATTCGTTGAAGGGCGCTCCCGGCATCGACGCTGCGCGCGTCAGGCCGCCGCCTGTCTCTTCTCGACGGCAACCGAGATGAGGAAGACGCCGAGCCCGAGCGCCGACAGAAGCGCGCCGACATAGCCTGTCGCGGCAAAGCCCCAGCCCCAGGAGATGACGAGGCCGCCGAGCCATGCACCGAGCGCGTTGGCGATGTTGAAGGCCGAGTGGTTGGATGCGGCGGCCAGCGTCTGCGCGTCCGCGGCCACATCCATCAGCCGCGTCTGCAGTGCCGGGCCACAGGCAAAGCCGCAGCCGACGAGGAATGTGGTGATGTAGAGCATGACCGGGATATGCGCGAATGTCGCAAATGCCAGCATGACGACGACGTAGAAGGCCATCGACCCGCCGATCGTACCCTTGAGCGACACGTCGGCCATGCGCGAGCCGACGATATTGCCGACATTCATGCCGATACCGAATAGCGCGAGCACGATGGCAACGGTCGATGTGGGCAGATGCGCGGTCTCGGTCGTGGTCGAGGCGATATAGCTGAACACGCAGAACATCCCGCCGAAACCGATCGCGGCGACGGCGAGCGTCAGCCAGACCTGCGTTTTGCCGAAGGCGCCGAGTTCCTGGGCGATGCTCGCGCCTTCCTTCACCTTGTCGCGCGGCTGGAAATACCAGAGGAGCGCAACCGTGATGACGCCGATCGCACCGACGAGGAAGAAGGCGGCGCGCCAGCTCAGGACCTGACCCATGAATGTTGCAAGCGGTGTGCCGGCGAGCGTGGCGATGGTGAGGCCCAGCATGACCCGGCCCACGGCACGCGCCCGCTTGTTCGGCGGCACCATCGAGGCGGCGACGAGCGAGGCGACGCCGAAATAGGCGCCATGCGGCAGGCCGGTCAGGAACCGCAGAATGGTGAAGCTCCAGAAACTGGGCGCCATGGCCGACAGGATATTGCCGATCGCAAACACCGCCATCAGGCATAAAAGCAGCGAGCGCCGTGTCATCTTGGCCGACAGGATGGCGATGATCGGCGCACCGATCACCACGCCCAAAGCATAGGCGCTGATCACATACCCCGCTTGCGGTATGCTGACATTGTAGCTGGTCGCCACATCGGGCAGGAGCCCCATGATGACGAATTCGCCGGTACCGATGCCGAACCCGCCGACGGCGAGCGCGATCTCGATCAGAATGACGGCAAGAGGGGTCAGGCCCGGAAGCTTGTCGGGGCCGCTCGCAGGGTTTTCGGAGGAGCGGTCGAAGGAAACGGCAGGCTGGGTCATGGCGCAGGAATGCTCATGTTTGTATTGGTGTCGGAAATGTCTGGCGAAGCACGGCAGGACCGTCTCTGGATTGTGTCAGGAACCTGACGTACGTCAATCATATCATGGCGCAGTGCACCACGGTAGAGGCTGCGGCATTTTCGTTCGGTGCCGTTTCTGCGGCGCATAGGGCAACGATATGCCGTCTCGCTGAGCCGGAATGGATGCCGCTCTTGGTTGAGCACGGTGGCTCCTGCATTGATATTGTGCCGCGCAGCAACCATTTCTGTTGTCAGCCGTTGTATCGCGCTGATTTTCGAAGAGCTGGGGAACCCGACCGAATGAAACTCTATGCCGTGTTCAACCGCGATGGCGGCACCTTTCGCACGACCGACATGGATGCCTATTGCACCCATGCCGAGAAGGTGTTTCGCGATGCGGGGCACGAGATCGAGTGCCATGTCGTGGCCGGTGACGATATCGTCGAGACGATGAAGAAGGCGGCGGTAACGCCCGGTATCGAGGGCCTGATCGCCGGTGGCGGGGATGGAACCATATCGGCGGCCGCCGGCATCGCCTGGAAAAGCGGCATCGTTCTCGGTGTGGTGCCGGCCGGCACGATGAACCTTTTCGCCCGTTCGCTGAAACTGCCGCTCGATATCTGGCAGGCGCTCGATGCGCTGGCCGAAGGCAATGTCCACGCCGTGGATATCGCGAGCGCCAACGGCCGCAGCTTCGTCCACCAGTTTTCCGCCGGCATGCATGCCCGCATGGTGCGCTACCGCAATTCGATGAATTTCGGCTCGCGGCTGGGAAAGATCCGCGCCAGCACGCGCGCGGCGATCGGCGTCATCTTCAATCCACCCGAATTCGAGGTGGAGTTTTCCGCGGAAAGCAAGAAGGGATATCACAAGGTCTCGGCCATCTCCGTTTCCAACAACGAGTTCGGCCGCGATCCCCTGATGTTTGCCGACAGTCTCGACCGCGGCCATCTGGGCTTCTACCTCGCCGAACCGCTGAAGCCGGCAGGCGCGATGAAGCTCGTCTTCGATATTCTGCGCGGCAAGCTCAAGGAGAACCGTTCGGTGACGGCAATGACCGCAACCGAGCTGGAACTGCATTTCCCCCGCGCCCGCAAGGACGTCAAATGCGTCATCGACGGCGAACTTCTGCCCATGCCGCGCGACGTCAAACTGAAGATCCATGCCGGCGAACTGAAGGTTCTGGTGAACAGGACGTGAGCCGGCGAGGCAACGCGTCCGACCTCCGCTGCCGCGGCCTCAGATCCGCGGCAGATACGTCCGGTAGTCGAAATCCGAAACCGTCCGCAGAGAGGCGATTGCCTCCTTGCGCTTCGTGTCGCCATAGAGCGTCTGATAGCGTTCGCCGAAAGTGTCGCGGATGAAGGCCGAAGCGGAGAAATCCTCGACGGCGGTCAGAAAATCATGTGTCAGCCGGCCGCTGCCGGGCGGCGGAGCCTGTCCCGGTTCGGTGGCCGGGCCGGGATCGAGATTGGCGTCGAGGCCGGCCAGCATGCCGCCCAGGATCGCCGTCAAAAGCAGGTAGGGATTGGCATCGGCGCCGGCGACGCGGTGCTCGATGCGTGCGGCCGGCCCATCCTTGTCAGGAATGCGGATGGCCGTGCCGCGATGGCCGAAGCCCCAGTCGATATCGACGGGCGCAAACGAGCCCGGTTGAAAGCGCCGGTAGGAATTGGCAAACGGTGCGAAGATCAGTTGCGCCTCGCGCATCGTCTTCAGCATGCCGGCAACGACGGATGTCAGCATCACCGGCTCCCCGCCCTCTGCGTCCAGCACGTTATTGCCGTTGGCGTCGATCAGGCTTGCATGCACATGCAGGCCCGAGCCGGCATGATCGCTATAGGGTTTGGCCATGCAGGTGGATTTCAGCCCGTGCCGGCGGGCGGCCTGTTCGGCGATCCGCTTCAGATAGATGCAGTCGTCGGCGGCGGCGAGCGCGTCGGGCCGGTGCAGCAGGTTGATCTCGAACTGGCCGGGTCCGAATTCCGCGGTCGTGGCGTCGGCCGGCAGCCCTTGCGCCTGCGCCCACGTCCGGACCGTTTGCAGATAGTCGTCCAGTGCATCGACCGCGCCCATGTCATAGAGCTGGAAGCCGTTGGGTTCGCCGCGCCATGTCAGGCTCTTTGGCGGTTGCGGCCGTCCGGTCTCGCGCCAGTCGGGATCGACCACGTAGAATTCCAGTTCGGTCGCGACGACGGGGGTGAGCCCGCGCGCCTTGAACCGGTCCAGCATGCCGGCGAGGATCGCCCGCGGATCCATGAAGCTCGGCTCGCCGGTCAGTTCGTGCATCGTGGATAGAACCTGGGTCGATCCTTCCGGCCCCCAGGGCATCGGCGCATGCGAGCGACGGTCGGGAATGCATTGCCCGTCCGGATCGCCGATCGTCAGCGACAGGCCCGTCAAATCGTCATTGTCGTCGCCCCAGATATCGAGCGACTGGGTGGAGGAGGGCAGCCTGACCGTTCCGTCCCAGACCTTTTTCTCAGCACTGGCCGGAATGCGCTTTCCCCGCAGGTCGCCATTCATGCCGACGAGCAGGATTTCGATATGGGGTTCCGGAGCGTTCGACATCGGCCTCGATCTCGGTGGTTGCAGACACCCGTTGGTAGCCGATAAGAAAAGCCTGCACAATCAAAGCTGCATCTGAGCACGAGAGAAGAACCGGGGGACGAGAGATGACCGACACGCCGACGCCTGCCAATCCGGTGCTTTCCAATCTGGCGGCGATCGATGCCGCCCATCACATCCACCCCTTCTCCGACATGAAGGAGCTGAACGCCAAGGGCACGCGCATCATCACCCGTGCCGAAGGCGTCCATATCTACGATCAGACGGGCAGGAAATATCTCGACGCCTTTGCCGGCCTCTGGTGCGTCAATGTCGGCTATGGCCGTCGCGAGATCGCCGAAGCCGCCTTCCGGCAGATGCAGGAACTGCCCTATTACAACACTTTCTTCGGCACCACGACCGAACCCGCGACCCTGCTTGCCCAGAAGATCGCCTCCCATGCGGGGCCGCATATGAACCGGATCTTCTTCACCAATTCCGGCTCGGAAGCCACCGACACCTGGTTCCGCATGGCGCGCGTCTACTGGAAGGCGCTCGGCAGAGGGCAAAAGACGCAGGTCATCGCCCGCAAGAACGGCTATCACGGTTCGACGGTCGCCGGCGCCTCGCTCGGCGGCATGAAGTCCATGCATGAACAGGGCTCTCTGCCGATCGAGGCCATCCACCATATCGGCCAGCCCTACTGGTATGCCGATGGCGGCGATCTGTCCCGCGACGATTTCGGCCTGAAAATGGCCCGCGAACTGGAAGACAAGATCGACGAACTCGGCGAGGACAATGTCGCAGCCTTCGTCGCCGAACCGATCCAGGGCGCCGGCGGCGTCATCGTGCCGCCGGACAGCTACTGGCCGCAGATCGCCCGCATCTGCAAGGCGCGCAACATTCTGCTCGTGTCGGACGAGGTCATCTGCGGCTTCGGCCGGCTCGGCGCATGGTTCGGCTACCAGCATTTCGGCGTCGAGCCGGATCTGGCGCCGATCGCCAAGGGCCTGTCTTCCGGTTATCTGCCGATCGGCGGGGTGCTGGTGTCCGATCGTGTGGCGGACGTGCTGCTGAACGACGTCGGCGATTTCAACCACGGCTTCACCTATTCCGGCCATCCGGTCGCGGCCGCAGCGGCACTCGCCAACCTTGCGATCATCGAGGAGGAAAAGCTGGTGGAGCGCGTGCGCGACGATATCGGCCCCTATTTCGCCGCAGGCTGGAAGAGCCTTGAGGATCACGAGATGGTCGGCGAGGCGCAATGCGTCGGCCTGATCGGCGGATTGCAGATCACGGCCGACAGGACGACCCGCCGCCGCTTCGAGAAGCCGGATGCGATCGGCGCTTCGGTGCGCAACCATTGCCTCGAAAACGGCCTCGTCATGCGTGCCACCGGCGATCGCATGCTGGCTTCGCCGGCTCTCACGATCACGCGCAGCGAGATTGACGAGATGATCGAAACGCTCGAAGCAGCGCTCGATCGCCTGCGCGAAACCACGCCGCGCTGAACGTCTTTTATCGTCGGATCAAGGGCCGGCCGCGTCAGTTCTGCGGCAGGTCCATCACGGCATAGCCGAACAGCGACTGGTCCGTCGGAGATCCCCAGAGATAAGGGAAGCCGGCGATCGCCGTGCTGGCGTTCTCGGCCGAAAGCCCGTTGCGCTTCAGGTAGTTGCCGAAGGTTTCCTCGAATGTCTTCGGCGGGCTGCTGTCGGAATTGCGCCAGACGAACACGGCGCGCCGGTAATGCGACAGCGGCGTCGGGACGAGCCCTGTCGGCGGGCGCAGGAGCTGCACCGGCACATTCGGCAGATTGAAGCGCATATTGCCGCCCAGATGCCCGTCGGATGCGATGATGATCGTGCCGGGCTGCATGGCCATCGGCGTGATCGTCCGCGCCAGATTGGGAAAGGGTATGTTGGGATAATTGTATTTTCCGAGATAATGCCCCTGCAGCGCCCGGCCGAGCAGCGCGACGGGGATCAGTACCATGATGACTGCGGCCACACCCCAAAGGCGCCTGATGCCACGCCCGGCATCGATCCGCGACGCATCGACCTTGATGGCCAGATAGAGCGGAGCGATCAGCAGGATCGGCGTCAGCCAGCGGTCGCGCACCCGCTCCACCCCGCCAAACAGGATCATCAGCACGATCGCGCCGATGCAGATGACGAGAATGCGGCCGATCAGCCGCGTCTTCGGGTTGGAGGCCTTGAGGATCTGACCGAGGTTTTCGCGAAACACCGCCGCGAGCACGACGATCGTCAGGGCCAGAAACGCGATCACCGCCATTGCCAGTGATCCAAGGCCCTGCACGATGCCGATCAGGATATTGGTGTCGTTGCCAAGCATCTTGCGCATCGTGTGGCTGCTCGCGGACTGTCCGTTCTCGACAAGCCAGGAAAGGTGCGGCGACAGGATCGCCAGTGCCACGACGATAGAGATGACGATCCGCCAGTCGAAAAGCCTGCTGCGCAGGTCGCGGTCCACCGCCACCGCCAGCAGGGCGGCGATCGGGATGATGGCGAAATTATACTTCGTCAGGCCGCCGATGCCGATGGCGATGCCGAGCAGCAGGAATGTCCCCACCGAGGCCCGGTTGACCACGCGCAGAAACGCAAACAGGAAGAACGCCGTGCCGAACATCGCAGCCACCGTGTGGCTTAAGTCGCGCTGCGCCTCGAAGGCGACCTGCGGAATGGTGAGCAGGCTGAGCGCTGCCACCACGGCCAGCCGCTTCTCGCCCAGCGCTTCGCGCGCCGCCAGCCAGTAGAACAGGTAGGTGGAAAACAGCATCACGTTCTTGAGCGCTGTCAGCGACAGGAGCGACGTGCCGAAGAGATGGATGACGCCATATTGCAGCCAGTTGTAGAAGGGCGGCTGCGAGCTGTAGCCTGTCAGCATCCATTGCGAGAAATAGGTCTGCTCGGCCTCGTCCAGTTCCAGCCCGTGCGGGATGATGTAGCGAACGCCGATATTGACGATGAAATAGAGCGCGAGCACCAGAAGCACCGTCGCTGGACGGCGGATCGTCACGCCTTTCGGCGTCATGGCAAGGGTCTTCTGCGTCATGCGGTCTCCGGCAACGGGGGCACCCCGTTTCTCGTGGGCGACGTGCAAAGACGCCACCCGATACGTCATTGAGGGGTGAGCCAGGCATAGCCGAAGGATGCGCTATGCCTGTCGGACGAGTGGATATAGGGCAGCGTCGCGGTCTCAGGTTTCAGCGTGCCGGCGGCAATGCCTGCGCGGGCAAGGCTTTCGATCAGCGGCACCGGCACGTCGTCCGGATTGCCGTCCTGCCAGATGATCAGGCCCCCCTGTTTCCATAGATCGGCATCAGGGGCAGGCGCCTGCGGGAATGACGGGGTGAAGACCGGCGTCGTTCTGGCGGCAATCCGGGCGCTGCCGGCAAGCGAGCGTCCGTCGGCCAGGATGAAGGCGGGCATCGGCCGGTCGCCGCGGGCATCGAGCACCTGTCTGACGAAGGGGATCGACGGGACGTTATCCTTCGGGCGCGAACCGAGCGACGGCCCGATGAGATTGGCCGCCGTCAGATAGAGGATGAAGCCGAAGGCGAGGATGAAAACCGGCACCGAGAGGCGCAGCATGCCGGGCAGACCGGATTTTCCGGCGCTTTCCAGCTTGAGGCACAGATAGAGCGGTAAAAGCAGCAGGAAGGGCGAAAGCCATTTCTGCGTCACTGTGGTCGCGCGCAACGACACCGCGATGATGGCGATGATGACCAGCGAAAACACGAAGGTCAGGAAGAGCACGCGTGCCAGCGGTTGGCAGGCCCGCCATGATGATTTGAGATCGCCCCGGAAGGCAAAGAAAAAGAAGGCAAAGAGCGGCGACCCGCCATCGACCGTCGAGGTGACGATCATCAGGAGACCGTGAAAGCGGTCGAGGATGCCGTTATGGGTTGAATCCTCGCGCATGACGGCGATCGTGCCGGACGTGGCGGTCTTGAAGTTTTCCGCGATCCAGACGGCATGCGGCAGACAGATGATCAGGGCGATCAGCACGGTCAGCGCGATGCGCCGGTCGAAGAGATGCTTTCTGAGCGTCGGTTCCGCAAAGACGGCAAGCCAGGCGGCAAGCGGCAGCACGACGAAATTGTATTTCGTGATCGCGCCGATCCCGATCGCAGCCCCCGTCAGCGCATAGCCGCAAAGCGATGGCGCCTTCAACGTGCGCATGAAGGCATAGAGAAAGAACGCGATCGAACACATGGTCGCGACGGCGTGGGAAAGATCGCGCTGGGCAAGCACGGAAATGGCCGGAATGGTCAGAACGCCGAGCATGGCGGATGCCGCCAGCGCCTTGTCCTTCAGCACGCTGCGTGCGGCAAGGCCGTAGAACAGGCAGGTGAGGAACAGCAGTCCGTTCTTCAACAGCGACAGGGCAAGGATCGACGGGCCGAGGATCTGCACGAGGCCATATTGCAGCCAGTTGTAGAGCGGTGGCTGACGACCGTAGCCGAAAAGCAGATACTGGCTCTGCACAAGCTGTTCCGCCTCGTCGTTCTGCAGGCCGTCGATCCTCAGGACGCGCAGCGTGACGGCTGCGACGTAATAGAGGCCGACCAGCCAGAGAACGGTCTCCGGTCTCTCCGACAGCGTCTCACGGATGCGGCTGATCGCCCTCATGCACTTCCCTGACGATATAGCTGACGGCAGAGCCCTCGCGATAATAGGTGCGGGCGAGCATTTCGGCGAGAATGCCGGTGGTGATCATCTGCACCGAAGACAGAACCAGCATGACCCCGATCAGGAACAGCGGGCGCGTACCGATGTCATTGCCCATGATGAACTTGTCGACGAAGAGATAGATCATGATCAGCCCGGCAAGCGCGCCGAGACCGAGCCCCAGCGAGCCGAAGAAGTGCCCCGGCCGCGCCTTGTAGCGCATGAAGAACATCACCGACAGAAGATCGAGAATGACGCGGAAGGTGCGCGAGATCCCGTATTTCGACACGCCGTGCTGGCGGGCATGGTGCGTGACCGGCATTTCGCCGATGCGCGACGATGGGACGACGCTTGCCACCCATGCCGGGATGAAGCGGTGCATCTCGCCCATCAGCTTGACCTGCTTGATGACCGAGGCGCGGTAGATCTTCAGGCTGCAACCATAGTCGTGCAGGCGCACGCCGGTGATGCGGCCGATCAGCCGGTTGGCGATGAAGGACGGGACCTTGCGCAGCAGAAGTCCGTCCTGGCGGTTCTTGCGCCAGCCGACGAGCAGGTCGAGCCCGCGCCGCTCCAGCTCCACGACCATGGCCGGAATGTCCTTCGGGTCGTTCTGCAGGTCGCCGTCGAGCGTGGCGATCAGCCGGCCGCAGGCCTGCGTGATGCCCGCCTGCATGGCTGCGGTCTGGCCGAAATTGCGCTGTAGCTCGACGATCTTCAGGTCGAGGCCGGGCCGCGACAGGTCCTTGCGCGCATTGACGATCGTCGCATCCGTGCTGCCGTCGTCGACGAGGATCAGTTCCCAGGTCTGGGAATAGTCCGTCATGGCCGCACAGATCCGCTCGATCAGCGGCCCGACGCTTTCCTCTTCGTTGAAGAGCGGCACGACGAGCGACAGCTCGATGGGCTTTGCCGTGTCGATGGGGGTCACGACCGACTCTGCTGTTGTACGCACCTGATGTTTCTCCTAAACGTCGGGCTTGCCAAGCAAGGCGGCCGATGAGGCGGCCGACCCGAAACCTTTGTATTGGGGCACCTACTATATGAAGAACAGTCCGGTTGCCAGCCGCCCCATGTGGCTTATCCGCCACGGTATGACCCTGCTGACGGTCGGGATCGTTGCGCTCTATGCCGTCTTCATCCAGTGGGTGTGGGGCTGGGAGAGCGTTTTTGCCCTGTGGAATGGCGCGGGCTGGGATACGGCCGCCCTTGCCGTCGCCCTGCTTCTGTTGACCTATGTGCTGCGCACCTGGCGGATCTACGATTATTTCCCCAAGGAGACCGGTGGCCGTTTCGGTGTGCTGCTGCGGCTCGTTCAGGTTCATAACCTTCTCAATATCATGTTGCCCTTCCGCACCGGCGAGGCCAGTTTTCCACTGCTAATGAAGCGTGAGTTCGGTCTGCCGCTGGCCCGCAGCACGGCAGCGCTCTTCGTCATGCGGCTGTTCGACCTGCATGCGCTGCTGGCGGCGGCCGGCACCGGCCTTGCCCTCCAGCATGGCCATCTCTGGGCCTGGGCATTGTGGCTCGTCTTTCTTGTCGCGCCGGCCCTGGCCTTTGCGCTTCGCGGCACCGTCCTGCGTCTGGCGCGCAAGGCGCTGCCGGCAAAGCTTGCAAAGCTGATGGACGAAGTGGAACTCGGTCTGCCGGCCGATGCCGGCGCCTTCGCGCGCGCCTGGGGCGCAACGCTCGTCAACTGGTTCACCAAGGTGGCGGTGCTTGCCTGGGTCCTGGGCCTTCTCGGCGATCTCTCGGTTGCCGCAAGCTTCGGCGGCAGCCTCGGCGGCGAGATCTCCTCCGTCCTGCCGATCCACGCGCCGGGCGGCGTCGGCACCTATCCGGCCGGCATCACCGCCGGTGCGCTTGCCTTTGGCGCATCGACGAACGAACACGCCCTCTCCGAACTCGGCCAGGCGGCCGTCAACACCCATCTCCTGGTGATCATTTCCTCGCTGGTCGGAACAGCGCTGTCGCTTTTGGCCGTGCGCGGCAAGCGGGCGGCGGGTTAACACCGGCTCCGGTCGCCTCACGCCAGTTCAAGACCCAGATGTTCGGCCATCGGTCGAAAATCCTTGTCCCGCTGGAGCAGCTGATGATCATGTTCAATGCAATAGGTGCCGATGATCATGTCGACCGTTTTTCGGACGGTGACGCCTCGTTGCCGCAAAACCCGGTAGTTTGATGCGGCCTTGATGGCGAGCGTCGGCGAGAGCATCGAAACGATCGGGAATTCGCGCAGATTGTGTTCGATGAGCCGTGCATGCTGATGATCGCGCGCGCCCTGAAGAATTTCCAGGGCGATGATATCGCCGACCAGAATCCGACCGGCAGGAATGAGCGATCGCAGGGTGTGGGCCACCTCGATATCGTCCTTGCGAAACAGCGCAATCCAGACGGAACTGTCCGCGACGATCATTCGCCTTCCCTGAAGCCCCAATCGGCATGGCGGGCGGATTGATCACGCATCTCGCCAAGATCTGCACCCCAGCCGATCCCTTCGAGATTGTCGATCGCGCGCAATTGCCGCCGGACCCGGACAAATTCCCGCAGAGCCTCGTCCACCGCCGCCTTCTTCGTCGAAAGCCCGCCAAGTGCCATGGCCTCAGCGATCAGATCGTCATCGAGATCGATATTCGTTCGCATCACAGCCTCGAAAAACATTGGTGTATGAATTTTGAAAATCATACACCAATCTCTCCCGCCCGACAATTTTACTGGAACGCCGTCTCGTAAAAGCTCCTCAGCTTTCTCGAATGCAGCGTCTCGGTCGGCATGGCGGCGAGCTTCTGTACGGCGCGGATCCCGATCTGCAGATGCTGGCTGACCTGCGTCCTGTAAAACGCGGTGGCCATGCCCGGCAGCTTCAGTTCGCCATGCAGCGGCCGGTCGGAAACGCACAAAAGCGTCCCGTAGGGTACGCGGAAACGAAAACCGTTGGCGGCGATCGTTGCCGATTCCATGTCGAGTGCGATCGCGCGTGATTGCGACAGCCGCTTCACCGGGCCGCGCTGGTCGCGCAGTTCCCAGTTGCGGTTGTCGATCGTCGCGACCGTTCCCGTGCGCATGATCCGCTTCAGCTCGAACCCTTCGTAACCGGTGACTTCCTCCACGGCGCTTTCCAGCGCCTGCTGCACTTCGGCAAGCGCCGGGATCGGCACCCACACGGGCAGATCGTCGTCGAGCACGTGGTCCTCGCGCACATAGGCATGGGCAAGCACATAGTCGCCGAGCCGCTGGCTGTTGCGAAGCCCGGCGCAATGGCCGACCATCAGCCAGGCATGCGGGCGCAACACGGCGATATGGTCGGTGATCGTCTTGGCATTGGAAGGCCCGACGCCGATATTGACGAGCGTGATGCCGCAGTGATCGTCTTTCTTCAGGTGATAGGCCGGCATTTGCGGCATCCTGACGGTCCCTGCCGTCTCCGGCCTTTCGGCGCCGGCAAGCGTCACGATATTGCCCGGCTCGACAAAGGCCGAATAGCCTTCGCCGCCCTTCGCCATCAATCCACGCGCCCATGAGGCGAATTCGTCGATATAGAACTGGTAGTTGGTGAAGAGCACGAAATTCTGGAAATGCTCGGCGCCCGTCGCGGTATAGTGGCTGAGCCGCGCCAGCGAATAGTCGATGCGCTGGGCGGTAAACGGTGCAAGCGGCGCCGGCTCTCCCGGCAGCGCCTCGTATTCGCCATTGGCGATCAGGTCATCGGTATTGTTGAGGTCGGGCGTATCGAAGAGATCGCGCATCGGCACGTCGAGCAACGCCGTGCTGACCGAGGCTTCCACATGGGTGCCTTCGCCGAAGGCGAAATGCAAAGGGATGGGCGTCGCCGATTCCGACACCGTCACCGGCACGCCGTGGTTCTGCATCAGAAGTGCCAGCTGATCGACGAGATAGCGCTTGAACAGGATGGGCCGCGTGATCGTCGTGGTATAGACGCCCGGCGCCGTCACATGGCCATAGGAGAGGCGCGAATCGGTATGGCCGAAGGACGTCGTCTCGATCGCCACCTGCGGATAGAAGGCGCGGTATTTGCCGGCCACCGGCGCACCCTTGGCAAGCGCGCCAAAGGCATCGATGAGAAAGCCCGTATTGCGCTCGTAGAGCGCAATCAACGCATCCACCGCTTCGACGGCATCGTCGAATACGCGCGGCTCGGCGGGTGTTGGGCTGATGAACGGAATGGGCGAAAGCGAAGAGATACGTGTGTTCATGCGCCATTATAGCGGGAACTCGGTGACAAGCAAAAGAAAGCGATACGGCCATCGAATATGCGCGCCTCACGCGCAGTTGAGGCTCACTCAAGCGTATGTGATGGAACGGTAAGCCTATGTAGAAAAAAGAGATTTTCTTGAAAATTATCGGGAACGAAGAGAGCGTTCGAACGGTTTTACAGTCGCTTCCAACGAACGAGAAGCAGCCAATTATGGAAGGATTGAATGATGAAGACCCTCGCTCCGATCGCACTCGCCGCCGCACTGTCCGTATCGTCGGTTGCAGGCATGGCCTACGCCCAGTCTGCCGAAACGCCGAACACCATCCCGGCCAATGACGGCGTCGCCGTCGTCTATCTGACGCCGCTGTCCGATAGTGGCCAGGCGAATTTGCAGGTGCCGGATCAGTTCGCGCATCCGACGCAGGCGACCACAGCCTCGGCCCAGAGCGAGCTGCAGTCCGATCCGCAGCTTCTGGCCTCGCTCGAAACCCGCAGCGTGCAGCTCGATAACGTCGTTGCCATCGACACGGCTGCCAATGGCGGCAAGATCGTCTACGTCCGCTGAGGCGGGCGCATGTCGCGCGACAGGCAGCAAATCTCGGCACCTGTCACGGCGAACCGTTCAAAAGAGCCCGGCCGTCGTGCCGGGTTCTTGCCGTTGCGGCGCATCACGCGCGCCGGGCGCAGACGCTGAGATCGAGAGAGGTGCAGGTCGAGCCGGGATCGGACGCCCCGCGCATGGCGACGCGGTCCTCGCGTGTGACTATCGCGGAAAAGGCGATGGCGAAATTGATGAAGATCAGGGTCATGATCATGAAGCGTCTGGCGATGACCGGCATCTGTCCCTCCCGTGGTAATGCCGGCAATCTGTCATCTCGGGTCTGAACGGGCTTTGAGCGCCCGGTTCACCTGCCGTTCATGGCGCAAAGGCGGCGACGGCATGGCGAGGATTTGGCCGGCCTTCACCGCAGGGGCTCGGCTGGCGCGGCAGACATTTGCCAGCAATGCTTGCCGGTAACGCCTAATGAAGGCGCCTGCCGGAAAGCGTGCCAGAGACATCTGCCGGAGAGGCGAGACCAAGATGCTCGACCGGGACGCGTCGCCACTGAGGCGCGGGTTCAGAGCCGCGACCAGGTCTGCGATTTGCACAGCACCTTCAACACGCATCCCTTGAGCTTCATGGCGCTGCCTGCAACGGCGGCAGAGCCGCTATAGGTCTTGTCATTGGCCGGATCGGTGATCTCGCCGGAATAATCTGCTCCGGTGCCCGACAGCGTGCCGATCTTCTTGCCCGCATATTTGCCGGTCTTCATCGTCACGCAATAGGCCGGACCGCACTGGCCGATCTGCGCCGTCTCGCCGCTCTCGGTCTTCCAGTTGCCTTCGATCGGTTCGGCAGCACGCGCGGTGATCGGGCCTGTGAGAGCCGCGCCGACGATCAGGGCTGCGGTGCATGCGTCTTTCATCGATATCATCTGAAATCTCCTCCCGGTTCGACGCATCGCTTGAGAGCGGATGCTTGGCCGAGATTTATCTGACCTGAACGTAAAGGTAAATCCGATCCTGACTGCCTCTGGCGCCGTGAAATCGCGCCCCGAACCGCCGGATTTCATCTCGTTAAAAAAACGGCGAGCCGAAATCATGGTGAAGGAAGGGTAAAATCCAGGAGGTTTATGGAGGGTTAACAGGACGCCGAAATCCTTAATTGACAGGGCTTGCGATGTTTAACGAAAACCCAATTTTACCAAGCATTTGTACTTTGTTTTCATCGAATTAATCATGCTTTTTAGGCGCTTTTTGCAATCTCGCTGGCATAGTGGGCTCATCAAACGAGCGGGGCAAACCCGCCGGCCGGCCCCGGAGTTCAAGCCGCATAAGACGGCAACCCGGAACCGGAAAACAGGGCAGACGACAACAACTAGGCAAGACAGGGATCAAACCGATGGCACGCTTTGACATGAGCATTTCCGAACCGGCGACGATGTCCAGCACGGGAGCTTCTTCCGGTGGCGAAGGCCGCGCCGAGGCTTTCTGCGACATGGGCCTGATGTATGCGACCGGCCGCGGTTGCGACATCGATCTGGTCGCTGCCCACAAGTGGCTGAACATTGCCGCGATCAAGGGCTCCGACCGTGCCGCCGAACTGCGTGCCGATCTTTCCCACCAGATGACCAAGATGCAGCTCGCCGAAGCGCTCCGTGCCGCCCGCGACTGGATGACGGTCCACTGAACGCGACTGACCCCGAGCGGTTCCGAGCGACATCGGCTGATGTGACCGGCGCTCGGCGCTGACGATATTCAAACGGCCTCCCGGAACGCCACCGGAGGGGCCGGTCAAAAGACGACGGCTTCAAAAAGCCGCTCAACGATAAAAAGACTGCCGCGCAACACCATAAAAAGACAAGGGCCCGCAAAAGGGCTCATCACCGAACGGGAAGGAAGGCGAGCCGGCGAAAGACCGGCCGGCCCGGATCGGCAGATTGAAAGCAATTCCGGCAAAAGCGGCCACCGTTTCTGCGTCCGCAATTGCGTGAAAACAAAGATCTGGAAAGGTCGCGTTTCGAAGAAAGGCGACCTCTCCAGACACGCTGAACGAACAGGGGCGCGACCGGCAGGAACAAGGCCGGCGCGCCCTTTTTTTCGCGTTTATGCCTCCGCGCGGCGGGACCTCAGAGCCCCTTCAGGACCTCGGGAAGTGCATTTTCGAACAAGGCCATATCCGCATCCGGCCCGGTGCTGACGCGGATGCAGCGGTTGAGCGGCGCCACGCCCGGCATGCGGATGAAGACGCCGCGCTCCATCAATCCGTCGACGATCGACTTGGCAAAGGCGCCGTCGCGGCCGCAGTCGATGGCAACGAAATTGGTGGCCGAGGGGAGGGCGGCAAAGCCGTTATCCGCGGCGATCGCGCCGATCCGCTGGCGCGATGCCTTGATGCGGCCGACGACGTCGGTGAGATAGGCCTTGTCCTTCAGCGCCTGAACCGCGCCGGCAACACCCGCACGGTTCATGCCGAAATGGTTGCGCACCTTGTCGAAGGCAAGGGCCGTGCCCGGCGTTGTGATGGCGTAGCCGATGCGCGCGCCCGCAAGACCGTAGGCCTTGGAAAACGTGCGCGTGCGGATAATGTTCGGCAGGTCGATCAGCGAGGCGATCGAGGGCATGGCATTGTCAGGCCCTGTCTCGCAATAGGCCTCGTCGAGCACCATCAGCGTGGTTTCCGGCAGCGCCTTTGCGAAGGCGACGATGCTGTCGGCATCCCACCAGCTGCCCATCGGATTGTCGGGATTGGCGAAATAGACGAGCGGCGGGTTCTCGCGTTTCACCGCGTCGAGAAGGCCGTTCAGGTCCTCCCGGTCGTCGACGTAAGGGACGGTGACGAGACGGCCGCCATAGCCGGCGACATGGAAATTGAACGTCGGATAGGCGCCGAGCGAGGTGACGACCGGCATGCCGGTGCCCGCACCGCTATGGGCGGCGGGGTCGACGACGAGGCGCACGATCTGGCCAAGCAGGCTGTCGATCCCTTCGCCGATCGCCAGATTGGCGGGCTGGCAACCGAGATGGGCTGCAAGCGCCTGCTTCAGGTCGTAATTTTCAGGGTCGGCGTATTTCCAGCTTTCGGCCCCCGCCGCACTCATCGCGGCAATGACGGAAGGCGCCGGGCCGAAGCCGTTCTCGTTGGCGCCGATTCGGGCCTGGACAGTGAGATGGCGGTTGCGCTCGATGGCTTCGGGGCCGACGAAGGGAACGGTGGAGGGAAGGGCACTCACGAGCGGAGTGAAGCGCGGGAAGGCTGGCATTGGAAATATGTCCGGTTTTTCAAAGTCGAGACACAATAAGAGCTCATCGCCGCCGCGCAAGCATTTCGATGCAGGTCAGCCCTGCGTCATGACGTCGGCATCGCATCGGTCGGCAACCGTCAGCCGCCATGCCGGCCGCGCAGTATTCGCGCCAACGTCGCGTGAGGCATTCCCAAGCCTTCCGGCCGCTGAGATATCATTCGCTATATTATATAGCTCGCGTGCGCGCGCGAGACGCCTTTGGCGCTGTGCCCGGATTACCCTCTGCGTCCTCACCCACTCACCGACGTACGGCGTGGCGGCCGATCGGGCGCAGGCGCTATTGGCTCACCTCGAAACCAAGCCGCAGGACGTGGTGCATGAATTCCTCGTCGAGCAGCATGTTGAAGCCGATCGTCACCCGTTCGCGCTCGCGCCGCATCACGGTGCAGCCGATCTCGTCGCGGATGCCGAGGATCTCCAGAAAGAAGTTGGCCGGCACCGGCACCGATGGCGCCACGTCCAGTTCGGCGCCCGCAAGCGAGATCGAGCGGATCAGGCAGCGCACCGAGGTCGTGGTCGTCAGGTGATGGCCGACAAGCACGATCTTGCCCGGCCGGTCGAGCGGAAAGCTTTCGAATGCCCCGTCGGCCTGGCCCATAGGCGGGTCGCAGGCGTCCGCGTGGCCAAGCCGGTGGTGGGCGTCTGGATGCCCGGTGCCTGTCGCTGCGGCAGTCGTGACGATCCTGTCTTCATCGATCATGAGCATGTGGTTCCTCCCTGCATCCTCATGACGCAGATTATCGCGAAGCCGCTGATTTCGCGTGAAAACCATCAATAAAATGCCGCTGATCTGCGCATTTTCGTCGCCCTGCGAGCGCCGCAGGCCCCGCGCCGCATGGCAAGTGTTACGGCAGTGGCCGTTGACCGGCCGGAATGCCGGGTCTACTCCTCGGGGAAGGTCGGCTTTCGGTTTTCAGTGACGACGGGCCGATGGCGGCTGTCGAGGCGCACATGCGCCAACGACGGCATCAGCAAGGGAGCAGGACGTGGCAGGCAGGTTGGTGGTCATCGGTGCGGGGCAGGCGGCATTCGCGCTTGCGGCAAAGCTTCGGGCATTGAAGGACGAGCGGCCGATCACACTGATCGGCTCGGAAGATGTCGCCCCCTATCAGCGCCCGCCGCTGTCGAAGAAATACCTGCTCGGCGAGATGAGCTTCGAGCGCCTCACCTTCCGCACCGACGACTGGTACGGCGAAAACGCCGTCGAGCTGAAGCTTGCCACCTTCGTCGAGGAAATCGATCGTCAGAAGAAAACCGTCCGCATGCAGGACGGCGCGACGCTGGACTACGACACGCTGGTGATCGCCACCGGCTCGACGCCGCGTACGCTGCCGGCCGCGATCGGCGGCGATCTGAACGGCGTCTATACGGTGCGCGACAAGCGTGATGCCGATCTTCTGGCGGGCGAGATGCGCGCCGGCCGCCGTCTGCTGATCATCGGTGGCGGCTATATCGGTCTGGAAGCGGCAGCGGTTGCCCGCAATCTCGGCCTCGAAGTCACGCTCATCGAAATGGCCGACCGCATTCTTCAGCGCGTTGCCGCCAAGGAAACCGCCGATGTGATGCGCGCCATCCACGAGAAGCACGGCGCCGTCATCCGCGAAAAGACCGGCCTGACGCGCCTGATCGGCACCGAGGGACATGTCTCGGGCGCAGAACTCTCCGACGGCTCCGTCATCGATGTCGATATCGTCATCGTCGGCATCGGCGTCACGCCGAACGACCGGCTGGCGCAGGATTGCGGCCTTGATGTCGGCAACGGCGTGCTGGTCGATGAATTTGCTCGCACCTCCGATCCGTCGATCTATGCGGCCGGCGATTGCGCCATGCTGCCCTGGCGTGGCCGCAACATCCGTCTCGAATCGGTACAGAACGCCGTCGACCAGGCCGAATCGATTGCCGCGACGCTTGCTGCCGGTTCGGCCGGCGTCACGGCGCCCTATGACGCCAAGCCGTGGTTCTGGTCCGACCAGTATGACGTGAAGCTGCAGATCGCCGGCTTCAACATGGGCTATGACGAGACGGTGGTGCGCCCCGGCGCCCGCGAAGGCAGTGTCTCGATCTGGTACTTTGCCGAAAATCGCCTGATCGCCGTCGATGCGATCAACGATGCCAAGGCCTATGTGACGGGCAAGAAGCTTCTCGACAACGGTCTGACCGCCGACAAGGCGGTAATCGCCGATCCGGCAACGGACCTGAAACAGCTTCTGAACTGACGGCGCGGCTGCTTTGGCAGCTTTGGGGCCGGAGGAGCGGGGGCCGGCGCCGTAAGCGTTGGCGCAAATACCAGGTCGCCCGGACCCGAACGCCCTGACCCGCACCGCAAACACGGTGGTCGCCCCCGCAACAGACGGGAGGCCGGCCATCGAGGATACCAGAGATCGATAAGGGAGGATGTCGAATGCCGGTACCGGCAAACAGGTTCAAGAGGGCGATCACCGCAGGGTCGCCGCAAATCGGCCTCTGGCTGAATACCGCAGCCGCCATTCCGGCCGAAATCGCCGGTCGCGCCGGTTTCGACTGGCTGGTGATCGACGGCGAGCACGGCCCCAACGACCTTTCCACCATCCGCGAGCAATTGCAGGCGCTGTCCGGCTCATCCGCAGAGCCTGTGGTGCGCCCGCCGATGGGCGAGACCTGGATGATCAAGCAATTGCTCGATCTCGGTGCCCGCACGCTTCTGGTCCCGATGGTCGATACGCCCGAGCAGGCGCGGCAGCTGGTGCGCGCCATGCGCTATCCGCCGAATGGCGTGCGCGGCGTGGGCGCCATGGTGGCGCGCGCGTCGGGTTTCGGCGCGGTGCCGGATTATGTCGAATCGGCAGAGGCCGAACTCTGCCTTCTGGTGCAGATCGAATCGCTTCAGGCCGTGGAGAACATCGAATCGATTGCCGCGATCGACGGTATCGATGGTCTTTTCATTGGTCCGGCCGATCTTTCCGCCGATATGGGGCATCGCGGCCGGCTTGATCATCAGGACGTCCGCGCGACGATCAGCGACGCGATCACCCGGATCGTCGCCACCGGCAAGCCAGCGGGCATCCTGACTTTCGATGAAAAGCTGAACCGCGAATGCCTCGATCTCGGCGCGACCTTCGTCGCGGTCGGCGGTGACGTGACCGAATTCGCCGGCGCCTTGCGCAGGCTTGCCGCCCGCTACGGCCGGGCAGACGCCATCGACGGACCCGCCTCCTATTGAGAATCAGTGCCGTCGCGGCACGCGAGAACCTGCTGTTCTGCTGCCGCGCGCGCCTGGTAAAGGGCCGAAAATCGCTTGTCTTGCCGCCATTGCGGCATTCTTGCCGGGCAAAATAGGGGCAGCCGGCAAAAGACCTTGCAATCGCGCCGCTTTCACAATAGTCAGGCCCGACCGGAGAGGTGGCCGAGTGGTCGAAGGCGCTCCCCTGCTAAGGGAGTATACGTCAAAAGCGTATCGAGGGTTCGAATCCCTTCCTCTCCGCCATCTGGCTCCATGCCTCCCATTATGATCGCTGAACGTCAGTCGCCGCCGCCGCTTGAAGCGCGGCTCAGGGCGCCGTCGCGTCTCTTCCCGTTCAGACATAACCTCCTGTGACTTAAGGGATTTTTTAACATCTCCTAAAGAAGCGTTAAGGCCGGCGGACAGTCCTGTGTCTATTCCGCAACACGGATTTGTGAAGCAGTCGGTGAAACCCCGCTCCCCGCCAGTTCACGATTGCATGACTGCTGACGTCTTGTATTTTCAACATCGGAAGCGAGGCGGTGGATCGTCCTTCTTCCAGACTAAGACGGGGATGGGGCAGGGAACGCTGTCCTTCAGCCATAAGAACCCAGACCCTTTTGTAACTTTGACTGGAGGTCAACACATGAACATCAAGAGCCTTCTTCTCGGCTCCGCTGCTGCACTCGCAGCAGTAACCGGCGCTCAGGCTGCCGACGCTATCGTAGCTGCTTCGCCGGAGCCGATGGAATACGTTCGCGTTTGCGACGCATTCGGCACGGGCTACTTCTACATTCCTGGCACGGAAACCTGCCTCAAGATCGGCGGCTACGTTCGTTTCCAGACCAACTACAACAGCAATGGCCAGACCCTCGGCGGCGACCGCGAGTGGGACAGCCGTACGCGTGGTTACATCAACTTCCAGACGAAGTCTGATACGGAATACGGCGCACTGGGCTCGTTCATCGCTCTGCGTACCTGGGCTGAAAGCGACTACGCTGGTGGTTCGGTCGAAATCGACGAAGCCTACCTGACGCTCGGCGGCTTCACCGCTGGTTACAAGTACAACTACTGGGACGCTGGTCTCTCGGGTGAAACCGATGCCCTCGGCTCGAACCGCGTCAACACCATCGGTTACGAATACACCGGTTCTGGCTTCAAGGCTGGCCTGTTCGTTGACGAACTCAGCGGCTACCAGAGCGACAGCACGTTCACCGGCTACCGTTCGGCTGCTGGCACCACCAACTACAGCCGTAACGACAGCGTCGGCATCGAAGGCCAGATCTCCGGCACCTTCGGCCCGGTTTCTGTAGCCCTTCTCGGCGGTTACGACTTCGCAGCTGACAACGGCGCTATCCGCGGTATCGCTACGGCCGACATCGGCCCGGGCACGCTCGGCATCGCTGGCATCTACTCGTCCGGCCCGAACGCCTACTACTTCCTGTCGGAATGGACCGTTGCTGCTCAGTACGCTGTCAAGCTGACCGACAAGTTCTCGATCACGCCTGGCTTCCAGTACTGGGGCAAGATGGACTACTCGGGTGACGACTTCGTCGGCAGCCGCGATGCATGGCGCGCTGGCGTTACGCTCGACTACAAAATCGTCGATGGCCTGACTGCCAAGGTTTCGGCTCAGTACACCTCGGTTGACGGCGCTCGCACTTCGGTTGCTGCCCACGACCAGGACGTCTGGACCGGCTTCGTTCGCCTGCAGCGCACGTTCTAATACGACGCTCAGTCTCTTCTACAGAAAGCCCGGCGCAAGCCGGGCTTTTTGCGTTTGATCGATTCGCGTTCGTAGTCGAGGTGCCGCACGAGCATCGTCCGCATCGCATCCGCCGCGGCGATTGGGGGCGATCACAGGGCAATGATCGTGTCGCGATCCGCGCTGCGGCAATTGCAGCGCCGGGATGAGCCGTGATTTCGCAACTGTACCCTCGCTGAACGGCGGTGCTGATGGCAGGAAAAGGGGAGCGCAGCCCCGCTACCCCGCGCTCCGCGATCACGTCTTCGGGTGCGGCGCTCTGCAAGGACAGGAGCCGCGATGGCATCCTGCAGGCCGGTCAGATCTGTGTGAGCGTTGCAACGCCCGAATCGGAACGGTCTTCATGCTTGGTTCGGGGAGGGGCCCTTGAGCGTAGTCCGCAATGGCGCAGCGCGCACACTCCGATGCCGTGATTCTCGACGGCAGTCTTTCTCGTCGAGGCGCAATCGCCGGCTGGACGCAAAGCGGCCGATATGTCGCCACCGTTTCGCCATAGTTGAGCAGGCGCTGGGGTGAGCAACCGCAAGGATGTCATCTTCAAGCGGGCTAAATCGCCGCCCAGTTGTGTTTTGAATATTTACACATCCTTAATTTTTAAGGGTTTTTGGCCCGTTCTGCGCCACAACTAGTGCATGATGGCAACAGGACGGGCTAAATGGGGCGGTTGTAGAGGGCATTTCGTCAGTTAGTGATTGTTGCAAATCCACTGTCGGTTAGATTGCATCAGTGACGAGGTTAGAATCGTAATCCGCACGGAAGTTAAGGATCGGAGCTGGGGACAATCCAGAAAACGATCCAAGTGCAAAACGTGATTTGGAGGTCAATTATGAACATCAAGAGCCTTCTCCTTGGCTCCGCTGCGGCCCTCGCAGCAGTATCCGGCGCTCAGGCAGCCGACGCAATCGTAGCCGCTTCGCCGGAGCCGATGGAATACGTTCGCGTTTGCGACGCATTCGGCACGGGCTACTTCTACATCCCGGGCACGGAAACCTGCCTCAAGATCGGTGGTTATGTTCGTTTCGAAGTTCAGTGGAACGACGAAGACGGCAAGAACTGGAACGCCCGCACACGCGGTCTCGTGACGTTCAACACCAAGACCGACACCGAATACGGCGCGCTTGGCTCGACCATCACCATGCGTACCTGGGCTGAAGGCGATTACAACGGCGGTTCCGTTGAACTCGACGAAGCTCTGATCCAGCTCGGCGGCTTCAAGGTCGGCTACGGCTACAACTACTGGGACTCGGATCTCTCGGGTGAAACCGACGACCTGGGCTCGAACCGCGTCAACATGATCGGTTACGAATACACGGGCTCCGCCTTCACCGCTGGCGCGTTCATCGACGAACTGTCGAAGCGTTACAGCGAAGGCACGAGCGCTGGCTACACCGGCAACAACGACAGCGTTGGTGTTGAAGGCCAGATCTCCGGCGCATTCGGTCCGGTTTCGGCTTCGTTGCTCGGCGCTTACGACTTTCACGTCAACGACGGTTCGGTCCGTGCGATGGCAACGGCTGACATCGGCCCGGGCACGCTCGGCCTCGCAGCAATCTACTCCTCGGGTGCGAACGCTTACTACGACCTCGGCGAATGGACTGTTGCTGCTCAGTACGCTGCAAAGCTGACCGACAAGTTCACCCTGACGCCTGGCTTCCAGTACTGGGGCAAGACGGCTTACGCTGCTGACGGCGACTTCGGTGGTCCGGATGCATGGCGCGCTGGCGTTACCCTCGACTACAAAATCGTCGAAGGCCTGACCTCGAAGGTTTCGGTTCAGTACACCGACACCGACAACACGAGCTGGTCCTACAACGACGGCTGGAGCGGTTTCGTCCGCCTGCAGCGCACGTTCTGATACGACGCTCAGTCTCTTCTACGAAAAGCCCGGCGCAAGCCGGGCTTTTTGCATTTATGGCCCGGTAATCGGCCGCCATTCGCGCGCCTGCGCTGGCGAACCGTAACGGCGTTCGCGCATGCGCCGACTGATGACATGCGTGAGCCGGTTCGCGCAGCGCGTGGTCAGGGCCATCGCAAGGTCGAAATGGCTTGCATCACGCCATTCGATATGGCGCCAAGCTCCAAGCTCCAAGCTCCAAGCTCCAAGCTCCAAGCTCCAAGCTCCAAGCTCCAAGCTCCAAGCTCCAAGCTCCAAGCTCCAAGCTCCAAGCTCCAAGCTCCAAGCTCCAAGGTGGGCAAGGTCGCAGGGGCAACCGGGAACCGGGGTTACGCGGTCAGCGAGCGCAGACAGTCGCAAGGTCCGTCGCCTGCGCGCTTTCTTTTCGCACGATTTCTCGATTGACGGGATGGCGCGCAAGCTTGGGCCCTCATGCCCGGTCTACTGGATGGGCAGCCCGATGGCGGCACTGAAGCCGGTGCAGGCGGCCAAGCGCCTCGGTCTTGACGGCGTCCCGTCTCGTGCGGCCGGGCCCAAAGGCAAAGGCAAAGGCAAAGGCAAAGGCAAAGGCAAAGACGAAGACGAGGGCAAGGCCGGTGAGTTGCGGGCCGATGTGCAGGCGCCGGTCTTCGGTTACGGATCGTTATCGTTTGTCGGCCGCTACGACGCTGCGGGGTGGCAAGTGCCTTCGATTCGCACCGTCGGGACAGATGGCGACCGATCGGACCAGGTGAGGCGGACGCCGCGATCACACCGCCATTTCACCTTGGTTGTAATTTTCGCCATTCGCGCGCAATATGGCGATACTTTGGTGCAATCGCATCACACAACCGTCAAATGGGGTGAGGTTGTGGCGATATTCAGTGTGCTGAAGGTTGAGGTTCAAAGGTCGATGAGTAAATTGCCCCTGCGCGACACGAATGCGGACGCGCGGGTTTTGTCGTCGCGTTTTTCCGGTATCGATACCTGAATTGCGGCAATTTATTTTTGAGGTTACCTATGAACATCAAGAGCCTTCTCCTTGGCTCCGCTGCTGCACTTGCAGCAGTTTCCGGCGCACACGCTGCTGACGCTATTGTTGCAGCTGATCCGGAACCCGCAGAATACGTCCGCGTCTGTGACGCGTTCGGCACGGGCTACTTCTACATCCCGGGCACCGAAACCTGCCTGAAGGTCGGCGGCTACGTTCGTTTCGAACTGCAGTTCAACGACCACGACGATTCGAAGAACTGGAATGCCCGTACGCGCGGCAAGGTCTCGTTCAGCACGAAGTCCGATTCGGAATACGGCGCGCTCGGCTCGACCGTTACGATCCGTTCCTGGGCTGAAGGCGATTACAACGGCGGTTCTGCTGAACTCGACCAGGCCTTCATCACGCTCGGCGGCTTCAAGGTCGGTTACGACTACAACTGGTGGGATACCGACCTGATCGGCGAAACCGATAACCTCGGTTCGAACCGTCTGAACATGATCGGTTACGACTACAACAGCGGCAACCTCGAAGCCGGTGCTTACGTCGAAGAGCTGACCAAGCGTTACAGCGAATCCGGCACCCACTACACCGACAACTCGGGCGTTGGCCTTGACGCGTCGATCAAGTACAACTTCGGCGCCGTTACGGCCTGGGTTATCGGCGGCTACGATTTCCACGTCAACGACGGTTCGGTTCGCGCCATCCTGACGGCTGACATCGGTCCGGGCACGCTTGAAGTTGCCGGCATCTATTCGTCGGGCGCAAACGCCTATTACGACCTCGGCGAATGGACTGTTGCAACCGACTACCAGCTGAAGGTCACCGACAAGTTCTCGGTTACCCCGGGCTTCCAGTACTGGAAGAACGTTGGCTACAACGCTGCTGGTAACTTCGGCGGCGGCGATGCTTACCGCGCCGGCGTAACGCTGGATTACAAGATCGTTGACGGCCTGAACGCCAAGCTGACCGCCAACTGGAACCAGACGGACGCAACCGACTGGGCCCACGACAACGGTTGGGACGGCTTCCTGCGTCTGCAGCGCAACTTCTGATGACAACGGTCAGGCATGTTCGCATGCCTGACCAGCCCGCTGCAGGCTTTCGGAAATATCGGCCAATGGCCTGATCTTTCCTGCAGACGGCCCGTTTTCGGGCCTGTCGCTTGAGCCTTCGCAGGCCTTGACATTGATCCACCGCCTCAAGGTCTTGCGTTTCGCAGAGGGTGGCTTCCTTGTCGGAATACACCGATCCGATATCGGAGCGCCGGCCGCTGTTGTGGCTGGCGCTTTTTTGTTTGGCTCCTGCCGATCCGGCAGGGCCGGCCACAGCAAGGCGACCGGACGCAAGCCGTCCCCGGCGCGCTTTCCCCACGACAAGTCCGTTTCAATATCGTGGCCGCGCAGTGCCCGCGCATCGTCCTGCCCGCCATCACGCCGGCGGTCTCGGGCGCTCTGGTGCAACCCTGCAACATGCCCGGAAAATAGCCGTTGATCACACACTAGTCAGTGCGCTGATGATTGCGGGGAATTAACGGGGGTCTAATGTACGAATGCGGCTCTGGAGGAGGCGCGTCATTAGAAAATGTCGTAGCGGTTCCCGTCGTCCGGGTCCGATACCCGTCAAGGATAAGCACAATGAACATCAAGGGCCTTCTTCTCGGTTCCGCCGCAGCGCTCGCCTCGGTCGGCGCAGCCCACGCAGCCGATGCCATCGTCGCAGCCTCGCCCGAGCCGATGGATTACGTCCGCGTCTGCGATGCCTTCGGCACCGGCTATTTTTATATTCCCGGCACCGAGACCTGCCTGAAGATCGGCGGCCAGCTGCGCTACCAGATCGACTGGAACAGCCAGGAAGGCTCGAAGAACTGGAATGCGCGCATGCGCGGTCAGGTGACGTTCGACACCCGCACCGATACGGAATACGGCGCTCTCGGCTCTACCACCACGTTCCGCTCCTTTGCCGAAGGCGATTACGACGGCGGCCAGGCCGAGATCGACGAAGCCTTCATCACGCTCGGCGGCTTCAAGGTCGGCTATGGCTATAACTGGTGGGATACCGATCTTGCCGGCGAAACCGACAATATCGGCTCCAACCGCCTGAACATGATCGGCTACGACTACAAGGGCGACAATCTCGAACTGGGCGCGTTCGTCGAAGAGCTGAGCAAGCGCTACAGCGAATCGGGTGAAAGCTACAATGCCAACGACAGCGTCGGCTTCGATGGTTCGATCACCTACAATTTCGGCCCGGTCAAAGCCTGGCTTCTCGGCGGCTACGATTTCCACGTCAACGATGGCACGCTGCGCCTGTGGTTGACCTCCGATATCGGTCCCGGCACGTTCGAGGTCGCCGGCCTTTATTCGTCCGGCGCCAATGCCTATTACGATCTGGCCAAGTGGACGGTCGTTGCCGATTACGACATGAAGGTCACCGACAAGTTCTCCATCATTCCCGGCTTCCAGTATTGGAAGGATGTCGGTTATGGCGCGGATGGCAATTTCAATGGCGGCAGCGCCTATCGTGCCGGCGTCACGCTCGACTACAAGATCACCGAGGGCCTCGCAGCCAAGGTCACCGCAAACTACAACAACACGGACGCAAGCGGCTGGGCCTATGCCGACGGTTGGGATGGCTTCCTGCGTCTGCAGCGCGACTTCTAAAAGCTGCTCTGACGCCAGAACCTTTTCATGCAACATGAGGAAAAGCCCGGCGACAGCCGGGCTTTTCTCGTTCCGCCGACGACCTGTCGGACATGGCTTGGTCGGGGCCGGGGATTTGCGGTTTACGGGCAGTTCGGCTTTGCGGATTGGGTGGCACCCGGCATGGCCTGCATATCACCGCCGGTGGGCGCGCCTGCCGTGCACTTTTCCGGGTTGGCATTGCCCGGCATATTTTGCGAACCGGTGCCACCCGTCGTGCCCTGGCCGGTCGTGCTATCAGTTGTCGTCGGGTCGGTAGCGCCCGCACCATCGCCCGAGCCCTTGATCAGCGGCTCCGCCTGCTGCGGCGGCTGCATGTGATTGCTGTCGCTGCTGTTCTGCGAGCCGCTATTGCCTTGCTGTGCCAATGCCGCAGAGGCAAAGGCAAACGAGAAAGCGGCGGCGGTGACGATCTTGCGCATGGTGTCCTCCAGAAACGGCTTCCGCCTTGGTGGCGGGCTTGTAACGTGACAGGAGAACAACCGCTGAACGGACCGGCTGTTCCGATCTTTTTGCCGCTATGCGCAGGCAAGTCCTTGCGGGCGACGTCAAGGAGACATCAGAGAAGGCTGGCGGCGATGCATGGCCGCGGCAGCCATTGTCCCTGCACCGAACGCTATCCGCGGCGGCCGAACCGCAGGTCGTCCTCGATATCGGCCTTCTGGCCGAGCCGGGTCTTGTAGACCTGATAATTCTCCATCACCCGCTGCACATAGTTGCGCGTCTCGGGGAAGGGGATGCGCTCGATCCAGTCGATCACCTCGTCGATCGGCTTGCCGCGCGGGTCGCCATAGCGGGCGATCCATTCGTCGACGCGGCGCGGGCCGGCATTATAGGCGATGAAGGTCATGATATAGGAACCGTCGAAACGATCGATCTGCTCACCGAGATATTGCGCGCCGAGCGTCGCATTATAGGCGGCGTCGCTGGTCAGCCGCTCGGCCTTGTAGCTGATCCCGTGCCGCTTGGCGACGCCCTGCGCCGTGCCGGGCAGGATCTGCAACAGCCCGCGGGCGTTGGCCGCCGAGATCACCGTCGGGTTGAAGGCGCTTTCCTGCCGCGCAATGGCATAGGCCAGCGCCTTGCCCGAGCCGTTGATATCGGCACTGGCCGGAATGACGCCGATCGGAAACGCCAGTGCCGCCACATCGATGCCACGCGCAAACGCCGCCTTGCCGATCTGCAGCGACAGCGCATGGTCGCCCTCTGCCTCTGCGCGCGCAGTCAGCAGCGCCAGTTCGCCGGGGCTTGTCAGCTCTTCCGCCAGCGCCCGGTAGAGCGGTGCTGCGCGCTTTTCGTAACCGGCCGAATCCAGCCGCTCGATCGCCTGCATGACACCGCGGCTGCGAAACCGCTCGCGGTCCTGCGCGGTCGGCGCGGGATAGGAGACGTCGAGCGTGCGCAGGCCGAGCCGGGTCGCCGCCAGCTGGCCATAGAACGTCCCGGAAAGATGCGCGGCCTTGGTATAGAGCTCGCGGGCATTGCCCGGTCCGCCGGCCTCTGCTGCGCGCCCCAGCCAGTAAAAGGCGCGCGAGGCCGAAAGCGGCTTGGTCGAGACGTCGAGGATCTCGCGGAAATGCTTTTCCGCCGTCACCGGGTCGTTCAGGGCCCGGAGCGCGTACCACCCCGCATGGAAATCGGCATCCACCTTGTCGGTGGAGGAGGCTGCGAGCGGATGCGAGATCGTCTTGTAGGCGAGGCGAAAATCACCCTGGTCGGCAAGGCCGCGGGCAATGATGCGCTGCTCGTTCCACCATTCACCCGTATTGACGAGCCGGGCGGCATCGCGCGGCGCCTTGTCGAGAAGCGCGGCGGCCTCGCGAAACTTGTCCTGCCGGCGCAGATATTCGATACGGCTGAAGAGATAGGTCGGGTCCGATGTCAGCGAGGCATCGACTGAGGCAAGCGCTGCCGGCGCCGTCTTTGCGCCGCTCGCAACCGCCGTCCACGCCTTGTAGAGAGATTGCGCCCGGCCAAGTTCGGAAAAGCGTTTCGCCTGTGCCGCGCGGCCGCGATACATCAGCATGTCCATCCGCGCCTTGTGGTCGGCGGATGACAGGAGCGGCTGGAACTCGCCGAGGATCTTGTCCTCCATATCCTTGTCGAGCGGCTGCGACACCCACAGGCCCTTGATGAGCCGTGCCGCGTCACCGGCCTTGGCCGTCGCCACCATGGCTCGCGACAGCACGATCGTGCCCTCGGTCGTCTCGGGCCGTGTCTGGCCGAAAGCCGCCAGCACCGCGCCGGCCGGCGGGTTTTCGCGGTAGAGCGCCCGTTCCGAAAGCGCCCGCAGGCTGCTGAGGCCCGGCCAGCCCTTCAGTTCGATCTGCGCCGCGGCAATCTCGCCCGAAGGCACGTCCTTCAGCCCGGATGTTGCGATCGCCCATGTCATGATCTGCCGGTCGAGCGAACCGCGGGCCATGCTGTCGCGCACGGCCATCGCCGTTGCGGCATCGCGGTCGGAAAGCGCGTCGAGCCCGGTTTTCAGGCCGGTCGCCTCGCTCATCGGGTTGACGCGCGGAATGGAGCCGGTGATGTCGGGCACGGTCATTGCCGCAGGCGTCACGGTTGCCGGTCTGTTGGGGGCCGACATCATAGGGGCAGGCGTCGGTAGCGGAATGCTGCCGGAAGAGGGGCCGCGCATCGGTGTCGGGACATCGGGCTCGTCCGGTCGCGCGAAAGGAAGCGGCACAGCGCCATCCATCGCCGGAGCGGCCCGCGTTTGAGAGGCCGCAACGAGCGTCGAAAGGGCCGCGAGCCCCGCCAGCGGCGTCAGGCTGGAACCAAGGCTGAGCCCGAGAGTGGCGATCATCAGAACGGACTTGTTCATCCGGCATTCCGCGACAAAGATTAAGATCTCCTATTAGCTGACGAGCCGATTAATGAAAGCTTACCATAGATCTGCAAAGGCGCGAATTTCGATACGGGAATCATCATAAAATCGCGCGGTCCTGCGCTTGTCGCGGTTATCTCGTCGCTTTATGGTGCCCGACCTTAGCGACGTATTACGGCCGAACGATGGATTGCGGCCATGGGAGTTTTTGAATGTTCAAGGGATCTATGCCCGCCCTCGTGACGCCCTTCACATCTGAAGGCGGTGTGGACGAGAAAGCATTTGCGGCGCATGTCGAATGGACGATTTCGGAAGGCAGCAGCGGCCTGGTTCCCGTCGGCACGACCGGTGAATCGCCCACGCTCTCGCATGATGAGCACAAGCGCGTCGTCGAACTGTGCGTGGAAGTGGCCGCCAAGCGCGTGCCCGTCATTGCCGGCGCCGGCTCCAACAACACGCTGGAAGCGATCGAGCTTGCCGAACACGCCGAAAAGGCCGGCGCCGATGCGCTTCTGGTCGTCACGCCCTATTACAACAAGCCGACCCAAAAGGGCATGATCGCGCATTTTGCAGCAATTGCAGATGCCGTTTCGCTGCCGATCATCATCTACAACATTCCCGGCCGCTCCGTTGTCGACATGACGCCGGAGACGATGGGTGCGCTGGTCAAGGCCCACAGGAACATTGTCGGCGTCAAGGATGCCACCGGCAAGATCGAGCGCGTCTCGGAACAGCGCATCACCTGCGGCCCGGATTTTGTCCAGCTGTCGGGTGAAGATGCGACGGCGCTCGGCTTCAACGCCCATGGCGGCGTCGGCTGCATCTCGGTGACGGCCAATGTCGCACCGCGCCTCTGCGCCGAGTTCCAGGCGGCAACGCTTGCAGGCGATTATGCCAAGGCGCTCGAATATCAGGATCGCCTGATGCCGCTGCACAAGGCGATCTTCATGGAGCCGGGTGTCTGCGGCGCGAAATACGGCCTTCATCGCATCCGCGGCATGAACCGCGCCGTACGCTCGCCGCTGATGTCGACGCTGGAACCGGCGACCGAAGCGGCGATCGATGCGGCGCTGCGCCATGCCGGCCTGCTCAACTGAGATCGCAAGGGCAGGTCCCGGCACCGTCCCGCTTCACATTTGCCCAGTCAGGCACTAGATAACAGTCGTAACCCCGTCCGCGGCCCGCGGGCGGGGATCTATCATTCTTGAAGGGCATGGCGGATAAGAGTTCATGGCACCCAAAGGCAGCCAGCGCGTGGTCAACAAGGTCGTTGCGGAAAACCGCAAGGCCAGGTTCAACTACGAGATCATCGACACCTATGAGGCGGGGCTGGTTCTGACCGGCACCGAGGTCAAGGCGTTGCGCGAAGGCAAGGCCAATATCGCCGAATCCTACGCCTCCGACGAGGGCGAGGAGATCTGGCTGATCAACAGCCATCTGCCGGAATATCTGCAGGCCAACCGCTTCAACCACGAGCCCCGCCGCCGCCGCAAGCTGCTCCTCTCCAAGCGCGAGATCAACCGGCTCCGCGTCAGCATCAACCGCGAGGGCATGACCCTTGTGCCGCTGAAGATCTACTTTAACGAAAAGGGCCGCGCCAAGCTCGAACTCGCGCTCGCCAAGGGCAAGAAGCTGCACGACAAGCGCGAGACCGAGAAGGAACGCGACTGGAACCGCCAGAAATCGCGGCTGTTGAAGAACGGCTGAGCCGGACACTCCAGGCTCCGTCTCATCCCTCCGACCGCCTCGGCGATCAGCACGCGTCGCACCGTCCACGCGAAACGGCTCCCTGATGCGAAGAGCCGCGCGAGCCTGAATTGCGGCGACGGCTATCGCCGCAGGGATGCGCCGGAAATCGGGCGTTTCCGCTTGCCGGAACCAAACCTTTCGCATCCCCGTTGTCCCGCACGATGACGCGGGTGCAAGGGTTGGCAACAGGGCGATGACGGCAAAGAAATTCCTTACCTATCTCATGCTGGTCGTCGGCTTCGGCGCTGCCTTCTACCTGCTTTATCACACGTTCCGGGATTATACGGTCGATCAGGTCGTGCAGTCGGTCGCAGACATTCCCCCCGTTCATCTGGCGATCGCACTTGTGTTCGCCTTCGGCTCCTATCTCTGCCTGACGGGTTTCGACTGGGCCGGCGTACGCTATGTGAAGAACGATCTGCCCTATCGCAAGATCGCGCTTGCCTCCTTCATCGCCCTGTCGATCGGCCAGAGCGTCGGCCTGTCGGGCTTGAGCAGCGGTGCGCTGCGTTATCGCTATTATGCCCATTGGGGCATGTCGACGGAGGATGTGGCCAAGATCGTGCTCCTGTCCGGCGTCACGGTCGGCATCGGCATGGCGGTCCTGACCGGCATCGTCATGATCCTCAATCCGGCCGACGCGGCAGGTGTGCTGAAGCTGAGCGAGAGCGTCGTGACGATGATCGGCATCGCCTGCCTTGCCGTGACCGCGCTCTATCTTCTTCTGGCCGCCACGCTGCGCACGCCGCTCAAAATCCGGTCATGGTCATTCCCCATGCCGACGCTCAAGATCGCGCTGGCGCAGGTGGTGATCGGCACGATAAATTTTGCGCTCGTGGCCGCCTGCCTGCGCGAGGTGATGGCGACGACGGCCGATGTCAGCTACCTGAAGGCCGCGACCGCCTTCGTGCTTGCCAATATGGCGATCCTGATCACCCATGCGCCGGGCGGTCTCGGCGTGCTCGAAGCCACCGTCCGCCATGTGATGGGCAACGAAGCCTCGATCGGCGCTCTGGTCGCCTTCCGCGTCATCTATTTCTTCGTCCCCTTCTTCATCGGCCTGCCGCTGTCGCTGATCGTCGAGGCCGTGTTTCGCGCGAGGAAGGCAAGACGCAAGGGGGAGGGGCATGCAGAGGTTCACGGCGAGGCTCACCGAAAGGCCCATGGGGAGGCAATGGCGATGGCAGAAACCCGGCCGGCGTGAAGCCGTATCAGCGCCCTAACGCAAAAGGCGCCCCTTGCGGGACGCCTCGGCAATGGTCGAGATGATTCTGGCGCGATCCGCTCAGTCGGCGGTCTCCGTCGGCTCGGCGGGCGCGCGCACCGGGCGTTCGGATGGGTCGCGGCCGACTTCCGGCTTCAGCGTCATCAGGTCGATGAAATGATCCGCTTGACGACGAAGATCGTCGGCGATCATCGGCGGCTGCGTCTGCATGGTCGATACGACCGAGACCTTGCGGCCCTTGCGCTGCAGCGCCTCGACCAGCGTGGTGAAATCGCCGTCGCCGGAAAACAGCACGAGGTGATCGACGGTTTCGGACTGTTCCATCGCGTCGATGGCCAGTTCGATATCCATATTGCCCTTGATCTTGCGGCGGCCGAGGCTGTCGGTGAATTCCTTCGCCGGCTTGGTCACGACCTTGTAGCCGTTATAGTCCAGCCAGTCGATCAGCGGGCGGATCGAGGAATATTCCTGGTCCTCGATCAGGGCCGTGTAGTAGTACGCGCGCAAAAGGTAGCCGCGCTTCTGGAAGGCCTTCAACAGCTTGCGATAATCGATATCGAAGCCGAGGCTCTTCGAAGCCGCGTAAAGGTTCGCGCCATCGATAAAGAGAGCTATTTTCTCTCTTGGGTCAAACATGAGGTCTCCATCCCTGGTAGTCCGTGCTGGCTGCGGCGCAAAAACAAAACGAAAAGTTGAATTTTTGACGCAGATTTATCCGCAGAGTTACGAACTCTTCATATAAATGTCATTATGGCACGTTTCGGAAATATCCAAGCAACTATGCGTTGTATTTCCGCATCCTCCCAGTCCGACCTTGGTCGGGCCTTGCAGGCCATGCGGCAGGAAAAACTTGAATTTATCCGTCAATGGCTGTATCGGGCGTAACAATTCCAGAAATTCCGACCGTAAAGGACAGGCAATGGCCCGTGTCACAGTAGAAGATTGCATTGACAAAGTCGATAACCGTTTCGAGCTCGTCCTGCTTGCCAGCCACCGCGCTCGGCAGATCTCTCAGGGCGCTTCGATCACGATCGACCGCGACAATGACAAGAACCCGGTCGTGGCGCTGCGCGAGATTGCTGACGAGACGCTCTCGCCGGACGATCTGAAGGAAGACCTGATCCACTCGCTGCAGAAGCACGTGGAAATCGACGAGCCCGAGCCCGATCCGGCTGCTCTCATCGCATCTGGCGGCGTGTCGGTCGCCTCCGGTACGGATGACGAGGAAGACGCTCCGGAAACCGTCAATTTCGATCAGATGTCCGAAGAAGAACTGCTGGCCGGTATCGAGGGCCTCGTTCCCCCGGAAAAGAGCGACGATTACTGATCGGGCCGATCTGCCGAATAAAGTCTCATTCGGCAATCTCTCGTTCATTCTATCGCCCTAATCTGATTGTCTGCTTTCCATGGCTGCGCCAACTTGTCGGTTGGCGCGCCATTTTTCGTTTGATTGCCGTGCTTTGATCTTGAGGGCGTAAACAGGGATGATGAGACAGTACGAGCTCGTGGAGCGGGTGCAGAAGTACAAGCCCGATGCCAACGAGGCTCTTCTCAACAAAGCCTATGTCTATGCCATGCAGAAGCATGGCCAGCAGAAACGCGCCTCGGGCGATCCCTACATTTCCCATCCGCTGGAAGTGGCCGCCATCCTCACCGACATGCATCTGGACGAATCGACCATCGCGGTCGCTCTCCTGCACGACACGATCGAGGATACGACGGCGACCCGCGCCGAGATCGACGAACTGTTCGGCGAAGATATCGGCCGCCTCGTCGAGGGTCTGACCAAGCTGAAGCGCCTCGACCTCGTGTCGAAAAAGGCCAAGCAGGCGGAAAACCTGCGCAAGCTGCTTCTCGCCATTTCCGACGACGTGCGCGTGCTCCTCGTCAAGCTGGCCGACCGTCTCCACAACATGCGCACGCTGGACCACATGAAGGCCGAGCAGAAGGCGCGCATCTCCGAAGAGACGATGGATATCTATGCGCCGCTTGCCGGCCGCATGGGCATGCAGGATATGCGCGAGGAGCTGGAGGAACTGTCCTTCCGCTACATCAATCCGGAAGCCTATGACACGGTGACGAAGCGGCTCGCCGAGCTGTCGCAGCGCAATGAAAACCTCATCAAGAAGATCGAGGACGAGCTGCGCGATCTTCTGGTGGCGAACGGCCTCGAAGACGCCTTCGTCAAGGGCCGGCAGAAGAAGCCCTATTCGATCTTCCGCAAGATGCAGTCGAAGTCGCTCTCCTTCGAGCAGCTCTCCGATCTCTACGGTTTCCGCATCATCGTCGACGACACGTCCTGCTGCTATAAGGCGCTCGGCATCGTCCATACCCGCTGGCGCGTCGTGCCCGGCCGGTTCAAGGACTATATCTCCAACCCCAAGCAGAACGATTACCGCTCGATCCACACCACGATCGTCGGCCCGTCCCGCCAGCGTATCGAGCTGCAGATCCGCACCCAGATGATGCAGGAGATCGCCGAATTCGGCATCGCCGCCCACACGCTCTACAAGGACGGCCAGTCTGCCGGCAAGCCGGGCGAGCTTCTGCCGAAGGATTCAAATGCCTATTCCTGGTTGCGCCACACGATCGAAGCTTTGGCCGAGGGCGACAATCCGGAAGAGTTTCTGGAACACACCAAGCTCGAGCTTTTCCAGGACCAGGTTTTCTGTTTCACCCCGAAGGGCAAGCTGATCGCGCTGCCGCGCGGCGCCACCCCGATCGACTTCGCCTATGCGGTGCACACCAATATCGGCGACACCACCGTCGGCGCCAAGATCAACGGCCGCGTCATGCCGCTGGTGACGCGGCTCAACAATGGCGACGAGGTGGAGATCATCCGCTCCGGCGTGCAGGTGCCCCCCGCCGCCTGGGAAGAAATCGTCGTCACCGGCAAGGCGCGCTCTGCCATCCGGCGTGCCACCCGCACCGCCATCCGCAAGCAATATGCGGGCCTTGGCCATCGGATTCTGGAGCGCACCTTCGAGCGCGCCGGCAAGCCGTTTTCGCGCGAGGCATTGAAGCCGGCGCTGCACCGCATCGCCCACAAGGATGTCGAGGATGCGATCGCCGCCGTCGGCCGCGGCGAACTTTCCTCGCTCGATGTGCTGCGCGCCGTCTTCCCCGATTTCAAGGACGAGCGTGTCACGGTCAAGCCCGCCGCAGACGATGGCTGGTTCAATATGCGCAGCGCCTCCGGCATGATGTTCAAGCTGCCCGAGCGTCCGAAGGCCGCAGAAGGTGCAGCCGGTGCGACGGTGGACGATTACGACGCGTTGCCGATCCGCGGCCTCTCGGCCAATGTCCCGGTGCGCTTTGCGCCAAGCGGCGCCGTACCCGGCGATCGCATCGTCGGCATCGTGGATAAGGATAGCGGCATCACCATCTACCCGATCCAGGCCCCGGCGCTGCAGAAGTTCGACGACCAGCCGGAAAGCTGGATCGACGTGCGCTGGGATCTGGATGAGGCCAACAAGGCGCGCTTCCCGGCCCGGATCGAGGTCAATACCTTGAACGAGCCCGGCACGCTGGCGACGGTCGCCCAGACCATCGGCCGCCTCGACATCAATATCCGCAGCCTGAAGATGGGCTCCAACCGCGCCGCCGATTTCTCCGAGATCGAAATGGAAGTCGAGGTCTGGGATGTGCGCCAGCTCAATCAGCTGATCTCGCAGATGAAGGAACTCGACTGCGTCTCCAATCTGAAGCGCATTTACGACTGATCCGGCGACTTTCCGGCAGATCGGCAGCAAAAGCCGAAAACGATCGGGGCGGGGTGGGCAGCGGATGGTTTGCCCGCTCCGCCTTTTCTCCTTGCGTCGATATGTCTCTTTTTTCTGCCTTGATTTTGATCACGGCATTTTCGCATGTCGGCCTTGTTATGCGTTTGACGCATATCTGGCCAAGCGACTGCGCGTTGGTGTTTCAAACGATTTAATTCTATCTATTGGTCGTGAAATAGAGATCACAGAGACCAAGGAGACAGAAAATGTTTACATCTGTTCGCAAGTTCGCCCGCGCTCTGCGCGTACCGACCGTTCAGGATCGCGAAATGGCTTACCTCAACGAAGCCAATGACCGTATCGACCTCGAATACCGCATGCGCCAGGTAGACCGCGGCATCTTCCGCAAGTCCTTCTGATTTTTTGCCGGTCCTGTCGGCATCTGCGAAAAGCGCTGCCGGCGAGTGAATTCGACAGCATCCTCGATGCGCTGTCGAACATGCGATAGGTCGATCACGTACCAGACTTGTGTGGCGGGCATCCGCCGCTGCGACGGCAATCGGCCGTCGAGGCAAATTCGCCAGGGCTGCGCGGACAAGAGGCTGGTCGGGATGACTGGCCTTCGGAGAGACTGGGCGCGAAAAGACTGGCGCCCGGAAGACTGGCGCCCGGAAGATTGGCGTCCTGAAAAACTTCTGCCCGGAAGGACTGGGCGCGCGGCACCGATCTGCGAAACCGGCTCGCTTTTTCCGCCACCGGATGTCTGTTTTTGATCCGTGCGACGATCTGCCTTGAGGGCAGGGGTAAAATTGGCCCGGCCAACTTTTGCCATCATCTTCGGCTTCCGCTAGATGTGAACGTGACGTGATCGAAAAGGGAGCCGGCAGCGACAGTGGTCGCGATCGGCAATAGACGCGATGCCATTCCGCCGCCGTACCAAGCCAAGTTTTTCACAACGTGTCCGCGAAGCTTTCGCCCCGCGAAAGGGCTTCAAGCGCATCCTCGGCTATTACCGCCTGAAGGTGATGCGGATCGGCGGCTCGCCGCATGCGGTTGCAGCCGGCCTTGCCATCGGCGTTGTCAGCGCCTGGACGCCGTTCCTCGGCCTTCACATCCTGTTTGCCATTCCCTTCGCCTATCTGGTCGGCGGCAGCATGGTTGCGGCTGCGATCGGCACCGCCTTTGCCAATCCGATCACCTGCCCGATCATCTGGCCGCTGAGCTGGGAACTCGGGCAGGTGATGCTCGGCAACAAGGTCGAGGGCAGCCACCATATCGATCTCGGCGCGCTGTTTTCCCATCTCGACCTGTCGCAGCTCTGGCGGCCGATCCTCGAGCCGATGCTGATCGGTTCCCTGCCGCCCGGCCTCGTCTGCGGCGCGATTTTCTATGCGATCACCTATCTGGCCGTGCGCAGTTTCCGCAACCGCCGGATCGAGCGCTTGACGGCGCGTGCCGGAGCGCTCAAGTCAGTCACAACGGCGTAACCCGGATCTGCCTGACAAAGGCGGATGCGCGATTGAAAAAAAAGAGAGAGCGTCTTCGTGAGCCGATCCGGACGCACGACGCTTCGGAGAGGCTTGAAGGCGTGATCATCGGACTGGGCAGCGATCTCATCGACATCCGTCGCGTGGAAAAATCCATCGAGCGTTTCGGTGAGCGATTCACCCATCGCTGTTTCACCGAAATCGAGCGGGCGAAGTCCGACCGGCGGAAAAATCGTGCCGCCTCCTATGCCAAGCGCTTCGCCGCCAAGGAAGCCTGTTCCAAGGCGCTGGGCACCGGTCTTGCCAACGGCGTGTTCTGGAAGGACATGGGCGTCATCAATCTTCCGGGCGGAAAGCCGACCATGGCCCTGACCGGCGGTGCGGCAGAAAAGCTCGCAGAACTCATGCCCGCCGGCCACGAACCTTTCATTCACATCACCATCACCGACGAATATCCCTATGCCCAGGCTTTCGTCGTCATCGAAGCCCGCCCCATCGCAATTGGCTGATGCTGTGCGCATGAACGAAACGTAATCCTCACGCCCATTGCCGCGGGTTTGCGAAGAGTTTAGAGAAACGCTTCCAGCTGGAAACAGAAAGACGTCAGACGTGTCCGATAAAGCCGAGCCGAAGCCGCAGAACGCCCTTTGGGAAAACATCAAGGTCATCATCCAGGCGCTGTTGCTGGCGATGGTGATCCGCACCGTCCTGTTCCAGCCATTCACCATTCCCTCGGGCTCGATGATGCCGACGCTGCTTGTCGGCGACTATATCTTCGTCAACAAGTTCGCCTACGGCTTCTCGAAATATTCGCTGCCGTTCTCGCCGAACCTGTTCTCCGGCCGCGTGCTCGAATTCTCCAAGCCGAAGCGCGGCGACGTGATCGTCTTCCGCCTGCCGTCCGATCCGGATATCGACTACATCAAGCGGCTCGAAGGCCTGCCGGGCGATCGCATCCAGATGATCAACGGCGTGCTCTTCATCAACGGCAAGCCGGTGCCGAAAGTGCCGGATGGTTCCTTCACCTCCGATTACCGCCTTGATCCGGGCTCCGACGTGCCGGTCTTCCGCGAGACGCTCGATACCGGCAAGACGTATGACACGCTCGACCAGTCGCCGGTTTCGCGCGGCGACAACACGCCGGAATTCATCGTTCCCGCCGGCCACTATTTCTTCATGGGCGACAACCGCGACAACTCGCTCGATAGCCGCTTCGATGTCGGTTACGTGCCGGAAGAAAACGTTGTCGGCCGCGCCAGCGTGATCTTCTTCTCGCTCGGCAACGACACGCCGTTCCGCGAAATCTGGAACTGGCCGGCCAACATGCGCTGGAACCGCATTTTCAAGGCGGTCGATTGATGAAATCCAAGACGCTGTCGGCTGAGGAACGCGAGCGGCTGGAGAAGACGCTCGGTTATGTCTTCTCCGAAAAGCAATGGCTCGACAGGGCGCTGACCCATGCCAGCACCGGTCTGGCCAAAGGCGCCAATTACGAGCGGCTCGAGTTCCTGGGCGACCGGGTGCTCGGCCTTTGCGTGGCCGAACTCCTGTTCACCACTTTCCGCACCGCGCCCGAAGGCGAGCTTTCCGTGCGCCTGAACCAGCTGGTCAGCGCCGAAAGCTGCGCCCTGGTGGCTGACGAGCTGGAACTGCACCGTTTCATTCGCACCGGCGCCGACGTCAAGAAATTGACTGGCAAGCGGATGATGAATGTCCGCGCCGACGTGGTCGAAAGTCTGATCGCGGCCGTCTATCTCGATGGCGGGCTCGATGCTGCCCGCGCCTTCATCGTGAAACACTGGGAAGGCCGCGCGATCCGTGCCGATGGCGCCCGCCGCGACGCCAAGACCGAGTTGCAGGAATGGGCGCATGCCAGGTTCGGGCTCACGCCCTCCTACCGCATCGACGACCGCACCGGCCCGGATCACGATCCGCGCTTCACCGTTACGGTCGAGGTCAAGGGCGTCGCGCCCGAGACGGGTATCGACCGCTCCAAGCGCGCCGCCGAACAGGTGGCCGCCACCCGCATGCTGGAACGCGAAGGCATCTGGCAGAAAAGCGGCGACGTAGAAGACGCCTGATATCCGTGACATCGGAAAATGGACTTGAAATCGGCCGCATCAGGCCGATTTTCACCTCTGATCGCGCCTCGCCTATCGACTAGGGAGCCCGCGAGGCGTACATGCAGACGAAACCTGACGCGGTCCTGCATCCTGTCGATGCATTCGATGCCGCCGCAAATACACCATTTGCCAAACGATTTGATTGGATACCATGAGCGAAGACGACAACATGGCCGGTAGCGGCTCCCTCGGTGTCGATGCAGCAGCCGAAGGCGCACAAGCCACGCATTCCGGCTTCGTTGCCCTGATCGGTGCGACCAATGCCGGCAAGTCGACGCTGGTCAACCGTTTCGTCGGCGCCAAGGTCTCGATCGTCAGCCACAAGGTGCAGACGACGCGCGCCATCGTCCGCGGCATCGCCATCCATAACAACGCCCAGATCGTCTTCATGGACACGCCCGGCATCTTCAAGCCGCGCCGCAGGCTCGATCGCGCCATGGTCACATCCGCCTGGGGCGGCGCCAAGGATGCCGATTACATCATGTTCCTGATCGACAGCGAGCGCGGCCTGCGCGGCGATGCAGAAACCATTCTGGAAGGCCTGAAAGAGGTCCGGCAGCCGAAGATCCTCGTCCTCAACAAGATTGACCAGGTGCGACCCGAAGATCTTTTGAAGCTGGCGGCCGCCGCCAACGAGATCGTCGCCTTCGAGCAGACTTTCATGATCTCGGCCACGACCGGTTCCGGCTGCGACCATGTGATGGACTATCTGGCAAAGACCCTGCCGGAAGGCCCCTGGTATTATCCGGAGGATCAGATCTCCGACCTGCCGATGCGCCAGCTTGCCGCCGAAATCACCCGCGAGAAACTTTTCCTGCGCCTGCATCAGGAGCTTCCCTATTCCTCGCATGTCGAGACGGAGCGGTGGGAAGAGCGCAAGGACGGTTCGGTCAGGATCGAACAGGTGATCTATGTCGAGCGGGAAAGCCAGAAAAAGATCGCGCTGGGCAAGAACGGCGAGGCGATCAAGTCGATCTCGACCGCATCCCGCAAGGAGCTGACCGAGATCCTCGAACAGCCCGTGCATCTCTTCCTGTTCGTCAAGGTGCGTGAAAACTGGGGCGACGATCCCGAGCGTTTCCGCGAAATGGGCCTGGAATTCCCGCGCGGCTGAACGGGATAATCGACGGGGATCGTGATGATCCCGCCGGTCTTGCCCTGTTCTGGAACACTGGTGACGATGCATTGCGCGCAATAATAAGTGTGTCGTGCATCGATACAGCTTTTCTGCGGCGAGGTCTCGCATCTGTTTATGATAGATGCTATCGATTGAATCGTAGATTTTTTCAATCGGCTATTTTTCATCTAGGAATATATGCAATTGCTAATGCAATCGGGGCGAGGAATTGTATCGCCAGAGGAAGGGCGAAAGCATTATGAAAAGCGAGAGCAGTCTCCTACATGGAAATACCAATATCGACCTGCCGAATAGCGTCGGGTTCTTCAGTTGGAATGTTCCGGAAAACATGGTGTATGGCGATGAGATCTTCGCCTTCATCTATGGTCTTCCTATGAACGATCTCGAGGCCGGAGCGCCGATCGAGAAGGTCGTGGCCAATATCGATGATGGCGACCGGCAGCGTGTTGCCAAGGCGCTGCACGAGACGATCATCACCGGGCGCGCCTGCCACCAGAGCTATGCCATTACCCATCCGACGGGACGGCGGGTTGTGGTGACGGCCAAGGGCCGCTGCTTCCGTGATGCGGAAGGCGTGCCGTCGATCTATGCCGGCACCGTGACCGCCTTCGAGGCCCGGCCGGGCACGGAAAGCGACGATCCCCTCGAAAGCCATTGCATCGCCGCGCTCAACATCGCCAATACCCGCCGCCATGCGCTCGCGGCCCGCTATCTGTCGTCGGCCTTGAACGTTCTGCGGCTGCGCCAGTAATCATTGCCGGCAGGGCACCTGGGGTAAGCCTTACACCTTTCCCACGCCATGCTCGCGCCTGTCCCGATCCGCCGATCCGCTCGATGAAGACGATCGGCGTTTTCATCTCGGCATCCTCAGGCTCGCCCCGAGGATCTGACCGCATCGATGTCATCAGGCATGTGCAGATATTCGGCAGAGGCCTGAGCAGGGCGAGCAGGGGTCTCCCCCTGTCAGCCCTCGACAGGCGGAGCGGTTGCCGCTCCGCTGCCTTGCCATTTCGGCGCTGCACGTCTGCCGCTTACTTGTGCCGGTCCATCACGGCCTTCACTTCCTGATAGCGGCGGCGCTTTTCCGGGTCCTGCTCATTCGGCCCGTAGCAGGTGTCGGAAATGCAGAAGCGCAGGACAGCCATCGGCGGGCTTGCCTTGTCGAACTGGCAGTCGATCTCGCTGCTGAAATCGGTCGGCTTGGCATCCTCGCGCGTGGAATAGGTGAGGCGCGCGCCGGGCGGATCGAGTTCCGGGAATGATTGTACGACCCCTGTTTTCAGCGTGTTCGTCAGAAGAAACGTCTTCGCCACCGTGAGGCAGGCCTGTTCCAGCTGCGGCGATTGGGCGGCTGCCGGTGTCGCGAGGGATAGAGACACGGGCACTGCGCTTGCGATGGCGGCAACGGCAATGATGGCGCTGCGGCTGCGGCTATGGGTGCGCGTCGATCGGACGGTCGTCTGGGAGGGGCTGGTGGCGGCTTTCATGGCAGGTCTTCAACCTCGTTAATCTGTGCGATAACAAGCCGCTGGAGGCTGATTTGTTCCAGGCCGCAAGCCGCAGCGGCGGCAAAATATAATGGCCAGTCGCGTTTTCGGCCGGCATCGCAAAGGCAAGAAAGCGATTCAGTCCCAGCCGGTTATGCGTTATGATTGGTCCGATCTCTGAAGCGCAGGCCCGAAAATCGGTTTCGATTTTCGCAAAGCCTGATGCGCAGGCTTTTAAGGGACGTTCATCCAAAGATGCAGTGGCAGGACGAGGCAATCATCATCGGCGTGAAGCGGCATGGCGAAACCAGCGTCATTGCCGAGCTGATGACGCGCGACCGCGGCCGGCATCTCGGCATGGTCCGCTCCGGCCGCTCACGGTCGATGCAGCCGGTGCTGCAACCCGGCAACCGGGTGGAGGCGGTCTGGCGGGCGCGGCTCGACGAGCATCTGGGCGAGTTCAAGCTGGAGCCGCTGCATCTGCGCGCCGCAAGACTGATGGAGACGGCGACTGCCGTCTATGGCGTTCAGGCCATGGGCGCGCTTCTGCGTCTCCTGCCCGAGCGTGACCCGCATCCGCATCTTTTCGAGGCGCTCGACGTCATCCTCGACACGATGGACGATCCGGCAGACGCGGGCGAATTGTTCGTCCGTTTCGAGCTTGCCGTACTGAACGATCTCGGCTTCGGGCTCGACCTTGCCGAATGCGCCGCGACCGGCGTCAGGCAGGACCTGATCTATGTCTCGCCGAAAAGCGGCCGGGCCGTCTGCGGCGCGGCCGGCGCGCCCTATGCCGACCGGTTACTGCCGCTGCCGCCCTTCCTCGGTGAAGGGGCGGGCACCGCTGCCAACCGCGAGACCATGGCCGCGGCCTTCCGGCTGACCGGTTTCTTCCTGCATCGCCATGTCTACGAGCCGCGTGGCCTGACCGAAAGTACGGCGCGCGAAGGGTTTGTTCATGCGGCGCTGAAGGCGCTGTCGGTCGCGGCCATCGATACGGGCGCGCGGCAGACGGGCTAGGCTCGGCGACGGTAACGGGAAAGGACAAGCGCATGCCGTCCAATTTCAACGTCAGCAGTGCCGAAGGCTATGAACGCCTGATGGGCCGGTGGAGCAAAAGGCTTGCGCCGCTCTTCCTCGATTTTTCAGGCCTTGCCGATGGCGAGCGCATTCTCGATGTCGGCTGCGGCAATGGCAGCCTCACCTTCGCCGTGCCCAAGGTTGCCGATATTGCCGAGATCGTCGCGGTCGATTACGAGCCGGTTTTCGTCGAGGCGGTGAGGAGCCTCATCAGCGACCCGCGCATCACCGCATGTCAGGCGGATGCGGCAGCGCTTCCCTTCGACAACGGGCGCTTCGATCGCGCCATGGCGCTGCTCGTCCTGCATTTCGTGCCCGACGCGGCAAAGGCCGTTGCCGAGATGCGCCGCGTCGTCAGGCCGGATGGCATGGTGGCGGCAGCCGTCTGGGATCATCCGGGCGGCATGCCGGCCATGCGCATGCTGCTCGATACGGCAGCCATGCTCGATGAGGACGCGCGCGCCTTCCGCAAGCGCTATTGTTGCCAGCCGATGACGGCGCCGGGCGATCTTGCAAAAGAATTTGCCGCGGCAGGCCTGGTGGCGGTCGAAGAGGCGTCACTGTCGATCCGCATGGAATTTTCCGGCTTTGCCGATTACTGGGCATCGTTCTCGACCGGCGAGGGGCCGATCGGCAGATATGTGGCAGGCGCCGAGCCGGCGCTGGCGGAAAGGCTGAAACAGGCGGTCTCGGATGCCTATCGGGCGGGACGCGACGATGGCCCGCGCTCCTTCGCAGCCGTCGCCTGGGCCTGCCGCGGCCGGGTGCCGCGATAGGATAAGCAAACCGTCAAAGCGCGCCGGGCGGCTCCACCGGTGCCGGTTCTGTCTTCGAGCCCACTTTCGCCTCGCGCCAGATGGTGAAGATCCCCGCGCCGATGACGATGGCGCAGCCGGCGATCATGTTCAACGTCATCACTTCGCCGAACACGTAGACGCCGATGATGCAGACCAGCACCGACTGGATATAGGACATCGGCTGCACCACGACCGCATCGAGAAGGTCGAAGGCGCGGATCAGGAGATAATGGCCGGTCATGCCGGTCACGCACAGCAATCCCATCCACAGCCAGTCGGTCGGCGCAAACACCGTCCAGTAGAAGGGGCCGATCAGCGTGATCGCCGCCGCTCCTGCAATGCCGGTATAAAAGAAGCTCGTCTTCGACGTGTCTGTCCGGCTCGCCATGCGGGTCAGCACCGAATAGAGCGCGAACATGATGACGCAGGCGATCGGGATGATGATCTTCTGGTCGAAATTGGCATGCAGCGGGTTGACGATGAGCAGGATGCCGCAAAGGCCGACGCCGATCGCCAGCCATCGTCGCCAGCCGACAGTCTCCCCCAGGATCGGCACAGAGAGGCAGGCGACGGCAAGCGGCGTGGCGGCAAAGATCGTATGCGTCTGCGCCAGGCCCACCTGCGAGAAGGAAACGATCGAGACCACGATCTGTGCGACGAGCAGCACGCCGCGTGCCACCTGTAGAAAGGGCCTGCTCGTGGTGGCCGTCCCCTTGATCCCGCCCGGATTGCGGCTTGCCATGGCCAGCACGAAGACCGCAAACACCCAGTAGCGGATCATCGCCACAAAGACGGCCGGATAGGCTGTACCGAGATGTTTGGAAATACCGTCCTGCACGGCAAAGATGGTAACGGCGGAAAGGGCGAATATCAGGCCGAGGGACCGGGGCGTCATGGACTGGATCTTTGCTATGCGGGCAGGGAGGTGAGGATGGGGCGGTAACGATGGGCGGTGCGGTGAAAAGGGCCGAATGATGCGAGAGGCAGCGCAGGCGAACGGCGCCTTCGCGCAAGGCGGGAAGGATCAGCCGTCGGGCAAGCTATGCCGTCGCACGATCTATAGAACTGGTACCTCTGATTGTGAAGCGGCAAGGCGTCGAAATGCCGCAGTTGCCGCTGCAAGCAGGAGCAGCGTTGCCGAGCCGCATCAATTGCCGACAGGGGCCGGCCCGCAGGGCTTTGGACCCTGCGACAGACCGTAACCGTTGTGTGATTGGCCCACTCTCTGCGTGGCTGCTAATCCGTAGAGAGCGCGACTGTCATCGGGCAAGGCGGAGTTTCCGCGCGCCCCAGATCGCCTCACGGGAGAGAAACATGACCAACCGCATTCTGACGACCACGTTCCAGTCTCTTGCGGCCGGCGCGGTCGTGACCGTGATCGCGGCCCATGGCGCTTACGCTGCCGACAAGGTGCGCCTGAGCGGCGTCATTGAAAGCGTCAAGGACGATACGCTTCAGATGAAGAGCGTCGACGGCAAGGAGATCATGGTGATGATCGGGCCGCAGATGAAGATCATGGGCATGAAGAATGCCACTGTTGCGGATATCAAGCCCGGTGACTTCGTCGGCGTCGGCTCGGAGCCGACCGCAAGCGGCGTCAACGGCGCTGTGCAGGTGGTGATTTTCCCGGCCTCGATGAAGGGAACCGGTGAAGGCGACCGCGCGTGGAACGTCAGGCCGAACGGCCAGATGACCAATGCCACGGTGGCCGATGCGGTCAAGAGCGTCGATGGCCCGTCATTGACGCTCGCCTACAAGGGCGGTCAGCGCAAGGTGAACATTCCGGCCGGCACGACCATCCTGGCCCTTGCCTCCGCCACCAAGGACGACCTGAAGCCGGGCGCAGCACTCTCGGTTCAGGGCGAGACGAGCGGCGACGACATGGTGACGGCCGAGGCGCTTCGCGTCGGCATCGACGGGGCAACCCCGCCGAAGTGAAAACCGGCATCCGGCCGAAGGCGTGGATGCAAGAGCAGGGAGTGGGAGCGCGGCACCGGACGTCAAAGTCCGCGCCACGCTTTACTCCTTCAGCTTGACGGCGAGCGAGACCCTGAGGTTGATCGATATGCTTGTCGCCTGCATCGGCCGCTGCGTGTTGACCGAGCCGTCGACGCTCATGATCCTGCAATCGCTTGCGATCGTGGCCTTGACGAGATCGCATTGCCGGCCGGCGAGCTTGTAGGCCCGCACCTGAGCGGTTTCGATCTGCGCATCGATATCCGATTTTTCATCGGTGGGAATGTTGAGGCCGAGATTGACGGACATGCTCGTGTAACCGGCCGGAACCTGTCCGCGCCCCGCAACAAAGGGCGCGGCAAGGTTGGATTGGGCGCCGGCGGACGAGGCGCCGGCAAGCAGAGCGATAGCGACAGCGATCAGTTTTTGTCTGGAGGGCATGAGCGGACCTGAAGTTGAAGGGTGAATGCAACGTCAGGATGACGGCCGGCCGATCAAGAAAGTCTTGGGAATTTTGCTCGCAATTGATGCGTTTCGCGATTTGACCCACTATAGGGCGAGCGGGGCCAGCAGCGTGTGAAAAGCGTTTTCAGCCCGCTCGCGAAGGTTACAGCAACCCGTCGAGCAGGCAGGCGAGCAAGGCCACCGTGGCGACGAGCCAGACAAGCAGCAGGAGATTTTTCCGTGCGGCGCGCCGGGCGTCGTCTCTGGAGGAGACCTGACCCAGCCGTCGCTCGGCATCCTTCACCGCCTGCCGCATATTGGATCCGCCAAGCGCCCTCGGAGGCCCTAAGGCGCTGGCCAGTCCGCAGGCGGCCATCAGCAGAAACACGATAAAATAAGTGTTCATCGCCATCGTCCGGCAGAGTGTGAATTGCAAGATACCTGCAAGGAACAATCTGCCGGGCGGGGCTTCCCGTCAATATGGAAGCCCCTGATGGCGGGCGGGTTCCGCTACTTTCCTTCGCGCGCCTTGCGGGCGAATTCGTTGAGCGTGGTCACTGCCGCATCGAACCGGTGCTCCGCTTCCGCATTGCGCTGGAAGCCGACGCGCTGCACCAGAATTTCCGACGGCGTCGGCTGCTTGGCGAAAAGCGTCATCACCTCGTCGATGAAATCCTTGAGCGGCAGATAGCCCTCGCGGGTCGACTGGCCGGGGGTCAGCTCGGTCTGCACGGCCGGCGGCACAAGCTCGATCACCTCGATTTTGCCCGCAAGCACCTCGCGCAACGAAACGGTATAGCTGTGGATCGCTGCCTTGGTGGCCGAATAGGTTGGCGTCACGGTAAGCGGCACGAAGGCAAGGCCCGACGTGACGTTGACGATCGCCGCATTCGGCTGTGTCGCGAGGTGTTCGACAAGCGCGTCGGTGAGACGGATCGGGCCGAGCAGATTGGTGTTGATCGTCGCCTCGGCGTCGCTCAGGTCGCGGGCGCGGTCGAGCATTTCCATCCGCATGATGCCGGCATTGTTGATGACGACATTGACCGCGGGAAACTGCGCAACCAGCGTCTTGGCGAAAGCCGTGATACTGTCGGCATTGTCGATGTCGAGCGAAAGCGCATGCATGTTCGGCCGGTCGCCGACCGCCTTTTGAAGCGCCTCCAGCCGCCGCCCGGCGATGATGACGACATTGCCCAGATCATGGAACCGGTGGGCGAGCGCCTCGCCGATCCCGGAGCCGCCGCCGGTGATGAGAATGGTGTTGCCGGTCATCTGCATGGGAAGAGCCTCTTTGCTGTTGTCTGCACCGAAGTTAAGTCTCATACTTTCATTTCTGAAGTAGGCACCGGAAAGATTTATACACACCAAAAGGAGAGTGTCTGTTGCGCAGGGCTTTAGCCGACCCGGATATCGAAAAACGCAGCGAAGGACCGGTTCCCGAGACCTTCGATCCGGCGCTCGAAAAGCTGGTCGAGGACATTATCGGCAAGGTCGCCGACAAATGGACCATGCTCGTCATCGAGACGCTGGAGGAAAACGGCACGCTGCGCTTCACCCAGCTCGGCAAGACCGTCAGCGGCATCAGCCAGAAGATGTTGACGCAGACCCTGCGCCGCATGGAGGAGGACGGTCTGGTCCGCCGCACCGTCCACCCGGTCATTCCCCCGCATGTCGACTATGCGCTGACGCCGCTCGGGCGCAGCCTCGGCAAGGCCTTTTGCGGGGTCTGGATCTGGGCGGAAAAGCATCACGACGAAATCCGCCGCGCCCGCGCGATGTTCAAGGCCAAGGGCTGAGACCGGTCATCCCGTGTCCCGCACCACATGCTCCGGATATTGCGGCAGGTCGTCGGTGATGGTGAACCATTCGGCCTTGGAGCCGACGAAGATATGGGCGCTCGGGCGGATGCTCGGCGTGTCGACGAGCGTTCCCATCGTCACATGCGCAAATTGGCCGTCGCGGACGATGGCATAGAGGAGAGAGCCGCAGAGGCTGCAACGGGCGTCGTGCCAGTCCTCGGTGCCGAGGATGTTGAGTGCGTCTTTTCCCCTCGTGATCGTCAGTTTTCCCCGCGCGATGCCGGCAAGCGGCTTGAAGGCGCTGCCGGTGGCGCGGCGGCAGAGCGAGCAATGACAGTTGAGCGCATAGGAAAATTCATCCGCAACCGCATAGGTGACGGCACCGCACTGGCAGGAACCGGCAAGCAGGCGCGGGGTCGATGTCGCGCCATCCCTGTTTCCTTCGCCGCCCTCTCGCTGCGCCATTCCGCCCTCCCGCCGATCTTGCGCGCCCGCTGCTGTTTTCGATGCCGCGGCCCAGCATCTCTCATCCCTCGGTCCTGCCGACCGGTTTCCAACCGGCTCGCGCCTTGCAGGCCTGCGGCCTGCCAGCCGACGTCTCGCAGCCCCGCATGCTGCCGTCCGGTCGCCAGCGCCCTGCCGGCCAGCGTTCATGCCAGCCTGCATCCTGCCGCCTTGTGGGCCTGCATCCTGCCGGCCGGTGCCTTGCTGGCCCGCGTCCTGCCGGCTGCCTCTTGATGCGCCGTTATCCCCGGCGCTTGATTGCCCAGCTGTCACGGCTTCCCGTGACTTTCGCCTCGTCGCCGAGCCGGATCGTGCCCGTTGCGCGCGGCACGGCATTCCACCCGAACAGCGGCCCCGGTACGCGCCGGTCGGCCGACATGCGGATGCGGCCCATGGCCGGCATCGGGTTCTCGTGCTCGCGTGATCCGGTCGTCTGGTCCTGCGTGGTCATGATGCAGCGGGCGCAGGGTTTGACGAAATCGAAGCGGATGCCGCCGATCTCGATCCCGTCCCAGCCGTCTTCGGCCCAAGGCGCATCATGGTCGAGGACGATATTGGGGCGGAACCGCTCCATGCCGATGGCGCCTTCGCCCTTTGCCGCCATATCGGCATTGAGGGCCGCAAGCGAACCGGTCGTCGTCACCAGAACCTGATAACCGTCGGAAAACGTCACCGGCGTTTCCGGCCCGGCCCATTCGGCGCTTGCGGTGCGCTTGGCACCTTCATCGAAGAACACCAGCCGCACCTCGCGGCCGAACCATTGTGACAGCGCAGCGTTTGCCGCATCCTCGGCAACAGCGGCACTGACGATCGATTTCCACACCGCGACATCCATCCGTCGGTCGCCGGCCGGCGTCGGCACGAAGATCTCGCCGCGTCCTTCGATGGCAAGCGACACGCCGCCTTCGGCGGGAATGGCGATCACCTGCGCCAGCATCGGCAATTCGCGCTGGGTGATGAACATCCCGCTCGGGTCCGACAGCATCATCACCCGGTCGCCCGGAATGCCAGAAAGCCCGATCTCGGCGGTATCGAGCGCAATGCCGCGACCGCTTTTCAGAGGATAGAAATTGAGTTTGCTGATACGCATGGCATTGGCCTTCAGATTTCGTCGAGAAAAAGGTCGAGCATAGTTTTCAGCCGCGCATGGCGCTCAACGGCAAGCGCCCGTCCGGCCGCCGTCTGGAAACCGTCGGCCAGCTTGAACAGTTTTGCCGGAAAATGGTCGATGGCAAAGGCTTTATCGTCGAGCGGCCGGTGTTCGGCCAGCGGATCGGCGACATCGTAAAGGCCCGAGCCCATCCGGCCGGCGATGTAAAAGCAGCGCGCCGCGCCCACCATGCCGATCGCATCCAGCCGGTCGGCATCCTGCAGGATCTTCGCCTCGATCGTCTCGGGCGCGATATTGGCGGAAAACGAATGGGTCAGAATGGCATGCGCCGCAGCGTCGACCGTCTCCCCGCTCCAGCCGAGACCGGAAAGGATGCCGGAGGCCTTGTCCGCCGCAAGCCGCGAGGCCTGGGCGCGAAGCGGAGAATTCTTTTCCACCGACACGCAGTCATGCAGCAGAACCGCTGCCGCAAGCACCCTTCCGTCGCCGCCTTCAGCGCCATGGATGCGCATCGCATTGCGAAAGACGCGCAGGATATGGGCGATGTCGTGGCTGCCGTCATTGCTGTCGGCCGCATGCGCGATGAGCTGTTCGGCCAAACTCTCGTAAGGGGCAAAAGCGCGGCTCAGGTCGGCAATCGGCGTCGTCTCGGTCTCGCTCATGGTCTCTCCCCGGCAGAATCGGCCGTCTTTTCGCTGCCGCCCTTCTTGCCCAGAATGCGCTGGTAGAAAAGCCCGATCCCGATCAGAACAGCGCCGAGCCCGATGAAGGAGAGCGCCCGCAGGATGCCTTCCAGATTGGACATGTCGACGAGGAACACCTTGATGACGGCGATCAGCACGAGGCCTGCCGCCGCAAGCCGAAGTGCGCGCGCCTCAAGCCGCGAGCCGAGCGCCAGAAGTGCCACCCCGATCAGCAGCCAGACGACCGAATAGCTGTAGGTTTCCGCCGCGCCGAAGCCTTTCCACAGGTCGATATTCGGCCCCTGGAAGAAGCGCCGCACCGAGAGCGTCGCCCACAGGAAACCGAGCACGGCGCCGGCTATCCCGAGCATCGCCACATAGATGGCCGGCCGCCTGCCGCGCGCCGTCCACGCCACGATGCCATAGGCGATCGCCGGCAGGAGATAGCCGATCAGGAGAAGGTTGATGAGGGGCCACGCGCCGGTGCCTTCGCCTGTAAACACCGGGTTCAGTGCAAACACATGCAGCGACAGGACGTTGAGCGTGGCGATGACGCCGGCGATCATCGAGCCGTAGCGGAAGGTGACGCTCGGCGATTTCGCGTCCAGCGTCATCAGCACGCCGGAAAAGGCGATGGCGAGAAGCGTGTAGAGCGATTGTTCGGCAAGCGTCGGCACGGCCGTGTCGAGCGTCCCGCCATTCATCGCATGGCGCACGAGAATGGCGATCGCCATCAGTGACGAAAGCGCGGCAAGCGCCTGCAGCACGTTCTTCAGCCGCAGATCGGCGGAATGGCGCAGCAGATAGGCGGCGATGATCGCCAGCACGGCCGGAATGCCATAGCCCGGCAGAAGCGCGTTGAGGAAGGGCGTCGTGCCGAGATGCGTGGCCCCGACCAGCGTCGGATCCCAGGCGATGCGGCCAAAGACGACGAGGATCGCAAGCGGCATCATCCAGGGCAGCGCCGGCCAGGATTTTGCCCGCGCCGAGATCAGGAAGGCAAAGCCGAGCAGGGCGACCAGAATGGTCGTGACGATCCCGCTCGTCAACGCGTGCAGCGCTACGGCAAAGCCCGAAAAGGCGCCGGTCACGGCAAGATGTGCCGGCCATGCGGCAAACGGGTTGTTCTCGCCCGCAGCCGATGCGTCGTCCTCATCGACGGACTGCGTGGCAGGGTTCCCGGCGGATGCTTGCAGCCACTGTGCCGCGCCCAGCATGACGAGGCCGATCGCCAGCGCATAGAGCCCATGGCTCCAGTCGCGGCCGAGATGGCCGAAATTGAAGAAGCTGATGACGGCGATCGCAAGCGGCACGGCCGGCGCAAGAAAGGCCCAGGCCGCAGCAAAGACCGGATCGTCGGCCCGGTAGCGCCGGATGGCGGCAAGCCCGACGAGGGTAAAGACCGCGCCGAGCCCGAGAAAGATCGCGATCTCCACCGTATTGCCGATCAGGGCGGGTGCGGCAGGAGCCTGACCTGCGGGTGCGGAAAGCGTCCCGTCGATCACCGAAGGCAGGGAAAAGTCGAGATAGTCTGCCGCCGTCAGCGCCACGGAGGCGACCGCGCCGAAGCCGGCGATGATCCCGGCCCAGATCGCCCGGCCGCGGCTCGCGCCATAGGCGGCAAGCGACGCGATGACGGCCGCCGCTGCAAACAATCCCCCGACCGATGATCCCGGCGTGATCGAGGCCGCCAGTCCAAGTGCTGCAAGCACGGCCATCAGCGATGCCGTCAGCGAGATTTTGAGCGGCGGGCGGCGCAGGAGCCCATGCAGGCCGCCGGATAGCGTGCGCACGTCGCCCGTATCGAACAGATCGCGCCCATAGGCCGAACCGGGCCACAGAAACGCCGTGCCGCCGATCATCACGATCAGCGCCAGCGCGGGCGGCACCGGATCGATATCGGTGGTGACGGCAAGATAGAAGAGCGACCAGAAGCCGATGCCGAGATTGGCGAGCGCCGGCACGATCGTCCATCCTCTCAGCCGCGAGGCGGCGCAGACGGCGGCGAAGGTGAGCGCTAGAAAAGCGAAGAGGCCTGAAATATTGGGATCGCTGCTTGCCACCAGGGCAGGCGTGGCCAGCGACCCGAGAAGCCCGAGGCCAGCCAGCGCCTGTCCGTGCAGGAGCGACAGGGCCACGGTCCCGAGCGAGACGGCCGCCATCAGCATGAAGGCGGGGGCGGGCCCGATGAACTGGTAGACGTCATAGGCCGCATAGATCGCCCCGATCAGCGTCAGCGCGCCCGCTGCGGTCAGCACACCCGGAATGCCGGGCGGCAAAGCGGTGCCGGGCTCTGTACTGGTGGATTTGGCGCTGGCGGAGTGGGTGATCGTCGATTGGGTGGTGTTCGAAGGAGCAACGGGTGATTGAAGGCGGCCTGGCTGAGCTGTGCCGGATCGGGCGGTCTTCGACTGGGTGGTATTCGACTGGGCGGTCGGATCTGCCATCGGCTCCGGCTCCGGCTCCTGCTCAGTGCCGGCCGAACCGATCTCTCCGGCGTGACGCCCGAAGCGACGGCCAAAGGGAAGCCCGAGGGCATGACCCGTGTGCAGACTGGCTGAAACCGATGGCCCGCGCCGGCGCAACACGTCGCCAAGCACCAGCAGCAGGAGGCCGAACCCGGCTGCCAGAACAAGCCGAGCGGCCGGCCCGAGCAGCCCGGCCTCGATCGAATAGCGCACCAGAAAGATGCCGCCCAGCGCCAGCGCCACGCCGCCGACCCAGACCGGCCAGCGCGCCCCGATATTGCTCTCGAAACTCTCGCGCATCCCGGCAAGGCTTCTTGCCATGCTGTCGGCAGCCGACGCGTCGGTGCCATCCGTATCCGGCGCGGCTCTCGCGAGTGTCGTGGCGTCCGGCAAGCGATCCTGCGCCTGTTCGCCTGCATGCCCCATCGCTGCGACGGAGGCCTCGGCAGGCAGCGCAGCCGGGCCACTGCCGGCGTCTGCGGCTTGCGCGTCTTCGTCCTCGTTCCCCCATGGCTGCGCGGCATCTGCGCCCGCAGAGGAATTCGCGACGGCCTGCACGGCTGCATCTCTGTCGCCGATTGCGTCCCGCAGCGCCTTCACCTCGTCTTCGAGCGCGGCGACGCGCGCCCCCATCTTCCGCTGCATGATCAGGAGGAAGACGAGAAGGGCGAGCGGCAGCAGATCGATCATGAGATTACCCGGATACGCATATGTGAGCGCACTCTATACAATTTCCGCGTGGTCGAAAGCGGGGATTTGAATGGCGCAAAAGGGGCGTTTTGTATCCGGGATAGGGCATTGTGGAAACATGAGCGGCGGGCCCGGCCTCCTCGTAAAGGCCAAACCCGCCGCTTCCTTTCCATCAGGTCAGTGTCGCCGCCGTTCTGCTACCGCCTCGCCTTTCGGGTGAAGGGCTCTGCGGCAGGTCCGCCGTGCGCGGCGGCTAGGTCACTGCTCCTCAACCTGAAGGTCTGGATCTGTGGGGAGAACCTCTTCCTGGGGTTCTTCCTTGACCTTGTCGAAGGCGAGTTTCACCACCTTCATCATGTCGCGGCTGGTCGCCCACCATGCGCTGCTGTCGATCCAGTAGCGCAGTGTCAGCTTGGTGCTGGCCGGATCGAATTCCGCCACATAGGTGGTCGGCGCCGGGGTCTTCAGGACGCGCGCCTCGGCCGCTGCAATCTCGACGAGCTTTTTCTGTGCTGCATCCAGATCGTCCTGCGGTTCCAGCGTCACCGAAATCTCGTGGCGGCGGGTTCTGAGGCGGGAATAATTGGTGATCGGCACGTTCCACAGCGTCGAGTTCGGCGCCAGCCGGTAGACGCCGTCGGCGGTGCGAAGCTCGGTCGCAAACAGGCCGACATCGACGATCACACCCGAAACGCTGCTCGTCTCGATGCTTTCGCCGACGCGAAACGGCCGCAGGACCAGAAGCATGATCCCGGCCGCGATATTCTGCAGCGTGCCCTGCAGTGCCAGACCGACGGCAAGGCCGATCGCGCCGAGGGCGGCAAGGATCGAAGCCGTCTGCACCCCGAACTGGCCAAGCACCATGACCACGACCATGATCAGGATGGCGTAGCGGATGACATTGGAGAAGAACTGCGCCAGCGTCGCATCGATGCCGTGGATGCGCGACAATCCGTTATGCGCCCAGCGGCTGAGCAGCCCTGCAATCAGCCAGCCGACGACAAGCAGAATGATCGCGCCCACCACCGAGAAGGAATATTGCACGGCAAGCGCGCTGATCTGGGTGAGTGCCGCGCGGCTGGCGACGACGACTTCGGATGCCTGTTCCATGCTGCGTCGGTCCTTTTCTTCTTCTTGATCGTGTCTTTTGGCTCGCCCCTAATTGGCGCAGACCAAGGCGAGGTCAAGGCAAGGCCTCGCGCTTTTTTGCCGCGGGCAAATAGCTGACGCAGTTGTGTTTTTAGATTTTACACGCCGGCCCGATAAGGCGCGGGCGGTGGCAGAACGAAGCTTGCCCGCCCATCCGTCTCCGCCCCGCGGCCGATCTTTTTGATCGCCGCGACAAGCCGTCCGTCGCGCTTCAGAAGCCGGTCGCCGATCTCGATCAGCCGTGTATTCGGCGTCGCATGTGGAGCGGCCCCGCGCAGCCTTTCTGCCAGTTCCACCTCGTCATCCTCGGGAAAAAGCGCAAGGCTGGCGATCACGGCAGCGGCCGGAGAGCGGGACACGCCCATCCAGCAATGGACGAGAAGCGGTGCCGCCCGGTCCCAGTCCTGAACGAAGCCGATTAGGCTCTCCACATGCGCCTCGTTCGGCGCCACCAGATTGCCGGTGCCGGCAAAGGCGATATCGTTCATCTTCAATGTCAGGTGCCGTTCGGCGCGGATCACCCCCGGCCGGTGGAAATCGTGGTTCTCCGCAATCAGGCTCACCATCTCGCGCGCCCCGTGCCGCACCGCCATCTCGGCAATGATCGGAAGCGGGCAGACGACGATGCCGCCCGGCGGCGCCTTTTCGATGATCTTTGCGGTCATGCTGAGTGACGGCGCGGTCATGCGGGCTTTGCTCCTGCAAGAAAGGCCGTCTCGATGGCGTGGAAACGGGCGAGAAACCGCTCCTGGGCTTCCAGCGCCGGCATCGGTGCCATCGGCAGCATGTCGCGGGTGATGCCGCGCGGCTGGCCGAAGAACTTGCGCGCCTCGGTGACGGAGAACCCGGCAAGCTCTGTCGCCTCGAAAAACGCCGCCACCGTATCGGCCTTCTTGATTTTGGCCTTCAGGTCCCGGCCCGGATGCGCGGCAAGGCCGAAACGCAGGTGGATGGCCGCCTCAAGCCGCATTTCCACTGTCTTGTACCCGCCGCCGACCACCGATTTGAACGGCGAGATCATGTCGCCGATGACATATTCCGGCGCGTCATGCAGAAGCGCCATCAGAAGCGACGCCGGCCCGGCCTCCGGCTCCGTGCGCCGAAAGATCTCTTCCACCACGAGCGAATGCTGTGCCACCGAAAAGGCATGGTCGCCGCGTGTCTGGCCGTTCCAGCGGGCAACGCGGGCAAGCCCGTGGGCGATATCGGAAATCTCGACATCCACCGGCGACGGATCGAGCAGATCGAGCCGCCGGCCCGACAGCATGCGCTGCCAGGCGCGCGCCGAGGCGGCCGAAGACGGTGCCGGTGTCGAGGGCTTGGCCGCGCTCACGGTTCTGCGGCGTCCGATGCGCTCGGAAATTCGAGCCCGCTCCACGACGGCAATGACAGCGTCACGGCAAGACCGCCCACCGTCAGCGGCGTGCCGCTGGACATCGCATCGCCCACCCGGTCGGTCCGCACGATGGCAAGACCATTGGTGCCCGACACCGAGCCGAGCGTGCCGACCGGCTTTTCGCCGGCAAGGATGTCCGTGCCGGGTGCCGGAAGAGGGCTCGTCGCCGAAACGCTGACGACCCGTCGCCGCGCCGTGCCGCGATGCTGCATGCGCGACACCACTTCCTGGCCCACATAGCAGCCCTTGCGGAACGAAAGCCCGCCGGTGCGATCGAGAAGCACGTCATGCGGAAACGCATCCTGAAGCGCGAAGTCGTCGCCCGAGACGGCCAGTCCCGCGGCGATCCTCAGCGCCCGATAGGCGTCGGCGTAAGTCTCAGAGGTCAGCGCATCCGCAGCCGTGCCGGCGCTGCGGGAGACGGCAATCCCCGCCTTCGCAAAGGCTCCGTCGATGATGGTGCCGTCTGAAAAATGCTCGCCCCAGAACACGGTGACGCCCTCCGCATCTGCGGCAATCGTCACGGCGGCGCGAAGCTTGTACATGGTGAGCCGCCGGATCAGCCCGTCGCGCTGGGCAAGGTCGGTCTCGATCAGAAAGGCATCGCCGCCCTCGTCAGACGCGCCGCCTTGTCCAATGTCGCGCCAGATCATGAAGTCGAACAGGATCTTGCCCTGCGGCGTCAAAAGCGCGCCAGGCCGCGCCTCGCGCTCCGGCAGGCCGTCGATATCGGTGGTGACGAGATTGTGCAGGAAGCCCTGGGCTTCCTTGCCGGAAACGCGGATGACGGCTCGTGAGGGTAGAACGGCGCTGGGCATGATCGGGTATCCATCTGTCCGGCAGTCGGTCTTGCCGGTGAACCTCTGACTTAGGTCGGATGATCGGATTTGTCGATATGGCGGGCGCAGCGGTGCGGAACGGCTTTGACCGCAGACAGTCGGGCAGGAAACGAAAAAAGCCGCGGAATGACGATCATACCGCGGCTTCGATAATCCGATGGCCGAAAAAACTCAGTCGCCGCCCGACAGAAACTTCCACTTGCCGTCGGGTGTGATGCCGATGCGGTAGAAGGAATAGTTGTCGCGGTCTTCCATGCCCATCAGGTCGCCGGCGGTGATGATCCTCAGCAGTTCGACGCGCTCCTGCGGGGTAAGGGCTGCAAGCGATTTGCCGGTGAAATAGGGCCAGACATAGGTCTCGTCGGGCGTGCCGGCATCGAAGCGGGCAGCACCGGTCGACAGGATGTCGAGCATGATGGCGAGGATTTCCTGGCCGTCCGGATCGCCGGAAAAGCTTTTCAGCGTCTCGACCGGATCGTCGCCATCGATGTTCATGATATCGGCGCGGTCGCGGCCGGTGCCGACCAGCGGCTTCAGCTTGGAAATGTCACCGGTCGTGGCCGCCTCGATGAGCTTCTCGCGCATGGCGCGCACGGGGGCGGGCAGGGCGGAGAGATCGCGGATGATCTGCACCGGCGCCGTATCGTCGGCCGAGCGCGTGCCGCCCTTGGATGGCGGCAGCGAGGGGCCGTCATCCGGGTCGACGCTGGTCACCGGCGGTGTTGCCGGTGAAGCGGGTGCTGCCGGCGAAGCGGGAGCAGGCGAGGGCGTTGCAGAGGGCGAGGCCGGGTTGGCGGGCGAAGCAGGTGCTGCCGGTTGCGCGACCTGCGCATTCTGCCCTTCCGCGGAAGGCTTGGCCGAGTGGTCGATGGCGGGGGCCGGCTTCGGCAGGGTCGAGCCGTCGGCAGAAAGCGCAGCGCCGTCGGCGGTGACGGACAGCGCCAGCGCCGGGCGCATGTCGGCGGCCATGGCAAGCGGCAGAAGCGCGCACGACACAAGCAGCGCCACAAGCCGCGTCTTCGCGGAAGAAGGCACGGCGGCCGGCATCGCTCCCGAAGCAGCGGATCCTGAAGAAATATGTCCCTTTGCGGTCAGCATCGGAAGCCCTTGAACATGTTCTGGCCGGCAGTGCCGGAGGATGGGATTGCCGGCCGGTTGCCGCGGTCGGCATCAGCGTTCGGCGGGCAGTGGACCGGCCGCAGGGCGGCCGGGCAAAGTAAACAGCGCTGCGTGCGGAAGGGTTACTGGATCTTCCGCTCGGGCGAAAACTCACCGGAGAGAATTCTCTCCTTCAGTGATTCGAGCAGCGCTTCGGCGCCCTGCTCGCCATGCAGGCGGATCGTCTCGCGAAGCGCAAAGACGAGGGCGGCATCTGCGATGATTTCCGTCTCGATCCCGTCTGCGCGTCCGTCTGCCCAGGCCTCGTTCTGGTATTCCAAGGCGACCTGCATCTTCTCGTGAACGATCATGTCGTCGATTTCGTTGCGGCCTGACTGCATACTGTCTTCCTCGGTACCCGTTTACTTACTGCGCAGTTAAGAACTTTATCAGCCTTTTATCAAAACGACACGGCCTCCTGCCAAAACAGGTAAATAATTGACTAATTTCCGTAGCGTGCAGCAATTTCTGCCGCAAGTGTTGCGCCTTCGTTACGGTAGCGCTCTTCGGCCTGCCGCGCGGCATCGGTGCAGGACCGGTGGACGGCGGCAAACGAGCGGTAGCCGCGATTGAAGGCGGCGGTCAGCCGCTCGCGTCTCTGCGGTTCGCTGGCCGTATCTGATTCGAGCAGGCGTTGCATCCGGCCGCGCCAGTCATCCCCATCGTTGCCGCAGAGCGTGCGCAGATAGGAGACCGAGCCGAGCACTTCCGAAAGCCGCATCATCTGCCCGTCATAGGGCGCAGGCTTGGCCTCCTGCGGTGCGGCGGGCGTGGGGGCTGCGGGCGTGGGGGCTGCGGGAGGTGTCGCGCTGGCCGGCGCCTTCTTGGTCGAGGGCGTTGCGGTCTGCGCCAGCGCCGGTCGGGCGGCAAGCATCGTCATGGAAACCGCGCCCAGAGCGAGGGGCAGGAAAACAAGGCCGATGCTGAAGTGACGTGTCATGGACGATTCCCGATCGCGATGCGTCTTTTTAGATGTTTCGCGCCGCGATGGGAAATGCCGGGGCCGCAATTGCCCCCGACGATTGCGACAGAAGGTTAAGACAGACGGTTAACCGGCAGGTCTTGAAGCGATTTCCTCTGCCAGCCTCTCGGCGCATTCCCGCACGCTTTTCGGTGAGGGCAGGCGGCGGATCTCGGCTGGGGTGAACCACCCGGCATCCGCCGCATCGTCGGCAGCGACGGCCTCGTGGGTGTCGTCGGACAGGACGCGGAAGACGGAGAGGAAAAAACGCGGGCTCGCGTCATCCTTGCCCTTCAGGTCATAGGTGGCAAACAGCACCGGATCGCGCACGGCAATCCCCGTCTCCTCGAAGAATTCCCGAAGGGCTGTCTCGGCCGGCGTCTCGCCCGGCTCGGCCCGCCCGCCCGGATAGGCATAGAGATCGGCCGCCGGCGGGTTTTTTCGACGGATCAGCAGGAACCGGCCGTCCCGTTCGAGAATGGCGGAGGAGGCGGCCTGCGGGGGGAGAGGCGTGGAGGGCATGAACTACTCGAATCATTGATGTTCGACGATCGATAACGACAGAATATTGTAATCATGCCACCTCTCGCCATATGCTCTACGCCAAGGACAGCACGATGGCGCGCGCAAAGACATTCTCGCTCGGCGACACCTATGACGACATCCTCGCCGATCTCGTCCGGGCCGGCCGATTCGACACGGAGGCCGAGGCGCTCCGGGCAGGTCTGCGCATGCTGGCTGATCGCGAGGCGCGCATTCAGTCGCTGCGCCAGGCTATCGGCGAGGCAGATGCCGAAATCGCGGCCGGTGAAGGACTGACATACGAAGGGGCGCACGATCTGCTGACGGATGTCCTGAAAGATGACGACTAGAAAGGTCGCCAAACAGTTTATCCTCGCGCCGCTCGCCCGTCGGGACTTGCGTGGCATTCACCGTTACATCGCCAGAACCAGTCCGCGCTATGCGGCCGATTTCTTGATGATCTCACACGCAAGATCGCCTGGATCGCAAAGACCTATTTCACCGGCTCGCCACGCGACCATATATCGCCAGGCCTCAGAGCGTTGCCCTATCGTGAGCGCTGCATCTACTATAGGTCCTTCGAGGATCGGGTTGTGATCCTGCGTGTGATGCACATGGCGCAGGACATCAAGCGGCGGGATTTCGAAGAGTTCTGATGAAAACCTACATCCTCTATGCGCTCGCCGCGATGTTCGAGATCGGCGGCTGCTTTGCCTTCTGGGCCTGGTTGAGGCTTTCCAAGCCCGTTTGGTGGCTGGCGCCGGGTGTGCTGTCGCTGATCGTCTTCGCCTGGCTTCTGGCGCTGGTGCCGAGCGAGGCTGCGGGCCGCACCTACGCCGCCTATGGCGCGATCTATATTCTGGCCTCCATCCTCTGGCTCTGGGCCGTCGAGGCGCGGGTGCCGGATCGCTGGGATGTGGCGGGCGTCGTCGTCTGCCTCGTCGGAGGTGCGATCATCCTCTTCGGCCCCCGCAGCGCCTGAGTGCCGGAAGCGCCTGAACGCCTTGCAGGCCGGCGATATCCTTGACCGCGGGCAAGCCCGGTGCCATCTAAAAAGCATGTGCGGACGCTATGCCCTGACCCAGTCGCCGGACGAGATCCTCCAGTTCGTCAGCGTCATCGATTTCGAGCCTGATTTCCCGGCGCGCTTCAACATCGCCCCGACGCAGCCGATCCTCGTGGTCGCCTCGACGGAGCGTCATCCCGGCAGCAACCTTCCCGAACGCCGCGCGATTCTCGCCCGCTGGGGCCTGATCCCCGGCTGGGTGAAGGACCCGAAGGATTTTCCGCTTCTCATCAATGCCCGTTCGGAAACCGCGGCCGAAAAGGCCTCGTTCCGCGCCGCCATGCGCCATCGCCGCATTCTGGTGCCGGCCTCCGGCTTTTACGAATGGCGCCGGCCGCCGAAGGAAAGCGGAGTGAGGCCGCAGGCCTACTGGATCAGGCCGCGGGATGGCGGCGTCATCGCCTTTGCCGGCCTGATGGAAACCTGGGCCTCGGCCGACGGATCGGAAGTCGATACGGCGGCGATCCTGACGACATCCGCCAACAGGGCGATCCGCCCGATCCATGACCGCATGCCCGTCGTCATCGGCCCGGAGGATTTCTCCCGCTGGCTGGATTGCAAGAGCGGCGAGCCGCGCCATGTGGCAGACCTGATGCAGCCCGCCGACGACCGTTTCTTCGAGGCGATCCCCGTGTCTGATCTGGTCAACAAGGTCTCCAATATGGGGCCGGATGTGCAAAAGCCGCTCGCCGTGGCCGACCCCGGCGAGGAGCAGCCGGCCGCATCCGGCAAAACGCCGCCGCGTCAGGCAAGACCGAAAAAGACGGCGCAACCGGAGGGCACACCGAAGGACGATGATCCCGACCCGCCGCAAATGTCGCTTTTCTGACCGCGCAGGTCATCGATCCATGCCAGGTCCCGCCGTCGTCGGAACGCCTGTCTTGTCTTGAATGCCGACCCTTTTTTCGAATTCACGAGGCCGGCGAAACCGAATCGGCTTCAAGGGCTTGATCCGTCCGGTTCATCCTGTCTGGCAGGCGATATCGATAGGCGCTGTCGCTGGAACAGGTGGTCGGTCCCCTCTATAACGTCCGTCGCTCAGGTCTCTCCATCATCCCCGCCACGATCCCCGTCATCCTCCCTGTCATGACCGCAGGCCGGCTCCGTCTCGCCGCCGCGCCCAATCCCCGGAAATATCCATGAACCTTGTCTCGGCTATCCTTTCCGGCTTTGCGCTCGGCGGCTCGCTGATCGTGGCGATCGGCGCGCAGAACGCCTTCATCCTGCGCCAGGGGCTGATCCGCTCCAACGTCTTCGTCCTGTGCCTGATCTGCGCTGTGTCGGATGCGCTCTTGATTACAGCCGGCGTCGGCGGTCTCGGCGCCGCCGTGTCGCAATCGCCGGTTCTGATCGCGGTGGCGACGCTGTCGGGCGCCGTGTTTCTCGCAAGCTACGCGGTGATGGCCTTTCGCCGTGCGGCAAGGCCGGGCGTTCTGGTGGCCGGCACGCCCGAGGCGATGGCGCTCGGCAATGCCGTTGCCGCCTGCCTCGCCTTCACCTTCCTCAACCCGCATGTCTATCTGGATACGGTCGTTCTGCTCGGCAGCCTGTCTGCGGCCTTTAAAGGCGTGGAGCGCGTGGCCTACGGTGCCGGTGCGGCACTGGCCTCTTTCGTCTGGTTTTTCGCGCTTGGCTATGGCGCCCGCCTTCTGGCGCCGGTCTTTGCCAAACCCGCCGCCTGGCGGGTCCTCGATCTTGTGATCGGCATCGTCATGGGGCTCATTGCGGCAGGTCTGATCGTCAGCTTCCTGCGCGGCGCGTAATGACGGTCGTCTGATGGATCAGCGTGCCGGAGCAGCCTTCTTGTGCGGCAGCATCATAGCGGCTGCGGCAACGGCCTTGATGCCGAGCGGGCGGTAGTGCAGGCTTGCATCCGGCTTGGCTTCGGTCTGGCTGGTCTTGGCGTCGGTCGTCACGTCTGGCTCCTGGCGATTGCTGATATCCGCACCATGCGGGGTGCGCGCATCTCGCCGGGAATCCGGGCCAAATCAAGGCCGATTCATCGCCCTTTCAGGCAAGGAGCGCAGGGCGTGGCAACGTGCCGCAAGGAGAGCGGCACCGCAGCATGAAACTGTGCGGTGCAGCATAGGCAAACGCTTATTTTTCAGGCCCTCGAATGCCTCAAAAATGGCTGCCGCCTCACACGTGGGTGCTGTCGTCCTCGATGGTGATCGTGCCGTAACGGCGATGCCAGGCGCGCGCGCTGAACGGCAGCACGAGCAGATAGCCGACGACGGTGATCGACAGCACTTCCCAGGTAAAGGTCATCAGCAGGGCGACGTAAAGCACGACGGCCAGCATGATCGGCAGCATCAGGTCGCGGCGGATGCGGCTCGACTTGCCGGACCAGACCGGCAGGCGCGAGACGAGAAGATAGCCGATCAAGACCGTATAGGCGACGCTGGCATAGATGAAGAGCGGCGACGGTTCGATGCCGATGAAGCCGAGATAGACGGGCAGGAGCATCAGCATGGCGCCCATCGGCGCCGGCACGCCGACGAAGAATTCCGACTGCCAGTCCGCCTTCACGTCACGCTCCGCCATCACGTTGAAGCGCGCCAGTCTGAGGCCGGCAGCAATCGCATAGAGAAGGGCGGCGATCCAGCCGATCGAGCGCACGTCATGCAGCAGGAAGGCGTAGGAGACGAGCGCCGGGGCGACGCCGAAATTGATGATGTCGGCGAGACTGTCCATCTGCACGCCGAATTTCGACGTTGCCTTCAGGAGCCGCGCCACGCGCCCGTCGATCCCGTCGAGAAAGGCGGCGAGCAGAACCATCGCCACGGCTTCCTCGTAGCGCCCCTCGAAGGCGAGCCGGATACCCGTCAGGCCGGCGCAGATGGCCAGAACCGTGATCAGGTTCGGCACCATCAGGCGAAGCGGGATCTCGCGCAGGCGCGGACCGCGGGCCTCGTCGTTCTGATGGCTGTGCTCGGCTTTCGGCGGGCCGGCCTGCTGGCCGTTCCGCTGTTCCGGCGTCAGGCCATCCGGGTGCGGGCCCTTGTCCGGGCCCGCATCTGGGCCCGCATTGGGAGCGGTGTCGGGGGGCGTATCCATCGGGCTCTCCTCCTGTCTCGGCGTGTCAGCTGCGGCGGCTGATGGTCGGGCCCTTGGCCGAGCCGAATTCGGCAAGCACCGTCTCACCGGCGATCGCCAGCTGCCCGATCGAAACGCGCGGCTCTGCACCGACGGGCACGAACACGTCGAGGCGCGAACCGAAGCGGATGAGACCGAAGCGTTCGCCGGCATTGACCGGCTCGGTCGGCTTGACCCAGCAGACGATGCGGCGCGCCACGAGGCCGGCGATCTGCACGACGCCGATCTTGCCATGACGGGTTTCGATCACGAGGCCGTTGCGCTCATTGTCTTCGCTGGCCTTGTCGAGTTCGGCATTGACGAACTGGCCGGAGCGATACTCGATGCGCGTCACCTGGCCGCGCACCGGCGAGCGGTTGATATGGCAGTTGAAGACGTTCATGAAAACCGAGATGCGCAGCATCGGCTCGATCCCGAGGCCGAGTTCCACCGGCGGCACGATCAGGGTGATATGCGACACGCGGCCATCGGCGGGCGACAGGATCAGGTCGTCATCCTGCGGCACGACGCGTTCCGGATCGCGGAAGAAATAGGCGCACCACAGCGTCAGCACGAGGCCGATCCAGAACAGCGGTTCGGCGATATATCCGAGCACGAGCGAAGCGACGAAGAAGGCCGCGACGAAGATATAGCCCTCCTTGTGGATCGGCACGAGCGTGTTGCGGATGGTGTCGAAGAGATTGATCAACCGTGTTCTCCTGGTGGTGATCCGAGCTTGGTGAGGCTCGGCAGTGCTGCCTGACTACAGAAAAACCGCTTTTGCGGCAATGCGGTTCCGTGATCACCCGCGATGGATGTGTTGATGACCGTTTTCGCCTTTGGCGATTGACGCGATCCGTTTGCCGCTCTCCTGCGTAAAGGGACATGGAAAATGAAATGGTTTTGGGCTATGCGCTTCCCGATTAGGCAATTTCCCGGCAGGCGGGTATCGACATGAGGTTTCGATACGGCTTCCGGGCGCTGGGATGCGCGAGAATTGGGCAGCGCCGCCCGGCTGCGAGACGAGGTGAATGATGCACGACACCGGCTCGGCACAGATGTCGAACGACGCGACGCATGCAGCGGTCAGCCGCGAGGCGGAACGCCTGATCGCGCTCGAGCGCCTCGACATGCTGGATGCCCCGAAGGACGAAGGCTTCGAGCGGGTCGTCCGACTGATCAAGGATATTTTCAGCGTCGAGATCGGTCTCGTCTCGCTCATCGATGCCCATCGCCAGTGGTATCAGGCCTGCGCCGGCATTGCGGTGGGTGAAATGCCCCGCAGCGCCACCTTCTGCCGCGTCGTGGTGGACGAGGAAAAGGCGATGGTGATCGAGGATGCGACGAAGGACCGGCGGTTCGCCGATCACCCTTTCGTCACCGGCGATGCGCATATCCGCTTTTATGCCGGCATGCCGCTCAAGACCCGCGAGGGTTTCACGATCGGCACGCTCTGCGCCATCGACCGCCAGCCGCGCCAGTTTTCCGGGCGTGAGGAGCGCATTCTGGAAGAGATCGCCGGCACCGTCATGGACCGGATCGAGCTTTTGCAGTTTGCGGCAACCGACGGGCTGACCAATGCGATGACGCGCCGCGCCTTCCGCACCGAGGCCGAAGGGATGGTGACGAAGGCCCGCCGCAAGGCCGCGCCGCTCTCCGTCATCACGCTCGACATCGATCATTTCAAGCGGATCAACGACACATCGGGCCATGCCGCCGGAGACGAGGTGCTGAAGGCGGTCGCCGCCGCCTGCCGCGACACGCTGGGCCCCGACGCGCTTTTCGGCCGTCTCGGCGGCGAGGAATTCGCGATCGTGCTTCCAGGCGCCGATAGGGTTGCCTCGCTTGCAATGGCGGAGACGCTGCGGGCTGCGATCCTCGCCCAGCCGCTGCGCGCCGGCCTTGCGCCCGGTCCGGTGACGGCAAGCTTCGGCCTCTCCACGCTGTCTGGCGCCAACGAGGATATCGATACGCTTCTGGCCCAGGCCGATGCCGCCATGTACCGCGCCAAGCATGATGGCAGAAACCGCTGCATCGCCTGGAACGACGTGCGCCCGCCGCGGCCTGCCTCGCGCCGCCGCCGTGTGGTGAAAGCCGGTACGATTATTGTCGGTGGCGAACAGCCGCTCGTCGCCTGCACGATCAGGACGCTCGGGGAAGATGGCGCCGGCCTCAAGGTCTCGGATGCGGCCGAGATCCCGGATGCCTTCGTGCTGGTCATCGATGGCGAGGGCCGCGAGGTGTCCTGCCGCGTCACCACCCGCGACCGCCAGCGGCTGGACGTGTCTTTTTCAGCCGCATACGCCTGAACGCTGGCTCCTATGCCAGGCGACCGGCCCGATGACCGTTGCCCCGATGCCTGATGCCCCCACGCCTGATACCTCGACGCCTGGCGACTGGACCTGGCGCGTGCCGTATCACGGCGCCTCGACGATCCCCGCCCATGTGGCAAGCGCCAGAAGCGGCGAGCCGTAGGTGGCCAGAATGCCGAGATAGGCAATCGCCAGTCCGCCGAGCACGGCCATCCGTTTGTTGAAATAGCGTTTCATCATGGTCTCCGTGGCCAGTGTCTATCATGAGGACCTCGGGCACTCTCCCAAAGCACGGTCCGAAACGACGTCCCTGAAAGCGGCAGGGCTTGCCCCCGCGCCGTTGGGCGACATGCCGAGCGGGGCGGGGTGGGCCGGGGTGGGCCGGAGCGGGAATAACCCGCTTCCTTGCCAAAAACCGTCAGACCGCCCGTTCGCCGCGGGTGACGACGCCGAGGTCGTCGCTCTCGCGCACCTGCCGCAGATGTTCTTCTGCCTGCACCGCCTCGCGCTGGCGGTTCCACATCGAGGCGTAGAGGCCGTTCTGGTCGATGAGATCCGGCATGGGTGCCGCGTTCGGCGATCTCGCCACCGCGCAGCACGATGATCTCGTCGGCATTGATGACGGTCGACAGCCGATGGGCGATGACCAGCGTCGTGCGGTTCTTCGACACCTGATCGAGCGCCGACTGGATCTCGTGCTCCGTCGTGGTGTCGAGCGCCGACGTCGCCTCGTCGAGGATGAGGATCGGCGGTGACTTCAAAACCGTGCGGGCAATCGCGACGCGCTGCTTCTCGCCGCCGGAGAGTTTCAGACCACGCTCGCCGACCTTGGTGTCGAAACCGTCGGGGAGTGCGCGGATGAACGTGCCGATTTGGGCGATCTCGGCCGCCGTCCTCATCTCCTCTTCGGTGGCAGATGGCCGGCCGTAGCGGATGTTGTAGGCGACCGTATCGTTGAACAGCACGGTATCCTGCGGCACCATGCCGATGACCGAGCGCAGCGACGTCTGCGTCACGTCGCGCACATCCTGCCCGTCGATGGTGATCGAGCCCTTCTGGATGTCGTAGAAGCGGTAGAGCAGGCGCGAGATCGTCGATTTGCCGGCACCCGATGGCCCGACGATCGCCACCGTCTTACCGGCCGGCACCGTGAACGACACGCCCTTGAGGATCGGCCGCGCCGGATCGTAGGAGAAATGCACGTCGTTGAAGGCGATCGCGCCATGGCCGATCGAAAGCACCTTGGCATCGTCGCGATCGATGACTTCGGGCTGCACTTCGAGAAGGTCGAACATTTCCTCGATATCGGTCAGCCCCTGGCGGATTTCGCGGTAGACGAAGCCGATGAAGTTGAGCGGCACGGAAAGCTGCATCAAAAGCGCGTTGACGAAGACGAAATCGCCGATCGACTGCTCGCCGCGCTGCACGGCAAGCGCCGACATGATCATCACCACCATTTGCCCGGCGCCGAAGATCACGCCCTGGCCGAAGTTGAGCCAGCCGAGCGAGGTCCACACTTCGGTCGCGGATTTCTCGTAGCGCGCCATCGAGCCGTCGAAGCGCTTCGCTTCCATCTCCTCGTTGCCGAAATATTTGACCGTCTCGAAGTTGAGAAGCGAATCGATCGCCTTGGTGTTGGCGTCCGTATCGCTCTCGTTCATCGTCCGGCGGATGGCGATGCGCCAGTCGCTCGCCTTGATGGTGAACCAGATATAGAGCCAGACGGTGACGGCGGTGACCACCACGTACCAGAACCCGTAGGCGGCCCAGAAGATGATTGCCGTCAGCACGAATTCGAACAGCGTTGGCACCGAATTCAAAATCGTGAAGCGGACGATCGTCTCGATACCCTTGGTGCCGCGCTCGATGACGCGCGACAGCCCGCCGGTCTTGCGCTCCAGATGGAAGCGCAAGGAGAGCTGGTGGATATGGACGAAGGTCCTGTAGGCGAGCTTGCGCACCGCATGCTGGCCGACAGAGGCAAACAGCGCGTCGCGCAGCTGGTTCAGCCCCACCTGCACGAGGCGGGCGAGATTATAGGCGACGACGAGCGCCACCGCACCCACGAGAAAGACCGGCACCAGACCGGAACCGAGATCGACCTTGCCGTTCAAGGCATCGGTCGCCCATTTGAAGAAATAGGGAACCGACATCAGGACGAGCTTGGCAAGGATCAGAAGTGCCGTCGCCCAGACGACGCGCGCCTTGAGATCGGGCCGTCCTTCCGGCCACATATAGGGCCACAGATTGACGAGCGTACCGAGCGGATTGCTGGCATCCGCCGAAATGGTCTTTTTGGTCTTGGGCGGCATTCCGGTCTCCGGGCATCCGATGGGGGAGGCGATCGGTTGTCCGCCTTTGGCATACCGGCCAGATAAGCGCCACGGCCGCAAAGTGCAATGACAGCTGTATGAAACTTGCCGAAGGACAGGCCAGGGTGCGGCCGCATGCCTCGCACATCCTTACATGAGTAAGTCCTTACGTAGTATCCCTAGGGGTAATTCCGAATTGTGGGCCGGGGCCGATCCCGGTATTTCCCCGCCCACACCAGACATCGAGGCCATCGACGCCGAGGCCGATTGAAAAGGGGAATGTCATGCCGTTCAAGACTTTCGCCGTTGCCACCCCGCTCAGCCTTGCCGCATGGTTCGGCATCTACGAGCTTGCCGTCGCAAGCTATGGCCTTGTCGCGTCTCTCGCAGCCGGCGCCGGACTTCATTTCGGCCACGCCCTGCCGCTGTTCTTCCACTGAATTTTTCCCCATCTGGTTTTTCGCCATCTGGGTTTTCGATCGGGCCGATCTTCGGCTCCGGTTCAGGCAGTGCTTCCTCCGCTCCCGCCGTCTGCGGCAGTCATGCCAAATGACGGGACAATCGCGTGGCCCGAGGCCGCCGATATCGCGAGCGATATGGATCGCAGGCACGCACGGGGAGAGGGGCCGGTCGTTTTGACCGGCCCCCTTTTTTGTCTTCGGTGGTGTCTTCGGTGGCAATGCCCATAGGAACCGGGCCGGCATGATGTGGCCGCGCGTCAGGTCTCGGTCGAGGAAGTCGTGGTCGCAGCCGCAGCCGTCGAGGCATCGCCCGATGCGCCGGTCCACGACAGGTAATAGTAGTTGTCGTTGATCATCCCGAAATAGGAACTGTCCCCGGACACCTTGTCGACCTGGCTGTCATCGGCATTGCGGCTGTATCGGCCGTCGCTGTCGCGCGCCAGATGCTCTTTCAGATAGGTGCTCCAGTCGGTCTGGTCGATCGACGTGGCCGACGAGGTGGCAGCATCGCTGTTGTCGGGATCCCAGGCGGTGATCTCCTGGCCGGAGGCGGCATCGGTGACGGTCAGCGTGCCGTTGTCGAGCGCCTTCATCATGGAATCGCCCATGTCCTTCGTGTCGGGGCTTTTCTGCAAAGCCTCGATCTTCTGTTTCAGCGTGCTCATGAACGCATTGCTGGAAACGTCGTCGGTCGAGCCGTCGGTGGCGCTTGCGGTACCGCTCGTCCCGTCGGAACCGGTCGTGCCCTGAAGCGCGGCGATCTGCTGCTTCACCTGGGTGATCAGCGCGGAAAAGATCGAGGCGTCGTCATCGCTGTCGTCGTCGCTGCTGGACGAGAACAGATCGGCGAGCGAGGAATAGGAGGAGGTGCTGTCGGTCGAGCTCGAACTGTCGAGCGCCGAGAGCAGGCTGCTGGTGGCGCTGCTGGCGGCGGTGGCCGTTGCCGAGCCTGTGGATGTCGTGCTGCCGGTATCCGAGCCCTGGAGCGCCTTGAGCGCCGCCTGCTGGGCCAGAAGCTGTGACGAACTGATGCTGGAAACCATCGTAATTCCTGGCGATCGGTATGGGTCGGGTTGATCGAAAAATGTGGGACATACCGGTGCAGGAGAATGGTAAAGCGCCGCCAGCCTGCGCGAGGCTGTTGCGCGCACGGGTGGTGCCGTCCGGTTCGCTCGATGCAGGATCGCTTATTGAGGGTTGTCTTGCGGCACGCCTGGCGACAGGCGTCAGCCGTTGGCGCGCCGGCCGAAGCGGCGCAGCGCCTGATCGAGGAAGCGACTCGCCTGCTTCATCACGCCCGGCCTCGGCTGCAGGCCGATGGCGACGAGGCCGCGATTGGTGATGAACAGCACGCCGCCGCTCGTCCATTCGCCGCCCTGATCGATACGGATCAGTCCGTCATTTTCGGCTTTTTCGATGAGGCCCTGCCGTTCGAGCGCGGTGATCTCTTCGTCGAACAGCGCCAGTGCGCCATCGGCATTGGCGATCTGCTGCAGGAGCGCAAGCATGCGCGGGTCGGTCGGCTCTCTATCGGGCAAGGAAACGGGCATGGCGCATCCTGATGGTTCGGCAGCCGATATATAGAATGGAGCGCAAGCATCCCTCAAGCTTGTGGCAAATACGTAGGCAGTAAAACCTGTCCCCATCAAGTCACCGAAATGGAATTTATACTTGCTCTCAAAGTCTTGGGGCCGGTTGCGGGGGGATGGGGGCGGATGAGGGCATTGTCCAAGACAGTGCATATGCGAGGTGAGGCGGGGAAAATGCGTGCCGCGCGGCCCCGAAAGCCAAGCGCCTTTGCCCGCTGCCGACGAATCGGTGCGGTCTGCGACGATCTCGTCGGGCTCTATGCGGGAGTTTTCCGGCTCCGGCTCCGGCATTGGGTCATTCCGCATTCGGCATCGGGGCAGGCGGTGGTGATCGGGGTATGTCAATGTCAGGCGTTCCGCCTGCCCCTCATCGCCGATGCATATCCCCGGATACGAAACGGGGGCACGCACCTGCACTGCAATCGCCAACCGAAGCCGGAGGGTTTCGAAACCGGCGGACGAAACCGGATCGCGAGCCCGGCCGTCTTCTGTTGACGCAGCCATTGTCGCCGCAGATCGTGGGAGGGGGACGAATGGCGCGCAGGAATTTTTCAAACGGCTGAAAACGCGGCAGTCTTTCTACAGGGAAGTCTGAAAGCATCCCCCGGTGGACCGCAGCCTGGTGCAAACAGCCCGTCGAATTTTTCGGGCCATGCGGCAAAGCCACGGCATCGTGCGGGATGCGGCATGGCAAGGAGATCCGGTTCTGAAGGCGCATTCGCGTCACCGCGCTCCCGTGGTCGTCACAGGTGCCGTATCAGCCCGAATTCCCGGTCAATTCCTCGGGCTGAAAATCTTCGTTACGCCGCAGACGCGATGATGCGGGATCCGCTGTGGCGCCACGGGGATGAGGGCCGGCAGGCCTATCCCTTGTGGTGCATCATCCGTTCGCGGTGCAGCTCTTCGGCATCCGGCAGATATTCCTGCGGCACCCCGAAGATCTGGCCGGGCTGGATGATGTCGGGATTGTTGATCTGGTCCTGGTTGGCGAGATAGATCGTCGTGTAGCGGACGCCCTGGCCATAGACGCGGCGCGAGATCTGCCACAGCGTATCGCCACGGCGGATGATCACCGAATTGCGGTCGCTCTGGGTGAGCGGCGCCTGCTGGATGATCTTGCCATCAGCGTCGGCGACAGCGGTCTGTGCGCCGCCCATGCCCTGGATCTGTCGGCTGAGGGTCGGGCCGACGGCGCGGGCGACGAGTTCTGCAATGTCCTTGAGCCCGGCGCCGACCGAAGCGACGTCGTTGGCAAGCCCGTCAAGCGCCGTTGCGGCGGCCGTGGCATTCTTGCCCGTCGATTGCACCAGTGCCCTTGCGGCAACCACCGTATCGGCCGGGGCACGGTAATCGGAGAGCGACTTGAGCGCGATGCTGGTGGCCGAGCGGGCGGCGGCCATCTGCTCCAGCGACGGCACCTTGCCATCGGCATAGAGCGCCAGAAGCAGATTGAAAGCCTTGACGGTGTCGGTGCGCAGCTTCTGGAAGGCGCCCTTGTCGATCGCAGCCGCGCTGTCGGCGGCGGGGTCTTCCTCGGGGCCGGCAATCGCGGCCACCTGATCGCCTTCCGGCCGGGTAAACGGCACTTCGACGCGGGCGATCACTTCGCCGGAGGCAGACAGCGCCTCGACCGCGATCCTGTGATCGCCAAGCGCCAGCGGCATCGTGCCTTCGATGACGAAATGGCCGTCGGTTCCGGCGCGGGTCTTGCCGATCATCGCGCCGTCGGCTTCGCCGCGCAGCGATGCGCCGGCCTTCGAGACGCCGGCAACGAAGAGCTTCGAGCCCTCGATCTCGACGGCGGTGACGCGAAGGTCGCCGTTGCGTGCCGGGCCGGCCGTGCCGGCAGACGGGGTCGCGGAGGCGCTCTGGGCGGCGGCCGGAGCGGAAGGTGCAGCACCCGGCTTGGCCGCATCGGCTGCGGTCCCGGCAAGAGCCGCGGCATTTGCGCCAGCGCCAGCCGGCGAAGGCATGGCGATCACCCGGCTGGCTTCGCCGGGCTTGGTGATGAGCGCGAGCAGCTTGCCGTTCTTGTCTGCGGGAACGGAGACGGTCGCGGTTTCCTGCGAGGTGGAAACGGTGCCGTCCTTGGCTGTGGATTTGAGGATCAGCGCATGGTCGCCCGGCGATAGCGGCTTGTCGAGAATGGCGGCGAAATCGCCGCTCGGTCCGACATCGACCTTGGCGACGGTGGACGCGCCGTCGGTGACTTCGAGCGTCGAATGCGCGGTGGCGCGGCCGGCGATGACGGTCGAACCGTCAGGCTCGACACGCAAGACGTCGAAGGAGGGGAGGTGGCCGGTATCGGCCTGTGCGGGGCTCTGTCCGGGGGCTTGCCCGGTCGCCTGTCCATTTGACTGTCCGGCAGCAGGCGTCTGTGCCGTTCCGGCCGGCACCTGCGCGGGGGCGGCCGGCGTCGCGGACGATGCGGCTGCGGGCGCTTGCGGCTTGCTGGTCTTCGGCGCGGCTGCGGCCTGCTCGGCGGGTTTTGTCTCTTCCGGCTTCGGCGCATTTTCGACGACGGTCTTCTTCACCGCGTCGCCGGCAGCATTGATCGCATCGCCGATGGGCTTCGAGCCCTGGTCGATCCGTGGCAGCACGAAGAACACCATCAGCAACGATGCGATGGCAAGGACTATCAGGGCCAGCCAGCCAGCACGGTTTCTCATCATCAATGCCTCTCCCGGCGATCTTTGCCGCCATACTTTGGGATTAGCCGTTTCCTCCTGCATTAACAAGCTTTTCGCACTATAAAGCCTTGCTCTGCCGGGCATTTCCCGTCAATTCTTGGATGCCGGGCCGTGATCGGCCTCGTCATCTCGTGCGATACGGAGAAAACTGTGCCAATTCGATCCATCTGCGTCTATTGCGGCTCCCAGCCCGGCCGTGACCCGGCCTATATCGCGGCCGGCCGTGCGCTTGGAAAATCCATTGCGGCCCATGGACTTCGCCTCGTCTATGGCGGCGGCACCAAGGGCATCATGGGCGCGGTGGCCGCAGGCGTTCTGGCAAACGGCGGCCAAGTGACGGGCATCATCCCGGAATTTCTGGTCGATATGGAGGCGACGCGCCACTCGCTCGGTCAGTTGAACGAACTGATCGTCACCACCGACATGCACGAGCGCAAGCACAAGATGTTCGAGCGTGCGGATGCCTTCGTCACCCTTCCGGGCGGCATCGGCACGCTGGAGGAGATTGTCGAGATCATGACCTGGGGGCAGCTCGGCCGCCACGAAAAGCCGATGGTGTTCGCCAATATCGGCGGCTTCTGGGATCCGATGCTGTCGCTTGTCGATCACATGCGCGAGGAAGGCTTCATCCACCGCGCTCATCTGGTGCGCCCGATGGTGATCGCCGATGTCGAGGAGATCGTGCCCGCGATCATCGAGCGGGCCGCTGCGACCGAAGAAGCCGGCGGCGCTGCCGGCGGCGAGGATGCGGTGATTTCGAAGCTCTGAACCGGCTCGGCTATGAGGCGATCCAGAAACGCGTTTGCGCCTTTGCTTGAAACGCGAGATCGCCCTGTCTTTTTGTTTCTCGGCAATTCCTGACGCAGAACCGCCTGCCGCTTTTGCTGGAGTTGTGCCAGAGCCCGGCCCGCCGCATCGGCGGGCGGGCGAAAACACCGTCTCAGTCGACGATGAAAAGCTTTGCCCCGACCTTGGTCGAGGAACGGTGCGGCTCGGCCTTGTCGGCCGACCTGATAGCTCATGCCCGGTGTCAGCGTGAAGATGCGGCCATCGGCAAGCTCGGTCGTGAGCTCGCCTTCGAGGCACATCACCACATGGCCCTTCTCGCACCAGTGATCGGCGAGATAGCCGGCCGAATAGTCGACGATTCTCACCCGTATGCCGCCGAAATGCTGCGTCCGCCACGTGGCCGAGCCGGTCTCGGCGCTGTGATCCGTGGGCTCGATTTTGGACCAGTCTGTGGTGGCGAAGGCGAAATCGGACAATTGCATGGGATCACTCTGAGGGGTTGGCCGGGATGGGCTTGGGGCGGGTCGACGCGCGCGTGCGGCGCAGCATCGGAACGGTGTAGATGACGAGGGCCAGCCAGATCAAGGAGAAGGACACGAGTTTCACCGTGCTGAGCGGCTCGTGAAAGACGAAGATCGCGGTGAGAAAGATCATCGACGGCACGAGATACTGCATGACGGCGATGGTGGAGAGCTTCAGAAGCTTCGCGCCATTGGCATAGATCATCAGCGGCCCGGCGGTGATCACGCCGGAAAAGACCAGCAGCGCCGTGTCTGTGCCGCTCGAGCGGAAGAGATGCCCTTCTCCGGTGCCTTCGAGATAGATGATATAGGCAAGGCAGGGGATGCTGATCAGCGACACTTCGAGGAAGAAGCCCTGGTTGGGGCCGATCGGCAGCGTCTTGCGCAGCAGCGCATAGGTGCCCCAGGAGAGCGTCAGTCCGATCGACACCCAGGGCAGGCCACCCGAACCCCAGGTGATGATGGCGACAGCGATGACGACGAGCCCGATCGACAGGATCTGCGGCTTCGACAGCTTTTCCTTCAGCACGACGGCGGCAAGCATCAGGCTGAACAGCGGATTGATGAAATAGCCGAGCGCCGCATCGAGCGCATTGCCCGAGGCGACGGCCCAGACATAGATGCCCCAGTTGGCGGTGATGAGGGCGGCCGTCAGCGACGCCATGCCGATCATGCGGGGCGAACGGAAGGCCGCTTTCAGATCGGCCGTGCGCCCGAGCGCGACGAGAACGGCGCCCGCGACGGGCACTGCCCAGACGGCCCGGTGGGCAAGCACTTCAAGCGAGGGAAGATGCGCCGTCGCCTTGAAATAGAAGGGCAGGAACCCCCACAGGAAATAGGCCGTCAGCGCGAATGCGAAGCCGCGCGGCGTATCCTCGTTCGGCGTTGCGGGCGAAGCGTTATCGGTGGCCATGATGAAATTCCGGCATAAGCGGCATGATGCGGCTTTTCTCTAGAGCAAGGCAGGCGCGGGGGCCAATTCATTTCGGTGAAGCATGCATTGAGGCGTGTGATCAAACCTGCCATCATCTCCTTAAAGTAGAAAACGGGGGCCGTGATGGACAGTGTCAGCGAACCGGTGCATCGCCGCCTCTATGCGCAGCAGATCCTGGCGAAAGCCGGCGTTGCGGATAACGATCGCCTGCTTGCAGCCTTTGCCGGCGTTGCCCGCGAGACCTTTGTCGGCGCCCCGCCGTGGTTTTTCGACGATTTTTCCGGCTATCGGCCGGTGCCGTCCGCCGATCCCGTCGTGCTCTATCAGGATGTCCTGGTGGGGCTGGATACCGGCCGCGGCGTCAATAACGGCATGCCCTCGCTGCACGCCGCAGCACTTCATGCGCTGGGCGTCCGCGAGGGCGAAACCGTGGTCCATTTGGGCGCCGGAGCCGGCTATTATTCGGCAATCATCGCAAGCCTCGTCGGCCCGTCCGGCCGGGTCATCGCCGTCGAATACGATGCGGCCCTGGCAAAAAGAGCCGAAGCCGCCCTGGCCGGCTACGGGAATGTCGAGGTTGTGCAGGGCGATGCGACCGGGTGGCCGCAAGAAAAGGCCGACGTCCTCTACGCCAATTTCGCGCTCGACCATCCGCCTCAGGCCTGGATCGAGGGATTGGCAGAAGGCGGCCGGCTTCTGTTTCCGTTCGGTTTTCCGGGTGAAAAGGGCACGCGGGGTTACGGCTACACCGCAAAGGCAGGCTTTCTTCTCATCGACCGCCGACCGGCGGGATTTGGTGCACGCTTCCTCCAGCCGGTTTCCTTCGTCTGGGCCGAGGGCCAGCAGCCCGCACCGCCCACCCGTCATTCAGCACTGCAAGCCGCCTTCGGCACCCGCCGCGCCCTTCAGGTCCGCAGCCTCAGATGGCGTACGCCCCAGAACGCAGGCGGCGAATGGTACGGCGAGGACGACTGGGGCCTGTCTTTCGAAGAGCCGTGACGGAAGCAGTAACCGACCCTTACTCCGCCGCGATCCGGCCGGCCAGTTCGCGGTTCTTCATCAGCTTGTAGACGACGGAATCCATCAGCGCCTGGAACGAGGCATCGATGATGTTTTCCGAGACGCCGACCGTCCACCAGCGCACGCCGCTCGAATCGGTGGATTCGATCAGCACGCGGGTGATCGCCTCGGTGCCGCCATTCAAAATGCGCACCTTGAAATCGGCCAGCACCAGATCGTCGATCTCGTTCTGGTATTTGCCGAAATCCTTGCGCAATGCCAGATCGAGCGCGTTGACCGGCCCGTCGCCTTCCGCAACCGACATATGCTGCACGCCGTCGATGACGATTCGCACGACCGCTTCCGATACCGTCTTCACCCGGCCGAAACTGTCGAAGCGGCGCTCCACCATGACGCGAAATCCGTCGACGGCGAAGAAGTCCGGAATGGTGCCGAGCGTGCGCCGCGCCAGGAGCTCGAAGCTCGCATCCGCTCCCTCATAGGCATATCCCGAAGCCTCCCGTTCCTTCACCTCGGAAATCAGCAGGTCGAGCTTCGGATCGTCCTTGGCGACCGTGATCCCCCGTCGTTTCAGCGCATCGAGAAAATTCGACTTGCCGCCCTGATCCGAGACCATCACCTTGCGCAGGTTGCCGACGCTTTCCGGCGGCACATGCTCGTAGGTGCGCGGATCTTTCAGAAGCGCCGAGGCATGGATGCCCGCCTTGGTGGCAAAGGCCGACGCACCGACATAGGGCGCCTGATGGTTGGGCGAGCGGTTCAAAAGCTCGTCGAAGGAATGCGACAGGCGCGTGAGACCGGCGAGGCCGCCCCAGGGGCCATCCGCGTCTATGCCCGTTTCGAACCGGCCGGCATAAACGCCCTTCAGACAGAGCGTCGCGATCAGCGTGACGAGATTGGCATTGCCGCAGCGCTCGCCGATCCCGTTCAGCGTGCCCTGAACCTGCCGGCAGCCGGCCTCGATGGCGGCCAGCGAATTGGCGACGGCCTGTCCGGTATCGTCATGGGCGTGGATGCCGAGCGCCGATCCGGGAATGCCCGATGCGATGACGGCGCAGACGATCTCGCGCACCTCGTGCGGCTGCGTGCCGCCATTGGTGTCGCACAGTACGATCCAGCGCGCGCCGGCCGCGTGGGCGGTCTTGGCGCAGGCAAGCGCGTAATCGGGATTGGCCTTGTAGCCGTCGAAGAAATGCTCGCAATCGACCAGCGCCTCCCGGCCTGCCGCCGTCGCGGCCGTGACGCTGTCATGGATGGAGGACAGGTTTTCCGCATTGGTGCAGCCCAGCGCCACGGCCACATGATAGTCCCAGCTTTTCGCCACGAAACAGATCGCGTCGGCCTTGGCCTGCAGAAGCGTCGCGAGCCCCGGATCGTTGGAGGCCGAAATGCCGGCGCGCTTGGTCATGCCGAATGCGGTGAATTTCGCCCGTTTCGTGCGCTTTTCGGCAAAGAAGGCGGTATCGGTCGGGTTGGCGCCCGGATAGCCGCCCTCGACATAATCGAAGCCGAACGCGTCCAGCATCGCCGAAATCGCGATCTTGTCCTCGACCGAAAAATCCACGCCCGGCGTCTGCTGGCCGTCACGCAATGTCGTGTCGAAGAGATGGATGCGTTCGCGTGTCATGATGCTCCTCCCGAGAGCAGTTTTGTTCAGCGGTAGCGGCAAAGGCCCCCGCTGGCCTGTCGGTCATCTTCCCCACGAGGGACGAAAAAAACCGCGGCGAGCGGCGGCTGCGATCAGGTGTCGCCGCCCGCCGCCGGTTTGCCCCCCATTGTCTACAAGGGGGAAGGGCCTTCGATACGTCTTCAGACTTTCCCGGCAAACCGGTCGGTTGCCCGGATGAGCCGGTCGGTAATTCCCGGTTCCGACATCGCGTGGCCGGCACCCTCGACGATCGAGAACGTCGCATCCGTCCAGACCTTCGACAGCTGCCAGGCGTATTTGAGCGGGCAGGGCATGTCGTAGCGACCATGCACGATCACGCCGGGAATGCCCTTGAGCTTCGTCGCATCGCGCAACAGCTGCCCCTCGTCGAGCCAGCCGCCATGCATGAAAAAGTGGTTCTCGATGCGGGCGAAGGCGAGCGCGAAACGATCGTCGTCATGGGCATCGGCAAGCGCCGGGCTCGGCAGGAGCGTGATGGTCGAGCCTTCCCACACGCTCCAGGCCTTGGCCGCCGCGATCTGCGCTGCTGGATCCGAGCCGGTCAGGCGCCGGTGATAGGCCGCCATCATCTCGTGGCGCTCGTCTTCTGGAATGGGAGCAACAAAGGCCTCCCACTTGTCGGGAAACATGTCCGACACGCCGAACTGGTAGTACCAGTCGAGTTCCGGCCGTGTCACCGTATAGACGCCGCGCAAAACAAGCTCGCTCACCCGCTCGGGATGGGTCTCGGCATAGGCAAGCGCCAGTGTCGAGCCCCAGGAGCCGCCGAACACCTGCCATTTTTCCACGCCGGCCATCACCCGCAACTGCTCGATGTCGGCGACCAGATGCCAGGTCGTGTTGTTGTCGAGCGAGGCATGCGGGGTGGAGCGGCCGCAGCCGCGCTGGTCGAAGAGCGTCACGTCGTAGAGCGCCGGATCGAACATCCGCCGCTGCGCCGGCGTGCACCCGCCGCCAGGTCCGCCATGCAGGAAGACGGCGGGCTTGGCGCCTCTGGTTCCCACCCGTTCGAAGTAGATCCGGTGGCCGTCGCCGGTATCGAGAACGCCGGTCTCGTAGGGTTCGATCTCCGGATAGGGCGTCCTCAGGATTTCGGTCCCGGCAAAAGGAGATGCGCGGGACATATCGGGCGCCCCATGAGGAGAGAGTGTCGTGCTCACAGGTGCAACCCCTTGTCCGGCCATTGCTCGGTATCGTGGTCCGGGTGCTGGAAGGAGATGATCTGCTCCTGCTTGGCCGTATCGTCCGTCGCCTGCCGCTTGGCCGAGTCGAAAATCGCCGTCACCCACGGAATATGGCTGTCGAAATTCACCTGGATCTGCGGCGCCAGATCATCGCGCTCGTCGAAGGCGCCGATCGCAAGCTCGATCCCGTGCGGATGCCGATAGGTGAGCGGCGTGCCGCAGCGCTGGCAGAAGCCGCGGTCGATATTGACGGAAGACTGGAAATAGGTGGGCTCGCCGCGCGTCCATTCGACGCCGGTGCCCGGTCCCTCGTCCGGCGCGCTGACCAGCGGTCCGAAAAAGCCGCCAAATGCCTTCTGGCACATGCGGCAATGGCAGATCGAGGCGCGCCCGAGCGCACCATGCGTCCTGAAACGCACCGCGCCGCACTGGCATCCGCCCGAACGCGTCCTTGCGGATACTACTATCTCTTGGGCCTGGGTCTCGCTCATCTGTCGTCCTCCTTGGCGTCTTCGCTATGTCCTGTCTGCGGCCAGGCGTCCGTATCGTGATCCGGATGCTGGTTGGAAATGATGTCGGCGAGGAAAGGGGCGGAATTGATGTCGTCCATCGTCTCGCGCTGCGGCAAATCGGCAAGCCGATCGACGAAGCCGATCCGGGCTTCGATGCCGTACTGGATTGTCGGCGCAACCCGCGCCGGATCGTCGAAGGTGCCGGCCGCGATCGCGATCCCGTCGTCTGCCTCATAGGTCATCGGTGTGCCGCAATCGGCGCAAAAGCCGCGGCGCACATGGTTGGACGAGGCAAAATGCCGGAGCGCGCCGCGGGTCCAGACGAGGTCGAGCCCGCGCGAGGACACGAGCGGCGCGTAATAGGCGCCGAACGCCTTCTGGCACATCCGGCAATGGCAGATCGAGGCATCCCTCGGGGTGCCTTGAAGCCGGAAGCGGATCGCGCCGCACTGGCATCCGCCGCTAAAATTATCGGTCATTGCGTCCTCCTCCCTGTCTCTCGTTCTCAACCGGAACGCCCCGACCCCGAGGAGCGACCGCAAGAGATAGTCTTGCGACTATCTCTTCACCTCCCAGGTCGTCACCCGTTCGCCGCTTGCGGCATCCTTGCCGTCCTTCAGCTGGATGCCCTTGTCGGCAAGCTCGCTGCGGATGCGGTCGGCCTCGGCAAAGTTTTTCGCCTTCAGCATTTCCAGCCGCATGGCAACCAGCGCGTCGACGGCATGCGCAAGCGCCTCGTCCACTTCCGTCTTTTTCGGCAGCACGCCGAGAAGCGCGGCACTGGCGGCAAACACCGGCAACAGCGACATGTCGGCATTGGCCTCCTGCGCCAGCGCATGCAGCGCCTGCACCGCCGCGACCGTGTTGAGATCGTCCGACAGGGCATCGAGGACGGTTTGCGCCGGTCTGGACGCGGCCCCATCGCTGGCAAGTTCGGCCGCCGGCCATTTGGAAAGCAGCCGCTCGGCCTCTTCCAGTCGTTTCACCGAAAAGTCGATCGGCTCACGGTAATGGGTCATCAGCATCGCAAGCCGCAAAACCTCGCCCGGCCAGCGACGGCCACCGAAAGCGTCGGTTTCCAGCAACTGGTTGATGGTGATGAAATTGCCGTCGGATTTCGACATCTTGCGGCCTTCGACCTGCACGAAGCCATTATGCATCCAGACATTGGCCATCACCTGCGTCCCGTGGGCGCAGCGCGACTGGGCGATCTCGTTTTCATGATGCGGGAAGATCAGGTCCAGCCCGCCGCCGTGAATGTCGAAGACCTCGCCCAGATAGCGTCCGCTCATCGCCGAGCATTCGATATGCCATCCCGGCCGGCCGCGGCCCCAGGGGCTGTCCCAGCCCGGCTCGTGATCGGAGGAGAGCTTCCACAAAACGAAATCGCCGGAATTCTTCTTGTGCACATCGACGGCGATGCGCGCACCCGCCTGCTGCTCGTCGAGCGGCCGCTTGGACAACTGGCCGTAATCGGCCATCGATTTCGTATCGAACAGCACTTCGCCTTCGGCCACATAGGCGTGGCCGTTGCCGATCAGCTTCTCGATGATCTCGATCATCTGCGCGATATTGTCGGTGGCGCACGGCTCGATCGTGGGGGCAAGGCAACCGAGCGCTGCGACATCCGCATGAAACTGCGCGGCCGTCTTTTCCGTCACCGCATGGATGGCGTCGTTGAGTGGCAGATGCGGAAAATCGCGCAGCGCACGGGCGTTGATCTTGTCGTCGACGTCGGTGATGTTGCGGGCATAGGTGACGTGATCTGCGCCATAGACATGCCCGAGCAGCCGGAAAAGCACGTCGAAGACGATGACCGGGCGGGCATTGCCGATATGGGCGAAATCATAGACCGTCGGACCGCAGACATACATGCGCACGTTGTCGGCATCGATCGGCGAAAAGACCGTCTTGTCGCGGGTCAAGGTATTGTAGAGCCGGAGCGTGGCGCTCATCGAAAAATTCTCCCGCAATCGTCAAACAGGCAAGGTCCAGAAGGCGTAAACGAGCGCTACCACCGGACCGGGGCGTTTGTCTTCAAAGGTTTTCGAGAGACGAGAACGGCCGGGCCAGCGGATGCGCTAGCGAATAATGATCCCGCAGATGGAAATCGCCGTCTTCATGCAAGCGGTTATGGCGCGGGTGCGGGAATTGGTCAAGGGGGGATGGTCGGGGCTTTGATGAGACAGAAAATCAGCCATATCGCCGATCGACGATATCATGGCGATCCACGTCGACCAGTTCGAAAGATGTGCCATCGCCTCGCAGGACGATCCGGTATTTCCCGCGGTCCGGACGGATCGTGCGATACGCGCTGCCCTTCAGCTTTTCGAAATGTAGTCCCGGATGACGCGGGTTTTCCATGAACTGGCGAATTGCCTTCTGAACGCTGTCCTTGGCCTCTTGCGGCAACGCCTTGTACGCGCGAGTGAAGCGGGGCGTCGGGCTGAGCTGCAAGGGCAGACCTCAGCTTTCGAGAAAGGAAATCAGGTCGTCGGGATTGGCGAATGCGGGGCCGCCGTGCGCGTCCGGGTCAAGATCCCAGATCACAGCCGAAATACGGTCTTTTATTTCCGCAAGCATCGCAAGTCTTTGCGCCACGAGATACTCATAGCGCCGTGCTAAAAGAGCGAGCGTTTCGCGTGATGGCAGATTTCCATTCGTGGCGATGTTCCTGCCCATGCTGCCAAGCACGCTCTCCCCTCGGAACGAATCCACCGTATCCATTTCAGTGTGAATAGTTTGGAGGATGGGTGCCATAGCCAACGCCATGTCGTGCGCACTCAGATCGCTATTTCCTTCAGCTACACGAACAGCAATAGCCTCGACAAATTCTACGATAGCCAGCGTCAACGAACGCCAACGCTGCGTGTCGCGTTCGTTGACATCGATCCTTTGATTGAGCGCCCTTACAGCGTCATCACTGTTATCATTGGCTACGGTTGCAAAATCCAACGCCGGCATCGGCGGCCACTTGGCCACCATGTCGTTGATCTCTTTCCTCGCTGCCGCGGCTATCATCAGCACAACTCCCTGCAGCCAACAATATAAGCCTGCCCATTCCGGTATTAAAGCCCCGCTTTTTGGGGAGGCCGCACCGTCTTGGCACTGCCGCGCGCGGTGCGGCCTCCCGCGAGCTTAGGCAAGCGCAACCGTAGCCGACGTCACCACCCGTGCAATCCGCGGGAAGATCGCGGTCACTGCCATGTCGTGCAGTTCCCTCGAAACCGTGGTGCAGGCATCTTCCACGACGACCATGTCATAGCCGTGCTCCCAGCCGGAACGTACGGTGGATTCCACGCCGAAATTGGTGGCGATGCCGGCGATCACGATGGTCCTGATGCCGCGGCGGCGCAGTTTGAGGTCGAGATCGGTGCCGTAAAACGCGCCCCACTGTGCCTTGGTGACGAGAAGATCCGTCGGTGCGGCAAGTCCGTCCGCCAGCGCCGACCAGTCGGCCGGCAGGTCGCGTGCGGCAAAGCCGGCATCGGTGGCGTTGCGCGGCGCATTGCCCATGCCGGGGCCGAAATCGACGTTGACCAGCACCACGGCAGCGCCTGCCTGGCGAAATGTCGCCGCCAGCGCCTTACCCTTTTCGAGCACGTCCGAGGTCGGATAGGGCGCGGTATTCATCGCCAGAATACCCGTCTGCAGGTCGATAAGGACAAGCGCGGTGGTCCTGGCGTCGAAGGTCGTGGAATGGGATGTCTGGGTCATGACGGGAAATCTCTTTTTTGGAGCGGCGGGCGCATGCGCCGGATGACGCGCGACCTGCGGCGTGATAGAGCCAATACAAATGCGAGGGATGCCTCGCAAAACAGTTATTTGAGGATGCCCTCGCAAATGTCAAGTGTCTCTCCGCCGGATGGCAGCGCGCCCGCATCCGCCGTCGCACCGAAACGCAAGCGCGGCCATGAGCGCGTGGCGCTGATCGTCGATACGGCGATCGCGCTGTTTGCCGAGCGTGGCTACCAGGCGGTGACGATGACAGAGATCGCGGCGCGCTCGGGCACGGCGATCGGCTCGCTCTATCGTTTCTTCCCGACCAAGGAGGTTCTGGCCGCGGCGATCCTCGATCGCTACGGCGCATTGCTGATGGCCGAGCTCGATCGTATCGCAGCGGCCGCTGCAACGGCGCCGGCGGGCGACACGGCGCATGCGCTGGTCGCGATGATGCTGGGGCTGCAAAAGGAGAGGGCGGCCGCCCTTGCCATGGTGGATGCGCAGGAGGGTGGCGCGGAGATGCGCGGCGGTCTGCGCGCAGATATGCTCCTGCGGCTGACCGCCATCCTTGCCGCCGTCTCGAAAAGCCCGGTGCCGGAGGAGAGCGATCCACGCGCCTGGGCCTTGCTATATGCGCTGAAAGCCATCCGCCAGCTCGATCAGGACAGGCCCGATCTTGCCGGAAGGCTTGTCGAAAACGCCCGGCTGATGATCGAGCCGCTCGTGGCCGGCGGCCTGACCGGCTGAATGGCGGAGTGAGTGCCGGAGTGAGTGCCGGGCTGCGTGGCAGGTTTTTGCCGGAATGCGTGCCGGGATGATGCCTATCGTCCGGCGGCGTTTTCGTCGCCCGCCCGGCTCATCCGCCAGCGCACCGCAAGTCCTGCCGCAACGACCACGGCAAGGATGACGCCAAGCGCGATCATCAGATGCATATGCAGCCGGAGCCGGCCGAAGATCTCCTCCACCGCATCGCCGATCAGATAGCCGATCGCCGTGATCAGTGTGCCCCAGATCGCCGCGGCGATCAGGTTGAGCAGGAAGAAGCGCCTGGCCGTGACCTTGGACAGGCCGATGGCGACGGGGCTGATGATGCGGATGCCGTAGATGAAGCGGAAGGCAAGGATGAAGCCGTTGGGATAGGTTTCCAGCAGGCCGGTGACGCGGGTCATCGCCTTTTGGCGGGCGAAGCGCTGAACGAAACGCAGCCGTGAAGCATAGCGCCCGGCAAGAAAGAAGATCTGGTCGGCAGCGAAGGATCCGGCTGCTGCGGCAAGTGCGACCTGCCAATAGGCCATCAGATGCCGGTGGGCAAAGACGCCGCCGAGAAATGCGGCGGTCTCGCCCTCGAAACCCGCACCGAGAAAGACGGCAAGCGGCCCGTAATCGGTCATCAGTTGCTGCAGCGACATGGAGTGCCGTTATCCTTGATCGGGATCAGTCGGGAAGGCGGAAATCGACCATGCGGTTTTCCCGCACGACGAACATCCGGCCGCTATCGGCAAGATCGGGCGAGGCGAGGAAAAGGATCTTTTCGGCCACATCCTGCGGGTGCGGCAGGATCTGCGGATCTTCGCCCGGCACCGCACGCGCCCGCATGGCGGTGCGGGTGGCGCCGGGATTGACCATGTTGACCTTCAGCGCCGTATGGCTGGTTTCGGAGGCCCAGATCCGGCCCATCGTCTCGACGGCCGCCTTGGAGATCGCATACGCGCCCCAGAAGGCTGGTGCCTTGGTGGCGGCACCTGAGGAGAAAAGTAGCGCCCGCCCCGCATCGGATTTCAAAAGCAGGGGCTCTACCGAGCGGATCAGCCGCCAGACGGAGGTGACATTGGTGGTCATCACCTCGTCGAAAACCTTGGCTTCCGTATGCGCAAGCGGCGAGATGACGCCGAGAATGCCGGCATTGGCGACGAGAATGTCGAGCTTTCCCCAGCGCTCGAAGATCGACGCACCGAGCCGGTCGATTGCCTCCATGTCCGAAAGATCGAATGGCACCAGCGTCGCCGTGCCGCCGACAGCCTTGATCGCATCGTCGAGCTCTTCCAAGCCCCCGACGGTGCGGGCGGTCGCAATCACATGCGCGCCGGCTTTCGCCAGTTCCAGCGCGGTGAAATAACCGATGCCGCGCGAGGCGCCGGTGACGAGCGCGATCCTGCCCTTGAGGTCGGGTTTCTGGTCGCCGCTTTCAACGAATGTCATGGGAACTCCGCGCCTTGCTGTCGGCCGCGAGGATTTCACAGAGGCGGGATCGGTGCAAGTCGTTGTTGTCTGGAGATTTTTCGTCATGCGCGGCAAGGCCGGCCGGCTCTATCCCCGCAAACGGCGGCGAGAGGCGAAAGAAGGGGCCGCGTCATGCGCGCGGCCCCGATCTCTTGTCGTTGATCAGCCGTTGCTGGCCAGAAGCGATACTTTGCGGCCCACAGCTTCGCCATCCTTGTCGAGAAGACGGGTCGGGTAGTCGCCGGTGAAGTAATGGTCGGTGAACTGCGGGCGGGCATCGTTGCGATCCTCGCCGCCGACGGCGCGGTAGAGGCCGTTGATCGACAGGAATTCGAGGCTGTCGCAGCCGATGAACTTGCACATCGCGTCCAGGTCTTCGTACTGGTTGGCGATCAGCTTTTCCCGGTCCGGCGTGTCGATGCCGTAGAAATCCGGGTAGTAGATGCGCGGGCTGGCGACGCGCAGATGCACTTCCTTGGCGCCGGCATCGCGGATCATCTGCACGATCTTCAACGAAGTCGTGCCGCGCACGATCGAATCGTCGACAAGCACGACGCGCTTGCCCTCGATCATCGCCCGGTTGGCGGAATGCTTCAGCTTGACGCCGAAGGCACGGATCTGCTGCGTCGGCTCGATGAAGGTACGGCCGACATAGTGGTTGCGGATGATGCCGTATTCGAACGGAATGCCGCTTTCCTGTGCGTAGCCGAGGGCAGCCGGCGTGCCGCCATCCGGCACCGGCACGACGACATCGGCCTCGACAGGGCTCTCCTTGGCAAGGTTGATGCCCATGTTCTTGCGCGCCACATAGACCGAGCGACCGCCGACGACCGAATCCGGCCGGGCGAAATAGACATATTCGAACAGGCACAGACGCTCGGGCTGGCCATTGCCGGCCTTGCGGCTGTCGATCGAGATCGAGCCGTCCGGCTGCACTTCGCAGATGATGACTTCGCCGTTTTCCACGTCGCGGACGAATTTCGCGCCGATAATGTCGAGCGCGCAGCTTTCCGAGCAGAAGACCGGCTTGCCGTCGAGCTCGCCCATGACCAGCGGGCGGATGCCGGTGGGGTCGCGGGCGGCGATCAGCTTGGTGCGGGTAATCGCGATCATCGAATAGCCGCCTTCCATCTGGCGGATCGCGTCGATGAAGCGGTCTGCCGTCGATGTGTAGCGCGAGCGGGCGATGAGGTGCAGGACGACTTCGGTATCCGATGTAGACTGACAGATGGCGCCACCGGCAATCAGCTGGCGGCGCAGCGTCAGGCCGTTGGTGAAATTGCCGTTATGGGCGATCGCGATGCCACCGACTTCCAGTTCCGCAAACAGCGGCTGGACGTTGCGCAGCGCCACTTCGCCGGTCGTCGAATAGCGGACATGGCCGATCGACATGGCGCCCGGCAGTTTGGCAAGCGTTGCCGGATCGGTGTAATGGTCGCCGACAAGGCCCATGCGCCGTTCCGAATGGAAACGCAGGCCATCGAAGGAAACGATGCCGGCTGCCTCCTGGCCGCGATGCTGCAGCGCATGCAGGCCGAGCGCCGTCAGGGTCGCTGCATCAGGATGTCCGAGAATACCGAACACGCCGCATTCTTCGTGCAGCGTATCGTCTTCCCACTCGTTGGAATTGTTGATTTCGAAAGTGTGCGAAACCGACTGGTGCATCTGGGACCCTGAACCTTCCGGACTGACATTGTCCATAACGGAAAAAATGGAAAGGCTGGCCGGGGGAAATATCCCCCGGAAGCCAGCCCGTCTATCATCTGAATGCGTCTGTTACCACAAATGGTGACGGATTGCGCGTCATCAAGCGCAACACACCGTCAATTATTTGTTTTCGTGTTTCCGTTTGGAGCAGCCAGCGCAGGGGCACGGCCCTGCGTCTGCGGCGCGTCCTCGGCGGGCGTCTGGTCCGGCGCGCTGCTTGCATCGCCGGCGGCCGTGTCACGGCCGAGGATTCGGGCGCGGATCTGCGGCTCTATATCGGCCGGCAGCACCGCTTCGAGGCGGCCGACCAGCGTGTCGAGGAATGGCTTGGACTTGGCGTTGGTCACCCAGACCGGCTGTTTGTCCGGTGCCACCAGCCAGTTGAAGAAGGCGACTGCGACAACGAGAAGCAGGATGCCGCGTGCAGCGCCGAAGAGGAAGCCGAGTGTGCGGTCGAGCGCCCCGATCCGGCTGTCGATGATGAAATCGGCGATCCGCGAGGTGATGAAGGAGATGATGATCAGCGCAATCAGGAAGATGCCGCCGGCCGATGCCGCGATCGCGATCCGGTGGTCCGACGTGTATTTTTCCGCATAGGGCAGCACGAACGGGTAGGCATAGTATGCCGCCGCGATCGAGCCGGCCCAGCTCACGATCGACAGCACCTCGCGAGAGAAGCCGCGCACCATGGCGAGAACGGCGGAAAACAGCGTCACTGCGATGACGACACCGTCGAAGATCGTGATGGGCATCTAAACTCTACTCCAGAACCTGCCGTCTCATCCCGGCACTCTCATCACGCTCATGAGTGATGAGCGCAGTGTCTTACATCAGCAGGCTCATTAACGGAAGATCAATCATCTTCGAACGGTTCGTCAGCCTGTTTCCCCAGCTTCTTCATCGATCCGGCAATCCGCGACACCAGATCGGGCAGATCCTCGATCTCGCTCCAGCGTCCCTTGCTGCCTTTCGGCAGTTCGGCCGAGGATGCCGGCAGCATCGCACCTGAAAAGCCGAGCTTTTCGGCTTCTTTGAGGCGCTGCGCCGTCTGCGAGACAGGACGCACCGCTCCCGACAGGCTGATTTCGCCGAAAAACACACAATCGGCCGGCAATGGCACGCCGGCAAGCGAGGAAACCAGCGCCGAGGCGATCGCCATATCGGCCGCCGGTTCCGAGATCCGGTAGCCGCCGGCAATGTTGAGATAGACGTCGTGCTGGCCGAGCCTGACCCCGCAATGGGCTTCCAGCACCGCAAGGATCATCGCAAGCCGGGAGGAGTCCCATCCGACGACGGCGCGGCGCGGCGTGCCGAGCGAGGTCGCCGCCACCAGCGCCTGCACCTCGACGAGAACCGGCCGCGTGCCCTCCATGCCGGCAAACACCGCGGCACCCGGCGCTTTCGCATTGCGCTCGCCGAGAAAAAGCTCCGACGGGTTGGAGACCTCGCGCAGGCCCAGATCCGACATTTCGAACACGCCGATCTCGTCGGTCGGTCCGAAACGGTTCTTGACGGTGCGAAGGATGCGGTAGTGATGGCCGCGGTCGCCCTCGAAATAGAGAACGGCATCGACCATATGCTCGACCACCCGCGGCCCGGCGATCTGGCCTTCCTTGGTGACATGGCCGACCAGAACCATCGCCGCACCCGTCTGCTTGGCATAGCGGATCATCGCCTGCACGCCGGTCCTGACCTGCGTGACGGTGCCTGGAGCCGAATCGGCCGTGTCGCTCCACAGCGTCTGGATGGAATCGATGATGACGAGATCCGGCCGCTTGTCTTCGGCAAGGGTCGCAAGAATGTCTTCGACATTGGTTTCGGCGGCAAGCAGCACGTCCGAATCCGCAGCTCCGAGCCGCTGCGCCCGCAATCTCACCTGCGCCACGGCCTCTTCGCCGGAGACATAGATGATCCGGTGCTTGCGCCGCGAAAGTGCTGCCGCCGCCTGCATCAGAAGCGTCGACTTGCCGATGCCCGGATCGCCGCCGATCAGCACGACAGAGCCGCGCACGAAGCCGCCGCCTGTGGCCCGGTCGAGCTCGGAAATCCCGGTATGGATGCGCGGCGCCTCCTCGATCTCGCCCGAAAGCGTGGTGAGCGTTACGGCGCGGCCCTTCTTCGGCATCTTGCCGGGCCCCGACCCGATGCCGCCCATCGGATCTTCCTCGACGATCGTGTTCCACTCGCCGCAGCCATCGCACTTGCCGGCCCAGCGGTTATGCACCGTGCCGCAGTTCTGGCACACGAATTGGGTCTTGGGTTTTGCCATGAGGTCAGTTTTCGTCAGTCTTGAAAAAATCGGGGGAAATGTCCTGGTGACCGTGAACCACCCGAAGGATTGTCAGTGCGGTATCGGAGACGGTGAAAAATATCACGCGCTGTCGATAGGAGAAGCCGCGGATGCCGTTGCCGAACTCTCCGCGGTTGGTTCCGGTAAGCCCGGTTCGCGAATATCGTTCGACTTTCCGATAAATATCCAGAAAGAAGCGGTCCGCGCCAAGCGGATTGTCGCGCGCTATATAGTCGTGATGGGCGAACAGGTCTGCGCGCGCCGCTGTCGACCATACAGGCTCCCGGCTCTTAATAGCGCTCTCCTGCTTTCCGCGCGGCCGACATCTGCTTTATATCGGCAAGCATTTCTTCAGCAGAATTGTAGCTATGGACCCGTCCCGCTGCGACATCATCCAGGCCTTCCTGTAGAAGCTGACGAAGTTCGGCAAACTTCCTTTTCTCGCTGCTCAGCAATCGCAGAGCGTCGGAAACGACATCGCCAGCATTTTCATAGGTTCCATCCTTCACCTGTTCTTCGATGAAGGCCCTGTGTTCGTCGCTGAGATGGATCTCGGTCATTTCGATCTCCTTTTGTTCTCTTTTAGCATGCTGCCCTGCCGCTTCCAAGGGGGAGGGGCAGGGGGCACGCTAAAAAGGGCGGATGCTCTAGAAAAGGAGAGGCCCGGCTCAGTCGTCCGGGTAGAGATAGCGCCGCTCGAAGCGCAGGCCGAGCCCGGTCAGGAGTTCGTAGCCGATCGTGCCGGCGGCGCGGGCCACCTCGTCGAGCGGCATGTTCGGGCCGAAAAGCTCGACATAGTCGCCGGCACGGATGGCGCCGGTCGGCACGTCGGTGACGTCGAAAATGGTGAGATCCATGGTGATCCGGCCGATCACCGGCACCCGGTACCCGGCAATGAAGCCAAACGCGCCGGAAGTTCCGCCGGCGCGAAGCGGCACGCCCGCACCGGAAAGCGACCGCATATATCCGTCCGCATACCCGACGGATGCGATGGCGAGCCGGCTGTTGCGCGACAACTGATGGGTGGCGCCATAGCTGACGGTGGAGCCGGCGCTTGCCTCGCGGATCTGGATGATCCGCGCCTCGGCCTTCACGACGGGCTTCAGCGGCTTGGCGCCATTGACCGATTCGCCGCCATAGACGGCAATCCCCGGCCGCGTCAGGTCGAAATGGTATTCCGGTCCCAGAAAGACCCCGGCGGAGGCCGCAAGCGTGGAAGGAATGCCTTCATAAGCGGCGGCAACCTGCTCGAAAGATTCAAGTTGCTGCCGGTTGAGCGGCGAGGCGGGCGTGTCGCCGCTATGCAGATGCGAAAGGATCAGCACCGGCGAGAAACTCGCCGGCCGCGACACGTCGTCGGCAAAGGCGATCGCCGCGTCGAGCGGCAGGCCGAGCCGGTTGAAACCGGTATCGACATGCAGCGCGCAGGGGTGGTCGCCATGCTCGGCCGTCACGCCCATCCAGAAGGCCAGTTGCTCTTCCGACGCGATGACGGGCACAAGCCCGTGTTCGTAAAACAGCGCTTCCTGGCCCGGCCAGATGCCGGAGAGCACGTAGATGCGCGCATCCGGCGCATAGACGCGCAGTGTCACGCCTTCCTGAACGGCGGCGACGAAGAAATCCCGCGCGCCCGCCTCGTAGAGCGCCGTGCCGCAGTCTTCGAGGCCCAGTCCGTAAGCATCGGCCTTGACGACGGCGGCGGTCGCCGCCTTGCCGGAGCGGCGCGCCATCTCCCGAAAGTTGTCGGCGAGCGCCCCGAGATCGACCGTCATCCTGACCGGCGCGATATCGAAATCGTCGGGCAGCTCGTCAAGGGTGGTTTCGTCGGCGGAAAAGTCGTCGTCGAACTCGGTCATGGATACTCGCATGCAAGAGAGGTCAGATGAGCCACGATCCTAAACCTTTCGCCGTGCGGGAAAACCCCGCAACGGAAAAATCCCCGGCTTGCTGACGGGATCGTGTGGACGGGCGACGGGCAATACGTCTCAGGCAACGCTGCGCAGGTCGAAGTCGGCGCGGATGATCTCATAGGGGACATGGATGCGCCCCTCGTCGTCGACGGCGACGAAACCCCAATCGATCAGCGCGCCCACTTCCTCGTGGACGCGCCTCACATTGCGAGAAAGAGCCGCCGCGAGCGCCTGATAAGTCGAGGGGCCGAGCTTTTGCAGCGTCTCGATCAGCGTCCATCGTTTCGGTGTGAGAATGGTGAACAGCTGTTCGGGGGAGGAGAAGGCGAACACATGGTCCTTTTCCTCTCCAGTGGTCCAAGCCTGCGCGAAGCCGGCCGCGGCTCGGTCCAGCGCCCTATCGTCGTCCCGCTCGATCCGGATGACTGCTGTCGTCATGGTCGTCTCTGCCTCCTCACACGAATATCCTGCAGGAAGTCCGCCATCAGTGCCTCGACGCCGGAAAAGCTGTAGGGCTTCTCATGACCATCGACATGCCGATGGTCACCTTTGCCCCTTATAATCGTGCAAGCTGCCGGCAACGCGGCGGGGAACTTTCCAGATCACCATTTCGATTATGGCGCCGTCCGACAGGATTGTCTTAGACCGGTAGAGCAATACGGCGTTCATGGTGGCGATGGTGCCACCATGAACGTCACCGGTCAAATTCTCCGAACTCCGGGCGCCTCAATGCTCTTCGTATTGCGTGAAGCTCGGCTCGGCGAGATCCGTGAAGCGGGTGAATTCCGACTGGAAGGCGAGCTTGACAGTGCCGGTCGGTCCGTGGCGCTGCTTGGCGATGATCACGTCTGCCGTGCCCTTCACCTTGTCCATCAGCGTTTCCCACTCGGGATATTTCGGGTCGGAAATGTCGCGGGGCTCCATGTTTTTCACATAGTATTCCTCGCGGAACACGAACAGCACCACGTCGGCGTCCTGCTCGATAGAGCCCGATTCGCGAAGGTCGGAGAGCTGCGGACGTTTGTCCTCGCGGCTTTCCACCTGACGCGACAGCTGCGAAAGCGCGATGATCGGCACGTTCAGTTCCTTGCCGAGCGCCTTCAGGCCGGTGGTGATCTGGGTGATTTCCTGCACGCGGTTGTCGCCCTTGCCGGCACCCGTCATCAGCTGGATATAGTCGACGACCAGGCAGTCGAGGCCGCGCTGGCGCTTCAGGCGGCGTGCGCGCGCCGAAAGCTGGGCGATCGAGATACCACCGGTCTGGTCGATGAACAGCGGCACTTTCTGCATCATCTGGGAGCAGGCGACGAGCTTTTCGAATTCGGCCTCGCTGATGTCGCCGCGGCGGATTTTCGACGAGGAGACTTCCGTCTGCTCCGAGATGATACGCGTCGCCAGCTGTTCGGACGACATTTCGAGCGAATAGAAGCCGACGACGCCGCCGTTCCTGGCCTTGAACGAGCCGTCCGGATTGACCTCCGGCTCATAGGACGCCGCGATATTATAGGCGATGTTGGTGGCAAGCGAGGTCTTGCCCATGCCCGGTCGTCCCGCAAGCACGATCAAGTCGGAGCGCTGCAAGCCGCCCATCTTGCCGTCGAGCGACAGGATGCCGGTCGAAATGCCGGAAAGCTGGCCGTCGCGCTCGAAGGCAGCCCCCGCCATGTCGATGGCAAGCGCCACCGCATCGTTGAACGACTGGAAGCCGCCATCGTAGCGCCCGGTCTCGGCAAGTTCGAAGAGCCGGCGTTCGGTATCCTCGATCTGGCTCTGCGGCGGCATGTCGAGCGGCGCGTCATAGGCGATGTTGACCACGTCCTCGCCGATCTGGATCAGCGCCCGGCGCAGCGCCAGGTCGTAGATCGCCCGGCCGTAGTCTTCCGTATTGATGATCGACACGGCTTCGGCGGCCAGACGCGCCAGATACTGCGCCATCGTCATGTCGCCGACCTTTTCCGGCGTCGGAATGAAGGTCTTCACCGTGACGGGATGGGCGGTCTTGCCCATGCGGATGATGTCGCCGGCCACCTCGAAGATCTTGCGATGCAGCGGCTCGTGGAAATGCACTGGCTTCAGAAAGTCGGAGACCCGGTAATAGGCATCGTTATTGACCAGGATGGCGCCGAGAAGGGCCTGCTCCGCCTCGATATTGTTCGGCGCCTCGCGGTAATGCTGTTCCGCCGGCTGGGAGGGGGAAAGTTTGCGTACGGCGTCGTTCATGGTTTTTTTATCCGTCCTGTCCGTCCAGAGGGTCGCAATGTCGGGCAGCAATTCCCGGTCGCGATCAGCGTTCGCTTTTAGTGACTTCCGTCACCGCATGGAACGCCTTCCGTCAGCCAAATGCGATTCCCACAGCTATCCACAGCAGCGGCTTGAGACGCGAGACAAAAAAGCCGGCAGGGGACCAAATCCGGTTGACTGTGTCAGCCGGCGACTCAGCCCCTCAGGACAGTGAGTCTACACCCCGAAAGGGACAAAAAAACGCCCGGATCTGGGATCCGGGCGTTCTTTGAGGCAAGTGCCTGCGAAGAGACGATTATTCGTCTTCGCCGTCCTGGTCTGCTTCCGGATCGAAGAAGTCTTCCGGACGCAGCGCATCTTCGTCGACGCCGTAGATCGCGTCGGCAGACGTCAGGCTTTCGCCCTTGGCCTGACGCTCGGCTTCTTCGGCCGAACGGGCAACGTTGACCGCGATTTCCATTTCGACTTCCGAATGCAGGTGCAGCGTCACCTTATGCAGGCCGATAGCCTTGATCGGGGTGTTGAGATCGACCTGGTTGCGGCCGATGTTGAAGCCTTCGGCAGCCAGCGTCTCGATGATGTCGCGCGCAGCAACCGAGCCGTACAGCTGGCCGGTTTCGCCAGCCGAGCGAACGATGATGAAGGTCTTGCCGGCGAGGGCGTCGGCAACCGTCTGGGCTTCGCCCTTGCGCTCGAGGTTACGAGCTTCGAGGGTAACGCGCTCGGCTTCGAAACGCTTCTTGTTGGCTTCATTGGCGCGCAGCGCCTTGCCCTGCGGCAGCAGGAAGTTACGCGCAAAACCGTCGCGAACCTTTACGACTTCGCCCATCTGGCCAAGCTTGGCCACGCGTTCGAGAAGAATGACGTCCATTGTTGTGTTTCCTTTCAGATCTTAAGATGTGTGTTCGTTGGCATTTTTGGCAGCCTTGGCCGGCGTCAGCGCAATCGTGCGCCGCGTATCGGCAAGGCCGAGGATGATGACCACGAGGGCCGGAAGCACCAGCGTGGTCGAAAGATAGGCGAGAACGAGGCCCGGCAGGCGCCAGTCCTTGCCCTTGGAGCGGAAATGCAGCGCGGCAAACCCGGCCATCAGGAAGCCGGCGCCGAACGTGCCGCAGATCGTTGCGCCGATCAGCGACGGCACGCCGCCGAGGAAGGTGAGCACGACGCCGCCGAGAAAGACGAAGATCGCGTAACGGTTCATCCTGAGCGCCGACGGCATGTCTTCGCGCGGACGCAGCGCCCGCCCCGAGCGGGACACGACGCGCACCGCCACGTAGAAGGCGGCAAACAGCATCAGCACCCAGATGCCGCCCTGGAAGATCGGCAGCATCAGAACGAGCATGCTCTTGGTCTGTGCGATGCTGGCGGGGTCCGCCTCGAAGGATGGCTCCTGCGTTTGCAGCGCCTGCATCATCGCATCGACCATCTTGCCGGTCAGATCAGGGCCGTAGCCGATCGCAAAGCCGAGCGCGATGACGGCGACGGTCACAAGTGAGCAGAGATGCAGGAGAATGTCGGAGATCGGGTACCAGGCGACGAGATCGTCCGGACCACCGAGTTCGGAGGCCGGCCGCGCCAGATTGGCAAGATGCGACAGCCATCCGGCCGGGATCAGCGTGAAGATCGCCATGGCGAGCGCAAACAGCGGCGACACGAGAATGGCGCCGAGAACGGCGGCCGTGACGATGCCGACGATGGCGGCGCGATTGCCCCAGCCGAGGCCGGCGATCAGAATGGGAAGGGCGGAGGCAGCATAGAGGAGAGACGCAAGCGACGCCTGTGCGCTCGCACCCATGACAAGCAGGGTGGCGATGATACCGGCAAGAATGCCGGTCGGCAGCACGGTCTGGAACTTCGTCTTCACGGTCTCGCTGTCCTGCTACATCAAGCAGTTAGAGGATCAGCCCGAATCATTGTCTCAGGCGCGCATCCCCAACATGGGATTTGAAATGTCCGATCCGCGCCCATCGCGGAAGGGAGATCCCCTCCGGCACGAGGGCCGGAGGGGATTGATCATCTTACTTGACGACGTAAGGCAGCAGGCCGAGGAAGCGGGCGCGCTTGATGGCCTGGGCCAGCTCGCGCTGCTTCTTCTGCGAAACAGCTGTGATACGCGAAGGAACGATCTTGCCGCGCTCGGAAATGTAGCGCTGCAGGAGACGGACGTCCTTGTAGTCGATCCGCGGAGCGTTTGCACCCGAGAAGGGGCAGGTCTTGCGGCGACGGTGGAACGGACGGCGTGCCGGGGAGGAGGATGCTTCAGCCATTGGTCTTTTGTCCTTCTATCCGATTAGGCGTCACGGGCCGGGCGCGGTGCGCGCTCGAAGCCGCCTTCGCGCGGCGGGCGATCGCCGAAGTCGCGGCGCGGCGGACGGTCGCCGAATTCGCGGCGCGGGCCACGATCGTCGCCATCACGACGCGGACGGTCGTCACGGTCGCGCTTCTGCATCATTGCGGATGCGCCTTCTTCATGCTTCTCGACGGCGATCGTCATGTAGCGAAGAACGTCTTCGTTGATGCGCATCTGGCGCTCCATCTCGTGCACGGCAGCTGCCGGTGCGTCGATGTCCATGAGCGCGTAGTGAGCCTTGCGGTTCTTCTTCATGCGATACGTCAGGGACTTGAGGCCCCAATTTTCGATGCGCCCGACTTTGCCGCCGTTAGCTTCGATGACACCCTTGTACTGTTCGACGAGGGCATCAACCTGCTGAGCGGACATATCCTGCCGGGCAAGGAATACGTGTTCGTAAAGAGCCATGTAAGCTTTGCCTTTTCTTGCGGTTGTCTTGACACCCGGATTCGGCGGCTAAGCCTCAACGACTGCTCCTGTTGGGGTTTTCCCCGGCAAGAAAAGTTGTTGTATCGAGACGGTCGAGAGCGGAGACACGGGAGGCCGGAACGCTTGTGGTTCCTGCGGCCCGGTGTCCCGGACCTGCCCTCCGTTCAGCCACCAGCCAGAAGACCGGGTGTTTCGAACAGCGCGGCTTATACGGGTTTATCGGAAAAAGGCAAGGGGCGGGGTGGAAATAGCTGCCTTGGCCGTACCGGCTGTGCCATCGAAGCGGTGCCTTGTGACCCCGGCAAGATATCCAATCGAAAATAACGCGCCACCTCTTCCCGTGTCGAAGGATTTGGTGTCTCTAGAAATTAAGCAAAGTCGAATGCAACCGGATGGCTCATTCGGCTTTGTAAAGGGGATAACCAGTTTCCGGGAGAGAAAGCATGTCCGCGACGTCGGCAGGCCATGAGGATTGGTCCGGCAATGCGCCCGCCATGGGGTTTTTTACATGGATCGTGGGCGCCAATACGCTTTATGGCGATCCGATGTTTGCCGATATCTATGGCCTGCCGCACGAAGACCTCGCAGCCGGCATCCCGGTCGAAAAAGTGATCGAACGGATCGATCCGAGCGATCAGCCGCAGATCGCCCGGTCGGTGCATCAGGCGATCCTCAGCGGCACGCAGACGAGTTCCACATACCGTGTGCTCGATCCGGATGGTGGTTCGCGCACCATTTTGTCATTCGGCCGGTGTCTGCGGGACGAGGAGGGAATACCCTCGATCTTCTCCGGTGCGATCGTCGAAGCTGCGGCGACGCAGGTGATATTTGCAGCCGATCCGCTGCTTGCCCATTGTCGTGCAGCGCTGGAACTTGCCGAGGCCGCGGGTCAGGACAACGTTGCCCGTCATCTGTCGCTGGCGCTGTCTGAACTCGAGGGCGGGTCGGCCGCCGCCAAGCCGTCCTGAAACAGTTTCAATCGGGCAAGCGTGCGTTCGACACGCGCGCGCCGGATCCTTGGATGATCGGGATGGCTCGCCGACATGTCTGATGCGCATGTCAGGCTTTGAAGCAGCTCCTGCAGGCTGGCCATTGTGTCTTGCGTTGTCATTGCGCCACGAGAACGGGCGGCAGCCGAAGAAGGTTGCATGACAAATCCTCGATTGAGGAAGTCGGGCATCCATTGGAAAAGGCCGGGGCGCGTGCATCGCGTCCCGGCCGACGTTTTGAATATTCGATCGTGTCAGATCGGCATCGGATACTGGCGATATACGGTGGCGATCTCGGCCATCACCGCGTCGGACAGCGTCAGGTCGGCGGCGCCGATATCGGCCTTCAGCTGCTCCATCGATGTCGCGCCGATGATGGCGGATGCCATGAACGGCCGGGTCAGGCAGAAGGCGATCGCCATCTGGGCGAAATCGAGCCCGTGCTTTTTCGCCACGTCTGCATAGGCCTGAACTGCCGGTTCCTGCAGCGGCTGCAGGCGGCCGCCGAGGTCGCCGTTGATCGCGCCGCGCGAGCCCTCGGGCTTGGCGCCGCCGAGATATTTGCCGGTGAGAAGCCCGGCTGCCAGCGGCGAATAGGCCAGAAGTCCGACATCCTCGTGATGCGAGACTTCCGCCAGATCGAGATCGTAGGTCCGATAGAGCAGGTTATACTCGTTCTGGATCGTCGCGACGCGTGGAAAGTCCTTGTCTTCGGATGCGCGGATATATTCGAGCGTGCCCCAGGCGGTCTCGTTCGACAGGCCGATGGCGCGCACCTTGCCCGACTTGACGATGCCGGCAAGCGTTTCGAGGATTTCCATCACATCGGCTTCGGCCGCAGCGCGGTTCTGCTTGGATGCGTCGAAGCTCCACGAATTGCGGAAATGATAGTGCCCGCGGTTCGGCCAGTGGATCTGGTAGAGGTCGAGATAATCGGTCTTCAGCCGCGTCAGGCTGGCATCCAGCGCCTCATGGATCGTCGCGGTCGAAATCGGCTTGCCCTCGCGGATCCAGGGGCGGCCGGCGCCGGCGATCTTGGACGCCAGCACGAGGTCCTTGCGCTTGCCGGTCTTTTCGAGCCAGGTGCCGATATAGTCTTCCGTGCGGCCATAGGTCGTCGGACCGGGCGGCGTCGTCGGATAGAGTTCGGCCGTATCGAAGAAATTCACGCCGTGCTCGAAGGCGTAATCCATCTGCTCATGGGCTTCGGCCTCGCTGTTCTGCGTGCCCCAGGTCATCGTCCCGAGGCAGATCTCGGACACGGAAATATCCGTGCGGCCAAGTTTGTGGAATTTCATGTAATGTATCCCGTTATCTGAAAAGCCGGGCGGACTTTAAGCAGGAATTGCTGCGATGCAAGGCCGGCCCGCCGCTTTGCGCCGATTGCCGCATCGGTGCCGCAAAACCGGCGGCAGAAGGACGAAACCCCTTCTTTTCTGCGGGTAATCCGCGCGCAAAACCGCCAAAAGCTTGACTCTGCGGGCGGGAATGTGAATGCAGGGCGAAAATGCAAGGGAAGGTAAACTCCGATGAGCATCGCATTCACGTTTCCCGGCCAGGGCAGTCAAGCCGTTGGCATGGGCAAGGAACTGGCCGACGCCTATCCGGAAGCCCGCGCCGTCTTCGACGAAGTCGATGACGCACTCGGCCAGAAGCTCTCCGACATCATGTGGAACGGCCCGGAAGACACGCTGACGCTGACGGCCAACGCCCAGCCGGCGCTGATGGCCGTCTCGATCGCCGTCATGCGCGTGCTTGAAGCCCGCGGCCTGAAGCTTGCCGACAAGGTTGCCTATGTCGCCGGTCACTCGCTCGGCGAATATTCGGCGCTCTGTGCCGCCGGCACCTTCTCTCTGTCGGACACGGCAAGGCTCCTGCGCATCCGCGGCGATGCCATGCAGTCGGCAGTGCCGGTAGGGCAAGGCGGCATGGCCGCGATCATCGGCCTCGAACACGCCGATGTCGAAGCGGTCTGCGTTGAAGCACGGGCAGACGGCGTCTGCCAGATCGCCAATGACAATGGCGGCGGCCAGCTGGTCATCTCCGGCTCCAAGGCTGCCGTCGAAAAGGCAGCGGCGCTCGCGACCGAAAAGGGCGCCAAGCGCGCCATTCTTCTGTCCGTCTCGGCACCGTTCCACTCCGATCTGATGGCGCCCGCGGCAGATGCCATGCGTCACGCGCTCGACAAGGTCGCCAAGCAGAACCCGGTCGTGCCGGTCATTGCCAATGTGCGCGCAGCACCGGTGTCGGATGCCGATGAGATCGCAAAGCTGCTCGTCACCCAGGTGACTGGCCAGGTCCGCTGGCGCGAGACGGTGGAGTGGTTCGGCGAAAACGGCATCACCACGCTTTATGAAATCGGCTCCGGCAAGGTGCTCACGGGCCTTGCCCGCCGCATCGACAAGAATATCTCCGGCGTCGCCGTCAACACACCGGCCGATATCGACGCGGCGCTTGCCGCCATCCTCGGCTGAAGAGAAGGATTTTTGCAATGTTTGATCTGACCGGCCGCAAGGCCCTCGTGACAGGCGCAACCGGTGGGCTTGGCGAAGAAATCGCCCGCATGCTTCACCGCCAGGGCGCCATCGTCGGCCTGCACGGCACCCGCGTCGAAAAGCTTGAGGCGCTCGCCACCGAACTCGGCGACCGCGTCCACATCTTCCCGGCCAACCTTTCCGACCGCGCCGAAGTCAAGGCGCTCGGCGAGAAGGCTGAGGCCGAACTCGGCGGCATCGACATTCTCGTCAACAATGCCGGCATCACCAAGGACGGCCTCTTCGTGCGCATGAGCGACGAGGACTGGGATGCGGTGATGGAGGTCAACCTGACTTCCGTCTTCCGCCTGACCCGCGAATTGACCCATCCGATGATGCGCCGCCGCCATGGCCGCATCATCAACATCACCTCGATCGTCGGCGTCACCGGCAATCCGGGTCAGACCAATTACTGCGCCTCCAAGGCCGGCATGATCGGCTTCTCCAAGTCGCTCGCGGCCGAAATCGCCACCCGCAACGTCACGGTCAACTGCGTGGCGCCGGGCTTCATCGACAGCGCCATGACCGGCAAGCTGAACGAGAAGCAGAAGGAAGCGATCATGGGTGCGATCCCGATGAAGCGCATGGGCGCCGGCGCCGATATTGCCGCTGCCGTTCTCTATCTCGCCTCCGATGAGGCGGGCTACGTCACCGGCCAGACGCTCCACGTCAACGGTGGCATGGCGATGATCTGATGGCCCGTATCGCATGGTTGCACTGCAAAACCGGGGGATATCGGTTGTTGGCGGCTGTGCAGGGCTACAGATTCTGGCTTTGCGTGACACGGAAACCGTGTTAAGCGGGCCATGACTGTGAATAGTCACCCTGAGATGCAGGTGGTTATAATGCGTGAGTATTATGGCCGGTCCTCGCGAAGGGCGAACGAGTTTGCCGGTCTCGATGCCTGATGGCGCCGGTGGCAGGTTTTAACAGGATGCGGATGCCGTTTGGGCAATCCGATAAGGACAAAGGTCGAGGAAACCGACATGAGCGATATCGCAGAACGCGTGAAGAAAATTGTTGTTGACCATCTCGGCGTCGATGCCGACAAAGTTGTCGAAGGCGCGAGCTTCATCGACGATCTCGGCGCGGACTCGCTCGATACCGTTGAGCTGGTCATGGCTTTCGAAGAAGAGTTCGGCGTTGAAATTCCGGACGACGCTGCAGACAGCATTCTGACCGTCGGCGATGCCGTGAAGTTCATCGAAAAGGCTCAGGCCTGATCGAGACTGACTATTCGGGACGGGCGCTGAAAAATGCGTCCAGTCCCTTTCACGGCCCGCTTGTTCGGGCCGTTTCAACAACTGGAATTCGCTAAGTTTGGAATTCGATAGCTACGAGGTAGGACGCTGGCGATGAGGCGTGTCGTTATCACCGGTACCGGCATGGTATCTCCTCTTGGGTGTGGAACGGAAGTCAGCTGGCAACGACTGCTGGCCGGCGAAAACGCCGCCCGTGTTGTCACCGAATTCGAGGTCGATGACCTCGCGGCCAAGATCGCCTGCCGTATTCCGGTCGGCGACGGTTCGAACGGCACGTTCAATGCCGACGACTGGATGGAGCCGAAGGAACAGCGCAAGATCGATCCCTTCATCCTCTACGGCGTGGCGGCTGCCGACATGGCGCTGGCCGATGCCGGCTGGAAGCCTGTGACCGACGAGGACCAGATCGCGACCGGCGTCATGATCGGCTCGGGCATCGGCGGTCTCGAGGGCATCGTCGAAGCGGGTTATACCCTGCGCGACAAGGGGCCCCGTCGCATTTCACCATTTTTCATTCCCGGCCGCCTGATCAATCTTGTCTCCGGACAGGTGTCGATCAAGCACAAGCTGCGCGGCCCCAATCATGCGGTCGTCACGGCCTGCTCCACCGGTGCGCACGCGATCGGCGATGCCGCCCGCCTGATCATGTTCGGCGATGCCGACGTGATGGTGGCCGGCGGCGCCGAATCGCCGATCTGCCGCATCGGCCTCGCCGGCTTTGCCGCCTGCAAGGCGCTGTCGACGCAGCATAACGACGACCCGACCAAGGCCTCGCGCCCCTATGACCGTGACCGCGACGGTTTCGTCATGGGCGAGGGCGCCGGCGTCGTGGTTCTGGAAGAGCTTGAACATGCCAAGGCGCGCGGCGCCAAGATCTATGCCGAAGTCGTCGGCTACGGCATGTCGGGCGATGCCTACCACATCACGGCCCCCTCGGAAGACGGCGATGGCGCCTTCCGCTGCATGACGTCGGCGCTCAAGCGCGCCGGCCTCGGTGCATCCGATCTCGACTACATCAATGCCCACGGCACCTCGACCATGGCCGATACGATCGAACTCGGCGCGGTCGAACGTCTGGTCGGCGATGCGGCTTCGAAGGTCTCCATGTCGTCCACCAAGTCGGCGATCGGCCATCTTCTCGGTGCAGCCGGTGCCGTCGAGGCGATCTTCTCGGCGCTGGCCATCCGCGACAACATCGCCCCGCCGACGCTCAACCTCGACAATCCCGACGTCGACACGAAGATCGACCTTGTGCCGCACACCGCGCGCAAGCGGGACATCAATGTCGCCCTGTCGAACTCGTTCGGTTTCGGCGGCACCAACGCATCGCTCGTTCTGCGCCGCTACGAGGCCTAACGGGTTCACGGCCTGCCCGGTCACATCTGATCCGGGCGGGCGCGCTCTGCGCATATCATTGTCCGGACCTGCTTTTCGCCGCATTGCGCGGGCAGAGGTGTGGCCACGGTTTTTGACGAAGGGGGAGCGGTGAGCAATTCCGACCAGACAGGCGATTTCAATGGTACCGGGGGCACTGGCGGCGCCGGGGGCACTAGCGGCAATGGCACGCGTGGTCCCATCATTCCGAAGTCGCCGAACGAGGCCCTGAAGCCCGAGCGCCTGCCGGACCCGCCGCGGCGCTCGAAAAAGGCCCGCAGCCAGGTTGTCATCTTCCTGAATTTCGTGATGACGACGATCGTCTTCGTCGCAATCGTCGCCGTGGCCGGTTTCTATTATCTGATCCGTTCGTTCCAGGATCCGGGCCCGCTCGAAACCAACACCCATTTCATGGTCCGGCAGGGCAATGGCCTTGCTGAAATCTCCTCCAATCTGGAGCGCAACGGCATCGTCGATGATGCCCGCATCTTCCGCTATGTGACGATGACCTATCTGCGCAATGGCGCCACGCTGAAGGCCGGCGAATACGAGATCAAGGCGCATGCCTCGATGAAGGATGTGATGGAGACGCTGGAAAGCGGCAAGTCCATTCTCTATTCCGTCGTCCTTCCCGAAGGCCTCACCGTGCGTCAGATGATGACGCGCCTCAAGGAAGATCCGGTACTCGAGGGCGATATCCCGTCCGAGCTTCCGGCCGAAGGCACCTTGCGGCCCGATACCTACAAGTTCTCCCGCGGCACCCGCCGCTCCGAGATCGTCTCGCAGATGCGCGCCGCCCAGGACAAGATGGTCGAGCAGATCTGGGAACATCGCGATCCCGACCTGCCGATCAAGACCAAGCTGGAATTCGTCACGCTCGCCTCGATCGTGGAGAAGGAAACCGGCAAGGAAGACGAGCGTGCCCATGTCGCTTCGGTCTTCCTCAATCGCCTGCAGAAGGGCATGCGGCTGCAATCGGACCCGACGATCGTCTACGGCCTGTTCGGCGGCGATGGAAAGCCGTCGGATCGCCCGATCTACAAGTCGGATCTTGCCAAGCAGACCCCCTATAACACCTATCTGGTGAAGGGCCTGCCGCCGACGCCGATCGCCAATCCGGGCCGTGCGGCGCTGGAAGCGGTTGCCAATCCGTGGCGCACCAACGACCTCTATTTCGTAGCCGACGGCACCGGTGGCCATGTGTTCGCCGCTTCGCTCGACGAGCACAACGCCAATGTCCGCCGCTGGCGCAAGGTCGAGGCGGATCGTGCCTCCGGTTCCGACGAGGTGGTCGATGGCCAGCCGGATGGCGCCGAGGCCGAAAAACCGCCGCGCGGCAACTGAGCCGGGTATTCCTGACGGCAGCACGGCGAGCCGATACCGATATGATGTGCATCGCGGCCGCCCGGCCGCGGTTTTTGAACGGGGACGGAACATGTCCGTCAGTCTGGAGAATATGATGCCCCTGCAATCCGCGCCTCTCCAGTCCGTACCGCTTCAGTCTATGACCGGCTTTGCCCGCAGCGAGACGACCAGCGGGCGCAGCCGTTTCGTCTGGGAACTGCGCTCGGTCAACGGCAAGGGGCTCGACATCCGGCTGCGGCTGCCAAACGGCATGGAACGCATCGAGCCGGAGGTTCGCCGCCTCGTGTCGGAAAAATTCTCCCGCGGCAATCTGCAGGTGACGCTGTCTGCTTCGGCTGCCGAGACGGCCATGGAAGCGGTTCTCAACCGCGATGCGCTTGCGGCCGTCATGACGCTGAAGCAGGAACTGGCCGGCGTCATCGACCCGGCGCCGCTGCGCCTCGATACGCTTCTTTCCATCAAGGGTCTTGTCGATATCCGCGAGGCGGAGGAGGGCGATGAGGTCCTCGCCACCCGCGACGCAGCCGTTCTTTCATCCCTTCACACGGCACTCGCCGCGCTCCAGGAGATGCGCGCGTCGGAAGGTTCGGCGCTGAGAGCCGTACTCAAGGGCCACGTGGCCCGTATCGCCGACCTGACGACGACCGTCGAAAACGATCCGTCGCGCCAGCCCGAAGAGATCGCCCGCCGGCTGGAGACGCAGCTGGCGCCGCTTCTTGCCGGCCCGGCGGCACTGGATCGCGACCGCCTTTATGCGGAAGCGGCATTGATCGCCACCCGCGCCGACCTGCGGGAGGAGATTGACCGGCTGAAGGCCCATGTGGTCGCCGCCGGCACGCTTCTGGACGGTGCGGGGCCTGTCGGACGCCGGCTGGACTTTCTTGCACAGGAATTTAACCGGGAATCGAATACCATCTGTTCCAAATCCAATGCGTCTGCGGTAACCGCGGCAGGGATAGAATTGAAAGTCGTCATCGACCAGTTCCGCGAACAGGTCCAGAATCTGGAGTAGAAGATGAGCTCGACCTCGGCTGCAACATCGCCGTCCAAAATGCCGGCGACAATTGCCCGCCGCGGCCTCATGCTTGTCTTGTCCTCCCCATCGGGCGCCGGCAAGTCGACGATCGCCCGCAATCTTCTGGAAGCAGACCCGAGCCTCGGGATCTCGGTGAGCGTCACCACCCGCCAGCGCCGCCCGAGCGAGATTGCCGGCAAGCATTACCATTTCATCTCGGTACGCGAATTCGAGCGCCTGCGTGATTCCGATGCGCTTCTGGAATGGGCCGAAGTCCATGGCAATTTCTACGGCACGCCGCGCGAGCCGGTGGAAGAGGCGATGGCGCAAGGCCGCGACATGCTCTTCGATATCGACTGGCAGGGCGCCCGCCAGTTGCAGGAGAAGATGGCGGCCGATGTCGTGTCGATCTTCGTGCTGCCGCCGACCATGACCGAGCTTCAGTCGCGCCTGCATCGCCGCGCAGAAGACTCAGAAGAGGTGATCCGCACGCGCCTTCTCAATTCCCGTTCCGAGATCGAGCATTGGCGGGAATATGACTACGTGATCGTCAACGACGACCTCGACGAGGCTTTCCGCAACGTCAACTGCATCGTCAATGCCGAACGCGTCCGCCGCGACCGTCGTCACGGCCTGTTCGAGTTCGTCACCGGTCTTCTGACGGAAGAACCCAATCTCTGAGATCTGATGGGATGAGTTGCTGATCTCACCGTTCCGGGGCAGAGGATCACCCGACCGAAGCCGTGCAGCTTGCGTCGAAACTATCTCAGGACGGAAATAATGCCGGTCGCGCAGGCAATCGCACCGAACGACACAGCAAGCATAATGCCCATGACATTGGTGATCCATCCCTGATCAGGCTTGGAATCCAGCTTGGCTTTGACGATGCCGAGATCGTAGTTCATGGCGATGATCGAAGTCTCGACACCGCCGACGCGTGTCTCGACTGCGCCAAGCCGGCCATCCATCGCTTCAAGCTTGCTGTCGATCCCGTCCAGCCGGTTGTCGATCCCGTTAAGCCGGGCATCAATGCCGCCCAAGTGGGTATCGATACCGTCAAGCCGCACGACAATCTTCTCCAGAACGGCCTTCGTGCCTTCCGCTATCTCTTCGAGCTTGCTGACGCGCGTTTCCATGTCGTCAAATGTGCCACCGCCATCACCTGATTTCAAGCCTGCAACCCGCGCGGGATTAACTGCCATATCTGCCTCCAAGGGACGATGGCAGTTAGCTCACCATTAATGTGACTGATTGTCAACTATTGGTTGCATACGTGCATTCCTGCATGTCTTTACAGGCAATTCGCCAGCCGCACGAACTCTTCGATGGAGAGCGTTTCGGCGCGTCGCTGCGGGTCGATATCCGCCTTGGCAAGCAAGGCCTCGCCGCCGACCGGCTTGAGGCTCTGGCGCAGCATCTTGCGGCGCTGGCCGAAGGCTGCAAGCGTGATACGTTCGAGCTTGGCGACGTCGCAGGGCAGGGGATTTGCCTTAGGCGTCAGGTGGACGACGGAAGACGTCACCTTCGGCGGCGGCGAAAAGGCCTGCGGTGGGACGTCGAACATCATATGGGCATCGGTGCGCCAACCGCAGAGAACGCCGAGCCGTCCGTAATGGTCGTCGTCCTGCTGCGCGACGATGCGCAGGCCGACTTCCCGCTGGAACATCAGCGTCAGGCTTTCGTAGAAGGGCGGCCACTGGCCGTTTTCGGGCAGAAGCCAGTTGATGAGGAGCTGCGTGCCGATATTATAGGGCAGGTTCGCAATGATCTTGACCGGCCCGCCCTCGGCCTTTTCGGCGGCAAGGGCTGCAAAATCGGTCTTCAGCGCATCGCCCTCGATCACCTCGAGACGGCCCGGATAGAAATCGGAAACTTCTGAAAGAACCGGCAGCGCGCGGGCATCGCGCTCGATGGCGACGACCTTCTTTGCGCCAAGCGCCAGAATGGAACGCGTCAGGCCGCCGGGGCCGGGGCCGACCTCGAACACGGTGACGCCCTCCAGAGAACCCGCCGAACGGGCGATCTTCTGGGTGAGGTTCAGGTCGAAGAGAAAGTTCTGGCCGAGTGACTTCTTGGCATCGAGGCCATGGCGCTGGATCACCTCGCGCAGAGGCGGAAGACCGTCGAGCGTCGCCATCAGACTTTTACCTTCCCGGCCAGATCGCCAGCCAGATCGCCAGCCAGTCGAATGGCTTCGACAAGGCTCGTTGCGCGCGCCACACCCTGGCCGGCAATGCCGAAGGCCGTGCCGTGGTCGGGCGAGGTGCGAATGAAGGGCAGGCCGAGCGTCACGTTGACGGAGGTGTCGAAGCCGAGCGCCTTGGCCGGGATCAATGCCTGATCGTGATACATGCAGATCGCCACGTCATAACGGCTGCGCGCCTCGTCATGAAACATCGTGTCGGCGGGCAGCGGCCCGAAGGCGTTGATGCCCTCCTGCCGAAGCGCCACGATCGCCGGATGAATGATATCCCGGTCCTCGCTGCCGATCGCACCATCTTCGCCCGCATGCGGGTTGAGGCCGGCGACGGCCAGCCGCGGCTGCTCGATGCCGAAACGGGTCTTCAGATCGTGATGGGTGATCCGGCAGGTCTCTTCGATCAGCTCCTGCGTCAGCGCTTCAGGCACATCCTTGACGGGGATATGGATCGTCACGGGGATCGCGCGCAGCTTCGGCCCTGCAAGCAGCATGACCGGAAGCACCTTCCGGCCGGTGTGTTTTTCGGCGAGATCCGCCAGAAACTCCGTATGGCCCGGAAAGCCGAACCCGGCCTGATAGAGCACCGACTTGGCGATCGGATTGGTGACGACGGCTGCTGTTTGACCCGAAAGCGTCAGCGCGACGGCCGTCTCGATTGCGCCGATCGTTCCCTGCGCGCTCGCCACATGCGGCTCGCCGGGAACGGCAAGGGCTGCCGCATCGCCGGCATTTTTGACAGGCAGGACGGGAAGGACGGTGCCGAAGGTCGAAAGTGCCTCGTCCGGTCCGCATTCTGCAATCGGCACATCAAGGCCGATGCGCTTGGCGCGCGCGGCAAGCATTGCCGGATCGCCGATGAAGAGGAAGCCGGGAAGCGAAAGCGCCTGGCGTTGAAGCCAGGCGGCAAGCGTGATCTCAGGGCCTATACCTGCAGGATCGCCCTGGGTGAGGGCAAGCGGACGATCGACAGGCATTCGCGCGATGGCTCCGGGTGTGTTTACGGGAATTCGATCTGCGCCTTGCTGCGCAGGTCGTCGAGATATTTCTTGTCGTTCGGGTCCTGGCCGGTCTTTTCGGCCTTGGTCAGGTCCTCGGCACGGAACACCGCTTCTGCGGCCACATCGTCATTCACCTGCTTCTGGTCGCAGATGGCGATGAATTCGACGCCGCGGTCGGTCACGAGCGGTTCGGTCGTATTGCCCTTGGCCTTTTCGACCAGCGGCTTCCAGTTGTCCGGCAGTTCGGGCTGCAGCACGCGGCCGAGGTCGCGCACCGAGACGTCGAGCATGGTGGCGGCGAACGTGCGCGAATCGGCACAACCGGGGAACTTGCCGCGTGCGGCCGATGCCTCGGCCTTGCGCTTGGCAAGGATCGCGTTGCGCTTGTTGGCGGGCACGACGAAAATCACCTGCTGCAGCGTATATTCGGTCGTCACCGGCTTCTGCTTGTTTTCAAGCATCCGGGTGACGAGCTCCTGGCTGGTCATCTTGCCGCGGCCGCCGCCGTAACGGGCCTGCACGAGGCGCGGCCAGCTCATCTGCACGGCGATATAGGATTTGAAATGCTCGACGGTGACGCCGGAGCGGTTGAGGATCTCGGTCAGCTGCGCGGTGCTGATCTTGTTGCCGGCGGCAAAGCGATCGAAGGCCTTGTCGACGTCCTCGGTCGAGACCGACATCCTGACGCGGGCAACTTCCTGACGCTTCAGCATCTCGTCGACAAGCTGTTCGCGCGCGACTTTCTGATCCGGCTTCTGGTGCTGCAGGCGCAAAAAGGCAACGCGATGCGCCACGTCCGACGAGGTGATCGGCTGGCGGTTGACGACGGCCGCGACCGCGCTTTCCACCGCGAAAGCCTGCGTACCGATGGGCGTGATGACGGCCGAGGCGGCCAGCGCCGCAAGGCCGAGGGCAAGATTGCGCGTGGCGCTCACTGCAAACATGAAAGTCATTCCCTTTTCCGCTGGCTCTCTCTCAGCCGGGCGTCCCCGTAACCCTGTGACCAAAACACTCTGGCCAAATGCCCGTGGAATGCGACCCGTTTCAGCCGATCTGTCTGCCGATGCACAATCGTTGCGGCGAAACCATGACGGAGGGGGTTCCCCCACCGTCACTCACGGAAACTTTCCGTGTAGTCGGTATAGTCCTTGGTCGATCCGACATTGACGTCACCGAGCGTTCTGAAGCTCAATCGCGCGCTGACCGTCCAGTCGGCAGCATCCGTGCTGGCCGGCTTGTCGGTATAGGCAAGGGTGAAGATCGTGCATTCGTCCGCATAGCTGACGGCGATGCCGCGGCGGATGACGTCGTTGTTGTTGAAGTCCCACGTTGCGGTACCGGCCAGCGACCAGTTCTCGTTGACGCGGAACGACAGCGTGTTCTTCAGGACTTCCGTCGGGCTGCTGTCGCCATATTGCGGCTGGGCCGAAACCTTGGTGTAGATCAGCTTGCCGCTGACGCGCGGTGTCGTGTAGCCGACCGAGGCATCGGTGCGCTTGAGATCGAATGTCTTCTCGTCGAAGCGCGTGTTGCCCTGAACGGTAAAGCCCTGCGGCAGGTCGACGGCGGCCATCGCCACATAGTCGGACCGCGTTGTCTCGAGGCCCGATTCGTTGCCGGCGCTGACGAGATCGTCCGAAGCGAACGAGTTTTTGCCGGCGAGCTGGTAGGACTGGCCGAAGATGCCGCGCAGACCGATGCCGTTGTTGAGCGAACCCGTATAGCGGAAGCCGAGATTGGCGCGCGTGCCACCCTCGATCCGGTCGAAGCCGGAGAACTTGTCGCGGTCGAACAGGGTCGTCGCGTCGTAGACGAAGCTCTGGGCGTCCTCGTTCGGCAGGCCGCCGGCATCCTGTTCGTCGGGACGCACGAAGATCTGGCCGATCGGCTCGATGATATGGCTGCCGCCCGGTGCCTCGATGAGGAACGGATAGCGGGCTTCGAGCCCGGCCGTCAGCATGTAGCGACCGTCGGTTCCGCTCGAATTCAGGCTGCCGTCATAGCCGGACGGATTGCCGTCGAAGGAATGATAGAGCCCGTCGCCGCGTGCAGCCACGATCGGCGTCAGCAGCAGGCCCTGCGGCGTCGTGAATGTCCGCTTCCATTCCGCCTCGGTGGTGAACCGGCTGTAATCGCCCGAAAGACCCGGAAAGCGCCAGTCGGAACCCTCGAAATAGGCGTCGGACTGGCGACGCGTCAGGTTCGTCAGGTTCGACGTGACCGACAGCTGGCCGCCGAAGACCGGCTCCGGTGCCACGTAATCATAATCGAACGACGGATAGACGATCGCCTGCTGTCGTTCGCGGATGCTCGACTTCGAATCGTCCTGGATGTCGAAATAATAGCCGTGCAGATCGAAATAGTTCCGCTGACCGAGGCCGCGCAGATAGATCTCGTTCGTGTAGGTCTCGCTCGAGGCATTCTCGAGCTTGTAGGTGCGCGCAAAATTGTTGTCGGTCTGGAGCATGCCGTTCCAGCCGAATTTCCAGCGCGGGTTGATGTCGAACTCGCCATGCGAGGAGACCATGGCGCGCGTATCGGCGTCGCGGTCGCTCGTGCCCGGATCGAAGTTCTTCGGGTTCTGCTGATGGATCCCGGCAAATTCCAGCGTATGCGAACCGTTGTCGAACTGGTTGCGCACCTCGCCCTGAACCAGAAGGCCCTGGCTCGAATAATAGGTCGGCGTGATCGTCGCATCCATGCTGGGCGAGAACACGTGATAATAAGGAATACCGGCGCTGAAGCCGAGATTGTCGCTGGCGCTGAACTTCGGAAACAGGAAGCCGGATTTCCGCTCCACGGTTTCATCCGGCACTTCGACGAAGGGCAGGTAGCCGATCGGGGCGCCGAAAAGTTCGAACCGCGCATGTTCGAGGCGAATCGTATGGGTCTGGCCGTCACGGATGACGCGTTGCGCCTTCACCTGCCAGAGCGGTGCCTTGCCGGGCGTGGCCGAACAGGGCAGGCAGGCGGTGTACACGGTGTTGTTGAGCACCATGACGTCCTGGCTCTGCCGCTCGGCGCTCTCGGCAGCCATGCGGGTATTGTCGGTTGTCTCGAGACGGATGGTGTTGACGAAACCCTGACCGAAGTCGTTCGTCACGTCCATTTGCTCGGCATAGACCCTGTTGCCGCCGGGCTCGACGAACTCGATATTGCCCGACGCGATCACATGGCCGGTCTTCTGGTTATACTGCACCCGCTGCGCAACCATGCGGTAGCGGTTGTAATACATCTGGACGCCGCCATTGGCGGTGACGATCTGCTGGTCCTGGTCGTAGACCAGTTCATTGGCACGCAAAAGCATCTTCGCGTTGTCGTCCTTGCCGATAGTCGACAGGGGAGACTGCGCGAGTGCAGTGGTTGCGGAAACGCCTGATACGCATACAGACACGCTGGTCATGAGGGCGGCGGCGAGCCGTCTGAATTTCTTGCGGTTATTTACCGCCACTAGCCATCCTCCTGATGAAGCAAGATAGTCGCACCCAACGCCGTCGCAACGATGACTGGAATCCAGACAGCGACGAAGGGAGGAATCGCTCCGCTGCTTCCGAATGCCTTCACGAGCACTGTGACGACATAAAGCACGAAGCCGGAAACTATTCCACCCAGAATCATTGATCGAGACTGGGCGAAGCGACTGAATTTCAATGATACTGTTGCCGCAATGAGTGTCATGGCGACGAGCAGGATCGGCAGTGACAGGAGCGAATGGAACTGCGTTTCCAGCGCCTTTGTCGATATGCCGAAGGATTTGCTGATCTCGATTTTTCTCGAAAGATCAAAGAACGCAACGGTTTCCGGGGCCGCCAGGCTCTCCTGGATATATTCCTGCTTCAGATTGGTACGAAGCTGCGCCGTCGGATGACGCACCGGAATTTCGCCGGGGCGATTCTCCAGAACGTCGTTAAGCTGCCAGTAACCATCCTCCAATTTGGCGGTCTTGGCATCCTGGCGCATGGTCACGGCGCCCTGCTTGTCGAAGTGGAAAACCACGACGTCGATCAGCATCGTGCCGCCGTCGCGATAGCTTTTTCCACCGATGATTGTGTCCTCGTTCCCGCTGATCTGGCGGATCCAGGGCAGAAAATGCGACGGCTTCGCCTTGCCGCTCTGTTCGCGCCATGCGCTTTCGAGCGCCTGCGACTGGCGCTGGCCCCAGGCGGCTGCGGGGTTGAGGACGCTGATCGTGAAGACGCCGATCAGAAACGCGCCGACGGCGAAGGGCAGGGTGAACTGCCAGACCGAAATACCGGCAGCGCGCGTGACCACCAGTTCGTAGCGGCGGTTGAGCGCGATCAGCACCGTCATGCCGATGAACAGGCTGACTGTTGGAATGGTCTGCTGCAGGATGAGCGGCACGCGCATCGCCGTCATCGCCAGCGCGCCGGCGACGCTGTATCCGGCAAGGCCGGAGAGGCGGCGGCTGGTCTCGCTGAAATCGGCAAGGAAGATGATGCCGCTGACGCCGAGCAGAAACCAGATGGCGGTAATGATGTAGCGCCTGAAGAAATAGCGGCCGAGTGTCGAGAAGATCATGCGGCACGTCCCTTCGAACCGCGCAGGCCCGCAAGCCGCACCTGCACAAACCGGATGACACCGGAAATGGCTCGCCCGACGATGGACGGCATCTTGAGTTGCCGGTTGGTGGCAAGCATCAGGACGCAGCCGGCAATGATCGCAAGCGGCACGAGATAGACGAGCGGCACATACATCGAATTGCGCTGCGTCAGGTTGACGAGCGAAAACCCGAGCCAGCGCAGAATGAAGGCGATGATCAGCGCCGAGACCATCGGATGCAGCCGAGCCTGCCGATGCGAGCGGGTGCTGCCGGCAATCAGAAGCGAGATCAGCGCAAAGGTGATCGGGAACAGCCAGTCGGAGAGGCGCCGGTGCAGCTCCGTGCGGAAATTTTCCGGGTTCCGCTCATAGGCCGGATCGGTCGGATCGGGATTGAGCAGGAAACTCAAGGTCCGGTCGCCGGAGCTGAGCGGGATCGCGCCGTTGGTATTGTCCGACTTCGTCATCGACGACAGATCGAAGGCATAGGAGGCGAATTTCACGATCGAGATGCGGCCGTCCGGCCCCTTGCGATGCACTTCGCCGTCGCGCATCGTCAGCGACGTGCCGCTTGGATCGACAAGGCCTTCGCGTGCGTAATAGATCATGTCGACATTCGGGTCGCGGTAATCCACGACGAACAGACCCTTCAGCACCCGGCCGGAATGGCGTTCGGAGATCTGGACGTAAAGTCCGTCTTCGATGCTGCGGAAGGTCTTTTCCTCGATGACGGAGGACAGCAGGTCCGCATAGGCGGTCGCCACCATTTCGCGCGCGCCGAAGCGTGAACGCGGCTCGATGAAATTGGTGATCAGGAACGAGACTGCCGCAAGTGCCACGGCGAGAACCATGACCGGCTTGTAGATCAGCGCGCGGCTTGCGCCGGCTGCGTCGATGACCGGCAATTCCGAATCGCTGTTCATCGCCGTCAGCGTCTGGGTGATACCGATGACGAGCGCGAACGGCATGACGACAGGCACGATAGTGGGCAGGATGAAGCTTGCAAGCAGCATGAACGAGCCCATCGACTGGCCCGTATCGGTCACCAGATTGATGCGTCCGAGCACCTGAATAGTCCAGATGATCGTCAGCACCGGAATGAGTGCGACGATGAACATCTGAAAGATGCGGCGCAATATATAGACTTCGAGAAGCTTCATGCCGGCCCGACGTGATTGCCATTCTGCCATCGTGATTGGGATGGCGTTGCGCCTATCTAAGCGATCGGTAAGGCATTTGCGACAGGCATTTCCTCACAAAGCTGTTGGCGAGGAATGTTTTCTTCGCGATTGTGACATTTCGAAACATTCCGCGATCACCGCGTAGATGACGAGCGACGACAGCCAGCCGAGCACGACGTCGGAGACGTAATGGCCGCCGAAGCCGACCCGCAGCGCCGGCGAGATGAGTGACAGCACGATGATCGGTGGCGCCAGAATGAGCCGCAGCGGTTTCGGCAGAAGCACGATCAGACAGACGAGCCAGCCGCTGCCGGACGCCTCGCCGGAGATGAACGAGCAGTTGCCGGCGCAGGCGCCGGTGAAATCGCCCGCCGATGTGAAGGCGTGCGGCCCGCCGAAAAGATCGGTCTGATACGGGCGCGGCCGGTGCGAGACCTGCTTCAGGAAGAGGTTGACCAGCAGATAGGGGCCGGCCACCAGCGCCATCAGCGCCACCGAACATTGACGCGTCGTTTCCCGGCAATAGGTCGCGCCGTGATGGCCCAGATTGTCGATCAGCCGGATGACGATGGCGATCCCGACGACGACGGGCAGGAAGAACAGGCATTTGCGGATGATGATCAGCGACGTGTCGTCGGCATCGGCGAAATGGCCGCAGATCAGGCCGTTGGCGGCGCCCGGCGCGCAGACGGTGCGGGTGAAGAAATGCCGTGCGGTATCAAGGTCGATCGCCGGAAAGAAATGAAACACCGCGAGCAGAACGCACCAGAGGGCCAGGAGCGTGGCCGAGAGGCCCCAGTTGCGGGTAACGAACCGAAGATGTGTCTGGGATTGCCGCAGCCGGACGGGCATTTGACGAAGCGCGAGAGCAAGGCCTTGCATGGTCTGGTCCGATAGCCTTTCCCGCCTGAAGGCGGCCCGATGGAAAAATATCTCTGGCGGAACGCAAGTCTGGCATGCGGCTGTCGGGATGGGTCCGAACGCGCGGCCTTACCGGCTTTCCTGTCTCATTCTCCTGCAACAGCAAAATGACGTGGAACTGAAAATGCGCGGGCCGGAGATGGGTTTTGAACGCGGCAAAGACGATTTGCGCTGCGCTTCACGCTTGCCTTCACGAGCGAAAGGGTGAAGATCGGGCCTTTGTTTCGATAAGTCTTCATTCGGGAGTAGCAATGTCCACCCTATTCGATATCGCCTTTGCCAAGTCTGCCAGCCTCGACGGCGGCCTCGTTGTCCAGCTCAAGCTTTCCGGCGACACCAAGGCCGCGGGCGCGGCAGAAGCCGATCCGGCCGATATTGTGACGCGCGCCGCGGGGATTGCGAAATTCAAGGGCAAGGCGTTTTCGACGCTCGATATTCTGGCGCCTGAGGGCTCCGCAGCCGATCGTCTCGTCGTCATCGGTCTCGGCAAGGCGGGGTCGATGGAGGCGCTCGACTGGCTGAAGGTCGGCGGTACGGCGGCGGCTGCGGTCAAGTCGGCGGAAAAGCTTACCGTCTTCCTCGATGCGCCGGGTGCATCCGTGGGGGCGGCAGAGGCTGCGGGCTTTGCGCTCGGCATGCTGCTGCGCGCCTACTCCTTCGATCAGTACAAGACCAAGAAGAAGGATGACGACGAGAAGGACAACCAGAAAAACGGCAAGGAAAAGACCGTCAAGGTGACGATCGTCACCGCCGAGGCAGCCTCTGCCAAGAAGGCCTTTGCCGAATCGGAGGCGATTGCCGGCGGCGTCAATCTCGCGCGCGAACTGGTCAACCTGCCGCCGAACATTCTCGGCCCGGTCGAATTCGCCGACAAGGCGAAGGCGCTCGAAACGCTCGGCGTCGAGGTGGAAATCCTCACCGAAACGGAAATGACGACGCTCGGCATGGGCGCGCTTCTGGGCGTGGCTCAGGGCTCGGTGCGCCCGCCGCGTCTCGCCGTCATGCAGTGGAAGGGCGGCAAGGCCGGCGAACAGCCGATCGCTTTCATCGGCAAGGGCGTCGTCTTCGACACCGGCGGCATCTCGATCAAGCCGGGTGCCGGCATGGAAGACATGAAGGGTGACATGGGTGGTGCGGCAGCCGTTGCCGGCCTCATGCATGCGCTTGCGGCCCGCAAGGCGAAGGCCAACGTCATCGGCATTCTCGGCCTCGTGGAAAACATGCCCGATGGCAACGCCCAGCGTCCGGGCGATATCGTGACCTCCATGTCCGGCCAGACGATCGAGATCATCAATACCGATGCCGAAGGCCGCCTCGTGCTGGCCGACGCGCTCTATTATTGCAACGAGCGCTTCAAGCCGCGTTTCATGATCAATCTGGCGACGCTGACCGGCGCGATCGTCGTGGCGCTCGGCAATATCCATGCCGGCCTGTTCTCCAATGACGATACGCTGGCGACAGAACTTGCAGGCGTCGGTGAGGTCACAGGCGAAAAGCTGTGGCGCATGCCGCTCGGCAAGGAATACGACAAGCTGATCGACAGCCGTTTCGCCGACATGAAGAACTCGGGCGGCCGGCAGGCGGGATCGATCACCGCCGCGCAATTCCTGAAACGCTATGTCGGCGACACCCCGTGGGCGCATCTCGATATCGCCGCAACGGCCCTTAATTCGCCGTCGAACGAGATCAACCAGTCCTGGGGCTCTGGCTTCGGCGTACGGCTGCTGGACGAATTGGTCCGGGCGCATTACGAGGGCTGATGACCGAAATCCTGTTCTACCACCTGACCGAATCGAAGCTTGAGGATGCGCTGCCGGCGCTCCTCGAAAAAAGCGTCGAGCGCGGTTGGAAAGTGGTGCTGCAGACCTCTGCGGAAGCGCGCCGGGATCTTCTCGACGCGCATCTGTGGACCTATCGGGAAGACAGTTTCCTGCCGCATGGCACGGATGCGTCGCCGCTGCCGCAGGAACAGCCGGTGCTGATCACCGCGTCTGCCGATGAACGGTCGAATGCCGCGACGGTGCGCTTCATGGTCGATGGCGCAGAGCCACCGGACCTTGCCGACTACGAACGCGTCGTCTTCATGTTCGACGGCTATGACCAGATCCAGCTCGAAGGCGCGCGCACCGAGTGGAAGCGCCTGAAAGAGGGCGGCCACACGCTCACCTACTGGCAACAGACGCCGGAAGGCCGCTGGACGCGCAAGGCCTGACCGGCCCTGTCGCGCCTGCGGCTCTAAAGTATTTCCGCCTTTCTTCGAAACGCGAAACTGCGTCGTCTCTTTGTTTCTCCGCAATTCCCGCAAAACCGGTTCCCACGTTAGCGGGAATTGCGCTATCCCGTCAGTTTGTCGCAAACAGCGGCTTGGTGACGGCGGAAGACGCGACCATGTCCGACGCCGGCTTGCCGTATTTCAGCTGCACCACCTTGTAGCCCTCTGCCTTCAGCTGCGTCAGCAGCGCCGGCAGCATGGCCGCGGTGCGCGGATGGATGTCGTGCATCAGGATGATGCCCTTGTGATGGGCGCGCAGCGCATCCATCGTGCGTGTCGCGACGGCCGCAGGCGAGACGTTGAAATAGTCCTTCGAATCGACCTGTACATCCATCACCACCATCCGGTGGCTGCCGACCCATTGTCTGAGCTTCTTGCTATCGGCCAGATAGGGGAAGCGGAAGAAATCCGCCTCGACATCGGTTGCCGCTTCGACCGCCTTGCGGCCCTTTTCGATCTCCGCGACCGCATCGTCGTAGGACATATGCGCAAGATCCGGATGGCGGTAGGTATGGCTACCGATCGTGTGGCCGTCGGCCACCACTTCGCGGGCGATCTCCGGATGCGCCTTGGCCATTTCGCCGACCATCATGAACGAAGCCTTCACGCCGAATTCGTCGAGCGTGGCGAGGATCTTCTCGGTCTTTTTCGGCATCGGGCCGTCGTCGAAAGTCAGGACCACTTCCTTGTCGCGCAGCTTCACATCCGACAGAGACGAGACCTCGATCGTCCGGCCTGCAAGCCCCTTCGGGTCGCTGAGGCGGCCCCAGGCGGCCGGCTTCAGTGCGATCGGCGAATCGGCATCGGCCTTCTTGGCCGGTGAAGTGGCTGTGGTGGGCGCAAACGAGAGGGCAAGCGTGCCGCCCTCGGTCTGGTGCTTGCCGGCGCAGGAGGAGAGCAGGAGGGCGACGGTGGCGGCGGCGCAGAGGACGCGGAATGGCATATTGGGGCGCTCGATTGAAAAGTGACCGATGTATTGAGACCGAGTCACTTTTCGCCGATTATGGTTAACGGAGCGTTATGATCGGCCCTGCCGCGAGAGCGCCGGAGACGCCGGCGCAGCACTGAGCCCGGTTTTTCTATATAGAAAAGAATATGTTGATCGATAGGAAAGTCTTGTTTGAAGATTAGGTCCGATGAATGTTTTACGTGTGGTATTTCTACCTTGCAACCTGACCTGCGGCGTTAATATTTCATCCACCATAGTGCCCCCGAACATCATGTTCTTTTCGGCATCATGACGATACCGCCCTTCATTTTTTCGGGTATTGCCATGACCAGTATTTTGCACAACAGCGCCGCCTCGGCGGCGCTGCAAACTCTCCGTGCCGTCAATTCCAACCTGTCCGATACGCAAAGCCAGGTCAGTTCCGGTCTGAAAGTCTCCAAGGCGTCTGACAATGTTGCCTACTGGTCAATCTCGACCACGATGAAATCCGACAGCAAGGCGATTTCTGCCGCCGATGACGCGATGAATGTCGGCGCCTCCAAGGTCGCAACCGCCTATGCCGGCCTCGAATCGACGCTCGATATTCTGGGTGAATTCAAGTCGAAGCTGGTGACGGCCAAGGAAAGCAGCGTCGACAAGGCCAAGGTGCAGCAGGAGCTGGACCAGTTGAAGCAGCAGGCGCGGGCGATTGCCACAAGTGCCAGCTTCAACGGCGAAAACTGGCTGAGTACCGATGTCGACGACATATATGACGGCCGCCAGAACGAGGCTTCGGTCGTCTCGTCCTTCACCCGTGATCAGTCTGGCGGGGTGGCTGTCCACTCGCTCAATGTCGACCTTCTCGGGCTTTCGCTTTTCAACACCACGGGCGGCGGCCTTCTACAGGCCGACCCGCGTGATCTCGATACGATGGGTGGCCTTCGTTTCGACCGGCTTGACGGCGCGCGCAGCACCTATACGGCCGGCAGCAACACCGGCACGGGCCCCGCCGCCTTCCAGTTCGCCTTCCAGTTTCCCGACGATGAACCGCTGACCTTCACGGATGACAGCGAGCTTGCCTTCGACATTACCATTGATGCCGACAATCCGGCTGATCCCATATCGGCGCCCTATAGTGACGGGCAGACCACCTCTATTGTGATCGACAAGAACATGGTCGATACGGTCCTCGGTCGAGATGATGGCGTCATCTCCAGCGCCGCCCAATATGCCTCGGTCCTCAATTATGCCTTGCAGGGTTCCGGTGCGGTGGCGACCTATTCGTCATCCAGTGCAGTTTATATCACTCATACCGGGATTGCGTCCCTCGACGGCTCGTCGATGGAGATTTCCGGCGTGACGGCAACCGACCTGACGATCAACGACGCGATGGCCGACCGGGCCGTGTCCTACGGCAGCCGGCAGTCATCCCTGACCCTCGACTACAAGCACTTCACGGTGATGGACGATGTCGTAGCCAGCATGGACTTCACCGTCGATCACGAGGCGACGCATCTTTCCTTCACCCGCGAGGACGTCAATCGGATCCTCAACGTCGACAATGGCACGGTTTCGACGTCCGACGAGATGGCGACGCTGCTCACTACCTTGCTCGATCGTTCGGATATCACGATCGCCGCGAATGGCGACGATGCGGTCGAAATCACCACTGATCCGACAGTGCATCGCAAGTCGGGCGAAAAAAGCGGTATTGGCTTCTACAATGTCGGCGTCAACATCGAGCCGGTGCCGACACTCGATTTCATGTCGGTCGATATCGTTTCCAATCCCGGCAAGATCGACAGCTACCTGAACTATATCCAGGTCGTGTCCGATCGCGTGACCGATGCTGCAGCGACGCTCGGCACCGTTCAGAACCGCATGGACATGCAGTCGAATTTCGCCAAGTCGCTGATGACGTCGATGGATCAGGGCGTCAGCACTCTGGTCGATGCGGATATGGAGGAGAGTTCGGCACGGCTGAGCGCCCTGCAGACCCAGCAGCAACTGGCCGTCCAGAGCCTGCAGATCGCCAATTCGGCACCGCAGGGCCTGCTCTCGCTGTTCAACTGACGCAGTACAGAAACCGGCCGCGGCGTGGCCGGTTTCTTCGTAAGGACCGTCGGATCGGCGCGGGAGCGCCGGGAAGACCGGTCAGCGGTTGGCCATTTTTTCGGCCTGCGCCGTCACCAGCATGGCGACGAGATGCACCGTGTTGCGGGCACCATAGCGTTCTTTCAGGCGGTCGATGCGATGCTCGACCGTGCGGTGGGAGACATTCAGTTCCGCCGCGATCTCCTTGGCGGTCGACCCTTCGATCAAGAGTTGCACGATACCTTCGTCGGTCACGTCGAGACGCTCGGAGAATTGCGGTTCGCTGAGCAGGAACTGGCCGTAGCTCGCCGAAAGGATCCACTCCGGCCCATTGCTGTTCTTCTGCGGAATGAGAACGCGATCATAGCCGACATTGACGCCGAAGAGCCGCGTCTTGACCAGTTCCATCGATGGCTGCTGTGACTGGACGACCTGGACAAGCCGCGGAATGACGGCGTCCTCCAGATAGCGCTGGTCCTTGAAGTCCCTGAGATAATTGTCGGCAAAGATACTGTTGATGTTGAGAATGCGCGACACGAAGCCGGAATGGCGCAGCGCCTTCATATGCCAGTTCTTCGGGTCGCTGCCGTAAATGGTGAACAATGTCAGCCGCATCTTGACGCTCATCTGCGGCAATATCGTGCTGAAGACGGCGTCCGCCGGGGCCGGATTGTCCGGTTCCGTCAGAAGCCATTTGTCGAGCATCGTCCGGGTAATTGCACTGAATGAAATATTCTTAGGCATCAACTTGCGAAATATTGAGAAATCTTGAGACACAAACGTGACCCACCTTTAGGTTGATTCTGAAGTTTGGAAACCATGAAAATCGCTGGCCAAAAGAAAAAACTGCAAGTCTTGCAGGTAGTTGATGCATATCGGCTGATATTTCAGAATACTGCTGGTTGGATTTCGCACGAAAAGCAAAGGGGCTGGCAGTGTCCCGCCAGCCCCTTTTCCGTTGATAGTGACGATACCGAAGCAATCGTTGCAGCAAGCCCGTCCGATCCTTCGCCTGAACCGGCATAGGATCGGACAAAGCACAGTGCAGGCGCGCCTGAGCCTGCCGCAATACCTGTCCGTATCAGATCGCCTGATCCTGCTGCATGATCGTCAGGCGCAGGAAACTGTAGCCCATCGCCGTGCGCGCAGCCTGTTCGGCGGAATTTCCCGCCCCGCCATGGCCGCCCGATCCGAACTCGTGGAAGAGCGGCGTATGGCCCATGTCGGAGAGCCGCTTGGCAAGCCGTCGCGCATGCGAGGGATGAACCCGGTCGTCATTGGTGGAACTGTCGATATAGGCGGGCGGGTAGGTGACGGCGCTTGCCGTCTGCACCTGATGCACCGGCGAATAGGCGGTGAGGAAGGCAAGGTCTTCAGGCGCGTCGGGATTGCCGTATTCGTCCATCCAGGCGCGGCCGGCGGGAAAGCGGTGGAAACGCGCCATGTCCGTCACCGGCACCCGTGTCCAGATGGCGCCGAAATCATCCGGGTAACGGGTGAGCATGACCGAAGTCAGAAGCCCGCCATTGCTGCCGCCGGTACAGGCGATGCGCGACGGTTTCGAATAGCCGCGCCTGACGAGATCGCGCGCAACAGCGACGAAATCCTCGAACGCCTTGTGGCGTCCGCCGCGCCGGGCTGCCTCGTGCCATTGCGGGCCAAGCTCGCCGCCGCCGCGGATATAGGCCTGCACATAGGCGCCGCCCTGTTCGACGAAGAGCCCCGTCGTGCCGGAGTAGGAGGGCGACAGCGACACTTCGAACCCGCCATAGCCATAGATCAGCACCGGCAGTTCGCCCTTCGTCCAGCGTTTCGGCAGGACGATGTGATAAGGCACCACGGTCCCGTCTTCGGACGTCGCCTCGAACAATTCCGACACCATGCCCTCGGCATCGAAATAGCGCGGCGCCGTGCCGGTCAGTTCCAGCTGCGGTAAGCGGCCGTGGTCGCGAAGGTCGAGCGTGTAGGCGCTGGGCGGTGTGAGAAAACCCTCGCCGGTGACGGTCAGGATTTCCTCGCCCTGCGTCAGGTCGGCGTCGAGCAGGCGAAAGTGGATGGTCTGCAGGCCGTCGGGCAGGCTCAGCGCCTGCGGCTCCGCATTGGGAAAGGTGAGATCGACAAGATAGAGCTTCGGTACCATCCGGTCGCTGACGACGAACACGGCCCAGCGTTTCAGAAGCGAGAATTGCGAGACGGACTGCCCGTCTTCAGGTGCAAAAAGCACGCGCGCCGTTCCGAGCGGTGCATCGGAAAACGGCGAAAAATCCTGCAGGATCAGGCTGCCGGTCGCAAATCGCTGATCGGTCTTGGCGCGCCACAGAAGATGATCGTGGTTGAACGAATAGTCGATCTCGCGCGGCAGATCGAGCTTGACGATATCGCCGGCGCCATTGCGCACGCTGATCCCGACCTTGCCGATCTCGTGTCCCTGCAGGAAGATTTCGATCGGCCGCTCCTGGGCGTCTCCACCCCAGTAGAGCGGATCGATCGTGTAGGCGGCGCCGTAGACATCGTCGCTGTCGGCAGAAAAGAAGATGTCCGCATCCGCGATTGCCTGCCCGCGCTTCAGCCGTCGTCCGACCCGCGGCCAGCCGGAGCGTGTTGCGGAATTCTCGTCGATCGAGCCGAAATAGGCGATCTCGTCGGGCGAAAGCCAGCTGGCATGGGCGCGCACGGCAGGCGTATCGAAGCCGCCCTCGACGAATTCCTTCTTCTCCGTATCGAATTCCAGCAGCCGGACGAGATCGGAGCCGCCATCGGAAAGGATCAGCAGCACCCGCGTCGGCTCATAGGGGCTGGTGATCGCGCCGGAATAGATCCAGCGCTTGCCTTCTTTTTCGCAAAACGCGTCGAAGTCGAGCACCGGCTCCCAGAGGGCGTCGCTGGTCGGGGCCTGGTCGGCGGGAAGCCGCAGCCACAGGCCGAGCGGATTGTCCTTGCTGCGTTTGAAATCGAACAGCCATTGTCCGCGACGGGTCGGAATGATCAGCCGGTCTTCGCGCTCGATCATCGCCTGGATCCTGTCCCGGTCGGCTTCGAATTCCGGCGTCTTCAGCGTCTGCTCCGAGGCCTGGTTGCGCGTCGCGACGAAATCGAGCGTCTTCGTGTCGCCGTCGTTCTCGAGGAAAAGATCCGTATCCATATGAGCCTCCGTCTGTTGGAGACCTACCTATGTACGATGGGCGTGACAGGCAACCGCATGGCCGCCGTTCGTGGCCGTATGACGAAAAGTTTTGTGGCGCTGCCGGCAAAGCGCTGAGGCAGGTGAGGGGCATCGGGGCGAAATGGGCAAGGCCTCCCTTACCCAGCCATCGCCTCTTCGTATTCGGCCGAAAGCATCAGCCATTCTTCTTCGGCGGTCGAGAGCTTTGCCGCGGCCTCGCCGCGCTCCTTGGCCTTCTGGGCGGCCTTGGCAGGCGCCTTTTCATAGAGGGCCGGGTCTGCAAGTTCTTTATCAAGTCCTTGAATCAGCTTCTCAAGCTTGGCCGTCAAGGATTCGATTTCGTTGATCTTTTTCTTCAGCGGCGCAAAGGATGCACGCTTTTCCGCATTCGCCTTGCGCTGTTCGGCCTTGGACACGCTGTCCTCGCCGGGGGCGACGGGCTTGTCGTCCTTCTTGCGGTTGGCCGCCACGATCAGGTCGCGATATTCTTCGAGATCGCCGTCGAACGGCTTTACCGTGCCGTCGTTCACCAGCCACAGCCGGTCGACGGTCGCTTCGATCAGATGGCGGTCGTGGCTGATCAGGATGACGGCGCCGTCATAGTCGTTGAGCGCCTCGATCAGCGCCCGGCGGCTGTCGATGTCGAGATGGTTGGTCGGCTCGTCGAGGATCAGCAGATTGGGCGCATGGAATGCCGCAAGCCCCATCAGGAGGCGCGCCTTCTCGCCGCCGGACAGATCCTTGGCGGCGGTCGCCATCTTTTCCGTCGCAAGCCCCATCTGCGCGACGCGGGCGCGCACCTGCGCTTCGCCCGCCGTCGGCATCAGCCGGCGCACATGATCGACCGGCGTCTCGTTGGGGATGAGATCGTCCAGCTGGTGCTGGGCGAAGAAGCCGATCGACAGCGACGGCGCAAGCTTGATCTCGCCGCCATCGACCGTCAGACGGCCGGAGATCAGCTTGGCGAAAGTCGACTTGCCGTTGCCGTTCGATCCGAGAAGCGCGATCCGGTCGTCATTGTCGATGCGAAGCGTGATGTTTTTCAGGATCGGCTGGCCGGGCGTATAGCCGACACCACCCTTGGAGATCGAAACGATCGGCGAAGCCGGCTGTTTTTCAGGCGCCGGGAAGGTGATCGGCTGCACATGATCTTCCACCACGGCCGCCACGGTTCCCATCCGCTCGAGCGCCTTGATGCGGCTCTGCGCCTGGCGGGCCTTGGTCGCCTTGGCGCGAAACCGGTCGATGAAGCTTTGCAGGTGTTTGCGCGCGGCGTCGTTCTTCGCCTTCGCCTTCATCTGCAATTCGTCGTTCTCGGCCTTCTGGCGCTCGAACTGGTCATAGCCGCCGCGATAGAAGGTCAGCTTCTTCTGGTCGAGATGGACGATCGAGTTGACCGCATTGTTCAGCATGTCGCGATCGTGGGAAATGACGATGACGGTATGCGGATAGCGCCGCACATAGTCTTCAAGCCACATTGTGCCTTCGAGGTCGAGATAGTTGGTCGGCTCGTCGAGAAGGAGCAGATCCGGCTCGGCAAAGAGCACGGCGGCAAGCGCCACGCGCATCCGCCAACCGCCCGAAAAGGACGAGGCGGGACGAAGCTGTGCGGCCTCGTCGAAACCGAGACCGGCAAGAATGCTGCCGGCCCGCGCCTCGGCCGAATGCGCGTCGATATCGACGAGCCGCATCTGGATGTCGGCAATGCGGTTGGGATCGGTCGCCGTCTCGGCTTCGGCCAGAAGCGCCGTGCGCTCCTTGTCGGCGGCCATGACGATGGTGATGAGACTGTCTTCCGTGCCCGGCGCTTCCTGCGCCACCTGGCCGATGCGCGCCTGTTTCGGGATGATCACCACGCCGCTTTCGGCAGCCATATCGCCGGTAATGATCTTGAACAGCGTCGATTTGCCGGCGCCGTTGCGGCCGACAAGGCCGGCCTTGGTGCCCGCCGGAAGCGTCACGCTGGCATTGTCGAGAAGCAGGCGGCCTGCGATACGGGCGGAAAGGTCGGAAATCTGGATCATGCGGCGGTTTTGGCCGAAACCGCGATCCGACGCAAGAGAGCGGAAATCGGTTAAGCGATCGAACGGCGATCTGCGATGCCATGGCTGCCGACTGTGGCCGGCTTGCCCACCCTTGAGACGTCCCGGATGCCCTGTCGGCGTGCCGCTGTCAGGACGAGGCGCGGTTGCCGATCTCGGGCGAATAGACGGCGATCCGGCCGCGCAGACGCGAAACTTCCAGCGCCGTTGCCGCCTGCAGGCGCAATTGCTGCGGCGAAAACGCCTCGTTCGCCAGCGCCACGCCGATCGCGATCTCGACGCTGGCCTTGTGCCCATTGCTCGACGTGGCAAAGACGAGGTTGTCCGCCACCTGCGCCGTCAGCCGGTCGGCGATCGGCTGGACGCTGTCGCGCTCGACGCTGCCAAAGAGAAAGGCGAATTCGTCCTTGCCGGTGCGGGCAACAAAATCGTTCTTCTTGATTGCCTTGCGGAAGATCGATCCGGCCTTGCGAATGATCCGGGTTGCCGCCGGCTCGCCATAGGTCTGTGAGATGTCGGAGAGATCCGTGATCGAGACGAGGAACAATGCGGTCCCCCGCGGCTGTCCGTCGGAGCCGTAAAGCGTGTCGAGCCGCTCCATCAGGGCGGCATGGTTGGGAAGCGAGGTGAGCCGGTCGCGCACGGTCGCGGCCCTTGCGATGGCATTGTCGCGTTCCGCATCGCCAAGCCGCGTCATGCAGGTGCGCATGGCGTCTGAAAGCTCCGTTTCGGACACGACGGTGTCGGAAAGCGTCACGCTCAGATATTCGATTTCGGCGAGAATATCGGCCGGACTTGCGGAATATCCGGCGGAATTTCCCGCGGAATGGTCATCGCGCAGGCTGCGGGCGACGGTTTCGAGCGCACGGGCAAAACTCTGCCGCTGCGTCGCGCCGGTCATCATCCGCTCCCGCAAATCGGCAAGTGCGCGAATTTCCTGCTGGCGGCCGCGTTGTGCGGCAAGCGCCACGAAACCCGGCAGGTGAAAGCGCAGGCCGATCTCGTCCAGTTCTGCCTGAGAGGGAGGCGAGGCAATGGCCATCACCTCGCGGGACAGCGCCGTGTCCGCGCCGGAAATGGCTTCGTGGAACAGCTCGTAATTGCGCGGCAGGCCGCTGACCGAAAGCCGCGCCATATGCTGGCCGATGACCTGCAGGCTGCGGTCCTGCCGGCTGTTGGCCGAAACGTCCTTCACTATGGTGGTCTTGCCACCATTCACCCTGGCTGCGCTGCCTGCCATCTGCGCCCTCGCGATCCTGAAGCCTGCCATTGGCAAGGCCAACCCGTAAGATATCGCAACGACTGTGCCCCGCCTGCGGTTTAACATCCGCTAAACCGCAGGCGGGGGTTGTTTTCAGGGTTAAGGAAGCCTCGCTTCACAAACGGAAATGCCATCGATCAGTTTTCCTGACTGGATTCATGCCGCCTTTCCGGCACAGGATGGGCAAAGCAGACAGCACAAAGACAATGACGGGAGCTTTTCATGACGCGTATCCTCTACACCCTGTGCGGCGCCGATGCCGACCGGCCCTTTTCGCCCCATTGCTGGAAGGTGGTTCTGGCGCTGAAGCACAAGGGACTGGATTTCGAGGAAAAGCCGACGCCGTTCACGCTGGTTCCGGATCTTGAGGCCGGCTTTTCCAAGACCGTGCCCATTTTGCGCGACGGTCAGGAATTGATCCGCGACAGTTTCGATATCGCCCTTTATCTGGAGGAAAAATACCCGGACGCCCCGACGCTGTTCGGCGGCGAGGGCGGCAAGGCGCTTTCGCGTTTCGTCGAGCGCTTCTCGCAATCGATCATCCATCCGGCCGTCACCGGCATTGCGGTGGCCGATATCCACGACATGCTCGGCGAGACCGACCGCGCCTATTTCCGCCGCACCCGCGAGGCGCTGCTTGGCCGCACGATGGAAGACCTGCGCGCCGCAAGCCCGGCCGCCATCGCGGCTTTTGCGGCAAAGCTCGAGCCGGTGCGCCAGACGCTTGGCTATCAGCCCTTCCTCGGCGGCGATACGCCGCTGTTTGCCGACTACATCCTCTTCGGTGCGCTGCAATGGCTGCGGATCACGGCAGGCGCCGACGTGTTTGCGCAGGATGACCCGGTCGCGGCATGGTTCGAGCGTTGCCTCGACCTCCATGGCGGGGTGGGCCGGCTTGTGACAGCGGCGTGAAATTGGTCAAACCCCCTTGTTTCCGGTCAAAGGGGCGGGTAAACACCGCCCACTTTCCAGTGGAAAAAAAGGACAAGACCAATGGCGATTGAACGCACGTTTTCGATGATCAAGCCGGACGCAACCAAGCGCAACCTGACCGGCGCCATCACCAAGGTGTTTGAAGACAACGGCCTGCGCATCATCGCATCCAAGCGCGTCTGGATGAGCAAGCGCGAAGCCGAAGGCTTTTACGCCGTTCACAAGGAACGCCCGTTCTTCGGCGAACTGGTTGAAGGCATGACGTCTGGCCCGACCATCGTTCAGGTTCTGGAAGGCGAAGGCGCCATCCTGAAGAACCGCGAAATCATGGGTGCGACCAACCCGGCAAACGCCGACGAAGGCACGATCCGCAAGCAGTTCGCTCTGTCGATCGGCGAAAATTCGGTTCACGGTTCGGACGCTCCGGAAACCGCTGCACAGGAAATCGCCTACTGGTTCGCTGAAACCGAAATCGTCGGCTGAATCAAAGTCTCAGAGGCATAGCCTCAAGAGATTGATGATATTGAAGAAAGGCCGGTGCGAAAGCGCCGGCCTTTTTCTATTCCGTGAAGCGTCTGAATAAACGACGCCCGCCACACGGCCATCATGCTCGCGACAGGCCGCGGATGACGCAGGAGAGGCGGCAATCACGTCGGGCAATCCTTCTCGCCGGAAAAATCCGTCGTGCCGTCAGCCTTGAACACGTCAGGATTGGGCGTGTAGACCGGCCCCACCACGAGCGGCTTTGACGGCAGAACGGCCGACTGATCGACATCCGACGTCACGGACGTCGCGATCTCCTGCAAGAGCTTTCCTTCGCGATCGACAAGCCGGAGATCGACCGCGTAGGGGTGCTCCTTCCGGACGCAAGAGACATGCGGGCTCGAAATCGAGATCGTCTCGTCGCCGGTAAACACGTCCTGACGGGTGACGAGATCGTTTCCACCGCGCGGATCGTCGAAATAGGCCTCGATGACAGTGCCGACGGGGATCGGTGTGACCGTCTTGAAGGTCAGCAGATAGTTTGCGGTCGCAACCCGGTAGTTGAACACGAAGATACGCCCGGTAAGTTCCAGAAAGACGCCTTCCGACGGTCGCTGGCATCCGGCCGGCAGGAGCCCGGCCGACAGGAACCCGATAAGGCGCAAGACGACAATCCAGCGTGGCGCCGTCATTGCCGTCACTCCGTCGTGGGCGGGTGCGCGGAGCGTGCGGCGCGGCCCTGCCGATAATGCCGGCTGGCCTTCACCCGGTTGCCGCAGACGGCCATGTCGCACCACATCCGGCTGCGGTTTTTGCTGCGATCGACGAACAGCCAGCCGCAATGGCCGCAGATTCTTATTCGCGCGAGAGTGTCGCTGTAGAGAAGCCGCAGCGCCGAATGGGCGGTTTCCGCCGCCAGCGACGCCTTGCCGCCGACACGCAGCATCGCCGCTGCCGTCTCCAGAAGATCGGCAAGCCGCGTCCTCAGCACCTCGTCATCCGCGTCGCACAGAAGCCGATGGCGAAAATAGCCGTCGACCGCCTCGCGCAAGGCCAGAAAACCCGCCCGATCGCCGGCTGAAACCGGCTCGAGCGTGCCGAACAGCGCCCGCTCGGCGCAGAATGACGCGGCGGCAACCGCGAACGCATCCATCTGCGGCCGGTCAGCGAAACGGTCGACGCTGCGCGACGCGTCGAAACGCAGGATGACGCTGTTGGCGACATCGAGCGCCAGCGCACCGCCGGCAAAACGGTGAGGTGTCCAGGCAAAGGTCATGCCATCAATATAACTGGCAAATGCCGTTTCACCAGTTATAATTCGCGCGGGATCGAGCGGAGCGCCTGATGGCCTATTTCTTCCAGCTTCTTGCCAATGCGGCGCCGATCGCAGCGCTCTATGCAGCACTTGCCTTCGGCTATGCGATAGCCTTTGCCGTGACGCGCCGCGCAGACATGACCTATGGCGTGCTGTTTGCCTTTTCCGGTCAGATGTTTCTGCTCTTTACCGCCATCGGCTGGGACAGGCTCTGGCTGATCCTGCCTGCCGCCCTCACATTCGGGGCGGCGGCAGCGCTGCTTCTCTCCGTCGGCGCGGGAGCCGCGATCGGCCGCTTCGTCATGCGACCTCTTGCCAATGTTTCACCGAATGCCGTGATCGTCGCCTCCCTCGGCCTGCTGATGGTGCTGATGGAGGGCGCAAGGCTTGCAGCGCACACTCGCCAGCTCTGGCTTCCCCCGATCCTCTCAGGGTCCGTCGTGCTTTGGGAGGACGGGCGGTTTCCGGTGACGCTCACGCTGATCCAGCTTCTCGATATCGCAGCTTCTGCCGTGATGATCGCGATCGGTTGGCTGGTGCTGGCACGCACCCGCTTCGGCCGCCTCTGGAAAGCGGTCTCCGACGATCCGAAGGCGGCTGAACTCTGCGCCGTGAACACCGGTCTGGTCTTCGTGACGGCCTATGCGATCGCGAGCCTCTATGCCGCGCTCTGCGGCCTGATCGCCACCTCGCGCTACGGCACGATGGATTTCAGCGACGGCCTCCTGTTCGGCTTCAAGGTCGTTCTGATCGCGGCTGCCGGCGGCGCGCGACACCCGCTGCGTGCAGCATTCGGAGCGGCCTTGATCGGCATCGCCGAAACGCTCTGGACCGGCTACGGCCCCACCGCATGGCGCGACTTCGCCGTCATCTCCGGCCTTGTCCTCATCCTTGTCGTGAGCCGGCGGGAGAGGGTGGTGGTGTGAAGGTTAAAGCCACTTCTCCTGCGCCTTGTCATCGGCATCCTTGGCGGAGACCCAGTCGCGCGGGCTGCCGTCGGCGGCGTGTTCCTTCTTCCAGAAAGGTGCCGAGGTCTTTAAGAAATCCATGACGAAATTCGCGCCGTCGAAAGCGGCCTGCCGGTGCGGCGAGCAGGCGATCACGAGCACGATATTTTCGCCGGGCTCGATCTTGCCGAAGCGGTGGATGGCGGTAAGCCCCATCAACGAGAAGCGTTCGATCGCAAGTTCTGCGATCCGCGTCATCTCGGCCTCGGCCATGCCCGGATAATGTTCGAGTTCCAGCGCCGAAAGCGTGCCCTTTTCGCCGCGGCAGAGACCGGAAAAGGAAACGACAGCGCCGATATCGGTGCGCCCGGCCGTCAGCGCGTCGATTTCCGCCTGAAGATCGAAGTCGTCGGCCTCTACGCGGATTGTCGGGGTGATCGGCTGCATGAGAGATCTCCGGAAATGTGTCGGTGCGGGCGAAAAGGGGTGATCGATAGGGCGAACCGTATCCCGTCCCTTCGCCTTGATGGAAGGGCGCTCGTCGCTCCAACCGATCCGCCGGATCGATGTCTCCGGCGTTTCCGGACCGCTCTTCACCCACCCGTCATCGGTGGGAAAAGACCGATTTCACGGGCCCCTGCGATCGGCTCGTCATGCTCCACATGCTCCTGATTGATCGCCACGCGGATCACATCGGGATATTGCAGCGCATTCTCGTATTCCTCGCCCAAGGTCGCCAGATGCGTCAGCAGATCGCCGACGGTGACGACACTTGCCGGAAGGTCGAGATCCTCGTCCGGCTTGCCGATCCGCTCGCGCACCCAGGCGAAATAAACGAGTTTCGTCATTCGTCGTCCTCGATCAGATGCTTCAGGCCGGCGCGGAAGTAATCGTAGCCGGTATAGAAGGTGAGGATGGCGGCGAGCCACAGAAGCACGATGCCGATCTGCGTCGTATGCGGCAGCACCTGATCGCCCGCAGGGCCAGCCAGAAGGAAGGCGATCGCCACCATCTGGATCGTCGTCTTCCACTTGGCGATCCGGGTCACCGGCACGGAGACCTTGAGCCCGGCGAGATATTCCCGCAGGCCCGAGACCAGGATCTCGCGGCACAGAATGGTGATCGCGGCCCAGACCGACCAGTCGGCGATCGTCTGGTCGGCGGCCAGAAGCAGGAGCACGGCTGCGATCAGCAGCTTGTCGGCGATCGGATCGAGCATCCGGCCGATATTCGAGGTCTGGTTCCAGATGCGGGCCAGATAACCATCGAGATAGTCGGTGAGGGAGGCGATGATGAACAGCGTCAGCGCCGTCCAGCGGGCGAAATCCGAACTTTCCAGCTGCCCTTCGATGAAGAAGCATCCGACGATCAGCGGCACGGCGACAATGCGCGCATAGGTGAGAAGGTTCGGGATATTGTATGCGCGCGATGCCATGGTGAACCTGTATCGGGTGATCGGTGTGGAGCGGATCAGTCTAGCTTTGGCCTCTAGTTGAAGGCTCGAAGGGCAAGCGTCAACATGGAGAGACGGCTTTTTTGCAGCGAAATGCGGTGGAGTGCCGCCGTTTAGGCAAATGTTGAAGCATGAGCGTCTTCACCCCTGCCGCGTCTCGTGAAAATGATTGTAGACCTGCTTGGCCACGGCTTCGGAAATTCCGTCCACCGCCATCAGGTCGTTGAGGCCGGCGCGCGAGACGGCCTTGGCGGTGCCGAAATGCTGCAAGAGCTTGCGTTTGCGGCCCGGCCCGATGCCGGCGATCTCGTCCAGCGGGTTCTTCACCATCTCCTTCTTGCGCCGCGCCCGGTGCGAGCCGATGGCAAACCGGTGCGCCTCGTCGCGCATCCGCTGGATGAAGTAGAGAACCGGATCGCGCGGCGGCAGCGAGAAATCGCTTTTGCCCTCGGCAAAGAACCGTTCACGCCCGGCATCGCGATCGACACCCTTGGCGACGCCGATCGCCGTCACCACGTCGCGGATGCCGAGCTCGTCGAGGATTGCCCGAACCGCCGTCATCTGGCCCTGGCCGCCGTCGATCAGGATCACATCCGGCCATGCCGGAAAGGCGGCATCGTTGATATCGTCGGAAGACGCGTCCGTCGTCGCAGCCGTCGATACGGAACGGTCCGGCAGGCCTTCTTCCTTCAGGAGCCGCGAGAAGCGCCGGGTCATCACTTCCTTCATCATCCCGAAATCGTCGCCCGGTGTGATGTCGGTCGATTTGATGTTGAATTTGCGATACTGGCCCTTCACGAAACCTTCCGGCCCGGCCACCACCATGCCGCCGACCGCATTCGTGCCCATGATATGCGAGTTGTCGTAGATCTCGATGCGGCGCGGCACGTAGGACAGCGAAAATGTCTCGGCGAGGCCCTTGAGAAGCCGCGCCTGTGACGAGGTCTCGGCCAGCTTGCGGCCATGGGCCTCGCGGGCATTGCCCGTCACATGCTCGACCAGATCCTTTTTCTCGCCGCGCTGCGGCACCGAGATCTGCACCTTGTGCCCGGCCTTTTCGGAAAACGCCAGCGCGAGCAGCTCCTGCTCCTCGACGGTTTCGGAAAGCAGGATCTGCTTCGGCACCGGCTTGTCGTCGTAGAACTGGGCGAGGAAGGCGTTGAGGATCTCCGCGCCGGACATTTGCGGGTCGGCCTTGGGGAAATAGGCGCGGTTGCCCCAGTTCTGACCGGTCCGGAAGAAGAACACCTGGATGCAGGAGAGCCCGCCCTCGTTGTAGATGGCAAAGACATCCGCCTCTTCGACGCCGGCCGGGTTGATGCCCTGATGGCTCTGCACATGCGAAAGGGCGGCAAGCCGGTCGCGATAGATGGCGGCCCGCTCGAAATCGAGATCTTTCGAGGCATCCTGCATCTGCGATGCGATGGACGCCTTGACGTTCTGGCTCTTGCCCGAGAGAAAGTCCTTGGCTTCCTTCACCAGTTCCGCATAGCCGGCATCGCTCACCTCGTGCGTGCACGGCCCCGAACAGCGTTTGATCTGGTAGAGAAGGCAGGGCCGGGTGCGGGTTTCGAACACGCTGTCGGTGCAGGTGCGCAACAGAAACGCTCGCTGCAGCGAATTGATCGTGCGTCCCACGGCCGCGGCCGAGGCGAAGGGGCCGAAATAGTCGCCCTTGCGGGCGCGGGCGCCGCGATGCTTGAAGATCGCCGGTGCCCGGTGGTCGCCCGTGATCATGATATAGGGAAACGACTTGTCGTCGCGCAACAGCACGTTGAAGCGTGGCCGCAACCGCTTGATCAGGTTGGCTTCGAGCAGCAGCGCCTCGGTTTCCGTCCGCGTCGTGACGAATTCCATATGTGTCGTGTCGCGCACCATGCGCGAGAGCCGGTTGGAATGGACGCGCCCCTGCGCATAGTTGCCGACGCGCTTCTTCAGGCTGCGCGCCTTGCCGACATACATGACGTCGCCCGCCTCGTTGAACATCCGGTAGACACCCGGCGCATTCGGCAGGTGCTTGACGAATTCGGCGATCAGCTCGGCGCCCTTCAGCCCGCTGTCATTTTTCAGGCCCTCGTTCCAGTCGATCGAGGAAACCGCGCCGTCGAGCGCCAGCCCACCGCCTTCAAGCGCGCCGCCTTCGAGCGACCCTGCGTCGAGAACGTCGCTCGCGAAGCCGTCATCCTCGTCATCTTCGCTCTCGTCGTAGAGAACGCCGCCTTCCGGCAGCTTTGCTCCGTTCATTCGTCCTGTCTCCGGCCTTCGCCCATTTCTGCCGCCCGTGCCAACGCCGGGCTCCTCCGCTCTTGCCGCGCAAACACGTCGAATGCGTGAGGAGGGCGACTCGCAGAAAGGCATGTCTGCCAGAAATAGTGTCTCGCTGCGCCGATTGAAAGCGTTCCCGATCGGTTCTCCCCGACGAGTCGCGTGCCCATGGGCGAGACCCCGCAGCCCGTCCGCCGGTGCGGATGCGGCAAGCAGGCGCCAAACATCCCATGGCCGATTGTGGCCGGATTGCGCCGGGATGGGGAAAAATCGGGATCACGGACCTGTGACCCATGGTCTAGCATTGTATTTCAACTGGCGCCGCGAGCATTTCATGCGGCTTATTCTAGGTCAGTAAATCTAGATCGCGTGATGCCGGTGAGAATGGCTGTCGGATATAGATGTATTGACCGGTCATTAGCTTCGTAGTAAGTAGTATTTAACGAATGTAAAAACATTAATAGTTGGATTATAGTTTTATTAGGGTTAATGATATACATGTTGCGGTGAAGCAACATCGAAATTTAGCCGTTAGAGCGCCACAATCAATTCACAATTCGGCTCTCGCAATTCCGCAATTGGTCTCCAAATTCCTTCTCAGCGGGCAGGGAACAAAGCTGACGCCATCGCAGTTGATGTGGCGCGCTGTCCTGCACAGCAGTAGAAGGAGAAAATGTATGCGTATCCTCGTAGCAAGCCTGGTCGTTTCGGCCGCCAGCGTTTTCGCAATTTCCGCGGCCAACGCGGCTGACGCTGTCTCGGCTCCGCCGGAAGCTCCGCCGGTTGCTGTCGATCAGCCTGCTCCGGTTTCCAACTGGTCTGGCTACTACCTCGGTGGTTACGGCAACTACGATTGGGGCCGTTTCGGCGGCGCTGGCGATCGTGACGGCAAGTTGGGTGGCGGTGCCTATACCGGCTATAACTGGCAGTCGGGTAACATCGTCTACGGTATCGAAGGTTCTGTCGGCTACAACGGCAACAAGAACACCACGATCGAAGGCAACACGGCCAAGCAGGACTGGAACGGTACCGTTCGCGGCCGTGTCGGCTATGACCTGAACCCCTTCCTGATCTATGGTACGGGTGGTCTGGCCCTTGGTCACAACAAGATGTCTGACGGCACCTCGTCCGACAGCAAGACTGCCGTCGGCTACACCGTCGGCGTCGGCGCTGAAGCGATGGTCACCAACAACGTGACCGCCCGTCTCGAATACGATTACACCGATTTCGGCAAGGACAGCTACCAGCTCGACTCCGGTCGCGTGTCGAAGGGCTTCGACGACCACAGCGTCAAGGTCGGTATCGGCGTGAAGTTCTAATACCGAGAACATCAGACTATGACGATTGGCCGGGCCCTGTGCCCGGCCTTTTTCGTTGGGGGGTAAGGAGCGTGTCAGCCGACCGGCTCAATGCATTTGGATATTGGCATTCTTCACCACCGGTCCCCATTTGGCGAGCTCTGCGGTCACGTGCCTGCCGAGTTCCTCCGGCGTCGAGCCGATGATGGTGGCGCTGAAATCGTTCATCCGCGCTGTCACGGCCGGATCCTTCAACGCTTCGTTGGCGGCAGCATTGAGCTTTGCCACCACGTCCGGCGGCGTGCCGGCCGGGGCAAACAGCGCGTTCCAGGTATAGGTCTCGTAACCGGGCACGGTCTCGGCAACCGTCGGCACGTCGGGGAAGGAGGGCGCGCGTTTGGCCGTCGTCACCCCGAGCGCGCGAAGTGTGCCGGCCTTCATATGGCCGGAGGAAGAGGGCAGGTTGTCGAACATGATCGAGATCTGGTTGCCGATCAGGTCGTTGAGCGCCGGGCCGGCGCCCTTATAGGGCACGTGCTGCATTTTGACGCCAGTCATCGCCTTGAACAATTCGCCCGACAGATGCAGCGGCGTGCCGTTGCCAGACGAGGCGTAGGAATATTTGTCCGGCTCCTTCTTCAGGAGCTCGACCAGTTCCGAAACGTTTTTCACCGGCAATTGCGGATTGACCACCAGCACGTTCGGCACCACGACGAGCAGCGAGACGGGCGCGAAATCCTTTTCCGGGTCATAGGGCTTCGTCTTCAGGATCAGAGGGTTGAGCGCGTGGGTTGCCACTGTGCCCATCAGGATCGTGTAGCCGTCCGGTTCGGCGCGTGCCACGCGGTCGGCGCCCAGATTGCCCCCGGCGCCGGCGACATTTTCCACCACGATCTGCTGGCCGAGCAGGCCGCCCATCTTCTGCGCGATCACGCGGGCAACGACATCGGTCGAGCCGCCGGCGGCAAAGGGGACCACCAGCGTGATCGTCTGGTCGGGGAAGCTGGCAGCGACGGCCGGTCGTGGCGCCGACAAGGATAGCGCCGTCAGGGCTAGCGCCGTAGCCGATAGGGTTTTGCCGGCAAACGCCAGCATGAACCGCCGCGTGAACGCAGTTTGTCTCATCTCGTCTCCTCCATCGCGGCCTCCCGCCGCTCGCGCTATAGTAGCAAAGGTGAAGGTGAGGGCAAGCATTTCGGGCTTTTGCGTCGTAGCTTGTGAGAGGGGCCACCTTGCAGGGTTGTGTGGGGCCGGGTCGCGTTGCGTGCAGCCGAAACGGGAACGGCCCGAAGCGCGTGCAGCACTCCGGGCCGTATGAGAAGGGCAGATCGGGTCAAAGGGCCGGATCGGGTGGTGAGGAGCGCGCCGGCAGCGATCGGGCAGCCTATCTCGCCAGGGTCTGTCAGGCCGGCGTCTTCATGTCCGCGTAGGCTGCGAAACGCTTGCCGAACGTATCTGGCCACGATGCCAGTTCCGGCCGCCCCTCGGCCCACTGGCCGTTGAAGCGCAGGTCGAGATAGCCGATCATCGCCGCCAGCGCGAAATGGCCGCCATGCAGCTTCTTGCCGGTTTTCGGCAGGTTCCGCTCGAGATAATCCAGCGCACGCACGACCTTGACCCATTGTTTGTCGATCCACGGCTGGTGGACCTTGTCCTCGTCGCGGAAGCGCCGCTCGTAGACGATAGCGAGCAGGCAGTCCATCACGCCGTCGCAGAGCGCTTCCAGAACCTCCGCCTCGGTGCGCTTGTCATCCTTTTTCGGATACAGCTTGCCGCCCGATTTGCGGTCGAGGAAATGCATGATGGCGACGCTGTCATAGATCGGCGCCGCGCCGTCACGGGTCAGGACCGGGATCTTGCCGAGCGGATTGTAGTCGATGAGTTCCGCCGGTGCCGCGCCGGTATCGGTCTTCACTTCCTCGAGCACAATGTCGAGATGACGGGCGGCCATCCGCACCTTGGCGGAAAACGGCGAGGCCGGCGAATAGAGGAGTTTCATGGTATTCCCTTCAGGATGTTTTTTCAGGCGCCGGCCTGCGCAGCAAAGGGCGGCCGGGAGAAATTGATGCAGCCGCCTATCTGGCAGGCGGCACGTCGATCTGGCGAAGCTTGCAGCCGCTGCGGTCGACCTCCGGGCAATCGCGGAAGGCGAGATCCTTCGTCATGCAGATGCGGATCTCTTCGAGCTTCGGCCCTTCGCAGGCCGTAGCGATGCCGGCCTGCGTCATACCCGAATTGGCGGCGATGAATTTCTGCTCGATCTCGTCGGGCGAGAGCATCAGGTCGCGGGTGCCGGCGGCAAGATCGGCCGGGATCTGCACTTTTTGATAGGCGGCGCGGATCGTCTCGAAATACGTGCTCTGCGAAAGACCGCTGCACACGCCGTGCTTGCGCCATTCATGTCCGATCAGTCCCATCGAGGGCATGATGTCGAACATCGGCCGGCCGACGCTGTTGGAGACCCGGTCAGGCTCCGACGAGCGGCAGAAATCCGGAAAGCCCTTTTCATATTGCGGCCATAGCCCGTGCACGATGAAACGGTAGGGCTTGCTCACGCCGCATTGCTGGTCGTTGCGGCCGTCATTGCCCTTGGCGCCGCAAAATGTCGGAGACCATGAGAGCGATAGGACATAGAAATCGAACTGGCCGGCGATATCGCGGCGCTTGCCGTTGTCGCGCCCAAAGGATTGCGCGGCGGCATCCGTGGCCAGTGTGAGAATGGCGGCGAAAAATGCCGAAAAGATCAATGCGGCAAACGAGTTTTTCATGCCGGCGGCCCTCCGATTGGGCGGCACCATGAAAGGGAAGGCCGGACCGGTCAAGTCTCCCGGTCGGACTGTTCACCTCTTATCCAGAAGCAGCGTTGCGAGGCGTAGCGATCCTGCGCCAGAATGGTCTTGATCACCGGTAGAACCGTATGCAACTCGTCCTTCAACGTGAAGGGCGGGTTGACGACGATGAGGCCGGAACCCGACAGGCCGGTCGCGTCGCGATCGCTTTTCACCGAAAGCTCGGCGCAGAGCATTTTCGGAATATCGAGCGCGTTGAGCTTGTCGTGGAAATCCTTGATCGGCGCGCCCTTCTTGATCGGGTACCAGAGACAATAGGTGCCCCCTGAAAACCGCTTGTAGGCATTGGCGAAGCCGGAAACGAGACGGTCGTATTCGCCGGCCTCCTCGAAAGGCGGATCGACGAGCACGATGCCGCGCTTCTCCTTCGGCGGCAGATGCGCGCCGAGTGCCAGCCAGCCATCAAGCTCGGTGACGCGCGCCTGAAAATCGCTCTCGAACAGGCGCGAAAGCCGGGCATAGTCTTCCGGGTGCAGCTCCATCGCCGAAAGCCGGTCCTGCGGGCGAAACAGCATGCGCGCCAGTTTCGGCGAGCCGGGATAGAGCTTGATGCCGCCCTTGGGGTTCAACTCGCGCACCGCATCGAGATAGGGCGCAAGGATTTCCGCGACGTCGGCCGGAAGCTCCGCCTCCATCAGCTTGCCGATGCCATCGACCCATTCGCCGGTCTTCTGCGCTTCTTCCGAGGATAGATCGTAGAGCCCGATGCCCGCATGGGTGTCGAGCATGCGAAACGCCTTGTCCTTGTTCTGCTGGTAGCGGACGAGCCGCGCCAGCACCGCATGTTTCAGAACATCGGCAAAATTGCCCGCGTGGTAGATGTGCCGGTAGTTCATGAGTGCGTGCGCCTTGGATGAATAAAATTTATGCGCCGCAAATCCTGCTTTTTGCGGCCATCTCGTTGCAATATAGAAAAGCCATGAACATCGCGACCCCCATATCCGCCAAAAACAAGCCCGGCCACAATTCCGTCGGCCATACCGTCTGTCCGCATGACTGTCCGAGCGCCTGTGCGCTCGACGTCGATCTGACCGAAGATGGCAGGATCGGCCGTGTCCGGGGCTCTTCCGACAACACCTATACGGCCGGCGTCATCTGCGCCAAGGTCGCACGCTATTCCGAGCGGATCTATCATCCGGGCCGGCTGATGGTGCCGCAGCGCCGCAAGGGCGCGAAGGGCGAGGGGAGCTGGCAGGACGTCTCCTGGGAGGCCGCACTCGACGAGATCGCCAATGCCTTCGTCAAGGCGGAGGCGCGGCACGGATCGGAAGCGATCTGGCCCTATTTCTATGCCGGCACGATGGGGCAGGTGCAGCGCGACAGTATCGAGCGCCTGCGCCATGCGAAGAAATATTCGGGCTTCATGGGCACGATCTGCACCAACATGGCCTGGACCGGCTATGTGATGGGCACCGGCGCGCTGCGTGGCCCCGATCCGCGCGAGATGGCGAAATCCGATTGCGTCGTCATCTGGGGCACCAATGCGGTGGCGACCCAGGTCAATGTCATGACCCACGCCGTCAAGGCCCGCAAGGAGCGCGGCGCCCGGATCGTCGTCATCGATATCTACGACAATCCGACGATGAAGCAGGCCGATGTCAAGCTCGTGCTGCGCCCCGGCACCGATGCGGCACTTGCCTGCGCCGTCATGCACATCGCCTTCCGCGACGGCTATGCCGACCGCGCCTATATGGCGAAATACGCAGACGATCCCGCCGGCCTCGAAGCGCATCTGAAGAGCCGTACGCCGGAATGGGCATCGAGCATAACGGGCCTCTCGGTTGAGGAGATCGAGGCTTTCGGCAAACTCGTCGGCGAAACGAAAAAGACCTTCTTCCGATTAGGCTATGGCTTTTCCCGCCAGCGCAACGGCACGGCCTCGATGCATGCCGCCCTTTCGGTCGCCACAGTCCTCGGCTCCTGGCAGTATGAAGGCGGCGGCGCCTTTCACAACAACGGCGAGATTTTCCGGCTGAACAAGGCCGAACTGATGGGCACCGCCTATCGCGATCCCGAGATCCGCATGCTCGACCAGTCGCAGATCGGCCGCGTGCTGACCGGCGATGCCGAGGCGCTGCGCCATCGCGGCCCGGTGACGGCGCTTCTGATCCAGAACACCAACCCGATGAATATCGCGCCCGAACAGCGGCTGGTGCGCCAAGGCTTCATGCGCGATGACCTGTTCACGGCGGTCCACGAACAGTTCATGACCGATACGGCCAAAGTCGCCGATATCGTGCTTCCCGCCACCATGTTCCTCGAACATGACGATCTCTACCGCGCCGGTGGCCAGCAGCATATCCTGCTCGGGCCGAAACTGGTGGAGCCGCCGCAGACGGTGCGGACCAACCTTTTCGTCATCGAGGAATTGGCAAAGCGCCTCGGCATCGATCATTTCCCAGGTTTCGGCATGGACGAGCGCGCCCATATCGACCGTATTCTTGGCGATAGCGGCTGGGGCTCCTACGAGGATCTGAAGGCTGACAAGTGGATCGACGCCCAGCCGGATTTCGATACCGCCCACTATATCGCCGGCTTCGGCTATGCAGACGGGAAATTCCGCTTCTCGCCGGACTGGATAAACGGCCCGTCGCCCGACCGCACGCCTGATAGCGTCGGCCCGCTCGGCCCCCATGCGGACCTGCCGAAATTCCCCGATTACGTCGCCGTCATCGAGACGGCCGATACCGAACATCCCTTCAGGCTTGCCACCTCGCCGTCGCGCAGTTTTCTCAACTCCTCCTTCGCCGAGACGAAAAGCTCGGTACAGAAGGAGGGCCGCCCGGAAGTGATGATCGATCCCGCCGACGCCGAGCGTATCGGTGTCCTCGACGGCGATATCGTGCGGCTGGGCAATCGCCGGGGCGAAATCCGCCTTCACGCGAAACTGGTGCCCGGCGCCAGGCCCGGCGTGCTGATCGCCGAAGGCCTCTGGCCGAACGACGCCCATATCGACGGCGAGGGGATCAACGTCCTGACCGGCGCCGATCCCGTTGCGCCTTTCGGTGGTGCGGCCGTACACGACAACAAGGTTTGGCTGCGCCGCGAGCGCCAGGAGGCTTGCGCATGACGGATGACGGCGAAAGGGCGAGGATCGTCGGCGAAACGATCCTGTCGAATGGCTGGACGCGTCTGTCGAGCTACGATCTCGACTATGAGAACCGTAAGGGCGAAACGAACCGGCTGACGCGCGAGATCTATCACCGCACGCCGGCCGCCTGCATCCTGCTCTACGATCCGCAGCGTGACAGCACCGTTCTCGTCAAGCAGTTCCGCCTGCCGGCGCATCTGATCGGCGAGAAACCCTTCATGCTGGAAGTGCCGGCCGGCCTGCTCGACGGTGACAAACCGGAAGAGGCGATCCGTCGCGAGGCGATGGAGGAAACCGGCTACCGCATCCGCGACCTCAGATTCCTGTTCAAGACGATGATGTCGCCCGGATCGATCACGGAAATCATCCACTGCTTCTTCGCCAGGATCGATGCCGCCGATCGGATCGAGGCGGGTGGCGGGCTCGACGAGGAGCACGAGGATATCGAGGTCGTGGATATCCCGCTGCGTGAAGCGCTTGCGATGATCGACGGCGGCGGGATCATCGACGGCAAGACGATCATGCTCCTGCAATGGGCGGCGCTGAACCGGGATGTGCTGCGCGGCGAATGATCGTTTGTGCCTGTTTCCTCAGCCGATCAGCGCGACGCCCTCGAGCGGTGCAGCGGCAACCAGTTGCCGGTCGAGGGTCGCCAATGGCAACTGCCGTTCGATAGCCAGCGCGAGATAGGCTGCATCATAGGCGGTCAGTCCGTGGCGATCGGCGAGAGTGAGGATGGTATCATCGCTGGCGATCGGACATGCCACGATCGGCAGCGTCCGTAGTTTTTGAAGGCCTTCGCGCGCCTGCTCGATGTGGATCCGCTTGCGCCTTCGGGCCATCATCAAAACATTGCCGACCTCATACCACAAGAGTACGGGCGCAAGGGCGGTCGATAGATGAAGACGTTCAAAAGCGCGATCGGCAACGATAGCCCGCTCATCCGGCAGAAGCCATGAACATGCGATCGAAGCATCGATAACGAAGCCGCTCATCAACGCCGGCCGATTTGTTTCCACTCGGTGATTTCATCCGGCGTGATCTGCGGCATTGTCTCCCGAAAAGCCAGAATGGCCTCCATGGCCTTCGCCCGTGCCTGCGCGTCGCCCTCGACCGGCAGCATCCTTGCAACCGGCACGTCGTCACGCGCAAGGATGACCTCCTCGCCGGCCTCCACGCGGGCAAGGATGTCTGCGAGATCGGCCTCGCCTATATTCACGGTGATGGTCATCTGCCTGCTCCATCCAACCCCGCCATCTTGCGCCTGGCCCCGATACCCGTCAATCGCCGATGCCGGAGGTCGATGCCCTTGAAACACCCGAAACGCTTCACATCCCTGTCACGAAGTCGCACTATCGGCTCCCCTTCGTCAGTCATCACTCGATTCTAGGAGAAGGCCCGTGACGGGATCCCTGTGGCTCAGCAATTTCATCATCGTCCTGCCGCATGAGACGGTTGTCGGCTCGGTGCGCGTCGAGGATGGCGTGATTGCCGACATCCGGCCGGAGCCGGTGCCGGGCGCTGCCATCGACGGCGAGGGCCGATACCTGATGCCTGGTTTCGTCGATCTGCATGGCGATATGATCGAGCGCGAGATCGCGCCGCGTCCAAACGCCACGATGCCGATCGATTTCGGCATTCACGAGCTCGACAAGAAACTCGCAGCCCACGGCGTCACCACCGCCTATGCCGCCGTTTCCTTCGCCACTGAAAGCGTTTATGGCCACGTCCGCTCGCTGGAAACCACCTCGGTCGTCATCGAGGGCATCAACCGTCTGCGGGACGAACTGCTCGTCGATCACCGTGTCCATGCCCGCTACGAGATCACCAATATCGGCGCCGCCGCCACGTTGGAACGCCTGCTGGAAGCGGGCGAGATCGACATGGTGTCGCTCACCGACCACACGCCAGGCCAGGGCCAGTACAACAATATCGAGGCCTATATCCTCAGCATGTCCGAACGCCGCGCGATTTCGGAGGCGACTGCCGCCGAAATTGTCCGCAAGCGCATCGCGCTGCGCGACGATCCGCAGATCGAGGCAAAGCTGAAGGATATCGTCGCCCTGTCGCGCAAGCACGGTCTGGCGCTTGCTTCCCATGACGATGACAGCGCCGAGAAGGTGGCGCAGATGCACGATCTCGGCGTCACGATCAGTGAATTCCCGGTGACGCTGCCCGCTGCCGAAGAAGCGCGCCGCCGCGGGTTGTGGACGCTGATGGGCGCGCCGAACGCGCTGCGCGGACAGTCCATGTCGGGCAATCTGAGCGCCACCGATGCGACCCGCGCCGGGCTTTTGACGGTCATCGCCGCCGATTATCATCCCGCCGCCTTCGTGCCCGGCATGTTCAGGCTGGCCGATGTCGCATCAGGGGGCTTGCCGGAAGCGGTCGCGATGGCGACGGCCAATGCAGCGCTTGCGGCCGGCCTTGCCGATCGCGGCGAGATCGCCATCGGCAAGCGAGCCGATCTCGTCGTCGTCGAGCCGGGCAATGTCCACCGCATCCGCGCTACGTTCCGCGGCGGCCGCTTCGTCTATAGCGACGGCACGCTGCATAGCGCCCGTGCGCTGGTGGCGTAAGGGCGAGCAATTCCTGCAAAAAGCAGGAACCAGTTTCGCGTCTGGAATTGCTCTGTCAACAAAGGGAAGCTTGACCGCGGGGTGTCGCGGTCATTCGCTTGCTGATCTATCGGGATTGTCGGGTGATGGAGCCCGATCAGATCGAGGGAGAAAGCAGCGTCGCGTCGCCAGAGGGCGTCACGCCGTCGAAGACGGTCTTGCCATTTTCCATCCGCACCCTGCCTTCGGCCATGAGCTTCAGCGCAGACGGATAGAGCCGGTGCTCGACGGTCAAAACCCGTGCTGCAAGCGTCTCGGCCGTATCGCCGGCAACGACCGGCACGACCGCCTGAGCGATGATCGGCCCCTCATCCATACCTTCGGTGACGAAATGCACGGTGCATCCCGCCACTTTCACGCCAGCCTCAAGCGCCCGCTCATGGGTGTGCAGCCCAGCAAACAGCGGCAGCAGCGACGGGTGGATATTGATGATCCGGCCTTCATAGGGGCGAATGAAGTCGCCCGAGATCAGCCGCATATAGCCGGCAAGGCAGATGATATCGGGCTCGAGACCGTCGAGCGCCGCCAGAATGGCTTTCTCATGCGACGCCTTGTCGGCATAGGCGCGACGCTCGAAGACGAAGGTGGGGATGCCGCGGGCCTCGGCCTTCAAAAGCCCGCCGGCCGTCGGCTTGTCGGAAATGACGCCGACGATCTCGGCCGGGAAATCGGCGCCTGCGGCCGCATCCGCCAGCGACACCATGTTGGAGCCGCCGCCGGAAATGAAGACGACGACGCGCTTTTTCAGGCCGCTCGCGGAAATCGCGCTCATAGTCCGAGCGTGCCCTTGTAGATGACGCCGGCGCCGCCTTCCGGACGATCGATCATGCGGCCGAGTGCGACGACCGTTTCACCTTCGGCGACCAGCGCCTCGGTCACGGCCTTGGCATTCTCTTCGGCCACGACGACGATCATGCCGACGCCGCAGTTGAAGGTGCGCAGCATTTCCGTCGGCTCGACGCCGCCGGTCTTGGCCAGCCACGAGAACACCGCCGGAACCGGGATTGATGCCAGATCGACTTCGGCCGACAGCGTCTTCGGCAGAACGCGCGGAATGTTTTCCGGGAAACCGCCGCCGGTAATATGGGCGAGCGCCTTCAGCGCGCCGGTTTGGCGGATCGCCTTCAGGAGCGGCTTCACATAGATGCGGGTCGGGGTCAGCAGCGCTTCGCCGAGCTTCTTGCCATCGGCAAACGGGGCAGGGGCATCCCAGGACAGGCCCGAGAGCGTCACGATCTTGCGCACCAGCGAGAAACCGTTGGAATGCACGCCCGACGAGGAAAGGCCGAGAATGACGTCGCCTGCCTTGATGTCGCCGGCCGGAAGCAGGTGTCCACGTTCGGCAGCACCGACGGCAAAGCCCGCAAGGTCGTAATCGCCATCGGAATACATGCCGGGCATTTCCGCGGTTTCGCCGCCGATCAGCGCACAGCCGGATTCGACGCAGCCGGCCGCAATACCCTTGACGATCGCCGCGCCCTGATCGGGATCGAGCTTGCCGGTGGCGAAATAGTCGAGAAAGAACAGCGGCTCTGCGCCCTGTACCACGAGGTCGTTGACGCACATGGCAACGAGGTCGATGCCAACAGTGTCGTGGAAATCCGCATCGATGGCGATCTTCAGCTTGGTGCCGACGCCGTCATTGGCGGCAACCAGGACCGGATCGGTGAAGCCGGCAGCCTTCAGGTCGAACAGGCCGCCGAAACCGCCTATCTCGCCATCGGCGCCGGGGCGGCGCGTCGAACGCACGGCCGGCTTGATCTTTTCCACCATCAGGTTGCCCGCATCGATATCGACGCCTGCATCGCTATAGGTGAGACCGTTCTTGCCGTTCCCGCTCATCGTCACTCTCCGTTGTGTCCAATAGCGGCCCGCCATGGCACGAAGGGGCGCGGGATGCAAGCAGAAGCGTGGCTTTTGACGGCTTTTCACAGGCTGATGCGGCGTTTCGGCGCCGGTCTTGACCTTATGCCTCCGGCGCTCATATGCCTCATCTCAAACCTGTGCTTTCAAAGGGACCCAGATGCCATATCATATCAGCGGAAGCAGCCTGCGCCGCCACATCTTCTTCTGGGTCGGCGTCGTCGTCGTCTGCGCGCTTTTCCTCTGGTTCTTCCGCTCCATTCTCCTGCCCTTCGTCGCAGGCATGGCGCTCGCCTATTTTCTCGATCCGGTCGCCGACTGGCTGGAGCGCCGGGGCCTGAGCCGGATGATGGCGACGGTGGTCATCCTCGTGTCCTTCGTGCTGGTCTTTGCCCTGTCGCTGATGCTGGTCATCCCGATCGTCGTCAACCAGTTCACCCAGTTCGCAGCCGCGCTCCCCGGTTACGTCTCGACGCTGCAGCAGATCATCTCGAGCCCGGATCATTCCTTCCTGCCAAGCTGGGTTTCGGGCCAGATCGATACGCTGAAGCAGAATTTCTCCGAAGTCCTGAGCCAGGGCGCCGGGTTCCTCGGCACGCTGCTCACCCAGGTGTGGAATTCCGGCAAGGCGATCGTCGATGTCGTCTCGCTTCTGATCGTCACCCCCGTCGTCGCCTTCTACCTGTTGCTCGACTGGGACCGCATGGTCGCCAAGGTCGACAGCTGGATCCCGCGCGATCAGGTGACGGTCGTGCGCGAGCTGGCCCGTGCCATGGATCGCTCGGTGGCCGGCTTCATCCGCGGGCAGGGCTCGCTCTGCCTCATCCTCGGCATCTATTACGCAATCGGCCTGTCCGCGGTCGGCCTGAATTTCGGCCTGCTGATCGGTTTCGTCACCGGCATGATCAGCTTCATTCCCTATATCGGCTCTATGATCGGCCTCGTGCTCTCGGTCGGGCTCGCTTTCGTGCAGTTCTGGCCGGATTACGGCTGGATCGTCGCCACCGCCTGCATCTTCTTCTTCGGCCAGTTCGTCGAAGGCAATATTCTCCAGCCGAAACTGGTCGGCAGCTCGGTCGGCATTCACCCGGTCTGGCTGATGTTCGCGCTGTTTGCCTTCGGCGCCATGTTCGGCTTCGTCGGCCTGCTGATCGCGGTGCCGGCGGCGGCCGTCGTCGGCGTGCTTGTCCGTTTCGCGCTCTCGCGGTATCTTGATAGCGACCTTTATTACGGACGATCCGTAGACCTCCCCTGGGAGGAAGATCATCCGCACGTGCTGGAGAACGGCACGACCCAGGCCAAGATCGGCGCCCCGAAAGAAAAATGACCGAGATTACAGAACGCGAGCAGCGCAGAAGCGAGCAACTGCCGCTGCAATTTACCCACGATGCCGCCCGCGGCCGCGACGACCTGCTCGTGTCCGAACGGCTGGCTGCGGCCGTTGCGATCGTCGACGACTGGCCGGCATGGCGCGCGCCCGTCGTCATCCTCGCCGGCCCTGTCGGCTCCGGAAAATCCCATCTCGCCCATATCTGGCGTGAAAGGGCAGGCGCTGCCGAGATCCATCCGACGGCAGGTTCCGACGCCTCGAAGATTGCCGCTGCCGGTCCCGTTCTTTTCGAGGATGCCGAACGGCAGGGTTTTGACGAGACCGAACTCTTTCACGTCATCAATGCCGTGCGCCAGCATGGCCACACGCTGCTCATGACCTCGCGGCTCTGGCCGATGTCATGGGCCGTGGCGCTGCCGGACCTGAAATCGCGGCTGAAGGCGGCGACCGTGGTCGAGATCGGCGAGCCGGACGAGGAGCTTCTGGCCCAGGTGATCGTAAAACTGTTTGCCGACAGGCAGCTTTACATTGATGACAAAATTGTCGGCTATATCGTCACACGAATGGAGCGGTCGCTTGGCGCCGCGCAGACGATCGTCGACCGGCTGGACCGGCTGGCGCTCGCGCGCGGCACCCGCATCACGCGCCCTCTGGCTGCCGAAGTCTTGCATGATGTCGGAAATGCCGGGGGCAGCGAATAGGCGGTCTTGCCGGGTTTCTGCTGTGAAGCATTGACTGTGACAGCTCCGGCGTCAAACTGGTTCGCACGGCCGAAACGGCCTGCAGAGGAGACAAAATGGATTCGATGACGACGGAAGCGCAGCAGCCCGAGCCGGCAGCCGCCCCGAAACTGGAAGAACTGCTGGCAAGCCCGGACCGGTTCATCAACCGTGAATTTTCCTGGCTGCAGTTCAATCGTCGCGTCCTCGAAGAAACCCTCAACACCGCGCATCCGCTTCTGGAGCGTGTGCGGTTCCTGTCGATCTCGGCCGCCAACCTCGATGAATTCTTCATGGTCCGCGTCGCCGGCCTCGAAGGCCAAGTGCGTCAGGGCATCGTCGTTTTGAGCCCCGACGGCAAGACGCCGGCCGAGCAGCTCGACGCCATCCTGCACGAGATCGACAATCTGCAGATGGAACAGCAGGCCTCGCTTGCCGTCTTGCAGCAATATCTGGCCCAGGAAGATATTCTGATCGTCCGCCCGGCAGCCCTGTCGGCCGAAGCCAGGGACTGGTTGTCGAACACTTTCGACGACGAGCTCTTCCCGGTCATGACGCCGCTCTCCATCGATCCGGCGCACCCGTTCCCGTTCATTCCGAATCTCGGCTTCTCCATGGGCCTGCAGCTGCACAGCAAGCACGGCAAGGAGCCGATGACGGGCCTGCTTCGCCTGCCGACGACGCTCGACCGCTTCATCCGCCTGCCCGACCAGGGCGCCGCCATCCGCTACATCACGCTGGAAGATGTGGTCGGCATGTTCACCGACCGGCTGTTCCCCGGCTATGAGGTTAGAGGCGCCGGCACGTTCCGCATCATCCGCGACAGCGATATTGAAGTGGAAGAAGAGGCCGAAGATCTGGTGCGCTTCTTCGAGACGGCGCTGAAGCGCCGCCGCCGCGGCAAGGTGATCCGCATCGAGACCGACAGTGAAATGCCGGCCTCGCTGCGTCAGTTCGTCGTCCACGAGCTTGGTGTGCCGGATAACCGCGTGGCCGTTCTGCCGGGTCTTCTGGCGCTCAACACCATGTCGGAAATCACCAAGGCGCCGCGCGCCGATCTCCGCTTCGAAAGCTACAACGCCCGATTTCCCGAGCGCGTCCGCGAACACGCAGGCGATTGCCTTGCCGCCATCCGCGAAAAGGACATGGTGGTCCATCATCCGTATGAAAGCTTCGACGTGGTGGTGCAGTTCCTTCTGCAGGCGGCCCGCGACCCCGACGTCCTTGCCATCAAGCAGACCCTCTACAGAACCTCCAACGACAGCCCGATCGTCCGGGCCCTGATCGATGCGGCCGAAGCCGGCAAGTCGGTGACGGCGCTGGTCGAGCTGAAGGCGCGTTTCGACGAGGAGGCCAATATCCGCTGGGCGCGCGACCTTGAGCGCGCCGGCGTGCAGGTCGTCTTCGGCTTTATCGAACTGAAGACCCACGCCAAGATGTCGATGGTCGTGCGCCGCGAAGACGGCAAGCTCAGAACCTATTGCCATCTCGGCACCGGCAACTATCACCCGATCACGGCGAAGATCTACACCGACCTGTCCTTCTTCACCTGCAACCCGAAGATCGCCCATGACATGGCGAATATCTTCAACTTCATCACCGGCTATGGCGAGCCGACGGAAAGCATGAAGCTGGCCGTTTCGCCTTATACGCTGCGCCCGCGCATCCTTCGCCACATCGACGAGGAAATCGCCCATGCCAAGGCCGGCAAGCCGGCGGCGATCTGGATGAAGATGAACTCGCTGGTCGATCCCGAGATCATCGACGCGCTCTATCGGGCGAGTGCCGCCGGCGTCGAGATCGATCTCGTCGTGCGCGGCATCTGCTGCCTGCGTCCGCAGGTGCAAGGCCTTTCCGACAATATCCGCGTCAAGTCGATCGTCGGCCGCTTCCTCGAGCACAGCCGCATCTTCTGCTTCGGCAATGGCCAGGGCCTGCCGTCCGACAAGGCGCTCGTCTATATCGGCTCGGCCGATATGATGCCGCGCAACCTCGATCGTCGCGTCGAGACGCTGGTGCCTCTGCTCAACCCGACCGTGCATGAACAGGTGCTTTCGCAGATTATGCTGGGCAATCTCATTGACAATCAGCAGAGCTACGAGATATTGCCCGACGGTACGTCAAGGCGCATGGAGGTGCGCAAGGGCGAGGAACCGTTCAACGCGCAGCACTATTTCATGACCAACCCCAGCCTGTCCGGCCGTGGTGAAGCCTTGAAATCCAGTGCGCCAAAACTGATCGCCGGCCTGATGTCGGGCCGGAAGACTTAAGAGTCGGTCAAGAAGCTAAGGCAGCATGGTACGATCTGAAGGTCAGGGGCGGCTTCCGGGCATTGCTCCCGTTTCCGTCATCGACATTGGTTCCAACTCGGTGCGCGTGGTGATCTACGAGGGGCTCTCGCGAGCCCCCGCCGTGCTTTTCAACGAGAAGGTGCTCTGCGGCCTCGGCAAGGGGCTCGGCTCCAACGGCCGCATGGACGACGAAGGTGTCGCCCGTGCGCTTGCCGCGCTGAAGCGTTTCAAGGCGCTTTCCGATCAGGCCAAGGCGACGGATATCTACGTTCTCGCCACCGCCGCCGCCCGCGAGGCGACCAATGGTCCCGACTTCACCGAAAAGGCCCATGAAATCCTCGGTCAGGAGATCCACGTTCTCTCGGGCGAGGACGAGGCACGCTATTCGGCACTTGGCGTCATCAGCGGCTTCCACGAGGTCGATGGCGTCGCCGGTGATCTCGGCGGCGGATCGCTGGAACTGATCGACATCAAGGGCAAGGAATTCGGCAAGGGCATCACGCTTCCGCTCGGTGGCCTGCGCCTGTCGGAATCCTCCGGCAATTCCCTGTCGAAGGCACGCACCTTCGCTCGCAAGCACGTCAACACCGCACGTTTTCTCGAAAAGGGTGAGGGGCGTGATTTCTACGCCGTTGGCGGCACATGGCGCAGCCTCGCCAAGCTCCATATGGAGCAGACGCAATATCCGCTGCATATGATGCAGGGCTACGAGCTGTCGCTCGCCGAGATGCAAAAACTCCTGGAAGAGGTGGTTGCCGCCAAGGACAGCAAGGACCCGGCCTGGCAGGCCGTGTCGAAGAGCCGCCGCGCCCTTCTGCCCTATGGCGCGATCGCCATGCAGGAAGTGCTCAACGTCATGAAGCCCGCCCGCGTGATTTTCTCCGCGCAAGGGGTTCGCGAAGGCTATCTCTATTCGCTTCTCCCCGATGAGGAGCGTGACGCCGATCCGCTTCTCGTCGCTGCCGACCAGCTGGCGATCCTGCGGGCCCGCTCGCCCGAACATGCCCGCGAACTTGCCGAATGGACGGGCCGCATGGTGTCGTTCTTCGATGTCGAGGAGACAGAGGAAGAAAGCCGCTACCGTCAGGCTGCCTGCCTGCTTGCCGATATCAGCTGGCGCGCGCATCCCGATTATCGCGGCCTGCAGGCCCTGAACGTGATTGCCCATTCCTCCTTCGTCGGCATTACCCATGCCGGACGTGCCTATCTGGCGCTTGCCAATTACTATCGGTTCGAAGGCTTGAACGATAACGGCGCCACGAGCCCGCTTGCCGCCATCGCCACGCCGCGTCTGCTCGAGCTTGCAAAACTGCTCGGCGGCCTGCTGCGTGTGGTCTACCTGTTCTCGGCGTCGATGCCGGGGCTGGTTGATCACCTGACGTTCCGCCGCTCGGACAATCCGGACCTCGATCTGGAATTCGTCGTGCCGCCCGCCTACCGCAATTTCGAAGGCGAACGCCTCGATGGTCGCTTGCAGCAACTGGCGAAGCTCACCGGCAAGCGCATAGCCTTCCGCTTCGAATAGGACGAGCTTGGGCGCGGTCGCGACTTCGTGACGGCCGCGCTGCGCCGTGCCCGTTGAGAAACGGCCGGTCCGACACCATTTCGGATCGAGATCGAAAACACGAAGGAAACATCCGATGAAGACGCTCCTTGCTGGCGTGGCCGCCACGCTGCTTCTTGGCGCGCCGGCGGCATTTGCCATCGAGCCCATTCCCGGCAGCATCACCTATCACGGCCAGCCGCGCACCAAGCTCAAGAAGGCGCCGGTCGGAAGCCCTGTCTATAACGACTTCTTTTCCGGCACTGAGCAATATCACGAGACCTATATCATCCAGCCCGACCGGACGTTGAAACTCGTCGACCGGCAGATCGTCAGCCTGCCCAACGATTGAGGGTGACGGGTGTCGGCACCAGGCATCAATCCGATCGGGTGAGGGCCGTCCAGCGGCCGGGCGTCATTCCGAAGGCTTTCTTGAACTGCCGGGTGAAATGCGCCTGATCGGCAAAACCCGCCTCGATGGCTGCCCCGGCAAGGCTTTCGCCCCGGCCCATCAGCCGCTTGGCATTGTCGAGGCGCCGCATGATGAGATAGCGATGCGGGCTGGTGCCGTATTGAACCCGGAACTGTCGGGCAATCTGGTAGCGATCGAGCCCGCAAAGCGCCTCCAGCTCCTCTGAACCGACGGTTCGTCCGGCATTGTCGCGCAAATAGTCCCGGCAGGCGGCAAGCCTGTCTCGTGCCGGTTTTGACGAAGCGGATCCGGTACGGTCGTCGGCATGGCGCCACAGGCCGGCCCCCAGCCGCACGATCAGGTCGTCGAGCAGAAGCGCATCGGGCTGCGCCGAGAGATCATCGAGCGCTTCGGCAAGGGATTGTCGGAAATCCTCGTCGGAGACCACGGGATCGGGCACGAACGGGAGCATCCCACCATGCCCTTGGAAGTCTGCCAGCCGTTCCGGCGGCATGTAGAGCATGCGGTAAGTAAGGCCATCATCCGTGCCGGCCGCGCCGTCATGCACCTCGTCCGGATGCAGGACGATGACCTGGCCCGGCAGGCTGGCGCGCTCGACACCGCGATAGCGGAAGGTCTGCACGCCCGACAGCGTCAGCCCGAGCGCATAGGTGTCATGCCGGTGGGGTGAAAAGCCGTTGCCGCGAAAGCGTGCCTCGATCCGTTCGATCCCGAGCGCCTGCGGCGCTTGCAAGATACCGTCGCAACGCGGTCCCGCCGCGCACGAACGTTCAAGACGCTCAGTACCGGTCGCGGCTACGTCCGATAGGCTCGCCGTCTGGACGGTGGCTTTTCCGGCATATCCTTCGATGGAGTTTCCCGACATGTTCGACACCAAGATCGCGATCGTGCTGCGCCAAGGGCTTGCGCCCTGGCAGGAGCTGAACGTGACGGCGTTTCTCGCCACCGGCATTGCCGCCCAGTTTCCGCAGATTATCGGCGAACCTTACCGGGATGCGGTCGGCAATGTCTACAATCCCCTGAGCATCCAGCCGATCGTCGTCTTGAGTGCCGATGCGGATCTCATGCGCGCCATCCACCGCCGTTCGCTGGAGCGCGGTGTCGTCGGTTCGGCCTATGTCGAGGACATGTTCTCGACAGGCCATGATGCGGCCAATCGGGCGGTCTTTGCAGAATTCACGCCCGAGAATGCCAAACTCGTCGGCCTTGCGTTGCGGGCGGAAAGGAAGATCGTCGACAAGATCGTCAAGGGCGCGAAAATGCACGCCTGAAACGTGTCGCGACACCGTTGTCGGAGACCGTGAAGGAAAATGACGGGGCGGTGCTTAAAGCTCGACCGCCTCGACCTTCTTGTTGACGAAGCGCAGCGCCACGCCGCCGTCGATCAGCTTCAGCGCCGTATCGCCGAAGAGTTCGCGGCGCCAGCCCGAAAGGGCGGCGACTTCGGCATTCTCGCCTTCGGCCGCGATCTTCTCCAGATCGTCGGTATTGGCGATGACCTTTGCCGCCACGCCCTGCTTGTCGGAAATGAGCTTCAGGAGCACCTTGAGCAGTTCGACAGCGGCAGCCGTGCCTTCCGGCACATGGGCGTGTTTCGGCGGCTGCGGCATCTCGGTCTTCGGCAGGGCGAGCGCCGCATTGACGCTTTCGATGATCGCCGTGCCGGAAGACGACCGTTCCCATCCCTTCGGAACGGTGCGCAGGCGCGACAAAGCTTCGGTATCCTTGGGCTGCTGCTGGGCGATCTCGTAGATCGCGTCGTCTTTCAGAACCCGCGAGCGCGGCACGTTGCGGCTGCGGGCTTCGCGTTCGCGCCATGCGGCGATGAATTTCAAAATGGCAAGCTCGGTCGGCTTGCGCAGGCGCGACTTCAGCCTCAGCCATGCATCGTCTGGATGCATGTCATAGGTGTCGCGCGATTCCAGAATGGCCATTTCTTCCGTGAGCCACAGTGCGCGGCCCTCGCGTTCCAGCTGCTCCTTGAGCGCCAGATAGACGTCGCGCAGATGCGTGACGTCCGCCAGCGCATAGTCGAGCTGCTTTTCGGAAAGCGGTCGGCGGCTCCAGTCGGTGAAGCGCGACGACTTGTCGATATGCACGCCCTTGATCCGGCTCACCAGCTGGTCGTAGGAAATGCTGTCGCCGAAACCGCAGACCATCGCCGCCACCTGCGTGTCGAAGATCGGATGCGGCACGAGATTGCCGAGATGGTAGACGATTTCGATATCCTGCCGGGCGGCATGGAAGACCTTGGTGACGGCGGGGTTCGCCATCAGCTCGAAGAAGGGCGCAAGGTCGAGCCCCTTTGCGAGAGGGTCCACCAGCACTTCAAGGGTCGGGCTCGCCATCTGGATCAGGCAGAGTTCCGGCCAGAAGGTCGTCTCGCGCAGGAATTCCGTATCGATGGTGATGAAGTCCGACTGCGCAAGCTCTGCGCAGGCTTCCTTGAGGGCGGCTGTTGTCTGGATCATCGTCTCAATCAATTGAAGGTTATAAACCTTCCTTTCCCTTTCGCCCGCGCATGTCAATACATGTGGCGAAAGAGCGGTTTACTTCTTGTCGTCTTTGTCGCCCGAAGCGGCAAGTTTGTTGAAATATGCCGATGTCCGAAGCAGTGCATGGAAGCGTGAGCGCCGCTCCGAAGGCGGCACGGCGGCGCGCACCTGCATGCGCTTCAACGTGAAGACGAGGAATCCGGCAAAGATGAAGGACGTATAGAGAAAGAAGGCGCGTGGCCCGACATATTCGAGAAGCAGCGAGGCAAGAAGCGGCCCGACGGTCGCGCCAGCCGACCAGAAGAACAGGAGGCCTGCGGCCACCACCGCATATTCGCCCTGCTTGGCAAAGTCGTTGGCATGCGCCGAGCAGAGCGAATAGAGCGGCATCGAAAACGCTCCGAACAGGAAGACGCCGATAATGTTGGCCGTCTCGTTGGTTCCCGCGCCGAACGACAGATAGGCGCCGGTGATGATCGAGCCGACCGTCGTCCAGACGATCACCCGCCGCCGGTCGAGCCGGTCGGAATAGATGCCGAGCGGATATTGCAGCACGACGCCGCCGATGATGCCGGCGCTCATGAACGTGGCGATCGAGGTGATCCCCATGCCGAGTTCCTGCGCATAGATCGGCCCGATATTGCGGAATGCCGCCATGCTCAACCCCACCGCCACGACGCCGACGACGGAGAGTGGCGAGATGCGCCACACGGCACGAAGATCGAAGCGGATCGCATCCGGCATGGCCGGGCCGGATCGGTCTGCAATCGAGATCGGCACGAGAGAAAGCGTCAGCGCAATCGAGATGATGCTGAATACGCCCTGTCCCTCAAGTCCGACCGTCGGGATGAGATATTGTGCGATCGTCACCGAGCCGAGATCGACGAAGCGATAGACGGAGAGCGTGCGGGCACGATTTTCATTCGTCACCTTCGCATTGATCCAGCTTTCCACCGTGGCGAAAAGGCTCGCCACCGCAATGCCGATCAGGAAGCGCATGGCAAACCAGAAGATCGGATCGATCACCTGCGCCATCGCAATCGAGCAGGAGGCGCCGATCGCCGCCATCGCGGCAAAGGTGCGGATATGGCCGATCTGGCGCAGAAGTCGCGTCACATAGAGGCAGCCGATCGCAAAGCCGATACTGTAGCCTGCGCCGATCAACCCGATCGTTGCGGTGGAAAACCCTTCGGCCGAGCCGCGCAGCGCGATGAACGTGCCCTGCAGACCGTTGCCGCCGATCAGGATGCCGGCTGTGACGAGGAGAGGGATCAGGGGACGGATATGGTTCATCTGCAACCAAGGGGGAATCGCTGTGATGTCGGCCACGAGCTTTATCCTGCCTGTGGTTGCAGCGACAGGGCAGAAAGGACACCTGCCGTCGTCAACGCTGCTTTTATTGGGTGTCGCACCCGTCGCGCCTGGGTTTTATGGGAAGGCGCTGTGGGGCAGGCTTTCCGAAAGCCGGGCAGAAAACCCGCCAAGCCTTGACAAACCGGAGCGGCCATGCGCTTTTCGCGCCGATTTTCAATGCGTCCGGCCATCCCTGCTTTTGCGAGGATCGAGACTGCCGGCGCCCGCATCAGTCCAGGATAAAAGACAATGCATCGTTACCGCAGCCACACCTGTGCAGCCCTCCGCAAGTCGGATGTCGGCTCCAATGTCCGTATTTCCGGCTGGGTTCATCGCGTCCGAGATCACGGTGGCGTTCTCTTCATCGACCTGCGCGACCATTACGGCATGACCCAGGTCGTCTGCGACCCGGATTCACCGGCTTTCAAGTCGGCTGAAGTGGTCCGCGGCGAATGGGTCATCCGCATCGACGGCACCGTCAAGGCCCGCTCGGAAGAGACCGTCAACAAGACGATGGCAACCGGCGAGATCGAACTTTACGCCCGCGAAATCGAGGTTCTCTCGGCCGCCAAGGAACTGCCGCTGCCGGTCTTCGGCGAGCCGGAATATCCGGAAGACGTGCGCCTCAAGTACCGCTTCCTCGATCTTCGCCGCGAAACGCTGCACAAGAACATCGTCAAGCGCACCCAGATCATCGCGTCCATGCGCCGCGAAATGACCGCTGGCGGCTTTACCGAATATTCGACGCCGATCCTGACGGCCTCCTCGCCGGAAGGCGCGCGCGACTTCCTGGTCCCGTCGCGTATTCATCCGGGAAAATTCTTCGCCCTGCCGCAGGCGCCGCAGCAGTACAAGCAGCTGATGATGGTTGCCGGTTTCGACCGCTATTTCCAGATCGCGCCCTGCTTCCGCGATGAAGACCCGCGTGCCGACCGCCTGCCGGGCGAGTTCTACCAGCTCGACCTCGAAATGAGCTTCGTCACCCAGGAAGAAGTCTGGGAAACGATGGAGCCGGTCATGCGCGGCATCTTCGAAGAGTTTGCCGATGGCAAGCCGGTGACGCAGCAGTTCCCGCGCATTCCCTATGACGTGGCGATCCGCAAATACGGCTCCGACAAGCCGGACCTGCGCAACCCGATCGAGATGGAAGCCGTCACCGAGCATTTCGCCGGTTCCGGTTTCAAGGTCTTCGCCAACATGATCGCGTCGAACCCGAAGGTCGAAGTCTGGGCGATCCCGGCCAAGACCGGCGGCTCGCGCGCCTTCTGCGACCGCATGAACGCCTGGGCTCAAGGTCAGGGTCAGCCGGGCCTCGGCTACATCTTCTGGAAGGAAGAAGACGGCAAGATCGCCGGCTCCGGCCCGCTCGCCAAGAACATCGGCGAAGAGCGCACCGAAGCCGTCCGCATCCAGCTCGGCCTCGAAGCGGGCGATGCCTGCTTCTTTGTCGCGGGTGATCCGGACAAGTTCTACAAGTTTGCCGGCGAAGCCCGTAACCGCGCCGCCGACGAGCTGAACCTGTCGAACAAGGACCAGTTCGCGCTGTGCTGGATCGTCGACTTCCCGTTCTATCGAATATAACGAGGAAGACAAGAAGATCGACTTCGCCCACAACCCGTTCTCCATGCCGCAGGGCGGCCTTGAAGCGCTGGAAGGCCAGGATCCGCTGACGATCAAGGCCTACCAGTACGACATGGTCTGCAACGGTTTCGAAATCGCCTCGGGCTCGATCCGTAACCAGCTGCCGGAAGTCATGGTCAAGGCCTTCGAAATGGTGGGCTTGAGCCAGCAGGACGTTGAAGACCGCTTCGGCGGCCTCTACCGCGCCTTCCAGTACGGCGCACCGCCGCATGGCGGCATGGCAGCCGGCGTTGACCGCGTCGTCATGCTCCTGACCGGTGCGAAGAACCTGCGCGAGATCACGCTGTTCCCGATGAACCAGCAGGCACAGGACCTTCTGATGGGCGCCCCCTCCGAGGCGACCCCGACACAGCTCCGCGAACTGGCGATCCGCCCGATCCCGCCGGTCAAGAAGGACTGAGAAGAAGGACAACTCCTTCTTCGAACGATCAAATCAAAAGGCCCGGTTCGTCCGGGCCTTTTCGCGTTCTGATAAAACCTCTTCCACGGGGTATCACCATCCACGGGCTCGTCCCGAGAATGGCGCGAGAGGCTCCATTTTTGGCACTTCAGGCGTCGGGCAGAGCGTTGTCGAGAAAATACCACTGTTCGAGATTGGCCCGGATGACGGGCTCGATCACCGCATTCAACCGGGCGATATCCTCACCCAAATCACCATCGCCCGCCCGATCCTTTGCCGGCAGCATGAGCGGCGGCAGAAAAAAGCAGTCGAAGCGGAACCCGTCGCGGCGCAGATTGTACCACGGGCAGATCGTCGCGTTGGTGATCCGCGCCATCCGCACGGCAACCGCGAGATTGCCTTCCTGGTGGGGGGCACGCCCGAAAAGTGGCCCGCGGATTTGTCCCGATACGCCCTCGTCGCAGAACATCGAGACGACTTTCCCCGCACGCAGGGTCTTCACCGCAAGCCGCGTCCCCTGCGCGCCGGGCGGCAGGAAGGCCACTCCGGCGCGGGTGCGGATACGGCGTGAGATCCAGGCCTTGGCGCGGCCCTTCGGCGGCGTGTAGTTGATATGCGGGCGCAAGCCGGTGTTTTTCAGGATCAGCGAACCGATTTCCCAATTGCCGAGATGCATGCCGACAAGGATGACCGGACCGCGGGCGACGGCGTCGGTGAGATGATGGAGATCATGGACGGTGATCCGGTCCGTCGCCGCATCGAGCCGCGCGAGGGCGGAAAACTCCGTCATCAGCCGGCCCTGTGCTTCCCAGTTCCGCTCGAGAAGCGCCTGCCGTTCGGCCTCCGGCTGTTCCGGCAGAATGCGGGAAAGCGTTGCCTTGCCGCGCCGGACGGCCACCTCGTGAAAGCGCGGAATGGCAAACCGGCCGATCCATGCGCCGGCATTGGAACAGGTGTCCATCGGCACCAAGCGCAGGGCAAAATGCACGGCAAGGTCGATGCCGTTGACGATATTGTCCTTCACCCAGTAGCGACGCGCCTGTCGGCCGGCGAGGCCACCGGCGAAAAGCGAGGCAAGGGGAGGTGCCTCACCTTCCACATATCGCCATGCCTTGCGCTTCGTCAGTGCCATTGCATCCTCCTCCCGGCCGTCCGTCAGCCGCCGCGCCGCTTGTGCAATGTCACCGGCAAGCCGCCCTTCGGCCGAAGTGTCAGCCGGCAGGCGGCTTCCACCTTGTGGCCGTCCTTCACCCGCACATGAAAGCGCTGGGCGATGACGGCAAGGCAGAGGATCGCCTCGGTCAGTCCGAATTGCAGGCCGGGGCAGACGCGCGGCCCGCTGGCAAAGGGAATATAGCTGTAGGGCACCGGCCGCTTCCCTTCCGCAAACCGTTCCGGCCGGAACTCGTTCGGCCGATCGAAGAGGGAAGGGGTGCGATGCAGGATCCACGGCACGATCATGATCAGCGACGACTTCTTCACGTCGATCGTTCCGATCCGGTCGGCTTGCTTGTTCTGCCGCGCCAGGATCGGGACCGGCGGATAAAGCCGAAGCGTCTCCTCGATCACCGCCGAGCACCATTTGAGCTTCGGCACGTCGGCGACCGTCGGCGCATGACCGCCGCAGACCGCATCGATCTCCTGATGCACGAGTTCCTCGATCCACGGCGCGCGCGACAGCAGGTACCACGCCCAGGTGAGCGTTGCGGCGGTCGTCTCGTGCCCGGCCATGAAAATCGTTGCCGCCTCGTTTCTGAGCGCCACGACGTCGAGCTTCAGTTCGGGATTTCGGCTCTGCCGGCGGATCAGGAGATCCACCATGGAATTGTGGTCGCCTTTGCCGGCGAGATGATCCTCGATCACCCGATCGATGATCGTGTGGATGCGTTTGACGGAGCGGCTGAGCGACGGCCTGCGTCTTTGCGGCAGGCCTTCGTCGAAGCCGAGGAAATAGCCGAGATTGATGCTGTCGATCAGCGACTGGTAGCTGGTGAAACCTTCGGTGACGGCCGCTGCCGCATCCTCGCCGAGATCGTTGCCGAACACGCTGCGCGAGATGATTTCCGCCGTTAGCCCTGCCATTTCGTGCAACGCGTTGACGGTGGCGCCGTCGCCGAGTTCCTCCCAGCGCCGCACCAGTTCGAGCGAGGTGTCGGTCATGATCGGCCCGAAGGCCGGCACGCGGTTCTTGTGGACGATGTCAGAGACCAGCGGCCGCCGCTGCTTCCACGTTTCGCCGTCGGAGATGAACAGCCCGTCGCCGAGCAGGTATTCCAGCGCCCGGCGCATCTGCGGCGTCTTGCGCTCGAAATTCTCGTGGCGTGTGGCGACGACATATTTGATCGCGTCCGGCGAATTGACGATCACCACCTGCCGGCCGAACATCTTCATGTCCGACACCTTGTCCCGGTAGTCGCCCTGCCGCCAGACGGCGAGGAAGTCTTTTCGGGCGGTCATCAGCCGCTGCAACTGTCCGCCGGCGCGGCCCTGATAATAATCGGTCCGTGCCGGTTCGAAGACGCGCGACACGGGATCGAGCCGTTCGATCGTATCGATCGTCGGATTGAAGAGGGAAAGCATTGACAGTCCTACATATGCTGACGGCCGCGCCCCCCGCGCGCCGTCGAAAACCCCATCCTGCGGCAAGCAGGTTTTGCCACTCATCGCGCGCGACCGGGTTTCCGTCAAGCTGTCAGCATGTCCGCTTGATGCCCCTTTTTCGGTTGCTCATGGTTGTTTGCGGCGGAACCATCCTCTCTTGATTGTGTTGTCCACCCAGCATTCACTGTGAGGAGAAGGAATATGCGCAAGACCCTGCTGGCCGCGACTGCGGCCCTGATGGCCCTGACGGGTGGTGCCTATGCCCAGACGATGGTGATCACCCAGGATCCGGTCATGACGAACTCGACCGTCGTCATGCCCGGCGAAGTGCGTACCTATGTCATGGAGCAGCCGATCGAATCAGAACCCTATGACGGTGACGTTCTCGTCGGCCGCGTGCTCCCCGGCACGGTGGAGGTTCGCCCTGTCGAAGGCTACACGCAATATGGCTATACGGTCGTCAACGAACGCCGCGTGATCGTCGATCCCCAGACACGCCGCGTGATCCAGGTAATCGAGTGACGCCTGCCATCACGGAATAAGACAAAGCCGGTACCGTTCAGCGGTGCCGGCTTTCCCGTGTGATGGTCTTTGCGTAGAAAAGGGCGGCGAAGCCAATCAGCAGCCCGCCGACAGGCATGCTGAACAGAGAGATGATCTGCAGCGTGGTCATCAGCGCAGTCCCCTTAAAATCGTACTTCCTGCTACATGTAAGCTGCAAGCTCCTGCAAAGCAAACAAGACTGACCACGAGAAGCGGTGCCGTGATGCCGGTCGGCCCGTAGAGCCCGGAAACGACCGGTGCGATCCCGCCTACTGCAAACATTGCAACACCTGCACTATTCACAAATGTGGCGAGCAGCTTCAGACGCTCATTATTGATGAGTGTACGCGGTTGGCCGTCATTCACCGTGTCATCCTCTGTTTATGACAATCTGTCCGATATCGTTGTTTTCCGCAAGTCTGGATTTCGTCGGGCTCGTGAGCCCCATCCCATCACCTTGCCGCAATCATCTTCCCCCGCTATAGCTGATCCATCGCAAGGACCCGGGTGAAACTCCCGGGTGGCTCTTCCGGCCGCCGATCCGCCGGACAACCGCAAAACCTGCAAGATCCGAGACCGCTTTTGATTGAAGCGCGTTTTCAAAAAGCTTTGCGAGAACTCCTGATATGTCCACCTTATCGACCCTTCGTCGGGATTGGTCCGCCAATCCTGTCCGTGAAATGCTGGCGGGCGCCGTTGCGACCTTCGCCCTCATTCCCGAAGTCATAGCCTTTTCCTTCGTCGCCGGTGTCGATCCCGAGGTCGGCCTCTTCGCCTCCTTCGTGATCGGCATCGTCATTGCCTTCACCGGCGGGCGCCCGGCGATGATTTCGGCCGCTGCCGGCTCGGTGGCGCTGGTCGCAGCGCCGCTCGTCCATGCGCATGGGTCTGCCCTATCTTCTGGCGGCGGGCCTGCTGGCCGGGATCATCCAGATCGTCTTCGGCCTCTTGAAGCTCGGCGTCCTCATGCGCTTCGTGTCGAAATCGGTGCGAACCGGCTTCGTCAACGCGCTGGCGATCCTGATCTTCTGGGCGCAGACGCCACATATTTTCGGCGCCAATGCCGCGACCTTTGCCGTACTTGCCGCGGGCCTTGCCATCATCTATCTGGCGCCGAGGATCACGACGGCCATCCCGTCGCCGCTGATCTGTATCCTGCTGCTGACCGTCGCAAGCGTCGCCTTCGATCTTCCTGTCGAGACCGTTGCCGATCTCGGCAAACTGCCGGATGCGCTGCCGGCCTTTGCCTGGCCCACCGTTCCCCTGTCGCTCGAGACGCTCAGGATCATCGCCGGCCCGGCTGTCGCGATTGCCATGGTCGGGCTCCTGGAATCGATGATGACGGCAAGCGTCGTCGACGATGAGACCGATACGCAAAGCTCCAAGAACCGCGAATGCACCGGGCTTGGCATCGCCAATGCCGCCTCCAGCCTCTTTGGCGGCATCGCCGGCTGCGGCATGATCGGCCAGACGGTCAGCAATGTGAAATACGGGGGCAGGGGCCGTCTCTCGACGCTCTTTGCCGGTGTGCTGCTGCTGGTGTTGATGGTCTTCCTGAAGCCCTGGGTTTCGGAGGTTCCGGTCGCGGCTCTCGTCGCCATCATGGTCATGGTCTCGGTCGATACGTTCGACTGGTCGTCCTTGCGCAAGCTCGTCGTCCATCCGCGCGCTTCAAGCCTCGTCATGCTGGCAACGGTGGTCGTCACCGTTGTCACCGCGAACCTTGCGCTTGGCGTGACGGTGGGTGTGCTTCTGTCAGGCGTGTTCTTCGCCGGCAAGGTTGCCAAACTCTTTCGGGTACGTCAGGTCGATGGCGTCGCCGGAGAGCGGCTTTATGCGGTCGAGGGGCAGGTCTTCTTTGCCTCGGCAGACGCGTTCATGAGCGCCTTCGATTTCGATACGCCCGTCAGCAAGGTCGTGATCGACGTCGCCAACGCCCATCTGTGGGACATCACGGCCGTCGATGCCCTCGACAAGGTCGTGCTCAGATACCGCAAGCAGGGCGTCGCGGTCGAACTGCGCGGCGTCAATCAGGCGAGCGCCACCATGGTCGACCGCTTTGCCCTTCACGACAAGCCGCATGCGTCGATGGATGCGCCACCCGCGCAATAAGCGACGAAACGGCTTGGAAAAACACAAACCCCGGCAATCGCTTGCCGGGGTTTTTTGAATCGGGATGGGAGCCGCAAATCTCAGTCGTTGGCCGAAACTTTGAGGCCCAGTACCTTCGGCAGCGTGTTTGGTGCACCCATGGCAGCCCCCATGATCATCGGCAGAGGCACCGGATTGGCCGGCTCGGCATCGACGGTCAGGTTCTGCGGCTTGTCGAGGAAGGTGTTGACCGCCTGGCTCAGCATGTTCTGCAGTTCCGGCACGTTATATTGGGCAAGCACGATCGGCGTCATGGCTTTCACCATCTGCGCCATCTGGTCGCCCGTCGTGTTCTGCTGCTTGCCGGCATAGTCGAGCGCCCGCTTGGTAATGCCGGCGTCGTCGAAGCGGATCTGCGCGCTGTTGAAGGTCAGGCGCTGCATCAGGCCGAGCATGGCAAGGCTTGCCGCCTGCTGGGCCTCCTGCTTGTTGGCATTGGCTTCCATCGCCTTGGCCGTCTCGCGCGCCGATTTCATGAAGTCGAGCGTATAGCCGGAAAAGCTCAATGCGAGGTCGAGCTTGCCGACATTGGCGATATCGAGCGCGTATTCGCTGATATCGACCGTGCCGTCATTCTGCGCCCAGCTGCCGCTCAGCGTCATGCTGCCGTCGATCGTGTTGAGGCCGAGCGCGTCGATCGTCTCGCGCGAGTTCGGATCGTCGACGGTGCTGAGATCAGCCTTGATCTTGTCCATCTTGAGATCGAAGTCGAGCCCGGAATTGTCGTCTGAGACGGCCGTCGAAACATTCGTCTCGGCGACCGAGAACAGCTGCTTTCCATTCGCCGAAACGGTGATCGGGCCGACATGCGCCTCGTCATAGAGGAGCAGCGAATCGATCGTGCCCTTGTTGACATCTGCCGGCACCTTGACGCCGCTCATCGTGATGTCGGTCACGCTGACGGAATTCTGTTCCTGCGACAGGTTGATGTTCGGGAAGGCGACCTTCTCGATCGTGTAGCCGCCATTGGCTTCCTCGACGCCGTCCATCGTCACGTTGCCGATCGGAAACTGCTGCGGATTGCTCTCCGCCTTGAAGCTCGTGCCCTTCAGCGTCACGGTCGTGCCGCTGATATCGATCGACTGCGCCTTGATCGAGCCGCCCTGCAGCGAGAGCGCCGCATTGATCTTGGCGACGAGATCAGTGCCGTCAAGCGCGAAGGCAGAGGTCGCGAAGATCGGTGTGGCGAAGATCGAAAGGGCGGCGCCGGTGAAAAGGAGGCGGGCCTTCGTGGAATGGTACATCTCGTCTTTCCTCCGTGCGGGGTGGCGGCCGTCGGCGCGCCGACCCGAAATATCGGTCTGGCAGGCAGTTATAGAGAGGGTGGTATAAACGTCTAGCTTCTTTGTCTAATTTGCGGTGAACGGGCTTAACGCCGGATTTCGCGGCGGGTGCGGTGCAGCAGTCATCCACAGCCAGATGTCCCGGCTTTCTTGCCGTCATAGGGGCTTTCCGATAGCAAGGTTCACATGGGACAAAAGGTAGACCCGCCCGGTGACGGCGGCGACAACATCCAGCCGGTAGACTTGAAGGCGGCGCTCGAAGAGCGCTACCTCGCCTACGCGCTTTCCACCATCATGCATCGTGCGCTTCCGGACGTGCGCGACGGGCTGAAGCCGGTGCATCGCCGTATTGTCTACGCGATGAGCGAGATGGGGCTGCGCCCCAATACCGCATTCCGCAAATGCGCCAAGATCGTCGGCGAAGTGATGGGTAACTATCACCCGCATGGCGACCAGGCGATCTACGATGCGCTGGCGCGACTGGCGCAGGATTTCTCGCTGCGTTACCCGCTCGTCAACGGGCAGGGCAATTTCGGCAATATCGATGGCGATAGCCCCGCTGCGATGCGTTATACCGAAAGCAAGATGACGCCGGTGGCGGAACTGCTTCTGGAAGGCATCGATCAGGATGCCGTCGATTTCCGCGATACCTACGACGAGAGCAATTCCGAGCCGGTCGTTCTGCCGGGCGCTTTTCCAAATCTTCTGGCCAATGGTGCCTCGGGCATCGCGGTCGGCATGGCGACGTCGATCCCGCCACACAATGCCCACGAACTCTGCGATGCGGCCCTCCATCTGATCAAGCATCCCGATGCGACGATCGAGAAACTGGTCGAATTCGTGCCTGGCCCGGATCTGCCGACCGGCGGCGTCATCATCGACAGCCGGGAATCGATCATCGAGGCCTATCGCACCGGCCGCGGCGGTTTTCGCGTCCGCGCCAAATGGGAGATCGAGGATCTCGGCCGCGGCGGCTACCAGATCGTCGTCACCGAAATTCCATTCCAGGTGCAGAAGTCTCGCCTGATCGAAAAGATCGCCGAACTGCTTCTCGCCCGCAAGCTGCCGTTGCTCGATGACGTGCGCGACGAATCGGCCGAAGACGTGCGCGTCGTGCTCGTACCGAAAAACCGCACGGTCGACGCGACGCTTCTGATGGAATCGCTGTTCAAGCTCTCCGAGCTCGAAAGCCGCCTGCCGCTCAACATGAACGTCCTTTCCATGGGGCGTGTGCCAAAAGTCATGGGCATGGGCGAAGTGCTGAACGAATGGCTGGCGCACCGCAAGGACGTGCTGATCCGCCGTTCGCGCCATCGGCTGGCCGCGATCGACCGCCGTCTCGAAATCCTCGGGGGCCTGCTGGTCGCCTATCTCAATATCGACGAGGTCATCCGCATCATCCGCGAGGAGGATGAGCCGAAGCCGGTCATGGTGGCGCGCTGGTCGCTCACCGACATTCAGGCCGAAGCTATCCTCAACATGCGGCTGCGCTCTCTGCGCAAGCTCGAGGAATTCGAGATCCGCACCGAGCATGACAAGCTGACGAAGGAGAAGGCGGATATCGAAGCGCTGCTTTCATCCGACGACAAGCAGTGGCGGATGATCGAAGTCGAGATCCAGGACGTCAAGAAGACCTATGCCAAGGCGACTGAAATCGGTCGTCGCCGCACCCAGTTCGCCGATGCCCCGGAAGCCGATCTGGAAGCCATCCAGCAGGCGATGATCGAGAAGGAACCGATCACCGTCATTATTTCGCAAAAGGGCTGGATCCGCGCGCTGAAGGGCCATGTGGCCGATACGTCAAGCCTGACCTTCAAGGAAGGCGACGGCCCGAAGATCGCCTTCCCGGCACAGACCACCGACAAGCTGCTTCTGCTGACGACCGGCGGCAAGGCCTATACGATGGGCGCCGACAAATTGCCTGGCGGCCGGGGGCATGGCGAGCCGATCCGCATCATGGTCGACATGGAAAACGATCAGGATATCCTGACCGCTTTCGTCCACGATGCGAGCCGCAAGTTGATCCTGTCGTCGACCGCAGGCTTCGGCTTCATCGTTGCCGAAACCGAACTGGTCGCCAATACCCGCAAGGGCAAGCAGGTGATGAATGTCGCCATGCCGGATGAGGCCAAACTCGTCGTTCCCGTCTCGGGTGATCACGTGGCGGTTGTCGGCGAAAATCGCAAGATGCTGGTCTTCCCGTTGTCGCAGCTGCCGGAGATGAGCCGCGGCAAGGGCGTTCGCCTGCAGCGCTACAAGGATGGCGGCATTTCCGACATCAAGTGCTTCGTGGCGGCGGAAGGGCTTTCGTGGGAGGACAGCGCCGGTCGCTCGTTCAACCGCAAGGGCGACGAACTGGCCGAATGGATCGCCGACCGCGCCACCGCCGGCCGCACCGTGCCGAAGGGCTTTCCCCGCAGCGGACGCTTTGCGGGCTAATCAGGGATAGGGGATGGCGTGATCGCGCAGGAAGCGCGCTGCGCCGTCCTCATCGATTTCGCCGGCAGCAACGCCGAGGACGAATGTAATAATATCGCCCTGCGTCGCTTCTATCATGTGGCGGTTGATCACAAGAAAAGTGAAGGCTGCCAGATAGGCTATGCGCTTGTTGCCATCGGAAAAGGGATGGTTGCGCGCAAGCCCATAAAGATACGCCGCAGCAAGCACGAACAGATCATCTTCTCCGTAAGTGTGCTTGTGCAAAGGACGCGCTAATGCGGCCTCCAGCGCATTCTCATCCTTCAGACCAGCAAGGCCGCCATGCTCGGCCAACTGTTCATCATGAATGATCTCGATCGCAGCACGTGAAAGCCATTTGATGGCTGTCATTTTGCAAGTTCCCGCAGTGCCACACGATATTTTTCCATTCCAAGACGAGCGGCCTTGAGCTGTTCTGCAAGGTCAGCTTGCTCAGGAACAAGCGAGAGAGTGCCGTTTTCCTCGCGGATATCGAATGTATCTCCGGCCTTCAGCCCCAGCCGGTCGAGGACTTCCCTGGGAATGATGATGCCTTCGGAATTGCCGATTTTTCGAATGGTTGCGTTCATCGCAGGGCCCTCATGTTCTAACGCTGTTATAACACGAGGTGACGATCACCTCAATATTCGTCGCCGGAGCTATTCCGCGTCGGCTGCCACCAGCTCCCATCCGCGCGCCGTCAGGTGTTCCTGCGGCTGGTAGCGGGTCTTGTACCCCATCTTTCGGGACCCCTTCACCCAGTAGCCGAGATAGACATGCGGCAGGCCGAGCGTCTGGGTGCGGGCGATATGGTCGAGAATCATGAACGTCCCGAGCGAGCGCTTTTCGAGGTCGGGATCGAAGAAGGAATAGACCATCGACAGCCCGTCGCTCATCATGTCGGTAAGCGCGACGGCGATCAGCTCGCCTTTCGGCTGGGCGCTGATGCCGGAGCCCGGCGCGCGGATGCGGTATTCGATGACGCGCGAGTTGACATGCGTGTCCTCGACCATGATCGCATAGTCGAGCGCCGACATGTCCGACATGCCGCCGCGCTGGTGGCGGTTGTCGAGATAGCGGCGAAACAGCGAGAACTGTTCGGTTGATGGCTGCGGCGGCCCGATCGACGCAACGATATCTCCATTTCCCGCCACCACGCGCTTCATCGAGCGGGTCGGGGAAAATTCGTTGGCGAGGATCCGCACGGAAACGCAGGCACGGCAGGCCTCGCAGGCCGGCCGGTAGGCGATGTTCTGCGATCGGCGGAAACCACCCTGCGTCAGGAGATCGTTCATCTCGGCGGCGCGCGGCCCGACCAGATGGGTAAAGACTTTTCTCTCCATCTCCCCGGGGAGATAGGGACAAACTGCCGGTGCCGTCAGATAGAACTGCGGTGAAGGCGTCGTCTGCGTATTCATGGGGTCGCGGCGGGTCCCGAAATGATTGCCATAAATGTCATACCATGGCGCATAAACACGAAACGTCAACTGCGTGGTTTTGCGAGTTGCGCGCGGTTTCGGCGAAAACATCCATCGATTGTCGCAGGACTGCGACCGCTGGAAGAAAGCCCGCCGCGTTCAAGCGCGGCGGCATGATATCCCGTTGCCGATCAGCTCGTGCGGATCGTGACGGTGCCGAGCAGAAGGTCGTGCACGAGGCGCGATCGCTCGATGAAAAGGCCGGCCAGAAGGATGAGCGGCGTCAGCACCGAATTGATGATCCAGAAGAGGACGGTGTGAACCATCGCCGTCAGGAAATCCATGCGGCGCCCATCGACCCGGCGCATGGCGATCCCCATGGCGCGCATGCCGGGTGATGCCTGCGAGGGGCCGCCAAGCGTCATGCCGAAATAGAGAAGCGCCACGATCACGAACAAGGCCGGATAGAGCATGAAGCCGAGGCCAAGCGTGATGATGCCGAGAAAGAACACGATGACCGCTGCCGGTATGCACAGCAGCAGCACGATCACATAGTCGAGCAGAAAGGCGAAGATACGACGGGACAACACGCCGCTATAGGCGCGCCAGTCGTCAGGTGCGGCATAGGTCGGATTGCGTTCGAGGCTCATCGCGGGTCGGTCTCCTGTTTCTCCCCAATCATATGGGGAGAAACAGGTCCTTCACAAGTCCGGCATTTGTGTGGAAAGCCTCAGCCCCTGGCGAGCTTCCTTGCCACATCCACCGCGAAATAGGTGAGAATGCCGTCGCAGCCGGCCCGCTTGAAACAGAGAAGCGTTTCCATCATCACCCGATCGCCATCGATCCAGCCGTTCATCGCCGCGGCCTTGATCTGCGCATATTCGCCCGACACCTGATAGGCATAGGTCGGAAGCCCGAAGGCTTCCTTCACGCGCCAACAGATATCGAGATAGGGCAGGCCGGGCTTGACCATCATCATGTCGGCGCCTTCCTCCACGTCGAGGGCGGCGTCGCGCATGGCTTCCGTGCCGTTGGCCGGCGAGATGTAATAGCTGTTCTTGTCGCCCTTCAGCAGCCCGCCGGTATTGATCGCCTCGCGATACGGGCCGTAGAAGCCGGAAGAGAATTTCGTCGCGTAAGACATGATGCCGACATCCTGATGCCCTGCGGCGTCGAGGCCGCGGCGGATGGCGCCGATACGGCCGTCCATCATTTCCGACGGCGAGATGATGTCGGAACCGGCTTCCGCCTGCAGGATAGCCGCCTTGACGACCTGTTCCACCGTCTCGTCGTTGACGATCTCGCCATCGCGCAGGATGCCGTCATGACCGTGGCTGGTAAACGGGTCGAGCGCCACATCGGTGATGAGGCCGATATTGGGGACAGAGGCCTTCACCGCGCGTATGAACCGGTTCATCAGATTGTCGGGATTGAGGATCTCGGAACCGGTCTGGTCGCGCAGCGCCATTTCGATATCGGGGAAGGGCGCGATCGCCGGAATACCGAGATCGGCGGCTTCCTTCACCGCCTCCACCGCCATGTCGATGCTCATCCGGTTGACGCCGGGCATGGCCGCCAGCGGCTCGTTGACCCCGGTTCCGTGGGTGATGAAGATCGGCCAGATCAGGTCGTCGACGGTGAGGCGGTTTTCCTGCACCATTCGACGTGTCCAGTCGGCCTTGCGGTTGCGGCGCATGCGCCTGTGGCCGGTGATCTCGTCGACGAGGTGGGTCTTGTCCATTACGGTGTCTCCGTTCGTGGTCTTTTGCCGATGCCTTATCATGTGTCGGCGGCTTTCAGTATCGCGCTGTGACCAAAGCAGCATTGCACCCTGATGGCGGCTCGCCTCCGTTTGCGCCGCCATGTATTATAGCAGCATGGAAACCGATTCACTCGCCACCCCGAAGCGCTCGCTTACCGAAATCCTGTTCGTGATCTTCCTGCGGATGATTGCGATCTCGTGTTTCTGGTTCGGCCTGCAATACTGGGCGATGCTCGTCGGCTATTCGCTTGAGGGTGCCGCCCGCTTCGATCTCCTCGATCTTCCCTGGAAGGTTGCGGCCTCGGCGCTGGCCGTGCTTTTCCCCGTCGCCTCCCTCGGCCTCTGGCTCGCAGTCTCCTGGGGCGCGGTCCTGTGGACGATCGCTGCCGCCGTCCAGATTGCGATGTATATGGTCTGGCCGCAGATCTTCGGAGCCAACGTGCTTGTGCCCATTCTACACATCGTCGTGGCCGCTCTTTATGTCTTCTTCCGCATCGCTTTCTGGCTCGAAGAGCGCCGAAAGGCCGAGCAGGTAAGGATTGATTTACCCTGAGATTAAAGCTTTGAAGCTGAAATTTGACCGAATTTTTGCATCTAAGTCATTGATAAATATAGGGTGAGATGCATCCCTTGCGGAAAGTATCCACAGGGGGTGGAATTCGAAGTGATCCGGTAGGCTTTCGTTAACCCAGTGTTTTAAGTCGAATTTTAAGTGCATTCGATAGGGTCTGTCTCAAGGCGGGAACAAACAAACACACCGCCAAACAAACAGTGAGGCAGTTATAATGAACACGAAGCTGAAGCCGCAGGCTCCCGTAATCGCAGACCAGCATGAAGACACGATCCGCTCGCTCTACATGGAGTCGCTGCACCTGGTCGAACGTCTTCACCGCCGCCTTCTCGATGTCATCAAGGACGAGTTCGACCGCCAGGGTCGCGATGATGTCAACGCAGTGCAGGCGCTCCTTCTGTTCAACATCGGCAATTCCGAACTGACCGCCGGCGAGCTGCGCTCGCGTGGTTACTACCTCGGCTCCAACGTGTCCTACAACGTCAAGAAGCTTGTCGACCTCGGCTTCATCAACCACCAGCGTTCGCGCATCGACCGCCGCTCGGTCCGCATCAGCCTGACGCCGGAAGGCCAGGCCGTCGCCGAGACCGTCGCCAAGCTCTACGAGCGCCACATCGGCTCGATCGAAAAGGTCGGCGGCATCGGCGAAGGCGAGTTCTCCCAGATGAACAAGCTGCTCCAGCGCCTCGACCGTTTCTGGAACGACCAGATCCTGTATCGCCTGTAATGATGATGACCGTTCCTGCGACCTGATCCACCGGGCCGGGCAGGGATGCATAAGACCTCCATCAGCGATAGAAACCGGAAGCGCTCCCTGCGTCTCCGGTTTTCGCGCATGCAAACGCCTGTTCTGAGCCGATAACGCTGATCATCTGCGGCATTCCCGTCATACGCGCCGGAAATCACGCAACAACACGCATCTGTGACCGGAATGCAACTGACACGAATTGGCCATATTGGTATGGGACCCGCAATCTAGGAAAATAGCCGGCAAGCAACGTCTCGATCGCCGCCTTTTCAAAAGGTGGGCAGGAGGTGTCTGGAGAATGCAAAGCGGGGTTTCTTAACCATATCCCGATAGCCTCTCTGCTCGCCTCGAAGCAATTCCCGCAAAGGTGAAAACCATCTGTGCGTGAGCGATTGCGTAGAAGAAACATTTTGGACGTTTTCGCGTTTTGGACAAACACGAAAATACTCCATGGGGCTGAACGGGTAAGGATATGTCGAAGAAGATGGGATCTGAAAATCTGTCGCGCCGGATGCTGTTGCGTTCGGCCCTCACGGCCGGTGCTGCGGCGCTTGCCGCTCCGGCGCTTGCACAGCAATCGACGCTCGATTCCGTCATCAACGCCCGCGGTCGCGGTAGCTGGGACGATCAGTTCGACGCGCAGGTATCGCGCACCGCAACCGGCACGCTTTCCAATACGCCGATTATCAGCCAGCAGTCTGTGCCGAACATCCAGATGGCGATCGGCCAGTATCAGCAGATCGCATCGGCCGGCGGCTGGCCGCAGGTCAATCCGGGCCAGCAGCGTCTGCGCCTCGGCGTCGTCGATCCCACTGTCCAGGCCCTTCGCCAGCGCCTGACGATCGTCGGCGATCTGCCGCGCGAAGCCGGCATGTCCAATTCTTTCGACAGCTATGTCGATGGTGCAGTCAAGCGCTTCCAGGCGCGTCACGGTCTTCCGGCCGATGGCGTCATGGGCGATTTCACGCTGAAGGCGATGAACATTCCCGCCGACGTGCGCTTGGCACAGCTGAATACCAACCTCATCCGCCTCCAGACCTACCAGGGCGATCTCGGCCGACGCCACGTCATGGTCAATATTCCGGCGACCTATGTGGAAGCCGTGCAGGATGGCCAGGTGGCTTTGCGCCACAGCGCCGTCGTCGGCCGTATCAGCCGTCAGACGCACATCATCAATTCCAAGATCTACAACGTCACGCTTAACCCGTACTGGACTGCGCCGCGCTCGATCATCCAGAAGGATATCATGCCGCTGATGCGCAAGGATCCGAGCTATCTGACGCGCAGCAACATTCGTCTGTTCGACCCGAAGGGCAACGAGGTCGCGCCTGAGACGGTCGATTGGAGCGCCGAAAAGGCGCCGAACCTGATGTTCCGCCAGGATCCGGGCAAGATGAACGCCATGGCGTCGGCCAAGATCAACTTCCACAACCCCAACGACGAATACATGCACGACACGCCCGAGCAGGGCCTGTTCAACCAGCTGATGCGCTTCGACAGTTCCGGTTGCGTGCGCGTTCAGAACGTTCGTGACCTGATCGTCTGGCTCCTCTCCGAAACGCCCGAATGGCCGCGCCAGCGCATCGAAAGCGTCATCGCAAGCCGCGTCAACACGCCGATCAAGATCACCGACGAAGTTCCGGTCTATTTCGCCTACATCACCGCCTGGTCTGCCAAGGACGGCGTGGTGCAGTTCCGCGACGATATCTACGAGCGCGACGGCGATCAGGAACTGGCGCTGCAGACGACGACGGGTATCGAAAAGTCGCAACCAGCCATGACCGACGCCGTGCAGCAGTAAGCACGACCGTTTTGTAATCGAGATGCCCTCCTTCGCTGTCGCGGGGAGGGCATTTTCGTTTGATGACAGGGGGTCTCCGCGTCTTCGGGCCTGCAAATGTCGCTCTGCGTATTGCCCTTGCCCGGTGGTAAGGCTAAGACGCCATCCATCTGCTGACCACCCTTTCGAGGAGCCTTGCCCATGTCGAATACAGACGCTTTCTTCTCCCGCCCGCTTGCCGAAGTCGATCCGGATATCTTCGGCGCGATCGAGAAGGAACTGGGACGCCAGCGCCATGAGATCGAACTGATCGCTTCCGAAAACATCGTCTCGCGCGCCGTGCTCGAAGCCCAGGGCTCGATCATGACCAACAAATACGCGGAAGGCTATCCGGGCAAGCGCTATTACGGCGGCTGCCAGTTCGTCGACATCGCGGAAGAGCTTGCGATCGAACGCGCCAAGAAGCTGTTCGGCGTCGAGTTTGCCAACGTCCAGCCGAATTCCGGTTCGCAGATGAACCAGGCTGTCTTCCTCGCGCTCCTGCAGCCGGGCGACACGTTCATGGGCCTCGACCTCAATTCGGGTGGCCACCTGACGCACGGCTCGCCGGTCAACATGTCCGGCAAGTGGTTCAACGTCATCTCCTACGGCGTTCGCGAAGACGACCACCTTCTCGACATGGAAGATGTGGCCAAAAAGGCCCGCGAGCACAAGCCGAAGCTCATCATCGCCGGCGGCACGGCCTATTCCCGCATCTGGGACTGGCAGAAGTTCCGCGAGATCGCCGATGAAGTCGGTGCCTACCTGATGGTCGACATGGCCCATATCGCCGGCCTCGTCGCCGGTGGCCAGCATCCGTCGCCGTTCCCGCATTGCCATGTCGCCACGACCACGACGCACAAGTCGCTCCGCGGCCCGCGCGGCGGCGTCGTTCTGACCAATGACGAGGCGATCGCCAAGAAGATCAACTCGGCTGTCTTCCCCGGCCTCCAGGGCGGCCCGCTGATGCATATCATCGCCGCCAAGGCCGTCGCCTTCGGCGAAGCGTTGCAGCCCGATTTCAAGGACTACGCGGCGCAGATCGTCAAGAACGCCAAGACGCTGTCCGATACGTTGAAGGCCGGTGGCCTCGACATCGTCTCCGGCGGCACCGACAACCACCTGATGCTGGTCGATCTTCGCAAGAAGAATGCCACCGGCAAGCGCGCCGAGGCAGCTCTCGGCCGCGCCTTCGTCACCTGCAACAAGAACGGCATCCCCTTCGACCCGGAAAAGCCCTTCGTCACCTCCGGCGTGCGTCTCGGCACCCCGGCCGGCACGACGCGCGGCTTCAAGGAAGCCGAGTTCACGGAAATCGGCAACCTCATCGTCGAGGTTCTCGATGGCCTGAAGGCTGCCAATTCCGACGAGGGCAATTCGGCCGTCGAGGCTGCGGTGCGTGAAAAGGTTATGGCTCTGACGGGCCGTTTCCCGATGTACCCGTACATGTAATCCAACCTGTATATGCAAGCAGACTGAGGATCAGGCATGCGCTGCCCCTATTGCGGCTCGGAAGACACCCAGGTGAAGGATTCGCGCCCGGCGGAGGATTATACCTCCATCCGCCGGCGGCGTATCTGCCCGGATTGCGGCGGTCGCTTCACCACCTTCGAACGCGTGCAATTGCGCGAACTGATGGTGCTGAAGAAGACCGGCCGCAAGGCGCCGTTCGACCGCAACAAGCTGGTCCGCTCGTTCCAGATCGCGCTGCGAAAGCGTCCCGTCGATGCCGACCGCATCGAACGGGCCGTGTCCGGCATCGTGCGCCGGCTCGAAAGCTCCGGCGAGACGGAAATCTCGTCGGAAGAGATCGGCTTGCAGGTGCTTGAAGCGTTAAAGAGCCTCGATGACGTGGCCTTCGTCCGATACGCCTCGGTCTATCGCGATTTCTCCCATGCGGAAGATTTCGAAAAGGTGATTTCCGAGATCAACGCCAAGATCGCCCGCGATCCGGGCGGGGAGTTGTAAGGCGATGAGCCTGACGGTGGGCGAGGCGCAAGACCGGCGCTATATGGCGGCTGCTCTCAGCCTCTCGCGCACCCATACCGGCCTCACCGGCACCAACCCTTCGGTCGGCTGCGTCATCGTCAAGGATGGCGATATCGTCGGCGAGGCCGTCACCGCCGTCGGCGGCCGCCCCCATGCCGAAACCCAGGCGCTCGCGATTGCCGGCGAGAAGGCCCGTGGCGCCACCGCCTATGTCACGCTCGAACCCTGCTCGCATTACGGCAAGACGCCGCCCTGCGCCAATGCGCTGGTGGCGGCAGGCGTTGCCCGCGTCGTTGTCTGCCTCGACGATCCCGATCCGCGTGTCGCCGGCCGCGGCCTTGCCATCCTGCGTGAAGCCGGCATCTCGGTCGAGACCGGCCTGATGGCGGATGAAGGGCGCCGGGCGCTCGCCGCCTATCTCTCGCGGCAGGTGAGGGGACGCCCCTATGTGACTCTGAAACTGGCGCTTTCGTCCGATGGCATGCTCGGTCGTCGCGGCGCGGAAGTGGCGATCACCGGCGAAAACACCCGCACCATCGTTCACCGGATGCGCGCCGAAAGCGACGCGATCCTCGTCGGCATCGGCACTGTCTTCAGCGATGATTCCGATCTCACCGTGCGCCTGGCCGGCCTCGAGGATCGTTCGCCGCTGCGCATCGTTCTTGATCGCCGCCTGGAACTGCCGCTCAATTCCCGTCTGGTCACGACGGCCAGCATCGTGCCGGTCGTCGCCGTGACGGACCCGTTCTGCCAGGACCGGGTCGGCGACGAGACCAAGCTTCGGGCGCTGATGTCGGCCGGTGTCGAGATCCTGCAGGCCGCATCGCTTGCCGATCTTCTGGAGAACCTCGCCAAGCGCGGCATTTCCTCGCTCATGGTCGAGGGTGGGGCGCATGTTGCCCGCGCCTTTCTGGATGCCGGGCTGGTCGATCGCCTGGTAATCTTCGAGTCCGACGCGGTGATCGGCGAAGGCGGACTTGAATCGCCCGTCACGCCATCCGATATCCCATCCGGATTTCATGGGGTTCGCGCCGAACGCATCGGCCGCGACCGTTGTTTCGAATACGAAAGAGGTTTTTGATGTTCACGGGTATCGTCACCGATGTCGGCACTGTCGCGGCAAAGACCCCGCTGGACGAGGGCATCAAGCTCCGCATCGCCACCAATTACGACCCGGCGAACATCGATATGGGCGCTTCGATTGCCCATGGCGGCGTCTGTCTCACAGTGACGAAACTTCCCGAAGAGGGAAGCAACGAGCGCTGGTTCGAGGTCGAGGCATGGGAAGAGGCGCTGCGTCTGACCACCATCGCCTCGTGGGGCGAGGGCACCCGCATCAACCTCGAACGCGCCTTGAAGATCGGCGACGAACTCGGCGGCCATATCGTGTCGGGCCATGTCGATGGCACGGCCGAAATTCTCTCGATCGAGCCAGAAGGCGAGGCGGTGCGTATCCGCCTGCGTGTGCCGGAAGCCTTTGCCCGCTTCGTGGCACCCAAGGGCTCGGTTGCGCTCGACGGGACGTCGCTGACGGTCAATGCCGTCGACGGCACCGATTTTGACGTGCTCCTCATCCGTCATACGCTGCAGGTGACTACCTGGGGCGACCGCAAGCCGGGCGACAGCATCAATTTCGAGATCGACACGATGGCCCGTTATGCGGCGCGTCTGGCGGAATTTCCGCAGCGCTGAGCGCGCTGCCGCTGCCCTGCGGATTGTCTCTGCGCAACAGCCCTGCGTGAAAAAAACTTGCCAACGACCGTGCGGCGTGGTTTGACCCGTCCAAATGTCAGCCCACATCTCGCTATTGGCTGCAAAAGATCAGGAAACCCCATGTCCGACACCCAAAAGCCGCATCTTCTTATCGTCGAGGCACGCTTCTACGATGATATGGCCGACGCTCTCCTCGAGGGTGCGACCAAGGCGCTCGAAGAAGCCGGTGCCACCTATGACGTCGTGACCGTCATGGGCGCGCTCGAAATCCCGCCGGCAATCGCCATGGCGCTTGATGCAGGTGATCAGGGCGGCACCGAATATCACGGCTTCGTCGCGCTCGGCATGGTCATCCGTGGCGAGACCTACCATTTCGATATCGTTGCCAACGAATCCTCGCGCGCGCTGATGGATATGGCCGTGTCGGAATCGCTTGCTATCGGCAACGGCATCATGACCGTCGAGAACGAGGATCAGGCCTGGGCGCGTGCCCGCCGGTCCGACAAGGACAAGGGTGGCTTTGCTGCGCGCGCCGCTCTCACCATGATTGCGCTCCGCGCCAAGCTGAATGGTGGTTGAGCCGATGACCCGCGAAGACGGACAGCCGATCAAACCGGTCAACCAGCGGGGCGCCGCGCGCCTTGCGGCCGTGCAGGCGCTTTACCAGATGGATGTCGGTGGCACCGGTGTGCTGGAAGTCGTGGCCGAATACGAGGCCCATCGTCTTGGCCAGGAACTCGATGGCGACACCTACCTGAAGGCCGACCCATCTTGGTTCCGCTCGATCGTCGCAGGCGTCGTGCGTGACCAGACCAAGATCGACCCGGTCATCCGCTCGTCGCTGCAGGAAGACTGGCCGCTGTCGCGTCTCGATTCGACGCTGCGCGCCATCCTGCGCGCCGGCACGTTCGAGATCATCGAGCGCAAGGACGTGCCCATTCCGGTCATCGTCACCGAATATGTCGAGATTGCCCGCGCCTTCTTCGAGGAAGACGAGCCGCGCATCGTCAATGCCGTTCTCGACCGCATCGCCAAGCAGGTCCGCGGCGACGCCAAGAAGGCCTGACGCCAGGCCAGGATCGCCTATATTGAAGGCCCGCTGACCGAAAACGGTTGGCGGGCCTTTGCTTTTCCGGTTGCCAAATGCAATCTCCGTCGCTTTGCGACACTGGCGGATCTTGACGTGTTCCACGCGCCACCGCAATCTTCCCTTGCATGACGAAATTCCGATCCTTGGGAGGGGATCGGTCGTCAAACGATGCGAACGGCCGGGATCGGCGCGCGCCGCCCGGTCTGCTTCGAGAGGTCAACTGGGAGAGGAAAAGCGCATGACCGTAATTCTGGGTGTGATCGTCTGCGGCCTCGCGTCGATCGTCTATGCCATATGGGCGACGCGATCCGTGATGGCCGCCGATCAGGGCAATGCCCGCATGCAGGAAATTGCCGGCTATATCAGGGAGGGTGCGCAGGCCTATCTGTCGCGCCAGTATTTGACGATTGCCATCGTCGGCGTCGTCGTGGCGGTCATTGTTGCCTGGCTTCTGTCGCTGACGGCGGCGATCGGCTTCGTCGTTGGGGCCGTGCTTTCAGGAACTGCCGGCTTTATCGGCATGCATGTCTCGGTGCGCGCCAATGTCCGCACGGCCCAGGCGTCGTCGATCAGCCTCGGCGCCGGGCTTGAGATCGCCTTCAAGTCCGGTGCCATTACCGGCATGCTGGTGGCCGGGCTCGCCCTTCTCGGCGTCTCCATCTATTACCTCATCCTGACGGCCGGCCTTGGCCATCCCTCGGGCTCGCGCGACGTCATCGACGCGCTGGTCTCGCTCGGCTTCGGCGCTTCGCTGATCTCGATCTTCGCGCGCCTTGGCGGCGGCATCTTTACGAAAGGTGCCGATGTCGGCGGCGATCTCGTCGGCAAGGTGGAGGCGGGTATCCCGGAGGACGATCCGCGCAACCCCGCCACCATTGCCGACAATGTCGGCGACAATGTCGGCGATTGCGCCGGCATGGCGGCCGACCTGTTCGAGACATATGCTGTCTCCGTCGTTGCCACCATGGTTCTGGCGGCGATCTTCTTTGCCGGCACGCCGGTGCTGGAAACGGCGATGATCTATCCGCTTGCCATCTGCGGCACCTGCATCCTGACCTCGATCGTCGGCACGTTCTTCGTCCGCCTGGGCGCCAATGGCTCGATCATGGGCGCGCTCTACAGGGGGCTCATCGTCACCGGCCTCCTGTCCATTCTCGGACTGGCGCTTGCCACGTCGATCACCATCGGCTGGGGCGCGATCGGCACCGTCGCCGGCAAGGAAATCACCGGCGGCAATCTCTTCGTCTGCGGCCTGATCGGCCTCATCGTGACCGCGCTCATCGTCGTCATCACTGAATATTATACCGGCACCAACAAGCGGCCGGTCAATTCCATCGCCCAGGCCTCCGTCACCGGCCACGGCACCAACGTCATTCAGGGGCTCGCGGTATCGCTCGAATCGACCGCATTGCCGGCGATCGTCATCGTCGGCGGCATCATCGCCACCTATCAGTTCGGCGGCCTGTTCGGCACCGGCATTGCGGTCACTGCGATGCTGGGCCTTGCCGGCATGATCGTCGCGCTCGATGCCTTCGGTCCCGTCACCGACAATGCCGGTGGCATCGCCGAAATGTCCCATCTGTCGCCGGAGGTCCGCAAGGCGACCGACGCGCTTGATGCGGTCGGCAACACCACCAAGGCGGTGACCAAGGGCTATGCCATCGGCTCTGCCGGCCTCGGCGCGCTTGTCCTGTTCGCAGCCTATGCCAACGACCTCAACTACTTCACATCCAACCCGCAGCAATATCCGTATTTCCAGGGCGTCGGTGCCGTGTCCTTCAGTCTCTCCAATCCCTATGTCGTGGCCGGACTGCTCTTTGGCGGCCTCATCCCCTACCTTTTCGGCGGCATTGCCATGACCGCCGTCGGCAAGGCCGGCGGCGCCGTCGTCGAGGAAGTCCGCCGGCAGTTCCGCGAAAAGCCCGGCATCATGCAGGGCACCGACAAGCCGGATTACGGTCGAGCCGTGGACATGCTGACCCGCGCGGCGATCAGGGAAATGATCATTCCCTCGCTTCTTCCGGTTCTGGCGCCGATCGTCGCGTATTTCGGCGTGCTTCTCGTTTCCGGCGGCGACAAGGCCTCGGCCTTTGCAGCACTCGGTGCCTCGCTTCTCGGCGTCATCATCAACGGCCTCTTCGTCGCGATCTCGATGACCTCGGGCGGCGGCGCCTGGGACAATGCCAAGAAGAGCTTCGAGGACGGCTTCGTCGACAAGGATGGCCATCGCCATATGAAGGGATCGGAGGCCCATAAGGCGTCTGTCACAGGCGATACCGTTGGAGATCCCTACAAGGATACTGCCGGCCCGGCCGTCAATCCGGCCATTAAGATCACCAATATCGTGGCGCTGCTGCTGCTGGCGGTGCTGGCGGGGTAAGGGTGGAAATGGCCTTCACTTGATAATTTGCCGAGAGATGGTTACATTGCTGGAGCAGGAGACGGGGCTCAAACCCCGCCTCCGTGCTCTTAGATCAGGAAATTGACCCGCACGCTTGCCTGCCAGCTCGTGCGGGTTTTCCGTATCGTAAGAGTGATGCTAAATGGCAAATACCACATAGATCATCTCCAGAATGACAGCGAGGCTTTCGCCAAAGCCGGAGTGCCCATCATCTCCGGTATGCGTGGCAGCGCACATCTGCTTTCGCCATCATCGATAAATATGATAGATGATCTGTTTTTGTGCACCATAGCCAAGTGCAACAAAAAAAGCCTCGCGAAGCTGACCTTCGCGAGGCTTTTTGTTTTGATCGCGTGCTGCGTGCTTACTTCATGTTCTGGAACATGTTTTTCACTGCATTCGCGCCGCTGCTTGCGGCACCAGAGCCGCCGGCGAGGAGCTGCTGGAGGAAGCTCAGGTCGCGACCGCCGGTCGGCGTCGTGCGGCTGATCGTGTCGAACACCTTGCCGTCCTGCAGCGCGTAATTGGCGCGCTTGGCAACGACGCCGTTCTTGTCGAAATAGATCGCCAGGATCGACTGGCTGACGATATGCGGCTTCATGAAAGCCACAGGCCGCTCGCGCTTTTGCGAGATGTAGTAGAACACCTCATTGTCGAAGGTTGCCGTCGTCGACGGCGTTCCCATCGTCAGAAGCACCTGCTCGCGGCTCGATCCCACCGGGATGAGGTTCAGCGACTGCTCATCGACCACATATCCGTTATAGATCGTGTCGCCGATGTTCATGGAGGTGCAACCCGTCACCGCGAGTGACGCGACAATCATCGCAGCTGCGGTTTTGTTCACCAGTCTCATTTCGTATCCGAAAACCCGCTTGTTCAACGGTACCCCCACGTATCAATTCGCCGCCGATGTCGGCTACCTGCTATTCATGGCATTGTGGCTATTCCGGGGAGGCGGGCCTGGGCAGAGGCAAAACTCTCCCTCTGTCGGCCAACTCCCGAAACGCGCTCGGCGGAACGGCATTGCAATTCGCGCCTGCTTCGGTAAACCAGCTTTCGTCTGCATGCAACATCGGCTGTCGCAGGTCTTTGCCTTTGACCGGGATCGTCAACACGGAAATATCGATGTTCTTCGGCCTGTTCAGGAAGAAAAGCCATAATCGGGCGATCGTCGATCGGCAGTATGCGGCATTGACGCAGGCTGCGCGCGCGCCGGCCTTCTACCGTGATATGGGGGTTCCCGACACGGTCATGGGCCGTTTCGAGATGCTGTCGGTGGTGATGATCCTGTTTTTCAGGCGCACCCGGCAATCATCCGTCAGCGGCCAGGAACTGGCGCAATCGATCGTCGATCTTTTCTTTCAGGATCTCGATCATTCGATTCGCGAGCTCGGGATCGGCGATCAGGGCGTGCCGAAGCGGATGAAGAAGCTGGCGGGCATGTTCTACGGGCGCTTGGAGGCGTATGCTGGCGCGATGGATGCCGCAGATGCCGGCGCACTGGCTGCGGCGCTTCGGCGCAATATCCATCCGGACACGCCGGCAGCACCCGAAATGAGTGCTCTGGCAAGCTGGATGGTGGCGGCCGAGGCCGGCCTGTTGGCGCAGACTGAAGATGATATTTCCCGCGGCCAGGCCAATTTGCTGCCGCCGCGAAGTGAGGACTGATGAAGACGACGCATATCGAGGCGGAAAAGCCGCCTTTCTCCTATCCCGTCAAGGTGGCGCATATCTCGGCCAACGCCGTTTCCGTGCGTGTCGAGGCCGACCCCAGGGAACTGAAGGGGCTGGCCGTGCTCTGGGACGTTCTGGAAGTGAAGCTTTTGAAGGCCGATCTGCAGATCGCCCGCTGGAAGAAGGATGGTGTCCGGATCAGGGGCCGGGTACAGGCCGCGCTGGTTCAGGAATGCGTCCTGACGATGGAGCCCGTCGAATCGACGATCGACGAACCGATCGAGCAGATCTTCGTGCCCGAAGGTTCCAAGCTCGCCCGCATCGTCACCAACGAGCAGGCCGAGATGGTGCTCGATCCGGAGGGCCCGGATCTGCCGGAACAGTTTACCGGCGACACGATCGATGCCGGCGCCATCGTTGCCGAGTTCGCAGCCCTTGCCATCGATCCTTATCCGCGCAAGGCAGGCGTCGAATTTGCCGATCATATCGAGACCAGCCCTGACGAGCCGAGCGGTCGCCCGAACCCGTTCGCAGCCCTGAAAGACTGGAAAAAGGACTGAGGGCTGTTGTGCCCGGCGACAAAAACTATATTTTGGCCACGAATTCGCCGGCACGGCGCTGCATAGGCAGCGGCGTGATGAATGCGAGAATGAGTGCAGGGCCGAAATAGCAGCTCCTGCCGCGGCGAAGATAAGGATCAGGGACGCGTGGTCAGAATTTCTCTTGATGCGATGGGTGGCGATTTTGGTCCCGAGGTCGTCATTCCGGGTGCCGCCAAGGCGCTTGAGAGGCACCCGGACGTCACCTTTCTCATCTACGGCCTGAAGGCCCAGTGCGAGCCTTATCTCGCGAAATACCCGAAGCTTGCCGAACGCTCCGTCTTTCATGAATGCGAACTTGCCGTTGCCATGGATGAAAAGCCCAGCTCGGCGCTGCGCCGTGGCCGCTATGTTTCGACCATGTGGCGGTCGATCGAGGCGGTGAAGCGCGGCGATGCTGATGTTTGCGTCTCTGCCGGCAATACCGGAGCGCTGATGGCGATGGCGAAATTCTGCCTGCGCACCATGGCCAGCATCGAGCGTCCGGCGATCGCCGGCATCTGGCCGACACTGCGCGGAGAAAGCATCGTGCTCGATATCGGCGCGACGATCGGTGCCGATGCCCAACAGCTCCTCGACTTTGCTCTGATGGGTGGCGCCATGGCGCGCGCGCTCTTCGAAATCGAGCGGCCCACGGTCGGTCTGCTCAATGTCGGCGTCGAAGAGGTCAAGGGTCAGGAAGAGGTCAAGGAAGCCGGTCGGCTGATCCGCGATGCAAGCCTGCCGACGATTTCCTACCATGGCTTCGTCGAGGGGGACGATATTGGCAAGGGCACGGTCGATGTGGTTGTCACCGAGGGCTTTACCGGCAATATCGCGCTGAAGGCGGCCGAAGGCACGGCGCGGCAGATCGCCACGCTTCTGCGCCAGTCCATGTCGCGCACCCTTCTTGCCCGGATCGGCTATCTTCTGGCCAAGCCCGCCTTCGACCGGCTGCGTGAGAAGATGGACCCGAACAAGGTCAATGGCGGTGTTTTCCTCGGCCTCAACGGCATCGTCATCAAGAGCCATGGCGGTGCGACGGCCGAAGGCTTCGCCGCCGCGATCGATGTCGGCTACGACATGGCCCGCAACGACCTGAACGCGAAGATCGCGCAGGATTTGACAATTTATCATGCCAAGCACCAGCCGCCTGCCGGCCCGGAAGCAGCGTGATCCACGGGATAGAAGTGAAATGATCCGTTCAGTTGTTCGCGGTTTCGGGGCAGCGCTCCCCAAGCGGGTGATGACCAACCGCGAAATGGAAGAAGTCGTCGATACGACGGACGAATGGATCGTCCAGCGCACCGGCATTCACCAGCGTTATATCGCCGGCGAAGGCGAAACCACCGTGACGCTCGGTACCGCTGCTGCCAAGGCTGCGCTCGAAAACGCCGGCCTGACGGCCGATGACATCGATCTCGTTCTGGTTGCCACCTCGACGCCCGATAACACATTCCCGGCCACTGCTGTCGACATCCAGAACAGGCTCGGCATGACGCATGGCTATGCCTTCGACATGCAGGCTGTCTGTACCGGCTTCGTCTATGCGATGGCGACGGCCGACCTGCATATCCGTGGTGGTATGGCCAAGCGCGCACTGGTCATCGGCGCAGAAACCTTCTCGCGTATCCTCGATTGGAACGACCGCACCACCTGCGTGCTTTTCGGCGATGGCGCCGGCGCGCTGGTGCTGGAAGCCCAGGAAGGCGAGGGCACGATTGCCGATCGCGGCATCCTGACATCGCGCCTGCGCTCCGACGGCTCGCACAAGGAAAAGCTGTTCGTCGATGGCGGCCCGTCATCCACCGGCACGGTCGGTCATCTGCGCATGGAAGGCCGCGAAGTCTTCAAACATGCGGTCGGCATGATCACCGATGTCATCGAAGGTGCGTTCGAGGCGACCGGCACGACGGCCGATGATCTCGACTGGCTGGTGCCGCATCAGGCGAATCGTCGCATTATCGACGGTTCCGCCAAGAAGCTCGGCATTCCCACGGAGAAGGTCGTCGTCACCGTCGATCTGCATGGCAACACCTCGGCCGCCTCCATTCCGCTGGCTCTGTCTGTGGCCTGTGCCGACGGCCGCATCAAAAAGGGCGATCTGGTCATGCTGGAAGCCATGGGCGGCGGTTTCACCTGGGGTGCGCTCCTCGTCCGCTGGTAGCAACGAGGCTGTCGGCCCCAACTGTCGCCGGGCGGAAATAACCGATTGCGGACAGACGCTTGACCCTTGCGCCTAAGCCAAATACTCTCACCTCGCTTTGATAACTTAAATCTGAAATCGGGCGGGGATCATGGTCGGCAAGACAGTTACTCGGGCAGATCTGGCGGAATCGGTTTTTCGCAAGGTCGGGCTCTCTCGAACCGAATCGGCCGAGCTGGTGGAAACGGTGATCGACGAGATCTGTAACGCCATCGTGCGGGGCGAGGTCGTCAAATTATCCTCGTTTGCCACGTTTCAGGTCCGCGCCAAGAACGAGCGCATCGGCCGAAACCCGAAGACCGGCGAGGAAGTGCCGATATCGCCACGCAAGGTCATGACCTTCAAGGCATCCAACGTGCTGAAGCAGCGTATCCTGAAGGCTCATACGGCCCGCAAGGCGAAGCAGAAGCCGGCCACCACTCCGGCCGCCTGACCTCGTTTGCGACGAAAGGGCATCCGACGCCGTCAAAGGTCGTGCAGGCGGTTGGCTCGCATGCGCGGGCCGCTCGATCGGCGTCGATCTCTACAAGACGAAAGCCGGTCTTCTCCGCCGGCCATGATTTCGCAAACCTGTGAAAATACATGAATCCGACGGTGCAAGCCGTTGAGATATGTGCGACTCGGCGCATAGTTTGGTTCTGCCGCCCGGTGGTCGGTATCTGTGTCCGGAAGGCGCGCGTGTGCGGCAGCCCTCGGAGCCGTTGTTTGGAGACATGACCCTTGGACAAGAGCCCGGACGCGTTCCGCACCATCAGCGAAGTCGCCGACGATCTCGACCTGCCGCAGCATGTGCTGCGCTTTTGGGAAACGCGTTTTCCCCAGATCAAGCCGATGAAGCGCGGCGGCGGCCGTCGCTATTATCGGCCCGAGGATGTCGATCTGCTGAAAGGCATCCGCCACCTCCTCTATGACCACGGCTACACGATCAAGGGCGTCCAGAAGCTCCTGAAGTCGAACGGCAACAAATTCGTGGCGGCGATCGCTTCGGGTGATGTCGCGACCATGGAAGCCATCATGGCGGCCAATAACGAGCGCCAGATCGAACGCCATGTGGAGCCGAAGACGGTAACGGCCGAGGAGGACCAGGTTCTGGGCCGCCCCAAGGTCAAGCCGAGCAGCCGTTTCTTCGGCTTCGGCGCTTCCGGCGACGACGATATGGCGGACGTCTCGATTGGAAAGTCGAGCGTCGGCAAGGAGGACAGGGCGCTTTTGCAGGAAGCGCTGTTTGATCTTCTGGAATGCAAGCGCCTGCTTGATCAGGTTCGCTGACGCGGCGCCTGTCATTCCAACATTTGCATCACCGCTCGCGCAAATGTGACAGCCAAAACCGCTGTCCGCGCTCTGGTCGAATGGAACATTCCAGCCTCTATCGCCTTATATCTTCAGCAAGAATGAGGTGAGGAAACATGAAGAAGCTCACGATTACCGCGATCGCCCTGCTGACGGCCTTTGCCGGCGTCGCACCGGCGAACGCCCTTCCGCTGATCAGCCAGCCGAAGGTGGAGGCAAGTGCCCAAAACGATGTCCAGCAGGTTCAATACTGGCGGCCGAAAGGCAATCAGAGTGACCGCGCCTTTTATGGTCGCCATGGCGGCTGGGACGGGCACCGCGACCGGGATCGCCGTCGCGAATGGCGTGGCGACCGTGATTACCGCAGGCATCATGGCGGTTCAAATGCCGGCGCCATCATCGGCGGTCTGGCGGCGGGTGCGATCATCGGCGGTGTTCTGGCACAGCCGCGTACGGTCTACCGCGGCAGCAATTCGCATGCGTCGGCCTGCTATGCCCGCTATCGCTCTTACCGGGCGTCCGACAATACGTACCAGCCTTATGGCGGTCCCCGTCGTCAGTGCGTCAATCCCTGATCGAACTACCAGATGTTCCAACGGCCTTGAAGGCTCCGTCCATTGTGGCGGGGCCTTTTTCGTTCGATGCGAGTACAGGCAGGCCGAGCGCGAAGCAGGACATGCCATCGCCATTCTGTCGGGGTAGGGGACACCGCAACGGTCTGTTTTTTTGGAAATGGTTGGATCATCGATCCCTTCGTTCTCTTCTCGGTCTTGAGAGACCGTTGGGGGAGAGAACGACATACCCTGAAACCAAGGTATTCAATGGTCGGGGCGGCGGGATTCGAACCCACGACCCCTTGACCCCCAGTCAAGTGCGCTACCGGGCTGCGCTACGCCCCGACCAGCTTCGTTAGAAGCATGCTCTCCATACTGACACGGCCTGCGCCGTGCAAGGGAAAAATCCGAATTTTCGCAAGAAGTCACGCCTGGGAAGAGATGCCCACCAAGACATGCCGACCGAGACCTGCACACCAAGACATAACGACCGAAACATGCCCGCAAGGTCAGATCATGTGTCGGCATGACAAAGCCCCGCGGAGCGGGGCTTTGCAATTCGGCATCGGTTTGCGTCGGGCCATGCGGCAGATCACATTTCCGGGCATCCCGGCCTGTTGGCGAAGACGATCCTGTCCATGCCGTCGCGCGTCATGCCTTCGACGGTGACGCTGCGGTTCGTCACGCGGGTGACTTGCGGCCTGCGAAATCCTTCGTCGAGAGCTGCATCGCGGGCGTCGCTCGGGCTGCAACCCGCACGACGCATATCGCGGTCGCGATTGTCCTGATTGTCGCGGATCACCGGGCGTACGCCATTGGGACCGATCCGCAGTTCCATGTCCTGGGCCGAGGCTGGCAGGACCGATGCACAGATTGCGCCGACCGATAGCGTCAGAGCAAATCCGGCTTTGGCAAGTGTCGTAATCATAATCCTCCTCCTTCTGCGCTTCGGAATGTCCGAACGGCGCTTCAAATGGATGAAGTATGAACCGACGAGCCCTCGAAAGGTTCCGCAACCCGGATTTTCAATCAAGGATAGGGAAGAGCTGCGCGCACAGAAATCCTGTTCAGGGCGGCAAAAGCACAGCCGCGCAGGTTCTGTGATCCAGGGCTGGAGATCAGCGGAAGCGAGGCGCCCTGCTGGCGTTCATCAGCAGTTCCTGCTCCGAGGCAAACGGCCCCAGAAGCTTCAGGAGCCGCGATTCTTCCTCCCTGTCGAGCCGATAGCGCCGCGAGAAATCCGCGACGCTCCAGACCTTCTTCAGATCGTTATTCTGTATTTCACCGATATTGGAATGCGACGTCATGCTTGCTCCCCTGCATAGGCTTCGTCGACTTCGAAGGTGAACGCGTATCGTCAGTATAAGAGTGTATTTCCTAACATTCTTATATTGAAAGATATACTATTTTTCCTGCACCTTGACGCCGTCCTGACCGATGCTCAGCTCGACGCCCTTCGGCTTGGTCTGCTCGTGATACACGTATCCGCCAAGGCCGATGACGACGACCAGAAGAGCGCCGATGACGAGATAGAGATTGTTGCTGCCGGTCATGAATACCCCCGCTGTTGAATTGCGCCGGGGAAATGCGCCAATGCCGGTTTTGTTCCCGCGCGCATCAACTTTTTTGAACGGTTTGAAGAGGATAGCGGCATTGGTGAGAATGCCGGGCCTGCCGGCCGCGCATTCAGTCGTCGTTGGTGGAGTTGAGATCCTGCGGCCGGATGCCTTCGTCATGGCTGGCCGACCTCTGCCGCACGCCGGGGCCTGCGGCAGTATCGCCTTCACCGGCGGCGATGAAGACGATGCCCTTGCTTTCGAGCGCGGTCTTCAGCCGTGCAATCATGTCCGGATCCGCGTGAGGGCGCGAGACTTCCGCGGCCTCGATATCGGGTTCGCTGACGCCGGTTGCGGCGGCAAGGTCTTTGATGGAAAGGCCGGCAAGGGCGCGGCCGGCGCGCAGTTGTGAGGTCGTGATCATCGGGAAAATGTGGCGTGCGACGCTGCGAAGTCAAGCGCCCGCGCGGTTGCCGAAACCTGATTGATCGGCGGGCGAGGGCGCGTCAGGCGGCCGCCGGGGAGACGGCCTCTGTGGAGGCCTTCATCTGCCGCTGGTGCCGGTGCTCCAGCGCAAAACAGCCCCAGAGAACGCCGAGCAAAATATAGAAATGCCGCCAGTGATCGGTGTCGATGACATTGCCGATCAGGGCATGGCCGAAGATCAGCACCCAGGAGATGATCAGGAAGGGCTGCCACGGCCGTTCGCGCAGCATGTAGCGGAAGCCGAGCCAGAGCGACGTCCACAGCATCACCAGATAGGTGGCAAAGCCTGCCCAGCCGTAGGTCGTCAGGCATTTCAGCCAGATGTTGTGTTCGTCTTCGGTGTAGATCTTGCCGAACACGAGGGGTCCAAGGCCGAGCGGCCTCTCCATCGCCATCAGGAAACCGATCTTGTGGCGCTCGAAACGCCCGAGCCGCGCACCGTCATAGGATTGGACCAGCTTGGCGCGGTTGAAGAACAGATCCGAGATTTTTGGAAACTGCAAGGCGATGCCGAGTGCCAAAACGCAGCAGAGGCCGGCGCCGACGGCAAGCAGCATAATCTTCAGACGGAACGCCGTGCTGCGCTCGTTGAGCACCATGACCACGACCATGGCAAGGCAGCCGAAGACGAGCAGACCCCATGCGGCGCGCGAGAAGGACAGAAAGATGCCGAAGGCCAGGATCAGGATGCCGAGCGACAGGAGCGGCGCGCGGATCGCCGGGCCGGTCAAAAGCCGGTAGAGAAGGTAGAGGAGCGGCGCCACGAGATAGGGCCCGAAGACGTTCGGATCCTGGAATGCGCCCATGGCCCGGTCGTAGCGGGTAAACATGTGTGCGCCCGGAAAGGCGCTGAAATAGCCCAGTATGCCGAGGATCGCGGTGATGATCGCCGCCGCCACCCAGACGCGGAACATCAGCGTCAGCCGCCGGTAATCCTCCTCGATCACGGCGGCGTAGAAGACGGCGCTCAGCGCCAGAAAGGTCGACACCGCGTAGTAGATCGGCGCACCGCTCGTGTCGTCCATGACCAGCATGGAGAACATGCCGCTGACGTTGAAGACGAGAAGCAGGATCATCAGCAGCGCGACGGTCCGCGAGATCTTCAGTCCGAGCGTGAACCAGAGCGCGATCTGGATCACCATCATCAGTTCGTAGGGCGCCGGTTCGGAGATCACGAAACCGGAGAGAAATACGCCGAAGCCGAACAGGGTGGTCGCCAGAAACCGCAGGCCCGCGAGCCCGCGATTGAACGGCGCCGCCTTCAGATCATCATGGTCGGCAAGCGCGCTCAATAGGCATTATCCGTATTGAGAAGCCGGATCGGCGTCAGGAACAGGATCTTCAGGTCGAATAGCAGCGACCAGTTCTCGATATAGTCGAGATCGTAGCGGGTGCGTGCGCGGATCTTGTCGTCGCTGTCGAGTTCGCCGCGAAGACCGTTGATCTGCGCCCAGCCGGTCACGCCCGGCTTGACGCGGTGGCGGGCGAAATAGCCGTCGACCACATCCACATATTTACGCTCGCCCGTCTGTGCGCTGATCGCATGCGGCCGCGGACCGACGAGCGACAGCTCACCGCGCAGGACGTTGAACAATTGCGGCAATTCGTCGATCGAGGACTTGCGCAGGAAGCGGCCGACGGGGGTGACGCGCGGGTCGCCCTTGGTGACGGCCTTGATGGCGCTCTGGTCGCTCATGTTCGTGAACATCGAGCGGAACTTCAAGACCTCGATGATCTCGTTGTTGAAGCCGTGGCGCTTCTGCTTGAAGAGGATGGGCCCCTGCGAGGTGAATTTCACCGCAGCCGCAGCCGCCAGCATGAACGGCCAAAGCGCAAGGATCGAGCCGAGCGCAAAGAAGATGTCGAACAGCCGCTTGGCAACCGAATCCCAGTCGCGGATCGGCTTGTCGAAGAGGTCGAACATCGGCACCGTGCCGACATGCGAATAGGAGCGCGGCCGGAACCGAAGCCGGCTCGCATGCGCCGCCAGCCGAATATCGACCGGCAGAACCCAGAGCTTGCGCATCAGCTGCAGGATACGCTGTTCGGCGCTTGCCGGCAGCGCGATGATCAGCATGTCGATCCGGGCCAGACGGGCGAATTCGACGAGTTCGGCAAAGGTACCGAGTTTCGGATAGCCGGCGACGACGGTCGGCGAGCGGTCGCTGCCGCGGTCGTCGAAAATCCCGCAGATGCGGATATCGTTGTCGGGCTGGCGCTCCAGTTCACGGACGAACTGCTTTGCCGGCTCGCCACCGCCGACGATGACGGCGCGCCGTTCCATCACGCCGTTGCGCGCCCAGTTGCGGATCGCATAGCCGGTAAACCAGCGTTCGACGAAGAGATAGAGGGCACCGCACAGGAACCACGCCATCATCGCCAGAAACGAGTGGCTGCCGCCTTCGAGAACTTCAATCGCGCCGGCCGTCAACCCAAAGGCGATCGCATAGCTGCCGACGACACGCCTCGCAGTCCGCGTCGCAGCGCGCAGCGAGGGGATCTGGTAAGTGTCGGCGAGCTGCATCAGAAGAACGGCAAGCCCCATGCCGATGGCTATGATCGCCAGCCGCGCCAGCATGTCGCCATCCGCCGGAGCCGTCAGAAACAGGGTTGCGATGATACCGATGGCCAAAAGCGCGCAATATTCGAGGATACGAAACGTCCCGATCAGCATCGACGGCGAATAGTTGGTGTCGCGATACTGCTCGGCGATCTGCCGGGCGAGCGGGTTGAGGGTCGCGAGCGCCTCGTCGTCATTGTCGCGCGCGCGGATCTCCGCGACCTTGCGGCGCAGTTCTTCCACGTCGAACTCTTCGGGCTTCCTGCGCTGGTTCATGCCTGGCTACCTTGGCGTCCGTCTCATAGGGAAGGGAGGGCATCGCGGTGACGATACCCTGAAGATGCTAAGGAACATTGAAGCATGATCTGTGTGGGGGATCAGGCGTCTGCGCGCTGTCGGTCATTCGCAGTCTGCCCCGTGCGCAGTCCGGGCAGCAGGTCCATATAGAGCTCCAGCATCGAACGGGCCATCACGGAGGCCGAAAACACCGCCCGAAAATCCTCCGGGCGCGGCATCACGGTGTCCTGCCAGTCCGGCGTCGTCGCGGCTTCCGTCATGATGCGCGAAAGATCGGCCGCGTCTCCCGGCCGCGCCAGCGCCGCGCTGTCGGTTCCGAGCACTTCCGGAATGCCGCCGACCAGGGAGGCGATCAGCGGCTTTTCGGCGGCAAGCGCTTCCAGAACGATATAGGGCATGGCCTCGGCGCGGGAAGGAACGACGACGAATTTGGCCATGCCGAATGCCTTGCGCGCCGGCATGGCCGGCATCATCCGCACCCGCCGGGAAAGTCCGCGTTCGGCCAGCATGCCCTCGTATTTGTCGCGGTCGGGCCCGTCGCCGACGATGAGGCCGGCAAGCGGCCGGCCGATGGCGCGTTCCGAGCGTGCGAAGGCATCGATGAAAACATCTGGACCCTTCAGATCGCGCAGCATGCCGATATAGAGAAAATCCACCGCATCGGCTGCAGGCGGGAGCGGCTCGAATTCCGCATCCTTGATGCCGTTATAGACGACGCGTGATTTGGTCTGCGGCCTGCCGATCTTGGCTTCATAGGTGCGCTGCTCGTAATTGCACACGAAGACGAGGCTGTCGGTGAACCGTTCCTGGAACCGTTCGAGCCGCAGCACGGCCTGTCCCGAGAGCGTCGAGCGGTCGAAATGCAGACTGCCGCCATGCGGCGAATAAAGGCGGGCTACGCGATACCTGTTTACCCGCAGGGCTGAGCCGATCAACCGCGCGATCACGCCACCCTTGGCGCCGTGACCGTGCAGAATGTCCGGCTGCAAGCTCTTGATGTGCTTGTAGCTTCTATAGAGCGCCGCCAGATCCGCGGGCGAGATCGCCCGCCGCATCGGCAGCCGTGTCAGGCCGAGCGAAAGCTGCGGCCGGATTTCATCGAAAAGCCTGTCTTCGTGCTCGCCACCTGTCGAACTGTCGCACAGGATGCCGACCTCATGGCCGGCTGCGCGGTGTTCTTCCACCAGATCGCGCACATGCCGGAAGATACCGCCGACCGGCGATCTGAAGCAGTGCAGAATACGAAGGGGACGGCCGTCCGACATGGTCGAGATCAGAACAGGCGTTCGCGAACGTAGATCGTATCGCCTGCCAGAACCTGCGTTACGACCGTCGTTCGGCCGGTGATGACCTCGCCGTTGATCTTGCGGGTAACGTCCACATCGGCCTGGCTCGCACGCGAGGTAAAGCCGCCGGCAATCGCCACTGCCGTCTGCGCCGTCATGCCGGGAACGTAGGAATACTGGCCCGGCCGTCCGACTTCGCCCATGACGAAGACCGGGCGATAGCGATCGACTTCGATCGTCACGTCGGGATCGCGCAGATAACCGCGCTTCAGCCGTGCGGCGATCGCCCCTTCCAGCGCCGGCAGCGTCTGGCCGCGTGCCGCCACCTGGCCGATCAGCGGAAAGGCGATATAGCCGGCCTGGTCGACCGTATATGTATTGCTGAGTGCCGTCTGTTCGAAGACGTTGACGCGCAGTCGGTCGCCGCTATCCAGCCGGTAAGGCTGCAGCGCCGCCTGCTTGAAGCTTTCCGGTGCAGGCGACGATTGCGTCGTGCAACCGGCGATCATCAGCGAGCTGCCGGCAATGGCGAGCGCCAGAACATGTTTGAGGCGGGCGAGTTGCATCTGACGACACGGCTCCGGCTGTCGTTGTGTGTTGAGCCGTTATCGAACTGTTAGGGTTAATGGCCGGTAAAGATCGAGTGTATTTTATGAAATTCTTATGTTCCAGCCGCAAGATGCGGTTTTGGCGATCGAGCCGGCTGGAACATGATCGTCACCGCATTAACCGCAGCGTTACCATAAGCCTTTACGATCCGACAAAATCGAGCACTCGGAGTGAACTATGTCGAGCTTGGGCGGCGGCCATCAGGATGTGGATATCGACCTGAAGCAGGTCTTCTCTGCCGTATGGAAGCGCCGCAAGCGCATTCTGGCAGCCACCGTCGCGGCAGCGGCACTGTCTTTCGTCGGAGCGACGCTGATCAAGCCGAGCTACAAGGGGGAGGCGAGGCTGCTGATCGAGGCGCGCTCGCAAAACCTCAACGGCGGCGACGCTCCGCCATCTGGAAACGATCCGATCCTCGATCCGCTGAACGTCACCAGCCAGGCGCAGATTCTCCAGTCGACCGATCTGATCAAGCGTGTCGCGCGCGAGTTCAAGCTGCAGGAGCGCAAGGAATTCGATCCGGCGGCGCAATCCATGCTGCCCGATCCGCTGGTGCTTCTCGGCCTTCGCCAGGACCCGATGAAGCTCGATCCCGAAGATCGCGTCATTCAGGAATTCCGCAGCAAGCTCAACGTCTTTCCGGTGGAAAACTCCCGCGTCATCGCGATCGAGTTTTCCTCGCACGATCCCAAACTGTCTGCCGATGTGCCGAACAAGATGGCGCAGATCTATCTGCAGATCCAGAGCGGCGCCAAGCTGGACAATCATCAGGACACGGCCAAATGGCTGGAACCGGAGATTGCCAGCCTGACCCAGAAGGTCAGGGACGCCGAAAGCAAGATCGCCGATTACCGCGCGAAGAACGGTCTCTTCCAGTCCGGCGACAATGCCAGCCTTCCATCGCGGCAGTTGAATGACATCACCGGCGATATCGCCCGCGCCCGTATCGACCGCGCCAATGCCGAAGCCCGCGTCGAAAATGTCCGCGCCGCCTTGCGGGCAGGGCGCTCGCTGGACACGCTTGCAGATGTGGTCGGCTCCCAGGTCATCCAGCGGCTGAAGGAAACCGAGGCCAATCTCCAGGCTCAGATCAACGATCTCTCGACCGCGCTGATGGACAACCACCCGCGCCTGCGCGGGCTGCGCGCCCAGCTGTCGGCGATCCGCGCTCAGATCGACAGCGAGACGAAGAAGATCCTCGGCAGTCTCGACAATGATGCGGAAATGGCACGGTTGCGCGAGCGCCAGCTGACCCAGCAGATGAACGGCCTGAAGGCCGATGCCGCCAAGGCCGGCGAGGATGAAGTCGGTCTGCGCTCTCTGGAGCGCGAGGCCGCCGCCCAGCGCCAGCTGCTGGAAACCTATCTGGCGCGCTATCGCGAGGCGACCTCCAGGCTTGACGGCAATTCGAGCCCGGCCGATGCCCGGATCGTCTCCAACGCGGTCGAGCCATCCGAACCGTTCTTCCCGAAGGTCGTGCCGATCGTCATCGTCGTCACCCTGGCGACCTTCCTCCTCTATAGCCTTTCGATCGTCGCCGGCGAGCTGTTCAGCGGGCGCGCCATGCGCCCTGTTGGCCGTCGTCGTGACGGCGAAGACGACTCTCCGGGCGAGCCGGCCACAGCCGTCATCGTCCCGCCAGACGTTCAGCCCTTGCCCGCAGCTCTGCCTGTGCCCGCGCCGGTCGTCGCTCCGGAAATCGCAGCCGAAGACAAGGCTCCGTCGACTGCCAGGGCGGATGCGGAACATGGAGGTGACGCAGCGCCGCAGCCGGTTCATCGCATGCAGGCGCAAGCCGGGCGCTTCCGCCGCATGGCTGCCGTCTCGTCGACCAACGATCTTGGCGAAATGCCGACGGCTGTCGCCATGCCGCTATCCGACGACGCGCCGGCAGTGGCAGATGTCGAGGTAACGCCGGTCTTCATCGCCAAAGCCGCTCCGCCCGCAAGCGATGCGCCGGCCAACGATGATGCCAACCACCATGCCAATGACGAGGAGACGTTCTCCGTCGCCTCGGTCGCGCAATATCTCCATCGCCGCGCAGTGCCGCTCGCCGTTGCCGTATCGCCGGCCGGCGACGAAGGCTCCACGGCGACCGTCATGCTGGCCCGCACTGTTTCCGAGGAAGGCCGCTCGGTCGTTCTCGTTGATCTTACGGGGACGGCGTGCCCGAGCCGGCTGATGTCGGAGGATGCACGGCTGCCGGGGATCACCGATCTTCTCTGCGGCGAGGCTGCCTTCGGCGATGCCATTCATCGCGATCGGTTGTCCGACGCCCATATCATTCCGCAGGGTGCATCCGATCCGGTCGTTGCCATGCGCGGGATCGATCGGCTGACGATGATCCTCGATGCGCTCGTCGATGCCTATGACCTTGTGATCGTCGAATGCGGTGCCGCCGAGATTTCCGGCCTCAAGCGCCTGACGCCCAATGCCGATGCGGATATCGTGCTGTCTGCTCCCGGCTATAGCGACGAACAGCTGGCGAGCCAGATTCTCGCTTTCGAAGCCGCCGGCTATTCCAATATTCTCGTCATTTCCGAAACGGGTGATGCCGGAACGCCGCTCAACGGTCGTTCGCGCGCCGCCTGAACCTGAGCCTGGCGATAGCGTGGCCGTGGCTGCGCTATCGCAACGCGTCTCGGGCATCTGCGTGCCGGCAGGATGCGGCCCGCTTGAAGAGCTGTTTCGCCGTTCTATTTTGCCTGACGCCGCGAGCGCCATTTCTGAACAGTCTTGTAGACGGCCGGGTGACGCTTGATGGCGGCCTTCGCCTTCGTCACCGCAAGCGTTGCCGGCACCATCACGCGTCCGAGCGCCGAAATCGGCAGGACGAAATCATATTGCACGGTTTCCTGCGTGCACCAGCTGCGCTTGTAAGCCTGATCGCCGATGCCGAAATCGAAGATCGCAGCCTTCGTGCGGCAGGCTTCCTCGATCATCAGCCAGAACAGAAGTTCGCCGGGGCTCGCCTCCGGGCAGACGGTGTCGTCGATCGAGGAAAACTGGCAGATGACGTGATCGCCCTTGCGTGACAGAGAGGCGATGGCCGGCACGTGTCCCGCATGCTCGCCGTTCAGCCGGATCGCATGGAGCAAAAGCGGCTGGTCGGTGCCCTGCGCCGGCACATCGACGAGCCGGTGCAGGAAATCACGCACGCTGTCAGGCGCAAACACGTCGGGCAGGCCAAAAGCCTCCAGCCGCTGGCCTTTCTGCCGGAAGAAAAGGTCGAGAAGGGCATGGCCTTCCGCAGGCGTTTTGGCGATCACATGTTCGAACCCGCCGATCTCGGCAAGCCTTCGGGTCTGGATGCGGTGCTTGCGCTTGCGGCTCTTGGCATTGAGCTGGGAGAGCGTTTCGTCGAAACCGTCGCGCAGCGTCAACTGGAACGCGTGGTTCTGGCTTTCGATATGCTGAAGCCCGCCAAGCGGGCTGCGCGCCCCCCGCCACGCCAGCGGAACCTTGTCGAGATGAAGAAGATCCGCATGGCCCGAAAGAGCCTGCCGCAGATGGCGTTTGAACATCGCGCTCGCCGCCGCATCCGTGCCGCCGATATCAGGGGCGAAAAGACCGGTATTGATATTGTTGAAGCCGCCGCCGGGAAACCGCGCCAGACGAATGCCGCGCGCGCGGACGATGACGAGAGGCAGGATCATCATCGTCCGCCCGTCGCGTGATCCTTTAAGCGCCCGGAGCGGCCGGCCGTTCGCCCTCGCAAAGGCCTGGCACCAGTCGAACCCCTGATGCAGGGAATTGCAGTCGTATTGCTCCAGCGCACGCCAGTCCGCCTCGATCATGGTCGCATCGGTGACGAATTCGAGCGTAAGCGTGTCGAGGCCGCTCGCAGCCGAGGCGACCTTGCCCTGTGGTATCCGATCCTGTGCCAACAACTGCCGCGTTACCATGTCCTGCTCGCGATCCGGCTCGCAAATGCGCTGCATCAGCATGGCTCCGTCTCCTTGCCCGTCACGGGCTTTCGCGCAAGGATAGGGATCAGGCCTGATCAATCGGTTTACGCAATCGACGGCCTTCAGACAATCCGCGCCGTCTGGTGAACAGCCGGTAAACCGGTGATGGGCGGGTCGCAGGTCAGCCCTTGCGGCCGGACCTGCGACCCGCGCCGGCCATCCATTTGACGATCGCCATTGCTGGCAGAACCCATAAAAGCCCCGTCAGGAAGAAATAGAGAAGATGCACCCACCATGGCGCCGCGCCGAGAAGGAGGCTCGCGATCGTCGTGGCCGCCAGCGCGTAGACGATGACGAGCACGATGATGAGGATGGTGCCGACAAAACTCTTCCAACCGGGAACCATCGCTCTCCCTCTCATCTCTTCGCATCGACACTGCCTGGCCGGTCAGGAGACGCGCCTTGACGCATGTCAAACCCGGCCGCGACTGCTTGCCGCGAATTTCACCGCTTGTTTTGCACGGCTTGATGGGGCAAAGCAACGGGGAGAAAAGGCGTATGATGGCGCAACGGTTGCGCCCGTGCCCGCGCCCGGCTCGGCATCGTCAACATGCCGTCGAGAACCGCCCGCGAACATGCCCAACGACATGCGCCGTGTAATGACATGCGCCTCGACAGGAGTGCCTGAAAATGTCGGCGACCGATGCATCGACCTTTGATTTTGCCGTTGAGACCGAGCGGCGCGACCGCAACCGCAAGGCGGTTCGCATCTGGCTGGGGCTGGTCGTCTTCATCCTCTTTTGCCTCGTCCTCGTCGGCGGCGCCACGCGCCTGACGGGCTCCGGCCTGTCGATCACCGAATGGAAGCCGATCCACGGCGTCATTCCGCCGCTCAACGCTGCCGAATGGCAGGAGGAATTCGACCTTTACAAGCGCATTCCCCAGTTCGAGCAGTTGAACAGCGACATGACGGTCGATGGCTTCAAGTCGATCTTCTGGTGGGAATGGTCGCACCGGCTTCTGGCACGCTCGATCGGCATGGTCTTTGCCCTGCCGCTGATCTTCTTCTGGGCGACCGGCCGAATCGAGAAACGCCTGCGCTGGCCGCTGGTCGGGCTTCTGGCGCTCGGTGGCTTCCAGGGCTTCATCGGCTGGTGGATGGTATCGTCGGGCCTCGAAAAGCTGACAAGCGTCTCGCAATATCGTCTGGCCACCCATCTGACGCTCGCCTGTCTGATCTTTTCCGCCTCGGTGTGGATCATGCGCGGCCTTGCCCGGCAGCCGACAGAGGCGCCGCCGACCGCATGGTCGAAATATGCCGCAGGCGCGATTGCCTGCATGGCGATCGTCCAGATCTATCTCGGTGCGCTGGTCGCCGGCCTCCATGCAGGTCTCACCTACAACACCTGGCCGCTGATGGACGGTTCGCTGGTGCCGGGCGACCTTTTCGTCCAGCACCCGTGGTGGACCAACCTGTTCGAAAACCCGAAGACCGTGCAGTTCGTCCACCGCTGCGGCGCCTATGTTTTATGGACGGGCACTTTCCTGCATATGCTGATCGCCATCATCCGCGCGCCGCAAACATCGCATGCCCGTCGCGCGCTGATCCTCTTCGTTCTCGTCAGCGCCCAGGCAGCGCTCGGCATCTCGACGTTGATCTTCGAGGTCCCGATCGATCTGGCCCTGTCGCATCAGGCCGGCGCACTGATCGTGCTCGGTTACGCCATCGCCCATTGGCGCGGCTTCGTCGGCGCCTATCCGGCTGAAAATACGCGGCCTGCCGCCAGCCGCTGAGATAGTGATGACCAAACGAAAAGAGCGCGAGTGGCCATGCCGCTCGCGCTCTTTCTGGTTCTCGTCTATGCGTTTGGCTCAGGCCGACAGCATCAGATCCATGTTCTGTACGGCGGCCCCCGAGGCGCCCTTGCCGAGATTGTCGAGCAGCGCCACGAGGTTCACCTGGCCGGTCTCGGCATTGCCGAAAACGAAGAGCTTCATCGTGTCCCGGCCGGCGAGTTCCTCGGCATCGATGCGGGGCAGGGCCTTGCCTTCGGCAAACGGCACGACTGTCACGATATCCTGTCCGGCATAGTGTTCGGTCAGTGCCTTGTGAATGCCTTCAATGCTGGCGCCGGCCGCAAGCTCGTCGAGGAAGAGCGGCACCTGCACGATCATCCCCTGCGGGAAACGGCCGACGGAGGGCGAAAACAGCGGAGCGCGCTCAAGCCCGCCATGGATCTTCATTTCCGGGACGTGCTTGTGCTTCAGCGTCAGGCCATAGAGGAAGTTGTTGGCGCTGATCGCATCCTCGCGGCTCTGGTCTTCCATCTGGCCGATCATCTGCTTGCCGCCGCCGGTATAGCCGGAGACGGCATTGACCGACACCGGATAGGCCGCCGGCAGGATGCCTGACGCGCGCAGCGGACGGATTAGCGCGATCGCACCCGTCGGATAGCAGCCCGGATTGGCGACATAGCGCGCCGAGCCCGGATCTTGCCGCCCTGTGCCTTGTCCATCTCGGCAAAGCCATAGGCCCAGTCCGGATCGACGCGGTAGGCGGTCGAGGTGTCGATGATCCGGACGTTGTTATTGCCCGAGAGCATGCCGACGGCCTCGCGCGAGGCGTCGTCCGGCAGGCACAGTATTGCGATATCGGCGCTGTTCAGGAGATCCTCGCGCATCGCTGCATTGCGGCGCTCGGCTTCGGGGATGGACAGCAGTTCGACATCGCGGCGTTCGGCCATGCGGCTGCGGATCTGCAGCCCCGTCGTACCGTGTTCGCCATCGATGAAGATTTTCGCTGCCATTGTCTTTATCCTGTAAGATCAGTGCCTTGGATGGGTTGTCGGAATCATTCTACCAGCGTCTTGAGAAAGTTTCTTAACACTGGCCAATCGGCCGTCAGATGCGGCCCGCAGTTGTCAGGCGTTCGGCCCTCAGCCCGAGCATATACATGGCCACCGTCGCCCCGGCAATGGCGGTGATATCGGCGTGGTCATAGGCCGGTGCGACCTCCACGACGTCGGCGCCGCGAATGTCGAGCGGCGCCAGATGGCGCAGGACGGACAGGATCTTGGCGCTCGACGGTCCACCGGCGACAGGCGTGCCCGTGCCCGGCGCATAGGCGGGGTCGAGGCAGTCGATATCGAAGGTCAGATAGGCGGGGCGCTGGCCCACATGGTCGATGATCGTCCCGGCGATCTCCTTCGCGCTCATCTCTTCCACCTGATGGCCGAAGAGCAGGCGGATGCCGAAATCATCGGGTGCATGGGTGCGGATACCGGTCTGGATCGAATGATCGGGATCGATGAGCCCGTCGCGCACCGCCCGTGCCACGAACGACCCGTGGTCGATCCTTTTTCCGTCGTCGAACCATGTGTCCTGATGGGCGTCGAACTGCACCAGCGCCAGCGGACCGTGCTTTGCCGCATGGGCTTTCAGAAGCGGCCAGGTGACGAAGTGATCGCCGCCGAGCGTCAACAGAAAGGCCCCGCGCTCGATAAGGCGGCCCGCCTCGGCCTCGATGGTATCAGGCGTCTCCTGATGGTTGCCGTAATCGATCAGGCAGTCGCCATAGTCGATCACTGCCATCTGCTCGAAGAGGTCGCGGGAAAAGGGATATTGCGGGTCGTTGTCGAAAATGGCGGAGGCGCGACGGATCGCCTGCGGCCCGAAACGTGCGCCCGGCCGGTTGGAGGTGGCCGCATCGAAGGGAATGCCCCACACGATGGTGTCTGCGCCTGCGATGTCTTTGGTATAGCGCCGCCGCATGAAGGACAATGCGCCCGCATAGGTGGGGTCGGTCGCAGCCGATCTCGGCGAGGTCGCGGTAAAGGCGTGATCGATGGTCTTTGCCGGCATGTCTCATTCCCCTCCAAAACCGTAGGCGCGCTCGACCTTGGCGATCCGCACCCGATAGATCTCGTACCAGCGCTCCCGCCCGAGGCGCTGGGCGGCGGCATGCGAGACGACATCTTTCCAGGCGCGGATGCTGACCTCGTCGGCCCAGTAGGAATTGGTGATACCAAATCCGTCCGCGTCGCGCGCGCTCTCGACGCCGAGAAAGCCCGGCTGCTCGCTTGCCAGTTTGACCATGGCATCGGCCATTGCGCCATAGCCATGCTCGCCTTCGGTGCGACAGGAGGAAAAGGCCACGACGTAATAGGGCGGCTGCGGCAGGGTGGCGAAGGGGGAGGCGCTTTGCGAGGACATGGATGACCTTGTGTGATCGGGGCTGGATCTGCAATCGGCGCCATTTTTGCTATTGCGGCCTGATGCACAAATTCGAAATCTTGATCGATCCGATCACAAACGAAAAAAGGCGGAGCCGAAGCTCCGCCTTTTCGAGATCGTAGAACCGGAAGCGATTAGCGCTTCGAGAACTGGAAGGAACGGCGAGCCTTGGCCTTACCGTACTTCTTACGCTCGACGACGCGGCTGTCGCGGGTCAGGAAGCCACCCTTCTTCAGGACCGGACGCAGGCCCGGCTCGAAGTAGGTGAGAGCCTTGGACAGGCCGTGGCGCACGGCGCCGGCCTGACCGGAGAGACCACCGCCGGCAACGGTTGCGATGATGTCGAACTGGCCCGTGCGGGCAGCAGTGACGATCGGCTGCTGCAGGATCATCTGGAGAACCGGACGGGCGAAGTACGCCGTGAAGTCCTTGCCATTGACGATGATCTTGCCGGAGCCAGCCTTGACCCATACGCGGGCGACAGCGTTCTTGCGCTTGCCGGTTGCGTAGGAACGGCCGAGGCTATCGACCTTGCGGACGTGAACCGGTGCCTGGCTTTCGGCCGGCGCGAGGTCCTTCAGAGAGGAGAGATCGGCCATGATCAGGCGCTCCTTACGTTCTTCGAGTTCAGCGAAGCCACGTCGAGAGCGACCGGCTGCTGGGCTTCATGGGGGTGGTTGGAACCAGCATAGACGCGCAGGTTCTTCAGCTGACGACGGCCGAGCGGGCCGCGCGGGATCATGCGCTCGATGGCCTTCTCGATAACGCGCTCCGGGAAGCGGCCTTCGATGATGGCGCGTGCGGTGCGCTCCTTGATGCCACCCGGATAGCCGGTGTGCCAGTAATACTTCTTGTCGGAATACTTCTTGCCCGTGAGGACGCACTTTTCCGCGTTGATGATGATGACGTTATCGCCATCGTCGACGTGGGGAGTGTAGGTTGCCTTGTGCTTACCGCGCAGGCGGTTGGCAACGAGGGTGGCGAGGCGGCCGACAACGAGCCCTTCGGCATCGATGATGATCCACTTCTTCTCCACCTCTGCAGGCTTCTGAACGAAGGTCGACATGATTTTCTCTTTCGTTAGTCCCTCAGGCCAAGGCGAAGCCTTGAACCGGGGCGTTTCTTGTTGCTTGGATTTGCCGCTCCAGCCGTGAGCCGTCCGGCAAAAAGAAAGCGGGCCTTGGAAGGTCCGCGATCTGCGGTGGCTTATAGCGATGGGGGCGCAAGGCGTCAAGAATGCCCGATTTGCAGGCTGAAAAATAGATTTAGATATTTCAATGACTTATGAGTGTGGTAATAAAATACCACACGATTTACTGATGCCCGAATGCTTCTATAGGGCATCCCGGCGTCGGCGTCGGCGTCGGCGTCGGCGTCGGCGGCACGCGGTTCCGGTGAGGCCAGGCAACAGCCTCTGTTATCCCGTGTGTCTGCCCATGGCCGCAGCATTAACCGGCGGTGTTCCGGCCACGGGTCGTCATGGCAGCGCGTATCGCGGTTTTTTTGCTGCACCTGCACCCGACGGCAAGGCCTTATTAAGCTCTTATAAGAGAGGGCCGCATCGACACCCATCGCCGGCCTATTCGATAAGGAGAACCACGTAACGGGTCCGCGCAGCGGCGCGCGCACCCTCGGTTATGGTTCCCGAGGCCGGGCAATATGAGGAAGTACAATCAAGGGTAGATTTTGGGATTTCTGATTCACATTCGGATCTGTATTGCATCCCCCTATTTTAGGGGTATCGCCGTGATTTTTTGCCCGCAGGCTGCACAAATTTTTCTATTTATGCTGCGCTGCGAACCGAGTTTTAGAACAGGATCGTCATGACAAGATATTAGATCTGACTAATAAGAATTAGTAGGTTTCGCTAATTCAACCATCAGTTTGTGCTAATATACGCTCCGTGAAGGCTGGAATGAAAAGTGAACATATAGAGTACATGTTGCCATGAACAGGCATCCGTCGGCACTTGTCGCAAGGACGCTGCAATTTTGCAGGTTGAGGATTGAGGCGTGGGCACGCCGTCCGCCAAAGGCCGATTTCGTGTGCGCTTGCGAAAAGGCGACGGAAGTCTCGAAAGCCGCCTGCAATTATGTGATTCGCAATCAGCAGATGGGGCGGCGTGTCTTCGGTGGGGCGAGATGGGAGCCGGCATCGCCGGGCCCGCAGATGGCGGGCGCCGCTGGCAGCCCGCCCGTGGCGGCACTACATGGGTGGTGTAACATCAATACCGAAAGCTGACGGGCGCAGGCCGTAGTCGGCACCTGGAGGCCCGGATGAACCACGATCGATATGAAACAGACTATCTCGCCGGCATTTTGAAGGATACGCGAACCATCGCACTTCTCGGAGCGTCGCCCAACCCGGAGCGGCCGAGCAATGGCGTGATGCGCTTTCTTCTGTCGCGTGGCTACGAAGTCTTCCCGGTCAATCCGGGGCAGGCGGGCAAGGAGATCGCCGGGCGCATCGTTTACGCGACACTGGCCGACGTGCCGCAGCCTGTGGACATGGTCGAGGTCTTCCGCGCTTCTGAATATCTCGACGGCGTGGTGAACGACGCCCTGTCGTTGCAGCCATTGCCCAAGGTCATCTGGGCGCAGCTCGGTGTCCGGGACGATGCCGCAGCCGCCCGCGCCGAGGCGGCCGGCATCAAGGTCGTCATGAACCGATGCCCGGCCATCGAGATCCCGCGCCTTTTGCAGGCATGACTGGAGCCCTGACGGCCGGTCGTGCTGTTGCGGTCATGCTGCACTGCTCCTCAAAAATGTAGACCGTGCCGCGCGCGCGTCTGAATTGTTGTCTGTATTCACCTCGGAGTGACTGCGGTCCTTGATCGCAATCAATAGCCGCGCTTTGCTGATCGTTGGCGACGGAAACCGGGGAGACGGAATGCCCAATAAAAAGCCTGGTTTTTCGACGCTGGCCGTGCATGCCGGAGCGGCGCCAGATGCGACGACTGGTGCCCGCACGACGCCGATATACCAGACTGCCTCCTTCGTCTTTGCCGATGCCGATCATGCGGCGGCACTGTTCGGCCTGAGGGAGTTCGGCAATGTTTATACCCGGATCACCAATCCGACCCAGGCCGTGCTCGAGGAGAGGGTGGCGGCGCTGGAAGGTGGAACGGCAGCACTTGCCGTCGCCTCCGGCCAGGCCGCGCAGATGCTGGTCTTCCATATATTGATGAGCCCCGGCGACAATTTCATTGCCGCTCACCAGCTCTATGGCGGCTCGATCAACCAGTTCGGCCATGCCTTCGGCAATTTCGGTTGGAACGTCCGCTGGGCCGATGCCGCGGATCCAGGAAGTTTCGAAGAGCAGATAGACGGGCGCACGCGCGCCATATTCGTCGAAAGCCTCACCAACCCTGCCGGTCTTTTCACCGATATCGAGGCCATCGCCGCGATCGCGCATCGTCATGGTCTGCCGTTCATCGTCGATAACACGCTGGCCACGCCCTACCTCCTGCGTCCCCTGGAACACGGCGCCGATATCGTCGTCCACTCCCTGACCAAGTTTCTCGGCGGCCATGGCAATTCCGTGGGCGGCATCATCGTCGATGGCGGAACCTTCGATTGGTCCCGTTCGGGAAATTATCCGATGCTGAGCGAGCCGAGGCCTGAATATGACGGAATCGTGCTGCATCAGGCTTTTGGAAACACGGCTCTCGCAGTCGCCGTCCGGGCGCTCGGCCTGCGTGATCTCGGCCCCTCGATCTCGCCGTTCAATGCATTCCAGATCCTGACCGGCATCGAGACGCTTCCGTTGCGCATGCAGCGCCATTCGGACAATGCGCTTGCTGTCGCCACCTGGCTTCGAAAGCAGAAACAGGTGGCCTGGGTGAATTATTCGGGACTGCACGATCATCCCAATCACGCGCTGCAGCGGCGTTATTCGCCCAAGGGCGCCGGTGCCGTCTTCACCTTCGGCCTGCAGGTCACCAATGGAATGGCCGCAGCCGTCGTTGCCGGAACGACGGACGAGACCTCCGCGGCGGTCGCGGCCGGACGGCTGTTCGTCGAGGGCCTCCAGCTCATTTCGCATCTGGCCAATATCGGCGACACGCGCTCGCTTGTGACCCACCCCGCCTCGACGACGCACCGGCAACTGACGCTCGACCAGCAGATTGCGGCCGGGGCCGGCCCTGAGGTCGTGCGCCTGTCGATCGGCATCGAGGATCCCGACGATCTGATCGAGGATATCAGGCAGGCACTGGAAAAGATCTGAAATCGCCGGGCGCCGGCCCCGCGCAGCAAGCGATACTGCCGGTGGCGCCAGAGGCAAGTTGACGCGCAAGGACCGAGGTCACAGACCGGCGGCGAATTCCCGTTTATTCGTATTTTATTAAATATGTTCGCATCGAATTGGCGTGCCGCCGTAATCCTTTCTCATCCCCGTGCGTTCATCTGCGGGTTGTTCAACATGGGAGACCAGACATGAACACTTTTCGGCAGACGATACTGGTGGTCGAGGACGAGACGCTGGTGCGCTTCGCGATTGCCGATGCGCTGGAGGACACCGGGCACCCGGTCCTGGAGGCGGGAAATGTGCTCGAAGCCGTCGGGCAGCTCGGATTGCATGAGGATATCGCGCTGGTCCTGACGGACATCGACATGCCCGGCAACCTCGATGGTATCGATCTCGCCCGCATGGTGGCCGAATGCGCGCCACATATCGGCATCATCGTCTCGTCTGCCCGCAGATTGCCGGATCTGCCCGAACTGCCGGCCGCCGCCCGCTTTCTGCCCAAACCCTGCAGCGCGGCCGACATGCTGGCGATGGTGGACGAGGTCATGGCCGAAAGCGGCCGCTGCGACGACGCGCGCCGGCAATATCGCCAGCGCGCATAGTAACCGCAATTCCGTCGATCAGGCGCCGAAACCGCCGTCGATCGTGTGCATCGCGCCGGTGATGAACCCGGCTTCCGGACCGGCGAGATAGGCGGCGAGCCCGGCGATCTCTTCCGGCTTGCCATGCCGCTTGAGCGCCATGAAACTGTGCATCAGCGATGCCATCGGCCCGTCATGCGGGTTCATGTCGGTCGAGGTCGGGCCGGGCTGGATGACGTTGACGGTGATCTGCCGCTCGCCGAAATCGCGCGCCAGGCCCCGTGCCATGCCCTGCACGGCGGATTTCGACATCGCATAGGCAGCCCCGCCGGCAAACGGCATCCTGTCGCCGTTGACCGAACCGATGATGATGATCCGCCCGCCGTCGGGCATCGTCCGCGCCGCTTCGACCGAGGCATGGTAGGGCGCCCTTACGTTGATATCGATCATCTTGTCGACCGCATCCGGATCGATCGTCAGCGGATCGCCGAGCGCAAGCGTGCCTGCATTGACGACAAGCACGTCGAGCGGACCGCTGTCGCGCACGATGCCGATCACCGCCTCGCGGCTGCCGGCATCCGACTGCACCGCCGTCGCACCGGTTTCTCTCGCCAGGGCTTCGGATGCTTCCTTCGATCCACCATAGGTGAAGATCACCTTTGCCCCGTCTGCCGAGAAGCGGCGAACGATCGAGGCGCCGATTCCGCGGCTGCCGCCGATGATGAGCACGGTCTTGCCCGAGAAGTCTGTCATGACGCTATTCCTTGGTTGGACTGCGGTTGAACAAATATGTATTGAGCGATACATAAATGGCGGTTCAGGACCCGGTCAAGGATTTTGTAGTGGGTGATACACAAATAATGCCGACCCGTGGCCGGCCGCGCAGCTTCGATCGGGAAGCTGCGCTGGCAACGGCCCAGGATCTTTTTCACGCGCGCGGTTTCGACGGTGTCAGCCTGTCGGAACTGACGGCTGCGATCGGCATCAATCCGCCGAGCTTCTATTCCGCTTTCGGCAGCAAGGCGGCACTCTATGCCGAAACCTTGATGCGCTACGAACTGCATGAGGCGCTGGATGTCGAGACGGCGCTGGCGCCCGGCCGGTCGCTGTCGGCCGGCATCGCCGCGCTCCTGCGCCTTGCGGCAGATAGCTATGGCAGCGGCGACTGCCGCGGATGCATGGTGATCGAAGGCGCCCGCGCCACGATCGACCCCGAGGCAGGCAGCGCTGCAAGGGCAAGGCTTGCCGCCGCCCGTACCTTCATTCATGCAAGGATTGCCCGGCTCGACGTTGATAATGCCGATATCGCCACCGACTATGTCATGATGGCGCTCTCGGGCCTGTCGGGCAGCGCCCGCAACGGCATGCCGCTGGAACGGTTGAGGCTGATGGCCGGCATGGCCGCCGACGGTCTTGCCCATCAACTGGAGAAGACGTGACCATGATGACCTGGACGGATTTCGACCTTTCCGCCATCGAGCCGGAAGAGGGCGCTCCGCTGCCCGAGCGCATCATCGCCGGCACTCCGGTCTTCCGCACCTGGAATATCGAAGAGGCCGAGGGCGGCATCTACGCCGGTGTCTGGGAGGCGACACCGGGAAAATGGCATATTTCCTACGACGAGTGGGAGTATTTCCACATTCTCTCCGGCTATTCGGTGGTGACGGAAGAGGGTGGCAAACCGGTTCATCTGCGCGCCGGCGACCGGATGATCCTGAGACCCGGCTTCAAGGGAAGCTGGGAAGTGCTTGAAACGACTCGCAAGGACTACGTCATCCGGCTCTGATGCGGGTTAGGCAATTCCAGCAAAAGCGGAAACCGGTTTTGCGTCAGGAACTGCGTGGAAGCAAAGAGACAGAGCATTTTCGCTTTTCAAAGAAAGGCGAAAATGCGCCAGGGCCTGTCAAGATTCGTCGCCGGTGCCCCCGGCACGATAGGCCCTGCCAAATTCTTCCGAGCCGATGAAATCGAGAATGCCGCGCAGCTCTTTGGCGCGCGCCTCGCCGAACACCGCCTCGAACCGCGCCTGCGCCACCTGCCACCGCTGCGTCAGTTCTTCCTGTTTTGCAGCGCCCTCGGCCGTCAGGAGCACATGCTTCACGCGGCGGTCGGTTGTGCTCGGCACGAGTTCCACGAGACCGTCGCGGATCAGCGGTTTCAGCGTATGGCCGAGCGCCGAAATATCCATGACCATGGATGTCGCCAGCGCCTTCACTGTCGGCTCGCCCGACAGCTTGATCTGCGACAGAAGCGAAAACTGCGTGCCCTTCAGTCCCGTATCGCCCATCGCGTCGTCATAGAGCTGGCCGAGATGCCGCGCCGCGCGGCGCATGGCCGAGCTGTTGCAATAGGACCAGATGGCGCCCGCCGGCAGAACGGTGTCATCGGCGGCGGCGTGTGTCTCTGAACGCATGTCTTGATCGGTCATTGCCAGTCTCTGTCTGTCTTTCGACCATGCCCTTTGCTGCTGCGATAATCCAGCGGCGAAAAAAATCGGTAGCCTGCCTTGAACCTGCAAAACCCTCTCCGCATATTTAGTGGCATATGCCAGTAAATTCAATCGGGCGCCGAAAAGGCCTTTATCGAAGGCCGGTGCACCAGCACAGGAGAAGAGCAATGACCGCACATTCAGGAACAGCACTTGTGACGGGCGCATCGTCGGGTATCGGCGCCACCTATGCCGAAAGGCTGGCCGCCCGCGGCTACGATCTTGTCCTTGTTGCCCGCGATGCGGCAAGGCTGGGCGAGCTTGCCGGAAAACTGACCGCGTTGCATGGCGTCAAGGTCGAGACGCTGCGCGCCGATCTGGCGGATCGCGCCGACGTGAAGACGGTCGGGCAGCGCCTGCGCGACGATGCCGCCATCTCGCTCTTCGTCAACAATGCCGGCATCGGCCCGAGCGATACGCTTCTCCAGAGCGACCCGGATTATCTCGATGCGATGGTGGATCTGAATGTCTTTGCGGCCAACCGGCTGGCGGTTGCCGCAGCCCAGGCCTTTGCCGCCAGAGGTGAGGGTGCGATCATCAACACGGCCTCCGTCGTGGCGCTGGCGCCGCATCTGTTCAACGGCACCTATGTGGCGACCAAGGCATTCGTGCTGGCCCTGACGGAATCGCTGGCGACCGAATTGAAGGACAAGGGCGTGCGCATCCAGGCCGTCCTTCCTGGCCTCACTCGTACCGAGATATTCGACCGCGTCGGCCGCTCCTTCGATGCGATGAACCAGGATATGGTCATGGATGCCGGCGATATGGTGGATGCCGCCCTGGCGGGCTTCGATCAGGGCGAGCTTGTCACCATTCCCTCGCTGGCCGACCAGGGGATTTACGACGCCTATGTGGAGGCCCGCGCAGCACTTGGCCCGCATCTGTCGCTGAGCCGGCCGGCACCGCGCTATGGCGTGAAGGAAAACTCTGCCCGTTAAGAACGAGGAGCGGGCCGTATCCGGTTATCGCAGCAGGACGGCGAGAGCCGGGGCTGCCAGAACGTTGACGAGGCCGACCAGAACCATCACCAGACCGGCGATCGAGCCTTCCTCCGCACCGATCTGGTTGGCCTTGGCAACCCCTGCGCCATGCGCGCCCATGCCGAACAATGCGCCACGCGCCAATGCCGACTTGAGCGGCAGGAGGCGCAGCAACGTCTCGCCCATGATCGCGCCGAGCACGCCGGTCACGATGACGAAGAAGGCTGTCAGATCCGGCACGCCGCCGATATTTTCGGAGACCTCCATCGCAAAGGGCGTGCTGAAGGAGCGCGGCAAAAGGCTCAGGCGCAACGTCCCGTCGATGCTGAACAGGCTCGCCAGCGCCCAGGCGGTGAGGATTGCGGTGGAACTGCCCACGACGATGCCGAAGGCAAGCACCGGCCAATAGCGCGCGATCATCGCCCGCTGCTCGTAGATCGGAATGGCGAAGGCGACGGTCACGGGGCCGAGCACGACCATCAGCCAATGCGTGGCGCCGATATATTCGCGATATGTGGTGTGAAGCACGAGCGCAATGACGACCAGAACCGCCGGTGCCACGATCAACGGCGACAGCAGGTTCTTCGGCCAGCGCCGGTAGATCATTTTCGAGAGATAGTAGAAGAAGATCGTGGCGGCCGACCAGAAGAGTGTTGTCAGTCCGTTTTCAAGCGTGAGCACGTCGGCTCTCCAGGGACAGCATCACCCGGTAACCGAGATCGACGGCAAGCGCCGTCATGCACATCACGCACAGTGTTCCGCCGACGATGACGGCAATGATCTTCAACCCGACAAAGCCTATGAATTCCCCATGGTCGAGAACCGCAAGGACGGCTGGAATGAAGAAGAGCAGCATGTCGGCAAGCAGCATATAGGCGCCGCGGCGCATGCTGGAGAGTTTGATCGTTCCGGTCGCAAGCAGACAGAGAAGCCCGAACATGCCGAGCACGGCGCCCGGTACGGGAATGTCGGTTGCACGGCTGATACCTTCGCCTGCAAGCCACAGGGCAAAAATGAACAGGATCTGTGCCAGACGGCTGCGTTCGAGAACGCGGTGAAACAGGATGACGGTCTTGCGCCTGGACATTGAGCCCGATCTCTTCTGCACGACCCTCCCGAAACCGAACTATACGGTACTCCTGATCCTAAGCAACGGAAGCCATTGCATAAGAGCCATGTGTTTTCGCAGGGGTTGAGGGGCCGTAAGACCTCACCACCGCAGATCCAGCCGCTCGAGGCCGTGGAAATGATAGACGTCCTTGACCCGCGGTGTCTCGGCGATCGTCACCGCCGGCAGCCGGCGAAAGAGGATCGGCAGGACGGTATTGAGTTCGAGCCGCGCCAGGGGCGCACCGATGCAGAAATGAATGCCGGCGCCGAAGGAGAGGTTCTGGCCCTCGTTGCGATCCGGCCTGAAGGTCAGGGGATCGGAGAATTTCGCAGGATCGAGATTGGCGGCGGCAAGGATAAGGCTCACCTTGTCGCCCCGCCGCAGGCCTATGCCGTCGATATCGACGTCCTCCAGTGCCCATCGCTGGAAGATATGGACGGGCGCGCAGATGCGCAGCGTTTCCTCGACTGTCCGTTCGGTCGTCGCCTCGTCGCGGAAAAGCGTGTCCGCAGAGATCCCGCTTTCAAGGATGACGCGCACCGAATTGCCGATCTGGTGAACCGTCGCCTCATGTCCGGCATTGAGAAGCACGATCGTCGTCGACACCAGCTCGTCGTCGGAGAGATGCTGCCCCTTGTGCTCGGTATGGATCATGTGGCTGAGCAGGTCTTCGCGCGGCGCCCTGCGGCGCTCGGCGATCAGGCTCTTCACATAGTCGGAAAACTCCCGCGCGGCCCGGTCGGCCGCATATTCGTCCTCGACCGTCCGCTTGAACATGTACATGCCCACATAGGCATGCGACCATTTCAGCAGCTGCGGCCCCATCTCGTCGGGAATACCGATCATCCGGGCGATCATCGTCACCGGTATGATGTCTGCGAACGAAGAGAGGAGTTCGACGCGTCCATCCTTCTCGAAGCCGTCGATCAGCTGTTCTGCAAGCGCTGCGATCTCCGGGCGCAGCTTTTCGATCTGCCGGGAGACGAAGGCGCGGTTGACCATTGTGCGCAGCCGCGTGTGCTCCGGCGGCTCGATCTCCAGAAGTGAATGGCGCTCCGCCAGATCGAAGTTTTCAAGATGCGGCTGCGGTTCCGCAAGGCCAAGCTCTTGGCGGCTGGCGACATGCAGGATTTGTCGGCCGAATCGCCGGTCGCGCAAAAGTGCCCCGACATGCTCGTAACCGGTGAAGAACCATTGCCGCTGCTCCTCCCAGTAAAAGGTCGGACAATGCCGGTGCAGCGCCGCATAGATCCTGTTCGGATCGCCGTAGAAGGCCGGATTGCGCCCGTCGAGCGAGACGCGCCGGGCCTTCGTATCGATGCGGATGAAATCGGGCAGGGGAGACGGGATCTCGTTCATGCTCCGATTGCTACCGCAAACTTTTCGCGCACGGAAGTCTTCGAAGGTGGAAGTCTTCTCGGGGGGAAGTCATGGGCGCATGGATGTCGCGGGCACACAAAGCCGCGACACGGTGTCGGCGATAGGGAAGGCGTCAGTGGCCGATGGCGGCAATGCGCTTGAGGGCGGCAACCTGCCGGTTTGCCTCGCCATCGAGATCGGCCATGTCCGGTTCGGTGCGGTCGATCGAGGGCACGATGGTGATCTCGCCGGCGTCGCCGATCGCCGAACGGTCGCGGCCGGCGGCCTTGGCCGCATAGAGTGCCCGGTCGGCGGAGCTTAGGAGCACGTCGAGATTGGCGTTTTCGGCCCCTGCAAAGGCAATTCCGGTGCTGACGGTCACCGTGAGCTTGTGCTGGCCGATATCGAGCGGCTGGCGCTTCAGGGTCGTACGCACGGCTTCGGCAATACTGGCTGCCTCCACCATGTCGGCGACGCGCAGGATCGAGGCGAATTCCTCGCCGCCCATCCGGCCGAACTGCCCGCGTCCACGCAGCGACATCTGGCCGACGCTGGAAAAGGCAACGAGCACGGCGTCGCCGGCCTGATGGCCGCAGAGGTCGTTGATCTGCTTGAAACTGTCGAGATCGAACTGCAGCAGCGCGATCAGCGGCTTGTCGGCGCAATCGTTCTTCTGCAGCCGGTGAAATTCGTCGATCAGGCCGCGGCGGTTGAGAACGCCGGTGAGCGGGTCGGTGAGGGCCAGAGCCTTCAATTTGGCTTCCGAGCGTTCGTTGATCAACTTGGCGCAGCTCATCACGCTTGCCACGAAACAGAGGGCCGCGGTCATCAGAAGCCAGGGCGAGCGGCTGTTGCTGTCGAAGGCCTCCGGCTGGTTGATCAGCGCCATGACGCCGACTGTGAGGCTGGACAGGGTCTGCAGGCCGACGAAGCCGCTGAACACCCGGCGGGTGAAGGTCGATCCGGTCTGGCGGTAAAGGGTGATCGCGATCAGGACCGAGTAGCCGACGGCGGCCGCCACGTTGAACAGCGCCACGCGATAGGCAAAGGTCTCGCGGATCGGATTGAGGAACATGCCGGCAATCCAGATCAGCGCCGGAATGGCGACGAAGGGCTCGACGCGCCGGCCGTCGAATTGCAGCATGCCGGCGACCCACAGGCCGATCCCGGCAAGGGCTGCCGTGTTGGCAAGCTCGATCGAGATGAAATCGGGAACGGCGCCCCTGAACGCGATGAGCGCGATACCGGCGCCATGCAGCAGGAACCCGCCGCCCCATGTCAGATAGTAGGATTGACGCTCGTAGAACCAGCGGGTCCACAAAAGCACGCCAAGCGTCGAGGCTTCGGCGGCCCAGATCATGAAACCCGTAACGATATCCACTGCCATTCTCCTGCTAACTGCGATCATCAGTTAGCAGGCAGTGTTTAAGGTCCCGTTTCGGCCATGCGCCGCGTTTGAACGAGATTGCCCGCAAATCGCCGGAATTCCCGCCTCTGTTTAGAGCTTCTTCACCATGCGCCGAGAAAACGGTTGAGAGAATGGATCCGGTAACGGGCGGGCAGGCATCTCGCGGCTAAGACGGCCGCCAACACGCATTGCCTGCGGATTAAGGATATCGGCTCGCCTGTCTTGAAGTAGAGGGGCCGGACACTCTATGTAGGAGTGACCCATTCCAATGATTCCGGAGCGCAACGCTGCTTCGGCAAGGCATTTGACAAAGGACGGACATGAGAAATCCAGTTGATACCGCAATGGCACTCGTGCCCATGGTCGTCGAGCAGACCAACCGCGGTGAGCGCTCCTACGATATCTATTCGCGCCTTCTCAAAGAGCGGATCATCTTCCTGACCGGTCCGGTGGAAGACTATATGGCGTCGCTCGTCTGCGCCCAGCTTCTCTTCCTCGAGGCCGAGAACCCGAAGAAGGAAATCTACCTCTACATCAATTCGCCGGGTGGCGTCGTCACCGCCGGCATGGCGATCTACGACACGATGCAGTTCATCAAGCCTGCCGTCGCCACGCTGTGCATCGGTCAGGCCGCCTCCATGGGCTCGCTGCTTCTGGCAGCCGGCGAAAAGGGCATGCGGTTCGCAACTCCCAATTCGCGCATCATGGTTCACCAGCCCTCCGGCGGTTTCCAGGGCCAGGCATCTGACATCGAGCGTCACGCCCGCGACATCCTCAAGATGAAGCGCCGCCTGAACGAGGTCTATGTCAAGCATACCGGCCGCACCTACGAGGAAGTTGAAAAGACCCTCGATCGTGACCATTTCATGGATGCGGACGACGCCATGAGCTGGGGTGTCATCGATAAGGTGCTGACATCGCGCGTTGAAGTCGAAGGCGCTTCTGCATCCTAAGGTTACGGGAAATCCCTCATGGCTCTCACCCCGTTGTGAGTAAAATGAGGGGTTTCAACTCCTGCGGAAAACGCTATTAGTACTATTAAGGCTGTGTTGAACTTTTGTGACATAGCATTCGTCTTTAGGGGTTTCGTTGCCGCCGGTCGGGATTGCAAGTCGGACCGGTAGAGTACCCCCGGGGAAACAGGCCGGCGCCGGACAAGATCCGGAGCCAGCCGACAGCGGTAAAGTGGACCGCGCCCGCCATTCGACCCAAGAGGCGGGACGGCGGAGTGCTGGAAGGAAAGTGATATGAGCAAGGTCAGCAGCGGCAACGGCGGCGACTCGAAGAACACATTGTACTGCTCCTTCTGCGGAAAGAGCCAGCACGAGGTCCGCAAGCTGATTGCCGGACCGACCGTTTTCATCTGCGATGAATGCGTCGAATTGTGCATGGACATCATCCGCGAAGAGAACAAATCTTCGATGGTCAAGTCGCGCGACGGGGTTCCGACGCCGCAGGACATCATCAAGGTTCTCGATGAGTACGTCATCGGCCAGCAGCAGGCGAAGCGCGTCTTGTCGGTCGCCGTGCACAACCATTACAAGCGTCTCGCACACGCCTCCAAGGGTGGTGATGTCGAGCTCGCAAAGTCCAACATCCTTCTCGTCGGCCCGACCGGCTGCGGCAAGACCTATCTCGCCCAGACGCTCGCCCGTATCATCGACGTGCCGTTCACCATGGCCGATGCGACGACGCTGACGGAAGCCGGCTATGTCGGTGAGGATGTTGAAAACATCATCCTGAAGCTGCTTCAGTCTGCCGATTACAATGTCGAGCGCGCCCAGCGCGGCATCGTCTATATCGACGAAGTCGATAAGATCTCGCGCAAGTCGGATAACCCATCGATCACCCGCGACGTGTCGGGCGAGGGTGTCCAGCAGGCGCTTCTGAAGATCATGGAAGGCACCGTCGCTTCGGTTCCGCCGCAGGGCGGCCGCAAGCATCCGCAGCAGGAATTCCTGCAGGTGGATACGACGAACATCCTGTTCATCTGCGGTGGCGCCTTCGCCGGCCTCGACAAGCTGATTTCGGCCCGTGGTGAAAAGACCTCGATCGGCTTCGGTGCCACCGTCGCGCACCCGGACGATCGTCGCGTCGGCGCGGTGCTGCGCGAACTGGAGCCGGAAGATTTGGTCAAGTTCGGCCTCATCCCGGAATTCATTGGTCGTCTGCCGGTTCTGGCGACGCTCGAGGACCTCGACGAGGACGCTCTGATCCAGATCCTGTCGGAGCCTAAGAACGCGCTCGTCAAGCAGTACCAGCGCCTGTTCGAGATGGAAGATGTCGAACTGACGTTCCACGAGGACGCTCTTCGCGAAATCGCCCGCAAGGCGATCATCCGCAAGACCGGCGCCCGCGGCCTTCGCTCGATCATGGAAAAGATCCTGCTCGACACGATGTTCGAACTCCCGGCGCTGGAAGGCGTACGCGAAGTCGTCATCTCCGACGAGGTCGTCAACGGCAATGCCCGTCCGCTGTACATCTATGCCGAACGGCAGGATGAAAAGGCGAATGTTTCGGCCTGATACGCGATCTGCCGATCGATTTCTGAAAGGGCTCCTTCATGGAGCCCTTTTGCATTTTGCGGCCATGTCCTGTCGCAGGCTTGCGTCATAAGCCGTGCCGTTATCCGCAAAGCCCTTGCTTTTTCGGCCCCGTCCACCATTTTCCGACCCTGAAGAGTTGCACGCGCCTTCCCTTGCTCTACAAGACTGAAAGGGGAAGATCGTCGTCGTTTCGGACGCGCCGCCGCATCGCCCGCTTCCGCGCCCTTCACGGCGAGGCAAGGCGGGCTCGATCGGGCAATGACCGGAACATCAGGTGCCGCGCCTCCTTTAGAACGACATACCATCGTGAACGGTCCGGGCTATTCATGCGTTTGCGTCATACCACTGTCACGTCAGGCGACGGGCTGGGTGGCTAAGGCTTGAAAACGCTTTTGGAAACCTCCACTTTGGGCAAGAATAGAGTGCTTGGGTGATTTGCCCGGCACGCTCCCGGAAACGGGACGATGGAAAGGAAATGACATGACGAATTCAACGTCTGCGGCACCCGGCGTCGAGACCTATCCGGTCCTCCCACTGCGCGACATCGTGGTGTTCCCGCACATGATCGTGCCCCTGTTCGTCGGACGCGAGAAATCCATTCGCGCGCTGGAAGAAGTGATGGGTTCCGACAAGCAGATCATGCTCGTCACCCAGATCAACGCCGGCGACGACGATCCGGATCCGTCGGCGATCTACACCGTCGGCACGGTCGCAAACGTCCTTCAGCTCTTGAAGCTGCCTGACGGTACCGTCAAGGTTCTGGTCGAAGGCCGCGCCCGCGCCAAGGTCGAAAGCTACAGCGACCGCGAGGAATTCTACGAGGCGTCCGCCCACGTGCTGGAAGAGCCCGATGAGGATGCCGTCGAGGTCGAGGCCCTGTCTCGCTCGGTTGTCTCCGAGTTCGAGAATTACGTGAAGCTCAACAAGAAGATCTCGCCGGAAGTCGTCGGCGCCGCAAGCCAGATCGAGGATTACTCGAAGCTCGCCGATACGGTTGCCTCGCATCTGTCGATCAAGATCACCGAAAAGCAGGAAATGCTGGAAACGGTTTCCATCAAGCTGCGCCTGGAAAAGGCGCTCGGCTTCATGGAAGGCGAGATTTCGGTTCTGCAGGTGGAAAAGCGCATCCGCTCGCGCGTCAAGCGCCAGATGGAGAAGACCCAGCGCGAATACTATCTGAATGAGCAGATGAAGGCGATCCAGAAGGAGCTCGGCGACGGCGAGGAAGGCCGCGACGAGATGGCCGAACTGGAAGAACGCATCTCCAAGACCAAGCTTTCCAAGGAAGCCAAGGAAAAGGCCGACGCGGAACTGAAGAAGCTGCGCCAGATGAGCCCGATGTCGGCGGAAGCCACAGTCGTGCGCAATTATCTCGACTGGCTGCTCGGCATTCCGTGGTCGAAAAAGTCGAAGATCAAGACCGACCTCAACAATGCCGAAAAGGTCCTCGAACTGGATCACTTCGGTCTGGACAAGGTCAAGGAGCGCATCGTCGAGTATCTGGCGGTCCAGGCTCGCGCAACCAAGATCAAGGGCCCGATCCTGTGCCTCGTCGGTCCTCCGGGCGTCGGCAAGACCTCGCTCGCCCAGTCGATCGCCAAGGCGACCGGCCGCGAATACGTGCGCATGGCGCTTGGCGGCGTGCGTGACGAGGCCGAGATCCGCGGTCACCGCCGCACCTATATCGGTTCCATGCCCGGCAAGATCATCCAGTCGATGAAGAAGGCGAAGAAGTCCAACCCGCTCTTCCTGCTCGACGAGATCGATAAGATGGGGTCCGATTTCCGCGGCGATCCGTCGTCGGCTCTGCTGGAAGTGCTCGACCCGGCACAGAACTCGACCTTCATGGATCACTACCTTGAGGTCGAATACGATCTGTCGGACGTGATGTTCATCACCACGGCCAACACGCTCAACATTCCCGGCCCGCTGATGGACCGCATGGAGATCATTCGCATCGCCGGTTACACCGAAGATGAGAAGCGCGAGATCGCCAAGCGTCACCTTCTGCCGAAGGCGATCAAGGAACATGCGCTGCAGCCGAACGAATTCTCGGTGAGTGACGATGCCCTGATGTCGATCAGCCAGCAATATACCCGTGAAGCCGGTGTTCGCTCCTTCGAGCGCGAGCTGATGAAGCTCGCCCGCAAGGCCGTGACCGAGATCATCAAGGGCAAGACGAAATCGGTTGCCGTCACGGCCGCCAATATTTCGGATTACCTCGGTGTTCCGCATTATCGCCACGGCGAGGCCGAGGGCGAGGATCAGGTCGGTGTCGTCACCGGTCTCGCCTGGACGGAAGTCGGCGGCGAGCTTCTGACGATCGAAGGCGTCATGATGCCCGGCAAGGGCCGCATGACGGTGACGGGCAACCTGAAGGAAGTGATGAAGGAATCGATCTCGGCTGCGGCATCCTATGTCCGCTCCCGCGCCGTCGATTTCGGCATCGAGCCCCCGCGCTTCGACAAGTCGGACATTCACGTCCACGTGCCGGAAGGCGCAACTCCGAAGGACGGTCCGTCCGCCGGTGTCGCCATGGCAACCGCGATCGTTTCGATCATGACCGGCATCCCGGTTTCCAAGGATGTCGCCATGACCGGTGAGATCACGTTGCGTGGTCGCATCCTGCCGATCGGGGGGCTGAAGGAAAAGCTGCTCGCGGCTCTGCGCGGTGGCATCAAGAAGGTTCTGATCCCGGAAGAGAACGCCAAGGACCTGGCTGAGATCCCGGACAACGTGAAGAACAACATGGAGATCATTCCGGTCTCGCGCATGGGTGAGGTGATCAAGCACGCGCTCATCCGCCAGCCGGAACCGATCGAATGGGATGGAACGGTCGAAACGCCTGTGATCGCCACGGTTGAAGGTGTCGATGATGGTGCCGCTACGGTTGCTCACTGAGTCTCGGCGGATCGTCCCGGACTCCTGAGCGGCTTGGACCCGCGATGAACTGTGAAAAAAGCCGGCGAAAGCCGGCTTTTTTTGTGAAAACTGGCCTCTCCCCCTTGTTTTTCAGGTGATAGCGGAGCTTTTGGGTTGCCAAGCGCCGATGCCAAACTATGTTCGGCGCCGAATTATGAGTCGTTCCAAAACCGTTGAAAGGGTGGAAACATGAACAAGAACGAGCTGGTATCCGCAGTCGCCGAAAAGGCTGGTCTGTCGAAGGCCGATGCCGCATCTGCCGTGGATGCAGTTTTCGAAACTGTCCAGGGCGAGCTGAAGAATGGTGGCGATATCCGCCTCGCCGGTTTCGGCAGCTTCTCCGTTTCCCGTCGTGAAGCATCCAAGGGCCGTAACCCGTCGACCGGCGCTGAAGTCGATATCCCGGCACGCAACGTGCCGAAGTTCTCGGCCGGCAAGGGCCTGAAGGACGCAGTCAACAGCTAATTGCAGCTGCATCTGGCGCTTGGCGCCATGATCCGAAAGGCCCGGCTTCTGCCGGGCCTTTTGTGTTTGAAGGTTGTGGGAAATAACCGGAATCGATCAAGGGCGATAACGCCTGGTTGAAATGTCATTCCCCTGTCATGCCGCATGCATAGACGGAACCCCGCATCACATTGAAGGGGTCTCCATGAAATCGATCGTTCTTGCCGCCGCTGCTTTCCTCGCCACGGCCGCTGCCGCTTCCGCGGAATACGTCTCCTATATCGACTTCCCGCAGAAGAAGGATGACGGCAAGGAATTCTACGTCGCCATCGAAATCCCGCAGGGCAGCTTCACCAAATACGAGATCGACGCCAAGACCGGCCATATCGTCGTCGACCGCTTCCAGTCGATGCCGGTCATCTATCCGGCCAATTACGGCTCGATCACCAGCTCGCTCGGCGGCGACAACGATCCGCTCGACGCGCTCGTCTACACCCGCGAGCCTGTCGTTCCGGGCGCCATGATCAAGGTTCGCCCGATCGGCGTCCTCAAGATGATCGACGGCGGCGAAGTCGATGACAAGATCGTTGCGGTTCCGGCCTCCGACATCGACCCCAGCTACGACAATATCAAGGAAGTCACCGATCTTCCGTCGATCGAGCAGGAGCGCCTGCAGGCCTTCTTCCGCGTCTACAAGCAGCTTCCGGCAAAGCGCAAGGTCGTCGAACTGAACGGCTTCGAGCCTGCCGCCAAGGCGGAAGCCGAAGTCGCAGCGGCAATCAAGACCTATGCCGAGAAGAACAAGAAGTAATTCTGACCGTTCGTCATTTCTGCGAAGGGCTCGGCATGTGCCGGGCCCTTCGTGTTTTGGCAGGCAGGTGCTTGCCGGGGGACAATCAACAGGAAATGGCGACGCCGGGCCGGCGAAGCCTTTTCACGCAGCGGTCGATCCCCTAAGTCTGGCGTTCCCGATGTGTTCGCATGAGTCGATACGATGACCGCCTTCCGCTTCATCCACGCCGCCGACCTGCATCTCGGCAGTCCCTTTCAGGGGCTTTCGCTGAAGGATGCCGCCGTCGCCGAACTCTTCATCGAAGCAAGCCGCCGCGCCTTCACCACGCTTGTCGATGCGGCCATCGACAGGAAGGTCGACTTCTTCCTCGTTGCGGGTGACGTCTATGACGGCGACTGGAAGGACAACAAGATCGGCCTGTTCTTCAACCGCGAGATCGCCCGGCTGGAGCGCGCCGGCATCCCGGTCTTTCTTCTGAAGGGCAATCACGATGCGGCAAGCGTCATCACCAGAACGATCACGCTGCCGGCAAATGTCAGCGAATTCCCGGTGAACAAGCCCGGCACCTTCATGCTCGATCATCTGAAAGTGGCGCTGCACGGCCAGGGCTTTGCCGATCGCTCCGCCAGTGAAAATCTGGCGCTGAATTATCCGAAGCCGGTTGCCGGCTGGTTCAACATCGGCGTCCTGCACACTTCGCTCACCGGTCGCGAACCACATGCGCCCTATGCCCCCTGTTCGGTCGAGGACCTGCGCTCCCGCGGCTATGATTACTGGGCGCTCGGCCATGTCCATGATTTCGAAATCGTCGCCACCGATCCGCTCGTTGTCTTTCCCGGCAACCTTCAGGGCCGCTCGATCCGCGAGCAGGGGGCAAAGGGCGCCGTCCTGGTCTCGGTCGAGGATGGGCGCATCGCTTACGAGCGACTGATCACCGACAGTGCGCGGTTCCTGTCGCTCGATGTCGTTCTCGATGGCGAAGCCGATCTCCGCACCGTGCTCCAGTCGATCGAGCGTCATTTGGAGCCCGTCGTCGCGCGTATGGAGGACCGGCCCCTTGCGCTGCGCATCCGGCTCGCCGGCCGTACGGCAGCCCATCACGATATCGTTGCGCGTCTTGGCGATTTCCGCGACGAGGTGCAGGCCGCCTGCCATCGTAGCCACGAGGATATCTGGCTGGAAAAGCTCGAACTGAGGCTGGCACCCGATGCCGCCGATCAGCCGGCAGATACGCTCGGTCTGGCCGGCATCATTCCCGACGGCGCGTTTTCGCAGGCCATGCTGGAGGAGGCGCAGGCGCGGGTGGCGGAAATCATGGCGAGGCTTCCGGGGGGCATCGGCGCGACGGCTTCGGCGGGAGGTGCTGGCGATGTGGTGCCGTCTGGCGAAACCGGCCTCGGCGGCGATCTTCAATCGCTTCTGGCCGAAGCGCGTGATCTTCTTCTCTCGCGGGCGGCCTCCTGATGCGTTTCGATCGTCTCGATATTCTGCGCTACGGCGCGCTCACCGATCGGTCGCTGTCGTTCCGGCCCGATACCCGTCTGCATATCATCTACGGCCCGAACGAGGCCGGAAAATCCTCGGCGCTGAAGGCGATCTCGGATCTTCTTTTCGGCTTTCCCGAGCGCTCCGACTATACATTCCTGCACGATGCGGGCGCGTTGCGCGTCGGCGCGCGGATCATCGGAGGCGGTTCAACTCTGGATTTCCGCAGGCGCAAGGGCCGCAAGAACACCCTGCTTGCTGCAACGGACGCGGAAGAGCCGCTGGCGGACGATGCGCTTTCGCCATTCCTCGGCACCTTGTCGCGCGATGTTTTCGAGCGCGCCTTCGGGCTTGATTCCGGCTCTCTGCGATCGGGCGGCGAGACCATGCTGAAAAGCGGTGGCGAGATAGGCGGCCTGCTGTTTGCCGCGGCCTCCGGTCTCACCGGTCTGTCGAAGCTGAAGAAAGAGATCGACACCGAGGCGGATGGGATCTATGCGCCGCGCCGCTCCAAGGACCGGCTCTTCTATCAGATCCTCGACGCGCATGACGAGGCTCGCCGCGAGGAGCGCGACAGCGAGCTGAAATCCGGCGACTGGAAGAAACTTCTCGCCGAACAGGCGCAGACCGAGGCCGAACTTGAGGCGATCCGGACAGGCCGGCATGAGACCAAACGGCGGCTCGATGATCTCCAGCGGCTTGTGAGGATCGAGCCTGTGATCCGGGAGCTCGATCGGTTGCGGCACGCCATGCTGCCCTATCGATCCATCGCCCATCTCCACAGGGCATTCGAAGAGCGCCTTTCGGCCGCCATTGCCGCCTATGACGACGCGCGCCGCAATCATCAGGCCGTCACGGCCGATATCCTTCGTTTCAATGAGGAGGCCGCGGCCGTCCGCGTCGACGAGACGGCGCTGTCGGAAGGCAACCGCATTCTTGCGGCCTTTTCGCAAAAGGGCGCCTATCTCAATGCCCGCGAGGATCTCGCACGGGTTCGCCAGGAGGTCGATACGTTCGACCAGCGCCTCGTCCTTGCGGCCCGTCGTCTCGGCTTTGCGGCCTTCGATGCCCTCTCGGCCGCCCAACCCGCTGATGCCGATCTGGCGCGGTTGAGGACGCTGCTCGACGAAGGTGTCGTGCTCGACCGCGATCTGCGGCAGATCCGCCAGCAATACGAGACGGCGCGCGACACGTTGCACCGCATCGACGCCGGGGAGGCCGGCATTCGCCTGATCGACCCCAAACCTTTCATGGATCAGCTTGCAGCGCTGCGCCCCGAACTCTCCGATCTCCAGGGCATCGATGCGGCACGGGTGAAGCTGGCACGCGCGCAGAAAGATCTCGCCGACGCTCTAGCAAGGCTCGATCCCCCGGTTGCCGATATTGGCAATCTTCTGGCAGCACCTCTGCCGGATCTTGCGACATTGACCGCCCATCGCGGCGTGATCGATGCGGCCCGCGGTGAGCGCGATACTGCAACACGAAAGCTATCGGAGCTGAAGGAAGAGGCCGCAGCGATTGCCGGTCAACTGGCAGCCCTTGAGGGTGGGGCAGGGCTGGTGTCGCGCGAGGATATCGCGGCGGCAAGAGCCAGCCGCGACGACAGGATCTCGGCCCTTTCCGTTATGCCCGCCGACACGGAAAGAGATGCCCTTGTTGCCGCCGTCACCGAGGCGGACCGGCTTTCCGACATGGTTCTGGCCGATGCCGAACGGGTGTCGCGTCACGCGCAGCTCGGCCTGCGCCGCCGCGAACTGGATCACGCGATCGAGACCGCTCTGCGTGCAGTGCGTGAGGCAGAGATCGCAGCCTCCGATGCCATCACCGACTTTGAAGACCTGTTTCGTGGAGCGCCTGTCAAGCCGGGCGGTCCGGCGCGGATGATCGAGTGGCGCCGTGCCGCTCAGGATGTCATGACCCTTGCGGCGCTGAACGACGATGCCAGGGATGCGCTTGACATTCTGACCTCGAAGGAAGAGCGCCTGCGGCCAACACTGGCGAGCCTTGCGGAGACCCTCGGTCTTGCCGTCGCTCACCTGCCGCTTCTCCCATCTGTGCGCGCTCTCGACGCAGCTTTGGGCGAGCTATCCACCCGCTGGACGGAAAGCCGTTCGAACGAAGGCAAGCGCCATGCCGCCCGCGAAACGGTGGAGACGCTGGAGGCGCGCGAGGCGACGCTGATGTCCGCGACGGAACGCTGGCGCCGCGCCTTTGCCCATGCTGCGGCAATGGCTGGCCTTGCCGAGGACGCCACGACCGAGATGGCGGCAGCCGCCCTCGACGTGTGGAAGACGGTTCCCGATCTCATTCAGGAGCGGGAGAACCGCGCCCGCCGCGTCCGCGGCATGATGCGCGATATGGAGAATTTCGAAGACGAGATCGCCGGCCTGTGCAGAACTGTTGCCGCCGATATCGCCGGTCTTCCTGCCGATGTGGCGGCAGACATGCTCAACCGTCGTGCCACCGAAGCGCAGGCGGCACACGGCCGCCGTGATACGCTTTCATCCGCTTTGCAACGCGCGCGGCTGTCCGCCGATCGGCTGGCCGGTGAGGCGAACGCCTCCTCCGCAGCGCTGTCGAACCTGTTCGTCGAGGCGATGGGCCTTGAGGACCAGGCCGGCGCTCTCGATGCACCGGCGGATGAGGCCGCGATCATCGTGCGTGCCAGATCGCTGTTGTCGGATCTCGCGGAAAAGCTTCGGCTGGATGGTGAGATCGCCCGAAGCCTCGCCCGGTTGGCGGATGAGGCTGTAACTCCCGATGAAGCCGCGCTTCGCGAACGGCTCGTCGATTTCGACCGCGTCGAGGCCGGGCTTGAAATCGAACGGCTGGAATCAGAAGACGGGCGGCAGTTCGATCGGATGAAGGTTCTCGGCAGCGCACAGGCGGAAATCGATCGCCGCCGCCGCGACATGGAGACCGGTATCGGTGCCGAACGCGCCGCTTTCCAGAAATCGGGCGCCGAACAGGAGGCACGCGAACTTGCCCGCCGCTGGGTGGTGCTGAAGCTTGCAGCCGGCCTTCTTGCCAATTCGCTGGAAACCTATCGCGAGAAACAGGCTGATCCCGTCATGCAGCGGGCAGGGGCGATCTTCAGCGAACTGACGGACCGCCGCTTCACGCGCCTCCTGCAGGTTTATGACGAAAACGACGATCTCCATCTGGCCGCAGAGCGGGCAAGCGGCGAGCGCGTTGAGCTGAACGGCCTGAGCGAAGGGACGGGCGATCAGCTCTATCTTGCGCTGCGTCTCGCCTTTCTGGAGGATTACAGCACCCGCAATGAACCGGCGCCTCTGGTTCTCGACGACATTTTCCAGACCTTCGACGATGAACGGACCGCTGCCGGCCTTCGCGCGCTGGCGCAATTCGGCGGCATGCGGGATGGCGATCGCGACGGCGCCAGCCCCTTCCAGACGCTGCTTTTCACCCACCAGAAAAGCCTCGTGGAAATTGCCGAGCGGGAACTGGGAGCCTCTGCCGACATCATCACACTCGACCGCGTGTGAGTTTAACGCCCCACGGCCGTCGGCATCGAGGCTTCAAGGCCGGTTCGCCATGGCAGGCAGCCGATCGGCACCCGCACGGTGGCGTTCCGTGGTGAAAATGGCAGCGGCGATGGCGGGCTGGCGCAGTCGCCATCCGGCAGCCGCGGCGCAATGATCAGGTTGAAGCGCCGATCGTCGGTGATTTCGCCTTGGAAACTTAGGGTATAATTGGCGCTGAACGAATTGAAGCGCGATTTGGCGGCCAATTTCATTGCGATATAGCGCCGCGTGTCCGGGGTAAGATCCAGATCGAACCGATCGACGGCATCGAGGGCGTGCTGAAGCACGTTTCTCTCTTCTCCTGGATCCGTCTGGCTGAGCTTGACGCGAAAACTGCGCAGCCCCTCGCGTGCGCTTCCCTTCACCTGCACGAAGATCGATGCGGGATCGGGGGCGCTGCCGAATTGCTGGGAGAGGAGGCACTCCCAGTCGCTGTTCGTTTCGGTGAAAGTCGGGACCGGTCCCGCAGAGGTCTTCAGCCTCTCGCAGGCCTCCCGCGGCGGCAGATGCGCTTGCGCGTCAAACCGGTCCGGGCGTTCCAGAACGCGGTCGAGCAGCCGCGAAGGATAGAAGGCGGCCGGCGAAACCTGCTTCTGCCGGCCGACTTTCAGATCCGGCGCGGGGCTCGGCGCGACGAAATAGGCTTCCAGTCCGTACTGCCGGATGATTCGATGCCAGTTGCGGCCGTCGTTGACGGTCAGCACCACGGTTGCAAGGCCGCCGAGAACCACCGCCAGAAGAATGGCGAAGATCAGGACGCCACGCCGCCGCCTCCGCCGTCTGGCGGCAGGTGTGATAGGCGCGGGCCTTTCCTCTTTCGGCATGCGGTCCATTCCGGTTGAGGTCATTCCAGTTGGAACAATGGCGGATCGAAACCGCCATAACACATCGTTGAAGCGCTTCAAACCGGGTGTGGCGCAGGCAAAGCAGGGGGCACGCGATTGTGTCGTCCGGCGGCAACGGCGATGGGGAATTCGATCGCAATCGCGCGTTAACCAATCTTCTTAGGTGGCATTTAACTCAAATTTTCATAGCGTGGCGCCGGTGGTCCGGTTTCCCGCGGGACTATGGCCCCAAAACCGCACGCGGTTTTATTTTTGTGGTGCTGGACGCATTCCGACTTGTTGTTGCAACAGGGGTATGCTTTTCAGAGGCAGCAAGTGCCGCAAGTGGTGTCTCGGCTGTGCCCGATACTGTTTACGGAACGCTGAATTGGAGTGGCTGATTTGCTTCGACGTGTGACTGCGATCCTGTTGTGTACGGCTCTGGCTGGGTGTCATGCCGTACCGGGAGAAGGGCCTCTCGCCTCGGCGATCAATAAGGATTCGGGAAAATCGGCCGTCGAGCTGGGGCGCGTCAACAGCGCCGTCTTCCAGGTCGTCGATGTGGACAGCCGTTCGGCGCGTCTGGTGGCCGACTATGTATCCACCGCGATGAAGCGCCGATTCGGTTTCGGCAGCTCGGGCGCGGGCGGCCGCGCCGTCATCGGCGTCGGCGATCAGCTGCAGATCACTATTTTCGAGGCCGGTGCGGACGGCCTTTTCTCGACCAAAGACAGCAAGCAGACGGCCCTTCAGGTCGTTGTCCAGCCGGATGGCACAGCGGCCATCCCCTATGTCGGTTCGGTGCGTTTTGCCGGCCGCACGCTGGAAGAATCGCGCAAGGCCATCCTGACGGCTCTCGCCAGCAAGGCGGTCGAGCCGGACGTGATCGTCAACACCTTGAACACGCCGTCGCGCTCCGTCACCGTCTCCGGTGCGGTGGCGAAATCGGCGGAAATCCCGCTCAATCTGACGGGCGAGCAGCTGACCGACGTGATCGCCAAGGCCGGTGGCCCCGTCTCGCAGCCCTATGACAGCTATGTCACGCTGGTGCGCAACCATCGCACCGGCACGGCGCTCCTGAAGTCGATCATCGATAATCCCTCGGAAAACATCTACGTCCAGCCGGGCGATCAGGTGTTCGTCACCAAGGATCCGCGGACATTCATCCTGCTCGGTGCCGTCAAGGGCAGCGGGCGGCAGGAGTTCGGCGCCAACGATCTCAACCTTCTGGAAGCCATGGCGGCCGGCGGCGGTGGCAACGATTACGCGGTCGATACGGAAGGTTATTTCCTGTTCAGATACGAAGAGCCGGATGTCGTCCAGGCGCTCGTCGGTCAGGCGCGTTTCAACGAATTGCTCAGCAAGGGCATGCATTCCGACAAGGACGGACGCTACCCGATCGTCTACCGCTTCGACATGACCCATCCCGACAGTCTTCTCGTCGGTCAGACCTTCCCGATCAAGAACCGCGACGTTATTTACGCCGCTCGCCACAAGAGCGTCGATTTTTCGAAGTTCCTGAGCATGATCGGTGCGCCGCTCGGCATTGCGACCCAAGGGGCGACGACGGCTGCGGCCTTGAATTAAGTTTGGTGGCGTGATGCGTGCGGAACGTGTTGCGCCGTCTGGTTGTGGATTTATCTCGGTTTGAACAAAGCGCCCACGCTGTTGGGCGCTTTTGTCGTGACAATCGAATTTAAGTATGTTGTTAGGGTTGTCCTGGGGTATAGTCCGCTATCCGCCATTTTAGCTGTGACAAACACAGAGTGACGATGACGATTGAAGTTATAGGCAGAGCCTGTGTAGCCCCAGGCGCAAATTCCATCCTTGAACTGAAGGCAATTCTTGAGGATGGCCTTTGCACCGTAACCCAGGTGCCGGATGATCGTTGGGAACTTGCCAGGTTCTGGCACCCGGTTCCCGGCACGCCCGGCAAGGCCTACACGTTTGCCGCCGGCATCGTCGATGGCATTTACGATTTCGATCCGGCCGTCTTCGGTCTGTCGCAGCGCGAAGCCATGCAGATGGACCCGCAGCAGCGCATTCTGCTGACGCTCGTCTGGAAGGCGCTCGAAGACGCCAACCTGCCGACCGGATCGCTCGGGAACGAAAAGGTCGGCGTCTATATCGGCGCATCGGGTCTGGAGAGCGGCAACCTGTCGTCGGAAGACCCGGCCTCCGGCAGCCCCTATTTCATGACCGGCAATACGCTGTCGATCGTTTCCAACCGCATCTCGCATGTCTTCGGCCTCAATGGTCCGAGCATGACGATCGATACGGCCTGTTCCTCCTCGCTGGTCGCGCTCGATCAGGCGGCCCGCGCGCTGGAGCGCGGCGATATCGACACGGCAATCGTCGGCGGCGTCAATATCCTCGTTCATCCCTTGTCTTTCGTCGGCTTTGCCCAGGCACGCATGCTGTCGCCCGAGGGTCTTTGCCGCGCCTACGACACCAACGGCCACGGCTATGTCCGCGCCGAAGGTGGCGTCGTGCTCGTGTTGCGTCGCAGTGACAAGGCCCGCCGCGACAAGGACCGCAGCTATGCCCGTATCCATGCCACCGGCGTCAATTCGTCGGGCCGCACCAACGGCATCAGCCTCCCTTCGCGCGAGGCGCAGGCCGATCTGCTGAACTCGATCTATGCCGGCAACGGCATCGATGTGAACCGCATCGCCTTTATCGAGGGCCACGGTACCGGTACCCGCGTCGGCGACCCGGCGGAAGTCTGGGCAATCGGCACGGTCATCGGCCAGAAGCGCCGCGCGCCGCTGCCGATCGGCTCGATCAAGTCGAATATCGGCCATACCGAACCGGTCTCCGGTCTTTTCGGCATCGTCAAAGCCATGCTGGCGCTGGAGCACAACCTCCTGCCGCCGACGCTGCATATCGAAAAGACCAACGAGGATATCGATTTTGCCGGGCTCAACGTGCGCGTCAACACGTCGCCGTTGAAGCTGATGCCCGCCCGCGAGCCACGGCTTGCCGGCATCAATTCCTTCGGCTTCGGCGGAACCAACGCCCACGTCGTCATCGGCGACCCGGAAGATGTGCCGGCAGCCGAGACCCCCGCCAAGACAGACAATATCCTGTTCCTCGCCAGCGCCCACACCCAGTCTGCGCTGACCGCACTCCTCGAAGATTACAAGACGGCGCTGACGCCCGCATCCGCCCCGAAGGCGCGGCAGATCATTTCCGCCGCCACTGCCAACCGCGATGCAATGCGTCACCGCTTTGCCGTCGAGGCACGCACCGAGCAGGGTGTGCTGCGCGCCATCAATGCGCAGCTTGCCGGGGAGCCGACCGATGGCGAGTGTGGCGAGGCTCCCTCGCATGCGGGCAAGACGGCCTTCGTCTTTGCCGGCAACGGCGCGCAATGGGCAGGCATGGGGGCCGAGGCCTACCGTGAGAACCGCCATTTCCGTCAGTGCTTCCAGTCTTTCAGCGCACTCTTCGAATATCACCTCGGCGAAAAGCTGAGCGATCTCCTGTTTGCTGAAAACCTCGGCGAACGCCTGATCGATACCAAGATCGCCCAGCCGTTGCTGTTTGCGGTCCAGGCATCGCTATCGGATTGTCTCGCATCTCAAGGCATTCGCCCGGATGTCGTCTTCGGCCATTCGGTCGGCGAACTTGCCGCCGCCTACGCCGCCAAGGCGCTGACGGCTGCCGAAGCCGTGGCGATCGTTGCCAAGCGCTCGAAGGCGCAGGATCTGTTCGCCGGGCAGGGCAAGATGGCGGCCGTTGTGATGAACGACGAATCCGCCCGCGTATTTGCGCGCGCCCAGGGCCTTGAAAATGTCTGCGTCGCAGCGATCAATGCCCCGAATTCGGTCACGATTTCCGGCCCCGGCGCCGAGATCCAGGCCTTCCGCGACGCGGCCCGCAAGGCGCAGACAGTCGCCCACGTTCTCGATATCAACTACCCCTTCCACCACCCGATCATCGACAGCGCCAAGGAAGCCTTCCTCTCCGACATGCCGGAGATGGAGCCGACAGTCACCGCCTGCACCTTCGTCTCGACCGTGACCGGCGCCGTCAAGGATGGCCGCAAGCTCGATGCCGAATACTGGTGGCGCAACGTCCGCGAGCCGGTCCTGTTCAAGGCGGCCGTCGAGGTCGCACTGGATCTCGGCTGCAATCTCTTCATCGAGATTTCGCCGCGCTCGATCATGGGAAGCTATGTCTCGGAAGTAGCAAAGAGCGTCTCCCAGCCTGCCGTCGTCATCGGCACATTGCAGCGCGAACCGGCTGTCGAAGGCCGCGATCCCGTTGCGCGCGCTTTTGCCCGTGCGATCGCCAATGGTGCGACGCCGGCTCAGTCGCGTCACAGCGCCCCGCGCAATGCCTTCGTCAATCTTCCGCCTTTGCCATTCGAGACCGCTTCGCTGCGCATGCCCGGCACGACGGACGAGGTCGATATCTTCGGCCGCGACTACAAGAACGTCTACACGCTGCTCGGCTGGCGCACCGATCCGAACGGATCGCACTGGAAAAACCATATCGACGCGCATCTCTTCCCGGATCTCGCGGAACATGTGGTCGATGGCCGTGCCATCCTGCCCGGTGCAGGCTTCGTCGATATCGCAACGACCGCCGCCCAGCAGCATTTCGGCACGCCCGTCGTCGAAATCACCAATATGGAGATCGTCCGTCCGCTCGAGCTGCGCAAGGACCGCATGCTGGAATTGTCGACCATCATCTCCGGCGAGACCGGCGATCTGGAAATCCGTTCGCGCGAACGCCTGAGCAGCGACGACTGGACTATCCATGCCGTTGCCCGCTGCCGCAAGCCGATCGAGGATGAAATTCACCGCTGGACGCCGCAGGACGCAAGCGCCGGTGGCGAAGTCCTGACCGCTGCAACGGTCTACGAGACCGCGGAACGATTCGGCCTGCAATACGGCCCGCATTTCCAGCTTCTGACGGAAGCGACCCGTATCGGTGAAAACCGTGTGGCGGTCGTCCTGAAACCTGCCGAACTGCCGGCGCATCCCTTCGTTCGCTACAATCTGAACCCGTTCTCGGTCGATGCCGTCTTCCATGGTCTCGTCGCCCTGTTCGGCCAGCTGTCGGGCAACGAGGCGGGCGCACCGTATATTCCGGTCCGTTTCGGTTCGGTGCGCGTATCCTCCATGGGGACGCCGATTGCCAAGGCGATGATCGAGATCGAGCGCTTCAGCGGGTTCTCGATCAAGGTCAATTTCCGCATGTTCGGCCCTGACGGCCAGCTGGTGGCTTCGTTCGAGGACAGCCGCTTCCGTCGTGCGGCCCTGCGACGCCACCATGGTCTCGATCAGGTCTCGTTCCACTACGAAAGCCTGCCGGCGCGGCTTGCCGCAACCGCCGGCCTTTCTGTCGAACCCGCAACGCTGATCGAAGCGATCGATGACCAGTCGACGGACAACGCCTCGCTGTTGCTCGACGCGGCGATCTACCGGGCCGCCCACGAGATCGCGCTGTCGCTTGCCACCCGCAACGGCATGTTCTCTCTGGACAGGGTCCCCGGTGATGCCGCTCTGCGCTCCTTCGTGGCAAGCTGCCTCTACACGCTCGAAGATGCGGGTATCGCCACACCGGACGGTGCTGGATGGCGTGTTCCCTCCGAGTTCGGCTTCCCGCCGGTCGGCGACCTTCTCCAGGAGATCTATCGCGAGGATTCCGGCCGTATCGCCGAAGCGGTCCTGATCAACAACGCCTATCGCGATGCGCAGGAACATCTGTCCGTTGCAAGCCTTCGCGGTGCCGATCAGGTCGAAAGCCGCAGCGGCAGCGAGGCGACGGTCGATCACGTCCTCGTCCATTCGCCCCTCGGCCGCAGGCGCGCCGAACTGGCATTGAAGATGGCGGGCGATGTCTGCGCATCGAATGCTGGTGCGATCAGGACGATTGTCGAGATCGGCACGCTATCGACCTCCTTCAGCACCCGTCTCGCGGCGCTCGCCGCAGAAGAGGGCGCATCTCTCGTCATCGTCGAACCGCGTGAAAACGCCCGCCGCACGCTGGAGCTTGCCTTCGAGCATGCCGTGCATGTGTCGGTCGTCGAGCCGCGCAAGCTGGCCTCGATTGGCCCGGTTGACCTGATTGTTGCCGCGGGCATCGAAAGCCAGCAGCTGCTGTCGACCTCCGACGAGATCCGCTCCGGCATCCGGGCGTCGTCTTCAGCCGGTGCGGCGCTGGTCTTCGCCGACCGTGCGCCGTCCGCCTTCAACGATTTCGCCTTCGGCCTGTCGGCCGGCTGGTTCGATCAGAGCCAGTCCGCCGAATTCCCGGTCGGCCGCCTTGGCACGGTCAAGCAGATCGAGGACATGCTGCTCGATCTCGGCTTTGCCGAAAACGGTGTCGAAGAAAGCCGCCAGTCCGGCGGTGCCCTCATGGTTGCGGTCGCCAAGGCTTCGGCAACAGTCCCTGCCGGAATGACGCCGGCAGCATTCGCGCCGATCGTTCTTGCCGAGCCCGGCAAGGCCAAGGCTTCCAAGATTATCGGCGCACAGTCCTTCGCCGCTGACCTCGACGAACTGAAATTTGCCGGTCTGATCGGCGATCTCGCCGATAAACGCGGCCGCGTCGTCTACCTTGCCGAACGGCTCAGCGGTCGTGCGCCCTCCGAGGTCGAGCAGTTCCGCCTTCAGCGATTCAAGGAACTGGCCGAGACGCTCACCCGCGATGCCCTGAACCGTGATTCAACGGCAAGGAGCGGCGCCGGCCGTCCGCAGCTGCTGATCGTCGCCCCCGGTGGCTCGCCGCTTGCGGGCGCCGGCAGCGATACGGTGAATGCCGGTCTCTGGACCGTTGCCCGCGTTCTGCAGAACGAATACGAGGCGCTCGATATCCACATGATCGATGTCGAGACGGCCTCTGCCGCGCTCGACACGACGCTTGCCGCGATCATGGCGGCGGACGGTGCCAACCGCGAATGGATCCTCCGCGGCGACAAGCTTGTCGAGATCCGTGCTGCAAGCGGCCCCTTTGCTGCGCGTGATACCATGCGCAAGGATTTCGCCGCCGCCACCATTCGCCAGCGCGTCAGCGGGCGCGTCGACAGCATCGTCTGGGAAGCCTTCGAAACGCCGGTTCCGGCAGATGGCGAAGTCATCGTTGCCGTCGAGGCGGCAGGCCTCAACTTCCGCGACGTCATGTGGGCCATGGGCCTTCTGCCGGAAGAAGCGCTGGAAGACGGCTTTGCCGGCGCGACGATCGGCATGGAGCTCTCCGGCCGCATCACCGCCGTTGGCAAGGGCGTCAGCGATCTTGCACCCGGCGATCGCGTCATGGGCATCGGCCCGGCAGCCTTCTCCACCCATGTGAAGGTCCGTCGTGACGGCGTGACGAAATTCCCCGAGCGGCTGGATTTTGCCGCCGCTGCCACCGTGCCGGTCGCTTTCCTGACCGCGTGGTACGCCATGGTGCAGCTCGGCCATATCGAAGAGGGTGAGACCATCCTCATCCATGGCGCAGCCGGCGGCGTCGGCCTTGCCGCAATCCAGATCGCCAAGCTCAAGGGTGCCGTCGTCATCGCCACGGCCGGCACCGATGAGAAGCGCCGCTTCCTCGAAGCGCTCGGCGCCGATCACGTCTTTGATTCCCGCTCGCTCGATTTCGTCTCGCGCGTGCGTGGCGTCACCGGCGGGGAGGGCGTCGATCTCGTCCTCAACTCGCTCTTCTCCGAAGCGATGGAACGCAGCCTCGAACTGGTGAAACCCTTCGGTCGCTTCCTCGAACTCGGCAAGCGCGATTACTATTCCGACCGCAAGATCGGCCTTCGCCCGTTCCGCCGCAATGTCAGCTATTTCGGCATCGATGCGGATCAGCTGCTGGTCAACCTGCCGGCGGTGACGAAGAAGATCTTTGCCGAGATCGGCAGGCTGTTCACGGCCGGCGACCTGTCGCCGCTGCCCTACCGCGCCTTCGATCACGATGATATCGGCAGCGCATTCCGTCTCATGCAGAATGCCGGCCATATCGGCAAGATCGTCGTTCTGCCGCCGGTAGCCGGTGTCGATCGCGTCGCGACCGCACCCGGAAAACCGCTGCGTTTCGATGCCAACGGCACCTTCCTTGTGGCTGGCGGCATCGGTGGCTTCGGTCTCGTCGCGGCCGACTGGCTCGTTGCCAAGGGTGCCCGGCATGTTGCGCTCTGCTCGCGCCGCGGTGTCGCGGACGCCGACACGCTCGCCGCCATCGAACGCTGGCGTGCCAAGGGTGCAAGTGCGACCGTGCATGCCTGCGATATCACCGATGAGACGTCGCTGAATGACCTGCTTGCCGAGCTTCGCAGCATCGCGCCGCTTCGCGGCGTCATCCATGCGGCGATGGTGCTCGACGATGCGCTCCTCTCCAACCTGACACCTGAACGGAACCGCCCGGTGGTGGACGTGAAGGTGCGCGGTGCAGAATTGCTCGACCGCCTGACATCGGCAGACGATCTCGAACTCTTCCTGATGTTCTCTTCGGCAACGACGATGCTCGGCAATCCCGGCCAGGCGAATTATGTCATCGCCAACGGCTATCTCGAAGGCCTTGCCCGTCACCGTCGTGCAGCGGGCAAGCCGGCGCTCGCCATCGGCTTCGGCGCGATTGCCGATACCGGCTTCCTTGCCCGCAATGCCGAGGTCAACGAGCTTCTGTCGAAGCGTATCGGCAAGACGGCGCTGAAGGCCCGCGATGCGCTGGAACAGGTCGAACGCTACATGGTGGCCGATACCGGCACGATCGATGCCGGCGCTGTCATGATCGCCGAAGTCGATTGGGCTGCGGTTCGTATGCTTCCCATCTCGCATGCCTCGATCTTCGAAACGGCGATCCGCGCTTCGGGCAGCCAGCAGTCTGCCGGCGACGGCGACCGGATCGATCTCGAGGAAATGATCGCCGGAAAATCGGCCGACGAGGCGCATGCGCTTCTGCACAAGCTGGTCGCAGCCGAGATCGCCACGATCCTGCGCATTGCCGAAGATGGCATCACGCCGGAAAAGATCCTGAAAGATATCGGTCTCGACAGCCTGATGGCGATGGAGCTCGGCATGAGCTTCCAGCAGAAGACCGGCTTCGACATCCCCTTGAGCGGTGTCGGCGAGGATACGACCGTCAGCGACGTCGTTGCGCGCCTGCGCGAACGGGTCGCCAAGCGCAATGGCGAGGAGGACGCCGCAGGAACGGATGAGGTCGTCGACCGGCTCGTGAAGAGCCATTCGACCACCGAACAGAAAGCAGCGGCTCAGTGACGGATAGAGATACGCCTGAAGACAACGCACCCGGCCGGGGAAATTTCCTCGAACAGATGCGCAAGACGCGTGAGGCCTCCGGCCGCAACAGGGCCGAACGGTTGAACCGCCAGCCCCAGCCCGTCGTTCGCGAGGCGTTGAGCTTCGACAGCCTGCCGGAATACCAGCGGGTATCGATGCAGCGGAAGATCAGCGGCATGCTGGGCGTCGACAATCCCTTCTACCGCTCGCATGACCGCGCAGCCGGTGCGACGACGGAAATGGGCGGGCGCGAGTTCGCCAATTTCGCCTCCTACGATTATCTCGCCACCAATACCGATCCGAAGGTTCTGGCGCGCGCCAAGGAGACGATCGACCGCTTCGGTATCTCTGCCTCTGCAAGCCGTCTCGTGGCGGGCGAACGCCCGGTTCATACGGCGCTTGAGGAAAGCCTTGCGGATATCTACGGCGTCGATGCCGCCGTCTGCTTCGTCAGCGGCTATCTCACCAATGTTGCCGCGATCAGCTGTCTCGTCGGCCCGCAGGATCTCGTCGTGCATGACGAGTTCATCCACAACAGCGCGCTTGCGGGCATCAAGCAGTCGGGCGCGACGCGTCGGCTCTTCAAGCACAATGACGTCGAAAACCTCGAAACCGTGCTGCGGACGCTTCAGGCGGATTTCCGCCGTGTGCTCGTCATCGTCGAGGGCGTCTATTCGATGGATGGCGACATTACCGATCTGCCGGCCCTGATGGAGTTGCGCAGCCGCTACGGTTTCTGGCTGATGGTGGACGAGGCGCATGCGCTTGGTGTGCTCGGCAAGACCGGCCGCGGCACGTTCGAGCATTATGGTATCGATCCCCGCGAGGTCGATATCTGGATGGGCACGCTGTCGAAGACGAGTTCCAGCTGTGGCGGTTACATCGCCGGTTCGCAGGCGCTCGCCGACATATTGAAGGCGGAAGCCGGCGGCTTCGTCTATTCGGTCGGTCTCGCACCGGTTCTGGCGGCGTCTGCCACCGCGGCGCTCGATATTCTGCGCACCGAGCCGGAGCGCACGGAAAAACTGCGTGAAAACGGCGCGCTGTTCCTGAAGCTTGCCCGCGAAGCCGGCCTCGATACCGGCTTGAGCACGGGTTATTCGGTCGTGCCGGTTCTGGTCGGTGATTCGCTGCGGGCCGTGCAATTATCGAACGAGCTGCTGGAAGACGGCATCAATGCGCTGCCGATCATCCATCCGGCGGTGCCGGAAGGCCTTGCCCGCCTGCGCTTCTTCATCACCTGCGATCATACGCATGCACAGATCCGCCATGCGGTGGAAGCGACGGCGCGTCGTCTCGGCGCGCTGAAGGCCCGCAATTTCGGCCTCGCATCGCTCGACATGGAAAAGATGATGCAGCTTCAGCCGCTGCTTCAGACCCCCGACAATTCCTGATACGGAAGGCGGGCCGGCAATGCATGTCATCATCACCGGTGGGTCGAGCGGTATCGGGCTGGAAGTCGCAAGGATCTATCTGTCGCGCGGTGCCAATGTCTCGCTGATTGCGCGCGACCCCGAACGACTGGAAACGGCCCGTCAGTCTCTGCTCTCGCAGGCCGCTCCGCGGCGGACAGGTGCCCGCAATCTGCGCATCCATACCGCATCGGCCGATACGTCCGACGCCGAAAGGCTTGAGGCGGCTGTTGCCGATTGCCTTTCGGCAAATGGCCCTTGCGATATCCTGATCGCCTCTGCCGGCATCGTCGAGCCTTCTGCCTTCGACGAGCAGGAGAGCAGCGTCTTCGAGGCGCAGATTTCCACCAATGTCTTTGGCACCGTCAATGCGGTGCGCGCCGTCTACGCCGATATGAAGCGCCGTGGCGCCGGTCGCATCATGATCGTCTCATCGGGCGCTGCCCTGATCGGCATTCACGGCTATACCGCCTATTGCGCTTCGAAATCGGCGCTGGCAGGCTTTGCCGAGGCGTTGCGCGGCGAAGCCGGTGAGCACGGGGTTTCCGTCTCCGTCTGCTTCCCGCCCGATACGCTCACACCGCAGTTTCAGGCAGAACTGCCGAAGCGCTCGCCACAGGCCCGCAAGCTCATGGGGGCAGCTCCCCCATGGCCAGCGACCAAGGTCGCCGAACGCATCGTTCAAGGCGTCGAAAAGCGGGCGGCGAAAGTGTATTTCGGTTTCGAAATCACCGCGCTCGGCCTCTTCGGGCCGCTCGTCAAGCCGCTGGTCTTCTGGTGGTACGGTCGAACCTGATCGACTGACCGGGCGCTTCAGAGAAACCGTGTCTGCTCGCCGTCGATCTTGAGGATCGTCAGCTTGCCGGTATAGAAGGCGCCGGTGTCGATGCCGACGCGCGAGGGCCCGAGGTCCGGGGCCGGGCTCGGCGTGTGCCCATGGATGACGAATGTGTGCGGCAATTGCGGCCCAAGGTTCAGGAAGGGCTCGCGGATCCACATCAGATCCTCGTCGGACTGATCGTCAAAGGGGATGCCCGGACGGATGCCCGCATGCACGAAGATCATCTGTCCGACCCTGAGCGAGACAGGGAGTGTTTCCAGAAATTCGCGGTGGGCCGCAGGCACGGCCTCGGCAAGCAGATCCTGCAGGTTCGCGCCGCGCCCCTTGTGGCGGGAGCCGAGGTGATGGATGTCGATCCCATAGGACATCAGCGTCTGCTCGCCGCCAAGTGCCAGCCATTCGCGGTTCTGGTCCGGGTCGTCGAGAAACTTCAGAAAGATATCGTCGTGATTGCCGCAGAGCGGAAGTCGCTTCAAACCGAGGCGACTGGGCTTGATCAGGTGGTCGAGGACCTGCGAGGAGGCGGGCCCGCGATCGACGAAATCGCCGAGCAGGATCACCATGCCGGACTTGCCGTTGCCGTCGATATCGCGCGCGATCGCTTCTTCGGCCTGCTTGAGGAGAGAAAGGCAGCCGTGAACGTCGCCGATGGCATAGACCGGATAGGGCGGAAGTGCCTCGCCGAGATCTATCCGCCGACGGGCGGTGCGGTTGTTCTGGTTCGTCTTCCGGGCGGAAAACCACCCGATCAGCTTCTGCATGTCTGCTGCTTTACGCCTCGCAATGGATTTCGCCCCACAATGGTGAGGCCGCCTTAACGCATCCTTAAAAATCTGATGAAGCATCTGATATGGCCGGCCACCCCATCCGCCCGCTTGTATCGTCGAAGGCCGGCCGCAGACGGCGCCGCCGCGATTTTTTGGGAACGACAGGGTATTAGAGCAATTCCCCACAAAAGTGGGAACCGGTTTTGCATCCGCAATTGCGCAGAAACAAAGAGATGGAGCAGTTTCACGTTTCGAAGAAAGGCGGAAATGCTCCAGCAGACCATACCCGAAGACAGTCACGCAAGGCAGATGGGCTAGGGGTGGGTATCCGGCCCCCTGCCATGGCGTGACGATTTGCCGATCCTGAGCGTTCGAGCGGGCAAGCCGGGCCTGACGGGAGAGGTCCCGGTGGCCATGGCTGCCGGCACCATATTGGCCGGGTGCGTGCTTAAAGGCATATCCGGCGCATGCCCTGGGCCTTGCTGGGGAGGCATGTCGAAAGCGGATCCGGCCGCCTGACCGGAAAATGCCGAGGCCAGCGATGCCGGAGGCGGCGGATTCGGCGGGAGAGAGTTGCGGACCAGGATGAGATTGCCACGCGTCGGATCGCTCGTCTCGCGCTTGAACGAGACCTTGTATCCCTGGAGCATCGAATCGAAATTGTCCCAATGCAGAAGGCGCGCCCGCAGGCTGGCGACCTCGTCCTTCTGGCTGTCCCGCAGCATGGAAAGGCTCACCAGCCGCAGAGCCTCCTCGGCAAGAGATGCCGTGATGCCGGATGCTGCCGTGTTGAACTTGACCCTGAGCGCGCTGAACGGAGCCCCTTGGCGGCCGCGCATCTGCACGAAAAGTGACGTGGCACCGGCGCCATCGGCGTAGCTGAGAAGCACCGTGCATTGCCAGGCCTCACGATCAGCGCTATCGGCAGTGAAACTCGGTTTTTCCTGCGCGCCGCTGGCAAGCCGGTCGCATCGTTGCGCGGCGGGCAGGACATCAGCTTCGGGTTCCTGCACAGCCGAAGGCGGGCTAGGGGACGAGACTGCCGGTGCCGGGGTAATCGCTGCCGGCGTCGTATCGACCGGCGTCCGGGATGGGGTGGACGGGTCGCCCGCTGGCTGGGCAGAGGGCGCCAGCCAGCCAATCCATGTGGATCGCTCGGATATCCAGGCCGGGTCCAAGGCCCGCAGCACAAGCGTGATATTTCGCCCGCCATTGGCAAACAGAACCGTTGCGGCGATGACCCCGACCACACTGGCGATCAGCAGCGCCGGAACGACGAACCGACGACGACGTGGCGGCAAGGTAATGGCGGAGCCACCCGGTGAAGGGTCGGATCTGCGCTGTCCTGCGGCACGGCGTTTTGGCATCGATTTTGCGGTCCCCCCGGAGCCTGTGGCCTGATGGCTCACCCACGCAGCCGCCCCGGAGATAACACTATATCATGTTAGATCTGGTTCCAAGAGAGCGGATTGACGGCCGACTGGATCATCACCCAGCGCAGGTCCGTGTCATGCCAGTTGCGCACCGCATTGGTGCGGTTGTCAAGCACGAGATCGCCGCGCGAGGTGCTGACGACGAGCACTGCATGGCCGTTATTGTTCGGCGTATAGGCGATCGCCATCCGCAGGGCATTGGCCGGCCAGCCCATTTCCAGAAGGCGGCGCCGTTTGGTGAGCGCGAAATCCTCGCAGTCGCCGGCTGTGACATCCGCCTGCCAGACATCGTCGCCATCCATGTCGTATTCCGGCAGGATATCGCGGTTGATCTCGCGGTTGAGGCTCTGCAACTGCCTCATCGCGGCAGCATCGACGCTGGCCGTGGCGGGGCCGTCGCTCGCCGCGCAATCGCTGGCGTTCTGGATGCAGAACCGCACGAAGGCATAGGGCGCCAGCGTCGGAGCCTTGACCACGATATGCGACGGCAGATGACGTGCCTCGCCGGCCAGTCCCGCCGGGCCGACGGCATGGGCGGTGCCCGCTGCTGCAAGGCAGGCGAGAGCACTGGTGAATGCGGCAATGATTTGCTTCTTGTTCATCACGATATCCCGCGTTGTTCTTGGCGCAGACAAGTTATCGGCGCGGGACTATCCATAAACCTGCATCTCTTCTGCGCCGTTTAAGCCCATCGGTAGAATTTTATCGATCGGGCAGATTTATGATATTGTATCGGCAAAGATGTGGCCTTAGGCTATCTGCATAAGTCAGGGCGCGACCCGGTGACATGGAGAGACCCGGTGATATGGAGAGACTTGGTGACATGGAGAGGGTTGGGCGCAAATGCGGCAAAAGCCTGATCGGTGTTTGCCGGTTGATCGTCGCCGAGACGTTGTCGGGCCGTTGCGGTTTGGCATGATGGTGTCGGCGAAGGCAGGCCGCTGCTGCCCTCATCGCTTGGCGCCGGTGTCTGATCGCTTGCCCGCCGAAATTCATATGCCTCGATTTTTTTGAGAACCTGCCTTCCCATCAGCGCTTCTTTTCGAAGCTGATCCTGCGACGGGACAAGATGATCGTCCATTCGATACTGACCGCACTTTTTGCCCTGTGTTTCGCCATCGTGCTGATGACGGATGGCGGTGTCTATCCGCTGACCGTGTCGTTGGCCGCCGTCCTCATGGCGCTGGTGCTGGCTGTGGCTTCGCTCCGGCAGCCTTGGCCGAAGGGCAGGGCCTGGCCGCTCGTGACATGTTCGATGCTCTGGCTGCTTGTGGTCGGATGGACGATCTTGCAGACTTTGCCGCTGCCCGGCGATATCCTCGCAAATCCCGCATGGTCCACCCTGCGGCAGGCGATTGCCGTGCCGTCCGGCTCGGTGCAGGGGCGCATATCGGTGGCCGCGGATGACAGTCTCTATGCGATCATCCCGATCAGCTTGCCATTCGTCACCTTCATGGCCGCCTTTCTGCTGTTTCGCACCGATCGCGAGGTCGCGAAGCTCTGGCGGGTGATCGGCGTGGTCGGAGGATGTCTCGCGGTGTTCGCCATCGTGCAGTCCGTCGTCTTTCCCGATACATTGATGTTTTCACGCAAGGAAGCCTATCTCGGAAGCCTGACGGCCCCCTTCGTCAATCGCAACACGGCTGCCACATTCTATGGGGTCGTGGCACTCGTCCTTGCCTCGCAAACGCTCCTGAGCCTGCGTGACGGGCCGGCACAACAGACCGGCAGGGCAGGCGGATCATCATCCGAAGCCCGCATTCGCGACCTTTTCCTCTTCGGCAGCCTGGCGCTTGCCTCGCTGGTTGCCCTGGCGCTCACCCAGTCGCGTGGCGGTGCGCTGTCGGCCTTTGTCGGCTTCGCTGTCTTCTTGCTCGGCACGGGCTTCACGGCCGGTGTAAAAACACAGGCTGTCGGCCAAGGCCGGTTCTTCTCCAGCACCCCTGGCCGCCAAGGCGTGGCCGGCAAGTTCGGGCGCCGTCGCATCTTCGTCGTCGTCATCGCGCTTGTCTGTTTCGCCGCCCTTGCTTTTCTTCTGCTGGGGCGGGCGGTGCTTCGGGCGGAAAGGCAGGGGCCCGAAGACAGCCGGTTCTGTATCTACCGGGGTGTGATCGATGCGATCGACACAAATTTCTGGCAGGGAATCGGCGCTGGCTCCTTCCGCTACTACTTTGCGGCCTTCCGGTCGCCGGAATGCGGCATCGTCGGCGGCTGGTTCCGGGCCCATGACGTCTATCTCGATACCGTCCTGGCTCTCGGCCTTCCGCTCGGCCTTCTCGTCATCGCGACCATCGCCGCCGCCCTGACCTGCTTGCTTGCAAGAGGGATGATGACGCGGCGGCGTCAACGCCCGATCATTCTGGCAATGATTGCCGCAACCGTTCTGGTGGCGATTCACGCATGTCTGGATTTCTCTCTCCAGATTCCCGGTTTTGCCCTTCTCTTCGCGCTCATGGCGGCGCTTACGGCAAATGTAAGCTTGAATAGATCAGGTAAATCGGCGCGATGAGGCCGCGATGGGCAATATTTGTTGCGATATTGCAACATAATATATGATTGCTAGTTACATTAAGGGTAAAAAAACCTGAAAATGTTTGTTTAAAAGATGACATGTTGTAACTTTTTCGTGGGAAACGAGATGGCGGGGCGCATGTCTATTTCACGAAAAGCTACTTTAATAATTTCTACTTTATCTATTATTTCGGGTTGCACGGGGCTTCCCCGTTCGGGGCCTGATCCGAGAGCTGTCGAGGCGGATGCCACGGTCAAGGTCGCCTCGGCCGACAAGAAGGTCGGGGTTGATTACGCGCTCGTCGATATCAACAAGTCCGTCCTGGCGCTGGTCGCCGACAAGGCGCCGCAAAGTGCGCGCGGCAGCTTTGGTGGCGGCCGCGGCGGCCCACCCAATATCGTGCTGGGCGTTGGCGATGTCGTGCAGGTCTCGGTCTTCGAAGCGCAGGCGGGTGGTCTTTTCATTCCCGCCGATGCCGGTTCGCGGCCGGGGAACTACATCACCCTTCCGCCCCAGACGATCGGCCGTGACGGCATGCTGAGCATTCCCTATGCCGGCAAGGTGAGGGCATCCGAACGCTCGATCGACGCGGTGCAGACGGATATCGCGCAGCGGCTGGCCAATCGCGCCATCGAGCCGCAGGTGGTGATTTCCACGCTGACCAACCGGTCGATGGAAGCGTCCGTGCTCGGCGACGTGAAAGAGCCGAAGAAGGTCGAGCTCAGCCCTGCCGGCGAACGGGTCATCGACGTGATTTCGGAAGCCGGTGGCCTGAGTTCTCCGGGCGACGAAACCACGGTAACGCTCCAGCGCGGCGGTCGCAGCGTCACCGTCTCCTACAACACGCTGAGCGGCACGCCGCGTGAGAATATCTATGTTCAGCCGGGCGATACGATCTTCGTCAATCGTGACCGGCGCACCTTCCTCGCCTTCGGGGTGACGGGGCAAAGTGGACGTTACGATTTCGACGATTCCAATCTGTCGCTCGGCGAGGCCCTGGCCAAGGCCGGCGGGCTGCTCGACGACAAGGCGGAACCCCGTTCCGTACTCCTCTATCGTACGGTCGATCGCAGCATGCTGAAGAGCCTCGGCGTCGATACGTCGCGTTTCTCAGGCGACACGGTTCCGGTCATCTTCCGGGCCAACCTGCGCGATCCGGCCGCGTTCTTCGCCGTGCAGAAATTCCCGATGCAGAACAAGGACGTCATTTACGTCTCGACCGCCGACGCGGTGGAGCTCGTGAAGTTCCTCACCATCGTCAACTCGATCACCTCATCGACACGCGACATCGTCGATACGCATGACACGCTTCGCAATCAGTAACGGCTGGGCGTTGCCGGCCGGGCATTAAGGTAAATGCACGATCGGGACTTGCCGAAACAGGCGGATCGATTGTAATATGATATATAGTCATAAAAGATAATCTGCACATATGCTTCGGCGTCGGGGCGGAGATGCGGGCGTCAGCGCCCGATGCCATCGATTGTAAGTCTTGAGCGAAGTCCGTCGAACTGGTCTCCAGAGCTCTGCCTCTGGAGACCAGTTCCAGAGCGCAGCTTTTTTGAGCCCAGTTTTTTGAGCCCCGTTTGGGAGCCAAGTGAGGTCGAACATGCAAAACCGTGCGATGCTTATTGTTTCGATTGCAGGCGCGCTGCTGGTGCCGCTTGCTTCTGCCGCCTATGCCCAGAACAGCCCCGTCCCGAACGGCCCTGCACCGAGCAATCCAGTCTCGAACAATCCAGGGCCAGCTAGTCCAGGTGCACCAAGCCCGACCGGGCCGGGCGTTGCCTCGGCACCGGCTGCCGTGACTGCCGCCGACGTGCAGGCATTCGTCAGCAATCCGGCAGCCTATATTGCCAGCGTTCCGGTGGTCGGCGATGCGCTGAAGCAGCGCATCCAGCAGCTTCTGGCGGTCGCAGCGCAAAACGGCCAGCTGTCGGAAGTTCTTGCCGGGCTGAACACCGTCGGCTCCATTCCGGGGATCACGTCGCAGCAGCTTTCGGCAATCGTTGCCGGAGCCAATGCCGCAGCGGCCGATTTTGCCGCGGCACAGAATCTGGAGGCACAGCGTGCCATTCAGGTCGCAGTCGCCGCAAATCCGGCCTTGTCCAATGCCCAGCAGGCACTGGCGCTTGCCACGCCGGCCGCCAATCAGACGCAGGTGCCAGCCACGGCCGATCTCGGTCCGGCAGGCGGCCTGACCGGCGGCGGGGCACAGACATCGGCAATCGGCGGAGCGGGAAGTACGGCAGGCGGCGGCACCGGCGGAAGTTCGGCCACATCGAGCGGTACGACCGGTGGAACGGCCGGCGGCACCGGCATTGCCAGCGGCACCGGCTCCTTCAGCGGTGCAAGCGGCAGTGGCAGAAGCAGCAATAACAATGGCAGCAGCGGCTCGGGCACCGGCACGGTCGATACGAGCCCTATCGTCCGGCTCTGACCTTCGGCCCGCGTGCACTCTCCGTCGGGTGAAATCGAGGCGTGGCCGTGATTTGCATGGCCCCGCCGCACCTCGCTCGACCCTGAACCTGCCCATGGCCCTGGTGGTCGCCGGGCGCCTTGAACGGACGCTTCGAACGGATGACCGGATGAACCCGAGACCGATGATTATCGCCAATCATGAGGACACCGGTCCCGTAGCGGAGGCGCCGCGTCTGGATCTGGACCGGCTGCTTGCCGCCAGTCGCCGGCAATGGCGTTTCGTGCTTGTCACCACGGTCGTTTTTGTCGGCCTCGGCCTCTGCTACCTGCTGGTTGCCGTGCCGAAATACACGGCGCATACCAGCGTCATGATCGACCGCAGCAACAGTCAGGTCGTCGAGCAGCTGTCGACGATCGGTGGCGTACTGGACGACGAATCCTCGGTCCTCAGCCAGGTCGAATTGCTGAAATCCGAAACCATCGGGCTTGCGGTCATCGATAAGCTGGCGCTTGCGGACAATGTCGAATTCATGGGCGGCGCCGCGACGCTTCTTGGCGATACGGTGTCATGGCTGAAATCGACGGTCGATCCGCGTCGTTGGTTCGGTGATGATGCCGACGATCTGCTGGATCCCGTCGCCGTCAAGCGGCGTCTGGCGCTCGGGCGTCTCGAAAGTGCCACGACCATCGCCCGCGTCGGCCGCTCCTATGTTCTCGATATCTCGGTGACCTCCACCTCGCCGCAGCTGGCGGCTGCCATCGCCTCGTCCTTGGCCGATGGCTATCTCACCGACAAGCTCGATGCGAAATACGATGCGACGAAGCGGGCCGGCGAATGGCTGCAGCAGCGCATCGAAGAATTGCGCCAGCGGTCGCTGGAATCGGATCTTGCGGTTCAGAAGTTCCGCGCCGCGAACGGTCTGGTGGTCGCCAATGACCAGCTTGTTTCCGATCAGCAGCTGACGGAGCTGAACAGCGGCCTGATCGTGGCGCGCGCCGACACGGCCCGGGCGACGGCAAAATACGAGCGCATCCGTTCCATCATCGACAGCGGCCGCACCGATGCGATCGTGGCCGACGCGCTGGATAGTTCGGTGATCAACAGCATGCGGGAGAAATATCTCGATGCCTCCAAGCGCGAGGCCGACATCAGCAAGCGGCTGGGTGAGGGGCATATCCAGGCCATCCGCCTGCGCCAGGAAATGGCCGAATACACACGGCTGATGTTCGACGAGCTCGGGCGTATCGCCGAAAGCTACCAGAGCGAGCTCGATGTCGCCCGCTCACGCGAAAAGCAGATCCTTCTCGGCGTCGAGAATGCGACCAAGGTCAGTGTCGCGGCGAGCGAGACCCAGGTTCAGCTGCGCGAACTGGAGCGGAGCGCCGAAACCTACAAGAACCTCTACCAGACCTTCCTGCAGCGTTATCAGGAAGCGGTTCAGCAGCAATCCTTCCCGATCACCGAGGCGCGAATCATCACCCGTGCCGTTGCGCCCAACGATCCGAGCGAGCCGAAAAAGGCGCTTGTGCTTGCCGCCTGCCTGCTTTTGGGCGGGCTGGCCGGCTCTGCCGGTGCCGCTTACCGCGAGTTTCGCGATCGCTTCTTCCGGACCGGCGAACAGGTGCGAGACGTCCTCGATCTCGAATATCTCGGGTCGGTGCCGCGCATCGACGATCGCGAGGCGAAAGACGCCGATGTCGAGCCATCGCCGGGCGTCATCCATTCCCGCAATGCCCTGTCGCGCTTTGCCACCGAACACCCTTTGTCGTCCTTCGCGGAAACCATGCGCAGCGCCCGGATTGCAGCGGATCTTCATGTGGTGAAGCCGCATAAGGTTTTGGGTGTCGTCTCCGTTCTGCCGGGAGAAGGCAAGTCCACGGTCGCCGTCAATCTTGCCCAGACGCTTGCGATGAGCGCCCGCACGCTGCTGATCGATGCCGATCTGCGCAATCCGGGCGCGACCCGCGCCCTTGCGCAGCATGCCGAGGCTGGCCTTCTGGAAGTTCTGATCGAAGGGCGCTCCGCGGCCTCCGTCATGCTTTCGGCAGAAGGGTCGGGGCTTAAATTCATTCCGGCGGTCGTCAAGCGCCGGGTGCCGCATTCGTCGGAATTGCTGGCATCGCCGCAGATGATGAAGCTTCTGGCGGAGGTCGGATCGGAATTCGACTATATCATTCTCGATCTTCCTCCCCTCGGCCCGGTCGTCGATGCCCGGGCGATTGCCGGCAAGATGGATGGTTTCGTGATGGTGGTGGAGTGGGGGGCGACCTCCCGGCGGGTCGTGCGGGACACGCTGGCCGCCGAGCCGCAGATCGCCAACCGATGTGTCGGCGTCGTGCTCAACAAGGTCGATACCGACAAGATGAAGCTCTATCGCGAATACGGCTCGTCGGATTATTACGTGTCACGCTATACGGCCTACTACCGCGACGATGCCTGATGATCCGTGGAGCCGCATCTGCCGAGCGCTGCTTGTCATCTCCTCGCTCGGCCTCCTTGCTTTTGCGGCCGGGCAGATATGGCTGACCGCCCGCTATACACCCTATCTACGCCTCAGCACTCTCATGGCGCGCGGCCAGCCGGTATCCGATGATGCCGTCCTTCGCTTCAGTGCCGATCTGCCCAATCGCCCGGTGACGTGCCGATCCGACATTGTCGAGGCAGAGATAGCGGTGCGGCTGCAACAGGTTGAAATTCGCCGGCGTATCGGACAGGTGTCGGGCGGGGATGAGGCCTGGAAAGCATCCGTCCGGGCGCTCGCGCCAGCCCTTGATCATGCTCTGTCCTGTTTGCCGACGGACAGCCGCCTCTGGCAGCGCCGCGCCGTCCTGACATGGCTCCTCGGTGGCCCGGTTTCTGCGCAAATCGCCGACATGCAGATGTCGCAGGCCTATGGGCCAGCCGATCTCGATGCCATCGCCTTGCGCCTGAGCCACTGGAAACGGGTCGGTCCATCAATCACCGGACCAGCCGATTCCGCCATCCGCTCCGACATCCGCAATCTTCTCGAGCAGGCCCCCATCGCCCAGCTCTCCGCACTTTTGTCGGATCTGCCACCGGAACTGGATCGTATCGTTGCGGATACATTGACCAATCTTGCTCCGGCGCGGCGGGCGCAGCTTTCCGACAAGGGATTTCCGAAAGCTGATGTCTCCACGCGGTGACGGATGTGTCCTGCTCACCGTGATTCTGCCGAACCGGGAAATCGTCTCGAAAACCGGACGGGAATTGCAGCGAAAACATGCGCTCTTCGGCATTTCAGAACAGGAAAAATGCGCTTCGCGGGCCCATTGTCGCTGGGGAAGGCGCATGATGCCCACGGGCACCTTGACGTCCTTGCAAGCGGGGCGCCTGCGCCCTTCAAAGGATATTGACGTAACGTCATGGCCGATTGCCGCCGTCGCGCCGTAAAGCCAGGCGCATTATGGCCGATGTGCCATTGCGCTGCAATCGACGCCACCCGGCTCCGTCCAGGCCGCCTCGTTTCCGATCGCGACCGAAGCGCCGCCGGGATCCATCGGCGCCGGCGCCTCATATCGAAGAGCTACCAGTACCAGGCGAACGCGCCGGGCGCTGCGTTGTTCGGCATCTGCGCCGTGCGATCACGTCGGTTTAAAACCCCCGCGGCCTGAAACAGCGCTTCTGCCGATCCCGGCCGATCCGAACGACGAGCACATACGGCAGGATTGAAACCGTCCCGTGCCCGCCTCGTGACCTGTGGTTATGGCCTCACCCCCGGCCGAATTCGTCGACGATACGGATGATATCGTCCTCCCCGAGATAGGACCCGGTCTGGACCTCGATCATTTCGAGCAGGATCTTGCCGGGATTGGCGAGCCGGTGCACCTCGCCCTGTGGAATGTAGACGGACTCGTTTTCCCGAACCGTCAGGATCTTGTCGCCGATCGTCACCTCGGCAGTGCCGCGCACGCAGATCCAGTGTTCGGAACGGTGGTGGTGCTTCTGCAATGACAGTTTCTTGCCCGGCGTGACGAACAGCCGCTTCACCTGGAAACGGTCGCCGTTGAGGATGGACGTATAGCCGCCCCATGGCCGATAGGATGTCGGGTGCGTCTGGGTGAGCGGCGCCGTCGCCTTCTGCTGGCCGAGGAGCTGAACAAGCTTGCCGACATTCTGGCTCTCATCCAGTCGGCCGACATAGACGGCGTCCTCGCTGGCAATCACCGCAACGCCATCCAGGCCCTGCACGGCGAGATGGCTGGTGCGCGACATGACCAGCGAGTTCTTCGTATTGACGAGTGTGGCGTTGCCGGAGGCGACATTGCCGGCCTCGTCCCGCTCGCCGAGTTTCCACACCGCATCCCAGCTGCCCATATCCGACCACGCGAAGGAGGAGGGCACGACGGCCGCATTTCCCGTCTTTTCCATGATGGCATAGTCGACCGAAATATCCGGGCAGGCGGCAAAGCTCTCTGCATCCAGCCGTATGAAATCGAGATCCTTCGTTGCCTTGCTCACCGAAGCCGTCACGGCTTTCAACACAGCCGGCGCATAGCGCTTCATTTCTTCCAGCATCAATCCGGCCTGGAACATGAAGATCCCGGAATTCCAGACGAAACTGCCGGCTGAAAGCATCGCTTCTGCCTGCGGCAAGGCGGGCTTCTCGACGAAACGTTTCACCGAATTGGCGCCCGACGGAAGGCCTTCGCCGATCTCGATATAGCCATAGCCGGTGGCAGGCTCCGTCGGTCGAATGCCGAAGGTCACGAGTTTTTGAAGGTCGGCAGTGCGCTTGGCGGTGGCGATCGCCTCGAAATACCGCTCGTCGGCGATGATCTCGTGATCCGACGCGAGAACCTGCAAGACGGCATCCTCGCCGAATTGTTGGGAAACGACGATCGCAGCCGCAGCCACGGCCGGAGCCGTGTTGCGCGCCATCGGCTCCAGAAGAATGCCGGAGAGCGTCAGATTGAGTTCCCGCGCCTGCTCGGCCACCAGAAAGCGAAAATCCTCGTTGGTGATAACGATCGGCGGCTCGTAAAGCGCCTTGTCGGACACCCGCAGCAGCGTCGCCTGAAACAGCGTCTTGTCACCGATGAACTGGATGAATTGCTTGGGCGCACTTGCCCGTGACAGCGGCCACAGGCGGGTTCCCTTGCCACCGGCCATGATCACGGGAATGATTTTTTCAGCCATATGCACCTGCTCCGGTCACTGTTTCGTCATTGTGTGAGTGCCTCGGACGTTTTCGCCCACTCTTCGATACGTGCGAGACCTTGGGCCAAGAGCGCCCGGGCCTGCGCCTCGTTTTTTGCTTCCACATAGCAACGCATTTCCGGCGCGTTGCCCGATGGTCTCAAATGCAGGATCCGCCCGTCGGATAGAGAAATACGCAGCCCGTCGATATCGGTCGTGCCGGCCACCGTTCCGATCGGCGCGAGAAACGCACTGAGCGCTTGCGGAGACGCTTGCAACTGCGCCATCAGCGCCGCGCTGACGGTAACAGGAAAATTCTCGATCCGGTCTGCCAATGCATGGGCAAGGCCGAAACTTGCTGCCACGGCGGAGAGCGGCTCCCCCCGTTCGGCTGCCAGCTGAAGCACGGCCAGGATCGGCAGGAAACTGTCTCGCGTGGGCAGGGCATCGAGCGACGAGTCGCGAACGTGAAAACCTGCGCCGACCAATGTTCCGCCATTGGCCTCGAAACCGACGACCGGACCCTTGCCCGCAGCCTCCGCTTCGCTCATGCCGGCGATGACGAATGGCGAGCCGACACGTGTTCGCTCCACGTCGAATGGCCCAGCGGTCTCGATGGCGGAATTGGAGGTGACAGGTGTGACAAGAGTTTTCGCGCCGAGAAAGCGTGCCGCGATGAGGCCCAGAAGATCGCCTCGCAGCGGCATGCCCCTTTCGTCGGCGACCAGAGGCCGGTCCCCATCGCCATCGGCGGAAACGATGCAATCAAGCTCGTATTCGCCTGCCCAGCCTTTGAGAAGTCGCACGGTCTCTTCCGAAACCGCCTCTGTATCGACAGGGATGAATGTATCGGAATGGCCAAGTGGCACGACCTTGGCGCCATAAGACGTGAGCACGTCGACCAGCATCTCGCGGGCCACTGTCGAATGCTGATAGACCCCGATCCTGAGGCCGGAAAGCGCGCTGGATGCCAGTAACCCCGTATTTCTGGCGAGGAACAGTTGTTCGGCAAGCGCCTTGGTGTCGGGTGCGTCTGCTGGCGAAATGTCGATAACCAGGCCGGCCGCCTCATCGCTTGTCAGCGCGTCGGCAATCGCCATGATCCGGCCTTCGTCCGTCTTGTCGATTTCCCCGTCGGGCCTGTAGAACTTGATGCCGTTGCGGTCGGCAGGAATATGCGAACCGGTCACCATCACCGCGGCAATTCCGGACCGGCGGGCAAAAAGGGCGAGGGCCGGAGTGGAAATCGCCCCGCAATCGACCGGCTGAAGGCCCGCCCGCTGCAATGCGCCGACGCAGGTCGCGGCAATGCCCGGGCTTGATGGACGGAAATCACGGCCGACGGCAATCCGGTTTCCCGGCAGTGCCGCACCCGTCTCCATCATGTGCCGCGCAAATGCCGTCGCGTAAATGGCAGATATGCGCCCCTCCAGATCGACCACCAGGCCCCGAAGACCGCTTGTTCCGAACTTCATGACGCGCCCCTTAGCCTTTGATCGACTATACGATGACCACCGGGCAAACGGCTGAAAATCCGTGATGCAAGGTTAATGCCACTATGCGGTGCAAAACGGCAAAAAGCCAAGAGGCTATCAACATCGATGATATGGGCGACCAGCCGCAGGTCTTTATGCAAGACGGCGTCATTTCTGGTTGATATCGGTCTGGTTGATATCGGCTTGCGCGATGGAGTGATATGGTCGGTCGCCAAGGGGCCTCTGTTCTAAAATACTTGGGATTTAAAAGCCCTTGCCGCCGCGGATCTCTGAAACGATGGTGCCGAAGATGATGCGCAGATCGAGCCAGAACGAGAAATTCTCGACGTAATGGAGGTCGCAGGCGATCCGCGCCCGCGCTCTCGCCGCGCGGTCCGTCGGTCCCCGAAGCCCGCGCATCTGCGCAAGTCCCGTCATGCCGGGGCGCATGGCATGCCGGCGATGATAATCCGGTACCAGCGTCTCATAGGGTACGCCCGCCGCCAGCATGCCAACCGCGTGGCAGCGTGGCCCTACAAGCGACATGTCGCCCTTCAGCACGTTGATCAGCTGCGGCAGTTCATCGATATTGAGGCGACGGATGGTTTTTCCGATCCGGGTGACGCGGGGATCGTTTCTTGTCGTCTGCGCCACACCGGAGCGATCTCCGCTGTCGATATACATCGAGCGAAATTTGTAGACCATGATCTTGCGGCCGTCGCGCCCCCAGCGGATCTGCGTGAAGATCGCCGGCCCGCGGCTTTCGATCCTGATCATCAAGGCGATAGCGAGAATAAGCGGCATAAGCGCGGCGATTGCCAGGGCAGCGAGCACCATGTCCAGCGCCCGTTTGCCGATGAGATGAACGGCCGGCACATGCCGCCGGTAGATGTCACCCGCGACGTATGTCTCACCCCTCACGATGTGCCGCTCGACGCTGGCCCCGTTATTGGACACAAGCGGTTCCCGCGAACTGCGGCGGCGTGGTCTCTCGTCAAGCGCTGCGACGCGTGGTTGCGCGGCTGACGCCACGAATTGCGCCGACGCAAAATCGTTCTGCGTCTCGTCCGTGAACTCGATTCCGCGACCGCTAAACTGCCCGACGCTCCAGGGATAGGCGCGTCCACCGTCCTGACGCAGCGGTCCTGTGGAATGATCGATTTGGAAACCCACCGTCTTCAAAGGTGCCATCCTATGAAACTCTAATACAAGTTTTTCGCAATACAAAAATCATAGATCAGAAATCGCGGATCCGCCACAGTAAAGTTAAAAAATCGTTAATTTGTTGTTTCCTCGTGTAAATAAGCAATTTTATAGGGTGTTTATGCTTGCGTTCGAAGGAGGGTGGGCCTCGGTCCGTCGCGTCGATGCATTGCGTAAGGTGCCGGCAGGTCATGGCTGTTATGGGCTGCCGGTCGCAAAATTAGGCCCACTTTTGCGTGCATTGTTTCGGCCTCCGGCGTCTCTGTTCCGTTTTCGGTCATGAGGTTGTTTTACTAACATTATGAATTAGAATGAAAAAATATAAACTGATTATGTATTGCATTTGTGTCTTGGTTGTGTAATTCTCATTCCACGGTTGCTCGATGGGCGAATGTTCGTCGCCTGGGAGCAAAGGTATTCCATGTGCTGTATTGCCAAGGACGCTCCGTCATGCGGTGTGTTGTATATTTAGATATTCAGTAAAAGCAGAATAATTTTACGGGAATTACACTGGGCTACCACGCCCTTGCGCGGCTTTATGCAGCGGTCGGATCCACAGAAGAGTGTCGTGATTGCGTAGGCGTGCTCTTGGAGTCGCCGGGTGGGTTTGACTGACGATTTTGAAATGGTGGGCAATGACCGGCGGCCGGCTTCCTGATTGGAAGTGGGCTGCGTGTGGCAGCGTTTGCTTCCTGATGGCGGAGGTCCGCCCGGCATTGCTTCGCCCAGGTTGGAGATATGACGTATGGATATGAGCGCGAAACGCTCGGGTAAGGTTGCTCTCGTCACCGGCGTAACCGGTCAGGACGGCGCCTATCTCGCGGAGTTGCTTCTGGCCAAGGGATATGTGGTCCACGGCATCAAGCGGCGGTCGTCGAGCTTCAACACGAACCGTATAGAGCATCTCTACGAGGATCCGCATGTCGAGGATCCGCGGTTCCATCTGCATTTCGGCGATATGACGGATTCGACCAATCTTATCCGCGTCGTCCAGGAAACCCAGCCGGACGAGATCTACAATCTGGCGGCCCAGAGCCACGTGCAGGTCTCGTTCGAGACGCCCGAATATACGTCCAATGCCGATGGCACGGGGACGCTGCGGCTTCTCGAGGCGATCCGGCTTTTGGGGCTGACGCAGAAGACGCGCTTTTATCAGGCCTCGACTTCGGAACTTTACGGCAAGGTCCAGGAAGTGCCTCAGAGCGAAACGACGCCCTTCTATCCGCGTTCGCCCTACGCTGCCGCCAAGCTCTATGCCTACTGGATCGTCGTCAACTATCGTGAAGCCTATGGCATGCATGCCTCGAATGGCATCCTCTTCAATCATGAGAGCCCGATCCGCGGCGAAACCTTCGTAACGCGCAAGATTACGCGGGCCGCCGCCGCCATCCATCTCGGGCTCCAGGATCGTCTCTATCTCGGCAATCTCGATGCGAAACGGGATTGGGGCCATGCGCGCGAATATGTGAGGGGCATGTGGCTGATGCTTCAGCAGGAGGTTCCGGACGACTATGTGCTGGCGACGGGCGAGACGCATACGGTGCGTTCCTTTGTCGAAAAATCCTTCGCCAAGGTTGGTGTCGCGCTGGAATGGCGCGGCGAGGGCGTCGACGAAAAGGGCTATGATGCGGGTTCCGGCCAATGCGTGGTCGAGATCGATCCCCGGTATTTCCGGCCGACGGAGGTCGATCTGCTGATCGGCAATCCTGCCAAGGCCCACGCCAAGCTGGGCTGGACCCATGAAACCAAACTCGATCAGCTCGTGGCCGAGATGGTGCGGGAGGATCTGAAGGTGATGGCGCGCAACGTTCCCTCGTCCAGCGCACACAAGAGCTTCGCCCATGCCTGAAGCGATACGCCCGGATCATGCTGGCTATGACCTTTCTGGCAAGCGTGTCTATGTCGCGGGCCACCGTGGCATGGTCGGTTCGGCAATCGCTCGCCGTCTGGCAACGGAAGGCTGCGAGATTCTGACGGCGACGCGGGCAACGCTCGATTTGACGTCTCAGGCACAGGTCGATGCATGGATGGAGGCGCATCGGCCGGATGCGGTCTTTCTCGCGGCCGCGCGCGTCGGCGGTATTCTCGCCAATGACAGCTATCCGGCAGACTTTCTCTACGAAAATCTGATCCTGGAGGCGAATGTTATCCATGCCGCCCATCGCGTCGGTGTGGAAAAGCTCCTCTTCCTCGGCTCTTCCTGCATCTATCCCAAACATGCCGACCAGCCGATCGTCGAAAGCGCCCTGATGACGGGGGCCTTGGAGCCGACGAATGAATGGTACGCGATTGCCAAGATTGCCGGCATCAAACTCTGCCAGGCCTATCGGCGCCAGCATGGGCGGGATTTCATTTCCGCCATGCCCACCAATCTTTATGGCCCGGGAGACAATTTCGATCTCGCCTCCAGTCATGTCATGCCGGCGCTGATCCGCAAGGCGCATGACACCAAGATGGCGCGCAGTGGCGAGATCGTTATTTGGGGTACGGGCACCCCACGCCGGGAATTCCTGCATGTGGATGACTGCGCCGACGCCTGCGTTCATCTGATGAAGACCTATTCCGGTGACGGGCACATCAATGTCGGTTCAGGCGAGGACATTTCCATTCTCGACCTGACAGAACGTGTCTGCCGCATCGTCGGCTTTGACGGCAGGATTGCCCATGACCTGTCGAAGCCGGATGGAACGCCCCGCAAGCTGATGAGCGCCGCCCGCCTGCAGAGCATGGGCTGGGCGCCGAGCATCGCTTTGGAAGAGGGTATTGCAGGCGCCTATGCCGCCTTTCTCGAGGGTCATTACCGTGAGCGTCATGCGGGGGATGCCGCCTGATGGTTGCCATGGAGACATTGTCGGACGAAGGCGAAGAAGCGCCCGTTGCGGCTTCGAGGCAAGGCCGCAAGATCCTGATCTACGGTATGAATTTCTCCCCGGAACTGGCCGGTGTCGGCCGATATACGGGTGAGATCGCACAACACCTCGCCGATGAGGGCATGGACGTGACAGTCGTCACCACGCAGCCCCATTATCCGGGGTGGCGGGTGCAGGAAGGCTCTCGCAATCGTTATTCGACCGGCATCGAAGGCGGCATGCGGGTGAGGCGTGTACCTCTTCTGTTGAGACAGCCGATGCGCGGGATCTGGCGTCTTCTGGCCCCTTTGTCCTTCGCGCTTACCTCTGCCCCGATCATAATATGGGAAATCCTGCGGCATCGTCCGCCAACGGTCATCTGCGTCGAACCCACATTGTTCGCGGCCCCGGTGGCGCAGCTCGCCGCGGCCCTGGTCGGAGCATTCACCGTCTTGCATGTCCAGGATCTGGAGGTCGATGCCGCCTTTGCCGTCGGTCATCTCGGCTCGCGGATTTCCCTGAAAAGGTTTGGGTTTCTCTTCGAGCGGGCCACCTTGCTGCGATTTCACCGGGTGGTGACGATATCCGATCGCATGGCTGAGAAACTGGCGGAAAAGGGCGTCTCCCGCGCACGCCTGCAAGTGGTGCGCAACTGGGTCGATCTTGGTCATATCTTTCCGCTGCGCGGCAAGAGCCCATATCGCGCCGAGCTTGGCTTCCGGGACGAAGACTTTGTCGTGCTTTATTCCGGCAATATCGGCGCCAAACAGGGGCTAGATATTCTCCTCGCGGCGGCGGAGCGGTTGAAGGATCGGCAGGATCTTCACCTCGTCGTCGCCGGCGAAGGGCCGGTCAAGGCTGATCTGCAGAAACGTTACGGCCATCTGCCGCGGCTGCATTTCCTGCCATTCCAGCCCTATGAGCGGCTGAACGCCTTCCTCAATCTTGCCGATCTTCATGCCCTGCCACAAGACAGGGGGGCTGCCGACCTGGTGCTTCCGTCGAAACTCGGCGGCATGTTGGCAAGTGGCAAGCCAGTCCTCGTCACTGCTGATGCGGGAACCGAACTGGCGACTTTCGTGGCCGATGCCGCAACCATCGTGCCTCCGGGCGATGTCGGGGTATTGGCCGATGCGATAGAACTTGCCATCGCTGGCCGTCGCCGTCGCGACAATGCTCCTCAGCTGGAAAAGGTCCGATGCCTGTCCAAAGACGAGGGATTGTCGCAATTCGTCGACAGTCTGATGCCATGAGACACCGGGGGCACGGCCTGGTTGCCACTGATCTGCTGGCTCAAGCGGTCAATGCCGCGCAAACCGTGGGCGGAATGGTCCGGCGCGTCGTGCTCGCCGATCGGCCGTCGAGGGGCGTGGCTCAAAAGCGCCGGATCGGCGCCCCCCTGTCCAGTGTCCCGTTCCGTGAACCGGGTGTCGGGGAAGGCCGGAGTATGTTTCCCATATTCGGCCCTCATGGCTGCCGAGACCGGTGGCGAGGGCTGATCCTGGTACTCGCCCTACCGGTCGACGCAACATCCGGTCGCGCTCGCCGTTCGATACGTGCTCTTGTCGGAAAATATGCTTCCGCAGCGAGAATGACCGGCGAAATGGCTACCGGACAGACGCATCTGCGCCAACGCGAATGGCCTTTGGGGATTGTACGAGCCGCAGCGAGGCTCTCATGAGTATCGGTCGCCGCATAATTTCCGGAACGATCGCCAATACCGCCGGTATCGCGATGAATGCGCTGCTGCAGATCGCCTCGGTGCCGATACTCCTCTCGGCCTGGGGCGCCGAGAGCTTCGGGATATGGGTCATGCTCACCACGATCCCGACGTATTTCGCTTTGACGGATCTTGGCTTCCTTCAGGCCACCACGAGTGAAATGGCCATGCTGGTCGCACGCGACGAAAAGCGGCGGGCGACCCGCGTCTTTTTCAGCGCGTCGGCCTTCATTCTATGCGTGACCTCGGCCATTTTCGCGGTGGCAGCATTGCTGGCGGTAGGGGCCGCCGCTTCGGATATCTTGCCATTCGGCGTCGATCTGCGCGTTCTCTTGCTTCTGGCCGCGTTTTCGGCCCTCTCGCTGTTCTCGCGCTTGCCGGTGGCGGCATTGCGCGCCACTGGCCATTATGCAGCAGGAACGCTGGCCTATGATGCGGTGAGTGTGGCCGAGGGATTTTGCGGGCTGCTGGTGGCGGCACTGGGCGGCGGTTTTGCCGATGTCGCACTGTCGTTTCTGATCGTCCGGTTGCTCAATATCGTCACTCTCTATGTGTTGCTCCATCGCTCCGTATCGTGGCTGCGCCTCGACAACACACGGCCCGGCAACCCGTGGCCCAACAACCCGGAACTGCAAAATGGCGCATCCGGCGCAGGCGGGGAGGTTGGACCGGTCACGGTTCGCGCGCCGTCGGCAGGTTCGGGCGGCGATATCGCCTCTCATGATGGGAAAGGCAAATCAGCTTCGGCACCGGCATGGAAAAGCGCTGTCGATATCGTGGAAATCCGGGCACTGGCGCGACCGGCTCTGGCGGCGATGACCATTCCCTTGGCACTGGCGCTCAATTTGCAGGGCGTCGTGTTGATCGTCGGCGCGCTTCTGTCGCCGGCTGCAGTCGCGGTTTACGGCCCTGTGCGCACCTGCAGCCGTCTGCTCATCCAATTGGTTGGCGTCGTCAACCGGGCCACGATGCCGGAATTGTCGCGTGCCCGCGCTGGTGCGCGCGCCGATGATCTGAAGCGTATCGTCAAGGTCAACAGGCTCTTGCTGCTGCTTGTCCTTCTGCCCGGAAGCGCTCTTTTTGCCGTGATCGGGCGGGAGGTCGTGATGCTCTGGAGCGCCGGTCATATCGTGCCTGACCGGACATTCGTGCTGCTCGTCGCCCTGGCGACGCTTGTCCACGGCACATGGTATTTTCTGTCCAACATGCTGCTGGCGACCAACGATCATATGGCGCTTGCGAAATACAGCCTGGCCGCGTCGCTGCTGACGCTCGGTCTCGTCGCCCTGTTCGCGCGCGCAGCCGGGCTCGGTGGTGTCGGTCTGGCGCTGCTGATTGGCGAAGGCGTCTGCGCCATCGCAGTCTGGCGGATTTTCGTCAGCCATTACCGCCAGGTGCTGCGATGGACATAGGCGCTGGAATCCGAATGGTGGCTCGCCCGTATCGTGACCCGTGTTGTCACCCGTATCGTCAATTGCATATCCCTTATTCCGAAGGGTCTTGGTCCGGCCATCGTGAGCCGCGGCGCGCTTTCCTCCATCCCGTTCGTTTGGGCCGCCGGCTCCGGCTGGCGCTGTTGCAGCGTCCGGATCGCGCTTGTGGTATGCGGTGGAATGTAAGCCGGACGGACATGCCGATCCAGGCCGGCCGGGCGGATTGCGGTTGCCGGCTGCCGGCGGGCGTCACGCGTCTGTTGCACGGGAGAATGCCATGGATGGCCTGATCCTGCTGCTTTATGCCGTCACGCTTGGCGGTGTCATCGCCTACACGACCGGGCTCGATCTGCGGGAATTGCGTTTCGCGGACGGCATTTTCATCGGTCTCCTGTTCTTCATGCTGATCCCGCTTCTGATCGCCTTCGTCGACGGGGAGATCGGCAGTATCGATATGCGTGCCGGTCCGTTCCGGCCGCTGCAGGATACCGCAACCTCGCTGCAGCTCTGCATCGGTTGCGCCACAGTGATGGCCTTCCACTGGTTCGCACGGCGCTCGGGTCAGATCGGACGTCGCCCGATCCGGCGTCCGGGCACAACGGGGCCGCTCGCTCTCCGACATCCGGAACCGCAGGCCCAGGCAGTGGTGACGGCCCAGGCAGCGATACCGGGGCGTGGCGAAGATGAAGGTGGTCACCGGCCGGTGATGCGCAGGAAAACACCTGTCGCCCATCGGTTGCTGCCATCTGCGACCGCGCATCCCCATGGCAGCGGTGCGCTTGCAAGGCAGCTACGCCTCCATGGCAGTGCGCGCGTCATATGTCTTTTTGTTGCAGCCTATATGGTCTGCAACATCTACAGCTTCATCTCCTCCGGCAAGCTCGATGGGGGCCATTGGCAGGGCAATCTCGAAACCAGCCTGCAGAGCAATGTCCTGCTGATCGTCATCGGCAATTTTGCCAATGTCTATCGCGGGGCGGTCTTCGGCATCCTCTATAATGCCTTCGGTCGCGGGCTGGTCAGCCGTGGCACGGTCGTGCTTGTCGGCCTCTTCGTCGTCGTCTTCGATGTTGTGACGACGTTCAATCGCATCACGGCCGCCTATTATGCGATTGTCCTGATCCTCCTCTACCGCCGGCATTTTCCGGTCATGTTGGTGGCCGCTATCCCGCTTCTGCCGGTTGTCGGCTATCTCAGCATCGTCTGGTCGGCGCTGCGCGGGCTGGCGCTTGTCGATGGCTACAGCCTGACGGGTTTTGTGAATGCGATGGCGGCGGTCAACACGGCGGTCGGCAGCGGCCAGATCGAGATCGGCCGTTCGACGAACGGTATCTTCGATTCCGAAAACATCATCGTCTTCGACTGGCTGGTCAAGAATACCGGCGACAGCTTTCCGCTCCTTTATGGCTACACATTCCTGCTGCGGCCGCTGACCGTGCTGATCCCGTCCACCATCTGGCCGGATAAGCCGGGCGTCTTCGGCATCATGGTGGGCTCGAATCTGCAGGGCATACCGGGTCTGGCCCTCAATTCCACCCTGTTCGGCGAGGCCTTCGGCAATTTTTCCTACGCCTGGCCTCTGGCGCTGTTCGGCATGCTTGCCCTGCTCAATAGCCTCTATGGGGCCTTCGCCCGCCGGTTTCCCTTTGCGCATGGTGCCGGGTTTTTCGTCGGCTTCGCGCTTTGGCGCTTCGATATGGCCTTTGCCTTCATTTCGTTGATCGGTCTGGCCGCCTTCGTGGCTGTTCTCTTTGCGGTGGACCTCGTGCTGGACAGCCGGCCAGACGCTCGGCCCGCCACCCGCCTGGCAAGGGGCCGCGGGGCAAACGGTCGCGCTGGCGGTTCTGGTGTTCGCCCGCGCGTGCCGCTGCCGCTCATGCCATCCCCGTCCACCGCCGGAGTGGCACGTAGCCACTTTCTGACGGCAGGGGGAAACCGGGCCGAAAATCCTGAATGGTGGAGCCTCCGCGGCACCGGTTCGGTGCCAACAAACCCGGTCGCAGAAAACCCAGGCCTGGAACACTTGGGCCCAACAGACGCAAACCTTTTCGGTTCAAGTCCGGCGGGGTCCATCGTGACCGATCCGCGCGATGCACCATCAGACGGGACGGGTGCAAGCGTATCGGAGCCCAGTATCGCTGATCCCAGTGCGGCTAATCCCAATGGAGCCCATCCCAGTCTCGCCGAGCCGGGCGTGGCGCACCCGGCAGCGGCAGATCCCACACGCGCAATGCCCATGGGAGAAGACCCGGCGATGAAAGACACTGAAGCAGCGGATCGGATCAAGGCGGAAAGTGGCCAGTCGATTGCAGCGCAACCATCGAAAAACCGGAGCGAAGACGGTCGCACACCTGAAACAGGGCAGGGTGGCGATCGGGGGGATGAGACCACATGGCGCGCGTAAATGTCATCTACCATCATTTTCCGCATTACCGCCGGCCGGTTTTGCAGGAGCTTGCCGCCAGCGCCGAGCATGACTACAGCTTCTGGGGGTCGCATCAGGCGGTCTCCGGCATCGAGCCATTCACCGGCGACGACACATTGGCCATCCGCCCGTTGCATTTTGCAACGCGGGGGCGCCGCTGGATCCTGTCCGGCTATTGGCCGGCAATCTTCGATCGCTCGGTCGATGCTGTGATCATCCTTGCCAATCCCAACATGCTGGCAACCTGGAAAATGGCGCTCGTCGCTCGGTTGAGCGGCAAGAAGGTACTTTTCTGGGCGCATGGCTGGTTGCGGCGCGAGCCCTTGCCGAAAAGGCTGCTGCGACATGCCTATTACCGCCTCGCTCATACGGTGATGGTCTATGGCACGCGGGCGCGTGCGCTTGGCGAAGCGAACGGCTTTCCGGCGCGCCGGATCGCCGTGGTCTATAACAGCCTGGATTTCGAGCGCAGCCGCGCCGCCTTCGATCGGCTTCGGCAGAGGCAGGAACGGGGCAAGAGCGGTTCTGCGCTCGCCGGGCTCTTCGATCGGGCGATGCAGGAGGGTGCCAGTCGGCCGGTTCTGATCTGCACAGCCCGGCTGATTGCGGCCTGCCGTTTCGACCTTCTGTTCCATGCCGCCCGCCGGCTCCAAGATGCGGGTCGCCCGGTGGATATTCTCCTCGTCGGCGACGGGCCGGAGCGTTTGGCATTGGAGCGTCTGGCCGCCGAACTCGGTCTCTCGGTCAACTTCTATGGGGCTTGCTATGATGAGAGCGTGCTTGCCGAGCTGATTTACGGTGCCGACCTGACGGTTTCGCCCGGCAAGATCGGCTTGACGGTGATCCATAGCCTCTCTTATGGCACGCCCGCCATCACGCACGACAATCTCGATGAGCAGATGCCGGAAGTGGAAGCCATCATCCCCGGCGTAACGGGCGCTTTGTTCAAACAGAACGATGCCGGTGCGCTCGCCGCATGCATCGCCGACTGGCTCGACAGTGGCAGGGACAGGGCATTGGTGCGGCTCGCCTGCCGCAAGGTCGTCGAGGACGTGTGGAACCCGGCGACCCAACGCCGATTGATCGATGGCGCGGTAAGCGCGCTCGTCGAAGCGAAAAAGCCCTCTGAAAGGCCAAAGCCATGAGCCGTCGCGGCGTCCTCCCTTCCGTTCCAGCGCCCATGCGCTCCACCGATCTGATGATCGATCGTTGCCGTGAGGCGATCGACGGCCCTGCCAAAGCCGCCATCCGGCGGGTGTCGAACCGTTGGCTCATGCGGCGAAGACGGCTGGCGGAAATTGGCGAAGGCTTTCAGCTCGGCTGGCCGGTCGCCGTCCCCGCCGGCAGTCGCCTCGGGCGCTATGGCTATATCGGCGGCGGCTTTTCGGCCGAAAGCCCGATTTCGGTCGGAGATCTCACCATGATCTCGACCGGCGTCTCCATCGTTGCCAATGATCACGATCCCGACGATCCGCTGGAGCCTATGCGGCTTGCCTTTCGCTGGAACCACCGCGTCACGGTGTTCGAGGCCGATGTCTGGGTGGGCCATGGGGCCATTCTGCGCTCCGGCGTGCGTATCGGCCGCGGCGCTGTAGTGGCGGCCGGCAGCATCGTCACCAAGGATGTCGAGCCGTTTGCGATCGTCGGTGGCAATCCGGCCCGGCTGATCCGCATGCGCTTTGCACCCGAGCAGCGCCAGCGGCATGACGATCTGGTCAATGGCAGGGGGGCAGGTCATGTCGCCGCTTGATGCTGCAAGCGTCCGGCCGCTGGAAGGTGGGCCGAGCTTTTCCCTGTCGAACCGGCTGACACGGCTTTCCTTCATCGTCGTCTGGCTGGTGCTTGCGCGCTGGACGCCGCGCGTCATGAACCCTTGGCGGGTCTTCCTCTTGCGGCTCTTCGGCGCCCGCATTGCGCCGGGCGCCATGATCTATTCCTCGGTGCGGGTGTGGCTGCCGTCCAATCTGGAAATGGCAGAACAGGCATCGCTCGGCCCTGGCGTCGATTGCTACAATATGGATCTGGTGCGGATCGGGGCCTATACGGTCATCTCGCAGCGCGCGGTGCTTTGCGCCGGCACACACGCGATCGGCGACAGGAATTTCCAGCTTGTTACACGCCCGATCGTTATCGGCGAGCGTGCCTGGGTTGCGGCAGAGGCCTTTGTCGGACCGGGCGTATCGATAGGTGACGAGGCCGTGCTCGGCGCCCGCGCCTGCGCCTTCGGTCATCTCGATCCGCGTGGCGTCTATGTCGGCAATCCCGCGCGCAAGATCAAAGAGAGAAAGCTTGAGGCACTGTGATGGGACGTCACGGAAGTGGCGGACCGACCATGTCGTCTCTGGCGCCGGTAGCGAGCGGGCGTGAGGACAGGCTGCCTGGATGCGGTAGGGCTCAGTCCATCGCCGCAAATGCCGTGTTCGGCGCCGCGCCTTCGCTGAACTCGATCCGCGTGGCGTCTATGTCGGCAATCCCGCGCGCAAAATCAAAGAGAGAACGCTTGAGGCATTCTGATGGGATGTAATGGAAGTGGCGGAGTGACCATGTCGACCCTGACGCCGATAGAGAGCGGGCGTGAGGGCAGGCTGCCTGGATGCGGTAGGGCTTCCATCGCCGCAAATGCCGTGTTCGGCCGCGCCTTCGCTGAACTCCATCCGCTCGATCCGCGGGGCGTCTATCTCGGCAATCCCGCGCGCAAGATCAAAGAGAGAAAGCTTGGGGCATTCTGATGGGATGTAATGGAAGTGGCGGAGCGACCATGTTGTCCCTGACGCCGATAGAGAGCGGGCGTGAGGACAGGCTGCCTGGATGCGGTGCGGCTCAGTCCAAACTCGCAAATGCCATCGCCCGGCGCGTCGCTGCTTTGCGAACCGGGATCGAAGGCCGCGCGGAAGAGGCTGCCGTCAATCCATATGGGGCCGCCCCCTATATGGCCGGGATGGGCATTTCGGGGAAAAGAGCTCTGCCGGCGGCGGCGGCCGGTATCGTCCTTGCCCGCGCTCTATCTCCCGACGTTGTCGATCTCGCATTGTTGCAGATCCGGAGACTGTCATGAGCGTCTCGGTCGTCATTCTTGCCTATAATGAGGCGCGCCACATCGCACGCGCCATCGAAAGCGTGAAATCCTTTGCCACACAGGTCGTCGTCGTCGATTCCTTTTCGAAGGATGCGACGGCCGAGATCGCCAGAGGGCTCGGAGCGGAAGTCCTGCATAACCCGTTCGTCAACCAGGCCCGGCAATTTCAGTGGGCGCTCGAAAATGCGCCGCTGACGGGCGAGTGGATCATGCGCCTCGATGCCGACGAGATCATCGAGCCGGCGCTTGCCGCCGAGATCGTCGATCGCATGCCCGGCCTTGGCCCTGACGTCGCCGGCATCGGCCTGAAGCGCAAGCACATCTTCCTCGGCCGCTGGATCCGCCATGGCGGCCGCTATCCATTGATCCTGACGCGGCTGTGGCGGCGCGGGCAGGGGCGGGTGGAGGATCGCTGGATGGATGAGCATGTCGTCGTCTGGGGTGGCCGCACCGTTGTCTTCGATCACCCCTTCAGCGATTGCAATCTCAACGATCTCGGTTTTTTCACCGACAAGCATAACAAATATGCGACACGCGAAGCGGTCGATGTGCTGAACCAGCGTTACGACCTTTTCGCCACCGATCACGATCTGACGGCCGGTGGCGCCGCGTCGCAGGCGAGCCTCAAGCGCAAGATCAAGGAAGGGCTTTACAACCGTATTCCCTTTCCGATTTCGACGCTCGGCTACGTGCTGTTTCGCTATGTCGTGCAGCTCGGCTTTCTCGATGGCAGGGAAGGCCTGATCTATCATGTCCTGCAAGGCTACTGGTACCGCTTCCTCGTCGGGGCAAAGGTGATGGAATTCGACCGCGTGATCGCAGGGCTTGCAACACCGGAAGAAAAGCGCGCCGCGCTTGCAGATCTGACGGGGTTGAAGCTTTGATGTGTCGTCGGTGAGGGCGGAGGTTTCGCGGCGCGGGCATCCGCTCCCGGTTGGCGATGCAGGATGAACGGGGCTCCAGGGCCTGTCGGAAAACCAATCCGGGAGAAATCAGGTCGCCCCGGATTGGCAGGATTTGGCGCGGTGTAACCGCCGGTCATTCGATCAGTCGGCTGAAAAGGCCGAGAGGATGGCTTGCGCCACGAAACGGCCGATGAACGCGTGGCCGGCAGGCGTTGGATGAACCTGGTCGATGCCGGTATAAAGATCGGAATTGCCGGTACCCGAAGCGGTGCCGGAGCGGCCTGTTCCCGTAATCAGATTGCCGGACGCCCGCGTGCTGATCGGAATGAAACGCGTCCAGGCGTCGCCAAATTGCGTGACAGCGGCGGCCACGGCATTTTCCGCAGCGATGATCGCAGCGCTTGGCCCTGAACTCGCAGGGAAGACCCCGAGGACGGCTATCAGCGCATCCGGATATCGTGTCCGCGCCGCCACCAGTCCTGCAAGCGCATGCGAGGTGATCGTTTCTGCCAGCTGGTTGCGATCGTTGTAGGAGCCCATCAATACGATCAGCCCCGGCATGCCTGCGAGTTCGAGGTCGCCGTTTTCGATCCGCTGGTCGAACGTATAGACGCCTCCTCCGGCATTACTGACCCATCCGGTGCCGCCGCTGCCGGAATTGCTATGGGCGCGAATGCCGAGCCAGTCGGCCATCACGGCGCCGAACCCGTCGCCGAGTGCGGTCGTGCCCGTGCCGTGGACATAGCTGTCGCCCAGCAGGCAGGACACCAGATCGTCCGCCGCTGCCGGCTCGCGCACGGTCTCGGTCGCGCCGACGTAAACGCCCCAGGCGCTATTGTCGCCCTGGGCTTCGACACCGATCTCCCGCAACGCCCGGCCACCCGCAGAGGAGAAGTCGAGTGAGACATATTCGTCGGTGCTGGTGGGGGAGGCTGCCGTGGTCACGGTTCCGGCCAGATCGACATACCGATTGTCGACGAGAAAACGGTAGGGCAGCGCGCTGCGTTTCAGCCGCAACGTTACCTTGGCTGCGTCGGCCAGAAAATATCGCCGGCTGAAGGACGCCTGACTGCCGTCGCCCGCGCCGATATTGCCGCCGCTGGTACCGATCACGGCGCTCTTGACCCGGCCGATCAGGCTGCCTGCCAGATAGGGGCTGCCCCCATAGGAGCGGAGCACCGCCTGACCGGCCGCGGTATTGAGCAGATAACCGCTTGTCTGGCCGGCCGGCAGCGTCGTCCCTTCAATAACGATGGCGGGTGGCGACGCGGCGAGGCCGCTTTTGCGCGGGTTTGCCATTTCGGCGGCTGCCGCTTTGCGACGAAGCGTCATCAGCCGCGCCGATTTCGAACTGCTGAATGTCTGTGTGTCGGTCATATCGCTGCCTTTCGCTATCGAACATGGTTCTGAGGGATGAGTGGCGGGTGGCCGAGGGCGCGCCGACGATCTCGAAGATCCAGACGGCTTCGAAGGCCGAGCCCGGTCCGGCGGGTCGCGCTCTTCTGTGTCACCGTCGCGCTGCCCGGTCTCACTGCGGCGTGGATGTTTTGCGCTCTACCAGTGCGCCCGTGCCGCCCTCCGTCAGCACCCGGCCATCGGGTTCGCAGAGCAGGACAAAACCGGGCGGTGGGCTGAGCCTTGAGCCTTTTCCCGCGCCAAGCACGGCAATTGCGGTAAGGGACAGATTGAGCGAGAGGATCATCGCAGGCACCCCTGCGGCGCCAGCTGCTGCGCGCCACCGGCCGGCCGGGTATGGCCCCTCCATCGCTTACGGGCACTGACGCCGTCTGCTACCCGCAATGGGCTCGGTATCTCTTGTCTGTTGCGGCTGGAAGGAGCCTGAATATATCGGGCGCTTGGCATCGTAACCTGTCTCCTGTCGATGCGCCTGGGATGCGGCGCTGTTGTCCGCAAAGCCTAGGCTGTCCGGCCGGGACGGGGACGAATCGGGAGAAAAGTTTTTTGGCCGTTCCGGAAAAGACGTCGGTTCGGCGCCACGCGGCGACGATCGATCGTGCGCCGTCATCAGGTGAAGACCGCGATATGATGATGGAGACAGTTGCAAAATCAGCCATTTGGCTGATCGACGCGGCTTTGCCTCGGGGGCAGGCCGCTCACGATCTCGGCGTCAGCACCGGAATGCGCACCTTGTCGATCTGATTGTCGCGGATCGTGACATCGTCCACGCCCGAACCGATCAGGATGCCGATATCCGCATGGGAAATCCGGTTCTGCTCGATCAGGACGTTGCGCACGGACGGCGCCATGTCGGGCCGCCCGTTGATGCGGATCGACGGCCCCCCATCCAGATGATTGCCGCGAATGACGGTGCCGTAATTGAGGATCGGCCCATCCTTGGCAAACTGCCGCCCGGTGACGATGACGCCGGAAAACTGCCCGAGCGGCCAGGATTGCACGCTGTTGCCCAGAAACTGCGTGTAGAAATTCGCCTGCGGTTGAAGATAGTCGAGCCCGGTCGCGATAAAGCCCTGGCTGCGGATCGCGCTATTGCCGGCAAAGACGCTGCGGTAGCCGATGCCGAAGATCTGCGCCGCCCCGCTGTCTTCGAAGTGGTTGCCGATGATCAGGTAATCCTGTTGTGTCGGCACGATCGAGATGACCGAACTGCCATCGATCAGGCCGTCGAGCGTCCTGTCCAGCGTCACGGTCTGGCCGCTGCGGCCGGTGATTTCGGCTTTCAGCCCGAGACCGCGTCCCTTGATGACGAAAAGGCTTGCGCCGGACCAACTGCCGTCCGCCAGTTTCCCGAGCCCTGCCGGCGAAATTTCCGCCTTCGTGCCATCTGCAGGAACGCTCAGCCCGCCATAATAATAGCCGCGCGGCCCGTCCGAAGTCACTGCCTCCCGGTCCCAGCCGTAAAGCTGGGAAAACCGGTTGTGACGGACGAGAATATCGCGGCTGACATACTGGCCTTCCAGCGTGTTGATCCCGCCCCCCGATGCCTGCAGGTCTGCCCCGATGACGAGATTGTCTTCGAACAGCACCGATCGCGAACCGGAAATTCCGTACCATCCGCGCCGTCCCACCCGAAACGTGTTGCCCGACATGCGCACCCCGGTCGCACCCGACAGAAGGAAAGGCCGCACCGACGACAGGATATCGCAGCCCTCGACGACGATATTGCGCCCGCCGAGCCGCAGGCCGGCAGCGCCATCCTTCACCACCGCCAGCAATGGCTCCAGCCGCTTTTCGGCATCGTCCTTGACGAGATGCCCCATGAAGGCATCCGCGCGGATTGTCAGGTTGCGCAGCGTGATATCGGAGCCGATCGCAGGGCCAGAGCCGTTGGGTGGCGATGGCATCTGCAGGGACACATTGCTCGGCCTTGCACTAACCCGCGCAAACCCGCCACGGATGATATCGAAATGCTGAGTAGCATTGATCGTCAGGTCTTCGATGGAAAAATTGCGCATGCCCTCGATCAGCGCCGGGGGCGGGGTGTCGCTGCGCCATGCAAGCGTCACGAGATCCGTGCCTTCGCCCTTCAACCGGACGCCGTCCGGAATGTGGATGGCGCCGGCAAGATCATAGAGACCGCCGTGGAGAAAGGCCGTTCCGCCCCCACGCGTGGCAAGCGATGCCATGGCGGCATTGATTCGGTCGGTATCGCGGCTGGATCTCCCATCGGGCGCGCCGGTCCCATCCGCCTGTGGATAAATGTCAAAGACGACCGCCGGCAGGGGCGGGTGGGCCGCGATTTCGATCATTCCGGCCGGCCGCCACGCCGAAGCACCGCCTTCGCCGTTGGAGAGCGTCACACTGTATATCCCGTCGATCATCGAACTGGGCAACGTGAAGCCGGCCGACCACAGGTCCGGGGTATCGACCTTCAGATCGACGCTCCGGTTATCCGCGGATGTCAGCCGTGCGATCGCGCCCTGCGTGCGGGCGATATTGCGGCCTGATATCCGCAGCCAGCCGCCGGGCGATGCCGCCTTTCCCTGATCGCCCTGCATCCAGTAGATATCCGGCGCGTTGAGCGTCAGCGTGATGTCCCCGGTCTTTTTCGAATGCAGCGTGACGGCAAGAACGCCGCTCGTCAGCACGGCCGGTAGCGTGAAGGACAGGCTTTCGTCCGCTTGGGCGACGATGGCTGCTGGAACAGGTGCGTGTCCGGCGCCGGAGACAGGTAAGGCGCCCGCATCCGGTGCAGACGGGGACGCGTCGTCGAGCCGGGTGATCATGACCGAGGAGATTTCGTCGAGCCCCGCGCCGCTGACCTGTACGGTCTGCCCCGGCTCCACCGGATCGCTCACAAAAAAGATCACCGGCTGCCGACTATCGGCTGCATGCACGACGGATGAAACCGCCAATACCGCAAAGATGGCCAGAGTGGTCGACAGAATAGCGGGAAAACAGGCAGCGCAACGACGGGACATCATCAACGGGCACCACGCAAGGCTGGTGAAATTCATGACAATGTATCGCGTACGAATGCAGCCGCAAGCCGGATGGGCGAAAAACTTGGGAAAAGCGCCGGGCATTGCGATAATGCAGGCGAAAAACATCCACATGGCGAAAGCGCCAGCGCGCAGAAGCGATAGAATGGCTGTTCGCCAGAGAAATGTTTAAGGGGGAAGATAATGGTGGGCGATGAGAGACTCGAACTCCCGACATCCTCGGTGTAAACGAGGCGCTCTACCAACTGAGCTAATCGCCCTTCGCGTTTTCGAACTTGTCTGTCCGCCGCGTCGGTGGCCGTGATCTATGCGGATCGCGGAAAAACCGCAAGAGCTTTCGTGATGTTTTTTTGAAAAAAATTGGGAAAACGATCCGACCCTGTGCATGACCTTGGGGAGGGCAAAGAAAGATGCAGGTCGTCATTCTTTTGTCGTCAAACCTGCTTGACACCCGGCAACGAACCTCTTAGTTAGCCGCTCATCCGAACGGCACTGGCCGCCGGGTAAGGCCAAGCGCTTCAAGAGCTTGGCTGAAGAAAGAAGAATGCGGGTGTAGCTCAGTTGGTTAGAGTGCCGGCCTGTCACGCCGGAGGTCGCGGGTTCGAGCCCCGTCACTCGCGCCATTCTTTCTTTTCAAATCCTTGGAGCTTTGCTTCAAGGTCCGGTCTCCACCGGTTAAATGCGCGGGTGTAGCTCAGTCGGTTAGAGTGCCGGCCTGTCACGCCGGAGGTCGCGGGTTCGAGCCCCGTCACTCGCGCCATTTCTTTCACGTTATCGTGCAGTCCATGTCATGTCTTGCCCCTTGCGGGTCATGTCGGATTCGTGCCTTCGGGCTGGTCTTCGCTCGTCTTTGCCCCATCTATGAAATTTCTGTGATTAAACTGCGGCCTGTTCGTGGATGCAATGTCCGTGCGCAGGGGCGGCGGTTGGCTCTGCGAGGCTTGTGGCCTGCTTTTCCCGCCGCTTTTGACCTGTGCTAAGAGGAGATTGCAGCTGCCTGATTTTGGTGCGTCAACTTGTCCTCAAAAAGCTTGCGCGCGCCTCTTGGCTGCGCTAGTCACGGCATTGTTGCAATGCACGTTGCTTGCCGAGCATTGATTCCGAGCGTCGCCTGGCGCTTTTGCAGGCAGGGATGGAGTAACATGAGTGAAGTTCTCGCTTCCTATATCCCAATCGCCATATTTATAGGCATAGCCCTGGTGATTGGTCTGGCGCTTTTGATCGCGCCGTTTGCCGTGGCCTACAAGGCACCCGATTCTGAAAAGCTGTCCGCATTCGAATGCGGTTTCAACGCTTTCGACGATGCGCGCATGAAATTCGACATCCGCTTCTATCTGGTGTCTATTCTCTTCATCGTCTTCGATCTCGAAGTTGCCTTCCTCTTCCCATGGGCCGTTTCCTTCGGCGACATGGGTTGGTTCGGCTTCTGGTCGATGATCGTCTTTCTCGGCGTGCTGACGATCGGCTTTATTTACGAGTGGAAAAAGGGAGCGCTGGAATGGGAGTAGTCGATCACGGCGGCACCCTGGTCGCGCAGCAGCCGAAGGGTCTGATCGACCCGAATACCGGCAAGCCGATCGGCAGCGACGATGCTTTTTTCGGAGAGATCGATAACGAGCTCGCCGACAAGGGTTTTCTCGTCACGACGAGCGCGCAGCTGATCACCTGGGCGCGCACCGGCTCGCTGATGTGGATGCAGTTCGGCCTGGCCTGTTGCGCCGTCGAAGGCCTGATGCAGGTCTCGGGCCCGCGTTACGATCTGGAGCGCTTCGGCGTCGCGCCGCGCGCCTCGCCGCGCCAGTCTGACGTGCTGATCGTTGCCGGCACGCTCACCAACAAGATGGCGCCGGCTTTGCGCAAGGTCTATGACCAGATGCCCGAGCCGCGCTATGTCATCTCCATGGGATCCTGCGCCAACGGCGGTGGTTACTACCACTATTCCTACTCGGTCGTGCGTGGCTGTGACCGCGTCGTGCCGGTGGATATCTACGTGCCGGGCTGTCCCCCCACGGCAGAGGCTCTGCTTTACGGCGTGCTTCTGCTGCAGAAAAAGATCCGGCGCACCGGTACGATCGAGCGCTGAGGGCAAGGGCAAGATATGATGAATGAAGCGCTTACCGAGCTTTCTTCGACCATCGGCGAGGCCGTGGCCGCCAATGTTCTGGCGTCCGATATCGACAATGGCGAACTGACCCTGACGACCGACCCCGAAAACGTGATCGGGCTCCTGACCTTCCTGCGCGACGATCCGCGTTGCGCCTTCGTGGCGCTCACGGATATTTCCGGTGTCGACTGGCCGGCCCGCGAGAAGCGGTTCGACGTGGTCTATCATCTTCTGTCGCCCGCCAGGAACCTGCGCATCCGCATCAAGCTTGCCGTCGCGGAAGATGCGGCCGTTCCCTCGGCGACGTCGGTCTATCGCGGCGCCGAATGGTACGAGCGCGAGACCTGGGACCTGTTCGGCATTCCCTTCGATGGCCATGCGGACCTTCGCCGGCTGTTGACCGACTACGGTTTCGAGGGGCACCCGTTGCGCAAGGATTTCCCGACGACGGGCTTCGTCGAGGTTCGCTACGACGACAGCGCCAAGCGCGTCGTCTACGAACCGGTCAAGCTTCGTCAGGAATTCCGCAGCTTCGACTTCCTGTCGCCGTGGGAAGGGCCCGAATACGTGCTGCCCGGCGACGAGAAGGCCAATTGATGACGTGAAGGTGCAGGACATCGGTTGAAGGAAAGCTGTCTTTTTCAGGCAAAAAAGCATCTGGATCGGCAGTAGACTTGATAGCGATCATGTTTGTCCTCGGTCAATGCGACATTTTGTTCGCGGTGGCAGGGGAAGGGGCGGATCCGCAGAGCGCGGGTTCGATGTCACGGCCCGGTCAAGGGCGCGGTTTATGACCGCCGTGGCTGCAGGATGGTAGGTTCGGGTGCGAAGACGTCGTGCCCTTGTGGAAAGAGCGAATGACGATGAGCATCGAAACAGGCCATCAGCCAATTTCGAGAAACGTGGGCGAGGGACGCTGCGATGACTGAACACAACGTCCGGAACTTCACGATCAACTTCGGTCCGGAACACCCGTCGGCGCACGGCGTGCTCCGCCTCGTGCTCGAACTCGACGGTGAAATCGTCGAGCGCGTCGATCCGCATGTCGGCCTGCTTCACCGCGGCACCGAGAAGCTGATAGAGACCAAGACCTATCTTCAGGCCGTACCCTATCTCGACCGGCTCGATTACGTCTCGCCGATGAACCAGGAGCATGCCTATGCGCTGGCCGTCGAAAAGCTTCTGAAGCTGGAAATCCCGATCCGTGGCCAGCTGATCCGCGTTCTCTATTCCGAGATCGGCCGCATTCTTTCGCATGTGATGAACGTCACGACCCAGGCCATGGACGTCGGCGCCATGACGCCGCCGGTCTGGGGCTTCGAAGAGCGCGAAAAGCTGATGATCTTCTACGAGCGGGCCTGCGGCGCGCGCCTGCATGCGGCCTATTTCCGGCCCGGCGGCGTGCATCAGGACCTGCCGCCGGAACTGATCGAGGATATCGGCGCCTGGTGTGATCCCTTCCTCAAGGTTCTCGACGATATCGAAGGGCTTTTGACCGAAAACCGCATCTTCAAGCAGCGCAATGTCGATATCGGCGTGGTGAAGCTGGAGGACGCGTGGAACTGGGGCTTTTCCGGCGTCATGGTCCGCGGCTCCGGCGCCGCATGGGACCTGCGCAAGTCGCAGCCCTATGAATGCTACGCGGACATGGATTTCGACATTGCCGTCGGCAAGAACGGCGACTGTTTCGACCGCTACCTGATCCGCATGTTCGAGATGCGCCAGTCGGTGCGCATCATGAAGCAGTGTATCGAACGGCTGCTCGGCGATGCCCGCGTCGGGCCGGTCTCCTCGCTCGACGGCAAGGTCGTTCCGCCGAAGCGTGGCGAGATGAAGCGTTCGATGGAAGCGCTGATCCACCACTTCAAGCTCTATACCGAAGGCTATCACGTGCCGGCCGGCGAAGTGTACGCCGCCGTCGAGGCCCCGAAGGGCGAGTTCGGCGTCTATCTCGTCGCCGATGGCTCCAACAAACCGTATCGCTGCAAGCTGCGCGCGCCGGGCTTTGCCCATCTCCAGGCGATGGATTTCCTGTGCAGGGGCCATCAGCTGGCAGACGTCACGGCGGTGTTGGGTTCGCTCGATATCGTCTTCGGCGAGGTGGATCGCTGATGCGCCGATGGCTTCTCCTTCCCGCCGCTCTCCTGCTGGCGCCTTCCGCGATGGCCCAGAGCTCCAGCGCTCAGACGACTGTCGAGACCACGGGCGGCCAGACCATGGCACAGCTTCTGACGGCGGGTTACGAGATCAGGACATCGGTGCTCAACGGCACGCAGATCGTCGTGTTCATGCAGAAAGACAAGTCGGCCTATGCCTGCGAGTTCGTCTCGGTGACGAGATCGCGGTGTGTCGAGATTAAATGATAAGGCGTTGAAAGAATGTCCGTTCGTCGATTAGCCGAAGAGCAGTTCCAGCCCCAGATATTCGCCTTCAGCGCGGAAAATGCGGTATGGGCCGACGCGACCATCCGCAAGTATCCGGAGGGCCGGCAGCAGTCGGCCGTCATCCCGCTTCTGATGCGGGCGCAGGAACAGGATGGCTGGGTCACCCGCGCGTCGATTGAATATGTCGCGCAGATGCTCGGCATGGCCTATATCCGCGTGCTCGAGATTGCCACGTTCTACACCCAGTTCCAGCTGAAGCCGGTCGGCACCCGTGCCCATATCCAGGTCTGCGGCACGACACCTTGCATGCTGCGCGGCGCAGAAGACCTGATGAAGGTCTGTCAGCACAAGATCCACCATGATCCCTTCGAGACGAATGCCGATGGCACTCTGTCCTGGGAAGAGGTCGAGTGTCAGGGCGCCTGCGTCAACGCACCCATGGTCATCATTTTCAAGGATGCCTACGAGGATTTGACGCCGGAACGCCTGGGCGAAATCATCGACGCATTCGGCGCCGGCAATGGCGCCGAGGTGAAAACCGGCCCGCAGATCGACCGTCATCTCTCTTCGGCAGAAGGTGGCCCGACGGCGCTCACCGAAGAAATCACGCCGGTACGCACCAATCTGGAACCCCAGGTGGAGCCGCCGGCCGATGCTGCGCCGGTTCCGCCGGCCGAGGCCGCCAAACCGAAGGATACCGCTCCGGAGACGGATCCGAAGCTGAAGACCCCGGTGACGGCGCCCGCAGCCTCCGCCAGCAACGACAAGGCTGCCGAGAAACAGGCCGCCGCGCCGCCGGAAAAGGTGGAAGCCGAGGTAAAGGCCGACAAGCCGTCGCTCGACGATGTCAACCGGCCCAAGGGTATCGACAAGCCGGCAACACCTGACGACCTGAAGCTGATTGCCGGCGTCGGTCCGAAGATCGAGGGCACGCTGCACGATCTCGGCATCTTCACCTTCGCGCAGATTGCCGCCTGGAAGAAGCAAGAATGCGACTGGGTGGATGGCTACCTGAACTTCAAGGGCCGCATCGAGCGCGACGACTGGATCCGTCAGGCGGATGCTCTCGCCCGCGGCGGCGAGCAAGAGTACATTAAAGTCTTCGGCAAGAAGCCACGGTAAGGGGTGAAAAATGCTTAAAGACCAGGATCGCATCTTCACCAATATCTACGGCCTCAAGGACAAGTCCTTGAAGGGCGCGATGAGCCGCGGCCATTGGGACGGCACGAAGATCATTCTCGAAAAAGGCCGGGACTGGATCATCAACGAGATGAAGGCGTCGGGCCTGCGCGGCCGTGGCGGCGCCGGCTTCCCGACTGGGCTCAAATGGTCCTTCATGCCGAAGGAATCGGATGGCCGTCCGCATTACCTCGTCGTCAATGCCGACGAATCCGAGCCCGGCACCTGCAAGGACCGCGAAATCCTGCGCAACGATCCGCATACGCTGATCGAGGGCTGCCTGATCGCCTCCTTTGCGATGGGCGCACACACAGCCTTCATCTACGTTCGCGGCGAATATATGCGCGAGCGTGAGGCACTGCAGGCGGCGATCGACGAATGCTATGATGCGGGTCTGCTCGGCAAGAACAACAAGCATGGCTGGGATTTCGATATCGTCGTCCACCATGGCGCCGGCGCCTATATTTGCGGCGAAGAGACGGCTCTGCTCGAAAGCCTCGAAGGTAAGAAGGGCCAGCCGCGCATGAAACCGCCATTCCCGGCGAACATGGGCCTCTATGGTTGCCCGACGACGGTCAACAACGTCGAATCCATCTCGGTCGCGCCGACCATCCTGCGCCGTGGCGCGACATGGTTCTCCTCGATGGGCCGTCCGAACAATGTCGGCACCAAGCTGTTCATGATCTCCGGCCACGTCAACACGCCGTGCACCGTGGAAGAACAGCTCGGTCTCACCTTCCGCGAAATCATCGAGAAGCATGGCGGCGGCATCCGCGGCGGCTGGGACAATCTGCTGGCCGTCATTCCCGGCGGCGCATCGTGCCCGATCGTAAAGGGCGCCGACATGCAGGATGCGATCATGGATTTCGACGGCATGCGCGAGGTCAAATCCTCCTTCGGCACCGGCGGCATGATCGTCATGGACAAGTCCACCGACGTCATCAAGGCGATTGCCCGTCTCTCGGCCTTCTTCAAGCACGAGAGCTGCGGCCAGTGCACGCCCTGTCGCGAAGGGACCGGCTGGATGTGGCGTGTCATGGAACGCATGGTGAAGGGCAATGCGCAGAAGCGCGAGATCGACATGCTGTTCCAGGTGTCGAAGCAGATCGAGGGTCACACGATCTGCGCGCTCGGCGATGCCGCCGCCTGGCCGGTTCAGGGTCTCATTCGCAATTTCCGCGACGAGATCGAGGCACGCATCGATCGCTACACCCATAACGCCACGACGGACGGTGCTGTCACCGAACGCGCCGTCATGGAAGCGGCGGAGTAAGACGGATGGTCAAGGCGGGACAACAGCATGGAACAGAGGCGCCGGAAGGTGATGCCTTCGACTATGCGCGCCTGCCTGATTTTTCCGAGATCCTGTCGATGAACCCGTTCTTCGCCCAGCCTGCCGCCGCCATGGCAGCGGCAAGCGCGATCGGTTTCGGGATCGCCAATCAGATGGCCGGTGCCTTCTTTGGCGCGCTTCAGGGCGCCATGCAGGCGGCCAATGATGCACAGTCCGCTTCGGTGGTGCCGGAGCAGAAAAGTTACGCCGAGGAGGGCGCAGCCGCAGCTGGCTCCCGGAAGAAGCAGGCCCCTGAAGAGGTGGCCGGCGTTTCCGGCGAGCTGGCGCGGACGGCTTTGAAGGTCGAGCCTCCAAAGGCCCGGTCGACGCCGACCAAGCCGACACCGACAAAGCCGGCACGGGCAAAGCCTGCGGCGGCCCCGAAGGTGAAGGCGGAGCCTGCGGGCGAAAACATCGGGTCGGCCGTGGCCGTCGTTGTGGACGACCTGAAACTGATCTCGGGCATCGGCCCGAAAGTCGAGACGGTGCTGAAAGGCATGGGCGTGACCCGGTTCGCCGAGATCGCCGCTTGGAACAAGGCGGATGTCGCCCGCTTCGAAAAGGAGCTCGGCTTTGATGGCCGGATCCTGCGCGACGACTGGGTAGGGCAGGCGAAGGCACTGGTGAAGACGGGCGTTCCCGCAGCACCTGCGGCATCGCCGAAGGCGGTAACGGCGCGCACGCCGCGTGCGTCGAAAAAGACGGGCGCTGCGGCAAACGCCGCCGGGACCGAAAAGTAAGGGTGTGTTCCGCGCCGTGATGGATGCGGGATGGAGCTTAAGGACGTTAGTGAGACGATGGCAAAGCTGAAGGTAGACGGCAAAGAGATCGAAGTCCCCGACCACTTCTCGCTGCTGCAGGCGTGCGAGGAAGCGGGCGCTGAAATTCCGCGCTTTTGTTTCCACGAGCGTCTTTCGGTCGCCGGCAATTGCCGCATGTGCCTGATCGAGGTGAAGGGCGGCCCGCCGAAGCCGACGGCCTCCTGCGCCATGGGCGTGCGCGATATCCGCGGCGGCCCGAACGGCGAACTGCCGGAAATCTTCACCAACACGCCGATGGTCAAGAAGGCCCGCGAAGGCGTGATGGAATTTCTGCTGATCAACCACCCGCTTGATTGCCCGATCTGCGACCAGGGCGGTGAATGCGATCTGCAGGACCAGGCGATGGCGTTTGGCATCGCCGGCTCGCGCTACACGGAAAACAAGCGCGCCGTCGAAGACAAGTATATCGGCCCTCTGGTCAAGACCGTGATGAACCGCTGCATTCACTGCACGCGCTGCGTCCGCTTCACCACCGAAGTCGGCGGCATTTCCGAACTCGGCCTGATCGGCCGCGGCGAGGATGCCGAGATCACCACTTATCTCGAACGGGCCATGACGTCGGAGCTCCAGGGCAATGTCGTTGATCTGTGCCCGGTCGGCGCGCTCACCTCGCGCCCCTTCGCCTTCACGGCCCGTCCATGGGAACTCGGCAAGACCGAATCGATCGACGTCATGGATGCCGTTGGCTCGGCAATCCGCGTCGATACCCGCGGCCGCGAAGTCATGCGCATCATGCCGCGCGTCAACGAGCAGGTGAACGAGGAGTGGATCTCCGACAAGACCCGCTTCATCTGGGATGGCCTGAAGACCCAGCGTCTCGACCGTCCTTACGTTCGCCGCGACGGTCGCCTTCAGCCGGCAAGCTGGGGCGAAGCCTTTGCCGCGATCAGGACCGCGGTCACGGTGACGCCGGGCAACAAGATCGGCGCCATCGCTGGCGATCTGGCTTCCGTCGAAGAAATGTATGCGCTGAAAGAGCTGATCCGCTCGCTCGGCTCAGAAAACCTCGACTGTCGCCAGGACGGGACGGCGCTTGATCCGTCGCTCGGCCGCGCAAGCTACCTCTTCAATCCAACGATCGAAGGCATCGAGCAGGCCGGTGCCCTGCTTCTCATCGGCGCCAACCCGCGCTTCGAAGCGGCCGTCCTCAATGCCCGCATCCGCAAGCGCTTCCGTCGCGGCAATTTCCCGATCGGCGTGATCGGCGAACAGACCGAGATGCGCTACGCTTACGATTATCTCGGTGCCGGCCCCGACACGCTGGCCGACATCGCATCCGGCGCCAACAGCTTCGTTGAAAAGCTGCGCGGCGCAAAGAACCCGATGATCATCGTGGGGCAGGGTGCTTTGGCCCGCCCGGATGGCGCAGCGATCCTGTCAGCCGCTGCACAGCTTGCCGGCTCCGTCGGTGCGCTCACCGCAGAGTGGAACGGTTTTGGTGTTCTCCACACAGCGGCCTCGCGTGTCGGCGGTCTCGATCTCGGCTTCGTGCCGGGCGCAAACGGCCTCGGTGCATCGGACATGCTGTCGGCGATGGACGTTGTCTTCCTTCTGGGCGCCGATGAACTCGACTTTTCGAAGAAGACGGCGAAGTTCACGGTCTATATCGGCAGCCATGGCGATCAGGGCGCGCATCATGCCGACGTGATCCTTCCCGCCGCCACCTACACGGAAAAGTCCGGCATCTGGGTCAATACCGAGGGGCGGGTCCAGATGGGCAACCGCGCCGGTTTTGCGCCGGGCGATGCCCGCGAAGACTGGGCGATCCTGCGTGCTCTCTCAGACGTTCTCGGCCACAAGCTGCCCTTCGATTCGCTTTATGCGCTGCGCAAGGCGCTTTACGCGGCCTATCCGGTGTTTGCCGAAGTCGATGCGGTTGCACCGGGCTCGGTCGATGACGTCGCAAGGCTTGGCCAGATGCAGGGCGAGATGACCCGCGCCGGCTTTGCCTCGCCGATCAAGGATTTCTACCTGACCAACCCGATTGCCCGCGCCTCCGCCGTCATGGCCGAGTGCTCGGCATTGGCCCGCAACAATTTCCAGGCTGCGGCGGAGTAATGTGAGCATGGATTCGTTCTTTTCCACCTATGTCTGGCCGGCGATCATCATGGTCGCGGAATCTCTGCTTCTGCTGGTCTGCCTTCTGGTCTTCATCGCCTTCATCCTTCTGGCGGACCGCAAGGTCTGGGCCAACGTCCAGCTGCGCCGCGGTCCGAACGTGGTCGGCCCCTTCGGCCTGTTCCAGTCCTTCGCCGACCTTTTGAAATTCGTCTTCAAGGAGCCGATCATTCCAGCCGGCGCCGACAAGACGGTCTTTCTGCTCGCGCCGCTGGTTTCGGTAACGCTGGCACTGGCGACCTGGGCCGTCATTCCGCTTGCCGACGGCTGGGTCGTTGCCAACATCAATGTCGGCATCCTCTATGTTTTCGCCATCTCCTCGCTCGAGGTCTATGGCGTGATCATGGCCGGCTGGGCGTCGAATTCGAAATACCCTTTCCTCGGTGCGTTGCGCTCGGCGGCGCAGATGGTCTCCTACGAAGTCTCGATCGGCTTCGTCATGGTCACCGTGCTTCTGTGCGTCGGCTCGCTTAACCTGACGGATATCGTCAATTCGCAAAAGACCGGGCTCGGCACCATGCTCGGCCTGCCGAACACCTTCCTCGACTGGCACTGGCTGTCGCTCTTCCCGATGTTCGTGATCTTCTTCATCTCGGGTCTTGCCGAAACCAACCGCCCGCCCTTCGACCTTCCGGAAGCCGAATCCGAACTCGTCGCCGGTTACATGGTCGAGTATTCGTCCGCGCCGTACATGATGATGATGCTGTCGGAATATGCAGCGATCATGCTCGTCTGCTCGCTGATGACCATCCTCTTCCTCGGTGGATGGCTGCCGCCCTTCGACTTCTGGCTGATCAACTGGGTGCCCGGCATCATCTGGTTCCTCATCAAGATCTCGTTCTGCTTCTTCCTCTTCGCCATGACCAAGGCGATCGTTCCCCGCTACCGCTATGACCAGCTGATGCGTCTGGGCTGGAAGGTCTTCCTTCCCCTCTCGCTCGTCATGCTCATCGTGGTCGCATTCATTCTGAAGCTGACGGGATGGGCAGGCTGATGTCCGTCGCAGCAACCGGCTTTATTGGAGAATACTGATGGCAAGCATGTCTCGCGCCGTCTCGTCGCTGTTCCTCAAGGAATTCGTCAGCGCCTTCTTCCTGGCGTTCAAATATCTGTTCTTCCGGCAGAAGGCGACGATCAACTATCCGTTCGAAAAGGGCCCTGTGTCGCCGCGCTTCCGTGGTGAGCATGCGCTGCGCCGTTATCCGAACGGCCAGGAACGCTGCATCGCCTGCAAGCTGTGCGAAGCCATCTGTCCAGCTCAGGCGATCACGATCGAGGCCGGGCCGCGCCGCAACGACGGCACCCGCCGCACGGTGCGTTACGACATCGACATGGTGAAGTGCATTTATTGCGGCTTCTGCCAGGAAGCATGCCCGGTGGATGCCATCGTCGAGGGGCCGAATTTCGAATTCGCCACCGAGACGCGTGAAGAACTCTATTTCGACAAGGCCAAACTCTTGGCCAATGGCGATCGCTGGGAGCGGGAGATCGCCCGCAACATCGCAATCGACGCGCCCTACCGCTAAGGCGGGATGTGTCTCGGCGGCACCGGCCCGGACGGGCTGGCGCTGATCATACTGAATTGAAATTCCCGGTGCGCCCGTCGCATCGGTTCTGGCGGGAAGGGCGTGCAAGGCGCTGTTTCCGGAGAGGGACGAAAAGGCACGGACGATGGGTCTTCAGGCTATCTTTTTCTATATCTTCGCCTTCGTCGCGGTGGCGTCGGCCTTCATGGTCATATTTGCCAAGAACCCGGTTCACTCGGTGCTCTTCCTGATCCTCGTTTTCGTCAATGCGGCAGGTCTCTTCCTGCTGACGGGGGCCGAGTTCCTGGCAATGATCCTGCTCGTCGTCTATATCGGCGCGGTCGCGGTTCTCTTCCTCTTCGTCGTCATGATGCTGGACGTCGACTTTGCCGAATTGCGCTCGGGCGTGGCGAAATACACGCCGCTCAGCGTGCTGATCGGCCTGATCGTCGCGGCAGAACTGATCGTCGTCATTGGCGGCAGCACTTTGTCGCCTTCGATCAAGCAGACGGTGACGATGCCGATACCGGATGTGACCAAGCGGTCCAATACCGCAGCCCTCGGCGACGTTCTCTACACGCACTACGTCTTCTTCTTCCAGCTCTCCGGCATGATCCTGCTGGTCGCGATGATCGGTGCGATCGTCCTGACGCTCCGGCATCGTCAGAACATCAAGCGCCAGGATATCGCAAAGCAGGTCGCCCGCGATCCGAAGACCGCCATCGAGGTGGTCAAGGTCAAGACGGGCCAGGGGCTCTGACCAGAGAATAAGGAACAGGCACAATGGAAATCGGACTTTCTCATTATCTCACGGTCAGCGCCATTCTCTTCGTTCTCGGCGTCTTCGGCATCTTTATCAATCGCAAGAACATCATCAGCATTCTGATGTCGATCGAGCTGATCCTGCTCGCGGTCAACATCAACATGGTGGCCTTCTCGTCCTTTCTGGGCGACATCGTCGGTCAGGTCTTTGCGCTCTTCATCCTCACGGTCGCGGCTGCGGAAGCGGCGATCGGTCTTGCAATTCTCGTCGTCTTCTACCGCAATCGCGGGTCGATCTCGGTCGAAGACGTCAACATGATGAAGGGCTGAGGCGGCCATGTTTCTCTACAAGACAATCGTCTTCCTGCCGCTGATCGGCGCGCTGATTGCCGGCATCCTCGGCCGCCAGATCGGCGCCAAGGCTTCCGAATATGTCACGACCGGCCTGATGGCGTTGACCGCCATCCTTTCCTGGTATGTCTTCGTCACGGTCGCGCTCGGCGATCCCGGCGCGCTTCCCGTTCACGTCAACATCCTGCGCTGGATGCAGTCGGGCGGCATCGACGTCTCCTGGTCGCTGCGCATCGATACGCTGACGGCCGTCATGCTGATCGTCGTCAACACGGTCTCGACGCTCGTTCACGTCTATTCGATGGGCTATATGCACACCGATCCGCATCGGCCGCGCTTCTTTGCCTATCTCTCCTTCTTCACCTTCGCCATGCTGATGCTGGTGACATCCGACAACTTGCTTCAGATGTTCTTCGGCTGGGAAGGCGTCGGTCTGGCGTCCTATCTGCTGATCGGCTTCTGGTACACGCGGCCGTCCGCCAACGCGGCCGCCATCAAGGCCTTCGTCGTCAACCGCGTCGGCGATTTCGGCTTCATGCTCGGCATAGCCGGCGCTTTCGTCCTCTTCGGCTCGATCAATTTCGACGTCATTTTCGCCTCGGCCCAGAGTATGGCATCGGGGCAGGGGGCGCAGGCATCCGACACGCTGATCAATTTCGCCGGTCACAGCCTCACCCGCGGTGGTGCTGTGACGCTCGTCTGCCTGCTGCTCTTCATGGGCGCCATGGGCAAGTCGGCACAGTTCCTGCTGCACACATGGCTACCCGACGCCATGGAAGGCCCGACCCCGGTCTCGGCCCTCATTCATGCCGCGACCATGGTCACGGCCGGCGTCTTCCTCGTTGCCCGCATGTCGCCGGTCTTCGAACTGTCGCATGATGCGCTGACCGTCGTCACCATCGTCGGCGCCATCACCGCCTTCTTCGCCGCAACCGTCGGCCTGGTGCAGAACGACATCAAGCGCGTCATTGCCTATTCGACCTGCTCGCAGCTCGGCTACATGTTCGTGGCGCTCGGCGTCGGCGCCTATGGCGCGGCCGTCTTCCACCTCTTCACCCACGCCTTCTTCAAGGCGCTGTTGTTCCTCTGCGCCGGCTCGGTCATCCATGCCGTCGATGGCGAACAGGACATGCGCAAGATGGGCGGCCTGCGCACCCATATCCCAAAAACCTTCTGGATGATGGTGATCGGCACGCTCGCCATTACCGGCGTCGGCATTCCGTTCACGCCGATCGGCTTTGCCGGCTTCTTCTCCAAGGACGTGATCATCGAATCGACCTTCGCCTCGCATTCGGCGGTGAGCGGGTTTGCCTTCACGCTTCTGGTCATCGCGGCGCTTTTCACCAGCTTCTATTCCTGGCGCCTGATCTTCATGACCTTCTTCAACGCCCCGCGCGCCAGCCACGAGGTGATGCATCATGTGCATGAATCACCTCGTGTCATGCTCGTGCCGCTCTACATTCTGGCGATCGGCGCCGTGCTGGCTGGCGTCATCTTCGAAGGTCACTTCTTCGGCGAGGCCTATCAGGAGTTCTGGAAGGGCGCGCTCTTCACGCTTCCGGAAAACAAGCTGGTCGAGGAATTCCACCACGTCCCGCTCCTCGTCTCGGTCAGCCCGTTCCTCGCCATGGTCATCGGCTTCCTGATCGCCTACCAGTTCTATATCCGCTCGCCGGAAACGCCGAAGCGGCTGGCTGCTCAGCACCGAGTCCTTTACGAGTTCCTGCTCAACAAGTGGTATTTTGACGAGCTCTACGATTTCCTCTTCGTCCGCTCGTCGAAGGCCTTCGGTCGCTGGCTGTGGCAGCGTGTCGACGTCGGCGTGATCGACCACTACGGCCCCAACGGCTTTGCCGCCCGCGTCATGGACATCACCAACCGTGTCGTCCGCTGGCAGACCGGCTACCTCTATCACTACGCCTTCGCGATGATGCTCGGCATCGCCGCCTTCTTTACCTGGATGATGCTCGGGAGTTCCGTCTGATGACCGATTGGCCAATTCTTTCAACGGTCATTTTCCTGCCGATGGTGGGCGTTCTGCTCCTGCTGTTCATGCGGGACGACACGGCGCATGGCCGCCAGAACGTGATGATCATCTCGCTCGTCACGACGGTTCTCACCTTCCTCGTGTCGCTCTTCGTCTGGGCGGGCTTTGACGGCAACAACCCGGATTTCCAGCTGGTCGAGCAATATTACTGGCTTGGCCGCGGCATCACCTATCACGTCGGCGTCGACGGCATTTCCATGCTCTTCGTCGTACTTGCCGCCTTCCTCATGCCCTTCGGCGTTCTGACCAGCTGGAACGCCATCACGATGCGCGTGAAGGAATACATGATCGCCTTCCTCGTGCTCGAAACGCTGATCGTCGGCGTTTTCGCCTCGCTCGATCTGGTGCTCTTCTACGTCTTCTTCGAAGCGAGCCTGATCCCGATGTTCCTCATCATCGGCGTCTGGGGCGGTCCGCGCCGCATCTATGCGTCGCTGAAATTCTTCCTCTACACGCTGCTCGGCTCGATCTTCATGCTGGTCGGCATCCTCGTCATGTATTCGGAGGCCGGCACGACCTCCATTCCGGAGCTTCTGAAGCATTCCTTCTCTCCGGAAATGCAGACCTGGCTCTGGCTTGCCTTCTTCGTGTCCTTCGCGGTGAAAGTGCCGATGTGGCCCTTCCACACCTGGCTGCCGGATGCCCACGTCGAAGCGCCGACCGCAGGCTCGGTCGACCTTGCGGCGCTGCTCCTGAAATTCGGCGGCTACGGCTTCCTGCGCTTCTCGCTGCCGATGTTCCCGCTCGCCTCCGAACGTTTCGCCCCGCTCATCCTCGTCCTTTCGGTGATCGCCATCATCTACGCCTCGCTGGTGGCCCTGATGCAGAGCGACATCAAGAAGATGATCGCCTATTCCTCCGTCGCCCATATGGGCTACGTGACCATGGGCATCTACGCGGTGAACCAGCAGGGCATCCACGGCGCGATCTTCCAGATGCTGTCGCACGGCGTCATTTCCGGCGCGCTCTTCCTTTGCGTCGGCATCGTCTACGAGCGCACCCATACCCGCGAGATTTCGCAGTATGGCGGTCTCGTGAACAACATGCCGCGCTACGCCACCGCCTTCATGATCTTCACCATGGCCAATGTCGGCCTTCCCGGCACGTCCGCCTTCGTCGGCGAGTTCCTGGCGACGATCGGCATCTTCCAGGTCAGCATCTGGACCGGCGTCTTCGCAACGACCGGTGTCGTGCTCTCGGCCGCCTATATGCTCTGGCTCTATCGCCGGATGATTTTCGGTCCGGCCGACAAGCCGAAGATGATGGCGCTCACCGACATCACCATGCGCGAACACTTCATCGTCTGGCCGCTGATCGCCGTCACCATCTTTTTCGGCATCTATCCGTCGCCGGTCTTCGACGTCTCGACGGCTTCCGTCGATCAACTGATCAACAACTTCCAGGCAGCGGTGCATGCCGCCGCAAGCGCCAATCCGGCTGCGAAATGATGACGGGACTTTTTGAACATGAACTCTGATCTGTTTCTCACAAGCCTGCATCTTTCCTTTCCGGAACTGATCCTTGCGGTCGGTGCGCTGATCCTTTTGATGGTTGGCGTGTTTTCCGGCGAGCGCTCCGGCAAGCTCGTCAGCGTGCTGGCCATGATCGTCTTTGCGATCGCGTTCTTCTGGCTGCTGTTCATCCCCGCTCAAGGCCTCGGCTGGGGCGGTGTCTACAAGGCGGACGGCTTTGCCCGTTTCATGAAGCTTCTGGCGCTTTTCGGCTCCTTCGTCGCGCTCTTCATGTCGATCGGCCATGCCAAGGAAAACCAGCTCGACAAGTTCGAGTTTCCGGTTCTCGTCGTCTTGAGCACGCTCGGCATCATGGTGATGATCTCGGCCAATGACCTGATCTCGCTCTATCTCGGCCTCGAATTGCAGTCCCTGTCGATCTATGTCATTGCCGCGATCAACCGTGACAGCCTCAAGTCCACCGAAGCGGGCCTCAAATATTTCGTCCTCGGCGCCCTGTCGTCCGGCATGCTGCTCTACGGCATGTCGCTGGTCTACGGCTTCACCGGCCATACCAACTTTGCCGATATCGCCCAGGCCTTGTCCGCAGACGGCGGCCGTTCGCTCGGTCTCATCTTCGGCCTCGTCTTCATCCTGGCAGGCCTTGCCTTCAAGATCTCGGCCGTTCCCTTCCACATGTGGACGCCGGACGTCTATGAAGGCGCGCCGACGGCGGTCACCGCCTTCCTCGCCAGCGCTCCGAAGGTTGCCGCCATGTCGATGCTGGTGCGCGTCGTCATCACCGCCTTCCTGCCGCTGCTGATCGACTGGCAGCAGATCATCGTCTTCATCGCGATTGCCTCGATGCTGCTCGGCTCCTTCGCCGCGATCGGCCAGCACAACATCAAGCGCCTGATGGCCTATTCGTCGATCGGCAACATGGGCTATGTGCTCGTCGGCCTCTCGGCCGGCACGCCTGCCGGCGTCTCGGGCGTCATGCTCTACATGCTGATCTATGTCATCATGACGCTCGGTTCGTTTGCCGTCATCATGTCGATGCGCCGTCAGGATGGCACCGTGGTCGAAGAGATCGACGATCTCGCCGGCATGTCGACCACCAGTCCGTTCATGGCGATGGTGCTGACGGCGACGATGTTCTCGCTGGCCGGCATTCCGCCGCTCGCGGGCTTCTTCGCCAAGTATTTCGTCTTCATGGCCGCCGTCGATGCCAAGCTCTATGCGCTGGCGGTGATCGGCTTCCTGACCTCGGTTATCGGTTGCTACTATTACCTTCGCATCGTCAAGGTCATGTGGTTCGACAAGCCGGTCGGCCAGTTTGCCGAACCGTCAGGTTCGCTGAAGCTGGTCTTCGGTCTTTCCGGCCTGTTCATGATCGTCTATATCTTCGTAGGCGGCCCGATTGGCGGAGCCGTGGACCTGGCAGCCGCGACACTGTTTTGATGCAATTTGAAAAAATGCGCCGGAAGTCCCTCGAAGACTTCCGGCACGATGCCCTTGGCGAAACCGAATCCACCAATACCGAATGTCTGGCCCGCGCCCGTGCGGGCGATGCGGGTGATCTCTGGATCACCGCCGGCCGCCAGACGGCAGGCCGTGGCCGCAGAGGCCGTAACTGGACCTCGGAACCCGGCAATCTCTACGCCTCGCTTCTCCTGATCGATCCGGCTCCGGCCGAGCGCCTCGGCTCGCTGCCTCTGGCCGTCGCAGTCGCCGTGCATGCCGCCGTTCGGGCCGTGCTGCCGGCCGGTGGCGAGCCTGTCGAAGTGAAATGGCCGAACGATATCCTGATCGGCCGCAAGAAGACCTGCGGCATTCTGCTGGAGGGCGAGCCGCTCCCGGACGGTCGCCGTGCGCTCGTTATCGGCATCGGCATCAACATCCGCCATATGCCGGACAGCGCGCCTTACGGTGTCACCCGACTCATCGATCATGGCGCGAGCGCCGGCCCGGACGAACTCTTTGCCTATCTCTTCCGCGAGATGGCGGATGTGCTCGCACTCTGGGATGAAGGCCGCGGTATCGCGGACGTGATCGCGAAATGGCGCAGTGTCGCATGTGGAATCGGTGAAAAAATAACGGTGAACCTTCCCGACCGCTCGCTTGTTGGAACATTCGCAGGTATCGATGATAGAGGATTGCTGATGCTCGACGCCGGGCAGGGGGTATTGATGCCCATTGCCGCCGGCGACGTTTTCTTTGGAAGAACGGAATAAGTAAAGACATGGCCAAACAGGAAGAACTGGTGTTCCTGCCGCTCGGCGGCGTGGGCGAGATCGGTATGAACCTCGCTCTCTACGGCTATGGAACGCCGGAGAAACGCCAGTGGATCATTGTCGATTGCGGCGTAACCTTTCCGGGCCCCGACCTGCCGGGCGTCGATCTCGTGCTTCCCGATATCCGCTATCTCGCCAACCAGCGTAACAACGTCAAGGCGATGATCATCACCCATGCACATGAGGACCACTACGGTGCGATGAACGAATTGTGGCCGGGCCTCAACGTGCCGGTCTACGCTTCGCCGTTCACCGCCGGCATGCTGGAAGCCAAGCGCAATTACGAGGGCAGTCGCGCCGAAATCCCGATCACCATCTTCAAGGGCGGCGACCGCGTCAATATCGGCCCCTTTGAAGTCGAGGCCGTCAACGTCAACCATTCGATCCCCGAGCCGATGTCGCTTGTCATCCGCACGCCGCTCGGCAATGTCGTCCACACCGGCGACTGGAAGATCGATCAGGCCCCGTCGCTCGGCCCGCTCACCGACGAAAACCGCTTCCGCCAGATCGGCGACGAAGGCGTGCTGGCGCTGATGTGCGACAGCACCAATGCCATGCGCGAAGGCGTCTCCCCGTCCGAAGAGGAAGTTTCGGAAGGTCTGCGTCGGGTGATCGAAGGTGCGCAGGGCCGTGTGGCCGTCACCACCTTCTCGTCCAATGTCGGCCGTATCCGCTCCATCGCGCTTGCCGCCGCAGCCACCGGCCGCGAAGTCTTGCTGCTCGGCTCATCGCTGAAGCGCGTCGTCGCCGTTGCCCGCGACGTCGGCCTGATGGACGATATCAAGCCCTTCATCGCCGAAGACGAATATGGCTATATCCCGCGCGACAAGGTCGTCGTGATCCTGACCGGCAGCCAGGGCGAGCCGCGCGCAGCGCTTGCAAAGCTCTCGCGTGACGAGATGCGCAACGTCGCTCTCACGTCCGGCGATACGGTCGTCTTCTCCTCGCGTACCATTCCCGGCAACGAGAAGGCCATTCTCGACATCATGAACGGCCTGATCGAGCAGGGCATCAAGATGGTCACTGATCGCGACGAACTCGTACACGTTTCCGGCCATCCGCGCCGCAACGAGCTGCTGAGAATGTACGAATGGACCCGTCCGCAGGTTCTGGTTCCCGTTCACGGCGAAGCCGCGCATCTGACAGCCCATGCGGAACTCGGCGCTTCGGCCGGGATCGGCACCATTCCGCGTGTGCGCAACGGCGATATTCTGCGCCTGGCACCCGGCCCGGTCGAAGTCATCGGCGAAGCGCCGCATGGCCGGGTCTTCAAGGACGGCAAGCTGATCGGCGATTTCGAGGAGCTCGGGATCGGCGATCGCCGCAAGCTTTCCTTCGTCGGCCATGTCTCGGTCAACGTCCTGCTCGACAGCCGATATGATTTCCTCGCGGATCCCGATGTCGTGCCCTATGGCCTGCCGGAGGTCGACGAGGAGGGCGAAGACATGGAAGATACGCTCTACGACGCCGTTCTCGGCGCGATCGAAAGCGTGCCGCGTGCCCGCCGCAAGGATCTCGATACGCTGCGCGAGGCTGTTCGCCGCGCCGTGCGTGCCGCCGCCAACCAGACATGGGGCAAGAAGCCGATCGTGACCGTCTTCGTCACCCGCGTCGGCTGACACTTTCAGCATGATCTGCCGGCGCGGGAGGGCGCCGGCGGAAAGACGGATCGCCGATATCGACGCGAAGGAGGAGACGTGCTCGAAAAGGTCAATCACATCGCCATCGCCGTGCCGGATCTCGATGCGGCAGTCGCGACCTATAGCGACACGTTGGGTGCCCCTGTCTCGCAAAAGCAGGCGCTGCCGGAACACGGCGTGACGGTGGTCTTCGTCGAACTCGCCAATACCAAGGTCGAACTGCTCGAGCCGCTTGGCGAAGCCTCGCCGATCAAGGCCTTTCTCGACAAGAACCCGTCGGGCGGAATGCATCACATCTGTTATGAGGTCGCAGACATCGCGACGGCCCGCGACCGGCTGAAGGCGGCAGGCGCGCGCGTGCTGGGCGATGGCGAGCCCAAGATCGGTGCCCATGGCCGCCCGGTCCTCTTCCTGCATCCAAAGGATTTCAATGGAACGCTTGTCGAACTGGAAGAGGTTCGATGATCTGCGACGCGCAGCCGTTCACAGCTGGTCGCATCGGAAGCGGTGAGCCATGTCGCTCCTGACCGTTGGCGCCATCTATTTCATCATCTGGTGGACGGTGCTTTTCATCGTCCTGCCGCTTGGTCATCGCAGCCAGCAGGATGAGGGCGATGTGGCGCTCGGCACCGTCGAAAGTGCGCCGGAGCGGTTCCATCTCTTTCGGGTAGTGGTGCTCACCACCATCATCTCGTTGGTGATCCATGCCGGCTATTATCTGTTATCGACCTGGATGGGGGTCGGTGTTGCCGATCTTCCGAACATCCTGCCGGCCTTTGATTGACGATTGATCAGTGACCATTACCGGAAGGAACGGTTTTCGCCCGCCGCCTGCCTCAAGCGCCATTTGTCGTCGATGTCATTCGCCTGTCACGGATTTCGGCGATAAGCCATTTCGGATATCGATGACGGTCGTCGAGAAGGCAAAAAAAAACAAGGCCGTTAAGCCTTGTTTTTCAGTTTCGCGTGATCCTACACCGTTGCCGGGGCTGCGCTGTGATGCGCGCCAAAGATCTGATCCTCCCAAGACTTGACCGCGAATTGGCAAGAATTTGAACTCCTTGCCTGTTTTGTAGGCTGAACCTAGCCTAACGCATGGGCTTTGTCATCCGCTTTTTTTGCATTTTTGCTACAGTTGAGTAGATTTTTTCAATTGACAAAAATGTCGCAGGTCGGGCCTGAAAACCCTTATGGTGCAGGCATTGCAGCGCACACTGTGACAATTGCAGGGACGAAACGGGGTCCGTCGGCACTTGAACCGGCAAGCGGGTTTCCAACCGGGTTTCAATGTCCCGTCGAAACCGCTATGTACGCCGCATCACTGAACTCTTGACGCGGCCGATTCCGCTTCGCGCGCGGCCGTCAACCTTCGGAAACGTCGATGCGCCTGTCCCGCTATTTCATGCCTATCCTCAAGGAAAACCCCAAGGAGGCGGAAATCGTCTCCCACCGGCTGATGCTGCGCGCCGGCATGATCCGCCAGCAGAGCCAGGGCATCTATTCCTGGCTGCCGCTTGGTAAGCGCATCCTCGACAAGGTGAACAACATCATCCGCGAGGAGCAGAACCGCGCCGGCGCCGTCGAGCTTTTGATGCCGACATTGCAGACGGCGGAGCTCTGGCAGGAAAGCGGGCGCTATGACGCCTATGGCAAGGAAATGTTGCGCATCAAGGACCGCCAGGAGCGTCCGATGCTCTACGGCCCGACCAACGAGGAAATGGTCACGGATATCTTCCGGTCCTACGTCAAATCCTACAAGAACCTGCCGCTGAACCTCTATCATATCCAGTTGAAGTTCCGCGACGAGATCCGTCCGCGCTTCGGCACGATGCGGTCGCGCGAGTTCCTGATGAAGGACGCCTATTCGTTCGACCTGACGAAGGATGCCGCCGTTCACTCCTATAACAAGATGTTCGCGGCCTACCTGCGCACGTTCGACCGGCTCGGCCTGCGCGCTATCCCCATGCGCGCCGATACCGGCCCGATCGGCGGCAATCACAGCCACGAATTCATCATTCTGGCCGATACGGGGGAATCGGAAGTCTTCTCGCACCGCGATTTCACCAATTTCGAGATCCCGTCCGCCGATACTGACTTCGACGACGTCGCCGGCATGCAGGCGATTTTCGACAAGTGGACTTCGGTCTACGCCGCCACGTCAGAAATGCACGATGAAGCTGCCTTCGATGTCATTCCGGAAAGTGAGCGCCTTTCGGCCCGCGGCATCGAGGTTGGCCATATCTTCTACTTCGGCACCAAATATTCCGAGCCGATGGGCGCCAAGGTTCAGGGTCCCGACGGCAAGGAACACTTTGTCCACATGGGTTCCTACGGTATCGGGCCGACACGCCTTGTTCCCGCCATCATCGAAGCATCGCATGACGACAACGGAATCATCTGGCCGGATTCGGTCGCGCCGTTCGATGTCGTGGTGATCAACATGAAGCCCGGCGACGAACCCTGCGACCGTATTTCGGAAAGCCTGTATGCGAGCCTCGGAAAGGCGGGCAAGGACGTGCTCTATGACGACACGGACGAGCGCGCCGGCACGAAGTTCGCGACCGCCGACCTGATCGGCGTACCGGTCCAGATCATCGTCGGCCCGCGTTCGGCGGCCGCAGGCGAGGTCGAGGTCAAGGACCGCAAGACCGGCGCCCGCGACGTCATGACGGTGGACGCAGCGCTGAACCGCATCACCGGCTGAACTCCGGTGCAGCGGTTAGCCTGAGGACAGGTCCGACAGGCATAACGGACAGGATGGCGCCGCACATGGCGCCATCGCAGCATCTGAGGAAGCGTATATGGCGAGCGTTGCGGCGAGTGAAAAAGCGGAAAAGGCGGCCAAGCCCGTGAGGGCGCGAAAAGCCGGTGCCTTTTCGGCCTTCGAACGCATGGTTGCCTGGCGCTATCTGCGCTCGCGGCGCAAGGAAGCCTATATCTCCGTCATTGCCGGCTTCTCCTTCATCGGCATCATGCTCGGCGTCGCAACGCTGATCATCGTCATGGCGGTGATGAACGGCTTCCGCACCGAGCTTATCTCGCGCATTCTCGGCATCAACGGGCATATGATCATCCAGCCCGTCGATACCCCGCTCAACGACTATGCCGAGCTGACACGCAAGTTCTCCGCCGTGCCCGGCGTCAAGATGGCGCTGCCGCTGGTCGAGGGCCAGACGCTCGCATCCGGCAAGGGCGGGGCAGGGTCCGGCGCGCTGGTGCGCGGCGTGCGGCCGGAAGACTTGAAGAAGCTCACGGAAGTCTCGTCCAACATCAAGTCGGGCGACACCAAGGCCTTCGATGAGGACAAGGGTGTCCTCGTCGGTTCGCGGCTTGCGGCACAACTGGGCTTGAGCGTCGGCGACGACATCACGCTGATCTCGCCCGATGGCGACGTGACGCCGATGGGCGTCAACCCGCGCGTCAAATCCTACAAGGTCTCGGGCATTTTCGAGATCGGCATGTCGGAATACGACTCCTCGATCATCTACATGCCGCTCGAGCAGGCGCAGCTCTATTTCAACGCCGAAGGCATCGTCCAGTCGATCGAGCTGTTCATCGACAACCCCGACAATGTCGATGGCCTGCGCCCGCTGATCGAAAGCGCCGCCGGCCGGCAGATCTACATAACCGACTGGCGCCAGCGCAACGAAACCTTCTTCTCCGCCCTTCAGGTGGAGCGCAACGTCATGTTCATGATCCTGACGCTGATCGTCATCGTCGCGGCGCTCAACATCATCTCCGGCCTCATCATGCTGGTGAAGGACAAGGGACCCGATATCGCCATCCTGCGCACGATGGGGGCGACATCGGGCGCCGTGATGCGGATCTTCTTCATGACGGGGGCAGCGATCGGCACTGTCGGCACGCTTGCCGGCGTTCTCCTCGGTGTCGTCGTCTGTCTGAATATCGAATCGATCCGCCAGTTCTTCTCCTGGCTGACGGGCACGATCCTGTTCAATCCGGAACTCTATTTCCTCAGTGAGCTTCCGGCGCAGATGAGCATGGGCGAAACCGTCTCGGTTGTCGTCATGGCGCTGGTTCTCTCCTTCATCGCTACCATTTTCCCCGCATGGCGCGCCTCAAGGCTCGATCCCGTGCAGGCCCTCCGCTACGAATGATCGGCAGTATTTCATGCAACGCAAACCCGTCCTGCAGCTTTCGCGCGTCGAACGTCATTACGGCGAAGGCGATACGAAACTGTCGATCCTCAAGGGCGCCGATTTCGAGCTGAAAACCGGCGAGATCGTCGCGCTAGTGGCGCCCTCGGGCACCGGCAAATCCACTCTCCTGCATCTCGCCGGCCTTCTGGAGCACCCGGACGCCGGTGACGTGAAGATCGGCGGGCGTGATTGCAACGGCCTCTCCGACGAGCAGCGCACGGCGATCCGTCGTGTCGAGATCGGTTTCGTCTACCAGTTCCACCACCTCTTGCCGGAATTCACCGCGCTCGAAAACATCATGATGCCGCAGCTGATTGCCGGCCTCTCGCGCAAGGATGCCATGGAGCGGGCAAGCCAGCTTCTGGATTACATGCGCATCGGCCATCGCGGCGAACATCGTCCGGCCGAGTTGTCGGGCGGCGAGCAGCAGCGTGTGGCGATTGCCCGCGCCGTCGCCAATGCGCCGCGCATTCTTCTCGCCGACGAGCCGACCGGCAATCTCGATCCGACGACCGCCTCCTATGTTTTCGAGGCGCTGGAGGCGCTGGTGCGTCAATCGGGCCTTGCGGCCATGATAGCGACCCACAACCACGACCTCGCAGCCCGCATGGACCGTCGCGTCACCATCGATGGCGGCAAGGTCATCGAGCTCTGAGAGCCTGAGCGGGGCGCAAGCCCGACGCGCCGCTGATATGCTGGATGAAACGGAAAGGCCGCCCTCTTATACGGGCGGCCTCTTCTGTTTCGCGTCCGACGACGACATCGCCGCAAGCGGCGGCCGCGGTGTCAGGCCGTCAGGTGTTCGAACAGGATCGAGGCGCCAAGGCCGATCAGGCCGACGCCGCCGATCACCTCGGCCCATTTGCCGAAACGCCGCCCGATCAGCCGTGAGAGCAGCATCCCGCCCGTCGACATGGCGAACGTCGCAAGGCCGATCGCGATCGCCACCACGATGATGTTGACCTGCAGGAAGGCGAGGGACACGCCGACCGCCATCGCATCGATACTGGTGCCGACCGCCGTTGCCATCAGCATCACCAGCGAGCGATTGTCACTGGCGCCGCCCTGTGCCTCCTCGTCACGGGAAAAACCCTCCATGGCCATGCGGCCACCGACGATCGCGAGCAGGATGAAGGCGATCCAGTGATCGACCGACTGGACATACTGGCTGGCCATGACGCCCGCGAGCCAACCGATCAGCGGCGTGATCGTTTCCACGGCACCGAATACGATGCCCGTGCGCAGCGCCTCGCGCAGAGGCGGACGCTTCAGTCCCGCTCCCCGGCTGACGGACGCGACGAAGGCATCGATGGACATGCCGACGGCAAGCGCGGCGATGGTAAACGGTGACATGACGGCCTCTTCATTTCTGGATACTGGCGCTCCGGTTAATGGTGTGAGTCGAAAAAGTCAATAAAAACAGTTTGTTATGGTATTGAGAAGCATTTGCAACTGAACGGGCCGGACAGGGTTGGTCAGTCAGGCCAAGCGTATCCGGCACGCGCAAAGGCCCGGAAAACCGCGCCCCGCAGCGAAAACTTAACCATAGACGCCGTTCCTGTATTCTCTATTTGTTCTCTTGTTGACCAGCGTACAAAAATAGAACAAAGTATAAACATAACGAACACAGGAGACGACGATGACTGACCTTCTTCGTGAAATTGCCGCATTCGCCTCGATCGCTACCTTCGTTGCCGGCCTCTCTATCGTGATGATGGCCATGTGATTTTGAACGCTGCGCGAGCGGCTCGACGGCGGGCCAGGCGCCGCCCGCCGCCCGCCGATACGACAAATGGCCCGGCAGCCGTGTCTGCCGTCCCTGACGAAACGGCATAGACGGAAAGCCTCCACAAGCACCAAGCCTCCACAAACACGTTGAGGGGCGAATTCCGAACTGGACTTGGCACGCCCCGCACCGGACAATGGTCCGATTCATGAAATGGGTATGGCGCGCACATGGCTGACCAGGCGAAAGACACATCGGCAACGGACAATCTGGGAGCGGTACCGCAGTTCGTGCATCTGCGCGTCCACTCGGCCTATTCGCTGCTCGAAGGTGCCCTGCCGCTGAAGAAGATCCTCGGCAAGGCCGTGTCCGACAATCAGCCGGCACTCGCCGTCACCGATACGAACAACCTGTTCGTCGCGCTTGAATTCGCCCAGAAGGCGATCGGCGACGGCATCCAGCCGATCATCGGCTGCCAGCTGTCGATCGACATGGAAGACCAGACGGAAGAGCGCCGTCCCGGTCAGGCGCAGCTCGCCAAGCTGCCGGCGATCGTGCTTCTGTCGGCCAATGCGCAAGGCTATGAGCGGCTCGTCGATATCGTCAGCCGCGCCTATCTCGGTGGCGAGGGGCACAGCACCACCCATATCTGCCGCTCCTGGCTGGAAGAGGGCGGGACGGAAGGGCTGATCGCGCTGACGGGCGCTTCCGGTGGCCCTGTCGACGGTCCGTTGAAGGAGGGCAATGCCGCGCTGGCCGAGGCCCGTCTTCTGGCGCTGAAGGACCTTTTCGGCGACCGGCTTTATATCGAGTTGCAGCGCCATGGCGCGTATGATCGGCGCCACGAGAACAGGATGATCGGTCTTGCCTACGGGCACGATATCCCGCTTGTCGCCACCAACGAGGCCTTCTTCCCGACGCGCGGCGATTACGAGGCCCACGACGCGCTGATGGCCGTCGCCCATAACGCGATCGTCTCCGACGACACCCGCTTCCGCCTGACGCCCGATCATTACCTCAAGAGCCAGGCTGAAATGGCTGCACTCTTTGCCGACCTGCCCGAGGCGCTCGACAACACGATCGAGATTGCCCGCCGCTGCTCCTATATCCTGAAGACCCGCAACCCGATCCTGCCGCGCTTCACCGGCGCGACGGACGACCCGGAAGAGGCCGAGCGCGCCGAAACTGAAGAATTGCGGCGTCAGGCGGTCGAGGGCCTCGAAAGCCGTATGGCGGAACTGGGCCTGACGCCCGGCTATACGGAAAAGGATTATCGCGAGCGGCTCGATTTCGAATTGAGCGTCATCGAGAAGATGAAGTTTCCGGGCTACTTCCTGATCGTTGCCGACTTCATCAAATGGGCGAAGATCCAGAATATTCCGGTCGGTCCCGGCCGTGGCTCGGGCGCCGGCTCCCTCGTCGCCTATGCCCTGACGATTACCGACGTCGATCCCTTGCGCTTCTCGCTGCTGTTCGAACGCTTCCTCAATCCCGATCGCGTCTCGATGCCCGACTTCGACATCGACTTCTGCCAGGATCGCCGTGAAGAGGTGATCCGTTACGTTCAGCGCAAATACGGCCGCGAACAGGTGGCGCAGATCATCACCTTCGGTTCATTGCAGGCGCGTGCGGCGCTGCGCGACGTCGGCCGCGTGCTCGAAATGCCCTATGGCCAGGTCGACAAGATCTGCAAGCTCGTGCCGAACAACCCGGCCAGCCCGACGCCCCTGTCGAAGGCGATCGAGGAAGAGCCCAAGCTGCAGGAAGAGGCGGACGCCGAGCCGGTCGTTGCCCGCCTTCTCGATATCGCCCAGAAGATCGAGGGCCTCTATCGTCACGCTTCGACCCACGCCGCCGGCATCGTCATCGGCGACCGGCCGCTGTCGAAGCTGGTGCCCATGTATCGCGATCCGCGCTCCGACATGCCGGTGACCCAGTTCAACATGAAGTGGGTGGAGCAGGCCGGTCTCGTCAAGTTCGACTTTCTTGGCCTGAAGACGCTCACCGTTTTGAAGACGGCGGTGGATTTCTGCCGCAAGCGCGATATCGAGGTGGATCTCGCCAAGATCCCGCTCGACGACACGCTGACCTATGAAATGCTGTCGCGCGGCGAAACCGTCGGTGTCTTCCAGGTGGAAAGTGCCGGCATGCGCAAGGCGCTGATCGGCATGCGGCCTGACTGCATCGAGGATATCATCGCGCTCGTGGCGCTTTATCGTCCGGGTCCGATGGAGAATATCCCGACCTACAACGCTCGCAAACACGGCGAGGAGGAGATCGAGTCCGTCCATCCCTCCATCGACTATCTCCTGAAGGAGACCCAGGGCGTTATCGTCTACCAGGAACAGGTGATGCAGATCGCCCAGGTTCTCTCCGGCTATTCGCTCGGCGAGGCCGATCTCTTGCGCCGCGCCATGGGCAAGAAGATCAAGGAGGAGATGGACAAGCAGAGCGAGCGCTTTGTCGACGGCGCCATCAAGAACGGCGTCTCCAAACCGCAGGCGAAGAACATTTTCGAACTGCTCGCCAAGTTCGCCAATTACGGCTTCAACAAGAGCCACGCGGCAGCCTATGCCATCGTCTCCTACCAGACGGCCTATATGAAGGCGCATTATCCGGTCGAGTTCCTCGCCGCGACCATGACCTACGATATGGCCAACTCGGAAAAGCTCAACGACTTCCGCGAGGATGCCGGTCGCCTCGGCATCAAGGTCATTCCGCCCTCGGTCCAGACCTCGTTTCGCCGTTTCGAGACCGGTGATAACCGCATCTATTACGCGCTGGCCGCCATCAAGGGCGTTGGCGAATCGGCTGTCGAACACATCACCGAAGTGCGCGGCGGTGAGCCTTTCAAGAGCATCGAGGATTTCTGCCTGCGCGTCGATCCGAAACAGGTGAACCGGCGCGTGCTGGAAAGCCTCATTTCGGCCGGCGCCTTCGATTGCTTCGAGATCGACAGGGCGCAACTGATCGCCGGCCTCGACCGCTTCATCGGCTATGCACAGCGCGCCCATGCGGAAAAGGTAAGCGGCCAGTCGGATATTTTCGGCATGTCGGCGGCCACCGGGCCGGAAAAGCTGATCTTTCCGACATTCAATCCCTGGATGCCGTCCGAAAAGCTGATGCGCGAATATCAGGTCCTCGGCTTCTACCTGTCGGCTCACCCGCTCGATACCTATGGCGCGGTTCTCGCCAAGATGCGCGTCCAGACATTTGCCGATTTCTCCGCCGCCGTGCGCCAGGGCGCAACGGCCGGGCGTCTTGCCGGCACGGTAACGAGCCGTCAGGAACGCAAGACCCGCACCGGCAACAAGATGGGCATTGTCGCCTTCTCCGATTCGTCCGGCCAGTTCGAGGCGGTGCTGTTTTCCGAAGGGCTGGCGCAGTATCGCGATCTTCTCGAGCCCGGAAAATCGCTCGTCATCACCGTCCAGGCGGAAGAACGCCCTGAAGGGATCGGCCTGCGCATCCAGACGGCCCAGTCGCTCGAGGAACAGTCGGTGCGCATGCAGAAGGCGTTGCGCGTCTTCGTCCGCGACAGCGGCCCGTTGAAGACGGTGGCGCGGCACCTCAATGCCCGTGGCGACGGCCTCGTCTCTTTCGTCGTCATCAAGGATGATGGCCGCCGCGAGATAGAGGTGGAACTGACGGAGAAATACCGGATCTCACCGGAAATTGCCGCTGCGCTCAAGGCAGCGCCGGGTGTCATAGACGTCGAGCTTGTCTGATCGGTGCCACACGGGGTCTGGCACAGAGGGTGACTCGGCGTGAAGTGCCTGACGTTACGTGAGGCACGGAAGTTATGCGCCTGTCACCGGGAAACGGCGCGCGATATGACGAACAGAAAAAGGCCGCCGGAAGCGTCTGCTTCGGCGGCGTTTTTCGTGTGCGAAGTTTGGGTCGCTCAGTAGAGCCCGACGCCGAGTTTCGGTGCATGGCGCACCCGGCGCGGCTTGGCGGGAGTGTCGCCCGTGGTATCGGAGACGTTCTCGATATTGGCTTCCGCCATCTGCGGGCCGTCATTGGTGACGGTGATGAAATCCGTGCCCTGTCCGGTGTCTGTGCCAACGCCCTGGTCGTTGATGGTGATCGAGGTGCCGTCGCCCATCATCGTCTCGATCCGGTCGCGGATCTCGGCGGGAACGTCGATCCGGTCGAAGGCGACGCGTGCGGCCTCGGCCCCCGTCGCATCATTGTCCGTGGTGATGCCGAGACGACGCTTGGTCTCGTCGGACAGCACGTTGGGCAGCGTCATCGCATGCCATTCGGCCGTCTCGCCATTGCGGTCGATATGGTCGGCGGTCAGGAGATGGGTGCCGAGCGCCATGTCGGGATCCTTGATGCCGACAGGCGCCTCGAAAATCGGCTGGAAATCGCGGCGCACCATGATCTGCCCGGCAGGCGGACGGGGCTTGTCGGCAGCTTGGTAGAGCGCTGCGACAAATTCCTCAGACATCAGGGCGCCTTTTTCCGAAATGCCCTTCCAGCGCTTGAAGCCGCTGATGGCGCTGCGGGTCAGAGGCCCGAGATAGCCGTCCTGGCCACCGGTCTCGAACCCCATATCCTCCAGAAGCTTCTGGGCATCCATCAGGTTTTCGCGGTCGCCGCGGCGGGTAATCAGAATGCGCAGGGCCGCCGGCTTGATATCGGCAGACGCGGTTGCGCCGCCCGTCGGGCTGTCGGTGGACGGCGAGGCCGGCGCCGGAAGCGCATCGCTGCCGTGTGCAGCCGGATTGTCCGGCGAAACGTTCATCGCCACCTCGACCGGCTTTGCGCCGGCTGCGGGGTTTGCGGCATTCCTCTTGATCGACGAGGTGCGCAGTTCCGTATCGGTCATCATCGGCCCGATCGGCAGCGCCTTGCGGGGCGCAAAGAGCAGCGCATCGTCGATCTTTTCAGGCACGACGGACGTGTCTGCGATGATCACATGCGCGCCGTTTTCCGTCAGCTGATAGAGCGAGCGGGCAAAGGCGCCGGGCATGCGCACGCAGCCATGCGAGGCCGGATGGTTGGGCACGACACCTTCATGCAGCGCGATGCCGGACCAGGTGATCCGCTGCATCCACGGCATCGGCGCGTTCGAATAGATGTTGGATTCGTGGTACTTTTCCTTCTGGATGATGGAAAAGATGCCGCTTGGCGTTCCGTGGCCCGGCTTGCCCGTCGACACGCGGGTCGTCGCGACCACCTTGTCGCCGTCATAGACGACCATCTGCTGCTGGTTCTTGGAAACGATGATCGAAAGCGTCTGGGCGCTTTCTGCAAACGCTCCATGCGACAGCATTGTCGCCGACAGGAGACCCAGACCAAATACGAGGCGACGCATCATACCCCCACCCTTATACGCAATACACAGGTCGGAACCTTATCCGGCGAGCCTTAATGAAGCTTTTCCGACAATGCGAAAAAACAGAAAACTGTGCCGCATCGCATCACGTTTTATTGAGGTGTGGTCTTTCGTACCGGGTGAGGTGACGTGTCTGGCCGCTCTGGAATTTCCGGCGAACGGGGAGGGGTTTGCGGCTCGCGCCGCCGCTCGGTGCCGAACGTATAGCCGGTCTCCACTGCAGCCTTGCCGAACTTGCCGCGCAGCTTGTCCATGGCGGCCTCGGCGGCGGCGCGTCGGCCGGCCTGTTCGTCGACGAGATCGGGCGGGTCTGCCCGTGTCGGGTCGCAAAGGTCGGTGATGCCGATCCCGATCAGCCGAAATTTCGTCCCGTCTGTTTCGCGCTCCATCAGCGTCAGTCCGGTGCGAAAAATCCGGTCGGCAAGCTGCGTCGGGTCTTCCAGTCTCCGGTTTCGCGTACGGCTTCTGAAATCGGCGGTCTTCATCTTCAAAACCACAGTGTGCCCGGCAATTTCCTGCTTCTTGAGCCGCGCCGACACTTTTTCGGAAAGCCGCCGCAGGATCGGCACCAGATCGTCATGCCGAGAAATATCGTCGAAGAAGGTGGTCTCGGCAGAGACGCTTTTGGCCGCCTCGTTGGCGTGTACGTCGCGGTCGTCGATACCGCGCGAAAGCCGGTAGAGGCGTTGCCCCATCGAGCCATAGCGGCGCATCAGGTCGCCTTCCTCCATCGTCTGCAATTGCCCGACGGTGCGGATGCCGTCTGCCTCCAGCGTCGCATTGAAGGCGCGGCCGACACCCCAGATGGTGCTGACCGGCCGCGGCGCCAGAAACGCCAGCGCCTCGGTCTGGCCGATCACCGAAAAGCCGCGCGGCTTCTGCAGATCGGAGGCGACCTTGGCGAGAAACTTGCAGTAGGAAAGACCAACCGAGATGCTGATACCGATCTCGCTTTCCACCCGCTTGGCGAACCGGGCCAGAATGCGGGCTGGCGGGTCGTGGTGCAGCCGCTGCGTGCCGGCCAGTTCCAGAAACGCCTCGTCGATGGAAATCGGCTGCACGAGCGGGGTGAGCTCCTGCATCATCTGCCGGACCTGCCGCCCGACGCCGACATATTTCTCCATGTTCGGCGAAATGACGACGGCATCCGGGCACAGTTCCAGCGCCTTGAACATCGGCATGGCCGAGCGCACGCCGCTGATGCGGGCAATGTAGCAGGCGGTCGATACGACGCCGCGCTTGCCCCCGCCGATGATCAGCGGCTTGTCGGCAAGTTCGGGATTGTCGCGTTTCTCGATCGTCGCATAAAAGGCGTCGCAATCGATATGCGCGAGCGTCAGGTCGAAGAGTTCGCCGTGATAGACGAGCCGGGGACTGCCGCAGACACGGCAGCGGCGCTGGTTCGGCTTCTGGCTCGCAAGGCAGTCGCGGCAGAAGCCCGGCGTCTCGTCGGGTGCAGATGTCATCGCAGGCGCAGGCTCGGGAACAAAGGTTGAACAACGCGACAATAGGCGCGTTGGCGGATGTTCTCAAGCCCGCCTGTCGCACCATCCAGGCCTGTGTCGCCGGGCCTATCGACCGTGCTCGACAAACGTCTGTTACCGGGCTCTCGGCGCGCTGTTGCGGCGGATATGGGCGCGGATCAGCGTATCGGCATGGCGCCAGTCGCTGGCCCGCACCACATTGCCTTCCGGCTTCGGCGCCAGCTTATGCAGCGGCGAATCGGGCATCATGTGCAAGAGCAGGCAATCGTCCACGTGGTCGCGCACCGAATGCAGGTTATGCGCCATGTCGTCGATGAAAACCGAGGGTAGGCCCCGTTCCGCATGCAGGCGCCGCATGATCGGCCCTTTCGGCTCCTCGCTGGCAATCAGCGGGAAGGGTAGATGAAGCCTGTCCAGCAGCCGGCGCCGCTGCTCGGCATAGCGTGGCGGCATGGCGGTGAGGAACACCACGTCCGCATCGCCGGACAGTGCCGTCAGCGTTTCCCGCGACCTTGACCGTCGGCGACTGCCAATGTTCCTGCGCCTCGAAAAACGCCTCGATCAGCTTACGTACGGCAAGCGGCTCGATCGCCACCTTGTCGCGCATCGAGATGATATTGCCGGTGAGACGGAAGGACCGCGGCAGGAACTCATGGCCCTCGCTATGCAGGAAGCTCTGGAAGGGAGCGGCGAAATCCAGAACCACGTCATCGACGTCGCAGACGATCAGCGGTCGTTCGGAAAGGCGGATATGGGACAGGTCGATGATGTCGCTCATTCTCTATAAGGCCTCAATACTCGCCCGAATCGAGGCCGGGTTTGGAATAGTGATGTGCCGCGGCCATCACCGCCTCCGGCTTTGTCTCGGTCGCCTCGCAGAAGGCGATGAGCGTTGGCTCGTGCTGCATCAGGAAGTCGATCATGCCGGACAGAAAGCCGGGATCGTCGATCGCGGAGCGCAGTTGTGTCGGCTGTACCCCGGAAAGCGCCAGAAAGCGTCCGAGCATGACGGGCTCGCCGGCGAGCCATGTCAGGATCGCGGCGGCGGTCTCCTCGGCATGGCTGTTGTTTGCTTCCGTCTTGCTTTGTTCGCGCATAGTGTCCGAAGTTACCTTTTTTTCAACCAAATGGCTTTACCGTCCACCAAGGGCCGTCGTGGAATCGATTATCGCGCGAGCTTATAGACTGAAGGTCCGCTGACAAGGCGGGATTTAGGGATTGGAATTGCAATGCCCAAACGGGTGATGATCGTCGAGGACAACGAGCTGAACATGAAGCTCTTCCGCGACCTGATCGAAGCATCGGGATATGAAACGATCCAGACCCGCAACGGCATGGAAGCGTTGGATCTCGCCCGCAAGCACCGTCCGGACCTGATCCTGATGGACATTCAGTTGCCGGAAGTGTCCGGGCTGGAAGTCACCAAATGGCTGAAGGAAGACGACGAGCTGCACGTCATCCCGGTCATCGCCGTAACCGCCTTTGCCATGAAGGGCGATGAGGAGCGGATACGCCAGGGTGGTTGCGAGGCCTATGTCTCCAAGCCGATCTCGGTGCCGAAATTCATCGAGACGATCAAGACCTACCTAGGCGACGCGTAAGGAGAGGCGACCATGACGGCACGGATACTTGTGGTCGACGACATTCCCGCCAACGTAAAATTGCTGGAAGCACGGCTTCTGGCCGAATATTTCGACGTGCTCACCGCGTCTGATGGGTATAAGGCGCTCGCCATCTGCGACCAGACCCATGTCGATGTCATCCTGCTTGATATCATGATGCCCGGTATCGATGGTTTCGAGGTCTGCGAGCGGCTGAAGGCCAATCCGCGCACCGCCCATATCCCCGTCGTGATGGTCACTGCTCTCGACCAGCCATCCGACCGCGTGCGCGGCCTCAAGGCCGGCGCCGACGACTTTCTGACCAAGCCGGTCAACGATCTCCAGCTCATCTCGCGGGTGAAAAGCCTGGTGCGGCTGAAGACGCTGAGCGACGAGCTGCGTATCCGTGCCGATACCGCGACCGATCTCAATCTGCCGACCGACGATCTGCTGAAGGGTGCCGACGGCCGGGAAGAACTCGCAGCCGTGCTCCTCGTCGATAGCCGCGCCTCCTCGCAGGAGCGCATCATCAAGGCGCTGAAGCCGATTGCCGAAGTCACCGCCATGTCGGATGCCCAGGCGGCGCTGTTCGAGGCGGCCGAAACGCCGGTCGATCTTGTCATCGTCAATGCCAATCTGGACGATTACGACCCGCTGCGTCTCTGCTCGCAGCTTCGTTCGCTGGAACGCACCCGTTTCCTGCCCATCCTGCTGGTGACAGAACTGGGTGATGAGGACGTCATCGTCCGCGCGCTGGATCTCGGCATCAACGACTATATCGTCCGCCCGCTCGATCCGAACGAGCTGATTGCCCGCACGCTGACCCAGATCAAGCGCAAGCGCTATAACGACCGCCTGCGCACCAGTGTCAGGCAGACGATCGAACTGGCGGTGACAGACGCGCTGACGGGGCTGCATAACCGCCGCTATCTCGACAATCACCTGAAGGCGCTGTTCAACCGCGCCGCATTGCGTGGCCGGCCGCTCTCCGTCTGCATGACCGATATCGACCGCTTCAAGCTGGTCAACGACACCTATGGCCATGATGCGGGCGATGCGGTGCTGCGCGAATTTGCCAGTCGTGTCCGCTCCACTGTCCGCGGTGCCGATCTCGCATGCCGTTTCGGCGGTGAGGAATTTGTCCTCGTCATGCCCGATACGGATGCGACGACGGCGGCAATCATTGCCGAGCGGCTGCGCGGCATGATCGAGCGCACGCCCTTTATATTGAAGGACAGCGGCATCGCGCTCAACATCACCGCGTCGCTGGGCATTTCCTCTACCGGACACGGTGCCGAAACGCCCGAGCAGCTGTTGAAACAGGCCGATCGCGCCCTCTACGAGGCCAAGAACGGCGGGCGCAATCGGGTTGTCGCTGCCGCGGCGTGATTCCATCAGCACCGCGTCAAAATCTGCCGCATTCACCGGCAATTGACGCGGAATTGATCGGATTTGCCTTGACGCGGCGTCAGTCGTTTGAAAAATAAGTACATATCGGCAATGAGTTTCGCGCAGTATAGCGCGACGACATGGTTAAGGCGGCTCCCGGTTGGAGGTTTCGTGAGCCAATTTTAACCAACAATCGCCAGAGATCTGGCGTCTTGTTAAGATTATGTTGATTTTCTTTTCGTTTTGAGCAATTTTTAGGTCACAGGATATCAGTTTCCCGCAGAGGGAAAAGATACCCCATGATGCTCAGGTCCGCCGCATCTCCTGGGTCGTGGGGTCGGTCGACTGGCAGGCAAGCCAAAAACGGTTCCTCGTGCCGTCATTGCAAGCTGGTCGACCCCCAATTCGAAGCGCCGTTGCCCCCATATGGGCAGCGGCGCTTTCGCATTTCAGGTGCTGATTTCTGTCAGTCCGTGCAGTCGATAGGGACCATGGTCGACACGCTCAATCAGGCTTTCACGCCCTTAGCTTTCAAACGATAACCCGACATGCCGGATAATCTGCCATGGAATGCGTATGAAGCGATCCTGCTCGCAGAGTTTACCTCTCGCAGGGCAGGGCATGCTGGTATGGGAATGAATGAGATGATGGGGCGCCATGCTTGCGCGAGGCTTGCGTTCTGTCGGCCGGATCCCATGGTGAGGGATGAGCTGCGAATCGCAGGCAAAAGAAAAGGCGCATGGCCGTTATGGCCTGCGCCCATCTCTGAGACCGCAAGATCAAGAATTACTTGATCTTGGTTTCCTTGAATTCGACGTGCTTCCGGGCAACCGGGTCGTACTTCGTCTTGGTCATCTTGTCGGTCATCGTACGGCTGTTCTTCGTCGTGACGTAGAAGAAGCCGGTGTCAGCCGTCGACAACAGCTTGATCTTGATGGTCGTAGCTTTCGCCATGGTCGTTCTGCCTCTAAGAAAAAATGAAGCCGCGGACGCAGGAGGCCCACGGCAAAATCTGGCGCGAACTTACAAATCGCGGCCGAAAAGTCAACTCCGTTTTCGTGGGAAAAGCGGCCGGCACACTGTGACAAGCACGTAAAAGCCGAAGAAACCGGCAAGCGCCCAGGCAAAACCGCTGGTTCCGACCAGATCCATAGCCGCTCCGATGCCCTGCGGCCCGGCAACCGTACCGATCGCATAGCAGAAGACGAAGGCCGCGTTGGCGGCGGCAAGATCGGCACCGCTGAGCCGCGATCCCAGATGCGCAAGGCCGACCGTATAGAGGCCGGAGACGCAGCCGCCCCAGAAGAACAGGACGACGGCCATCAGCTGCCACTGACCGATCAGGAAGGGCAGGGCAAGCGAACCGATGACCCCCAGAACCGCCATGCCGGCCAAAAGCGGGCGGCGGTCCTGCATCTTGTCGGAAATCATCCCGAGCGGGATCTGAAACGCCATATTGCCGATGCCCATGATCGTCAGAAGCACGGCCGTCTGTGATTCGCTCAGCGCCGAGCGCAGCGCATAGATGGGAAAGAGCGACAGTCCGCCGGCCGATACGGCGCCGAAAGCAAACACCGCTGCCGTCGCCGTCGGTACGAGGAATATATAGTGGAGGAAATGCCGGTCCGGCTTGGTGTCGAGCCTGGGGCTCTCGTTGCGGGCAAGAAAGATCGGGATGATCGCCGCCATGATGACCAGCGCCCCGACGAGAAAGGGCAATATGCCGTCGCTGCCGAGCAAGGAAAACATCAGCGGCCCGACGGCAAAGCCGATGGCCAGCACCGTCGCATAGATGCCGAGCACGAGGCCGCGGCGCCGTGGCGGAGCAGCCGCATTGATCCAGAATTCCGAAAGGATGAAGAGCGTCGTCGTCGCGCCATGGAAGGTGAAGCGCAGCGGAAACCACATCCAGAATTCATCGGCATAGTAAAAGCCGAGCGCGCTGATGGCGGCCACCACCACCGCCAGCATCATCGCTCGTGCAACGCCGCAGCGATGGGCGATTTTGGTGGTGATCGGCGCGGCCACCATGGATGCGACGCCGGCCATGGCAGCATTGAGGCCGATCAGGGTCGAGGAAATCCCGCGCCGTTCGAGGATGATGCTCAGGAGCGGCAGGCCCATGCCGATGGCAAGGCCAACGGCGCTGATGGCGGATATGGCGGCGATCAGCGAGGGCCAATGGATCGTCTCGACATGGCCGTTGGCGTCGGTCGTCGGCTGCGGCATTCAAATTTCCTTACAGTCGGCTGGAGACGATACGTCCCGTATACAGGATTGGATTGGAGGCATGGCCGCCGACGGAAGAGGCAATTTCGATCGCCATCAGGTTTCTCATGTCCTCCGGAATGTAACGCGTGTTTGCCGGGAGTTTCAGACTGTAACGCGCCTTCGTGTCAAGCCATTGAAGGCAATGAAGTTCCACCGCGTCCTTGCGCCATGACATGTCAAAGCCTGTGGATATGTGACGATAGGATGAGAAAAGGGTGACAAAGCGACGCGCCGGCATCAGGGGATCGGCCCGCCTCTGCCGCTCTCGGGGCCATCTCCGCTGCCATCGCCAAAGCCGTGCATCCGAAGCGCCCATTGTAGGCCTATCACCCCGCCCTTGACCGGCTGTATGACCGCGATGGCCGCGATCACGGCCACCGGCACCCAGATGGCGATATGGACGAAGGGAGAGACCCTGAACGCCATGTCGGTCAGGAGATAGCCGCCGAGCATGACGTGACCGACGATGACGATAACGATATAGGCGGGAAGATCGTCGGCACGCTGATGGGACAGGTCCTCGCCGCAACTGGCGCAGCGATCGACCGGTTTGAGAAAGGCGCCAAACAGCCGCCCACGGCCGCAGGCCGGGCAACGGCTGCGCATCCCGCGGCGAACGGACCGGCCGAGCGGCCGCTCATCCTCAATCGTCCCGCCGAAGCGGGCGATCTCTGTTTCATCCATTTTCGTCACCGGCCTGACCTCCCGTTCAAAGCCTGTGCCGGGGCTCTGAACGAGCCCCGGAATTTTGTCCTAGCGTTTGCGGCCGCGCGGCGGGCGCGTGCCCGGCTGCTTGGGCCGTCCGCCGGATCGGTCGCGCCGGCCCGACTTGTGGAACGACCGCGTTGCCGTCGGAAGGCTCTTGCCTTCGCTCAGCATCTCGAACAGCAGCGAGCCCGCAAGCGGCACGGCCTCCTTCAGCCGTACATCCACGGTATCGCCGAGCTGGTAGCCGAGGCCGCTGCGTTCGCCCGACAGCGCCTGATGCGCTTCGTCATAGATGTAATAGTCGTTGCCGATGGTCGATATCGGCACGAACCCGTCGGCGCCGAAAGTCGGCAGCGAGATGAACAGACCTGCCTTGGTGACGCCAGACACACGGCCCTGGAACTCCTCGCCGATCCGGGTCGACAGGTGATGGGCGATCAACCGGTTGATCGTGTCGCGCTCGGCCGCCATGGCGCGGCGCTCGAAGGTCGAGATTTCGGCCGCGATATCCTCGAGCTGCGCTTCCTCTTCCATCGTGATGCCGCCTTCGCCAAGGCCGAGCGACCCGACAAGCGCGCGATGCACGATCAGGTCGGCATAGCGGCGGATAGGCGAGGTGAAATGCGCGTATTTCATCAGGTTGAGGCCGAAATGCCCGATATTGTCCGGGCTGTAGACAGCCTGGCTCTGCGAGCGCAACACCATCTCGTTGACCATAACCTCATGCGCGGTGCCTTCGGCCTTCGCCAGAATGCCGTTGAACGAGTTGGCGCGCATCTGCCCGCCCTTGGCCATCGGAATGCCAAGCGTCGCCAGAAAATCGCGCAGCGTCTCCTGCTTGGCCATCGAGGGACCGTCATGGATCCGGTAGATCAGCGCCTGCTTCTTTGTCTCAAGCGTCTCGGCGGCGCAGACATTCGCCTGGATCATCATTTCCTCGATCAGCTTGTGGGCGTCGAGGCGATCCGGCACGAAGACCCGGTCGACCGTACCGTCCTTCTTCAGGACGATCTTGCGTTCCGGCATGTTGAGTTCGAGCGGCTGGCGCCGCTGGCGGCCATGCGTCATGATCGCGTAGGCGTTCCACAGCGGCTTCAGGATCGGGTCGAGAAGCGGCCCGGCCTTGTCGTCGGGATTGCCGTCGATGGCGGCCTGTGCTTGGCTGTAGGAGAGCTTGGCCGCACTCTTCATCATGATGCGATGGAACGTGTGGCGGACCTTGCGGCCGTCTTTGGAAAAGACCATGCGGACGGCCAGCGCGGGACGATCCTCGCCTTCGCGCAAAGAGCAGAGATCGTTGGAGATCCGCTCCGGCAGCATCGGCACGACACGATCGGGGAAATAAACGGAATTGCCGCGCTTCAGCGCCTCGCGGTCCAGCGCGCCGCCGGTGCGAATATACCAGGAGACATCGGCGATCGCCACGGTGACGATCACGCCGCCCGGATTGTCGGGCGAGGGGTCCTCTTCCGCATAGACCGCGTCGTCATGGTCCTTGGCATCGGCAGGGTCGATCGTCACCAGCGGCAGGGAGCGCCAGTCCTCGCGCTTCGCCATCGTGGCGGGTTTGGCCTCCTCGGCCGCGTCCATGACCTGGCTCGGGAAGATATGCGGGATGCCATGGGCATAGATGGCGATCATCGAGATCGCCTTTTCAGACGCCACGGAACCGACAACCGAGAGAACGCGGGCGCGCGGCAGGCCGAAACGGCCGGTGCGAACGGTTTCGCTCTCGACCAGATCGCCGTCCTTCGCCTCGCCGAGCCCATCGGGCTCGATCACCATTTCCTCGCCGCGGCGTTCGATCGGCAACAGCCGCATCTCGCCATCGGCAAGCTTGTGGACGACGCCAAGGGCTGCCCCGCGCCGCTTGTCGATCACCTTGATCACGCGTGCCGTATAGGCCGGGCCGGACCGGTCCTTGTTCGGGAAGATCTTGGCCAGGATCCGGTCATTGAGACCGGCGGCCGGCGCCTTGCCCTTGCCGCGATGCTCGGATGACTGGCGGATCAGAACGGCCGGAGCCGCACCGAGATCCTCCGGCCATTCCGCCGGCCGGCCGATCAGTTCGCCATCCTTGTCGCGTGTCGTGATGTCGAGCACGGTGACGGGCGGCAGCGCGCCCGGACGCGACAGCGACTTGCGGCTCTTGTTGAGAAGCCCTTCCTCCTCAAGCACCCGCAACAGGTCCTTGAGTTCGACGCGGGTATCGCCCTTCAGCCCGAAGGCCTTGGAAATCTCGCGCTTCGAGGCCTTGTCCGGATTATCGGAAATGAATTCGAGCAGGACTTCGCGGGGCGGCACGGCACCCTGTATGATCGCCGGTTTTTTCGCAGCACCCGTATTCATGCCGCGTTCTGCCCGCTTCCGCTGGCGGTGGGATCTGTCGTCGTCCTGCTCTTCGCTCACGTGTCCGTCTTCTTTGCCTTCGGGGCGGCCTTTTTGGCCGGGGCTTTCTTTGCGGGCGCCTTCTTCGGCTCTGCCTTCGTCTTGGTTTCGCCGTCAGCCTTGGCAGCGGCAGCCTTCTTCGGTTTGGCCTTGGATTTCGCAGCCGGGGCCTTGCCGCCCTTTTCGATGATCAGCGCCATCGCCTGTTCCATCGTCACCGATTGCGGGTCCATGCCCTTCGGCAGGGTAGCGTTGACCTTGCCCCAGTTGACATAGGGCCCATACCGGCCGTCGCGCACGGTGATCGTGCCGCCATCCGGATGATCGCCGAGTTCCTTGAGAGCAGCCGGTGCACCGCGTGTGCGCCCGCCGGGACCCTTTGCCGCCTTTTCCGCGAGCACGGTGACGGCGCGGTTGAGGCCGACGGAAAACACGTCCTCGATGGTTTCCAGATTGGCATAGGCACCGTCATGCAGCAGGAAAGGCCCGTAGCGGCCAAGACCGGCCGAGATCATCTTGCCTGATTCCGGGTGTTTGCCGATATCGCGCGGCAGGTTGATCAGCGCCATCGCCTTCTCGTGGTCGATATCTTCGGGCTTCCAGCCCTTCGGCAGCGAGGAACGCTTGGCCTCCTTGCCGTCGCCGCGCTGGATGTACGGGCCGAAACGGCCCGAACGCAGCGTGATCTGTTCGCCGGTCATCGGATCGGTGCCAAGTTCCTTCGGCTCGCTGAGGCCGGACGCATCGGCATCCGCACCACCTTCGGATGAAAGCTGGCGGGTGAAATTGCATTCCGGATAGTTAGAGCAGCCGACGAAGGCACCGTATTTGCCAAGCTTCAGCGACAGGTTTCCGGTGCCGCAGACCTGGCAGATACGCGGGTCGGAACCGTCTTCGCGCTTCGGGAAGACCAGCGGTGCGAGAGCTTCGTTCAGCGCGTCGAGCACGTTGGTGACGCGCAGTTCCTTGGTGTCTTCGATCTGGCCGAAAAAGTCCTGCCAGAATTCGCGCAGAACCTGTTTCCAGTCCAGTTCGCCGGCCGAGATGCGGTCGAGCTTTTCTTCCAGATCGGCGGTGAAGTCGTATTCCACATATTTGGTGAAGAAGTTTTCGAGGAACGCCGTGACCAGACGTCCCTTGGAATGCGGGATCAGCTTGCGCTTTTCCGTCACCACGTATTCGCGGTCCGACAGCGTCTTCAGCGTCGCGGCATAGGTGGACGGCCGGCCGATGCCGAGCTCTTCCATCTTCTTGATCAGCGAGGCTTCGGAATAGCGCGGCGGCGGCTCGGTGAAGTGCTGGCTGGCATTGATCTTTTCCTTGCCCAGCTTCTCATGGGCATTGATCTCCGGCAGCCGGCCGTCCTCGTCGTCATCCTCGGATTTGTCGTCTTCGTCGCGGCGATCCACATAGGCGCCGAGGAAGCCGTCGAAGCGGACAACGGAGCCGACGGCGCGCAGGCCGGCCTTCTCGGAACCATTGGACGCGATGATCTCGACGGTCGTCCGCTCCATCTCGGCAGACGCCATCTGGCTGGCAATGCCGCGCTTCCAGATCAGCTCGTAGAGCCGTGCCTGATCGGCATCGACGAATTTGCGGACCTGATCCGGCGTGCGGTTGAAGTCGGTCGGGCGGATCGCTTCGTGGGCCTCCTGGGCGTTCTTCGCCTTGGTGGAGTAGAAGCGCGGCTTTTCCGGCAGATAGCGCTGGCCGAACTGGTCGACGATGGCAGCGCGCGCGGCATCGATCGCCTCCGGCGCCATCTGCACGCCGTCGGTACGCATATAGGTGATGAGACCGACCGTCTCGCCGCCTATATCGACGCCTTCATAGAGCTTCTGCGCTACCTGCATGGTGCGCGACGCATTGAAGCCGATATTCGAAGATGCCGCCTGCTGCAGCGTCGAGGTGGTGAAGGGCGGGCCGGGATTGCGCTTGACGGGCTTGGCCTCGACGCTCTCGACCGTATAGGCGGCGCCGTCGAGCAGGGTCTTCAGCCTGTTGGCGTCGTCGCCGGTCTTGACGCCGCGGGCCTGCAGACGTTTGCCGTCGGCCTGCACCAGCTTGGCCTCGAACTCGTCGCCGCGCGGCGTGCGCAGCAGCGCCGAAATGTTCCAGTATTCTTCCGAGACGAAGCGCTCGATCTCGTTTTCGCGGTCGCAGACGAGACGCAGCGCCACCGACTGCACACGGCCGGCCGAACGGGCGCCCGGCAGCTTGCGCCACAGAACCGGTGAAAGGTTGAAGCCGACGAGATAGTCGAGTGCGCGGCGGGCAAGATAGGCATCCACCAGCGGCACGTCGATGTCACGCGGATTGGCCATCGCGTCGAGCACGGCCTTCTTGGTGATGGCATTGAAGACGACGCGCTTCACCGGCATGTCGCCAAGCACGCGCTTTTTCTTCAACAGGTCGAGCACATGCCACGAAATCGCTTCACCCTCGCGATCAGGGTCGGTCGCGAGGAAGAGGCCGTCGGAGCCTTTTACGGCATCGGCGATGTCCTTCATGCGCTTCTGCGACGCGCTATCGACCTCCCAGGACATTTCGAAATCCTGGTCGGGAAGCACCGAACCGTCCTTTGCAGGCAGGTCGCGCACATGGCCGAAGGAGGCGAGAACCTTGTAGCCAGGGCCAAGATACTTGTTGATCGTCTTGGCTTTGGCGGGAGATTCTACAACGACTACATTCATTTTGTTTCTCTGTAATAGAGCGGGATGCGGGAACGGATCATGGCGCAGATCATGTTCCGGCTGAATTCTGACCTCCCGACATGGAGGGCGTTTGTCTTCCGGTCAAGAGGCGACGGTCAATTTCTGGCATGCAACGCAGCGCAACCGGAAGGATATTGGCGTCGATCTTGCAATTCTGAATAACTGTTATATCTTCGCCGTCATAGGACGATGACCATTTAAATGGACTGTATGACCTCCTTTTTTGGATAGGACCTTTCGATGAACCGCCCGACTGATGCAGGCATCCACCCGGAAGATCTGTCCCGCCAAAAGATTGCCTATATCAGGCAGATGCTGGGTGAATTGCGGCAGGTGGCTCTCGGCGAGGGTGCCGACATGCTGTGTTATCTGATCGAGATGGCCTATGTGGAGGCGGGCGACGTGCAGGCCGGCCGCCGGCCGCGCTCATACATCCAGAGATAGTGAAACCCGTCCGCCGGGATGGCGCAGCAGACGCCCTGCAAGGTCGAGTTCCAGCAGAATGAGATAAACGGCGGCAGCGGCAATTCCGGTATGGCGGATGATGTCGTCAATGTCCACCGGCGTCGGGCCGAGCGCGGACAGGATGGTAGCCCGGTCGTCCTCGTCCGGCGGCGGCGCGGGGGATGCCGGCCTTTCCGGCTCCCGAGCGGACGTCTGTGCGGAAAACAGATCGAGCTGCGAAATCGGTGCCAGCGCCTCCAGCACGTCCTTTGCACCGGTCGTGACGATCGCGCCCTGCTTGAGCAGGCCGTTTGTCCCATGGCTTCGCGGGTCGAGCGGCGAGCCCGGCACCGCAAACACCAGCCGTCCGAACTCGCTGGCAAGCCGCGCGGTGATCAGCGAGCCGGAACGTTCCGCGGCCTCTATCACGACGGTGCCGAGCGGGATGCCGGCGATCAGCCGGTTACGGCGGGGAAAGTCACGGGCGCGAGGTTCCCATCCGAACGGCATTTCGCTGACGGCCGCGCCGCCACCATCGATGATCGCATCGAGCAGATCCACATTCTCGGGCGGATAAGGCCGGTCGAGGCCGCCCGCCAGAACCGCGATCGTGCCGCTTTCGATGCCGGCGCGATGCGCTGCCGTGTCGATGCCTCGGGCAAGGCCCGATGTGATTGTATAGCCCGCGCGTCCGCAATCACGGGCGATCATCGCCGCAAACTTGGTGCCGACGATCGAGGCATTGCGGGCGCCGACTACGCCGATGGAGGGGCGAACGACGGTTTCCGGCGCGCCTCTTATGGCCAGAAGCGGCGGTGCGCCATCGATCTGTCGCAGCGCCGGGGGGTAATCCGGTTCGCCGATGCCGACGAAGCGGGCGCCGAGCCTGCGGGCCTGAGCCAGTTCGCGCTCGGCCTCTTCTTTGGAGGCGATGCGGATCGCCCGGCGGGCGCCGCCGCGCGCGGAAAGTTCGGGCAGCATGGCAAGGGCGTTTTCCGCGGTTCCGCAATGATTGATCAGATCGCGAAACGTCGCAGGCCCGACATTGTCGGAACGGATCAGCCGCAGCCATGCCATCCGCTGCCGGTCATTCAGGAGGATACCGGAAACGCGGTGCGCGGCACGACCCGCAGTGTCGGTCGCCATAACGGAGGTCCTGTCGAATACGGATTGCGATAACGTCAGTTCGTTTAATGCTCGAAATAAAGTGACATACTATCGCAAAAAGACGCCTTTCGACAAGCGATGTCAGGCGCGGCGGCGCAGGAAGAACAACCCTGCCAGCGGCAGCGGCAAGGTGACGGCCAGCATCAGCCATAGAAGTGCGTAGACCTGATCGACGCCGTCATTCTGCAGGTTGACATAGAGCTTCACCGGAATGCCCTGCGGAAAATAGGCAAAGATCGTCACGATGCCGAATTCGCCGATCACCCGGACCCAGGCGACGATGAGGCCCGCCAGCAGCCCGCGCGCGGCAAGCGGCATCGTCACGCGAAAGAATGTCTGCATCCCGGTTGCGCCAAGAACGGTCGCCGCTTCTTCCGCATCGGTCGGCACCCCCTCGAAGGCGGCCGTTGCCGCCATGATGAAATAGGCGATGCCGCCATAGACCTGGGAGAGAATGAAGGCGCCGGCATTGTTGCTGAAGGTAATGCCGATCCGCTCCAGCAGCGCGCCGACACTGGCATAAGGGCCGTAGACGGAGAGAAGCAGGATGCCCATGCCGAGCGGCGGCGTCAGCAGAACCGCGAGAACGATCGTCTCCACGAGCGGCTTGACCCGCGAGCGGGTGCGCGCCAGCCACAAGGCCACCGGTGTGCCGAGGAGAAAGATCAGCACGATCGCGACAAGGCCGAGCGTGAGCGACACCTTGACGGCGTCGCCATCGCCATAGGCCAGTTGGAAGCCCGTCGATCCGGTTTGCCAGAGCAGAGCCGCAAAGGGCAGGGCGCATAGGAGGCAGGCCGGAAGAATGAAGAGCGGCAGCGCGGGAAGCGACAGCCCACGACCATAGACCGGCGCAGCAGGCTGCACCGGTCTATTTGTCTCGCTCGGCCGTTCGTTCGAACGGTTCACGGGATCAATGCCTGCGGGATCAATGATAGAGGTCATTGCCCTTGGGCTTGTCGTAACCGTTGTCGGCAAAAAGCCTCTGGCCATCGGCGCTCTGCAGGAAGGCGACGAACGTCTTGGCCGCATCCGGATCGGGCGCGTTCTTCAAGACCGCGGCATAGAAGACCAGCGGCTGAGGCTTGAGCGTCTGCTCCTTGCCGTCTGCACCGGTCGCCTTGAAGCTCACCGTGTCGTACCATTGGGCAGCGTCGGCAGGATTGCTGAGGTTGATTTCGTCCGGCAGTTCGACAAAGGGCAGATGGGCGGAGATCACGGCGCTCTTGTAGCCCGAGGACGCGTCGATCTGGCCTGCTTCCAGCCGCGCCAGCATATTGCCTTCCATGAACACCTGATCGTGGTTCATCACCTCGCCGAGTGCGGTTTCTTCCAGCTTCGGCTGCTTGTAGAATTTCTCTGCCAGAAGCATGGTGAAGATGATGTTCTGGCCCTGCGGGTCTCCGATCGGGTCGGTGCGGCCGAACTTGAAGTCTGGCGTTTCGAGGATCTTCCACCAGGGGTCTGCGCCCGCCGTGCCGGCTGCGGCGGCCTTGAACGCATCGCCGAACTTGCCCTTCGGATTATAGGCGATGACCATGCTGGTGCTGGCGACGGGCACGGCGCTCTCCACGAGCCCGGCTTTCTGAAGCAGATCCATCGGGCCGGGCGTGATCGATACGAACACGTCTGCCGGGACCTGCTTGGTCATGATGAGATGCGCCATTGCATAGGCGCCGCGACCTTGTCCCTGATAGGTGACGTTATTGGTTTTGGCGAAGGCCGGGCCGAGCGCCTTGTCCATGACGACACCCATCGATCCTGCATAGGTGACGTTGAGCGTCGCGGCATCCGCAGCCGTTGCCGCGATCAGGCCGCCCGCCATCAGGGCAGAGGCGAGGCCGAGCGTCTTCGTCAAGCCGAAACAGTTGAAAGACATGCTGAAATTCCTTCGTGATATTCGAGTGAATATCTTGCTGGTTAAACCAATGCCGGCCGCATGCGAACGGTGAAGTTGCTGCAGGCCTTTCACCTTTTGGTGAGGCGGTCATGAGTGAAACGGCAATGGCGAAGGAAAGGCGGTGTCAGTTAAAACAGATGTCTGCCGAAACTGGTCTCCGGTTTCGGATCACGACACGCACAGGAATAAAGACTGAAAGCGCGTCACGCTTATCTCAAGGGTCGCGACGCGCTTTGGGTTGGGCTTTCAGCCCTTCTGGCCGATCTTGCTCTCGGTGCCTGCAAGAAGCCGCTTGATATTCTCCTCGTGCTTCCACCAGGAAATCACCGTCATGATTGCCATGACGAGGCCGATCTTCGGCTGGCCGATGGCAAAGAGGACGATTGGGACGATCACCGTTGCGACGAGCGCCGAGAGCGACGAATACTTGGTGAGCTTGGCACAGCTCAGCCACACGACCGCAAAGACGAGCACCATCCAGGGCGCAACGCCGAGCAGCGTGCCGATATAGGTGGCGACGCCCTTGCCGCCCTTGAAGCCGAGCCAGACGGGAAAGAGATGGCCGAGAAACGCCGCGAAACCGGCAATCAGCCCGGCTTCCGGTCCGAGCACATACCAGCCGATCAGCGCGGCCGCCGTCGCCTTCAGCGCGTCGAGAAGAAGCGTCGCTGCGGCCAGCTTCTTGTTGCCGGTGCGCAGCACGTTGGTGGCGCCGATATTGCCCGAGCCGATCGAACGGATGTCACCGAGCCCGGCTGCCCGCGTCAGAAGCAGGCCGAAAGGGATCGAGCCCAAGAGATAGCCGCCGACGAGCGCGGCCAGTGCCAGCGGCAGGGTGATCTGCCAGGTGAAAATGTCGTTCATCGTTGATCCCCCGAAATCCCGTTCGCCCGCCAGTCAGCCCAACTGGTCAGTCCAGTTTGTAGACGCACGTGCCCGCGACATAGGTGGCGACGGCCCGGCCGGAGAAGCGCGCATCCTCGAACGGCGTATTCTTCGAGCGCGACAGAAGCGCATCCTTCGATACGATCCAAGGATAATCGAGATCGATCAGCGTGATATCGGCCTTGGCGCCGGCTTTCAGCGTGCCGGCATCGAGGCCGAAAATCTGCGCCGGGCGCGTCGACATCGCATCGATCAGCCGCATCAGCGGCACACGGCCGTCGTGATGCAGGCGAAGGGCCGCCGACAGCATCGTCTCGAAGCCGATCGCGCCATCGGCGGCATCGGCAAACGGCAGGCGCTTGGTATCGACATCCTGCGGGTCATGGGAGGAGACGATGATATCGATCGTGCCGTCGGCGACAGCATCGGCCATCGAGATCCGGTCTTCTTCCGAGCGCAGCGGCGGCGACAGCTTGAAGAAGCTACGATACTCGCCGATGTCGTTCTCGTTGAGCGACAGGTGGTTGATCGACACGCCGCAGGTGACATTGGCGCCGCGCGAACGGGCGACCCGCATTGCCTCGGCCGATTCGGCAACGGAAATCTTGGCCGCGTGATAACGACCCTTGGTCAGGCCCGCGATGCGCAGATCGCGCTCGAGCGGAATAAGCTCGGCTTCCTTCGGCACGCCGGAAAGCCCGAGCCATGAAGCAAACAGCCCCTCGTTCATCACGCCGTTGCCGAGATATTTTTCTCTGAGCTCCAGCGAGATGACAGCATCGAACTCGCGCGCATAGGTCATCGCGCGCCGCAGGAGCAGCGTGTCGGAAAGTCCGTGACGACCGTTGGTGAAGGCAACCGCACCGGCTTCCTGCAGAAGCCCGATCTCGGTCATCTCCTTGCCTTCGAGCCGGCGGGTCAGCGCTGCCGCCGGATGGATGTTGACGACGGCCTTGTCGCGCGCCGTCTTCTTGACGAACTCGATCAGCGCGATGTCGTCGAGCACCGGATCGGTATCGGGCATCATGATGAAGGAGGTGATGCCGCCGGCTGCTGCCGCGCGGCCGGCCGATTCGATCGTCTCGGTATGCTCGGCGCCCGGCTCGCCCACATAGGCGCGGGCGTCGACCAGGCCGGGCGTCGCAACGAGGCCCTTGCAGTCGCGCACGGTGGCGCCTTCGGGGGTGCCCTGGTTCTGCGCGTCGGCGCCGGCTGCGAGAATGCGGCCGTCTTCGCCGATGATGATCGTGCCGGTCTCGTCGAGACGGCGCGAAGGATCGATAATGCGAAGGTTCTTGAGAACGGTGGCGGTTGCGGACGTCATGCGCGTTCTCCGTTGTTCTGGGAAACGAGCAGCGTCTCCATCACGGCCATGCGCACGGCAACGCCCATTTCGACCTGTTGTTCGATGACACTCTGCGGCCCGTCGGCGACTTCCGATGCGATTTCGACGCCGCGGTTCATCGGGCCGGGATGCATGACGAGAGCATCGTCCTTGGCGGCTTTCAGCTTTTCAGCGTCGAGACCGTAGAAGTGGAAATATTCGCGCACCGACGGCACGAAGGCGCCGGCCATGCGCTCACGCTGGAGCCGCAGCATCATCACGACGTCGGCATCCTTCAGGCCCTCTTCCATCGAATGGAAGACCTCGACCCCCATGTCGCGGATGCCGGAGGGCAGCAGCGTCGCAGGTGCGACGACCCGAACGCGCGCGCCCATGGCATTGAGAAGCAGGATGTTGGAGCGGGCAACGCGGGAATGCAGGACATCACCGCAGATCGCGACGATGATGCGCGACAGCTTGCCCTTTGCCCGGCGGATGGTGAGTGCGTCGAGCAGCGCCTGGGTCGGGTGCTCGTGCTGGCCGTCGCCGGCATTGACGACCGAGCAGGCGACCTTCTGTGCCAGAAGGGCTGCGGCACCGGCCGAAGAGTGGCGCAGAACCAGCACGTCGGGGCGCATGGCATTCAGCGTCATCGCCGTGTCGATCAGCGTCTCGCCCTTCTTCACCGACGAATTGCCGACCGACATGTTCATGACGTCGGCGCCAAGCCGTTTTCCGGCAAGTTCGAACGAGGACTGCGTCCTGGTCGAGGCTTCGAAGAAGAGATTGATCTGGGTGAGGCCCCGAAGCGTGGACGTCTTCTTTTCCCGCTGCCGGGAAATCTTCACGGCCTCGTCGGCCTTGTCGAGAAGAAAGGTGATGTCCTGTTCGGTAAGGCCCTTGATGCCAATCAGATGGCGATGGGGGAAGAAGACCATAAGTGGTGTCTCCGCTTGCGTTCGGCGGTCTATACGGTCTGGGGGGCGAGGCTGCAAGCGGCGGGCGCGGTTATCACGACTTGTTTCGCAAGAGTGCGTCATAATCGCGCCCTCGATAGAAGGCATTCGTGATCTCCACGGTCGCGTCCACGATGCGATAGAGTACGATGCGATAGCGAATGACGGCGCTCTTTTCGAAGGGGACGAGCCTTATCCCATCTCCAAGGTCAGATCGGGCCACGCCACCGAGCGGTATGGCCCCGATCGCCTCGCGGCGCGTGTCGATCCGATCGACAAATCCTGCCGAGATGGCGAGATCCCGGCTGACGCCGAGCACATACAGGAAAATCGCATCGATATCGGCAATGGCGTTCGGCCTGAATGTGACCGGCAGCCGCCTCATCGATCAATCAATCCCGATGACGATCGAAAAGCGCGTCGAGATGCTTGCGAACATCGGCGCTGCTGACGCTCGGCCGAGGATCCTCTACGGATTGCTTGATGCGCTGCCGGATGTCGCTCAATTGCGCATCCACGTCCAAGTCCTCACGCAGCAAGGCATCGATTGCCGTGCGCATCAACTCGTCGGCAGAGGAAAACTCGCCCGCTTCGATGCGTCCCTCGATCGCTGCGATCATCTCGTCCGGCAGGGTAATATCGAGTCTGCGCTGCCCCATGAGCCTGCGTGCTGTCCCGTTGCATGATCATTGTGATCGATAGCATGAATTACGGCTCACTACGAGGTTTTGTGAAGAACGCTCGATTTCCATCTTTTGCGCCGTTCCCACCCGTCGGAACTTCCGCTAGAAGCGGGGCATGAACGACATGTCCCGCGACGAAGAAAAATTTGCCGAGCTGAACCAGCCAAGCCTCTGGTCCGGCATCAATGCCTACCGGTCGGACCCGCTGGTCGTCGACCTCACGGGCGACCTGCATCGCAGCGTGCGCGAGGAATATGACCAGCTCGGCCGCTACGTCACTTCGCCGGAGGCGCAGGAACTGGCGCGCATGGCAAACGAGAACCCGCCGAAGCTGAAGACCCATGGTCCGCGCGGCGAGCGGCTGGATACCGTCGAATACCATCCGGCATGGCATGCGCTGATGCGCCGTTCGATGCAGACCGGCCTGCATTCCTCCGTATGGGAAACCACGCCGGAAACCCGCAATCACGAGCACAAGGCCCGTGCGACGCGCTTCTACCTGACCTCGCAGCTCGAATGCGGCCATCTCTGCCCGCTGACGATGACGAGCGCCTCTGTCGCAGCCCTCATGGCCTCGCCCCGCGTCCAGAAGGAATGGGCGCCAAAAATCCTGTCGCGCAAATATGATTCGACCAACCGTCCGGCGCTGCAGAAGAGCGCCGTGACGCTCGGCATGGGGATGACGGAAAAGCAGGGCGGCACGGATGTGCGCGCCAACCGCACGACGGCTGAGCGGGTCGGCGAGGGTGTCTATCGTCTCTCCGGCCACAAATGGTTCATGTCGGCGCCGATGAGCGACGGTTTCGTCATGCTGGCCAAGACCGGCGACGGCATCGGTTGCTTCCTCGTTCCGCGCTTGCTGGAAGATGGCTCCGCCAACGGCCTGCATTTCCAGCGCCTGAAGGACAAGCTCGGCAACCGCTCGAACGCCTCGTCCGAAGTCGAGTTCACCGATGCCTTCGGCTATCTTCTCGGCGAGCCCTCCGCCGGCATTCGCACGATCCTCGACATGGTGACGCTGACCCGGCTCGATTGTTCGCTGGCGTCTGCCGGCATCATGCGCGCCTCCGTTGCCGAGGCGGTGCATCATACGCGCGGCCGCAAGGTTTTTGGCCGCAACCTGATCGACCAGCCGCTGATGACCCGCGTTCTCGCCGACATGGCGCTCGATGTCGCCGCCGCAACGGCGCTCTCCTTCCGCCTTGCCGACGCCTTCGACCGTGCCGCCAACAACCCGACCGATGCGGCCTTTGCCCGCGTCATGACGCCGGTCGTCAAATACTGGAACTGCAAGATCGCCCCGTCGCTGATCTATGAGGCGATGGAATGCCTCGGCGGCAATGGCTATATCGAGGAACGCCCGATCGCCCGGCATTACCGCGAAGCCCCGGTCAATGCGATCTGGGAAGGCTCGGGCAATGTCATGGCGCTGGATGTGCTGCGGGTTCTGTCGCGCGGCCGCGAGCTGTTCGACATGGTGCTGGCCGGATTCGAACGCGATCTCGGCCATTCCGGCAAGAAGACCGTCGAGGTGCTGCGCGCCGCCATGGCGCTTTGCGAAAGCGATGAAGGGGCGGCCCGCCTTCTGGTGGAGCAACTGGCGCTGGCCGCCGGTGCCGCGGAACTGTCGCGGCTTGGTGCCGGAAAGATCGCCGACGCCTATATGGAAACGCGTCTCGCCGGTGGCTGGCGCTCGACCTATGGCATGCTCGATGCCCGTTTCGACGCCCGCTACATCGTCGACCTGCTTTACCCGCCGGCGACGTAAGGCGCGATCGTAAGAACGATCGGAATGGTGAAGAACGAGATGATCACCTGGATGGTGGCGACGGCGGCATAGAAGTCGGCGTCGGCATTGAACTGCTTGGCCATGATATAACCGTTCATCGCCGTCGGCACGGCCGCACTCAGCGCCAGCATCGTCAGCGCCGTTCCGTGCAGGCCAAGACCAAGGCCGATCGACACCGCGACCACCGGAAACACCGCAAGCTTCAGGAAGACCGCAAGCAGTGCAAGCAGGCTTGGTTTCAGCGCGTCCATCACCCGCAATCCGGCGCCGACGGTGATAAGGCCGAGGCTGAGCGCCGCCTCCGAGAGGAAATAGACGGCCTGCATCACCGGGTCGTAGACGGGGATATGAAGAAGGTTGACGACGATGCCGAGCGCGGTTGCGACGATCATCGGATTGGTCACGACCCGGTAGAACATCATTTTGTAGCTGCGCGCCCGTCCGGAAAACCACACGAGCACGATGATGATCGTCAGGTTCTGCGGAATGATGATCGCCGCCATCACCATGCCGATCATCGTCAGGCCTTCATGACCGGAGGTTTTGGCCGCGATCGCCAGAGCGACAAAACCGTTCCAGCGTGTCGCCGTCTGGAAGAGCGAACTGTAGGCTGGCGCCCGCACCCCCATGCGCTGCAGCACCGGCCACAGGCCGAGGATGGCACCCGACATCACGCAGACCGTGAGGATCGCCGCAAAGCTGACCGACAGGTTTTCCGTGTTGGTGAAATCCGCATGCGCCATCGTTTGGAACAGCAGCGACGGGAAGAGAACCCAATAGCTGAACTGTTCCAGCCCATCCCAGAAGGTCGGATTGATCACGGGCGAGCGCTTCAGCGCAATGCCGAGAAGCACGATCAGGAAGATCGGCAGGATGCTTTGAAAGACGATGAGCATGGCGTGCGGGGAGGGCTTCGGGCGTAAGCGTGGCGGGGAGGGGCAGACGACGACGCTACCTCGTTACTCCGCTCGGAACGTGTGTGCAATGCGGCATGAGGCATTCGCCGCCAACCTAACCTGTGCATGACGCCTTGAGATGCTTGCAGGGTAAGGAGGCGGCGATTAACGCCTTAACAACCACATCCGAATTTGATGGAATCAGGCTGGCGATGCTGCAGACCGCTGAGATGACGACGAAAGATGGCGCAGCCGCTGGGGCGCCCCGCCCGCGAAACCGCGCAAGCACCGAGCGGACGATCTTTCTCGCCGCCCGCGATCTTCTCGCCGAACAAGGATTTCAGGGGTTTGGCATCAATGCCGTTGCCCGCCGGGCCGGTTGCGACAAGCAGCTCATCTATCGGTATTACGGCGGTCTCGACGGTCTCGTCGATGCGATCGGCGAGGATCTCGGTTCCTGGGTCAAGGATCGCATCCCGGAAGACACCGGCGGCATGTTCGTGCTGACCTATGGCGACCTGATGGACAAGCTCTCCAGCTATTACATGGATGCGCTGCGCGAAGATCCGCTGATGTGCAAGATCGTCGCCTGGGAGATTTCCAAGGACACGCCGCAGGTCCGCCGCCTGTCCGAAGCCCGCGCCCGTTCTTTGCAGAAATGGCTGGACCGGATGCGCGGCTCCCTGACGCCGCCCAAGGGCGTCGATGCGACACTGACCAACGCGTTGCTCTTTGCGTCCATCCAGCATCTGGTCGTCTCTGCGACCGTCAGCGGCCAGTTTTCCGGCATATCCTTGCGGACGGAAAAGGACTGGGACAAGGTTGCCTCTGCCGTCAGCCGTCTGGTGCGGGCCATCTACGGCTGATCCGGGCGCTTTCCCGCCTTTTTGCCAACGCATCGCAGCGAATTCTGCACCTGAAACCCGCGGGCCGATCCGATCCGGGCGGGGAGGAGAGGGCAACGCGTGTGCCCCCTCGATATCCACAGCGCATCCTCGAAAATTAACCATAACTGCCGGTTTACGTTGCAGATGGTCGCTTGCGGTTTAAATGTTCCGTTAACGCATTGTTAACCACGCCCAACCCGGAGCGGCCGCGCTATGGGAACGCCACTCAGTCATGCTACACTGCTGACGGTCACGACCACGCTCTTTGCGGTTCTGGCTCTCGACATTTCCGTGCCTGCGCTGGTGCTGAGCCTGATGGCGCTGTCGCGGTGGATTGTCACGCTGGATTTCGGTCCGGGCGAATGGAAGGGACAGGCCGCATGAAGTGGTTTCTGATACTGTGGGCCGGCCCGGTTCTGCTGCTGTTCAGCTGGTATGAGCTTTCATATCACGACATGAGCTTCGGCGTTTTCATGTTGACCCGTCAGGCGCATGATCTTGTCTTTGAAATCTACGGAAGCGTTCTCGGCATTGCGCCGGAGAAGATCCCGCCATTGGTTGCCCGCGCCATCGCCTTCGACAGTCTGGTCGTGTTTTCGATCGTGCTCTTCCGCAAGCGCAAGTCTATCCGCGACTGGTGGGCCAGCCGTCAGTCCGCGTCGCGGCCGGCATCGGCCGTCCTTGCCAGCGACAAGAGCCTGTCCAGCGCCCCCTGAAGAATGAAGCTTGCCGCTGCCGAATCGATCCGTTCGGCGCGCTTGGCCCTTGATACGTCCATTTCCAGAAGCGCCCGTTCCGCCGCAACCGTCGACAGCCGCTCGTCCCAGAAGACGAAGGGCAGGGCGGTTTTCTCCGACATCGAGCGCACGAAGGCGCGTGTCGCCTGAACGCGCGGGCCCGAAGATCCATCCATATTCATCGGCAGGCCGATGACGAAGGCTGCGACCTTTTCCTTCTCTGCAAAAGCCAAAAGCACATTTGCATCAAGGGTGAATTTCACCCGCTTGATGACCGGCCTGGGGCTCGCGAAACGTCGGCCGAGATCCGACATGGCAAGCCCGATCGTCTTCGTCCCGAGGTCGAGGCCTGCGACCGGTTGGCCCGTTTGCAGGGCGTTTGCGAGTTCCTCGATGGTCATCACAGTCATGCAATTCAATCCGTTGTGAACTTTGAAAATCGCCTGCATCGTGCTATCCGTACAGGCAAGGAGGTGAGACGATATCGCTTCCGGCGGGATACGAGCTTTCGCCCGGTCTCGGTTGTCTTGACGGATCACCGTCAGAGTTGGGCGCCAACCCAACGGTCTGACGAGAACCGTAACCCGGATTTCGATCGTCTCACTACCTTTCGTAGAGCGAAGCGCTCGCTTCGACGATGTCTTTCTATCAAAATTCAGGACGATGTCGTTACGACCATTCCCCCATTCGGAGACTTTTCATGAAGATCATCTGGCTCGGCCACGCCGCGTTCCGCATCGAAACGGCCAAGGCTAAAATTCTTATTGACCCTTTCCTCACCTACAGCCCGACCTTTGCCGGCCAGGATATCAAGGCTGCGACCGAGGGTCTGACGCATATCCTTCTGACCCACGGCCATGCCGACCATGTCGGCGACACGGTGGAGATCGCCAAGGAAACCGGCGCAGTCATTCTCGCCAACCCGGATCTCGCCTCCTGGCTCGGCACCAAGGGCCTCGACAGGTTCGAGATGGGCAATACCGGCGGCACGGTCGGCTTTGACGGTTTTACCGTCACCTTCACCCAGGCGCTGCATTCCTCGGCCCAGATCGACGAGACCGGCGTGTCCCATTCGCTCGGCAATCCGAACGGCCTTCTGATGCATTTCGATGACGAGCCGTCCGTCTTCCACATGGGCGATACCGACATCTTCACCGATATGGGCCTGATCAACGAGCTGCACCAGCCCGATATCGGCATCGTGCCGGTCGGCGACCGTTTCACCATGGGCGGTGCCGTCGCAGCTTTGGCCTGCCAGCGCTTCTTCGATTTCAAGCACGCCATCCCCTGCCATTTCGGCACTTTCCCGATCATCGACCAGACGCCGGAAAAGTTCGTCAAGGGCATGGAAGGTGCGCGCACCCGCGTCGAAGTGCCGACTGTCGGCGCCACGCTCAGCTACGAGTGATTGCCGGCTTCGGCTGATAAACCGGTAGCGCGCTCTATAAACAGGCGCGCTACCCTGTTGCGAACGGCGGACGTGGCCATTATAGCGAAGGGGAAATTTCCCATCGGAGTAAAGCCATGTCCGTCGATCTCGCCACCGTGAAGCGTGTCGCCCGTCTTGCCCGCCTTGCGGTCTCGGAAGAAGATGCCAATCGCATGGTCGGCGAATTGAACGGCATTCTCGGCTTCGTCGAACAGCTGTCCGAAGTCGATGTGACCGGCGTCGAGCCGATGACCTCGGTCACGCCGATGGACATGCGCAAGCGCCACGACGACGTGACCGACGGCAACAAGGCCGACGATGTCGTTGCCAATGCGCCTTCCACCGACCGCAATTTCTTCCTGGTTCCGAAGGTCGTCGAGTAAGCGCTGTCGAAGCGCCGCCTCCGCCATATCAAGCCATTCGAAAAGATTTGAAGAAGCCATGACCGAACTCACCAGCCTCACCATTGCCGAAGCCCGCGACAAGCTGAAGGCCAAGGATTTCACCGCCGTCGATCTGACGAAGGCCTATCTGGACGCGATCGAGGCCGCCAATGGTGTGTTCAACGCCTATGTCACCGTGACGCCGGAAAAGGCGCTCGACATGGCCAAGGCTTCAGACACCCGCCGCGCGTCCGGCACCGTCGGTGCGCTCGAGGGCATTCCGCTTGGTATCAAGGACCTGTTTGCGACTGAGGATGTTCACACCCAGGCCTGCTCCCACATTCTCGACGGCTTCAAGCCGAAATACGAATCGACCGTAACCCAGAACCTCTGGGACGACGGCGCCGTCATGCTCGGCAAGCTCAACATGGACGAGTTCGCCATGGGCTCGTCCAACGAGACCTCGTTCTACGGCCCGGTCATCAACCCGTGGAAGGCCGAGGGCTCCAACCAGCAGCTCGTTCCGGGTGGTTCTTCGGGCGGCTCGGCCGCAGCCGTCGCGGCCCATCTTTGCGCCGGCGCCACCGCGACCGATACCGGCGGCTCGATCCGCCAGCCGGCCGCCTTCACCGGCACGGTCGGCATCAAGCCAACCTATGGCCGCTGCTCGCGCTGGGGCACGGTTGCCTTCGCCTCCTCTCTCGATCAGGCCGGCCCGATCGCGCGCGACGTGCGCGACGCCGCGATCCTGTTGAAATCCATGGCCTCGGTCGATGCCAAGGATACGACCTCGGTCGATCTGCCCATCCCGGATTACGAAGCGGCCCTCGGCCAGTCGGTAAAGGGCATGAAGATCGGCATCCCGCGCGAGTACCGCGTCGATGGCATGCCGGAAGACATCGAAAAGCTCTGGCAGAAGGGCATTGCCTACCTGAAAGATGCCGGCGCCGAGATCGTCGATATCACGCTGCCGCACACCAAATACGCGCTGCCGGCCTATTACATCGTGGCGCCGGCCGAAGCATCGTCCAACCTTGCCCGTTATGACGGCGTTCGCTACGGTCTGCGCGTCGATGGCAAGGACATCGTCGACATGTACGAAAAGACCCGCGCCGCCGGCTTCGGCACCGAGGTTAAGCGCCGCATCATGATCGGCACCTATGTTCTGTCTGCCGGTTACTACGACGCGTATTACCTGCAGGCGCAGAAGGTCCGCACGCTGATCAAGCGCGACTTCGAACAGGCGTTCCACGCCGGTGTCGATGCGATCCTGACGCCCGCCACCCCGTCATCCGCCTTCGGCATCGCCGACGAGAACCTCGCCAACGATCCGGTCGCCATGTACCTGAACGACATCTTCACGGTAACGGTCAACATGGCAGGCCTTCCCGGCATTGCCGTTCCCGCCGGCCTTGACGACAAGGGCCTGCCGCTTGGCCTGCAGCTCATCGGCAAGCCCTTCGAGGAGGAAACCCTCTTCCGCACCGCCTATGTGATCGAACAGGCCGCCGGCAAATTCACTCCCGCCAAGTGGTGGTAAGAGAGCCGGAATAGATTAAACACAGTCGCCGGCCTCGTGCCGGCGATTTTATTTTTGATATCCTTTCGGCGGTGTTATCTTCGCCCCATGAGGAAGCCTGGAACCAAAACATCTGACGACGCTAAGAGCCAGCCACTGGCCGACGGTGGCGAAGCTGGCGGTTACGACGAATGGGTCAAGGCCAAGATCGAGGCTGCAGTGGCGGAGGCCGACCGTCATCCGGAAAAACGCATCCCGATCGGTGACGTCTGGAAGAAATTCGGCCTCGATGATTAGCTTCACGCCGGGTGCGGAAGCAGACCTCCAAGCGATCTTCGACTATATCGCACCTGACGATCTCGCTGCCGCGGGACGGATAGTCGCACGCATCCTCCAGGCTATACAGATGCTCGAAAATTTCCCTCAAATCGGAAGGCCCGGTCGTGTAGCGGGAACGCGCGAGCTCCATATCGTCGGGCTTCACTATTTCGCCGTCTATCGAGCCATCGGAGCCGATGATCTTGAGGTCGTGGCAGTCGTCCATGATCGCCAGCGCTTCCCGCCAGAGCAGTAACCGTGGTAACTGCTCAAACCGAGCCCGATGCCGTTACCAGCTTTCAGCTCGCCCACTAGTCAAATCCCAAAACCTTTGCTCTACTTATCGTCTGAGACGAGAGGACCGATGCCGACAATTCGCAACGCACGGGAAGATGATGCGGAGATCATTGCCGAAATCGGCTTCCGTGCCTGGGAAAAGGCAATGGTGTCGATCGGCGAGATGGCAGGCATGCGCGAAAGTGCGCGCAATGCCTTCCAGAGCTTTGCCGTCAATTCCTGGCTGACCGCAACCGTCATCGAGCATTTCGGCGCGATCGCGGGCTGGGCCGCGCGCGAAAAACTGGACGAGCTCATCTCGGATTTCTGGATCGATCCGTCGTGTCAGGGCCAGGGGCTCGGCAAGGCGCTGCTGGCTGAGGTCGAGGCCGAGATCGTGCGTCAGGGTTTCGATATCGCCCGTGTCGAAACCCATGCGGGCAACGTCGAGGCGATCGGTTTTTTCGAAAAGCAGGATTACCGCATCCATTGGTTCACGACGGCCTATGCGCCGAAGATCGATCGGGACGTCCAGTCCGTCGGCATGTCCAAGCCCTTGGGCTCCGGTGGAGATGGAACCTACGGTCCCGGCATCTAGCAGGGTCCTGTCCCGCCATCCCCATCTGTCGGTTAAGCTTGCGCCTGACGGCCATTTGCTCTACCTCCAGAAAACATAAATCCGAGATACATACGAGCTTCAGATGACCCTAGTCGACGTCCGCACGCCCGATCCGAAACGCTTCATCCCCGGCGCCACCGGCGACTGGGAAGTGATCATCGGCATGGAGGTGCACGCCCAGGTTCTCTCCAATTCCAAGCTCTTTTCCGGCGCTTCGACGGAATTCGGCAAGCCTGCCAATGCCAACGTGTCGCTGGTCGACGCTGCCATGCCCGGCATGCTTCCCGTCATCAACGAGGAATGCGTCGCGCAGGCCGTGCGCACCGGCCTTGGCCTGAAGGCGCAGATCAACAAGCGCTCGATCTTCGACCGCAAGAACTATTTCTATCCCGACCTGCCGCAGGGCTACCAGATCTCGCAGTTCAAGGATCCGATCGTCGGCGAAGGCCAGATCGTCATCTCGCTTGGCCCGGACCGTCAGGGTCAGTTCGAGGATATCGAGATCGGCATCGAGCGTCTGCATCTGGAACAGGATGCCGGCAAGTCGATGCATGACCAGCATCCGACCATGTCCTATGTCGACCTGAACCGTTCCGGCGTGGCGCTGATGGAGATCGTCTCGAAGCCCGATATGCGGTCTTCCGACGAAGCAAAGGCCTATATGACCAAGCTGCGTTCCATCGTGCGCTATCTCGGCACCTGCGACGGCAACATGGACGAAGGCTCGATGCGCGCCGACGTCAACGTCTCCGTGCGCCGTCCGGGCGCAGCCTTCGGCACGCGCTGCGAGATCAAGAACGTCAATTCGATCCGCTTCATCGGCCAGGCGATCGAATACGAGGCACGCCGCCAGATCGCCATTCTGGAAGATGGCGGCTCGATCGATCAGGAAACCCGCCTCTTCGATCCGGGCAAGGGCGAGACCCGTTCTATGCGCTCCAAGGAAGACGCGCATGACTATCGTTATTTCCCCGATCCGGACCTGCTGCCGCTCGAATTCGACGATGCCTTCATCGAAAAGATGCGCGCCAGCCTGACCGAACTGCCCGACGACAAGAAGGCGCGGTTCGTCTCCGAACTCGGCCTCTCCATCTACGACGCCTCGGTTCTCGTGTCTGAAAAGGCGATTGCCGACTATTACGAAGCGGTCGCCGAAGGCCGTGATGGCAAGATGGCGGCAAACTGGGTCATCAACGACTTGCTGGGCGCTTTGAACAGAACCGGCAAAGGCATTGAAGAGACTCCGGTTTCCGCCGCTCAGCTCGGTGCGATCATCGACCTCATCAAGGCCGAGACGATCTCTGGCAAGATTGCCAAGGATCTGTTCGAGATCGTGCTCACCGAGGGCGGCGATCCGGCAGCGCTTGTCGAAGAACGCGGCATGAAGCAGGTGACGGATACCGGCGCCATCGAAAAGGCCGTCGATGACATCATCGCTGCCAACCCGGATCAGGTCGAGAAGGTCAAGGCCAAGCCGACGCTGGCCGGCTGGTTCGTCGGTCAGGTGATGAAGTCGACCGGTGGCAAGGCCAACCCGCAGGCTGTCCAGGCGCTGGTCAAGGCCAAGCTCGGGATAGAGGAGTAGGCCGATGGTCTACTTCGTCCGTACAGCCGGGGAGGCGGATCTGAACAGGATCCAGGCCGTTCTTTCCGAAACCTTTCACACCACCTACGATCCGTTCTACGGAGCCGATCAGGTGGCGAAGATGGTCTCGTCCTGGCATTCCGCAGCGGCGATCAAGGCGCGGATCGGCAAGCGCGACGGCGAGTTTCTCGTCGCCGATAGCGGGCGCGATATCGGCGGTATTGGTTATGCCGCCATGTATCCGAAGATGGCCAAGACCGCCATGCTGCATCAGCTCTATGTCAAGCCTTCCTGCCAGAACGAGGGCATAGGCCGCGATATATTCGCCGAGCTGGAAACCTGCTTTACGGACGCCGAGATCATGCGGGTCGAGGTGGCGCTGGAAAATGTCCGCGCCATGAGCTTCTACCAGAAACTGGGTTTTGCCGAAGTGGACCGGATGGAGGACTGGGGTGCTCCCAATTCCGGCCTGCCGGCCATCATCATGGAGAAGCGGATCGAACTGCGCTGATCCGCGGCCATCGAGGGAGGTTATCATGGAAGACGCCATCATCATCCGCAGGGCTCGCGAAGCGGACCTGCCCGAACTGATAGGCATCTTCGCCGGTGACGAGGTCGGCGGCCATGGCGACACCACTGACGAAAGCGCCTTCGACGAGTATCTGCGCGCCTTCCATGTCATTGATGCCTCGCAGAACGAACAGCTCTTCGTCGCCGAAAAGGCCGGCGAGGTCGTCGGCACGTTCCAGATCCTCTTCAATCGGACGCTGACGGGCAGGGGTTCCGTCTCGATGATCATCGAGGCGGTGCAGACCCGCGCCGACATGCGTGGTCAGGGGATCGGTGCGAAGATGATGGATTATGCGATCGAGGAGGCCCGCCGCCGGGATTGCCGTCTGGTGCAGCTGACCTCCAACGCGGCACGCACGGATGCGCACCGCTTCTACGAGCGGCAGGGCTTTGCCAAAAGCCACGCGGGCTTCAAGATGAAGCTTAAATAGCGCGTGAGCGCTGACCATATAGCAACCGGAATCACTGGACAGTCCGGGCGTCAGGGGGCATAAGCGGGAGGGTATAATCAATACCTCCTTGCATGACCCCAAGTATGCCAAGCTGGCGGAAAACTCATGAAGAACCTCCTCACGCAGATCTTTACCTGGTGGAACGGACAGACGGTCGGAACCCGGCTGTTTACCTGGAAATACGGCACCAAAGTCGGTGAAGACGAGTTGGGCAACATCTATTACGAAGGCCCGATGACCTCCTGGGGCAAGCCCAAGCGTTGGGTCGTCTACAAGGGCTATGCGGAAGCCTCAGCGATCCCGCCGGGCTGGCATGGATGGATGCATTACCGCACCGACGTTCCGCCGTCGAAGGAAGATTACAAGCCGCGCGAATGGCAGAAGCCGCACCAGCCGAACCTGACAGGTTCGCCGCTGGCCTATCGCCCACAGGGTTCGCTGGCAGCCACCGGCGAGCGCCCGCGCGTCACCGGCGATTACGACGCCTGGACGCCCGGCTCCTGAGCCGCTTCCGCGTTCAGCCTCTCCCGGCCGCATTGTGCGGCCGCCACCTACCTGTTTTGGCCACAATCGATCTCTAGTCCTCCGGGTCAGAGCAATCGCCGCGGCGCAACGGATACGATACGAATGACGCTTATTCACCGAAACCTCCTCCTTGCCGCCTCGCTGGCGGTTCTGTCGGTTGTTTCGGCCGAAAGCGCTTTTGCCGCCCGTATTGCAAACCCGGTGGCCGTTTTTGCCGGTATCGACAAGATCACCGGCCGCATCACCACATTCGACGTCTATGTCAACGAGACGGTGCAGTATGGCGCGCTGCAGGTGACGCCAAAAGTCTGCTATTCGCGTGACGACACGGAAGCACAGAAGATCGACGGTTTCATCGAGGTCGATGAAATCACCCTCGACCGCAAGATCCGCCGTATCTTCACCGGCTGGATGTTCGCCGATAGCCCCGGCCTCAATGCCGTGGAGCATCCCATCTACGACGTCTGGCTGACCGGCTGCAAGGCAAGCTCCGACGTTCCGCCGCCGGCCTCGGCCGTCAAGCAGTAAGCGGCCCCTCAGGGCTTCCCATCGTTTCTGATCAGAACGGCATGTCCGGCATTTCGACGGCGTCGTGCAGCAGCTTTGCATAGTCATCTTTGGGGATGTCTATGGCGCCGAACGTCTTCAGATGCTCGGTGGTGAACTGCGTATCGAGCAGAGTGAAGCCGTTCATTCGCAGGCGTTCTACAAGATGCACGAGGCAGATTTTCGAGGCATTCGTGCGCCTGGAAAACATGCTCTCGCCGAAGAAGGCGGCGCCAAGCGATACGCCATAAAGCCCGCCCACCAGCTCGTCACCCTCGAAGGCTTCGACGCTATGGGCATGGCCGAGACGGTGCAGCTCGGCATAGAGCTTTCGGATCGTACCGTTGATCCATGTGCTGGGACGGTCGTCGGCAGGCTCTGCGCAGAGCTCGATGACGTCACAGAAGGCCGTATCGAAGCGGATGTCGAACGGCTTCTGGCGGATGGTCTTCTGCAGGCTTTTGGAAATGTGAAATTCGTCGAGAGGGATAATACCCCTCAGTTCCGGCTCGACCCAGAATATCTCGGGATCGTCGGCCGATTCGGCCATCGGAAACAGGCCTATCGAATAGGCGCGCAGCAGGATTTCCGGTGTGATTGCCGGGTAATAGCGACCGCGTCGTCCTGCCATCCGAGCCCTTCTTCAGTGTTCCGCGCGCGACCGGAGAGGTAGGGCGGCGAGACAATACGGTTCGCGAGAAATACGGTTCGAAAGTAAACCGGCCACCCGTGATGAACGGGTGGCCGGATATCGTCAACTTAGTGGGCGCTGCCCGAAGCCAGATAGTTTTCCAGCCAATGGATGTCGTAGTCGCCCTTGAGGATATCGGGATTGTCCACGAGGTCCTGGAAGAGCGGCAGCGTCGTCTTGATGCCGTCCACGACGAATTCGTCGAGAACGCGGCGCAGGCGCTTGATGCATTCTTCGCGGTTACGACCATGCACGATCAGCTTGCCGATCAGGCTGTCGTAGTAAGGCGGGATCTTGTAGCCGGCATAGGCGCCAGAATCGACGCGCACGCCGAGGCCACCCGGTGCATGGTAAGTACGTGATCGTGCCCGGCGACGGAACGAACGTGCGTGCGTCCTCGGCATTGATGCGGCATTCGATCGCGTGACCGTTGAAGGCGATCTCCTCCTGCGTAACCGACAGGCCATCGCCGGAAGCGACGCGGATCTGCTCGTGTACGAGGTCGATGCCGGTGATCGCTTCGGTGATCGGATGCTCCACCTGCAGGCGGGTATTCATTTCGATGAAATAGAACTCGCCGTTTTCGTAGAGGAACTCGATCGTACCGGCGCCGCGATACTTCATCTTCTTCATGGCGTCGGCGCAGATCTGGCCGATCTTCATACGCTGTTCGACGTTGAGGGCAGGGGAGTTGGCCTCTTCCCAGACCTTCTGGTGGCGGCGCTGCAGCGAGCAGTCGCGTTCGCCCAGATGGATCGCATTGCCTTCGCCATCGCCAACGATCTGGATCTCGATATGCCGCGGCTTGCCGAGATACTTTTCCATGTAGACGGCGCCATTGCCGAAAGCGTTCAGCGCTTCGGTGCGGGCGGTGTTGAACGCCTCGTCGAGATCGTCTTCGGTCTTGGCGACCTTCATGCCGCGTCCGCCGCCGCCGGCCGTTGCCTTGATGAGAACCGGGAAGCCGATCCCCCTGGCAATTTCCAGAGCGTTTTCCGGCGTGACTTCGCCCGCCGAGCCTGGAACGACCGGGATGCCGAGTTCGACGGCGGTCTGCTTGGCGGTGATCTTGTCGCCCATCAGGCGGATATGATCTGCGGTCGGCCCGATAAAGGTAATGCCATGCGCTTCGAGGATATCGGCGAACTTGGCGTTTTCCGACAGGAAGCCATAGCCCGGATGCACCGCATCCGCGCCGGTGATCTCGCAGGCCGCAACGATCTGGTGGATGTTGAGGTAGCTGTCGCGCGACGGCGGCGGACCGATGCAGACGCTTTCGTCGGCGAGCCGCACGTGCATCGCATCGGAATCGGCCGTCGAGTGAACGGCAACCGTCGCGATGCCGAGTTCCTTGCAGGCGCGAAGCACGCGAAGCGCGATTTCACCACGGTTGGCTATGAGTATCTTCGAAATCATGGCTGAAGCCTTATTCGATGATGACGAGCGGCTGGCCGTATTCGACTGGCGCTGCGTCGCTGACCAGGATCTCCGTAACCTTGCCGGACTTCGGCGAGGGGATCTGGTTCATCGTCTTCATGGCTTCGATGATGAGAAGCGTCTGGCCTTCCTTGACCGTCGCGCCGACTTCGATAAAGGCGCGCGCGCCCGGAGCCGGAGCGAGATAGACGGTGCCGACCATCGGAGCAGGAACGGCGTTCTTCAGGTCAGGGCCGGCAGCAACCGGTGCTGCTGCGGCAGCAGCAGGTGCGGCGGCCATCGCCGGAGCGGCCATCATCGGAGCCTGGACATACTGCGTGGCACCGGCGCGCGAAACGCGGATGCGCAGGTCTTCCTGCTCGACTTCGATCTCGGTGAGGTCGGTATCGTTGAGGATGTTCGCGAGATCGCGGATCAGTCCCTTGTCGATGCCGTTTTTCTTATCAGACATGGCAAACCCTATTGTTCTGTTTATTTCGTCAGGCGGTTATGGATTTCAAGGCGTGGAGCGCAAGGATGTAGCTCGTCGTGCCGAAACCGCAGATCACTCCTTTTGCGGCGGGAGCGATCGCCGAATGGTGACGGAAGGCCTCGCGAGCGTGGACATTCGAGATATGGACCTCGATGACCGGCACGGAAATCGCCTTGATCGCGTCGTGAAGGGCAATGGACGTATGTGTATAGGCACCGGCATTGATGGCGACGCCGGCGGCCTTTTCGCCGGCCTCGTGGATCCAGTCGATCAGCACGCCCTCATGATTGCTCTGGCGGAAATCGACCGTCAGGCCGAGAGCTTCGCCGGCAGCAATGCATTCACGCTCCACATCGGCAAGCGTATTGCCGCCATAGATGCCGGGCTCGCGCTTGCCGAGCATGTTGAGGTTAGGTCCGTTGAGAACGAATACGGTTTTGCTCATTACCTGCGGATCTTATGTTCCAGCCCTAGAATTTCAGGGCCACCTATAGACCGGTGTGCGCGCAAGGAAAAGCCCCCGAAGCATGGAAAGCCAGTGCTTGAAAGGCTCTAGTGGTGGATATCCAGCTTTTATGAGCAGGAAGCCTTGCCGCAGGCACGCACGTTGGTGACCTTTTCTTCGAGCGAATCGAGCCCGACCGCGCCAAAAACCGCCTCGTTTCCGACGACATAGGTCGGGGTGCCGGTAATGCCGATGGCATTTGCAAGCTGATAGGTCTTGCGCACCTGCTCGTCGATCGGATGGTCTGCCATCGACGTGCGGATCGCTTTCTCGTCGATGCCGAGCGCGGTTGCCACGGCCATCGCGGTCTCTTCCGACGCGTGTTCCTGGCCACCGAGCAGGTTCTGGTGGAATTGCGGATACTTGTCGGGCGCAATCAGGCGCACCGCATTGGCCACCCGATGGGCCGCGACGGAATCCGGCCCGAGGATCGGAAACTCCTTCAGCACGAAGCGGATGTTCTTGTCCGTCTTCAGCATCGTGTTCATGTCGGAAAGCGCGTGCTTGCAGTAGCCGCAATTGTAATCGAAGAACTCGACCACAGTCACGTCGCCCTTCGGATTGCCGAGCGTGATGTCGGTCGGCGACTGGAAGATCTCGTCCTTGTACTGGGCGACGGCCTCGCCGGACTGGGCAGTGCGCTGCGCCTGCTGCTTGGCTTCGAGCGCGGTCTGCGCCTCGACGAGGACCTCGGGGTTCTGGATCAGATATTCACGGATGAAATCGCCCATCTCCTTCTTCTGGCTGTCGTCGAGGGCAAAGGCAGGCGCGCTTGTGGCAACGATCGCCAGCATCGAACCGGCCGCGATGATCTTGGCGAAGGAGCCGGCGATGGCCCTGAAGGAAGCGGTCATGGAGTTCCTCATCATGCTGACGGGGTGAAGGAATGGCTCGATCATTTATCGAAGCGGTTTGCGCCGAAAGTAAGCCGTTAAGCGCCCGTGGAAAACAGGAAAATGCGAAGGCGCCGATTATTCGCCGGCCCGAGCCACATGGCCGCGAGCCGGCTCGCCCGACGCGTCGGCTATCGCATCTGAAGAGCGGAATATCGCCGGATATCAATCAGATGCGGCACGTCGCGGAATCAGTTCCTGAACGACTTGAATCACTTTGTCAGCGTCGTTCTGCTGGTCTTGGACGACGACGTCCCCTCCCGGCAGTCGGACCTTCGGCGACGGACGACACTGCTGTCGGCATGCGGCGCCCCGGAATCAGAACGGCCGCGTCATGCGCGGCCGTTCCTCGGTCTCAGGGAAATGTCAGTCGGCTCAGAAGAAGCCGCGACGCTGCCACCAGCCAGCCTTCTTCGGCTTGCCGGGTTCGCCATCCGGCTCAGGAGCAGTGCCCTCCGAGCTCTTCACCACGGCCTCGCTGGAGGACGAGATGTTCGATGCGCGGTTGGCGCGGGCAGGCTTGTCGGCGTCCTCGGACGCTTCAGTCGCGTCTGCGACCTCTGCAACTGCAACCGGAGCTGCAACGACGACTTCGGGCTGTGCGGGGGCAGGCTCGGCAGCGACTGCTGCGCTTACCGGTGCTTCTGCTTCTGCGTCAGCTGCCGCTTCGACAACGACAGCCGGCGCAGCTTCGGCGACGGTTTCAGTCTTTGCGTCGTCGTCGGCAACAGCGGTTGCAGCCTTGCCACGGCGCGAGCGGCGCGGCTTTGCCTTCGGTGCTTCTTCCGCGGCTACGGCTTCGGCAGGCGCATCGGCGGCTTCGGTCGCAACAACGTCGGAAACGATTGCCTCCTCGGCAACGACAGCCGTTACGGCGTCGCCTTCCTCGGTATCGTCATCGCCGTCCTCGTCGCTCTCGCCGGATGCTTCCGCACCGCCCTCTTCGCCATCGCGATTGCGGCGCCCGCCACGCTTGCCGCGACGGCGGCGCTTGCGGCGGTTGCTGTCGTCGCCTTCGGCGGTGGTGACGGCAGGGGTTTCCTGATCGCCTTCGGCCGATGCATCTGCATCGTCCTCGTCGCCTTCATCTGCAGCATCTTCGTCGTCTGCCTGCAGCGACTGGGCGTCATCGCCACGCTCGCCGTTGCGGTTGCGACGACGGCGGCGGCGCTTGCGCTTGCGGCCATTCTGATCGTCGCCCGGCTGGGCACGCTCGGCGCGTTCGCCGGCCTGCGGCTGTGCGGAGATGATTTCCTCTTCTTCTTCCTCGTCCATCTCGATGACGATATCGTCGTCATCCTCTTCGACGGGGAGGGCCGCGAACTGCATCAGGCTTTCGATCTTGACCGGGTTTTCGACCGGCTCACCACGATCGATGGCAAAGTGCGCCGAACCGATGCTGGCGTCGGACTCGATGAAGATCGAGACGCCGAAGCGGTTCTCGTAATCCATCACCGTCTGGCGCTTGTGGTTGAGAAGATAGAGCGCGATGTCGGGCGTCGTGCGAACCGTGATGTCGTGGGTGGTGTTCTTGAGGAGATATTCCTCGACACCGCGCAGAACATGCAGCGCCACCGACGACTGCGAACGGACATGGCCGGTTCCGCCGCAATGCGAGCAAACCTGCGTGGTCGATTCCAGAACCGAGGCGCGGATGCGCTGGCGCGACATTTCCAGAAGGCCGAAATGCGAGATACGGCCGACCTGGATGCGGGCGCGGTCGTTCTTCAGGCAATCCTTCAGCTTCTTCTCGACGGCGCGGTTGTTGCGCTTTTCTTCCATGTCGATGAAGTCGATGACGACGAGACCGGCCAGGTCGCGCAGGCGCAGCTGGCGGGCAACTTCTTCGGCAGCCTCGAGGTTGGTCGCAAGCGCCGTCTCCTCGATCGAGTGCTCGCGCGTCGAACGGCCCGAGTTGACGTCGATCGCAACCAGCGCTTCGGTCTGGTTGATGATCAGGTAGCCGCCGGACTTCAGCGTCACCTGCGGCTGCAGCATCCGGTCGAGCTGCGCTTCGATGCCGGAACGCGCGAAGATCGGGTGCAGGTCGCGGTAGGGCTGAACCACCTTGGCATGGCTCGGCATCAGCATCTTCATGAAGTCTTTCGCTTCACGATAGCCTTCTTCGCCCGAGACGATGACCTCGTTGATGTCCTTGTTGTAGAGATCGCGGATCGAACGCTTGATCAGCGATCCTTCCTCGTAGACGAGGCAAGGTGCGGTGGAGTTGAGCGTCAGCGTGCGGACGTTTTCCCACAGGCGCATCAGGTATTCGAAGTCGCGCTTGATTTCGACGCGGGTGCGGTTGGCACCGGCGGTGCGCAGGATAACGCCCATGCCCTGCGGCACGTCGAGCTCGCGAGCGACTTCCTTGAGGCGCTTGCGGTCCTGCGGCTGGGTGATCTTGCGGGAAATCCCGCCGCCACGCGCGGTGTTCGGCATCAGAACCGAATAGCGGCCTGCGAGCGAGAGATAGGTGGTGAGCGCCGCACCCTTGTTGCCGCGTTCTTCCTTGGCCACCTGCACCAACAGGATCTGCCGGCGCTTGATGACTTCCTGGATGCGGTACTGCTTGCGCGGCTTGCGCTGGACGCGGTCTGGAACTTCTTCCATCGCGTCTTCTGCGCCGACCGATTCGATCTCTTCCTTCTCGTGATGATCGTCGTCGTCATCGTCGAAGTCGTTATGGCCGCGGCGGCCGTCAACGTCTTCGGAGATCGAGTCGGTTTCGATCATCGCCGCCATGCTGTCCGGCGTCGAATTGTCGTCGGAAGCGGGCGCTTCTGCCGTGGCTTCGCCTTCGGCCGGAGCAGCTTCGACAGCCTTCTTGCGTGGTGCACGGACCCGCTTCGGCTTCGCCTTCGGCTTTTCTTCCGGCTCGGCAGCGGCCTCGGCCACCGCTTCGACGGCCTCTGGCGTTTCTGCGTCGACGGCAGGAGCCGTCTCTACCGCAGTATCTTCTGCGGCAGCAGGTGCGGGTGCAGCAGCGGCCGCTGCAGGCTTGGCTGCGATGCCGACATCCGGCTGATCCTCGTTGGCGAGATCGACCAGCGGATCGGCGGCATCAGCCTCGGCGATCTTGCGCTGGTCTTCCGCTTCCTGCTGCATCAGAGCCTGACGGTCTGCGAGAGGGATCTGGTAATAGTCGGGATGGATTTCCGCGAACGCCAGGAAGCCGTGGCGATTGCCACCGTAATCCACGAAAGCGGCCTGGAGCGACGGCTCCACGCGGGTCACCTTGGCGAGATAGATATTGCCGCGGATCTGCTTCTTGTGCTGCGATTCGAAATCGAATTCTTCGATGCGATTGCCGCGAACGACAACTACGCGCGTCTCCTCTTCATGAGACGCGTCGATGAGCATTTTGTCTGCCATTGAAATTCTGCTCCTCGGCGCCGCGCATCTGCACAAAGGCCTGCCACCCGGAAATGCCGGAAGACAGGCCTGTCATGCGAAACGATCGTTGCGCCGGATAAAAAGTATTCCGTCGGTCCGTGTAGCGGCGGCAACCGCAAAGAAGGAGGAGCCGGAGGCTTCCTTGATCCTTCCCTGTTCTGAAAAACGTGCCGCGACATTAAAGACCAAACAGAATGACGTTACCTTGAGCCCTTGAAGGACCCGATGAATGTGCTCCACTGAGCGGTGGGCGGCATGCCGCCCGGTACTAACCGGCCACCGCCGGACGGATCGAGTATCAGGAAAAACCGTAGCGACGGCGGATGACTGTTGGGTCTTCGGCGCCAGCCCCTCGTGGGCTGGCAGGCCTATCGACAGCCTATCCCGTCAACGCTTTAACCTTCATGGGCTTTGTATGGTTTATCTGTCACAATAGCAAGGGAAAAGCCGTGCGCGCCATATTCTGGATCGAATTGGACGACTTATGGCACAAGACGCTAGAATGGCGATTCTTCGGTGGTTGGTGGCGGCTGGCTGCGTGTAAGGTGTGGGTGAGGGTTTTCAGCCGCGCGGCGTGACTTTGAGGCGGGACTGCAACTTTGATTTTATCTGGAAAGCTGTGCACTGCAATAGTGCTGCTTGCTGGCACGACCATCCGCGCCGTCGCCGCGCGAATCGCCTTGCCTGTGCGGCGCATCGCGGCGCTTCTTCTGGTGCTGGGGGCCGTATCGCCGGCCTTTGGATCGCATGCCGTCGCCGCCGAAAAGCTGAAGCCGGTCCTGGCCTTTTCCGCCCGTATCGCCGGCGATGAGAGCCGCACGCGCGTCATCATCGATTTCGATGGCAAGCCGACATTTCAGGTTCACTATGTCGGCTCTCCCGAGCGCGTCATCATCGATCTGTCGGCGACTGCCTTCGGCTTTCCGGCCAAGGATCTTGCGGCGCGCGGCCTCTTTCGCCAGATCAGCTACGGCACGATGGGGGAGGGCAGTGCCCGTATCGTGCTGACCGCGATCAAGCCGGTAAGGCTTGCGGTAGCCGACGTGCGTCCGGGAGCCTCCGGCGGTTATCGTCTGGTCCTCGACGCCGAACCGACGACGCGGGAAGATTTCGCCAGGCTCCTCAAAGGCCAGACATGGTCGGAAGAGAAGGATACGGCGCCCAATGTCATGGGCATGGTCGAAAAGGATCACGTCTTCACCGTTGCCGTCGATGCCGGCCATGGCGGCATCGACAATGGCGCGACCTCGGCCGTCACCAACACCCATGAAAAGGCGATCACGCTCGCCGTCGCCAAGATTCTTGCGGAAAAACTCGACAGGATCGCAGGCGTCAAAGCCTTCCTCACCCGCAGCGACGACACGTTCCTGACCTTGTCCGAACGCGTCAACGTCGCCCGTGAGCATCACGCCGATCTGTTCATCTCGCTGCATGCCGATACGCTCTCGTCGAGGGACAAGGACATCCGCGGCGCGACGGTCTACACCCTGTCGGACAAAGCCTCCGACCGTCTCGCCGAGCAGGCCGCCGCGCGCGAAAACCTGTCCGACGAGCTTGCCGGCTTCAGCGTCAAGGACGGTCCGCCCGAGGTAGCCGACATTCTTCTCGATCTGACGCGGCGCGAGACGCAGGCCTTTTCCGTGGCGCTTGCGAGCAGTGTCGTGTCGTCGTTCAACGGCAAGGTGACGCTGATCAACAATCCGCACCGGCAAGCCAATTTCCAGGTTCTGCGGGCGCCCGACATTCCCTCGATCCTGATCGAACTCGGCTTCCTGTCGAATGCCGATGATTCGAAATTGCTGCTCGACGAGACCTGGCGTCAGACCGTGACGGACCGTATTGCCGACGCTGTCGCCCGCTATCATACGCGTGGCATGGCGAATGGGGGCTGAGGCAGGGCCGGGTTCACGGCCGTTGCCCGCACGCCACAGGATGGGTCGAATGCATCCGTTGCACGGAAAAGCTGCTGAAATACTTGGGTGAAGCCCTACTTTCCACACATTCGGACGTTTACTCCGGGGTGGCAGGCGGCAGATAACGGGCGATTGATGAGACCCGTCCCTTGCGCTGGCGCATCCACCGTGCAAAACGCGTCGAACCATGCCATGCTGCGCATTCCTGTGCGCCGACTGAAAAGGTGAACGGTAGTTCCGACATGATCAGACTGATTGGATATTTCTTTGGAATGGCCTGCGTCCTGTTTCTGGGCGTTGCAGTGGCCGCTGCGATCTATCTCAACGGCTTGAGCAAGGATCTTCCGAATTACGAGGTGCTGAGCTCTTACGAGCCGCCGGTCGAGACCCGCGTGCATGCCGGCAACGGCGCGCTTTTGGCCGAATACGCCCGTGAGCGGCGCCTGTTCCTGCCGATCCAGGCCGTTCCGGATCGCGTCAAGGCTGCCTTCATCTCGGCTGAAGACAAGAATTTCTACAATCACCCCGGCGTCGACATTACCGGCCTTGGCCGCGCGGTGCTCAACAACCTTCAGAATTTCGGCTCCGGCCGCCGCCCCGAAGGCGCCTCTACGATTACCCAGCAGGTGGCCAAGAACTTCCTTCTGTCGAGCGACCAGACGATCGACCGCAAGGTCAAGGAGGCAGTGCTCTCCTTCCGCATCGAACAGGCCTATTCGAAGGACAAGATCCTCGAACTCTACCTGAACGAGATCTTCTTCGGCCTCAATTCCTACGGTATTGCGTCCGCGGCACTCACCTATTTCGGCAAGTCGGTGACGGAACTGACGACGGCGGAAGCGGCCTATCTTGCCGCCCTGCCGAAGGGCCCGAACAACTACAATCCCTACCGCCACGCGCAGGCCGCTCTCGAGCGCCGCAACTGGGTCATCGATCGCATGGCCGAGAACGGCTATATCACCGCCGAGGATGCGGCCGAATCCAAGAAGCAGCCGCTTGGCGCCAAACAGCGCAATGATGGTCGCTATATCGTCGCCTCCGACTATTTCTCCGAGGAAGTTCGCCGTCAGCTGATCGACAAGTATGGCGACAAGGCGCTCTACGAGGGCGGGCTTTCCGTCCGCACGTCGCTTGACCCGGACCTTCAGATCCTCGCCCGCAAGGCGTTGCAGAACGGTCTCGTCGAATTCGACCAGCGTCGCGGCTTCCGTGGAGCCCTCGGCACGCTCGATATGTCGACCGATTGGGGTGCAGCACTTCTCAAGCTCGTCTCCACCGGCAAGGTCGTCGATCTGCGCGATGTGCCGGAATGGCAGCTTGCGGTGGTTCTCAACGTCTCGGCAAAATCCGTCGAAGTTGGTCTTCGTCCGGCAACCGATGGCGCCGGTCGTCCGACCGGTGACCGCTTGACCGGCACGATTTCCGCCGACGACATGAAATGGGCCTATCGCGATGCCGATGGCGGCAAGACCGCAAAGTCGCCCGACGGTGTGCTGAAGAGCGGCGATGTCGTCTATGTCGAGCCGACCGCACCGGGTGCAAGCACATTCCATCTGCGCCAGCCTCCGAAGGCCCAGGGCGGTTTGGTCGCCATGGACCCGACGACCGGCCGCGTTCTGGCCATGGTCGGCGGCTTCTCCTATTCCCTGTCGGAATTCAACCGCGCGACGCAGGCGATGCGCCAGCCCGGTTCGTCTTTCAAGCCGTTCGTCTATTCGGCAGCGCTCGACAATGGCTATACCCCGGCATCCGTCATCCTCGACGCACCGATCGAGATCGTCAACGGCGACAAGGTCTGGAGCCCGGATAACTACGGAAACGAAGGTTCGAACGGCCCGTCCACGCTGCGCTTCGGCATCGAGCATTCGCGCAACCAGATGACTGTGCGTCTGGCGCAGGACATGGGCATGGATCTCGTGGCCGAATATGCACAGCGCTTCGGCATCTACGACAAGATGGCGCCTTACCTGCCGATGGCGCTCGGTGCCGGCGAAACGACCGTCATGCGCATGGTTTCCGCCTATGCGGTGATCGCCAATGGCGGCAAGCAGATCAAGCCGACGCTGATCGACCGCATTCAGGACCGCTACGGCAAGACGATCTTCCGTCATGAGGAGCGGACCTGCGACAATTGCAACGCCACCAACTGGTCCAGTCAGGAAGAGCCGACGCTCGTGGATAATCGCGAGCAGGTTCTCGACCCGATGACGGCCTACCAGATCACCTCGATGATGGAAGGTGTCGTCCAGCGCGGTACGGCCGCCGGCAAGATCCACATTTCCGACCGTCCGGTCGCCGGCAAGACCGGTACGACCAATGACGAGAAAGATGCCTGGTTCGTCGGTTTCACCCCGAACCTCGTTGCCGGCCTCTATATCGGTTTCGATTCGCCTGCATCGCTCGGCCGCAGCGCGACCGGTGGCTCGCTCGCCGCGCCGATCTTCGCCAGCTTCATGGAGCCGGCCGCCAAGCTGACGCCACCGGAAAAGTTCCATGTTCCCGAGGGCATGACTTTCGTTGCCGTCAACCGCAAGACCGGCATGCAGGCGCAGCCCGGCGATCCGGATGCGATCACCGAGGCCTTCAAGCCCGGCACCGGCCCGGCCGACGGCATGCACATTATCGGCGACGGCGAATACATGACGCAGGACCAGATCCTGCAGTCCTCTCCCCAGGCACAGCAGGCCGTGACCTCGGGTGCTGCCGGCCTCTACTGATCGACCGACCTCATCCTCGACCGGCGCGGGCTTTACATCCCGTGCCGGTCGAACTATGTCCAGCCCCCATACGACCCCTTAAAAGCAGCAGAGAGTAGACAAGCGCGATGCGTGCGGAAATCATCAATGTAGTCGACGAAATCAAGCAGGCCATAAGCCTGCTGAGGAGGCATCTTTGACTGGGATCAGGCGGTAAGACGACTGGACTGGTTGAATAACAAGGCAGAGGATCCCACCCTCTGGAACGATGCCACCGAAGCCCAGAAGCTGATGCGCGAGCGCCAGCACCTGGATGAGAGCGTCAACGGCGTCCGGGCGCTTGAACAGCAGCTCAAGGACAATATCGAACTCATCGAGCTTGGTGAGGAAGAGAGCGATGCCGACATCGTCAAGGATGCGGAAGACGCGCTGAAGGTGCTGAAGGCGGAAGCCGGGCGCCAGCAGGTCGAGGCCATGCTCTCCGGCGAAGCAGACGGCAACGACACCTATGTCGAAGTGCATTCGGGCGCCGGCGGCACCGAAAGCCAGGACTGGGCCAACATGCTGCTGCGTATGTATACCCGTTGGGCCGAGCGTTCGAAGTTCAAGGTCGAGCTTCTCGAAGTGCATGACGGCGAAGAGGCCGGCATCAAGTCCGCGACGATCCTCGTCAAGGGCCACAATGCCTATGGCTGGCTGAAGACCGAATCGGGCGTGCACCGTCTCGTGCGTATTTCGCCTTACGACAGCAACGCGCGCCGTCACACGTCCTTCTCGTCGATCTGGGTCTATCCGGTCATTGACGACTCGATCAACATCGAGGTCAACGAAAGCGACTGCCGCATCGATACCTACCGCTCGTCGGGTGCAGGCGGCCAGCACGTCAACACCACCGATTCGGCCGTGCGTATCACGCATATCCCGTCCGGCATCGTGGTCGCCTGCCAGCAGGAACGCTCGCAGCACAAGAACCGTGCCAAGGCCTGGGACATGCTGCGTGCCCGTCTTTACGAGGCGGAACTGAAGAAGCGCGAGGAAGCGGCCAATGCCGAAGCTGCGTCGAAGAGCGATATCGGCTGGGGTCATCAGATCCGCTCCTACGTTCTGCAGCCCTATCAGCTTGTGAAGGATCTGCGCACCGGCGTTGCGAGCACGGCACCGGATGACGTTCTCGATGGCGATCTGAACGAGTTCATGGAAGCGGCACTGGCCCATCGCATCAGCGGCAAGGCCGACGCGGAAGTCAGCGATATCGACTGATCGCTCCGGCGCGAATGGATTTGTGGAAAAGGAAACGGCGGGAGAGATCCCGCCGTTTCTGTTTTTTGGTCATCGTAACGGTAAGCGGACGTGCCAGGAACTTGGCCCGGTTCGCCCCTTGGCAACTGTGACCCCCTTCGTCACTCCGCCGCAGCCATCGCCCCCTGACGGCTGCGCAGGACGAACAGCGACAGGACGAACACCACGCAGGCGCAGAGTGCGGTGATCATCACCATCGGCCGTGCGCTGCCATCGACGAACAGGCCGCCGACACCGATCACGATCGCCGATGTGATGAACTGGATCGTGCCCATCATCGCGGAAGCGGTTCCGGCAATGCGGCCATGGTGTTCGAGTGCCAGTACCGCAGCGGTCGGTACGATCATCCCCAGAAACGCATAGCCGCCGAACAGGAACGCCGCCATCATCTCCAGCCTGTCGACCCCAGTCGACATGATGAGCGCCAGAGCCACCATCATGCCCGCATAGCCGATGACGGCGCCGCGGATGACCTTGCGCAGGCCGATCTTGCGGGACAGCCAGCCGTTCATCTGCGACATTCCGATGAACCCGACGGCATTGATCGAGAAGACGACGCTGTAGAAGGACGGCGACAGATGATAGTGCTCGATCAGGATGAAGGACGAATTGGCGACATAGATCATGTAGCTCGACATGCCGAACGAGGCGATGAAGACGAGGCCGAGATAGTAGGGATCACGCAAAAGCGTACCGTAGGACCGCAGGGCGCTTTTGACCGAGCTTTCGCTGCGCGCTTCGGCCGGGCGGGTTTCCTCAAGGCCGAAGACAGCGACGGCAAGGCCCACGAGGCCGGCAGCAGCCATGACCCAGAAGATCAGGCGCCAGTCGCCGAACGTGGTGACGATGCTGCCAGCAAGCGGTGCGAGGATCGGCGAGACGCTGAAGACCAGCATCAGCCGCGACATGAGCTGCGCTGCGGCAGGGCCGGTATGCAGATCGCGCACCACGGCGCGCGAAATCACCACCCCGGCGCAGGCGCCCACGCCTTGCAGGAAGCGGAAACCGACGAGCCAGTCGATCGATGGCGACAGCGCGCAGCCGATCCCGCCGATAAGATAGAGATAGAGCCCGACATAGAGCGGACGCTTGCGACCGAACATGTCCGAGAGCGGGCCGTAGATGATCTGCGACACGGCCATCGCGACGAAGAACGAGATGAGGCTCGCCTGCACGGCATGGCTGTCCGCGTTGAGGCTGGCGCTGATCGTCGGCAATGCCGGCAGATACATGTCGAGCGCGAAAAGCCCGACGGCGGACAGGAGGCCGAGCACGAGAGCGTGATTGGGCGCTTTGCTTTGCATTTGGAACAAGCCTTTCTCGTCACCATCTGCGAAAGAACGGCCTACGATCGGTCTGACGAGCGTAACGAGGCCATATACGGCAGGCTGGCGGACGATTATGAGAAGAAATCACGAGTGTCGGAACGGCGATATGCAGGCTGTCCGTCAATCATGTAAAATATTTTGGACACAATTGTCCAATTCGTCAAGTGGCCTTATGGTGTTGTCATGAAAACTTCGTCTGTCCCGCTGTCATCCACGGCCGAAAAGGCCATCGACGCTGCCATCGGCGCGACGATCGATCCTTGGCCGCCGGCGACCAGTAAGCGGCAGGCGATTCTCAATGCGGCCGCCGATGTCTTTGCCGAACAGGGGTTTGCCGGCGCAAGCATCGATGCGATTGCGGTAAGGGCGGGCGTGTCGCGCCAGACGGTGTATAATCAGGTCGGCGACAAGGATAATCTCTTCAAGATCGTCGTCGGCGAGATTACCGAGCGTTCAAGCGCTGGCTTCTTCAAGGTTCTCGACACGTTTCCCGTTGCTCCGACCGATCTGGAAGAGGAGCTAGCCGTCTTTTCCGCCCAATTGCTGCGCAAGGCGGTCTGCGATCCGAACGGCCGCTGGTTGCGCAAGCTGGTAGAGACGGAAGGCGCCCGCTTTCCCGCGCTTTTCGAAACCTGGAAGGAATACGGGCCGGGCAAGAAATACCCGGCCGTCGCAGCGCGTCTGGCGCAATTGGCATTGGGCGGATATCTGGAGGTCGACGACCCGGCGCTGGCCGCCCGTCAGTACATGGCGCTTCTGGCGACGGATCTGCGCATCGACCAGCAGTTCGGCCGTGTGACGCCCGAGGCCGAGATCGACCGGATGGCTGCCGATGCGACCCGAACGTTTTTGCGCGCATTCGCCTCACGCAAGTAGTGCGCGACAGCGGGTAGGGGTAAGCACCGGCCGTAGCGGGGCCTGACGGTGGACCGATCCGTGCGGTTCAGTCGTTGAACTGCTCTGCGATAATCCGGTCAGACCAGGAATGATCCGGATCGGACAATAGCCTTGCGCTGATCTCGGTCGACTGCTCCACCTTCACATGCAGCACGGACTTGACCTCGGTATTGTCGGCAACAGCGTTGACCGGCCGCTTTTCAGGCTCGAGGATATCGATTTCGACGGTGACCCGGTTTGGCAGGAGGGCGCCGCGCCAGCGCCGCGGTCTGAACGCGCTGACTGGCGTCATCGCCAGAAGCGGTGATTCGAGCGGCAGGATCGGCCCATGGGCCGAAAGATTGTAGGCCGTCGATCCTGCCGGAGTGGCAATCATCACGCCGTCGCAGATCAGCTCTTCGAGCCGCACGGTTCCGTCGACTTCCACCCGCAGCTTGGCGGCCTGATAGGACTGCCGGAAGAGATAGACTTCGTTGATCGCCAGCGCCACCGACATGGTGCCGTCGACATTGAGCGTCGTCATCTTCAAGGGGTGAAACTGGTTCTCGACGGCTCTTGCGATACGCCGGTGCAGATCGTCGCCGCGATAGTCGTTCATCAGGAAGCCGATCGATCCGCGGTTCATGCCGTAGACGCGCTGCCCGGTTTTCATCGTGTCATGCAGCGTCTGGAGCATGAAGCCGTCGCCGCCGAGCGCCACGACCGTATCGGCCTTGGCCAACGGACAATTGCCATAGAGCCTGACCAGTTCCTCCAGCGCCGACTGCGCCTCGGGGGCGGTGGATGCTATGAAGGAGAGTTTTCCGGCGGTGTCAGACATATGCGGGCCCATGACGGAATGCCGCATAAGGCGGCAATCTTTTGACGAAACGACACCGCGCGACGCCCAAGCGCCGACACGGCTTGCCCTTGGTACAGGAAAGATCGCGGCCCCGACAAGCGTCTTCCCGCCAACGATATTGCCGCAGCCTGTCTCCGGCGAAATCGATGAGCCGGACAAACCAGTTTTCGCTTTACAGGAGAGCAAAATATGGTAACTCCCACACCACTGAAGTGCCCTTGTAGCTCAGTTGGTAGAGCACCTGATTTGTAATCAGGGGGTCGCGGGTTCGAACCCTGCCGGGGGCACCAGTTTTTTCCGACAATCCACGCATGTCTTCGATGGACCGCACGGCATGATCCGCGCGGCACGCTGTCTGATTCGCATCTCGTGAACGGGATGCCTTACCCGGCAGGCCCGCCATGGGCGACGAAATCGCCATTGGCAAAATCGGCAAGACTCGGCTGTCCGCGCTTGCCGTAGCGAAGGGCATGTCCATCGGGATCGACCGTCCTGCCGCCGGCTGCGCGAAGAATGGCGTCTCCCGCCGCTGTATCCCATTCCATCGTCGGGCCGAATCGCGGGTAGATGTCGGCAGCCCCCTCGGCCAGCAGCCCGAATTTCAGCGACGAGCCGATGCAGCGGATCTCCGATATGCCCGCCATCGCGCAGTAGCTGTCTGTTGCCGGTGAACCGTGCGACAGGCTTGCGAGCGCCAGCGGCGGTGATTGCGCCGGGCGCACGCGGATCGGCATGCGCGATGCAATATCTCCGCTTGCTGCGACGGTCAGCCGTGCGGCGTCTTGCCCGGCTCCGACATAGGCGACGCCGAGGGCGGGTGCATAGACGATGCCCGCGATGGGAGCGCCATCGTCGATCAGTGCGATATTGACGGTGAATTCCGCCCGCCCTGCGACGAATTCCTTGGTGCCGTCGAGCGGATCGACGAGAAAGAACCGGTTGCCACCGATATCGGGCACCCGGCCGGCCGCAACCGATTCCTCGGCAATCACCGGAATATCGGGATAATGCGCCGCGAGGCCGGCGAGGATGATCGCCTCCGCGGCCTCATCGGCCTCCGTGACCGGCGAGCGGTCTGCCTTCAGCCGCGTCTCGGCGCCAGCATCACGGATATCGAGAATGACGCGGCCGGCCGCGATGGAGAGAGTTTCGAAAAGGGCGAGCATGGCGTTCATGCCTGAAAGCCTTACGGCAAAGCCTGCCGGTCTTGCAACGATCAAGCGCCGTATAGCCGGCAGACGAGGGGCCGACGAAAGAGAAGGTTCAGCTCACACCGCCCGCAGCCTCAATGCGATTTGGCCGGGGCCTGCGGATGACGTCGGTGAAGGATGGTGAGGTGCAGATTGAGCATGCCCGCCACCAGCTGCAGGGACACAAGGCCGATCATCCCGAGCGTATCGAAGAGCCGAAGCATGAGTTCGCCGAAACCGGGCGAATCGCTTTGCGGTGCGGAAGGCGCCGGTAGCGCGCTCCACGCGATCGTCCGACGTTTCCGGCCGCCATCGACAATCGTGTGCGCCGCCCGTGGCAATGGCGGCCTGAAGGGCGGCTCGAAAGGCTGTTTGAGGGTGTGATGGACGGACTGGCCGAGAGATTGGCTGACAGACTGGCCGAGGGAGTGGCCAAGGGAGTGGCCAAGGGAGTGGCCAAGGGAGTGGCCAAGGGGGTGGAATGTCGGTCGGTGCGGACCTGCCAGCACCTGTGCGTTGGGAGGGGTCGCAATTACGTCGCCCGTCGAATCGAGGACTGGTTCGTTGGCGGGCTCTTCATCGAAATCGAAGGCGGGGAGGGACGCGCGGTGGTGCTGCGCACGTGCCGACATGTCGGATATGGTTGGGGCTGCTGTGGTGCTGAGGATTGGTAAAGCGTGCGGTTCTGCTGCGGGCGCCGGGATCGTTATGGCAGACCGCGCCTCGACGGGGACCGTCGCATGTGCCGCGTATGGCTCGGCCTCCACCATTTGGAAGGTCACGTCATGCTGTTCCTGCTCGGCGATTTCATGGTCGAGAGCAATGCTTGCCCATGCCGGTGGCGGCCAGCGCCGGGGTGGCGGTGCCACCGCTGCCATCGCAGACTGCGGACCTGCTGCCATATGGCCCTGCGGGCCGTTATGTGCCGGATCCGGGGAGGAGGGGGAGGTGCTGGCGCGGACGAAGGACAGGATGCTCGGCAGGTGCCTCTGCCCGCTCTCGCTGCCCGCTCCCGTATCGCTCAACGGCTGCGGCGTCGCAAAGAAGGTTTCGGTCTCGACATGGAACCCTGCTTCCAGCGCCGCCTCGATGAAATCGACCCGCGCCAGCGCCGGTTCTGCGCGGCCGGCAAGAACGTCGCGGCAACTGGTGACGGCTGCCATATGGGCCGGCGTACGTTTGTGCGGCCATGCGCCGAGCAGGACCAGCGCCGCCTCCAGCGTGTCGCCGACCGTGGTCACGCCCGGCCGCCCGAACATTTCCAGAAGGACTGGCCTCTTCCAACTGCCGCGCTCCATCACCGTCTCCAATCTTCTATATTTAGAGGATTAGAATGTAATAATATAAAGCTTGCGCGAGGATGTCGGAGAGAGCGGCGCGGTGCCCCATGGCCGCCGCGCCGATGCGCGTCAGGTCTTGGCCTTGGACTTGACCGTGGCCAGATGCTGGCGGCTGGCATAGAGCGCGATCGCGGCGGCGTTCGAAACGTTGAGCGATTTGATGGCGCCGGGCATGTCGAGGCGGGCGAGCGACGTCACCGTTTCGCGGGTCTTCTGACGCAGTCCCTTGCCCTCGGAGCCGAGCACGAGTGCCACCCGTTCGCTGGAAAAGGTGCTCTCGATTTCGGCCGGGCCTTCCGAATCAAGCCCGATCGTCTGGAAGCCCAACCGGTGCAGCTCGCCGAGCGCATCGGCAAGGTTTGTCACCTGGATATAAGGGATGAGCTCCAGTGCGCCGGAGGCGGATTTGGCCAGGACGCCAGATTCCGTCGGGCTGTGTCTCTGGGTGGTGATAACGGCGCCGGCATTGAAAGCGACGGCCGAGCGCATGATCGCGCCCACATTGTGCGGGTCCGTGACCTGATCGAGGACGAGAAGAAGAGGGCTCTCCTTCAGCGCGTCGAGCTTGCGCACCGGAAGCGCGCGGGTTTCCAGGAGAACGCCCTGATGGATGGCTTCGGGCCCGACGATCTTTTCGATATCCTGCGGCGAAACGAATTCGACAGGAAAGCCGAGCGCATCCGCGTCACCGATATCGAGCCGGGCGAAGGCGTTTTGGGTAACGGAGAGTTTGATGCGCTTGCGGGCGGCATTGTCGAGCGCGGCGCGCACCGTGTGCAATCCGTAAAGGAAGACCTGTTCCGCTTCGAGCTGAGGCGCCTTCCAGTCCTTGTTGGATTTTTGTCTGCGCTGGTCCGGCGTCGGTATCTCGCCGCGCTCGCGCTTTGCGTCGCGCACGTTCCGCCGAAGCGTTGCGTAATGGCTGTCACGGCCCGACTTGTCGCCGGCCTTGTTCTTGAAATCGTCTTTGCTCATGAGGCCTTATATCCATTGGTGCTGTGCAGGCATAGTCCCGCCATAGTGCCGCCCGCATATACGCGAGATCCTGGCGCCTTATATAGAGGGCCTATTATAGAGGGCAAAGCGCGCCGTTAAGCCCGGATCGGCTTCCGCCGGCACCATATCGCATGCCCTCATGCGCTGCGCAGACCTCGGGTAAGGGGCTGCGCTGCGGATCGACGCTTGCAGCCCGGCGGCTTTCCACAGGCTTTCATACGGTTGATATTTTTTCGTCATTTTTCTCGCAAGTCCATGTTGACATGAGCGAATTGGCCGGTCATATACGCGGCGCAGTCAACGGGGCGGCAAGCTTCGAAAGACTGCAGAGCTTGGTCTAACGATCCGGACGAAAAACTGGAGAGATGCCCGAGTGGTTAAAGGGGACGGACTGTAAATCCGTTGGCTCAGCCTACGTTGGTTCAAATCCAACTCTCTCCACCATTCGTCCTCGAGATCGGACCAAACCCCGCGGGTATAGCTCAATGGTAGAGCAGCAGCCTTCCAAGCTGAATACGCGGGTTCGATTCCCGCTACCCGCTCCATAGCGTTTCCCCGTAGTCGAATATGTTTGTTTTAACGTCTCGGGTGCTGGGCGCGTCGCGTTAACGGCGATTCTTAACCGCACCCGATGATCAGGCTTGCGCGCGGCTCATGCGCTGCTATCGATGGCTTGCGCGCCTGGAAGAGGAGCCGGCGCGGTTTTCTCTTTTCGTGAGTGTAGCCGATGAAGACCCTGCTCGCCGCCATTGCGTTTGCGACACTTTTTGCGCCCGCCGTATCCTTTGCCGAAACGTTGAAGTTTCCGAGCGAGGCGCCGATCGCAGAGATCACCATTCCCGACGACTGGGGACCGGAAGAAACCGATAGCGGCATCCAGGCGACCTCCGCTGACGAAGCCATCTATCTGGCCATCGACATCGCCAGCGCAAAAACCAGCGACACGGTGATCGACGACGCCTTCCAGTTCCTGAAAGACAATGGCGTGACGGTCAACGGTTCGACGCAGAAACGCTCGGAAGACACGGTCAACGGCCTCGCAATGCTGAATTTCGACTGGACGGGCACTGATAAGGACGGGCCGGTCAATGTCGGTCTTTCGATGGTTCCGGTCAGCACCGACCGCATGCTGGTCGTCACCTATTGGGGCCAGAAGGGCAAGCAGGAAAAGCATGCCGACGAGCTTCTCGCCATCATCGGTTCGCTGAAGGCGATCAAGCGCTAGGCATGTCGCGAAGGAGCGTCTGCCGGGCGACTGCGATCCGGCAGGTTTTACGCGCTTTGATTGCGTGAATGCGCGTCGCCCTATTGTACCGGGCGACCGCCGCAATTATGTCTTGCGCATTCGTATGGAAAGCCTTAAACGGCTGCACCAAACCCGGCTCCGGGTTCACCCTTATGTTCACAGGAAGCATTCAATGGCAAAGAGCAAGTTTGAGCGCAATAAGCCTCACGTCAACATCGGCACGATCGGTCACGTTGACCACGGCAAGACGTCGCTGACGGCAGCGATCACGAAGTTCTTCGGCGAGTTCAAGGCGTATGACCAGATCGACGCCGCGCCGGAAGAAAAGGCCCGTGGCATCACCATTTCGACGGCACACGTCGAATACGAGACGCCTGCCCGTCACTACGCGCACGTTGACTGCCCCCGGCCACGCCGACTACGTCAAGAACATGATCACCGGTGCTGCCCAGATGGACGGCGCGATCCTGGTTTGCTCGGCTGCCGACGGCCCGATGCCGCAGACCCGCGAGCACATCCTGCTTGCGCGTCAGGTTGGCGTTCCGGCTCTGGTCGTGTTCCTCAACAAGGTCGACCAGGTCGACGACGCAGAACTTCTCGAACTCGTGGAAATGGAAGTTCGCGAACTTCTGTCGTCCTACGACTTCCCGGGCGACGACGTTCCGGTTGTCAAGGGTTCGGCTCTTGCCGCCCTCAACGATTCGGACAAGACGATCGGTGAAGATGCGATCCGCGAGCTGATGGCTCAGGTTGACGCCTACATCCCGACGCCTGAGCGTCCGATCGACCAGCCGTTCCTGATGCCGATCGAAGACGTGTTCTCGATCTCGGGTCGTGGTACGGTTGTGACGGGTCGCGTCGAGCGCGGCATCGTCAAGGTTGGCGAAGAAGTCGAAATCGTCGGCATCAAGGCCACCTCGAAGACGACGGTTACCGGCGTTGAAATGTTCCGCAAGCTGCTCGACCAGGGCCAGGCCGGCGACAACATCGGCGCACTCGTCCGTGGCGTTCAGCGTGACGGCGTCGAGCGTGGTCAGATCCTGTGCAAGCCGGGTTCGGTCAAGCCGCACAAGAAGTTCATGGCAGAAGCCTACATCCTGACGAAGGAAGAAGGCGGCCGTCATACGCCGTTCTTCACCAACTACCGTCCGCAGTTCTACTTCCGCACGACGGACGTGACCGGTATCGTTTCGCTGCCGGAAGGCACGGAAATGGTTATGCCGGGCGACAACGTCACGGTTGAAGTCGAGCTGATCGTTCCGATCGCGATGGAAGAAAAGCTGCGCTTCGCGATCCGCGAAGGCGGCCGTACCGTCGGCGCCGGCATCGTTGCCTCGATCATCGAGTAATCGATAGGGCGACTGAAATAAGAAAGGCCTCGCTGGAAACAGCGGGGCCTTTTCCGTTCCGGTATAGGGAACGACGATCCGTATCGATCCGAGGGCAGCGGTCGGTGCAGGCCGAGACTATTCGCCCAACGCGAGTTCAGTTTCGTATCGAAATTTCTTTTCGTTGTTCGCGAAGGCGGCCGCACCGTCGGCGCCGGCATCGTTGCCTCGGTCATCGAGTAATCGATAGAGCGACTGAAATAAGAAGTGCCTCGCTGGGCAGAGCCGGGCCTTTTCCATCCCGGTATAGGGAACGACGATCCGCATCGATCCGGGGGGGGAAGGGGGCTGTGCGGGCCGAGACTTATTCGCCCGGCGAAAGTTCTGCCGCGTATCGAAATTTCTTTTCGCTGCGATCCTTCCTGAAAGACAGCGGCAAGCGCTCCTGCGTTTCCATCAGCCGCGTCGCGACGGCCGCCACGCCGGTCGCAACCGCCTCTTCACCGATAAAGCCGCCGCGCACCTGCGTGGTGGCGGCAAGCGCCCGCAAGAAACGGTCGAGCAGCACCGGGTCGGGTGGCGTCGGGTTGTTCCAGAAATCGGCGAGCGGCCCCTGCGAGGTCAGTCCTTCCACATCGTAGACCGCAGCGCCGAGTGCAATCACCGGCTTTCCCGCATAAAGCGCCGTCAAGCCCACCGTCGAGTTGACGGTGACGATGCCGGTCGCCCGTTCGATCAGCACGTCCGTATCGCCGCCATCGGCCAGAAAGACGCGGTCGGACACATCATGGCGTCGTGCGGCCTCGCCAATCCTTGAGGGCCAACGCGACAGGCCATTGTCGATCGGATGGATCTTGAACAGCAGTCGGGCATCGACCGGCGCATGGCGGGCGAAGGACGCGATCACCGCGTGGACGATACGGTAGAGGTCGCCCCCCGGCGCATGGCGTATGATCTGGTAATCCCCCGGCAATTGCAGTGGGAAGAAGAATAGCGGCGGCGCCGACGACGCAGGTGTCCCCGGATGGTGACGGGCCCAAGCGCAGATGGATGCTTGCGCATTCTTCGCTCTCCGCTTCCGTTTGAAAGCCTTGCCGATCCACCCGCTATACTCGACGACCGGATGGGCAGCGCCATGTGTCCGGTAATGCGGATGGACGAGCCATCCGAGGACGACGTTCGGGATATGGTATGCCAGGTCGTAAAGCGCGTAGGTGAGGAAGCTCGACCGAAACAGCCGCGTCGTGTCCGCGACCGGCTGTCCGTCGGCAAGCGCCGTGATTGCCTGCGGATCCCGTGGAAAGCGCGAATGCGCCGACATGCCGTCCGGTTCGACGGTCAGCCAGTCGGGGCGCAAATAGCCATGTTCGAGAATGTGGACGCGCACGCCAAGCGCGATCGCCACGTTGGCGGCGTCAGCATGCACGGCCCGGCCGTCGCCCAGCATTAACAGATCGCTAACCCTGTGTTCTAAAATGTAACGCGTCAGAAACTGAGGCCAGTCTTTTTGCCTCCCGGTGAACCAGTCGCCATGTTTCGGCCACCAGAACACGGCATCTCCGATCGAGAAATTGATTCGCCTGACCGCGACGTTCTGGCTCTCCAGCGCTGCGGCCAAGCGTCTCATGAAGGGTGATGCGGGACCCTGGAGGAACAGGAATGTGCGGGTATTCAAGTCACACTCCTCACAGGATATGTCCTGCCGAGACATGGTTTTGCATTGACGGGGATGCCTTGTTGATCAAAATAAAGCACACTCTTTAATGACATTTCTTTGAATGCAGCAGCTTGTCGTTGCTGATCCGTCGGTAAGCTTAAACCAGAGGGCGTCGGCTTTCGCATGACAAAAGTTCTTTTCCTGCAAGGTCCTCCCTCGGTTTTCTGGCGCGAACTGGCCGATGGCTTCGAAGCGCATGGGATTGGCACGAAGCGGGTGAACTTCTCCTTCGGCGATCTTCTTTACTGGCGAAAGCGCGGCGCGATCAACTACCGCGGAACGCTGCGCCGCTGGCCGCGCTACCTTGCCGATCTGATCCGCCGCGAAGGCATTACCGATATCGTCTATTATGCCGACCGTCTGCCCTATCACCGGCTGGCGGCGCGCGTCGGTCGCAAGCTCGGCGTCCGCTGTTATGCGGTGGAGTTCGGCTATCTTCGGCCAGACTGGATCACACTGGAGCGGGACGGCATGGGCCGCTTCTCGCATTTCCCCGATGATCCCCAGCAGATCCTGAAGATCGCCGCAAGCATGTCGCCGCCCGACATGAAGGCGAAATATGCCCACACGTTCGAGCAGGAAGCGACGAACGAGGTGATCTACAACCTCGCCACCTATTTCGGGCGGCCGTTTTATCCGCTCTACCGTTCCGACAAATATTACGATCCACTGATCGACTATCTGTCCTGGCTGCCGCGCATGCTGCGCAAGCGCCACCGGCTTCCGGCGGATTTCTTTGCCGAAAAGGCACCGAAGACCTATCTCATCGCGTTGCAGTTGCAGAGCGATTACCAGATCCGCGGCAATTCCCAGTACCGTCATCTGTCGCAGATGCTGGATGAGGTGGTCTATTCCTTCGCCCGCTACGCGCCGGAAAAGAGCCGTCTCGTCGTCAAGCAGCATCCGCTCGACAACGACATGGAGGGCTGGGCCAAGGTCGTTGCCCGCGTCACCGACAAGCACCGGGTCAAGGGGCGCGTCGTCTTCATGGAAGAGGGCGAACTTGCGCCAGTCCTCAATCAGTCCTCCGGTGTCGTTGTCGTCAATTCGACCACCGCGTTGCAGAGCCTGCGCGCCGGCGTGCCGACGATTGCTCTTGGCGCGGCGGTCTACGATATTGCGGGCCTCACCCATCAGGGTGGCATCGATTCGTTCTGGAAGACGCCGGAGCCGATCGACCAGACGCTTCTGACCGCCTTCCTGTCGGCGATCGCCGGAACGATCCAGGTAAAGGGCAATTTCTACAACACCGAAGGGCGCAAGCTTGCGATCGAAACGATCGTCGGCCGCATTCGCGACGGTCTCGTCAACGAGCCGGGCGCCTTCGTCGCCGTTCCCCCGCGTCTTGCATGGAAACGCCTTCCTGTGCCGCAGGAACAACGTTCAGGCTCGCTTCTGCCGGCAGGCCTCGAACTGCCGGGCAAGGAAATCTTCGTCGGACCGCCGGAGCCGGCATTGGCCGCCGTGCGCGTGACCGATGGTTCGGACAAGTTCCGGTAAAGCGTTGTTAAAAAAATGCCTCCCTTTTAAATGCGCTCTTGCCAAGGCGAGATTCGCATCTTAAAGGGAGCACCTAGCCGGCGGCGACCGGTTGACGGAACATCGTTCCAGAGGTTGCCAGACGCTGAAGGGGTATAGCTCAGTTGGTAGAGCGGCGGTCTCCAAAACCGCAGGTCGTCGGTTCAAGCCCGGCTGCCCCTGCCATTAAAGATAATGCCGTTCCTGTTTGACCGTGGCGACGCCGAAGGGTTGGCGCCGGCCGGATCGGCGAAATTTCATCGAATGCTGATTTTCCCCTTGTGAAAGGGGAGGGCGGTGTTTATGTAGGGTCAAAACAGACACGCGGTGCGTGGGGCTGATCAGAGATCGGCTTTACGTGCCGTAATTGCGTGGGTAACGATGGCATCGAAAACCAGTCCGGTAGCGTTCTTCAAGCAGGTTCGTTCCGAAGCGTTGAAAATCACCTGGCCTTCGCGTCGCGAGACGACGATCTCGACGGCTATGGTTCTGGTTATGGTTGTCGTAGCGGCGCTGTTCTTCTTTGCTGCCGATCAGCTTATTGGCTGGCTGCTGCGTCTCGTGCTGAACGTCAGCATTTGATACTTGGAGACTGAAGATGGCGGCGCGCTGGTATATCGTTCACGCATACTCGAATTTCGAGAAGAAGGTCGCAGACGACATCGAGAACAAGGCTCGCCAGAAGGGGCTTGAGCATCTGTTCGAGAGGATCCTCGTCCCGACCGAAAAGGTTGTTGAAGTCCGCCGCGGCCGCAAGGTCGACAGCGAGCGTAAGTTCTTTCCGGGTTACGTGCTGGTGCGCGCCAACCTGACCGATGAGGCCTATCACCTCATCAAGAACACGCCGAAGGTGACGGGCTTCCTCGGTTCCGACAACAAGCCGGTTCCGATCCCGGATTTCGAAGCCGAACGCATTCTGGGCCAGGTCCAGGAAGGCGTCGAGCGTCCGAAGTCCTCGATCTCCTTCGAGATCGGCGAGCAGGTTCGTGTTTCCGATGGTCCGTTCGCGTCGTTCAATGGCGTGGTTCAGGATGTCGATGAAGAGCGTTCGCGCCTCAAGGTCGAAGTGTCGATCTTCGGCCGCGCGACGCCGGTCGAGCTCGAATACGCTCAGGTCGAGAAGGTCTGATCTACAAGAATTGGGGCTGTCGCTTTTAGCGGCGGCCTCGTGCGGCGTTTGCCGTAACCGCGTGGGAGGGAAGGCGTCTTAGCCGGACGTCTCTTCCGGACCACGCAACCGCAGCCGCCGGCTTGTCCGGCACTCTGGATCGGTTTTCCGGTCCTTAAACGAAAAGGCAGAGAGAAATGGCTAAGAAAGTAGCAGGCCAGCTCAAGCTTCAGGTCAAGGCAGGATCGGCAAACCCGTCCCCGCCGATCGGCCCGGCGCTTGGTCAGCGCGGCATCAACATCATGGAATTCTGCAAGGCGTTCAATGCCGCCACGCAGGAAATGGAAAAGGGCATGCCGATCCCGGTCGTCATCACCTATTACCAGGACAAGTCCTTCACCTTCGCAATGAAGCAGCCGCCGGTTACCTACTGGCTGAAGAAGGAAGCAAAGATCACTTCCGGTTCCAAGACGCCTGGTAAGGGCGGCAAGGCCGGCACCATCACCAAGGCTCAGGTCCGTGCGATCGCCGAAGGTAAGATGAAGGATCTCAACGCAGCCGACATCGAAGGCGCAATGCTGATGGTTGAGGGCTCTGCCCGCTCCATGGGCCTGGAAGTGGTGGCTTGATCATGGCAAAGCTTGCAAAGCGTATTCAGAAGATCCGCGAAGGCGTTGATCCTACCAAGCTCGTAGCGCTCTCCGACGCCATTTCGATGGTCAAGGAACGTGCGGTTGCGAAGTTCGACGAAACCGTCGAAATCGCGATGAACCTCGGCGTTGACCCGCGTCACGCAGACCAGATGGTCCGCGGCGTCGTCAACCTGCCGAACGGCACGGGCCGCGACGTTCGCGTTGCCGTCTTCGCACGTGGCGCCAAGGCTGATGAAGCCAAGGCTGCCGGCGCAGACATCGTCGGCGCGGAAGACCTGCTGGAAATCGTCCAGAGCGGCAAGATCGACTTCGATCGTTGCATCGCGACCCCGGACATGATGCCGCTCGTCGGCCGCCTCGGTAAGGTTCTCGGCCCGCGTGGCATGATGCCGAACCCGAAGGTCGGTACGGTAACGATGGACGTCACCGGTGCCGTCAAGGCTTCCAAGGGCGGCGCTGTCGAGTTCCGCGTCGAGAAGGCTGGTATCGTCCACGCCGGCATCGGCAAGGCTTCCTTCGACGCCAAGGCGCTCGAGGAAAACATCAAGGCCTTCGCTGACGCCGTCATCAAGGCAAAGCCGGCTGGCGCCAAGGGCAACTACGTCAAGCGCGTAGCGATCTCCTCGACCATGGGTCCGGGCGTCAAGATCGACCCGTCGTCGGTCACGGCCTAAGACCAAGATTTGCCGGAGCTTTCGGGCTCCGGCTCATTGAATTCCCGCTTCCTTCGGGAAGTGGGGATTTCCGGAGAAATCCGGAATTCCTGTCCGAGATTGCAGGTGGTTATCCCTTAATCGCTTGGCCTGCATGAGACGGGTAAGAACAGGAATTTGGGCGCGTCATGCGCTGCAAGTTCGGTTCGAGCCTAGTGTGCCTTGTGCCTGAAGCCCATGTGGCGACAGAGCGGGGGGACAGGATCCTCAACCGCCACGGACGGTCCGTCAAAAGATCGTTCGAGGCAAAGGCAAACCCGGTGGGGCCTGCAGGATTGCGGTCCTACCTACTGGAGACAGACAGTGGAAAGAGCGGAAAAACGCGAATTCGTCACGGAGCTGAATGAAGTCTTCAAGGCTTCTGGTTCAGTCGTCGTGGCCCACTATGCTGGTGCTACAGTTGCGCAGATGAACGATTTTCGTTCGAAGATGCGCGCTGCTGGCGGCACCGTCAAAGTCGCGAAGAACCGCCTGGCCAAGATCGCACTTCAGGGTACGGAAGCCGAAGGGATCGCAGATCTCTTCACCGGTCAGACGCTCATTGCCTATAGCAATGATCCGATGACCGCTCCGAAAGTCGTCGTGGATTTCGCCAAGACCAACGATAAGATCGTTGTTCTGGGCGGCGCCATGGGATCGACCACGCTCAACGCCGATGCAGTCAAGTCGCTTGCGACCCTGCCGTCGCTGGACGAGCTGCGTGGCAAGCTGCTGGGCCTCTTGAACGCCCCGGCTACGCGCATCGCAACGGTTGTATCTGCACCGGCAAGCCAGCTTGCTCGCGTGTTCTCGGCTTACTCAAAGAAGGACGAAGCCGCTTAAGGCGGTTTTTCGCTGTTCATAACCAAGTTCGAACCGAATATAAGGAACTGATCAAAATGGCTGATCTCGCAAAGATCGTTGAAGACCTCTCCGCTCTGACCGTTCTGGAAGCTGCTGAGCTTTCCAAGATGCTCGAAGAAAAGTGGGGCGTTTCTGCCGCTGCTCCCGTAGCTGTTGCCGCTGCTGGCGCTGCTCCGGCTGCTGCTGAAGAAGAAAAGACCGAGTTCGATGTTGTCCTGGTTGACGCCGGCGCCAACAAGATCAACGTCATCAAGGAAGTCCGCGCTATCACGGGTCTCGGCCTGAAGGAAGCTAAGGACCTCGTTGAAGGCGCTCCGAAGCCGGTTAAGGAAGCCGTTTCGAAGGCTGAAGCCGCTGACCTCAAGAAGAAGCTTGAGGATGCCGGCGCTAAGGTCGACGTCAAGTAATACTGGAATGCGGTGGGAGAGAGACTATCTCTCTCACCGTATCCTTCTAGAACTTATTACCCAGGAACCGCGTGAAAACGGTTCCTGGGTAATGGGTTCTCAAGAGGATGGTCCCGAATCGAACCGAAAAGGCAATCCGGCCTGGCGTGTTCGACAGACGGACGAGTTTGAGAATTCATGCTAGACGGGAGATCGATTGGCCTCCGATACCCGTCCGTTGCAGGCCCGGATGCAATTTTGAAGGAGCGACGATGGCTCAGACCCTTTCCTTTAATGGTCGTAGGCGCGTACGCAAGTTTTTTGGTAAGATCCCCGAAGTCACGCAGATGCCGAACCTCATCGAGGTTCAGAAGGCGTCGTATGACCAGTTCTTGATGGTTGAAGAGCCGAAGGGCGGTCGCCCTGACGAAGGCTTGAACGCCGTCTTCAAATCCGTTTTCCCGATCACCGATTTCTCCGGCGCTTCGATGCTGGAATTCGTCTCGTACGAATTCGAGCCCCCGAAGTTCGACGTCGAGGAATGCCGTCAGCGTGATCTGACCTACGCAGCGCCGCTCAAGGTGACGCTGCGCCTCATCGTGTTCGATATCGACGAGGATACGGGCGCAAAGTCGATCAAGGACATCAAGGAACAGTCCGTCTACATGGGCGATATGCCGCTCATGACCGACAACGGCACGTTCATCGTCAACGGTACCGAGCGCGTCATCGTGTCTCAGATGCACCGTTCGCCGGGCGTCTTCTTTGACCACGACAAGGGCAAGAGCCACTCTTCCGGCAAGCTGCTGTTCGCTGCCCGCGTCATCCCGTATCGCGGTTCCTGGCTCGACATCGAGTTCGACGCCAAGGACATCGTCTACGCTCGTATCGACCGTCGTCGCAAGATCCCGGTCTCGTCCCTGCTGATGGCCCTCGGCATGGACGGCGAAGAAATTCTGTCGACCTTCTACTCGAAGTCGCTCTATGAGCGCGACGGTGAAGGCTGGCGCGTTCCGTTCCAGCCCGAGACGCTGAAGGGCGCCAAGGTCATCACCGACATGATCGACGCCGATACCGGCGAAGTGGTCGTGGAAGCCGGCAAGAAGCTGACCCCGCGTCTGCTCCGCCAGCTGTCGGACAAGGGTCTCAAGGCCCTGAAGACCAGCAATGACGAACTCTATGGCAACTTCCTTGCCGAAGACATCGTCAACGTATCGACGGGTGAGATCTATCTGGAAGCCGGCGACGAGATCGACGAGAAGACCCTCAAGGTCATTCTCGATTCCGGTTTCGACGAGATCCCGGTTCTCGGCATCGACCACATCAATGTCGGCGCCTACATCCGCAACACGCTCTCGGTCGACAAGAACGAGAACCGCCAGGATGCGCTGTTCGACATCTACCGCGTCATGCGTCCGGGTGAACCGCCGACCATGGATTCCGCGGAAGCCATGTTCAACTCGCTGTTCTTTGACGCCGAGCGCTACGACCTGTCGGCCGTCGGTCGCGTCAAGATGAACATGCGTCTCGACCTGCAGGTCGAGGACACCGTTCGCGTTCTGCGCAAGGACGACATCCTGGCCGTGGTCAAGATGCTGGTCGAACTGCGCGACGGCAAGGGCGAAATCGACGACATCGACAACCTCGGCAACCGCCGTGTTCGTTCGGTCGGCGAGCTGATGGAAAACCAGTACCGCCTCGGCCTGCTGCGCATGGAGCGCGCGATCAAGGAGCGCATGTCGTCGATCGAGATCGACACCGTCATGCCGCAGGACCTGATCAACGCCAAGCCGGCGGCTGCTGCCGTTCGCGAATTCTTCGGCTCCTCGCAGCTGTCGCAGTTCATGGACCAGGTGAACCCGCTGTCGGAAATCACCCACAAGCGCCGTCTTTCGGCTCTTGGACCGGGTGGTCTGACCCGCGAACGCGCAGGCTTCGAAGTCCGCGACGTTCACCCGACGCATTATGGCCGTATTTGCCCGATCGAAACGCCGGAAGGCCCGAACATCGGTCTGATCAACTCGCTGGCGACGTTTGCCCGCGTCAACAAGTACGGCTTCATCGAAAGCCCGTACCGCAAGATCGTTGACGGCGTTGTCACCAAGGACGTGATCTACCTCTCCGCTATGGAAGAGGCCAAGTATTACGTCGCTCAGGCCAATTCCGAGCTGACCGCAGAAGGCGCCTTCGTCGAAGAATTCGTCGTTTGCCGTCACTCCGGCGAAGTTATGCTGTCTCCGCGCGACACCATCAACCTGATGGACGTTTCGCCGAAGCAGCTGGTTTCGGTCGCCGCGGCTCTCATCCCGTTCCTGGAAAACGACGACGCCAACCGCGCTCTCATGGGCTCGAACATGCAGCGTCAGGCCGTTCCGCTTCTGCGTGCCGAGGCGCCGTTTGTCGGCACCGGCATGGAGCCGGTGGTTGCACGTGACTCCGGTGCAGCGATCGCGGCCCGCCGTAGTGGCGTGGTCGACCAGGTCGACGCGACCCGTATCGTTATCCGCGCGACGGAAGATCTCGAATCCGGCAAGTCCGGCGTCGATATCTACCGTCTCCAGAAGTTCCAGCGCTCCAACCAGAACACCTGTGTCAACCAGCGCCCGCTGGTCGCCGTCGGCGACATTCTGAACAAGGGTGACATCATCGCAGACGGTCCGTCCACGGATCTCGGCGACCTGGCGCTCGGCCGCAACGCGCTCGTCGCGTTCATGCCCTGGAATGGCTACAACTACGAAGACTCGATCCTCATGTCTGAGCGGATCGTGTCGGACGACGTGTTCACCTCCATCCACATCGAAGAATTCGAAGTGATGGCGCGCGACACCAAGCTTGGTCCGGAAGAAATCACCCGCGACATTCCGAACGTTTCGGAAGAAGCGCTGAAGAACCTCGACGAAGCCGGCATCGTCTACATCGGTGCGGAAGTCGCTCCTGGCGACATCCTCGTCGGCAAGATCACGCCGAAGGGCGAAAGCCCGATGACGCCGGAAGAAAAGCTTCTGCGCGCCATCTTCGGTGAAAAGGCTTCCGACGTCCGCGATACGTCCATGCGCATGCCTCCGGGCACGTTCGGCACGATCGTCGAAGTTCGCGTCTTCAACCGTCACGGCGTCGAAAAGGACGAACGTGCGATGGCGATCGAGCGTGAGGAAATCGAACGCCTCGCCAAGGACCGCGACGACGAACAGGCTATCCTCGACCGCAACGTCTACGGCCGTCTGGTTGACATGCTGCGCGGTCAGATGTCGGTTGCCGGTCCGAAGGGCTTCAAGAAGGGCGTCGAGCTTTCCAACGCCGTCGTCTCCGAATACCCCCGCTCGCAGTGGTGGATGTTCGCAGTCGAGGACGAGAAGGTTCAGGGCGAGATCGAAGCGCTCCGTGGCCAGTACGACGAGTCGAAGTCGCTGCTCGAGCATCGCTTCATGGACAAGGTCGAAAAGGTCCAGCGCGGCGATGAAATGCCTCCGGGCGTCATGAAGATGGTCAAGGTCTTCGTCGCTGTGAAGCGCAAGATCCAGCCGGGCGACAAGATGGCCGGCCGTCACGGTAACAAGGGCGTTGTCTCGCGTATTGTTCCGGTTGAAGACATGCCGTTCCTCGAAGACGGCACGCATGTCGACATCTGCTTGAACCCGCTGGGCGTGCCTTCGCGCATGAACGTCGGTCAGATCCTCGAAACCCACCTTGCCTGGGCTTGCGCCGGCATGGGCAAGAAGATCGGCGAGCTGCTCGACGAATATCGCAAGACCATGGACATCGGCGACCTGAAGACGGTTCTGACGGACGTGTACGCTTCTGAGGCCAAGGACGAAGTCGCATCCTTCGATGACGACGCGCTCGTCAAGCTTGCCGAACAGTCCCGCAAGGGCGTCTCCATCGCAACGCCGGTCTTCGACGGTGCGCATGAACCGGACGTCGCAGCGATGCTGAAAAAGGCAGGCCTGCACGAAAGCGGTCAGTCGGTTCTGTACGATGGCCGTACCGGCGAGCCCTTCGACCGCAAGGTCACTGTCGGCTACATGTACATGATCAAGCTGAACCACCTTGTGGACGACAAGATCCACGCGCGTTCGATCGGCCCGTACTCGCTCGTCACCCAGCAGCCGCTCGGTGGTAAGGCGCAGTTCGGCGGCCAGCGCTTCGGGGAAATGGAAGTCTGGGCTCTGGAAGCCTACGGCGCCGCCTACACCCTGCAGGAAATGCTGACCGTGAAGTCGGACGACGTGGCCGGCCGTACCAAGGTCTACGAGGCGATCGTCCGTGGCGACGACACGTTCGAAGCGGGCATTCCGGAGAGCTTCAACGTTCTCGTCAAGGAAATGCGCTCGCTCGGTCTGTCGGTCGAACTGGAGAACTCGAAGCTCGAGACCCCAGGCGACGACCAGCTGCCGGACGCAGCCGAGTAAACTGACAAGGGTGCGCGTGGGAAGTCACGCGCACCACTCCCTCGCCGGATCGTGATCCGGGGAGGGGAGTTTCGCCGCATTTGGCGTTCATCGTCATCGGCGTCTATTGTCATCAAGGGTCGGGACCGATGTCCCGGGAATTCGTCGGTATTCCGACCCGAGTGAGGGCTTGAAGCCCCATCAAGGAGACAGGCATGAACCAAGAGGTCATGAACCTTTTCAACCCGCAGGTGCCGGCACAGCACTTTGACTCGATCCGTATTTCGATCGCGTCGCCGGAGAAGATCCTCTCCTGGTCCTACGGCGAGATCAAGAAGCCGGAAACCATCAACTATCGTACGTTCAAGCCGGAACGTGACGGTCTTTTCTGCGCCCGTATCTTTGGCCCGATCAAGGATTACGAATGCCTGTGCGGCAAGTACAAGCGCATGAAGTACAAGGGCATCATCTGCGAAAAGTGCGGCGTTGAAGTCACGCTGTCGCGCGTTCGCCGCGAGCGCATGGGCCATATCGAGCTCGCAGCACCCGTTGCCCATATCTGGTTCTTGAAGTCGCTTCCTTCGCGTATCTCGACGTTGCTCGACATGACGCTGAAGGATGTCGAGCGCGTTCTCTATTTCGAGAACTACATCGTCACCGAGCCGGGCCTGACGTCTCTGAAGGAGAACCAGCTTCTCTCCGAAGAAGAGTACATGATTGCCGTCGATGAATTTGGTGAAGACCAGTTCACCGCGATGATCGGCGCCGAGGCCATCTTTGAGATGCTCGCCTCGATGAACCTTGAAAAGATCGCCGGCGAACTGCGCTCCGACCTTGCTGAGACCTCTTCGGAGCTCAAGCAGAAGAAGCTCATGAAGCGCCTGAAGATCGTCGAGAACTTCATGGAATCCGGCAACCGCCCGGAATGGATGATCATGAAGGTCGTTCCGGTCATCCCGCCGGACCTGCGTCCGCTGGTTCCGCTCGATGGCGGCCGTTTCGCGACGTCTGACCTGAACGATCTGTACCGCCGCGTCATCAACCGTAACAACCGTCTGAAGCGCCTGATCGAACTGCGCGCTCCGGGCATCATCATCCGCAACGAAAAGCGCATGCTGCAGGAATCTGTGGACGCGCTGTTCGACAACGGCCGTCGTGGCCGCGTCATCACCGGCGCCAACAAGCGTCCGCTGAAGTCGCTCTCCGACATGCTCAAGGGCAAGCAGGGCCGCTTCCGCCAGAACCTTCTCGGCAAGCGCGTCGACTATTCCGGCCGTTCGGTCATCGTGACCGGTCCGGAACTGAAGCTGCACCAGTGCGGCCTGCCGAAGAAGATGGCGCTCGAACTGTTCAAGCCGTTCATCTACGCCCGCCTCGACGCCAAGGGTTATTCCTCGACCGTCAAGCAGGCCAAGAAGCTGGTTGAAAAGGAAAAGCCGGAAGTCTGGGATATCCTCGACGAGGTTATCCGCGAGCATCCGGTTCTGCTGAACCGCGCACCGACGCTGCACCGCCTGGGCATCCAGGCCTTCGAACCGATCCTGGTCGAAGGCAAGGCTATCCAGCTGCATCCGCTCGTCTGCACGGCCTTCAACGCCGACTTCGACGGTGACCAGATGGCCGTTCACGTGCCGCTGTCGCTGGAAGCGCAGCTTGAAGCCCGCGTGCTGATGATGTCGACGAACAACATCCTGCACCCTGCAAACGGTGCACCGATCATCGTTCCGTCGCAGGACATGGTTCTCGGCCTCTACTACCTGGCGATCATGAACCAGAACGAGCCGGGTGAAGGCATGGCCTTCTCCGACATGGGCGAACTGCACCACGCTCTGGAAAACAAGGTCGTCACGCTGCACGCCAAGATCCGTGGCCGCTTCAAGACCATGAATGCCGAAGGCAAGCTGGAATCGAAGATCTACGAAACCACACCGGGTCGTATGATCATCGGCGAGCTTCTGCCGAAGAACGTCAACGTGCCGTTCGAGACCTGCAACCAGGAAATGACCAAGAAGAACATCTCCAAGATGATCGACACGGTCTACCGTCACTGCGGCCAGAAGGACACGGTCATCTTCTGCGACCGTATCATGCAGCTCGGCTTCACCCACGCCTGCAAGGCTGGCATTTCGTTCGGCAAGGACGACATGATCATCCCGGATTCCAAGGTGAAGATCGTCGGTGACACCGAAGCTCTGGTGAAGGAATACGAACAGCAGTACAACGACGGCCTGATCACTCAGGGCGAGAAGTACAACAAGGTCGTTGACGCCTGGGGCAAGGCAACCGAGAAGGTCGCCGAAGACATGATGGCCCGCATTAAGGCCGTCGAGTTCGACCCGGAAACCAACCGCCAGAAGCCGATGAACGCCATCTACATGATGTCGCACTCGGGTGCTCGTGGTTCACCGAACCAGATGCGTCAGCTGGGCGGCATGCGCGGCCTGATGGCAAAGCCGTCGGGTGAAATCATCGAGACCCCGATCATCTCGAACTTCAAGGAAGGCCTGACCGTTAACGAGTACTTCAACTCGACCCACGGTGCCCGTAAGGGTCTCGCAGACACCGCCTTGAAGACGGCAAACTCCGGTTACCTGACCCGTCGTCTCGTCGACGTGGCACAGGACTGCATCGTCAACATGGTCGATTGCGGTACCGAAAGCGGCCTCACCATGACCGCCATCGTCGATGCCGGTCAGGTTGTTGCTTCGATCGGTACCCGCGTTCTGGGCCGTACGGCGCTTGACGATATCGATCACCCGGTCACGGGCGAGCGTATTGTCGATGCCGGCAAGATGATCCTCGAGCCGGATGTCATCGAGATCGAGAAGGCTGGTATCCAGTCGATCCGCATTCGCTCCGCACTGACCTGCGAAGTCCAGACGGGCGTCTGCTCGATCTGCTACGGCCGTGACCTTGCGCGCGGTACGCCGGTCAACATGGGCGAAGCAGTCGGCGTTATCGCGGCTCAGTCGATCGGTGAGCCGGGTACCCAGCTGACCATGCGTACCTTCCACTTGGGCGGTACCGCGAACGTGGTTGACTCGTCGTTCCTGGAAGCGTCGTACGAAGGTACGATCCTGATCAAGAACCGCAACATGCTGCGCAACTCGGAAAACGTACTCGTCGCGATGGGCCGCAACATGGCCATCACCATTCTCGACGAGCGCGGTGTCGAGCGTTCCTCGCAGCGCGTCGCCTACGGTTCGAAGCTGCATATCGATGATGGCGACAAGGTTCGTCGCGGTCAGCGTCTTGCAGAGTGGGACCCCTACACACGCCCGATGATGACGGAAGTCGCCGGTACGGTTTCGTTCGAGGACGTCGTCGACGGTATCTCGGTCCTGGAATCCACCGACGAGTCGACCGGTATCACCAAGCGTCAGGTTATCGACTGGCGTTCGACGCCACGCGGTGCGGACCTGAAGCCGGCAATCATCATCAAGGACGCCTCTGGCGCCGTGATGAAGCTGTCGCGTGGCGGTGAAGCTCGCTTCCACCTGAACGTCGAGGCGATCCTCTCCGTCGAGCCGGGCCAGAAGGTCTCGCAGGGCGACGTGCTTGCACGTATCCCGATGGAAAGCGCCAAGACCAAGGACATCACCGGTGGTCTGCCGCGCGTCGCAGAACTGTTCGAAGCCCGTCGTCCGAAGGACCACGCCATCATCGCAGAGATCGATGGTACGATCCGCTTGGGCCGCGACTACAAGAACAAGCGTCGCGTCATGATCGAGCCTGCCGAAGATGGCGTCGAGGCAGTCGAATACCTGATCCCGAAGGGCAAGCCCTTCCACCTTCAGGAAGGCGACTACATCGAAAAGGGCGACTACATCCTCGACGGCAACCCGGCGCCGCACGACATTCTGGCGATCAAGGGCGTGGAAGCACTCGCTTCCTACCTCGTGAACGAAATCCAGGAAGTCTACCGTCTGCAGGGCGTTGTCATCAACGACAAGCACATCGAGGTCATCGTTCGTCAGATGCTTCAGAAGGTCGAGATCACCGATGCCGGCGACAGCCAGTACATCGTCGGTGACAATGTCGACCGGATCGAACTCGACGAAGCCAATGAGCGTCTTGCTGAAGAAGGCAAGAAGCCCGCTTACGGCGACCCGGTTCTGCTCGGTATCACCAAGGCATCGCTGCAGACGCCGTCCTTCATCTCGGCCGCATCCTTCCAGGAAACCACCAAGGTTCTCACGGAAGCTGCAATCGCCGGCAAGATGGACACCCTGCAGGGTCTGAAGGAAAACGTCATCGTCGGCCGTCTGATCCCGGCCGGTACCGGCGGGACCATGACCCAGATCCGCCGCATCGCCACTTCGCGCGACGACCTCATCCTCGAGGAACGCAAGAAGGGCTCGGGCGCTTCTTCGGCGACCCCGATGCTGAAGGACATGAACGCGGAAAACACCCCGGCCGAGTAATCGGCCGGATTTTCCGGAAAGAATGCAAAACCGCCCGGAGCGATCCGGGCGGTTTTTTTCGTGTCTTGGGGGGGACGAGGGGACAGATGTCAAGCCGCCATCCCCGGCCCGGCCTGGTCTCGACGTGCAACGGAGAGGGCCCGAAGGGGGCCAGGGTGGGTGAGGGGGCTGAAATGCGACGAGGCCGCCGGCAGAACCGGCGGCCTCGCAGTCTCTTATCTGAAAGACACCGGCCGTAATCTCCGGCCTCTTTGCCGGCACCGTCCCGGCAGGCCCAGTCACAGTGCAGGTCGCTCCGGCGACCGGGGGCCAGCAGCGGTGAGGTTGAAAGGTTGACCGCCGCCTTAGAGCAATTCCAGCAAAATTGGCAACCGGTTTTGCGTCCGGAATTGCGTGGAAACAAAGAGATAGAGCAGTTTCGCGTTTCGAAGAAAGGTGAAGCGCTCTAAAGGCCGAGGTCGGCGCGCAGCTCGTCCTTGGCGGCCGCATATTCGGCCTTGTAGTCGTCATGCCCGCGGATGGCCTGGGCGATCGCCACGGCAGACAGGCGCCCGGCCTCGATGTCGGTCGGGTAATGAATGCCGCCCACCACGCGGTTCCAGCCAAACTCCCAGCCGCGCGCCATGATCGCGTCGCGCTTCTCCGGCAGCATGTCGGCGAGTACGATCGCCATCAGCGTTCCGATCGTCGTATGGCCAGAAGGATACGAACCGGATTTCGACAACGGCACGACCGGCTTGACGAGGTCGGGATAGAGAATATGCGGGCGCGGGCGTTTCCAGGTGTTCTTGGCGGCATCGGTGACGGCCGGCTCGGTTGCGATGATCCGGTCGAAAAAGGCGGAGAACTTGGGCAGGTTTTCCTGGTTGAACTTCGCATTGTCGACGACATCGGCGAAGCGCCAGATGGTTTCCTCGGCGTCGGCCTTTGCGCGCGCTTCCATCTCCGGGGTACGTGTCACCTGGACGGAAAGAAGTTCGCCGATCTCCTGCTTGGTCCGCATGGAATCATTGGCCGGCGGTGGCGGCAGGATGGTGGCGAGATTGACTTCGGTGGAATCGGTAAACGGCTTGGCCTTATCCTCGGAAAATGCCGGCGAGGCGATCGCAACGGTAAAGGCAAGGCCAAGAGAGAGCAGGGTGGATAGGGTGCGCATGGGGGGGCTCCTGTGAAGCATGAGTGCGTCAGGAGCCCTATCGCCTGCGTGTTCTACGCCTATGACAGCCGCATGTCGGCTGCCATTAAGTTTTGTCCATCTTTGTTCAGGCAGACGCTCAGTCGAACCGGATGATCGCGACTTCGCCTTCGAGCGCGCCCTGATAGGCCGAGGCATGCGGCTCTTCCGGCGGTTCGTCGGTCAGAACACCGATCTGGTCGAGATCCGCTTCGAGGAACCCTTCCTCTGTCAGCGCATTGAGCGCCTCGCGCACGGCGGTATCGTCGTCTGGCGCGCGCAGCATGATATGCAGCTCGATACCTTCGCCGTCCTTCTGCTCGTATCCCTTGCCGATGATGATGAAGACCATCGGGCCATCAAGGCTGTTGTCATTGTCTGGTGGCGCGATCATCGCTATCTCCGTTTAAACTGTCGGGGGGCAGGGCGCCCCTATCGAAATCGGCGGGCGGGCCCGCAGGGTTGGGAAGGTTCACGCCCTCCTTAGAGGCATTGCGGGTGATTCCCAAATGCAATCGGCGGTGATCGGCAACCCGTCTCGCCAATCGTTAAGAAAGCCTGTATGTAAGGCATCCCGGCGGCCCTGGAACCCCTGCGGAAGGCCATTATTTTCGGCCCAGCCCTTGACTGAAAGGGGCGGAAACAGTAAACGCCCCGCATCGGAAGCGACGTGAGGCTTGTCCGTCCGGGATGACTCGTTCCGGAGTTCGCCTCATACGAGCGTCCATACGCACGTTGAAGATACAGATACTGCACGCATGACGCATGAAAAATGCGTCCTCTGCTTCATGTGGTCCATCCAGTTGGGATCGGGCCACATTTTGCGCATGAGGACATATTTTATCCATATGTTTTGCATGCGGTCGCCGGAAACGGCATCGGATGGCCCCCAAGAGGGGGTTTGGAAGAAGATTTTGCAAGGGATGGGTCTATGCCTACCGTAAACCAGCTGATCCGTAAGCCGCGCCAGGCAAACGTAAAGCGCAACAAGGTTCCTGCTCTGCAGGAAAACCCGCAGAAGCGTGGTGTTTGCACCCGCGTCTACACCACGACCCCGAAGAAGCCGAACTCGGCTCTGCGTAAGGTTGCCAAGATCCGTCTGACCAATGGCTTCGAAGTCATCGGTTATATTCCGGGTGAAGGCCACAATCTGCAGGAACACTCTGTCGTCATGATCCGTGGCGGCCGCGTAAAGGACTTGCCGGGCGTTCGTTACCACATCATCCGCGGCGTTCTCGATACCCAGGGTGTCAAGAACCGCAAGCAGCGCCGTTCGAAGTACGGTGCCAAGCGTCCGAAGTAATCTTCGGAAGTGACCTGAATTCGGCGCTGCGCGAGGTTCTCCGCGTGTTAAGGCGCCTTTACTCTTGAGAGACGATTAGTATGTCCAGACGCCATAGTGCAGAAAAGCGCGAGATCAACCCGGATCCGAAGTTCGGTGATCTTGTTGTAACCAAGTTCATGAATGCGATCATGCTTCACGGCAAGAAGTCCGTAGCTGAAAGCATCGTTTACGGCGCGTTTGACGCCGTGCAGGGTAAGTCCAAGCAGGATCCGCTCGGCATCTTCCATCAGGCGCTCGACAACGTCGCGCCGCATGTTGAAGTCCGTTCGCGTCGTGTTGGTGGTGCGACCTATCAGGTCCCGGTTGACGTGCGTCCGGAACGCCGCCAGGCACTCGCTATCCGCTGGGTTATTACCGCTGCGCGCAAGCGCAACGAAACGACGATGGTCGACCGCCTGTCGGGCGAGCTCATGGACGCTGCAAACAACCGTGGTTCGGCCGTCAAGAAGCGTGAAGACACGCACAAGATGGCTGACGCGAACCGCGCATTCTCGCACTACCGCTGGTAATCTTAACCGATCGAATTTCGAAAGGCAGTCATCATGGCTCGCGAATATAAAATCGAAGACTACCGCAACTTCGGTATCATGGCGCATATCGACGCCGGCAAGACGACGACGACCGAGCGTATCCTTTACTACACCGGCAAGTCGCACAAGATCGGCGAAGTTCACGACGGCGCAGCCACGATGGACTGGATGGAGCAGGAGCAGGAGCGTGGCATCACGATCACCTCTGCTGCGACGACCACGTTCTGGACCGGTCGCGACGGCAAGAAGCGCCGCTTCAACATCATCGACACCCCCGGCCACGTCGACTTCACCATTGAAGTCGAACGTTCGCTGCGCGTGCTCGACGGTGCGATTGCTCTTCTTGATGCCAACGCCGGCGTAGAGCCGCAGACGGAAACCGTCTGGCGTCAGGCTGAGAAGTACAACGTTCCGCGTATGATCTTCTGCAACAAGATGGACAAGACCGGCGCGGACTTCTACCGCTCGGTCGAGATGATCAAGACCCGTCTTGGCGCCACCGCAGTCGTCATGCAGCTCCCGATCGGTGCAGAAACCGAATTCAAGGGCGTTGTCGATCTGATCGAGATGAACGCTCTCGTATGGCGCGACGAATCGCTCGGCGCTGCCTGGGACGTTGTCGAGATCCCGGACGACCTGAAGGAAAAGGCCGTCGAATATCGCGAAAAGCTGATCGAGACGGTTGTCGAAGTCGATGAGCAGGCGCTCGAAGACTACCTGAACGGCATCATGCCGGACAACGACAAGATCCGCGCCCTGGTTCGCCGCGGCACGATCGACGTCAAGTTCCACCCGATGTTCTGCGGCACCGCCTTCAAGAACAAGGGCGTTCAGCCGCTGCTCGACGCCGTTGTCGAATACCTGCCGTCGCCGCTCGACATTCCGGCGATCAAGGGCATCGACTTCAAGACCGAAGCCGAAATCGAACGTCACGCTGACGACAGCGAGCCGCTCTCGATGCTGGCGTTCAAGATCATGAACGACCCCTTCGTCGGTTCGCTGACCTTCGCCCGCATCTACTCGGGCAAGCTCGAAAAGGGCGTATCCGTCATCAACACGGTCAAGGACAAGCGCGAGCGCGTCGGCCGTATGCTGCAGATGCACTCCAACAGCCGTGAAGACATCGAAGAAGCCTTTGCAGGCGACATCGTGGCTCTCGCTGGCCTCAAGGAAACCACCACTGGCGATACGCTCTGCGATCCGCTGAAGCCGGTTATCCTCGAGCGCATGGAATTCCCGGAGCCGGTCATCCAGATCGCGATCGAACCGAAGTCCAAGGGCGACCAGGAAAAGATGGGCCTCGCGCTCAACCGCCTGGCAGCTGAAGACCCGTCGTTCCGCGTCAAGACCGACCAGGAATCCGGCCAGACGATCATCGCCGGCATGGGCGAGCTCCACCTCGACATTCTCGTTGACCGTATGCGTCGCGAGTTCAAGGTTGAAGCCAACGTCGGTGCTCCGCAGGTTGCTTACCGCGAAACCATCACGCGCCAGCACGAAGAAGACTACACGCACAAGAAGCAGTCCGGTGGTACCGGCCAGTTCGCGCGCGTCAAGATCGTCTTCGAACCGAACCCGGAAGGCGAAGAGTTCAAGTTCGAATCCAAGATCGTCGGCGGTGCTGTTCCCAAGGAATACATCCCGGGCGTTCAGAAGGGTATCGAAAGCGTTCTGTCGTCGGGTCCGCTCGCTGGCTTCCCGATGCTCGGTGTCAAGGCTACCCTCATCGACGGCGCTTTCCATGACGTCGACTCCTCGGTTCTCGCCTTCGAAATCGCATCGCGTGCCTGCTTCCGTGAAGCAGCAAAGAAGGCCGGCGCTCAGCTGCTCGAGCCGATGATGAAGGTCGAAGTCGTAACGCCGGAAGACTATGTCGGCGACGTTATCGGCGACCTGAACTCGCGTCGTGGCCAGATCCAGGGCCAGGAACAGCGTGGCATCGCAATCGTCATCAACGCACACGTTCCGCTCGCGAACATGTTCAAGTACGTCGACAACCTGCGCTCCATGTCGCAGGGCCGCGCGCAGTACTCGATGACCTTCGATCACTACGCACCGGTTCCGAACAACGTCGCAACCGAAATCCAGGCGAAGTATTCCGGTCAGAAGTGACCGGAATACCCCTCGCAATCAATTTCAAAGAATAATCCCCGATTGGGGTAAGAACGGAGGCCAGCAATGGCAAAGAGCAAGTTTGAGCGCAATAAGCCTCACGTCAACATCGGCACGATCGGTCACGTTGACCACGGCAAGACGTCGCTGACGGCAGCGATCACGAAGTATCTTCGGCGAGTTCAAGGCGTATGACCAGATCGACGCCGCGCCGGAAGAAAAGGCCCGTGGCATCACCATTTCGACGGCACACGTCGAATACGAGACGCCTGCCCGTCACTACGCGCACGTTGACTGCCCCGGCCACGCCGACTACGTCAAGAACATGATCACCGGTGCTGCGCAGATGGACGGCGCGATCCTGGTTTGCTCGGCTGCCGACGGCCCGATGCCGCAGACCCGCGAGCACATCCTGCTTGCGCGTCAGGTTGGCGTTCCGGCGCTGGTCGTGTTCCTCAACAAGGTCGACCAGGTCGACGACGCAGAACTTCTCGAACTCGTGGAAATGGAAGTTCGCGAACTTCTGTCGTCCTACGACTTCCCGGGCGACGACGTTCCGGTTGTCAAGGGTTCGGCTCTTGCCGCCCTCAACGATTCGGACAAGACGATCGGTGAAGACGCGATCCGCGAGCTGATGGCTCAGGTTGACGCCTACATCCCGACGCCTGAGCGTCCGATCGACCAGCCGTTCCTGATGCCGATCGAAGACGTGTTCTCGATCTCGGGTCGTGGTACGGTTGTGACGGGTCGCGTCGAGCGCGGCATCGTCAAGGTTGGCGAAGAAGTCGAAATCGTCGGCATCAAGGCCACCTCGAAGACGACGGTTACCGGCGTTGAAATGTTCCGCAAGCTGCTCGACCAGGGCCAGGCCGGCGACAACATCGGCGCACTCGTCCGTGGCGTTCAGCGTGACGGCGTCGAGCGTGGTCAGATCCTGTGCAAGCCGGGTTCGGTCAAGCCGCACAAGAAGTTCATGGCAGAAGCCTACATCCTGACGAAGGAAGAAGGCGGCCGTCATACGCCGTTCTTCACCAACTACCGTCCGCAGTTCTACTTCCGCACGACGGACGTGACCGGTATCGTTTCGCTGCCGGAAGGCACGGAAATGGTTATGCCGGGCGACAACGTCACGGTTGAAGTCGAGCTGATCGTTCCGATCGCGATGGAAGAAAAGCTGCGCTTCGCGATCCGCGAAGGCGGCCGTACCGTCGGCGCCGGCATCGTTGCCTCGATCATCGAGTAATTGACAAACAGGGCAGACATTCTCGAATGGCTGCCCTGTAAATCTTTTTTAAGCAAGTCGCCCCAGGTGGCTTGCTTATGACATGAAAATGTAGCAAATGGCGCGCGAGCGACATTTGCGCCTGGTTCGTTTTTCGAATCGGGTCAATTTAGAACATTAAGGTGGGCCTCAGGGCCCGAAGACTGGAATTGGATGTTACCCGCATCCCTTTCGATCTTTGAAACCGGTGATCCGCCTTAGGTAAGAGAACAACCCATGCTGTTTTTTGTCGGCATGTGGTCAACACAACAAGGATAACGTCGAATGAACGGCCAAAATATCCGCATTCGCCTTAAGGCATTCGATCACCGGATTCTCGATGCTTCCACGCGCGAGATCGTGTCGACGGCGAAGCGCACCGGAGCTAGCGTCCGGGGCCCCGTTCCGCTTCCGACCCGAATCGAGAAGTTTACGGTTAACCGGTCCCCTCACGTCGATAAAAAGAGCCGCGAGCAGTTCGAGATGCGCACGCATAAGCGCCTTCTCGACATCGTTGACCCGACCCCGCAGACGGTAGACGCGCTGATGAAGCTCGATCTCGCCGCAGGTGTCGATGTTGAGATCAAGCTCTGAGACTTTGGCGGCAGCCAGAGTTTTGGAACGAGTGAGAAGGATTGAACCGATGCGTTCGGGTATAATTGCACAAAAGCTAGGTATGACCCGCGTCTATAACGACGCTGGCGAGCATATCCCTGTAACTGTATTGCGGCTTGAAAACTGCCAGGTTGTTGCGCAGCGCACTGTCGAAAAGAATGGCTACACCGCCGTTCAGCTCGGCGCTGGCTCGGCCAAGGTGAAGAACACCTCCAAGGCAATGCGTGGCAACTTTGCCATCGCAAACGTAGAGCCGAAGGCGAAGCTCGTTGAGTTCCGCGTTTCTGAAGACAACATGATCGACGTCGGCACCGAGCTGAAGGCCGATCATTTTGCAGCTGGTCAGCTGGTGGATGTCACCGGTACCTCGATCGGTAAGGGCTTTGCCGGTGCTATGAAGCGCCACAACTTCGGCGGTCTGCGTGCAACGCACGGCGTTTCCGTTTCGCACCGTTCGCACGGTTCGACCGGTAACAACCAGGACCCGGGCAAGGTTTGGAAGGGCAAGCGCATGGCTGGTCACATGGGCCAGACGCGCATCACCACTCAGAACCTCGAAGTCGTCTCCACCGATGAAAATCGTGGCCTGATCCTCGTCAAGGGCGCCGTACCCGGCTCCAAGGGCGCTTGGATCGTTGTTCGCGACGCCGTCAAGTCGGCCGCGAAGTAAGGGAGCCAGCTACAATGGAATTCAACGTCAAGACCCTCGAGGGAAAAGACGCCGGCATGGTTTCCCTGTCCGACGCGATTTTCGGCCTCGACCCCCGCGAGGATATCCTCGCTCGCATGGTCCGCTACCAGCTTGCCAAGAAGCAGCAGGGTACGCACAAGACCAAGGGCCGCTCGGAAGTTTCGCGCACCGGCTCCAAGATGTACAAGCAGAAGGGTACGGGCCGCGCTCGTCACCATTCGGCCCGCGCTCCGCAGTTCCGCGGTGGTGGTCGTGCACATGGTCCGGTCGTTCGCAGCCACGAGCATGACCTTCCCAAGAAGGTTCGCGCTCTTGCACTGCGCCACGCCCTTTCGGCCAAGCTGAAGTCGGAAGACCTCATCATCATCGACAACCTGGTTGCGGCTGAAGCCAAGACCAAGCTTCTCGCTGGCACGTTCGCTTCGCTCGGACTGACCAACGCGCTGCTGATCGGTGGTGCAGAGCTCGACAACAACTTCAAGCTCGCAGCCCAGAACATCCCGAACGTCGACGTTCTGCCGGTTCAGGGCATCAATGTTTACGACATCCTGCGTCGCGGCAAGCTCGTCCTGTCGAAGGCCGCAGTTGAAGCTCTAGAGGAGCGTTTCAAGTGACCGATCTTCGCCACTATGATGTGATCGTATCTCCCTCGATCACCGAAAAGTCGACCATGGTCTCCGACCACAATCAGGTCGTCTTCAACGTTGCCAAGACTGCTTCCAAGCCAGAGATCAAGGCTGCCGTAGAAGCTCTCTTCGGTGTGAAAGTCACTGCCGTCAATACGCTGGTCCGCAAGGGCAAGGTGAAGCGCTTCAAGGGCTTCATCGGCAAGCAGAAGGACGTCAAGAAGGCTGTTGTCACCCTGGCCGAAGGTCAGACGATCGACATCTCCACCGGTCTCTGAGGTAAAAAACAATGGCATTGAAAAGCTACAATCCGACGACCCCGAGCCAGCGTCAGCTGGTTATCGTCGACCGCTCGGGCCTCTGGAAGGGCAAGCCGGTCAAGGCGCTGACGGAAGGTCTCTCCAAGAGCGGCGGCCGTAACAACCTCGGTCGCATCACCGCCCGCTTCATCGGCGGCGGTCACAAGCGTACCTACCGCCTGGTCGACTTCAAGCGTCGCAAGTTCGACGTCGAAGGCACGGTCGAGCGTCTGGAATACGACCCCAACCGCACGGCGTTCATCGCGCTCGTCAACTATGCGGATGGCGAACAGGCCTACATCATCGCTCCGCAGCGTCTCGCTGCCGGCGACAAGGTCATCGCGTCCAACAAGGCTGTCGACGTGAAGCCGGGCAACACCATGCCCCTGCAGTTCATTCCGGTTGGTTCGATCGTTCATAACGTCGAAATGAAGCCGGGCAAGGGCGGTCAGATCGCCCGTTCTGCCGGCACTTACGTACAGCTGGTCGGCCGCGATGCCGGCATGGCTATCCTGCGCCTGAACTCGGGCGAGCAGCGTCTCGTTCCTGGCTCGTGCCTCGCTTCCATCGGTGCCGTATCCAACCCGGATCACGGCAACATCAGCGACGGTAAGGCTGGTCGTACCCGCTGGCGTGGTAAGACCCCGCACAACCGCGGTGTCGTCATGAACCCGGTCGACCACCCGCACGGTGGTGGTGAAGGCCGCACCTCCGGTGGTCGTCACCCGGTTAGCCCTTGGGGCAAGCCGACGAAGGGCAAGCGCACCCGTTCGAACAAGTCCACGGACAAGTTCATCATGCGTTCGCGCCACGTGAAGAAGTAAGAGAAGGAAGTCGTTAAATGGCTCGTTCAGTTTGGAAAGGCCCGTTCGTTGACGGCTATCTTCTCAAAAAGGCTGAGAAGGTACGCGAAGGCGGCCGCAGTGAAGTAATCAAGATGTGGAGCCGTCGCTCCACCATCTTGCCGCAGTTCGTCGGTCTGACGTTCGGCGTCTACAACGGCAACAAGCATGTGCCGGTAGCCGTCAACGAAGACATGGTCGGACACAAGTTCGGTGAGTTCGCTCCTACCCGTACCTATTACGGCCACGGCGCGGACAAGAAGGCGAAGAGGAAGTAATCATGGCGAAGGCAAAGACCGAACGCCGGCTGAAGGACAACGAAGCACAGGCAGTCGCCCGTACGCTTCGCGTCAGCCCGCAGAAGCTGAACCTGGTTGCAGCCCTGATCCGCGGCAAGAAGGTAGAACGCGCTCTGGCAGAACTTGAGTTCTCCCGCAAGCGCATCGCAGGCACGGTGAAGAAGACCCTCGAGTCTGCTATCGCCAACGCCGAGAACAACCATGACCTCGACGTCGATGCTCTGATCGTATCGGAAGCATACGTCGGCAAGTCGATGGTGATGAAGCGTTTCCACGCTCGCGGCCGTGGCCGTGCATCGCGCATCGAAAAGCCTTTCGCGCATCTGACGATCGTCGTTCGCGAAGTCGAGGAAAAAGGGGAGGCCGCATAATGGGTCAGAAAATTAATCCGATCGGTTTCCGCCTCGGCATTAACCGTACCTGGGACAGCCGCTGGTTCGCCGACAACGCCGAATACGGTCAGCTCCTCCACGAAGACCTGAAGATCCGCGCTTACCTGATGAAGGAACTGAAGCAGGCCGGTATCGCCAAGGTCGTCATCGAACGTCCGCACAAGAAGTGCCGCGTGACCATCCACTCGGCTCGTCCGGGTCTGATCATCGGCAAGAAGGGTGCAGACATCGAGAAGCTGCGCAAGCAGATCTCGACGATGACCTCTTCGGAAACGCACCTCAACATCGTTGAAGTGCGCAAGCCGGAAGTTGACGCGACGCTGGTAGCCCAGTCGATCGCTCAGCAGCTCGAGCGCCGCGTGGCTTTCCGCCGTGCGATGAAGCGTGCCGTTCAGTCGGCAATGCGTCTCGGCGCCGAAGGCATCAAGATCACCTGCGGCGGCCGTCTGGGTGGCGCAGAAATCGCACGTACCGAATGGTACCGCGAAGGTCGCGTGCCGCTTCACACCCTGCGTGCAGACATCGACTACGGTACGGCTGAAGCCGAAACCGCATTCGGCATCTGCGGCATCAAGGTCTGGATCTTCAAGGGCGAAATCCTTGAGCACGATCCGATGGCTTCCGAACGCCGCGCGCTGGAAGGCGACGCTCAGGGTCCGGCAAGCCGCGAACGCGGTGATCGTGGCGACCGTCGCCGCGAGCGCGAAAACGCTTGATTATCGCTGGCGAAAGATAAGCTCGGAGAAGTAAGAAAATGTTGCAGCCAAAGCGTACCAAGTACCGTAAGCAGTTCAAGGGTCGCATCAAGGGCGTCGCCAAGGGCGGTTTCGACCTGGCCTTCGGTGAATTCGGCCTGAAGTCGCAGGAACCCAACCGCGTCAACGCGCGTGAGATCGAGGCGGCCCGCCGCGCGATCACCCGTGCGATGAAGCGTGCCGGCCGCGTCTGGATCCGCGTATTCCCTGACGTTCCGGTCACGGCAAAGCCGACCGAAGTTCGTATGGGTAAGGGCAAGGGCTCGGTTGAATACTGGGCATGCAAGGTCAAGCCCGGCCGTATGATGTTCGAAATCGATGGCGTTTCCGAAGAACTGGCACGTGAGGCTCTTCGCCTCGGCGCTGCCAAGCTCTCCGTCAAGACGCGCTTCGTTCAGCGCATTGCAGAGTAAGGAGAAGGCACGATGAAAGCCGAAGACGTTCGCGGCCTCACGGCCGACCAGCTCAAGGACAAGCTCGCCGACCTGAAGAAAGAGCAGTTCAACCTGCGCTTCCAGAAGGCCACCGGTCAGCTCGAAAAGTCCTCGCGCATCAACGAAGTTCGCAAGGACATCGCCCGCGTGAAAACCATTGCCCGCCAGAAGGCGGCAGAAGCCAAGGCCTAAGGAAAAATAATATGCCAAAACGCATTCTGCAGGGCGTTGTCGTTTCCGACAAGAACGAAAAGACCGTTGTTGTCCGCGTCGAGCGCCGCTTCGCTCACCCGCTGCTTCAGAAGACGGTTCGCCGTTCGAAGAAGTACAAGGCGCATGACGAAAACAACCAGTACAAGGTAGGTGATCTCGTTTCCATCGAGGAATGCGCACCGATCTCCAAGGACAAGTGCTGGACGGTTATTACCGCCCAGGCTTGATTGATACAGATTTGCGTCAGGCGAGGGGTTTGGCCCTTGCGTCTGACGCAGAATCCTGTAAGAAGCACGCCATTGGCGTCGAGCGCCCGGAAACGGGCGTTCTTTTGCTTTGAGCGCAGGGAAGGTCCCTTCCGGGAAACCACCTTGGCAAGACCAATCCCGCGCACATAAAATCTGTCCATAGCCGGCACCGAGCGTCTCCGCGCCCGGTGTCCCGGTCATTAGAAAAAGGCGACCTGACATGATTCAGATGCAAACAAACCTCGACGTGGCGGATAATTCCGGCGCACGTCGTGTAATGTGCATCAAGGTGCTGGGCGGCTCCAAGCGCAAGTACGCTTCGATCGGCGACGTTATCGTCGTTTCGATCAAGGAAGCGATCCCGCGTGGCCGCGTGAAGAAGGGTGACGTGATGAAGGCGGTGGTTGTGCGTACCGCTAAAGACATCCGTCGCGCCGACGGCAGCGTAATCCGCTTCGACAACAACGCAGCGGTCCTCATCGACAACAAGAAAGAGCCGATCGGCACCCGTATCTTCGGACCGGTTCCGCGCGAACTTCGTGCGAAGAACCACATGAAGATCATCTCGCTGGCTCCCGAAGTACTGTAAGGAGCGAGACCTATGCAGAAGATCAAAAAAGGCGATAACGTCGTCGTACTGGCAGGCAAGGACAAGGGTCGCACTGGCGAAGTTGTTCAGGTTATGCCCAAGGAAGATCGTGCCGTCGTTCGCGGCATCAACATGGTGAAGCGCCACCAGCGTCAGTCTCAGACGCAGGAAGCTGGCATCATCAACAAGGAAGCGTCTATCCACCTGTCGAACATCGCGATTGTCGCGAAAGACGGCAAGCCGACCCGCGTTGGCTTCTCCGTCGTCGACGGTAAGAAGGTGCGTGTAGCCAAGCGTACGGGAGATGTGATCGATGGCTGAGGCAAAGTACGAGCCGCGGCTCAAGACCGAATACGTAACCCGCATTCGCGCGGCGCTGCAGGAACAGTTTTCCTTCGCCAACGAGATGATGATCCCCAAGTTGGACAAGATCGTCATCAACATGGGCGTTGGTGAAGCAACGGCTGACTCGAAGAAGCCTACGGTTGCTGCTGCAGACCTCGCAGCGATTGCTGGCCAGAAGCCGGTTATCACCAAGGCTCGCAACTCGATCGCAGGCTTCAAGGTCCGCGAACAGATGCCGATCGGCGCGAAGGTTACCCTCCGCGGCGCCCGCATGTACGAATTCATGGATCGCCTGGTCAACATCGCGCTTCCGCGCGTTCGCGACTTTCGTGGCCTGAATCCGAAGTCCTTCGACGGCCGTGGCAACTTCGCCATGGGCATCAAGGAGCACATTGTGTTCCCGGAGATCAACTACGACAAGGTTGATCAGATGTGGGGCATGGACATCATCGTTTGCACGACGGCGACCAGCGACGACGAAGCTCGGGCTCTTCTGAAAGAGTTCAACTTCCCGTTCCGCGCGTAACCGTAACGACGAGCGTTAAAAAGGAACTACGATATGGCGAAGACCAGCGCAGTTGAAAAGAACAAGCGCCGCCGCAAGACCGTCGCCAACCAGGCCGCCAAGCGCGCCGAGTTGAAGGCGACCATCATGAACCAGGAACTCTCGATCGAGGACCGGTTCAAGGCAACTCTGAAGCTCGCTTCTCTGCCCCGTGATGGTTCGAAGACGCGTATCCGCAACCGTTGTGAAGTCACCGGTCGCCCGCGCGCTTTCTATCGCAAGCTCAAGATGTCGCGTATCGCGCTTCGCGAGCTGGGCAATGCCGGCAAGGTGCCGGGTATTGTTAAGTCGAGCTGGTAAGGAGATCGTTCGATGACCATGACTGATCCCTTGGGCGATATGCTCACCCGCATCCGCAATGGCGCTTCGCGTCGCAAGACCTCGGTAACGACTCCGGCTTCCAAGCTGCGCGTTCGCGTTCTCGACGTCCTGCAGGCCGAAGGCTACATCCGCGGTTACACCGAGACTGATTTCGGTAACGGCAAGGCCGAGATCGAAATCGAACTGAAGTACTATGAAGGCGCATCCGTGATCCGTGAGATCGGCCGCGTCTCCAAGCCGGGCCGCCGAGTTTATGTCTCGGTTAAGTCCATCCCGCAGGTCGCGAACGGCCTCGGCATCACCATCCTTTCGACCCCGAAGGGCGTGATGGCCGATCACCAGGCTCGCGAACAGAACGTAGGCGGCGAGGTTCTTTGCTCGGTCTTCTAAGACCGCGCAAGGATCTCCATAACGGACAGACAGGATACAAAAATGTCTCGTATCGGTAAGAAGCCCGTTCAGGTTCCGGCAGGCGTAACGGCTTCGGTCGAAGGCCAGAAGGTTTCTGCGAAGGGCCCGAAGGGCGAGCTTTTCTTCGTCGCAACGGACGAAATCAAGCTTGAACTCAACGACAACGCCGTTTCGGTGACCCCGGTCAACCAGACGAAGGAAGCTCGTTCGAAGTGGGGCATGTCCCGCACGATGATCGAGAACATCTTCAAGGGCGTTAAGGATGGCTACGAGCGCAAGCTCGAAATCAACGGCGTTGGTTACCGCGCATCGCTGCAGGGCAAGAACCTGCAGCTGGCGCTCGGTTTCTCCCACGACGTGGTTTATGAGCCGCCGGTTGGTATCACCATTGCCGTGCCGAAGCCGACGGAAATCATCGTCTCCGGCATTAACAAGCAGCAGGTCGGTCAGGTAGCCGCGGAAATCCGCGAATACCGTGGTCCCGAGCCCTACAAGGGCAAAGGCGTCAAGTACGCTGAGGAACGGATCGTCCGCAAGGAAGGCAAGAAGAAGTAAGGACGCGGATCATGGCTACTCGGAAAGAAGCACTCACAAAGCGTGCGAGCCGTGTTCGCCGTCAGTTGAAGAAGGTCGCAAACGGCCGTCCTCGTCTGTCGGTTCACCGCTCGTCCAAGAACATCTACGCTCAGATCATCGACGACGTCGCCGGCCGCACGCTTGCAGCCGCTTCGACCCTCGATACTGGCCTGCGCACGTCTCTGAAGACCGGTGCGGACGTTGCAGCAGCTGCTGCCGTCGGCAAACTGGTTGCAGAACGCGCCGAGAAGGCTGGCGTCAAGGAAGTCGTCTTCGATCGTGGCGCCTTCATCTACCACGGCCGCATCAAGGCCTTGGCTGAAGCTGCCCGCGAAGGCGGTCTGACGTTCTAAAAAGTTTTCGCCCGGTCTCATCCTGAAAAGGGGAGGCCGGGCGAAATGCGGTTCGCCGCAACGCGGGATCGGATCCTGCGGCGGGCATGGGGCAAGGCGGTTCGCCTGATGCGTCATGCCTTTGATCTACCGACTTGTAATCTGCCGATTGCACCGGAAAAGAAAAAGGACAAGGACAATGGCACAGGAAAGAAAGGGCCAGCGCGAAGACCGCCAGGCCCGTGAAGAGCGCGATAGCGAGTTCGTCGACAAGCTGGTCGCGATCAATCGCGTCGCGAAGGTCGTCAAGGGCGGCCGTCGTTTCGGTTTCGCAGCTCTCGTCGTCGTTGGCGACCAGAAGGGCCGCGTTGGCTTCGGCCATGGCAAGGCACGCGAAGTGCCGGAAGCCATCCGTAAGGCAACCGAAGCTGCCAAGCGCGAACTGATCTTCGTACCGCTGCGCGACGGCCGTACGCTGCATCACGACGTCAACGGCCGTCACGGCGCCGGCAAGGTTCTCTTGCGTTCGGCCAAGGCTGGTACCGGTATCATCGCCGGCGGCCCGATGCGCGCCGTATTCGAAACGCTCGGCGTTCATGACGTCGTTGCGAAGTCGACCGGTTCGTCGAACCCGTACAACATGATTCGTGCGACGTTTGATGCCCTGAAGCACCAGGTTCACCCGAAGGACATCGCAGCTCAGCGCGGCATGAAATATGCTACGTTGCAGGCTCGCCGTGCCGCTTCTGGTGTCGCCTCGGAAGAATAAGGAGAGCGATGATGGCCAAGAAGGCAGAAGCAGCCGCAAAGACGGTTACCGTCGAACAGATCGGTAGCCCCATCCGCCGCCCAGCCGTTCAGCGCCAGACGCTGATCGGTCTCGGTCTTAACAAGATGCACCGGAAAAGCACCCTGGAAGATACCCCTTCCGTTCGTGGCATGATCCGGGCTGTCCAGCATCTCGTTCGCGTCGTCGACGAGAAGTGAGACGGAGGAAATGACCATGAAACTGAATGAGATCAAGGACAACGAAGGCGCAACCAAAGAGCGCATTCGCGTCGGTCGTGGTATCGGCTCTGGCAAGGGCAAGACCGGTGGCCGCGGCGTCAAGGGTCAGAAGGCCCGTTCCGGCGTTGCGATCAACGGCTTCGAAGGCGGTCAGATGCCAATCTACCGTCGCCTCCCGAAGCGCGGCTTCAACAACATCTTCGCTTCGGAATACGTGACAGTATCGCTCGGCCGTCTTCAGACCGCGATCGATGCTGGCAAGCTCGACGCCAAGGCGACTGTCGATGCAGCAGCTCTCAAGGCTGCCGGCGTCATCCGTCGTCCGAAGGACGGCGTTCGCATCCTTTCCGGCGGCGAACTGACCGTTAAGCTCACGATCGAAGTTGCCGGCGCCTCCAAGGCTGCCGTCGAGAAGATCGAAAAGGCTGGCGGTTCGATCAAGCTGCTCGCAGCTGTCGAATCTGTCGCAGAGTAAATCGTTTGAAAATTACCCGGTGTGAGCTTCACACCGGGTAATTTTATGTCCATATGTAGCCTCACGATCCTTGAGAGCGGTCCGGCCGGTCAGCTACCGGGATCATGCGGAAATCAGGGTGAGGCATCCCGCTCTTTTATGAAGCGGTCTCCGAGCCCCGTGTTTCTGAAACAGAATTTTAGACTGGTGTCCGTGTCTGGCCGAAAGCGCGCCGACGGGAAACAGGTCGGGCGGAGAATTGCATGGCTTCTGCAGCGGAACAACTTGCCTCCAATTTGAACTTTTCAACCTTCGCCAAGGCGGAGGACCTCAAGAAGCGTCTTTGGTTCACGCTGGCGGCGCTTCTTGTGTATCGTCTCGGGACCCATATCCCGCTTCCGGGCCTCAACCCTGACGCCTATGCGCAGGCCTTCCGTGGCCAGGCTGGCGGCATTCTGGGCCTTTTCAACATGTTTTCGGGCGGTGCAGTGGAGCGCATGGCGATCTTCGCGCTCGGCATCATGCCCTACATCTCTGCGTCCATCATCGTGCAGCTGATGACATCGGTCGTTCCTTCTCTTGAGAACCTCAAGAAGGAAGGTGAACAGGGCCGCAAGATCATCAACCAGTACACCCGCTACGGCACCGTCATCCTCGGTGCGCTGCAGGCTTACGGCATTGCCGCAGGTCTCGAAGCAGGGCAGGGCATCGTCTCCGAGCCGGGCTGGTTCTTCCGCATCGAGACGGTCGTCACGCTTCTCGGCGGCACCATGTTCCTGATGTGGCTTGGTGAGCAGATCACCTCGCGCGGCATCGGCAACGGCATCTCGCTGATCATCTTCTCGGGTATTGCCGCTGGCCTTCCGACGGCTCTTTCGAGCACGATGGAACTCGGCCGTACCGGCGCCCTGCCGACGGGCCTCATCCTGCTAGTCCTCATCGTTGCGATCATCGTCATTGCGGTCATCGTCTTCGTCGAGCGCGCCCAGCGCCGTCTTCTGATCCAGTATCCGAAGCGCCAGGTCGGCAACCGCATGTTCCAGGGCGATACCTCGCATCTGCCTTTGAAGCTGAACACGTCAGGCGTTATCCCGGCGATCTTCGCATCGTCGCTGCTGCTCCTTCCTGCGACTGCCGCAGGCTTTGCCGGCACGACTCAGCTGCCGGACTGGGCAACCGCGATCATCGCCTCGCTCGGCCACGGCCAGCCGCTGTTCATGCTGCTTTATGCGCTGCTGATTGCCTTCTTCGCATTTTTCTACACCGCGATCGTCTTCAATCCGAAGGACACCGCGGACAATCTCAAAAAGCATGGCGGCTTCATTCCGGGCATCCGTCCGGGCGAGCGCACTGCTGAATATATTGATTATGTGCTGACCCGCATCACGGTTATCGGCGCGATCTACCTCGTATTCGTCTGCATTCTGCCTGAGTTCCTGGTGGCCCGTACGGGCGTGCCATTAGCCCTTGGTGGTACTTCGCTTTTGATCGTGGTCAGTGTTACGCTTGATACCGTTGCACAGATCCAGGGCCATCTCATTGCGCAGCAGTATGAGGGTCTGATCAAGAAGTCGAAACTGCGCGGAGGAAAGAGGGGACGATGAGACTGATTCTTTTGGGACCGCCGGGCGCTGGAAAAGGAACCCAGGCCCAGCGGATCGTGGAGAAGTATGGCATTCCGCAGCTCTCCACCGGTGACATGCTGCGAGCCGCAGTTGCCGCCGAAACGGAAGTCGGCAAACGCGCCAAGGCGGTGATGGATGCCGGCAATCTGGTATCGGACGATATCGTCATCGCCATCGTTTCCGAGCGAATCGATGCCGACGACTGCACCAACGGCTTCATCCTCGATGGTTTCCCGCGCACGCTCGTGCAGGCCGATGCCACCGAGAAGATGCTGTCGGCCAAGGGCCTCGATCTCTCGGTCGTCGTGGAGCTTGAAGTCGACGACAAGGAGCTGGTGCGCCGCGTAGCGGGTCGCTATTCCTGTTCGCAGTGCGGCACCGTCTATCACGACACGGACAAGAAGCCTTCCAAGGAAGGCGTCTGCGACAAGTGCGGTTCTACCCACTTCAAGCGTCGTCCTGATGACAATGCCGAAACGATGACCAAGCGCCTTGAGGTTTACTACAAGGAAACCTCGCCGCTCATCGGTTACTACTATGCCAAGGGCAAGCTGAAGGTTGTCGATGGCATGGCAGAGATGGACAAAGTCACTGCCGACATAGAGAAGATCCTCGGCGGGCTCTGATGCTCGCCGCAGGTTTCGGGCTGTCACAGGTCTGTTAAAGAATCTTGGGCGGAGCGGTTGCATTTGACAGCTGATTCCGTTAAACACCGCGCCAACTCGCGACAGTTTTGAGCGATCGGCGCGGATCTCCCTTGAGGATATCCGGGACGATCGTCTTTGACTGTTCCGGACGATATTTGAGCTGGCGGTCGCAAAGCGGCTGCTTTCATGGAAGAAGTACCACTTGCCGGATGGCAACTGGAACGCAAGGAGAATAGACGTGGCACGTATCGCTGGCGTCAACATCCCGACTGCGAAGCGCGTTGTTATCGCGCTGACCTACATTCACGGGATCGGTCCGAAGTTCGCGCAGGAAATCATGGACAAGGTTGGCCTCCCGGCTGACAAGCGCGTCCATCAGCTGACGGACTCCGAAGTTCTGCAGATTCGCGAAACCATCGACCGCGACTATCGCGTCGAAGGCGATCTTCGTCGCGAAACCTCGATGAACATCAAGCGTCTGATGGACCTCGGCTGCTACCGCGGCCTGCGTCATCGCCGTGGCCTTCCGGTCCGCGGTCAGCGCACGCACACCAACGCCCGCACCCGTAAGGGTCCGGCGAAGGCTATCGCTGGTAAGAAGAAGTAATTTTGTGGCATTAGCCGCTCGGCAGTCCCTCGTGACGAGGGGCTGCCGTTTTGCGGTTTATGTTGCAGGTGGAGCCGCTGGTGTTACGGCGGTGCAGAGATCAACGAAAGGGAAGTCATGGCCAAGGAAGCCACCCGCGTACGCCGTCGCGAACGCAAGAATATCACGTCGGGCGTTGCCCACGTAAACTCGACCTTCAACAACACGATGATCACCATCACCGACGCACAGGGCAACGCGATTGCCTGGTCGTCTGCTGGTGCCAAGGGCTTCAAGGGTTCGCGTAAGTCGACCCCGTTCGCAGCCCAGATCGCTGCCGAAGACTGCGCCAAGAAGGCTCAGGAACACGGCATGAAGTCGCTGGAAGTCGAAGTTTGCGGCCCGGGCTCCGGCCGTGAATCTGCTCTGCGCGCGCTGCAGGCTGCTGGTTTCATGATCACCTCGATCCGCGACGTGACACCGATCCCGCACAACGGTTGCCGTCCGCGCAAGAAGCGTCGCGTCTGATCGTGGTACCGAGAGGCCGCCCCCTGGCGGCCTTCTGCTGAACTGGGAAACAGCCGCTTCGCCTCCCTGGAGGTTGAGCGGCTTTACCTGTATCGCCGATGAGCGAAATGCTCCTCTCGGTGCTCCTCGTGCTCGGTTGCCACGATTGAATGGTGGCAACGAACGGAAGGTTTAATCATGATCCAGAAGAACTGGCAGGAACTGATCAAGCCGAACAAGGTGGAATTCACCTCCTCCGGCCGTACCAAGGCAACGCTTGTTGCTGAACCCCTGGAGCGCGGCTTCGGCCTGACGCTCGGCAACGCGCTTCGTCGCGTTCTCCTGTCGTCGCTGCGCGGTGCTGCTGTCACCGCAGTGCAGATCGACGGCGTTCTGCACGAGTTCTCTTCTATCCCGGGCGTCCGGGAAGATGTGACGGACATCGTGCTCAACATCAAGGAAATCGCCATCAAGATGGATGGCGATGACGCTAAGCGCATGGTCGTGCGCAAGCAGGGCCCTGGTGCCGGTCACCGCTGGCGACATCCAGACGGTTGGCGACATCGAAATCCTCAACCCTGACCATGTGATCTGCACGCTGGACGAAGGCGCCGAGATCCGCATGGAATTCACGGTCAACAACGGCAAGGGCTATGTTCCTGCCGAGCGTAACCGTGCGGAAGATGCGCCGATCGGCTTGATCCCGGTCGACAGCCTCTATTCGCCGGTCAAGAAGGTTTCCTACAAGGTTGAGAACACCCGTGAAGGTCAGGTTCTCGACTACGACAAGCTGACCATGACCATCGAAACCGATGGCTCGGTCACCGGCGAAGATGCGGTTGCTTTCGCAGCCCGCATTCTCCAGGACCAGCTTGCCGTGTTCGTCAACTTCGACGAGCCGCAGAAGGAAACCGAAGAGGAATCGGTCACCGAACTGGCGTTCAACCCGGCGCTCCTCAAGAAGGTCGACGAACTGGAACTCTCCGTCCGTTCGGCCAACTGCCTGAAGAACGACAACATCGTCTATATCGGCGACCTGATCCAGAAGACCGAGGCGGAAATGCTTCGCACTCCGAATTTCGGTCGCAAGTCGCTCAACGAGATCAAGGAAGTTCTCGCGTCCATGGGCCTCCATCTTGGTATGGAAGTCCCCGCCTGGCCGCCGGAAAACATCGAAGATCTCGCCAAGCGTTACGAAGACCAATACTGAGGCCGCCCGCGCCCTTAACGGGCGCGGAAAGCTGGCCTTAGCCACTGAAACCATGCGCATCGTCCTCAATCCCAAAAGCGGGATGGACATGCGCCAAGTCAGACTGCAGGCGAATGCCTGCAAGTGAAGGAGATAAACCATGCGCCACGGAAATTCGGGCCGCAAGCTCAACCGCACCGCCAGCCACCGTAAGGCAATGTTTGCCAACATGGCTGCTTCGCTCATCACCCATGAGCAGATCGTCACCACCCTGCCGAAGGCGAAGGAAATTCGCCCGATCGTCGAGAAGCTTGTCACGCTCGGCAAGCGCGGCGACCTGCACGCTCGTCGTCAGGCCATCTCGCAGATCCAGGACCAGGACGCTGTCAAGAAGCTGTTCGACGCAATCGCTTCGCGTTACGCAACCCGCAACGGCGGCTACCTGCGTATCATGAAGGCCGGCTACCGCCAGGGCGACAACGCTCCGATGGCCGTCATCGAGTTCGTCGAGCGCGACGTTGCTGCCAAGGGCGCAGCCGACAAGGCTCGCGTTGCTGCTGAAGCCGAAGCTGCTGAAGCCGCATAATTCGGTTCGCCGGATCAATTTGAAAAAGCCGGGCGGAGACGTCCGGCTTTTTTCGTTGGGGCAGGGGATCTGGGTCATGGATAAGCGGCAGGTGCGCGGCACACGCCTTTACCGGCTTGCAGCAGCCATTGGCGTCATCGCTCTCGGGCTTGCGCTGCGCCGCTTCGGCTATGATCTGGGGCTGACCTTTCCGGTGGTGAAATACGGCGGCTCCGTCCTGTGGGGAGCCATGGTCTTTCTTCTCGCAGGAGCCTTGTCGGGCGCCCGCACGAAAAGCCGTCTCGTGATCGTGGCGATTGTCATTGCAGTCGCAGTCGAGTTCTTCCGCCTCGTCCATGCGCCGGAGATCGATGCGTTCCGGCTGACGCTTCCAGGGCAATTGCTGCTGGGACGTGTCTTTTCGCTCTGGAATATCATCGCCTACATCGCCGGCATCATGCTGGCATGGGTGGCCGAAATGGCCGTCGCGAAACGCGTCAATGAGGCACGTGCACCCGCGTCTTGATATGCTTCAGGTGCGCGACGATGGTGAAGGTCATGATCACCAGAAGCGACCACGAGCTCCACTTGCCGATATGAACCGCCGACCAGGCGCCGAGCTGGCTGGGATAGGCCCAGATACCGAAGAACGTTGAGATGTTTTCGGCCAGCCAGAGAAAAAATCCGATCAGCACGAAGGCGAGAAGCAAGGGCATGCGACGCTCTCGGTCATACGGGCGAAACGTCACTGTCGTGCGCGCGTATAGGCCCAGAACGCAGGCTGTAATGTACCAGCGATAGTCGCCGATGAAGTGGTGGGCGAAGAAGTTTGCATAGATCGCGATCGCGATCCCCGTCGCCATCCAGTAGCGTGGATGATGGCTGATCCTGAGATCCAAAAGCCGCCAGGCCTGGATAATGTAGCTACCCACCGCCGCATACATGAAGCCGGAAAACAAAGGCACGCCGAACAGTTTCGTATAGGCCGGGTCGGGATAGGACCATGACCCGATACTGCTGGAGGTCTTGAACACTTCCAGCACGAAGCCGACGGCATGAAACAATGCGATCGCCTTGGCCTCGTCCCAGGTTTCAAGCCTGCTCCAGATCATGAAGGCTTGTATGGCAAGCGCGATGACCAGCAGAATGTCATAGCGTGGAAGGCCGAGAAGGCCGACCTTCGGCACGATGAAGATCGACAGGAAGAACAGGCCGGCAAAAAGGCAGGCCCGCGCCTCCTTCAGCCCGAAATACAGGAACTCGACGACGAAACGGCCAAACCCGTGAAGATCGCCCCAGGGGCGGACATCGCAAAGATAGTCATCCAGCGCCGAGAGCCGGCCGCCGGGAGCGGCCGTTCCGGTTGCGGTATCGCCGCCTGCTGCCATGCTTCGCTCTCCGATGTCCTGCGGGCGAAATGGAACCTCCAGCACCGGCCTGTCAAGGATTCGGTCGCAGCCGATGCAACCGTTGATCCGCATCAATATTTTTTCGGTTGAAAAGCCTAGCCTGTCCTTGGTTCCAACGAGAGCAAGAGAGGCAGCGCAATGGCATACACACCCGTATTCGGCAACGAGCCGAAAAAGCTGATCATACCGGCACTGGCTCCCTTCTATGAACGTGTCGCCGAGCCGATGGCATGGAGCATTTTCCGCCTCGCGGTCGGCGGCATGCTCGCCTATGAGGGCTTGCCGAAGATCATGGCGCCGCTGGGCCAGGTCGGCTTTGTCGAGGCGCTCGGTTTCTATCCCGGCTGGCTCTGGTCGCCGGTTTTGGCCGCCATGCAGTTCTTCGGCGGTATTCTGCTCGCGGTCGGTCTCCTGACCCGGCCGGTCGCACTCGCCAACGCCATCATGCTCGCCGTCACGCTGTGGTACCATCACGCTCACCCCTATGGTGACGCGCTGATCACCCAGGCAGGCATGGACGCTCTGAAGGCCGGCAGCGAGATCTTCACCCCGAACGGGCTGGTAAAGCTTGCCGATGGCGGTGGCAAATTTCTCCATCAGGTGCAGGAAAAGGCAGTGCAGAACTCGCTGTTCTGGACAGGCGGCGCCTTCCTCTTCGCAGCCTTCGGTGGCGGACATTTTTCGCTGGATCGGCTGCTCATGCGCCGGCAGTTCTGATCTGCGGCATGATCCGCGCGCCTTTGGTAAATCAGGCGCGCGGTGAGAGAGATTGGCGGGCGTTGCGGCGCCCGCGCTTCCAGTCGAGGATCGGCCGACGCACGATCCGGTAGGCCAGCAGCACGACGGTCAGCACGATATAGACGAACGGCTCCAGCGTGATCGATTTCAGCGACAGGAGATAGTGGACAAGTCCGCCGATCGCGATCAGGTAGATGAGCTTGTGCAGCCGGTTCCATGCACCGGACATCTTTCGGATCGACCAGTTGTTGGACGTCACGGCAAGCGGAATGAGAAGGACCAGCGCTGCAAATCCAATGGTGATATAGGGGCGCCGCAGGATATCGCCGCCGACGGCACCGAAATCGAGCTGCAGGTCGAGCGTCAGATAGACTGCGAAATGCAGCAGCACATAGTAGAAGGCGAGAAGCCCGACGGCCCGCCGATAGCGCATCCAGTTGATGCCGACGAGATCGCGCAACGGCGTGATGACCAGCGTCGCAAGGATCAGCCGCAGGCCCCAGGTGCCGAGCAGATGTTCGAATTCGCGCACCGGGTTGAAGCCCAGCCGGCCCGTCAGCGCCTCATAGAAATACCATGCAGCCGGACAGAGGCCGATGACATAGAGCGCCCAGATGCTGGCGGCGTGGTACTTGCGGGGCAGGGTGGGTATGACCGCCATGATGCTTCGTCCTGTGACGTTCCGTAAATGCATGTCTCCCGAAACAGCCTTGGGTCTCGGGTGAGGACACGCGTAAAGGCAAAGAGCTAAAACGCGCCAGGCGAAACTGACGGGTCTCGACGCGCGCTAGTAATTGGCTCTCAGATCCATGCCCGAATAAAGGCTTGCCACCTGGTCGGCATAGCCGTTGAACGGCAGGGTGGGAACGCGCTTGGTGCCGAACAGTCCACCTTCGCCGATACGCTGCTCTGTCGCCTGGCTCCAGCGGGGATGATCGACAGCCGGATTGACGTTTGAATAGAAGCCGTATTCCCGCGCGTTGGAATTCTTCCAGGTGGTTTCCGGCTGTTTTTCGACCAGCGAGATCTTCACGATCGACTTGATGCCCTTGAACCCGTATTTCCACGGTACGACGAGCCGGACCGGTGCGCCGTTCTGGTTCGGCAGCGTTTCGCCATAGAGGCCGAGCGCCAGGATGGTCAGCGGATGCCGCGCCTCGTCCAGCCTTAGGCCTTCGACATAAGGCCAGGCTAGCGGTTGGAAGAAGCCGCTTTGGCCCGGCATTTCCTCCGGCCGCACGACGGTCTCGAAGGAGACGTATTTGGCGCTGCCGAGCGGCTCCACCTGATCGAGGATGGCAGACAGCGGCAAGCCGATCCACGGAATGACCATCGACCACCCTTCGACGCAGCGCATCCGGTACGTGCGGTCTTCAAGCTGCATCTTCAGAAGGTCTTCGAGAGCGAATTCCTTAGGCTTTCCCACCATCCCGTCGACCTTCACGGTCCAGGGCGTCGGCTTGAACTTGCCGGAATTTTCCGCCGGGTCGCCCTTGTTGACCCCGAACTCGTAAAAATTGTTGTAGGTGGTCACGGCCTTCAGCGGCGTCAGTGGCTCGTTCACCGTATAAGCGCTTTGGGTGCCCGTTAGGGGCGAGGCGAATGCCTCACCGGCGCCGAGCGTCAGACCCATGCCGGCGGCAGCCGCGCCGCCGATGAAGCTGCGCCGGGACAGATAGACCTGTTGCGGCGTGATGTCGGATGCCGGAGGCTGCGGAAAGCGGTAGGCGGGCATGACGGATCTCCTGACGGCGCGATGGCGCCAATATTGGCTTATACGTAATCAAAAGCCATTTGGTTTCACAGCAGCATCGCGCCGGATGGAACCACGTTCGCGTGAAAAACGTCTATCATCCGGGCGACGATCAATCTTGCTGCGAGACGGACACCCGTTGAATGGCAAGGCACTCCTTCCCATCTCTACCATTCCGGGGAGGCGGGTGTCCGTCTCCCGTAAAGGCAAGCAGGATAACCCCTCGCGGAGGATGATGATGGCCACACGGACATGGAATACTGGGCCTCACGGCAGCCGGGCCCATACCGGCGACACGGCCGATCGTCTCGACAGGCTGAGGCGCTTGCGGCGTCTGTCGACCATCGCGCGTCTGATGGATACGGCGATCGGCATCCCCGGCACGCGCCTGCGCTTCGGCGCTGACTCCGTCTTCGGTCTCGTTCCGGTCATCGGCGATGCCGGCGGTGCGCTGGTCGGCCTCTATATGGTCAACGAGGCCCGCCGCATGGGCGTGCCGTCCGATAAGTTGGCAAGGATGATCGGCAATGTCGCCGCCGACGCGGTCGTCGGCGCCGTCCCGGTCGCAGGCGACATTTTCGACGTTTTCTTCAAGTCGCACCGGCGCAATCTGGCAATCGTTCTCGACCATTTCGGGCTCGATCACGAGGACTTGCGGCGCGCGCGCTGAGATCGCAAGCCGCACCCCCTTGCATCGACCTTTTCGTCCTGCATGAGCGGCGGCGGCCAGGCGTTGCATTGGGATGTCGATCAACCGTACCGCACAGTACCGTTTTGGCCTTGGGCGGTAGTGACAGCATTTCGGCATTCGGTTAGAAAACCGGAAAACAGCGGGGTTTTGCGCGTCTGCTCATTAAGCGGTAGACTATGCGAGGCCTTCGAAAAGATCCCAGAAAAGATCGAAGCAAGATCGAGGAAAGACCCATGCCCGCCTATCGTTCGAGAACGACCACCCACGGCCGCAATATGGCTGGTGCGCGCGGCCTTTGGCGCGCCACCGGCATGAAGGACAGCGATTTCGGCAAGCCGATCATCGCCGTCGTCAACTCCTTTACCCAGTTCGTGCCGGGTCATGTCCATTTGAAGGACCTTGGCCAGCTGGTTGCTCGCGAAATCGAGGCTGCCGGCGGTGTCGCCAAGGAATTCAACACGATTGCGGTCGATGACGGCATCGCCATGGGCCATGACGGCATGCTCTATTCGTTGCCGTCGCGCGAGATCATCGCCGATTCGGTCGAGTACATGGTCAATGCCCACTGCGCCGACGCCATGGTCTGCATCTCCAATTGCGACAAGATCACGCCCGGCATGCTGAATGCCGCCATGCGCCTCAACATTCCGGCCGTCTTCGTCTCCGGCGGCCCGATGGAGGCCGGCAAGGTCGTGCTCCACGGCAAGACCGTTGCGCTCGACCTGGTCGATGCGATGGTCGCTGCCGCCGACGACAAGATCTCCGACGAGGACGTTGCTGTCATCGAACGCTCGGCCTGTCCCACCTGCGGCTCGTGCTCGGGCATGTTCACCGCAAACTCGATGAACTGCCTCACCGAGGCACTCGGCTTGTCGCTGCCCGGCAACGGCTCGACGCTTGCCACCCATGCGGATCGCAGGCGCCTCTTCGTCGAGGCCGGCCATCTGATCGTCGATCTGGCGCGCCGTTACTACGAGCAGGACGACGACAGCATCCTGCCGCGCAACGTCGCCAGCAAGCAGGCCTTCGAGAACGCCATGTCGCTGGATATCGCCATGGGCGGCTCCACCAACACGGTCCTGCATATTCTGGCTGCCGCCTATGAAGGCGGTATCGATTTCGGCATGGAAGAGATCGACAAGCTGTCGCGCAAGGTTCCCTGCCTGTCGAAGGTCGCGCCTGCCAAGCAGGACGTCCATATGGAAGACGTTCACCGGGCCGGCGGCATCATGCGCATTCTGGGCGAGCTCGATCGCGGCGGCCTGATCAACCGCGATTGCGTCACCGTCCATGAACCCACTCTGGGCGATGCGATCGACCGCTGGGATATCACGCGTACCACTTCGGAAACCGTCCGCACATTCTTCAAAGCGGCTCCGGGCGGTGTCCCGACTCAGGTCGCATTCTCGCAGTCGTCGCGCTGGGACGATCTGGATGACGACGGCGAAAACGGCGTCATCCGCTCGGTCGAGCATCCGTTCTCCAAGGACGGCGGTCTGGCCGTTCTCTACGGCAATATCGCGCTCGACGGCTGTATCGTGAAGACGGCCGGCGTCGATGAATCGATCCTGAAATTCACCGGCCCGGCAGTCGTCTTCGAAAGCCAGGATGCCGCCGTGAAGGGTATTCTCGGCAACGAGGTCAAGGCCGGCGATGTCGTCGTTATTCGCTATGAAGGCCCCAAGGGCGGCCCCGGCATGCAGGAAATGCTGTATCCGACGAGCTACCTGAAGTCGAAGGGTCTCGGCAAGGCCTGCGCGCTGATCACCGATGGCCGCTTCTCCGGCGGCACCTCCGGCCTGTCGATCGGCCATGCCTCGCCGGAAGCCGCCCAGGGCGGCGCGATTGGCCTGGTACAGCAGGGCGACATGATCGAGATCGACATCCCGAACCGCACCATCCATCTCGCGGTCTCGGATGCAGAACTCTCGGCCCGCCGCCATGAGCAGGAAGCGCTCGGCTGGAAGCCGGCAGCCCCCCGCAAGCGCAATGTCACGACGGCCCTGAAGGCTTACGCCGCCTTCGCGTCTTCGGCCGACAAGGGCGCGGTCAGGATCCTGCCGGAGTAAATTCGACGTCTATCGCGAATGCGAATGCATAAAGGCCCGTCGGCTTCTGCCGGCGGGCCTTTATCGTGTTGTGGCGACCGAAACGCGGAAGGATGCGCTGCATGTCGGAGCTTTATGTCGGAGCTTCATCGCATCACGGTCGATCCCAGATCTGTGCCGCACGACCGACGATCCGCAGGCGATGCGGCACCCCGATCACATCAGGATGTAATCAACCGGCTTCGGCATGGCGGGGAGGTCCTTGTCGCCCAGCATGGTGCGGACGTTGATCTCGATCACGGTGGCGATCGCGGCGATCGGAAGGTCGTTGGGCCGGGTGCCGAACGGCTCTTCCAGCTCGTCGCCCAGCGCATCGAGACCGAAGAACGTATAGGCGACAAGCGCTGCCGCAAGCGGGGTCGCCGGGCCGAGCACATCGGCAAAGCCGAACGGCATCATGAAACAGAAGAGATGCGCGGTGCGGTGAAGAAGCAGCGTGTAGCCGAATGGCACCGGCGTGCTCTTCAGCCGCTCGCAGATGCCGACCGCGTTGGTGATCCGCGACAACGTGTGGTCGAGCATCGAGAACTCGATATCGCTCAGCATGTTGTTTTCGCGAAGCTCGATCATCAGGCGGGTGATCTGGTTGGTCGCCTCGATCGGCGGATGCGAGGAAGAACGCACCGCATCGCAGACGTAAGGGGCGAGAAACCGCTTGGCACTGTCGTTCGGACAGTCGCCGCCACGCAGGTATTTGACCAGTTCGTCGGTAACGACCACGTTCAGAAGCAGGATGCGCCGGCGGATATCGGCGGCCTCGGCGCTGCGTCGGCCAAACAGCTCGCTCTGACGGGCAAGGTCGCGGCTGGCGACGAGCAGCTCGCCCCAGTTCTTGCGGGCCTCCCACCAGCGGTCATAACAGGCGCCGTTACGGAAGCTGAGAAAAATCGAGAGCGCGATGCCGATCAGCGCAAACGGCGCACCGGCAACGGAGGGGACATATTGCGGAACTTTCCAGTGCCCGACGACGATCAGCGCCGATATCGCGGTAACGACGAGCAGCTGGGGGAAAATGCGTTGGACGACGGAACCGCGGAGGATGAAGAAGAGACGCCCGAGGCTGGGGCGTTCGCGAACGATCATGATGGGACTGCCGGATGGCTGATGACGGATAAGGTGGGTTTCCGGTGCCACGGGCCGGAGGCCGGTTGCCGGTCTCGACCATGACCCCTCGCTCCCGCAATCCCCTTGAGGACAATCGTAAGCCGCCGCCGAACAACGAAAATGACCCTATGCGATTGTATCGCGGCCTCACAGGCATCGTTTCGCCATGCGGCGGAAAGTCGCGCAGTGTGTGTGATCTGCATCAACGGCAGCGGCAGTGGTGGCGCGCCCCGTCGCGTCTTGCAAAGACGAGCCGGCCCCGAAACGCCGGTTGCCCGGCGCGCGAGGACTGTGCCTCACAGCGGCCGGTCGAGGCTCTTGTAGGCATCCTGCAACTGTTTCAGCCGCTCGGAATAGGCCGTGCCGATGCAGGTCGCGTCGGCCGCGCAGGCCTGCCGGCGTTTCAGCCAGACGGTCTGCTCGTCCTGCAGCTTGCCGCGATTTCCCATCGGCAACAGGCTGGTCAGGATGTCGAAAGTCGTCACCATTTTCACGTCGGCGTCGTTCAGCGTCCGGGTGGCGCAGATCACCTTCTCGTCGGCAGCCAGATCCGTCCGCTCGCAATCGAAGCTGGCGGCGACGGCAAAGGAGGGGACGAGCGCCACGGTGGCGACGCCCGTAGTAAGTGCACCGCTCGTGGCGATCATCACAAGCGCCGCAGCGATGGAACCCTTGCGCCGGATGGCGGGCACCGAGGCGTCTATATGCGGAAAATACGTCTTCACGGCGGGCATGGTCATGTCTGTCCTCGGTTGCGGGCCTGGGGTCAGAATGCGCCCCATAGCCATGTGACTGCTAAGATGAGGCAGACGAGCCAGATGGCAAGGATGAAGACGAGGCCGCTTTTGCTGATAGGCTTCGTCATGCCGGCCGCCGTCCGGCGGAACTCCGCCATCAGCGCCTGCGGAACCAGCCGCACGGCAAGGAGAATGCCGAGCGGCACGATGACGAGATCGTCGAGATAGCCGATAACGGGAATGACGTCCGGAATGAGGTCGACCGGCGACAATGCATAGGCGGCCGTGGCGCCGGCCGCGAGCTTCGCGCCGAGCGGCACCCGGTTGTCGCGTGCGGCAAGCCACAATGCCACGATCTCGCGCTTCAGCCGTTTGGCCCAGGCCTTCGCCGCGTCGATCCATGCCCCGATGCCGGACATTCCGCCTGTCATTTTGCACCGACCCCGCTATCTGCCATCACGTTCACGCCAAAAGCATGACCTGTGCGAATCGGTCCTGTTTCGGCCACCTTTCTTTTTAAGCGTGCCGCGCTACAAATCGATGCAAATTTGTCATGAGGAATCACATGCTCACGATGTCGAAACGCCTGTCGACCGGTCTTCTCGTGTTGGCACTCCTGTGTCCGGCAGCAGCCCCGACCGTCGCGCTGGCGCAGGATGCCACCAGAACGCTGCCCGAAAGCCACGAGCAGATGCAGCTTTCCTTCTCGCCGCTCGTCAAACGCACCGCCGGTGCGGTTGTCAACGTCTATGCCGAGCGCATGGTCCAGCAGCAGAGCCCGTTTGCCGGCGACCCCTTCTTCGAGCAGTTTTTCGGCCAGCGCATGCCGAACCGCTCTGAAAAGCAGTCCTCTCTCGGCTCCGGCGTGATCCTGTCGCAGGATGGCCTCGTGGTCACCAACAACCACGTCGTCGAAAATGCCGACGACATCAAGATCGCGCTCGCCGACGGTCGTGAATTTCCCTGCGAAGTGGTTCTGAAGGACGCGACCGTCGATCTTGCCGTGCTGCGCATCAAGTCGAAGGAGCATTTCCCGGTTCTGGCGCTCGGCAATTCCGACAAGGTCGAGGTCGGTGATCTCGTACTCGCGATCGGCAACCCGTTCGGCGTCGGCCAGACGGTGACGAGCGGCATCATATCCGGTCTTGCCCGCAACCAGATCTCGTCTGGCGACTTCGGCGTCTTCATCCAGACCGATGCCTCGATCAATCCGGGCAATTCCGGTGGCGCGCTGATGAACATGAACGGCGACCTGATCGGCATCAACACCGCGATCTTCTCGCGCGGTGGCGGGTCGAACGGCGTCGGCTTCGCCATCCCGGCCAATCTGGTGAAAGTTTTCCTTGCGGCCGCTGCCGACGGCAAGAAGAGCTTCGAGCGCCCCTATGTCGGTGCGACCTTCGATGCCGTCACCTCCGATATCGCCGAGGCGCTCGGCCTCAAGGCGGCCCGCGGCGCGCTCGTGACCCGCGTCACCGAAGGTGGCCCGGCGGACAAGGCGGGCCTCAAGCCCGGCGAAGTCGTTACCGCGGTCGATGGCGAGCCGGTCGAGCATCCCGATGCGCTCGGCTACCGTCTGACGACGGCCGGCCTCGGCCATGAGGCGACGCTATCGCTTCAGACCGCGAACGGTGTCCAGCAGACCAAGCTGAAGCTTGAGGCACCGCCTGAAACCGTGGCACCCGACGAGCGCCTGATCGACGGTCGCAATCCCTTCTCTGGTCTTCGCGTCGCCAACCTGTCGCCAAAGCTTGCAACCGGTCTGCAGATGTCGCCGGACAAGACCGGCGTTGTCGTCGAAGATGTCAGCCGCGGTTCGCCCGCCGCCCGTCTCGGCTTCGCGCCGAAGGATATCCTGATAGGCCTCAATGGCGACAACATCACCTCGACCAAGACGCTGTCCTCGATGCTGAACGATAGCCCCAGCGTCTGGCGTGTCGAGATCGAGCGCGACGGCAAGCGTATAAGGCAGTTCTTCCGATGAGCGAGGATCTCTTCGCGCCGAAGGTTCCGCAGGAGGTCGCCAATCGGCGGCCGCTTGCCGATCGCTTGCGGCCGAAGACGCTTGCCGAAGTCAGCGGCCAGCCGCATTTGACCGGACCGGACGGCGTTCTGCGCCGGATGATCGCCTCGGGCTCGCTTGGATCGATGATCTTCTGGGGCCCGCCCGGCACCGGCAAGACCACCGTCGCACGGCTTCTGTCGGGGGAGGCCGGGCTGGCCTTCGAGCAGATCTCGGCGATCTTTTCCGGCGTGGCAGATCTGAAGAAAGTCTTCGAGACCGCCCGGATGCGCCGCCTAGACGGGCGCCAGACGCTGCTCTTCGTCGACGAGATCCACCGCTTCAACCGCGCCCAGCAGGACAGTTTTCTGCCGGTCATGGAAGATGGCACGATCATTCTCGTCGGTGCGACGACGGAGAACCCGAGCTTCGAGCTCAACGCTGCTCTTTTGTCCCGTGCCCGTGTCCTCACCTTCCGATCGCATGACGAGGGGAGCCTTTCCGAGCTTCTGAAACGCGCCGAGGAGGCAGAGGGAAGGCCGCTGCCGCTCGACGACGACGCGCGTCTGGCATTGCTCAGAATGGCCGATGGCGATGGCCGTGCCGTTCTGACGCTTGCCGAAGAAGTCTGGCGCGCCGCACGGCCGGGCGAGGTCTTCGATACGGCGGGGCTTGGAGACGTCGTCCAGCGCCGGGCGCCTGTCTATGACAAGGCGCAGGATGGTCACTACAACCTCATCTCGGCCCTGCACAAATCTGTTCGCGGCTCGGATCCGGACGCAGCGCTCTACTATCTCTGCCGCATGTTCGATGCCGGCGAAGACCCGCTCTATGTCGGCCGCCGGCTGGTGCGCATGGCCGTCGAGGATATCGGTCTGGCCGATCCGCACGCGCTCGTCGTCTGCAATGCCGCGAAGGATGCCTACGAATATCTGGGGTCGCCGGAAGGCGAACTGGCGCTCGCTAATGCCTGCATCTATCTGGCGACGGCGCCGAAATCGAATGCCGCCTACACCGCCTACAAGGCTGCCGTCAGGGCCGCCAAGGAAAACGGCTCGCTGCTGCCGCCCAAGCATATCCTCAATGCGCCGACCAAGCTGATGAAGCAGGAAGGCTATAATCAGGGCTATCGCTACGACCACGACGAGCCCGATGCCTTTTCCGGTCAGGACTATTTCCCCGAAAAGATGGGGCGACAGACGTTCTACGAGCCTGTCGAGCGCGGTTTCGAGCGTGATATCCGCAAGCGTCTCGAATGGTGGGCGCGGCTGCGGCGGGAGCGCGGCGAGGGCTGATGCCCGAGGGTCGCGATACCCCCGGCGGTCGGCACCCGGCCGGCAGCCGTGGTGATCAGACGGTCTGCAGTTCGGGAATGGTCGATGGCTTGTCGGCGGCAGCCGGAGCCGGCGCCTTGGCCGAAGGCTTGAGCGGGATCATCTTGACTGAAGATCCGGCGAGCCCGTGATGGCCTTCCTCGTCGACGATCAGATGCCAGTGCCCGGTTTCCGGAATGGCGAGTTTGACCGGCGATTTGCGCGCGACGCCGCCGACATACTGGAAATCGAGAAGCTCGGTAAACCGCTGGAAATTGGCGGATGTCATCAGCCGCACATTGGCGACCGCATTGAGCGTGATTTCTATGGTCGATCCGGCGCGCTGCATCGTCAGATCGTAATGCGTATAGCGGAATTTCTGCGCAGCCATGGCCCTCTCGATGCTCCGGAGATCGTGTCCTGAATTGATACAGGCGAGCCTACATCCGGGTTCTTAAGGAATGGTGGAACCTTCCGGCGCGTCATCGGTTATCTTCACATAGCCGGTTACGGTGCAGGATCCACGGCACCGTAACCGGCAAGCAAGAGATAACTCAGCGCGGTGTTTGTCCCCTGCCACCGCATAACGACGATAGTGATTGACCTCCAACTTCAAGGCCCGCCGGTTAACCGGCGGGCCTTTTTTCGATCGGTTTTGATCAAGACATTTCAAGCATTTGAGACTGATCCCGGAATCAATTCCTCAGATGCTTGATTCAATCTCTGAGGTTCTCGACATCGAGCTGGGTCGCCAGTGCAAAAACCGTCGAGCAGATCGGTGTCGGCACGCCGGCAAGCTTGCCCAGCGATACGACCATGCCGTTGAGCGGCAGGATTTCCAGCGGCTTGCGATTGGTCAGGTCCTGCAGCATCGAGGTGCGGATCGGGCCGGCTTTGCCGGAGTTGGCGAGGTGTTCCTCGGCACTGAGCGTGAACCGGCAGCCGAGCGCGGTTCCGACTGCCTCAACCTCGAGCATCACCGCAAGTGCGGTGGCACGCAGGTCTTCGCTTGCAAAAATCCGGTCCATCGTCGCGCGCGTCAAAGCGCTGATCGGATTATGCGAGGCATTGCCGCGCAGCTTCGTCCAGATCTCGTCGCGAATGCGCGGCGTCGGCAAAATGGTAAGGCCGGAGCGGGTGAGAAGGTCGGCAATCGCGTCGAGGTCGGCGCTCATGGCGCCGGACGGCTCGCCGAGGAAATAGCGACCGCTGCCACTGAGGCTGATCTTGCCGGGCTCGACGATCTCGGCACCCTGATAGGCGACGCAGCCGAGAACCCGGTCCGGGCCGATCAGGCTCCACAATTTACCGTCTGGATCGACCTCGGCGAGCTGCCGTTCCGCATGACCGCTGTCCTTGTCCGCATGGAAATACCACCACGGAATGCCGTTGAGGATCATCACCACGCGTGTGCCATCCTTCAGCAAGCTGGCAATGCCTTCGGCAGCGGCCGAAAGCTGATGACCCTTGAGGCCGGTAATGATCAGGTCCTGCTTCGGAAGTTCGGACGGATCGCTTGTGGCTGTCACTTTTGCCTTGATGTCGGCAAGGGAAGGGTCGACATGCGTCACGGTCAGGCCGTTGTCGCGGACAGCTTGGAGATGGGCGCCGCGCGCCACAACCGACACATTGACGTCGCTTCCGAGCGACGACGCGATCTTTGCTGCGAACGAGCCGCCGAGCGCACCGGCGCCGTATACGCAGATATTCCTGAATGCCATGATTGTTCCCGTTTGTACGTTGACATGAACGGCGGGAACTATGGCACGTCGGGCTCAGGGAGGAATGCTTTTTTCCAGGCGAAGCGTGGAAAATTATTCCGCATCAATGCGATGAGGCGACCGGTAGCAACTCGTTGCGTCGCAGCTCGTCTATCGCGGCAACGGCCTCTTCCAGGGGCCAGCCCGCCTTGATCGCGGCGGCGATCATCTTCACCTCGGCCTCTTCCTCAAGTGCCATGAACAGCGGCTCCAGCGCTTCCTGAACCGTCAGGACATGATCGTTCGGGGGCGTTATGGCGGGGCGTGCGGCAGACATGGACATGGATGCGGTACTCCTCTTGTCGAACGTGCTCTCTTTCGCGTGATAGACTGACTTCAAGTCATCGGATGGGCAAAAGGTTCCGCCAGCGAGGCGCTTTTCTTGACCCTTGGCGTCTGGCGGCCGTTGGTCGACCGTGATCTAACGGAGGCTCCAGGGTGAGCGACGTATCTGAGGAGACACCGGCATGACGGTCATAGCGGTTATCGGAGCAGGGGCGATGGGAAGCGGGATCGGCCGCGTGCTGGCAGAGGGCGGCGCCGTCGTCGTGACCAATCTCGACGGCCGATCGGCTGCAACGAAGAAACGCGCCGCCGATGCCGGGATGCGCGAGGCCGGCTGGCAGGAGATTGTCTCGGCCGATATCATTCTCTCGATCATCCCGCCGTCGGAAGCGGTGGAGGTGGCGACGAGGGTGGCGGCCACGGCCCTTGCTGCCGGCAAGACCCCTGTCTTCGTCGATTGCAACGCGATTGCGCCCGACACGATGGCAGCCGTTGCCGCGGCAGCGGCGAAAGGCGGTGCGCAGGTTGTCGACGGTTCGATTATCGGCATGCCGCCGGTGCCGAAAAGCGGCGAGACGGCCGCAAAGGTGCCGATGCTCTATCTCAGCGGCGGTCCTGACGGCATCGAGACGCTGCTTTCAGACCATGGCCTGAAGGTGACGCGACTCGAGGGCGAGATCGGCGCCGCCTCTGCGCTGAAAATGTGCTATTCGGGCATCAACAAGGGCCTGGTCGGCCTCGGGACGGCCATGTATCTCGCCGCCATCCGCTCCGGTGCCGATGATGGCCTGCGCCGCGAGCTCGCCGCCAGCGTGCCGCAGGTGGCCGATCGACTGGCCCGCGGCATTCCCGACATGTATGCCAAGGCCTATCGCTGGGGTGGCCGAGATGGAGGAGATCGCCGATTTTCTCGGCAAGGACGATCCCGCCGCCCTGATCTTTCGCGGCATGGCAGGCCTCTATCGCAAGATGGCCGACGACCGGGAGGCCGGCGGAGAACTGGCGGCAGCGCTCGATGCGATGGTGGCGGCCAAAGGAACACCATGATCGCCTGATGCCGTCATCTCCTCGACCCCGAACGGCCAATGACGCTTGGGCCACCCGATAATGTCGAGGCCACCCGATGATGCCGGGACCCTATGATGCCCGGACCCGACGAGGCCGAGGGGGTGCGCCGATCGTGCGACGGCGCGGCTGCCGTCATGGTTTGTGTCAGCTTGCGGCAGCGTCCGGTTCTGCGGCGGCGATCCGCGCGCGCCGTGTCGCTTCGGCCGCCGCTGCGCCGCCTGCGGTGTCTCCGTTTCCACCACCGACATTGACGGTTGGCTGGGCAAAGGCGATGCCGTTTTCGCGAAATGCGTCGCGCAGCATCGCATACGCCTTGCGGCGGATATAGCTCTGCTGGTTGGTCGGCACGGTTATCATGGCGAAGCTGATGACGATGCCATATTCGCCGAATTCCTCGACGCCCTTCATTTTCAGGGGCTGGATGAACAGGGAGCCGATTTCCGGGTCCTCCAGCATCTGCTGGCCGATCGATTTGCCGATTTTGCGCGCCTTCTCGATATCGGTGTCATAGGGCACCGAGACGAGGAATTTGGCCTTCGCCCAGTCGCGGCTCATGTTTTCCACCGCGCCGAGTTCGCCGAACGGGATCGTGAAGACCGGCCCGCGGTGATGCCGAAGCTTGACCGAGCGCAGGCTGAAGCCTTCCACGGTCCCCTTGTAGCTCTTCGCCTGGATGTATTCGCCGACGCGGAAGGCATCGTCGAAGAGATAGAAGAAGCCGCTGATGACGTCCTTCACCAGCGTCTGTGAACCGAAGCCGATGGCGACGCCGAGAATGCCGGCGCCGGCGATCAGCGGTCCGATCTCGACGCCGAGATCGCCGAGCACCACGATGCCGGCGACGATGAACAGCGCAACCGCCAGAACGTTGCGCAGGATGGGCAGGAGCGTCGAGAGCCGGGTTGCCTGCGCTTCATGGGCGGGCACGGCCGGAAGTGCGGCTGCGCCCGTATCGGAGCCCATATGAGGAGCGCCGTCCTCGCCGAGCGGCACGGCCGTGGCAAGCGGCGAGCCGAACCCCTGTCCCGTCACCTGCCGGTCGATCGCCGCCTTGGCGAGATGCCAGGCGAGATCGGCGAGCAGCAGCACGATGATGCTTTTCAGGATGCCGTAAAACAGCACCGAATACTGCGGATTGTCATGGATCAGCGCATCGCGGTCCACCTCCCAGATCAGCGCGATCCAGGCGACGGCAAGCGCAATGATGAGCGCGCGTACGCCGCGCACCGTCAGAACGATCCGTGTATCCGAGTGATCCGTCGAAAGATGCCTTGCCACGCGGTCCCGCACCGCATGGCTGACGGCTTTCAGGATCGGCGGCAGCACGAACGCATAGAGGCCGAGCCAAAAGGCCGCACGAAGCCCGAGGCACCAGACGACCCAGAGCGACACGAGATAAATCGACAGCCCCGCCTTGATGCCGGGCCCGCTCTTCATCTTGGCCCAGACGGTCTCGACGCCGAGCGCAAGCAGCACGCAGGAAAAGACATAGGCGATTGCGTGCCGCACCGGCCAGGCGAGATCGAGCAGCGAGACGGCCACTCCGGTGGCGATCGCGAAGGCAAGAATGCCGGCAAGCAGCCTCAGGCGCCGGTGCAGTTCCGGATGGGCGGTAAGGCCGATCGCGGTTGCGACCAGCCGGTAGGCGACGAAGGCCGTGAGATAGCAGGCCATGACGATACGGCTGAGCGGCGGCCAGTCGAAGGCGAAGAACAGAACGGCCATGGTGGCGGCAAAGACCGCAACCGGCAGGAATTCCTGCGCGCCGCCGCCATGCTGCCGCCAGCGCCGCCGGAAGATGGCCTCGACCACCATGCCGGCGAAGATCAGCGCCGCGATCAACACGAGAACCGGTGCCGAGCCCCGCGCCATCGCATCGGCCCTCAGCCGCGCCATGCCGTCGGCAAGGGCTGCTGGAATATCGGGAATGGCTGTGACGACCGCATGGATGCGGCCACGGGTACGCTCTTCCCACGCCGACATGTTGGAAGCCATCATGTCCATCGAGGATGGATCGGTATCCGTTGCCGGGAGTGTCGATGACGATGGGTCGGGCTCGGCTGCCGGAAGTGCCGCTCTCGTGGCTGCCGCAGGTGTCGGCGCGACCGTCTTCTGCGCCGTTGCCGGGACGCTCGCCAGCCATTGCCGGATGGCCGGGTCCTGCAGGAGACGGATCAGTTCATCGATCTTGGCCTGTGGCGGTTGATCGCTCTGCCCGCTCGCGGGTGTCTGCGATGGCGGTGCTGCCGTCGACGGTGCTGGTTGCTGCGCCAAGGCAGGACCTGAAAAAGCCGCTGCAAGCGATGCGACGAGAAGCGCGAGAGCAATCGACAGTACCCGGATTTTCACAACAGGCTTGCGCAAGGCAAACCATGCCGCGCGGCAAGCGGGCGATCGTGACGGCGACAGCGCACGGTCGATGCCTCGCATTGTCTTGCCGTCGTAGACCTCGGCCCTCCCGGATCCCCCGGATCCCCATGCGTCACCCATACTGTCCGATCCTCCTGGGCCCCGATCGTCTATCGCGGCCGATCCTCAAGCGGCAAAGCGCTCACATCACCCACGTTAGCAAAGCCCGATGCACTCGACCATTGTCTTGAAGAATGCTGCCGCCAACCGTGTTCGCCGCGCCTGTCGTTTTGCTTCTTCCCGCAATCGTGATGCCCGGTGACGAAAAGATTCGTGCCGTCTACGGCCGCAGTTAAGAGAGTGTTTATGAAATCATGAAAATAAGAAGCTTCTGCGTGCAGTGCGGGATGAGTGGCGAGTTTGAGCCGGTCCCGCGTCACTGACAGGTCTTGGGCGGGGCAGTCGGGATTTGGACGCGGAAGTGTAACCTTGAGTTGGAGCCTGCGGATCATGCAGCCGCAGGCCATGTATGGAGTGTAGCATGATCCTGAAAGCCAAGCCCCTGGCCCTGGCGCTTGCCGCCGGCCTTTTCACCACCTTTGCTGCCAATACCGTCTTCGCGGCCGATATGGTCAACAGCTATTCCGAGCCGCCGGCCTATAATGGCCCAACCGGCACGTCGAGCGGCTGGAACGGTGCCTATCTCGGCGCCCACGGCGGCACGACCTCGCGCAAGCTGATGCCTTTCAGCGGCGGCACCGGCCTCAATGCCGGCGTTCAGGGTGGCTATAACGCCGAAGTCGGCGGCGCAGTCGTTGGCGGCGAACTCGACTTCTCCTACCTGGGCGATGCCCATGTGAAGGGAACCGGCGGTTCGCTGAACGAACGCCACCGCCTCGCAGCCAAGGCCAAGGTCGGCATGCCGATGGACCAGACGCTGATCTACGGCACGACGGGTCTTGCCATGACCAATTATCGTGATCGCGGTGCGGTTCAGGGTCCTGACGGCTGGAAGCCCGGCTTCATCGTCGGCGCCGGCGTCGAACAGAAGCTGACTGACAACATTTCCGCCAAGGTCGAGTACAATTACACGATGACCAATGGCGTACGCTCCAGCAATGGTGGCGTGTCCTCCAAGAAGGACGTTCACGACCACACGATCGAAGCCGGTCTCAACTACCACTTCTGATCGATCCGATCGCGATGTGACGTTCCGGAAGGTGCGTCCACGTTGTCGAGAAACAGGGCGCGTCCACCGGGCGCGCCTTTCTCCGTTTCAAGCATGCCGCCCTGTACCGATTGGCGCGGCAACTGAAATCGGCCTCTTGGGGCACGTAGGCAGGTATGGACACTACAGATATCGCGGTACTTTTGACTGCAGGATCTGAATAAGATCGGGGTCCATGAAATCGTAGTCGTCCGGTATGTGAAGACATATCAGGCATTTGTTTTTCAAGGCGGCACGGTATCTCGCCTGTACTTTCGTCCGGTGGCTTCTCTCCATCACGAATATGATGTCGGCCCATTCGATCAGCTCATGCGAGAGCGGATTTTCCGCGTCATTGTTGGTGCCCGCGGAAGAGACATCCAGGTCCTGTCTGGCGGCGAAAACCTGCTCGGCGGTTGGGCTGCGAAGCTTGTTCTGGCTGCAGACGAAAAGAACTTTTTTCATCAATAGTTTTATCCGGCAATGTCGCATCGGCTGCGAATACAAGATCCGCAGCCGACGAGGTTATCTCAAGAACTGAAAAGCTGGCGTCCTTACTGCATCGCGGCGTCCAGCTTGCCCTTCCAGTCGCCGTCCGCGAGCGCCTTGGTGACAAAGGCGTCGACGGCCTGTTTCAGGGCGTCGTCTTTCTGCATCAGATAGGCGTTTTCGAAATGGGTGAACGGCTCCTTGACCGCGACAGGGCATAGCACGCCGGGATGCAGTTTCGACTGCAGGTCGGCCTCCACGCCATCCGTCACCATCACGTCGGCCTTGCCGGCGGCAATCTGGTCAAAGATCGTCTTGTTGTCGGGAAACACTTCGATCGTCGCATGGCCGAGCTTTTCATGTGCGAACTTGTCGTTGGTCCCGCCGGGGTTGACGATCACGCGGGTCGCAGGCTGGTCGATCGCCTCGAGCGTCGCATACTTGTCCTTGTCGGTGCAGCGGGCGATCGGCCGCTTGCCGTCGCTGACATTCGGCACGGAAAAATTGCCGATCTCCGCACGTGCCGGATTGACGGTGATGCCGCCGACGACGATGTCGAACTTGTCGGCCTTGAAGTCGTCGAGCATGGTCTTCCATGTCGTCATGACGAATTCCGGTTTGACGCCGAGGCTTTCCGCCAGTTCTTTTGCCATGGCGATATCGGCGCCCACCAGATCGCCGTCGGCGCCCTTGTAGCTGAATGGCTTGTAATCGCCCGTCGTGCCGATCTTCAGGACGCCCGCCTGCTTGATGGCGGCAAGGCTGGTGCCGTCCGCAAGCGCCGGTGCCGCGCCGAAACCAAGAGTTGCCGCAAGACCGAGCGCCGCAAGCGCCGTGCGAACTTCTTTCTGCATTCTGATCGTTCCCTTATATCGACTGTTCTCCCGTGGGTGAGGGTAGCCGGGGATGGCGGCAAGTCAATTGACGCTTGCGGCGCCGTTCACATCCTCACAGCCAGTCGATCCGTTTCAACAACCACAGCGTTCCCGCCGAAATGACGACGACGACGGCGACGATGATGACGAAGGCCCAGGTATCGTTGACGCCGGGAATGCCGCCGACATTCATGCCGAACAATCCGGCAACGACGCTGGGCGGCAGAAGAAGGGCGGCAAGTGCGGCGAGTCGGTTGGAATTACGGGCGATCCGTTCGCCGATCACGGTCGCAAGGTCGTCATGCAGGATGCTGGTCCGGTCGCGGATGGCGTCGAGATATTCGATGAAGCGCATCAGCTTGTCGATGACTTCGCGGATCCTCAACCGATCGCGGTCGCTCAGCCAAGGTGCGTCGTCATGCTCTATGCGGGAAAGCGCATCGCGCTGCGGCGCCAGATAGCGGCGCAGCTGCACGGCCCGCCGGCGTAGAAGTTTCAGTCTCTGGCGTACCTCGCTTGCCTCGCCCTTGAAGATCAGCTCGTCCAGTTCGTCGATTTCCTCGTCCATGCTGTCGAGCACCGGTTCGAGATCGCGCACCAGCTTGTCGGCGACCATGGCGAGCAGATCGCCGGCCTTTTTCGGTCCCTTGCCGTTTTCGAGCGCACGGCGGATATCGCGCAGCGCTGTGATGTAATGGCCGCTGTCGCGCAATGTCACCAGCCGGTTCTGGTCGATCCAGATATGCAGGGGAACGAGGTCGAGATCGGCGCCCGCCCCATGGGCCTCGTAGGTCTCGTCGTCCGGGGGCGCCGCGCAAAGTCCGCGCAGGATAATGAGGAGCCCGTCATCCACCGGCTCCACCCGCGGGCGCGATTCGTCTTCGAGCAACGCCTCGGCCACGACCGGGTCGAAACGGCCCTCGTTGTTCACCCAGTCGGCAGCAGCCGGGTGGTCGCGCTCGAAATGCAGCCAGACGATCCCGTCATGTGGTTTCCACGAGCAGGCCTCGGCCATGTTGACGGTTCGACAGCCGCCCTGACCATCGAGCAGGACGGCAAATCGCAATCCGGGTTCATCGCCATAGCTGGTGACGCTCCTGTTTTTCTCCAGCATCCCGCGCCTCCTCCTGCGCAAATCGGGAGGATGATTCTATCAGCAAAACCGGCGCGGGCGAAGAGGAGGAGAGGGACCTTAGGCTCTGTCTGCGAGGGGCTAGATCGTCACCGTGCCCGAAACGCAGGCGGCAACTTCGCCGCCGATCCAGATGTCGTCGCCGACCTTGTCGACGAAGACCCGGCCCTTGCGGCCAAGGACGGTCCCCTGTGCCGCGACATAGCTGTCTGGCGCGATGCCGGAGCCGATCAGCCATTGCGCCATGCCGGCATTGAGGCTGCCGGTCACCGGGTCCTCGTAGCCGTTCTTGGTGAAGGCGCGCACCTCGAAATCGACATGCTCGCCCTCTGCGGGTTCCGTGCTGCGACCGATCACGCCGACCAGCCCGACGCGTGCTCCGTTGAGCATCGGATAGTCGGGTTTGACTGCCAGCACGTCTTCGCGGGAGGAAAGGCGCAGACCGATCCAGTCCGGCCCGTTGACAAGCCAGTTGGAGCCCTCGATCCGGTCCATCGTCAGCCCCAGCGCTTCGGCAATCCGCTCGACAAGCGCCGGATCGACCGGCCCGCTGCGGGTGAGCGGCGGAGCGGCAAAGGCAAGCCGCGTCCCGTCCCGGCGGATGCGCACCAGACCCGCGCCGCATTCCTGCACGATGTCGCCATCCGGGGATATGCCGGAATTAGACAGCCAGACATGCGCGCTACCAAGTGTCGGATGCCCGGCGAAGGGTAGTTCCTGCGTCGGCGTGAAGATCCGCACGCGGTAATGCGCCCTGGGATCGGTGGGCTTCAGAAGAAAGGTCGTCTCGCTGAGGTTCGTCCAGTTGGCGAATGCCTGCATCTGGCTGTCGGAGAGACTGTCGGCACCGAAGACGACGGCGAGCGGATTACCGCGCATGGGTTCAAGGGAGAAGACATCGACCTGCTGGAAGGGAAATGTTGGCATGGGCTTGCTCGCTTCGACATGGCGGTGAGTGTGGGCGTCCCCGGACGTGCCCAGAGGATTGAACCACCTGAATTATCGTCTCATATGAGACGTGACAAGATCCTCGGAAAAAGCTCGTGGATTTGGCCGTTGCTAAGGGCACGGCCGATGAATGACGTGCCCTTGAATGCGGCGACTTGATGCTACCGACCTGCTCAAAGCACCAGGCGGTATTTTGCAAAACCGTTTTCGCCGTCGCCGGCATCCTCGATCTTGGCGCCCTTGATCTGGCTTGCGAACGGACGTCCCTTCGGTCCGGTCTCGAATACGGCACTCGTGCCCGGCAGCGCCTTGAACGACCAGTTGCCGTCTGCTGACGGGTTGATCGTGCCCTGGCTGACGATATAGCGGACGATCACGTCGCGGTTGGTATCAGGCCCGACGAAGATCACCTTGTCCGCGGCGATATCGGGGAAGCTGCCGCCGCCGCCGGCGCGGTAATTGTTGGTCACGACGACGAATTTCTGCTCGGGATCGATCGGCTTGCCGTCGAATTTCAGTTCGACGATACGGTGCGAGTCCGGATTGGCAAGCTTGCCGTTCTTGTCGAACCGTGTCGGCTGCGACAGGTCGATCTGGTAAGTGACCCCATCAATCACGTCGTAATTATAGGACGGGAAATCGTTGTTGAGCAGACTTGCGTCCTTGGCGCCTTCCTTGACCTGATTGAACATGCCGGCCGACATTTCCAGCCAGTTCTTGACCTGCGCGCCGTTGATGAGAACGGCCTGCACGGTGTTCGGATAAAGATAGAGGTCGGCGACGTTCTTGATTGCGATCGAGCCGGCAGGGACGTCGGTATAATAGTCGGCGCCGCCACGGCCACCGGCCTTGAAGGGGGCGGCAGCCGAAAGAACCGGAAGATCCTTGTACTGGCCTTCCTTCAGCATGTCCTTGATATACCAGGTCTGCGCGTTGGAAACGATCTGCACCGACGGATCGTCGGCAACGAGCGCAAAGTAGGAATAGAGCGGCGCGGACGTCTTGCCGACCGGACGGCGCACATAGGCAAGCGTCGCCTCATGCTCTTCCTTCGCCGCCGCGATGACCTCCGGCTTGTCCTTGACGTCGGCGACGATCTTCTTGGCATCGTCGCGGTGATAGATCGGCCGCGCCTCGGAGGTGAAGTCGACGATCTTCCAGTTCTTCCCGTCCTTTTCGAGGAGAAGGTCGATAAGGCCCATATGCGAGCCCCAGAAGCCGGCCATCACGGCGGGCTTGCCCATCAGCGTGCCCTTGACGTTGTCGGCACCGGTGATGCCGACGAAATCCTTGGGGCCCGGAAAGACGAGATGCTGGTGGCCGGTGAAGATCGCATCGATGCCCTCGACGCTGGCAAGATAGAGCGAAGCGTTTTCCATCCGCTCGGTCTGGGCCGATCCGTCGATGCCGGAATGCGACAGCGCGATCACGATATCGGCGCCTTCTTCCTTCATCGCGGGCACCCAGGCCTTGGCGGCCTGGACGATATCGCGCGTCTGCGCTTTGCCCTCGAGGTTCTTACTGTCCCAGATCATGATCTGCGGCGGCACGAAGCCGATGAAGCCTATTCTGACGGTGCTCTCAGTGCCCGAGCCGTCCTTGATCTTCTTGTCGATGATGACATAGGGCTTGAAGAACAGCTGGTCTTTCTTGGGGTCGGAGGCAAGCTCGCCCTTGGTCAGGTTGGCGCAGACCCACGGATAGTTCGAGCCGGCGAGCGCCTTGAACATGAAGTCGAGGCCGTAATTGAATTCGTGGTTGCCAAGCGTGCCCACCTCGTAGCCGAGCGTGTTCATCGCCCGGATGACAGGGTGCGTGTCACCCTCCTTCATGCCGCGCTCATAGGCGATGTAATCGCCCATCGGATTGCCCTGCAGGACGTCGCCATTGTCGATCAGCATCGAGTTGCCGGCTTCGGCGCGAATCTGGTCGATGATCGAGGCGGTGCGGGCAAGGCCGAGCGTGTCGTTGGGCTTGTCGGCATAGTAGTCGTAAGGGAAGACGTTCACATGGATGTCGGTCGTTTCCATAATCCGCAGATGGGCTTGATTGCCTGCTGCGCGGGCCGCAAACGGGTGCAGCATCACGAGCGCGGAGGATGCGGCGGCGCCCGCAAGCAGCGAGCGGCGCGAGATCGGGGTAAGGATCGATGACGTCATGAAAATTCTCCCTCTGTACGTTTGCGTGCGAGCCTAAGCGCAATCACACGAACGTGCATCAGGAAAATGACAGTTTCTCGCCAGAGTTTTTCCAGCTGGTCAAATTTTCTGGCGGGCCAGAATTTCTACCGCGTCAGAACCGGTTTCACCGCCTTATGGAAAAAGCGGAAATAGGATGAGACCTGCGCCGAGGCATTGGAATTGGCGTGGAACTGGATGCCGAGCCGGCCGCTGCGGTTCCACTTGACGATGCCTTCGAGCGCGCCGAGTTCCTCGCTTTCGATCGCCACCTTGCTGCCAGTGCCGGCCGCAAAGGGAGCCGAGAGATCGAGCGCCAGTCCGCTTGCCGAAAGATCGACGACGCGCCCTGTGACCGACTGGCCGAGGAACTTCACCGTGCCGTAGATGCGCGTGCGCTCGCGCGTGGCACGCCGGCTCTTGAGCACGGACTTGGGGCTGACAGTAGTGACGGTCATCGTCTGATCCCGGTTGCTTTAGATCGGTCAAATATACGGGAGAGATGTTGAGGCCGAATTAGAACTTTCGGTAAACGATCGGTTTCAATTTCAGCGGGTGGGCCGCCAGCCCATCGAGCCCGCGATTGCAATGCGGCCGTGCCGAAAGCGGCGGTCGGTACAAAACTGCGGGGGGTAGAGCACCCGGCCCGGAAATCGCGGCATGTCCCCCGCCATCGGCATCCGGTCTGCACGACGCGCGTCTGCCGAGTGTCAGCCTTCTGGTTGTCTGCAGTCTTTTCGGCCACCATCAGTCTCGCCATCGTCGCTTCGCCCGCCATTCGCTACACGGTCTCCATTCGCCAGCCCGTGTGTCCTGACCGCATGCGTGTCCTCCCATCTGGCCAGCCAGCGGCCAACAGCCGACATCAGCTCTGCATCCGCCACCCTGTGTCTGGCGATCCACCACCCCACCGATCATCATCCATGACAGTTTCATGACAATCCTTTGACAGTTTGAACGGCTTGCCGCAGTGATGGCATCGCGACCGAGATGACGTTTGCGCCTCGAAAGGGTGGGGTCGTCGCTCCTGTTGCCGACCATTTTGCAAACCAACTTGCCGCCTTCGGACCGACCGCCTTGAGCCCCTTCATCGTCCTGCTTGCCCTGTTCGCCGCCATTCTCCACGCCAGCTGGAACGCCTTCCTGCGCTCGGGCGCCGACCGGTTCTGGACGATGACGGTGATGAGCATCGCCATGACCGTGGTGGCGCTGCCGGTGGCGCTCGTCCTGCCGCTGCCGGCGGCGCAATCATGGCCCTATATCGCCGGCTCTGCCGTCTTCCAGCTGATCTACGGCCTCCTTCTCGTTGCCGCCTACCGCCACGGCGAACTGAGCCAGGTCTATCCGATCATCCGCGGCAGCGCGCCGCTTCTGGTGACGGCCGCCGGCCTCGCCTTCGCCGGCGAGGTGCTGCGACCCTTGTCCATGCTCGGCGTCATGGCGATCGTCATCGGCATCATGCTGCTCTCGCTCGGAAAGACACGGGCGGCCGGCTCGTCTATCCTCTATGCCGTGGCGACCGGTGTTGCCATCGCCGGCTATTCGACGGTCGATGCGATCGGTATCCGGTTGTCGGGCGATCGGGCGGCCTATATCAGCTGGGCCTTCGTGCTGCCCGGATTCCTGATGGTCGCCGCCTTTTTCATCCTGCGCGGCCGCCTCAAGATCGATCCGAAGGCGCCGGAAACGTGGAAGGCGGCGGGCGGCGGCATGGTCTCGCTTCTGTCCTACGGCACCGTGCTGGTCGCCTATTCCATGGCGCCGGCGGGGCCTGTCTCGGCACTGCGCGAGACGAGCGTCGTCTTCGCCGTCGTCATCGGCTGGCTCTTCCTCGGCGAACGGCTGACGATCAGGCGGATCACCGCCTGCATCGTCGTTGCATCGGGAGCGATCCTGATCGGCCTGTCCTGACTGGCGCCCCCTTTATCGGCCTCGCCTGTCGATCCGGCATTGGTAGCAATTGTTGCGGGCCGAGCGGACATGCACATAGGCGATATCGGCCCGTGCCAGCAGTTCTGTTGCTCTTTCCATGATTTTCCCGGTGGCGGTGACGGCGCCGCTCCCATAGACGATGCGGTCGGTATCGCTATAGCCGCGCAGGATGTAGTCGGGGCTCGAAAGGATCTGAGGCACCGCCTCCGGCATGGCGATCTCCTCGGCCGCATATCGGCGGCAGGGTGTCCTGTGCAGGAAGATCGGGCCGGTTTCCGCATAGGGTTGCAATGCCGGGAAGGGGCGGTAGGCGAGAATGAGAAATTCCTCGCCCGCTTCGATATTGCGCAGGCAATGCCGGCACGGGTGGCCGGGACCGTCGGAAAGAAATGTCTCCGGGCGGAGACCATAGGCATCCGCGCCGCCGGTCCATAAATGCTGCGCGTCAGCCGTTGGCATGGCAGCGAAGGAAATCTCGGCGAAGCCGCTGCCGATTTCGGGTGTCATCGTGGCGTGGATAGTCATGCTATTCTCCCGTTGGTGATACCGGGAAAATCTGCGCCGGACCGGATGGCCGCGCCACCCGATCCTTGCCTTTGAGCCTGCCTGGACGAAAAATCAGCCGTCAAGGGCTTTTAAAAGCTCGCTATCGGTCATCGGCATGATCGTCGCCTCGTAGGTCGAAACCGGCGAAAACCCCATCATCTGGTAGAGCTGCACGGCGCGGGGATGATCGAGCGAATTGGTCGTCACCGTCACCTTCTGTGGATTGTCCTGCCAGGCGGAATAGAGCGCCTGCAGAAGGAACCACTTGCCGATGCCGAGCCCGATCGCCCGCTCCAGGAGGCCGAAATAGGAAAGCTCCGTCACATCCTCGTCGACCTTCTTCAGCTCGTAGAAGCCGGCCGGCGCGCCGTTGACATAGAGCACCGTCACCGTGCAGCGCGGGTCGTGGATGGTCTTGGCCAGCTCCTCGTCGGTCATCCTCAGCCGCTCGTACCAGTGCCAGCGCTTGCCCACCTGCCGGTAGAGATGCCGGTAATAGGCAAGCGGTATCTCTGGCGCCCGCACGATCAGCGTCTGGATATTGACGGGCACCGGAAGGCTCGTCCGCGGCGGTGCCGTCATTTCCAGTTGCATCACTTTTGCAGAGAGCGGCGCTGTCTTCGGCGTCTTTGCCATAGCGGATCAGGCAGCTTTGGGCGAAGCGGGCCCTGTCACGATCGGTGTATCGGTCTTTGCGCCCCATTCGGTCCAGGCGCCGTCGTAAAGCGCGTTGTCTTCATGGCCGAGCGATTCGAGCGCCAGCGTGATGATGGCGGCGGTAATCCCCGAGCCGCAGCTGGTGACGACGGGCTGGCCGAGATCGATGCCGGCATCCTCGATCGCCTTCTTCAACTCGCTGAGCGGGCGCAGCTTGCCATCGACCGAAAACGTGCCGGAGGGCAGGCTGTAGGCGCCGGGCATATGGCCGGAGCGCATGCCGGCGCGCGGCTCAGGTTCGGCGCCGGTAAAGCGGCCGGCCGGGCGCGCATCGGCGATCTGCTTCGATCCCTCGATGACGATCGACAACATGCTGTGGAAGTCGATCACCTTGTCGACGCGGAAATCGGTGTTGAACGTGGCGGGTGCGGGTGAAGGTGCATCCGTCTCGACGGGTCGGCCCTCGGCCTTCCAGCCGTCGAACCCGCCGTCCAGCACATAGACCTGCCTGGCGCCCATGATCCGGAACAGCCACCAGCCGCGCGGCGCCGAAAATATGCCGGGGCCGTCATAGATGACGATCCGGTCGGTCTCGCTGATCCCCATCCGGCCGACGGCTTCGGCAAAGACGTCGGGTGCCGGCACCATATGCGGCAGGCCGGTCGAATGATCGGCGACCGCGTCATGGTCGAAACGTACGGCACCGGGAATATGACCCGCCGCATATTCGGCATTGGCGTCGCGGTTGTGCGCCGGAAGATAGAAGGCGGCATCGACAACCTTCAGGTCCGGGCTGCCAAGCTCCTTCTGGAGCCATTCGGACGAAACGACGAAACGGCTGGTATCGCTCATGTCAGCTCTCCTCGGGCAGGGCCCGTATTCGGTGATGTCTTGATAGTATCAGGTGTCGGTGTTTCAGGCATCCGGTTGCGGCGTTCCGAAGCGGATCCGCAGGCGGCGGTTTTCCTTGCCCTTCTTCTCGATCTTGGAGATGTGGATGGCGCCGACTTCCTGCGTCTCCGACACATGCGTGCCGCCGCAGGGCTGGCTGTCGATGGCGGCATCGTCGCCGATACATACGAGGCTGACCCGCCCGAGACCGACCGGCGGGCGGACATTCTTCGACTTGACGATATCGGGATTGGCGGCAAGTTCCTCGTCGGTGATCCACTTGAGGAAGACCGGATGGTTTTCCTCGACAAGTTTCATCAGCTTATCGGTGATCTCCTGCTTGTCGAGCGGCTCGGTCACATCGAAATCGACGCGCGATTCCTCCTCGCCAACGGCCGCACCGGTGATCGGGTAGGGCAGGACGACGGAAAGTAGATGGCAGGCAGTGTGCATCCGCATCAGCTTGTAGCGGCGCGGCCAGTCGATATGCAACGTCAGCGCCTCGCCGACGAGCGGCTGCGGCTGGCTATCGTCGAGGGGCACATGGATGATGACGTCCTTCGTCGTGCCATGCCGGGTCGGGGCGAGCGCGATCTTGGTTCCGTCGGCGCGTTCCAGAAAGCCGCTATCGCCCGGCTGACCGCCGGAGGTCGCGTAAAAGCATGTCCGGTCCAGTTCGATGCCGCCATCCTCGTGGATGGCGATTACCACTGCCTCGGCCGTCGAAAGATAGAAATCGTCACGAAAGAGAGCGTCAACGGTCATGTGCGGTATCCGGGCATGGCATGGATGTAAGGCGAGGGGTCAGGGTGTCTCGAATGGTACCTGGATATCGCGCTTCGCCGTCAGCCAGGCCGGGATCGGCAGGCCCTTCGACTTGAGGAAATCCGGGTTGAACAGCTTCGACTGGTAGCGGTTGCCGTAATCGCACAGCACCGTCACGATCGTGTGGCCGGGGCCGAGATCCCTGGCAAGCCGGATGGCGCCGGCAATGTTGATGCCGCTCGATCCGCCGAGGCACAGCCCCTCCTGTTCGACGAGGTCGAAGACATAGGGCAGGGCTTCCGCATCCGGGATCCGGTAGGCGAAATCGGGCGTAAACCCTTCGAGGTTGGCGGTGATGCGGCCCTGACCGATACCTTCGGTGATCGAATTGCCTTCGCTCTTCAATTCGCCATGGGCGTAATATTCGTAGAGTGCGGCACCCTCGGGATCGGCGATGCCGATCTTGATCCCTGGTTTCTTGGCCTTCAGTCCCATTGCCGTGCCGACCAGCGTGCCGCCGGAGCCCACCGAGCAGATGAAGCCGTCGACCTTGCCGCCGGTCTGCTCGAAGATTTCGGGCGCCGTCGTCTCGATATGCGCTTGGCGGTTGGCGACATTGTCGAACTGGTTGGCCCAGATGGCGCCGGCTGGCTCGGTCTTCGCCAGCTGCTCTGCGAGCCGGCCGGAGACTTTCACGTAATTATTCGGGTTCTTGTAGGGAACGGCCGGGACTTCGACCAGTTCGGCGCCGAGCAGTTTCAGCGCGTCCTTCTTTTCCTGGCTCTGGGTTTCCGGAATGACGATCACGGTGCGGTAGCCGAGCGCCTTGGCCACCAGCGTCAGCCCGATACCGGTATTGCCCGCGGTTCCCTCGACGATCACGCCGCCCGGCCGCAGCAAACCTTTGGCCTCCGCATCGCGGATGATGAACAAAGCGGCCCTGTCTTTGACCGACTGGCCCGGATTGAGGAATTCGGCCTTGCCGAGAATATCGCAGCCCGTCGCTTCGGAGGCGCCCTTGAGGCGGATAAGGGGTGTGTTGCCGATGACCTGAAGGACAGAAGGATACGATGCCATGAGAAAACCTTTTCGTTCTGCAACCATGTAATCACCGACTTTTGAGAGGACAAGAAGCGGTTGGCAAGAAATGCAAATTCCGCAACAGACCAAACTGCGGGTAATCTTTCCATCACAGGCGCGGTTTCGCCGATCCTCGCCCGGCGGCGCCGAAACCGGCCGATAGTCGACAAGCGTTTCGACCTGAAGTATAACCGTCGCAGACGTTTCGCGCGAACATTCATCCCCCGACCGAAGGTCGATAACGGGGAATTTTAAGGGTGTTTAGCCGGGATTTTTGTCGCGCACTGCGCATTATGCGGGTGTGATGCTGCATATTAGTGTATTTTGTTTTATTAATTAACGATATCCGGATCGGCGTGGAACCATGTTGCTCAATCTCGAACGGCTCGAATTTCTCGTGGCCCAATATGTGTCCGGCGCCCTGCCGGAGGCGGCGCATGTGCTTGTCGGCTCGCATCTGGAGATGCAGGGCGTGAATGGCCTCAACCCGAAGCTTGCCGGTGTGATGCAGGAACTGGCCGGCGAGGCGCTGGCGGCGATCGAGCCTGTTCCGCTGAGAAGCCGTGCGAGCAGTCTGGAAGACATCATGTCCTCGCGCCCATCAAGGCAAGGGCTCGGTTCAGGCGCCGGCCAGGATGGTGGTGAGCCGGCAGACGATGCCGACCTGCCAAAGCTGCTGCGTGCCTATACCGGACGCGCTCTGGCCACCATTCCCTGGCGCCGCAAGTTGCCCGGCTTGCAGGAATACGTGATCGAGAAGGGCGCCGGCATAGAGACGAGCCTCCTTCTCGCGCGGCCGGGCAGGGCATTGCCCAGTCACGGCCATACCGGGCTTGAGTTGACGCTTGTCCTCGACGGCCAGTTTCAGGATTACCGCGGTCGCTTCGGCGAAGGGGATGTTTCGGTCGCGGACGAGGAGATCGATCATCGTCCCGTCGCAAGTGATCGGGGCCCTTGCCTTTGCTTTTCCGTGCTTCTGGCGCCGATCACCCTGTCGGGCCCGCCGCTTGGCCTCGTGCGCGACGTCCTCGGCATCTGAGCGCCTCCAAAACCGGGTTCGTCCTGATGATTGGGTTATTCTATAGGGAGCGGGCCGAAACGGCTGGCGTCCCGACCCGCGGCGTCTGTCATGAAATGCGATCGTGTAAAGAAGCGCCAATACCCGGCTTCAGTTTACATGCAGCCGCGCTTCGCTGACGGCATCTTCAAACTGCTGCCGCGCCTCCTCCGGCGTCTGGCGTCCGTCGAGTGCCGCGCGGCATGCGCTACGGGCACGCACGAAATGCGGGCCCCTCATGTCGGGCCACCTGTCCGTCAAAAGCACGAGTGCTTCGAATGGCCCATTCACCGTCTCCGATCCAAGCGAACCGAACACGACTTCTACCGGCTTCTGCCAACTGGTCTGCGGCATCTTCAGTTTCCTCCCTAAGTGCCAACCCTCTCAAACCCGCAGAACCGCCAGAAAGTTCCACCCAAAGGGAAAAAATCGCAGCTTCTGGTCGCGAAATGGAAGGCCATGACGATCCGCCGAGCGAGCGCCAGGCGCTGCCGGAATGCGGTCTTGATGGAACCGCTGCGTCCCCGATCGGTTCGGTGTCCATCACCCGATAAAAAGCGGGGGCTTGGAGAGACAAACAAACGGAAGGACCGGTCGATGAAGAGAATACTGCAATCGCCGGCGGCACGAGGCGCAGGTGGTAAAACTGAAGTCGCGATACCGTTACGTAAGAACCCGGCAATCGCAACGCGTCTGCGCTGGCTCGCTGCATCGGCGGCCGCCTTGGTCGGCCTCTGTGGTTTCAATGTTGTCGCTGAGGCCCAGGATAGTGATGCCGGTGCACCGTTGGCGCGTTGCGAGCAGGCACTGCCCAAAGGCACATCGGGTGGCGGCAACGAGGCGGCGGGTGGCACAGATGCCGATCAGGGCGGTGGAGCTGCTGTTGATCGTGGCGGCGATCTGTCGAAAAAGCTTGGCGCCTGCGGTGGCGTGCTGAAGGCGCCTGACATGAACGATGGCGGCATGGTGACGCCGGCGCCCGATACGGGTCGTGAGCGCGTCATTACCCCAGGAATGCTGCCACCCGGTTCGAATGGAAAGAACGGCACGGGCGGCTGATCTGTTGGCATCAATTCTGGTGCCGGCATTATGCGCTGACGAGAATTCCGGCCTCGCGCGCAGCGCTGACGACGGCGCGGCGGGCATCATCAGGGCTCTTCTTGCCGGCATCGACTGCTGCAAGCACAGCAAGCGCGCGATCAAGCTCGGTGCCGTCTTCCACCGGCCAGTCCTCGATCATCGCCCAGGCAGCGGCCTGAGGGGAGGAAATTTCGGTTTCCTGCGGCGGTTCGCCGAGCATGACCACGACGGGCTTGTTCCAGTGAGCGTTCACGGCGATCGGTTCCTTCTGTTCGACCAAGGCGCATCGCGATCTTTCGGTCGCGCGTGACGCAGTTTAGGTCCTTGTTTCGGCGCATGTCCTCTCCCGAAACCGGAGGCCATTTTCAGGCAACATGCTTCAACCTTTGCCCAGCGGTCATCGGCATCGGCTCTCGACTGCGCGGACGTTAAAAGCCGAAGGACCGGCCGACAGCACGGGCTTCATCGCTTTCACTTTGCCCGGAAAGGGCGTCGCGCAAGCGCCGTCAAAGATTTGGTTTGGAAAAGGCGAGTTGGATCAACGATCCAGATTTAGCGGCTAATTACCAATCTTATCAAAGAGATAAAAATGGCTCCCCGGGCCGGATTCGAACCGGCGACCTGTCGATTAACAGTCGAATGCTCTACCGCTGAGCTACCAGGGAACAGTGCCGCTCGCCGCGGCGTTGGCGGGGTAATACTGATGCTTTTCGATTTTGCCAAGCGGTTTTTTCAAAAAAAATCAGTCTTCATTGTTTTATCCCCAGCCCGGCCCCATCTGCCCGTCATCGAACTGTCGCGTCCTTGAAGCGCGAAACCCATAAGGAGTAGGGCTTGCAGCAGGAAAAGGCGTCACGAAAGTTCGGCATCGACCCGAAAACCGGGCGGCTCGTCCTGTGGAATTTTTCTGTTCCGCTGCCGCGATCTCGGCTCGGCCGGGTGTCGCTGGGTTCGGTTTTCATCGTTGGAGGCACCTTGGGCTTCCTCCCGATTCTCGGTTACTGGATGATTCCGGTCGGCATCGTCGTCCTGTCGCACGATCTTTCCTTCGTTAGACGGCGGAGACGCCGGCTTGAAGTCTGGTGGGGCAGGCGCAGGCAGGCACGACAAGAGGCCCGCCGGAAAAAATCAGCAGGGCGGCCCCAGGAATAACGGCATGTGTTTCCGCAACGCGCGATGCAGCAATCGTCCCGAATATGCGGCAGCGAGCCTCACGACACGGGGATGTGTGACGGAAAAAGCGAAAAACCCTATTTGGGCTGCATCCAATGGTCATAGACGCCGCAGGCGATCACCAGCGCCAGCACGCCGATGACGAATGGATTGATGGTCATCAAGAAATCGATATAGCGCATGCCGGCCTCCTCCGCCTGCATTGCCCGGCATGGTAGATGCCGGATGACACGCATCCGCGCGCCTGTTGTCCTTCCTCCGGCCGACGAGGCGGCCCCATCGGCCGCTCCTCCAAGCAACCGATCCTTCGATCATAGCACGCACGCCTGCTGGCCGCCAGAGCGGCGGAATGCGTGGCGGAACGAGCGACAGGACGCGCATCAGACGGATCGATGGCGCAGCGACCCGAGGCGGTTGCGCGCATGATGCCATTGCGTCAATGCCCGTGTCCGGGGGGCTGGGTGTCCGGGGGGCAGTAGGAGGCACGGCTGCATGCATCCCATGATGAGGGGAGAGGAGGCGCGATATCGAAAGCTGAGACGCTGTCCGGCCGGACCGGCACAACGACAGTCGTTCATCGCATCAACCCCCGCCCGTCATGAGCGGATGAAGTCGGAGCCGAAAACGGTCAGAACAGCTGAATGAACATGGTTCCGACGTAGAACAGGCTGAACAGCGATGCGGCGGTGGCAAGGGCCAATACGGTTTCCGAAACGGAGAGCTTCATGCTTGAACATCGCCGTCATGGCGATCCTTCTGATAAGGACATAACGGCAACATCGCCGTCCACGCCGTTCTATTGCTGAAACGTTAACGGAGCGCCCAAGAAGTAGCGTTAAACAGTTGTTACCAATTGTGGCGCGCTTGCATGCTGTCGTCACGGGCAGGGCCTGCAAATGCCGGCGTTCCGGGGGTGACCGCCTGTCACCCGAGCATGCTCGCCTCGATGCTGGCCGCCACGAACCTGTCGCGCACGTCCTCGATGGGCAATCTGTTCTGTACGAAGGTGACGCAGGCGTGAAGCGCCTCGCCATAGTGATAGCCTTCACGCACCGGCCATCGCCACCGCAGATATTCGAGCGCTTGCTCCGGGCTGCGCACCGCTTCTGCAAAACCGTAGCCGATCCGCACCCGGACCGGACGGCTCCAAAGGGAGCCGCCATCTATCGTGTCGTTATTCATCACTCGAACCTTCATTGCGGCGCTACAAACGCAAAGTTTCGGTTCGAGTTCCTGTCTCTTCTCGGTTTTATGAGCAGTGCCGGCCTGTTCGAGCAAAAACTCCGTCAGAATTGACCGAAGAAGCGCGACGCGACCAGGACGATGGCGGCAATCGCGGCAAGCGCCATCAAAAGGGTCATCCACTGTCCCATCGGTCATCCTTTTCTCGTGTTTTGAAGCTGGTCAGGAGGCCGGCGCACGCTTATCGCGTGTGATCCGCCACGCCGGACCTCCCGCCGCAGGCTGGGTAACCAGAGGGGAATCCTGCGGCGGCGTCATCATCGCTGCGGCGACTGATGGTTCCAGAGACGTTACGAGAAAGGGTTACTCGGCGGTAAATACCCACAGGACCTGCACCATCGCGGCACAAGTGCGGGCGTGAGTGGTGCGCACGGTGGCTGAAAGGGCAGCGATCGACGCAAAATCTGACGATGGCGCGACAGCGACGGTGCGCTCACTTGACGGCGAATCGCGACGCGATCGGCGCGAATGTCACCATCGCTTCTCGGAAATCCCGATGACGAAGGGGCAGGTCGTTCGCGCGCTCGTAAAGACGCAGAAGCGCCCGCCAGGCCTTGGCCCCGGCAACACCTAAACCATCGCCGTTCTATCCGCTCTATTCCGAATAGGTGCGACGGATGCCGGCGAGATTTTCGCGGAATGTCGCGACCATTGCCGCGAGCCTATGGAAGAGAAGAGCGATGCCGATGGCAAGCCCTGTGGTGATGGCGATTTCGACCGGCATTCCAAACCTCCCGGACTGGCCTTCTTGTGTGCCGAGCCCAACCTGATGATGCGAGGGTGAGACTACGTCTGACACGAGATTGCCACAATTGGGAAAACTACGCAGTGGCGATGGTTTCCGGGCGTTTTACGGGAAAAGCAGGCTCGGCCTCAAAACGAAATATTGGGAAACACGATAGCCGTTGCAGCACGCCCCGTTCGGCGTCATGTCGGAGAGGCGTCTGAGATATTCGACTGCGATGCGCGAAAAAACTCCGGCACATGACGGGCAAGGGAGAAGGTGATGATGAGGAGGCTGATAAGGGCGATGCATCTGGCTTTCCTGCGGCGATGCGCAGAGCGCCATCACGCAAGGGGAGAGGAGCGCGCTTATTTAATTGCAATGCAGCAACTGCGGGCCCTCACACAGCAATCTCGCCCGAAATGAAGTGTCTCCCGAGAGGCATGGCATTGCGACAGGCGCGGCCGCTCAGATCGAGGTAAGAGGGATGGCCGGCAGGAAGGCCTGACAGAGGACGAGCGCGCCGACGGACGCTGCTGCGCCCAGTGCCTGGAAGACCGTGTTGCGCACATGTCGTCCGTCCCGCCAACTGGAGATATCGAAAATGCCGGCGACCGCCAGAAGCGACAGAAAGCCGGAGCCGGCGATCAGCACGCAGGTGAGGCAGAGATTGGCAATGCCGCCCAATGGCGTGCGCACAATGGCCTGCAAAATGTGCTTGAGAGAAGGGGTGATGGGCACGGTGTGGAAGAAGCTGTCGATCAGTCCGGTGAGCATGCGGATGTCCTGACGTCAGGTCCAAACCATTGCGGTTTGTGACCTCGTGGGCCTGCATATTCGGTTTGCAGCGACAGTTCCCGTATGGCGTGCCGCTGGTTGAAGATCGGTGAGAAGTCCGTGATTCGCAAGCAGGATTTGTGATCTGGCCGCCAGGTCGCAGGTGTGGTCAGTCCGTGGTGGACGGCGTCCAATATCATTCATGACCCACCATCCTGCCAGCTTGGAAAATCGCGTCGTGCACCGGGCATCACGGATGCGGAGCCGCATGCCCGCATGGTTTTTCCGCATTCGTAAACGACACTCAGGCGATTGTGCTGCCGGAAAAATCCAATCGGTATGACGGGGGCTACCGAGACGATATTGCCGCGGATGGCGGTCTTGAGCGGCCTGCGCAAGGTATTTTCCCAACGTTGCCGGGCAATCATCAGCGTCGAACGCGGCCGAAGAAACGACGAGCAAGTTAATTTTGTGCCGCCACATTGTGCCACGTCTTCGGAGCCATCCCCCGATCGCCCGAAGCGTCATATCGATCCGGTGCCGATCAATTGTGGCGATGGTGTGCCCCGCGGGCCGACCCTTCTTTGCTTGCGCGCATTTTTCAGACTTTGCTTCTTCAGGCGGGCATTAACGGTTTGTTCCTGACCGGATCCTGAGGATGCGGAGTAAGCTCGTTGCATCGTCGCCGGCCGCGCGATCAGACGCAGTGCAATGATGCGTCGGATGGCCAGGCTGCCGCTGAAATTGGCCTTCATGGGGCAAGGGACGTTTTGCCGTGAGGTTGAAATTAAAGTGGTGATGCCACCCTTCCAATTTCAGAACGGCCCCATAGTTACCCTAGAATGCCGTATGGCATTTCATTACAAGGAGTTGGGGCTTGGCTACTTCCGTTTTGATCAGCATCCTGATCACGTTTCTCGTCATCGTACTGGTGCTTTACCTCGTCGCACGCCTGCCGGTCGATGCGAGGATGAAGCAGATCATCCAGATTATCGTCGTCTTGATCGGCATTGTCTCGCTGCTGAAATACATTGCCGTATTTTGATGACGTGCAGGACGTGCGCGCTGAGTGGTCAGCGATGCGCGCATGGTTCTGCCTAAATCGCAGTCCGCATCAAAAGGCCGTCCATTCGGGCGGCCTTTCTCACGAGCCTCGCATGCGGGCGCAAACGACGATCTCGTTTGTTGTCCGTTCCGGTGAAAGCGGGGAAGGCACTGGTGATCGCCGCGTGGCAGATCCCGGCATGGACGACTTAAGCTGCGTTCGCCTGAATGACGGCACCGCTTCAGGCTTTGTTCCTGGCAGGGTGGCGGCATCACTATCAAGCGATAGGGGGCAGGAGCGAAGATATCGCGTTTACCCATCGCACGCTTATCAGAGCCTATCGGGTCAAAGCGGACCATCCGATGGCTTCGACATCGACCCCAAAAGGGATGACAACTAAGAAAAGGTTCGGATGGAGGCCTCGCCCGGAATTGAACCGGGGTACAAGGATTTGCAGTCCTCTGCGTCACCACTCCGCCACGAGGCCATCCGATGCGAAATTCGCGAGTGGTGCTGGGCGTTTAGAACGAATCTACGAAGCGTGCAAGAGGCTTTATTCCGAACGCGGTCCTTTTTTGGTTCTGAGCGCCTGGTCGGAGCCGGTTCGAATTTCCCGGCGATCATGATGGTCGAAACGGTGCCTCGTTGTCTGGCGCACGCATTTCGAGGCGTCTTTCGCTTGGCGTCGGGATGCTCCACTGGTGCGTCGCTTCGACACCGGCCGGCGTTGTCCTTGCGTTCGCTCACCACAGCCCTGAGGCCACTCGCGTTAAATTGGTCACGCCCCGATGCCCCGCCTTATTCAGGCTGAGGCCGACAAAGCCGCTTTTTGTTTGCGCAACAGCAGATGCCATTCGCTCACCACAGCCCTGCAGTGGTCACGGAAGCGGTAGAGTCTCCCCTTAAGTCGTGCAGCAATCGATCTGGGACGGGCAACGTGGCGCGCGTAGCCGTTAAGTCGCTCGCGAGGTCTGCATGATCTTTGCTTGAGGCATCTGCGAAGGCTGGGGCAATTTGTTGATTGCCGCCGCTTGTATCTGCAATACGGCGAGCCAAAGCCGATCGGGAAGCCGCGCCGTTCAATATCCACGAGATCACGGGCAGACTGATACCTCATATAAGGCAATATGCAGATGCGAGATGCGCTCTCTCGCTGCAAGGCCTGAGAACCCGGCTTTGCCCTATCGAACAGGCCCCGCCCTCCGCATTTCTACAGGGCGGGGCTATCTGCTCAAGCGAATTACTTCTTGGCCGAACTGTCCTTCACTTGCGACCCCAATGTCGGTGCCGCTGCTTTCTCGGCCTTGTCCTTCTTGGGCTTCCTTGCTTCTTTATTGCCGCGTACTTGACCCTTGGCCATTTGCATTCTCCGTTTCAAAGAGTGACGTAGCCGCTTCCTCTCGGAAAATAGCAAGCGAAATAGGGCACGGTCGAGACGGGGGTGACTTTATATCATCCAGGAAAACCTCTGAAGGTGATTCTGGTCCACCGGGATAGGCCGATGGGAGCCAGAAGCGGACAAAGGATTAGGGTCGATGCCGCCGGTCCGGCAATGTTTTTGTGACCGAAAACGCCTCGCCACGACCCAACCATGTCTTCCGCGATCGTCAGGTTTTCCTGATGGATGGCGTATCTTGATGGATGGCGTATCTTGGATCAATGATAACCAGAACCACGGATATTCCGACGAGAAAGGTCAGGGGTCGGACAAATATTCTGACGGATGTCTGGTAGCCAAGCGAACGCGTCAGCGCAAACGTGGCGCAAATGATCATTGTTGTCAGGATCAGGCGACATAGCGAATTCGAAGGATTCAGAGACCACGAGATCGTCAGGCAGCGGAACCCAGAGTAATTAGTATCGAAGCCGGTATTTGGATCACGTCGAGCGGACGGCGGTCCAGTTACCATCGCCGCTCTGGCGGCACGGAACCTGATCGGCGAGGACAAAAACATGGTTAATTTTTAACATCTCCCTCCTAATCTCGGGAACGAATTCGCGGAAACCGACTTTTAGGAAGGCAAAAGAGGAGAAAGCCATGCTGAACAAGATCCTGATCGCGCTGCGCAGCCCTGCCGATGACTTCGAAGCGACCGGCACCTTTGCCGATGGCGTGTTTCCGCTGACGCTGTCGCAGCAGACGACCTTCGACAAGTCGCACAGCCTGCGCAAATCCTACGGTCGCGACGGCATTGCCGCCCGCAAGGTCGAGACGAGCCCGGTGCTCTTTCATTAATTGAAATGTCAGCCCGAACGCACCTTGCTCATCGGTTCTTCGCCGCACCGGCGACATTCTGACGCAACGAAGGCAACAGTTCTCTTGAAAGCGGCGCACGCCCGCAGTAACACGGTCTGGCCGGACGCTGTCATTCGTCCGCCGGGCCGTTTTCACGTCCGGACGTTTTTCATGAGCTGGAGGCAAGGATGAATTTCGAGGCATTGCGGATCACCATGGTGGAAAGCCAGATCCGCACGACGGACGTGACGTCCCATTCCGTGCTCCAGGCGTTCCTTGATGTGCCGCGGGAAGCATTCGTGCCGGAAGCGTCGAGATCGCTCGCCTATCGCGATACCGATATCGATGTCGCGCCCGGCCGTTACCTGATGGCGGCATCTCCGCTCGCCAAGCTCCTGCAATTGGCGTCGATCAAAAAGACCGACAAGGTTCTGGAGATCGGGGCAGGAACCGGCTACGTGACGGCGCTTCTGTCCAGGCTCGCATCTTCCGTTGTCGCGGTCGAAAGTGATGCGGCGCTCGTTGATCGGGCTCATGCCAATCTGGCCGCGCTCGGGGCTGGAAATGCCTCGGTGGTTGCCGGCGAACTGGAGGCGGGGCATGCCGCAAAGGCGCCCTATGACGTCATCTTCCTCGATGGCTCGATCGAGGAGCTTCCGGTCGCGCTGACGAAACAGCTTGCCGAAGGCGGCCGACTCGTTGCTGTCGTCGGCTATGGCAATTCCGCCCGTGCCACCGTCACCGTTCTTGAAAAGGGCGTCCTCTCGGAGGGGCTTCACTTCAATGCATCGATCTGTCCGCTGCCGGGCTTCCGTAAGGTCAAGGAATTCGTTTTCTGATAGAAAACAAAGGTTTGTGGATGATTTTGAGGGGCCTTTCGGCCCCTTTTCCGTTGCCTGGTCTCACCCCGCGGGATTCACTTTTGCAACAAATCTGTGTATTCCACGAATCACCCGGAGCGTTGCGATTGTGTCTCCGGCCCCAAGCTTCGTAAAATGAACATGAATTCGGCCGGCGCTTTCTGTCGCCGATCAATTGCCGGTCGAAGCGGGGCCGGTCAAAGCGGGGAATGAAATGGCTCAGCCAAATGTAGCGCGTGAACCTTCCATGGAGGAGATCCTGGCCTCCATCCGTCGGATCATCGAAAGCAACGAGACGAACGGCGAGGCCGGCCGCGACGCGCAGTTCTCCAATCAGTTCGATGCCGACGAGGAGATCGTGCTGGATGACGAGGGCGATGAAGGCTTTGCGCCGGACGTGGCGGCAAACGATCGCGGCGCGCCGGCCTACCACAATAACCCGATCCCCGAGCTGCATGCCGCCGATCTTCGTGCCGCGGACCTGCGCGTTATCGAGCCCGCTCCGGTTCCGGAGCGCAGCCTGTCGCTTGCCGATGTCGCGGCCCGCGTTCGTGCAGCCTCTGTGCGCCAGCAGGAACATGCATCGTCCCGCCTGACCGAATCCCGTTTGCCAGAAGCCCCCCTGAGTGAGGCCGGCATGCCGGAGGCCCGTATGCCAGAGATGCGTGTGCCGCAGCTGGCCACTGTCACCGAACTGCGCGGCACCATTTCTCCGGTGGCCGAAGCGGCGGCCCCGCAGAGCGTGTCCGAGCCTGTGCGCGCCGTCGAGGCGGAGCCCGCGCCGGTTCGCCCGTCCATGCCGGATTTCGCCTCCATTGCACGGCCGTCCGTGTCGCGGGGGCCGGTCACGCCTGCCTCGAGCGCCCCGATGTCCGCCGTTGAAGCCCCGGCAGATATTCCGGCCGTGCGGTCGCCGGTGGCCGAAGCCCTGGCGCCGTTTGCCTCGCGCGCCTATGATGCGGTGCCGGTTGTTGCGGCCGAACCTGTGTCCGTGCCGCCGGTCGATCTGGAACCTGCTCGTGCCGAAGGCCCGGTTTCGGCCTATGTTTCGACCCACACGTCCGGGCAGACCGAAGCTGCCGAAACCCTGCCGGCCAGGATCGAGGATGCGGCCGCTTCGCTTCTGTCGGAAACGGCAGGCGCGCAGGTGGCGAAATCCTTCAATGAGCTGGCCGCCGTCTTCGACGGTCTCGAACGCCGCTCGGTGGAAGAAATGGCGCAGGAAATGCTGCGGCCGATGCTGCAGGAATGGCTCGACGATAACCTGCCGACGCTCGTCGAACGTCTCGTGCGCGAGGAAATCGAGCGCGTGGCCCGCGGCTCGCGCCGGTAAATCGCCCGAAGCCACCCGATCAGGGCCGCTCCGGTGACGGAGCGGCCTTTTTTATTGACTAGCCGCACCCCATCCTATTTACACCGCTTAAAACACGCTTCCCCTTTCATCCAAGAACAAGACCGGGTCAGGAAATGCTCGAAAAGACCTACGATTCCGCAGCCGTCGAACCGAAGATCGCGTCCGCCTGGGATGAGGCCGACGCTTTCCGCGCCGGCGCCAACGCCAAGCCGGGTGCCGAGAGTTTTACGATCGTGATCCCGCCGCCGAACGTCACCGGTTCGCTGCATATGGGCCACGCGCTCAACAACACGTTGCAGGACATCATGGTCCGCTTCGAGCGCATGCGCGGCAAGGACGTTCTGTGGCAGCCGGGCATGGACCATGCCGGCATCGCCACCCAGATGGTCGTCGAGCGACAGCTGATGGAGCGCCAGCAGCCGGGCCGCCGCGCCATGGGCCGCGAAGCCTTCGTTGAGCGCGTTTGGGAATGGAAGAATGAATCCGGTGGCCTGATCTTCAACCAGCTGAAGCGCCTCGGCGCATCCTGCGACTGGTCGCGCGAACGCTTTACCATGGATGAGGGCCTCTCCAGGGCCGTCCTCGAAGTCTTCGTCACGCTCTACAAGCAGGGCCTGATCTATCGCGGCAAGCGTCTGGTCAACTGGGACCCGAAGTTCGAAACGGCGATTTCCGATCTCGAAGTCGAGAACAAGGAAGTCGAAGGCCACATGTGGCACTTCAAATACCCGCTGGCCGGCGGCGAGACCTATACCTATGTCGAGAAGGATGCCGACGGTAACGTCACGCTGTCCGAAGAGCGCAACTATATCTCGATCGCCACGACGAGGCCCGAAACCATGCTGGGCGACGGCGCCGTTGCCGTTCACCCGTCGGACGAGCGCTATGCGCCGATCGTCGGCAAGCTCTGCGAAATCCCGGTCGGCCCGAAGGAACATCGCCGCCTGATCCCGATCATCTCGGACGAATATCCGGAGCCGGATTTCGGTTCCGGTGCGGTCAAGATCACCGGCGCGCATGATTTCAACGACTATCAGGTCGCCAAGCGCAACAGGATCCCGCTCTACCGGCTTATGGACACCGTTGCCGCCATGCGCAGCGATGGCGAACCCTATGCCGTCTGCGCCGCGCAGGCTGCCGAGATTACCCGCTCCGGCAAGCTGCCGAGTGAGAACGACGTCGACGAGATCAACCTCGTTCCGGAAGAGTATCGTGGCCTCGACCGCATGGCGGCCCGCAAGAAGATCATCGAGGCGATCAACGCCGAAGGTCTGGCGGTCACGGTGAAGGATGCCGAAGGCAACGACATTCCCTATGTCGAGAACAAGAAGATCATGCAGCCCTTCGGCGATCGCTCCGGCGTCGTCATCGAGCCGATGCTGACCGACCAGTGGTTCGCCGATGCAAAGACGCTGGCGCAGCCGGCGATCGCTTCGGTTCGTGAAGGCCGCACCAACTTCGTCCCGAAGAACTGGGAAAAGACGTATTTCGACTGGATGGAGAACATCGAGCCCTGGTGCATCTCGCGCCAGCTCTGGTGGGGCCATCAGATCCCCGCCTGGTATGGCCCTGACGGTCAGTGCTTCGTCGAAAAGACCGAGGAAGAGGCGCTGGAAGCCGCGATCCAGCACTACATCGCCCATGAAGGCCCGTGGAAGGCCTGGGTCGAGGAGAAGCTCGAGAACTTCCAGCCGGGCGAGATCCTCACCCGCGACGAAGACGTTCTCGACACCTGGTTCTCGTCGGCTCTGTGGCCGTTCTCGACGCTCGGCTGGCCGGACAAGACGCCGGAACTGTCGCGCTATTATCCGACGAGCGTTCTCGTCACCGGTTTCGACATCATCTTCTTCTGGGTCGCCCGCATGATGATGATGAGCCTTCACTTCATGAAGGACGAGAAGGGCACGCCGGTCGAGCCGTTCCACACGGTCTATGTTCATGCGCTGGTTCGCGACAAGAACGGCCAGAAGATGTCGAAGTCCAAGGGCAACGTCATCGATCCGCTCGACCTGATCGACGAATATGGCGCCGATGCGCTGCGTTTCACGCTGGCGATCATGGCGGCACAGGGCCGCGACGTGAAGCTCGATCCGGCCCGCATCGCTGGCTACCGTAATTTCGGCACCAAGCTGTGGAACGCCACGCGCTTCGCCGAAATGAACGGTGTTGCGCGCGATCCGTCTTTCGCACCGGCAAAAGCCTCGCTCACCGTCAGCCGCTGGATCCTGACCGAACTGTCGCGCACGGTTCGCGAAGTCACCGAGGCAATCGAGACGCAGCGCTTCAACGAAGCGGCCGGCACGCTCTATCGCTTCGTCTGGAACCAGGTCTGCGACTGGTATCTGGAGCTCCTGAAGCCGATCTTCATGGGCGAGGACGAACAGGCGAAGGCGGAAGCCCAGGCCTGCGCGGCTTACGTTCTGGAAGAAACTTACAAGCTGCTTCACCCGTTCATGCCCTTCATGACCGAAGAGCTCTGGGCGCATACCGACAGCCGAGCCGAGCTTCTGTGCCATGCCGACTGGCCGGCACAGGGCTTTGCCGATCAGGATGCAGCCGAAGAGATCAACTGGCTGATCGACCTCGTGTCGGGCCTGCGTTCCGCGCGTTCGGAAATGAACGTTCCGCCGTCGGCCGTAGCCCCGCTGATCGTCGTCGGCGCCAATGAGGTGACGGCCTTCCGCATGCGTCGCCACGAGGCGGCCATCAAGCGTCTCGCTCGCGTCGAAAGCATCGCTCCGGCGGATGCCGCTCCGAAGGGGGCGGCCCAGATCGTCGTCGGCGAGGCCACCGTCTGCCTGCCCCTAGGCTCTCTCATCGATATCGGCGTCGAAAAGGCCCGTATCGAAAAGGCGATCGGCAAGACCGAGCAGGAGATGGAGCGCATCGGCAAGAAACTCGGCAACGAGAAATTTGTCGCCAATGCCGATCCGGAGATCGTCGCCGCCGAGCGTGAGCGTTTCGCCGAGCTCGAAGTCCAGCTCGCAAGCCTCAAGACGGCGCTGCAGAGGGTTCTTGAAGCCGGCTGACACGAGGACGCGTCTTGATTGACGATCGATGATAGCAAGCCGCAGCCTCACCGCTGCGGCTTTTGCTTTTTCGCTGGGCGGCCTGCGCTTCCGCATTGTGCACTTGCACAGAATGAGAAACGGTTATTGTTGCTGCTTGGTCACAACTATCTGTTTTCGCGACATATTATTTCGATTGGCAATATTCCTGCGCAACAACGCGGTTATTTTTTCCATGATTTACCGATTCGGCACGCTTTTCTGACAATGTTACGTAAATCAGGGGCCCGCTGTGCGGCGCACCGCGTCGACGGCGTGAAGTTGTTATTCTGGGCGAAGAACCTAAGGTCGTTGGCGTTACTGACCTGGGAGTGGGAGACAAGATGGTAAGCAGGTTTGCCATGGGCGCGCTGATGACGCTGGTCGTTGGCGGCGCTCTTCAGACGCATGCACAGGCGGGCGGCTTCTCGTGGGGCGAAGCCGATACCGATATCCTGTTCGAGAAAGGCGATGTGGCGGCGCGTGGAGGGGTCGTCTACGTCAATCCGAACAGGCGCTATAACACCGTCAACGGTGTGGTCGGCACCGACGGCGATTTCTCCGGGAGCTTTACGATCCCGAGCTTTGCCATCATGGGGCGCATTTCCGATGCGCTGGCCTGTGCCTTCACCTATACGCAGCCCTTTGGCGGGCGGTCCGAATATGGCGCGCAGGCACAGCGCGCCGACATGATCGCCGAGGCGCCGGCGAGCTACAATTATTATCGCAGCAAGAAATTCGATACCAACGAGTTCGGCGCGACCTGTGACGTCAGCTTCGCCACCGGCCCCGGCCGGCTGCATTTCCTCGGCGGCGGCTTCACCCAGGATTTCTCCTACGTCGCCGACAGCTATTACGGCACGCTGCGTCTCGATGACGATCAGGCACTCGGCTACCGCCTCGGCGTCGCCTATGACATTCCCGAATATGCCTTCCGCACCGAGCTGATGTACCGTTCCGAAGTCGAGCAGAAGGTCAGCGGCACGTTCCAGCCGGCAGGTCCGCTGGTTGGACTGGTGGGCGCTGGCATTCTCGACGCACAGGGAGCCGGTTCGCTGCCGCAATCGGTCAAGCTCAGTCTCCAGAGCGGCATCGCGCCGGACTGGCTCGCCTACGGTTCCGTCGAATGGACGGACTGGAGCGTTCTGAAGACGCTGGATTACAATATCCAGCTGCTCGGGCCGCAGCATGACGAATATAACTGGCAGGACGGCTGGACGATCCAGGCGGGTATCGCCCACAAGTTCACCGACATGCTGGCCGGCACGGTCAATATCCGCTGGGACAAGGGCGTCGGCACGGGTTCCGATATCATGACCGACACATGGACGTTGGGCACCGGCGCGCTGATCACCATGGGGCCGGGGCAGCTGACGCTCGGCGCAGCCGTCAGCTACCTGACGTCGGGAAGCCAGTCTCTGGCCAAGGGCGCCAATTTCAATGCCACGGCAAATGGCGACTGGGCCTATGCGCTGGCGGCCAATTACCAGATCAAGTTCTGACAGCACGAGGACAGGACGACCGGTCGGCCATCATGGCCGGCCGGCTTTCGCATGGGGCGAAGGCAACCACCATGATGTCTGGCGGTGGGCGACGAACGACGGGGCGATCGGTGCGGAATTCGACCGGTCTGCAACCCAAGGCGTTGTGTCGATTCAGCAACAACGGCTGAGGACAATTCGAGGGTGTGGCACCACGCTGCATTCTGTCCATTTCCCGCCACAAACGGGGCGCAGCGGTAGGATCAGAAAAGCGCAGGCCGCGGGGGCGGGAATGCGCGCACTGGAGTGACATGGGCGGGTTTTTCAACGGAAAGCGGGGTTTTCTGCGCTTTGGCGAACGGATCTGGACGGTACCGTCCACATCGTTACACGCCACGGTCGCAAGTCCTAGTCTTGCCGAAAATTACATCTACGGTCTGGTCAGACGGTCGAGAACGCATGCCGCCGGTGAAGCCCGGCAAGGCGGCGTCTTCGGACGTAGCGTCGCAGGCGTGGCGGGCGGTCAGCCTTCCCCTCGGCGCAGCGAGAGAAACTGAGCCATGCCGAAGGTGAAAACCGTATCCGTGAGAGTATTGCTTCTGGGTGCCGCCCTGACCGTCACCTCTGCCGCCGGCTTTGTCGGTCAGGCCTGCGCTTTCGATATCAAGGCAGGCGTGTCGAAGGAATCCGGCCCCTTCGACCTCTTCAAGTTCGGCTTCAAGGCCTATAAGAACGGCCAGAAGGAAGACGCGGTCGAAGCCTATCGCTACGCCGCCGAAAAGGGCCATACCGGGTCGCGCTGGGCGCTGGCCAACATGTATGCCGATGGCGACGGCGTGGCCAAGAACGACTACGAGGCCTTCAAGATCTACAGCGAGATCGCCAACCAGGGTGTCGAGCCCGGTTCGGAAGATACCGGCTTCTTCGTCAACGCGCTGCTCTCGCTTGCCGATTACTATCGCCACGGTATTGCCGACAGCCCCGTCAAGGTCGATCTCTCCCAGGCCCGCCAGCTCTATTTCCAGGTCGCCTCGACCTTCGGCGTGGCCGAAGCACAGTTCCAGCTCGCTAAGATGATCATGTCGGGCGAGGGTGGTGTCTCCAACATGCAGCAGGCCAAGAAGTGGCTGAACCAGGCCCGCAAGAACGGCCATGTCGGCGCCATGGCGGTATTCGGCAACATTCTCTTCCAGGAAGGCCAGACCGTCCGCGGCCTCGCCTTCCTGACGGCGGCACTCGACAAATGTCGTCAGAAGGAATGCGTCTGGATGGAGCCGATGCAGGAACAGGCCTTCGCCACTGCCGGCGAAAAGGACCGCCGCGAGGCGATCTCCCTGTCGCATCAGTTCGCCCAGGGCGAAGACTGATCTGCGCTTGGGCAGACTGCGGGGGCAACTGCTTAGGCTGCCCTCACGCCCTCACGCCCTCGTCATCCTCGGGCGCGTCCCAAGGATCTGTCCACGTAAACTATGACCGTGTTTAGGTGCTCGCCACAAAGGCGAGGATGAAGGCGTCAGAGGTTTCGGGCCCGCAGCGCCTCGTTTGCCTTCAGCGTAACCTTACGCCGCTTCCGCTATGACGGCCTGGAAGTTGAACGTGCCGATGACGGGAACATGGTCGGACGGCTTTTCCCAGGCGCGAACTTGGGCGTCGATCGTGGTCGAGACGAGCCGGTCGGCGGCTTCCGGCGACAAGAGCAGGTGGTCGATGCGGATGCCGTTGTTCTTCGGCCATGCGCCCGCCTGATAATCCCAGAATGAATAGAGTTTCGTCGCATCCGTCGTGGCGCGCACGGCATCCGTCAGGCCGAGATTTTCGAGGCGCCGGAATGCGGCCCGCGTCTGCGGCAGGAAGAGCGCGTCGGTCGCCCAAGCGGCCGGATCGTAACAGTCGTGCGGTTCGGGAATGACATTGTAGTCGCCGGCGAGGATCAACGGCTCTTCGAGCAGAAGGCAGGCCTGGGCATGCCGGCGAAGCCGCTCCATCCAGGCGAGCTTGTAGGGGTATTTGACGGGATCGTCGGCCGGATTGCCGTTCGGCAGGTAGATCGAGGCGACGCGGATGACCCCGCCTGCGACGGAAAACACCGCCTCGATATAGCGTGACTGTTCGTCGGTCTCGTCACCGGGCAGACCGCGCATTACTTCGTCGGGACGGATCTTCGAGAGGATCGCGACGCCGTTGAAACCCTTCTGTCCATGCGTTTCCACATGATAACCGAGTGATTCGATTTCGAGCCGCGGAAAACCTTCGTCGACCGACTTGATCTCCTGCAGGCAGACGATGTCGGGCGAGGCGTCGGCAAGCCACTGGCGCAGGTTGTCGATCCGCGCCTTGACGCCGTTGATGTTCCAGGTGGCGATCTTCATCGGGCTCATCCTTCCGTCATGTCCAGCACTCTTTTAGCGAAAGACAAGGGGATGGGAAGGGTGCTTGATGCATCGCTACCGGGAAAACCGCGCCGGAAAACCGCCGCGGAAACATCGGGAAGATCAGACTGAACGATGAGCCGCAGAACTCAGATCGCGAAGCTCGTGCCGCAGCCGCAGCTGGCAACCGCGTTCGGGTTCTTGATCTGGAAGGACTGGCCGAGCAGGTTGTCGACGAAATCGATCTCGGACCCCTCCATGTAGACGAGCGACAGGCTGTCGATCAGCACGGTCGCGTTGCCGTTGGAGATGACCAGATCGTCGTCTTCGCGGCCGTCCACGAGGTCGAACTTGTAGGAAAAGCCGGAACAGCCGCCGCCTTCCACCGAGACGCGGAGCGCCTGCTTGCCAGCGTCGCTGGCGACGATTTGGCTGATCCGCTTGGCTGCGGCATCCGAGAGAGTTACGTTCACAGTCATCTTGTCCATCTCCTGCCGGGGTGAAGGCCCGGTGAGTTCCGGGCCTCGCCCCTGAAAAGCAGGAGTTGTCCCGAAGAAAATCGCGCAATACCGCTCAACGGTATTCTTGTCACCGGCTTTGCGCACGGCCACTCTATAGGTATGAATAGGCGGCGGGCGCGTCAATGGGCCGTGAAGGCGTTAGGCGCCTTTCCTTGATGGCACCGTTGCCGGTTCGTCGGTAGCGGGCAGGCGCGTATGCGGTTGAGTATAAGGAACGGTTGCAGGCATGACCATCGATACCAGGGTTCTCGGTTTCGGCTCGGGCGAACGCGCGGTCTTCGCGTCGGACCCCTGGACGTCCAGAGGCAGGCTCTTTCCCGAGGAGATGAGCCTCACCCGCTCGGAATTCCAGCGCGACCGCGACCGCATTGTCCACACCACCGCTTTCAGACGTTTGAAACACAAGACCCAGGTCTTCATCAGCCCCGACGGCGATCACTACCGCACGCGTCTCACCCACACGATCGAGGTGGCCCAGATCGCCCGTGCGCTGGCAAGAGCCCTTAAGCTGGATGAGGATCTGGCCGAAGGCGTGGCGCTCGTCCACGATTTCGGCCACACGCCCTTCGGTCATACGGGCGAGGACGCGCTGGACGAGGTGCTGAAACCTTATGGCGGTTTCGATCATAACGCCCAGTCGCTGCGCATCGTCACCAAGCTTGAACGCCGCTATGCGGAGTTCGACGGCTTGAACCTCACCTGGGAAAGCCTCGAAGGCCTCGTCAAGCACAATGGTCCTCTGCTGACGCCGGAAGGCGAGGGCGCGCATGGGCCGTTACCTCAGCCGATCCGCGACTATTGCCTGATCCACGATCTGGAACTGGCAAGCTTCGCCAGCCTCGAGGCGCAGGTCGCGGCCATTTCCGACGACATCGCCTACAACACCCACGATATCGATGATGGCCTTCGCTCGGGTCTGCTGACCTTCGAAATGCTGGAGGACGTGCCTTTCCTCGCCGGGCTGATGGCCGATGTGCGCGAGCGCTACCCGCATCTGGAGGCGAGCCGATTCGCCCATGAGATCATGCGCCGGCAGATCACCCGGATGGTGGAGGACGTGATCGGCGTGTCGCAAAAGAACCTCGCCGAGATCCGCCCCGAAAGTGCTGCCGACGTGCGCGCCGCCGGCCGTGTCATGTCGACATTTTCGCAAGAGATGGCGGCGACCGACAAGGCGATCAAGAAGCTGCTTTTCTCGCGCATCTACCGTCATCCGGATATCATGCGCATCCGCGCCGGTGCCGCCCAGATCCTGACGGATCTCTTCGGCGCCTATATGAACGATCCCTCGCTGATGCGCAGCCATTACTGGGTCGATCATATCGCCGGCCTGAACGAGGCTGCCCGCGCCCGCCATGTCGGCGATTATCTGGCGGGGATGACCGATACATACGCAATCCGGGTGCATGGCGAGCTGTTTGACCAGACTCCCGATTTGCGCTAGGCACCCGACCGACGACCACTGCTTTTCAAGGAACCGCGCGATAAAGCCGCGCGGCGGATCGATATGAACCTTTTTGCCGACTTCGAGAATAGAATTAAGAATACGCTCGAAACGATTGATATCATCAAGGAAAAGCGAGGCGAAGTCGATTTTGGCCGCCTCACGGTAGAGCCGCCGCGCGACGCGAGCCACGGCGATGTCGCGACCAATGCGGCCATGGTACTGGCCAAGCCGCTCGGCACCAATCCGCGGGCACTGGCCGATATCATCGCCGAAGCCCTGAAGGCCGATGCCGATGTCAGCGAAGTCTCCGTCGCCGGTCCGGGCTTCATCAACATCCGTCTTTCGACCGCTTATTGGCAGCGCCTTCTGTCGACGGTGATCGCCGAGGGCGTCAACTACGGCAAGTCGGCGATCGGCGGCGGCCGCAAGGCCAATGTCGAATACGTCTCGGCCAACCCGACTGGACCGATGCATGTCGGCCATTGCCGCGGCGCCGTCGTTGGCGACGCATTGGCCAACCTCATGCAGTTTGCCGGCTATGACGTCACCAAGGAATATTACATCAACGACGCCGGTGGCCAGATCGAGGTTCTCGCCCGTTCGGTGTTCCTGCGTTACCGCGAGGCGCTCGGCGAGGATATCGGCGATATCCCGGCCGGCCTTTATCCGGGCGATTATCTCGTGCCGGTGGGCAAGGCGCTGGCCGATGAATATGGCCCGCGGCTGCACACCATGCCCGACGAGGAATGGCTGCCGATCGTCAAGGACAAGGCCGTCGATGCGATGATGGTGATGATCCGCGAGGATCTGGAAGCCCTCAACGTCCATCACGACGTGTTCTTCTCCGAACGCACGCTGCATGCCAACGGCGCCCAGCGCATTCGCCAGGCGATCAACGACCTGACCTTCAAGGGCCATGTCTACAAGGGCACGCTGCCGCCGCCGAAGGGCCAGCTCCCGGAAGACTGGGAAGATCGCGAGCAGACCCTGTTCCGTTCGACGGAAGTTGGCGACGATATCGATCGCCCGCTGATCAAGTCGGATGGCAGCTACACCTATTTCGCCGCCGACGTCGCCTATTTCAAGGACAAGTTCGATCGCGGCTATGACGAGATGATCTATGTCCTCGGCGCCGACCATGGCGGCTACGTCAAGCGTCTCGACGCCGTGGCGCGTGCCGTGTCGGATGGCAAGGCCAAACTTACCGTGCTTCTCTGCCAGCTCGTGAAACTGTTCCGCGACGGCGAGCCGGTGAAGATGTCGAAACGCTCTGGCGACTTCGTCACCCTTCGCGAAGTGGTCGATGAGGTGGGGCGCGATTCGGTTCGCTTCATGATGCTCTACCGCAAGAGCTCCGAGCCGCTCGATTTCGACTTTGCCAAGGTGACGGAACAGTCGAAGGACAATCCGGTCTTCTACGTTCAGTACGCGCATGCCCGCTGCATGTCGGTCTTCCGCCAGGCGAGGGACGCGTTCCCGGACATGGATGTCGATTCGCTTGACCTGAAGGGCTCCGTCGGCGACATTACCGATCCGAACGAGCTGCAACTGATTGCAAAGCTGGCCGAATATCCGCGATTGGTGGAGGCCGCAGCCCAGGCGCAGGAGCCTCATAGAGTGGCTTTTTACCTCTATGATCTCGCCAGTTCGTTCCATGCGCATTGGAATAAGGGCAAGGAATCGCCCGACTTACGCTTTGTTAACGATAAAAACCGACAATTGAGCGTTGCCAGGCTAGGGCTGGTGCATGCTGTCGCGTCCGTGTTGAAGTCAGGACTTGCAATCACGGGTACAGCTGCGCCGGATGAGATGCGGTAAAGTTGCCCTCTTTCGCCCACATTGCACTGGTAGACGTTGTGTAATGTAGGTGAGTGGACGTAATGGCTGATAACAACCTTGCGCGCAGCCGGAACGATGGGCCGGAAATCTTTGCAGATGATGACCCGCTGGCACAGCTGGCACGCATCGTAGGGTACGAGGATCGTGTCGTCGGGCAGCCGGATTATTCCGCGCGGCCCGCTTCGCAATTGGCGGACCCGCAATCGGCCTTTTCCGCCGCTGCCAATTCCGGTGCAACTGACGCTGGATATGGGCGCCGCGAACCGGCTTTCAACCTCGAAGACGAGTTGCTTCGCGAGTTCGAGCGCTATGACGCGCCGCGTCTCGATCCGGCAAACGATATCCCCCTCGATGCGCCCCAGTTTTCCGGTCGCAACGACCACGGCCATGCCGATCAGGTCGCCCCCGTTGAAGAGGCGCCGGTCGCCTATGCGCCTGAGCCGGTCTTCGAACCTGCTGCGCACGAGCCTGTCCCGCCGGCACCTGAGGCGATCCACGCCGACCGGTTCTATGCCGACGATCACCGTCGCGCAGTCGAGCCTGTCGACCCGGCCTTCGAACACCCCGAACCGGCCGCCGACTTCCATTGGCAGGCCGAGCCGGCAGGTCCGGTCGAACCGATCCGTCATCATCAGGCGGAGGTTTATCAGGCGCCCGTTGCCGACCCGGTCATGCCCCGCGTAGAGCCGTCTTACGAACCGGTCGCCGAGAAACCGCATGAGATCGACATGTTCGATCTTGCCGCCGAGCTCGAAAGCTCGATGGGCGTTGCCGACGATCTGTCGCAGCATGATCTCGGCCGCCATGAGCCGGCTGAACCCGCCTATGTCGCGCCGGTCGAAGCTTCGGCTGCATCCGTTCAGGCTGCGCCGCTTGCCGATCCGGTCGAAGCCGCTCAGGTGGCCAGCCAGCCGGTGGTCAAGCGCAATACCGGTTACACGCCGGGCTTCCGCATGCCGCTTGCCAATTTCAACCTCCATCAGGGCACCACGTCGCTGATGCGCGAGCCTGCTCCGCTTGCTCCGGCACCCTTGGCCGCAGCGGCAGCACCCGTCATGGACGAGGTGCCTGCATCGCCGGTCTCCGATGCGCCGAAAATGGTCGAACCGGTTCTGGATGCGCCGAAGCCGTCGGACAAGTTCTCCGCCATGGACGAGCTTCTCTATGACGTGGAGCGTTTCGCGCAGCCTGCAAAGCCGGCCGGCCTCATCCCGATGACTTCGCTTCCGGGCGTGACCATTCCCGGTCTGTCCACGTCGGGACTTTCCATCCCGGTCGGCGCCAATCCCGGCGCTTCCATACCGTCGCTCGGTGCCACCATGGCCGTCGCAGCGCCGGCCGCGACGGCGCCTGTGGCCAGGGCACCGGTTGTTTCCGAGCCCGATCCGTTCGCCGATGAGGATTTCGAACTGGCGCTCGACGATCTGGAGCTGGACCTTGCCGACGTGGTTGCCGAAAACAATCGCGGTCCGGTCATGGCAGCCCCCGCCGTTTCGGTTGCGCCGCCTGTTTCGGTTGCTCCGGCTGCACCGCAGCCGCGCGTCGAACCCGCTGTTTACGCCCCGGCACCTGTAGCCCCGGCACCGGTCGAGGCAGCACCGATTGCCGCAATGCCGGCGGCGGTCGAACTCTCCTCCATGCAGGACGATCTGCACGGAGAGACCGATCTTCCTTTCGATCCGGCGCTTTTGTCCGAGACGGAAGATCATCCCGAAGCGATCACCGATCTCAACGTCCCCGACCTGCCGGTCGAGGAGCCTGAGCAGGAAATCGCCTATACGCCGGACTACGACATCGACATCGATGCGGAACTGGCAACGCTTCTGTCCGAACCTGAACCGTCCAAACCTGCCGCAGCATCCGCGAAGGCCGCCACTGCCATGACGGGTGCCGTGGCCGGTGCAGCGGCAGCCGGTGCTGCTGCCCACTCCGCCAATGCTGCCGGGCGCCAGCCCGCCGCCGGCGAACGGCAGGCCTATTCCGATCTCGACGAATTCGAGCGCGCGCTGGAAGAGGATTTCCGCCGCAGCCTTGCCAATCCGCTGCCTGCCGGCGGACGGGACGAGGATCGCTACGTCGCTGAAGTCGATGATGAACGTCCGCGTCGCTCGATGCGCAGCTGGGCCATCCCCGTCGTTGCGCTCGGTGTCGTCGTCCTCCTCGGTGGCGGCGCCTATGCGCTTCTCGGTGGTGGCGTGTCGAAAATGGTCGGCAGCGGCGAGCCGGTGGTGATTGCCGCCGACAAGGATCCGGTCAAGGTCGTTCCGGAAAATCCGGGCGGCAAGACCGTGCCGAACCAGGACAAGGCCGTCTATGACCGCGTTGCCGGAACGACGTCCGAGGCACCGAAGCAGCAGCAGCTGATCTCCAGCGACGAACAGCCGATGGATGTCGTGCAGAAGACGTTGATGCCCGATACGCTGCCGACCGATGGTGACGGCGAGGCGGATGCGACGGCGACCGATGCCAGCGATACGACCGATCCGCGCCTCCTGCCGCAGCAGCAGGGCAATCAGGACATTGCCGTAGCCCCGCGCAAGGTGAAGACGATGATCGTGCGCGCCGATGGTACGCTGGTCGAGCAGGATGCTCCGGCATCCGCAACGCCGGCACTGGCCGCACCGACCGGTGCCAAGCTTGCAGCCACGGCCGCATCTCCGGCCCAGTCTGTATCCGGCCAGTCCACACCCGCCCCATCTCAGGGCATGCCGTCGCCCGCCAGTGCGATCCAGGCATCCGCGCCGGTCGCAGATGCGGTCGACAGCGGTCCGGCCGTTCGCGCCCCGGTTCCGTCTGCCCGTCCGTCGCAGCCGGCTGCCAATGCCCGTCCCGCAGCGCCGACGCAGGTTGCCCAGGCTGCAGCCCAGCCGGTTGCCGCATCGCCGGCCCAGGCCGCCGCTACACCGTCGGCAAATGCGGCCAAGGGTGGCTACTTCATCCAGGTCGCCTCGTTGCCGTCGCAGGCCGAAGCGCAGAAGTCCTATCAGAGCATATCGGCCAAGTTCGGCTCGGTCGTTTCCGGTCGCGGCGTCGATATCAAGGCGGCAGAAATTGCCGGCAAGGGCACATTCTACCGCGTCCGCATCCCGGCCGGCAGCAAGGCCGATGCGATTGCGCTGTGCGAACGCTACCGGTCCGCCGGCGGCAGCTGCCTCGTCGCCCAGTAACGGGCGGCAGGGTACGATCTCGTAAAGGAATACGGAACGGGGCGTCAGCGCCCCGTTTTCTTTTCAGCGCCGGCCTTTTGCCTGAAGACGATCTTCCCAATCGAAAGCCAATTCTCATGACACAGTCGAAAGCCATGATCCTCGGGTCGAGCGGCCCGGTTCTCACCGCAGACGAGATCGTGCTCTATCGTCAGGAGCGCCCTTGGGGCTTCATATTGTTCGCCCGCAACTGCGTCGAGCCGACGCAGATCGCCGATCTCGTGGCAGCGATGCGCGACAGCGTCGGCCGCCCGGATGCGCCTGTCCTGATCGATCAGGAGGGCGGTCGCGTCCAGCGCATTCGCCCGCCGATGATCGAGCGCTATCCGTCCGCGACGGCGCTTGGAGACCTCTACCGTGCCCATCGCGACAGGGGCCTGCGCGCCGCGTGGCTGATGTCGCGCCTGCACGCCTTCGACCTCCGGAAGTTCGGCATCAATGTCGATTGCCTTCCCGTGCTCGATGTACCGGTCGAGGGTGCAAGCAATGTCATCGGTGACCGTGCCTACGGTTTCGATCCGAAGACGGTCAGCGAAATGGGGCAGGCGGCAGCGGACGGCCTGAAGGCCGGCGGCATGCTGCCGATCATGAAGCACATGCCGGGCCATGGCCGCGGCATGGCCGATTCGCATCACGAACTGCCCGTCGTCACCGCTTCGCTCGCCGAGCTTGAAGCGCACGATTTCATTCCCTTCGTCGAGATGCGCCATGAGCTGATGGCGATGAGCGCCCATATCGTCTTCACCGCCGTCGATACCGAGGCGCCAGCGACGACGTCCTCCAAGGTCATCGATCAGGTCATTCGCGGCCATATCGGCTTCGACGGTCTTCTCGTCTCCGACGATAGCTCGATGAACGCCCTGAAGGGCACGATCGGCGAACGTGCGGCGCGAATCGTTGGGGGCGGCTGCGATATTGTCTTGCATTGCAACGGCGTCATGGACGAAATGAAGGCCGTGGTGAACGAGGCCGTTCCGCTTGCCGGCGCATCACTGCGGCGAGCGCAAGCCGTCGAGGCTGGCTTTACCAAGCCCGATGGCGCCGACGAACAGGCGATCCGCGCCGAGTTCCACGGACTGCTCGCAACCGCCTGACGGATGGGCGGCCGGCCTTAAACGAAGAGGGAAACCGGTGGCCGCAGAACGAACGCAAGGCGCTTTTCCGATGGACAAGCTCTGGCAGGACGTCAGCGCCGAGCGCAAGACGGACGAGCCGGCGCTGGTCGTCGATGTGTCCGGCTTCGAAGGTCCTCTCGATCTCCTCCTGCATCTCGCCCGGAGCCAGAAGGTGGATCTGTCGCGCATCTCGGTTCTGGCGCTGGCCGAACAGTATCTGCTTTTCGTCGATCAGGCCCGCCGGGTCCGAATCGAACTTGCCGCTGACTATCTGGTCATGGCGGCCTGGCTTGCCTACCTGAAATCGCGCCTGCTCATCCCGCAGCAGCAGAAACTCGATGACGGCCCGAGCGGCGAGGAACTGGCAGCGACGCTCGCCTTCAGGCTGAAACGGCTTGAAGCGATGCGTGAAGCGGCGACCAGCCTCGTCAACCGCAACCGGCTCGGCCGCGACGTCTTTGCCCGCGGTGCGCCCGAACATATTCCGCACCGGGTGCAATCGGCCTTCGATGCCTCGCTCTACGATCTCCTGTCGGCCTATGCGAACCTGCGCCAGCGCAATGCGATCACCCAGGTCACGATCGAGCGGCGCAAGGTCTGGTCCTTGGTCGAGGCGCGCGAACTTCTCGGCCGCATGCTCGGCGAGATCGGTGACTGGACGACGCTCCAGACCTATCTCCTGCCGTATCTGGCACCGGAAGATCGCATCACGGCAACCGCGAGCGCCTTTGCCGCCTCGCTGGAACTGGTGCGCGAGGGGCGCCTGGAGATCCGGCAGGACGACCCGTTCGGGCCGATTTTCCTGCGCAAGGGCGAAGGGCGACCTCGGCAAGGGCAAGGAGAAGGAGCAGGGCAGGGCCCGGCGATACTTAAAAACGCTCCGGGTATGGGGGCGAACGAAACCAACACGACAAGCGGTCCCGCCGCCTCTGCGGGAGACCTGGAATGACGATGACCGAAGACCATAATGATGCGCTGATCCCGGCGGGGGACGAGTTTTTGTCGCAGGGGCAGGGAGACGATGCCGGCCACACCGCTTTTTCCGAGGCCGAAGTCGAGCGTATAGCCGAAGCGCTGGTTTTCGCCTCCGCCGAGCCCGTGTCGGAGGGCTTTCTGGCTGACCGCCTGCCGCGCGGCATCGATATCGCCGCCGTCATGCAGCGGCTGTCCCAAGTCTATGCCGGGCGTGGCGTCAATCTCATCCGCATCGCGGATCGCTGGGCGTTCCGTACGGCAGCGGACCTTTCTTTCGTCATCCGCAAGGATGAAAACGAGGTGCGCAAGCTTTCGCGTGCGGCGTTGGAAGTGCTTGCCATCATCGCCTATCACCAGCCTGTTACCCGCGCCGAGATCGAGGATATCCGCGGCGTGCAGACCTCCAAGGGCACGCTCGACGTGCTGATGGAATCAGGATGGGTGCGGTTTCGCGGTCGCCGCCGCTCGCCGGGCAGGCCGGTAACGCTCGGCACGACCACCGATTTTCTGGATCATTTCGGTCTTGAGGAACTCCGCGATCTGCCTGGTCTCGAAGAATTGAAGGGCGCCGGTCTTCTCTCCGGCCGCATTCCGGCAGGCTTCCATATTCCCGTTCCGTTGCTGGGCGACGAGGTGAGCGAGGAGGAAGATCCGATCACCCAGCTTGATCTCGAAGAGCTTGGCCTGCTGGCGCCGGGCGGTGCGGACGACTGATGCGAGAGCGCCTCGGAAGCGCCGTGCGCGCTGACTGGCAGGCCTAAGGGGGAGCAGGGCGGTTCAGTCTCGGCGGAGGCAGCACACTGCCGTTCCGCGCGATTGGGTCGTGATCCCGCCGCGATTTCATGTTAGATCCGCAACGGTTGCGAAGGGCTTTCGCCACTCGTTATACGGATGACGATGGCCGCCCGTCACAGTGGCAGCAAATCCTGCCCCGAAGCCCGGTAATCTTTACGGCATTTTGGTGTTTGAAAAAGGCCGGCAAAGAGCTTACATCGGGGTCACGTTTCTAATGGAGTGGACAATGGGTTCGTTTAGTGTGTGGCATTGGCTGATCGTTCTGGTCATCGTGCTGGTCCTTTTTGGTCGCGGCAAGATCCCGGAACTGATGGGCGATGTCGCAAAGGGCATCAAGAGCTTCAAGAAGGGCATGACCGACGACGAAGCGGCAGCGGCGGCGCAGGATCCGGCAACATCCAAGACCGTCGATCACAAGGCCGACGAGGTCAAGGAAACGACCCGGTCGTAATACGGGCTGTATCAGTCCAGGAGCCTCTTTGAATGTTCGATATCGGTTGGACCGAACTGCTCGTCATCGCGATCGTCATGATCGTTGTGGTCGGTCCCAAGGATTTGCCGCCAATGCTTCGTGCATTCGGCAAGATGACTGGCAATCTGCGCAAGATGGCCGGGGACTTTCGCGCGCAGTTTGAAGAGGCTCTCAAGGAGACCGAGCTGGATGACGTCCGCAAGACGATCACCGACGCTCATCAGAACCTCAATCCGACCAATGCCCTGCGCGACGCGATCAATCCGCTGAGGCAGATGGGGCAGGATATCAAGAATGACCTCCAGAAGGTGACGCAGGTGCCATCCCCGGCGCCGACGACCTCTCTGGCAGCAGAGCCGGGTCAGGCCGATCCGCTGGCGTCGCCGATCGATGCGGAGGCCCAGAAGGCCGTCGAGGGCAGCGATGCTGCAGCCCCGGCAGCGGAAGTGCCCGCCAATATCGCGGCGATCGACAAGGCGGCCCATGCGCCTGCCGCGTCTCAGGGGCAATCTCCAGCCCAAACCCCGGTACAGTCGGCAGCCCCGCTGATGGCTGCACCGACCACGCCCGTCTCGTCTGCACCGCTTTCGCCGGTTTCGTCAGAAAAAGCGGCTGAAAAGCCGGTGAGGGCAAAGAAGGTCGCCACGTCGAAGGCGACACCTGTCGAATCAGCGGTTGCTGTTGTCGAAAAGCCGAAGCGCGTCCGCAAGGCTGTGCCGAAGGCTGAACCGGCGGCCGTCGAACCCGCAGTCGTCGCGGTCGAGGCTCCCGTCGTCACCAAGGCAAAGACGACGCGCAAGCCGAAGGCTTCGCCCGCCTTAGCGCCCGTGGTGGAAACTGCCGGCTCCGCCGAGACTGAGACAGTGAAAGTGCCCGCCCGTAAGCGTGCCGTAAAGAAGACCGACACGCCGAAGGGTGACGCATGAGCGGTGATTATAACGACAAGCCGCAGCCTCTCATCGAACATCTGATGGAGCTGCGCACGCGACTGATGTGGTCCATCGGCGCGTTCTTCATCGCCTTCCTCGTCTGTTTCTATTTCGCCAAGCAGCTCTTCAACCTGCTGGTCATCCCCTATAAATGGGCGGTGATCTGGGCGCATCTGGATGTCGCGAAGTCGGAGCTGATCTACACCGCGCCGCAGGAATTCTTCTTCACGCAGGTGAAGGTGGCGATGTTCGGGGCTCTGGTCATTGCCTTTCCGATGATCGCGGCGCAGCTCTACAAGTTCGTCGCACCGGGCCTCTACAAGAACGAGCGGGCGGCCTTCCTGCCGTTCCTGGTCGCCTCGCCGATCCTGTTCCTCATGGGCGCCGCACTCGTCTATTTCTTCTTCTGCCCCATGGTCATGTGGTTCTTCCTCGCCATGCAGCAGGCGCCTGTCGATGGCGAGGTGGCGATTTCGCTTCTGCCGAAGGTCTCGGAATATCTCAGCCTCATTATGACGCTGGTTCTCTCCTTCGGTCTCGTCTTCCAGTTGCCGGTCGTCACCACGCTTCTGGCGCGTGTCGGCCTGCTGACCAGCACGTGGCTGCGGGAAAAGCGCAAGTTTGCCATTGTTCTTGCCTTCATCGCCGCCGCTGTCCTGACCCCGCCGGATCCGATGTCCCAGATCGGTCTTGCACTGCCGACCATCATTCTCTACGAGATTTCCATCTACGCCGCACGACTCGTCGAGCGCAAACGTGACGAAGATTCTGAGGAAGAAGCGTCGTCGGAAGTCGCCAAGACGGAATAAGGCTGGAGTTTTGTTCTCTTGGCCGGGCGAGCGGTGTCACGCTTCGAAGGCTAAGGAACGATGCTCGATATCAAGTGGATCCGTGAAAACGAAGAGGCTCTGGACGCGGCGCTGAAGAAGCGCGGTGCAGAGCCGATGGCTGCAACCCTGCTGGCGCTGGACGACAAGCGCCGCGCCGTGATCCAGACGCTGCAGGACATGCAGTCGCGCCGTAACGCCGCCTCCAAGGAGATCGGCGCTGCGATGGCTCAGAAGAATTCCGAGCTGGCCGAAAAACTCAAGGCGGAAGTGGCCGAGATCAAGGACACGATGCCGGCGGCCGAGCAGCAGGAACGCGAGGCGGTCGCCGCCCTCGACGACGCGCTGTCGCGCCTCCCCAATATCCCGCTGGATGACGTGCCGGTCGGCAAGGACGAGCACGACAATGTCGTCAAGCGCACGGTCGGCGAAAAGCCACGCTGGAACCACCCGGCCAAGGAACATTACGAAATCGGTGAAGCCCTCGGCTACATGGATTTCGAGCGCGCCGCAAAACTGTCCGGCGCCCGGTTCACGGTGCTCACCAGCCAGCTTGCACGGCTCGAGCGCGCGCTCGGCCAGTTCATGCTCGACATGCACACCAGCGAGCATGGCTACACGGAAGTCTCTTCGCCACTGATGGTGCGCGATGAAGCCATGTATGGTACCGGCCAGCTGCCGAAATTCGCCGAGGACCTGTTCAGGACGACGGATGGCCGCTGGCTGATCCCGACTGCCGAAGTGACGCTCACCAATCTTGTCGCGGCTGAAGTGCTGGACGGTGAAAAGCTGCCGCTGCGCTTTACCGCTCTCACCCCGTCGTTCCGTTCCGAAGCCGGTTCTGCCGGTCGCGATACCCGCGGCATGCTGCGCCAGCACCAGTTCTGGAAATGCGAACTGGTCTCGATCACGGATCAGGAATCGTCGATCGCCGAGCATGAGCGGATGGTCGAGTGCGCTGAAAACGTTCTGAAGCGTCTTGGCCTGCATTTCCGCACCATGACGCTCTGCACCGGCGACATGGGCTTTGGCGCCCGCAAGACCTACGATATCGAGGTCTGGCTGCCGGGGCAGGATACCTACCGCGAAATCTCGTCGGTTTCGGTCTGCGGTGATTTCCAGGGCCGCCGCATGAACGCCCGTTACCGCACGAAGGACGACAAGAACCTGAAATTCGTTCACACGCTGAACGGTTCGGGCGTCGCCGTCGGCCGTTGCCTGATCGCGGTCATGGAAAATTACCTGAACGAAGACGGCTCTGTCACAATTCCGGATGCACTTCTCCCCTACATGGGCGGTTTGACCAAAATCGAAAGTGCAGCCTGATATGCGTATTCTCCTCACCAATGACGACGGCATCCATGCGGAGGGCCTCGCCGTTCTCGAAAAGGTCGCCCGCACCATCTCCGACGATGTCTGGGTGATCGCGCCGGAAACCGACCAGAGCGGTCAGGGCCATTCCGTTTCCCTGTACGAGCCCCTGCGGCTTCGTCAGATCGACGAGAAGCGTTTCGCGCTGCGCGGCACGCCGACCGATTGCGTCGTCATGGGTGTGCGGGAAGTTCTGCCCGGCAAGCCGGATCTGATCCTGTCGGGCATCAACGACGGCGCCAATACGGCCGACGACGTCACCTATTCCGGCACGATCGCAGCCGCGATCGAAGGCACGTTGCAGGGCATCCGCTCGATCGCGCTCAGCCAGGGTATTCGCCGTGACAATGGCCGTTATGCGCCTTGGCATGTGGCGGAAAAATTCGCGCCTGACGTCTTGCGCAAGCTGATGACGGTCGATCTGCCTGACGGCACCTTTCTCAACGTCAATTTCCCCAATTGCGAGATCGAGGACGTTCAGGAAGACGTGGCTGTCACCGCGCAGGGCAAGACCGATTTCATGCTGAGCGTCGATGCTCGCCATGACGGCCGAGGCAAGCCTTATTACTGGCTGCGATTCGGCGAACGCAAGGGCCGCCTCCTCGGCGGCACCGATATCGAGGCGCTGAAAGAAAACCGGATCTCGGTAACCCCGCTGAAACTGGACCTGACCGATTATTCGGTTCAGGATCGCGTTGCAGCTGCTTTGGGTTCGGAGTTCAAGGGTTGAAATCAGGCATGGTCGAGAAGGAGGGCTTTGCGGCCCTCGTGTTGCGCCTCCGGTCGGAGGGGATTTCCGACCTCGACCTCCTGACTGCTGTCGAGCAGACGCCGCGCTCGCAATTCGTGCCGGCGCAGTTTTCCGACGATGCCTATTCGAGCCGCACCATTCCGCTCGATTGCGGCTCCTTCATGGAAGGGGCCGATCTGGCTGTCCGCCTTTTGCACCGTCTTCAGGTCAAGCCCGGCCACCGGGTTCTCGAAATCGGCACCGGCAGCGGCTTTACCGCCGCCGTCATGGCAAAGATCGCCGAGCGGGTACTGACCGTCGAACGCTATCGCACACTGGTAACGGGCGCGCAGGAGCGGATAGACGCTCTCAATCTGCGCAACGTCATCATCAGGCAGTTCGACGGCATGAACGGCATTTCGGGCGAGGGGACGTTCGACCGGATCTTCGTGACCGGCGCCTTTACCACTCTGCCGCGATTCTACGCCGAGCAACTGACCCATGGCGGATCGATGATCGCGCCGCTGATGCAGGAAGACGATACCTGCATCATGACGCGATTGACCAAGACCGGCAGCCGTTTCGAGCGCGAAGATCTCTTCAAAGTGCCTTATCTGCCGCTTGTTCCGCAGATTGCGGCGGCCCTCTGAAAAGGGTCCCGGCACCGGCTCGGTTGCCCATGGCCGGTTCTGGTCATGGTTATCAATTTGACAAAAAAACCACTGACTTTGCCGGGCCTTAACCGGCCGGTAAGACTAACGCGCTTTAATGGTTCGCATGAAGGTTGCGTTACGTGTGGGTCGAGTGATGAGTGCCAAGAGTTCTTCGAAAGTCGGTATTTCGGTTGTCAAGTTTGCGGCAGCCGCGCTTCTGGCAAGTGCCGCGACCGGCTGCAGCTCGGACGCGTCTCGCTTTTCCGGTCTGTTCTCCAAGTCGGATACGATGACGACCGCGTCGATCCCGCAGCGGCAGGGAGGCAGCGCCTACGGTCAGCCGCCGATCCCGCGCGATGATCTCGGCGGCTCGCGGCCTGCCATGGCCTCGTCGAACGGCGGCTACAATAATGGCGGCTATAACGGCGGCGGTTACAACAATAACGGCGGTTACAACAACCGTCAGGCCGCCATGGCGCAGCCCTATCCGGGCAATAATGGCGGCTATACCTCTCCGGCCCGTTCGTCGGTCGAGCCCGTCGCCGTCCAGCGTCAGGAACTGTCGCCGCCGTCGGCTTCGTCCGCGCGCCGCACCATGGCCTCGGCCCCTCTGGCGCGCGATCCGGCAAGCCGTCAGGAAGCCATGGCGCAGCCGTTCCCCGGCCGTCAGGCAGCAGCTCCGGCCCTTGCCGCACCGGCTCGTCAGCCTGCCCGCGCCGACAATGTTGTCACCGGCTCGACGCCGCGCCAGATGTCCGGCTGGTCGACCGTCAATGCACCGCACGTGACGCTTCGTCCCGGCGAGACCGCAACGACGCTTGCCAACCGCTACGGCGTTCCAGAGCGCGAGATCCTGAAGGCGAATGGCGGCTCGATCGCTGCCGGCCAGCAGGTCATCATCCCGACCTTCGGCACCGCGCCGAACTCGGCAAAGACGGCGTCCGCCGATATCGACCTGCACAACAAGGCCCCGATGCCGAGCCATGAGCCCGAGCAGAAGGTTGCCGTTCTTCCCACGCCGTCGCGTGACAAGGGGATGGCCGAGCCCGCCAAGCTGACGCCTCCCGGCGGCAAGCCGATGGGCGGCAGCTATGTGGTCAAGCCGGGCGACACGCTCGCAAAGATTGCCCATGCCACCGGCACGCCGATCGATCAGTTGAAGGCCGCAAACGGTCTGGCCACCGGTCAGGTCCGTGTCGGTCAGGCGCTGAAGGTCAATCACGGCATCCAGGAGCAGGACCAGACGCAGACCGCGTCCATTCCGGCCCGTCCCGCCGCGCAGCCGGCCCCGGCAGCCGCACCCAAGGTCGCCGCAGCACCTGCACAGCCCGTATCGGCACCAGCCTCCGCCAAGCCGGCAGCGGAAACGGCATCGCTTAGCGATGTCGAGAAGAAGGGCGACAACAGCGCGGCTCCGCAGTCCACCGGCATCGGCAAATATCGCTGGCCGGTCAGCGGAGCGGTCATCGCCGGCTACGGCGCTAACGTCAACGGCAGCCGCAATGACGGTATCGACATCTCGGTTCCAGAGGGCACGCCGATCAAGGCCGCCGAAAACGGCGTCGTAATCTATGCCGGCAACGGCCTGAAGCAGCTTGGCAACACGGTTCTCGTCCGCCACGACGATGGTCGCGTCACGGTCTACGGCCATGCGGAAAGCATCAACGTCGCGCGCGGCCAGAAGGTCACGCGCGGCCAGACGGTCGCCCTGTCGGGCATGAGCGGCGATGCCTCGCGTCCGCAGGTCCATTTCGAGGTCCGCAAGGATGCGACCCCGGTCAACCCAGTTACCTACCTTGAATAGAGTGTAGTGCGTTCTCAAGGGGGATAGTGAAAGGGCCCGGCAGGCGATGCCGGGCCTTTTTACGTTTTGAAATCCGGCCGATGGCCATGGTCGCGGCAATGGTCGCGGGATTGTGAGCAGGCGCCGCGAAAGGCGTCGTCCAAACAACATCAAGGGTTCGTACTATCACCATGATGGGACGGAGCCGTTGCTTCCGAATTGATTCGCACCGCGCCTTGCGCCAGCGCATGGAAGCGCCGGCTGATCTGTCCCATGCCTACCTCGTATCTTGAATTTCAGACGAACTGGAAGTGACAGACATGACCAAGCGTATTTTCGCATCTCCCGGCCGCTATGTTCAGGGAAGCGGCGTCATCGCCGAACTCGGCGCCTATCTGGCGGATTTCGGCGACAGCGCCTTTCTCGTCTCCGACGACATCGTGTGGGGCCTGACCGGCGCCAAGGTGGAGGAAGCCGTTTCCGGCAAGGTGAAGTTTCATCGCGAACGCTTCAACGGCGAGGCATCCAGCAACGAGATCAGACGTCTCGCCGATGCGGCGCGCACGGTCGGCTCCAAGGTCGTGGTCGGTCTGGGTGGCGGAAAGACGCTCGATACGGTCAAGGCCGTCGCTGACGAATTGAAGCAGCCGGTGGTCATCGTCCCGACGATCGCATCCACCGATGCGCCGTGCAGCGCGCTCTCGGTCATCTACTCCGATGATGGCGTCTTCGAAAAATACCGCTTCTACTCGAAAAACCCGGACCTCGTGCTGGTCGATACCTGGATCTGCGCCCAGGCGCCGGTGCGGCTCTTCGCGTCCGGCATTGCCGACGGCCTGGCGACCTATGTCGAGGCACTTGCCGTGCAGCGCTCCAACGCCAAGACGATGGTTGGCGGCGCCTCGTCGATCGCCGGCATGGCGATTGCCGAAGCCTGCGAAAAGACGCTGCTGACCTATGGCTACAGTGCCTATTGCGCGGTGGAGAACAAGCTGGTGACCCCGGCAGTCGAGGCGGTGGTGGAAGCAAGCACGCTTCTCTCCGGTCTCGGCTTCGAAAATGGCGGGCTGGCGGGCGCACATGCCATCCATAATGGCTTTACAGCCCTTCACGGCGATATCCATCACCTGACCCATGGCGAGAAGGTCGCTTACGGCACGCTCGCCCACATGATCCTCGAGCAGCGGCCCGACGAGGAAATCGCCGATTACATCCGCTTCTACCAGCAGATCAACATGCCCACGACCTTGAAGGAACTGCATCTGGAAGGCGTGAGCCGCGAGGATCTGATCAAGGTCGGTGAACTCGCCAACAGCGAGGCGGACACGTTGAGGAACCTGCGCACGGATTTCACCGCCGAGGAAGTGGCCGATGCCATCCTTGCCGTCGATGCCTTGAGCCGCGCCATGTGATATGAACGCGATATGAACGCGATACGGGCGCCGATCGGGCGCCCGTATCCATTGCCTGTATCAATCGCCCCTATCAATCGACCGTGAAAGTGCGCGGCAACCGCGATTGTGTCAGGCAGCCGCGCTCTCGGCCGGCTTCGTCTGGCGGTTGATGAACCTTGCCTTGAAATCGACCCGCGCCCGTCTCCAGGCGCTGTAGAATCGCAGCTTCGAGCGCTGTTCCCATTGCAAGGCATGAAGCCTGTCGGGGGAGAGAAGCGGGTGATCGCGCGCAACGGAAAGAGATGCGAGATCCGCCTCGCTGCCGGCCCAGGATCGCTGCTCGCATTCGTAGAACCGATAGCGCGGATCGTCGATTGGCGTCAGCTCGATATCCGGCCGTTGCTGCGGGTTGAACATGCCCTGCATCGGGTAATGGATGATCCTGGCATCCGACAGCCAGCAGGCAAGCCATGAAAACGTGCTGACGGACATCGAGATCTGGTGCGATCGCCGCAGAATTTCGAAATCGATGAGCGCGCCGCGGCTGGGCTGGAATTCGGCCTGTGGATAGCGGTCCCGCAGCAATCTCGAATAGGCGTCGTCGCCGATCTGGCCGAGAAATACCGGCCTTGCGCCGGAATTCTCGATCACGGCGTCGATATAGGAGAACGGTATCGGACCGTAGTCGCGATGGATGCCGCCGAGAACCTCGGCGCCTCGGATGTTGATCACCACGGCATCGGATCCATAGCCTTCCGCCGCGATATGATCGGCCTTGAAGACCTGCCGGTAAAAATCGACCGGTGCGTAATTGCCGAGCTTGAACCCAAGTCCGGCAAGCGTCACGTCGCGCACGATGCCGCGCCTGAACAGCGATGCGATGTGATCGACATCGAGCAGATGGCCGCCGAGATAGAGAGAGGTGCGGCGCATGTCGCGATAGGGCGAGGAATGGAGGCCCCATGGCTCGATATCGTAGCCGGCTATCTCCAACTGCCCGACAAGCTGGCGCACTCGGAGCGCAAACATGTATTGCAGCATCTGGTTGCCCATGTTGCCGATTGGCTTGATCCTGAGAAACGGACTTTGCATTGCTACCCTTGGTATATAGATGCGCAGCATTTTCGATACGGGCGGCACAGGTAATCCGCGCCGCGGTCGCTCGATTGGCAGGCCATGGGGAAGAAGATCCAGGTGGGTTCATTCACGGTTAACAGGCGGTACCGGAACGCATGCTCACGGCCGGGCCAGTTCTTCTTCACTGTTGGGTGCAGCAGAGAGTATTGGCCTGGAAAGTGTTTGTATTCAGGTAGTTCCCATTTTCAATAACAAATCCGTGATTGTGTCAATGCGGGAAAATACTGATCGACACGAAGCTGCCGGCGGCATTGTCGAAGACTTGTTCTTGCGTCCCTTTGCGCCCTCTTTTTGCAACTGGTGATCGGAATTTCGTGCAGATCGCGCAGGCGGCCTCGGGTGGCCATATAGCCGGCCTTTGCTTCAGGATGATGACCGGATCTAGCACGGCTGTGCTGCGCGTTTATGTCTGGCGGGATGCCAGATTATGGTGATTTCGTGAGGGATTGGGAGCGGAGCGGAGGCAGGGCGAAAGCGATGATGCGCCGCACGCCGCATGCCCGCGACGCCATGACATCAAGGCTGGTCGATGATGTCTGCCAGAAGCGCCCGCCAGCGTTTGACATAGCCCGCGACGAAGGCGGGATTGACGCCCTCCGCAATCAGCTTGTCGGCGAGCCCGTCTGGATCGAAATCGTCGATCGGCGTTCTGTCCGGATAATGCCTCAGCGCATATCTGAACATATCTTCCCAGCTCCGCCGGATGCCGACGGCTTCGTCGGCAAGCGTTTCGCGGTGACGGCGGATGAGGTCGCCAAGCGTCATCCGGGCCTCGGTCCCGTGGCGGCTCAATCCCGGTCGAGCCGCTTGCGCATGCGGCCAGCGAGATCCTGGATATACTGCCAGGCGACACGGCCTGAACGTCCGCCGCGTGTCGTTGCCCATTCCAGCGCCTCGGCATGCAGGGTCTCGCGATCGAGCCCGAGGTCGAAATGCTCGGCATAGCCGTCGATCATCGTGAGGTAATCCTCCTGGCCGCATTTGTGGAAGCCGAGCCACAGCCCGAAACGATCCGACAGCGACACCTTTTCCTCGACCGCTTCCGACGGGTTGATCGCCGTGGATTGCTCGTTCTCCATCATGTGGCGCGGCAAAAGATGCCGGCGGTTGGAGGTGGCGTAGAAGAGCACGTTGTCCGGTCGGCCCTCGATACCGCCGTCGAGCGCCGCCTTCAGCGATTTATAGGCGGTATCGTCATGGTCGAACGAGAGATCGTCGCAGAACACGATTGCCCGCTGGCCAGAGGATTTCAGGATGTCGAGCAACGCCGGCAGCGAGGCGATATCCTCGCGATGCACCTCGATCAGCTTCAGCGCTACGCCGCTCGATGCCCGCACATCCTCGTGCACGGCCTTGACCAGCGAGGATTTTCCCATGCCGCGTGCGCCCCACAGAAGCACGTTGTTGGCGGCAAAGCCGTCTGCGAAGCGAAGGGTGTTTTCGTGGAGAATGTCGCGCACGCGATCGACCCCGCGGATCAGCGTCAGCGCCACCCGGTTCGGCCTGGCCACGGGCGAAAGATACTGGCGGGCCGGCACCCAGACGAAACAGTCGGCCGCATTCCAGTCGTTGGCGGCCGGGGCAGGGCCTGCCAGCCGCTCGATCGCATCGGCAAGCCGGCGGACTTCCGCAAGCAGGAGAGGAGTAAGGTCTTGCGTCATGCTATTCTCCGGTGTGATCCAGTTATGCAGGAAACCAGTGTCGTCCATGGCTGCGGTATCACGGGTTCGTGCATGCCAAAAGATGCAAGACCGTGGATTTGGTACGCTTCGAGGTGTGTTTGTGGCGTGTCTCTGTTGCATTCCGACCCATCACAACTATAGTCCGGCGGCTTATAACGGGGGCCCGGGGTCTCCGACGATCTTAGGAGTTCTCGATGTTCATTACCGACGCGCTCGCCCAGGCGACCGGCGCCGCACCCGCCGCCTCCAGCACGGATTCGATCCTGCAGATGGTGCTTCTTTTCGCCCCTCTGATGGTGGTCTGGTACTTCTTCCTCATCCGCCCGCAGCGCAATCAGGCGAAGAAGCGTCAGGAAACGCTGTCGAACATCCGTCGTGGCGATCAGGTCGTGCTCGGCGGCGGCATCACCGGCAAGGTGAGCAAGGTCGTGGACGACAACGAGCTGGAAGTCGAGATCGCCGAAGGCGTCAAGATTCGCGTCGTTCGCTCCTATGTGGCCGAAATTCGCGTCAAGGGCGAGCCGGTCAAGACCGAAGCCGCATCGAAGTAAAGTCCGTGTGAACGGACGGGCGAGGGCGGCTTTGGCCGCCCTGCTTTGTTTTGGGGCCGGATTTGCCTGTGCCCCGATTGCAATTGGGAGAGGGCCGGACATGGCCAGAGGCATCGAAATCCGCGAACAGCATTTTCCCGGCAAGGCACCGATCGACGCCTACGGGAATGGCGGCTTCCGCTTTGCCGACATGTCGCATCGCGGCTCGCTGCTTTTCCTGCCCTCCGGCGTACACGGCTGGGATTTCACCGCCGGCGACCCGCTGACGGTCGAGGCCTTCACCCGCGTCATCGCGGAGGCACGCGACATCGAGGTTTTGCTGGTCGGCACTGGTGATAACATGCGGCCCCTGCCGGCCGAATTGAAGGCAGCCTTCCGCGCCGCCGGCATCTCGGCCGACCCGATGAATACCGGCGCTGCCGTGCGCACCTATAATATCATGCTCGCCGAGGAACGCGCGGTCGCGGCCGCCCTGGTTGCCGTCGAACAATGACGGCGTCTTCTTCGATATCCGGCGATCTGGAACGGGCGAGTGCCTGCCTTTCGACGCTGCGCGACACCGACCGTGACCGATATCTTGCCTGCCTTCTGTCGCCCGAAGACAAGCGCGCAGCACTGGCCGCCCTTTATGCCTTCAATGCCGAGATCGCCCGTATCCGCGATCTCGTGCGCGAGCCGCTTCCCGGCGAAATCCGCCTGCAATGGTGGCGGGATCTTCTGGACGGCAATTCGAGCGGCGAAGGCAACCCGGTTGCCGAGGAATTGCTGGTCGTGATCGAGGCCCATCGCCTGCCACGCCAGACCTTCATGAACATGATCGACGCCCGTCTCTTCGATCTCTACGACGATCCCTTGCCGGATCGCGGCGCGCTCGAAGGCTATGCGGGTGAAACCGCCTCGGCGCTGATCCAGCTTGCAAGCCTCATTCTGGCGCCCGAGGAAGCCGCGGGTTCTGCAGATCGAGCCGGACATGCAGGTGTTGCCCAGGCGATCGCCGGCTTCCTGCTTCTCCTGCCGATCCATTCGCGACGTGGCCAGATGTTTCTCCCGCAGGATATCCTGTCGGCGACCGGCCTCGACCGGGACGCGTTTCTGGCGGGCGAGCGGAACGAACAGCAGGTGGCGGCGGTGGAAGCGCTGGCCGGCCTCGGGCTGGATCATCTGGCACGCGCGCGCGCCGCCGGCCCGGTGCCATCAGCCCTCGTCGGTGCCTATCTGCCGGTAGCGCTTGCCGGCCCGGTGCTGGTCAAGGCGAGCCGCCATGGCGGGTTGGCGCTTGAAGGCAAGCTGCTTTTGCCGCAATGGCGCCGGCAAGTGCAGATGATGAAGACGGCTTTCCTGCGCCGTTTCTGACACGAAAGCATGTCGCGGCAGGGTGGGCTTCTGTTCCGCGATCTCGGCATGCATCGAAGCAACAGCTGAAAGCCCAGCACCCGATCTCAAGCATCGCGGCGAGCGCAGGTCCGCCTGCCGAACGTCAAATTCGCACAAGCTTCGTCGGCTAAGAGCTAAAACAATTCCAGCAAAAGTAGGAACCGGTTTGCCGCCGGCATTGCGAGGAAACAGAGAGATAGAGCATTTTCGCGTTTCGAAGAAGGCGGACATGCTTTAGGCGCGGGAGAGCCGCTCGGATTGATCGCCGCCAATTTGGCAGGTCGCTCCGACCTGGAGAGGAAGTTAGATGAGCCCTATTATCGTCTGGAGCATTTTTTGCGCGATCGTTGTCGGGCTTGCCTATTATGCGACGCGTGTAGCCAAGCTGAACGGCGAGGAAAGCGACAACGACCTCGGTCTCGCGATCCTGGAATTCGGCAAGGCATTTCCGGGCGAAGCGATCCGCAGCCTGCGCGCAACGGCAGACGGCAAGGCGATCTTCGTGCGCCTGCATGACGGCAAGGCCGGCATCATGAAGGCCCACAAGCATCATAATGCCTGCCACCTGATCGAACCCGGCCGCGTGCGCATCACGCCGCGCAGCGATTCGAAGGGTTTTGCCGCCGAGTTTTTCGATGCGCCGACACAGAGCGGCACGTTCGTCTTCAAGAACGAGCAGGAAGCGGCCGAAGTGTCGCTCTGGTTGCTCGACAATTATCTGACGGCAGAGAGCGCCGAGAAGCCGGCCGGCACCGGTGGCGCGCCGGCCTCTGCTCACTGATCCTCGGCTTCTCGCAGGTCTTTCCGGACGGGGTCAGTGCCGTTCGAGCCATGCGGCGCAATCCTTGAGCGCCCGCGCCGAGAGCAGTTGCCGCTTCATGATCGTCTTGTCCTTGCCGCGAAAACGCTTCACGCCTTCTGGCTTTACGATCGAGCCCGGCTCCAGTTCCGGAAATAGGCCGAAATTGACGTTCATCGGCTGAAACGAGCGCTTGCCCGGTTCTTCGTCGGTCATCAGGTGGCCACCGGTGATATGGCCGAGCAGCGAGCCGAATGCGGTGGTCGCCGGCGGCAGAACGAGCGTTTCGCCCTTGCGCTCGGCAGCCGCGAACCGGCCGGCGAGAAGGCCGATGGCCGAACTTTCCACATACCCCTCGCAGCCGGTGATCTGACCCGCAAAACGCAGGCCCGGCCGGCTTTTGAGCGTCAGCGTACGGTCGAGCAACGCCGGCGACTGGATATAGGTGTTGCGATGCAGGCCGCCGAGGCGGGCGAATTCGGCATTCTGCAGGCCGGGGATCATCCGGAAGATTTCCGCCTGTGCGCCATATTTCAGCTTCGTCTGGAAACCGACCATGTTGTAGAGCGTGCCGAGCGCATTATCCTGTCTGAGCTGCACGACCGCATAGGCTTTCACCGTGGGATTATGCGAATTGGTCAGCCCCATCGGCTTCATCGGGCCATGGCGCAGCGTCTCGCGACCACGCTCCGCCATCACCTCGATCGGCAGGCAGCCGTCGAAATAGGGTGTCCCTTCCCATTCCTTGAAACCGACAGTGTCGCCTGCGATCAGCGCATCGAGGAAGGCATTGTACTGGTCCTGATCGAGCGGGCAGTTGATATAGTCCTTGCCTGTACCGCCCGGACCGACCTTGTCGTAGCGCGACTGGTACCAGCAGATATCCATGTCGATCGAATCGCGATGCACGATCGGGGCGATCGCATCGAAGAAGGCGAGCTGGTCTTCGCCGGTTTCAGACTGGATCGACTTTGCAAGCGCAGCGGAGGTCAGCGGGCCGGTCGCGACGATGGCGAGATCCCATTCCTTAGGCGGAACGCCGACGACTTCCTCGCGCACGACGGTGATCAGCGGATGCTGATGGATCGCCTCGGTGACGGCGTCGGAAAAACCGTCCCGATCGACCGCGAGCGCACCACCGGCCGGAACCTGATGCCGGTCGGCGCACGCCATGATCAGCGAACCGGCAAGCCGCATCTCTGCATGAATGACGCCGACGGCATTTGCCGTCGCATCGTCCGAGCGGAAGGAATTGGAACAGACCAGTTCCGCAAGCCCGTCCGTCTTGTGTGCATCGGTGCCGCGCACGCCGCGCATTTCATGCAGGATGACTGGCACGCCGGCGGACGCGATCTGCCAGGCGGCTTCCGAACCGGCAAGGCCGCCGCCGACGATATGGATGGGGGCAGGGTGAAGGGAAGAAACGGATGTGTTGCTCATGGCGGCGGTCCATATCACGTCGCGAAAAGGACCGGAATCAAAAAGGCACCTGAAAAGGTGCCCTTCGATCGTCCTTGGATGTCTCGCTGGATCCCAGCGACTTGCCGCAGCATCTTGCCTGCGCGCTTCAGCCTTTGAAAAGCCGACCGGTTTACGGCCCGAATTAACGGAAGGAGCGCGAAGCGATGTTGCGGATGTCGTAGCGGGTCAGGCCGATGTCGTTGAGAGCCTGGGAAGACAGGTTGCCCAGTTCGTTCATCGTGCGGCGGTAGCTGATCCAGTTCTTTGCGATACGGATCGGGTTCATGGTCGTTTCCTCAATCATCTTTTTCCTGGTGTTCTATCGTCGTCACCAGCGATGTGAGCCTTATACATGGGCAACCGCTAAGAATGCAGTGCAAAAAATATGCGACTGCCATGCAAATGTGCATGGTGTTGATTATTTTTGCATCTGAGGCTGAAAAACAAGCAGATGCGACTGAGGCCTGCCCAAAACAGGGCCTTATGGCGCTAAAGAATTGGTTTCAAATGAAAAAAATAGGCAATAGCCTCTAGCCGCAGAGGTGCGTGACGCTACCGGACATCACCAAAACGAAAAACGCCTCCGAAAGGAGGCGTTTTAAACGTGGCTGAAATTTGTGCGACCCTATGGTCGCTGCGTCAATCAGAAACCGACTGCGGTGCGGGCGACGCGACGGATGTCGGCGCGGCCGATGCCGAGGTCGTTGAGTTCGCGATCGCTCATCCGGCCGAGTTCGGTGACGGTTTCGCGGTACTTGCGCCAGTTGGTGATCTTCTGAGCGATTTTCATGGTCGGTCCTCTTTCATTGCCTGCCGGCAATCATCTGGCCGGCCTCTCTGTCTGAAGGCGACTATATGCTGCGGCGCAAAATTAAACAGCGCCCATTGGTGATGGCACCTATGCGTTTTTGCGTGATCTAATCGTTTAAGTCGAAAGATGGGGCTGCTGCTCTGCGCGCTATTTGTGCGAAATTGAAAAGTTGAGGCAGCAGGCCCCGCTGTCGGGCCGGCTGTAGATGATTATGATGGCGATGCCATCCGTAACACTGGCGAGCTGCGGGCACCGGAACGGTTGCGTGCCGGTCTCAGCGAGTGCAGTGAGACCGGCACATCTAAATCGGTTGAACTTTGCGCAATGGGGCGGTTGGCATCAGGTGCCGGCGATTCTGTCGAAGGCCGATTCCGCTTCTTGCATCGGCACTATGAAGTGCAGGCGTCTCATTTGTGCAGTGCGGCAAATGAATCGGCCGCCATGCCAGCCGCGCAAGGCTCTTTCACGGGCGAACGGTGTTCGGCGATCTCCGTGGGCAGCGGCGGGCAATCCTCTCTTGGCCGCCGTCACATTCCCGTCCGACACGTTCTGTCATCGTCGAAGGGAGGGCTTTGCAGGTCCCCGGCATTCGCCTGCGATGGTCGCCGTATAACTGTCATTTTCCCTTTGCGTGCACAAAAACGGGTGATATAGAGACGCGCGCTCCGGAAGGCCTCTGTGCGAGGATTTTCGACGTTGGGCGCGGGTATGGTGAAATTGGTAGACACGCCAGATTTAGGTTCTGGTGCCGCAAGGCGTGGGAGTTCAAGTCTCTCTACCCGCACCAGTTCGTCAGGAATGCGGTTCGCCGCCTTCCGGTGGAGCTGAGACGCTCCGAAGCCGCAGCTGGTCACTTTGAAGTTCCGGTGGTGTGCTCATTGAAACGTATAACGGCTGTCTGAGCACCGCCGCCCCGATAAGAAGGTATGAAAATGCAGGTTACCGAAACGCTCGCTGAAGGGCTGAAGCGCGAAATCAAGGTCGTCATTCCGAAGCAGGACATGGCTTCCGAACTCAATGTTCGCCTGGCCGATGCCAAGGACAAGGTCCGCATCAACGGTTTCCGTCCGGGCAAAGTGCCGATGGCGCATCTGAAGAAGATGTATGGCAAGTCGATCATGGCTGATCTCGTCAACGAGATCGTCCGCGACCGCCCGACCCAGATCCTGTCCGAGCGTGGCGAAAAGTCTGCGACCCAGCCGTCGATCTCGATGACCGAGGACGAGGCCGAAGCCGAAAAGATCCTGAGCGCCGAAGCCGATTTCGAATTCACGCTCGCCTACGAAGTTATCCCGGCGATCGAGCTGAAGTCGACGGATGGCATCGCCGTCACCCGCGAAGTGGTCGAGATCTCGGAAGACGAAGTCACCGAGCAGATCATGAAGATCGCCGAAAGCGCCCGCACCTTCGAAACGAAGGATGGCAAGGCTGCTGATGGCGACCGCGTCACCATGAACTACCTCGGCAAGGTCGACGGCGTTGCCTTCGACGGCGGCGCTGCAGAAGACGCCGAACTGGTTATCGGCTCGGGCCGTTTCATTCCGGGCTTCGAAGACCAGCTCGTCGGCGTCAAGGCTGGCGACGAAAAGCAGATCACCGTAACGTTCCCGGCTGACTACCCGGCTGAAAACCTTGCCGGCAAGGATGCAACCTTCGACATCACCGTCAAGGAAGTTGCTGCCGCCGGCGAAGTCGAGATCAACGACGAACTCGCCTCCAAGCTCGGCATCGAATCGGCCGATCGTCTGAAGGAAATCGTTCGCGGCCAGATCGAAAGCCAGTACGGCAACATGACCCGTCAGAAGGTCAAGCGTCAGATCCTCGACCAGCTCGACGAGATGTACGCCTTCGACACGCCGGCAACCCTGGTTGACGCCGAGTTCGACAACATCTGGCGCCAGATCAACACCGATCTGGAACAGTCGGGCAAGACCTTCGAAGACGAAGAGACGACCGAGGAAGAGGCTCGCGCAGAATACCGCAAGCTCGCTGAACGTCGCGTCCGTCTCGGCCTCGTTCTCTCCGAAATCGGCGAAAAGGCCGGCGTCGAAGTGACCGAAGAAGAAATGCAGCGCGCTCTCTACGCTCAGCTGCAGCAGTTCCCGGGCCAGCAGAAGGAAATCCTCGATTTCTTCCGCAACACCCCCGGCGCGTCCGCCTCGCTTCGCGCCCCGATCTTCGAAGAGAAGGTCATCGACAAGCTGCTCTCCGAAGTGAAGGTCACCGACAAGACCGTCTCCAAGGAAGAGCTGATGGCTGAAGGCGAAGCCGAAGAAGGCGACAAGCCAGCCAAGAAGAAGGCTGCGCCGAAGAAGGCCAAGGCCGAAGCCGCTGAGGGCGAAGAAGCCGCTCCGAAGAAAAAGGCTGCCCCGAAGAAGAAGGCTGCTGAAGACAGCGCCGAGTAATCTTTAAGGCATCGACATGACGAAAGGCCGGAGCGGAAACGCTCCGGCCTTTTCGGTTTTCAGCGCGCTTGCACACGGTGGCCGGATGATCAATAATATGACATACAGTCACTTTATTGGCGAGCCGATGGATCTGGTTCACAACGAGCGAACGACGTATCTGGCGGCTTCCCTCGATCGGCTCTCGACGGCGTCGGTCGTTGTTGGCGTATTCGGGCAGATTGCGCCACTAACAGCGTTGGAATTCAGATGGATGCCGGTAGCCGCACTTGTCAGTTGGCTTGTTGCCGCTTGGCTATTACATTTGGCTGGTCGGAGCGCTCTCGGAGGTTTGCGGACATGACGTCGGGATATATCTTCTTCTGGTACGTGCTTCCGTTTCTTCTCGCAGGAGCTGGTTGGGGCATTGCCCTTCACTCCCGCTACGTCGAGAAGAAAACGCGCCCGACCGGTCGTCCCGGCGAATGATGTCGCTTCGCGTGTAAAACCCCGCGACATCTCCCGTTTCCCATGACATAAGGCGGGCCGAACTCCCTTGAGAAGACATCGGCCGCCATGATCCGCATCGAAAACATCAGCAAGTCCAACAGTCACCGCATTCTGTATATCGAGGCCTCGGCCGCGTTGAACCGTGGCGAGAAGGTCGGCCTCGTCGGTCCGAACGGGGCCGGCAAGACGACGCTGTTCCGCATGATCACCGGCGGCGAGATCCCCGATGAAGGGCAGGTGGCGGTCGAGAAACATGTCACCATCGGCTATTTCAACCAGGATGTCGGCGAAATGTCCGGCGTCAGCGCCGTGACCGAGGTCATGGATGGGGCAGGGCCGGTAAGCACGGTCGCTGCCGAGCTGCGTGAACTTGAGAGTGCCATGGTCGATCCCGACCGGATGGACGAGATGGATGAAATCATCGAGCGCTATGGCGAGGTTCAGGCCCGCTACGAAGAGCTCGACGGCTACGGTCTTGAAAGCCGCGCCCGCGAAGTTCTGGCTGGCCTCTCCTTCAGTCAGGAGATGATGGATGGCGATGTCGGCAAACTCTCCGGCGGCTGGAAGATGCGTGTGGCGCTTGCCCGCATTCTCCTCATGCGCCCCGATGTCATGCTGCTCGACGAACCGTCGAACCATCTGGATCTCGAAAGTCTGATCTGGCTAGAACAGTTCCTGAAAGGCTATGACGGCGCGTTGCTGATGACCTCGCACGACCGCGAGTTCATGAACCGCATCGTCAACAAGATCATCGAGATCGATGGTGGCGCGCTCAACACCTATGCCGGCGATTACGGCTTCTACGAGCAGCAGCGCGCCCAGAACGAAAAGCAGCAGCAGGCCCAGTTCGAGCGTCAGCAGGCGATGCTGGCCAAGGAGATCAAGTTCATCGAGCGATTCAAGGCCCGCGCGTCCCACGCGGCCCAGGTCCAGAGCCGGGTGAAGAAGCTCGACAAGATCGAGCGCGTCGAACCGCCGAAGCGTCGCCAGGCGGTTGCCTTCGAATTCCAGCAGGCGCCGCGCTCCGGTGAAGACGTGGTCAATATCAAGGGCGTCCATAAGAGCTATGGCAGCCGCACGATCTATGACGGTCTGGATTTCATGATCCGTCGCAAGGAACGCTGGTGCATCATGGGCATCAACGGCGCCGGAAAATCGACGCTCCTCAAACTCATCGCCGGCACGGCCGATCCGGATCAGGGCTCGGTGGCGCTCGGCGCCAGCGTCAAGATGGGCTATTTCGCCCAGCATGCCATGGACGTTCTCGATGGCGATCAGACAGTCTTCGAATGGCTGGAATCGGAGTTTCCGCGGGCCGGTCAGGGCGCGCTGCGCACGCTCGCCGGCTGTTTCGGCTTTTCCGGCGATGACGTCGAAAAGAAATGCCGCGTGCTCTCGGGCGGTGAAAAGGCCCGCCTCGTCATGGCGGCCATGCTCTTCGATCCGCCGAATTTCCTCGTTCTCGACGAGCCGACCAACCACCTGGATCTCGACACCAAGGAAATGCTGATCAAGGCGCTGTCGGACTACGAAGGCACCATGCTTTTCGTCAGTCACGACCGGCATTTTCTCGGCGAACTGTCGAATCGGGTGCTTGAGCTGACACCTGACGGTATTCACCGATTTGATGGCGGTTACCTGGAATATGTCGAGCGCACCGGCTATGAGGCGCCGGGCCTCGGTGCCTGATTTGTGTGCCTGACTTGCTGCACCTGACGGGCGATCGGAAATCGTGATCGAGCAGGGCGCCGCGGAGGCTTGCGGCACCCTGCATCCTCAGCGGCCGGCCATGGGGGAAGCGCCGACCGCGAGTGGATCGCGGTGGAGCGGTGCCTCGGGCAGGTCCGTTTACGGATGGATCGTGTAGGAGCCCATGGCGCAGAGGTCCTGCGTGTCTTCCATGTCCTCGAAGTCCGAATCCTCGGTGAATTCGAACCGCATGTCGTATTTGCACGAGCGGCGGCCATCGGCGATGGTGATCTTCATGCTTTCGCCTGGGCCAAGCGTGTCCTTGCCGAACACATCCTCTTCCCAGTTATCGACGCCCGCCGGCGAGGTATAAAACCGCTCCAGCGTGCCCTTGGTCTTGTTGATCAGCGTGAAGGTCAGATCCTGCGCCTGCGATGCAGACGCAAAGGATAGAAGAGCCGTAAAGCTGAATGCAGCGGCAAGGATCATTTTTTTCATCGAAATTTCCTCTTCCCGAATTGGAATGAGGAACATTTATCACTGCTTATATAACTCGCAATCGGATGCTGGATTAACGATTAATCTTAGCCATGCCGTCTCGCCGGAAGCTGATTCCCCCCTTTTGGCGCACCGCGCCCGGCCTTACGAAAAACCTGACACGGCATGTGGCACGTAAGGTGTTTCCACCGCGGCAATCTCCTCGGCCGTCAGTTTGACCGATAGCGCGGCGACCGCATCTTCCAGATGCCGTATCTTCGTCGCGCCGACGATCGGCGCCGTGATCGGTGACTTCCCAAGCACCCAGGCAAGCGCGATCTGTGCCCGCGGCAGGCCGCGCGCGCCTGCGACCTCCGCGACGGCTTCGACCACCTGCCTGTCGGCGCCGGCGGTCTTCGAATAGAGCGTCTTGCCGAACTCGTCCGTTTCCGTCCGTGCCGTCGTTTCGTCCCAGTCGCGGGTGAGACGCCCCCGCGCCAGTGGGCTCCATGGAATGACACCGATGCCTTCCGCCTTGCACAGCGGCAGCATTTCCCGCTCTTCCTCCCGGTAAAGCAGGTTCACATAGTTCTGCATGGAGACGAAACGCGCCCAGCCATTCGCCTTGGAGGTCGCGAGCATTTGCGCGAACTGCCATGCAAACATCGAGGACGCACCGATGTAGCGCACCTTTCCGGCGCGCACGACATCGTTCAGTGCCTCGAGTGTCTCCTCGATCGGCGTCTGATAATCGAAGCGGTGGATCTGGTAGAGATCGATGTAATCGGTCCCCAGGCGCTTGAGGCTGGCGTCGAGTTCGGACAGGATCGCCTTTCGCGACAGGCCGGCGCCGTTCGGTCCCGGCCGCATCCGGCCATTGACCTTGGTGGCAAGGACGATCGTGTCGCGGCTGGTGAAGTCCGTGATGGCGCGGCCGACGATCTCTTCGCTCGACCCGTCCGAATAGACGTTGGCGGTGTCGAAGAAATTGATCCCGAGGTCGAGTGCCTTCTTGAGGAAGGGCCGGCTCTCGTCCTCGGGCAAAGACCAGGCGTGATTGCCGCGTCCCGGCTCCCCATAGCTCATGCATCCGAGGCAGATGCGGGAGACTTCGAGGCCGGTCTGGCCAAGGCGAACGTAATCCATGTCGATATCCTTCGGGTGATCAGTCGGTTGTCTGCATGGCGGCCACGGCGTCGTCATCGAGCTTGCCGGCGCGCAGATAGGCGTCGCGCAGGGCGAGGCGCCCGAAATACTGCTCGAAGGCCGGCCTCTTCTCGATCGTGCCGAATTGCAGACCCCAGCCGATCTGCGATCCGACATAGACGTCTGCGGCGCTGAACGTATCTCCGGCGATATAGGAATTGCTGCGCAGCGCCAGTTCCAGCGTGTCCATGACGTCCTTGAACGAGCCGTAGCCGATCATCCGCTCACGCCCCGGTGGCACATCGAAGCCGAGCGCCTTGTTGCTGACGGCGGCCTCCACCGGGCCGGCCGCAAAGAACATCCATCGATAATAATCGGCGCGGTGATCGACGGCGGGCGCAAGGCCCTTTTCGGGAAAGGCATCGGCCAGATAGGCGCAGATCGCGGCGCATTCGGTGACGATGGTCCTGCCATGCGCGATCGCCGGCACCTTGCCCATCGGGTTGACGGCTTTGTAGCGTTCCGACTTCATCGACGTTCCGAAGCCGAGGATCTCGACGTCATAGGGCTGGCCGATCTCCTCCAGCATCCAGCGGGCGATACGCCCGCGCGACATCGGATTGGTATAAAGCACCAGATCATGCGCCATCGTCTTTTCCTCCTGATCCCTCTCTGTTGTGGGGCAGGCTAGGGACAATTCAAGACGGTGGCGTGAAACAGATGGAGATGCCGGGGAGGCAGCGCCCCGGCACCGCCTGCGCGAAAAAGGACGTTCAGAGCGGCTTGCGGTACTGGATGAAGCCGGCATTGGCGGCAACCCGGTCGTAAAGTCTCCGGGCGGTGGCATTGCCCTCCTGCGTCAGCCAGTAGAGACGGCCGGCCTTGTGTTCGCGTGCCAGGTCGGCCACGCGTTCGATCAGCTTTTCGCCGGTTCCCTTGCCGCGCTGGCTGGCATCGACATAGAGATCCTGCAGATAGCAGGTCACGTCGGGCAACCATGTGGAGCGGTGGAAGATCGCATGCACGAAGCCCACCATCCGCCCGTCCTCGTCGAACGCGCCGAAGACATGCATCGGCTCGGCCGCATCATGCAGGCGCTGCCATGTCAGGTCGTATTGGGCCTGCGGCAGTTCGGTCTCGTAGAACCGCAGATAGGCGTTGAACAGCGGCCCCCATTCGGCGCGGTCGGCGGGCGTGAGCGGGCGGATATCGGTCATGGATTTTCTTTCTGTTCCCCTGAATGACACTTGATACGAAAACGGCGGGACCGATGGCCCCGCCGCTTGAACTCTATCGGAAAAATCCGGCTTGGGCAGCCATCTCAGGCAGCCATGGCGACCTTCAGGTTTTCGTCGATCTTGTCGAGGAAGGCGGTGGTCGAGAGCCACGGCTGATCCGGACCGATCAGGAGCGCGAGGTCCTTGGTCATGAAGCCGGCTTCGACGGTATCGACGCAAACCTTTTCCAGCGTCAGCGCGAATGTCGACAGTTCGGCATTGTCGTCCAGCTTGGCACGGTGTGCGAGGCCGCGGGTCCAGGCGAAGATCGATGCGATCGAGTTCGTCGAGGTTTCCTGACCCTTCTGGTGCTGGCGGTAGTGACGGGTCACCGTGCCATGTGCGGCTTCGGCTTCCACCGTCTTGCCATCCGGCGTCATCAGAACCGAGGTCATCAGGCCGAGCGAGCCGAAACCCTGGGCCACGATGTCCGACTGCACGTCGCCGTCGTAGTTTTTGCAAGCCCAGACATAGCCGCCGGACCACTTGAGTGCGGAGGCCACCATGTCGTCGATCAGGCGGTGTTCGTACCAGATCTTGGCAGCGTCATACTGGTCCTTGAACTCGGCGTCGAAGATCTCCTGGAACAGATCCTTGAAGCGGCCGTCATAGGCCTTGAGGATGGTGTTCTTGGTCGACAGGTAGCAGGGAACGCCGCGCTGCAGGGCATAGTTGAACGAGGCGCGGGCAAAATCGCGGATCGAATCATCGAGGTTGTACATGGCCATTGCAACGCCCGAGGACGGCGCGTCGAAGACTTCGTGCTCGATTTCCTTGCCGTCTTCACCGACGAACTTGATCGACAGCTTGCCCTTGCCCGGAAACTTGAAGTCGGTGGCGCGGTACTGGTCGCCGAAAGCGTGGCGGCCGACGATGATCGGCTTGGTCCAGCCGGGAACGAGGCGGGGCACGTTCTGCATGATGATCGGCTCGCGGAAGATGACGCCGCCGAGAATGTTGCGGATCGTGCCGTTCGGGCTCTTCCACATTTTCTTCAGCTTGAATTCCTCGACGCGGGCTTCGTCCGGCGTGATGGTGGCGCACTTGATGCCGACGCCGTGCTTCTTGATGGCATTGGCGGCATCGATCGTCACCTGGTCGTCGGTGGCGTCGCGGTTCTCGACGGAGAGGTCGTAATATTCGATGTCGAGATCGAGATAGGGAAGGATCAGCTTGTCCTTGATCAGCTGCCAGATGATGCGGGTCATCTCATCGCCGTCCAGATCGACGACCGGATTTGCTACCTTGATCTTTTGCATGGATTTCCTCTTGGATTTAACAGGGGGCGTGAAGGCCCCCGGCGGGTGAAAGCGGGTGAAAAACCGTTGGGTGCGCTATATCACCGCATGACGGAGACGCAAAGGCATTGAAGGGTGGTCGGCGGCTTTTCGTGTGAGAAATCATCACACGTCCGTGTTGCCCGAACAATGTCACAGAGGCAGTTCATGAAACGGTGAAGCACTCGCCACCGGCGCGCGAATCAGGCTTTGGATAGCGCCCGAGATTGCTCTTGCCAAACGGCATGCCGGGCGTAATGTCCGGCCAAATCGAACCGATACGGATCATCACCATGCGGACGCTGCCGCTCGCCATCGCTCTTTCTTTCGTCGTGACATCCGCCTATGCGGCCGATGTCACCGATCCCGTCAACGAGGTGATGAAGGTTACCGAGAAGAACTGGGAATCGAACGAGAGCGACTGGAAATATCTCTTCGATACCGATCCGCTCGCCCGTCTCTACAGCAAGCGTTTTCAGTCGATCTACAAAGAGGCGGCCAAGCATCCGGCCTATGACGACGAAGACAACAAAGGCCCGTCCGATCCCTTCGGCTATGACGTCATCACCAGTTCGCAGGACGGGTGTCCGCTGAAGGATGTGACGACGACGACAGGACCCGGCAAGAGCGGTGCGACCGATGTCAAGGTGACGTTCAAGCAGTGGGCCTGCCTCGACGATCCCGCCATGAAGGATACGGTGTCGGAAGTGCATTTCGATGTCATTCAGGAAGATGGCCGTTCCGTGATCGACGATATCCACCGTGTCGGCGAGGATGAGACCGATTCTCTGGTCGATGAGATGAATTCGATCATCAAGGGCGAGTGATGCCGGGAAGTTCCGGCATAAGGGCATGGAGGCGGCGTTTCGCCTGATGCGGCATCGCTCTGCAATCTTCGACTGGATACTCGCCTCCGACCCGGCTCTGTCGCGGGCCCGGATGGGCGCCCGCGTCACGCTCTCCATTCTCGTGTCGGCGGCGGTCCTTGCGCTCGTCCACATCTTCGTGGTGCCGCTGCCGCAGGTGGCTTATGGCCTGATCGTCGTCCTGTCGATCGAAGGCGGCGTGGCGGTGAAGGACCGGTCGCCGCGAGAGCAGCTGAAGACACGGCTTCTCGGCGCTGCCGCCAGTTTCGCCTGCGTGTCGCTGTCGGCGCTTCTCGAAGACCACCGCTACATTTCCGATCTGACGTTTCTCGTCGTCATCTTTCTGGCGGCGGTCGCCCGCGTCTATGGCCAGCGCGGCTTTGCCATCGGCATGTTCGCCTTCACCTCTTATTTCATGGGCGCCTATCTGCGGCCGACGCTGGCCGACCTGCCTCTGGCCCTGCTTGGCCCGGCGACCGCGATCGTCATGGGCCACCTGATCCGCACCTACGTCATCGTCGACGACTGGCGGCGCGATCTGCTGCAGGCGCTGATCGCCATTGACGGCCGGGTCAGCGATATTCTTCTGCGCCTCGCGGTCACAACCGGCAGCGGACAGATGTCCGATGACGACCAGCGTGACCTGCGACAATTGGAGGAGCGACTGAAGGACGTCGCGCTGATGGCGGAAGGCTTTCTCCCGCGACCGACGAACGAGGCCTTGGGCGCGGGCAACGAGCCGGCCATGGCGCTCGCCATGAAGATCTTCGACGTGCATCTTGCAGCCGAAAGCGCCATCGTTCTCTCCATCGAGGCGCCGGCCCCCTTTGTCCTCGTCCATGCGCTGATCGAGGATGACGAGGCGCTGGCCAGGCGCGTTGCCGAAGGCCCTGTCGTAACGGGCGATGACCGGGTATCGGAGACGGCGCGCGCGCTTCTATGGCTCGATAAGGCGAGGAAGACGCTGGGCGAGGCGATCCGCGAGGGCGAGATCGATCATTTCCGCGCCATCGACGAGGCCGATACGCCTGCGGCGCCGGTCAAGCCGGATTTTTCGTTGAAGAACCCGACGATCCGCATGGCGCTTCAGATCCTGTTTGCCGCGGCGATCGCCATGGCTTGCGGTCTTGCGCTGTCGCGCGACCGCTGGTTCTGGGCAGTGCTGACCTCCTTCATCATCTTCAGCAACACCAAGTCGCGTGGCGATGCGGCGCTGAGGGCATTGCAGCGCTCCGTCGGTACTGTTCTCGGCATCGCGCTCGGGCTTGTTCTGGCAACGCTCCTGAGCGGCCATCCTGCCGTCATCCTGCCGATGGCAGCGCTCTGCATTTTCCTCGCCTTCTATTTCCTCCAGGTCTCCTACGCCTCGCTCACCTTTTTCGTCTCGATCGTGCTTTGCCTCGTCTACGGCCTTCTGGGCACGCTGACGCTCGATGTCCTGGCGCTTCGAGTGGAGGAAACGATGATCGGCGCGCTGGCCGGCACGATCGCCGCCTTCGTCGTGTTTCCGGCCCCCACGCGCTCGCAGCTCGATCTCAACGTGACGCGCTGGTTCGATGGCCTGCGCCAGTTGCTCGCCGCCGCCCGTGAAGGCAAGAGCAATTTCGAGCTGATCGAACTGTCCCGCAAGCTCGATGCTATGTATCGGGAAGTGACCGTCGCCGCCCGTCCGCTCGGAACGTCCTGGGCGATCGTCACCAAGCCGGGCGAGGTGCGCCAGACGCTCGCCATTTTCCTCGGCGCCACCTACTGGGCGCGCATTTTCGCCCGCTATGCCATGCGCGCCGACAACAAGCCCGAGGGTGAGGTACTGGCGGCGATCGACGATGCGCTTCGTCAGGTCGATGTCTTGCAGTCGCGCGGTGCCGAATGCTTTTCCATCAAGCGCAAGACGGCGCGGGGAGGCGGGCGCCATCTGCCGATCTTCGATGCGGGGACACGCGTCGGTGTCGAGATGATCGGCAACATGCTCTCGCGCCTCTACCCGGAAAAGCCCGCGGAAGATGGCGTGCAGCCGGCCCGCAATCCCGCTTCGGCCTTGCGATAACCGGTCGACCCGGCTATTTCCGGCGCAAACGCGAAACGGACGAGATCAATGTCAGGCACAAACAGCGAGCGAGAACTGATCGCCGAAGGACCGGCCATCGTGCTGGTCGAACCCCAGCTCGGCGAAAATATCGGCATGGTGGCCCGCGCCATGGCCAATTTCGGCCTCGCCGAACTGCGCCTCGTCAACCCGCGCGACGGCTGGCCGAGCGAAAAGGCTCGCGCTGCGGCCTCCAAGGCCGATCACGTCATCGACGCCACCAAGGTTTATGACACGCTGGAAGAAGCGGTCAGTGACCTGAATTTCGTCTATGCCACGACCGCGCGCGAGCGCTACGGCTTCAAGCCGGTCCGCTCGCCGGTAACGGCGGCAGCGACGCTGCAAACGAAGTTCAAGGCCGGCGAGAAGACCGGCATTCTCTTCGGCCGTGAACGCTGGGGCCTCACCAACGAGGAAGTGGCGCTCGCCGACGAGATCGTCACCTTCCCCGTTAATCCGGCTTTTGCCTCGCTGAACATCGCCCAGGCTGTTCTGCTCATGTCCTATGAGTGGATGAAATCCAGCCTTGAAGACTTGGAGGAAACGGCCTTCGAATCTGTCCAGCAGCGCCCTTCGACCAAGGAACAGGTTTTCGGCCTGTTCGAGCATCTCGAAGAGGCGCTTGATGCGCGGGGATACTTCCATCCGCCCGCAAAAAAGCCGAAGATGATCGACAACTTGCGTGCGGTTCTGTCGCGTCGCGGCTTTTCGGAACAGGAGATCAGCGTCTTTCGCGGCGTGATCAACTCGCTCGACCGTTTTGCGCGCAAGCGACCGAAACCGGAGCCCGTCAAAATGACGGACGCGCCCGTGGATCAGCAGTCGGGGGACGAGACGGGGAATGGAAAATCGCAAGATTGAGGGCGTGAGTGGCCTGAAGCCGATCCTGATCTTCGATTCGGGGATCGGCGGGCTGACCGTCCTTCGCGAGGCGCGCGTCCTCATCCCCGAACGCGGCTTCATCTATGTCGCCGACGACGCCGGTTTTCCCTATGGCGGATGGGAGGAGGAGGCGCTCACCGTGCGCATCCTCGATCTCTTCGAGACCCTCCTGACCGATCACGACCCGGAAATCTGCGTGATCGCCTGCAACACGGCCTTCACCCTTGCCGGTGCGGCCCTGCGCGAAAGATTTCCGCACATGACCTTCGTCGGCACCGTCCCGGCGATCAAGCCGGCCGCCGAGCGCACCCGCTCTGGCTTGGTCTCGGTTCTGGCCACGCCCGGCACCGTCAAGCGCGCCTATACCCGCGATCTCATCCAGTCCTTCGCCTCGCAATGCCATGTCCGCCTCGTCGGCTCACCGGATCTCGCCCGGATGGCCGAAAGCTATATTCGTGGCGAAACGGTCAAGGATGCGGACATCCTCACCGAAATCGAGCCGTGCTTCATGGAACGGGACGGCGAAAAGACCGATATCGTCGTTCTCGCCTGCACGCATTATCCCTTCATGGCGAATGTCTTCCGGCGGCTTGCCCCCTGGCCGGTCGACTGGCTCGATCCGGCCGAAGCGATTGCCCGGCAGGCCCGCCGCAAGGTGCCGCTCGTCGAGGGCGCCGAACATCCCGATCACTACGATTTCGCGATCTTCACCTCGGGCAATCCCGATTTCGCCACCCGCCGCCTGATGCAGGGTTTTGGCCTCAAGGCCTGATCGAGGCACTTGCCAATGCGTGGAAACGGTGGCTTGCTCTGATCGTCCGGCCGTCGGCCCGGCATCGGGGAGAGGGAAGAGGAAAAAGAAAAAAATGTCGATCGAACACTGGCTTGCCTTCGTTGCCGCCTCGGCTGTGCTTCTGGCCATTCCCGGCCCGACGATCCTTCTCGTCATTTCCTATGCAATGACACATGGCCGCAAGGTGGCGGGCGCGACGGTCGCAGGCGTGGCCCTTGGCGATTTCACCGCCATGACCGCGTCCATGCTCGGGCTCGGCGCTCTTCTCGCCACATCCGCAATGCTTTTTACCGCACTCAAATGGGCAGGCGCGGCCTATCTCATCTATCTTGGAATTAAGCTGTGGCGCGCGCCCGTCGCAACGCAGGCGCTCGATAGGGAAGAAGACATGCCGGCGATCAAACCCTGGCGCGTCTTCCTGCACACCTATGCGGTGACGGCTCTCAATCCCAAGAGCATCGTCTTCTTCGTCGCCTTCCTGCCGCAGTTTCTCGACCTGTCGCAGCCGCTGTTGTCGCAGATGGTGATCTTCGAGGTGACGTTCCTCGTTCTGGCGACGCTCAACGCGTCGCTCTACGGTCTCCTCGCCACGCTCGCCCGCAACACGATCCGCAAACCGACGGTCCAGACGATCGTCAACCGCACCGGCGGCTCGCTGATGATTGGGGCAGGGCTGCTCTCGCTTGGTTTCCGCCGCGCCGCGTCGGGCTGATCGCGAAAGCCTGTTGATTTTCGCTCTTGCCCGGCGAAACGAATCCCGATCTCTGTTATGAGGACGGGTTCGCTCCGCGTGTCGCCGGCCTTTGCCGCGCAAACGCGCGATCACCGGTCAGTGATATGGCCAATCCAAAAGCCCAATTCAGAGATTGAAGACGAGGTAAGCGCTGTGCAGGTCGGCATCGATATGGGAACTGTGGCTGGCGGACAGCTGGCCAAGCTCGATATCGAGGAGCTTCTGGCGACGCGTCTGCTCGTCCAGGGCAATTCCGGCTCAGGCAAGTCGCATCTGTTGCGCCGCCTTCTGGAACAGTCCGCACCCTGGGTCCAGCAGGTCATTATCGATCCCGAAGGCGATTTCGTCACGCTCGCCGACAAATACGGCCATGTGGTCGTCGATGGCGAACGCACCGAGGCCGAACTGATCGGCATCGCCAACCGCATCCGCAAGAACCGCGTCTCCTGCGTCCTGACCCTTGAAGGTCTCGACCTCGAGGAACAGATGCGTGCGGCCGGCACCTTCCTCAACGGCCTTTTCGATGCCGATCGCGATTTCTGGTATCCGGTGCTCGTGGTGGTCGACGAGGCCCAGATGTTTGCGCCGTCGGTCGGCGGCGATGTCTCGGAAGACGCGCGAAAATTGTCCCTCGGCGCGATGACCAATCTCATGTGCCGTGGCCGTAAACGCGGCCTTGCCGGCGTCATCGCCACCCAGCGTCTGGCAAAGCTTGCCAAGAACGTCGCGGCCGAAGCCTCGAACTTCCTGATGGGCCGCACCTTCCTCGATATCGACATGGCGCGCGCCGCCGATCTTCTCGGCATGGATCGCCGCCAGGCGGAGATGTTCCGCGATCTGAAGCGCGGCAATTTCGTCGCCCTCGGCCCGGCACTGTCGCGCCGGCCGCTGCCGATCGTCATCGGTACGGTCGAAACATCGGCGCGCTCGTCGAGCCCGAAGCTGATGCCGCTGCCGGATGCCCCGCAGGATGTCGAGGATCTGATCTTCACCCCGGACCCGGAGGAATTTGCCCGGCCGCTGCCGCCACGCCGCGCCGCGCCGCAGCCGCGCCCGACACCGGATATCCTGGCCGAACTGTCGCGTGCCGTACCGGCCGCTGCCGCAGCGCCTTCCGAACCGCGCATCGCCCAGCCGGAACTGACGCCGGAGGAGCGCGACGAGCGCCTCAATCTGGTTCTCTCTGAAATTCTCGACGATCCGCAATCCGGGTATCGCACCGACGCGGTTCTCTATCAGGACTTTCTCGTACGCGCTCGCATGCGCCGTCTTCCCGGCCCGCCGATGTCGCTTTCCGACTTCCGCCGTCGTGCCGCGGTTGCCCGGTCCGGCATCGATCCGGAAACGGCCGCAAGCGAGGCCTGGACGATAGCCATGGAACTGTCATCGCAGGTATCGGACGATCTGCAGGGCGTCTTCCTGATGATGGCGAAGGCCGCGATCCTGGCCGAACCATGCCCGTCCGACGCCCGTATCGCCCGCGCCTACGGCACCCATTCGGCGCGCCGTGCCCGGCGTCTCCTCGGCTATTTCGAGGAGCAGAGCCTGATTGTCGTTCACACGGATTTCACCGGCAAGCGCATCGTCGCCTTTCCCGACCTGCAGAAGGAGACCGCGCCCGGTAGCGCCGATGCGGCTGATCAGGATGAAGGCCGGCTCGCGGCCGAGTAGTATTTCGGCCGATTTTGTCACATAGGGTACACGCCTCGGGCGTAGAGCGGGTCTGTGAAGTCAACGCAGCCAATTCTGCACAGATAGGGGACCTGCCATGCGTATTGTTCGAAATCGCACCGTTTCCACCCTTCTCGCCGCCACCATCCTGGCGTCCGCGACCATCCTGACCGCTCAGGCGGACGACGATACCGACAAGCTGATGACCCGCGCCGCGCAAGGCGATCTCAGCCAGCCGGGTGGCGCACGCCGTCTCGACGGCGATATCACCACATCTTTCCGCAACGTCATCGTCGATGGCAGGCCGAAGAATGTCATCCTCCTGATCGGCGACGGAATGGGCGATTCGGAGATCACTGTGGCCCGCAATTATGCGCTTGGCGCCGGCCAGTTCTTCAAGGGCATCGATGCCCTGCCGGTCACCGGCCAGTACACCCATTATTCGCTCGACAAGAAAACCGGCAAGCCCACCTATGTGACCGATTCGGCGGCATCCGGCACCGCCTGGGCCACCGGCGTGAAGAGCTATAACGGCGCGATCGGCGTCGATATCCGCGAGCAGCCGCATCAGACCCTGCTTGAAATGGCAAAGGCCGCCGGTCTCGGCACCGGCAATGTCTCCACCGCCGAGTTGCAGGATGCGACGCCCGCCGTACAGATCGCCCATGTGACGGGCCGCAAATGCTATGCACCGTCCTCCACCACCGAAAAATGCCCGACCAATGCGCTTGAGAATGGCGGCCTTGGCTCGATCACCGAACAGCTGATCAATGCCCGTGCCGACGTGACGCTCGGTGGCGGCGCCAAGAGCTTTTCCGAAGCCGCCAAGGCCGGCGAGTGGAAGGACAAGTCGCTGATGGATCAGGCGAAGGCGCGTGGCTACAAGATCGTCACCAGTCTCGACGAGATGCAGGCCGTGACGGCCGCCGGCGACAGCGCGCCGCTGCTGGGGCTTTTTTCGGATGGCAACATGCCGGTCCGCTGGCAGGGCCCGAAGGCCAGCCATCACGGCAATACCGACAAGGAAGTCGTGACCTGCCAGGTGAACGAAAAGCGCAACGCCTCCGTTCCAACCCTCTCCCAGATGACGACGAAGGCGATCGACCTCTTGAAGGGCAATGACAAGGGCTTCTTCCTGCAGGTCGAGGGCGCCTCGATCGACAAGCAGGATCATGCCGCCAATCCCTGCGGCCAGATCGGCGAGACGGTCGATCTCGACGAAGCGGTTCAGGAAGCGCTGAAATTCGCCAAGGCGGACGGCCACACACTGGTCATCGTCACTGCAGACCATGCCCATGCCAGCCAGATCATCGATGCCGAGGCCAAGGCTCCCGGCCTGTCCGAGGCGCTGATGACCAAGGACGGCGCCGTCATGGCCGTGACCTACGGCAATTCCGATGACGTCGACGACCAGGGCCACACCGGCACGCAGTTGCGTGTCGCCGCTTTCGGCCCGCGCGCGGCCAATGTTACCGGGCTGACGGACCAGACGGACATGTTCTATACGATCAGCGACGCCCTCGGCCTCAAGGCCCAGAAGGCTGCGATGAAGTAGGCCGTTTTCCTGCGGTCGCGGGGTGTCATGTATTTGTGACGGTTCGCATTGACATCCCAACGGTTTCTCCTTAGAGACCCCTGCAGCACCGGGTGGCAACGCCCGGTGTTTTATTTGACATGTCCCGTGGTTGTCTCCGATCGCTTCGTGAGAGACCTGTCAGAGCTCCAATAGGGGTTCAGAGGAGGGCGTGTTTCCTTGATCCGGGCCGGAGACGGCCTGGTGGAACCGTATGAAAGGAAATGCGATGAGCAAGCGCGAATCGTCTAAGTACAAAATTGACCGCCGTATGGGCGAAAACATCTGGGGCCGTCCGAAGTCGCCGGTTAACCGCCGCGAATACGGCCCGGGCCAGCACGGCCAGCGCCGCAAGGGCAAGCTTTCCGACTTCGGTGTGCAGCTGCGCGCCAAGCAGAAGCTCAAGGGCTACTACGGCGACATCCGCGAGAAGCAGTTCCGCGCGATCTACGAAGAAGCCAACCGCCGCAAGGGCGACACCGGTGAAAACCTGATCGGTCTGCTCGAATCGCGCCTCGACGCGATCGTGTACCGCGCCAAGTTCGTACCGACGGTCTTTGCTGCCCGTCAGTTCGTCAACCATGGCCACGTCACGGTCAACGGCGTCCGCGTCAACATCGGTTCCTACCGTTGCAAGGCCGGCGACGTCATCGAAGTCCGTCAGAAGTCCAAGCAGATGGTAACGGTTCTCGAAGCCGTTTCTCTCGCTGAGCGCGACGTTCCTGACTATATCGAAGTCGACCACAACAAGATGGTTGCAACCTACGCTCGCGTACCGTTGCTCTCGGATGTACCGTACCCGGTCATCATGGAACCGTCGCTCGTCGTCGAATTCTACTCGCGTTGATGATGGGCCCGAAAGGGCCTCTCACACGAGACGAAAAGAAAGCCGCGTCATCGACGCGGCTTTTTTCGTTTCCGGCATTGTCGAAGAGGATGGGGAGGGTGGTGCTTGCCAGCGCCTCTCCCCCCATCGGATTGTTTATTGCAACGCGGTCTTCTTCTGTTCGGCCGCGGCATCCTTGGCCGTCACCTCGACGGGTTTCGACGGCTCGGCCGGCTCCTTGCGCTCGCCCATCCGGTTCCATGCATCGAGGCCCGCGATCTTGTAGGCTTCGGCAAGCGTCGGATAATTGAACGTGTTCTCGACGAAATATTCGACCGTGCCTTTGAGGTTGAGAACCGCCTGGCCGATATGAACGAGCTCGGTCGCCGTCTCGCCGATGATGTGGACACCGAGCAGACGCCGGGTCTTCAGCGAGAAGATAAGCTTCAGAAGCCCGCTTTCGAGCCCCATGATATGGCCGCGCGAGGTCTCGCGGAAGCGTGCGATCCCGCATTCATAGGGAATGCCGCGCTCTTTCATCTCCTCTTCGGTCAGCCCGCAGGTGGAGATTTCCGGCACGGAATAGATGCCGTAGGGGAAATATTTCTGCGGCTCCATGGCGATCGCGCCGACCGCCACGCGCGCCGCAATGCGCCCCTGTTCCATCGAGGTCGAGGCAAGGCTTGGAAAGCCCACGACATCGCCGGCCGCAAAGATATGCGGCACGTTGGTCTGAAACGTTTCCGGATTGACCTTCAGCCGGCCGCGGCTGTCTGCTTCCAGACCGGCGGCGGCAAGGTTCAGCCCGTCCGTTGCCCCCATCCGGCCGGCGGCGAACAGAACCATGTCGACGACGATGCGCCGGCCGGTATCGACCGTCACCTGTACCTTGCCGTTGTCGAGCTTCTCCACCTTCTCGGCCTTCTGGCCGAGCAGAAGCTTCATGTTGCGGTCGCGCAGCTGATAGATGAAATCCTCGATGATCTCCTTGTCGATGAAGTCCAGCATCGTCGACTTCGGGTCGATCACGGTTACGGCCGTATCGAGTGCAGAAAAGATCGTTGCGTATTCGATGCCGATGACGCCGGCGCCGATCACCACGACCGAGCGCGGCAATTCCTTGATCTCCAGAAGCTCGTCGCTGTCGAGAATCGTTTCCTGATCGAAAGGGATATAGTCGGGACGGAAGGGTTTCGTGCCGACCGCAAGCAGGATCGAATCACCCTTCACATGCACGATATCGCCGTCATCCTTGACGATCTCCATCGTATTGGCTGTGACGAAGCTCGCCTTGCCCCTGATGTGCTGAACGCGGTTTCGGGCGAACTGGTGTTCGAGAACCTCGACCTCGTGGTCGAGCGTGATGAGCAGGCGTCGGCGCAGATCGTCGGCGCTGATCTCCTGCTTGACCCGGTAGGATTTGCCGTAAAAACCGCGCTCGCGCCATCCGGACAGGTTGAGAACCGTCTCGCGCAGCGTTTTCGAGGGGATCGTGCCGGTATGGACGGATACGCCGCCGACCCGCTTGCCCTGCTCGACGACGAGAACTTTTTTCTCCAGCTTTGCAGCCTGGATGGCGGCGCGGCGCCCGGCCGGTCCGCTGCCGACAACGATCAGATCGTACTCGTTCATATCGAAAACTCCACCCTTCGAATCCGACGCTATTGCAGTGCAATAGCGACCTGACGTCAATTCCTAACGCGACAATCTGACCGTTTGATTTCACTGCGTCGAGGTATTTGCAATGATTCGATGATGACGGCAGTGAAGACCCTGCTGCACTGCACCGGCTGGCATCAATCGGCGGGCTTGCCTTCCGGCCGGCAAGCGGCAGCGGTCAGAACAGCCGCAGGCCCTTGAGGCTGGCATGTCCGTCCCTGCCGATGATGATATGGTCGTGGACCGAAATGCCGAGAGGCCTTGCCGTATCGACGATCGTTTTCGTCATGTCGATATCGGCCCGAGACGGCGTCGGATCGCCGCTCGGGTGATTGTGGACGAGAATGAGAGCGGTTGCCGACAGTTCCAGTGCGCGCCGCACCACTTCGCGCGGATAGACCGGCGTGTGATCGACGGTCCCATGGCCCTGAACCTCGTCAGCGATCAGCACGTTGCGCTTGTCGAGAAAGAGAATGCGGAATTGCTCGCGTGCCTCGAAGGCCATCGCTGCATGGCAATAGTCGATGACGGCGGACCAGGAGGAGAGCACCTGCTTGTCGCGCAACCCGCTTTTCAGCATCCGCTGGCCGACGGTCGCCATGAGCTTGAGATCGAGCGCCACGGTATCGCCGACGCCCTTTACCTCGGTCAGAAGCGCAAGCGGCGCCCCGAATACCCCGGCAAGCGTGCCGAAGCGGCTAAGAAGCGCCTTGGCAACCGGTTTCGTGTCGCGCCGCGGGATCAGCCGGAAGAGGACAAGTTCGAGGATTTCGTAGTCGGCAAGCCCGGTATCGCCATGCTCGCGGTATTTGGCCCTGAGCCGCTCGCGGTGGCCGAGATAATGCTCTTCGCTTGGATCCGCCGCCGCCGTGCGCCGCGTGTCGCCGCCGGTCTTTCGGGGCGCCGGCGGAAGGCCGATCGCCTCGCCGAAGAAAAACCGCTCGTCGGCAACGGCATCGTTTCCCGCCTGTCCCTCGACGTCACTGGCATTACCGGATGAAGACGAGGGCGAGGCGGGTCTGGCCATGGTGTTCGGGCCTTGCGGGTTCGGTCAGCTCTTGAGGGGCGGAAGGCCCGGCCGGTCGAAGCCGCCGGGCGACAGGGTGAAGATCTCGCAACCGGTCGACGTCACGCCGATGGCATGTTCGTATTGCGCCGAGAGCGACCGGTCGCGGGTAACCGCCGTCCAGCCGTCCGAGAGAACCTTCACATGCGGCTTGCCGAGATTGATCATCGGCTCGATGGTGAAGATCATCCCTTCCTTGATTTCCGGGCCCTCGTCGGCGCGGCCGTAATGCAGGATGTTCGGCGAATCGTGAAACAGCTTGCCGACGCCATGACCGCAAAAGTCGCGCACGACGGAGCAGCGCTCGGCTTCTGCATAGGTCTGGATCGCCTCGCCGATTGCACCGGTGCGTGCGCCGGGCTTGACCGCCGCGATGCCGCGCATCAGGCATTCGTATGTCACTTCAAGGAGACGTTCGGCGGCCCGCTTGATCTGGCCCACCGGATACATCCGGCTCGAGTCCCCGTGCCAGCCATCCAGAAGATAGGTGACGTCGATATTGACGATATCGCCATCCTTCAGCGGCTTGTCGTCCGGCATGCCGTGGCAGACGACATGGTTGAGCGAGGTGCAGACGGAATATTTGTAGCCGCGATAATTGAGCGTGGCCGGCAGCGCGCCGTGATCCATGCCGAACTCGAAGACGAAACGGTCGATCGTGCTGGTCGTCACGCCGGGCTTGACGATCGCGGCCAGCTCGTCGAGGCAGCGCGCCGTCAGAAGCGAGGCCTTGCGCATGCCGGCGAAATCCTCCGGCGTATAGAGCCGTATGGCGCCTGTATTCTTGAGCGGGGCCGAGACGGCATCGATATAGGTGACCATGTGTCCTTCTTTCGCAGTTTCTCCGTTCATAAATCAGGCACAGCCCTCTCGTCCAGCGGAACGGGAGAGCGAGGCGCTTTTACCATCAGACTAATGGTTTCTGCCTGGCACTCACCCGAAATCGATATCCACCAGCGCCGCAGGCGTGATTGCTTGTGGCGTAACGGTGCAGCGGATCGCATAGGCCTCCACGCCGCGCTGCCTTGCGCGGGCAAAGCCGAGCGCATAGGCCGGATCGAGGTCCCCGCAGATCGAAAAGCGGGTGCAGTCGTTGCGCTGGATGAGATAGATCATCACCGCCCGGTGACCGGCGCCGGCCATATCGCCGAGTTCTTCGAGATGCTTGGCGCCGCGCTTTGTCACTGTGTCGGGAAATTCGGCGAGCCCCGGCATGCGGCTGAAATGGACGTTCTTCACCTCCACATAGGCATCAGGCAGGGCGCGGTTTTCGTCCCTCAGCAGAAAGTCGATGCGGGAATTGCGGCCATATTTCTGTTCGCGCAGGATCGTGCCGTAGCCGCAGAGGCTCGCCACCATACCGGCCCGGATCGCCTCCTCCGTCAACCGGTTCGGCAGGCCGGTATTGATCCCCACCATTTCGCCATCGACCTCGACCATCTCGAACATGTGGCGATACTTGCGCGTCTTGCTCTCATGTTCGGAGACGAAGATCTGAGAGCCTGTCGCCGTCAGTCCGCGCATCGAGCCAGTATTCGGGCAGGAGCCGGTAAACGGCGTCCCGTCCGGATGGATAGCGTCGAAGAGGAAGCGCTTGTAGCGCTGGACAAGCGTTGCGGGCAGGAGAGGCGGGTCGAAGATCATCTGGGGCTGCAGTGCTGGTAAGCGTGTCGGAACGCAAGGCGCAGAGGCGCCGATGGCGGTGGGCGTGATATTCGGTCTCGGCCGTCAGGTACGCGCCAGAACATAAGTGCCCGGTGCATCGCCGAGCGGCTTCATCTTGCGCCCGCCCGGCGTCAGGCCGGGTTTGCGTGCCGGTACCTGGGTATCGTCCTTGGCCGAAATCCACGTCTGCCAGTGCGGCCACCATGACCCCGGCATCTCCTCGGCATCGGTAAACCAGTCCTCGAAGGTCTTGTTGAGATCCTGGCCGGTCCAATACTGATACTTGTTGCGGGCGGGCGGATTGACGACCCCCGCGATATGGCCGGAGCCGGACAGCACGAACTCCACCGGCCCGCCGAACAGCGACTGCCCGGTAAATACCGATTTTGCCGGCGCGATATGATCGTCGCGGGTTGCGAGATTGTAGACAGGGATGGTGATGTCTTTCAGATTGACCGGCGCACCGCCCAGCAGCAACAGGCCCTTGGCCAGATTGTTCGCGAGATAGCAGTTGCGCAGGTAGAACCCGTGGTTGGCCGCCGCCATCCGGGTCGAATCGGAATTCCAGTAGAGAAGGTCGAAGGGCAGCGGTTCCTGCCCCTTGAGGTAGTTGTTGACCACATAGGGCCAGATCAGCTCGGAGGCTCTGAGCATGTTGAAGGCGATCGCCATTTTCGAGCCGTCGAGATAGCCCGTCGCGGCCATATGCGCCTCGAGCGCCGCAAGCTGCGTCTCGTCGACGAACACTTTCAGGTCGCCCGCATAGGTGAAATCCACCTGCGCTGCGAGGAAGGTGACGGAGGCGATGCGCTCATTGCCGGTTTTCGCATGATAGGCAAGTGTCGCCGCAAGCAGCGTGCCGCCGACGCAATAGCCGACGGCATTGACCTTTTTCTCGCCGGTCGCCTTCTCGATGGCGTCAAGCGCGAAGTCGATGCCCTCCGCGCGATAGGAATCCCAGTCTTTGCCGGCATGGCGCTGATCGGGGTTGACCCACGAGACGACGAACACCGTATGCCCCTGATCGACGCACCACCGGATGAAGCTCTTTTCCGCCGTGAGATCGAGAATGTAGTATTTGTTGATCCACGGCGGCACGATCATCAGGGGCCGCTTGAACACCGTCTCCGTCGTCGGTTCGTATTGCAGCACTTCGCAGACCTCGCTGCGGGCAATTACCTTGCCGGGCGTCGTTGCAAGGTTCTCACCGATGGCAAAACGCGCGCCTTCGGTCTGCCGGAGCCGCAGGTCGCCCCGGCCGGCTGCGATATCCTCGGCAAACATCCGCATGCCGGCCACCAGATTGGCACCGTTGCTTGCAACCGTCTGCCGGTAGACTTCCGGATTGGTCAGCGCGAAATTGCTGGGCGACAGCGCCGATGTGACCTGCCGGACGTAGAAGGCCGCCTTGTGGCGCGTATGTTCATCCAGCCCTTCAGCCTCGGCAACCAGCTTTTCCGCCCAGGTCGCGGTGACGAAATAGACCTGTTTCAGGAACGAGAAGAACGGATTGTTGCTCCAGTCCTCGTCCTGGAAACGCTTGTCGCGTTTCTGCGAGACCGGCTCGGGCTGCACCGCACGGCCGGAAAACTGATCGAGCGTGCGGGTAAAGACACCCATATAGCTGGAGAACAGCAGTGTCTGGGCTTCCAGTGTGCGCTGTGGTTCGGAGATCCAGTATTCCGTCACCTGCGACAGCGTCTTCAAGAGATCCGTCACCGGGTTCGGATCGTCCTTGGAAATTTCCCCGCGTTCGCGCGGCCCGAGCCATTCTGAGGCGGCCTTGCCGAGATTCTCCATCGCGCGGGCGAAATTCATCGCAAGCGCCTGCGGGTCTTTCACCATATAGGCTTCGACCGTCTTGGGATCGAAGCCCGGAAATTCTGGTCCAGTCCTCCCGTTATCCCCGGTCTTTTCCGTCAAGTGATGCCTCCTCGCGCACTTCCGTTTGTTTTCGTTTGTACATTGTGCCTCAAAGCGAATACAAGTGCCAGCGAACGGCATGCGGGTCGCGTGTCGCGGCTGTCTGAAAACTGGATCAGGGACATGGAAAAACTGAGGCATCGGATCGGCTCTCTGCCGCTTATCGTCGGTCTGGGCGTCCTGCCGTTTGTCACGGGTTGCACCAGCAAGGACTTTGCCCTCGACGACGGCCGTCCGAACACCCCGCCACCCGCCGTGATCGCGCAGACCAAGATACCGCCCCCTGGCGGTCAGATGGCTTTGAAGAACACCGGCACCTATCCGACATTCGCGCCGACCTTGACGGCTGCCAACGAGCAGATCGAGGACGCCGATTATCAGAAGACCGAGCCGCGCATGGCAGCGCTTGCCCGCATGCGCAAGAACGGCACGATTTCCGAGGCCGAATATAAGCGCCGCGTGGTGGAATACCGCAAGCTTGCCGCCGATCATGCATCGGACGCCCTGAAAGAGATCGCCAAGTAAGGCGCTCCCCCGATCTTTCGCACCTGACGCCGACCTTGGTATTTGCGATTGCCGGGACAGCTTTTCGACGCCTGTCCGGGACCAAATAGGCCTTGCCTTTTGCCCGGATTGGTCGCAAAGCACAAATCGCCTAAGATGTGCCATGAAGCAGCGTCAGGAGACGCCACGAGAGCATGGCCGAGAGGCTTAAATCCATTCCGGGGAGACACATGGAAGAGTTTCATAAAGTCCGGCGACTGCCGCCCTACGTTTTCGAACAGGTCAACCGTTTGAAAGCCAGCGCGCGAGCGGGTGGCGCGGACATTATCGATCTCGGCATGGGCAACCCCGATCTGCCGACGCCGAAGGCGATCGTAGACAAGCTCTGCGAAGTGGTTCAGGACCCGCGCACCCACCGCTATTCGTCGTCCAAGGGCATTCCCGGCCTGCGCCGCGCCCAGGCCGCCTATTACGCCCGCCGTTTCGGCGTCAAGCTGAACCCCGATACCCAGGTCGTCGCGACGCTGGGGTCGAAGGAAGGCTTTGCCAACATGGCGCAGGCGATCACCGCGCCCGGCGACGTCATTCTCTGCCCCAACCCGACCTATCCGATCCATGCCTTCGGCTTCCTGATGGCGGGCGGCGTGATCCGTTCGATGTCGGTCGAGCCTGATGACAGCTTCTTCGGCCCGCTGGAACGTGCCGTGAAACATTCCATTCCGAAGCCGCTGGCGCTGATCATCAACTATCCGTCGAACCCGACGGCGCATGTCGCATCGCTCGATTTCTACAAGGACGTGATTGCCTTCGCCAAGAAGCACGAGTTGATCGTGCTCTCAGACCTCGCCTATGCCGAGATCTATTTCGACGAAAATGCCCCGCCGCCGTCGGTCCTGGAAGTGCCGGGTGCCATGGACGTGACCGTCGAGTTTACGTCCATGTCCAAGACCTTCTCGATGCCCGGCTGGCGCATGGGCTTTGCCGTCGGCAACGAGCGCCTGATCTCGGCTCTGACGCGCGTGAAATCCTATCTGGATTATGGCGCCTTTACGCCGATCCAGGTGGCCGCCACCCACGCGCTGAACGGCGATGGTTCGGATATCACCGAGGTGCGCAATGTCTATCGCCGCCGCCGCGACGTGATGGTCGATGCCTTCGGCAAGGCCGGTTTCGAAGTGCCGCCGCCGCCGGCGACCATGTTCGCCTGGGCAAAAATTCCGGAAAAGTTCCGTCATCTCGGTTCCCTGGAATTTTCCAAGCTCCTGGTCGAGAAGGCAGACGTAGCCGTGGCGCCCGGTATCGGCTTCGGTGAGCAGGGCGATGAATATGTGCGTCTGGCGCTCGTCGAAAACGAGCATCGCATCCGCCAGGCAGCCCGCAACATCAAGAAATTCTTCTCGACGGCGGATGACACGATGCACAATGTGATCTCGCTCAACACCCGTCGCTGATCACGCGTTACCATTCCGACGGCCGACATTATCGGCCGTCACCCATACCTTCCGGTGGCTGGCAACGGCCGCCATTCCATGAAAACCGCAGGAAGTTTGAACCATGGCTGATGCCCTGAAAGTCGGCATTGCGGGTCTTGGCACCGTCGGTGCCTCGCTCGTCCGGATCCTCCAGACACGTGCGGGTGAGCTCGCCACGACCTGCGGCCGGGCCATTATCATTACCGCCGTTTCCGCCCGCGACAGAAGCCGCGATCGCGGTGTCGACATGTCGGGCATCACCTGGTTCGACACACCGGAACAGCTGGCATCCGAGGCCGATATCGACGTCTTCGTGGAACTGATCGGCGGCGCGGAAGGCCCGGCGGCCCGGTCTGTCAGGGCCGCTCTGGAGCGCGGTCTCCATGTGGTGACAGCAAACAAGGCGCTGCTGGCCGCATCCGGCGTCGAACTTGCGAAAATCGCCGAGGAACGCGGCGTGCTGCTGAATTTCGAAGCAGCCGTCGCCGGCGGTATTCCCGTCATCAAGGCGCTGCGTGAATCCTTGACCGGCAACACCGTGTCGCGCGTCTATGGCATCATGAACGGTACCTGCAACTACATCCTGACCCGGATGGAGAAGGAGGGCCTGTCGTTTGCCGATTGCCTGAAGGAAGCCCAGCGCCTCGGCTATGCGGAAGCCGATCCGACCTTCGATATCGAAGGCAATGATACCGCCCACAAGCTCGCCATCCTGACGACGCTTGCCTTCGGCACACAATTGGCGCCGGAACAGATCTATCTCGAGGGCATCAGCAATATCTCGATCGAGGATATCCATGCGGCGGCCGATCTCGGCTATCGCATCAAGCTCCTCGGCGTGGCGCTTCGCACCGAAACCGGTATCGAGCAGCGCGTCCACCCGACCATGGTGCCGCGCGATTCGGTGATCGCACAGGTCGACGGCGTCACCAATGCGGTCGCGATCGAATCCGATATCCTCGGCGAGCTTCTGATGGTTGGGCCCGGCGCCGGCGGCAATGCCACGGCTTCCTCGGTGCTCGGTGATATTGCCGATATCGCCAAGAGCCGCCCCGGTGCCCAGCAGGTGCCGGTCCTCGGCACGCCCGCCGCAGCGCTTGCGCCTTACAGGCAGGCCGAAATGCAGAGCCACGAGGGCGGCTATTTCATTCGCCTCGCGGTCGCCGACCGCACCGGTGTCTTCGCCTCGGTCGCAACCCGCATGGCTGAAAACGGCATCTCGCTCGAATCGATCGTCCAGCGCGCCCGTCCCGGTGGCGCCGATGGGGCGGTGAAGGGGGAGGCAAAGACAATTATCCTCGTCACCCATGCGACGATGGAAGTTTCGGTGCGCAAGGCGGTCGATGCGATCAAGGCCGAAAGCTACCTTGTCGGTGAGCCGCAGGTGATCCGTATCGAGCGCCCGAAGGACCTCTGACAAGGGGCCCGAATCCCGGCTGTATGATGGGAATGTCTTGAAGCGAGACATTCCTGCATCGCTCCTAAAAAATAAGGCTCCGAGCCCTATTCGCGTCTGGTCGATGACCGGCTGCGGCTCTACATTATCGGTATTGTCACCAGCCGCGAGGAGGCGCTTGAGTGATGTCGATGGATGCAGCGCCCGGTCGTCACTCGAACCGTCCGAAGACCGGCGGAAAAGACGGAAAATCGAGCCATTTACGGCTCGTCTATTCACGTGACTGGCAACCGGCAGATTCCGTGTTGCCTGGGCCCGAAGGGGATCGTGACGAGCGAAACTGGACCTTCGTGATGGTCATCATCGCGGCGGTCTGTTGCGCCGCGCTCGGGATCATTCTCTGGGCAAGCTGAGCGCCTGATCTGCTGCAACGAAACCCGTTTCGATTTGCGGGCGCATGCTGTAGAAGCCGGGCATGACCAGTGAGAGACAGATCTCCGCCATGCCGCTTGTCGACGAACCTGTGGATCCCGTACCGCGTGCATTTCTGAACGTCGAGCGATCCGCCGGCGGACAGCGCTGGATCTCGCGCCTTGATCAGGCGATGCAGAACCGCGCACTGGCGATGACCCAGGTCCACGGCATTCCCGAACTGATCGCCCGTGTGCTGGCCGGACGTGGCGTGACGCTGGACGATGCGCCGGCCTTTCTCGACCCCACCATCCGCTCGTTGATGCCGGAACCCTTCATGCTCACCGATTGCGAGAAGGCGGCAAACCGTCTGGCCGATGCGGTCGCCCGCCGTGAGCGCGTGGCGATCTTCGGCGACTACGACGTCGATGGCGCGTCTTCCTCCGCGCTGATGCATCGTTTCTTTGCGCATTTCGGCATCGACGCCGAAATCTATATTCCCGACCGTGTTTTCGAAGGCTATGGCCCGAACGCCGTGGCGATCCGCAAGCTTGTAGAAAATGGCGCCCAGCTGATCGTCACCGTCGACTGCGGCTCGACGAGCCATGAGGCGCTGGCGGCCGCCCGCGACGAGCGCGTCGATGTGGTGGTGATCGACCACCACCAGATGAGCCATGAAATGCCGCCCTGTCTGGCACTGGTCAATCCGAACCGCGAAGACGATCTGTCGGGGCAGGGGCATCTGTGTGCCGCCGGCGTCGTCTTCCTCGTTCTGGTGGCCACCGCGCGGCTTCTGCGCGAAAGGGGCGATCAGCGCGCCCGTTCGCTCGATCTATTGTCGTGGCTCGATATCGTGGCCTTGGCGACCGTTTGCGACGTGGTGCCCCTGAAAGGCCTCAACCGTGCTTACGTGGTGAAGGGTCTGATCGCCGCGCGCCACATGGGCAATGCAGGGCTCGCCGCGCTGTTCAAGAAGGCGGGCCTCGGCGGCCCCGTCACCCCCTATCATCTCGGCTTTCTCGTCGGCCCGCGTATCAATGCCGGAGGGCGCATCGGCGACGCGGCGCTCGGAAGCCGGCTTCTGACCATCGACGATCCGTCAGTCGCTGAAGAGATTGCCGGCCGGCTCGACGATCTCAACCGCGAGCGTCAGGCGATGGAAGCTGAAATGCTGGCCGAGGCCGAGGCGGAAGTTCTGGCCGAATACGGCAATGGCGAGGGGGCGAGCGTCATTGTCACCGCGCGCGAGAAATGGCATCCCGGCATCGTCGGCCTGCTTGCAGCGCGGCTGAAGGAAAAGTTCAAGCGGCCGGCCTTCGCGATCGCCTTCGATGCTTCCGGCAAGGGAACCGGCTCCGGCCGCTCGATCAACGGATTCGATCTGGGCCGCATGGTCCGTGCCGCCGTCGATGGCGGCCTGCTGGTCAAGGGCGGCGGCCATGCCATGGCGGCAGGCCTCACCGTTGAGCGCGGCAATCTTGGTGCCCTGCGTGCCTTCTTTGACGAGCAGGCGCAGAAAACCGTGCCGCAGCTCGTCGCCAATCATGTTCTGAAGATCGACGGCGCTCTCTCGGCCTCTGGTGCCACGGTGCAGCTTTACGATCAGCTGGAGCAGGCGGGACCCTTCGGTTCCGGGCATGCGCAACCGGTCTTTGCCATTCCCGCGCACCGGCTGCGCGATTCGCGCCTTGTCGGACAGAACCATGTGAAGGTGACGTTGGAATCTGTCGATGGCTCGCGTCTGGACGGTATCGCCTTTCGCGCCGCAGAAACACCGCTCGGCGATCTCCTGCTCAACGGGCGCGGCACGCAGATCCATGTCGCGGGTTGCCTCAGTGCCGATCAATGGCAAGGCAATCGCCGTATCCAGCTGCGTGTTCTCGATGCCGTGAAGGCGCCCTGACGGCATCTTGCCGTCGGATCGATACTCAGGCTTGTCTGGGATAGCAGAAACCGCGCATCAGCTTACACTGTGCAAAATCTGTCAATTTTCAAAGGAAGAGAGTGGCACGCCCTAGGGGAGTCGAACCCCTCTTTTCAGAATGAAAATCTGACGTCCTAACCGATAGACGAAGGGCGCGTGCGGTGAGGGCCTTATAGAGAGAGGTCCTTGATCCGGCAAGCGGTATTTTGCACTTTCCCGATGCTTTTTTAAGCCGCTGAAATCGACACGAAAAACACCATGCGAACAAACGAATTCGCTTTCGGAAACAGCAATTTGCAGGAAGAGAAGGGTGGCACGCCCTAGGGGAGTCGAACCCCTCTTTTCAGAATGAAAATCTGACGTCCTAACCGATAGACGAAGGGCGCGTGCAGTGAGGGCCTTATAGAGAGAGGTTTTTGATCCGGCAAGCGGAATTTTGCATCTTCAGGCTGCTTTTTTCGTGCTCGAAAATTGGCGCGCAACATGCCCATGCGAATTAAGGAATTCGCTTTGAAAACAGCAATTTGCAGGAAGAGAAGGGTGGCACGCCCTAGGGGAGTCGAACCCCTCTTTTCAGAATGAAAATCTGACGTCCTAACCGATAGACGAAGGGCGCGTGCGGTGAGGGCCTTATAGAGAGAGGTTTCTGATCCGGCAAGCGGAAAATCACGTTTCTTTGCAGAAAAATGACAAGCCTCTGCACATCAATGATTTTTCGAAAACAATTGGCTTATCAGCAGTTTATCGGCCGCCCGCGGGAATCGTTGACGCAGACGCTGGTGGCTTTCACCTGCAGTCTGTCGGCGGGCGTCGGCTTACGCGCCGCAGGTGGCTTTGCCGCCTGACCGGCCGTCTGGCCGGCGCCTGCCGATGGCGCGGCGATCACGGCGCCAGCCGGTATCGTCGGAATATCGGCCTGCTGCGGCGCAAGAGGGGTGCGGGGCGTGTAGACGCTGCCGTTGATCGGCGCGAGACCTTGGCCCGCCTGGCCGGTTGCGCCCCCCTTCGATGAGGCGGATGCTGCGGCGCCGGTGACTGCTGCCGGCTGCGACGAGAAAATGCTGAACGAGCCGGCCCGCACGCCGGTCGGCTGCGTGATCAGTCCTTGTTGCATGGCGGGCGGCTGGTCGGTCCCTGCCAGTTGTGGTGCGGGTGCCGTCGAACGGGTGATCTTCGGCAGTTTCGGATTGATCCTGATCCCCTGGTGCGGTTGTGCGGAAACGACGGGATCCACATAGCCCGGTTTGCTGCCGGCGGCGCCCGGCTGGCCCGCAATCTGTCCGGCACCTTGCGCCGGTTTGGAAGGGTCGGCGGCAGCCGCAAGTTCTGCGGATGCGCCGTCCGCTTCTGCCTTTTTCGTCGTGGCACAGCTGGAAAGAAGTCCAAGGAAGACGGCGGCTGCGATAAGCGGCGTGGCCCTCTGTCCGCGCGACGAGAGTTCGGATCGATCTGGCACGTCATGTCCCTTCGACTGGGGCGCTGCCGCAGGCATCGAGCGATCGTCGGCCGGCTGCACCTGTCATGTCTCTCACGCGGATCATCGCGCGAATCATGCGTGCAAGCATCCCGCGACGCGAAGGCCGGGGCAAGACCGGGCGGATGGTGGAAATGCACCGGCAAGAATTTGGGGAGGGCAACATGAGGTCAAGCCCGGCCGGCCTGTTCGTCTCTGTGGTCGCAAACCCGCGCAACGCTGAGCCCACGAACCAAAAAAAGGCCATCGGCCCGCCTGAGCCGATGGCCTAAGCCATATGTTTTTCCAGAGCGACCACGCCTCTCTAAAAGTCGCGTTGCGCGAAGCTTACCAGCTTCCGGTATTCGGCATCGAGGCCCAGGGCTCGGCGACCGGCAGGTTTTCGCCCTTCTGCAGGATTTCGAAGGAAATGCCGTCAGGCGATTTGACGAAAGCCATCCGGCCCTCGCGCGGCGGACGGTTGATGGTGATTCCATTGTCCATCAGGTGCTGGCAATAGGCGTAGACGTCGTCCACCTCATAGGCCAGATGGCCGAAATTGCGTCCGCCGGTATAATCTTCCGTATCCCAGTTATAGGTGAGTTCGATGCAGGGCGCGGCAGAGGCCTGCGCCGAAGCCACATCTTCGTCGGCCGCGAGGAAGACGAGCGTGAAGCGGCCCTTCTCGTTTTCGATGCGGCGCGTTTCCTTCAGGCCGAGCATGGTCGTGTAGAAATGCAGCGAGGCTTCGAGGTCCTTCACCCGGACCATGGTATGCAGGTAACGCATGCGACGTCGTCTCCGAAATTCTGTCTGTTGGTTCAGTCTCGCCATATGGGGCAGGCTCCAGCCCCGAGCAAGCCGAAGACAGTAGAAAGACGGGAATAAACCCGTCACGGGGTCTTGCGCTCAATGGTTACCGAGATGTTAATCTAGTCGTCGAGAATCAGTGAATCGTCATGTCGTAACGCGTAAACGAGGGGCCGATAGGATATGGCAGACAAGATGTCATCGAAAGGCATTGCCAGCTTCGAGGAGCTCTCGGGCGAACCGGTCGAATTGATCGAGATCACCGGGGTTGTGAAGTGGTTCGACGTCGCCAAGGGCTTCGGCTTCATCGTTCCCGATAACGGCATGCAGGACGTTCTTCTTCATGTGACCTGCCTCAGGCGCGATGGCTACCAGACCATTCTGGAAGGCACGCGCATCGTGGCGATGATCCAGAAACGGGATCGCGGCTATCAGGCCTTCCGGATCCTGTCGATGGACCAGTCGACTGCCGTCCATCCGTCGCAGATGCCGCCGGTACGAACCCATGTGCAGGTGACGCCGACAAGCGGGCTGGAACGGGCGCTGGTGAAGTGGTTCAACCGCACCAAGGGCTTCGGCTTCCTGACGCGCGGCGAGGGCACTGAGGATATTTTCGTCCATATGGAGACGCTGCGCCGCTTCGGCTTGACCGAGTTGCGTCCCGGCCAGGTCGTGCTTGTCCGATTCGGACCGGGCGACAAGGGCCTGATGGCGGCGGAGATCCATCCGGACAGCGAAAACCCGATCGGCAGGGCGCATTGATGGTGAGAAAAGACATGAGACGTGCAGGAGGCGCCCTCGTGGCGCTTTTTCTCTGCCTTGCCGGCACCGCGGGGCCGGTTGCCGTCGTGGCGCAGGCCCAGACGCAGCCACAGGCCAGCCAGACGTTTGCAACCGGCAGCCTGACGATCCGCACCGCTTCCGGCAAGACCTATCCCTTCTCCATCGAGATCGCGGTCACCGATCCGCAGCGTGAACAGGGCCTCATGTTCCGCAAGGAAATGGCCGACGATCACGGCATGATCTTCGATTTCGGCGAGCCGCGCCGGGTGCAGATGTGGATGGAAAACACCATCCTGCCGCTCGATATGCTGTTCATTCAAGGAGACGGCACGGTTTCGCATATCCGCGAGAACGCCGTGCCCTATTCGCGCGATATCATCGATTCGCATGGCGAGGTGAAATACGTGCTGGAAATCAATGGCGGTCGCGCCAAAGCGCTCGGCCTGAAGGCCGGCGACAAGGTCATCGGCAAGCTGCTTGGAAACGGCAATTGAGAATATGATTGGGGATGTTGTTCCCAATTGCTTTTTTGCTGTTGCGGGGACGGGGCGAACCGTGTATCTCGCATCCACGTTGGATACGGAGTGTAGCGCAGCCTGGTAGCGCATCTGGTTTGGGACCAGAGGGTCGGGAGTTCGAATCTCTCCACTCCGACCATCGTTTCCAGGGCGTTTGCCCGCTGGCAGAGAACCTTAAGTCCTTGAGATTTTCGTGTTCGATCTGTTAGAGTGGGGAAGAAGAGCGTATCGCGTGCCTCCGCCCGGATGCAGGAACGCTCGGTTGATGGGGTGTTTCAGGTCAATGGCCGCCAAGATTTACCGTCCCGCAAAGACCGCAATGCAGTCCGGCAAGGCCAAGACCCGTCTCTGGGTTCTGGAATTCGACCAGGAACAGCCGCGCAGCATCGATCCCATTCTCGGCTACACGTCCTCCGGCGATATGAATCAGCAGGTCAAGCTGACTTTCGACACGCAGGAACAGGCTGAAGCCTATGCGCAGCGCGAAGGCATCGAATATCGCGTGATCGTGCCGCATGAGCAGGCCCGCCAGTCGGTATCTTACACCGACAATTTCCGTTTCAACCGCACGCAGCCCTGGACGCATTAAAAAGCGTTCGGTCTGCTGTCGTCCTTGATGGGCGGCAGGTGAAATAGGCCCCTTAGCTCAACTGGATAGAGCAGCTGCCTTCTAAGCAGCAGGTCGCAGGTTCGAGTCCTGCAGGGGTCGCCAAAACCTCAAGCAATGTCTCATTTTTTTGAACCGTGCAGCCGGCACCGAGGCACGCGTGCACCGTCGAGCGATTGGATTGCTCGCAATTCAAGCGCAATATGCCTCGTGAGACGCAGACAAAATGTCGATTCGGCGTCTCGATAGGACGCGAACCCTGATCCGGAAATCGATGACGATCTCCTGCGCCATTCACGTTGCGCGATGTAGTTTCTGACCGGCCGCTTGACGAGCTGGTTGCCGATACCGCCTGACCCGGACAGCCTCCGTCCGGCAGGCGGTAGGCGGCACCGCAGGTCAGTGTGCCAGTTCCTTCGGCGATGCCAGCCGCAGAACATAGTCTTCGGCAGCGTCGGCCAGCGCCAGCGCGATTTCCGCCCGACCGAAGCCCTTGGCATGCAGTTTCAGGATCATTTCATTCATCGCCGCTTCGACGGCAGGGCGGCATGCCCGGCGACGGGTTTTGCGTTCGACCAGTGATTCGATGTTGCTCATGACAGATCCCCTCTTCATGGAAAACAAACAATTGCAAATTTAGAAAAATGTGCAATACGGCAAATGACGATGGTGCCGTATTTCTGCCTTTTTTGGCAAAATTGCATCGGTTTCGCTGATGATTCGCAGCCTATCAGCACTCAGGGGCCTGTTTGCAGGTTGTGCCGAACTGGGACACCTGCTCGCTTGCCGGTTCTTCAGTCTGGACACGGAGCAAAAGGTAGCGGGCGTCGCGGGTGAGGCGGACCGGTCGTGATAGGGGGGGGCTTCCGACAGGGTGGGTGGCTGGATGCGCGTGCCTGCAATGGAGAATGAGCGGTTCTACAGTCCGAAGAAGTGGTCGAACACCAGTGTCGCCGGATAGGAAAAGCTGCCGCGATCGATATAGCCCTGCCGATAGAGGCATGCCCGCAATGCCGCGGAATAGCGCAGACTGCCGGTCTCGTGCGTTCCCCGTGGAGGTGTCAATGCTTCCGGTCGGCAGCGGGAGAGGGCGGCGTCATAGCGTCGGGCTGTGCTGCTGTCGCCATCGGCACGAATGCCGCTGAGGCTTTGGTAGTTTGACGGCGATTCGGCGGCCGATACAAATGCAAGGCTGGCAACCATGCCGATGAAAACCACGGATCTCATATCCATTCCTCCGCCTGCGTAAGCACGAGAGTGCCGCGTGGAAATGCACCAGGCGTGATTATGTTCCAGCTGTGCGATTTCTGGACGATAAGGCGGCACGCACGTGTTTTCGATTATGAACGGTGGCTGAACGTTCCGGTCTGTATGATCACGAAAACGAGAGAATTGCTGCTTTGCGGTAGGATTTTCTGCATCGCCCCCTTTCTGCCGCATTCCCGATCCCGAACGGCCGCATTTGGAGGCCATAGTTCGTCTGTCGGTTCCGTTGCCTCACATTTCATTGAGTGCGGCAAGGGAAGGCAGAGATGGCGCTTCGGGCATGAGGCCCGCCAACGCGCTTCCAATCACATTGAAACGGACTTTTCGGGCGGCTTCAAGGCCGGCCGCGGTCATTGCCATGTCTTTGAAGCAATCTTTGAGCCTTCGAATGGGGATTGATATGAACGGAAAGGACATTTCGCCAGCCGCCGCGGCGCTGGTACTCGGTATCGCCTTCGCCATGTCGGCGGGCATTGCCCATGCGGACGAACGACCTCTCATCTGGCAGCCGACGAAAAATTCGGCGACGAGTTACGCGGCAAGGCTCGGCGTTCGCCTGCCCGTCGAATACCAGCCGAAAATGGGTGTCGATGTCGCGATGGACACCAATACCGGCGGCGGCCTGGTCGATACGCCGGTGAAGTTCTGGACCTCGGTCAAGATGGGCTCGATCGAGCGGCCGGCCTACGAGATGAACCGCGATATCGGCGTCGATATAGACGGCAATGCCGGCAGCGCCGCCATCAGCATCAGTTCCCAGGTGAAGGCGATTGCCTCGGCCACGTTCGATATCGAGCGGGACAGCGCCTATAGCGTTCACTATGACGGTGCGACCCAGGAATGGACCGGTCTCGATGCGAGCCAGCAGCTGCGGTTCTCGCGCACCGGCACCGGCACGGCTTTCATCATGCGGGCTTCCGCCACCGACAATTTCAAGACCGCCGGTGCGGGCATCGGGCTGGAACAGAAGCTCGGCGATCACATCACCCTGACAGGCTCCTACGACCGCAGCAGCAATGCCGATGCGGTTGCCAGTATCAATGCCAATTACGCCTGGAAATGGTGATCGAAAACGACAGGCGATGGCCGCTGGCAGGCGAGGCGTGATTGGCCCTTGGCCGAGCCAAGAGGCTGTCTCAGGATGCAGCTATCGTCGTTACGAGGCATCAAACCGGGACATGGAAAAAAAAGGGCGCCTTGGAGCGCCCTTTTTTGCAATTCCGTCATCGAGCAGGCCGCAGTTCCCACGCGAAAAAATCCGATAGCGAAAAGATCAGTGCAGGATCTGGCTGAGGAAGAGCCGGGTGCGCTCGTGCTGCGGATTGTCGAAGAATTCGGCCGGCGAATTCTGCTCGACGATCTGTCCCTGGTCCATGAAGATGACGCGGTTGGCGACCTGACGCGCAAAGCCCATTTCGTGGGTCACGCACAGCATCGTCATGCCTTCTTCGGCCAGCGACACCATCGTGTCGAGCACTTCCTTGACCATTTCCGGGTCGAGCGCCGATGTCGGTTCGTCGAACAGCATGATCTTCGGCTTCATGCAGAGCGAGCGGGCAATCGCCACGCGCTGCTGCTGGCCGCCTGAAAGCTGGCCCGGATATTTGTTCGCCTGTTCCGGGATCTTGACGCGCTTCAGATAGTGCATCGCCACTTCTTCCGCTTCCTTCTTCGGCATCTTGCGCACCCAGATCGGCGCAAGAGTGCAGTTTTCCAGGATGGTCAGATGCGGGAAGAGGTTGAAGTGCTGGAACACCATGCCGACTTCGCGGCGCACTTCGTCGATCTTCTTGAGGTCGTTGGTAAGCTCGATACCGTCGACGAGGACGGAACCGGACTGGTGTTCCTCCAGCCGGTTCATGCAGCGGATCATCGTCGACTTGCCGGAGCCCGACGGGCCGGCGATGACGATGCGCTCGCCCTTCATCACCTTCAGGTTGACATCGCGCAGCACGTGGAAATCGCCGTACCACTTGTTCATGCCGACGAGTTCGACGGCGACCTCGGTCGTGGAGACCTGCATTTTCTTGGGTTGGGCTTCAGCCATTTAAATCCCCTATATGTTTCTTGTCTCTGGTCTTGTTAGCGCTTGTGGCCGGTGTCGAGATGCCGCTCCATGAAGGCGGAGTAGCGCGACATGCTAAAGCAGAAGATCCAGTAGATGAAGCCTGCGAAGATCAGGCCGGTGACCGGTGTCACGGGTGTGATCCAGGTCGTGTCGGTGAAGTTGAGGCGGATCGTGTTCAGGAAGTCGAACATGCCGATGATCGACACGAGCGAGGTATCCTTGAACATGCCGATGAACGTGTTGACGATGCCCGGAATGACCAGCTTGATCGCCTGCGGCAGGATGATCAGGCGCATCTTCTGCCAGTAGCTGAGGCCGAGTGAATCGGCGCCTTCAGCCTGGCCCTTCGGGATCGCCTGCAGGCCGCCGCGGATAACCTCTGCCATATAGGCCGAAGAGAACAGCGACACGGCCACGAGTGCGCGCAGGAAGTTGTCGATCGTCCAGCCGGTGGGCAGGAAGAGCGGCAGCATGACGTTCGCCATGAACAGCACGGTGATCAGCGGCACGCCGCGCACGACCTCGATGAAGGTCACAGACAGCGTCTTGATGACCGGCATCTGGGAACGGCGGCCAAGCGCCAGCAGTGTTCCGAGCGGAAAGGAGACGGCGATCCCGACGAAGGAGAGGATCAGCGTCACCATCAGGCCGCCCCACAGTGCCGTTTCGACCCGTTCGAGGCCGAAACCGCCATGCAGCAGGAAGAAGGCGACGATCGGGAAGATGATGAACAGGAGAACCGCGTTCAGCGTCTTGCGCGGCACTTTCGGGATCAGCATCGGCGTCAGAAGCGCGATGAACATCACCGCAACGAGGATCGGACGCCAGCGCTCGTCGAGCGGATAGCGGCCGAACAGGAACTGTATGAAACGGTCCTTGACGAAGGCCCAGCAGGCGCCGTGCCAGCCATCAGGCTGAACGCCACCCTGTACGGTGGTGGCGCAGACGGAGCGGTCTGAGCCGAGCCAGCTCGCCTGCACGAACAGCCAGTTGAGCGCGCCGGGCAGGATGGAGACGAGCACCGCGATCGCCACGATCGTCAGCACGACGTCTTTCGGCGTAGCGAGAAGGTTGGTGCGGATCCAGCCCGAGACGTTCCGGCTGGTCATTGGCGCCGGCTGCGGCGCCAGCATGTCCGAGCGGACATAGGAAAGGTCGGTCTTGGCCATGATCTTACCTTTCCACCAGTGCCATACGGGCGTTGAACCAATTCATCAACAGCGAGGTGGCGATGCTGATTGCGAGATAGACGACCAGCCAGATGGAAATCACCTCCACGGCCTGGCCCGTCTGGTTCATCGTCGTCCCGCCGGTGGACACCAGTTCCGGAAAGCCGATCGCAACACCGAGCGACGAGTTCTTCGTCAGGTTGAGATACTGGCTGGTGAGCGGCGGGATGATGATGCGCATGGCCTGCGGCACGACGACGAGGCGGGTCGCCTGCGACGGCTGAAGGCCGAGCGCGAAGGAGGCTTCCGACTGGCCCTTGGAGACGCCGCGGATACCGGCACGAATGATTTCGGCAATGAAGGCGGCCGTATAGAAGGAGAGCGCCAGATAGAGCGCCACGAATTCCGGCGCAATGACCGAACCGCCCGACAGGCTGAAGCGGCCGGCATTCGGGAAATCGAAGGAAAGCGGTGCACCAAGCGCCAGGAAGGTCAGAACCGGCAGACCGACGATCAGTGCGATACCCGTCCAGATCGTGTGGAACTGCTGGCCGGTGCGCATCTGTCGCTTCTTTGCCCAGCGGCCGACGAAGACGGTGATGATGACGCCGATGAGGAGCGCGACCGGAATGGCTTCCGCGCCTTCGCCCCAGAGCGGCTTCGGAAAGAAGAGGCCGCGGTTGTTGAGGAACATGCCGATCGGCAGCTTCCACGATTCGCGCGCCACCGGCAGGAAGGCGAGAACGCCCGAATACCAGAAGAAGATGACGAGCAGCGGCGGGATGTTGCGGAACACCTCGACATAGACGGTGCAGAGCTTGGCAATCAGCCAGTTCTTCGACAGGCGGCCGATACCGATGATAAAGCCGATGATCGTTGCCGTGATGACGCCGGTGAAGGCGATCAGCAACGTGTTGACCAGACCGACGAGGATGGCGCGGCCATAGGTGCCGTCGCTCGAATAGGGGATCAGCGCAAAGCCGATATCAAAGCCCGAGCGGCCGGCGAGGAAGCCGTAGCCGGAGGCGATGTTGGCGCGTGCGAGATTGGTTGCCACGTTGTGGCTGATGGACCAGACCGCAAGCACCACGATGGCGGCGGTCAGGATCTGGAAGAAGATGCTGCGCACCTTCGGATCGTAGAGGAGGGAGGCCTTCTCTGTCTTTTGGGATGACACACGTATGGCGTGATCTGTCATGCTCGCCTTTCCCCGCGGCCTTTCGGCCTTTGTTAGTGCTGCTCTTTTTCGAGCGGCTTGTTTTTATGAAGTCTTATGAAGCGACAGGGCGGTCGAGCCGCCCTGTCTTTGTCGTCAAACAGTGATCAGCGAACCGGCGGTGCGTACTGCAGGCCGCCCTTGCTCCACAGAGCGTTGAGGCCGCGCTGGATCTTCAAAGGCGTGTTCTGGCCGATATTGCGCTCGAACACTTCGCCGTAATTGCCGACGCCCTTGACGATGTTATACGCCCATTCGTTGGTCACGCCGAGATCGGTGCCGATCTTGGTGTCCTTCTCGACGCCGAGGAAGCGGCGAACGTCCGGGTTGGTGGAGTTCTTCATCTCATCGACATTGGCCTGGGTAATGCCGAATTCCTCCGCCTGAACCATGGCGTAGCCGGCCCAGGTGACGATGTCGAACCACTTGTCGTCGCCCTGGCGTACGGCCGGGCCGAGCGGCTCCTTGGAGATGATTTCCGGCAGGATGACGTGATCGGCCGGGTTGGACAGCGACAGGCGCAGCGAATACAGGCCCGACTGGTCGGTCGTGTAGACGTCGCAACGGCCGGCCTGGTAGGCGGCGTTCACTTCTTCCAGCTTTTCGAAGACGACCGGCTTGTACTCAAGCTTGTTGGCCTTGAAGTAGTCGGCAAGGTTCAGCTCGGTCGTGGTGCCGGACTGGACGCAGACGGCAGCGCCGGACAGTTCGAGCGCCGACTTCACGTTGAGGCTCTTCGGGACCATGAAGCCCTGGCCGTCGTAGTAGTTGACGTAACGGAAGTTGAAGCCGAGGGCCGTGTCGCGGTTGATCGTCCAGGTCGTGTTGCGCACGAGCAGGTCGACTTCGCCCGACTGCAGCGCCGTGAAGCGGCTCTGTGCGGTCGTCGGCGTGTACTTGACCTTGGACACATCGCCGAAAACGGCGGCAGCGACGGCCTTGCAGTAATCGACGTCAAAACCCTTCCAGTTACCGGAGGAATCCGGCTGAGCGAAGCCGGCAAGACCGGTGTTGACGCCGCACTGGACGAAGCCCTTGGCCTTCACGTCGCTGAGCGTGTCCGCGGAAGCTGCCGAAGCAAAGCCAAAGCTCATAGCCGCGGCGCCAAGCGCGGCCGACAGAAGCGTCTTTTTCATTTTCCCAACCTTTTATCTATGGTTTTGTGTGATTTGTCGCCACCGGGCCGCCCCCTAGTGCATGTTCCCTGAATACGGCCGGCCCTCGCTTAGGCCTCCCAGTGCGAGGTGCATATATCTCATGCACAAACGTTGACACGGTCAAGTGGTACCCGTTCAAATTGCGACAGAATTAAGGTATTTTTGATAAAATTGCCCATTGAGTGAGCAAGTGCCCAAATGATGGTCGGCGCCTGTATAAAACGGGTGCGTATGCATGTTTCGGGAATGTCGCGGATGAAACATATGATTGTCTTTTAAACGGTTGACGCTGTTTCCGTCAGGCGGCAAAACTCGTAAAATCGCATGCAAAAAGGCCAGATTTCCCGCATGAAAAAAGACAAATCGCTTCTTGATGGCGCAGGTGACAACACCCGTCTCGCGCATATCGGCAATGACCCTTCCGACTATCATGGTTTCGTCAATCCGCCGGTGGTTCACGCCTCCACCGTGCTGTTTCCCGATGTCGCCACGATGGATGCGCGCGGCCAGAAATATACCTATGGGACGCGTGCGACGCCGACCACCGATGCGCTCTGCGCCGCCTTCGATGCGCTGGAAGGGTCGGCCGGCACCATTCTCGTACCCTCCGGGCTTGCGGCCATCACCGTGCCTTTCCTCGCCTATCTCTCGTCGGGCGATCATGCGCTGATCGTCGATTCCGTCTACACGCCGTGCCGGCACTTCTGCGATACGATGCTGACGCGCATGGGCGTCGAGGTCGAATATTACGATCCCGAGATCGGCGCGGGGCTGGAAGCGCTCATCCGCCCGAACACCAGGCTCGTGCATACCGAAGCACCGGGCTCCAACACGTTCGAGATGCAGGATATCAGGCTGATCGCCGAGATCGCCCATCGCCACGATTGCGTCGTGACGATGGACAATACCTGGGCGACGCCGCTCTATTTCCGCCCGCTCGATTTCGGCGTCGACGTTTCGATCCACGCCACCACCAAATATCCCTCCGGTCATTCCGATATCATCATGGGTTCGGTCTCCGCCAACGCCAAGCACTGGCCGAGGCTCGAGGAGACGCGCATCACGCTCGGCATCTGCGGGGCGCCCGACGACAGCTACCAGATCCTGCGCGGCCTGCGCACCATGGGCGTGAGGCTCGCGCATCATCAGAAGAGCGCGCTGGAGATCGCACAATGGCTGGAGGGCAGGGCAGGATGTCGCCCGCGTTCTTCATCCGGCGCTGCCGAGCTTTCCCGGCCACGATATCTGGAAGCGCGATTTCAAGGGCGCGACCGGCGTCTTCTCGTTCATTCTGAAGGGTGAGCCGGCTGAGGCGAGGAAAAAAGCCACCGCCTTCCTCGACGCCTTGAGCTTCTTTGGCCTCGGCTGGTCCTGGGGCGGGTTCGAGAGCCTCGCGGTGCTGGTTAACCTGTCGGATCGCAAGATCCGCAAGGCACCGGACGATGGCGCCATCATCCGTTTGCAGATCGGCCTCGAAGATGTTGCCGACCTGATCCAGGATCTGGAACGGGGTTTTGCTGCCGCAGAGGCAATCTGACGAAAACCGGCGCCGCTTGCTAAGCCGAGAAGGGCAGGCGGCGCCGGATCAATACTCTATATTATAATGTATAAGGCTCACGCCTTGCCGAAACCGTAGAGCCAATCGAAATCGGCGGCGAGCGATTCGGGCGAGCGCAGCGCCAGCACCATGTCGCGGCCGATACGGATAGGCCCGCGGGCGTGATAGGCAAAGCGGTTGAACTGCGCCCGGCTGCGCACCTTGGCAATCCGCGGCAGCCGCTCGGCCTCGAAGGCCGCGATCGCCTGCGCGACGGGAAGTGGCCCCGCCACCCGTTCAGCCAGAAGATAAGCGTCCTCGATCGCCATCGCCGCGCCCTGTGCCGCAAAAGGCATCATCGCATGCGCGGCATCGCCGATCAGCACCGTATCCCGGCCGTTCTGCCAGCGGCCGTTGCTTGCCTGATAGAGCGGCCAGAAGGTCGGCTTCGGTGCGTCTTCGAGAAGCTTCAGCACGCTGCGGTTCCAGCCGCGAAACTGTAAAAGCAGCAATGCGCGCTGCGCGTCGCTCGCCTCGGCGTCCCAGGTCTCGCCTGGACTGATACCCGAGGCGATTGCAACGATGTTGAGGCTGTCGACCTCCGTCAGCGGATAGGCGACGAGATGTGTCGAAGGCCCGAGAAAGGCCGTCACGCTGTCGCGGTTCAGCCAGCCGGGCGCCGTCTTGCGATCGATGGTGAAACGCCAGGCGATATTGCCGGAGAAATCCGTTTCGGGACTGTCTGGAACCTCACCGCGCAGGTTCGACCAGACGCCGTCGGCGCCGACAAAAAGATCGTAATCCTCCCCCGTGACGGCCTTGAGAACCGGACCCGGCCTGCCGTTGACCGGTGTGTCGAGATAGATGCGGCAGCCCGGCGTCTGCTCCACCGCCGCAAGCAGCGTCTGTTGCAGGGTCGCCCGGTGCAGCAGACCGTAGGGCGCGCCCCATCGCGAGCGGGCGAAATTGCCCGCCGGCAGATGTGCGATCGATCTTAGCGATCGCGCCGAGACGAGTTCTATCCGCGCCGGCTCGGACCATTGCTTTTCGAGTGCCGGCAGGACGCCGAGACGGGCGAGGATACGTGATGCGTTCGGGGTGATCTGCAGGCCGGCGCCGACTTCGCCAAGGGCCGGTGCCTCTTCGAAAATATCGGCCGCAATCCCGTGGCGCGCAAGGCAGAGCGCCGCCGTCAGGCCGGCCATTCCGGCCCCGATGATCGCAACTCTTTTGACTGGCATGATCGTGGCCGCTTTACGCAGCCTTCACGTGAAAGGTGCAGCCCGGCGGGTCGGTCTGTTCGGCCTTGAGCGCCGGATTATAGCGATAGAGCGTCGAGCAATAGGAGCAGACGCGTTCCACATCGTCACCGAGATCGATGTAGATATGCGGATGGTCGAAGGGCGCCGATGCGCCGGTGCACATGAATTCCTTCACGCCGATCTGGATCGCCGGGTAACCGCCGTCGTTCTGGAAGTGAGGAATGCTGTGGCCTGCCATCGTGGTCTCCATGCGTCTTGTGATGCATCGTGTGATGCATGCGATTTGGGCCGACCTTATCCCTCCATGTCAGGATTGTGTAGTGCAAAATCAACCCTGCAGGCGTGTCCTGCGCCACGAGGAGATGATGCCGATCGGGGCTTCAATCCGGCGGACGGATATCCTATGGTCCGCGCCCGAAAAGGAGCTTTCTCTGCGATCGTCTCCGGCTTCCCCGATACCGATGATACCCGCTTTGCTGCCCCAAGGATCCGATGATGAACCTCAATGCGCCCGCTGTCTCGACCTTCACCCATGACGGACTGAACCTTTCCTATTTCGATGAAGGCGATCCGTCGGGCCAACCGGTGCTTCTCATTCACGGCTTTGCCTCCAGTGCCGCAGTCAACTGGGTGCATCCGGGCTGGCTGAAGACGCTCGGCGATGCCGGTTATCGGGTGATCGCCATGGACAATCGCGGCCACGGCGCAAGCGACAAGCCGCGCGAGGCCGATGCCTATCACCCTTCGGTGATGGCGAGAGACAGCATCGCGCTTCTCGATCATCTGCGCATAGCGGAAGCCAATCTCTTCGGTTACTCGATGGGCGCGCGTATCTCGGTCTTTGCAGCCCTTGCCCATCCCGACCGGATCCGCTCGCTTGTCCTTGGCGGCCTTGGCATCGGCATGACCGACGGCGTCGGCGACTGGGACCCGATTGCCGACGCGCTTCTGGCGCCGACGGTCGAGGAAATCACCCATGAGCGTGGAAAAATGTTCCGCATGTTCGCCGACCAGACGAAAAGCGACAAGGTGGCGCTGGCCGCCTGTATTCACGGTTCTCGCGATCTGGTCGCACGTGCCGATATGGCACGGATCGACGCTCCGACACTGATCGGCGTCGGGACCAAGGACGATATTGCAGGTTCTGCACAGGAACTGGCAGACCTGATGCCGAACGCCCGCGCGCTCGATATTCCCGGCCGCGACCACATGCTGGCCGTCGGCGACCGGGTGTTCAAGAAGGCGGTTCTGGAGTTTTACGCCGAGCTGGCGCAAGGCTGAAACGGCCACGTCGGGCCAGATGGCCGCGATCGGGCAGGATAAGCGTCGAAAGACCTGCCTTTGCCTGATCTCTGCTATCAACGAAATGCGATTTTCGCCCGGTTGGTCTTCCTGTAATCTTATTCTATATAATCGGCTTCGGGATGACCGCATCCCGGACACGCAGCCCCGGAGGCAGATGTCCAGGGTGAGACGAGGAGACGGTAATGGCCGCAAGAACCGATATTCGCGCCAAAGAGCTGGTGGCGTCCGTAGACCCGATCTGGGATACGCTGCGCCAGGAGGCCCGCGCGGCAACCGAGCAGGACCCGCTTCTGGCGGCCTTTCTCTATTCGACGGTCATCAATCACCGGTCGCTTGAGGAATGCGTCGTGTATCGCATCTGCGAACGCCTCGACCATCCGGATCTGCAGGCAGTTCTTCTGCGCCAGACCTTTATGGACATGCTCGATGACTGGCCGGAATGGGGCTCTATCCTGCGCGTCGATATCCAGGCGGTCTATGACCGTGACCCGGCGTGCCTGCGCTTCGTCGAGCCGGTTCTCTATTTCAAGGGTTTTCACGCGATCCAGACCCACCGTCTGGCTCATTGGCTGTGGTATCGGGGACGTCGCGATTTCGCGCTCTACCTGCAGAGCCGCGCGTCGAGCATCTTCCAGACGGATATCAATCCTGCCGCACATATCGGCAAGGGCATCTTCCTCGACCATGCGACCGGCCTCGTCGTCGGTGAAACGGCCGTCATCGGCGACAATGTCTCTATCCTGCATGGCGTGACGCTTGGCGGTACCGGCAAGGAAGGCGCCGACCGCCACCCCAAGATCGGCAACGGCGTGCTGATCGGCGCCGGCGCCAAGATCCTCGGCAATATCGAGATCGGCTCCTGCTCGCGCGTTGCTGCCGGTTCGGTGGTGTTGAAGCCGGTACCGTCCAATGCGACGGTGGCCGGCGTGCCGGCGAAAGTGGTCGGCGAGGCGGGGTGTTCGGAACCGGCGCGCGTCATGGACCAGTTGCTCGCCGCCGAGGACTGACACCGTCGGCACCGGCTTTTTCAAGCTGCGCAAAGACCGGTTGAGGACGGTTCTGCCGGCTTTACTTTCGCCTTTGTCCCGTGCCACAAGCGCCGCCATCAGAACCGCCGCAATCAAGGCATGTCGCGCAAGAGCGTGCAGTGGTTTTGCGACGGCGACATGCATGAAATCAAGAAGTTGAAGCGCAGGAGCGAATCCGAGGGATCGCGATGAGCTTTGGAACAGTTGACGGAGAAAAAAGTGAAACCCGACGAAATCAAGAAGATCGACGCCTATTTCAAGCGCCTTCTGAACCCGCAGATCGTCGTCAAGGCCCGTCCGCGCAAGGATGATTCGGCCGAAGTCTATCTCGGCGAGGAATTCCTCGGCGTCGTCTACGTCGATGACGAGGACGGCGAGCGTTCCTACAATTTTTCGATGGCGATCCTCGACGTCGATCTGTGAGTTCTGTCGACAGCGATAACGATGAAGGCGGCCCGGCGGTCGCCTTTTTTGTTGGCGTCGCCAAGGTCGCTTGCGGTGCGATTTCCTAGCGGCAATCACGTTCGACTATAGAGTTCTTGACTTTTGCCCCGCAGCATCTGTCTAATCGCACCTGCGAATAATGAACAGAGGATGCATGCGATGTTCAGTTTCGATGATGCCGCCAAGCCGGGCGTGGATGCCATGCTGAAGAACTATGCCGACATGGCAAAGGGTTTTCAGCAGATCGCAGCCCAGGCCAACGATTACTCCCGTAAATCCTTTTCCGACATGGCAGCGTTTTTCGAAACGCTCGCGACGACGCGCAGCGTCGAGGGTGCGGTAGAGCTGCAGGCGACCTATATGAAGACCGCCTGCGACGATTTTCTCGCCCAGGCCGCCCGCATGGGCGATATCTACGCCGATCTTGCAAAGTCCGCCTATCAGCCCTTCGAGGCGGCCTTGCCGACAAAAGCCGCCGGGAGAAACGCCAACGCGCACTGATCGTCCACTACGATCCGTCCTCGACCGTCTCTCTGTGAAAGGGCCGGTGGCTGTTGCGCCGCCGGCTTTTCTGTTTCTGCCGGTAGCAACGGGCGAAGCGGAAGCCGCGGGGGCCGTTATGACGAAGATGGTGGAAAGACCCGAATTCCGGGCGTCTGCGAGGGGTGTTGGCACAATAGTGATTGCGTGCGGGAGCAGGGGGCTTAAAATCCTGCTTCGATGAACTAAGTTAGGTAGACTGAAGTTCGACCGGGATCCTTGTTTCAGTGTGGATCCGGACCGGACGACTGGGGAATGAACCAAGATGGTCGCACGGCCGATCGAAATGCAGAATGAAAAGGGTGGCGACGGCGACAATCCGGGCCGCGGAACCTCCGTCATCACTCGTACGAAACCCAAGACCAAGCGGCCCAATCTGTATCGCGTTCTGCTTTTGAATGACGACTACACGCCGATGGAATTCGTCATCCATATTCTGGAGCGTTTTTTCCAGAAAGATCGCGATGCGGCGACGATCATCATGCTCCACGTTCACAATCACGGCGTGGGCGAATGTGGAATTTTTACCTACGAGGTAGCGGAAACCAAGGTGTCCCAGGTCATGGACTTCGCCCGGCAACACCAGCATCCGCTGCAATGTGTCATGGAAAAGAAGTGAGGAACCCCACGTGCCAACTTTTTCGCCTAGTCTCGAAAAGGCGCTGCATCAGGCACTGACCTTCGCAAACGAGCGGCATCACGAATATGCCACGCTCGAGCATCTGCTTCTGGCGTTGATCGACGACGCCGACGCAGCCGCGGTCATGGGCGCTTGTAACGTCAACCTGGAAACATTGCGCAAGACCGTCAAGGAATACGTGGACAATGAACTGTCCAATCTCGTGACGGGCTATGACGAGGACTCAAAGCCGACATCCGGCTTCCAGCGCGTCATCCAGCGCGCCGTCATCCACGTCCAGTCTTCCGGTCGCGAGGAAGTGACCGGCGCCAACGTGCTCGTCGCGATCTTCGCCGAGCGCGAAAGCCATGCCGCCTTCTTCCTGCAGGAGCAGGAAATGACCCGCTACGACGCGGTCAACTACATCTCCCACGGTATTGGCAAGCGTCCGGGCTCCTCCCAGGCCCGCTCGCCGCGCGGCGCCGAGGAACCGGATACGGACGCCAAGCCGACTGCCCGTGGCGGCGGCAGCGACGAGGAAGGTGCGACCAAGAAGCCGCAGGATGCGCTGAAGGCCTATTGCGTCAACCTGAACGACAAGGCCAAGGACGGTCGCATCGACCCGTTGATCGGCCGCCATTCCGAGGTCAACAGAACCATCCAGGTTCTGTGCCGCCGTTCGAAGAACAATCCGCTTTATGTGGGTGATCCCGGCGTCGGCAAGACCGCGATCGCCGAAGGTCTCGCCAAGCGCATCATCGAGGGCAAGGTTCCCGAAGCCTTGGCCGATGCGACGATCTTCTCGCTCGACATGGGTACGCTTCTCGCCGGCACCCGCTACCGCGGTGACTTCGAGGAGCGCCTGAAGCAGGTCGTCAAGGAACTGGAAGAGTTTCCGGGTGCTGTCCTGTTCATCGACGAGATCCATACCGTCATCGGTGCGGGTGCCACCTCCGGCGGCGCCATGGATGCGTCCAACCTGTTGAAGCCGGCTCTGTCCTCCGGGCAGATCCGCTGCATTGGCTCGACCACCTACAAGGAATACCGCCAGTTCTTCGAAAAGGACCGGGCTCTGGTCCGTCGCTTCCAGAAGATCGACGTCAACGAGCCGTCGATCGACGACGCGATCGAGATCATGAAGGGCCTGAAGCCCTATTTCGAAGAGTACCACAAGCTGCGTTATACCAACGAGGCGATCAAGTCGGCCGTCGAGCTGTCGGCCCGCTACATTTCCGACCGCAAACTGCCGGACAAGGCGATCGACGTGATCGACGAGACCGGAGCGGCGCAGATGCTGCTGCCGGCGTCCAAGCGCCGCAAGCTGATCACCGAAAAGGAGATCGAGGCCACCATCGCCACGATGGCGCGCATTCCGGCCAAGACGGTCTCCAAGGATGACGAGATGGTTCTCGCCAATCTTGAGAAGGAACTGCGTTCCGTCGTCTATGGTCAGGATGCGGCGATCGAGGCGCTCTCGACCGCGATCAAGCTTGCCCGTGCCGGCCTGCGCGAACCGAACAAGCCGATCGGCTCCTACGTCTTCTCCGGCCCGACCGGCGTCGGCAAGACGGAAGTCGCCAAGCAGCTTTCCGCCTCGCTCGGCGTGGAACTGCTGCGCTTCGACATGTCGGAATATATGGAACGCCACACGGTTTCGCGACTGCTCGGCGCACCTCCCGGCTATGTCGGCTTCGATCAGGGCGGTCTTCTGACCGATCAGGTCGATCAGCATCCGCACTCCGTGGTTCTGCTCGACGAAATCGAGAAGGCGCATCCGGATATTTACAATATCCTGCTGCAGGTCATGGACCACGGGTCGCTCACCGACCACAACGGCAAGAAGATCGACTTCCGCAACGTCATCCTGATCATGACGACCAATGCGGGCGCGTCGGAAATGGCCAAGGCCGCCATCGGCTTCGGCTCCTCCAAGCGCACCGGCGAGGATGAAGAGGCCCTGAACCGCCTGTTCACGCCGGAATTCCGCAACCGTCTCGACGCGACCATTCCGTTCGCGCCGCTGCCCACGCAGGTCATCCATCAGGTAGTGCAGAAGTTCGTCATGCAGCTGGAAAGCCAGCTGTCCGAACGCAACGTCACCTTCGACCTGCACGAGGACGCGATCGCCTGGCTGGCCGACAAGGGATATGACGAACGCATGGGCGCCCGTCCGCTGTCGCGCGTCATCCAGGAGCACATCAAGAAGCCGCTCGCCAACGAGATCCTGTTCGGTGCGCTGCGCAAGGGTGGTGTGGTCCGCGTCACCGTCGGCAAGAAGGCCGATGGTAGCGAAGGTCTGCTGCTGGATTGCATTCCGGAAGCCGTGCCGGTGAAGCCCAAGCCGGAAGCCGAGGTCGAGGAGGCCGCCGAAGAGGTGAAGGCCAAGACGGCCAAGCCGAAGACGGCCAAGAAGTCCGCGTCGAAGGGCAAGGACGGCAATGGCCCGGCCAAGGCGAAGACGATGGAAGACGGTGACGTGATTGCCGAGGATGCCCCGGTCAAGGCCGCGCCGCGTAAGGGTGGCACGGTTCCGCGGGTGCCGAAGGCGAAGTGATCCACGCCGTATCGCCGGCGCGATAAACGAAGAGTTGCAGGGCCGGGCTTGTCCCGGCCCTTTCGATTCTGTAGGTCCGGAAGGTGAGACTGTTACCGCGTTCGACGGTGACGCATGGCGGCATCGGCGGCGAGACCAACGGGCACTGCGGGGTGATGAAACCCCAACCACCTGCCGGCTTGTCCACTCTGCCATGCAATGCTGCACCGGGTTGAGTGAGACCCGGCGGTCGCAAGCCAGGTCATGTCGGACGGAAAGCGGTCTCACAAGCTGAAGCATCCGGCGAGCGATCGCGCCGGGTTTCCCTTGACGGTGCCCAGGAACAGCATGTCGATAGAACCCGCAGGACATGGTATCGAGGCCGATAATGCCCTTGATCGGCGATTTTCCGGTCGCAATGAGGCCGTGCCGGATGAAGCTCATCACGACGGGCGCGGACGGTTTTACTGGTTCCTGATCGGCATGCGCGGCATCTTTTCGCTACCGGCGCTCATCCTGATGACATCCTATCTAGGCTTTGCAGCCTTCGCGCTGGACGTCGGACTGACCCGAAGCGAGGCAGTGTTCATTTGGGCTCTGCCGGCACAGATGATCCTTGTCGGCACGATGGCGGGTGGCGCGCATCTGGCTGCATCCTTTGCCGCCGTTACCTTCTCGTCGATCCGCATGATGCCGATGGTCGCCTCCGTCGTGCCCGACATGCGCAATGACAAGACCCCAACCATCGTGCTTCTCGCTTTGTCGCATTTCATCGCCATCACCTCCTGGGTCTTTGCGACGCAACGCCTGAGGCATGTGCCGAGACCTTACCGCACCAGCTATTTCGCCGGCTTCGCCATCACGCTGACATCCATCAACACGGCGATCGTCGGCATCGGCTATGGCGTCGTTTCCGCCTTTCCGCCAGTGGTCGCCGGCGCGCTCTTCATGCTGACGCCGGTCTATTTCATCTCTTCCATATGGGCGAGCGCCCGCCAGCCGGTGGTGAAGATCGCCTTCCTGTTCGGTATCGTCCTCGGCCCGCTCTTTGCTGTGATCGAGCCGCAATTCGACATTCTCTACGCCGGCATCGGCGGTGGAACGGTGGCCTATGCGATCGATCGTGTCCGCAGGCGCCGCCATGCCGCGGGAGGGGTGTGACATGGCTAACGAGATTGCCGGTAACATGGAAGGCGAATGGTGGTGGACCTATCTTGTCATCGTCGTTGCGGGCTTTGTCGCGACGGATTTCTGGCGTTGGCTCGGCGTTCTTGCCGGCAACCGGCTGAAGGAGAATTCCGAGGCGCTCTACTGGGTGCGCGCCGTGGCGACGGCGCTCGTCATGGCCGTGACGGCCAAGCTCATCGTTTTCCCGACCGGCAGCCTCGCCCATTCGCCGCTCTGGCTCCGGCTGGGCGCTGCGGGCCTGGGCTTTGCCGCCTTCCTTTTGACCGGTCAGCGCGTCATCGTCGGCGTGACTGTACCGATCATCGTCCTGATGGCCGGACTGCTCCTGCTATGACAGTGAAGGCCACCGGCTGACCCTTGCGTCAGTGTGTTTCCGTTACGGGAAGCATGGCCGGTGCCTGGCCCGCCTGCGCCACTAGCCAGTCGCGCATCAGCGCGGCCTCCGGCGTCAGCCGCTCCCTCTCTGCCAGCCAGTAGATCTTGTCGGCATCGTTCGGCCGCTCGAACAGGACGATCAGCCGTCCTTCCGAAAGGTCGCGGGCAATCAGCTCCGACGGACAGAGCCCGATGCCGAGCCCCGACGTGAGCGAACTCAGGAGCAGGTTGAAATCGGCAAAGATCGGACCGGAAGGTGCTGCAATGTCTACGCCACCCTCGGTAAACCACCTTTGCCACGCCGATGGCGTCTCGTCATGCAGAAGATCCGCAAACGCCAGATCCGCCGGTGCCGCAAACGGACCCTTTCGCGCGAGATAAAGGGGCGAGCAGGTGGGCCGGGTCGCTGCACTTAGGATCGCATGTGCTCTGTTGTCTGGCATATTGCCGTGCTGGATCAGCAGGTCGGCGCCGGCTGCGGCCGGCGTGCGCGCTTCGGCGGCGTAGGAGATCGACACCTCGATATGAGGATGCGCAGCGCGGAAATCGCTGAGCCTCGGCGCAAGCCAGTGCGACACGACTGAAGGAAGACAGGCAAGCCGGACCGTCGTCCGCTTTGCCCTGTCCCTGATCTGCAGGGCGCTCCGGTCGATCTGCCCGAGACCGGCCGTCACCGATGCACCAAGCTCCTCGCCGGCTCGCGTCAACGTGACACCACGGGCGCCGCGCTCAAAAAGCGCCGTCCCGAGCCAGTCCTCCAGCGCCTTGACATGCTGGCTGACGGCGGTTGCCGTCATGCCGAGTTCGGCAGCGGCCTTGCGGAAATTCTGATGGCGGGCTGCGGTCTCAAAAGCGCGAATGCCGGCAAGCGGTGGTGTCTTCATGAGGAGTGAGGCTAAGCTACACTTGCCCTGACATCAAGAAAAACCCTGCTTGTCAGGCTGTCGCCGCTGCCGCAATTTCGTCTTCCTCACGTCGCCCCGAAACGTCTTTACTCGGAATATCCCATGTCGAAGAGCACCACCGTCGAAGCGCCCGCCGATGCAGCAGCACGCCGCGCCATAAAGCCCGTCATCGTCTATCCGAACGGCACATTGCCGGCGCCTGACATGCAGACGCTCGATACGGCGCGTAAAACCCTGACGAAGGTTGGCGAGGTGATCGTTGCGCCGCGCGATGCGGCGACCTTCACCGTGCCGAAAGGGCATTTCTTCCGCATCCTCAGCATCGACGGGCCGCAGGTCGGCGATCTCAATCTGTGGAATGCCGACGACCTCTCGGAGCGGTTCTTCAGCGGCAAGACACGCGCGCTTCACGCCACCCATGTGTCGGTCGGAGACCGTCTGTGGAGTTCGCTGCCGTCCCTCAGGCCAATGGCGACGATCACCCACGACACGCTTTCCTGGTACGGCTGGGACGAGGATGGCGGCGGTATCCACGACGTGATCGGCACCCGCTGCGATCCCTACACGAACAGGCTCCTGAGCGGCGGCGACTATCACCATTGCTGCCATTCGAACCTGACCCGCGCGCTTGGCAAGGCGAAGGGTCTATCCTTCCGCGAGGCGGAAAAGCATGTCCATGATGTACTGAACGTCTTCATGTGCACCGGCTTTACCCGCGACACGCAGCAGTATTTCATGAAGGCAAGCCCGGTGCGCCCCGGCGACTTCATCGAGTTCTTTGCCGAGATCGATCTTCTCGGCTGCCTTTCGGCCTGCCCCGGCGGCGATTGCAGCGCGACGCATTCCAGCGATACCTCCGCCTGCTACCCGCTGAAGGTCGAAATCTTCCGCCCGGACTTCGCGCTTCTGGAAGGCTGGAGTTTTCCCGAGCGCAATGCCTATCGCAGCCCCGAATAAGGGCGGGCCGGGAACTGAAAGCCGACATTGCCGGGATACCCGGAGCAACGTCTTGGCCAGAGAACAGCGTGGTCAGATCCCCGGCACAAGGCGAAAGATGGCGGCGATGGATGTTGAAGGACGATCCGAGATCGAAGCCCGCGCGACTGAGAGGTCCTCAGAATGACATTACGCGCCAACTCCGTTCACCTCTCTCTCGTCATCCTCCGGCATGACCGGAGGATATGGCCATATCCCCGACACGGTGACGGGGAGGACGAGAGGCGACGCTGGACGGCCGCATAAGGGCGGTCGTTTGTGCTGCAAGGCGCTCTGAACCCTGAAGGGTTCGTATTAGCCCCCAAGCGCGGCGATCACCAGCTTGGCCTGTTCGGCCAAGATGCCATGGTCTTCCATCTCGCCCGTATGCGGCTTGAGGCCTGCACCCTCGTAGCGCGGTACGACATGGAAATGCAGATGATAGACGGTCTGGCCGGCGGCCTGTTCGTTGAACTGCATGACGGTGATGCCATCGGCGTCGAAAGCGTCCTTGGCCGCATTGGCGAGCTTCTGGACAACGGGAATGGTCTTCGCAAGCGCCGTCGCATCGGCATCGAGAAGATTGCGCGACGCTGCCTTCGGCACGACGAGCAGATGCCCCTTCGATTGCGGCATCACATCCATGAAGGCCAGCGTATCGGCATCCTCATAGACCTTGTGGCACGGAATGTCGCCGCGCAGGATCTTTGCGAAGATGTTGTCGGTGTCGTAGGTCGCGCCGCTCATTCGGTGTCCTCTCCGTCTGTCTCGTTATGGTCGTTATGCTGCTGACGCTCGCCCTTGCGGAAAGGGCTGTGCTCGGCAAGGTAGTCGGTCATCTGCTCGACATCCTCGCGCTCGTGCTCGAGGTAATCCGAAATGGCGTGTCTGAGGCCCGCATGCGCGATGTAATGCATGGAATGGGTCGTGACGGGAAGATAGCCGCGTGCCAGCTTGTGTTCGCCCTGCGCCCCCGCCTCGACCCGTTTCAGCCCCTTCGACAGAGCAAAGTCGATCGCCTGATGATAACAGACCTCGAAATGCAGGAACGGATGATCCTCGATACAGCCCCAATGCCGGCCGTACAGCGCATCGGCGCCGATGAAGTTGATCGCGCCTGCGATATACTTGCCCTCGCGTTTGGCCATCACGAGCAGGATATCGTCCGCCATCCGCTCGCCGATCAGCGAGTAGAAGTGGCGGGTGAGGTAGGGCCGCCCCCATTTGCGGCTGCCGGTATCCATATAGAACTGGAAGAACTGGTCCCAGATATCCTCGGTCAAGTCCTTGCCCGTCAGCCAGTCGATGCTGATGCCGTTTTCAAGTGCTGCGCGCCGTTCCTTCTTCAGCGCCTTGCGCTTGCGCGATGCGAGCGTCTCGAGAAAGGCGTCGTGATCGGCGTAGCCGTCATTGATGAAATGGAACTGCTTGTCGGTCCGGTGCAGGTAATCGGCCTCTTCGAAGGCCGCGAGCTGATCGTCCGCCACGAAGGTCGCATGCGCGGAGGAAATGCCCATCTGATGTGTCACCTCCTGGAGACCCGCGGCCAGCGTCAGTTCCGTCGAGGGTTGATCGTAGCCGGATGCGACCAGCAGGCGTGGCCCGGTCGCCGGCGTAAACGGGACCGCACATTGCAGCTTCGGATAATAGCGCCCGCCGGCGCGCTCGAATGCATCCGCCCAGCCATGGTCGAAGACATATTCGCCCTGGCTGTGGCTTTTCAGATATCCGGGCACGGCGCCGATCAGCGTGCCCTTGTCGTTTTCGAGAAGCAGGTGGTGCCCGTGCCATCCGGTCTTCGGCGTGGCCGAGCCGGATTCTTCCAGCGAAGAGAGGTAGGCATGAGACAGAAAAGGATTGTAGGGCGCACCTAAGGACGGATCCTTTGAGGCCCCGGAAAGACGCGACCAGCTTTCAGGGCTGATCGCGTCGAACGACTTTTCTATGCGGATGGTAAGGTTGCCAGCCATGTTCTCCTTTACAGGGAGGGGGTCCCCCGCGGATCGAAACCTTCGAACGTCATCTGGTCCGCATACTTATAGGTATGTTCCCGCGCCTTTTCATCCCTTACCGTCCAGGTAATGACAGGAATGTTCTGCTGTCTCTGGGCGGTGATGAATGTATTCGGCAGGTCAGGGTGGTGATACGAGATGAAGTCGAGCTTCAGTTGCATCGCCTCGTCATGGGTGAAGAACTCTTCCGGCGTATTGCCCATCGCGGTAAGGCCTATGGGGAAGGGCGCATCAAGCCGCTTCAGATCGCGCAGGATGTGATGATCAAAGCTCATCAGCGCGATCCGGTCCTTCGGTCCCTGATACTCTTCGAGCACGTCGAGCACGGTCTCGACGAAGCCTTCGTCCTCTTCGGCCGAACGTCCCTTGATCTCGATGACCAGCGGCACGCGGCCGGCGACCGTTTCCAGCATCCGCTTCAGGGTCGGGATGCGATCCTTGGTGCCGCCGACGGAGAGGAGGCCGAGTTCCGAGGCCGTTTTCTCGCGCAGGTCGCCGGAAATGCCGCAGAGCCGCTGCAGGTCGTCGTCATGGAACACCACGACCACGCTGTCGGAGGAAAGCTGCACGTCGCACTCGATGGCAAAACCAGCCTCGACGGCGCGGATGAATGCCGACAGCGTGTTTTCCCACACCGCATGGTTCATGTCATGGTAGCCGCGATGGGCGACCGGCGTATCCTTGATCCAGTTGGCGGAAGTCATGCGTCGATCTCGATGATGGCTTCGATCTCGACCGAGCCGTTGAAGGGCAGGGCGGCAAGGCCGACGGCCGAACGCGCGTGCTTCCCCGCATCGCCGAAGATGCTGGCGATCAGGTTCGAGGCGCCGTTGGTGACGATATGCTGTTCGGTGAAGCCGGGCGCGGACGCGACGAAGCTGGTCAGCTTGACGAAGCGCTTGATGCGGGAAAGGTCGCCGCCGAGAGCAGCCTTCGCCTGGGCGATGATGTTGATGGCACAAAGCTCGGCCGCGCGCTGCGCGCCTGCGACGTCGACTTCCGAGCCGACGATGCCGGTGACGGCGACCTTGCCGTTTTCATTCGGCAGCTGGCCGGAGATGAACAAGAGATTGCCGGTGACGACCGTCGGCACGTAATTGGCGGCGGGTGCAGCCGCCTCCGGAATGGTAATGCCGAGCTCTGCGAGGCGGGCGTCGATGGAATTGGACATTGCGCTGTCTCCGTTTGTTGTAAAATAGTCAAGAATCCTGCATCAAGGCCATAACCTCGGCTGATGGCGTTCTTATTACACTGCAAGTGAGTCCAACAGGAGATTATCGATGAAGCGTATGGGCCTTGGGTCGATCCTCGTCGCCGGCATGATGGCCGGCACGATTGCCGGAACCCCCGTTTTCGCCGGCAAGGCCGATGCCGCCAATATCGATGGTGCCGCACGTCTTCTCGTGCCGCACCGGGCGATCTACGACCTGAAGCTGAAGAACGCCTCTGATCGTTCAGGCATCGAAGGCATGTTCGGCCGCATGGTCTACGAGTTCACCGGCGATGCCTGCACCGGTTTCACCACCAACTTCCGATTGGTCACCAAGATCGATACCGGCGAGGAGACGCGTCTGAGCGACCAGCAGACGGTGACGGTCGAGGATCTTTCGGCGCGGAAATTCCATTTTCAGACGAAGTCCTTCACCGATCAGCAGCTCGACCGGCAGGTCGATGGTGATGCGACTGCCGTCACCGGCGGCGCAGGTACGGATATGAAGGTGCAGCTGAAATCGCCGAACGCCCGCGATATCGACTTGCCGACCGGCGTGTTTCCGACCGAACACATGGTCGAGGTGATCGACAATGCGGAAAAGGGCACGAAGTTCTTCCAGGCGCGGGTCTTCGATGGCTCGGAAAACGGCGACCAGTCGCTTTTGACGACAACCGTCATCGGCAAGGAACAACCGCCGGCCACGGATGATCCCGACGCCGCCAATGCCGGGGCCTTTTCCAAGGCGCCTTTCTGGCCGGTAACGATCGCCTATTTCAACGACAGCAAGACGGGGGATCCGACGCCTGTCTACAATATGTCGTTCAAGCTTTACCCGAACGGGATCACCCGCGACCTGACCATGGATTACGGCGATTTCGCACTGACCGGCACCCTGTCGAAGCTCGAGCTTCTTGACAAGAAAGACTGCAAATAGACCTGGGGACGAGGACTTCCCCTCTCGTTCTGACGGAAATCTGACTTATTGTTGATATATGGAACCTTGACTTTGCCTGCGAAGGGCAATCCTGTGGTAAAAAAGGGGTAGGACAAAAGCGGTGCTCGGGCGGTCTGTCGGTTTTTATCTTGTTGTTTTGACGATGATGATGGGCGCGTTGCAATGGGCATCGCCGCGCGCAGCCAATGCTGCGAGCGATTGCCGCGCATCGCCGGGTCCAAAGGTCGACTGGCAGGGTTGCGGCAAGAAGAACCTGATGCTGAGCAACAACGACTTTTCCGGCGGCAATCTCCGCGACGTCGATTTGAGCTTCACAGACCTTCGCGACAGCAATTTCAACGGTACGGACTTCACCAAGGCCAAGCTGATCCGTGCATGGCTTGCCGGGTCGAAGGCCCAGCGTGCCGATTTCGAGAAGATCGAAGCCTACCGGGTCGGTTTCCAGGACGTGGATGCGACGGGAGCCTTCTTCTCCAGTGCCGAGCTGGAACGCGCCAACTTCACCGGGGCAAGGCTTGCCGGCGCCGATTTCAGCAAGGCGGAGCTCAGCCGCGCCGTCTTCGACAAGGCCGAGATGACCGGCGTGAACTTCTCCTCGGCCAATCTCGCCCGCGCCGATTTCACCAAGGCCAAGTTCGCCGGCGGCATCAATTTCACCGATGCCTTTCTATCTCTCACCCGGCTGGAAGGGGTAGACCTCTCCATGTCGACGGGTCTTGACCAGCATCAGTTGAACATTGCCTGTGGCGATGCGCAGACCAAGCTGCCGAAGGGCATGACCATGCCCCTCAGCTGGCCCTGCGGCGAAACCGACTGACGTTTCGAGTGGCGCAGAGTGCTTCGCCACCGCCTTTGCCAGCTTTTTGGCACCTCTCTCTTGCCTTTGTGACAAATCGCCTGTATGGGCACCGACATTCCACACGCAAGGCATGGGATGGTCCGGGAGAAATCCGGTCTGTTCCGCCCGGTGGCGCTTTCGCGAGAGAGTGCTGTTCGCCTTGCGGGGGTTCAACCGGAAAAGGATAACAAGGCATGGCATTGCCCGATTTCTCTATGCGCCAGCTCCTCGAAGCAGGCGTCCACTTCGGCCACCAGACGCACCGCTGGAACCCGAAGATGAAGCCGTACATCTTCGGCGATCGTTCCAACATTCACATCATCGACCTCGCTCAGACGGTTCCGATGCTGTCGCGCGCCCTTCAGGTCGTGTCCGACACCGTTGCCCGTGGCGGCCGCGTTCTCTTCGTCGGCACCAAGCGCCAGGCTTCTGAACAGATTGCTGACGCTGCCAAGCGTTCGGCCCAGTACTACGTCAACTCGCGCTGGCTCGGCGGCATGATGACGAACTGGAAGACGATCTCCAACTCGATCGCCCGTCTGCGCAAGCTCGACGAGATCCTGTCGTCGGAACAGTCCGGCTACAACAAGAAGGAGCGTCTGAACCTCGAGCGCGAACGCGAGAAGCTGGACAAGGCTCTCGGCGGTATCCGCGACATGGGCGGCGTTCCGGACCTGATGTTCATCATCGACACCAACAAGGAAAAGATCGCGATCGACGAAGCCAAGCGCCTCGGCATCCCGGTCGTTGCTATCATCGACTCGAACTGCGATCCGGACCTCATCGACTTCCCGATTCCGGGTAACGACGACGCCGCACGTGCGATCGCTCTTTACTGCGACCTGATCTCGCGCGCTGCCATCGACGGCATCGCACGCCAGCAGGGCGCTTCCGGCCGCGACCTCGGCGCTTCGCTCGAAGCACCGGTCGAGCCGACGCTCGAAGACGAAGCAAACGCCTAATCGGACGAAGACGGAGCGGCATACCGCTCCGTCCAATTCTGTTCTATGATCGAGGCCAAGGATGGATGTCCCTGGCCTTGGTCGTTTTTGAAGGCGATTCGCCGCTGCGGGCCAAAGGTTCTCTCTCGTGACGAGAGGGTCTCTCGCGAAGAAGCGGTCGCCGCCGTGATGTCTTCATCACGCTGTCACACTTACGGGTACATTCGTCCCCCAACTCATTGCGTCCGCCGATGTTTTTCCGGCGACGAGCAACTTGAACCGACAAGAGGCACGAAAATGGCTGAAATCACCGCTGCACTGGTTAAGGAACTGCGCGAAAAGTCTGGCGCAGGCATGATGGATTGCAAGAAGGCGCTCACTGAAAACAACGGCGACATCGAAGCTGCCATCGACTGGCTGCGCGCCAAGGGTATCGCCAAGGCCGACAAGAAGTCGGGCCGCGCGGCTGCCGAAGGCCTCGTCGGTGTTGCAACCGCCGGCCATAAGGCTGTTCTCGTCGAACTCAACTCCGAGACCGACTTCGTCGCCCGTAACGATGCCTTCCAGGATCTCGTCCGTGGCGTGGCTCAGGTAGCCCTCACCACCGACGGCACCGTTGACGCGATCAGCGCCGCAAACTACCCGGCCGCCGGCAAGCCGGTTGGCGACGCCATCAAGGACGCGATCGCCACGATCGGCGAGAACATGACCCTGCGCCGCTCGGCCATGCTCGAAGTTCCGCACGGCGTTGTTGCCACCTACATCCACAACGCTGCCGGTGACGGCATCGGCAAGCTCGGCGTTCTCGTTGCCCTGAAGTCGGTTGGCGACAAGGAAGTCCTCAACTCGATCGGTCGTCAGGTTGCCATGCATATTGCAGCAACCAACCCGCTCGCCGTGCGCGCCGAAGAAGTCGATGCTGCCGTTGCAGAACGCGAACGCAACGTCTTCATCGAACAGTCGCGCGAATCCGGCAAGCCGGAAGCCATCATCGAGAAGATGGTTGAAGGCCGCATGCGCAAGTTCTTCGAAGAAGTCGCTCTTCTGTCGCAGTCTTTCGTCGTCAACCCGGAACTGACCGTCGGTCAGGCCGTCAAGGAAGCTGAAAAGCTCGCTGGCGCCGAAATCGAAGTTGTCGGCATGGCACGCCTCCTGCTCGGCGAAGGCGTCGAGAAGGAAGAAAGCGATTTCGCAGCCGAAGTTGCTGCCGTCGCCAAGGGCTGATAGCCCGAAGAGACGTAAGGTCGATGCGGGCTTTTGAAGAGCCCGCGTCCGGCTTTGAGACACTTCCATTCCCACCAATTGCGATTTGCGAAAATCTGATCCGAATTTCGCCCCAATCGGTTGGGAAAAGCTGGCAAAACAGAAGGGCACCGGATGACAAGCCGGTGCCCTTCGTGTATCCGCAGATCGTTTGCTGTCCGCTGTAATTGTCCCCCAAGGAGCCGCCTATGACCCAGAACCCCGTCTTCAAACGTGTTCTCCTCAAGGCCTCCGGTGAGGCACTGATGGGCACCCAGGGCTTCGGCATCGATGTTGCCGTGGCCGACCGCATCGCATCCGATATCGCTGAGGCCCGCGCAATGGGCGTCGAGGTCGGCGTTGTCGTCGGTGGCGGCAATATCTTCCGCGGTGTGGCGGTAGCCTCCAAGGGCGGCGATCGCGTGACCGGCGACCACATGGGCATGCTGGGTACGGTCATCAACGCATTGGCGCTCGCAACCTCGCTACGCAAGCTTTCGATCGACACGGTCGTGCTGTCGGCCATTTCCATGCCGGAGATCTGCGAGAGCTTCTCCCAGCGCCAGGCGCTGCATCACATGGCGCAGGGCAGGGTGGTGATCTTCGCCGGCGGCACCGGAAACCCCTTCTTCACCACTGATTCGGCAGCCGCCCTGCGCGCGGCCGAAATCGGCGCCGAAGCGATATTCAAGGGCACCCAGGTGGACGGCATCTATTCCGCGGACCCGAAAAAGGATCCGCATGCGACGCGCTTCGATACGCTGACCCACAGCGAAGTCCTCGACAAGGGCCTTGCCGTGATGGACGTGGCGGCGGTTGCGCTGGCGCGCGAAAATTCGATCCCGATCGTCGTTTTCTCGATCCATGAGAAGGGCGAGTTCGCCAAGATATTGACCGGTGGCGGTCTGAAGACCATCGTATCGGACAACTGACCCGAGTGGTGTGATCCCCTCGCAAAAAAGACAAGACGGAGACTGTACGGATGGCTGGAGCACCGGACCTTAACGACATCAAGCGCCGCATGGACGGCGCGATCAACGCCTTCAAGAGCGATATCGCATCGCTGCGCACGGGCCGCGCCTCGGCCAACCTCCTCGATCCGGTGACGGTCGATGCCTATGGGTCGCGCGTGCCGCTCAATCAGGTGGCCAATGTCAGCGTGCCCGAGCCGCGCATGCTGGCGGTCTCGATCTGGGACAAGACCATGGTCGGCGCGGTCGATCGTGCGATCCGCGAAAGCAATCTCGGCCTCAACCCGATCGTCGACGGCCAGAACCTGCGCATCCCGCTTCCCGAGCTCAACGAGGAGCGCCGCAAGTCGCTCGTCAAGCTTGCTCACGACTATGCCGAAAAGGCCAAGGTCGCGACCCGCCACGTTCGCCGCGACGGCATGGACGGCCTGAAAAAGGCCGAAAAGGATGGCGATATCGGCCAGGACGTGAGCCGCGCTCAATCCGACAAAGTGCAGAAGATGACGGATGATGCGATTTCCGAAGTCGACCGCTTGCTTGCGGAGAAAGAAAAGGAAATCATGCAGGTCTAAGAAGACTTGCCGCCTTCGCATACCCTCGGCCCCCAAAGGAACGACATCGAATATGGCGAATCCCGAACTTGCGATCATTCCCCGGCATGTGGCTATCATCATGGACGGGAACGGCCGCTGGGCCAACAAGCGTGGGCTTCCCAGGACGATAGGCCATACCAAGGGCGTCGAGGCCGTGCGCGAGACGGTGAAGGCCGCAGCCGCAGCCGGCGTCGAATATCTGACGCTGTTTGCCTTTTCCTCGGAAAACTGGACGCGCCCGGAAACCGAGGTGAACGATCTTCTCGGCCTGTTGCGCAAGTTCATCCGGCGCGATCTGGCCGAGCTGCATCGCGAAAACGTCCGCATCCGCATTATTGGTGACCGCCACCACCTGAAGGGCGATATCCTGCCGCTTCTGCTCGAAGCCGAGGAAACGACGCGCGACAACACGGCGCTGACGCTGGTGATCGCCTTCAACTACGGCTCGCGCGACGAAATCACCCGTGCCGTGGCCGCGATCGCCCGCGATGTCGCCGCCGGCCTGCTGCGGCCGGAAGACGTCGATGCGATGGCGATCAGCGAGCGGCTCGATACATCAGACATTCCCGATCCGGATCTCATCATCCGCACCAGCGGCGAGGAGCGCCTGTCGAACTTCCTGCTCTGGCAGGCCGCTTATTCCGAGCTTCTCTTCTTGCCGGACTACTGGCCGGATTTCGACAGGGCCCTGTTCTTCGATGCGCTGAAGGCCTATGCCGGGCGCGATCGTCGCTTCGGCGGTCTGACCACCAAGAAGAAGGCACCCGAGGCGGTGGCCGGGTAAAATGACCAGTGAACTGAAGAAACGCATCGTCTCCGCCATCATTCTGGCGGCTGTCGTGCTCTATGCCACGGTCGAGGGCGGCTTCGCCTTCCGCATCGTTGCGGCCCTGATCGGCGTGCTGGTCTATTACGAGTGGTCGACGATTACGAAATTGTCGGAGCGCAGTTTCCGCACCAACGCCTTCGGCTGGCTTGTGTCGGTGCTGATCGCCATCAATCTTCTGTTCGGCGACGACAGCCTTGCCGTGCCGCTTCTGGCCGGCGGCGTGCTGACCGGCGTTCTCTTTGCGCTCCTGCGCTGGACGAGCTGGTGGCTGCCGGGCGGCATTCTCTATGCCGGCCTGAGCGGCATTTCGCTTGCGGTGATCCGCGGCGACAACCAGGCCGGCCTCGTCGCCATGGTGTTTCTCTTCGCAGTCGTCTGGGCGACGGATATTCTCGCCTATTTCGTCGGGCGTGCGCTGAAGGGCCCGAAGCTTGCGCCGCGCATATCCCCCGGCAAGACCTGGTCCGGCGCGATCGGCGGGACGATATCGGGCGTCATAGCGGCACTCATCGTCGTCTTTGTCATCCTCGGCACGCCGTCCGTGTGGACCGCATGTCTTGCGCTCATCCTGTCTGTTGCAAGCCAGATCGGCGATCTTTTCGAGAGTTTCATCAAGCGCCGTTTCGGCGTCAAGGATTCAAGCCACCTCATTCCCGGCCATGGCGGCGTGATGGACCGCGTCGATGGCCTCGTTTTTGCCTGTTTCGCGGCTTTCTTGTTGACGCTGGCGGATGCGGCCATCAAAGGTGACGTTGACACCTCTGTTGCCGCCTACCTCTTCGGGTTGTAAGAAACGCTAGACGGGCGCGCAGCGCCGCGCTGAAACGGAATTCGCGATGGCAATTATTGGCTTGATCACCGGCTATATCATCCCCTTCATTCTGGTCCTGTCTGTGCTCGTCTTCGTGCACGAGATGGGCCACTATCTGGTGGGACGCTGGTGCGGCATTCGCTCGACGGCCTTTTCCATCGGCTTCGGCCCCGAACTCGTGGGCGTTACCGACAGCCGCGGAACGCGCTGGAAGATCTCGCTCATCCCGCTTGGCGGCTATGTGAAATTCTACGGCGACGACGATGTGGCGAGCATGCCCGATCAGGGCAGCGTGGCGCATATGAGCGAGGCCGAGCGCGCCCAGACGCTCGCCGGTGCGAAATTGTGGAAGCGCGCGGCAACCGTCGCCGCCGGCCCGATCGCCAATTTCATTCTGGCGATCGCCATTTTCGCGGTTCTCTTCTCCGTCTACGGCAAGATGATCGCCGATCCTGTCGTCGCTGAGGTGAAGGCCGATAGCGCCGCGCAGGCCGCAGGCGTCCTGCCGGGCGACCGTCTCGTCGCACTCGACGGCTCGAAGGTCGCGACCTTCGACGATGTGCGCCGCTACGTCGGCATCCGCCCCGAAACCCGGATCGTCGTCACCGTCGAGCGCGACGGCAAGCAGATCGACCTGCCCATGGTGCCGAAGCGCACCGAGATGACGGACCAGTTCGGCAACAAGATCGAGCTTGGCCTGATCGGCATCGTCACGGACGAGCAGCGCGGCCATTTCCGGATGGAAACCTTCACGCCGCTTCAGGCCATCCACGAGGGCGTCAAGGAGACGGGCAATATCGTCAGCGGCACGTTCCGCTATATCGGCAATCTCGTCACCGGCCGCATGAAGGCCGACCAGCTGGGCGGCCCGGTCCGTGTTGCGCAGGCTTCCGGCCAGATGGCGACGCTCGGCATCGCAGCGGTCATTCAGCTTGCCGCCGTCCTCTCCGTTTCCATCGGTCTGTTGAACCTGATGCCGGTTCCGGTACTTGATGGCGGGCACCTGGTTTTCTACGCAATCGAGGCAATCCGTGGAAAACCTTTGGGGCAGGGCGCGCAAGAGGTTGCATTTCGCATCGGCCTCGCCATGGTGCTGAGCCTTATGGTCTTCGCGACGTTCAACGACATATCCAACCTGATCGGGTGATATTGCGGAGGGGCGCAATAAACTGTTTATTCACCATAATCAGAGTGTTCCGTGGCGATATGGCCACGCCTCAAAAGGAAGTAAATAGAAATTAACGGGATACCTTGCTTGTAGGGTAAAAGCAGGTAAAACGACACACGTGGCCGGAGTCGGGCTCCACCCGCCGAGGGACAACGGGAAAAGGTAAGAATTGAAAATGAAGGCTGGTTCAAAGTTTTTGAACGCAGTGTCGGCGTTTGCGCTGTCTACTGGTGTTGTTGCGTCGGGCGCGGGTGCGCTGGTACTGGCTGCGACCTCCGTTGCAGAGGCTGCCGTCATCCGTAGCGTTCAAGTTCATGGTGCGCAGCGGGCAGGCGAGGAAGCCGTTCGTTCCAACTTGACCATTCGTCCAGGTGTTGCATTCTCGAACACCGACATCGACGACTCCGTGAAGAAGCTCTACGCGACGGGATACTTCTCCGACGTCCGTATCGCCGTCTCCGGCAGTTCGCTTGTCGTGACCGTCAAGGAAAACCAGCTGATCAATCAGGTGGTGTTCAACGGCAACCGCAAGATCAAGGACGACAAGCTGCAGGGCGCGGTTCAGACGCAGTCCCAGGGTCCGTATGATCCGGCTATCGTCAAGGCCGACGTTGAGCGTATCAAGGAAGCTTACCGCGCCATCGGTCGCAGCGACGTCGAAGTGACGACGCAGACCGCGCCGGTCGGTCCGGGTCGCGTCAACCTTGCTTTCGTCATCAACGAAGGCGAACGCACCAAGATCGCTGACATCAGCTTCGTCGGTAACAGCGCTTATAGCGATGGCCGCCTGAAGGCTGTGATCGCGACCAAGGAAACCGGCCCGCTTTCCTTCCTGACCCGCAAGGACGTCTACAGCGAAGACAAGCTGCATGCCGATGAAGAATCGCTGCGCCAGTTCTACTACAATCACGGCTATCCCGATTTCCGCGTGATCTCGTCGAATGCCGTTCTCGATGAAGCGTCCAACAAGTACACGATCACCTTCACCGTCGATGAAGGTCAGCGTTACCAGTATGGCGATATCGCGGTCGAATCGACCGTGCCGAACATCGCTGGCGCGCAGCTTCAGGATCTCGTTGAGACCAAGAAGGGCGACGTTTACGACGCCAAGCAGATCCAGAAGACGATGGACGCCATTTCGCAGCGCGTATCGTCTGCCGGCTACCCGTTCGTTCGCGTCACGCCGCGTGGCAACCGCGATATCAACGGCCACACGATCGGTATTTCCTATATGGTCGACCAGGGCGAGCGTGCCTATGTCGAGCGTATCGAAGTCCGCGGCAACACCCGTACGCGTGACTATGTCATCCGTCGCGAATTCGATTTCTCCGAAGGTGACGCGTTCAATCAGTCGATGATCTCGCGCGCCAAGAAGCGCCTTGAGGCGCTCGGCTACTTCACCTCGGTCAACATCACCACCGCGCAGGGTTCTTCTCCGGACCGCGTCGTTGTCATCGTCAACGTTGAAGACCAGCCGACCGGCTCGTTCGGTATCGGCGCTGGTTACGCAGCAGGCGGCGACGGCGTCCTGCTCGAAGCCTCGATCGAAGAAAAGAACTTCCTCGGTCGTGGTCAGTATATCCGCGTGGCTGCCGGTTACGGTACCGACGATTCGCGCACATACAACATCTCGTTCACCGAGCCCTACTTCCTCGGCTACCGCCTGGCGGCAGGTTTCGACCTGTTCAAGAGCTCGACCTCGTCGAACGACTATTACAAGTATGACGAACAGGGCATCACCCTGCGCGTGACTGCACCGATCACCGACGATCTGGCAACGACGTTCCGCTACACCTACAAGCAGATCAAGTACCAGGAAGACGGCGCATACGGCAGCGACGGTCTTCCCTATACGCTCGACGACAAGATGTCGGCACCGTATATCAACATGATCGAGCATGGCGATTACACCCAGTCGTCGATCTCGCAGACGCTGACCTACAACACGCTCGATAGCCAGACCCTGCCGCGTGAAGGCATCTATGCCACCGCAACGCAGGAATTTGCCGGCATTGGCGGTGATTCGAACTTCTACAAGATCTCCGGCCGTGCGCGTTACTTCGCGACACTGTCGACGGAAGCCGATCTCATCGGCTCGTTGGCAGTCGGTGGCGGTCACGTCTTCTCCACCAATGGCGACAAGCTGAACGTCTTCGATCAGTTCACCGTCGGCGGCAAGCAGATCCGTGGCTTCAAGAACGATGGTCTTGGCCCGCGCACCGTCAATCATGACGATCCGCTTGGTGGTACGACCTACTTCACGGCATCTGCCGAGTTGACGATGCCGATGCCCGGCCTTCCGGAAGACGCGGGCCTTCGCCTGGCGGCCTTCACCGATGCCGGCACCGTGTTCGGCAACGACGTCAGCGGTCGTGGCGATGCCATCGAAGGCACCGGCATGTCCTGGCGTGCATCGGTCGGCGCAGGTGTCATGTGGGCGTCGCCCTTCGGCAACATCCGCTTCGACTACGCTCAGCCGGTCGTCAAGGAAGACTTCGACAAGGTACAGCAGTTCCGGTTCAGCATGGCGAACCAGTTCTGATCATGTCCGGCCGCTTCGGCGGCCGGAACCCTGTTCCGGAGCCAAGGCTTTATGGACCATATTGACTTTTTCCCGCCCCATGATGGCATGAGCCTGCGCGAGCTGGCGGCCCATCTTGGGGCCGAATTGCTTTTGCCCGAAGCACAACCCGACGCCGGCGACGTTCTGATCCGCTCGGTGGCGCCGGTTGCGCGCGCCAAGCCGGGCGATATCTGCTATATCCTGTCGCGCAAGAACCGCGCAGAGCTTGAGACCTGCCAGGCCTCGGCCATCCTGTGCGATCCTGCCGTGCGGTCACTGATACCAGCGGATTTTCCCGTCCTGCAGACAAAGAAGCCGGCGACGGCCTTCGCGATCGCGGGCGGTCTTCTGCACCCGAAGGCGCTGCGCCCGGCGCCCGTGACGTCAGCGGCGCCCGGCATTTCGCCGGCGGCCTATGTCGATCCAACGGCAAGGCTCGAGCCGAATGTGACGGTCGAGCCGATGGCCGTCATCGGTGCCGACGTGGAGATCGGTGAGGGCAGTGTGATCGGCGCGGGGGCTGTGATCGGCGCCGGCGTCAAGATCGGTCGCAACTGCAGCATCGCCGCGGGCGCAAGCGTTCTTGTAGCCCTGATCGGCAACAATGTGACGATCCACAACGGTGCACGGATTGGCCAGGATGGTTTCGGCAATGCGCCGGGACCGCGCGGCATGATCAAGATCGTGCAGATCGGTCGTGTCATCATTCAGGACAATGTCTCGATCGGCGCCAATACAACGGTCGATCGCGGCGCGATGGATGATACGGTCATCGGCGAAGGCACGAAGATCGACAATCAGGTTCAGGTGGCGCATAACGTGCGCATCGGCCGCCATTGCGGTATCGCATCGGGTGTCGGCATCGCCGGCTCGGCGCATATCGGCAATGGCGTCATGATCGGCGGTGCATCCGGCATCAACGGCCATATCACGATCGGCGACGGCGTGCAGATCGCCGCGATGAGCGGCGTTGTGGCAAGCATTCCCGCTGGCCTCGTTTATGGCGGTATTCCGGCCCGGCCGATGAGGGATTTCCTGCGCGAGATGGCCGAGAAGATGGCCAGCGTCGATGAGCGGGCCAAACGCAGAGGAGAGACTAAAAATGACTGATGAGACCAAGCCGGAACTCGGCGCGGCCGACATTCAGGAAATCATGAAGCTTTTGCCGCATCGGTATCCGTTTCTGCTTGTCGACAGGATCGTTGAGATCGATGGCGACAACACGGCGATCGGCATCAAGAACGTGACCGCCAGCGAACCGCATTTTGCCGGCCATTTCCCCGACCGTCCGATCATGCCGGGCGTCCTGATCGTCGAGGGCATGGCCCAGACGGCCGGCGCCATTTGCGCGCGCAAGGAAGGCGAAGGCGGCAATCTCGTGTACTTCATGACGATCGACAATGCCCGCTTCCGCAAGCCGGTTGTTCCGGGCGATCGCCTCGAATACCATGTGACGAAGCAGAAGCAGCGCGGCAATATCTGGAAATTCCATTGCGACGCCAAGGTCGACGGGGTCCTCGTAGCGGAAGCCGATATCGGTGCGATGATGCGTAAGGGCGGCGAATGACGACGATTGCGGCCAGCGCGCGCATCCATCCCATGGCAGTCGTGGAAGATGGCGCAGTGATCGGCGAGAACGTGGTGATTGGCCCGTTTTCTCATGTCGGTCCGCGCGTCGTGCTGAAGGACGGCGTCGAGGTCATGTCGCACGCCGTCATCACCGGCAAGACCGAGATCGGCGCCGGCTCGCGCATTTTTTCCATGGCGGTGATCGGCGGCGTCTCGCAGAGCCTGCATGAGGCCGGCGAAGATTCCACGCTCACCGTCGGCGCACGCTGCACCATGCGCGAAGGCGTCACGATGAACACCGGCACGGTTGGTGGCGGCGGACGTACCGTCGTCGGGGATGACTGCCTGCTTCTGGCAAACTGCCATGTAGCGCATGACTGCATTCTGGGCAGTGGCATCATCATGTCCAACAACGTCATGCTGGCCGGCCATGTTCATGTCGGTGATCGCGCCATTCTCGGCGGTGGCTCGGCGGTTCACCAGTTCACCCGCATTGGTCGTCAGGCCTTTATCGGTGGACTGTCGGCCGTCAATTACGATGTCATTCCCTATGGCATGCTGAACGGCAATCCGGGCATCCTTGGCGGCCTCAATGTCGTGGGCATGACCCGTTCCGGCGTCGAACGGCAGACGATCCATCAGGTGCGTCGCGCCTTCAAGCAGGTCTTCGAGGCGGAAGGCAATGTCCGCGAGAACGCTGCGGCAGTCCGCGACGAATATGCCGACTGCAAGGAAGCGATGGAAATCCTCGATTTCATCGCAGCCGAGAGCGACCGTTCCTTCTCTTCGCCGCACCGCAGGCGGGGCTGATGACTGTGGGTGGTGCCTCCGGTGATACCTCAGGCGGCCTCCCTGGTGATCCTGGGCATGGTGTTGAAGGCGGCCCCACTGGAGCGCAAGGCGCTTCGGTGTCTCAGGGCCGCCTTGCCATCATCGCCGGCCACGGTTTCCTGCCGCGCTATCTCGCGGAGGCAGCAAGGGCAGCCGGCGATGATCCGCTCGTCATTCTGCTCAACAACGAGGCGGAAGATCGTTTCGAGGATTTCCCGACGGAGCCGATGGGCATTGCCGATATCGGCCGCTTTTCCGGCCTTCTGAAATCCTATTCCATCGATCGCGTCGTTCTGTCCGGCGGCGTGCGGCGCCGGCCGGACTGGCGGGAGATCCGTCCGACCTTCAGAACATTGAAGCAATTGCCCAAAATCGTTCGCGCGCTGTCGCGTGGCGGCGACGACGCGCTCCTGCGTGCGGCCATGGGCATTATCGAGGCGGAAGGTTGCCGGGTGATCGGCGCCCACGACATCGCCCCCAACCTTCTGATGCGGCTCGGGCCGATCGGCCGTCATGTGCCGGCCGAAGAGGACCTCCGTGATATCATGCGGGCAGCCGAGGCCGCGCTCAAACTCGGAGAACTCGATATTGGCCAGGGTGCCGTCAGCGTCGGCGGCCGGGTCGTTGCGCTGGAGGGCGTCGAGGGAACGGATCGCATGCTCGAACGCGTCGCCTCGCTGCGCGCCGAAGGGCGTATCTCGAAGCGCCGCCGGGGCGTGCTCGTCAAACTCTGCAAGCCGCAGCAGGACATGCGTGCCGACCTGCCGACCATCGGCCCCTCGACAGTCGAGAGCGCCCTGAAAGCCGGTCTGGCCGGTGTTGCCGTCGAGGCAGGCCGCGCGCTCGTGCTCGAAGAGGCAGCGTTGGTGGCGGCAGCCGACGCGGCCGGCCTCTTCATCTGCGGTATCGATCCGCTGGAGCCGAAGCTCGGCCTTGACGCAACCACCTGAGGAGATCGCGCCATGCCCGCCGACCTGATGACAAACGGAATGCCTGACGCTGTGCGCCCGCTCAAGATCGGCGTGATCGCCGGCGAGGTCTCGGGCGATCTTCTCGGCGCCGATCTGGTGGCAGCACTCAAGCGAGCCCATCATGGCCCGATCGAGCTTGTCGGGGTCGGTGGCGACGGTCTGATCGGCGAGGGGCTCGTGTCGCTCTTCGATTTCTCCGAACTGTCGATCATGGGCATCACCCAGGTCCTGTCGAAGCTTCCAGGCCTGATCCGAAGGATCAACCAGACGGCTGCAGCGCTGATTGCAGCAAAGCCCGATGTGCTCGTCGTCATCGACAGCCCGGATTTCACCCATCGCGTGGCAAAGAAGGTGAGGGCGGCCCTGCCCGACCTGCCGATCGTCGATTATGTCTGTCCGAGCGTGTGGGCGTGGAAGGAATACCGCGCCGCCGCCATGCTCGCCTATGTCGATCACGTGCTGGCCGTCCTACCCTTCGAGCCGGCCGCCATGCAGCGGCTCGGCGGCCCTCCGACGACCTTCGTCGGCCACAGGCTGACAGCTGATCCCGACATTCTGAAAGTGCGCGCGGCGAGAACACTGCGCCGCACGCCGGTAAAGGGCGAGCCCCATACGATCATGCTGCTGCCCGGTTCAAGGGGAAGCGAGATCCGGGCGCTTCTGCCGGTCTTCGGCGAGGCGGCAAAGGAGTTCCAAACCCGCAACGGCCCGACTCGGTTCGTTTTGCCGACGGTATCCCGCCGCGAGGCATTGGTGCGCGAGATTGCGGCGACCCTGCCGGTCAAGGTCGACATTACCAGCGATGCTGCCGGCAAGTGGCAGGCCTTCACCGAGGCCGATGCTGCAATGGCTGCCTCCGGCACGGTCATCCTTGAGCTCGGCCTGGCCACAGTGCCGGTGGTTTCTGCCTACAAGTCAGACTGGCTGATCAAGCTGATGGCATCGCGCATCAAGATCTGGACCGGTGCGCTGCCCAATCTGATCGCCGATTACCCGGTCGTTCCCGAATATGTCAATGAGGTCGTGCGTCCCGGCAGTCTCTGCCGCTGGGCGGAACGTCTTTCGACCGACACGGTTCAGCGCAGCGCCATGCTGGAAGGCTTTGCCACGGCGTGGGAAAGGCTGAGCGTCGCAGTGCCCCCCGGCGAAGCCGCCGCCGGCATCGTTCTGCGCTATGCGCTGTCGGGACGCGGTAACGATCGCACAAGAGATTAGCTGGCTATCTCTACCGGGGATGCCGACCGTTTGCCGGCGAGCTATCGTCCAGACAGCACACATGTAGTGAAAAACGCGTAGCCATCGCCAGCCGGCTTATTCCGTATGCAGAAATCCCTCTGCCTTGGAGTTGGATCATCCTCAAGCTTTTCTAACATTCTGCGTCAACGACAATCTAGATTTGGCGGGCACAGGCGGCAAATCCGGGCAGGACGGCGGAGGGTTTCCGGACCTTTGTCATGGCCATAAAAAACCCGGCCATCGCTGGCCGGGCTTTTTGATCCTGTCTCGAAGACGTGATTAACGCTTCGAAACCGGCAGGTAATCGCGCTGCGGTTCGCCGGTATAAAGCTGACGCGGGCGGCCGATGCGCTGCTGCGGATCTTCGATCATTTCGGCCCACTGGGCGATCCAGCCGACGGTGCGGGCAAGCGCGAACAGAACCGTGAACATCGTGGTGGGGAAGCCCATCGCCTTCAGCGTGATGCCCGAATAGAAGTCGATATTCGGGTAGAGCTTCTTCTCGATGAAGTACGGGTCGGTCAGCGCGATCTTTTCGAGCTCCATGGCGACCTGCAACAGTGGATCGTCCTTGTGGCCGAGTTCTGCGAGCACTTCATGCGTGGTCTTCTGCATGATCTTGGCACGCGGATCGTAGTTCTTGTAGACTCGGTGACCGAAGCCCATCAGGCGGAACGGATCATTCTTGTCCTTGGCGCGGGCGATAAATTCCGGAATGCGGTCGACCGAGCCGATTTCCGACAGCATGTTGAGCGCTGCTTCGTTGGCGCCACCATGCGCCGGGCCCCAGAGGCAGGCAATGCCCGCCGCGATACAGGCGAACGGGTTGGCACCCGACGATCCGGCAAGACGCACCGTAGACGTCGAGGCATTCTGCTCGTGATCGGCATGCAGGATGAAGATACGGTCCATGGCACGGGCCAGAACCGGGTTCACCACATAGTCTTCGCAAGGCACGGCAAAGCACATGCGCAGGAAGTTCGACGCGTAGTCGAGATTGTTCTGCGGGTAAACGAAGGGCTGGCCGATATGGTATTTATAAGCCATCGCGGCGAGCGTCGGCATCTTGGCGATCATGCGCAGCGAAGCGACCATGCGCTGGTGCGGATCGGTGATGTCGGTGGAGTCGTGGTAGAAGGCCGACAGCGCACCGACACAGCCACACATGACGGCCATCGGGTGGGCGTCGCGGCGGAAGCCGGTGAAGAACCGGCTCATCTGCTCGTGCACCATCGTGTGCATCGTCACGCGCTGGTCGAAATCCTTCTTCTGCGCTGCCGTCGGCAGTTCGCCGTATAGAAGCAGGTAGCAGGTTTCGAGGAAGTCGCCATGCTCGGCGAGCTGCTCGATCGGATAACCGCGGTGCAGGAGCACACCGGCATCGCCGTCGATATAGGTGATCTTGGATTCGCACGATGCCGTGGAGGTAAAGCCAGGATCATAGGTGAAGGCGCCGGTTTGCTTGTAGAGCGAGCCGATGTCGATCACATCCGGACCGATCGAACCAGACTTTACAGCCAGTTCGACCTTCGTGTCACCGAGTACGAGATTTGCGCTTCTGTCCGTCATGCTGAGTCCTCCAACCTGTTGGCGGATGGCGCCCGAAAAGCGCCATATGAGTTAAGCGTCCACAACTTGCTATATGATAGAAACGCCGCTGCCAAGCGCCTCTGACGGCATTTTGTGCAGCGCGAAAAAATATTGGGCAGGCCTTGAAAAGCCCCTTCCAACTTCTTGTTGCAGCCCGACAAAGGCGTTTGGGGCCTATTTCGCTTTGCGGCAAGTTGACGCAGGAAAAAGAAACGCGCAGGTTGCAAATCTTTAGTCGGTCAGTCTCGCAGATTTGAGCGCGCCATGAGGGGGCAAACCACGGTTCCGGCTCGAACGGAAGCGCTGGACGGCGATGCCGCCGGCCGGTCTGACCCCGCGTCTGGCCAATCCGGCGACATGGACATGGCTGCAGACGAGTCGCGCGCTTTCGGCCCTCGGCCGGGCGCTGGCGCCCAATCAGCTACCGCTTCGCCGAGGGCTCGTCCTGCTCCCGTTCCGTCAGCGCTTCCTGCCGCTTTAAGCGGTCTGCTCGTGCCGCCCGTGCGGTATCACGTTGCCGTGAAAAAGCCGTCCCTGCCGGCGCGGATATGGGGGGCGACGCGACGTCTCTCAAAAGCGCTTCCGGCCATGGGCGCCGAGGAGAGGGCCTATGGTCATGGCTTCCTCTTCGTGCCGGTCCTGATTGGCGCAGGCGCCGCCTTTGCGCTCGAAACACCGGTAGATCCGCCTTTCTGGCCGGTCGCGAGCCTTGCCGCCCTTCTGTTTGCTGGCCTCGCCGCAACACGGCCTTCCGCGCATCCGATGCGATCGGTAGTCGTGGCCCTCGGGCTCGTTCTCGTCGGCATGACGCTCGCGGGACTGGAAACGCGCCGCGCCGCCACCATCATCCTCGACACGCCGGTGACGACAATGGTGAGCGGCATCGTCGAGCGTCGCGAACCCGATAGCCGGGGCAACTGGCGCTATATTCTTCGTGTCACCGGAACGCGCGATCCCGTCCTTTCCCGTCCCCCGGAGCGCATTACGATCCTGCACCGGCGCGGCAGGGCGACTGTGCCTGCAGCCGGCGACAAGACGGTAGGCCGGCAGCCGTATGACAGTCAGCCGCGTGCCGGCCAGCAACACGCTCAAGGGTTTGCCATGGGCGATATCATCGAGGGCAGGGCACGGCTCTCCCCGCCTTCGGGGCCGGCTCTGCCGGGTCTCAATGACTTTGCCTTTTCCGCCTATTTCGACGGGATCGGCGCTGTCGGCTATTACTATGGTCAGCCTAAAAAACAGGCAGACGCGTCTGCCGCGAACGGCGAATGGACAATGTCTCTGGCCAACCGCCTGTTTGCGCTTCGAACGGCGATTGCCGACAGGATCAGAGAGGTGGTGCCGGGCGATGGCGGCGCCTTTGCCGCGGCGATCGTCACCGACGAGAGACGTGCGATTTCCGAGGCAACGACCGAGGCGCTCCGGGTGGCCGGGCTCGCGCATATCATCGCGATCTCAGGCCTCAATATGGCGCTTGCCGCCGGCACCTTCTTTCTGGGCTTGCGCTGCGGCCTCGCTTTGTTTCCGGCCTTTGCGCAGGCCTGGCCGGTCAAGAAGATCGCTGCTGGCGGCGCGCTTCTGATGGTGACCGCCTATTACCTGATTTCCGGCTTCGGTGTGTCGGCCGAGCGCGCCTATATCATGATGGCGATCATGCTGGGCGCCGTGCTGATCGACCGGCCGTCGATCAGTCTCCACAATGTCGCGTTGTCGGCGCTCGTGGTCCTGCTTCTGGCGCCCTCGGAGATTCTCGGGCCAAGCTTCCAGATGTCCTTTGCCGCAACGGTCGCTCTGGTGGCGGGCTATACCGCATGGCAGCGACGCCGCAATGCAGGCGGGAGCTACCGGCTTGACGCCAAGGTCATGCATCACCGAGTGGTGATGATGGCGCAGCATGTGTCCTCAGGGCTTCTCGGCGTCGCCGGAACATCGCTGATCGGCAGTCTCTCGACGTCGATCTATTCCATCGAACATTTCCACCGGATTGCCACCTATGGATTGGCGGCCAACCTTCTTTCCATGCCGCTGATCTCGCTCATTGTCATGCCGATGGGCCTGATCGGCATGCTGGCCATGCCTTTCGGGCTCGATGCGCCGTTCCTGTGGCTGATGGGCTGGGGGCTCGACGGCGTCATAGGCATCGCGAAATATGTCGCCTCATGGGGCGGCGATGTGCCGGTCGGCCGCCAGCACGCTTGGTTTCTCGGCTTCGGCAGTGCCGGTTTTCTGCTGCTGACGCTGTTGCGCACCCGGCTTGCCCTTGTCGGTCTGCCTTTGCTTGCCGCAGCGCCTCTGTTGTCATGGCATGAGGCGGCACGACCGATGCCAGACCTGATCGTTTCGGAAGACGGCAGCCTCGTCGGCCTGACCGTGCCACCGGCTCCCGCCGACCGCAGCTCTGGTACAGAAGGATCGGAAGAGGTGTCACCGGACGGTGATAAAGATTCGGCGGACACCACTCTCCCCCGTATGCTGGCCCTCAACCGCGTCAAGCCGCCGGACTTCATCTACGATCAGTGGAGGAGGGCGCTTATGATCGATCGCCCGCTTCCACCACTTGTTTCAACCGCAAGCAATGTCGACCCCATGCCGAGGAGACAAAAGTCTCCGGATGTTGATGGAGTTGCGCCGCCCCCTGTCGTTACGGCCTCCGGCGCGCCGGGCGCGGCACTGTCGCAGGCGAAGCCACGAAAACCCCGCGCAACGCCTCTGTCGAACGCAGCGCGCATGGCGGCCCTTGAGGCCATGGGGAACGCTCCTGTGGGACGGTTCACCTGCGAAAGAAGTCATTGGTGTGCGGCAGTTTCGCCGGATGGAATTCCTGTCATCGTGGTTGAGGATATCCGTTACATCGGCCCGGCCTGTGATGCGGGGCTTCTGGTGATCGCCGCGTCGGCCCGTTACGATACCTGCCGGTCGGGCGCGCTTCTCGTCTCCGGCAGGACCCTCAGGCGCACCGGCGCCCTCGAAATTTCCTTCAACGCTTCACCGGATGACACCATCTGGCACGCCAGAGCGGCGATGGCAGGGGTTGAGCGCCCATGGACGCAACAGCGCTTCTACGACTGGAGAAGCCGTACCGTCGACCCGTCGCTGCCGGATCGGATTGCAACGCTGATCGGCAGTGCCAGCGCCGATGTCGAATTGGAGGATGATGATGTCGCGGCCGATCCCGGCAGGGACAGTATCAGGGGCCCGAACATCCCGACGAAAGGCGACACCGGTCTTCGTGATGTCATGTCCCCAGCAGGTGAGGCCGGCCAGAGTCGCGAAGTTCACCAAAGTCGCGAGGCCCACCAAAACCGATATGCCGAAAACCCAGGCACCGAAAACCTGGATGCCGAAACGACCGCGCTATCCGTCCTCCGGTCTGACAGGTGATGGGCGATCGCGAGGCCTGATTTCGGGACCCGATAAAAACGGCCATCCACCGGCCACCGGCAATCTCAGTGGTATTTGCGAATGAGGCCGACGAGCTTGCCCTGGATCTTCACGCGGTCGGGCGGAAAGATGCGGGTCTCGTAGGCCGGGTTTGCCGCTTCGAGCGCGATTGATGCGCCACGCCGGCGGAACCGCTTCAGCGTCGCTTCTTCTTCGTCGACCAGCGCCACGATGATATCGCCTGGATTGGCGGTCGCGCCATTGCGGATGATGACAGTGTCGCCGTCGAAAATGCCGGCCTCGATCATCGAATCGCCGCGCACTTCGAGCGCGTAATGATCGCCCGCACCCAGCATGTCGGCGGGAACGGCGATATCATGGGTGTTGTTCTGGATTGCCGAGATCGGCACGCCCGCAGCGATACGGCCCATCACCGGTACGCTTGTCGATGACGAATCATTGTCTGCGACGGGTTTGGGTGCGGGCGTCGCCGGCGCCTGAGCGGCCTGCGGCTTGCCGAGGCTGCCTTCGATGACGCTCGGCGAAAAGCCGCGCCGCGGCTGCAGGTTCGCCACATAGCTGTCGGGGAGCTTGATGACTTCGAGTGCGCGTGCCCGGTTCGGCAGGCGGCGGATGAAGCCGCGCTCTTCGAGTGCCGTGATCAGGCGGTGGATGCCGGATTTCGAGGCGAGATCCAGCGCGTCCTTCATCTCGTCGAAGGAAGGGGGCACGCCGGACTCCTTCATACGTTCGTGAATGAACAGAAGCAGTTCCTGCTGTTTGCGTGTGAGCATGACGTGAGCACCCTAAGAGTCGGAAACAAATCCAGAACGGACACTATATGTTCCATATGTGTTCTGCAATCCCTAAATTTGGGTGAAGCTTTGACGATTTTTTCTGAAGCATTGGAGCATATCCGTTCTGGCGCAAGCACTTGCTCCATGCCACCTTGCGCCCAATCTATTCGTGCATTGCGGCACTGGGGGTCTCGCGTGACATTGAAACTGATCGACCATCTCGTTCTGCCGGTGGCAGATCTGGGGACTGCGCGGGCGCGGCTCACGGCGCTGGGATTTACGGTTGCGCCCGATGCGCTCCATCCCTTCGGCACGGCCAATGCCTGTATCTTTTTGGAGGATGGCACCTATCTGGAACCGCTTGGCCTGGCCGACCGGCGAAAGGCGGGGCAGGCCGCCAAGCGCGGCAATGTCTTCATCGAACGCGATCTCGCGTTTCGGGCCAAAAAGGTCAGGGAGGGATTTACCGCGCTTGTCCTTTCATCCGGCGATGCGGTGGCCGATCATGCGCGTTTTGTCGAACACGGGATCTCGGCGGGCCAGATGCTGCAATTCGCCCGGCCTATGACAATGCCGGACGGCTCTGAGACGGAAGCGGCCTTCCATCTTGCCTTTGCCGGCATGGCGGATGTTCCCGATTTTCTCTTCTTCGGCTGTCAGCGCATCAACGCTTTTCCGGCCTCGCGCGGCGGGCTGCAGGAGCATATGAATGCGGTGACGGGCCTGTCCTGCGTGGTTCTTGCGGCCCGTGATCCGGCAGCGCAACGGCCGCTTCTCGAAAAGGTTCTGGACACGGGCGGCGAGGCCCTCGGTGAAGGCTTTCTGTTCGACACGGAAAACGTCGCCGTGCGACTGGCCGGCGATGTTGAATTCGATCGTGAATTCGCCGCCCACACCTCTGCTGGCGGCGCGGCACTTGCCGGTCGCGCGGTGATCTTCAAGTCGGCGGATCTGGCCGTGACAGAGATCACCCTTGCTGCTAATGACGTCGCATTCGTTCGCCGGGACGGGCGCGTGCTGGTCTATCCGGCCGCCGGTCAGGGCGTCCTGTTCGGTTTCGAGGAATAGCATCATGGAAGTTTCGGCCAATTCGCGGGTTCTCGTCGGTCACGGCGACAAGCAGGTTGTCTTCGCGCAGGATCAGCGCTTTTCGCTGATCGCCGGTCCCTGCCAGATGGAAAGCCGCGACCACGCCTTCATGATCGCCGGCGTGCTGTCTGAACTCTGCGCCAAGCTCGGCATCGGTCTCGTCTACAAGTCCTCTTTCGACAAGGCGAACCGCACCTCGCTTTCGGGCAAGCGCGGCATCGGCATCGACAAGGGTCTGGAAATCTTCGCCGACCTCAAGAAGGAATTCGGCTTCCCGGTCCTGACCGACATCCATAACGAGGAACAGTGCCCGGTCGTCGCCGAGGTTGTCGATATCCTGCAGATCCCGGCCTTCCTGTCGCGCCAGACCGATTTGCTCGTTGCTGCCGCCAAGACCGGCGCCGTCATCAACGTCAAGAAGGGCCAGTTCCTGGCGCCCTGGGACATGAAGAACGTTCTGGCGAAGCTGACCGAGAGCGGCAATCCGAACGTGCTTTTGTGCGAACGCGGCGCTTCCTTCGGTTACAACACGCTGGTTTCCGACATGCGCTCGCTGCCGATCATGGCCTCTATGGGTGCCCCGGTCGTGTTCGACGCGACCCATTCGGTGCAGCAGCCGGGCGGGCAGGGCGGCTCGTCTGGCGGCGACCGCAAGTTCGTCGAGACCCTGGCACGTGCGGCCGTTGCGGTCGGCGTTGCCGGCCTCTTCATCGAAACCCACGAAGATCCTGACAACGCCCCGTCCGACGGCCCCAACATGGTGCACCTGAAGGACATGCCGCAGCTTCTGGAAAAGCTGCTTGCCTTCGATACGGTCACAAAAGGCTGAATATCTGTGGCGGCGGGCCAAACCTCGCCGCGTTTCAAAAGACTGACATGATTGCGCGCTACGCCGCAGTCCTGTTCTCTGATGAAGAGGGTTTGCGTTTGCTGGGAGAGGCGGCGGATGCCCGGCCAAGCTTAGGGCGCCGCGTCTTTGGCATCTGCCCGGCGTCTGGCAACCAGAACGATCTTGTCATTCGCTGGCATTCGGCTAAGAGACTTAAATCGATTGAATTCCACCTCGGTGGCGCCTGGCCACCGATCGCAACACAGTGAGGAGCCCATGACCGCAATCACCGACATCATCGCCCGCGAGATCCTCGACAGCCGCGGCAACCCGACCGTCGAAGTCGACGTCTATCTCGAAGATGGTTCCATGGGCCGTGCGGCCGTTCCGTCCGGCGCCTCCACCGGTGCCCATGAAGCGGTCGAACTGCGTGACGGCGGCAAGCGCTATCTCGGCAAGGGCGTGGAAAAGGCCGTCGAAGCGGTCAACACGGAAATCTTCGATGCGATCGGCGGCCTCGATGCCGAAAGCCAGATCCATATCGACAAGACGATGATCGCGCTGGACGGCACGCCGAACAAGTCGCGTCTCGGCGCCAACGCCATCCTCGGCGTCTCGCTTGCCGTTGCAAAGGCTGCCGCCGATTCGGCTGGCCTGCCGCTTTACCGTTACGTTGGCGGCGCCGGCGCCCATGTCCTGCCGGTTCCCATGATGAACATCATCAACGGCGGCGCCCATGCCGACAACCCGATCGATTTCCAGGAATTCATGATCCTGCCGGTCGGCGCGGAAACGCTGCGCGATGCCGTTCGCATCGGCTCGGAAATCTTCCATACGCTGAAGAAGGAACTGCATGCCGGCGGTCACAACACCAATGTTGGTGACGAAGGCGGTTTTGCACCGAACCTGAAGAGCGCCCCGGAAGCCCTCGATTTCATCATGAAGTCGATCGAAAAGGCCGGCTACACGCCGGGCGGCGACGTCTTCCTCGGCCTCGATTGCGCTTCGACCGAATTCTTCAAGGACGGCAAGTACGTCATGGAAGGCGAAGGCCGCACGCTGGAGCCGGAAGCCATGGCCGAATACCTGGCCGAGCTTGCTGCGAAATACCCGATCATCTCGATCGAGGACGGCATGGCCGAAGACGATTGGGCTGGCTGGAAGTCGCTGACCGACAAGATCGGCTCCAAGGTCCAGCTGGTTGGCGACGACCTCTTCGTCACCAATTCCTCGCGCCTGCGTGATGGTATCAAGATGGGGGTTGCCAACTCGATCCTCGTCAAGGTCAACCAGATCGGCTCGCTCACGGAAACCCTCGACGCCGTCGAAACGGCTCACAAGGCTGCCTACACCGCGGTCATGTCGCATCGTTCGGGCGAAACGGAAGATTCGACGATTGCCGATCTCGCGGTTGCCACCAACTGCGGCCAGATCAAGACGGGCTCGCTGTCGCGCTCCGACCGTATGGCAAAATACAACCAGCTGATCCGCATCGAGGAAATGCTGGGCCCGCAGGCGGCTTATGCCGGTCGCGCGATCCTGAAGGGCTGAGTTCGGCCCCTTCCGAATGCGTGTTGAAAAAGGGCTCGCGTCGAAAGGCGCGAGCCCTTCTGTGTTTGCACGGACCAACATCGTCGCCCCCGGGCTTGTATCGAGGATCTGACCAGCCGAATGAGAATGCGTAATCGCAGCCGCGGATTGATCCTCGGGACGAGCCCGAGAATGATGGAGGATTGTGGCTGAGTGATCGCATCCGGTCTCGCCGTCATCCCCAATCAACCATTGATTAAGCAAGTTCTGGCAATTTCGAATCCATCGGGACCGCAATGGTCCGGAGCGAATGTGTAAGGCGGCGTAGTCCGCATTTGACGGGCGGCTGGCGGCATGTGGACGAAGCATCACAGGAAAAGAAAATTCGGCCGCCTGATCCTGCCCGCCATCACGATCGCCTTCGTATCCTATTTCGGTTATCATTCGATCCATGGTGAACTCGGCCTGATCGCCACCGACGAGTTTGAAAAGCAACGCTTTCTCAAGGCAGCCGAGCTGGCAAAGCTTACCGCCGAACGGCAGGATCTGGAGCGCAAGGTCTCGCTGATGAGCGATGGCTCGCTCGACAAGGACATGCTGGACGAGGCCGCCCGGTATCAGCTGAACGTCTCCCGAGCCGACGAAATCACCATCTTCAACAATTATTTCTGAATTAACCGAAATCCGGTTAACTATTAATTTCCACAATATTTTCAGTTGGTTGTGCGGAATGTGAGCCATGCAAATATGGCATTGCTGGCGGATGCATTCTTCCCTATGGTACGCCCCGACACCGGGGTGCGTCATTTTGACATGGCGCGCCTTACGTTCATGAGAGCAGCACTAGAGGGAGGGATTGATGGCGCCGACCAAGACCGCGTCTGTATCCGGCCGCAAATCCGCGGCAAAGTCTGCAAACCGAACCGCCACGAAAACCACGTCCAAGGAATTTACCGGCAAGAACACGCCGGAATTCGGCAAGGAACAGGATCTTCACGCCTATCGTGAAATGCTCCTGATCCGCCGTTTCGAGGAGAAGGCCGGCCAGCTTTATGGCATGGGCTTCATCGGTGGTTTCTGTCACCTGTATATCGGCCAGGAAGCTGTCGTCATCGGCATGCAGATGGCCCAGCAGGAAGGCGATCAGGTCATCACCGCCTATCGCGACCACGGCCATATGCTGGCCACCGGCATGACCGCTCGCGGCGTCATGGCCGAGCTGACCGGACGCCAGGGCGGGTATTCGCGCGGCAAGGGCGGCTCGATGCACATGTTCTCCAAGGAGAAGCATTTCTACGGCGGCCACGGTATCGTCGGCGCCCAGGTGTCGCTCGGCACCGGTCTTGCCTTCGCCAATTCCTATCGTGGAAACGATAGCGTCTCCGTCGCCTATTTCGGTGATGGCGCGGCCAACCAGGGCCAGGTCTACGAGAGCTTCAACATGGCTGCTCTCTGGAAGCTCCCGATCGTCTACATCGTCGAGAACAACCGCTACGCCATGGGCACCTCGACCGCCCGTGCCACCGCCCAGTCGAACTATTCGCTGCGCGGCTCCGGCTTCGGCATCCCCGGCATCCAGGTGGATGGCATGGATGTCCGCGCCGTCAAGGCTGCCGCAGATGAGGCGCTCGAACATTGCCGTTCCGGCAAGGGTCCGATCATTCTCGAAATGCTGACCTACCGCTACCGCGGCCACTCCATGTCCGACCCGGCGAAATACCGCTCCAAGGACGAAGTGCAGAAGATGCGCTCCGAGCATGACCCGATCGAGCAGGTTCGCCTGCGCCTGATCGAGAATGGCTGGGCAAGCGAGGACGAGCTGAAGGCGATCGACAAGGACATCCGCGACGTCGTCACGGACAGTGCCGATTTCGCCCAGAACGATCCGGAGCCGGATGCATCCGAGCTCTACACCGACATTCTGCTCTGAAGCGCGGGGAGGGAACCTCAATGCCAATCGATATCCTGATGCCCGCCCTTTCTCCCACGATGGAGGAAGGCACGCTTTCCAAGTGGCTGAAGAAAGAGGGTGACAAGGTCACCTCCGGCGACGTGATCGCTGAAATCGAGACCGACAAGGCAACCATGGAAGTGGAAGCCGTCGATGAAGGCGTGATCGGCAAGCTGCTGATCGAAGCCGGCACCGAAAACGTCAAGGTCAACACCAAGATCGCGGTGCTTCTCGCCGAAGGAGAAAGCGCCGATGCGATCTCGGCCGACGCGCCGAAGCCGCAGGCCCCAAAGGCGGAAGCACCTGTTGCCGCCGAGGAAGCAAAGCCCGCAGCCGCCGCTTCCGTTCCGGCTCAGCCGAAGGTCGAGGTCACCAGCGATCCCGATATCCCGGCCGGCACCGAAATGGTGACGATGACCGTTCGCGAAGCGCTGCGCGACGCGATGGCCGAAGAGATGCGCCGCGACGGCGATGTCTTCGTCATGGGTGAGGAAGTCGCCGAATACCAGGGCGCCTACAAGATCACCCAGGGGCTGCTGCAGGAGTTCGGTCCGCGCCGCGTCGTCGACACGCCGATCACCGAACACGGCTTTGCCGGCGTCGGTGTCGGTGCGGCCATGGCAGGCCTCAAGCCGATCGTCGAGTTCATGACCTTCAACTTCGCCATGCAGGCGATCGACCAGATCATCAACTCCGCTGCCAAGACGCTCTACATGTCTGGTGGCCAGATGGGCGCTCCGATCGTCTTCCGCGGCCCCAACGGAGCTGCCGCCCGCGTCGGCGCGCAGCACAGCCAGGACTTCTCGTCCTGGTACAGCCAGATCCCGGGCCTCAAGGTCGTCATGCCCTATACGGCAGCCGACGCCAAGGGCCTGCTCAAGGCTGCCATCCGCGATCCGAACCCGGTCGTCTTCCTTGAGAACGAAATCCTCTACGGTCAGCATTTCGAAGTACCGAAGCTGGATGACTTCGTTCTGCCGATCGGCAAGGCACGCATCCACAAGAAGGGCACCGACGCCACCATCGTCTCCTTCGGCATCGGCATGACCTATGCGGTCAAGGCGGTCGAGGAACTGACGAAGGAAGGTATCGACGTCGAACTGATCGATCTTCGCACCATCCGTCCGATGGATCTGCCGACGGTCATCGAATCGGTGAAGAAGACCGGTCGTCTCGTTACCGTCGAGGAAGGCTATCCGCAGAACTCGGTCGGCACCGAAATCGCCACCCGCGTCATGCAGCAGGCCTTCGACTATCTCGATGCACCTGTTCTGACGGTCGCCGGCAAGGACGTTCCGATGCCGTATGCGGCGAACCTCGAAAAGCTGGCGCTTCCGAACGTCGGCGAGGTCGTCCAGGCGGTGAAGACCGTCTGCTACAAGTAACGGGAGGGCTTATTCGATGCCGATCAACATCACCATGCCCGCCCTGTCCCCCACGATGGAAGAGGGCAACCTCTCCAAGTGGCTGGTCAAGGAAGGCGATACGGTCAAGTCCGGCGACGTGCTCGCCGAGATCGAGACCGACAAGGCGACGATGGAAGTCGAAGCCGTCGATGAAGGCGTTGTCGCCAAGCTCGTCGTTCCCGCCGGTACGGAGGCGGTCAAGGTCAATGCCCTGATCGCGATCCTCGCCGTCGAGGGCGAAGACGTGGCGGCGGCCGCAGCCAGCGGCGGTTCCGCTCCGGCTGCAAAGGCCGAATCGCCCAAGTCGGAAGCGCCCAAGTCGGAAGCGAAGGCTGAAGCGGCTCCGGCCGAAAAAGCAGCGGAAGCTCCGAAGGCCGCCGCACCGGTTGCCGACGCGGCTCCTGCCGCCTCGACGCCGGCCCCGGTTGCCGATGGCAAGCGCGTCTTCTCCTCGCCGCTCGCACGGCGTCTGGCAAAGGAAGCCGGTCTTGACCTGTCCGCCGTCACCGGCTCAGGCCCGCACGGCCGCGTCGTCAAGGCAGATGTCGAGAAGGCCGCCGCATCCGGCGGTGCAAAGCCTGCAGCAGCCGCTCCGGCGACTGCCGCTCCCGCTGCGCCGGCGCTCGCCAAGGGGCCGTCCGACGACAGCGTCTTGAAGCTGTTCGCAGAAGGCTCCTACGAGCTTCTTCCGCATGACGGCATGCGCAAGACGATCGCCGCCCGTTTGACCGAATCGACCCAGACGGTTCCGTCCTACACGGTCTCGATGGAATGCGAACTCGACGCCCTGATGAAGCTCCGCGCCGAGATCAATGCCTCGGCGCCGGTGAAGAAGACCGAGAAGGGCGAGGTTCCGACCTTCCGTCTTTCGGTCAACGACTTCATCATCAAGGCGATGGCACTTGCGCTCCGCGACGTCCCGATGGCGAACGCCTCCTGGACCTCGACGGCCCGCGTCCTGCACAAGCATTCCGACGTCGGCGTCGCCGTCTCGATCCCGGACGGTCTGATCACCCCGATCGTCCGCAAGGCCGAGACCAAGGCTCTCTCCGTCATCTCCAACGAGGTGAAGGACATGGCCAAGCGCGCCCGAGACAAGAAGCTGAAGCCGGATGAATACCAGGGCGGCACCACCTCGGTGTCCAATCTCGGCATGTTCGGCGTTTCGTCCTTCACCTCGATCGTCAACCTGCCGCAGGCCTCGATCGTCTCGATCGGCGCCGGCGTGGAGAAGCCGGTCGTTCGTGCCGGCAAGATCGAAATCGGCACGGTGATGAACGCGACCTTTGCATTCGACCACCGCGTCATTGACGGTGCGCTCGGCGCGGAACTGGCCTCCGCCTTCAAGCGCTACATCGAAAACCCGATGTCGATGCTGGTCTAAGATTGGTTCGACCGGCCGCGGGAAACCCGCGGCCGGCGCCATAAACCAATGCATTCCGTCGCGTGACATTTTCCGAGTGGCACTCCATATTTAAGGAGCCAATTGGGGAAGGGGCGTGAAGGGATGTATTCGATGGCGAATGAACCGGTAGACATGATCATGCCAATGCTGCGCGAGATGCGCAGTGAGATGAACGAGCAATTTTCGCGGATTGATGCTCGGCTGGAACGGTTCCAGCAGCGCATGGACGAATTTGAAGACGAGCTGAAGAGTGTGCGTAAGGTGTTGGTTGCGGACACTTTGATGTCCAAACTCGTCACTGGTGATTTCGATAAGCGTATCTCCGTACTGGAAATCGACGTCCAGAGGTTGATGAGAGATACCTGATCCGATCAGTGCCAAATCGGCAGGGGCCAATCGGCAGGGAATAACTGGCATATGGACAATATGAAAACCGTTCTCTGCTTCGGCGACAGCCTCACCTGGGGCTATGATGCGGAAGGCCGTGGCCGCCACCCCTACGAGGATCGCTGGCCGAGTGTTCTGGAAGCTGTCTTGGGCGACAAGGCAACCTTCATCGCCGAAGGACTGAACGGTCGCACTACGGCCTATGACGATCACCTGGCTGATTGCGACCGAAACGGTGTGACGAACCTGCCGACGGTGCTGCACAGTCACATGCCGCTCGATCTCGTTATCGTCATGCTCGGGACCAATGACATGAAGCCGTCGGTTGCCGGCACCGCACATGCGGCCCGTGCCGGCATCCAGCGGCTGGTCGGCCTTATCCGCCACCACGAATATTCCTTCAGCTACGATGCACCCGATATCCTGATCGTCTCGCCGCCACCGCTCTGCGAAACGGCCGATCCGGTCTTTTCGGCCATGTATCGCGGCGAAATCGAAGAATCGCGGATGCTGGCCCCGCTCTACCGTGATCTTGCCGACGATCTCGGTTGCGGCTTCTTCGATGCGGGCTCTGTGGCGAAGACGACCCCGGTGGATGGCGTGCATCTGACGGCCGAAAATACCCGAGCCATCGGACGCGGCCTCGAGCCGATCGTCCGTGTGATGCTCGGACTGTAACAACGATTGATAGGGAGGCAGGCCGCGTTTCGCTGGCCGCCTGAAGAGAAAAGGCAGGAAGAGAAATGGCTCAATCCTACGACGTCATCGTCATCGGCGCCGGCCCCGGCGGTTATATCGCGGCAATCCGTGCGGCACAGCTCGGCATGAAGGTCGCAGTCGTCGAACGCGAGCATCTCGCCGGCGTCTGCTCCAACTGGGGCTGCATTCCGACCAAGGCGCTGCTGAGAACCGCCGATGTCCTGCACACGGCCCAGCACGCCAAGGATTATGGACTGACGCTCGAAGGCTCGATCAAGCCGGACGTCAAGGCGATCGTCGCCCGTTCCCGTGGCATTGCCGCCCGCATGAACAATGGCGTCGGCTTCCTGTTCAAGAAGAACAAGGTCGATATCATCTGGGGTGAAGCGAAGATCGTGAAGGCGGGCGAGATCGTCGTCGGCAAATCCACGAAGCCGGTCGTCGAGCCGCAGGGTCCTGTTCCGAAGAACACGCTCGGCGAGGGCACCTACACCGCCAAGCATATCATCGTCGCCACCGGTGCACGTCCGCGCGCGCTTCCAGGCATCGAGCCGGATGGCAAGCTGATCTGGACCTATTTCGAGGCGATGAAGCCGGAAGAATTGCCCAAGTCCCTGCTTGTCATGGGCTCGGGCGCGATCGGCATCGAATTCGCCTCGTTCTATCGCACCATGGGCGTTGACGTTACCGTCGTCGAAATCATGAGCCAGGTCATGCCGGTCGAGGATGCCGAGATTTCTGCTTTCGCAAAGAAGCAGTTCGAAAAGCAGGGCATCAAGATCCATCTTGAGGCCAAGGTCGCCAAGGTGGAGAAGGGCGCCAACTCGATCACAGCGACGATCGAGAAAAAGGATGGCTCGTCCGAAAAGATCACCGCCGACCGGATGATCTCGGCCGTCGGCGTACAGGCCAATATCGAAAACATCGGCCTTGAAGCGGCCGGCGTGAAGACCGAGCGTGGCTTCGTCGTCATCGACGGCTACGGCAAGACCAATGTACCCGGTATCTACGCGATCGGTGACGTTGCCGGCGGTCCGCTTCTCGCCCACAAGGCCGAGCATGAAGCGGTCGTCTGCATCGAGAAGATCGCCGCTCTGCCGAACGTACACGCCACCGACAAGAGCAAGATCCCCGGCTGCACCTACTGCAACCCGCAGGTCGCGTCTGTCGGCCTGACGGAGGCAAAGGCGAAGGAACAGGGGCGCGACATCCGCGTCGGCCGGTTCTCGTTTGCCGCCAACGGCAAGGCTGTTGCGCTGGGTGAAGATCAGGGCATGGTCAAGACCATCTTCGACAAGAAGACCGGCGAGCTCCTCGGCGCCCATATGGTCGGCGCCGAAGTGACCGAACTCATCCAGGGCTTCGTCGTCGCCATGAACCTGGAGACGACCGAGGAAGACCTGATGCACACGATCTTCCCGCATCCGACGATTTCGGAATCGATGAAGGAAAGCGTACTCGATGCCTATGGTCGCGTGCTGAACGCTTGAGCGCCTTCGCATTGAGATGAAGCCTGGCAACCCCTCCCCATAAGGGGGAGGGTGTGCCCCCAGACTGACCCTTGAAATACCGTATGGGCGGGTACGGCGAGTTTTCCTGTCCCTTCATGCGGAAGATGGCTTGAGGGGCGTGCTGTGGGACGAAGAGTAGCGAGAGACGAGGAGGAAATCTTTCCATGGGCATAGGCTGGTTTGCGGCGATCATCATCGGCGGTCTTGCGGGATGGCTCGCCGGCATTCTGATGGAGATGCGCTTCGGCGTTCTGATGAACATCGTCATCGGCATGGTCGGCGCCGTTCTGGCGAATGCGATCTTCACCCGCGCCGATATCCATGTCGCCAACGGGTGGCTGGGTTACCTGGTGACGGGTTTCATCGGCTCATGCATCTTGCTATTTTTCGCAAAACTCGTCAGACGCTGACGAAAGAGGCCGTTTTGACGGTTTGAAGGCAGGTTTATCGATGGTCACCATTCTCGACAGAACGAAGCTTGGAGAAGACAAGCGCGTCCGTCACCCTGAAAAAGCGCACCGCCCGGATACGGAAGTGCTGCGCAAGCCCGAGTGGATTCGCGTCAAGGCGCCGGTATCCAAGGGCTATCAGGAAACCCGCTCGATCGTGAAGGAGCACAAGCTCGTCACCGTCTGCGAGGAAGCAGGCTGTCCGAACATCGGTGAGTGCTGGGACAAGAAGCACGCCACCTTCATGATCATGGGCGAGATCTGCACCCGCGCCTGCGCCTTCTGTAACGTCGCGACCGGCAAGCCGAACGCGCTCGATATGGATGAGCCGGAAAATGTCGCCAAGGCCGTCAAACAGATGGGTCTGGAACACGTGGTCATCACGTCTGTCGATCGCGACGATCTCGAAGACGGCGGCGCAGAACATTTCGAAAAGGTCATCTGGGCGATCCGCGCCGCATCTCCGAACACCACGATCGAGATCTTGACGCCGGACTTTCTGAAAAAGCCCGGCGCGCTTGAACGTGTCGTCGCTGCCAGACCCGACGTCTTCAACCACAATATGGAAACGGTTCCCGGCAACTACCTCACGGTTCGCCCCGGCGCCCGCTACTTCCACTCGATCCGCCTTCTCCAGCGGGTCAAGGAACTCGATCCGTCGATGTTCACCAAGTCCGGCATCATGGTCGGGCTGGGTGAAGAGCGCAACGAAGTCCTTCAGCTGATGGACGACCTGCGCACCGCGGACGTCGATTTCCTCACCATCGGCCAGTACCTGCAGCCGACGCGCAAGCATCACAAGGTGGAAAAGTTCGTCACGCCGGAAGAGTTCAAGTCCTACGAGACCGTTGCCTATACCAAGGGTTTTCTGATGGTGGCATCGAGCCCGCTGACGCGCTCCTCGCATCACGCCGGCGACGACTTTGCCCGGCTCAAGGCCAATCGCGAAAAGAAGCTCCTGGCGGCCGCCGAATAAGCGTTCGGCGAAGGCTTTGACACGGTCTCATCGGGCATCCTCGGGCTTGTCCCGAGGATCGATCCACGTCCATTGTGACTTTGGTTAGGTCCTCGCCACAGAGGCAAGGATGGTGAGGAAAACGTGACTTTTCGGTCGCTGCCGTCCTCAAACGAAAACAGGCCCTTTCGGGGCCTGTTTTCGGTTTGGTCATTCTGCGGCTTCGACCTTGGGGTGTTTGTCCTGGCCGCGCTTGCGCTCGCGCAATGTCGGGCGGTGGCCGCGGGTTTCGACCTTGGCCATCTCAATCAAGTAAGCAAGCATGGGAAGCTCGTTCATCTCCGCCAATTGGCGAGCAGATTCGAGCAGCTTAATCATCTGTGCGAAGTCATCCATCGAATATATCTTTCAGGCGGGCGTGCCCTATGCGGCACGAACGTTATGCTTGTACGCCAAATTGCTGCAGCAGATCATTACAACCACATGAACCGAACATTAAAGTTCGTTAATGTCTGTGGCGCGTGACCGCAAAGCCGCATGCGAGGACCAGTAAATCAGGCTCCCATACCGTGCAAGACAAGGAAACCCGTCTGCCGATGCAAGTGAAACCGGGATGCCCTGATCTTGCGGAATTCGCATGCTGCAGTGCGAAAAATACCGATTCCGGAGAAGATCGCAATGACTAATATACACGCAGAGGCTGCGACACAGGGTATCGGCCTGGGCGTTGCGGCGGACGTGATCAGGCGTGGTGATCGCATTTTGGTGATCGGCTGCTCCGGCGGCGGCAAATCGACGCTGTCGATGAAGATCGCCGAGCATCTGGGCCTCGCTTATATCTCCATCGACCGCGATATCCTCTGGCTGCCGGGCTGGGTGCAACGCGAGAGGGGCGAGCAGCGGCGAATCATCGAGGAACTGATTGCACGCGACCGCTGGATCATGGACGGCACCAATCCCTCGACATTCGATATCCGCGTTCCGCGCAGCGATCTCGTCATCTGGGTGCGGATGCCGCGCTATATCTGCGTCTGGGGCATCCTGTCCCGCTGGGTGAGGCACTACGGCAGGACACGGCCGGACATGGCGCCGGGCTGTCGGGAAAAGATGGATATCGAGTTCTTCCGCTTCGTCTGGACCTTCGAGAAACGCTTCGCCTGGCGTATCGTCGAGGGGCTGGCCAGGCACGGGCAGGACACGCCGGTTCTGGTGGTAAAATCCCGCCGCGACATGCGCGATCTTCTTGATCTTCTGGGCGCGCGGGCTTAACTGCGCATCATGCCTAAGTTCGAGAACCACCGTCCCGTCAAGCACAGCGCCGATGACATGTATGCGCTGGTTGCCGACATCGAAAGATATCCCGAGTTCCTGCCGCTCTGCGAAGCGCTGGCGATCCGTACCCGCAAGGAGCGGGACGGCAAGACGCTGCTGCTTGCCGATATGACGGTCGGCTACAAGGCGATCCGCGAGACCTTTACCACCCAGGTTCTTCTGAACCCGGCGGAAAAGGCGATCGATGTGAAATACATCGAGGGTCCGTTCAAATATCTCGACAACCGATGGCGTTTCGAAGATGTGGCCGGTGGCGGCTCGATGGTGAATTTCTATATCGACTACGAGTTCAAGAGCATGATCCTCGGGGCCCTGATGGGCTCGATGTTCGATCGCGCCTTCCGCATGTTTGCCGAAGCTTTCGAGACGCGCGCCGACAAGATCTACGCGACCACCTGAGAATCATCGTCCAGCAGTGCGGCCAGGCGTCCGGGATCAGCCCCCGGCCGCCTCGATCAGCATTTCCAGCGCCGTCTGGACGGTCGCAAGCCTGACGGCAGCGCGGCCGATATCGCCGTAACGCATCTCCCGATGCAGGATGATGCCGCTGCGCGACTGTGCCGACAGATGCACCAGACCCACAGGCTTGTCCGCCGAACCGCCACCGGGGCCGGCAATGCCGGTCACGGCCACCGAGACCGCGGCCCGAGAGCGATAGAGAGCGCCATGCGCCATCTGCAGTGCCGTTTCCTGCGATACGGCACCGGATGCCTCAATCGTCTCGGGTGATACGCCGATCAGATCCAGCTTCGCATCGTTCGTGTAGGTGACGAAGCCGCGGTCGACGACAGCCGACGAGCCTGAAATCTCCGTCAGCGCTCCGGCAATCAATCCGCCGGTGCACGATTCCGCCGTCGATACCATCAGGCCGCGTGCGGAAAATTCCGTGATGATCCGCTTCGCGAGCGCTTCGGTCTCGGGCGGAAAAAGGCTCACGGGGTCACTCCGGCGTCGTCGGTCCGGCCAAGGCCATAGATCACGGTGGCGGTGGCGATCGCGGCGATCCCCTCGCGGCGACCGACGAAGCCGATCGTCTCGTTGGTCGTCGCCTTCACCGAGCAGCGGTCGAGCGAGATGCCGAGGGTGGCGGCAATGTTTTCGCGCATCTTCGTCCGGTGCGGGCCGACCTTCGGTGCCTCGGCAATCAGCGAGACATCCGCATTGGTGATGACGCCGCCGTGCTGGCGCACGATCTTGGCCGCATGTTCGAGAAATATCGTCGAAGCGGCGCCCTTCCACTGCATGTCGGAGGGCGGGAAATGGTCGCCGATATCGCCTTCACCGCAGGTGGCAAGCAAGGCATCGGTCAGCGCATGCAGGGCCACATCCGCGTCCGAATGTCCCTTCAGCCTCTGGTCGTGCGGAATGAACACGCCGCAGAGCGTCACGCCGTCGCCGGGCTCCAGCTGGTGCACGTCATAGCCGTTGCCGCAGCGGACGTCGGGAATGAGGGGGAAGGCGCTGCGTGACAGCTTCTCGTCGGCCATGGCGATATCCCGTTTGACGGTGAGTTTGACGTTGTCGACCGAGCCTTCGATCAGCTTGACGGTGAGGCCCGCCCATTCGGCGATCGACGCGTCATCGGTAAAATCCTCGCGGCGCAGCGCCGCCGCCTTCTCATGCGCGCTGCGGATTTCGGCAAGCGAGAAACTCTGCGGCGTCTGGGCGGCATAAAGCCCGGCGCGCGGAACCGTTTCGTGCACCGCGCCGTCCGAGCCGCCGCGCTTCAGCGTGTCGGTCACGGGAATGGCGGGCAGAAGCGCGTCCTCGCCGGCGTCGAATGCATCCGCCAGCCGGTCGAGCAGCGCATGATCGACGAAAGGCCGCGCCGCATCGTGGATCATCACATGCGTCGCCTCGCTGCCGGCAAGCGCCCGCAGGCCCTCATAGACAGACCTTTGCCGTGTCTCGCCGCCAAATGTCGTCGCCACCGCATCGATGCCGTCGAGGCCGGCAGTCGCTGCGGTATAGAGTGCCTCGTCCTCGGGATGGATGACGACGATGATCGGCCCGCTGCGCGGCCAGGAGAGGAATGTTGTCAGCGTATGCGCGATGACCGGCTTGTTGCCGATACGGCGATATTGTTTCGGGCCCTCTTCGATGGAGCCTGCCCGTTCTCCGCGGCCCGCGGCGACGATGACGATACCGATTGTCATGGAATTGTAGCCCGCGCCTCTTAACCCGTTGAATATGTATTGAACCGCGCAAAACGGCGGCAGAAATGCAGATATTCGCCACATGGCGATCTCTGCCTAAAGGATTGACATGCCGAGCACTATATAATGAAAAGCCTGAATTCCAGCATGCCGCTTAAAAATAACGCAAATCCGGAATCGCTCTTGGCAAACGCCGAAAGCCTGAATAAAAATAGTGCAAAAAGCCCATGTGCCCGAAAGATCAGCATTTGAACCATCCAGATCTTGCAGCTCCCTTTATGATCGGGCAGGTGGCCATCCGCAACCGTGTGGTGCTGGCGCCGATGTCCGGCGTCACCGATTTGGCCTTCCGGCAGCTCGCCTGGCGTTTTGGCGCAGGGCTGGTCGTGACCGAGATGGTGGCGAGCCGCGAGCTGGTGATGAACCGCGGCGAATCCTGGGCACGGCTGAAAAGTACCGGCATTTCCCCCCATATGGTGCAGCTTGCCGGCCGCGAGGCCGAGTGGATGGCGGAGGCTGCAAGGATCTCCGAGGCCAACGGCGCCGATATCATCGATATCAACATGGGCTGTCCGGCCAAGAAGGTCATCGGCGGCTATTCCGGCTCGGCGCTGATGCGTGATCCCGATCATGCCCTTTCGCTGATCGAGGCAACGGTCAAGGCCGTGTCTGTTCCGGTCACCGTCAAGATGCGGCTCGGCTGGGATCATGACAGTCTCAACGCGCCGGAAATTGCCCGCCGTGCGCAACAGGCGGGCGTCAAGCTCGTCACTGTCCATGGGCGCACCCGCATGCAGTTTTACGAGGGCAGGGCCGATTGGGATGCCATCCGCGCGGTGCGCGAAGCCATCACCATTCCGCTGATTGCCAACGGCGATGTCGAGACGAAGGCCGATGCGGCGGAGATCCTGCGCCGTTCGGGCGCCGATGCCGTCATGGTTGGCCGCGGTGCGCAGGGGCGCCCATGGCATATCGGCTGGCTTGCAGGTGCTGAGGCTCCAACAACGGCTGAAATTGCCGATATCGTTGCTGAACATTACGAGGCGATGCTCGAACTCTATGGTCGCGAATCCGGTCTTCGCCATGCGCGCAAACATCTCGGCTGGTATCTCGATCGCTTCGCGCCCGATCTCATCCAAGAGGAAAAGACACAGATCATGATTTCAAGGGACCCGGCCGACGTGATGCGCCGGATGACCGCGGCGTTTGCCCATGCCGGCGCCGATGCAGGCGCGCAGGGGCAGGCACAATGTGAAACCAACCCAACCGAGAGCGCGTCCAGCGACGAAAGGGAGGCCGCATGACGAAGTCTTCCGCATCCGATGGCAGCCAGAACCAGGCACTGGCGCTCGCCGTCCTGAATGCCGTCCAGAACCCTGTCATCCTCGTCGACGCTGCCGGCAAGGTGGCGTTCGCCAATTGGGAGGCCGAAGCCTTTTTCGGCGCCAGTGCAGCTCATCTCGCCAAGGCGAAGATCTCGAGCCTCATTCCCTTCGGCAGCCCGCTTCTGGCGCTGATCGATCAGGTCAGGGAACGCAAGGGACCGGTCAACGAATACCGCGTCGATCTGTCCTCGCCGCGTCTCGGGCAGGAAAAGCTGGTCGACCTCTATGTCGCGCCGGTGTCGGCCGAACCTGATTCGGTCGTCATCGTCCTTCAGGAGCGCTCGATGGCCGACAAGATCGACCGTCAGCTCGTCCACCGCGCCGCCGCCCGCTCGGTGACGGGGCTTGCCTCCATGCTCGCCCACGAGATCAAGAACCCGCTTTCGGGTATTCGCGGCGCCGCCCAGCTTCTCGAAACCTCGGTTCCCGATGACGACCGGGCGCTCACCCGCCTGATTTGCGACGAGACCGACCGTATCGTCTCGCTGGTCGATCGCATGGAAGTCTTTTCCGACGAGCGCCCGGTCGATCGCGTGCCGCTCAACATCCACTCGGTGCTCGACCACGTCAAAGCCGTCGCAAAGGCTGGCTTTGCCCGCGAGATCAAGATCTCCGAGATGTATGATCCGTCGCTGCCGCCGGTCTATGCCAACCGGGACCAGCTGGTGCAGGTCTTCCTGAACCTCATCAAGAATGCCGCCGAGGCGCTGCACGGCCAGCCCGATCCGGAGATCATGCTGACGACGGCCTACCGTCCCGGCATCCGTCTCTCCGTGGCAGGCACGCGGGAAAAGATCTCGCTGCCTTTGGAATTCTGCGTCGTCGACAATGGTCCGGGCGTGCCGGCCGATCTCGTGCCGCATCTCTTCGATCCCTTCATCACCACCAAGACCAACGGCTCCGGCCTCGGTCTTGCGCTGGTGGCGAAAATCATCGGCGCCCATGGCGGCATCATCGAATGCGACAGCCAGGCCCGCAAGACGACATTCCGTGTTTTGATGCCCATGCACAAGGAAGAGGCCGCGGACGGCCGCACCTTGAACTCCACAGGAAGCTGACATGACTGCCACGATCCTTGTCGCCGACGACGACGCGGCGATCCGTACCGTTCTCAACCAGGCGCTCACCCGCGCCGGCTACGACGTGCGCATCACCTCCAATGCTGCCACGCTCTGGCGCTGGATTTCGGCCGGTGAGGGCGATCTCGTCGTGACCGACGTCGTGATGCCCGACGAGAATGCCTTCGACCTCCTGCCGCGCATCAAGAAGTCGCGGCCCGAGCTTCCGGTTCTCGTGATGAGCGCCCAGAACACGTTTATGACGGCGATCAAGGCCTCTGAAAAGGGCGCCTATGATTACCTGCCGAAACCCTTCGACCTGACAGAGCTGATCGCCATCATCGGCCGGGCGCTCGCCGAGCCGAAGAAGAAGCCGGCCCGTCTCGACGACGACACGCAGGACGGCATGCCGCTCGTCGGCCGCTCGGCCGCGATGCAGGAAATCTACCGCGTCCTCGCGCGCCTGATGCAGACCGACCTGACGCTGATGATCACCGGCGAATCGGGCACCGGCAAGGAGCTGGTGGCACGCGCGCTTCACGATTACGGCAAGCGCCGCAACGGCCCCTTCGTCGCCATCAACATGGCCGCCATCCCGCGTGACCTGATCGAATCGGAGCTCTTCGGCCACGAGAAGGGCGCCTTTACCGGCGCGCAGAACCGCTCGACCGGCCGTTTCGAACAGGCCGAGGGCGGCACGCTCTTTCTCGACGAAATCGGCGATATGCCGATGGATGCCCAGACGCGTCTGTTGCGCGTCCTTCAGCAGGGCGAGTACACGACCGTCGGCGGCCGCACTCCCATCCGCACCGACGTTCGCATCGTTGCCGCCACCAACAAGGATTTAAAGCAGCTCATCAATCAGGGCCTCTTCCGCGAGGATCTCTACTACCGCCTCAACGTCGTGCCGCTGCGCCTGCCGCCGCTGCGCGACCGCGCCGAGGACATTGCGGATCTGGTGCGCCACTTCATGCAGATGGGCGAGAAGGAAGGCCTCGACGCCAAGCGCTTCGACAGCGAGGCACTGGATGCGATGAAATCCTACGCCTGGCCGGGCAACGTCCGCGAGCTGGAAAACCTCGTGCGCCGCCTGATGGCGCTCTATCCGCAGGAAGTCATCACCCGCGAGATCATCGATACGGAACTGCGTGCCGATGTGCCCGACAGCCCGATCGACAAGGTCGGCGCCCGTTCCGGTTCGCTCACCATCGCGCAGGCCGTGGAAGAGAACATGCGAAGCTATTTTGCCGGCTTCGGCGACAACCTGCCGCCGCCCGGTCTCTATGACCGCGTTTTGACCGAAATGGAATATCCGCTCATTCTGGCCGCGCTCACCGCCACCCGTGGCAACCAGATCAAGGCGGCCGATCTTCTCGGCCTCAACCGCAACACGCTGCGCAAGAAGATCCGCGAACTGGGCGTGTCGGTCTATCGTTCGTCGCGCAGCTCCTGACGAAATCCTCCGGCCGGGCGCCGTTTGCGACGCCCGGCATCGCTGACGCTCAAGCCGGATAATCCGCTGCCTATCAAGACTTGTTGAACGCAAGCGCCCGCCTCTCCACCGAACGTTGCTGTGGCTTTGCTTGACACTCCATCGCCATCGTTGCATTTTCGCCACAAAGCGTTGCTTCAACGACACGACTGTCTGGTATCCGCCGCGATTCGCGCCGGCCCCGACATCGGGCTGAAAAGCTTCTGACAAGAACAGATGATGATGCGATCGGCAGGGTGGATGCCCGCCGGTCCGTAACAAGGTTTCGGGGCGGATTGATGAGCGATGGCGCGGTGACGTCCATGCCCGACGACGATGACGCGATCCCGGTTCAGGATCGCCGCGCGTCGTTTGCGCTTCCGGGCCTGATCTTGGCCGGCGGCGCGCTGGTCTGCGCCTCGGTGACGCTGTTCATCCTGCTGGGCCTGACCCCGATCGCTCCGACGACCAACGTCGTCATCGCCTCGGCCATCGTCAATTCGGTCTTCATCCTCGGCCTCGTTTATCTGATCGGTCGCGAGGTCTACCGGCTCGTGACCGCCCGCAACCGTGGCCGCGCCGCAGCCCGCCTGCATGTGCGCATCGTCGTGCTCTTCTCGATCGTCGCGATCACGCCGGCGGTTCTCGTTGCCATTTTCGCCTCTCTCACCCTCAATGTCGGCCTCGACCGCTGGTTCTCGATTAGAACCCAGTCGATCGTGCAGTCCTCGCAGGACGTCGCCCGCGCCTACATGATGGAAAATGCCAGCTATCTTCAGGGCCAGACGGTCTCCATGTCGAACGACCTGGAGCGCAACCGGGCGATGTTCTATCTCGACCGCACCGGCTTCATCGACCTCCTGACCCGCCAGGCGAGGGGCCGTGGCCTGCTTGGCGCTTTCCTCGTTCGCGAGGACGGTCAGGCTATCGCACAGGCCGATATCAAGACCGAAAAGCCGCTGCCGGCCATACCCGCCGATGCGCTGAAGAGCGCCGCCGCCGGTCAGCCGACGCTGATCCCGCCCGGCGTCACCAACCTCGTCGGCGCGGTCATCAAGCTCGACGGCATTCAGGGGACCTATCTCTACACGATCCGCGTCGTAGATCCGCGCGTCATGGCGGCCATGCGGCTGATGGAAGAGAATACCGCCGAGTACAAGTCGATGGAGGCGGGCCGAACGCCGCTGCAATTCGCCTTCGCCGTGCTTTATCTCGGCTTCGCGCTGATCGTGCTGCTGGCGGCGATCTGGGCGGCGATCGCGGTGGCCGACCGGATCGTCCGGCCGATCCGCCTTCTGATCAGCGCTGCCGACAGCGTCGGCGCCGGCAATCTCAATGTCGTCGTGCCGGTGCGCGCCGCAGACGGCGACGTCGGCAGCCTGTCGCGCACGTTCAACAAGATGATCTCGCAGATCCGCAGCCAGCACGACGAGATCCTCGAAGCGCGCGACGAGATGGACGATCGCCGCCGCTTCATCGAGGCGGTGCTGGAGGGCGTTACCGCAGCCGTCATCGGCGTCGGTGCCGATCATCGGATCACCATCGTCAATCCGTCCGCCGAAGCTTTTCTCGGCCTGGCCGCCGACGCGCTGATGGGGCAGGAATTGCAGATCACGGCGCCGGAGATCGAAGAGGTGCTCGGTGAGGCCAAGAGCCGACCGCGTGGTGATTTCCGCAAGCAGATCAATATAATGCGCGGCGGCAAGGAACGTACGCTCTCGGTCCAGGTGACCCGCGAGGAGCAGCGTTCGTCGCGCGAGAGCTATGTCATCACCCTCGACGACATCACCGATCTCGTCATTGCCCAGCGCTCGACCGCCTGGGCCGATGTCGCCCGCCGTATCGCCCATGAGATCAAGAACCCGCTGACCCCGATCCAGCTTTCGGCCGAGCGCCTGAAGCGTCGCTACGGCAAGCAGATCGATCCGGACGACCGCGCGGTCTTCGACCAGTGCACCGACACGATCGTCCGTCAGGTGGGCGATATCGGCCGGATGGTGGACGAGTTCTCGTCCTTTGCCCGCATGCCGAAGCCTGCCAAGGAAGTGACCGACCTGCGCGGCGTGCTGCGCGACGCAATCTTCCTGCGCGAGATGGGCGAGATGAATGTCGATTTCATCCGCGAACTGGGCGACGAGCCGCTGAACGGCATGTTCGATGCGCGCATGCTCGGCCAGGCCTTCGGCAATCTCGTCAAGAACGCCATCGAGGCGATCGAGGCTGTGCCGGTCGATCAGGAGCGCGAGGGCCGCAAGGTCAAGGTCCGCTCTGTCTTCGACCATGCGCGCGACATGTTCGTCGTCGACATCATCGATAACGGCAACGGTCTGCCGCAGGAAAACCGGCACCGGATACTCGAACCCTATATGACGATGCGCGAGAAGGGCACAGGTCTCGGCCTCGCGATCGTCAAGAAGATTATTGAAGAACATGGCGGGCAGCTCGAATTGCACGATGCGCCCTCGGATTTCGATCATGGCAAGGGCGCCATGATGAGGGTGCTGCTACCGCATCAGGAGCAGGCGGCGGCGCCCGGAAAAGATAAAGGCAAGGAACTGGCTTATGGCGTCTGATATTCTGGTCGTGGATGACGAAGCGGATATCCGCGATATCGTCTCCGGCATTCTCTCCGATGAGGGGCATGAGACCCGCACGGCCCATGACAGCGACAGCGCGTTGGCGGCGATCTCCGACCGCGTGCCGCGTCTTGTCTTTCTCGACATCTGGATGCAGGGCTCCAAGCTCGACGGTCTGGCCCTGCTCGATGAGATCAAGAGCCGCCATCCCGAACTTCCCGTCGTGATGATTTCGGGCCACGGCAATATCGAGACCGCCGTGTCCGCCATCAAGCGCGGCGCCTTCGACTTCATCGAAAAGCCGTTCAAGGCCGACCGGCTGATCCTGATCGCCGAACGGGCGCTGGAAAATTCCAAGCTGAAGCGTGAGTTGACGGAACTGAAGAAACGCACCGGCGACGCGGCCGAACTGGTCGGTACTTCGGTTGCCGTGTCTCAGCTGCGCCAGACGATCGAGAAGGTATCGCCGACCAATAGCCGCATCATGATCCTCGGCCCCTCCGGTTCCGGCAAGGAACTGGTGGCCCGCATGATCCACAAGAAGTCCTCGCGCGCCACCGGCCCCTTCGTTGCGCTGAATGCCGCGACGATCACGCCCGACCGCATGGAAATGGCGCTGTTCGGCACCGAGGGCCTGCCAGGCCAGCCGCGCAAGATCGGCGCTCTGGAAGAAGCCCATCGCGGCATCCTCTATCTTGACGAGATCGGCGAGATGCCGCGCGAGACGCAGAACAAGATCCTGCGCGTCCTGGTGGATCAGCAGTTCGAACGCGTCGGCGGCTCCAAGCGGGTCAAGGTCGATGTGCGCATCATCTCGTCCACCGCCTACAATCTCGAAAGCCTGATCTCCGAAGGCGCTTTCCGCGAAGACCTCTATCACCGCCTCGCCGTGGTGCCCGTCAAGGTTCCGGCGCTTGCCGAACGCCGCGAGGACATTCCTTTCCTCGTCGATATGTTCATGCGCCAGATTTCCGAACAGGCCGGCATCCGTTCGCGCAAGATCGGCGACGATGCGATGGCGGTGCTTCAGGCGCATGACTGGCCGGGCAACATCCGCCAGCTGCGCAACAATATCGAGCGCCTGATGATTCTTGCCCGCACCGATGGTCCCGATACGGGCATCACGGCCGACATGCTGCCGACGGATCTTGGCGACATGCTGCCGAAGGTCTCCTCCAAGGGTGACGTCCACATCATGACGCTGCCGCTGCGCGAGGCCCGCGAAATGTTCGAGCGCGACTATCTGGTGGCGCAGATCAACCGCTTTGGCGGCAATATTTCCCGCACCGCGGAATTTGTCGGCATGGAACGTTCCGCACTGCACCGTAAACTGAAGTCGCTCGGCGTCTGAAACAGCAGAACCGGCTGTCCGATCCCGCTCTGAAAAGGGGAACGGGCAGCGAGGCTGACGTTGTTGCCGCACGAGATGGCATCCTTGTTTATCCACAGATTTCTGTCTGAAACTGACGCAGATGCGGGGGTGAGACCCCCTGGAAACCATGGGTCGGACGGGGTTTCGGCTTTTTTCGCGATTGCGGAAAAGACGGTGATTTGCTAACCAGACGGATGGGGGATGGGAAGCACGATGGCGTGCCCCGGAAATCTCTTCCGAAACCAAACATGTTTCCGACCGACGGTCGGCAAGAAAGAAAGAAGCGGCGCCATGGCGGAACGTTCTCAGAACCTGCAGGATCTATTCCTCAATACCGTACGCAAGCAGAAGATCTCCTTGACGATCTTTCTGATCAATGGCGTTAAGCTCACAGGCGTTGTCACGTCTTTCGACAACTTCTGCGTTTTGCTTCGCCGTGACGGACACTCGCAACTCGTGTATAAGCACGCGATCTCGACCATCATGCCCGGCCAGCCGCTGCAGATGTTCGAAACCGAAGAAAACGCTGCTTAAGGACGTATCGAGATTTCCAATCGAGACACTTCGAATGAATCGCTGATCCCGGAGGCTGAAAAGCACCGGGACGACATGCGTGCCGTCGTCATCGTTCCCGTTCTCAAACAGGCGCGCCAGCGCGGTGCGGCGCGAGCCGGGCAGGGTGGCGATCAGTCTGCCGCCCAGCAGCTCGTCCAGCCGGTCCCGCAACGCTCCAACGAGGCACGCCTCGAAGAGGCGATTGGCCTTGCCCGCGCCATCGATCTGACGATCGGCGAGGGGCTCGTCGTGTCGGTCAACGAGCCGCGCCCGGCGACCCTTATGGGCACCGGCAAGATCGAGGAGATCAAGGCGATCCTCGACGAGAAGGATGCCGGCCTCGTCATCGTCGATCATCCGCTGACGCCGGTCCAGCAGCGCAATCTGGAAAAGGAATGGGGCGCCAAGGTCATCGACCGCACCGGCCTCATCCTCGAAATCTTCGGCCGCCGCGCCTCCACCAAGGAAGGCACGCTGCAGGTCGATCTGGCGCATCTCAATTACCAGAAGGGTCGTCTGGTCCGCTCCTGGACCCACCTTGAACGCCAGCGCGGTGGTGCGGGCTTCATGGGCGGCCCCGGCGAAACCCAGATCGAGGCCGACCGTCGCATGCTGCAGGACCGCATCATCAAGCTCGAGCGCGAGCTTGAGCAGGTGGTCCGCACCCGCCAGCTGCATCGCGCCAAGCGCCGCAAGGTGCCGCATCCGATCGTGGCGCTCGTCGGCTATACCAATGCCGGCAAGTCGACGCTTTTCAACCGCATCACCGGTGCGGGCGTTCTGGCCGAAGACATGCTGTTTGCGACGCTCGATCCGACCCTGCGCCGGATGAAGCTGCCGCATGGCCGCACCGTCATCATGTCGGACACGGTGGGCTTCATTTCCGACCTGCCGACGCATCTGGTCGCCGCCTTCCGCGCCACGCTGGAAGAGGTGCTCGAAGCCGATCTCATCCTGCATGTCCGCGACATGGCCGATCCCGACAATGCCGCTCAGTCCTCCGACGTCTTGCGCATCCTCTCCGATCTCGGCATCGACGAGAAGGAAGCCTCCGAGCGCATCATCGAGGTCTGGAACAAGATCGATCGGCTCGACCCGGAGGCTCATGATGCTCTCTTTGCCCGCGCCGAGGGCCGTGACAACATCATGGCCGTCTCTGCGATCAACGGCGAGGGCGTCGATGCGCTGCTCGAGGAAGTCTCCAAGCGCCTCTCCGGCGTCCTGACCGAGGCAGAGATCGTCATTCCCGCCGAGAAGCTGGCACTTGTCTCGTGGATCTACGGCAATGCCGTCGTCGATGAGCGGGAAGATAACGAGGACGGCTCCGTGACGCTTGGAGTGCGGCTCACCGAACGGCAGGCCAACGAGCTCGAGCGCAAGCTCGGAACGGCGCAGAAGCCGGAAAAGGAAGACTGGGAGCGGTAGGGATGGGCCCGATCCGGCCCTGACCGCCTTTTGGTCTTCCCGCACGGTCCATCGTCCAGCACTTGTCATCCTCGGGTTTCCCCGAGGATCCAATCACCACAATCGTCCTGCATGTCGGCTTTAAGGGCTTGGCTGCTCTACACCCAATTTGGGCGTCTACCGGAGTAAGCCGCTTTTCCGTCCTTCGCGCGAAGCGCCCAACTATTTTGGGCGGGCTGCGGGGGCCGACGATCGCTCTTTATTCCAGAGACACCCCGGCCCATCGCTTTGGCTCAGGGCGTTCGATGCCCAAAATGCCCCACAGGAGCATTTTGACGGCCGGAGGCCGTCGCATCTCACCCCACAAACGCGCGTTCGATGACGAATTCGCTTGGCTTGTTGTTGGCGCCCTCGGTCAGCCCGGATTTTTCGAGGAGATCCTTCGTATCCTTCAGCATGGCAGCCGAACCGCAGATCATGCCGCGGTCGATCTTGGGGTCGAGCGCTGCCACACCGAGATCGGTAAACAGCTTGCCGTTTTCGATAAGGTCGGTGATGCGGCCCTGATGCGGATAGTCCTCACGGGTCGTCGTCGAATAGAGCTTCAGCTTGTCGCCGGCCAGTTCCGACAGGAACTCGTGGTTGCGGATCTCGTCGACGAGATCGATGCCGTATTTCAATTCGGCCACATCGCGGCATGTATGGGTGAGGATGACTTCCTCGAACTTCTCGTAGGTTTCCGGATCGCGGATCAGGCTGGCGAAGGGTGCGATCCCCGTGCCGGTCGAGAACATGTAGAGCCGCTTGCCCGGCGTCAGCGCATCGAGCACCAGCGTGCCGGTCGGCTTCTTGCGCATCAGAACGGTGTCGCCCGGCTTGATCATCTGAAGATGCGAGGTGAGCGGCCCGTCCGGCACCTTGATCGAGAAGAATTCGAGTTCCTCGTCCCAGGCTGGGCTGGCGATCGAATAGGCGCGGTAGACCGGCTTTTCGCCGACCATCAGGCCGATCATCGCAAATTCGCCCGAGCGGAAGCGGAAGCCCGCCGGACGCGTCATGCGGAAGCGGAACAGCCGGTCGGTATAATGCTCCACCGACAGCACGGTTTCGGCATAGACGCCGTCCGGGATCTTTGCGGCAAATTCCTGCGGTGTGGTGGGAGCGTTCATTGTCTCGTCCGTCTTAATGTCTTCGCCGAAGCGAAATATACCATCCGATCGCCTTTTTGAAGGCGTGGGCTACGGTTTGTCGCCCATGCCATCAAAATATGTCAGCGATACTCATCTTTTTGTCGCGCGCAGCGGTGCGTGGCAGTCCGTCAGGCAGCTGTGAGGCGCCGTCGCCAGCTATAGCCCGGCCCCTGTTCGGCCCCGCGCGCCGCCGGCTGGTAATAGACGTCGATCCCCGGCAGGCGGTTTTCTTCAAGGCGCTGCAGCGCCGTGGCATTGGTGACGGCAAAACTGTCGATGCCGCAGCGGAGCATAAGCGGCACCTGGTCGATCAACACGTCACCCACGGCGCGGATCTCGCGACTATAGCCGAGCCGTTCACGAAGCAGTGTCGCATGGCTGAAGGCGCGGCCGTCGCTGAAAGCCGGGAAGGCGACGGCGATGATCTCGATGCGGGGTATATAGGGTTCGAGGGCAGCCACGTCGTCGGCCGGCTCGATCAGCACGCCAAGTCCGATATCGTTGGATGTCTGCGCCGCAGCGATGAACGCGGCAAGCGGCAGAAGCACTTTCTGGTCGCCCGAGGCTTTGAGGTCCTCGGTCTCGACAACCCATGGCTCGTTCTCGACAAAGCCGGTCTCCCGCCAGACCTTTGCAACGCCCGCCATCACGCCGCCTCCGCCTTGGCATCGCCGTAGAGCGCGTCCTTGAACGGCTGCGGCCCGACACGTCTGTAAGCGTCGAGAAAGGTCTCTTGCCTCGATGACCGCAGACCCAGATAGGTATCGACGATTGTCTCGATCGCATCCGTCACCCGGTTCGGCTCGAAGCCGCGGCCGATGATCTCTCCGATCGAGGTATTTTCGTCGCCCGATCCGCCGAGCGTGATCTGGTAGAGTTCCGCGCCCTTCTTTTCCACGCCGAGCAGGCCGATATGGCCGACATGGTGATGCCCGCAGGCATTGATGCAGCCGGAAATCTTGATCTTCAGTTCCCCGATCTCGGCCTGCCTCTCGGGCGCGCCAAAGCGTGCGGAGATCTCCTGCGCTACCGGGATCGAGCGGGCATTCGCCAGCGCACAGTAATCCAGGCCGGGACAGGCGATAATATCGGTGATCAGCCCGGCATTGGCGGTTTCGAGCCCATGCGCGGTCAGCGCCCGGTAGAGCGGTTCGAGATCGGCGAGCGCCACATGCGGGAAAATGACGTTCTGCTCATGGCTGATGCGGATCTCGTCATGGCCGAATTCTTCCGCAAGATCTGCAATCGCATCCATCTGCATGTCCGATGCATCGCCCGGAATGCCGCCGATCGGCTTCAGCGAAATCGTCACCATGCCATAGTCCGGATGCTTGTTCGGCTGGACATTCTGGCCGACCCAGCGGGCAAAGGCCTCGTCGGCCTTTTTCCATGCAGCAAGCTGCGCCCACCCCTCCGGCCGGTCGGGCAGGGCGGGCGGCGCGAAATAGGCGGCGATTTGAGCGATATCCTGTTCTGGCAGCTTGAGTTCGGAGCCCTGAAGGTGGGAGAACTCCTTCTCCACCTGTCGCGTCAGTTCCTCGACGCCGGTCTCGTGCACGAGGATCTTGATCCGCGCCTTGTATTTGTTGTCGCGGCGGCCGTTCAGGTTGTACACGCGCATGATCGCCGTCGTGTAGGACAACAGATCCTCTTCCGGCAGAAAGTCGCGGATCTTCTTGGCAATCAGCGGCGTGCGCCCCTGTCCGCCGCCGACATAGACAGCAAAGCCGATTTCGCCGTTCTCGTTCTTCTTCAGATGCAGGCCGATGTCATGCACCTGGATCGCCGCACGGTCGCGCTCCGCACCGGTGACGGCGATCTTGAACTTGCGCGGCAGGAAGGAAAATTCCGGATGCACGGAAGACCATTGCCGCAGGATCTCCGCATAAGGACGCGGGTCGGCCACCTCGTCCGCGGCCGCACCGGCAAAATGGTCGGCCGTGACGTTTCTGATGCAATTGCCGGACGTCTGCAGCGCATGCATTTCCACGGTCGCGAGATCGGCGAGAATATCCGGCGTGTCTGAAAGCTTCGGCCAGTTGTACTGGATGTTCTGCCGCGTGGTGAAATGCCCGTAGCCACGATCGTACTTGCGCGCGATATGCGCCAGCATCCGCATCTGTCCGGCGTTCAGCGTGCCATACGGAATGGCGACCCGCAGCATATAGGCATGCAGCTGCAGATAGACGCCGTTCATCAGGCGCAGCGGCTTGAACGCATCTTCTGCAAGTGCGCCGGAGAGGCGGCGCTCCACCTGATCGCGAAATTGCCCGACGCGGGCGGATACGAAGGCATGATCGAATTCGTCGTAACGGTACATGATATGTCCAGATGTCTTGTCGGCGGCAGTGTCGGCGTATCGACTTTGGTTCCTTGGAGGATCAGACGGCGATGAAGGATTTGTCGGCGGCACGGTAGCCGATGGCATAGTCCATCGTCGGCCCCTTGGCGCGGATGCGCTCCCGCAGCCGCGTCGGCCAGAGCGTGCCGTTGGTCTCCTCGACATCGATCAGATTGACGTCGACCACGAGGTTTTCGGCAAAGCCGCGCTTGCCGATCGCTTCCAGTGCGGAGATCGCCTCGGCATGGCGGGCGACCAGCGCCTCCTGCAGGTTTTCCACCCAGTGCCCGGTGGCATCGAGCCAGACGGCGATACCATCGGTCAGGCGGTTTGCGGTCAGAACCTTGTCGGTCATTGGTCCACTCCTGCGGTCTTGGGCAAATATTGGCGAACGCCCTGGTCGGCGCGGAAGGCCGAGAGCGGTTCGGATTTGGCGAAATTGGCACCGGCCACCGCCTCGCCGATGATCACCATCACGGGGCCATCGAGATCGTCGCGCGCTTCAAGGTCCGGCAATTCGCTCAGAATGCCGTGAAACAGCTTTCTGTCGGCACGGCTGGCATTCTCGATGACCGCGACGGTCGTATCGGCCGAAAGCCCCGCATCCATCAGCCGCCCGGCGACGGAGGCGGCAACCGTGCGGCCCATATAGACGGCAATGGTCGCGCCCGACACGGCAAGGCTTGCCCAGTCTGGAAGCGCTTTGCCTGTTAGGTCATGCCCCGTGGTGAAGATCAGCGAAGAGGCGACGCCGCGCAGCGTCAGCGGCAGGTCGAAATCGGCAGCCGCCGCAAAGGCCGAGGTGATGCCGGGCACGACCTCGTAGGCGATACCCGCCTCGCGCAGTGCCGCCATCTCTTCGCCGGCCCGGCCATAGACGAGCGGATCTCCGCTTTTCAATCGAACGACGCACTTGCCCTCGCGGCCGAGATCCACCAAGAGCCGGTTGATCTCGTCCTGGCTTTTCGAATGACAGTTCTTGCGTTTCCCAACCGACAGCCGCTCCGCATCGCGGCGGCCCATGTCCACGATCGCCTGGGGCACGAGCGCATCATAGACGATCGCATCGGCCTCCATCAGCACACGCTGCGCCCGCAGCGTCAGAAGGTCTTCCGCGCCCGGACCGGCGCCGACCAGCCAGATCTTGCCCTCGACTTTGCCACCGGCAGTCCCGGTGGTTGAAAGAAGCGCATTGGCGGCGCGTCGGGCCGAGGCCATATCATGGGCATCCACCGCATCCGCGATATCGCCGCTAAAGAACCGCCGCCAGAAAATCCGCCGTGAAACGCCACGCGGCACCATCCGGTCGACGGCGCCGCGGTAATCTGCGGCCAGCGAAGCGAGCCGGCCGAGCGACGGCGACAGCATCTGATCGATCCTGGCGCGGATCATCTGCGAAAGAACCGGGCCGGCGCCTTCGGTGCCGATCGCGATCGCGACCGGGGCACGGTTGACGAGGGCAGGCGTCAGGAAGTCGCAATGCTCCGGCTGGTCCACCGCGTTGGCCGGGATCTTCAAGGCCCGTGCCAGAGCGACGATGCGCTGGTCATCGCCATGGTTGCCGGTCGCGGCGAAAACCAGCACGGCAGTCCTCAGGACCGCCAGAACCAGCATGTCGGAAGCAAGGTCGGTCTCGACAGGTGCGATACCGCGGGCTGAAAGCCACGCGGCGTAATCGGCCTCCGGTGCATCCGTGAGGGGCACGATTTCGGCATCCGTATTGGCCACCAGCCGCGCCTTGGCGAACGCCTCGTCGCCATTGCCACAGATCACCACGCGCCGGCCGCTGACACGGAAAAACGCCGGGAAGACCGACAGTCTTTCCGGAACCTGGTCTGCAATGCTGGACATCGGGATACCTTTGTTCATGTTCAAAGGAGTATCCGCAATTGCGACCGATAATTGAAGGAATGGAAATGCGCACTCTCAAACGCGCCGGATATTTCGTTCCGGGCGGCCGCGATTCTGGAGCAAAAGCCACCGCATCCGCCATTTGGACCGTCATGCGTCCCGACCGCTTTCCCCAGCTTTCCGGGCCGATCCCGACCCCATGACGCCTTTTCGCTTCCGGCGATGGACCGTAAGCCCTAGACTTGCCCCAATCATTTCTCGACGGACGCACAGCCATGACCGAAGCCACGACCACGATCGCCCAACGCCTTCTCGACGTCATCGAACACGATATCCTGCCCTTGACCGAACAGGGCGTCGCGGCCGGAAACAAGGTGTTCGGCGCGGCGATCCTGAAGAAGTCGGACCTGTCGCTGGTCATCGCCGAGACCAATAACGAATTGGAAAACCCGCTCTGGCACGGCGAGGTGCACACCCTCAAGCGCTTCTATGAAAAAGCTTTAGGTTATTCGACCAAGGATCTGATTTTCCTGTCAACTCATGAACCTTGCACCATGTGCATGTCGGCCATTACCTGGGCCGGGTTCGACAATTTCTATTCCTTTTTCAGCCACGAGGACAGCCGCGACGCCTTTGCCATTCCGCATGACCTGAAAATCCTCAAAGAGGTCTTCGGCCTGGAGCCGGGCGGCTATCGGCGGCAGAACGCGTTCTGGAACTCCTACTTCATCGCCGATCTGGTGGAGACCGAGAACGAGCCGCTGCGGCAGGAGCTGAAGGACCAGACGGCCCGCATCAAGGCCCGCTACCAGCGGCTCTCCGACAGCTACCAGTCCGGCAAGGGCGACAACGCCATCCCGCTGGCCTGACCGCTTCCATCCTACCATCGAACCGAGGGCCGGAACGACGCGCCGGCGAAGAGCATCATGGACGCTTCCAAGGATATTTCCCGCCTGATCGAGATCATGGTGGCGCTGAGGACACCGGGCACCGGCTGCCCCTGGGATCTCGAACAGACATTCGAGACGATCAAGCCCTATACGATCGAGGAGGCCTATGAAGTGGCCGATGCGATCGAGCGCAACGACATGGACGATCTCTGCGAGGAGCTTGGCGATCTGCTCCTGCAGGTGGTCTTCCACGCCCGCATCGCCGAGGAGAAGGGCGAGTTCGCCTTTGGCGATGTGGTCGAGGCCGTGACGCGCAAAATGATCCGCCGCCACCCGCATGTGTTCCCGCCCGAAGGCGCCGGTTCCAATGCCGATACGCCGGAACGGGTGAAGACGCAGTGGGATGCGATCAAGCAGGAGGAGAAGCGCGAGCGGGCCGAGCGACGAGCAAGGCGCGGCGTGACCGAGGATGCCAAGGCCGGTTATCTCGGCGCCGTGGACCGGGCACTACCGGCGCTGACCGAGGCCTTGAAACTGCAGGAACGCGCCGCCAAGGTCGGCTTCGACTGGTCGGAGGCAGCCCCGATCCTCGACAAGGTCGAGGAGGAGATCGGTGAATTTCGCGAGGCGCTATCCATCGGCCGGCCCGAAAAGGTGGCCGACGAACTTGGGGACCTGATCTTCGCCCTCGTCAATATCGGCCGGCATGTGGGCGCCGAACCGGAAATGGCTCTGCGTGGCACGAACACAAAATTCCGTCGCCGTTTCCGTCATATAGAGACAGAAGTTGAGAAATCAGGCGAGGAACTTCAGACGGTTTCTTTGGAGCGCATGGAAGCTCTCTGGCAGGCCGCGAAGGCGATCGAACGGCAGGTTTGACCTTTCTCCACGAGCCGCCGACCGCCAGCTGCCAACCGGCTTCTCTGCCGCTGAAAATGCATCCTGCGCTCACGGTCGTGATAGGTGTTTAAAACGACAACACCCCGACCGCTGGCCGGGGTGTTGGTATTCTGTCTATCGTCAAGCGGCATGACAGGTCGCCATCGACCCTATGCCCGGATTGCCGAGCCGGAAGAACCGGGTGGCGTGGCCGTCGCTTACCGCTGCGCCGGCTGGCTGCCCGACAGCCGCTGCTGCACCGCCTCGACGCCGCCGCGCACATGCAGCGCCACCGGCTGGCCGTTATGCCCGGCACAGGCCATGGCGAGGATCGTCACATCCGGCTCGAAGGCCGTGACGTAGAGAACCTGATCGGTGTTGACGTAAACGATGTGGTTATTGGTGTTCTTGAATCCGATCAGTGCCATCGCGTCATACTCCTTCATGCACGTGTGTTCATGAGCGGGTATCGCATGACCGGGTTGACGGAGGGTGAATGCGGCGACATCGATGACATCCCGCGCTGGAAAGACTGACGGGCATCGGCAGGCCGCTCGTCAGCGGTGCTCAGGACCTGTGTATCCTACTGGCGACGAGGAACGCAGATCAAGGGAGTGTCTTGTGCTTGACCCTGATGGCTATCTCATCATGTTGCAGCAATCTCTCGGCCTAGAGCCTGGCTGAATTGAGAGCGCGCCGTGCATGTGCGAGTTACGATCGCACTCCCATAATGTCCGGTTAGAGCTCGCAGTCGCGCTCCTCGCACTCACTGTCCTGGCCGGCCCGTCTTGCCCTTCGTCCGGCTCTTGCGCTTGGCCTCTCCCGCGTCCTCGTAGCTCCCTGCGCCGATCTTGCCTCTGACCACGGGTCGCGGATCGTCGGCCCGTTCGGGGAGGCCTTCGGTGAGCGGCGAGAAGCGTTTGCCCGATCCGCTCTCCGGCTTTTGCGGGGTTGCGCCGGCGACCGGTTTCTCCGTCCGGCCGACGGTCATCTCGTCCAGCGTGTTGCGGCGGAAGAGCGGCCCCTTTGATGCGGGGACGGCTGTGTCGGTGCCCGGTCCCATGTCGTCGAGCGAGGGCCTGGCGAAAAGCGATTTTGCCGGCTGCTGACCTGATCCGCCGCTTGCCGGTCCTTCGCCGCCGCTCCCGGTATTCGGCGCTGCGATCGCTGCCCCGGCGGGGACCATGGAGCGATTGCCTCGCTCCGCCGACCGCGCCTCGTCCTTGGCGATCGGGTCGTCCATGGCGGCGAGTTCGGCGGCCTTCAGGCGCTTGATCTCGTCGCGCAGACGGGCGGCCTTTTCGAAGTCGAGATCGGCTGCCGCATCGCGCATCGATTTTTCCAGCGCGTTGAGATGTGCCTGCAGATTGTTGCCGACCAGATGCCCGCCATCGGCAAATCCCTTGCCGGACGCGCCCGATATGTCGGCGCGCACATGGTCGCGCTCGTAGACACTGTCGAGAATGTCGGAAATCTTCGCCTTCACCGATTCCGGCGTGATGCCGTTGGCGGTGTTGTATTCCATCTGCTTCTCGCGGCGCCGCGCCGTCTCCTCCATCGCCCGCTTCATCGAGCCGGTGATATTGTCGGCATAAAGGATGACCTTGCCGTCGACGTTACGGGCCGCACGCCCGATGGTCTGGATCAGCGACGTCTCCGAGCGCAAAAAACCTTCCTTGTCGGCGTCGAGAATGGCGACGAAACCGCATTCGGGAATGTCGAGACCCTCGCGCAGAAGGTTGATGCCGACCAGCACGTCGAAGGCGCCCAGCCGCAGGTCGCGGATGATCTCGATCCGTTCCAGCGTGTCGATGTCCGAGTGCATGTAGCGCACCCGCACCCCCTGTTCGTGCAAATATTCGGTCAGATCCTCGGCCATCCGCTTGGTCAGGACGGTGCAGAGCGTGCGATAGCCCTTGGCGGCGGTCTCGCGGATTTCGCCCAGCACGTCGTCCACCTGGCTGCGCGCGGAACGGATTTCCACCGGCGGGTCGATCAGGCCTGTCGGGCGGATCACCTGTTCGGCGAACACGCCGCCCGACTGTTCCATTTCCCAATTGCCCGGCGTCGCCGAAACGGAAACGGTGAGCGGCCGCATCGCGTCCCATTCCTCGAAGCGCAGGGGACGGTTGTCCATGCAGGAGGGAAGGCGGAAACCGTATTCGGCCAGCGTCGCCTTGCGCCTGAAGTCGCCGCGATACATGCCGCCGATCTGGCTGACGGAGACATGGCTCTCGTCGATGAACAGCAGCGCGTTGTCGGGGATATATTCGAACAGTGTCGGCGGCGGCTCGCCCGGCCGGCGGCCGGTGAGATAGCGCGAATAGTTCTCGATGCCGGCGCAGGAGCCGGTGGCTTCCATCATCTCGATATCGTAGCGGGTGCGCTGTTCCAGCCGCTGGGCTTCGAGCAGGCGGCCGCCTTTTTCCAGTTCGGCCAAGCGCAGTTTCAGCTCGTCCTTGATCGACCTGATCGCGCCGTTGAGGGTGGGGCGCGGCGTCACATAGTGCGAATTGGCGTAGATCTTGACGCTCTTCAGGTCGCCGGTCTTGTGGCCGGTGAGCGGATCGAATTCGGTGATCGTCTCGATCTCGTCGCCCCACATCGAAATGCGCCATGCGGCATCTTCCAGGTGGGCCGGAAAAATCTCGATCGTGTCACCGCGGACGCGAAACGAGCCGCGGACGAAATTGATGTCCTGCCGCTTGTATTGCTGCGCCACGAGATCGGCGAGCAACTGGCGCTGGTCCAGCCGGTCGCCCACCTCCATCTGGAAGGTCATCGCCGTATAGGTCTCGACCGAGCCGATACCGTAGATGCAGGAGACCGAGGCGACGATGATGCAGTCGTCGCGCTCGAGCAGCGATCGGGTCGCAGAGTGGCGCATCCGGTCGATCTGCTCGTTGATCGAGCTCTCCTTCTCGATGAACGTGTCGGAGCGCGGCACATAGGCTTCGGGCTGGTAATAGTCGTAGTAGGAAACGAAATATTCGACCGCGTTGTTGGGGAAGAAGTTCTTGAATTCGGAATAGAGCTGCGCCGCCAGCGTCTTGTTGGGCGCAAGGATGACGGCCGGGCGCTGCGTCTCCTGGATCACCTGCGCCATGGTGAAGGTTTTACCCGAGCCGGTGACGCCGAGCAGCACCTGGCTGCGCTCGCCGGAATTGATGCCTTCGACGAGGTCGCGAATGGCGGTCGGCTGGTCGCCGGAGGGCTTGTATTCTGTCACCATCTCGATGGCGATGCCGCCCTCGGATTTCGCCGGCCGCTCGGGCCGGTGCGGCGTCCATAACTTACCGTCCTTGAACAGCGGATTGCCGCTCTCGATTAGCTGTGCCAGCGCATCGACGGTGGCGGTCACGGCGCCGGGGGCCAGAGCCTCGGCCTCTTCCAGCGACACGTCGAGGCCGGCCACCGGATTGAGGCCGGCGGCGGCGCGCGTCTTCGGGTCTGAGGACGCGCCGATCGACACGCCGCGCGCCGTCTTTGAGGCAGTGGTGTTCTTCGCCGTCTTCGGCGCAGTTTTGGCACCCGCCTTTTTGCCGATCTCGGGTGCCGGCGGGGCATTTTTCTGCGCCGCCTTGCGGGCCTCGATCTCGATTTTCTTGCGGTGTTTCCCGGCCTTCGAGGCGATCTCGCGCTGGCTCTCGATCCCCGAGGCTTCCGCCTCGCTCTCCAGCTGCCTCACCCAGTCGGAGACGCTGCCCTCGAGGGGCGCGCCTTCGAACGGTGCCTGCGGAGCTTCCCCGAAACCGGAACGATCTTCGCGGGTGTCGGGCGTGGTTTTCTTCGGGGATCTGGCCATGGCCGGAATATGGAGGGACTCATCGCCGATTGGAAGGGGTGGCGACGGAAAAACGAGTACAAAAGGGAAACGGTTTTCATGGCGTCAGGAGATCATGCAGATCGCCACCATGCCGATGCGCTGAGAACCGGAAGCGTCTGCTTGGGGAGAACAGCGTCCTGTCGGCCCAAGCACTTGGGCCGGTAATATCCCCGTGACGGAACGGCCATGAGCGCGCGCAATGCTCGCCGTTATTCCGCAGGTTCGCTCGCAGGTGAGGGTGCTTGCGGCAGGATCGGCCCGGCAGAGACGGCGCCGGGTGCTGCGCCGGGCGTCGTTGCCGGTGGGCGCCGCCCCATGATTTCCCGGAAACCCTTGTTGGAAAACGGCTGGATCAGCTGGCCGAAGAAGGTGTCGGCCACCTTGCCGCTGATGCCGATATTGGTCGGCGAGGGTCGGGGCGGGTTGTGATAGGTCCCCAGCACGAGGTCCCAGAGCGCGAGGTTCTCGCCGTAATTGGTATTGCCTTCCGAAAGCTTCTTCGAATGGTGCCACCGGTGCAGCCGGGGGGTGCTGAAGACATAGTCGAGCGGCCCGGTGCGCACATCGATATTGCAATGGGTCAAAAGCCCGATGAAGGCCGTTACCGCGCCGGTCCAGAGAAACACCGGCAACGGTGCGCCGATCAGGTAGAGCGGGATTTGGCTGAGCGCGATCTTGAACAGCGAATCGAACAGGTGGAACCGACCGGTATTGACCACCCAGAGACGCTCGACGCTGTGATGCAGCGCATGGAAGCGCCAGAGCGCCATCTTCTCATGCGCGATCCGGTGCGCCGCATAGAGGCCGGCCTCGGCGATGATCAGCCCGAGCACGATCTGGAAAAACATCGGCCAGCTGTCCGGCCAGATGTGAAACGGCGCTTCGAAGGACGGCTGTGCCACCGTCGCCACCGCCATCGGCGCGGAGGTCCCGATGGCCGCTGCGATCTGCACGCTGCCCTTGTTGAGCAGCGTGTGGGCGACGTCGTTCCAGGTTTCGCCATCGCGCGCATTCCACGTCTGCTCATAGGGCATCAGTCGCTCGAACAGCGCCAGAACCGCGATCGTCGAGAGATAGACGACGTTGAACCAGAACAGGTGCCATTCCGACTGGAAGGCGAACCATGTGCCGATCAGGCCGCCGCAGAAGACCGCCGGCCAGACGAGCCACGAGAGAAGGGTATAGAGCGGCGAATGTCGAAACCAATTCATTGCAGGCACGCTTTCTGATAGCGGACAGTGCCGGAAAGGCCGGTGGCCGGAAGCCGCGCGGGCCGCAATCGGGACTGCAGGATTTCGCGAAGATTGCCGAAGCCGCCAGTTACGTCAAGCCAATCGTCAAGCCACTCGTGGGGCGTCGCTCCAACCAATCCCTTGAACGCTATGCGGCCCCGCGCTTGCCGTCCGCCCGCGACCGCAGGCGGACGTTTGCTCAGGCAACCTCGGCCAACGCAGTGCCCTGACGCTCGCGAACCCAGTCGGCGACCTGCGCTGCCGGCATCGGACGGCTGAACAGATAGCCCTGCGCCTCCTGACAGCCCAGCATGCTGAGCGTACGGGCTTCCTCGCGGGTCTCGACGCCTTCGATCAGCACATCCATCGACAGTGACCGGCCAAGCCCGACCAGTGCGCCCACCACCTCCTGGTTCTCGCGGCTGGTGGCGATGTCGCGCACGAAGCGACGGTCGAGCTTCAGCCGGTCGACATTCAGCGACACGAGATAGGCAAGCGACGAATGCCCGGCGCCGAAATCATCGACCGCCAGCCGGTAGCCGGATTGTTCGATGCGGCGAAGCTGTTCCCCGGCAACGGCCGTGTCGAGCATCGCTTCCTCGGTGATCTCGATCTCGAAGAGCACCGGGTCGATCCGGTGTGCCCCGGTGACGCTGTCGAGAACGGACGCGACGTCATAAAGTTCGAATTCGCGCGGGGAGACGTTGATAGAGACATGCGCTTTCGGAAGGCCGAGCGCCGGCAGTTCGTCCAGAAGCTGGCAGGCCGCTTCCGCGACGGTGGCCGTCAGGCGGTCGGACTGGTTGGTGGCCTGTGCGGCCGCGACGATTTCCGGCGGCGAAATCGGCCCGAGATAGGGGTGGTGCCAGCGCACCAGCGCTTCGAAACCGATCACCGCCTCGCTTTGCAGCTCGACCTGTGGCTGGAACCAGGCGACCACCTGTCCGGAGGACAATGCCATGCCGAGTTCCTGCTGGATCTGGTGCTGGCGCTCGGTGCGGGTACGGAACACCATCTCGAACTCGCACCATTGCTGGCGGCCGCGATCCTTGGCGCCGTAGAGCGCGATGTCGGCGCAGATCAGAAGGTCCTCTGCGGTCTGTGCGTGATCGGGGCAGAGCGCGATGCCGATCGAGGCGCCTCCGGCGCTCATCTGCCGGCCGGCAAGCCGGACGGGCGCCGCCAGTGAATTGACGATCGTGTCGGCGCTGGACCGGGCCTGCCGGTGTGCATCGTTGCCGGTTGAAAAGAATGGCGAATTCGTCGCCGCCAAGCCGCGCGACGACGGCGGCGTCCGGCGCGGCGGCCTGCAGCCGGCTTGCCATCTCGACCAGCAGCGTGTCGCCGGCATTGTGGCCAAGCGTATCGTTGACGGTCTTGAACCGGTCGAGATCGACGATCAGCAGGGCCGCGGTGGTTGCGCCTGCCTTGGCCTCGTCGATCGCGTAGGCCAGTGTATCATTGAAGCGGGTGCGGTTGGCAAGTCCGGTGAGCGGATCGTGGCTGGCGAGCGTCTCCAGCCGGTCCCGCGCATCGCGCATCTCCTGATTGGCCTGCGACAGCGAGGCGGCAAGATCCGTCGCCTGCAGTCTGGCTTTCAGATTCGTGATGAACACCCGTTCGTTCTTGCGGGCGTTGCCGTAGGCGCTGAGCGCCATGGCGCCGACATTGCCGGCGATGATCAGCGCGACGGCAGTGCCGTTGGCGATGAAGATCGCCGTGACCGTCAGCAGAACGGGCAGGGCGAAGGCGAGCGACACGCGGCGTGAGCCGCTATTGAGCAGGACGGCACCGGCGCCGATGCCGCACATCAGGATATAGAGCGGGCTGTTGCGGCCCGTCGCGTCGAGCTGGTCGGTCGCCATGGGCAACACTGCCCAGATGACCCCGCTGAGGAAGCCGCCTGCGGTCAGCAAATTGATCACCAGCTTGGGCGCGAGATAGGACAGGCCGGTTTTGCGGATGACGCCGATGCCGAAATACCGGGCGGCAAGAACCGCGAGCGCAATGCCGAACCAGGCAATCACCAGCACCGAGACTCCGTCCAGCAGGGCGACTGTCGCAAAGGCGGACAGTGTAACCCAGGCATTGGTTGTCATCGCCGCGAGCGTGCCGTCCAGCAGGCTTTCCGCCTGATGCAGGCGAATGAGTTCTGAAACGGATGTGCGTTTTTTGTCTGTGTTCGAAGGAGTAGTCATGAATATGCCCGTCGGTATTTGTAAGCCTTGTATCTTTGCAGATGTAAATTTTGGGTTTTTCAGTATTTTCTACGGGTTTCACTCGCATGGATATGGTGAATAATGTCGCAATACTCGGCAATGGCGGCGTATTGGGCTTGTTTCACCCGCTCTCCTGTCCGGCAGCCGGAAGACCGTCGTGATCACAGGTTCGTGGGAGGCACGAACTTGCCGATGACACGGAGCGCCGATGCTGTATCTCAAGCCTGGAACCGATCCGGCATGCGCCGCTTTCTATCGACGTTCCCCGCAATTCGACCGCCGGTTGGAAATTACAATTCGTTCATGTCACAGAATCGCCATATTGGCCGACGGTTTCCGACATAGTCTTTTAGGACCCTGACCGACGAAAAGAGGAGTGTTCGTATGGCGCTTGCAAATCCGACACTGGCGGCGATCCGATACGGATACGGTCTGCGCCCCGGCCAGAAGCCGGCGACGGATGCAGACGCGCTGCTGGCCCAGTTGAAGGCGGGCGCGGCGCAGAAGCCGCGTTTCCCGCGCGAGGGCATTGTCGGACGCAAGGAAGCCGCCACCCGCATCGTCTCGCTGCGCGCCGCGGAAGCCAAGGCTGCAAAGGAAGGCAAACCGAACGAGGCGATCCGCCAGCAGACCCAGAAGGAAGCCCAGCAGATCTACCGCCAGGACGCCATGGCGCGGCTGTCGCAGGCGGTTCAGTCTCCCTACGGATTTTACGAGCGGCTGGCCTGTTTCTGGGTCGACCATTTCTCGGTCAGCGCGCTCAAATCGCTGCCGATGCGCATGCTGGTTCCGCTCTACGAGGCCCAGGCGATCCGTCCCAACATGACCGGCCCGTTCCGGCAATTGCTGCAGGCCTCGATCCTCAACCCGGCCATGCTGATCTATCTCGATCAGGATCAGAGCGTCGGCCCCGATTCGCCGGCCGGCCGCCGCAATGGTCGCGGTCTCAATGAAAATCTTGGCCGCGAGCTTCTCGAACTGCACACGCTTGGCGCCGGAAGCGGTTACACGCAGGATGATGTGCGCAATGCCGCGCTGGTGCTGACGGGCCTGTCGGTCGACAACCGGTCGCTGGAGGTGGTGTTTCGCCCGCGCTTTGCGCAGGAAGGGCCGCTCGCGGTGCTTGGCCACAGCTATGACGATGACGAAGGCAGCGGCCAGGATCATCTTCTTCTGCTTGACGACCTCGCGGCCAACCCGAAGACGGCGCAGCATATATGCCGCAAGCTCGCGGCACATTTTATCACCGACGATCCGCCGCAGGACATCGTCTCGGCGATGACCGGCGCGTGGCAGGAAAGCAATGGCAACCTGACGGAGGTCTACCGCGCCATGCTCACCCATCCGCGGGCGTGGTCCGATCCCGGCCAGAAGGTCAAGCAGCCCTTCGATTTCATCGTCTCGGGCCTGCGCGCTCTCGACCTGCCGGACGAGAGTTTCACCACGGTGCTGCAGGACATGGACGATGAGGACAACAAGGTCGGCCCGGTGGGCAAGGCCATGCAGATGGCAGGCGTCGGCGTGTCTCAGGAAGAGGCGCGGCGCCGGGCAGGGCGCACCAATGCGCTGACCCTCGGCGCGTTGCAGCGCATGGGCCAGCCGATCTGGCAGCCGTCGAGCCCGGCCGGCTTTCCCGACACGGCCAATGCCTGGCTATCGGCCAGCCAGCTGTCGGAGCGTATCGCCTGGGCGCGCATGGTGGCGCGCATTTTTGGCCAGAAGCGCGAGCCGATGGATTTTCTCGACGTGGCGCTGGCCGAAGCCGCCTCGCCGCAGACCCGCAAGATCATCTCGCAGGCGCCGAACCGCATTCATGGCCTGACCATGGTCATGGCGTCCCCAGAGTTCAACAGGAGATAAGGGATGACCCGCGAGCAAAGCTTCCTCCTTTCCCGCCGCGGCTTTCTGGCCGGTGCCTGTTGCGCCGCCGCAGCCCCTGTCCTGACGCCGGTGACCTTCGCGGCCATGCCCGGCGAGAACCGCTTCGTCACCATCGTCCTGCGCGGCGCGATGGACGGCCTCGACCTTGTCCAGCCCTATGGCGATCCGGCGTTCGCGGCGCTGCGTCCAAAACTCGGACTGACGCCGGATACCGGACTTCTCGATCTCGACGGATTCTTCGGCCTCAATCCGGCTGCAGCCGACCTCCTGCCCTTGTGGAAGGCGGGCGAACTCTCCTTCGTGCAGGCCGTTTCCACGCCTTATCGCAACCAGCGCAGCCATTTCGACGGGCAGGACATTCTGGAGACCGGCGGCAATGACAAGAGCCAGAAGACGGGTTGGCTCAACCGCACCATCGCCGCCATTCCACGCGGCGAGAGCCGCAGGGCGATCGATGTGTCCAGCTCGATGGAGCTGATCCTGACGGGACCGAGCGATGCCGACAGCTGGTCGAGCCAGACGAATTTCGCGCTGGCCGAAGACGAGATCCACTTCCTCGACCGGCTCTATGCCGAGGACGCCGCCTTCGCCCGTGTTTTCGACGAGGCCAAGCAGACCAGCAGTTCGGCCGACAGTCTTTATGGCGATGCCAAGCGCGGCGGCGGCATTGTCGATATCGCCCGGCTTGCCGGCGGCATGCTGACCAAGGATTACCGGCTGGCGAGCTTTTCGATCAATGGCTGGGACACCCATGTCGGCCAGCAGGCGCAGTTCAGGAAGGCGGCCGGCGACCTGACCGTTGCGATCACCACGCTGAAACAGGCGATGGGCGACGATGTCTGGAAGAAGACGGTGGTTCTGGCCATCACCGAGTTCGGCCGCACCGCGCGCGAAAACGGCACGGGCGGCACCGATCACGGCACGGGCGGAACCGCGGTTCTTGCCGGCGGCGCGATCATCGGTGGCAAGGTTCTGGGCGATTGGCCGGGGCTTGGCGACGACAAACTGCTCGACGGTCGTGACCTGATGCCGACCGGCGACGTGCGCGAGGTGGCGGCCGCCATGTTGTACCGGCAGTTCGGCATCGAACCTTCGGTGCTGACGGGCAAGGTATTCCCGGGCCTCAGCTTCGATGCGTCCTCACCCTATATGAAGGTGTGAGTAGTGTCCGCGTGAGGGAGTTCTCGCCCTCCCGCGGCCTCGCGCCTTGATCCCCGTGGTAAACACCAGGATCAAGGCTCACGCGCACCCGAGCGCCAGATGCGATAGCAATGTCGCGGATGGGAGCGGGCACCGGTAACGGCTCGCCAAGCGATCCCGGCCGCGGCCTGTCCGATGTCCGCTTCGCGCGAAAAATCAGTCTTCCATCATGCCTTCGGGCGGCAGTTGCTTCGGTGCGCCATCGTCGTCGAGGGCGACCATGATGAACACGCCGGTCGTGACCTTTTCGAGCGCCTTGTGACGGGCGCGCCGGGCCCAGGCCTCGACCTTCAGCGTGATCGAGGTGTTGCCGACCCGCATGATGTCGGTGAAGACGTTCAATGTATCGCCGATCTTCACCGGCAGTTCGAAGGCCATTTCCTTGACAGCCTTGGTGACGACGCGGCCCTGCGCGCGTTCGGCAGCGCGGATACCGCTGGCGATGTCCATCTGCGCCATGACCCAGCCGCCGAAAATGTCGCCGGCAGCATTGGTGTCGGCCGGCATGGCAACGGTGCGCAGGGTAAGTTCGCCGATCGGCTTGTTGTTGTCGCTCATTGTCTATCGTTCCTGTTGACGCTGCGCTCCTCCGCACGCAGAAGAGCTTAGAACGTTTCCAGTCTGTATTGAAGCGCCTGCGGGGGCGATACATGAAAACGGAGTGTTCACGCTTATCCTGTCTCCGGGTGCCCGCTTGCCGCATCTCACGCAAGCAACGGCAGACGCAATCTGTGCGTGAAAAGGTCTTCAAACGGCCATGATCCGGCAAGGCTTCGTTTACTGGTTCTGCCTACCCTTCAAGCCTGAATGATTCTGACATTGGTCGGCCTCGTCCGGAGCCGGCCGGGACCGGCAGATCGGGCTTCTGGTATGGCATATGCGTCCACATCCCGGCGGGTCATCGCCGCTCTCACGCTGACGACGATGCTGGTCGCCTGTTCGGCCGAAAACCTTGTGCCGCCGGCGTCGATCGATCACCGCACGCGTGTCGGCGCAATCCAGCCCGTGAGAAGCTTGCCGCGAGAGCCGGTCTCAACCGCCGGTTACCAGTCAGGCTACCAGACGGGGGGCTATTCTTCCCGAGTGGGGCCGGAGGGCCAGGTATCGCAGGGCAAGGTATCGCAGGGCCAGGTATCGCAGGGTCAGGTGCCGGAGGGGCCGGCGCCACAGGCCGGTCTTGGGGAAGCGGCGCAATCCTACCCGCAGCCACCCGTGGCCGATGGCGGACATTATCTGCGGCTCCCCGATCAGCCGGCGCCCGCAATGCAGGCTTCGTCCCGCATGCCGGCCCAGAAGAGTGCCCGCATGACGGGCGCAGGCGTCAATATGGATGGCGAGTTCGGCTTCACGCCGGACGAAAGCCTTGATGAGAGCCAGGTGAAGGGGCTCGCGGAAGAGGAGGCGTCCGATATCGCCGAAGGCGTCGGCGACCAGCCGGTGGTCGACGGCATCGGCACGGAAAATCCGCGCTCGCTCAATACCAGCCGGCAATCCTTGCGAAGACCGATCGCAGCTCCGTCGCAGATGAGCGGTGAAGGCGCCGATCTCGGGAGCGATCGCATAATCGTTCCGTCGAAGCGCGCCGCGACGGGCCTTCAGGGTGATATGGCGGCAAGCCGCGAGGTCGCCATGCTTCGGCCGAGCAACCCGGCCATGCCGTCGGCGCCTTTCGAGCCGACGGGGCCGATGAGCCTGCCCGGCGCCATGCCGGCCTCGGAAGCCAGCTGCCGGGCGGAACTGCGCCGTCTCGGCGTTGCATTCGAGGAGCGACCGCGCATTTCGGCCGGCCCCAGCTGCGGCATCGACTATCCCGTTAAACTCTCCGGCCTGTCGGGCAATATCGACGTCAGGCCGGCGGTGACGCTCAATTGCCAGACGACGCTCGCCTTCGCCAAATGGGTGAAGGGTGAGCTCGCACCATCGGCCCGCATGCGTTACCTGACAGGCGTTCAGCGCATCGTGCCGCTCGGCGGCTATTCCTGCCGGCGGATGAACAATTCCAGTCAGCGCTACAACCCGATGTCGGAACATTCACATGGCAATGCCATCGATGTCGGCGCGATCGTGTTGAAGAACGGACACGAGATCGACGTGCGCAAGAAGGGGCTCTTTTCCTTCCGCGAGGGTGGGCTTTTGAAATCCGTGCGCAACGACAGTTGCCGCTATTTCTCCACCGTGCTCGGTCCTGGCAGCAATGCCGAACACTGGAACCATTTTCATTTCGACCTGCGCTCGCGAAAGGGCGGACGGCGCTATTGCGATTGAACTCGTGCCATCTTCTTTTTTCGGCCTGCGTTGCAGGATGCCGAAGGATGAGCGATAGAGCGTCACCGTCCCCCCCCGCCCACGGAGAACCCATGTTTGACGTCATCGAAGACGACTTGACGAAGACGCAATCGCAGGACCTGATCGCCTTTCATCTGGCGGGCATGAGCGAAAACGTACCGCGGGGGGCGAGCTTCCTCGGCCTTGCGGAATTGCAGCGCCCCGAAGTGACTGTCTTCAGTGCCTGGGAGGGAGCGAAAATCGCCAGTATCGGGGCATTGAAGACGCTGCCCGATGGCACCGGCGAGATCAAATCCATGCGCACCCATCCCGACTTTGTCGGACGTGGCGCCGGTGCGGTCATTCTGCGGGCCATCATGTCCGCCGCAAGGTCGCGCGGCCTTCGGCGCCTCAGCCTGGAAACGGGCAGTGGCAGCGCCTTCGAAGCCGCGCGTGCCCTTTACGAGAAAAACGGTTTCAGGAAGGGCGAAGCCTACTCGACCCACGAGCAGACCGAGTTCAACCATTTTCTCCATCTGGATCTGCAATAGGCGTTGACGGTGGGGAAGGGCGACCGCTCGATGAGCGCATATTGTCGCCCATGGTTGTCCACGCCGTCATAGCCGCCGCCCCATGGCATGTCTCGTCGGCGCTAAAATGGCATTTGTCCCGGCGGGTTAGCGCCGGGACATGCAGTTGCGGCCTCACTTGCCAGCCCGTGCGGCCTCTTCGATGACCTTGGCGACGGCCTTGGGCTGCGAGACATAGACGGCGTGGCTTGCCTTCACCTGCGTCACGCTCGACCCGGCGCGCTTGTACATGTCCCGTTCCGAATCCGGATTGATCATGCGGTCTTCCGTCGCCACGATTGCAAAGCTTGGTTTCGTCTTCCATGCGGGAGTGGAAATCGTCGTGTCGCCGATAGAGGCCGCTTCGGGAACCTGCGAGATCGCCATGAACCGTGCCCGGTCGGCGGAGAGATCGGCGGCGAAATCATCATGGAACTTCGCCGGATCGACCGCCAGGAAGCCTCCGCCGACCGGACCGATCGACATGGCCTTTCCAGGCTTGCCCTTGATCAGGCCAAGCAGCGTCTCGCCTTCATCCGGAGCGAAGGCTGCGACATAGACGAGGCTTGCCACCTTCGGGTCGTTGCCGGCTTCGGTGATGACGGCGCCGCCATAGCTGTGGCCGACGAGGACGGCCGGTCCGTCCTGCTGATCAAGGATGCGTTTGGTGGCCGCGACATCGTCTGCGATAGACGTGACGGGATTCTGCACGACGCTGACATGATAACCGTCTTTCTGCAGGATGCCGGCGACATCCTTCCAGCCCGATCCGTCGGCAAAGGCGCCGTGAACCAGAACGATGTTTTTGACCGGTGCCGGTGCGGCCGCAGCGGCGAAGGCGATGGCGGAAGTGCCGGCCAAGGCGGCGGCGGCAAGGAGGGAACGCAGGAAAGTCATCGGAAAGCTCCAGTGTGATTATTGTTATCGCGATAATATTTATCACGATAACTAAATAGCTAGGCCGATGATCGAAATTTGTAAAGTGGATTATTTATCACGATATGTTATGTTGCGATAATTGATTGTCCTCCGATAGGAATGGAGATTCGTATGGGCCTTCCCAAGCCTCTGCCGCTGGCCGACCAGCTCTGCTTCACGATCTATTCGGCAAGTCTGGCGATCCAGCGGCTGTACAAACCGATCCTCGATCGGTTCGGCATCACCTATCCCCAGCATCTCGTCCTCGATGCCCTGGCGCAGGAGGGCGATCGTACCATCGGACAGATTGCCGAGCGACTGGCTCTGGAGCCGAGCACGATCACGCCTCTGGTCAAGCGATTGGAGGCTGGGGATTTCGTCCGGCGGGATCGTAATCCCGATGACGAGCGTCAGGTCGTCGTCACGCTTCTGCCCAAGGGCCGGTCTGTCCATCACGATTCGAAATGCCTGAGCGAGACGCTGCTCCGGCAGTCTGGCCTGACAACGCCCGATCTCGTACGGATCAATTCCGAGATCGGCAGCTTGAGGGATGCGGTCGCGGCAGGCCACGAGGATCGCGACGTCACCGCCGCCAGAGGCCCCGGTTCTGACCCCGCATAAAAAAAAGCCGGCCTGTCCCGTTTTGCGGGAGGCCGGCGTGACCGGATGGAGAGGAGGTGCGGCACCGCCTTGAGATCCCCGGTCAATTGGAGGTCGTTCTGCGTACTCGGACTACCAAAAACTCGACGGCAAGCGGCAATATTGACCTTGATCTAAAGCGGTGGTCGGCGGTCCGGCGCAAGGGGTAGGCAGGACCGTTGCTTGCCTGGCGCGGAGAATGCCGCTGAAACATCACGGCATGATGACACGCCGGTGAGGCGAAATTATCCATGCTGCACTGCGATTGGTCGGCTCAGCCGAATGCAATATTCTTCCGCAGCGGTATGGTCTGTAAAAAGCATTTGCCTATATCTGCGGCGAATTAGAAATCTGTTTCTCCCGTAAAGGCACCCATGCCCTCCTCGACAGAACCCACCGTAGCGCCCGTCAAGGACGCGATCGTTTCGATCCGAAACCTCACCAAGACCTATGGCAACGGCTTCAGGGCGCTGAATGGCGTCGATCTGGATATCGAGAAAGGCGAGATCCTTGCGCTGCTCGGCCCGAACGGCGCCGGCAAGACAACGATGATCTCGATCGTCTGCGGTCTCGTCAACCCGGATCACGGCAGCAAGGTCATGGTCGGCGGTCATGACGTGGTGCGCGATTTTCGCCAGACCCGCGCGCTGATCGGGCTCGTGCCGCAGGAACTGACCACCGACCAGTTCGAGACCGTGTGGAATACGGTCAGCTTCTCGCGCGGCGTCTACGGGCTGAAGCCCGATCCTGCGCGCATCGAGCAGATCCTGAAGGATCTCTCGCTGTGGAGCAAGAAGGACAACATGATGCGCGAACTCTCCGGCGGCATGAAGCGCCGGGTGCTGATCGCCAAGGCTCTGTCGCATGAGCCGAAGGTGCTTTTCCTCGACGAGCCGACGGCGGGCGTCGATGTCACGCTGCGTCGCGACATGTGGCTGGTGGTGGAAAAGCTGCGCGAGGCCGGCGTCACCATCATTCTGACCACCCATTATATCGAGGAGGCGGAAGAGATCGCCGATCGCGTCGGCGTCATCAACGGCGGCAAGCTTCTCCTGATCGAGGACAAGGCGGCGCTGATGCAGAAATTGGGCAGCAAACAGCTGCGGCTCGAACTGACCGCGCCGCTTGGCGCCATCCCGGCATCACTGGCCGATCTCGGCCTGTCGCTGGAAGACGCGGGCCGCACACTCGTCCACGAATACAAGGGTGGCGAGGGCGAGGAACGCATCGGCGCCTTGATGGCCGGGCTTTCGAAGGAAAACATCCATTTCCGCGACCTCTCCACCAGGCAGAGCTCGCTCGAGGATATTTTCGTCGCCCTCGTGGAGAAGAAAGACGACGTCGGTAAGACAACAGCGGTCGGGATGAACGCCGGAGAAAAAGCATGAATATCGAGGCGATCAAATCCATCTATAAGGCCGAGATGCACCGCATGAAACGCACGCTCCTGCAAAGCGTCATCTCGCCGGTCATCACCACCTCGCTCTATTTCATCGTCTTCGGCACGGCGATCGGCTCGCGCATCCAGACGGTGGACGGCGTGCAATACGGCGCCTTCATCACGCCGGGCCTGATCATGCTGACCCTTCTGACGCAATGCATCGCCAATGGCTCGATCGGTATCTATTTCCCGAAATTCACCGGCACGATCTACGAGATCCTCTCGGCGCCCGTGGCCATGACGGAAATCGTCGTCGCTTATGTCGGCGCGGCCGCGAGCAAGGGCCTGATCATCGGCCTGATCATTCTGGCGACGGCATCCTTCTTCGTCGATATCCGCATTGCCCATCCGGTCATGATGCTGGTCTTCCTCGTGCTGACGGCAATCACCTTCAGCCTTGCCGGCTTCATCATCGGCATCTGGGCGAAGAATTTCGAACAGCTCAATATCGTGCCCATGCTGGTCGTGCCGCCGCTCACCTTTCTCGGCGGCAGCTTCTACTCGATCGATATGCTGCCGCCCTTCTGGCAGGCTGTGAGCCACTTGAACCCGGTGCTTTATCTCGTCAGCGGCTTCCGCTGGAGCTTTTACGAGATCGCCGACGTCAACCCGCTGGTCAGCCTCGGCATGATCGCGCTCTTCCTCGCCATCTGCCTGTCGGTGACGGCCTGGATGTTCCGCACCGGTTATCGCCTGCGCAGCTGAACGACCTGTATCTGAACGCGAACGAGAAAAGCCCGGCCTGCGATTATCGCAGGCCGGGCTTCTTCATGTCGAAACCTGGGTTTCAGTCGCGTCAGCCTTCGGAGAGCGCCGTGCGGCTCCGGCCACCGGCGGCAAGCACCGAGGCACCGGCCAGCGAACCGGCCGCCAGGAAGACGATGACGGCGATCGGGCCGAGACCTTCGATCAGAACGCCGCCAAGGATCGCACCGCTGGAAATGGCGATCTGGAAGGTCGTCAGCATCAGGGCGCCGGCGCTTTCCGCCTCGTCACCGGCAACCGATGTGATGTAGTTCTGGATGCTGACCGGGATCGCGCCGAAGGCAAGGCCCCAGAAGGCGACGCCGGCAACCGCGACGGACGGCGACTGACCACCCACCGCCATGACCACGGCCGCAGCTGCCATCAGCGTTGCCCAGAGCGTGATCGAGAAACGCGGGCCGCGCTTTTCGACGACCATGCCCCCGAGCGCCGTGCCGACGAAGCCGGCAACGCCATAAGCAAGCAGCGTCAGCGAGATCTGGTCGACGTCGAGATGCGGCACCAGCTCCAGATAGGGGCGGATATAGGTGAAGCCGGCAAAGTGACCGCCGATCAGGAAGATCATCGCGATGAAGCAGAGCCGCAGCAGCGGACGGCGCAGCAGCGCCACGAGCGTGCCGAGGCCGGCATGACCCGAAGGCGGCATTTTCGGCAGGGCGACGACCTGGCCGACGAGTGCCACGACGCCGAGCCCGGCGGCCAGGAAGAAGGCCATGCGCCAGCCCATCGTGGCCCCGATCCATGCGCCGAGCGGTGCGGCAAGCACCGTGGCACCGGAAACGCCGGCCATGATCAGCGCCATGGCGCGGGGCAGTTTTTCCGGCGGCACGAGACGCATGGCGAGCGCCGCAGACATGGCCCAGAATCCGCCAAGGCCGATGCCGAGCAGGAAGCGCGCCGTCAAAAGCATGAACAGGCCGTTGGCCATGGCGGCGATCAAAGTCGAGATCACGAGCAGCATGGTCAGAGCCAGAACCGTGAGGCGACGGTCGAACTTGCGCGTGCCGATGACGACGCCCGGACCGGCAAAGGCGGCGACGATCGCCGTCGTCGTGATCGTCTGGCCGGCCGCGCCCGGCGTGATGCCAAGATCATTGGAAATCGGCGTCAGAAGGCTGACGGGAAGAAATTCCGCGGTGACGAGACCGAAGACGCTGAGTGTGAGTGTCAGGACTGCGCCCCAGGCTGCCTCTTTTGGTGCGCCCGGCGACCCAACGGTCGGATGGGTGGAGGATGGTGTCATGTGAGGATGTCCCTGATTGTGATCGCCTCGTGTTGCGATGCACCATAAATATGCGTGACGCTTCGGCGTTTCCATGCTAGAAAAGCCGACATGCTTGATCATTCGTCCAGACCTGAGCCGGTTTCGGCTGTTGACCATCCCCTGGAACCGATCCTTTCGGATAGGTGCGGGAATGACACCGATTCTGCGCCTGCAATGTCCTTGCAGGCGCCGGCCGACCCTTTGAGCGAGATGCTGCGCGGCCTGCGCCTTGATGGCGTGGAATACGGCCGCTATCGTTTGCCTGAACCCTGGGCGAGTGATTTTCCGGCCGCGACGACGGCCCGATTCCACTTCATCTCCTCGGGTGGCTGCTTTCTTCTTACCCCATCCGGCGAATGGCTTGAACTGCGACCCGGCGACGCGGTGCTTTTGCCGCGCGGCGACGGACATGTGCTGACGAGCAAGCCCGGCCTGCCGCCGCAGCCGCTGGAACGGTTTGCCCGCAAGGAGGTCTGCAGCGGCGTCTACGACCTGCAATGCCCCTATGCTGCGCCCGATGCCGAGGGCGTGACGCTCGCCTTCACCGCGTGCATGCGCTTCAATGTCGATAGCCAGCATCCGCTGATCCGCATGATGCCGGAGGTGATGCTGACTTCCGATCTCGCCGCGCGCGAGCCGGCCATCCCGCATCTGATCGACGCCATGGCGCGCGAAGTCGACATGGACCGCGTCGGCGCCGGTGGCATTCTGGCCCGGCTTGCCGACGTGCTGACCGCGACGCTGATCCGCGCCTGGGTGGAATATGGCTGCGGCGACACGACCGGCTGGATCGCGGCTGTGCGCAATCCCGATGTCGGCCGTGTCCTGGCGGCAATTCATCTGGAGCCGGATCGCGACTGGAGCGTGGCGGCGCTGGCAAGCCTGATGGGCGCCTCCCGCTCGGGCTTTGCCGAACGCTTCCAGAAGGTCGTCGGCGAAACCCCGGCACGCTACGTGGCGCGTGTGCGCATGCATCAGGCCCGCCAATGGCTGGGCGAGGGGCAGCGTGTGTCCGCCATCGCCGAGCGCCTCGGCTACGACGCCGAAGCCTCCTTCAGCCGCGCCTTCAAACGGGTCATCGGCGCGCCGCCCAGCCATTTCCGCCGCAGGGACGAGGATCTGGCGGCAGGCATTCCCTCTCAGTAATCCCGGAACCGCAGCTTGTCGCGCTCGATCTGCAACGACCCGAGCGTCGACAGGAAGCTCATGCCGAGCAGGCTGCGGCCGAGCTTGCCGTCTTCCGTTACCATGGCACGCACCTGGTTGCGCACGATCGGGCCGACGGCAACGTGGTCGAGGCGCACGGGCGCGGCCAATGCGCGGCCATTGGCCGTCATCACGGTGACGGTGAAGTCGAGCGCGCTCATGTCGAGCCCGATGGCGCGGGCATCGGCATAGCTGAGGACGACGGTGCTGGCCCCCGTATCGATTAGCATCGGCACGACCGTGTCGTTGACGGTGACATTCGTTTGAAAGTGCTGGTTCGCACTCTTGTGGATAATCACCTCGCTGCCGCCGTCGCTGGCCGTGACGACGACCGCCGTGCCGGGCAGGAGCCCGGCGACGATCCGCGCGCCCACATGCCGGGCATCGTCGCGGTAGAGATACGCGACAACGAGCGCGAGAATGATCAAGAGCCAGATGGCGATCTGCCGGACGACCTGCCCGAGATTTCCGCGCCGACCCATCAGAATGCCGACTGAGAGCAGGGCTGCGATCGGCGCCAGATAGACAAACCGTCCGAAATCGTCGTTGGAAATGCCGAAAGTCTCACCGGTGTCGTGGTTGAAGATCAGGAGCGCCAGCCCCGCCAGGAGAAACAACAGGACGATGGTGAAGGCATTCATGCGGCCGTAACCCTTTCCTCCGCCTCGTCGGCCGAACCGCAGGGCGTGTCACTTGGACAGACCGCAGCCAATCGCGCGGGCAGGGCGTCCATGATGGTGCGGCGCTCCATCTGCGAATAACCACTCCATGCGGCGATTTCATCAAGCGTGCGGCCGCAACCGGTGCACAGGCTCGTCCGAGGGGCGATGACGCAGATGTGGACGCAGGGTGTGATCATTCAACCTATATCGAAAGTTCAAATGGCAAGGGCAAGAGCAGCCAGCATGGCAATCTCGGTCAATTGCTGAGTAGCGCCGATCGTATCGCCGGTATGGCCGGCGAGCTTCTTCTCGGTGAAACGGGTAAAGGCATAAGCCGCAAGGCCCCCCGCGATGATCGACAGGACGACGGGCGGCACCGGCAGTACCGGAAGCATGAGCACGAGGCTGGCAACGATGCCGATGCCGAGCGCGATCGTTGTTGCATCCTGTTCCGGCGCACCGGCATTGGCGGCAACGCCGGTCTGACGCGCCGATGGCAGGTTTTTCCAGTGCAGCACCATCGCCGCACGGCTGAACGCTGCCGTCGCAAGCATGGCAAGGGCCGCCACGTCTGCGCCGGCAAAGGAGAGCGCAGAGAGTGCCGAGGCACGCAGGCCGAAGGAGAGAACGAGCGCGATCACGCCATAGGTCCCGACCCGGCTGTCCTTCATGATCGAAAGCGCGTGGTCCCTGTCGCGGCCGCCGCCGAGCCCGTCGGCCGTATCGGCAAGTCCGTCCTCGTGCAGCGCGCCGGTCAGAAGTGCCTGGAGCGCGAGGGCGAGAAACGCCGCCAGAAGCGAATTTCCCGTCTCAAGCGCGAGGAACAAAAGCAGCGCCGGCAGCGCCGCCACCACCAGGCCTGCGAGTGGAAAGGCGCGGACGGCCCGCGAAACCGAGCCGTCATGACCGCGAAAAAACCGGTCGGGCACAGGCAGGCGGCTGAGGAAGCCGACAGAGCGTGCAAGGTCGGCGATGAATTCAGTCGCGTTTGCCAGTTGTCCCTCCGGGCCGCTGCGATTAAGAGATGGCGCAAAGAAGCGCGATTTGCCGATAAACACAAGCTCGCTGTCTGCTCGCGGACCGGTCACATCTTGGTCAGCGCAAGGAGAGAGCGGCCTGCGGCTCTCGTCCGGTGGATGGGGCAAGGCATGGATGGGCGCGCATAAGCATATGAGAGGGGGTGCCGGCTGCGGCATCGCCAAGCAGACAGACAAGCAGATAGACAAACAGACGACGGAAAGAGAGATTGCGATGAGCGTGAGCGGCCTGCCATTCGATGATTTTCGTGCCCTGCTGCAGAACCTGCCGGGGCCGGACGCCCGTGCGCTGGTTTCCGCCCGCGAGCGCGATGCGCAATTGACCAAGCCGCCGGGCGCACTCGGCCGTCTGGAAGAGATCGCCTACTGGCTGGCCGCCTGGACGGGGCGTGCGCCTGCTGTGACAAGGCCGCTGGTTGCCATCTTCGCCGGCAATCATGGCGTCACCCGCCATGGGGTCACGCCTTTTCCCTCGTCGGTTACGCAGCAGATGGTGGAGAACTTTGCCGCAGGCGGCGCCGCCATCAACCAGATCTGCATCGCCAACGATCTGGGCCTGAAGATCTTCGATCTGGCGCTGGACTATCCGACCGGTGACATCGTCACGGAGCCTGCCCTCTCCGAGCGCGACTGTGCCGCCACCATGGCCTTCGGCATGGAGGCGATTGCCGGCGGCACGGATCTTCTGTGCATCGGCGAGATGGGTATCGGCAATACGACGATTGCCGCTGCGATCAACCTTGCGCTCTATGGCGGCGAGGCGGAAGACTGGGTCGGACCCGGCACCGGCTCGCATGGCGAATATTACGACCGCAAGGTTGCAGCGGTGAAGGCGGCATTCGAATTCCACAGGGATCATCTCTCGGACCCGCTCGAGATCCTGCGTCGCCTCGGCGGCCGCGAGATTGCAGCGATCTGCGGCGCGATCCTCGCCGCCCGCATGGAGAAGATCCCGGTCCTCCTCGATGGCTATGTGGTAACTGCGGCTGCCGCGATTTTGAAGGCCGCCAATCCTGCTGCGATCGACCACTGCCTGATCGGCCATGTTTCGGGAGAGCCCGGCCATCTGCGGGCCATCGAGAAGCTCGGCAAGACGCCGCTCCTGGCACTCGGCATGCGGCTTGGCGAAGGCACAGGCGCAGCGCTTGCCGCCGGCATCGTCAAGGCTGCCGCCGCCTGCCATTCCGGCATGGCGACTTTCGATCAGGCGGGCGTCAGCAACAAGAGTCACTGACCGGCGACAGGATTGCGGTAGGCCATCAGACGGCCGGCCGCAACACGGCGTCCCGGAAGGCAAGGTCGACAGACAGAGGAGCGCCCGGATGGATCGGCCCGAAGCCAGACGCACCGATGCCCCGCCGACGCCGGGCAACGTGCCGGATGACGGATCGTCGTCGGCAAGGCCCGGTGACGGCGCCGCAACCGGCGGAGACTATGCACCCGGCGCGCCGCGTGCCACAGGCTTTGCCCGTATCGTGGCTGCCACCCGCTACTCGCTTCAGGGCATGCGGCGCCTGTGGGACGAGGAGGCGTTTCGCCACGAGGTGATCGCGTCTGCCGCAGGGCTCATCCTTTTTGCCTTGGTGGGGGCTGCGACATGGCAATATCTTGCCTTCTTGATCCTCATGCTGGTTCTGTTCGCCGTCGAGGCGCTGAACACGGCGGTCGAGGAACTGGTCGACCGTATCTCTCCCGAAATCTCCACCGTCGGCCGTCATGCCAAGGATCTCGGCTCGTTCGCGGTCTTCGCGCTGTTGACGGCCAACGGGCTGTTTGCCCTCTATGTGGTGATCGAAAATCTGTCGAGGTGAGGGGGCTTGCCGTGCGACGGGTGCAAGCCGGTCCTGCATGTCGCTGGAGTATTCGCAGTCGGCCTCGATGGCGCGGCAGCGACGTTTGTCCGTGGCCATAGGGACGCACCCGAAAGCGCATTTGCGCAAGAGGCCGGGACGCCTACCGCGTTAGGCAAAGCTCTTGCGACGGCGTTCCACCAGAGGCGCGTCCGCGACGGCCGGGACGCTCTGCAGCACGCGGGTTGCGGGCAGGATGGCGATCGCTTCCGTTCCCTCGCGCAGTTTCGAGCGCAGGATGAACTGGCCATCGTGCTTGGCGAGGATTGCCTGCACGATCGGCAGGCCGAGCCCGGTTCCCTGCTCGGCGCTCTTGATCGCAATCGATCCCTGGCCGAAGGCCGAGAGAACGACAGGGATTTCCTCTTCAGGGATGCCCGGACCATTGTCCTTGATCGCCACATACTGGCCGCCGCCGGCTGTCCACCCGACCTTCACCGTCACCTCGCCGCCCTGCGGCGTGAATTTGACGGCATTGGAGAGAAGGTTCAGCAGCACCTGTCGCATCGATTTCTCGTCGGCCCAGACCTGCGGCATCGCCTTTTCGAACTGTTCGCGGATGGTGATGCTCTTGCCGCGGGCGCGAAGCTGCACCATGCCGATGCAATCCTCGGCGATTTCCAGAAGCGAGAGCGACTCCTCCGCCAGTTCGTAGCGCCCGGCCTCGATGCGCGACAGGTCGAGGATCTCGTTGATCAGGTTGAGGAGGTGCTGGCCGGAACGGTGAATGTCGCCGGCATATTCCTTGTAGGTCGGATTGGCGAGAGGCCCGAGAACCTCGGAACTCATCACCTCGGAAAACCCGAGAATGGCATTGAGCGGTGTGCGCAGCTCATGCGACATCGAGGCGAGGAAGCGGGATTTCGCAAGGTTCGCCTCCTCGGCGCGCCGCCGCGCCTCGTCCGACATGGATTTCGCCACTTCCAGCTCGGCGATCAGGTCGTCCTTTTCCGACTGATAGGACAACATGGTGAGGCTCGAGCGGTAGAGCCGGTCGGCGATATAGTGGAAGAACACCACCGCGGCCGCGCTCATGGCGACAAGGCCGATATCGAGAGCCAGTCGTGAGGTCGCCGCAGTCGCGATCAGCGCGGCGATGACCGGCAGGAAGCCGAACAGCACGCTCTGGCGCAGCATGAAACAGTTCATCGCCGTCGACGAGATCGCCACGAGAAGAACCGCACCCTTGTAATAGTAGAAGCTGTCGCCGGTGCAGGTGGTGCAGTCTGCAAGCGTGAAGAAGGCCCAGCCGCAGCCGATGAAGACCTGCGCCACCAGCAGGCGCCGGCGCCACGCAATGGTCCGCGCAGCCGTCATCTCCTTGCGCCGGCCGATGCGCGCCAGAAGAACGTGGCCTGCCTGCAGCGACAGCATGATGCCGGCCCAGACGGCGATGTGGTGGCTGAAATCCAGATAAAGACCGATGCCGGCGACGATGATGGTGACGAGCGCCATGATCAACGCGCCCTGCATCACCGATTTCAGATATAGGACGAGCATCTCGCGGTCGAATGCCTGGGCACCTTCGGCGGAAAACTGCAGGCGTTCACGGGTCGCGCGAACGGTCTTCGACACAGCCTTGTTCCGGTGGCTGCGCGATCGATCAACGATGATCTTGTCGGTCGAGGTGCTGACGCCGCTACTCATGGCCCGTTTTGTCGTTACACATATGATGACAGCCTAGTCATCAATCCTTAAGAAGATCCTGCCGGGAAAGGTTTTGTTTGCCATTTTCCTGAAGCTTCCGTTTTTGATTGGGGCCGGATTGTGACCCGAAACACCTGCCACAGAGACGCCTGCAACCGAAACGCCTGCAACCGAAACATCCCTGGCTCCCGACATCCATGCCCGTAACGACTGGGATCCGCGACGACTGTGACCCGTAACGCAAGGACTGCCCGCGATCTGGCCATCGTCCTCGCCCTCATCGGTCTTTTGGCGCTGGTGGTGGCGAAGGTCGATGACGGTCATTCTTCCGCTTCCGCCGAGACTGTCCTGAAAGGGCCGTTCTACGCCGTCGACGGGGATACGCTCTGGGTCCGCGGCGAGCGCCTGCGGCTGGAAGGGATCGATGCGCCTGAGCGGGCGCAGACCTGCGCCGACGCAGGCGGTGCCGCATGGGATTGCGGTCGCGTGGCGCGCAGCCTGATGGCACGTATGACCGGCGCCGACGGCGTTACCTGTGCTGGAAAAAGCCGCGACCGCTATCATCGTCTTCTGGTCGTCTGTCACGACGGTGCAGAGGACCTCAATGCGAGGATCGTCCGGCAAGGACTGGCAGTCAGCTATGGCGGTTATCGCCGCGAGGAGCGGCAGGCGCGGCACGCCAAATTCGGTATCTGGCAAGGGCAGTTTGAGAAGCCGAAGCAATGGCGGGCCGAACATGGCGGCGAAAGGCGCGATCCCGTTGCCGGTTTCGTCGCCGATCTGGTTTCCGATGCCGTCGATTGGCTGTCCGACCAATGGGCATCGCTGAGCGGTGCGGGGCAGGCCGAAACGCCGGCTGCAGGTAAGAGGAGCGTGCCCTGAATGACCACCAGCGAAGTTGAAACGCTTTCCGCGGCCATCGCCGCCTGCCGCCTCTGTCGCGATGCGCCGGTAAAGGGTGACGGCGACCGACTGCCGCACGAGCCGCGGCCGGTCGCCGTGCTCTCGCAAACGGCGCGTATCCTGATCGCCGGTCAGGCGCCGGGGCTTAGGGTACACGGGAGCGGCCTTCCCTTCGACGACGCCTCGGGCAACCGGTTGCGCGACTGGCTGGGTGTGAGCCGCGACGCATTCTATGATCCGGGACGCTTCGCCATCGTGCCGATGGGCTTTTGTTTTCCGGGCTATGACGACAAGGGATCCGATCTGCCGCCGCGCCGCGAATGTGCGCCGCTGTGGCGACATCGCGCCATGGCGGCAATGCCGCAGGTCGAACTGGTGCTGGCGATCGGGCAATATGCGCAGGCATGGCATCTTGGCCCGCGCCGCAAAAAGACGATGACCGAAACCGTGGCCGCTTGGCGGGCCTACCGCTTCTCCAATGAGGGGCCGGCCGTGCTGCCATTGCCGCATCCGAGCTGGCGAAACACCGCCTGGCTGAAGCGGAACCCGTGGTTTGAAGCTGACATCGTACCGCAATTGCGCGAGGATGTGGAAAGATTGCTCCGGTGAAACAGAATTCGCTTTATTGCCGTGAAATCGGTGTATAACGAAAAATCATTTCGAAAGGGACGTTGATGGATCGGCTCGACCGCAAGATTTTGCGCATTCTCCAGGAAGATTCCACACTCGCGGTCGCCGACCTTGCCAAGAAGGTCGGCCTGTCCACGACGCCATGCTGGCGGCGCATTCAGAAGATGGAGGAAGACGGCGTCATCCGTCGTCGCGTGGCGCTGCTCGACCCGGTCAAGGTCAATACCAAGGTGACGGTTTTCGTCTCCGTGCGCACGTCAAGCCACTCGATCGAATGGCTGAAGCGGTTTTCCGAAGTCGTCGTCGAGTTTCCCGAAGTGGTTGAATTCTATCGCATGAGCGGCGACGTCGATTATCTCCTGCGTGTGGTCGTGCCTGATATCGCCGCCTATGACGCCTTCTACAAGCGGCTGATCGCCAAGATCGAGATCCGTGACGTTTCCTCGGCCTTTGCCATGGAGCAGATCAAGTATTCGACTGAACTGCCGCTCGACTACATGCTTCTCGACAATCAGAAATCCGGCGAGGATTGAGCGCACGGGCCGCTACGACCGGCTCGAACGCGACGATATGAAACAAAAATGTCCAGCCGGGCGAACCGGCTGGACATTTTTTGTTTTTCAAGGCGCAGAGCCCTGATGTGACCCGCTCTTTCGCGGGTCAGAACGGTTTGATCACCGCCAATGCCACGATGACGACAAGACAGAGGATCGTGATCGGCATGCCGGCGCGCACGAATGCGTTGGCATCGAGATGCGGATCGGCCTGCATCTTGCGAAGGGCGGCACTCTGCATGCCGTGCAGTGCAGAGAGCACAATGACGAACAGGAGCTTGGCATGCAGCCAGCCGCCGGCAAAACCGGTAAAGCCGATCGCCAGCCACAGGCCGAAGATCCAGGCGCCGGCGAGCGCCCCGGTCGTGACGATGCTGTTGTAGCGGCGCAGCGCCGAAATGACGCCGGTGCGGATGGTCGGCGGCACCATCGAGATGACGAAGGCATTGACGATCATTCCGCCGATCAGCAGGAAGTCGGAAATGAGGTGCAGGGCCTTGATGACGAAGTAAAGCATAGGGGCTCCAGATCATGGTTTCGGCAAAGCCGAGTGCCATGATCTTTAGCGGCAAGAACCTTGTCTGAGAAGGCGGCGGATTGAAACAGGCGGGATAAGCAAGATAGCGCTGATGCTCGGTTGTATCTCCAACGGTTTCAAGTCGTGATGAGTTGTCACTCCGCCAAGGATTCGCCTCATGCTGCATCCTCCTCGTCGATAGGCTGGACATTCTCATTGGTGGCGACCGCCTTTGGGGCTGACGGTGAAGGCTGATCTCCGGCGCCTTGCTTCGATGTGGACGTGCTGTCGTCCGATTTGCGTTTCGCCCGATCGAAGCGCCCGGAGCGCCAGCCAAGATTATCTGTCATATCCTGCCAGATACGTCTCAGCCGTCTCACATGCATATCATCGGCAATCCACCCCATCATGTGCTCGACACATGCTTTGGTCCGCTTCGGATCTTGCAGGACGTAAGTGTGGGCCCAGGCACAATAGTCCTCGACGCTTCCTGCAACTGGCGTCCCGCCGGCCAGATGGAATGGTTTGAGATGCCCGATCCGACCGACGTCCCGCATTGCATCAGTTGTGGCAAACAGGATGCCCGCTAGAATTATGTCGAATTCGACAGGTCCGTCTTCACTGCCTGGCATGCCGTCTTTGTCTTCGCTCATTCTGAAATCGATCGCCCGTTCAAGATCGAAGATCGTTCTGACATTCATCTCACGCAGCAAAAGAAAACGATCGAGCCCGACGATATGGCACAGTTGCGCCTGCCCAACCCAATCGACGGTCTGATAGATTCCGTAGGGCGATTCAACGAAAAGCAGGATCGGGTTATAGGTGGCGAGGTTCTGCACATCGTAAATGCCGCATTCCTCCAGCCGGAACCGTGTCAGGTAATCGATCCCGTCGATAACGTCGAGCGTGACAACGCGGGTCGATTCCACGTAGCGGTCATCGTCGCGTTTTACCCAGTTGATGATGGAGCGCATCCGGGTCAGAAGGAAGGTTGTCGAACTCTCCGGCAGAAGCGCAAAAACCGGCGCAGCGGCAAGCCAGTACCACGGGATTTCGTCACATGAGGTGCCACTGCCCTGGGCGGTGAAAAACGTGTCGAGTGATGCGATCGGATTTGAGACCGCCTTGAATGCGAACATGATGATCAGAACGGACGCGAACATCTCCACCGTCTGGCGTAAGAACGTATAGGCCGAGAGGTCGAGGATTGCGATCGATCGGACGAAGATGCGAATGGCGGCTATGAAGGCGCCCGCAAAGGCGAGTCCGCCGATCACCTTCAGCTGCATGAACTGCACGTCTATAGCGCAGGCAGTGTCCGCCTTCACGCCGGCCACAGTAACGAGGCCTTGTGTCATGACGTCCTGTAAGGCGGCAAAGCCATAATAGGATATTATCATGAAACCGACAGACGACAGCAAAAGCTGCCAGTCTCCAGGGTTGCCTATACCGCGTGCAGTGGTGAGGACCATGTGGATCTTTTTGCTCAGCGGCGCGCTCTGAAAAGCCTCCCACTGATCGCCCGGTATGCTTGCCTCGCTGAGATACTTGGATTTGACGAATTCCAGCGAAGGGTCGCTTCCTGATGGCTGGCTTTTGTCGTCCGTGGAGTAGGAATCGGTGAAATCTTGAAATTTCTTCAGACGTTTGAGCCGCGATTCATTGCGGCAGTAAATGATCAGGGCTGGCGTTATGACTGCCATCAGAAGGGCCTGCCACCGGAACGTCATGTTCGCAAGCAGGCTGTCTGCGACGGCGAGAAAGCCGCCGCTCGTGAAGATCTGATAGATATGAAGCATGTGATGTCCCCCTTTGCCTCCAAGGCATTAAGGGGGACGCGGCAGAGATGTTCAACGAACTAAATGCAATCTTAAGTTGTCTTGGTTCGTTGCTTACTCTGCACCCGGATGTTAGCGCAGTTTTGCGACGACCAGCTGCCCTGGGCTCGGCTTGCCGTCCTGCATACGCACGTTGATCTCGGTGACTTCGATCACGTCGAATCCCGTTTGGTCGAGCCGCGAACGGATATAGCCTTCGGCATGAACGAAACGCTGGTGCGGGCCGACGATATAGGGGCGGCCGGCGGCTTCCGTATCCGAGAGCGTCTCGGAGGAGAAGATGAACAGGCCGCCGGGTGCCATATTCTCCGAGGCGCCGAAGAACAGCGGCTCGAGCGCACCCAGATACGGCAACACGTCGGTTGCGGTGATCAGGTCGAAGGCCTCGTCGTCATTGTCCTCGAGAAAATCCTCGACCTCTGCGACGTAGAGCGTCTCGTAGAGATCCTTTTCATGGGCGAGCTCGACCATGTTTTCGGAAATGTCGACGCCGGTCATGTCTTCAACGACGTCGCGCAGAGCCTCGCCGGTAAGGCCCGTGCCGCATCCAAGATCGAGCAGGCGCTTGAACGGCCCAAGCTCAAGCGCCTGCAGCCGCTGGAGCACCATCATCGGCACGGCATAGCCGAGCTGTTCGACGAGAATGTCTTCAAAGCTTTCGGCATGTTGGTCGAACAGGGTTTCCACATAGGCATCCGGTGCCTTCGGCGGAACCTCGCCGCGGCCCATCGAGGCGATGCGCACCGCAGCGCCACCGTGATCTTCCGGGTCGATCGCCAGCACATCCTCATAGGCCTTCACGGCCGCGTCGATATCGCCGGCCTTTTCCAGCGCAAGCGCGCGGTTATAGGCCTCAGCCAGTGCTTCTTCGTCAATCTTCGTCATCAAGCCGGTCCTCGTTTGCGCCCGCAATAAGCCGCGGCCGCGCATTTGTCCATGCGCTTTGCCATTCCGGATCCGCTCTGCGACAGGCTCAGTGCAGGATGATCTCGCCCTTCACCGCCCGCCATTCTCCGGCGGAGATCAATTTGCGATGGACGTAGCGCACCGAATGCAGCGGGCCGTCCAGCGTCTCCTCCCAGAATTTCAGAAACCCGTTCATCTCGGGAAAGTCGGGGGCGAGATCGTAATTCTGCCAGACATAGGTCTGCAGCAGCACGGGATGGTCGGGCAGGCGGTAGAGGATCTGGGCGGTGGTCAGCCCATATCCCTTGAGCATCATTTCCAGTTCCGACATCGGCAGTTCCCATCTTGCTTGGAAAGGCGCATTCGAGGCGCCGTTCAGATGGGATCATGCCATGCTTACCTGAAACTTTCCAATCCGCTATAATGCATATTTCTGCTTTTAAATCAGGGCGTTGGCAGCGTTTTAAAGTGAGTGCTGCCAGGCCTTTCTCAGCGTTTGAGATGCCGCGTCAGGCGCCGCTCGATATAGGCCCACAGATGCCGAAGCGCCTCAACCATGGCAAGATAGAAGATCGCCGCCCACAGATAGGTCTGGTAGTCGAATGTGCGTGAGAAGGCATAGCGGGTCTCGCCCATCAGGTCGTAGACGGTCACGATCGAGACGACGGCCGATCCCTTGATCAGAAGGATGATCTCGTTGCCGTAGGGACGCAGCGCCACGATCATCGCCTGCGGCAGAATGATCTTTCGGAAGGCGACGCGCTTCGACAGGCCAAGCGAGGCCGCACCCTCGTGCTGGCCCTTCGGAATGCTCTCGATCGCACCGCGCAGGATTTCCGCCTGATAGGCGGCGGTGTTGATCGTCATCGAGAACAGCCCGCAATACCAGGCCTCGCGGAAGAACCACCAGAGATCAACGGATTCTAGCTGCGGCCGGAACATGCCGAGCCCGTAATAGATGAGGAAGAGCTGTGCCAGAAGCGGCGTGCCGCGGAAGATGTAGACGTAGGCATAGGCGAAAGCCGCGATGATGCGGTTCTTCGACATGCGGGCAAAGGCGAGCGGCAGTCCGATCACCGCGCCGAGCACGACGGAGATCCCGACGAGCGAAATCGTCGTCCAAAGTCCGTGCAGATAGCGCGGCCCGTAGCGGACGAATTTCTCCTCGTCCCAGCCGGTGATCACCATCGAGACGAGCCCGATCGCGAGGAGCAGCCAGAGCCCGATGAGCCCGATACCCAGCACCCGCGCGCCGGTGAGCGGCCGGTCGAGAACGGCAGGTGCCGGCCGTGGGGGGATGAGGTCTCCGGAAAGTGACATGGTCGTTGCCGAACCTGACTGGATCGTATCGCTCATCGCGCCGCCTCCGATCTGCTGGCCCAGCGTTCGATATAGGCAAGTCCGATCGACGACAGCATGGCAAGCCCAAGATAGAGAACGCAGGCGAGCGTGTAGAACAGGAACGGTTCCTTGGTGACGCGCACCGCAATGCCGGTCTGGCGCAGGATATCGGCAAGCCCGATGATCGAGACGTAGGACGTGTCCTTCAACAGGATCATCCACAGGTTGGAAAGGCCGGGCAGGGCGATCTTCACCAGTTGCGGCACGACGATCAGCAGCATGGTGCGCCAGCGCCGCATCCCGAGTGAATCGCCTGCCTCATACTGACCCTTCGGAATGGCGCGGAAGGCAGACAGAAGCACTTCCGAACAATAGGCGGAAAACACCACCGACAGCGCGATCATCCCGGCGACGAAGGCATTGATTTCGATCCGCTCGTCATAGCCGAGCTTGGCCAGCACCGATTGGATGAGGATCTGCGCGCCGTAATAGATGATGAACAGCGTCAGCAGTTCCGGCATACCGCGGAAGATCGTCGTGTAGATGCCGGCGGCAATCCGCAAAAGCCGATCCTCCGCCTGTTGGCCGAGCGCCACGACGAAGCCGATCAGAAGCCCGATCGGCAGCGTGCAGATGGCGACGGCCACCGTGACCTTGACACCGGCCGCGAGTTCGTCGCCCCAGCCCGTATCGCCGCAGGCCAGCAGCGTGCCGCCCCCCAGCCATGTAAAGATGCCCGCCGGGCCGCAGAACGGATCGAATATGGTCATGATCCAGGTCAAGACGCCGTCGAGCGCGGAAAATGATCCGCCCATCCATTTTCCCCTTTTTTCGCGGTCTTTGCCGCTTTGGCGCCTGAAGGCGCTGCAGTGTTGGAAAGTGTCAAACAAAAATGGCGGAAGGGCAAGCCTTCCGCCATATTCCGGGCTGTCGTCAACACATCCGTCGTGTCGGCCTTATTCGCCGTAGACGTCGAAGTCGAAATACTTGTCCTGGATCTTCTTGTAGGTGCCGTCGGCGCGGATAGCCGCGATGGCAGCGTTGATCTTGTCCTTCAGCGGATCGCCCTTGCGGATGGCGATGCCTGCGCCGTCGCCGTTGATGACCTTGTCGACAGGCAGCGTCGTCAGGATCTTGCAGCAGGCGCCGGCGTCGGACTTGACCCATTCCGACAGTACGACGACGTCGTCGACGACGGCATCGACACGGCCGTTCTGCATGTCGAGCTTGTACTCGTCGGCAGTCGGGTAGAGCTTCAGCTGGGAATCCGCCATATGCTTTTCGGCATAGTTGGCATGCGTGGTGGAGCTCTGCGCGCCGATCGTCTTGCCCTTCAGGTCGGCGACGGTCTTTGCGGTCGAATCCTTCGGCACGGCGACTGCCGGCGGCGTATTGTAGATCTTGTTGGTGAAGTCCACGAGCTTCAGGCGCTCTGGCGTGATCGACATGGACGACAGGATCATGTCGAATTTCTTGGCCTGCAGTGCCGGAATGATGCCGTCGAAATCATTGCTGACGAAGGTGCATTCGACCTTCATCTGGGCGCAGAGTGCGCGACCGATATCCATGTCGAAGCCGAGGAAATTGCCGCCGGCGTCGAGATATTCGAAAGGCGGATAGGTGGAATCGGTGCCGATCACGAGCTTGTCTGCGGCCATCGACTGGCCGGCGAACAGCGACAGGACCGCTGCCGAAGCGATGGCAACGAAGCGCTTGGAGATATTCATGATGATCCTCTCTGTTGGCTTGCCCCCGCGGTGCCTTTGACGGCTTTGACCTTCGAGGGCGGCGGCAGAAAAACCGCCTCTGCTTTTAGATACCGGGCTGAAGGGAAATTGCAACGGGCTTGTGGCGTTGCACCATCTGCAACCGCACCGGGATGTGCCGTCCGTTCAGATCCGGTTCAGGCGTCAGGACAAAGATTTCGGAACCAATCTCGACTGGAGGCAGTTGAGGGCGGCGCCATATCCGTCAGCCCAGTCCAGCCCGAAAGAGGCAGCCGTGAAAAAGGCCGATTGGACACGCAGACGAGGGACGAGACACGGAAAAGAGGAAGTCATGTCGAAGAAATTCAAGCTGTTCGCCAGCGTGGCCGGGCCGGTACTGACGCTTCCGCTGCTGATGCAGCCGGCGGCCGCGTTGCCGCTTGCGCCGGCCGTGCAGAACGGTGCCCGCGCCAATATCGTCGAGGTGCAGGCACAGGTCATCGTCCCTCCGAACGGGCAGGGCGCCGAGGAAGGCGAGGGCCAGCAGCGCCCCCGTCGCCATCAGCAGGATCAGGGCCAAGGCGGCGCCGAACAGGGCGGCCAGCAGCGTCCGCCGCGCCAGCAGGGCACAGATGCCGAAGGCGGTCAGCCGCAGCGTCCGCAACGGCAACAGGGTGGCGACACCGAAGGCGGCCAGCAACGCCCGCCGCGCCAGATGCAGGGGCAAGGTCAGGCACAGCCCGGCGAGGAAGGTGGCGCACAGCGTCCCGCCCGCCAACAGCAGAGCGATGAAGGTTCCGGCCAGCAGCAGCGTCCGCCGCGCCAACAGCAGGCCGATCAACCGGCCGTGAGACCGCAGGCGGAAGCCCCGGCTCAAAAACCGGCAGACAATCCGGCCCCACATGCACCGGCACCGCAGGCCGAGCAACCGAAGCCGAAACCCCAGCCTTCCCAGTCGGCAGAGCCGCAGCAGCAGCCCGCAGCACGGCCGGCACAGGCGCCGCAGGAGCCCGCCAAACAGGCTCCCCAGCCAGCACCGCAGCATGCGGCGCCGGCTGAAGCTGCACCGAAGCCGCCTGTCGCCCAAAAGGCCGAGCCTGCAACGCCTGCTCCCAAACCGCCGGCACAGGCTGACGCACCGCAGCAGCGGCCGGCCGAACCTCAGGCTCAGCCGGGTCAGCCGAAGCCGGAGGCCGCGCCCCAGACAGAACCGCGAACCACCCCGAAAACCCAGGCACAGCAGCCTGCCGGCGAAGCACCGGCAGGCCGTCCGCAGGGTCAGCCAGCCCAGCAGCCGGCACAGGCACGGCCGACAACCCCGCCGGCCGGAGAGGCACCGGCGAATGCCCCGGCGGCAGCACCGGGCAGCAATCAGGCCGGCACCCCGCCGCAGCGTCCCGGCGCCCAGCCGGCATCACCGCCCGGTGGCGCCGCCCCCCAGGGCCATTCGCCCAATCCGGTTCCAGGCCAGGCCCCCGGTCAGGGTTCGGGCCAGGCTCTGGGTCAGCCCCAAGGCGTCCCACAGGGGCAGCCGCCCGGCCAGCCACAAGGTACAATTCCGGGCCGTGCTCCCAGCCAGACGCCCGGTCAGGCCCAGGGGCAGCCGCCGGTTCAACAGAATGGCGTCGCTCCCAATGCCACACAGCCGAACGCAGCCCAGCAGGCCGGTGCGGTCCAGCAACCGCCTCCGCCGGCAGTGACGCCGCAGCAGGTGGAACGTGCCAAGGAGCTGGCCAAGGACCCGTCGGCCGCCAAGCCGGGCGAGCAGCTCGTCCTGCCGGTCGAAAACGGAGCCGCCGTGCTCGATAGCGCCAAGCAGCCGATGCAGATGCGCCCGCAACGTGGCGGCCCCCAGGGTGGACCGCAAGGTGGCCAGCAGGCTGGCCCCCAGGGCGGTGCCCAGGGTGGTCCGGCGGGCAACGGCCCGAACGGTCGTCCCTTTCCGCCGCAGGATGCCGGCATGCCGGTGGCACCGCCGCGCTCCGACGCGGATGCCCAGGTCGGCACCCGCGAGACCCGTCAGCAACAGCAGCAGTTCCAGGCACTCGATCAGGAACGTGGCCAGCGCCTCGGCGAGCGGCCGCAATTCGACCGCCCGCGCGGATGGGATTTCGACCCGAGCTACGCGCCACCGCAGGGCCGCGACCGTGATGACCATCGCGTCATCATCACCATCGACAACCAGCCGGTGGTCCGTCACGACGACAGCCGTCGCTTCTATGAGGATGGTGGCAGCCAGCCGGAATATGACCAGTTGCGCGACGGCCGCGTTCGCGAGGTCATCACCCGCGACGACGGCACCCGCATCGTGACGATCCGCAACCGCTATGGCGAAGTGATCCAGCGCTCGCGCGTCGTCCGCGGCGGTCAGGAATACGTGCTCTACTACGCGCCGGACCTGATGAATCAGGACCGCAGCCAGAACTACCAGTGGCGCGATCCGGGCGACGACCTGCCGCCCATGCGCCTTTCGGTCCCGGTCGACGACTATATCATCGACACGTCGAGCCAGCCGAACCGCGACTATTACCGCTTCCTCGAACAGCCGCCGGTGGAACGCGTCGAGCGCGTCTATTCGCTGGACGAGGTGCGCTACTCGGCCCGTATCCGCGACAAGGTGCGCCGTATCGATCTGGATACGATCACCTTCGCGACGGGCAGCGCCGACGTTCCGATGAACCAGGCGGGCTCGCTGCGCCGGGTGGCGGATGCGATCAAGGAAGTGCTCGGCCGCGACCCGTCCGAAACCTTCCTGATCGAGGGCCACACGGATGCGGTCGGCTCGGCGCAGTCGAACCTGATCCTCTCCGACCAGCGTGCGGAATCGGTGGCGCAGGTCCTGACCAGCGCCTTCGGTATCCCGCCGGAAAACCTGGCGACGCAGGGTTATGGCGAACAGTTCCTGAAGGTCCGCACCGACGGTCCGAGCCAGGAGAACCGCCGCGTCACCATCCGTCGCATCACCGCGCTGGTAAAGCCGGTCGCGTCCAACCGGTAAAAAGACACGCGACGTACGAATGACGAAAGGGCCGCCGGAGCAATCCGGCGGCCCTTTCGTATTGTTGTCGAGTGTTCCCAGAGCACAGCCGCGACCAATCCGGCTGTCGGGAGGATCTGTTAACGCGGATCGTGATGAGGGTTCGATCCACGATAGGACGGCGTGGATCGCGGTCTATAGCGTTTTTAGGGCTTGGCGGTTGCGTTCCCCGGTGCCGATGGCTTCGGTGTCGATTGACCCGGCGTGGATTGACCGGCTGCCGGCGCATCCGGTTCCGGCATGATCGAGCATTCCTGCGCCATCTCGGTGATCCGGCTGTCCTGCGGGGTGATCGTCCCCTTCTGCAGCGGTGTCATCAGATTGTCGGAGATCAGCCGGTCAGCCGTGCAGGAGCAGAAATAGCTGCACAGTTTCGGATCGCCCGATTCAGCCATGCAGCTCTGCTGGCAGCTTCTGACATAGCCGAGGCGCGGATCCGGCGGCGGTGCCGGGTGCACCGCCGAAAAGAGATAGACAAGCGCCAGCAGCACCGGTTGGTGGATCAGGTAGAAGGCGAGGCTGTGGCGGCCGGCCTTGGTGAGAATGTTCTGTTTCGTCTGCAACCCTGCAAGCCGGTGGTGCCAGCCGCGTGAAACGACGAGGGTGGCGACCGCAATCCCGACAAGAACGGCGGCGATCCACGGGAAGACTGGAACATAGTCGTTGGAGCGTGGCGGCATTTCTGCAAAGCCGATCCAGCTCAGCCAGCGGCTGTCGAAGGCAGGCGTGTCCATCAGGCCCGGCATCAGCGCGGTATCCATCACCATCGCACCGATGATGGCAAGCGCGACAAGCCCCGCCACGAACCACGGGAGCCGGACGAAGAGAAGGCCGACGACGCCGGTGACAGCGATATTGTGGAGAATGCCGAAATAGATCCATTCGTCTTCGAAGATGAACCATGTGGCGACGCTGATCAGCAGCGCGGCGCCTGCCACCATCGCGAGACGCTTGCGGAACGACGCCCAGCGGATGCCGCGCCCATGGGCGAGCACCAGAGACACGCCGGCAAGAAACAGGAATGTGCTGGCGATGCAGCGCGCATAGATGCGGAAGAACCCTGATGTCGCTGTGCCGGGATCGACATAGCCGAAATATTCCAGATCCCAGGTGAAATGGTAGGAGGCCATCGCGATCAGCGCCAGCCCTCGAAGGGTGTCGATCAGCTGGATGCGCGGCATGCGGTCGGTCTGCGGATGGGGATCGGCGGCACTCACGATGGCATGTCCTCAGTCGTCTTCCATGATGGCGAGCCGCGCCTCTGAGAAATACTGGCGCCGCAATAAGGCGGTGACGATCAGGATCGTCGTCGCCATGAAGATATAGGGCCCGGCGAACCATCCCAGATAGCCGATCGACAAAAACAGGGTGCGAAGGCCGGCATTGAAATGGCCTGCCGCAATCATGTTCATCTTGATCACCTGATCGGCCGCCTTGCGTGCCGTGACCGGGTCGGCCTCAGCCTCGCGCGCCATCGGCAGCGCGCCGAAAAGAATGGTGCAGTAATTGAACAGCCGGTAGGCCCATCCGAACTTGAAGAAGGCGTAGCCAAGCAGAAAGGCGAGCCCGCCGACCTTGAGCTCGAAAGCGGTCCGTCCGCCATAGGGCAGAAGCGGCAGGTTGGAAAACACCGCATCCACCTTGTCGGTGGAACCGAGAAGCGCGAAACAGCTGCCGAGCGCGAAGATCGACGACGTGGCGAAGAAGGCGGTGCCGTTCTGCAGCCCGGCAAAGATCTGCGTGTCGATCATGCGCAGATCGCGCTTCAGCGCGTTGTAGATCCAGTGCCGCCGACGCTCGGCCATCGCCCGGTTGAGGCTGAGGCGCGGCAGAAGCTTCGAGCCCGCGCCGGCAGTGAACCACGAATAGAGGCCCCAGAGCAGGGCAAACAGCGCAAGCGCGATATAATCAGCCAGAATCATGGTGCCTGCCGGATCAGAAACCGTAACATCCGTCTCTCTTGCTTTGTTTCTGAGGCAACGGCAAGCCTTGCCTCGTCGCTGCGCGTCTCCATGGACCTCGTCGACGCAGCTTTGCTTGCGGTGACGGCGCGGGAATGTTCATGGTCAATGTTCCGCTTGTCATGATGCGGGGGCATGGTATGAGCGCGTCGCAATCCGGCCGCAGCCGACCCCTATCATGGGCAAGCGTCGTCGCGGCCATCTCGTCGCGATAGCGCGGCGATGTCGCGGCCATGAAATGGAATGTCGGGCCGCCGCATGGGTAAGGCCGCGGATTGGCCTAGCCTCGGATGCTGGATAACAGAGCATCACAACAGAACACCGCGTGGCTTGATGCCACGGATCAGGACGCTTCCATGTTTCTCTCCGTCTTCGACGTCTTCAAGATCGGCATCGGCCCTTCGAGTTCCCACACGATGGGGCCGATGTCGGCCGCCACGCGTTTTCTGGCGCTCATCCTGTCGAGCGAATGGCCGCGTCCGGCCGGCGCCCACGTCTCGGCGCTGAAGGTCAGCCTGCACGGCTCGCTCGCCTTCACCGGCATCGGTCACGGTACGGGCAGGGCGGTCATCCTCGGCCTGATGGGCGAGGAGCCGCATAGCGTCGATCCCGACCGCATGGATGAGGTCATCGCCACCGTGGAGCGCACCGGCAAGGTGACGCCGCAGGGCCATCCCGCCTACGATTTCAAGCCGGAGACCGACCTGATCTTCGACAAGAAGCAGCCGCTGCCCGGCCATGCCAACGGCATGAGCTTTGCCGCCTACGACCATGACGGCCGCCTGCTTCTGAAACGGATCTACTATTCGATCGGCGGCGGCTTCGTCGTCACCGATACGGAACTGGAGGCCATGCGGGCGCAGAAGAAGACCGCAAGCGCCGACCGCGTGCCCTATCCCTTCGCTTCGGCCAAACAGATGCTCGACATGTCGCGCGCCGCCGGCCTGACGATCGCCCAGATGAAGCGCGCCAATGAGCTTACGAAGATGAGCGCCGAAGAACTCGACGCCGGGCTTGATGGCATCTGGGCCGCGATGAAGAACTGTATCGATCGCGGCCTCAAGGTCGATGGCATCATGCCGGGCGGCCTGAAGGTCAAGCGCCGGGCACGCGACATCCATGACAAGCTGAATGCCGAATGGCGTTCCAACCGGCTCAACCCGCTTCTCGCCAACGACTGGCTCTCTGTCTATGCGATGGCGGTCAACGAGGAGAATGCCGGCGGCGGTCGCGTCGTCACCGCGCCGACCAACGGCGCGGCCGGCGTCATCCCGGCGACGATCCGCTACTACCTGCATTTTCATGACGATGCGACGGACGAGGATGTCCGCAATTTCCTCCTGACGGCGGCCGCCATCGGCGGCATCATCAAGCACAACGCATCGATCTCCGGCGCCGAAGTCGGCTGTCAGGGCGAGGTGGGCTCGGCGGCCGCGATGGCGGCGGCGGGGCTTGCCGCAGTGCTTGGCGGCTCTCCCGAGCAGATCGAGAATGCCGCCGAGATCGCGCTCGAACATCATCTCGGCATGACCTGCGATCCGATCGCCGGCCTCGTGCAGGTACCGTGCATCGAGCGTAATGCGCTCGGCGCCGTCAAGGCGGTGACGGCGGCCTCGCTCGCCATCAAGGGCGACGGCACCCATTTCGTGCCGCTCGACGCCTGTATCGAGACCATGCGCCAGACCGGCAACGACATGAGCGAGAAATACAAGGAAACCTCCACCGGTGGCCTCGCCGTCAACGTCGTGGAATGCTGAGCCGCGAAAACCCGCACGCCTTTCTTTGCGCCGCTGTGGAGGACAAGCAGAGCCTGCGAGGCGTGACTTGACCTTGTGCGGCTTTGGGTCTTGAAGAAAGAGCATGGCTCTTCATCTCATCAAGCTCTGCGTCGGTGCAGACAGTATCGACGATCTACGCGAATGGGTGGCCCAGCGGTCTCTGTCGGCGATCGCAGCCGGCCTTGAGCCGCACAGCACCCATACGACCCGCATGATGCCGAAACGTATCGAGGAACTGCTTGAAGGCGGCTCGCTCTACTGGGTGATCAAGGGGCAGGTCTCGGCCCGCCAGAAGCTTCTCGACATCACCACCTTTACCGGCGGCGACGGCATCCAGCGTTGCGACCTGGTGCTCGGCCCCGAGGTGATCGAGACGGCGCCGCAGCCCAAGCGTCCCTTCCAGGGATGGCGGTATCTCAAAACGGAAGAAGCGCCGCGCGATCTCGCCGGAATGGGCGAAGACGTCACGGCGCTTCCCGAAGATTTGAGGCGCGAACTGGCCGAACTCGGCCTGCTCTGAAAATCAGCGCAGTTTGATGCGAACCGGCGAACGGCCGGCACGCGACGTCACATGGAGATGGATCTTCGCTTCCGGCTGGGAGTGACGCCAGGCGCGCGCACCATGGCTCAGAAGCATCGTCACCAGATCCTTGGTCTTTTCGCGTGACTTGCTGATACCCAAGCCGCCCATTCCCAGACCACCTATTCCAAGACCGTTCATGCCCATACCGGCAAGTCGCATGGCTGCCTCGTGAAGAGGGTTGAGCGCGATGCCCCTTGCCCTCTGGCTGCGTGCGGGACCAAACGTATCCGCACCGTTTTCGTTCATTCCCATCGGAAACCCCGTTACACATTACATTCGAGATTTCACCGCGCCGTTGAAGCGCCGCGGCAGGTGGCAAAGACGGCCCTGCAAACGCTGCGGGCCGCCCGGATCGTCGTCGTTACTGTGCCGAAGCCCAGCAGCTGACGCCTTTCTTCTTCAATGCGCTGCAGGCCTCGACCGCGGCCTTCTGGTCATCGAAGCCGCCGAAGCGGGCCCGGTAGACCTGCGAACCGTTGCTGTTGAAGGCAACCGTGTAAGGCTTCGCCGTGCGCAAGGCCCGGCCACCCTTGTCCTGGGCATCCTGCAGCAGGTCGAGTGCCATCTTCTGGCTCGGCGAAGCGCCGATCTGGATCACCCAGCCCGACATGTCGCGGCCCGAAGTGGAGGCGGTCGTCACGTCGTCGACGCTGTCGGCACGCTGGCTCTTTGCGGCACGCTTGGCGGCAGGTGAGCCGGCCATGGCCGTTTCCAGTGCCTCGGCAGCCGAACGCTTGCGGGCCGATTCCCCGGCATAGGCGCTGGTCGAGGCTTCCTCGTAACGGGCGCTCGGAACCGGGCCGCTATCCGGCAGGCCGAGGCCTGCGACTTCGCGAACGTCGGAGGTTTCTGCTGCAACGGCCGGAACGGAACGGACGGGGGCGACCGGTGCCGGCGGCGGAGCGACGGCGGAGATCAGGTTGGTCTCGCCGCCACGGGATGCCTTCGGCAGATATTCGGCCACCAGCTTGCGCATGGTCGCGTCACGGGCAGCGCTTGTCCGGCCGCCGAGCACGACGGCCACCATCGAACGACCGTCGATCTTGACCGATGTCGCAAGATTGCTGCCGGCAGCACGGGTGTAGCCTGTCTTGATGCCATCGACGCCCGGAACGGTTCCGACGAGATGGTTGTGGTTGCCGATATACTGCTTGCCGAACGTGAAGCTGCGGATCGAGAAATAGCCGTAATACTGCGGGAAATGCTGGCGCAGCGCGATGCCGAGGCGTGCCTGGTCGCGGGCCGTCGTCATCTGCGCCGTGTTCGGCAGGCCGTTTGCATTGCGATAGGTGGTGCGTGTCATGCCGAGTGCACGGGCCTTGGCCGTCATCATCTGGGCAAAACGATCCTCCGAGCCGCCGGCGACCATTTCACCGAGCGCGGTCGCCATGTCGTTGGCCGAGCGGGTGACGATGGCGCGGATGGCCTGATCGACAGTCACCTTGCCACCTGGGCGGACGCCGAGCTTGGTCGGCGCCTGGCCGGCCGCATGTGCGGAAACGGGGACGAGCGTGTCGACGCTGAAACGATGAGCCTCAAGCGCCTCGAACGTCATGTACAGCGTCATCATCTTGGTGAGAGACGCCGGATAGCGCAGGCCATCAGGATCCTCGCCATAGAGAACCTTGCCGGTCCGCGCATCGACGACGATACCCGCGAATTTCGGGCCGCCGCTCGATGCCCGTGCCTGCGCAGGTGCCGCCACCAGCGAGAAGGCCATAGACAAAGAAAGGATATAACCGAGGAAACGCCCCGGAACCGCCATGACACTTTTTTTGTGTCCAATGGAGAACATGCTGTTCGACACTGCCGCACTCATCGCTTTTGCATGATGTTTGTAATTACTTCCGGTCACCGTCCCCTTGCGACCGTTGCCAGCCAATGTAGGGGGATAGCGTTACCAAGTCGTTTATGATGAACGGCCGGTTGACGGTGTGAATGGCATTTTAGCGAGGTTTTACCGGCCTTTTGCGGGGATCTGCGTGGTGTCTGCGAGGTGGTTTCTGACGAAAGCGTGAACCTCGATATCGATTCTCTGCCAGTCCTTCAGTTGGCTGGAGGAGAATCGGTAGAGGACCGACAGATTGTCGCCGGCAAGCACGTCGCGCTGGCAGTCGCTGCTGGTGGCGGCCTCACCGGCGGCTGGCAGGAGGCAGCGGACGACATAGGTATCGGCACCCTTTTCAGGCCCGGTCAGCACCACTTCGGAACCGTAGCCGCTATCCTTGCGCAGGCGGTGCAGGGTGAGCCCGGAAGGTCCCTGTTCCGGCTGGCCTTCGAACAGCCTGGCGTAGATGGGGGAGAGCCGGCCGGACATGTCGCGTGACATCGTCCCCTCCGACATTTGCAGGAAAATCAAAGACGAAGGCTGGGTCACGTCGTCGAACCGCAGCCGTTCGGCGCGGCTGTATCCCTGCATTTCCGGCCATGTGAGGTAGATGTCGAGCCGTTCGGTCTGGCCGTCACGGCGCTGTTCGGGAAAGCGGATCGTGTTGGCCGGAATGGCAAGCCTGTCCTGGCCGATCTCGATGGACAGTGGCGCCGTGCTTTCCGTATGGCCGGCAAGGGCGATCCTGCCACCGAACCATTGGCCGCCGATGCCGATCGCGACCGTCAGGCAGGCGATGATGGCAATCGCAATCGTCAGGCGCAAAACGAACCGGTTGGAGATGAGCGGGCGTTCCTGATCCTCGTCCGAGGCGGGGAGGTGGGCTGCCATGGTCGGCTCCGTTCTGGCCGTTGCGCTGGCTCCGGCTTGCGCGTCGGAGCGTGCCCTGATGGCGGGCGCAAAACGCAAGATACCGCCGCCACGGGGATGACGGCAGTATCGTTAAGGATGGTTAATCTGCAGTTAATTTGGGCATGGGGCTGCCGTTACTTGGTGACGCTGCCGACGGCCATGGTGCGGCCATCCTGAAGCTTGACCCAGCGGCCCGGATCGTCATTGGCCTGGCGCTTGAGGTAGGTATATTCCGTGTCGGCCCAGAGCAGAACCTTGTTGCGCATGTTGTCGAGAACGAAGTCGCCGCGATCGGTGCGCACGGTCAGCACCGCATGGCCTTCGCCATTCGGCTGCAGCACGACGGTGATCAAGAGGTCGGACGGATGGAAACCCTTCTGCATCAGCATCTTGCGCTTCAGGAGAACGTAGTCCTCACAGTCGCCGGCATAGGTCGGGTAGGCCCACTTTTCCTCGACGCCATAGAGTTCCATGTCAGTCATCGGCTTGATCGTCGTGTTGACCGTGTAGTTGACGTCGAGCAGCGTGCGCCACTTGTCTTCGTTCAGTCCGAGCGGCCCCTGATCGCTATAGGTCTTGGCGCATTCGCTCTGATAGATCTTGCAGAATTCGTAATGGCCGATCGGCTGGGTGGCCGGACCGAGAACGCGCATGGCGCCGCCATTGTCGAGGTTCATCGCAAACGACTGTGCGATGGACGAAAGTGCAAATACGGCGGTCGCGATTGCGAAGCCAAGTCCCTGACGGTTGTTCATTTTTCTTGTCTCCCCGTTGTTGGGAGGACAATGCCATCAACCTTTTGAGCGACAGCAAAATAGCGAAGTAAAATCAAATGCTTATTCTAATCGAATTTGATGAGAATACGCATCGAATGCGCAGAAAATTCGCCTAAAATGCGGGGCTGTGCGTTAAGATTTGGCGGCTCGACAGGCAATACGCCCAGACGTGGCTCGGGACGGAAACGGCTATCAGGCAAGGGGTTGTGGACGGGCTGTGGTCAGCGGGCGCCTCCACAAGGTAAACGGCCAACCGCCTGCCATGACGGGCACGATGCATCGAAACACGGGTGGAGACGGCTCGAAGGCCATGTTTTGCGCCTGCATCACGCGAGAGGCGTCAAAAATAATTCTCGAAAAGAGACATTTTTTCGGACCGCGTTCGGCGCGGAAAGCGGAAAATACCGCATTGTGCTGTCCCGAAGCGGGACCGCATCGCAATGCGACAGTACTGAAATGAGATTTTCGTCGGTTTGCTGACGGATTTCGAGGTGCGGCGGATGCAAGGCGTTATGGGCCGAGTGGCCGAGGCGCGTTCGTCAGCGGTATGGCGGTTTGGGCTTTCGCCGTCGTCGCTTAGAGGAATTCCGTTAGGGTCTCGCGTGACTGCACCGAGCTGAACTCGATGGCGACGCCTTCCATGAAGTGACGCACGACGCGCCCGCGCATATGGCCGAGCTTGATCGGCGTGCCGAGGGCCGGCCGGATATCGATATCGATGGCGGCGCCCGACAGGGAAAGGTCCATGATCCGGCAGGTATAGCGCCGGCCATCGTCGAGAACGATTTCCGAGCGGGTCTGGCGTGGCGTCAGGCGGTCATGGCGACGGTCTTCCGGCAGGCCGAGTTCGTGCTTGTTGGCAATCCAGGTCAGCTGCGCGGCGAGTTTCTCGCGCTTGCGCTCGGTCGCCGTGATCGACATGACGAAGCCGGCGGGATTGACCGAGAGGACATAGCCTTCGAGGCGGCCGATATGTTCGAGATAGGCGATAACCCTCTCGTCCATGCGCGGGCGTCCGACGCAAAGGATGGTGACATCGCCGGGCGACATGTCCGTCACCTGGCAGGTGTATTCCTCATGATCTTCCAGCATCAGGCGGCCGGCGACGTTGATGCCCACGCGCTGGAACGCGCCCGGAGCGGGCGCGGCAGAGGAGGCGGTCGTCTGAGCCGACTGGAAGTTGAACATCGATCGCTGGCTTTTCTGATATTGTCTGGTCGTTCACCTTAAGATCCAGCTGTTAACATAAGGTTGTGGCGATATGCGAGGATTGACGAGCCAGTCGGGCTTGTGAGTGCCCGCATCCGTGCCGGAATGACTTAGCGGTGGCCACCGGTCAGTGACGTCGGCCACAAACGGGACAGAAGCGACGGGCGTGCCGGTTCGTCTCCTGTCTCGGGCGAGGATGGCGTGGCGGGGATGCCGCCATCGCGTTCGAGAAACGTCCAGCGGTCGAGCACGAGCCCCGCAGCGGGTGTTGCAGTGGCGGCAAGCGCCTCGCTGCGCGGCATGAGTGCACCGAGAAGGCGGTCGCTGAAACCTGCGTCATGCGGACGCATCGGCATCAGCAGAAGGTCATAGGGCCGTTCGTCGTCCGGCCGCAGGACATGGACTTCGAGCAGCACCGGGCGTTCGTACTGGATGGCATTGGCGGCAATCTCGAAGGGTTGCCGGTTGGTCGCGTCGAACCACAGGTCCTCGTAGGGCGCTCCGCGGAATTCCCGACCGAACATGTCGCAGATGCGGGTTCCCGCCAGCCGGAAGGTCAGGCCGGCGCTGTCGCCGTTGCCATCCGCCGTCGCGGCGATGAACAGATGCGGCAGATAGCGGCGCAGGGCGACCGGATCGATCTCGGTGCGAAGCGGTGCCGGCCGCTCTCCGGCGAGCCTGACCCAGTAGTCGAATATCTCTCTGCTGGCGCGATTATGCATGCCTCTGGTTATGCTCCATTTCGATGCAGGTGAGGGCCTCATGCCCGCCTCAAGAGGATAGACCAGCGAAAATCGTGCCAGATGCCCCCGGTTCTTGGTTAAAGAGTGGTTGTTTGTCGTCAGTGCGGCCGAAACATGGCGCCTTGTGGCCGTGTCGCGATGGGCCCCGGCCTGCGCGCCTTCGGCCGGCGGAAAACGGCACCGATCGCACGCCGGGACACGCCAAACCGTGTTTCCGCGGTGCTTTCATTTCCGCAACGGGTCTTGTAAGTCTCTTGGTCTTGGAAGACGAAAGGGCATGCGAATGGAAGAAGACAGGTCGGGCCGGCACGAGGAGGCTCACGCCGGGGATGCTGTCGCTCCAGCCGTTGACGCAAGGGCGGAACCGGCGGACGAGGAACGGCAGCCGGTCTTCAATTTGCCCGGCGTCCTCATGCTTTCGCTTCTGCTCATCGTCGGCATTTATGTGATCGACACCTATCTCCTCGATGAGGGGCTGCAGTCGGAAGTCCTGATAGAGTTTGCCTTCACGCCGCTGCGCTATGTCTATCCGCTATCGGCACAGGGGCTCGAATGGCTCTGGACGCCTGTCACCTATTCGCTGCTGCATGGGTCGATCGAGCATGTCGGTTTCAACGCGCTCTGGCTTGCAGCCTTCGGCGCGCCGGTCGCAAGGCGTATCGGTACGGTGCGTTATGTCCTGTTCTGGATATTGTCTGCCGCAGCCGCCGCTTTCTTCCATGCGGCGCTGAACTGGGGCGAACAGACGGTGCTGATCGGCGCCTCGGGCGTCGTCTCGGCGTTGATGGGGGCTGCCTGCCGTTTCGCCTTTCCCGAACGCGGCGGCTACGACCGCACCTTTGGCCATCTCTATCCGCGCCAGACGATCCTGGGCGCGTTCCGCAACCGCACCGTTGTCATCTTCACCGTCATGTGGCTGGCCGGCAACGTGCTGATCGCGGTCGGCATTCCGCTGGTCGGCGGTGGCGCCGGCGAAATCGCGTGGGATGCCCATATCGGCGGCTTCCTCTTCGGCTTCCTTCTCTTCGCGCTGTTTGATCCGGTACCTGCGACATCGCGTGCATAAGCGCACGCTTGATCTCGTTTGGAAGCCGATCTACTCTCTATTCGTGCAGAGGGGCGCGCCGCTCGCCTCGTTGGTCGGCGCGACTCTCACGGTTGAGAGGAGAAAACCATGCCGACAACAGTCAAGAACGTGCTTGATGCCAAGGGCTATGCCGTCGTAGCCGTCGATCCCAGCAAGACCCTGCAGCAGGTTGCCGAAATTCTGGAGGAAAAGAAGATCGGTGCCGTCGTCATCGTCGGTGTCGAGCAGCGGATCGCCGGCATCTTCACCGAGCGCGATCTCGTCCGTTCGATTGCCAAACACGGGTGCGACGTGTTGAGCGAGACAGTCCGCTCCGTGATGACGACCACGATCCAGCACTGCCGTCTCGAACAGACGGTGGATGAAGTGATGGCGATGATGACCGCCGGGCGCTTCCGTCATGTACCCGTGGAAAAGGACGGCCAGCTTGCCGGCATCATCTCGATCGGCGACGTGGTCAAGTCACGGATGCAGGAAGTCGAGATGGAAGCCGAGCAGATGAAGGCCTATATCGCCAGCTGACGTTTTTTCGCGATCGGGCAGGGCCGGTCCTTCGGAGGAGGAAGGGGCGTTCCTGCGTGGTGCGAGGCGTGTGATCGATGTGGGAATAGTAACCCTCGGGATTGTTTCCGAGGGTTTTCGTTTCAGCAAGAGCGGCATTGTTTCGTCACCTTGGAGTGACACGAGATGTCACCGGGCGAAGACGTCCTGCATACGCTTCAGCGCTGCGATCTGCGCCATGGTTTCCTCATAGCCGCGATCAATCGCCTCTCCGGCGCGGTGAAATTCGGAAAGCCCGATATCGCTCAGCCGCGGATGGAGCGCCAGATCCGGCGGATCGCCGGCAAGCCTTGCACGGGAAATCCGCTCCTGGATGATGTTGAACGCCTGCACCATCGTGCCGGTCACGCCGCCGCGCGATGCCGCCCGCCCCATGCGTTCCTCGCCGGTCAGATGCTCGCCGGCACTATGCTTGACGACCGCGGACCGGCCGAAAATTTCGTAGTTGAGATTGACTGCGACAACCAGCGGCTGCTCGTAGGCACGGCAGACCGATGTCGGCACGGGGTTCACCAGCGCGCCATCGACCAGCGTCCTGTTGTTGCATTTCACCGGCTCGAAAATACCGGGAAGCGCGTAGGAGGCTCGCAGCGCCGTAATCAGCGAACCGCTCGATATCCAGACTTCGTGACCGCTGTTCAATTCCGTCGCGACGGCGACGAACGGCCGGTCGAGATCCTCGACCATGATGCCCTGGAGATGTTCCTGCATGCGCTTGGTGAGCCGCATGCCGCCCAGCAGGCCCGCACCGCCGATCGTCAGATCGAGCAGGGCGGCGATCCGGCGCATGGTGAGCGAACGGGCAAATTCCTCCAGCTCGTCGAGCTTTCCGGCCAGATAGCAGCCGCCGACCAGCGCACCGATCGATGTGCCGGCCACCATGCCGACATCAAGGCCGGCCTCCTCGATGGCGCGAAGCACGCCGATATGGGCCCATCCGCGCGCCGCGCCGCCGCCGAGCGCCAGAGCCAGCTTGGCCTTCTTCGGCTTTTCGATCAGAGGTCCTGCCGAAGCGATACCGCCACCCTTTGCCGCCTGGCCGCCGAGATCCGCGGGGGCGTTGGTTGTGTCCGGACGGTTCCTGCTCCAGTTCAGCATCGACAAAGACCTCCTGGGAGCGTCGTCAGAGCCGGCTGACGCTCCGGTTATGTTGCCCGCGTTACAGTCGGGATCCGGCAATGAAACACGGATCGACGGCGCCGCAGGGCATGTGCAATCGCCGATTAACGCATGTTAACCTTGCGAAATCGTTTATCGAGGCCAGATCGGGAGAAAAACGGGGCAGGTGGCAGCCTTACGTCGTCTGCTGGTCCGAATAGACGCTATCAGGATCAAAATGCCGCTCATCGTCGGTGATTTCAAGCGTTGCGCGTCCATTTGCGTCCTGAACGACCCGGTAAAAGCAGGAGCGCCGGCCCGTGTGGCAGGTAGCGTCATGGCCTGCGACCGAGACTTTCAACCAGATGACATCCTGATCGCAATCGGTACGCATCTCCTTCACCGTCTGAAGGTTGCCGGAGGTCTCGCCCTTCTTCCAGAGCTTTTGGCGCGAGCGGCTGTAATAATGGGCAATGCCGGTCTCGACGGTAAGCGACAGCGCCTCCGCATTCATATGCGCCACCATCAGCAATTCGCCGTCGAGAGCGTCGGTGACGACTGCGGTGATGAGGCCATTGCTATCGAAGCGCGGGGTAAACGCGCCTTCGCCCTCGAGAACCGATTTGTCGGCCGAGGGCGCAGGAAATGCCGTAGTCATCGGGAGAATCCGGTTCAGCGGTTGCGGGCAAGCGTGAAGAAGCGCGCCTGTTCGGTAGCGTTCGTCTTGAACTCGCCGGTGAAGGTCGTGGTCAAGGTCCGCGATCCCTGCTTCTGCACACCGCGCATTTCCATGCACATGTGCTCGGCTTCGATCAGCACGGCGACGCCGCGGGGCTTCAGCGTCTCGTCGATCGCCTTGGCGATCTGCGCCGTCAGGTTTTCCTGCGTCTGCAACCGGCGGCCGAAAATCTCTACCACGCGGGCGATCTTCGACAGGCCGAGGACCGGACCGTTCGGCAGGTAGGCGACGGTCGCCTTGCCCTTGATCGGCAGCATGTGGTGTTCGCAATGGGAGAAAAACTCGATGTCGCGCACCAGAACGATGTCGTCGAAGCCCGACACCTCCTCGAAGACGCGGCCGAGAACTTCTTCGGCCGACTGTTCATAGCCGGCAAACAGTTCGCGATAGGCCTTGGCGACGCGCTTGGGGGTGTCGAGCAGGCCTTCGCGCGACGGATCGTCGCCTGCCCAGCGCAACAGCGTGCGTACGGCGTCTTCGGCTTCCTGCTGCGAGGGCCGCTCCTGCTTCTGGGCGGCGGCCGGAAAATTCTTCACGATTGCATCCATCTATCGTCTCCCGATGCGGTTCAAGGCCGCATCCGACTATCCTATCTTTGGGCTTTCGGTCCGTGGGACAGACCGGTCGCAGTGTCAGCGCGGTATCTGATCCGCGGCGGACCGTTTTACAAGGTATCTCTTTTCGATTTCCGAAGGATTGGGCGAAAACGCCATCTTCTTGATCATCCTCGTTTGCCACCACATATAGTGGCTATCCCTGATTTATGATAGAGCGCCCCGGTGAACGATGTATTCAACACCGGCGCATCGGTATCCGGATTGGTGTCCATGGACGATATCTACAACAGCAAGATCCTCGAATTCGCCGGCAACATCACCAGAGCCGGCGTGCTTTCCGATGCCGACGCGGTATCTGAAAAGCATTCGCGCCTTTGTGGTTCCAAGATACGTATCTTTTTGAAGATGGATCACGGCACGGTGACGGATTTTTCCCATGAAGTGAAAGCCTGCGCGCTCGGACAGGCCTCCTCGTCGGTCATGGCGCGGCATGTGGTGGGCGCAACCGCGGACGAGCTGCGTCAGGCGCGCGCCGACATGCTTGCCATGCTGAAGGACGGCGGCGAGGGGCCTTCAGGCCGTTTCGAGGAGATGCGCTATTTGAAGCCCGTCAAGGACTACAAGGCTCGCCACGCGTCCACCATGCTGACCTTCGATGCGGTGGTCGATGCGATCGAGCAGATCGAGGCAAAAACGGTGGCAGCGGCGATATGACCAGGCACATGCCCGCCGCCCGCCGTGTTCGAGCCGGGTGATCCATGTGCCAGTTCTGCGCGCCGGATGATGACCATGAGGACGATGACGAGAAGCCTGCCGCGCGCCGCTTTTCCCGCAATTGGCAGGGTCCGTTCAAGAAGACGCCGGATCGTCTCATGGGCATGGGGCTCATCCGCCTCTACCAGCTGACTTTCTCCGGCTTTGTCGGCAATGGCTGCCGCCATATCCCGACCTGCTCGGAATACGGCTATGAAGCGATCGGCAGGCACGGGATCTGGTCAGGCTTCTGGCTGACACTGTTTCGCGTTGCCCGCTGCGGTCCCGGCGGCACAAGCGGCCTCGATCCGGTGCCTCAGGCGTTTGCTGCGCGCCAGCACTGGTGGACGCCGTGGCGCTACTGGACGCGCCATTGACGGCAGCTGTCGCTGCGGCAGGCCTTGCCCCATCCTTCTTTACTAAAACCGCGAAACACACTATCAACCGGGCCGTTCGCAGCCGGCTTTCGACCAAGGTTTTGCCGGCCATTTTGCCACCACCCGCATTCGTTGGCGGGACTGGACAGGAGATAAGACATGTCCCAATCCGTTTCCCTTACATTTCCCGATGGCTACGTGCGCGTCTACGACGCCGGCACGACCGGCCGTGACGTTGCCGAGGGCATTTCCAAGTCGCTCGTCAAGAAGGCCGTCGCGGTTGCCATCGATGGCGTGCTGCGCGATCTCTCCGATCCCGTCATCGACGGCAGGATCGAGATCGTTACCCGCACCGATCCGAAGGCGCTCGAACTGATCCGTCACGACGCCGCCCACGTCATGGCCGAAGCCGTGCAGGAACTGTGGCCCGGCACGCAGGTGACGATCGGCCCGGTCATCGAAAACGGCTTCTATTACGACTTTGCCCGCAACGAGCCCTTCACACCCGACGATCTGCCGAAGATCGAGGCGAAGATGAAGGAGATCATCGGTCGCAACAAGCCGTTCACCAAACAGATCTGGTCGCGCGATCAGGCCCGGCAGGTCTTTGCCGACAAGGGTGAGGCCTACAAGGTCGAGCTCGTCGATGCGATCCCGGCCGATCAGGATCTGAAGATCTACTATCAGGGCGACTGGTTCGACCTTTGCCGCGGCCCGCACATGGCCTCCACCGGTCAGATCGGCACCGCCTTCAAGCTGATGAAGGTAGCCGGCGCCTATTGGCGTGGCGACAGCAACAACGCCATGTTGACCCGCATCTACGGCACGGCCTGGGCAACCCAGGAAGAACTCGACCAGTATCTTCACGTTCTGGCCGAAGCGGAAAAGCGCGACCATCGCCGGCTCGGCCGCGAGATGGATCTCTTCCATTTCCAGGAAGAAGGTCCGGGCGTCGTCTTCTGGCACGGCAAGGGCTGGCGCATGTTCCAGGCGCTGACTTCTTACATGCGCCGCCGTCTGTCGGGCACCTATGAGGAAGTCAACGCGCCGCAGGTTCTCGATGCCTCGCTCTGGGAGACCTCCGGTCACTGGGGCTGGTATCAGGAGAACATGTTCGCGGTGAAATCGGCCTATGCCTTCACGCACCCGAAGGATGAGGAAGCAGACAACCGCGTCTTCGCACTGAAGCCGATGAACTGCCCCGGCCACGTCCAGATCTTCAAGCACGGCCTCAAATCCTACCGCGAACTGCCGATCCGTCTCGCCGAATTCGGCCTCGTCCACCGTTACGAGGCATCGGGCGCCCTGCACGGCCTGATGCGTGTGCGCGGCTTTACACAGGACGACGCGCATGTCTTCTGCACCGACGAGCAGATGGCGGCCGAATGCCTGCGCATCAACGACCTGATCCTCTCGGTCTATGAGGATTTCGGCTTCAAGGAAGTCGTCGTCAAGCTGTCGACCCGGCCTGAGAAGCGCGTCGGCACCGACGCGCTTTGGGATCGTGCCGAAAGCGTCATGATGGACGTGCTGAAGACCATCGAGGAACAGTCGGGCGGCCGCATCAAGACCGGTATCCTGCCGGGCGAGGGCGCCTTCTACGGTCCGAAGTTCGAATACACGCTGAAGGACGCGATCGGTCGCGAATGGCAGTGCGGCACGACGCAGGTGGACTTCAACCTGCCGGAACGTTTTGGCGCCTTCTATATCGACGCCAATTCCGAAAAGCAGCAGCCGGTAATGATCCACCGCGCGATCTGCGGCTCGATGGAACGCTTCCTCGGCATTCTGATCGAGAACTTTGCCGGCCATATGCCGCTCTGGATGGCGCCGACGCAGATCGTCGTCGCGACCATCACCTCGGACGCCGACGATTACGGTCGCGAAGTGGCAGAAGCGTTGCGCGAGCAGGGCATGGTGGTCGAGACCGACTTCCGCAACGAGAAGATCAACTACAAGATCCGCGAGCACTCGGTGACGAAGGTTCCCGTCATCATCGTCTGCGGCCGTCACGAGGCGGAAAACCGCTCGGTCAACATCCGCCGTCTCGGCTCGCAGGCCCAGACGCCAATGTCGCTCGACGAGGCGATCGTTTCGCTGGTGGATGAGGCAACCCCGCCGGATGTCAAGCGCCGGCAGGCAGCGATCGCCGCCAAGAAGGCACGCGCCTGATCTGGTTGAGCTTGTGAAATCGACAGCGCCCGTCTCTTTCGGGCGCTGTCGCAAAAGCCGCCGCTGCGGCGATGAGGCGTTCGGCAAGCGGCAGGGCGGCCGAACGAGCAATCAATCAATCGGGATCGTCGATCGCCTCGTTGCGCTGGTCCGGCGCCTGCGGCGCGCGCATCAGCACCTCGACATCGGCATTGCGGCCGGCCTTCACGCTGAAATCGCGCTGATAGATCTTGTCCTTGTTGCGGGCAACGGCGAGATAATCGCCTTCGGCCAGAACCATGGTCGGATAGGCGCTGACGCTTTCGTTGACGACGTCGCCGGCCGCCGTCAGAAGCGACCATGCGGTATCGGCCACCGCTTCGCCGCCCGGCTGCGAGACGAGCTTCAGATTGACCTGCGCAGCCTTGTGCTGCAGCACCGCCTGGGTCAGCTTGCCGGCTTCCACCTGGATATCGGCGCGCACCACGGCATTGACGTCGCCATAATTCGACACCACGTGATAGGTCCCGGCCGCAAGCCGCACCATCGTGTTCGGCTTGACGTCGGACATGACGAGCGACCGGTCGCCATTGGCTTTGACGTCTGACGAGTAGACGGAGAACGACAGCTGGGTGGGCGGAATGCGGCTATCGGTTCCGGCCACCGCGTTGAGCACGAAGCCGCCGGCATCGAGCACCAGCGTCTGGCGGGAGACTTCGCCATCGTCCGGCACGGTCAGCTTTTTGGTAAGACCCGCGCGGCCGAAGGCGACGTTGACGAAATAATCCCCCGGCGACAGCTGGAAATCCGCCGAACCGCCATTGGCGCTGGCAATGAGCGGCAGCTTTCCGTCGGGGCCGGCGATCGGGCTGAACACCCGCCAGGCAAGCCCTTCCTGCATCACGTCGCTGGTGGCCGAAAGCTTGGCGTCGAAGCGCACTTCCTTCAGATACCCGGAAGCAGTCGGCGTGCCCGAAAAGGCATTCACCTTCGGCATCTTGGCCGGCCCGTCCAATTGCTTGAAGCTCTTAAACGCGTCGCTGTCCTGGGCACTCGCCGGCAGGGCGGCAAAAAGCCCAAGCATACAAGGCGCGATGCAGCAGGTAACCTTGAGGAGCGCTTTGTGAATGACGGGCATCGATGGAACCGGTTGACTCTTTTCGGGCGAACAGCCACTTGAAAACCAAGCACCGGGCAATTTCAAGGCCTTCGTCCCGTAAGAGCAATTCAAAGCGCGTTTCGACGTGTGAAATCCTTTGCAAAGCCAACCGAGAGCTCAACCTCATGCAGAACGACATCAAGCTTGCCGACTATCTCCGCGACCGTCATTCCACCCCGGTTGCCCAGATCAAGGGACCGGCGCCGAGCGCGGCTGAGCTCGACGCCATCCTGACGGCGTCCGTGCGTGTTCCCGATCACGGCAAGATTGCCCCCTGGCGCCTCGTCGTCTACCGGGGCGATATCTGCAAGACGCTCGGCGAAACCTTTCTGGATATCGCGCTGAAGGCCAATCCGGAGATGACGGACGCTGCCCGCGAGGCGGAACTCGTCCGCTTCACCCGTGCGCCGCTCGTCGTTGCCGTTGTTTCCACCGCTTCGCCGCATGCGAAGGTCCCGGAATGGGAGCAGGTTCTGTCTGCCGGCGCCGTCTGCCTCAATATGCTGTTTGCCGCCAATGCCGCCGGCTACGTCGCCAACTGGCGCACCGAGTGGATCTCCTATGATGCATCCGCCCTCGCAGCGCTCGGCATCAAGCCGGAGGAAAAGGTCGCCGGCTTCATCCATATCGGTTCGAGCGATTTCCCGACGCCGGATCGCCCGCGGCCGGAGCTGTCGTCCGTCGTTACCTACGCCGGGGAATAAGGAAGAGGCGACGATGTTCTATCCGACCGACACCAACGCGCATGGCATGGCCCATGATCCCTTCAAGGCGATCGTCGCGCCGCGGCCGATCGGCTGGATCGGCACGAAGGGGAGGGACGGGTCCTTCAACCTCTCTCCCTACTCCTTCTTCAATATCGTCGCCGACCGGCCGAAGCTGGTGATGTTCGCCTCTTCCGGCCGCAAGCACTCCTTGAAGAATGCCGAGGAGACCGGTGTCTTCACCGCAAGTCTTGCGAGCCGCCATATCGTCGAGAAGGTGAATGCCTCCTCCGCACCGGTGGACTACGGCATCGACGAGTTCGAACTCGCCGGGCTGACGGCTAGAATGGGACGTCTTGTCGATGCACCTTATGTCGCCGAGGCGCATGCGGTTCTCGAATGCCGCATGACGCAAGTCATCCAGCCGCGCGGCATAGATGGCGATCCGGCCGATACCTACATGGTCTTCGGGCAGGTGGTCGGCATCCATATCAGCGAGGCGATCATCCGCGACGGCCGCATCGACATGGCGCTGTCCCGCCCGATCGGCCGTATGGGCTATCTCGACTATGCCGATGGCGGTGCAGAGGTCTTTCAGCTGGTTCGGCCCGGTGCATGACACGTCCTGCCATGGTTAAGGACTATGGTGAACCGTTCGTAAACCTTTTGATCCTAGCCTGATCGCGCAGCCGGAATCGTTTTGTGTTTTGCCGGCTCCAAGTGATCGAGGGGCGTCGTGATCATCAAGGCATTTCTCCGCTGGGCGGAAACCGCGCGGACGAACGACAGGGCAAAGGCAGCGAGCATGCTGTCGCGCGCCTATCTGCATTCTGCAATGGGTGGCGAGGAGCGGCAGGCAGCCGCCCTGGCGCTGACCTATCTGCTCGACGATCCGTCGCCGATGGTGCGTCTGGCGCTTGCCGAGGCACTGGCCATGTCCGACGAAGCGCCACGTGCCATCATCCTCGCCCTTGCCGAAGACCAGCCGCAGATCGCAACCACGGTCATCGCGCTCTCGCCGGTTCTCGAAGATGGCGATCTGGTTGATCTCATCGGCCGCGGTGACGGTGTCACGCGCGGTGTCATCGCCTCGCGCCAGTGGGTGAGCCGTGCCGTCTGTGCGGCGCTTGCGGAAGTCGGCGACGTGCCGGAGCTTCTGCTTCTTCTCGATAACCGCGAGGCCTTCATCACCCGCATCTCGCTGCGCCGCATGGCGGAACGGTTCGGACATGTGCCGGAAATCCGCAACGGTCTCCTCACGCGTGACGATCTTCCGGCCGATGCCCGGCACCGGCTCGTCGGCCATATCACCGCAGCGCTGTCCGCCTGCGATCTGGTGCGCACCACACTGGCGCCGGCCCGTATCGAACGGCTCGGGCGTGAAGCGGATGCGATGGCGACCCTGGCGATCGCCGGCATCGTCTCGCATGACGAATTGCCCATCCTCGTCGAACACCTGCGCGCCGCCGGCCGCCTGACGCCGGCCTTTCTCATTCATGCGCTCTGCTGCGGCCGGCTGGACCTTTTTGCCGGCGCAGTGGTCAATCTCTCCGGGCTCGAAGAGCGCCGGGTTCGCCCGATCCTTGCCACGGGGCGCATGCATGCGCTGCGCGCGCTGTTTGAAGCCTGCGGGCTGGATCGAGACGTGGCGATCGTGTTCGTCGAATCGGTCTTCCTCTGGCGGCAGGCGGCGGCAAGCGGTGCCGCAAACGGCACCGAATCGATCAGTGCTGCGCTCGTCGAAAAGCTCGACGCGCAGCCGGGAGCGCACGCCGTTATTTCCGAGATCCGCGACATGGTGGAACAGCTGCATCGCGCCGATCTGCGCACCAATGCGCGCGCCTACGCCGTCAAGGCATCGCTGGCCGCCTGATGCTGCCGTGAGCCGTCGTCACGACGGCTCACCCGCATGCGCATCACGGTTTGAGCCTTACCGCTGGAACCGCCGGGCCACCCAGGAATAGCCATCCTCGACAAGCCGTACCGGCTTGGTCATGACCGTCTTGACGCCTTCCGTCGTTGGCAGAACCATCTTCACGCGCTGGATGGCACGGTCAGCCAGCGTTTCCTTCTCGTCTTCCGATACGGGTGTCTGGGCCTGATCGCCGCCGGCCGGTGCTTCTGGCGCGATCTGGGGAGCAATCTGTGCTGCGGCAGAATTCGTCGTATCAGTTGCCGCTGGGGCCGCGGGACGCGACTGCGGCACTACGGTGGCAGCCGCCACTTCGTCCGGGTTCTGGCACACCGCGATCAACACCGGATAAGGCTGGTTTGCATAGGACGGCAGATGCTGTTCGGAGACCGAATCGCAAAGTGCCACCGTCGGCCAGCGCTGTTCTTCCGTTGCGATATAGTGGCAATCGGTTCCGGCGTCGTTGCAGCCGAGAATGGTCATCACGATGAGGGCGGCGTTCATCCTGGTTCCTTCAAGAGTGTCGTGTCGCCCGTGGATGGCCGCCCGCTAAGACCCCGGCGGCAGGGCAGGAGTGCCGCCGGTATGGTGAGCAATGGTTGTTCAATCCGGCGTAATCAAGGCGCTCGCCGAAGCGGAAAACGCGCAAAAGAAAGGGGCCGTCATAGCGGCCCCATTGGATGATCGACGGTTCGGCGTCTCTTTAACGCTTACGGCGATGACGCCTTGGTTCTGACCAGAACCACCTCGCTGCGGCCGTCCGGGCCGGTGGCGTCCGGCTCGCTCGTGACCTCGGCTTCCGTGTCGTTGACATCGTTCATCCGCACTTCGCGGATCCATTCGCGCCAGATCGAGACGATCAGCGCCATCAGCACCGGGCCGATGAACAGGCCGAGAAAGCCCATGGTCTTCACGCCGCCGACCAGGCCGAAGAATGTCGGCAGGAAGGGCAGCTTGATCGGGCCGCCGACGAGGCGCGGCCTGATCGTCTTGTCGACGATGAACAGTTCCACGGTTCCCCAGGCGAGCAGACCGAAGCCGGCGACATAGGACCCCTTTGCGACGAGAAAGATCGACACCAGCGTGAACGAGAGCGGCGCACCGCCGGGGATGAGCGCCATGAAACCGGTAATGGCGCCGAGCGTCACCGGTGACGGTACGCCGGCGATCCAGTAGGCGATACCGAGCACGATGCCTTCGCCGATCGCGATCAATGTCATGCCGGTGACGGTCGAGCCGATCGTTGCAGGAACGACGCGGGAAATGCGCTCCCAGCGGCTCGGGAAGATCCGTTCGCCGAGAAGATCGATCTGGCCGCTGAAGGATGCGCCATCGCGATAGACGAAAAACAGCGCGATCAGCATGAAGAGCAGGGTGAGCACGATCTGGAAGGCGCTGTTGCTGGCTGCCAGAATGGCGTGGTAGATCGCGCCGATATTGGCGCCGCTGATCAGCTGCACGACTTCGCCGACGGCGCCGGGCGAGCCGATATGACGCGTCCACTGGATGCCGAGCCATTCGCCGGCAAAGGGAAGGGCCGTGATCCAGGCCGGTGGCGGTGCGCCGAACTTGTTGACGTCGATCGCCCAGCGGACCCAGTCGGTGACTTCGCGCACCGCATAGGTGGCACCGATCGATACCGGCACGACGATGAACAGGACGATGAAGATGATCGCGAGCGAGGCGCCGATCGTGGTGTTGCCGCCGGTGCGCGCAAGCAGGCGGCGATAGAGCGGCCAGCTGGCAAAGCCGATCACCAGCGCAGCAAGGACCGGAACGAGAAAGCCGTGAAAGAAGTAGATCGCCGCTGCGGCGATGAGAAAGAGAAGCCAGCGTGCGGCCGAGATCGGCGAGATCAATGCGATCCTGTTGGGGGTCACGGGGCCGAGCCAGCGGGGCTCTTTTGGGCCTGTCTTTTTATTGCCGGTCGTCACGATGCGCCTGGTCTCCCTCTTGTCCTGCCATATGGTATAGCCGAACTGTGGCTGCAAGCCTAACAGGGCGAACATTAAAATTAAGCGTGGTTACTTGCCGTAACGATGCGATGCGATAGAAATGTGAAGCCGTGGCGCTATTTTTTTTGGAAATGCTGGAAAAGCAGCAAATCTGTCCCATTTCACCACCGCAGAGAGACAGTTTGGGCGAAGTGCGACCATCAGGATCTGCGCAGCGCCCTTAGGGCCGCGCGCCCAAGGAAATGATACTGATGCAAAATGGCGAAGCGGTCGATCTGACCAATTGCGACCGCGAACCGATTCACATTCCCGGCAGTATCCAGCCGCATGGTTGCCTGATCGCCTGCGATCCCTCCGGATCCGTGGTGCTTCACCATTCGGCAAATGTCGGTGCGATGCTCGGTGTGACGGGCGAGATCATCGGCGCCCGTCTTGAGGAGGTCGTTGGCGGCGATGTCGCCCATGCCCTGCGCAATGCGCTTGCCACCTCTGACGACCCTGCTCGCCCGGCGCTTCGCCATGGACTGCGGCTCATCTCCGGCGAAAATATGGACGTCTCGCTGCATCGCCACGAACAGAAGGTGGTAATCGAGTTCGAGCCGGTATCGGCCGATGCCGACCAGCCGCTTGAAGTCGCTCGCATGCTGATCAGCCGCATCCGCAACATGAAGAGCGTCGATCGCCTGATCGAGAGCGCCGCAAGGCTGATGTTCGCCATGCTCGGCTACGACCGCGTGATGGTCTACTGTTTCGAGCAGGATGGGTCCGGCAAGGTCGTGTCGGAATACAAGCGCCGGGATCTCGAAAGCTTCAAGGGCCAGTATTTCCCGGCCGGCGATATCCCGAAACAGGCGCGTGTACTCTACATCAGGAACACGATCCGGGTGATATCCGACGTCCGCAACGAACGCGTCCCGATCCTGCCGGAACATGACGAAGCGGGCCAGCCGCTCGATATGTCGTTTGCGCATCTGCGCAGTGTCTCGCCCGTTCACTGCGAATATCTCGGCAATATGGGCGTATCGGCCTCGATGTCCGTGTCGATCATCGTCGATGGCGAGCTTTGGGGCCTGATCGCCTGCCATCATTATTCTCCCAAAACGCTGTCGATGCCGCAGCGCATCGCCGCCGAAACCTTCGGCGAGTTCTTTTCGCTGCATCTGAGCGCGCTTCGCCAGAAACAGTTGCAGGAAACTGCGACCCAGGCCCGGCGGTCGCTCGATCGCTTCCTGCAGGCGGCGTCCAATCATGACGATATCTCAGGCCTGCTGCGCGCCTCGCTGGACGATTTCGGCGCCATCCTGCCTTGCGACGGCGTCGGCCTGTGGCTCGATGGCATCTGGACGGCGCAGGGGAATGCCCCTTCTGAACATCAGGTGCCGGCGCTTGCCGAGCTGGTCGGTGGCGTTGCAGGCGGCAAGATCTGGTCGACCTTCGAATTGCCGAGCGCCCTGCCGACATCGGCGATCGCGCCGGAAGATGTCTGCGGCCTCATCGCTATTCCCTTGTCGCAGCGTCCGCGCGACTATCTGTTCTTCTTCCGCAAGGAGGTCGTCCAGACGCTGGATTGGGCCGGCAATCCGGAAAAGAATTACGAGACCGGCCCGCTTGGCGACCGGCTGACGCCGCGCAAGAGCTTTGCGATCTGGAAGGAGCAGGTCCGCCACAAGGCCCAGCCCTGGACCGACAGCGACCGCGAGATCGCCGACGCCATCCGCGCCGTGCTGGTGGAAGTGGTCCTGCACCACAACGAGCTGCTCGCAGACGAGCGCGGCAAGGCCGACGTGCGCCAGCGGATGCTGAACGAGGAATTGAACCACCGCGTCAAGAATATCCTTTCGGTCATCAAGGCGCTGGTGGGCCACCCGGTGGAGGAGGCGCGCAGCCTCGGCGATTATGTCGGCTCGCTGAAAGGTCGCATCCAGGCGCTCGCCTTTGCCCATGACCAGGTGGTCAGAAGCGGCGACGGCGGCGTGCTTGGTGAATTGCTCGAAGCCGAGCTGCGGCCCTACAAGGAAGGCCAGCGAACGATTTCGCTCACCGGTCCGCGCATCGGGCTCGATAGCCGCTCATTCTCGGTCATGGCGCTGGTCCTGCACGAAATGTCGACGAACGCCGCCAAATACGGCTCCCTGTCGAGCCCGCGAGGTCGTCTGGATATCGTCTGGCGGAGGAATGCGGAGGGCGATTGCGAACTGAGCTGGACGGAACGCGACGGGCCGCCGGCAACATCGCCGAGCCGCAGCGGCTTCGGCAGCGTGCTGATCAGCCGCAGCGTGCCGTTCGAACTCGGCGGCGATGCGACCGTCCATTATCCCGTGGAAGGCGTCGAAGCCCGGTTCGTCATTCCGGCCAAGCATATCCATGCCGATGACGAGACGAACGCCGATGGCGAACTCTCCGGCGATGGCGCAAACGGTAAGGATGACGCAGGACTCGTGCTGTCAGAACTGAACGTGCTGCTGGTCGAGGACCAGATGCTGATCGCCGCCGACGTGGAGGCGATGCTGGAGGAAAACGGTATCGTCAAGGTCACGGCCTCGCCGTCGGTTGCCGATGCGATGCGGCGCCTGAAGGACTTCAATCCCGACGTCGCCATTCTCGACGTCAATCTCGGCACCGGCACGTCGCTGCCGATCGCCGAGGAATTGCAGCGCCGCAACGTGCCCTTCGTCTTTGCGACCGGCTACAGCGATCGCTCGATCATTCCCGCCAGTTTCTCTGCACCGGTCGTGCGCAAACCCTATGAGGCCTCTTCCCTGATCGCCGCGATGCGAAAGGTTCTGAGCGGGCGGGAATAGGAGGAGGCGTTGCGATTGACGTGACGAAACGCGGTTCACGTAAGGGGACTTGCCGCGTGTTCTATGACGGTCAGCCCTTTTATGTTCGTCATCCTCGGGCTTTTCCCCGAGGATATACCCACGTCCGACATCGACTGTGGTTAGATCCTCGCCACAAGGGCGAGGATGACGACTGAAGGCTCGGCAATGTCGCAGGCCGTGCGCGTGAGCCGGGAGCCTGTTGTATGGTCAGATGTCGAGATTGTCGGCAAATGCCGCCCGTTCCTGAATGAAGCGGAAGCGCGCATCCGCCTTGGTGCCCATCAGGTTGTCGACGGCTTCGCGGGTACCCTCGAAATCCACTTCGTCGATGCCGATGCGCAGCAATGTGCGCTTGGCCGGATCCATCGTGGTCTCCTTGAGCTGCGACGCCATCATTTCGCCGAGACCCTTGAACCGGCCGATCTCGACCTTCTTGCCCTTGAACACCGTCTCCATCAGTTCGGCACGATGCGCGTCGTCTCGGGCATAGACCGTCTTGCCGCCCTGTCTGATGACATAGAGCGGCGGCACGGCGAGATAGAGATGGTTGCCGCGGATGAGTTCCGGCATTTCCTGATAGAAGAAGGTGATGAGCAGCGAGGCGATATGCGCGCCGTCGACATCGGCATCGGTCATGATGATGACGCGCTCGTAGCGAAGGTCTTCCTCGCGATATTTCGTCCGCGTGCCGCAGCCGAGCGCCTGCACGAGATCGGCGATCTGCTGGTTGGCCGACAGCTTTTCGCGGCTCGCCGAACCGACGTTGAGGATTTTTCCGCGCAAGGGAAGGATGGCCTGGTTCATACGGTTGCGGCCCTGCTTGGCCGAACCGCCAGCCGAATCACCTTCGACGATGAACAGTTCGGCGCCTTCGGCCGTGTTCTGCGAGCAGTCGGCAAGCTTGCCCGGCAGGCGCAGCTTGCGCACGGCCGTCTTGCGGTTGACTTCCTTTTCCTTGCGGCGGCGAAGGCGTTCCTCGCAGCGCTCGATCACCCATTCGAGCAGCTTTGCCGCTTCGTTCGGGTTGCCGGCAAGATAGTGGTCGAACGGATCACGCAGGGCATTTTCGACGATACGCTGCGCCTCGACCGTGGCGAGCTTGTCCTTCGTCTGGCCGACGAATTCCGGCTCGCGAATGAAGACCGAGAGCATGCCGACGGCCGAGATCATCACGTCGTCGGTTGTGACTTCGCGGGCCCGCTTGTTCTGCGTCAGCTCGGCATAGTTCTTCAATCCCTTGGTGAGCGCGATGCGAAGACCCGCCTCATGCGTGCCGCCTTCGGGCGTCGGGATAGTATTGCAATAGGAATGCAGCTGCGGATCGCCGCCATACCAGGTAATCGCCCATTCGAGCGCGCCGTGTCCGCCGGTCTTTTCCGTGCGTCCGGAAAAGATCTCGCGGGTCACGGTGAAATCCTTGCCGAGCGTTGCCGCCAGATAGTCCTTCAGACCGCCTGGAAAATGGAAGACGGCCTTTTCCGGAATGTCGCCGCCTTCCGGCACCATGCCCGGATCGCAGCTCCAGCGTATTTCGACGCCGCCGAACAGATAGGCCTTGGAACGGGCCATGCGAAAAATCCGGCCCGGATCGAATTTCGCATGATCGCCGAAGATCTGCGGGTCTGGATGGAAGCGCACCTTCGTGCCGCGGCGGTTATGCACGTCGCCGAGTTCTTCCAGGCCGCCCTGCGGCACGCCACGCGAAAACCGCTGGCGATAGAGCTTCTTGTTGCGGGCGACCTCGACTTCGAGCAGATCGGAGAGTGCGTTGACGACGGAGACGCCGACGCCGTGCAGACCGCCCGAGGTTTCATAGGCCTTGCCGTCAAACTTGCCGCCGGCATGCAGCTTGGTCATGATCACTTCGAGCGTCGACTTGCCGGGTACCTGCGGATGGTTTTCGACAGGAATGCCGCGGCCGTTATCGGTGACGCTCAGAAAGCCTTCGGTATCGAGATGCACTTCGATGAAATTGGCGTGGCCGGCCACGGCCTCGTCCATCGAGTTGTCGATGACTTCGGCGAAGAGATGGTGCAGCGCCTTCTCGTCCGTGCCGCCGATATACATGCCGGGGCGCATGCGCACCGGTTCGAGGCCTTCGAGAACGCGGATCGAGGATGCGCCATACTCGTCGCCACCTGCCGTTACAGGAGCCTTCGGCGCTGGTTGCGCTGCCGCAGCTATTGCCTTTGTGGCGTCCGGTTCGGCAGCCTTCGGCGCCGCAGCCGTCTTCGGTGCGGACTTGCGCGCAGGGGAGGCTACCGGTTGAGCGGCGAATAGGTCGTTATTGTCATCCATCGGCGGTGTCGATAGTACCTGTCGGGGTGCGGAGGAGGAGGCCATGCCCATCTCGTGTCGTTTCGAATCACCCGCAATTCTGGCAGAAGGCGGGCGCTTTCGCGATGCCGCATAGAGACGGCCTTATCTTCACCAATGCGGCCGCGACCGTATCAAGGCAAGCTTTTAGGGTACGAAAGAGCGAATGAAACAGCGCATGTCCACAGTTGATTGCATTGCGGCAACGGTTCTGTCGCTCCTTCTGGCCGTCTCTCCCGTTTCCGCAGCGCCGTTGCCGCCGCCAACGCCATCGCCGACGTCATCACCTGTCGCCCTCCGCTTCGATGGACCGATCAAGCCGTTCAAGGACGATCTCTTTTCCCGCGAAACCGTCCTCGAAAGTGCCGATCGCGGCGCCTACAAGGTGATCGACTACCAGGAGATGCGCGACATCAACGGCCGCGACGCAGTTCCGGAGCGCCACGTGAAAGACCAGTATATGGCGCTTGGCGTGCGCCGCGAGCAGGCGAACCAAACGCTCCCGTTTTCGTCGGGGCGGCTGGACGTTGGCCGGGTCGGACCGGAAAAGGGCGCAACGGTCACCGTCATCTTCATCCACGGTCGCGGCGGCGACCGGCGTCTAGGGCTGAACGACTATATGTTCGGCGGCAATTTCAACCGGCTGAAGAACCTTCTTGTCCAGTCGGGCGGCACCTATTATTCGCCGAGTGTGAAGAGCTTCGACGATGCCGGGATGGCTGCGGTCGGCGATCTGATCCGATATTCGTTCGAACAGTCTTCCGGCGGGCCGGTCATTCTCGCCTGCGCTTCGATGGGCGGCTATATCTGCCAGGGGGCAGCCCGCAATGGCGAGCTTTCCCGTTACCTTAAAGGCATGGTCTATCTCGGCGGTCCGCCCGACAAGGACATCGCCAAGACGGCGTTCGGCAAGCTGAAACTGCCGATCTATTTCGCCCATGGCAGTTCCGACATCGTCTACAAGTGGGAGGATCAGGCGGCCGTCTACCGCAAGCTGAAGGCTCAAAAATATCCCGTCATGTTCACCCTCTTCAAGACCGGCACACACGGTACGCCGATCCGCATGGTCGATTGGCGCGAGGCACTGAATTTCATTCTCTCCACCCGGTGACATCGCAGACCCGGTCGATTTCGCCGCGCCGGGCCGTTTTCGGTACCAATTTGAGGAAAACCTGCTTAAACAGGGAGTTGAACCTGTGGAGGCAGATCGCCTTCGCCGACGCCGGGAGCGTCTGCGACGGTATGAGGAGAGGAGCTTTTTGCCGATGACGCCTGACGTGCGCCCGCTTGTCGCCGGGAACTGGAAAATGAACGGTACCCGCGAAACCCTGACCGAAATCAAGGCCATGGCACAAGGCGTGCAAGCTGCGCTCTCGGAAAAGGTCGATACACTGATCTGCCCGCCGGCGACGCTTCTTTACGTCGCGACCGCGCTTTCGACCGACAGCCCGCTCGAGATCGGGGGTCAGGATTGTCATCGCAACGTCTGCGGCGCCCATACCGGCGATATTTCCGCCGAGATGATTGCCGACTGTTTCGGCACCTATGTGATCGTCGGACATTCCGAGCGGCGCATGGACCACGACGAGACCAACCAGATTGTTCGCGCCAAGGCGCAGGCAGCCCATGAGGCGGGTTTGACGGCGATCGTCTGTGTCGGTGAGAATGCCGACGAACGCGATGCCTACCAGACGCTCGACGTGCTCAAGCGGCAGATTTTCGGCTCGCTTCCGGATGATGCGACGCCCGAGAACACGGTGATCGCCTACGAACCGATCTGGGCGATCGGCACCGGATTGACGCCGACGCCAAGCGACGTCGAGGTCGCCCATGCCTTCATGCGTGCCGAGCTTTACGAGCGCTTCGGCAAGGCCGGCAAGACGATGCGCATCCTCTATGGCGGCTCGGTAAAGCCGTCCAACGCCCGCGAATTGATGGCCGTCGAGAATGTCGATGGCGCTCTGATCGGCGGCGCGAGCTTGAAGGCGGATGACTTCCTCGCCATCTATGGCGTCTATGAGGAGCTGCTTGCCTGAGGGCATAACAGCACAAGAGGGCTTGGAAACCGCGCAAGCCTCATGTAAAGAGCCGCCAAACTGTTGCTTGTCGCCCTGCAAAATGGGCTGGGATAACTATTTATGCTGACCGTATTGATCGTCATTCATCTCATGATCGTGCTCGCCCTTGTCGGCGTCGTGCTGATCCAGCGCTCCGAGGGCGGTGGTCTCGGCATCGGCGGCGGATCGGGCTTCATGTCCGCGCGCGGCACCGCCAATGCGCTGACCCGCACGACGGCGATCCTTGCGGCGCTGTTCTTCATCACTTCGCTCGGTCTCGGCATCATGGCGCGCTACCAGTCGCGCCCGTCCGACATCCTGAACCGCATCCCGCAGAGCCAGCAGGGCACCGGCAACGGCATCCTCGACCAGCTCGGCCCTGCAGCGGCGACGCCGCCTGCGGGCGCCCCGGCAAGCAACGGCGTTCCTTCAGAATCCGGCGCTTCGACCGTAGCACCCGCGGCCCCGGCTGCATCTGCACCGGCCGCTGGCGGCGCTTCGACGACAACGACGACGCCTGCTCCGGCAGCCCCGGCAGGCGTTCCGACCGGCCAGTAATGGCCCGGTCAAAGGCATCAAGCTCCGGCAGGCCAAAAGCCTGCCGGTTTTATTTTGTGGAGATTCCACAGCGTTTTTTAGCAGACTGCAATTTCTGCTGGCGGAATCATGAATGAAAAGGTATCCGGTGACTCCCATGGCGCGATATGTATTCATCACCGGCGGCGTGGTTTCCTCCCTTGGTAAGGGAATTGCGGCCGCAGCTCTTGGAGCACTGCTGCAAGCCCGGGGTTACCGGGTGCGGCTTCGAAAACTCGACCCCTATCTCAACGTCGATCCGGGCACCATGAGCCCGACGCAGCACGGCGAAGTGTTCGTGACCGACGATGGGGCCGAAACAGACCTCGACCTCGGTCACTACGAACGCTTTACGGGGCGTTCTGCGACGAAGACCGATAACATCACCACGGGTCGGATCTACAAGAACATTATCGACAAGGAACGCCGCGGCGATTATCTCGGCGCGACTGTCCAGGTCATTCCGCACGTGACGAACGAGATCAAGGATTTCGTCACCGAAGGCAATGACGATTACGACTTCGTCATCTGCGAGATCGGCGGCACTGTGGGCGACATCGAGGCGATGCCGTTCATGGAGGCGATCCGTCAGCTCGGCAACGACCTGCCGCGTGGCACCGCAGTCTACGTTCACCTGACGTTGATGCCCTATATTCCGGCAGCCGGCGAACTGAAGACCAAGCCGACACAACATTCGGTGAAGGAACTGCAGGCGCTCGGTATCCATCCCGACATCCTGCTCGTGCGTGCCGACCGGGAAATCCCGGAGGCAGAACGCCGCAAGCTGTCGCTGTTCTGCAACGTGCGGGCATCCGCCGTTATCCAGGCGCTCGACGTTGCCAATATCTACGACGTGCCGATGGCCTACCACAAGGAAGGTCTCGACAGCGAGGTTCTGGCGGCATTCGGCATCGAGCCTGCGCCCAAGCCGCGTCTCGACCAGTGGGAAGAAGTCTGCAACCGCATCCACACACCCGAAGGCGAAGTGACGATTGCGATCGTCGGCAAGTACACGGGTCTCAAGGATGCCTACAAGTCTCTGATCGAGGCGCTGCACCACGGCGGTATCGCCAACCACGTCAAGGTCAAGCTCGAGTGGATCGAATCGGAGATCTTCGAAAAGCAGGACCCGGCTCCGTGGCTCGAGAAGGTCCACGGCATCCTCGTTCCCGGCGGCTTCGGCGAGCGCGGCGCGCAGGGCAAGATCAACGCGGCCCGCTTTGCCCGCGAACGCAAGGTGCCGTATTTCGGCATCTGCTTCGGCATGCAGATGGCGGTTCTCGAAGCAGCCCGTAACCTGGCTGGCATCGAAGAGGCCTCGTCGACCGAATTCGGTCCGTCGAAGGAGCCGGTCGTCGGCTTGATGACGGAATGGGTCAAGGGCAACGAGCTCCAGAAGCGCTCGGCAGCCGGCGATCTTGGCGGCACGATGCGTCTCGGCGCCTTCAAGGCGGCGCTGAAGAAGGATACCCGGATTGCCGACATCTACGGCGGTACGGATATTTCCGAGCGCCACCGTCACCGCTACGAGGTCAATATCGACTACAAGGACAGGCTGGAAAGCTGCGGCCTGGTGTTTTCCGGCATGTCGCCGGATGGCGTCCTGCCGGAGACGATCGAGTACCGCGACCATCCCTGGTTCATCGGCGTTCAGTACCACCCGGAACTGAAGAGCCGACCGCTCGACCCGCATCCGCTGTTTGCGAGCTTCGTCGAGGCAGCCCTCGAGCAGAGCCGTCTCGTCTGACGCCGGACGGCTTTTCGAAAAGATAACGCACGGTGCCGTCGACGGCGCTCGAAACCCGGCTTAGGCCGGGTTTTTGCGTTTTTCGTCGGCGGTCGGCAGCAAGGTCGCCGCAAGCGCGATGCGACCGTTCCGGCCGTCGGAAGGGGCGAGTGGGGGCTTCTCCGTCGCAGGAAAATTCTAGAGCAATTCCAGCAAAAGTGGGAACCGGTTTTGCGTCCAGAATTGCGTGGAAACAAAGATAGAGCATTTTCGCGTTTCGAAGAAAGGCGAAAATGCTCTAGCGGTCTGCCGGCATTTCGGCGCCGGGCACGCCGAATCGCTGCGGCATGAAGGCTGTCTCCGTTGAGCTCCCGCCCAGCCGCGCGGTCTTGGATGCGGCGATCTGGCCGACGGGATGGGCAAACAGCGCAACGGCAAGGCCGCCTGCGAGCGCTGACAGGAATGCGATTGCGGCATTGGCCTTCGTCATCGTCATTCTCCTTTGGCAGGGCCTGTCGCCCAACCTCCAAGCGGTCACTTCATCGCCGACATTTCCGATGGCGTTGCGTAGATGGCGTTTCCGCCAAGCGTCTGGTCGGAATATTTCAGAACCGCGATACTGAGGATGGAACCGATCAGTACGACGAATATGATGCGCATGAAAAACTCCTTTGGCGCAGATAACGGCCATGGGGTGCGTCCGGTTCCGAAACGGCGCATCGCCGACTGTCGGCCGGGGCAGGGCGCTAGGCAAGTGGGGTATGGAAACGTCGCCTGCAAGATGCTGCAGCGCGGCGAGGCACCCGGCTCATGGTTAACATGAGCTTGACTATGCCCGCGCTCCGCCTCTGGATTTTTTGCGATTTGAGACATTTATTGGAGGCATGACTGATCTCCATATGACGTGGATAAGGGCTGCCGCCACGGTGGCAAGCTATCGCCGGATGTACCGCCTTGCCGAAGAAATCGCCGCGCATGACGGCGCCGACAAGAGCGTCCGCCGCGCCGCACGGCGCATCCTGCGCTGCCTCGAACAGGTGATCGACCTGCCGATCGCAGAAGGCGCGAAACTGGCAAGGGCGGTTCAGCGCTTCAGGGAATTGCGCGCCGAACTGGACAGGGTTGTCGTCCTGCTAGACGCATCCGACACCAGCGGCGACCGTGACGCGCGCGATCCCGGATCTTTGCCTTTTGCGTCTGCGGATACCGCATCACCGCTGCAACAGGAGGCCCCATTCAAAACACCGAAGCGGCGCAAACGGCGCAGTCAGGGACAAGCCCAGCAATCCTGCGACAGCACGCCGGCCACGACATCCGGGGCATTTAGCTAAAATGCAGCAGGAACTGGCAGCAATTCGGCAACGTTCAGGATTTGTGAAGAAGTCGGGGGCATCGTGCACACATGGATCGGCGATTCGATATCTTGTTCGCCTATGTATGGAGTTGAAATGACCGTTGTGCACTTTCCGGCTGACCGCCGCACCGCCGATGTAAGACGCTGCGCCGATGCGCTGGAACGCCTCCACGGCGAGGAAGCCAATCGCTTCTGGAGAACGGAGATGGTATCGTTTGCCGGCAATCTGCGTGACAAGGGCATGGCCGACGAAGAGATTTCCCATCAGGCAGCACTTTTTATGCATGCCGTGCAGATGGAATTGCAGATGGGCTACGCCGCCGAAGGCGCGTCGGCCTGAGCCCTGGGCCTGGGCCCGCCGATCTTTGGATCTGGGCTGGCTTTCACCTGGTTCTTGAGAGGCAGGGAAGGGCTCTTTGATGAAAACTGAAGATTTTCCCTGCGCATCTTTTTTTCGACACAGTCGCCCCCTATATCAACGTCATACGCAAGGCTGATTAGGGTCGAATGAAATCGATACTCGCGTTGTGGGGATCATTCAGAGCTGTTGACCGCGGATGTACCGGCAGGGGTTTAGTATGATCAAGAGGAAGGTCGGTGCGGTTTCGCCCCGGCCTTTTTTGTTGTCGAGGCCAAAGCTTTCAACTGTTTCCGACGTGAAATTCTCGTGGCAGCCCGCGCCATCCACTGGACGTATGGCATTCCAGCCATTATGAGAATGGCCCACCGCATGGTTTTACGGAAGAGTGTCCGAGCGGTTTAAGGAACCGGTCTTGAAAACCGGCGTGCGGGAGACCGTACCGTGGGTTCGAATCCCACCTCTTCCGCCATTTCCCGGTTTTCCGTCATTTTTCTTCCACGACGTAAGTCATGGTTAACCAACTCCTTTCTATGGTCTGGGCCATAGATATTTGGGGTAGGGAATCACCATGCAGCGCAAAGCGATTTTGCCGATACTCGCCGTGTTCGTGGCCGGCCAGGCTGGGGCCGCGGATCTCCTTGGTCCTCTGCGCGGCACGTCGCCGGACGATGGCGGTGGCTATGTAGCCGCGCCACGCGTCACCGGGTTCGTTCAAGGGGATTATGCATCGCTCGTCCATGCGCCGGATTCGGTGGATGGTCATACCTGGTCGCTTCGCGGCAGCGTCAACATCAATACGGGGTCTCCGTTCAATGTGCAGGCGGATGCCGGCTACGCACGAAACGAAGTCTCGTCGGTCGACAGCAATGCCGGTCTTGGTGCCCTTCATGGCTACTATCGCAATGACGAGTTTGCCGTCGGCGCTTTCGGCCAGGCCTCCCGGTTCAGCGTCAGTGCCCTGAATATCATCGGTCAAGGCAGTGCCAACGATTATATCGGCGGTCTGGAAGCTGCGAAATACGGCGACTGGGCGACGTTTTACGGCCAGCTCGGTTACGGTCGCACGTCTCTTTACGGCTTTGACGCAGACCATTACGTCGGCACGCTCGGCGCCCGCTTCTATGCCACCGACAATCTTCGTCTCGATGTCGATGGCGCGCTGCATCGCTTCTCCTATTCCGACACGGATCTCGACGTCGATCTGCGGACGCTCAAGCTCACCGCCAACTATCGCCCGGAACAGTTCCCCGTCACCTTTTACGGCGGCTACCGGTACGATCAGGGAAAGCTGTCCGTTCCGGGTGTTTCCGTCAAAGAAAATGTCGGAACCCTGTTTGCAGGCCTTCGCGTCTCCTTCGGCACGACCAGCCTGAAGGACGAGGAGCGCCATGGCGCGACCTGGAATCCGGTCTCTCTGATGCCGTAAGCATGCCGTTTGCTTCGATCTCGGCGTATCTCGCCTGAACGACGGGGAGGTGGGCGACAGTCCATCTCCGGTGGCCTCGCATCGGCGCAGGTTCGTTTCGCGCGACCTGTTCCCTGATGTCAGCGGCGTCTCCGGCGAGACAAATCTTCGCAATCCAGCAATGAAACGACATTTGCCGGACATCTGCCTGCAATGCGGCTCGGCCATGCTGCCCGGCATCGATAACGCCGCGCTGCGATCCTGATGCGAGCCGGCGTCCGACGGCTGCGGCATGCGCCCCGCCGTGGCGGCCCGTCCGGTGGCCCACAGATTGCGAGGTTCAACAATGCAGATCATTGACAGTCTTTACATACATTCCGAGCAGCTCACGGCATTCGGGCTGGGTGTCCTTCTCATCATCATAGCCGTCTTCTATCTCGGCCTGACACTGGAAGTCCTGCGGTCGTCGTCTGCCGACGAGTAGCGAAAGTGTGATCGCCGGCAGCGACGAGACACACTTGGAAACAGCAAGGACATATTGCGGAAGCGTTTGCCCGCCAAGGTCGAGGCACAAACGAATCTGCAAACGGATGCGATGATGATGAATGCCTCGATAAACCCGCCTTCACACCTGTCCTCGCCGGAAAGCTACCAGGCCGAGTGCCTCTTTGCGATCGAGCCTTCGGTCGAGAGTTTGATTGGTGCCGCAGAAGAAGCGGGCTGGAAGAAGGAGGCGATCGCGCTCGCCATCGTAGCGCTCGCCGCCGATCTCGCAGCCACTGACGATTTCATGGCGCAATTGTCGTGACCATCTTCTGGTCCGCCGCTCGCAGTAGCTCGCAAGGGGAGGGTGCATGCACGTCTGTTCGCCGCATGCCTGTGTTGCGGGTCGGGCAATTTGTTGCTGCTTTGCAACGCAGGTCGCAATGAGTCGGAATTGCGGCAGTGTTTGCTGTCTGTTTGAAATGCGGCGCTTGACGGATGAGCCGGCGCGGTTCAGGTTCCGTTCATGGAAGACGGGCCCGAGGCCCGCACTTACGGTTGAAACCATTCGTTAACCATAAGTTTCAAAACCTGGCCGGATTCACAGTTTTCGGTCGCGTTTTTCCCGCAAACATCGCAAAACTTGAGACACGTTGTTTCGCTGCGGCACATGCCGTTTCGAAACATTTGGTCACGTCGTGATGATATGGTTCGGCTGCGAGGTCCGATCCGGTGTCGTCAGGCGAATGCGGCACGGGACGGGTTTGTGTTGAGTTTGAGTGGCAACAGGCTTTCGCTGAGCGCGAAGTGGTTGGGAATTGCAGCGGTCTGCATGTCGGTTGCGTCCTGCGCATCGACGCAGTCGACGAAGGTCGCCGGCGCAAAGCCCCGCAGCAAGGAATACTTCTCCGAGAAGGAATACGGCGTCAAGGCAAGCCCGCGCGTCGTGCAGGAAGGTCAGCCGGTGCCGAAAGGCGGTGGCCGCTACATGGTCGGCGATCCCTACGAGGTCCGCGGCAAGACCTACGTTCCCAAGGAAGACGCAAACTACAACAAGAACGGACTGGCCTCGTGGTATGGCTCAGCCTTCCACGGTCGCGTGACCGCCAATGGCGAAGTCTACGACAGCGCCCACCTGTCCGCGGCAAGCCCGACATTCCCGCTGCCAAGCTACGCGCGTGTCACCAATCTCGATACCGGTACCTCGGTCGTCGTTCGCGTCAACGATCGCGGCCCCTATCATCCGGGTCGTATCATCGACCTGTCGGGCAAGGCTGCCGAACTTCTCGACGTCAAGCGGACCGGCACGGCCAACGTTAACGTCAAATATATCGGGCGCGCCCGCATGGACGGCAACGATATGCCGTATCTGATGGCATCCTATGTCCGCAAGGGCGACCGCCTGCCGTCCGTTGCGCCTGAGGGTCAGATTGCATCGGGCGTGATGGTTGCCTCCAACCAGCCGTTCGGCGATCAGCTGCAGAGCTATGGTTCTGGCCTGCCGTCGCCGGTCGCCTATTCCGGCCGCACGCCAAGCGGTTCCAATCACGCATCGAGCGCAGCACGCACGCTGCGGACCTTCGATGAGCCGTCGCAGCTGCCGCATGCGGCGCCACGGCCGGGTGATCGTTCGTCCGGTTCTGCCGCAGCCGCTCGCCAACCGCAGCGCGTCGCCGCTCCGGTCGCCGCAGCGCCGACTTATGTCGCCGAGGCCGAGCCCGCCCGTCAGAACACCCGCCAGCAGATCCGCCAGCCGCTACAGGCGCCGGCACTTGCCGAGGCACGGCCTGCTGCCCGCCCGCAGTTCGCACAGGCTGAAATGCCGCGTCCGACGGCCCGCGGCGCAGAACGTGTCAACGAGCGCATGGGTGAACAGCGTATTACTGAACAGCGTACGGTCCGCACCGCAGAAGCGCGGCCGTCTGCACAGCCGCAGCGCGCCCCCGCCCATGTCAGCGAGACGGCTTACGCCAATACGCCGCGCAACGCCGAGCCGGTCGTCATGTTCGGCAACATGGTACTGCGCAATCCGTCGCGATAAGGCGGTTGCAAACATCATCGGATCGCGCCAGGCCTTGAGGACGGCGCGCGGGCCGAAACGGGGTATCTGAAGCGCCGGTTGCGACCTCGAAAGGGCCGCCAGGCGCTTCACTCGTCATTGCAGCGGCAAACGTCCGCTGCTACCCATGGTCCATTCAGTTGCCGGGGGCTGCATGATGCGTATCTGGTCTTACCTCTGGATTATCGGCCTCGCCGCCGTAGAAATGCCGGGCATCGCCGCGGCGCAATCGGCGGCACCCACGCCGGCAGCAGGCTTCACCACCAAGGCCAGACAGGCCTATATGGTCGAGGCGAAGACCGGCACCGTGCTGCTGGCCCAGAACGAAAACCAGTCCTTTCCGGCCGCCTCGCTTGCCAAGCTGATGACGATGGAAACCGTCTTCAGCACGATGAAGCGCGGCGAAATTTCGCCAGATACCCTCTATCCCGTCAGCGAAAATGCCTGGCGTACCGGCGGCGCTCCTTCCGGCACGACGACGATGTTTGCCGCACTGAAATCACAGATCCGCGTTGATGACCTGATCCGAGGGGTCGTCATCGACAACGCCAACGATGCCTGCATCGTTCTGGCGGAAGGCATGGCAGGCGGTGAGGCGCAGTTTGCGACCCGCATGACGGCGCGCGCCAAGGATTTGGGGCTTGACCGTTCCGTCTTCGGCAATGCGACCGGCCTTCCCAGCGCTGAAAGCCGCACGACCGCGCGCGATATGGTGGAGCTTGCGCGCCACCTCTACGCAACCTATCCGGACCGCTATCCCCTCTACGCGCAGCCGGATTTCACCTGGAACAAGATTTTTCAGCGCAACAAGAACCCGCTGCTTGGACTTGGGATCGGCATAGATGGTCTCGGCGCCGGATATGCCGAAGGTGCAGGCTTTGCCTTCGTCGCCTCCGTCGAGCGCAACGGCACACGCCTGTTTCTGGCCATGGGCGGTCTTGCAAGCGACAAGGAACGGACGGACGAGGCCAAGCGTGCCCTCGACTGGGCGTTGTCGAGCTTCGAGACACGCGTTGTCTTCAGGCAGGGCGATGTGATCGGACAGGCATCCGTCTATGGCGGTGATGCCGGCCATGTGGATCTCGTGGCCAACGAGCCCATCGATCTCTATCTGCCGACCAACAATCCCGAGCGCCTTTCCGGCAATATCGTCTATCACTGGCCGCTGCGCGCGCCGGTGCAGCAGGGGCAGGCGGTCGGTACGCTGAAAATTTCGCAAGGTGGCCGCACGGTGCGTGAAATCCCGCTGGTGACGGCTGCTGCGGTCGGCGAGGGGACGCTGACATCCAAGGCGACCGATGCCCTGATGGAGCTCATGCTGTTCTGGCTCTGAGGATCTCCAAGCATGTCTCCAGATGGTGAATAACAGTTGAAGGCACTGCCCGTGGACGATTGCCGCAGCCATGTTTCGCATCCTTCGGTGATAGGCTATAAGCCGCAGATCAGATGAATGCGGGTAGCGCTGTGGCCGATCATACGGGATTGTTCGTGACATTCGAGGGTGGGGAAGGGGCCGGTAAATCGACCCAGATCCGCCGCCTCGCCGACCGGCTGCGCCGAGCCGGCCACGATGTGCTGCTCACGCGCGAACCCGGCGGTTCGCCCGGCGCCGAGGCTGTCCGGCATGTTCTTCTCTCGGGCGCCGCTGAGGCCTATGGGACGCGTATGGAAGCCATCCTGTTTGCCGCCGCCCGCAACGATCATGTGGAAGAGGTGATCCGTCCGGCGCTGAAGACCGGCGCGATCGTTCTCTGCGACCGGTTCATTGATTCCTCCCGCGTCTATCAGGGTGCGACCGGCAATCTCGATCCCGATCTGATCGAGGCGCTGCAGCGCGTTGCGATCGACGGCGTTCTGCCAGATTGCACTATCATCCTCGATCTGCCGGCGGAAACCGGGCTGGAACGCGCTCGTCGTCGCGGCGGTGATGCCGCACCGGACCGTTTCGAGCGCGAGGAAGTTGAGACCCACGAAAAGCGCCGCGACGCCTATCTCGGGATCGCGCAGAACGAACCGTCGCGCTGCCGCGTCGTCGATGCCGACCGCAGCGAGGAGGAGATCGCCGAGGAGATCGCGGCGATTGTCGAGCCACTGGCGCGGTCATCGGCCACAACCACATCGGATGCCACCGGATGAGCGACCAGAGCCCGCATGTGCTGGATGGCGCGATCGCGCCTGCCAGCAATCCGCATCTCTTCGGCCATGACGCTGCCGAGGCTTTTCTGGCGCGTAGCTACAAGTCGGGAAAGGCGCATCACGCCGTCCTCATCGAAGGGCCGGAGGGCATCGGCAAGGCCACACTCGCCTTCCGCTTCGCCAGTCACGTCCTGACCCATCCGAACCCGGCGGATGCGCCGGATCATATCTCCGATCCGGATCTCGGCTCGTCGGTCAGCCGCCAGATCGCCTCCGGCGCCTCGCACAATCTCCTGCATCTGGCACGCCCGGTCGACGACAAGACCGGCAAGGTGAAGAGCGCCATCACGGTCGACGAGGTGCGCCGCGCCGGGCATTTCTTCTCGCAGACGTCGGGCACCGGCAACTGGCGCATCGTCATCATCGACCCTGCGGACGATCTCAACAGAAATGCAGCCAACGCCATTCTCAAGATCCTCGAGGAGCCGCCGAAGAACGCGATGTTCCTCGTCCTCTCCCACGCGCCGGGAAAGCTCCTGCCGACGATCCGTTCGCGCTGCCAGCCGCTGCGCCTGTCCCCGCTCGGTGACGATGATCTGAACCGCGCGCTGTCGGCCCTCGGCACGCCGCTCGATGGTGGAAAGACGGCGGAAACAGTGCTTTCAAGCGCCAAGGGCAGCGTCTCGCAGGCACTGAAGCTGATGAACTATGGCGGTATGGATATCATCACCGCCTTCGACGATGTGATGGCCGCTGACGGCCCCGCGGCCCGCAAGGCGATGCACCGGCTGGCCGACGTGCTTTCCGGCAAGGAAAGCGACGTCGTCTTCTCCTTCTTCCTCGATCATCTGGCCGATCATCTTGTGGAATGTGCCCGCAGCGCGGCGCTGTCCGGTGACCTTGTCTCCGCCGACAGACATGCGAAACTGGTGAGCGACATCGGCGAGAAAATCACCGTCTCGCAGGCCTATAATCTCGACCGCAAACAGACGCTGCTTTCCATTCTGGAGGCTGCGCGCGCCTGACGGTTCTGTCGGGGCCCGTTAGAGGTCGTTGGCTGATGGGGGACGTGCGCCCCCTTGGCCGGTGCAACCACATGACGACCGTTTACCGCCTACGGCGGGAACTTTCGGTTTCGCATCCGCGTAACATGCGCTAAGAGCGGCAGAACGTTTTTCGATCCTGTCGGAAGGCGACCCGAGTTCATTCTCCGAGTATATTCCATGGCTGACAAGACACCCTTCTACATCACCACCGCGATTTCCTACCCGAATGGCAAGCCGCATATCGGCCATGCCTACGAACTGATCGCGACCGATGCGATGGCGCGCTTCCAGCGCCTCGACGGCAAGGATGTGTTCTTCCTGACCGGAACCGACGAGCACGGCCAGAAGATGCAGCAGACGGCGCGCAACGAGGGCATTACGCCGGAAGCGCTTGCCGAGCGCAATTCAAACGAATTCCGCGAGATGGGCAAGCTGCTCAACGCCTCGAACGACGATTTCATTCGCACCACCGAAGAGCGCCACCACGCCACCAGCAAGGCGCTGTGGAACCGCATGGCCGATGCCGGCGACATCTACAAGGATGCCTATGCCGGCTGGTATTCCGTGCGCGACGAAGCCTATTACGCCGAGGACGAGACGGACGTGCGCGCCGATGGCGTCCGCTACGGCCCGCAGGGCACGCCGGTCGAATGGGTGGAAGAATCGAGCTATTTCTTCAAGCTGTCGGAATATGGCGACAAGCTTCTGAAGCATTATGAGGAAAACCCCGATTTCATCGGCCCGGCCGAGCGTCGCAACGAGGTCATCTCCTTCGTCAAGTCGGGGCTGAAGGATCTTTCGATCTCTCGCACCACCTTCGACTGGGGCATCAAGGTTCCGAACGATCCTGACCATGTCATGTATGTCTGGGTCGATGCGCTGACCAACTATCTCACCGCCACCGGCTATATCGACGAGCCGCAGGGCGAGCGCGCGAAATACTGGCCGGCTGACGTCCATATCATCGGCAAGGATATTATCCGCTTCCACGCCGTCTACTGGCCTGCCTTCCTGATGTCTGCGGGCCTGCCTCTGCCCAAGCGCGTCTACGCGCACGGCTTCGTTCTTGCCAAGGGCGGCGAGAAGATGTCGAAGTCGCTCGGCAACGTGCTCGACCCGTTCGAACTGATCGGCCATTTCGGTCTCGATGCGATCCGCTTCTACCTGATGCGCGAAATCTCCTTCGGCCAGGACGGTAGCTGCAGCGAAGAGGCGATCGGCACGCGCATCAACGCCGACCTTGCAAACGGCATCGGCAACCTTGCCAGCCGCTCGCTGTCGATGATCGTCAAGAACTGCGACGGCCAGATCCCGACGCCGGGCGCCCTCACCGAAGCCGATCAGGCGATGCTTGCCTCCGCCGACGCGCTGATCGCCATCTGCCGCGAGGAAATGGGCAAGCAGACCATCCACAAGGCGCTGGCCGCCATCATCGCCGTCGTCTCCGAAACCGACCGCTATTTCGCCGGCCAGGAGCCTTGGGCGCTGAAGAAGACCGACCCGGAGCGTATGGGCACCGTTCTCTATGTCACGGCCGAAGTCGTGCGCCAGATCGCCATCCTTCTGCAGCCCTTCATGCCGGGCTCGTCGGAAAAGCTGTTAGACCTCGTCGCAGCCGGCGCGGACGCCCGTGATTTCCAGAGCCTCGGCGAGGCAGGCCGCCTGAAGCCCGGCACGCCGCTCGAAGCCCCGAAGCCGGTTTTTCCGCGCTATGTGGCGCCCGAAGCGACCGCCTGAAGCTCTGCACGCATTAGACGGCCCGCGCTTTTGGCCGGGCCGTCTCCCGTATGTTTAAAGGTTTGAATAACGTGTCTATGCTGATCGATAGCCATTGCCATCTCGATTTTGCCGAGTTCGACGCCGAGCGCGACGAGCTCATCGCCCGCGCCCATGCTGCCGGCGTCAAGCAGATGGTGACGATCTCGACCCGCGTGAAGAAGCTCGACACGCTGATATCGATTGCGGAAAAATACCCGTCCGTCTTCTGCTCCGTCGGCACCCATCCGAACAATGCCGGGGAAGAGCTGGACGTGACGGCGCAGGATCTGATCCGCCTTGCCAACGGCCATGACAAGATCGTCGCGATCGGCGAGGCCGGTCTCGATTACTTCTACGACACCCAGACACCTGCCGACCAGAAGACCGGATTGACCCGCCATATCGAGGCTGCGCGCGAAACAAATCTGCCGCTCGTCATCCATTCCCGCAGCGCCGATGACGACATGATCGAAATCCTGACGCAGGAAAGCGGGAAGGGGGCCTTCCCCTTCATCCTGCACTGCTTCTCGGCAGGGCCTGATCTTGCCCGTGCAGGCGTCGAACTCGGCGGCTACATCTCCTTCTCGGGCATCCTCACCTTTCCAAAATCCGAGGATATCCGCGCCATCGCCAAAACGATCCCGCTCGATCGTCTTCTGGTCGAAACCGATGCTCCCTACCTTGCGCCAAAACGCTGGCGCGGCAAGCGTAACGAGCCGTCCTACGTGGTCAATACCGCTGAGGTTCTGGCCGATGTTCACGGGCTTTCCTACGACGACATGGCGGCGATCACCACGGACAACGCCTTCCGTTGCTTCTCGAAAATGCCGAGGCTCTGAGGGTGAAAGAAGGATACCGTCGCCGTTTCACCATTCTGGGCTGCGCGTCCTCGCCGGGCGTCCCGCGGCTGAATGGCGACTGGGGCGACTGCGATCGTGAAAACAGCCGTAACCGCAGAACCCGCACGGCGCTGCTCGTCGAGCAGATCGCACCCGATGGCGGTCGCACCGTGGTCGTCATCGACACCGGCCCGGATTTCCGCGAGCAGATGATTGCCGCCGGCGTCCAGCAGCTCGACGCGGTTCTCTACACCCATGCGCATGCCGACCATCTGCACGGGATCGATGATATCAGAGGGTATTTCCACACCCAGAAGAAGCGCATCCCGATCTATGCCGATCCGGTGACGATGGAGCGCATTCGGCAGGGCTTCGGCTACTGCCTGGAAACCCCGCCGGGCGGTAACTATCCGCCGATCGTCACGCCGCACCTGATCGAAGATCTGGATGAGGGCGTGGTGATCGAGGGTGAGGGCGGGCCGCTGCGCTTTACCGCGCATATGCAGGCCCATGGCGATGCGCATTCGCTGGGCTTTCGCGTCGGCGATATCGCCTATTGCACCGATGTCAGCGATTTCCCCGAAGGCAGCATCGAGCGGCTTGCCGGTATCGACCTCCTGATCATCGATGCGTTGCAATATACCAGACACCCCAGCCATCTGTCGCTGGAACAGGCGCTGGACTGGATCAAGCGCCTCGGCGCAAGGCGCGCGATCCTCACCCACATGCACACGCCGCTTGATTATGCGACCGTGGCGCGCGAAACCCCGACGAATGTCGAGCCGGCCTATGACGGCCTCTGCATCGAGATCGTCCTGTCTGCCGAAGAGATCTGACGCTTCAAAGTTTCACCGACCGGCAGATCCGGGGAGGGCGCAAGCCCCCGCCCCGTCCACGCCATGGATTGAGACTGTCCTGACGTAACGTCAGCCGGTCAATCGACAGCGCCGACCGCTTCCCGATGCGCAGCGACAAGGTCTGCCATGCTGTTGAAACGAAAATCATATGTCGGCATGTCGCCGGGGTTCATCGTGGCGCCGAAGCCGTCCTGCTCGTGGCGGCGATAGATCCAGCAGGATGCCAGACCATTGCGGTTTGCCGGGCCGTGATCGTGAAACATGCTTTCGGCCGTATGCAGGATCTCGTGCTTCTCGATGCCGAGCGCGGCCAGATTTTCCAGCATATAGTCGAAATTGCGATCGGCCGGCTTGTAGGCGCCGATATCTTCTGCCGTATAGATCGCGTCGAACGAGACACCGAGCTTTTCGTTGCTCATCGAAAAACTTTGGTTATCGACATTCGACAGGATCACCAGCTTGTAATGCTGCTTGAGATAGGCAAGGGCAGCAGTGCTGTCGGCAAAGGCGGGCCAATCCTTCACCGACTGGCCGTAGGCGACACATTCCGCCCAGGTGACCGCATGCCCCATTCTTCGGCAAGCCGCTTGTAGACGATCGGCAGGAGGTCCCGGTAGATCTTGGCCGGTGTATGCTTCTGCTGCGCGGATTCATGGCGGGCATGCGCCTCCAGGATAGCATCGCGCGATAAAGGCGCAGCGATCCGATCGGTCAGCGGTTTCAGTGCCTGTACCATGCCGGTTTCCCAGTCGATGAGCGTGCCGTAGCAGTCGAAGGTGAGCACGTTGAAGTCTGTCAGTTTCATGAGCGGCAAATCCCTGATGCAAAATGATATCGTATGTTTCAGTCGTCGGCTTCAGTCACCCAGGCAGTTCCGCGTGATCGGGCGTATCGTCCGCCTGGATAAGCGTCACTGTTGCCGTCATGAGCAAAGACTTCAAGCCAGTATTGCGGATCGATCGGCACGATATGAGATTGATAGATGCCGCCAGAAATCCGGAAAAAACTCTCGCGCACGTTGAATGGGATCTGCTATCGCTCCGACGGTATATTGCGCCTCGGCGACGACTATTTTGCGGATCATTATTACATGTCTTCCAACAATCACTCTTACCATAGCGATAGCGCGGCCATTTCTCTTTTGCAGAAGATAAAGGCCATGGATGCACTCATCGCCGATATCGAGGCAGCGCCGGACATGGCGGCACTCAGACGCTGCGTCATCGATCTGGCAAGGACCATGAGAGATGAATTCATGCGGCAGATGGATGGAGTAGTTCCATAATCATCATTATCTGATCTTTTGTTGTAGCCGGGTACATTCTATTTCCAAGTGCGACATGCCAGTAATTTCAATGGCTTCACCTGCGAGATTTTGACATGTCGCGATGCTATACGCAGATCACCCTTGCCGATCGACGGCGTCTTCATCATCTGGTGGCGGCAACGGGTACATCTATCTTGAACCGCAACGCCTCTCAGCCGTCCGGCGTCATCCGGCGGCAGCGGCAAATGCCTTCAGGGTCTCGCCGCTCATCCGGTAGCGGATCCATTCGGTCTGGGCTTCGGCACCGATCGCCTCGTAGACCTTGATCGCCGGCTCGTTCCAGTCGAGCACGCTCCATTCGAACCGGCCGCATCCTTCTTCGACGGCGATCTGCGCCAGGCGTTTCAGAAGTGCCTTGCCGGCGCCGGCGCCGCGAGCCTTGGGGGTGACGTAGAGGTCTTCGAGATAAAGGCCGTTTCGGGCCTGCCAGGTGGAATAGTTGAAAAAGAAGATCGCCATGCCGATCGCCTGGCCATCCTGTTCGCAGACGATCGCGCGGGTGACTGAGCCTTCGCCGAAGATCGATGTCTCGACGGTTTCAACGGTTGCCAGAACCTCGTTCTCTGCCTTTTCATAGATGGCGAGTTCGAGGATGAAACCGAGAAGCGTGGCCGCATCCTGGCGGACCGCAGGGCGAATGGTGATGCTCATGGAAAAGGCTCTGATTGAGTTCTGTCGATCGGGATCGGCATGGCGCAGCACCGCGGCAAGGTCAAGAGCGATCCTATGGGAGCAACATCCACGAGAGCGACATCGATGAGAGCGACAAGGACGGGAAGAAACGCGCCCCTGCCCGGCATGGCCTACTCTGCCGCAGCCTTGATGCGTTCAGGCTCGATCTCGTAGGTATAGCCGTCGAGCATGCCATAGGCCTGTTCGATCGTTATAATCTCGGCTTCCGACTTTGAGATCGCGTCATTGATCGTCTCGCAGCGTGATTTCAGCATCCGGCCGAGCACATCGGTCTCCGGCTTGCGTCCGATCCTGTCGATATGGTTGCGGATGCGGGCCCGGTGGCGTTCCATCTCGAGAATATGGATGCGCGCGTTGACGATCCGGTCGGTCAGCTTGCGGCGCATCGACGACACGGGGTCGAAGGAGCCCGGATCGCGCTCGTCGAGGATCATCTCGTTGACCAGCGTTTCGAGGATCACAAGGCCCTGCAGGTCCCTGGTATCGGCAAGATCGGGGTCGTAGCCCGTGTCGTCATAGACCTTGCGGCGTACCGGGTCGCTCAGAAGCTCGTATGAGGTCGTCAGGCGCGCGAATGCATCGACGTCGCCGCCGGCATCGGGATGCGCTGCCTTCGCATGTTTGCGATAGGCTGCCTTGATCGCGGTGCCGTCGGCCTCGCGGGAAACGCCAAGGATGTCGTATGGGTCGATCACAGAGCCACCTGTTTTCGGCAGTTGGTATTCAATCGGATGATGAGCGCCCGAGCCCATCGGCAGCAGACGTCTCGGGCAAAGTCGGAGCGGCAACGAAGCGCCCCTCACCTTCTAACCAAGCTTATGGCCAATTAGGGGCAAGGGGAAGGCGCTGGAGGCCCATGGCCGATTTTCCCACAGCCTGTTGCCTTTGGGTTGATCGTTGAACAGCAGATAAGTATCTGACCTTTCAAGAGTTAATTGGCTTTCGCCTGACCGGTCTTCGCCCGCGCGGACCACAATCGCACCCGTCGGCCATCGGCAACGGGCGCCATCAGGAAACTGACTGCGACAAATGGCAGAAGAACAACGAAGGCGGCCGACAGGCTGATATGCTGGGCGATGAAGCCGAGCAGCGGCGGCACGCCGATCGTCGAGATCATCAGGGTCAGCGCCAGCGCCGCGAGATTTTCCGACGCCTGCCCTTTTCCAAGCGAGATCGTGGTCGACACGGCAAGCGGAAAGGCAAGCGCGATGCCGCAGCCAAGCGTGAAGAGGGCGAGCGCTGCCAGCGCCATGCCGGCGGTCGCAAAGCCCGGCGAGACAACGAGCAGCACGATGCCGAGAGCCACGAGCAATGCGGATGAGCGCACCAGCAGCACCGGGCCGAACAGATCGCGCAGCTTGTCGCCGGCCATGCGGGTGGCACCCATGCCGATCGTAAAGGTCGCATAGAGGATGCCGGTCGTCGCCGGGTCGGCCTTCACCACTTCGCGCAGGAAGAACGTGCCCCAGTCGTAGATCGCGCCTTCGACGATGCACAGACCGAACACCATGACGCAGATCATCAGGATCGTCCGGTCGGGCAGGACATAGGCCGGCCGGCGTTCAGCAGGCTTTTCCTTCCGCATCTCCTTCGGCATGACGCGGAAGGCGGCGGCACAGGCGACGAGCACGAGGATGGCGGCGATGCTCTGTTGCGCGAAGGGTGATACGCCCCTGTCCGCCAGAAAGCCGGAGGCGAGCGAGCCGACGAGCAGGCCCACCGACCAGAAACCGTGGCTGCGGGCCAGAACCTTCTTGCCGCTGCGCTGCTCGATGCCGGCGGAGATCATGTTGGCGGACACGTCGAAGATCGTCCGGAAAAAGCCATAGAGGAAAAAGCAGAAGGCAAAGCCGGCAAAGGGCAGGATGGTGATCAGCGGCGCAAGCACCGCGCAGATCGGCAGCATGGTCACGGCTGTGACGCGCGGCGTCAGCCTGTCGGTGATGCGCCCCGAAAGCGGCAGGGCGAGAAACGTGCCGACAGGCGCACTCAGAAGCGCCAGCCCGAGCATGGTCTTGTCGATCGCCATCGCCTCCTGGATCGCCGGAAGCCGGGTAAATAGCGAATTGAACAGGATGGAATTGCTGAAATAGAGAAGAGCGGGGGCAAGGAGAATGGTCATCGAAAAGCATTCCGGGCGTATCGTCGACATGGATTCGGTATTGGGTCTCTCCTGCCAGCCGTCCGTGTCATGTACAAGCAGCGATTGCGCATAGCCGATGCGCGGCCACGCCTTGCAATGTGATCGCCCTGCCCGATTTATTTGCGTCGCCCATCTTTTCCGCAGGTGCGAATGCGCTACCATCCATGGCGTCACCAAGGAGATTTTCGATGCGCCTTCGATCTCTGCCTGCCGTGTTGTCTCTTATCGTATCTCTTGTGCTTCCGCTTGCCGTCCTGTCCGGCCCCGTCGCTGCTGCCGAAGATCCCGTTGCCGATGCGCAGGCGGTGATATCGGCCCAGATCAAGGCCCTGATGCATGATGATGCCGCCGCCGCCTATGGTTTCGCCTCCCCATCGATCCGCAGCCTGTTTCCAGACGAGGAGCAGTTTCTCGCCATGGTGCGAAAGAACTACGCCCCGGTCTATCATCTCGGAACCTATGCCTTCGGCCGCTCACGCCTCATCGGCGGCGGCGAGATGGTGCTGCAGGAGGTGATGATCGGCGCCCGCGAGGGCAAGGACTGGACGGCCATCTACCAGATGCGGCTGATGGACGACGGCAGCTACAAGGTCGATGGCGTGCGGATGGTCCCGAACACCGGCAGCATGGGCATCTAGGCTTTCGGCGCGGCCAGAGATGGGCAAGGCCCCTCGCCTCGCCCATCTGGTTTAAACCAAGGGTCAGGCGGCTTGCCGCTTCTGCCCGATCAGCGCAGAGAGCAGCCGCAGTTCCGGCGGCGGCTTGCGTTCAATACGGCGATAATCGCTGCCGTCGCGGTTTCGGCGAACGAGACCGAGGTCGAACATGTCCCGGCGCAGGCGCGCCGGGTCACCGAAGCTGTGCATGCCATTCAGGAGCGTGCTGATAGCCCGTTCGGAATAGCTCGCGCCGCGCGGGATCTTCGACCACAGAAACCACAGGCAAAGTTCCTGTTGCGAGCGCTTGCCGGGCCATCGAACAAGCCGTCCCTCGCCGTCGAACACCCTCAAAGTCTTCATCACGCGCGCTTCGTCTGGCGGAACCTGCGGTTCGCTGATCGAGGTGAGAAGAGACACCCGGCCGCTCGGGTCCGTCATCTCGGATGTGTTCACAGCCGAAACCGACACCGGAACGAGCGATGCCCTCTGCGCCTCAACCGCACGAAAATGCTGGTAGTTGGCAAAGCCGGCGGCGCGGCAGAGCAGGTTGAGCATCTCCACATGGCTTGGCTTGTGGTTGAAAACGAGGAGTTGCTGGCGCAATGATTTGGCGAAAGCCGACAGGTCGGCCACGTCCATCGGAAGGATGGTTCTGGTCATCTCTTACCCTTCGAAGTGCCGTTGTCGCTTGATTGTCGTCGGTCGCCGGCTTGTCGACTTCGGCACGGGATAAGTGCTGATGATCGAAGAGATATGCAGGTTTAGCTTCCCCTTTCAGGGACGGCGACGCCTCGGTGAACTGCAGACCGTAACGGAAAACTACCACAGGATGTCACGCGGTCAAGCCGCGAACGCAAGCGGACACAGATGCTGCGGCCCCGCCCCTGCCATCCCTGCCACCCCGTGCCGCAATCGCTGCCGTTACTCGGCGGCTTCGGCATAGGGCGAAGGCGCATCGCTCATCAGCGAGGCGGTGAAATGCGCGTGGTTGGGGCACATCGAAAGCTTTTCAGTAAAGGTGTCGATCAGCCAGCGGGCCGCAGGTCCCGGCGGATTGGCGGCCTTGTGGAGGGCGTAAAGCGGATATTCGCCCTGTTCGTAGGCGTCGAGGTCCAGCTTCACGAGATCGCCGCTGCGAATGTCGTCACGCACCAGAGAGGCCGGCAGGCCACCCCAGCCCAGCCCGCCGCGGACCAGATGATGCTTGGTGCCGATATCGCTCACACGCCACACCTTGTAGGACAAAACATTGAAGTCGCGTCCGGCGGTGATGCCCGAGGCGTCGGTGACGACGAGCTGCGTCTCGTCGCGCACATCGGCGATCGTAATCGGCCGGCCAAGCAGTGCCAGCGGATGATCGGGCGCAGAGACCGGCAGCATGAAGGAATGGCCGATCCGGTCCGCGACGAGCGTGTCGTCCTGTTTCAAAAGCGCGCCGCCAATGCCGATTGCCGCCCGGCCGGACGCCACCATGTTCATCACCATGCCGAGTTCGCCGACATTCAGATTGAGCGAGACGGAGGGGAAGTGGCCGCCGAATTCGCGCAGCGCCGTCACCACGGCGCCGGTGGGCACCATGGTGGAAATGGCGATCGTCAGTTCGGCCTCCAGCCCCTGCTTGATGCTCTTGGCACGGGCGCGCATTACCTGCAGGTCGGCAACGATGCGGCGGGCATCGACCAGCATGGCCCGCCCCTCGTCCGTCAATTTCGGTTGGCGCGCGCCGGAGCGTTCGAACAGCGTCACCTCCAGCTGCGTTTCCAGATTGGCGATCGTGTAGCTCACAACCGACTGCGAGCGGTTCAGCGCCCGCGACGCAGCCGAAAAACTGCCGCTTTCGGCAACCGAGAGAAACACCTGAAGCTGGTCGAGCGTCGGATTGGCATCCATCAATCTATCCATTCCATCGATAGTGGCTTTCGAGATTATCCCAGTTTTATCGATAGGCGTCCACGCCTATTTCTCTTGCCGAACCACCTGTCCCGCGGGACGGAAACCGGCCTCCCAAGCCTTAATCTGGAATGCAATCAAGGAATTGAACGCCATGTCTTCCATTCTTCTCGTTACGTCGAGCCCGCGCGAAGAGTCGATCTCCTCGCAGATCGCCAATGAATTCGTCGAAAAGCTGATTGCCAATCGTCCGGGCAGCACCGTCGTGCGCCGCGACCTTGCCAAGGAAGGCATCGCGCATCTCGATACCGTCACCACCTCGGCCATCCGCAAGCCGGCCGAAGCCCGTGACGCCGCCGAATCAGCCGCTGCCGAAAAGTCCGACGCTTCCGTCGCCGAGCTTCTTGCTGCCGATACGGTCGTCATCGCCACCGGCCTCATCAACTTCAACATCTATTCGACGCTGAAGTCCTGGATCGACCACATCGCGCGCGCCGGCCACACCTTCCGCTACACGGCCGAAGGTCCGCAGGGTCTTGCAACCGGCAAGAAGGTCTACATCGTTCTGGCGTCCGCCGGCATCTATTCGGAAGGCCCCGCCGCTCCGATGAACCATGCCGTTCCCTACCTGAAGACGGTTCTCGGCTTCATGGGCATGACCGATGTCGAAGTCATCTATGTCGAGGGCACCGCCTTCGGTCCGGAAGCTGCCGAAAAGGCAATCGCCTCCGCGCAGCAGCGCAGCCTGGAACTGGCCGCCGCTTAAACCCCGGCGTCTTCCAGAATATCGAACCGCCCGCGACGGCCGTGAACATTGTTCCGGCCGTCGTTTTTTGCGCTGTAGAGGCGTTCGTCGGCGCGGCCGAGCAGATCGTCCAGCGTCGCGCCGTCCTCCGGTGCGGTCGCCACTCCCATCGAAATGGTCATCGCGACGCCGTCGGGACGAAATACCTGCCGAGGAATGTTGAGCCGCAACCGTTCGGCGATCAGAAGCGCCCGCTCGTGATCCGTATTGGGCAGGATCAGCACGAACTCCTCCCCGCCGAAGCGCGACAGGTGATCGCCCGGCCGTGAACCGGTGCGCAGGCTTGCCGCCACCGCCTTCAGCACGTCGTCGCCTTTCAGATGACCGAAGAGATCGTTCACCGCCTTGAAACTGTCGGCGTCGGCAATGACGATGCTGAGCCCCTGCCGGCGTGACAGGCTTTCGCGAATCAGGGTCGGGGCATCCTTCTCCATTCGCGCACGGCCGTTGATGCCGGTAAGGCCATCCATGCCGCTGCTGGCCAGAAGCGCGTGATAGCGCTCACGGAAAGTCAGATGGGCGAAGATGTCGCGGATCTCGCTCGACGATCGCGCAAGCCGCGGCATCTGCTCGATCTGCAGATAGAGCCCGAACAGAACCGAATAGATGACCACGGCAAAGAGTTTCGCGTACCAGCCGCCGAACAGAACCGACACCGGCGCATCGAGCAGGAAATGCAGGACCGTCCAGAAGGCCAGCTGATCGAACGTGAGCAGGATGGCGCCGGATATGGCAAAGCGAAGCAGGATATGCCGGCGCAGCCAGTGTCCGAGGCGTTCGTAGACGAGGATGATGCCGATCGCATCGACGAACAGGATGGTCGTGCCCCAGACCATCAGCCAGCCCATCTCGTCGAGAAAGCCCATGTCTGACAGGCGGCCACCCGGCAGCGTGACGGAGGGATGCATCTGCAGAAGCTTGGCGATGAAGACGGTCAGGAGATTGCCGAGGAAGAGGCCGTAGATCGGCTGACGGACGGTCGCGGCATCCTCCTTCATGTAGAGGAGCAGGATCATCATCAGCTTGCCGGCAAAGAAGATGGACGACCCCGGCGAGACCACGCCGAACGGCAGGTCCACGTAGAAGACCGCCGCAAGGTAGGTTTCCATGAAATGCATGACGCCGAGCGCGGCCAGGAAAACCCCAAGGCCGAGCTGGCGGCGAAAATGCAGGAACGCCGTCATCACCGAGAAATAGAAGACCGCTTCGATCAGAAACAGTCCGAGATTGAACCACTGCTCCGTCATGCGGCCCCATTCGCTCCGGCCTTGGGCATTCGGCCCATAGGGGCCATGCGGCATACCATCGATATATCGTTTCGCTTTAGCCAGTGCGAGGCCATTGGCGCAACATGGTATAGAGACGGATACGGAAAAAAATGCCAGCGGATCAACGTGGCGCCGGCAAGTCCGTGAAAACTCAAGCCGAGCGGGACTTCTCGCCGTCGCCAAACAGCGAAGCGCCGTTCTGGTCGATGATCTGGCGCGCCTTGCGCACGGTATATTCCACCGCATCGTCCATAGAGGTGAACATGTCGGCGCGCACGAAGGTGCGGATCAAAACCTCGCCGTCGACATCCTTCTCGATACGGCCTGCCAGACGATACTGGTTCCCCTCCTTCATCGGCGCTGCGATGATGCGGCAATCGCCATGAGCCTGGGGCTCGGCTTCCTTGACCGGCGCTTCCGCCGCAGGCTTGCCGCCGCCGGTAAAGGCCGAAAAGATGTTGGAGAGGAACGAAGCCATCGGGATTTCCTTCATGGTGTCTGCGGGGGCGGCAGGATGACGGGCCGGCGTTGCCGATCGATCCGGTCGCTCAAATGATCAGGTTGGCGAGAATATCGTTTTCGGTGATATCCTGATAGCCGAGGCCGGCGGCGTCGAAACGTTCCAGCAGCCGTGCGAAATTATCGGGACCGGCGGTCTCGATGCCGATCAGGATGGAGCCGAAGTTGCGCGCCGTCTTCTTCAGATATTCGAAGCGGGCAATATCGTCTTCCGGGCCGAGCAGATTGAGAAAGTCCTTCAAGGCGCCGGGGCGCTGCGGCAGGCGCAGGATGAAATATTTCTTCAGGCCCGCATAGCGCATGGCCCGTTCCTTGACGTCGGGCAGGCGCTCGAAATCGAAATTGCCGCCGGAGACGACGCAGACGATGCGCTTGCCGGCCAGTTTCTCGGGCCCCAAAAATTGCAGGGCGGTCACGGAAAGGCCGCCCGCCGGTTCCAGCACGACGCCCTCGACATTGAGCATCTCCGTCATCGTCACGCAGATGGCGTTTTCCGGAATGAGCATGACCTGGCTGGCGGGAAAGGTCTTCAGCGCCTCGAAATTGGCGGTGCCGATGCGTGCGACGGCAGCGCCATCGACGAAATTGTCGACGCCCGACAGCGTCACACCATGGCCGGCCTCGAGGCTCCGCTTCAGGCTCGGCGCGCCGACCGGCTCGGTGAACAGGAAGCGGCTCGGGCCCATGACGTCGGCAAGATAACCGGTGATGCCGGCGGCAAGTCCGCCGCCGCCGACCGGCATGATGACGAGATCGGGCATGGTGCCGTCCGGCAACTGGTCCATCATTTCGGCCGCGACCGTCGCCTGTCCCTCGATGATATCGGCATCGTCGAAGGGCGGCACCATCACCGCGCCCGTCTCTTCGACATGCGTGCGGGCCGCTGCATAGCACTGGTCGAAAATATCGCCGGTCAGTTTGATGGTGATGAACTCGCCGCCGAAAGTGCGGGTCTTGTCGATCTTCTGCTGCGGCGTCGTCACCGGCATGAAGACCACGCCCGGCACCTCGAAATGGCGGCAGGCGAAAGCAAAGCCTTGCGCATGATTGCCGGCGGAGGCGCAGACGAAGGTACGATCGCTGGCGCCGGCCGCGATCGCCTTGCGCAGGAAGTTGAACGCACCGCGGATCTTGTAGGAACGGACGGGCGACAGATCCTCGCGCTTCAGCCAGATCTCGGCCCCGTAGCGGCGGCTCAGATACTCGTTGAGCTGCAGCGGCGTCTCGGGAAAGATCGTCCGCAATGCAGTCCTGGCCTGTTCAACACGCGTCTTGTCCACGAAACCTCCCGAATTTCATCCTCTGCGGCGGCCTGCACAAAACCGCAGCACCGCAAAACATCATGGTGCGGACGACGGGGATCGAACCCGTAAGACCGAAGTCGGCAGATTTTAAGTCTCGCCATCCACACCGTGCCGGGCTTAGCCCGTTTCATGCAGTACTTCCAGTGCTTTTCGCGACATCGTTGTCATGTCGGACCGTGTCGGATCTAGCCTGACGCCGGGGCCGAGCCAGACGAAATGGAGCGAGAGCATGACGACCAAACTGACCCAAGGCTCGGTGAACAAAGTGGCCGAGGAGAACCCGGCAGGGACACAGATCTACGATACGGAAATGGCAGGCTTGCGGATCGTGGTGGGAAGCAAGTCCTCCATGCTTGGTATCAGCAAATCAGGGTGAATACGGCATCAACGCAGCGCGACCGACCGAATTGTTTTTACTCACCATTGTGCGTAGGCAGACGCAGCATCGCTCAATGGACGAACTTCTCGAACACGTTCAAGAGCAATATCTCAAGGTGCGCTGCCGATTGGTTCGCGCTGATCTTGTAAGAATTTGGATGACCGCAGCCATTCCGCCTATCCAAACAAGTTTTCAGCTCTGCCTTGACGTTCTTACCAATAATAGAAAGCGCCTCAATGCGATCCAGAAAATCGCCTTCCTTCATGAGACCTAGGCCGTCAGTTGAGACCGCCGGCTTCCATTTTGTTCCGAAAACGCGAGCGGCCTCGACGTTGAAGGCTGTAAGATAATTTGCATGGACCTCGTGGTGCAAAACAGACATGGCCCCCAGCCAGGACATTACTACCGCCGACCGGTATAGACCTGCCTCATGGCACTTAATCGCCTCCTCAACAAAGGCTTTGGCCTGCGGTTCGCTAAGCTTCGCAAGATGTGCTCTAAGATCAGCTGCGACCTGTAATGCGGCAGGGCTGATCGACGCAACACCGAGGCCGTGTAAATGAATACGGCCTACATCGGTGAGCTCCCACCCGGCGTCGGTGCGTATTGCTTTGCCTTTGCTCGTCGACAGTACGCCCGATATATTCCATTTTTTAAGTGTATGGAATCCAGCACCGCTTCCCGTCGAAGTTATCGTGCTCGGTGGCATCGGATTTGGACTCGATGCCAGGATAAGCAATATTTTATCTAGTCGAGTAAGATCTTTCTGGAGCCACGATTTAAGATCATTCGGCGTCAGCAAGCTGTGCCTCCAGCTGCTTTCGCTCCGCAGCGCTCAACGCATAGCTATCAGAGCCGAGCTGATTTATCTTCTTTGCCTTAATCAAAGAAGCAAGGTTCCTCCCGAAGTTGTTCATATAGCCAGAATTGTAGTAGGACTTGGCCTGCTTCATCTCTAGCTGAATCTCTTTCTTGGTCACGCCGGCCTTACCGCCAAAGATTTCAAGAGTCGCCATAGCGCAAATAATGATATCGACGCCTGATCTCACTCCAAGCCGCGCGGCGACCGAGTTAGAGGTGAGTGTCATTACTTTTTCTCCGAGTAGAGACATCTCCGGCAAAGCTGCGGCTGCTGAATGAGTTCCCGAAGCGGTAGGTTCATCAGCCGGCGCCGCCACCTGATCGGAAAGGGAACTGAATCTCTCCAGAAGAGCCGGGAGACCCTCGGTCAGAAAGGCCGGTTCGCCCTCATACTCCAACTCCAGAGATCCAAGTTTAATTTTTATTTTCGCGCTGCTCATTGAAGTCTCCAGCTCATGGCGAATCACAGAACCAGCCTACAACTGAAGCACTTGCCGACAACATGAATGCTCACAGGCAACGACGACAAGTTTAGCTTATCCACAACGCCCGATGATATGCGTCGCGGCCGTTTCTAAGACAGGAGCAGGTTTGATCTAGACTTCGGGTTGGAATGGTGGCCGCTGTGGGAATCGAACCCACACGGGCGAAGCCCGAGGCATTTTAAGTGCCTTCCGTCTACCAATTTCGGCAAGCGGCCACTCTGTTATAGGCTCCATCAACCCATGCCCGCGACTCAGGCTAGACATGCGCATCGGGCCTATATCAGGCTTTTCGTTGCTCGAACAGACCTAAGGGCATGATCCGATTGCCGTTTTCGGGAGGCACACAAAGATTTTAAGTCTGCTGCGTCTACCAATTTCGCCACGTCCGCGCGCCACGCTTTTCAGATGTTTGTTTGCATCAGTCAAGGATCACATAGGCAAAACATGACCTCTGCGGTGATGAAAAGAAGGACGGCGAACCGCCCGGCGTCTCGGATGGGCTGCGACCAGGTTTACCATTTGGAAACCATGTGGAGCCTAAGCCAGCCATGCTATCCGCGTACAACAATGATTGGAGTACCTATCATGCGCAATGTCGGCCTCGCGGCCATCGCCATCGCAGCCGTTGCCCTCATGTCCGGCCAGGCACTTGCCCAGCCTGCCCCGCAGCCTGAAAAGCAGCAGGTCCACAGACCGGCCCAGCATCACACGGTTTGCAAGCTGGAAGCCAAGAAGGTGAAGGTCCACGGCAAGTGGACCGTTCGCAAGGAGAAGGTCTGCCACTGAGCGGACCGACGCGCGCGACGCAGAATATCGACGGAAAGAGGCGCGGCAGTCGATCTGCCGCGCCTCTTTTCATTCATTCATCGAAACCGGAAACCGGAAACCGAAAGCGGCAATCACGCCGAGAGCTTGGCAGCCAGCTTGGCGACGTGGGCGCCCTGGAACTTGGCGCCTTCCAGCTCGATTTCGGACGGCATGCGCGAACCGTCGCCATTGGTGATCGTCGTTGCGCCGTAGGGCGAGCCACCCTTGACTTCCTCGGTGCCCATCTGGCCCTGGAAGGCGTAGGGAAGGCCTGCGACCACCATGCCGTGATGCAGGAAGGTCGGGATGAAGGACAGGATGGTGGATTCCTGGCCGCCGTGCTGCGTGGCCGACGAAGTGAAGGCCGAGCCGACCTTGCCGACGAGCTTGCCGGTGAACCACAGGCCGCCCGTCTGATCCCAGAAATTGCGCATCTGCGAGGCGACCGTGCCGAAGCGGGTGCCGGCGCCGACGATGATCGCGTCATACTGGTCGAGTTCATCGACCGTGGCGATCGGTGCTGCCTGATCGATCTTGAAATGCGAAGACTTGGCAACGTCTTCCGGAACCAGTTCCGGCACCCGCTTGATCACGGCTTCGGCGCCGGTGGACTTCACGCCCTCGGCAACGGCTTCCGCCATCTTTTCGATATGGCCGTAGGAAGAGTAGTAGAGAACCAGAACTTTCGTCATTTTCTTGATGTCCTTTGCAGGTGCTGTGACGGGTGTCGATGCAGGTGGCGGCGAGACGGCGAACAGCCGTCTCAGAAACTCGATGATCATGGGGCTGCCCTGTAACAAGCTGATGAGGGCAAGCTATCGGACGCAAACGGGTCGCGACAGCCAGCGGTTCCACGACGCAGTGTCCACCATTTGTGAACGCCATCCTTGCGCCTTGTTCATTTTCCCGACGCAATCGTCTGGGGGCTTTTCTCTGCCACGGCCGGTTCGGCTTGCTTTCGCCCTTGAGCGCGCTAACGTCCTGACATCAGGAAAAAGCGAGTATCTGCCCATGTCCAGCCCCTCCTCCACGTCCGATGTCGTGACTGCCGCCATGCTGGCGATCGGCGACGAGCTGTTGTCCGGCCGCACCAAGGACAAGAATATCGGCCATCTCGCCGATCTCCTGACGCTGTCGGGCATCGATCTGAAGGAAGTCCGCATCGTCGCCGACGAGGAGGACGAGATCGTCGCGGCGCTGAATGCGCTGAGGGCGAAATACACCTATGTCTTCACCTCGGGCGGTATCGGCCCGACCCATGACGATATCACGGCGGATTCGGTCTCGAAGGCCTTCGGCGTGCCCTGCATCCACGAACCGGAAGCCATGCGGCTCCTGTCGGAAATGTACAAGCGGCGCGAGATGGAATTCACCGAAGCCCGGCAGCGGATGGCGCGCATGCCCGAAGGCGCCACCCATATCGCCAACCCGGTCTCCACCGCGCCGGGCTTCGTCATCGGCAATGTCTATGTGATGGCCGGCGTGCCGCAGGTGTTTCAGGCAATGGTCGACAACGTGCTGCCGACGCTGAAATCCGGTGCCAAGGTCCTGTCGCATTCGATCGCCTGCCCCTATGGCGAGGGCGATATCGGCACGGCACTCGGTGCGGTGCAGAAGGCGCATCCGGAAACCAGCATCGGCTCCTACCCGAAATACGACGGCGCCCGCTTCCATACGGAACTCGTGATCCGCGCCCGCGACGCGGCAAAACTCGAAGCGGCAACGGCGGATGTGACGGCGATGATCGCTGACATCGAACGGTCGAAAATCGCAGCCAACCCGACCGCAGAGGCCTGAGGGCTTTCCCGTGGGCTCGAACATTCGCCTTGCGCCGTTTTGAACGGCGCAAGGCCTCCATCGACCGGCGGACGAAGCCGCAATCCGATTGGCAATCCTTAAGGCGCCATCCTTGACCGGGATCAAGGTGCGACACAGTTTATATTCAGAGACTGAGCAACAGACAGGTTCAGTCCGAAGATACGCTTGAGGAAATATCGCCATGGCCTACAAGACCATTCTCACCGTCCTCGACACGCCGGACAATGCCCGGCAGATCACCGATTTCGCCCTGTCGCTGGCCGAGACCTTTTCGGCGCATGTGATCGGCGTGCATGCGGAAATTCTGTCCGCCATCCCGCTGATCGCGCCGATGGAAATTCCCGATCCCGCCGCCGTGCAGATGCTGCAGGAAGTCGCCCGCAAGGAAACCACGGAAGTCGCGCAGATCTTCTCGTCAAAGGCGACGCGCGAAGGCGTTTCGACCGAGTGGCGCAGCTTCATGTCTGCTGCCGGCTATGGCGCAAGCTCGGTCATGGAGACCGCACGAAGCGCCGACCTCATCATCGCCAGCCAGAGCGGCCCCGGCACCTCTGATCATACCGCCGATCTCGAAACATTCCTCTTCGAAAGCGGCCGGCCGCTGCTGCTCGTGCCCTTCGTCATGAAGGCGCCGAAGCCGATCCGCCGGGTACTCGTCGCCTGGAACGGCTCCCGCGAGGCGGCTCGTGCCACGTTCGATGCCCTTCCCTTTCTGAAGGCTGCTGAAAGTGTCGAGATCCTGATCGTCGATCCGCCGGAACGCGGCGATCGCGATCCGCAATTTGCCGGCGCCGAAATCGCTGCGACGCTCTCACGCCATGACGTCAAGGTGACGGTCACCACGCAGGAAGGTGCCGGCATCACCCCGGCCGCCGCGATCGAAAACCGGTTGTCGGATGGCAGTATCGACCTTCTGGTCATGGGCGGCTACGGCCATTCCCGCTGGTGGGAAATGCTCTTCGGCGGTGTCACCCGCAGCGTGCTCGACACGATGACGGCCATCACGCTGATTGCACGATAACCGCTGTTTGCCAACTTTTCGATCGGGCCGGCTTGCGTTAAGGCATGTCGGCCCGACTACATGCTGGTGTCATCACGGTACATTCGGAGCCCTCGCATAGTCGCCGCAGATCGCTCCCCGTCGGCACCGTCCGGATCGGACCAGCGGTTCGCCGATGGAGATTGGACGACGAACGGAGTGCCGGATCATGGCGTCCGGGTTGGACGAATTGCTGCCATCCCTCCCGTGACCGACATGGCGAAAGCGGCTGATTTCACCTGAGGATCACGGTGCAAAGACAATGGCGCACGGATCATAAAAGGCCTGCAAGGCAAGGCCTACGGTCTTCTAGCCTTCGTCTTGGAAGACGCTGGTGGACCTCGCCGATGTTGCTCGGATCGTGTAAGTCAGACGTGATCGGAAGCGGAAACGATCATCCGCACCCTTGGCATATTGAACATGCTCCCGTTTTCACGGATGACGCCGCTGGCCATCGACCTTGCAACCCGATCTCTCTTCATCCCGCGCCGCCTGATGGTCGAGGGGCGTTCCAGGAGCACAGCATGTCCCAAGCCATTCTCTGGCAGCGCGTCGAGGCGGCGATCATCTTCGTCGTCGGCCTTGCCCTGTTCCGACACTGGAACGACGCCATGGAATGGTGGGCAGCGCTTCTCATCTTCTTTGCCCCGGACCTGAGCTTTTTCGGCTATCTATGGGGGCCGAAGGTGGGAGCGGCAGTTTATAACGTGTTGCATGTCTATGCCGCGGGCGCGGCGATGGTGGCGCTCGGGCTCATCCTTCCACTTCATGACCTGACACTTGTCGGCGCACTCTGGCTCGCTCATTCCGGCTTCGACCGGATGCTGGGCTATGGCTTGAAATTACCCGACGGCTTTGCCTTCACCCATCTCGGCCGGATCGGAAAACAGGATGAGCGCCGATCCTGAGCGACGAATAGCGGCGATCAATGACGAATGGACATCGGATTGCCGCCCGTTCGCGCCCCTCTTCGCGTCTTTGTCATGACAGCATAAATATCATCGGATAACGCTTCGCGACATTCCAGACGGCGAGTGATTCGCCCGTCCTCTCGCGGGCCGAAGGACGACACAGAGACGGGCGAGACGCAGCCAGGCATGAAAAACTTCTTCTCCTCTCATCCGCGGCCGATCGCCCTTTCGGTCAAGGCCGCGGTGGCGATCATCCTCACTTTCACGCTCTGGCGCATCGTTCTGCTATGGGTCAACCAGACGGATCTTTTCGTCGACGAGGCGCAGTACTGGCTCTGGGGTCAAAATCCGGATTTCGGCTATTACTCGAAACCGCCGATGATCGGCTGGATCATCCGCCTTTCCAACATGATCGGCCATTCGGATTCGACATTCTGGGTGAGGCTGCCGGCGCCGCTCTTTCATATGGCGACCGCACTTCTGATGATCCCGCTTGCGGCACGCACGATCGGACGGGATGCAGCACCCTGGGCGGGCGTCACCTTCGTCACTTTGCCAGCGGTATCGCTGTCCTCGGTCCTGATGTCCACCGATACGATCCAGCTGACGTTCCTCACCGTTGCGATCATGCTCTTCGTGCGACTGACCAAAGGCGCTTCGGCGCTGGCTGCAATCGGGCTCGGCCTGTCGCTCGGCCTGGCCTTCATGACGAAATATTCGGTTCTTTTCCTTCTGCCGGGTGTCTTCATCGCGATGCTGACCATCCGTTCGGCGCGGATTTCCTGGCGCGACACCGGCATTGCAGCCGTCATCGGCGGGATCGTCGTCGCACCCAATCTGTGGTGGAACGTCACCCACGGCGCTGTCACCGTTCGTCATACGGAAAGCATCGCCAACTGGAATGTCGGCACCCACAAGGCCCATCTCGACATTCTCGACGGACCGGGCTTCCTTGCCGCCCAGTTCGGTGTGGTGGGTCCGATCGTCTTTGCGATGATCCTGTGGGCTGGTTGGCGGATGATCAGGGGTCGAAGCGGGGATCGGGAAAAGCTGCTCGTCTGGCTTTCTTTACCCTGCATTCTCCTGATCACGGTTCAGGCGATCTTCGGCGATGCGAATGCCAATTGGGGGGTGCCGGCCTATGTCGCCGGTACGGTTCTTGCCTGCGGTGTGATGATGATCCTGCCATGGTGGGTCCTGCGCACCTCGCTCGTCATCAATGCAGTGGTCGCGGTCGTCATCCCGCTTCTGACCGTCTTTGCCTATGCGCTGAAACTGCCGAACGGTGATCTGGTCATGAAGCGCTATGTCGGGCGCGCCGCCGTCAGCGAATTCATTGCCGAAACGGCCAAGAAGGAAAAGATCGGCGTCATCGTCGCGGGCGACCGCGGCATGCTGGCCGATCTCTTCTACACCCTGCGCGGCCGGCCGCTGACGATCTATGCCAAGCCGCGCGACGGTTTTCCGGAAAGCTATTACGAGCAGACCTTCTCCATGCCGGAGGCGATCGGCGGCCCGGTTCTCTATGCGTCGCTTGCGGTCGCCACCTGCGAGGGCGTGCCGGCCGAAGTGGTCGGGCGCTGGGCGGTTCCTTACGGGTACCGGCGCGGACAGACGGTCTATGTCCAGAAGATGACGCCCAATTGCCTGGTGCCGGCGACCCAGGCCGTGGCGATGAAGTAGGGCGTCGCACGCAAGCCTCGCTCCGGCAGACGCGGCTTGCGTGGGCGCTTGCCAGATCGGCGGCAAACCCGCTATGAGCGATGGCTTATTCAACCCTCGCTCACGGCAGATCGACCATGTCCCTTCCCGACAAAGCCTTTCCCGTTTCCTGGGACCAGTTCCACCGCGACGCCCGCGCGCTTGCCTGGCGTCTCTCCGGTCTCGGCCAGGAATTTCGCGCCATCGTTTGCATCACCCGCGGTGGCCTCGTGCCGGCGGCCATCATCTCGCGAGAGCTCAATATCCGCCTGATCGACACCGTCTGCATTGCCACCCGCCATGACTATGTCGATCAGGGCGAGACAGTCCTTCTCAAGGGCATCTCGCCGGAACTGCTTGAAAACGGCGGCGAAGGCGTGCTCGTCGTTGATGACCTGACCGACACCGGCAAGACCGCCCTCGAAGTGCGCGCCATGCTGCCCAGGGCGCATTTCGCCTGCGTCTACGCAAAACCCTCCGGCGTGCCGACGATCGACACGTTCGTCACCGAAGTCTCGCAGGATACCTGGATCTACTTCCCCTGGGATATGGGCTTCACCTACCAGGAACCGATCGCCAAGGGCCATCGCGGGTAAGACACACATGATGGTGTTGCCGGGCCGTGATATCGCACGGCCGGCACGCGTCAGTCGCCACCGATGTCATCCGTGCCACCTGCCGCGCCACCTGCCGCATCGTCTCTTCGAGCCGCGTTACCGCCTTCAGAAAGGCCTGTAGCGCCGTGCGAACACGCTCAAAATTTCCCCACCACCTTCTCCGGCTTCAAATCGAACCCCTATCCGTATCAATGGTATAGCTGTTCATCCGTCGCGACGACGACTGCCCTCACCTTGCGTCAACCGGCACGGATATCCGCCGAACTACCCCTGTCATTCCACTGTCAAGAACCCATCCGAAACAAAAAAATCGCGGTGGAAAAACGCATGTCGCAACACCTGTTACCGATATGTCTCAATATGGCCCGAGGACGTGGAAATGCAGGGGTTCCGCAGCGTCGGTCTGCCGCTTTCATGCCACAATCAACGTGAGCCGCTGTCACAGCTGAACGAGGGTGCTTCGCCAAGGCCTTGAGATCCTTGGGTGATTCGTCATCCCCGTTATCCACAGCCAAAAAGCACAATATCTTGTGGTTAAGAAACTCCTGCGAACTACGGCTTGACCGAATCACCCCCGATTTGCGATGTAGAGACCATGTTGCGGCGGCGACTGAACCGGGAGTAACGAGGCCGGTTCCTTCATCGAGTACCCACGGAAAATGCAAGTGTCAGTGTGTCCATGACGGGCCTCTGGCAGCGGATATCCGTGTGCGCTCGTATGTCTTCCGTAAAGTCGATTTTGATCTGGTGGAAATCCAAATTAACGCTATATTTAGTGTTGCCGGACACCATCGACACAAGATACAGGTTGGCATCGATTGGATGATCACCTGATCAATGAATTTCAGCCGGCTGCCCATGATGGCGAGTTGCCGGAACGGATATTTGCGCCCGCAAAGCGGGACAACAGACGAGGGAAAAGGCAAATGCGTATTGAACGTCGTTTCACAAAGCCTGAGACAGGCGCCTATGGCGAGATCGAATTCCGCCAGGCGGTGAGCGAGATCCGCAATCCCGATGGCTCCATCGTATTCCGTCTCGCCGACATCAACGTGCCGGCGCAGTTCTCCCAGGTCGCGACCGACGTTCTGGCGCAGAAGTATTTCCGCAAGGCCGGCGTGCCGAAGATCCTGAAGAAGGTCGAGGAAAACAACGTTCCTTCCTTCCTGTGGCGTTCGGTTGCCGATGAAAAGGCGATGAAGGACCTGCCCGAGAACGAGCGTTACGGCTCGGAAATCGATGCGCGCCAGGTCTTCACCCGTCTGGCCGGCACCTGGGCATACTGGGGCTGGAAGGGCGGCTATTTTACGTCGGAAGAAGATGCGTCGGCCTTCATGGACGAGTTGTCCTACATGCTCGCCACCCAGCGCGTCGCACCGAATTCGCCGCAGTGGTTCAACACCGGCCTGCATTGGGCCTATGGCATTGATGGCCCCGGCCAGGGCCATTTCTATGTGGATCCGTTCACCGGCAAGCTCACCAAGTCGAAGTCGGCCTATGAGCATCCGCAGCCGCATGCCTGCTTCATCCAGTCCGTTGGCGACGACCTCGTTAACGAAGGCGGCATCATGGACCTGTGGGTTCGCGAAGCGCGCCTGTTCAAATACGGCTCCGGCACCGGCTCGAACTTCTCGCATCTGCGCGGCGAAGGCGAAAAGCTGTCCGGCGGCGGCAAGTCCTCCGGCCTGATGAGCTTTTTGAAGATCGGCGACCGGGCAGCCGGCGCGATCAAGTCCGGCGGTACCACCCGTCGCGCGGCCAAGATGGTCGTCGTCGATATCGACCATCCGGATATCGAGGAATACATCAACTGGAAGGTCAAGGAAGAGCAGAAGGTTGCCGCTCTCGTGACCGGCTCCAAGATCGTCGCCCGGCACCTGAAGGCGATCATGAAGGCCTGCGTCAACTGCGAGGCCGATGGCGACGACTGCTACGACCCGTTGAAGAACCCGGCGCTGAAGCGCGAGATCAAGGCCGCTAAGAAGGACCTCGTTCCGGAAAACTACGTCAAGCGCGTCATCCAGTTCGCCCAGCAGGGCTACAAGGATCTCGAGTTCAAGACCTATGACACCGACTGGGATTCGGAAGCCTATCTCACCGTGTCGGGCCAGAACTCCAACAACTCCGTCTCGCTGAAGGACGATTTCCTGCGCGCCGTCGAAAACGGCGGTGACTGGAACCTGACCGCCCGCAAGGACGGCCGCGTGATGAAGACGCTGAAGGCCAAGGACCTGTGGGAACAGATTTCCTACGCCGCATGGGCCTCTGCCGATCCGGGCATCCATTTCAACACGACGATGAACGACTGGCACACCTCGCCGGCCGGTGGCCCGATCCGCGGCTCGAACCCGTGCTCGGAATACATGTTCCTCGACGACACGGCCTGCAATCTCGCCTCGCTCAACCTTCTCCAGTTCAAGGACAAGGTGACGAAGAACATCGCGATCGACGATTACGAACATGCCGTCCGTCTCTGGACCGTCGTGCTCGAAGTCTCGGTCATGATGGCGCAGTTCCCGTCGAAGGAAATCGCCGAACTTTCCTATCAGTACCGCACGCTCGGCCTCGGCTATGCCAATATCGGCGGCTTCCTGATGTCCTCGGGCATCCCTTACGACAGTAAGGAAGGCCGCGCGATCGCCGGTTCGCTGACCGCGATCATGACCGGTATCTGCTACGCGACATCTGCCGAAATCGCCTCGGAACTCGGTCCGTTCCCGAATTTCGCGCCGAACCGGGAGAGCATGCTGCGCGTCATGCGCAACCATCGCCGCGCAGCCTATGGCGAGACCTCCGGCTATGAGCAGCTTTCGGTCAACCCGGTGCCGCTCTATCATTCGGAAAACCCGGACCAGACGCTGGCCACCCATGCCAAGGCCGCCTGGGACAAGGCACTGGAACTGGGTGAAAAGCACGGCTACCGCAACGCCCAGACGAGCGTGATCGCGCCGACCGGCACGATCGGCCTCGTGATGGATTGCGACACGACCGGTATCGAGCCCGATTTCGCGCTGGTGAAATTCAAGAAGCTCGCCGGCGGCGGCTACTTCAAGATCATCAACCGCGCCGTTCCCGACGCTTTGCGTTCGCTCGGCTATTCGGAAAGCCAGATTGCCGAGATCGAGGCCTATGCCGTCGGTCACGGCAACCTCAACCAGGCTCCGGGCGTCAATCCTGGCACGCTGAAGGCCAAGGGCTTTACCGACGACAAGATCGAAGCGGTCAACGGTGCCCTGAAGAGCGCTTTCGACATCAAGTTCGTCTTCAACCAATGGACGCTCGGCGCCGACTTCTTGAAGGAAACGCTGAAGGTTTCCGACGAGCAGCTGTCCGACATGAGCTTCAACCTGCTCGACCATCTCGGCTTCGCCAAGAAGGACATCGAAGCGGCCAACGTTCACGTCTGCGGTGCGATGACGCTCGAAGGTGCACCGTTCCTCAAGGACGAGCATCTGGCCGTCTTCGATTGCGCCAACCCCTGCGGCAAGATCGGCAAGCGTTATCTCTCGGTCGAAAGCCATATCCGTATGATGGCGGCGGCTCAGCCGTTCATCTCGGGTGCGATCTCCAAGACGATCAACATGCCGAACGAAGCGACTGTCGAAGATTGCGGTGCAGCCTATATGCTGTCCTGGAAGCTGGCTCTCAAGGCCAACGCCCTTTATCGTGACGGCTCCAAGCTCTCGCAGCCGCTCAACGCCTCGCTGATCGACGAAGACGATGCGGAAGAGGCGATCGAGGAACTGGTCGCCCAGCCGCTTGCCGCCCAGGCCGTGCAGATCACCGAAAAGATCGTCGAACGTGTTATCGAGCGTGTCACCCGCGAGCGTGAGAAGCTGCCGAACCGTCGCCAGGGCTATACCCAGAAGGCGAATGTCGGCGGACACAAGGTCTATCTGCGCACCGGCGAATTCGGCGACGGCCGCATCGGCGAGATCTTCATCGACATGCACAAGGAAGGTGCCGCCTTCCGTGCGATGATGAACAATTTCGCCATCGCCATCTCGCTGGGTCTCCAGTATGGCGTGCCGCTCGAAGAATATGTGGAGGCCTTCACCTTCACCAAGTTCGAGCCGGCCGGCATCGTGACGGGCAATGACGCGATCAAGAACGCCACGTCGATCCTCGACTACGTGTTCCGCGAACTCGCCGTCTCGTATCTCGGCCGTCATGATCTGGCACATGTCGATACGTCCGACTTCTCGCAGACGGCACTCGGCAAGGGCATCCAGGAAGGCAAGACCAACCTCGTCTCCACCGGTTGGACGCGCGGTTACAAGCCGACGCTCATCCAGGGCGGCCAGAAGGGCTTGAGCGGCTCGGAAGCCAAGGGTTCGGCCACTGCCGCCCCTGCCCGCGCCTCGGCGACCGTAACCTCGTTTGCCGGCTCCGCCGCTCGCAAGCTGGAACCGGTGATTGCCGCCTCGACCTCGGAAATCGTCTCCTTCAAGCGCGACTATGAAGAGCGCGCCAAGGAACTCGCCGAAGAGATCGTCGAGGAAGGCGTGGCCGAGGAAAAGCAGGTTGCGACCGCCCTGTTCTCCGACAAGGCAGCGGCAGACGCCGCCGCCGCCAAGACGGAAGCCAAGAAGGTGGAAAACGAACGCCGCATGCGCTCGATCGCGCAGGGCTACACGGGCAACATGTGCTCCGAGTGCCAGAACTTCACGATGGTGCGCAACGGCACGTGCGAGAAGTGCGACACCTGCGGCGCAACGAGCGGCTGCTCCTGATCGCAAAGTGACATTGGCTGCTGCCTCAGGCAGCCAATGGACCTGCATCGGATGAGTTCAGGAAAATCAGGACATGCAGAAAGGGCGGCCTTCGGAGCCGCCCTTTCTGCATTTTTGCCATCGGCATCCTTTATCGACGATCGGACAAGGGGGTGTCGAGCAGCCGGTAATGCGTGGCCCGCACCACGGCCTGCGTGCGATTTTTCGCACCGAGTTTCCGGGCAGCGGAATTGAGATGCATAACGACGGTTGGAACGGAGCGATCGATGACGCGCGATATCTCCTTGGCGGAAAGCCCATCCGCCGCATGCGACAGGCATTGCCGCTCGCGATCCGTCAGCACAACCTTTCCCGCGCCGAAAGCCGTGGTATCGAAGGTTGAATAGGCGCTCTCGTGAAAGACCTGCGCTAGAAGATTGAATTCGGCCAGATGCCGCAACGCATGCCCCGCAAACGCGCCGCTCGCGCCGAACCGGATCCCCGTGACCGTGGCATAGTCGCCGCGCGGCATATGGACCGGAACGGTGACTCCGTTCGACATGTCCCGCTCCCGCAAATATCGGGCGACGGGCATCGTATCGTCCGTCATGAACCGGACAATCGGGGTCTCGGCGCCAATGTCGTAACTCCAGAAAAAGGGGGTGGAGCTGCGCATCGCTGCCTTCTGCACCGGATCGATCAGGAAATAACCCCGGTCCATCCAGTAGTCCGGCATGTCATGCGATATGTTGCGCAGCTTCATGAGCGACGGGATCATCATCCCGCCGTCGATATCATAGGGAACCGGCGTGTAGTCGTAGATCAGCGCCTCGAAGCCGAAGGCCTTCATCGCCTCGAACACGCGGTCGACCCGCTCGTCCAGCGTCGCCTGCGCCGCAAACTCGCTTCTCACGGTATTGATCGCATCCATCATTTCCGACCAGCCTTCCCGTCCTGTCCTGCCATCAGTCGATGTCCGGTTCGCAACACCCGACCTATCATTTTTTATAGCTGGCGAAGAGGGTGGCTTGCATTCAGAATCAGCCGCGTCCGGCGCCCGGCCGGCGATTTATTTTAAGGAGATGAGACGATGTGGCGCGAGATCGAACCCAGTTCCCGGCACGAGATCGAGGTCGATGGCCACCGTGTCGTCGCCTATAGTTTCGGCAGCGGCGAAGAGACGATCTTTTGCCTCAATGGCGGGCCGGGCCTGCCCTGCGACTATCTGCGCGAAGCGCATTCCTGCCTCATCGACAAGGGATACCGTGTCGTCGCCTTCGATCAGCTCGGCACCGGTGCATCCGACCGGCCGACGGACCCCGCGCTTTGGACGATCGGTCGCTATGTCGAGGAGACCGAAACCGTGCGCAAGGCGCTGGGGCTCGGCAAGGTCCATATGCTCGGCCATTCCTGGGGCGGCTGGCTGGCGATCGAATATGCGCTGACCTATCCGGAAAACCTTCAGACGCTGATCCTCGAAGATACCGTCGCCGACATTCCGCATCTGTCACAGGAACTGGAGAGACTGCGCGCGGCTCTTGGCCACGAAACGGTGGCGATGATGCAGAAACACGAGGCGCAGGGCACTTACGATCACCCCGAATATGCCGCCGCCATCACCATCCTCAACTACCGCCATGTCTGCCGCCTGCCCGAATGGCCGGCACCGGTCAATCGCTCGCTCGGAGACTGGAACATGGGGCCTTACGGCACGATGCAGGGACCCAACGAGTTCCTCTATATCGGCAACCTGAAGGATTGGAACCGCATCCCCGATCTGCCGGCGATGACGGTGCCGACGCTGATCACCTGCGGCGAGCACGACGAACTGACCCCCGCCTGCGCATTGAAGATGAAGCTCGCCATCCCCGATGCCGAACTGAAGGTCTTCGCCAATTCGAGCCATATGCCCTTCTACGAGAACCCCGCCGATTATTATCCCGCGTTGCTCGACTTCTTGGCCCGCAACGGCGCCCGCTGATACGCCGTTCGTCCTACAGCCGTCGGCTCTCACCGACGGCTGCGGGAGGTCAAAGCACCGTCATAACGTCGTCGTGATGCACCACTTTGGCGCGCACAACCTTTCATCAACCTCCTGTTAGCAATTCATTGACCATAATTGCCCGCAGTTGCATGCGGGTTTCGGCGTTGTTCGCCGGTCCGCCTCTGCATGTGTCGAAGCGTCCAGCCGAGCGGGTTTGTCTGTTGTCCGAGTTGCCGAATATCTCTTCTAGCAATCGACTGCCGGGTGGTGCTGGTCGGGCGCTTGAACCTCTCGTGAAGGTTTCGCGGATCGCGGCTTTCGGCCTTGCCGCGCTTATGACCTTCGCCTCGTTGTCGCCGGCAAAGGCGCAAGGGCAGGATCGGGCGCTAAAACTCTATTTCGTCCATACCGGTGAAAAGGCCACGATCACCTACAAGCGCAATGGCCGTTTCGATCCGGCGGGGCTTGCCAAGGTCAACCGGTTCCTGCGCGACTGGCGGCGCAACGAGAACGCCCGGATGGATCCGCGGCTTCTCGATATCGTCTGGCAGCTTTATGATCGCACCGATGCGCGCGACTATATCCACGTCGTTTCTGCCTACCGGTCTCCGGCCACCAACGCCATGCTGCGCGGCCGCTCGCGCAATACCGGTGTTGCCAAGCAGAGCCAGCACATGCTCGGCAAGGCGATGGACTTCTATATCCCCGGCGTAAAACTCTCGACCCTGCGCGGTCTTGCCATGCAGATGCAGGCGGGCGGCGTCGGCTATTATCCGACCTCCGGCTCGCCCTTCGTGCATGTGGATGTCGGCAGCGTGCGCGCATGGCCGCGCATGCAACGCCAGGAACTGGCAAGGCTGTTTCCCAACGGCCGCACCCTGCATCTTCCGACCGATGGCAAGCCCCTGCCCGGCTATGACGTTGCGCTTGCCGATTACAAACGGCGCGTCGGGCCGCAATCGATCCAGCTTGCCTCTTCGATTGGCGCGGCCGAAAGCGGCTCGGATGACGACGAGCGGAACATGCCGATGCCGGCCTCGCCATCGAAGGCGCGTGGCAGCCTGCTCACGGCCATGCTGCCGGTGCCGAAAGGCCGGCCATCGGCGGTCTTTGCCGCACAGATGGCCGAGACGGATGCGCAGATGGATGACGAGACCGATAACGGCACCGCAGAGCGCGACGGCAGAAACGACAACAGGAATGGCAAGCGGCCGGGCACGCCGGCCTTCGCCGATCTTGCAGCGCTTGCGGTACCCGCACCGTCGCTGCGTCCAGTCAGGACCATCGTCGGCGGCCCCGGCGTGTCCGAGAGCAATGCGGCAACCGACCCGATCGTCACCGCCTCGCTCGGCGTGATCCCTACCTTCCGCCCGTCTGTCGGAACCGGTCCATCGCCGCTCGTCACCGCCGCCGTGTCCCCTGCCGTCAGCAAGGCGTTCAATCGCATTGCCGCCGATTACGGTACGGTGCTGAAAGAGCCGAAATCCTCTATCGCATCGCTGCCGCTCGAACCGGCCGATCTCGATGCGGAAGAGGAATTCGACGGGCAGGAGCAATTGATCGCCTGGGCGATCTCGCCTCCCGGCAGCGCCGTCGGCATGCTCGCCCCGGTCCCGATCGATCGCGCGCTGATGGATCATACGGCAGGCTCTGCCATGCTCGACCGCTTCAGCCCCGAAGAGCAAGAAGCGACGCGGCCCGTTCGAGAAGACATGCCCCTTCCCGCCGCCGTCAGCCGCGATTTCGATCGCAGCCGTTTCTGGTCGGATGGCTAGGGTCTGCGTGCTGCTGTTCCGCTCCTGCGCCGAGGAGCCCATCTCGTGATCGCAGAACCGCGGCGCACTTTTGCAAGACATGCCATTTTGCAAGACATGCCATGGCCAGGCAGGAATATCCTCGCTTCAGGATTTCGACAAAAGATCGGATAGTTGAGCGCTATCGCGTTCTCTTGGGTTAAACCGGGTCGAGATCGCCCTTCGCCCAGGTTTCCTGGGTTTCGGCATAGAAGTCGGCGAAACGGCCTTCCTCGATCGACTGGCGGATGCCCTTCATCAGGTCCTGATAGTAGTTGAGGTTGTTCCACGACAGGAGCATGCCGCCGAGGGCTTCGTCTGCGCGCACGAGGTGGTGCAGGTAGGCGCGCGAATAATCGCGGGCTGCCGGGCAATCGGATTGTTCGTCGAGCGGGCGCATGTCTTCCGCATGCCGCGCATTGCGGATATTGACCTTGCCGCGACGGGTGAACGCCAGTCCATGGCGGCCCGAACGGGTCGGCATCACGCAGTCGAACATGTCGATGCCGCGGGCGACGGATTTCAAAAGATCGTCCGGCGTGCCGACACCCATCAGGTAACGCGGCTTTTCCGAGGGGAGCACGGGAAGCGTCTCGTCCAGCATTTTCAGCATCACGTCCTGCGGCTCGCCGACGGCAAGTCCGCCGACGGCATAACCCTTGAGGTCGAGCTGCTTGAGGCCTTCCGCCGAGCGCACGCGCAGCGCCGGAATGTCGCCGCCCTGCACGATGCCGAACATCGCCTTGCCGGCTTGTTCGCCAAAGGCGACGCGGCAGCGCTCCGCCCAGCGCAGCGACATTTCCATCGCCCGTTCGATCTCCTTGGGCTCTGCCGGAAGCGCCACGCATTCGTCGAGCTGCATCTGGATATCCGAGCCGAGCAGCCCCTGGATCTCGATCGAGCGCTCCGGCGACATGTGGTGCGACGAGCCGTCGATATGGCTCTTGAAGGTGACGCCCTTCTCGTCGAGCTTGCGCAGGCCCGACAGCGACATGACCTGGAAACCGCCCGAATCGGTGAGGATCGGATGCTCCCAGCGGATCAGCTTGTGCAGGCCGCCCAGCCGCGCAACGCGTTCGGCGCCCGGCCGCAGCATCAGATGATAGGTATTGCCGAGAATGATGTCGGCACCGGTATCGCGCACCTGGTCGAGATACATGGCCTTCACCGTGCCGACAGTGCCGACAGGCATGAAGGCCGGTGTGCGGATCGTGCCGCGCGGCATGGAAATCTCGCCGAGGCGGGCGCCGCCATCGGTCTTCTTCAGATTGAACTGGAAGGTTTTGGTCGTCATCGGTCTTTCCGGAAAAGCAGGCTGGAATCGCCGTAGGAGTAAAAACGGTAGCCGGTCGCGATCGCATGGGCATAGGCGCCCTGCATCGTCTCGAGGCCGCAAAACGCCGAAACGAGCATGAACAGCGTCGATTTCGGCAGGTGGAAATTGGTCATCAGCATGTCGACCGCCTTGAACCGGTAGCCGGGCGTGATGAAAATCCCGGTCGGGCCGCTCAAGGGCATGATCGTGCCGTCCTCTGCGGCCGCGCTTTCGATCAGCCGTAGCGAGGTCGTGCCGACACAGACGATGCGTCCGCCCCTTTGCCTGACGGCATTCAGCCGTTCGGCGGCAGCAGCGCTCACATGACCGATTTCCTGATGCATCTTGTGATCGGCCGTGTCGTCGACCTTCATTGGCAGAAAGGTGCCGGCCCCCACATGCAGCGTCACGAAATGCCGCTCGATACCGGCGGCATCAAGCGCCGAAAACAGGTCCGGCGTGAAATGCAGGCCGGCGGTCGGGGCTGCAACGGCCCCATCCTCGCGGGCATAGATGGTCTGATAATCCTGCCGGTCCTTGGCATCCTCGTCGCGCTTGGCTGCGATATAGGGCGGCAGCGGGATATGGCCGACGGCCATGATCGCGGCATCGAGCGCTGGACCGGACAGATCGAATCGCAGCGAAACCTCGCCGCCCTCGCCCTTTTCCGTCACGGTTGCCGTAACGTCACCCTGAGCACCGAAGGCGATCCGGTCGCCGATCTTGATCCGCTTGCCGGGTTTGGCAAAGGCCTTCCAGACGTCGGGTTCGGTGCGCATATGCAGTGTCGCCGAGACCTGTTGACCACCGGCACCCTCGCGGTGGCGTACGCCTTCGAGCTGCGCCGGTATGACCTTCGTATCGTTGAAGACGAGCGCATCGCCCGGCTTCAGGAAGGATGGCAGATCGAAAACCTGCCTGTCCGTCAACTTGTCGGTTTCGCCGGGGTTGATGACGAGCAGCCTTGCGCTGTCGCGCGGATCGGCGGGCCGCAACGCGATATTCTCCTCTGGGAGATCGAAATCGAACAGGTCTACGCGCATGATGAGGTCGGCAATCAAGGGTCGGTGGAGCGTTTTCAGAAAATGCGAAACCCGCCCCGCAGTCTTGCGGAGCGGGCTTCACGCAACGTGAATGGATCAGACGTCGGCAGCGACGCGGATCGAGGTGATCGAATCCGGATCCTTGACCGGCTCGCCCTTCTTGATCTGGTCGATGAAGTCCATGCCTTCGATGACCTGGCCCCACACGGTGTACTGCTTGTTCAGCCACGGTGCATCGGTGAAGCAGACGAAGAACTGCGAGTTGGCCGAGTTCGGGCTCTGCGAACGCGCCATGGAGCAGGTGCCGCGCACGTGCGGAACGGCGGAGAATTCGGCCTTCAGGTCCGGCTTGTCGGAACCGCCCATGCCGGCGCGGCCCGGGTTGAAGCTTTCGCCACCCTGCTTGCCGAACTTCACGTCGCCGGTCTGCGCCATGAAATCTGGGATGACGCGGTGGAAGACGACGCCGTCATAGGCCTTCTCGCGAGCCAGTTCCTTGATACGGGCGACGTGTTCCGGTGCGACTTCCGGCATCATTGCGATGACGACTTTACCCTTTGTCGTTTCGACGATGAGGGTGTTTTCCGGATCCTTGATTTCGGCCATGGTATTCTCCTTGGTTGCTTCTGGTCTTGTGCCTCGACGCAGCGGAGGCTTTTGAAGCGGGGGTCCCTTGAGCGACCGCCCTCGCCTGCTGCTTAAGCGGGTTTATTACTTGGTGATCGTGACCTTGATCATCTTGTCGGGATTGCTGACTTCGCCATTGCCGCCGGCGCCACGCTTGATCTTGTCGACGAATTCCATGCCCGACGTCACCTTGCCGACCACCGTATACTGGCCGTTCAGGAACGGGCCGTCGGCGAACATGATGAAGAACTGCGAGTTGGCCGAATTCGGGCTCTGCGAGCGCGCCATGCCGACCGTGCCGCGCACGAACGGCGCCTTGGAAAATTCGCCGGGAAGATCCGGCATGTCGGAGCCGCCCATGCCGGCCTGCGCCGCATTATAGGTCGGGCTGCCGATCTTGCCGAATTTCACGTCGCCGGTCTGCGCCATGAAACCTTCGATGACCCGGTGGAAGGCGACATTGTCATAGGCGCCCTTGGCGGCCAGCGCCTCGATCTGGGCGACGTTCTTCGGCGCAAGCTTCGGGTCGAGCTGGACGACGACGGGGCCGTCCTTCAACTGGATGGTCATCGTGTCGGCGAAGGCCGGCACGGTGAAGGACGCGAGAGCGACGGTGCCTGCAAAGGCGAGACGAAGCATGGTCATGCAAAACTCCGGTTTCGGATCTTAAATCAGCGTTTGAATCGAATAGTCAGGGCGTCGAGCACGGCCGTCGGAACGAAGGCGCTGACATCGCCGCCCATTGCCGCGATCTGCCGGACCAATGTGGCCGTTATGGGCCGCGAGGCAGTCGCCGCCGGCAGGAAAACGGTCTGGATATCGGGTGCCATCTGCCGGTTCATTCCCGCCATCTGCATCTCGTAATCGAGGTCGGTCCCGTCCCGCAATCCCCGGATCAGCAACGACGCGCCATTTTCGCGCGCGGCATCGACCACAAGCCTGTCGAAGGAGACCACCGAGACCGCATCGGCACGTGCCGGAAGGACCTGGCGAAGCGCCGTCGAGATCAGGGCCGCCCGTTCATCGAAGGAAAACAGCGGTACCTTCCCCGGATGAACGCCGATCGCGACGATCACCTTGTCGGCAACCGTCAGCGCCTGGACGAGCACGTCGAGATGACCGTTGGTCATCGGATCGAACGAGCCGGGATAGAAGGCTGTCGTCATGAGATATCCAACCAGAGCAACCGCCCCGCCTTCCGACAAACATTAACGGCGCCGCGCATGCCCGCCTTGGGGCGCACAGAAACGACGCAACAATTCACGCGCCTTTTGTCACGGAAGGCCTTTCACCGCAAGGCTTGGGCATCTGTGAACCAGTGTTTCCGAAAAATGAACGAAAGATGAATGGGTCGTTCAAGGGGGTTTCAGGGGCGCCGTGTTTATATCGACACTGTGACGGGGACTGAGCCCGTCCGTATCAAAAGGGAATACTGGAAATGCTGGCTTTGCTGGTTGCGGTTTGTGTCTTTGCGTCGCTCGCCCTGGAAGGTCTGTTTTCCATCTTTCGTCCTGAGGAAATCTGAAAACGGCTCCAATTCTGAACGCCAGATGAACGAGCCATTCAAGCATGCTTCAGAGGCGATAGGTTAAGTTTCTCTCAAAATGCGGTGGAACCTGACAGCGCAAGGCGCGTTCAGGGCAACAGAAGGAATAGCGGATATGATGATCGCCAAGAAGAAAGCCGGCATGCCGGACAAGATCACCATGATCAACCTGGTTTGGACTGCAATGATCGCAGTCATGCTGACGGCGACTGTAAGCCTCTATCAGGGCAAGTCCGATCCGTCGAACATGAACAACTACCAGCAGATGTCTGGCCGTTACGCCGATCTGTCCACGTATTAAGGCGACCTGAAAGGCGCCGGGAAGGAACGCCATGTCCATGATGTTGACCGTGCTTGCTGCTTCTATCAGCGTCATGTTTGTTGTTTCTGTGGCATCCACCATTGCTTCCCTGCGCCGCGAGCAACGCGATATCGAAGACTTCGCCCGCCGCCACAGCGCATTTTGAGTGTTGACGCCGTCATGACGGCAATTGGATCGTGCAACGCTGACGTCATTCGCGACCGATCCGATACGTCGATCTTAGAAAAGCCGGAGGATTTTTCCTCCGGCTTTTCTTTTGCGTGGATGAAAAACCGCCGGGCATCGGCCACGATAGCCTGAGGCCATCATTTTCAGATCATCCGCAAGGGATCATGCGAGGCCCATTCGTCCCCGGGCCAACGGGGATGGGGTATTGCCGCAGGCGAGATCGATCGAAAGCAGATGGCGGCTTCATCCGAAACAATAAAAAAAGCCACCGGATCTCTCCGGTGGCTTTTTTACTGTTTTCGGTTTTGTCCCGAAGACCCGAGAAATTATTCCTCGGTGCCCTCGCCTGCAGCGCCATCATCCGGCGCCTCGGTATTCGTGCCTTCGGCGTCTTCGCTGCCGGCTTCGTCTTCGCCTTCGGGCTCGCTGATGCGCTCGACGGAGACAACCTTCTCATCCTTGGCGGTCGAGAAGATCGTGACGCCCTTGGTGGCGCGCGAGGCGATGCGGATGCCGTTGACCGGCACGCGGATCAGAACGCCGCCATCCGAGACGAGCATGATCTGGTCTGCGTCCTCGATCGGGAAGGCGGCAACGAGTTCGCCGATTTCCGCCGTCTTCGACGTGTCGGTAGCGCGGATACCCTTGCCGCCGCGGCCCGACGTGCGGAAGTCGTAGGAGGACGAGCGCTTGCCGTAACCCTTCTCCGAAACCGTCAGCACGAACTGTTCGCGTACCTTCAGGTCCTCGTAGCGTTCGTCGGAAAGCTGTCCCTCTTCGGTGACTTCTTCACCGACCAGGGCGATATCCTCCTCGTCGACACCCGCTGCACGACGTTCGGTCGCGGAGCGCTTGAGATAGGCGGCACGCTCCCATGGCTCGGCAGCCACATGGGCGACGATCGTCATGGAGATCAGGCGGTCGCCGTCTGCCATCGAAATGCCGCGCACGCCGATCGAGTTGCGGCCGGCAAAGACACGCACGTCATCGACCGGGAAGCGGATGCACTGGCCAAGCGCCGTGGTCAGAAGCACGTCGTCACCTGGCAGGCCAAGCTCCGCGAGCGGACCGTTGCAGGTCTCGACGGAGAGGATTTCGTCACCCTCTTCCTCGAGCTTCATGGCGATCTTGCCGTTGCGGTTGACCTGCACGAAGTCCGACAGCTTGTTGCGGCGAACGGTGCCGCGGGTCGTCGAGAACATCACGTCGAGATTGTCCCACGTCGTCTCGTCTTCCGGCAGCGGCATGATGGTGGTGATGCGTTCGCCGGCTTCCAGCGGCAGCATGTTGATCAGCGCCTTGCCGCGTGACTGCGGCGTGCCGATCGGCAGGCGCCAGACCTTTTCCTTGTAAACGATGCCGCGCGAGGAGAAGAACAGAACCGGCGTGTGCGTGTTGACCACGAACAGACGGCTGACGAAATCCGCATCGCGGGTCGTCATGCCGGAACGGCCCTTGCCGCCGCGACGCTGCGCCCGGTAGGTGGCGAGCGGTACGCGCTTGATATAGCCGAGATGCGACACGGTAACGACCATGTCCTCGCGGGCAATCAGGTCCTCGTCGTCCATTTCCAGGCCGCCTTCGAGGATCTCGGTGCGCCGTGGCGTGCCGAATTCGTCGCGCACGGCCGTGAGTTCGTCCTTGACGATCTGCTGGATGCGTACGCGCGACGACAGGATGTCGAGATAGTCGCTGATCTCGGCGCCGATCTTGTTGAGCTCGTCGCCGATTTCGTCGCGGCCGAGTGCCGTGAGGCGAGCCAGACGCAGTTCGAGAATCGCGCGGGCCTGCTCTTCCGAGAGGTTATACGTGCCGTCCTCGTTGATCTTGTGGCGCGGGTCGTCGATCAGGCGGATCAGCGGCTCGACGTCATGTGCCGGCCAGCGGCGCGTCATCAGCTGTTCGCGGGCGGTCGCCGGATCGGGCGCGCTGCGGATCAGGGCGATGATCTCATCGATATTGGCAACAGCGATGGCAAGACCGACGAGCACATGGGCGCGCTCGCGGGCCTTGCGCAGCAGATATTTGGTGCGGCGGCTGACGACGTCTTCGCGGAACGACACGAAGGCCTTCAGCATGTCGATCAGCGCCAGCTGCTCCGGCTTGCCGCCGTTGAGCGCCACCATGTTGCAGCCGAACGAGTTCTGCAGCGGGGTGTAGCGATAGAGCTGGTTCAGGATGACGTCGGCATTGGCATCGCGCTTCAGTTCCACCACGACGCGGTAGCCCTGACGGTCTGATTCGTCGCGCAGGTCGGAAATGCCCTCGATGCGCTTTTCACGCACGAGCTCGCCGATCTTCTCGACCATCGCCGCCTTGTTCACCTGATAGGGAACTTCGGTGATGATGATCTGTTCGCGGTCGCCGCGCATCGGTTCAATATGGGCGCGGCCACGCATCATGACCGAGCCGCGACCGGTCTCATAGGCCGAGCGGATGCCGGCTCTGCCGAGGATCAGCGCACCGGTCGGGAAATCCGGGCCCGGAATGATGTCCATCAGTTCCGGCAGTTCGATCGCCGGGTTCTCGATCATCGCGATACAGCCGTTGATGACTTCGACCAGATTGTGCGGCGGGATGTTGGTCGCCATGCCGACGGCGATGCCGCCCGCGCCGTTGACCAAAAGGTTGGGGAATTTCGCCGGCAGCACGACGGGCTCGGAGAGCGTGCCGTCATAGTTGTCGCGGAAATCGACGGTTTCCTTGTCGAGGTCGTCGAGCAGCGAATGCGCGGCCTTTTCGAGGCGGCACTCGGTATAGCGTTCGGCCGCCGGCGGGTCGCCGTCGATCGAGCCGAAATTGCCCTGACCGTCGATCAGCGGCAGACGGAGCGACCAGTCCTGCGCCATACGCGCCAGCGCGTCGTAGATCGCCGAGTTGCCGTGCGGGTGATACTTACCCATCACGTCCCCGGTGACGCGGGCGCATTTGACGTATTTCTTGTTCCAGTCGATGCCCAGTTCCGACATGCCGTAGAGGATGCGCCGGTGCACCGGCTTCAATCCGTCGCGGACGTCGGGAAGCGCGCGGCTGACGATGACGCTCATGGCGTAATCGAGGTAGGACCGCTGCATCTCCTCCATGATGGAAATGGGCTCGATGCCTGGAGGCAGCTTTCCGCCGCCGGGTGTGCTTTGCTCAGTCAAATCGGATCACGATCTTTGGGTCGAGTTCACGTTAAAGGTGAATTTCACTTTTAGTGAGGAATCACCGTCTTAGCTATATCGGATACGTCTATATCGGAAACCGGCCGTGGCTGCCAATTTTCGAGGCGGTTTTGAACAGGTTTTGCGGCGCCCGTCAGGTGCAGGCCGAGTGCTGATCTCAACTGTGAAGCGTCCGATTTCGCCTTTTCTTTGGAGGTCGCCATCCGGTGATATGGGCGGCGGCGCGGGTCATCGCGCTATCACTACCCTACCTTTCGTGGAAAACAAACAGGCGGGGAAAATGCAGGCAGTTGCGCTTGCCGCCGCGATCGCCTCAAATGGCTGGCGCCGATTTCGCCAGGGAGAGACTATGGCAACGCCCGACATGCTCGTAAATGCGATGACCACCATGCTGGTGACACTCGATCCGCCCGGTCTTGCTCCCGTTTTCCTCGGTCTGACCGTCGGCATGACGGCGGCGCAGCGCGCCCAGGTGGCATGGCGCGGCTCGCTAATCGCATTCGGCATTCTCGCTGTCTTCGCGCTTTTCGGCGCAAGCGTGCTCGGCACGCTCGGTATCTCGATCGGCGCCTTCCGCATCGCCGGCGGACTGCTGCTCTTCTGGATTTCCTTCGAGATGGTCTTCGAGAAGCGCCAGGAGCGCAAGGCAAAGACCTCGCATGCGGCGATCACCATCGATCACATCAGGGATATCGCGGTTTTCCCGCTGGCGCTGCCGCTGATCGCCGGGCCCGGCGCGATCTCCGCCACCGTCCTTCTCGCCGGCACGTTCCCCGGCGCCTTGGAGCGGGCGATGCTGATCGGCATCATCGCGCTGATCATGCTGGTCGTCTATGTGGTGCTGCGACTGGCCGAGCGGCTCGACCACTTTCTCGGCGTCACCGGCCGCGCAATCCTCACCCGCCTGCTCGGCGTGATCCTTGCCGCCTTGTCGGTGCAGTTCGTCGTGGACGGTGTGCGGGCCGCATTCGCCCTATAGGCCTTTGCTCTCCATGCCCAAGGCTAATCCCACTATGAAAAAAGCGCTCCAGGCATAACCCGGAGCGCTTTTGAATATCGATTGGAAAGACCGATCTGAGAAGGCTCAGCCGGGTCTCGGAAAAGCCCTGTCTCGGAGCCCCCCGCCTTGGAGCCCCCGCCTTGGAGCAGTTCAGAGAAGCATCCGCATAAGAACCACCGCCTCAAAAGCCTCCCGTCTCAGAACGGGATGTCGTCGTCGAGATCACGCGAAAAATTGCCGCCGCCGGCAGGCTGGCCACCACCTTGACCGCCGCCCTGATTGCCGCCGCGCGCCGAAGCGCCGCCGCCCGAACGGGGACGATCGTAATCATTGCCGCCGCCATAGCCGCCGCCGAAATCATCACCGCCGCCGCCACCGAAATCGTTGCCGCCTCCCGAGCCGCCACGGCCACCGCCACCGGCGAAGTTGCCGCCACCACCGCCTTCGCCGCGACCGTCAAGCATGGTCAGCGTCGAGTTGAAGCCCTGCAGGACGATTTCGGTCGAATAGCGGTCGTTGCCGTTCTGGTCCTGCCACTTGCGGGTCTGCAGCGCGCCCTCGATATAGAGCTTGGCGCCCTTCTTCACATACTGTTCGACAACCTTGGTCAGGCCTTCGTTGAACACGACGACGCTGTGCCATTCGGTCTTTTCGCGGCGCTCGCCGGAATTGCGGTCGCGCCACTGTTCGGACGTCGCGATGCGCAGGTTGGCGATCGCCTTGCCGTCCTGGGTCCGACGGATTTCGGGATCTGCACCCACATTGCCGATCAGGATGACCTTGTTGACGCTGCCTGCCATAGTTCTCTCACCTTCTCTTCCAGCCGGGCTCTGCCAGATGGGCTGTAACCGCCGGCTCTGCCGCCGGAGCCGGCCTCAATTCGATCGGGCCATGTTAAACGATCAGCCGCCGCCGTTGTGGCGCCACGCTGCGTAATCCACACTTTAATCCGCGCTTTCGACATGCGAGCCGGAGCCATTGCCCAAAATGTTCTTTATTTGTTCTATTTAATCCCTATAGTCCTGTCAAGCGAGTCAGGGCGGCGCGTCGGAACCCGTTTGCATTGCGGCAGTTTCGTCTCGACAGGCGGGTTTCAATCACTACATAAGGGCCTTGCGGCTTTTGCCGAGGAACGGCCCTCCCCGAAGAGTATAGCGATGAGCGAACTGAAGACCATCTCCATCCGTGGCGCGCGTGAGCACAATCTCAAAGGCATCGACCTTGATCTGCCGCGCAATTCGCTGATCGTCATGACCGGGCTTTCCGGCTCCGGAAAATCCTCGCTTGCCTTCGACACGATCTATGCGGAAGGCCAGCGCCGCTATGTCGAGAGCCTGTCGGCCTATGCGCGCCAGTTCCTCGAAATGATGCAGAAGCCGGACGTAGACCAGATCGAGGGCCTGTCTCCGGCGATCTCGATCGAACAGAAGACCACCTCGCGCAACCCGCGCTCGACGGTCGGCACGGTCACTGAGATCTACGACTACATGCGTCTTCTTTTCGCCCGCGTCGGCGTGCCCTATTCCCCGGCGACCGGCCTGCCGATCGAGAGCCAGACCGTCAGCCAGATGGTCGATCGCATTCTCGATTTCGAGGAAGGTACCCGGCTCTACATTCTCGCGCCGATGATCCGCGGCCGCAAGGGCGAGTATAAGAAAGAACTCGCCGAACTGATGAAAAAGGGCTTTCAGCGCGTCAAGGTGGACGGCCAGTTCTACGAGATCGCCGAGGTTCCGGCTCTCGACAAGAAGTACAAGCATGACATCGACGTGGTGGTGGACCGTCTCGTGGTGCGCTCCGATATCAGCGCGCGTCTGGCCGACAGTCTCGAAACGTCGCTGAAACTGGCCGATGGCCTTGCCGTCGCCGAATTTGCTGACAAGCCGCTGCCGGCCAACGAGACGGCTGCCGGCGGCTCTGCCAACAAGTCGCTGAACGAGACCCATGAACGGGTTCTGTTTTCGGAAAAATTCGCCTGCCCGGTCTCCGGCTTCACCATTCCGGAAATCGAGCCTCGGCTCTTCTCCTTCAACAACCCCTTCGGCGCCTGCCCGACCTGCGACGGCCTCGGCTCGCAGCAGAAGGTGGATGAAAACCTGATCGTCCCGGAGACAGCCCGCACGCTGAAGGACGGCGCCATTGCGCCCTGGGCAAAGTCGTCCTCGCCCTATTACAACCAGACCCTCGAAGGGCTTGGAAAGGTCTTCGGGTTCAAGCTGTCGAGCCGCTGGGATCAGCTGTCGAAGGAGGCGCAGACCGCCATCCTGATGGGCACTGAGGAAAAGATCGAGTTCAACTATATCGACGGTGCCCGCTCCTACAAGACGACGAAGAATTTCGAGGGCATCGTGCCGAACCTCGAGCGCCGCTGGAAGGAAACCGACAGCGCCTGGGCGCGCGAAGAAATCGAGCGCTATATGTCGGCCGCCCCCTGCCCCGCCTGCGCCGGTTATCGCCTGAAGCCGGAAGCGCTGGCCGTGAAGATCAACAAGCTGCATATCGGCCAGACGACGGAAATGTCGATCAGGGTGGCGCGTGACTGGTTTTCCGATCTGCCTGCGCATCTCAATGCCAAGCAGAACGAGATCGCCGTCCGCATCCTGAAAGAGATCCGCGAACGCCTGCAGTTCCTCAACGATGTCGGCCTCGATTATCTCAGCCTCTCGCGCAATTCCGGCACGCTGTCGGGCGGTGAAAGCCAGCGCATCCGGCTCGCATCGCAGATCGGCTCGGGCCTGACGGGCGTGCTCTACGTGCTGGACGAGCCGTCGATCGGCCTGCACCAGCGCGACAATGCCCGCCTTCTCGAAACGCTGAAACACCTGCGCGATATCGGTAATACGGTGATCGTCGTCGAGCATGATGAGGATGCCATTCTGACGGCCGATTACGTCGTCGATATCGGCCCCGCCGCCGGCATCCATGGCGGCACCGTCGTGGCCGAAGGCACGCCGAGCCAGGTGATGGCGAACCCGAAGTCACTGACCGGTAAATATCTCTCCGGCGAACTGGGCGTCGCTGTGCCGGCTGAACGCCGCAAGCCGAAGAAGGGCAAGGAAATAAAGGTCGTCGGCGCCCGCGGCAACAACCTGAAGAATGTAACGGCCTCGGTACCGCTTGGCGTCTTTACCGCCGTCACCGGCGTTTCGGGCGGCGGCAAATCCACATTCCTGATCGAGACGCTCTACAAGGCGGCGGCCCGCCGCGTCATGGGCGCCCGCGAAATCCCGGCCGACCACGATCGCATTGATGGTTTCGAGTTCATCGACAAGGTGATCGATATCGATCAGTCGCCGATCGGTCGCACGCCGCGCTCCAACCCGGCCACCTATACCGGCGCCTTCACGCCGATCCGCGACTGGTTTGCGGGTCTTCCCGAGGCCAAGGCGCGCGGCTATGCGCCGGGCCGTTTCTCGTTCAACGTCAAGGGCGGCCGCTGCGAGGCCTGCCAGGGCGATGGCGTCATCAAGATCGAGATGCACTTTTTGCCGGATGTCTACGTCACCTGTGACGTCTGCCACGGCAAGCGCTACAATCGCGAGACGCTCGACGTGCAGTTCAAGAGCAAGTCGATTGCCGACGTGCTCGACATGACGGTGGAGGAAGGTGTCGAATTCTTCGCCGCCGTGCCTGCCGTGCGCGACAAGCTGCAATCGCTTTTCGATGTCGGTCTCGGCTATATCAAGGTCGGCCAGCAGGCGAATACGCTGTCAGGTGGTGAGGCGCAGCGCGTCAAGCTTGCCAAGGAACTGTCGAAGCGGTCGACCGGCCGCACGCTCTACATCCTCGACGAGCCGACCACCGGTCTGCATTTCCACGATGTGGCCAAGCTTCTCGAAATGCTGCACGAACTGGTCAACCAGGGCAATTCGGTCGTCGTCATCGAGCACAATCTCGAAGTCATCAAGACAGCCGACTGGATCATCGACATCGGCCCCGAGGGTGGTACCGGTGGCGGCGAGGTCGTGGCGGCCGGCACGCCGGAACAGGTGGTCAAGGAGAAGCGCTCCTATACCGGCCATTTCCTCAAGGAACTGCTGGACCGCCGTCCGCCGAAGAAGGTGGAAGCGGCGGAGTAAGCGACATCACCAGACGATACGATCGTCATCGGAATGACTTTCGGTGAACTCGGCAAATAATCGAAGCCAGTCGTCTGGCGAATTTCAACGGGAGGAAATGATGACCAAATCCGGAAAGATCCGCACCGGTATCGGCGGCTGGACCTTCGATGCCTGGGAGGGCACGTTCTACCCCGAAAAGCTGGCGAAGAAGCGGCAGTTGGAATATGCCGCGAGCAAGCTGGAGGTCATCGAGGTCAATGGCACCTATTACGGTTCGCAAAAGCCGGAGACCTTCGCCAAATGGGCATCGGAAGTTCCCGACGGCTTTATTTTCTCGCTGAAGGCCAGTCGTTTCACGACGAACCGCAAGGTCTTGGCCGATGCGGGGGAATCGATGGAAAAATTCCTCAATCAGGGGATCGTCGAACTCGGCGATCACCTGGGGCCTATCCTCTGGCAATTCGCCCCGACCAAGCGGTTCGAGCCGGATGATTTCGAGGCCTTCCTGAAACTCCTGCCGAATACGCTGGAAGGGCTTGCGCTCACCCATGTGGTGGAAGTGCGCCACGACAGTTTCAAAGTGCCGGAATTCGTGGCCCTTCTTCAAAAATACAAGGTGGCGCCTGTCTGCGCCGAGCATTTCGACTATCCGATGATCGCCGACGTGACGGCCGACTTCGTCTATGCCCGGCTCCAGAAGGGCTCGGATGATATCCCCACATGCTATGCCGATGCCGACATGAACGCCTGGGGTAAGCGGTTGAAGACCTGGGCAGAGGGCGGTGTGCCCGATGACCTGCCGCTTATCGATGAGACGCGAAAGGTTGAGACGAAGCCGCGCGACGTCTTTGCCTTCTTCATCCATGAGGGCAAGGTCAACGCGCCGCAGGGCGCGATGGCCATGCAGGAATTGCTGTCAAGAGGCTGAGGACGATAGACGGCGGATCAGGTCAGGGCAGATGATCGGAGATACCGGCCATAGCCCTGCCCGCCTGCTCTGCCAGATCTTCCGCGGTCAGACCGGCGCCGGCCAGATGCGCAGCCTCGCCATGCAGATAGACGCCGGCCGCGGCCGCCTCGAAAACCGGCATGCCCTGCGCCAGAAGTGCGCCGATCATGCCGGCCAGCACGTCGCCGGAGCCTGCTGTCGCAAGCCAGGGCGGGGCGTTGGTGTTGATCGTGGCGCGTCCGTCTGGCGCAGATATCACCGTATCGGCCCCCTTGTAGACGATCGCCGCATGCGCGCGCCGGGCCGCGGCCTGCGCCTTCTCCACCTTGCTCAGGCTCCGGTCGGCGGCGATATCGGGGAAAAGCCGGGCGAACTCGCCCTCATGCGGCGTCAGCACCAGATGCGGTTCGCCATTCGAAAACGCATCGAAGAGTTGGGCGGTGTCCTCCTTGAAGGACGTCATGCCGTCTGCATCCAGCACCAGCGCCCTTTCGCTTAGACGCCCGACGAAGTCCCGCGCCTTGTGGCCTATGCCGAAGCCGGGGCCAAGCACGAAGGCTGAAAGCCGCGCATCGTCGAGCCATTCGCCCAGTTCCGCCGGCCCATCGATCTGTCGCAGCATGACCGCGGTCAGATGTCCGGCATTGTCTGCCATCGCATCGGCCGGTGAGGCGATCGTTACCAGCCCCGCGCCCGTCTTGAGCCCGGCAAGCGCCGAAAGCCGTGCCGCCCCCGTCTTGGCGGCAGGCCCGGAGAAAACGCCAAGGTGCCCGCGTCGGTATTTATGGCTGTCCGCACCGGGTGTCGGGAGATCGCGGCCCCACAGGAACGGCGTGTTCTCTGTGATCGCCCCGGCATGCGCCTCAAGGATACGCTGCGGAATGCCGATATCGAAAACACTGACGTCACCACAGAGTGACCTGCCGGGCATTAACAAATGTCCCGGCTTGCGCGCCATGAAGGTGATCGTTCGTCGCGCGGCGAAGGCCTGCCCCAATATAGCTCCCCGCCGACCGCAAAGTCCGGAAGGAAGATCGACGGCAAGGACCGGCACCGCGATCGCCTGTACACGTTCGATGGCTAGCGCCACCGCATTGGGGACATCGCGGGACAGTCCCGCACCGAAAACGGCATCGATGACGAGATCGCCCGCCACAGGCTGATAGAGCTCAAGCGGCAGAGACGGGATCTCGCATGCTTGCCGTGCCGTCAGGGCATCCCCAGACAGGCGGCTCGGATCACCGAGGTGGTAGACGGCGACGGCACAGCCAAATGCCGCCAGCGCCTGCGCTGCGACGTAACCGTCGCCACCATTGTTGCCGGGTCCGCACAGAACCGCGAAGCGGCGGGTTTCAGGAAAATGCCGGAGCGCATCGGCAGCAACAGCCATCCCGGCACGCTGCATCAGGCCGAAGGATGGCAGGCCGGAAGCGGCTGCAGCTCCATCCACCCGGCCCATTTCGTCAGGCGTCAAGAGAACATGTTCGATCCGTGTGCGCATCCACCCACTTGAACGGAAACACCGAAGCGGCGCAAGAGGCTTGAATAAGGCAATAAAGATCTAAAAAGGTGCAAATGCACATTTATTGCTCTTTAGCCTATCCTGTATATCCTCTTGCTGAATCGCCTGAAATTGGCCGGAATTCAAAGATTTCGGTCTGATCTCGAGCAGGTTGCTGCAAATTTGGTCGGCGGAACCGCCGTATTTTAAAAAACCTAGCGGATTTTGCGAAAAACGTCACATTCCCTTTGAAACGTCATTGCTAGTTTGGCACGATACGTGCATCGGCATGGCCGGGCGGGCACAGACCTGCGAATGGGAGAAGCGGAGAGTTGGTTTCTCATGAAAAAGATTGAAGCGATCATCAAGCCTTTCAAGCTCGACGAAGTGAAGGAAGCGCTTCAGGAAGTCGGCCTTCAGGGTATCACGGTAACGGAAGCCAAGGGCTTCGGTCGCCAGAAGGGCCACACGGAACTGTATCGTGGCGCGGAATACGTGGTCGATTTCCTTCCCAAGGTGAAGGTCGAAGTGGTTCTGGCGGATGAAAACGCCGAAGCCGTCATCGAGGCGATCCGCAACGCGGCGCAGACTGGACGGATCGGAGACGGCAAGATATTCGTCTCCAACGTGGAGGAAGTGATCCGTATCCGGACCGGTGAGACGGGCATCGACGCTATCTGACACGGCCTCCCGGCCAATGAGCCGCGGAGAGAAAACTCAACAATCAAATAGGCGAGGAAAATGTCAAATGACGAGCGCTAGCGAAATCATGAAACAGATCAAGGAAAACGACGTCAAGTTCGTTGACCTTCGCTTTACCGACCCGCGCGGCAAGCTGCAGCACGTCACCATGGACGTGGCGGCGGTCGACGAAGACATGTTTGCCGATGGCGTGATGTTCGACGGCTCCTCGATCGGCGGCTGGAAGGCCATCAACGAGTCCGACATGGTGCTGATGCCCGACGCGGCAACCGTCCATATGGACCCGTTCTTCGCCCAGTCGACCATGGTCATCGTCTGCGACATTCTCGATCCGATCTCGGGCGAAGCCTATAACCGTGACCCGCGCGGCACGGCCAAGAAGGCGGAAGCCTATTTGAAGGCCTCCGGTATCGGCGATACGGTCTTCGTTGGCCCTGAGCCGGAATTCTTCGTCTTCGACGACGTCAAGTACAAGGCGGATCCGTACAATACCGGCTTCAAGCTCGATAGTTCGGAACTGCCGTCCAACGACGACACCGATTACGAGACCGGCAACCTCGGCCACCGTCCGCGCGTCAAGGGCGGCTATTTCCCGGTTCCGCCGGTCGACAGCCTGCAGGACATGCGCTCCGAAATGCTGACCGTGCTTGGCGAAATGGGCGTCGTCGTCGAAAAGCATCACCATGAGGTGGCCGCAGCCCAGCACGAGCTCGGCGTCAAGTTCGACACGCTGGTGCGCAACGCCGACAAGATGCAGATCTACAAGTATGTCGTGCATCAGGTCGCCAATGCCTATGGCAAGACGGCAACCTTCATGCCGAAGCCGGTTTTCGGCGATAACGGCTCGGGCATGCATGTGCATCAGTCGATCTGGAAGGACGGCAAGCCGACCTTTGCCGGCGACGAATATGCCGGCTTGTCGGAAAGCTGCCTCTACTATATCGGCGGCATCATCAAGCATGCCAAGGCGATCAACGCCTTCACCAACCCGACGACCAATTCCTACAAGCGTCTGGTTCCCGGCTATGAGGCCCCGGTTCTGCTTGCCTATTCGGCCCGCAACCGCTCGGCTTCGTGCCGCATTCCGTTCGGCTCCAGCCCCAAGGCAAAGCGCGTCGAAGTCCGCTTCCCGGATCCGGCGCAGAACCCCTATCTCGGCTTCGCCGCCATGCTGATGGCCGGCCTCGACGGTATCAAGAACAAGATCCATCCGGGCAAGGCCATGGACAAGGATCTCTATGATCTGCCGCCGAAGGAACTGAAGAAGATCCCGACAGTCTGCGGCTCGCTGCGCGAGGCGCTCGACGCCCTCGACAAGGACCGCAAGTTCCTCACCGCCGGTGGCGTATTCGACGACGATCAGATCGATGCCTATATCGAACTGAAGATGACGGAAGTCATGCGTTTCGAAATGACCCCGCATCCGGTCGAGTTCGACATGTACTACTCGGCCTGATCCATCGGCCGCTCATCGAATGATCGCAACGGCGGGCCCTCGGGTCCGCCGTTTTGCGTTGGCGCTTGGGCCATGACGACGCTCACGAAGCGTAAGGCAGACCGTGGCGAGTTGAACGGGCCTGTGACACTATTCCCTTGATGTCTGCCGCATTTATTCCCACATTGGTGTTCGAAAGGACGTCAAACCATGAAACAGCGCAGCGCCAAGTTTACCATTGGAGAAGTGGTTCGCCACAGGGTGTTTCCGTTCCGCGGCGTCGTGTTCGATGTGGACGCGGAGTTTTCCAATACCGAGGAATGGTGGAATTCCATTCCCGCCGAGATCCGCCCCAGCAAGGACCAGCCGTTCTACCATCTGCTCGCCGAAAACGACGACACCGAATATGTCGCCTACGTGTCCGAGCAGAACCTGGAACATGACGAGAGCGAGCAACCGCTCCGCAATCCGCAGGTCTACCAGATTTTCGACAAGGCCCCGTCCGGCGAGTTCAAACCCAAGTTGATGCTCGCCAACTGACGCATGCTTCGGGAAGCCGGAAGCCTGTACTTCTACTGACGCCAGAACATAAAAAAACGCCGGCTCGAAAGCCGGCGTTTTCTTTTTGATTGTCTATGCAGCAAGACCCGGCAGCAGTCCGCCAGGTCATGCCTTGCCGGATTACTGGCCCTGCTTTGCAGCGGACTGTGCGTCTTCCAGCTTCTTGCGGGCTTCCTCAGCCTTCTTCTGCATGCCTTCTTCCAGCGAGCGCTGGCTTTCTGCAAGCTGCGACTGCGAGATCGCCGGGCCGTCGAAGGCGCCGGTGAAGCCGCTGAGCGAGATCTTGATCGGGTTCGGCGCGCGGCGGAAGTTGATCGACGTGAAGATCACGTCGGTGCCCTTCTTGAGCGCTGCGATCATCGGGTCCGTCAGCGGAACTTCGGCCGTGCACTTGTCGGGCAGGCAGACGGCGTAGTCGAGCTTCTGGCCCTTGCCGTTATCGATCTGCATGATGACGCCAGGAGGCACGAGGCGCGCGGTCGGAACCGAGACCTGCAGGATCTTGCGGTTCACCTTGCCTTCAACGGTGATGAGACCGACGGCGGTGATCAGCTGACCGTTCTGGGCAAGCGTGACGTTCTGCACGACGCACAGGTCGCTGTCGTCCTGCTTGGTGCAGGTCTTGAACCAGCCGAGCGGCGGTGCGCCCGGAGCGCCCTGCTGCGGCGCTGCACTCTGCGCGAAGCTGGTGACAGGCAGCGCGCTCGCGCCGAAAGAAAGTGCGAGAGCGGACATGGCGGTCCGCAGAACTTTGGTTGCCTTCAACGTCATAACGTAATCCGTCTCCTGAAATCCTGTCGGGCGTGACCATCGGCCATCGAACCCTTGGGGTGTCATACTGCCCTGTCACCTGTCGGCCAAATGAGGCATTTGAATGACCCCTGCGTCCGCGCCATCTGTTACATGGCGGATGGCCTCATATCCAGCCTTTCTTTCGCTTTTTTTACCGATAGGCTGGGTATCCGCGAGGTCATGCGATGGCGCCCTCTGTTGGTCTGAAGGCCGGCATGCGGTATTTTCTACCGAATCAGCGGTAATGACCAGGGATGACTTCATGCGGCGCTTCGCGATTGCTCTATTCTTTGCGCTGGCGGGCGGTTTTCCGGCACTGGCAGCGCCCGTTCACGGTATCGCGATGCATGGCACGCCCGCCTTGCCCGCCAATTATACGTCCTTCCCTTACGTCAATCCGAACGTCAAAAAAGGCGGCGGCATCACCTATGGTGTGGTCGGCACGTTCGACAGCCTGAATGCCTTCATTCTCAAATCCATGCGCACCACGGCGCGCGGCATCTGGGACCCCGGTTTCGGCAATCTGATTTACGAATCGCTGATGACGCGCTCGTCCGACGAGCCCTTCACGCTCTACGGCCTGCTTGCCGAAAGCGTCGAAATGGACGACCAGCGCAAGTGGATCCAGTTCAACCTGAACCCGAAGGCGAAATGGTCCGACGGCCAGCCGGTGACGCCGGATGACGTGATCTTCTCCTTCGAGCTTCTGCGCGACAAGGGTCGCATCCCGTTTTCGACACGTCTCGATGCCGTCGAAAAGATGGAAAAGGTCGGCGATCACGGCATTCGGTTCACCTTCAACGACAAGGCCGATCGCGAATTTCCGCTGATCCTCGCCTATGGCACGCCGATCCTGCCGAAACACGCCATCGACCCGGCAACCTTTGACCAGACAAGCCTGAAGCCGCCGGTCGGCTCAGGCCCCTACAGGGTCAAATCGGTCTCGCCGGGCGAGCGGATCGTCTACGAGCGCGATCCGAATTACTGGGGCAAGGACATTCCCTCAAAGGTCGGCTTCGACAATTACGACCGCATCACCATCGAATATTTCCTGCAGGACAATTCTCTCTTCGAGGCCTTCAAGAAGGGCGAGGTCGCCATCTATCCCGATGGAAGCCCGACGCACTGGGCGACGGCCTATGATTTTCCCGCCGTCCGCAACGGCGATGTGGTGAAGGATACGTTCACGCCAAAGCTGCCGACAGGCATGCTCGGCTTCGTCTTCAACACCCGCCGGCCAATCTTCAAGGATGGCAATGTCCGCGCCGGCTTGGCGCTTGCATTCGATTTCGAATGGGCCAACCGCAACCTCTTCGAAAACGCCTATACCCGGACCCAGAGCTTCTGGCAGAATTCCGACCTGAGTTCGCTCGGCCGTCCGGCCGACGTCCGGGAACTGGCGCTTCTCAGCAAGATGAAGGCGAATGTCGAGCCGGACGTGCTTGATGGCAGCTACCGCGTGCCGACCACCGATGCCTCCGGCGCCGATCGCAAGGTTCTCCGCAAGTCCGTCGATCTCCTCAAAAAGGGTGGCTACGCGATCCGTAACGGCAAGATGGTCGATGCTCGTGGCCGCCAGCTTGCCTTCGAGGTGATGACCCAGAGCCAGGATCAGGAGAAACTCGCGATCGCCTATCAGCGGACGCTGCGTCTGATCGGCGTCGAGATGGCCATCCGCACCGTCGATGACGCGCAATATCAGGCCCGTTCCGGCAATTTCGATTATGACATGATCGTCAAATCCTACCCGTCGTCACTGTCGCCGGGCATCGAACAGATGGGGCGCTGGGGTTCGACCTCGCGGGATCGCGACGGCAGTTTCAATTTTGCCGGCACCGCCAGTCCCGACCTCGACAAGATGATCGAGACGATGATGACCGTCCGCAGCGCGGAAGACTTTACGGCCTCGGTGCGCGCTTATGACCGCCTGCTCATCTCTGGTCATTATCTCGTGCCGCTCTATCATGTTGCAGATCAGTGGGTGGCGCAGCGCAGCTATATCGGTTATCCCGAAAAACTGCCGCTTTACGGCTATCAGCTCAACACCTGGTGGGATAAGCGCGCCCAGTAATCGTCTGGGGCGCGCGTCTTACCATTGCCGAACGAAAGGTTATCGCCATGGAGCGTCTCACCATCGACGTCATTTCGGATGTCGTCTGCCCCTGGTGCTATCTCGGCAAGGCTCGGCTCGAACTTGCCATTGCCGACGTGCAGGACGAGATCGGCATCGACATCAACTGGCGTCCCTACCGCCTCAACCCGGATCATCCGCCCGAAGGCGTCGATCATCACGCCCACCTTGCCGAAAAGCTTGGCGGCGAGGAAAAGGTCCAAAAGGCCCACGAGATGCTGACAGAACTCGGCCGGGAAGTCGGCATCGCTTATGATTTCGCAGCGATCAGGGTTGGCCCGAATACGCTCGATGCGCATCGTCTTATCCATTGGGCGCTGGTGGAAGACCGTCAGATGCAGGACCGCGTCGTCACCGCCCTGTTCAAGGCCTATTTCGAAGAAGGCCGCAATGTCGGCGACAAGGCCGTGCTTCTCGATATTGCCACCAAGGCCGGCCTCGACCGCAAGCTGATCGAAAACCTGCTTGCCGGCGATGCCGACAAGGACACCGTCATTGCCGAAATCGACGCCGCCCAGCAGATGGGTGTTTCCGGCGTTCCCTTCTTCATCATCGACGGCCAGTACGCCGTCTCCGGTGCCCAGACCCCAGACGTTCTTGCAAGCGGCCTTCGCGATATCGCGAAAATGAAGACCGAAGCACGCAAGAGCATGATCTGACCTCTCGTCGTTTTTACAGGACCCCATAAGTGCGTACCGATAATACAATGAAAGGCCTCATTCTGGCCTTTGCCTCCTTCGCCGCCTATTCCTGGAGCGACGCGAGCGTCAAACTCCTGCACGGCACGATGAGCGCCTATCAGGCGGCCTGCCTTGGCGCCGTCTTCGGCCTGATCGGCCTGCCATTCCTGATGAAGCGCGGCGACCGCTGGACCGACGTGTTTGCGACGACCAACCGCCCGCTCTGGCTCCTGCGCTTCGCCTCGCAGGCTTTCGGGACAATCGGCAGCGTCACCGCCTTCACCCACCTGTCTATGGCGGAAGCCTTCGCGCTGATCTTCCTCCTGCCCTCCTTCGTCACCATCATGTCGGTGTTCTTTCTGAAGGAAAAGGTCGGGGTGAACCGTTGGGCGGCCGTCGTCATCGGCTTCATCGGCGTGATGGTCGTCTTGCGTCCCGGTTTCCGCGAACTCTCGATCGGCCATCTCGGCGCCGTCTTCGGGGGATTGAGCGGCGCGATCTCGATCGTTGTCTTCCGCGCCATGGGTCCGTCGGAAAAGAATATCTCGCTCTATGGTGCCGGCATGCTCGGCACGGTCGTGGTCTGCGGCCTGCTCGCCATTCCCGAATTGAGCGTGCCCACTGCGGTGCAATGGGCCTATGTCGCCGGCTACGGCATCTTCGCCGCCGTCGCCGCTATTCTGCTCATGTATGCCGCCGCCTACGTGCCGGCCACCGCAATCGGGCCGATCCAGTACAGCCAGATGCTCTGGGCCGTGTTCTTCGGCTATCTGATCTTCGGCGACGGTATCGACCTGCCGATGGTGATCGGCATCATCCTGATCTGCGGCTCGGGCCTTCTCACGCTGCGCCGCGAAAAGGTGCGCGGCACGCCACTGCCGCCGGCCGTGGCTCCAAACGCCCAGGCCGCCGCCATGATCGCCCCGGAACTCGAAGACGGGCGCTGAGACGGATCGATCCGAACAAAGCAAAAGGCCGGGAGCGATCCCGGCCTTTTTGTTTGTCCTGACGTCTCCGACGCCTCAGCCTTTCGCCAGTTCGGCAAACTGCGTCATGATCTGCGCTGCCGCCGTCAGCCGCTTGGTCGGCGTCGGCAGGTCGCGGGTAAGGAAGATGCTCTGGTCGGGGCGGATCTTCGCCATCGTGCCCTGCTTGGCGATATAGCCGACGAGATTGGCCGGGTTGGGAAACAGCTTGTCGCGGAAGGCGATGACGACGCCCTTCGGCCCCGCATCCACTTTCTCGACATTCGCCTTGCGGCAGAGCGTCTTGATATAGACGACCTTCAGGAGGTTCTGCACCTCGGGCGGCATCGGGCCGAAGCGATCGACCATTTCCGCGCCGAAGCCATCGATTTCCGACAGGTCCTCCACCTCGCCGAGGCGGCGATAGAGGCCCATGCGCAGATGCAGGTCCGGCACGTAGTTTTCCGGGATCATCGTCGTGATGCCGACCGAAATCTGCGGCGACCACCCTGTATCGATGATCTCGTCCTCGCCCTTCACCTCAGCCACGGCCTCCTCCAGCATCTGCTGATAGAGTTCGAAACCGACTTCCTTGATATGGCCGGACTGTTCCTCGCCCAAGAGATTGCCCGCACCACGGATGTCGAGATCGTGGCTTGCCAGCTGGAAGCCGGCACCGAGCGTATCGAGCGACTGCAACACCTTCAGGCGCCGCTCGGCCATCTGCGTCAGCGGCTTGTTGACCGGCAGTGTGAAGAGCGCGAAGGCGCGCGCCTTCGATCGTCCGACGCGACCGCGCAGCTGGTAGAGCTGGGCGAGACCGAACATGTCGGCCCGGTGCACGATCAACGTGTTGGCTGTCGGCACGTCGAGGCCGGATTCGACGATCGTCGTCGAAAGCAGCACGTCGTATTTGCCGTCGTAGAAGGCGTTCATGATGTCTTCGAGTTCGCCGGCCGCCATCTGGCCATGGGCGACGGCGACCTTCAGTTCCGGCACATCCGACTGGAGGAAGGCCTGGATATCTGGCAGATCCGCCAGCCGCGGGCAGACATAAAAGCTCTGACCGCCGCGATAGTGCTCGCGCATCAGCGTCTCGCGGATGACGAGCGGATCGAAGGGCGAGATGAAGGTGCGCACCGCCATACGGTCGACCGGCGGCGTGGTGATCAACGAAAGCTCGCGCACACCGGTCATGGCAAGCTGCAGCGTACGCGGGATCGGCGTTGCCGACAGGGTCAGCACATGCACGTCGCTTTTCAGTTCCTTGAGGCGTTCCTTGTGCTTCACGCCGAAATGCTGTTCCTCGTCGATGATGAGAAGGCTGAGATTGGCAAACTGGATCCCTGTGCCCAGAAGCGCGTGCGTGCCGACGACGATATCGACCTTGCCCTCGGTCACATCCTTCTTCGTCTGCGCCAGTTCCTTGGCGGTCACCAGACGCGATGCCTGTGCGATCCGGATCGGCAGGCCGCGGAAACGCTCCTTGAACGTCTTGAAATGCTGGCGGGCGAGAAGCGTCGTCGGCACGACGACAGCCACCTGCGCGCCGTTCATGGCAGCAAAGAAGGCGGCGCGCAGCGCCACTTCCGTCTTGCCGAAGCCGACGTCGCCGCAGACGAGGCGGTCCATCGGCCGCCCTGCCCCCAGATCGTCGCGCACCGCATCGATTGCGGTCGCCTGATCCTCGGTCTCGTCATAGGGGAAGCGTGCGGCGAACTCGTCATAGAGCCCTTCCGGCGTCGTCAGAACCGGCGCGCGTCGGGTGATGCGCGCCGCGGCAACGGCGATCAGCGCCCCGGCCATGTCGAGCAGGCGCTTCTTCAGCTTTGCCTTGCGGGCCTGCCATGCGCCGCCGCCCAGCTTGTCGAGCTGCGCTTCCGCCGCTTCCGAGCCATAGCGGGAAAGAAGGTCGATGTTTTCGACCGGCAGGAAGAGCTTGGCCTGATCGGCATAATGCAATTCGAGGCAGGCGCGCGGTGCACCGGCAGCCTCGATGGTGATCAGCCCGACGAATTTGCCGATACCGTGCTCGGCATGGACGACGAGCGAACCTTCGTCGAGGCCGGCCACTTCGGTCAGGAAATCGGCGCCGCGCTTGCGGCGCTTGCCGCGTCGCACCATGCGGTCGCCGAGAATATCCTGCTCGCCGATGATGACGACATTGCCCGTCTCGAACCCGGCTTCGAGGCTGAGGACGGCCGATGCCGCCTCGCCTTTTTCGAGCGTGTCGAGATCGGAAAGTTTCTCGATGAATTTGATGCGCTTCAGCCCGCGCTCGTCGAGGACCTGAAGGAGACGGTCGAGCGAACCGGCAGACCAGCCGGTGACGAGAACCTTCGCCCCCTCGGCCCGCCTGTCGGCAATATGCTTGACCACGAGATCGAAAATGTTGACGCGCTCGTCCGCCTCACCGTCGCCTTTTTCGCTGCGGTTCTCCGCTGCATTGACTTCCGCCTGGCTCTTGGCCCAGCGCGGACCGGTATGGGCATCGAGCGTCACCACCCGGCGACCATCCGCATCGATTTCGTTGAACGGTGTGAGCCTCAGCGCCGCGACGGCATCCAGCGCCTGCGCGAATGCCTTGCCATCGAGATAGAGCTGGCCGGGAGAGATCGGCTTGTAGGGTGTCGCCTGTGCCGCGATGCCCTTGCCCTGGCTGCCCTGATCGCGCCGCGCTTCGAAATAGTCGGTGACGAGTTTGGAACGCTCGTTCGCCGCCTCGCGCGCCGTATGGTCGGTAACGATGCGGAAGCCGGAGAGATAGTCGAAGGCGGTGTCGAGCCGGTCGTAGAATAACGGCAGCCAGTGTTCCATGCCCGCATAGCGGCGGCCTTCGGAAACGGCCTGATAGAGTGCGTCGTCGCGGGTGGCAGCACCGAACAGCGACAGGTAGTTCTTGCGAAACCGGCTGATCGTATCGGGCGTCAGCGTCACTTCGCTCATCGGGTTCAGATCGAGCGAGCGTGCCTGCCCCGTCGTGCGCTGGCTTGCCGGATCGAAACTCCGGATGCTTTCCAGCGTGTCGCCGAAGAAATCGAGGCGCACCGGCTCTTCGGTGCCGGGCACGAAGACGTCGAGAATACCACCGCGCACGGCAAATTCGCCAACTTCCCGCACGGTCGACACGCGGTCGAAACCGTTGCGCTCAAGCCGCGCGGCAATATCGTCCATGCGGATCTGGTTGCCGGGCTTTGCCGAGAAGGCCAGGCTCTCGATCACGTCGGCCGGCGCGATCTTCTGCAGCATCGCGTTGACGGTCACGAGGATGATCGCGGCATGCGGCTTCTTGGCATGCGAGATCAGGCCAGATAGCGCAGACAGTCTCCTTGCGGAGACATCGGCGCTCGGCGATACCCGGTCATAGGGCAGACAGTCCCAGGCCGGCAGGGTCATGACCGGAATATCGGGCGCGACGAAGGACAGCATCTGCTCGATATCGGGCATCCGCTGGCCGTCGGAGAGCACATAGGCGACCGGCTGGCCGGCGCGCGCCAGTTCTGCAAGCAGGAACGCTTCCATGCCGGGTGGCACATTGCCGATGGTGAGCGGCTGTGTGGAGCCCGCGATCTTCTTCGCGTCGAAACCGGCAATCATCATGTGGCGGGTCCGAGCCTTGCTTCGAGCGTCGCCTTGGTCACCACGTCGAAATCCGGCCTGTAGGCGGCAACGCGGGCAAACAGCGGCGTGCGCATATCGTCCGGCACCGGCGCAGCACCGGTGATCCAGGCATGCAGGTCGTGGTCGTCGGCCCCCATGATCTTCTCGAACTCGTCGAGATCGGCGTCGGAAAGGTCTGCGATCTGCTCTTCGGCAAACTGGCCGAAGACGAGATCCATCTCGCGAATGCCGCGATGCCAGCAACGATAGAGAATGCGCCGGCGGCGCGGGTCGAGATCGGCGCTGGTGCGCGCAAGTCCGGTCATGTCGTCATCCCTGTTTGCCGTTCATATAGGATTGTTTTCGCCGCGCGTCACCTTGCCAAATGGGCAAAACTCATCCCATTTAGCGCCCATGCGCCCGACAGTTCTCGATCCGCTTTTTGCGTCCGTTTCCTCGCTTCCCGGTGTCGGCCCGAAGATTGCCGAATTCATCGCGCGTGTCACCAACCGCGAGGATGTGGAGGACTGCCGGGTCGTCGATCTTCTCTTCCACCCACCCTATTCGCTGATCGACCGCCGTAACCGCCCCGGCATTGCCTTTGCCCAGGAAGGCCAGATCGTCACCATCGAGGGACGTGTCGATCGCCACATGCCGCCGCCGCCGGGCCGCTCCAGCCAGCCTTACCGCGTCATGCTGCGCGATCCGACAGGCGAATTGGCGCTGACCTTCTTTCGTGCCAAGGGCAACTGGCTGGAAAAGTCACTGCCGATCGATGAGACGGTGCTGGTCAGCGGCAAGGTCGACTGGTTCAACGGCCGCGCCTCGATGGTCCATCCAGATTTCATCGTGAAGGCGTCGGAGGCGGAAAACATGCCGCTGGTCGAACCGATCTATCCGCTGACCGCGGGCCTCTCTCCGAAATCCCTGAGAAAGGCGGTCGAGGGGGCCGTCGCGCGCATGCCGGATCTGCCGGAATGGGCCGATCTGCCCCTCACGCAACGTCAGGGCTTTCCTTCCGTAAAGGAGGCTTTCGAGCGCCTGCATGACCCGCGCGATGCCGCCGACATCGATCCGCAGGCGCCCGCCCGACGCCGCCTCGCCTATGACGAATTCCTGGCAGGCCAGGTCTCCCTGGCGCTGGTCCGCCAGAAAGTCCGAAAGGTTCCGGGCCAACCGATCCGGGTAAAGGGCGATATCGCCGCCCGCATCATCGCCAATCTGCCGTTTTCGCCGACCAACAGCCAGAGGGACGCTGTTGCCGACATCATGAAGGACATGGCCGGCGAGGACCGCATGCTGCGCCTCCTTCAGGGCGATGTCGGCGCCGGCAAGACGCTGGTGGCGCTTCTCTCCATGGCGGCAGCCGTCGAGGCCGGCGGACAGGCGGTGCTGATGGCGCCGACCGAAATCCTCGCCCGCCAGCATTTTTCCATCATCTCGAAGCTGGCAGGCGCCATCGGCATCACCGTCGATGTGCTGACCGGCCGCACCAAGGGTAAAGAACGCACCGAAATCGTCGAACGCATCGCGTCCGGCGAGGCGCAGATCATCATCGGCACCCATGCGCTGTTTCAGGATGCCGTGAACTACAAGAACCTTCTCTTGGCGGTCGTCGACGAGCAGCATCGTTTCGGCGTCCACCAGCGCCTGCGCCTGACAGCCAAGGGCGTGTCACCGCATATGCTGGTGATGACGGCGACACCGATCCCGCGCACGCTGGTGCTTGCCGCCTTCGGCGACATGGACGTCTCCAAGCTCACGGAGAAGCCCGCCGGCCGCAAGCCGATCCAGACCGTCACCATCCCGACCGAGCGGATCGGCGATGTCGTTGGGCGCCTGAGAAGCGCTGTTGCCGAGGGCAAGAAAGCCTATTGGATCTGCCCGCTGGTCGAAGAGAGCGACCAGTCCGAGCTGATGTCGGCAGAAGAGCGACATGCTGTTCTCGCCCGCGAGCTTGGCGAGCGCAATGTCGGCCTCGTTCATGGAAGAATGAGCGGGCCGGAAAAGGATGCCGTGATGTCGGCGTTCAAGTCTGGCGAAATCAGGCTTCTGGTGGCCACCACCGTCGTCGAGGTCGGTGTCGATGTGCCGGATGCGACGATCATGGTGATCGAACATGCAGAACGTTTTGGCCTTGCCCAGCTTCACCAGCTGCGCGGCCGCGTCGGGCGCGGAGCAGAGGCCTCGACCTGCATCCTGCTCTACAAGGGGCCACTCAGCGAAACGGGCCACGCAAGGCTCTCCATCCTGCGCGACAGCGAGGACGGCTTTCTGATTGCCGAGGAAGACCTGAAACTGCGTGGCGAAGGCGAGCTTCTCGGCACCCGCCAGTCCGGCACGCCGGGTTTTCGCATCGCCAGTCTCGAAGCGCATGCCGATCTTCTGGAGATCGCCCGCAAGGATGCGGCCTATCTTCTGGAGCGCGATCAGGACCTGACGACGGAGCGCGGCGAAGCGATCCGCGCACTTCTCTATCTCCACCGGCGCGACGAGGCGATCCGCTTCCTGCGCGCCGGATAGGGTTCGGCAAAACGGGTGTCAGCGAGCGCTGCTGTCCACCGGCTCTTTCACGGCCGGTGCGGGCAGGACCGGGATTTCCGGCACCTTCGGCGTGTAGTCGGGCGCGATCAGGCCCCCCGATATCAGGAGCTTGGCGCCCTCTTCCGGCGTCATGTCGAGCATGACGATCTTGCTCTTCGGCACGAACATCAGGAACCCCGCCGTCGGCACCGGCGTCGGCGGCATGAAGACGGCGACCATCTCCTCGCCATCGGTATTGAGCTTTTCGGCAATTTCGCCCTGCGCATCGCCGGCGATGAAGACCAGTGCCCAGCTGCCGGGCGCCGGAAACTCCACGAGGCCGCATTTCTTGAATGAGGTCGACTGTTCCTTCAGCACCGTCTCGAGGATCTGCTTGACGCTCTTGTAGACGGTACGGATCAGCGGCATCCGGTTCAGGACCGACTCGCCGAAATTGACGATCGATCGGCCGATCAGGTTCTTGCCGAGAAAACCGATGATGGTGATGAACAGCACCGCGATGACGAGACCGGTGCCGGGGATGGTCACGTCGAAATAATATTGCGGATCGTAGCGCTGCGGAATGTAGGGCGTCACCCAGCTGTCGGCCCAGTCGATGAAGGTGAAGGTCAGCCAGACGGTGATGGCGAGCGGCGCGCAGATGATCAGCCCCGTCAGGAAATTGTTCCTGACGCGCCCGGCCATCGACAGTCTCTCGGGAGTTTCGGTCATCGGCAACCTGACATTCTGGGCGATCCGGCTTTTCGGCCCGAATCTAAAGGAAAACAATGACGGATGGGCGAAGCCGCCGCAAGAGCCGGAAAAAAGCCGGCCGCATCACATTCGTCGGCAATCGAGAAGATTTAGGCGTCTCCACCCTGCAAGGGCATTGCAGCGGTTCAGACGCGAACGCCCGCAGGACAACTTCGTTCCGGTAGTGCCGCCTGCCGCCGCGTCGACAGGCGCGGCGGAAAAAAGCGGTGATCGCAGGAAATGAGCCGTCCGGCGACTGTCACTCGACGGTGACGGATTTTGCCAGATTGCGCGGCTGGTCCACATCGGTGCCCATGAAAACGGCGGTATGATAGGCGAGCAGCTGGATCGGCAGGGCAAAGATCATCGGTGCGATGATCTCGTCGACATTCGGCAGCACGATCGTCGCCATGGTTTCCAGCTTGGAGGCGGCCGCCCCGCGCTCGTCGGTAATGAAGATGATCTTGCCGCCGCGGGCCGCCACTTCCTGCATGTTCGACACGGTCTTTTCAAAGAACCGGTCATGCGGTGCGATGACGATGACCGGCATGTTCTCGTCGATCAGCGCGATCGGCCCATGCTTCAGCTCGCCGGCGGCATACCCTTCGGCATGGATATAGGAGATTTCCTTGAGCTTCAGCGCGCCTTCCATGGCCAGCGGGAAGCTCGTGCCGCGTCCAAGGTAGAGCACGTCCTTGAAACGGGAAAGATCGCGCGACAAGGTCTCGATCTGCGGCTGCACCTCGTTCAGGACCTGGCTCATGATCCGGGGCATTTCGATGAGATGCCTGATCATGGCTTTCTCGTCGTCCGCGCTGATCGTGCCACGGGCGCGACCGGCAGAGATCGACAGCGCGGCCAGCACCGCGAGCTGGCAGGTGAAGGCCTTGGTCGAGGCGACTCCGATTTCAGGGCCGGCGAGGATCGGGAAGATCGCATCGGATTCGCGCGCGATCGTCGATTCGCGGACGTTGACGATGGCGCCGATCTTTAGCCCCTCGTCCTTGCAATAGCGCAGCGAGGCCAGCGTATCGGCCGTCTCGCCCGACTGCGAGATGAACAGCGCCGCCTGGTTCTTCGACAGCGGGATCTCGCGATAACGGAATTCCGAGGCGACATCGATCTCGACCGGCAGGCGCGCATAACGCTCGAACCAGTATTTGCCGACGAGGCCCGACAGATATGCAGTGCCGCAGGCGGAAATCGCGAGCCCCGAAACGGAACCGAAATCGATTGCCATATCCGGCTGCTTCACGACATTTTCGGCAAAATCGACGTAATGGCTGAGCGCATGGGAGATGATCTCCGGCTGCTCGTAGATTTCCTTCTCCATGAAATGGCGATGGTTGCCCTTGTCGACGAGGAAGGTCGCGGCCTGGGAGATCTGGCTCGTGCGCGTCACCGGCTGGCCGGCGAAATCCATGATCCTTGCGCCTTGGGCGGTCAGTACTGCAAAGTCGCCATCGACGAGATAGGTGATTTCGTTGGTGAACGGCGAAAGCGCGATCGCGTCCGACCCCAGGAACATCTCGCCCTTGCCATGACCGACGGCAAGCGGCGGGCCGGAACGGGCCGCCATGATCGTGCCGGCATCATCGGCAAACATCACGACAAGCGCATAGGCGCCGCTGACGCGGTTCAGCATGGCCAGCATCGCCGCCTTGTGGTCGAGGCCCTGGCGGGTGTATTTGGCAAGCAGATGCGCAACGACTTCCGTATCCGTCTGGCTTTCGAAGACGGCGCCTTCGGCGATCAGCTCTTCCTTCAGTTCGGAAAAGTTCTCGATGATGCCGTTATGGACGACGGCGACGCCTTCGACGAAATGCGGATGGGCGTTCGTGACGTTCGGCACGCCATGGGTGGCCCAGCGTGTGTGTGCAATGCCGATCGTGCCCGGCAGCGGCTCGCCGTCCAGCACCTTTTCGAGATTGAACAGCTTACCCTCGGCGCGGCGGCGGTCCATCTTTCCGTCATGGATGGTGGCAACGCCGGCAGAATCATAACCGCGATATTCGAGCCGCCGCAAGGCATCGACGAGACGCTCCGCAACCGGTTCTGTTCCGACGATCCCGACAATTCCGCACATGGACGATTCCTGCTTTGTTTTGTTCCAGCCGACTACCTAGCCGATCGCATGCGAGACGCAATGCGGCGCGCGGTCACTTTGAGTGTCTGATGGTAACGCGAGAGTTTTAGCGTTTGGTTTCGCCAGCCGTTTAAGGCTTTTCTGCGTCCTTGGCCGCCGTCTTCGCCGCCTTGAAGGCGAGCGCCCGTTCGCGCAGGAGAGGCGCCCGGCCCGGTTTCACCTCCTGCCGCGCCCGGCCGAAGGCAAGCGCATCGGCAGGCACATTGTCGGTGATCACGCTGCCCGATGCCACATAGGCACCGTCGCCGATCGACACCGGCGCGACAAGCGAGGAATTGGAGCCGATAAATGTATTGGCGCCGATCTCGGTCAGATGCTTGTTCACCCCGTCGTAATTGCAGGTGATGGTGCCTGCACCCAGATTGGCATTGGCACCGACGGTGGCATCGCCGACATAGGTGAGATGATTGACCTTGGCGCCCTCGCCGATCCTGCCGTTCTTCACTTCGCAGAAATTGCCGACCTTCGAACCGGCGGCAAGATCCGCACCTGGCCGCAGCCGTGCGAACGGCCCGACGGTGGCCCCGCCTGCCACCCGCGCACCCTCGATATGCGAGAAGGCGTGGATGACCGCGCCAGCCTCGATCGTGACGCCCGGACCGAAGACCACATTCGGCTCGATCACGGCATCCTGTCCGATCTCGGTATCGAAGGCGAGGAACACGGTGTCCGGCGCGATCATCGTCACACCCGATAGCATCAGCTCGTGGCGGCGGCGCTCCTGCCAGAAGCGTTCGAGCGTGGCGAGTTCGGCGCGATTGTTGCAACCGGCAAGCTCCTCTTCGGGCGCATCGACCGCCACCACCTTGCCGCCCGCCGCTCGCGCGATCTCGACCAGATCCGTGAGGTAATATTCGCCCTTGGCATTCTTGTTGTCGATCCGGTCGAGCAGATCCAGGGCCTTGGCGCCGTTGATCGCCATCAGACCGCTATTGCACCAGGTGATCCTGCGCTCCTCGTCGGTCGCGTCCTTTTCCTCACGGATCGCGACGAGCTCGCCATTCTCGACGATGAGGCGGCCATAGCCCGTCGGCTTTTCGGTGTGGAAGCCGATGACGACGACATCGGCGCCTTCGGCAAGCTTCGCCCGCGCCTCGGTAAACGGCTGCGGCGTGATCAGCGGTACGTCGCCATAAGCGACGAGAACGTCGTCGAACCCCTTGGCGATCGCCTCGCGTGCGGCAAGCACCGCATGGCCGGTGCCAAGACGCTCCGTCTGTAGATAGGCGCTGACCGCGACGCCCAAGACGCTGCCGGCCTTCGCCACCTTGTCCGCATCGCGACCGACGACCAGCGCCGCATCGCTCATGCCTGCCTTGGCGACCGCCGCCATCACATGCGCGATCATCGGACGCCCGGCGATCGGATGCAGGACTTTCGACATCGAGGACTTCATCCTCGTGCTGTCTCCGGCGGCAAGAATGACGGCGAGGCACGAACGGCTCATCGGGTTCATGAAGGGAATCTCCTTGGCAATTGCCGGCTTCATAGCAGCAACCGCATCGAAGCGCGATAAACGGCATGTTTGCGGCGGAAACAAAAAAAAGGGCGGCCCCGGGGATAACCCTGTGGACCGCCCTTGATTGGCTTTGATCATCGATGCCGCGTCATCCCACGGGGCAAGCCCGAGGAGGACGCCGACATCTGCTTCAAGACCGGCATGGTCTTCATCGATGCCGGCGCGAACATGCCTTACTGCGGCAGCTTGTCGTCCACGCCTTCGATGTAGAAGTTCATGCCGAGCAGCGTGCCGTCATCGGCCTTTTCGCCGGCCTTCAGCCACGGGGTGCCGTCCTGCTTGTTGATCGGGCCGGTGAACGGATGCAGTTCACCGGACTTGATCTTGGCTTCGGTCGCCTCGGCCATCGCCTTCACGTCGTCAGGCATGTTGGTATAGGGCGCCATGGTCAGAATGCCGTCCTTCAGGCCATCCCAGCTCTGCTCGGACTTCCAGCTGCCGTCGAGAAGCGCCTTGGTGCGCTTGATGAAATAGGCGCCCCAGGTGTCTTCGATCGCAGTCAGCTGCGTCTTCGGGCCGGCAGCGATCATGTCGGATGCCTGACCGAAGGCGAAGATGCCGCGCTCGGCTGCAACCTGCATCGGTGCAGTCGTATCGGTGTGCTGCGTCAGGATATCGACGCCCTGGTCGATCAGCGCCTTGGCAGCGTCTGCTTCCTTGCCCGGATCGAACCAGGTATTGGCCCAGACGACCTTCATCTTGAAGTTCGGGTTGACCGACTTGGCGCCCTGTTCGAAGGCATTGATGCCCATCACCACTTCCGGGATCGGGAAGGAGGCGATGTAGCCGGCGACGCCCTTCTTCGACATCTTGGCGGCGATCTGGCCGGAAATGTAGCGGCCTTCATAGAAACGCGAATTGTAGGTCGCGACATTGGCGGCGGACTTGAAGCCGGTGGCATGTTCGAACTTCACGTCCGGGAACTTGGCGGCGACCTTCATCGTGGCATCCATGAAGCCGAACGAGGTGGTGAAGATCAGCGAGCAGCCGGAACGGGCCATGCGCTCGATGGCGCGCTCGGCATCCGGGCCTTCCGGAACGTTTTCGAGGAACGGCGCTTCGATCTTGTCGCCAAGCGCCTTGACGAGCTGCTGGCGGCCGAGTTCGTTGGCCTGGGTCCAGCCGCCGTCGGTCCGCGAACCGACATAGACGAAGCAGACCTTCTTCTTTTCCTGCGCCTGCGCGCCGCTGGAAAAGCCGCCGAGAAGGGCGGCCGTCGCAGCAAGAGCAATCACGAGTTTCTTCATTTCCTAACCTCTATTGGCTTGAAGACGGATTATTGTGTTTAAAGGCAGTCACCGGTCGGGGACAAAAGGCTTCCCGAGCGAGGCCGGCGTGTTGATGAGCGTGGTGCGGCGATTATGCGAAATGATGATCAGCACCACAATAGTTGCGATATAAGGAAGTGCAGATAGGAGCTGCGACGGCACGGCGATGCCGAATGCCTGTGCATGCAATTGACCGATCGTCACCGCCCCGAAGAGATAGCCGCCGGCCAGCACCCGCCAGGGACGCCAGGAGGCGAAGACGACGAGCGCCAGTGCGATCCAGCCGCGCCCCGCCGACATATTCTCCACCCATTGCGGCGTGTAGACGAGAGAGAGCTGCGCTCCGGCTAGTCCCGCACAGGCGCCGCCGAATATCACGGCGAGATAGCGGGTGCGGATGACGCTGATGCCGAGCGCATGCGCAGACGCATGATTGTCGCCGATGGCGCGGACCTTGAGACCGGTACGGCTCTTGAACAGGAACCAGTTGACGCCGACGACCAGCGCGATCGACAGGTAGAATGTCAGGTCCTGCGAAAACAGAACCTTGCCGAAGAACGGGATCTGCGACAGGCCGGGAATGACGATGTCCGGCAGCGGCAGGCCCGGTTGCCCGGCAAAGGGTTCTCCGAGCTGGCCGGAAAGGCCAAGACCGAGAATGGTGAGCGCCAATCCCGTCGCCACCTGGTTTGCCACCAGCGTCAGCGTCAGGAAGCCGAAGAGCAGCGAGAAGAGCGCGCCGCCGGCAATGCCGCCGAGAAGGCCGATATAGGGAGAGCCGGTCATTTTCGCCGCGGCGAAGGCGGCGACCGCGCCCATGATCATCATGCCCTCGACGCCGAGATTGAGCACGCCGGCGCGTTCGGTGACGAGTTCCCCGAGCGCTGCAATGACAAGCGGCGTCGAGGCGGTGATGACGGTCAGCAAAATGGCTTCGAACATCAGCGTGTCACCTCCGCCGTCTGGTTTGAGGGCGAAACGGCTGATTTTGCCGCCGGACTGTTTGCAGAGCCGAGAACAAGGCGGATCCGGTAGTGGATGAGCGTGTCGCAGGAGAGCACGAAGAACAGGAGAAGCCCCTGGAACACACGGCTCGCCTTGTCCGAAATCCCGATCGACAGCTGCGCCGCCTCCCCGCCGAGATAGGTCAGCGCCAGGACGAGGCCTGACGCGATGATGCCGAGCGGGTTCAAGCGGCCGAGAAAGGCGACGATGATCGCGGTAAAGCCGTAGCCCGGCGAGATCGACGGCTGCAGATGACCGATCGAGCCGGAGACTTCCGATATCCCGGCAAGGCCTGCGAGCCCGCCCGAGACCAAAAGCGAGAACCAGATCATGCGCCGCGCCGAAAAGCCGGCAAACCGCCCTGCCCGTTCCGACTGGCCAAGCACGGAGACCTCAAACCCCTTCAACATGAAGCGCATCATGAACCACAGCGCCACGGCGGCAATGATGGCAAAGACGAAGCCCCAATGGGCACGACCCGAATCGAGCAGCGGCGGCAGCACCGCCTCCGGCTGGAAGCTCGTCGTCTGCGGGAAATTGTGGCCCTGCGGATCCTTCCACGGCCCGCGCACCAGCCAGTCGAGAAACAGCTGGGCGACATAGACCAGCATCAGGCTTGTCAGGATCTCGTTGGTATTGAACCGCGCCTTCAACAGCGCCGGGATCCCCGCATAAAGCGCACCGCCGGCAATGCCCAGAAGCAGCATCAGCGGCAGGATGACGGGCGAATGCCATGCAGGATAGAGAACCGGCAGGATCGAGCCGGTGATCGCACCGATGGTGAATTGCCCCTCGGCGCCGATATTCCAGTTGTTCGAGCGATAACAGATCGACAGGCCGACGGCGATCAGGATCAACGGCCCGGCCTTGACCGCAAGCTCGTGGATCGACCAGACGTCGAGCAGCGGTTCGACGAAGAAGCTGTAGAGAGCGCCGAGCGGCGCCTTGCCGAGCATCCAGAACATCAGGGCGCCGAAGACGAGCGTCAGCACCAGTGCCAGAAGCGGCGAGACGATCGAAAACAGTGTCGAGACGCGCCCGCGCTTTTCAAGTTCAATGCGCACTGGCGGCCTCCGGAACTGAATGGCTTTCGTGAATGCCGCCCATCATCAGGCCGATTCGCTCAAGGCTGAGTTCGCCGGCCGGATGCGGCTCCGAGAGTTTTCCTTCGGAAATCACCGCGATATTGGTCGCCACCTCGAAAATCTCGTCGAGATCCTGACTGATCACGACGACGGCAGAGCCTGCCTTGGCGAGATCGATCAGCGCCTGGCGGATACGGCTGGCAGCACCGGCATCGACGCCCCAGGTCGGCTGGTTGACGATGAGCACAGACGGCTGCCGGTCGAGTTCGCGCCCGACGATGAATTTCTGCAGGTTGCCGCCGGAAAGCGAGCCGGCCAGCGGATCGTCGCCGCTCTTGCGCACGTCCATCACGTCGCAGATGCGCTTGGTCGCCGAGGAAACGGCACCCTTGCGGATCAGCGAAAACAGGCCGCCGGAGAGAAATGCCTTTCGATCGGACCGGCTGCGCGCGAGCAGAAGATTGTCCGAGAGCGCCATGCCGGAAACGGCCGCATGGCCATGCCGTTCTTCCGGCACGAAACCTGCGCCGAGCAACCGGCGACCATTGATGCCGGTGCGCCCGACCGATTTGCCGCGGATACGGATGGCATCGTCCTGCGGCACCGTATATTCGCCGGAGAGCGCATCGAACAACTCACCCTGCCCGTTGCCCGCCACGCCCGCGATCGCAAGGATCTCGCCGGTGCGAACCTTCATCCCGACATTTTTCAGCGTCACGGCAAAGGGCGTCTTCGCCGGCACGGTGAGGTTGCTGACTTCGAGCCTCAGATCGCCGAGCGTCGCACCGGCTTCCCGGTGGATCTCGGCCACTTCCGCGCCCACCATCATGCGGGCAAGCGAGGCAGGCGTTTCCTGTTTCGGATCGCAGGCTCCGGTAACCTTGCCGTGGCGCAGAACGGTTGCGCCATCGCAGATCCGCCGGACCTCCTCCAGCCGGTGGCTGATATAGAGAACGGAGCGACCTTCGGCTCTGAGCTTGAACAGGGTTTCGAACAGCCGATCGGCTTCCTGTGGCGTCAGCACGGATGTCGGCTCGTCGAGAATGATCAGCTTCGGGTTCTGCAAGAGCGCACGGACGATCTCGATCCGCTGCCTCTCGCCGACGGAAAGATCGGCCACATGCGCGTTCGGATCGAGCGGCAGGCCATAGGCTTTCGACAGGGAGGCTGCTTCTTGCGCGATTTTCGCCAGCGGGATTTTCGGATCGAGCGACAGCGCGATGTTTTCGGCAACCGTCAGTGCCTCGAACAACGAGAAATGCTGGAACACCATGCCGATGCCGAGGTGACGCGCGTCGCCGGGAGAGGTGATCGTCACCGGGCGGCCCTCGAAAGAGATCTGCCCCTCGCTCGGCTGCAGCACACCGAACAGCATCTTGACGAGCGTCGATTTGCCGGCGCCGTTTTCGCCGAGCAGCGCATGAATTTCGCCGGGCGCTATATCGAGATCGATGCCGTTGCACGCGGCAAAGCTGCCGAAGAGCTTTGTCAGCTTGGACACTGACAGAAGCGGCACGGCTTGCTGGGCTTTTGACAAGGCCAATTTTTCCCCTCACCGGCCCCGCGCCGCTTTCTTCATTCGAGCGGCGTCGCGACCTTCAAGCATTCAACGGACACCGTGAGGTCATTCACGGATACTCACCTGATATTGATAGCGTTTTTGCTGCCTTGCACAATAGCCAAGCATGCATCGGATTGAAAAGTTCAATCACTTTCCGAGCGAAGGGAAAAGCTGCAACACGAAGCCGATGCAGTAGAGGTAGATGCCTGACGCAACAACGCCCCAGACGACCCATTGCGGCGAGTGGAAATGCACCAGCAGCGAGTAGCCGCCGAGCGCGCACCAGATCAGGCAGACCGCCAGATTGAGCGGGCGCAGGCGCTTGACGCGCACCGGATGCAGGAAGTTGATCGGCAGGAAAGTAAGGACAACAGAGACGGAGACGACGATCATCGCCGTCGTGGCGCTGGCATCGATGACGAACAGCGTGAAGACCACCATGTTCCAGACGACGGGGAATCCGGAGAAGAAATACTCGTCCGTCTTCATGCCCATATCGGCATAATAGATCGCGCTGGAGATGACGATGGCGCCGGCGGCGAAGAAGGACCAGGGCTCGCCGATCATGCCGCTCTGATAGAGCGCGAATGCCGGCAGGAGAACATAGGTCACATAGTCGATGATATTGTCGAGCGTATCGCCGGACCAGTTGGGCAGCACTTCCTTGACGCGCACCTTACGGGCGATCGGCCCGTCGATCCCGTCGACGAGAAGCGCAAGCCCGAGCCACCAGAACATGTCGACAAAGCGATGTTCCGCTGCGGCAACCACGCCGAGAAACGCCAGAAATGAACCGGAGGCCGTCAGGAGATGGACGCTGAAGGCCCGGATCTCCGCATAGGGAACTTTCTTATAATTGAAGATTCGCCTGATCACGCGCCAGTCCCGCCTTTCCCGCTGTCGGCGAGGTATGCGTTGAAATGCCTGTGTTTGCAACGGGGAAAGCTTCCATGCTTTGATTATGACATGGAAATACAATGATTTCGTGCAGGCGCGCCCGCATGTCCCATGGATAAGCGCGGCCCGTCGCTATAGATAGGGATAAACTGCATCGTGTGGAGTGCCTGATATGCTTAAGTTCGAGATCGGCGTCGTCGGTGGCGGCCTTGCGGGGTCGGTGGCAGCCCTTTCGCTGGCGCGCGCTGGCCGCAAGGTGGCGCTGGTCGCTCCGAAGGCGAAGGACGATGACGAGCGCACCACCGCCCTGATGGATCATTCCATCCGCTTCGTCGAACGGCTCGGCCTGTGGGACGACATAGCGCCGAAGGCGGCTGCACTCTCCGTCATGCAGATCATCGACGGAACCGAGCGGCTTCTGCGGGCTCCGACCGCCCAGTTCCGCGCCTCAGATGTCGGCCTCTACGCTTTCGGCTACAACATTCCGAACCGGGTTCTGACATCGGTGCTGGAACAAGCGCTTGCGGCGGAACCCAATCTGACCCGCATCGACAACGAGGTCGAGAGTTACGATTTCGGCTCTGAGCGCGTCGTTGCAATTCTAAAGGATACGACGGCGCTCGATCTGGATTTCGTCGTCGGTGCCGACGGTCGCAAGTCGAAGGCCCGCGAAACGCTTGGCATCGGCGTGCGCCGCTGGGCCTATCCGCAGTCCGCCGTTGTTCTGAACTTCGCCCACACCATCCCCCATGGCAATGTCTCGACCGAATTCCATACCGAGACCGGTCCGTTTACCCAGGTGCCCTTGCCGGGCCTGCGGTCGAGCCTCGTCTGGGTGGTGAAGCCCGAAGAGGCTGCACGGCTTCTGGCGCTCTCCACGGAAGACCTGTCTCGGCAGGTGGAAAACCGCATGCAGTCCATGCTCGGCAAGGTGACCATCGAAGGCACGCCGCAGGGCTGGCCGCTGTCAAGTCTGATGGCGGATCGGTTCGGCCGTGATCGGCTGGCGCTGATCGGCGAGGCTGCCCACGCCTTCCCGCCGATCGGTGCGCAGGGTCTCAATCTTTCGCTACGCGACGTCATCACGCTGACGGACCTTGTCGGCGCCATCCCGGCAAAGACGATCGGTGCCGATACCGGTGATCGCTTCAACCGCAAGCGCCGCACCGACGTCATGACCCGCACCTTCGGCGTCGATCTTCTCAATCGTTCGCTTCTGTCTGATTTCCTGCCGGCCCAGATGCTGCGCGCCGGCGGTCTTCATATGCTGACCGGCGCGCCGCCGCTGCGCAATCTCCTGATGCGCGAAGGCGTCGAGCCCGGCCGCGGCATCCGTGCGGCGCTCGAAACGCTGAAGCCGGATTTCAAGCTGTTCCGCAAGAAGGGCTGAGCGCCACCATCAGGTCAACGAGACTTAGCCGATCAGCGACAGGATCGGAAACGTCTGCTGGAACCAGATGGCGGCAGACGAAACGAAGCCGAAGATGAAGGCGAGCCCGGTCAGGATCAGGAAGGCGCCCATCGCCTTCTCGACAAGACCGAGATGACGGCGGAACCGGCCGAGAAACCGCATGAACGCGCCGGAAAAGCCGGCCGCGACCCAGAACGGCACGGCCAGCCCCAGCGAATAGATGGCAAGCAGTGCCGCACCGTCGCCGACCGTGTCCCGCGACGCGGCGACGCCAAGGATCGCTCCGAGCACCGGGCCGATACAGGGCGTCCAGCCGAAGGCAAACGCAAGCCCCATCACATAGGCGCCCGATAGTGTCGCCGGTTGACCACCGGCCTGGAACCGCGCCTCGCGGGACAGGAGCCCGATCCGAAACACTCCAAGAAAATTCAACCCCATCAGGATGATGATCAGCCCGCCGATCTGCGACAGAAGGTCGAGATGCTGGCGCAGAAGGACGCCGATCGTCGAGGCGCCTGCGCCGAGCGCGACGAACACGGTGCCGAACCCGAGCGTGAAGAAAAGAGCCGCCAGAAGCACGGCCCGACGCGTGCCGGCCGATTCGCCACCCCCGGCAACGATGCTGCCGGCCCCGGACGCGCCGGCAACCGCAGCCCCGCCGCGGAACTGATCGACCGAGATACCAGCCATATAACAGAGATAGGGCGGCACCAGCGGCAGGACGCAAGGGGAGAGAAACGACAGCGCACCGGCAAAAAGCGCGCTTAACAGGGATATTTCGGCAATCGACACGGGTCAGGCTCCGGATCGCGGATATCGGCAATCCGCATTCGCCTTCAACTAGCGACGATGCCGGGCATTTGCCAATCACCTTTTCGCGTCGCTATGGAAAACCGCTTGAACAGCACATTTTTGCTGTTTTTGCGGGTTGACCACACGGGGTCACCTGAATATGTTCCGCGCACTTTCGAAGGGCAGCGCAAGACGCACCGCGAAAGAATGTGTGAGAGCGTAGCTCAGTCGGTAGAGCAACTGACTTTTAATCAGTAGGTCAAGGGTTCGAACCCCTTCGCTCTCACCACAAACCCTTTAGCCGACAGCGGGTTTGTAAATTTTCAGACTTTTATTCCGACAACCTGCCCGACATCCAGGATCGCGGTTTAGTCGGAAAGGTCGGACACCGTTTCCACCATGCCGTCACACTGTCATCCACGTCGAACTCTCCCCGGACATGATCGGGCTATCCCCGCACGCCGACGCGTCGAGCGTGCCGATTCGGGCCATATCCTGACCATCATCCGCGGCAGTAACGTTTTTTATCGCTATTTTGGGAACCTGAACGCCGCACAACGGTTTATTCATCTGACATTCATCTTTTTCCGGAGTATGGTCATGTTCCTCAGCAGCCTTCAGCCAACCATGTCCGATTTCGATTTCACCACAGAACACAGTGTTTCAGGCGAGCGCACGGCCATCCAGGCCGAGCTCAGCTATTTGCCTGATTTCGACGCGAGCGATATCGTGGTCGATGTGACCGGGCCGTATATCGTGCTGGAAGGCACTGTGCGGTCTTCGGCAGAGGCTGTTCGCGCCCTGCAGGTGGCTCAGGATCTTGCCGGTCGCGACCGCGTTATTTCACGACTGATCGCGCTCGTCCCGCCGAAGCCGCTTCTGCGGTCGTAATCCGTTTATGTACGCTGGACGCAGACGATAAACCGCCAACCGCAAATGCGCTGGCGGTTTCGTGTTGCGGGAAACAGCCTAGCCGATCACCGGCACAGCACAGGCTTCGCCGCCGCCGAACAATTTTGAGCGGGTGAGAAACCGTTTCTCGCGACCGTTATCGAGCGAGAACATTCCGCCGCGGCCCGGCACCACGTCGATGATCAGCTGCGTATGCTGCCACACGGCAAACTGGCTACTGCTGATATAGACGGGAACGCCACCGATCTCGCCCAGCTTCACGTCGTTTTCGCCGACGCGGTATTCGTTGGCGGGGTAGCACATCGGCGAAGATCCGTCGCAGCACCCGCCGGACTGGTGGAAGAGAATATCGGGATAATCCGCCTGTATCTCGCGGATGAGATCGAGAGCCTTGTCCGTCGCAAGCACGCGCGGCTCTCCATTGACGACCGTTTCCATGGTTCATGTCTCCGAAATCGACTGTCGAAGGCGCTATCCGACGCCTCTACGACGTAAAATCCCCTCCCCCTGCAAATCGGCAGGAGGAGGGTCAGGGCGGGGGGATCGCCCTTCAGTAACCGAGGACGGCGCCATATGCCGTCGATGCGGCCCGATCAGAAGAAGCCGAGTTTCTTCGGGCTGTAGCTCACCAGCATGTTCTTGGTCTGCTGGTAGTGATCGAGCATCATCTTGTGGGTCTCGCGCCCGATGCCGGACTGCTTGTAGCCGCCGAAGGCCGCATGCGCCGGATAGGCATGGTAGCAATTGGTCCAGACGCGTCCGGCCTGGATCTCGCGGCCGAACCGGTAGGCTCGGTTGCCGTCGCGGGTCCACACGCCGGCGCCAAGCCCGTATAGGGTGTCATTGGCGATTTCGAGCGCTTCCGCGTCGTTCTTGAACGTGGTGACGGAGACGACCGGCCCAAAGATCTCTTCCTGGAAGACCCGCATCTTGTTGTGGCCGCTTGAACACCGTCGGCTTGACGTAATAGCCGCTCGCCAGTTCGCCGCCCAGATCGTTGCGCGCGCCGCCCGTCAGCACTTCCGCGCCTTCCTGACGACCGATATCGAGATAGGAGAGGATTTTTTCCAGCTGTTCGGACGAGGCCTGGGCGCCGATCATCGTTTCGGCATCGAGCGGGTTGCCCTGCTTGATCGCCTCGACGCGCTTGATGGCCTTTTCCATGAACCGGTCATAGATCTTCTCATGAACCAGCGCGCGGCTCGGGCATGTGCAGACTTCGCCCTGGTTCAGCGCGAACATCGTGAACCCCTCGAGCGCCTTGTCGAGGAAATCGTCGTCTTCTGCCGCCACGTCCTCGAAGAAGATGTTCGGCGACTTGCCGCCCAGTTCCAGTGTCACCGGAATGAGGTTCTGGCTGGCATATTGCATGATCAGCCGGCCTGTCGTCGTCTCGCCGGTAAAGGCGATCTTGGCGATCCGGTTGGATGTGGCGAGCGGCTTGCCGGCCTCCAGACCGAAACCGTTGACGATGTTGAGCACGCCGGGCGGCAGGAGATCGCCGACGATCTCGATCCAGACGAGGATCGAAGCTGGCGTCTGTTCGGCCGGTTTGAGAATGACGCAGTTGCCGGCGGCAAGCGCCGGTGCCAGCTTCCACGCCGCCATCAGGATCGGGAAATTCCATGGAATGATCTGGCCGACGACGCCGAGCGGCTCATGGAAATGATAGGCAACGGTGTCATGGTCGATCTCGCCGATCGATCCTTCCTGCGCGCGGATGCAGGAGGCGAAATAGCGGAAGTGATCGATGGCAAGCGGAATGTCGGCTGCCATCGTCTCGCGGATCGGCTTGCCATTGTCCCAGGTTTCGGCCTGCGCCAGCACTTCCAGCTTGTCTTCCATCCGCTGGGCGATTTTCATCAGGATATTGGAGCGTTCGGCCGGTGCCGTGCGGCCCCATTTTTCACGTGCCGCGTGGGCAGCGTCGAGGGCGGCGTTGACGTCGTTTTCGTCGGAACGCGGAATTTCGCACAGCTTTCCGCCGGTCACTGGCGTGATGTTGTCGAAATAGCGCCCGCCGATCGGGTCCTTCCACTCGCCGCCGATATAGTTGCCGTATCTGAGCTTGAACGGCGATTCGACGATCTTCTGGTGCAGCATGTCATCCTCCCTAGATGGCTGTAGCCTGTCCGGCGCCTCCCTGCCCCCGCTCTCGCAGGAGGCATTGCACCGGCATGGGAAGAGAGTGGCGCGACGCGCTCCAATGAGACAGGGGCTTATTCCGATACCGCAGCGCACTGTGTCGCAAAGCTGCGACAGGCCTGCCCCTGGAGTGTCCGCAGTCACACCGAACCGGCCCCGACGGACGCCATCCCCCACAGCCACCCGGCTCGACCGGTGGAAAAACGGGTGAGATCGTCCAATTGTTTCCGACCTGCAAAACCCGTCGCCGGCCATACGAATCGCGGCCGTGGAGTGTCGGGTCGCGGGCAGGATCGACCCTCAGGGACACGGCGGGATCAATGTTCAGTGGAGGCGGAGCTTCTTCATCTTACGGTGCAGCGTGGCACGGCTCATGCCGAGCGCGGCCGCCGCCTGGGACACATTGCCCTGCGTACGCGACAAGGCCCGCTTGAGCGCCGAACGCTCCGCATCGATCAGATCCTCAGCGCCTTCGCCGCGGGTTTCCTGCAGCATGTCGGCTGCAGGAATGCCGGCCTCGATCCTGCGATCGTCGATCTTCAGCACTATGCGCGCCGCCCGTGTCGCCCCGATCACCATATCGTTGCGATCGACGGCAATCAGAGCCGCGGTGGAATTGTGCTCGTTCGGCACCATCACGAATCGGGCGGATGAAAACGCGCCGCGAAACAGGTTGAGCTCGATCCTGAGCGCTGCCTCGCGCACGGCATGCGAAAGCATCGAGAGCGTCAGTTCGTTGACATCGTCGCGGCAGGTGGAAATATCGAGCGCACCGGCGAGCTCTCCCCGATGGTCGCGGATCGGCGCCGTCGTGCAACTGAGATTGATGTTGGCCGAGAGAAAATGCTGATCGCGAATGATCGATACCGCCCGTTCGTCGGCCAGAGCCGTGCCGATCCCGTTCGTTCCGACGCTTGCCTCGGTCCACACCGTGCCGGTCCACAGGCCGACCGTGTGAAAATCCTTGTCGTCGCCGGCAGCGCCGCGTCTTTCGAGCGCAATCCCGGTACTGTCTGTCAAAAGCAGGCAGCATCCGGCTTTGCCGACAGAGTGGAACAAGCGGTCGATTTCCTCGCCGGCACCGGCGATCAGCCGCGCGGATGTCTCACGCGCATTGGCAAACTCCCGCGCACTCAGTCTGAGCGGAGAACGCACCTCTTCGGGCGCCAGCTGATACATCGTCATGCATCGGCGCCAGGACGCCACGACGGGCGACGAAGCAGCAATGGAACTCGCCGACTGGTAAACCTGATCGGCATGGGCAATAGGGTCGCGCATTGGCTCCTCCAACCGAATGCATGATTGATTTTCGCGAAAAATCTCGAACTTGGCAAGGGCTATCCGAAAGCCCTGCCCGCGCGAGGATTTCGGTCTTTCACGGTGAACGAATCCCGACGGCAATGCGTCGCACTGCACCATTTTGGCACGGAACCAGTTTGGCCTTCCCGCCGTTCCATGCTAGAGCCGCGCCGCCGCGGTCGGCATCCGATTTGGATCGACCGGGCCACACCAGTTCGGCGCAAGCATGGCGTCATATTCTCATCTGGCATGGATGAACCGTGACGACAGGGGACAATGATATGTCGAACGAAATCGAGACCACCATTACCGAGCCCTCCGAGCAGAACATCGCGTTGTTCCTGCAGGACAACGAGATCGACAAGCTGACCGATATCCTGGTCGAATCGCTCTATGAGGCGCTGCGCATCGTGCGCGAAGACGCGCCTGCAACCACCTTCCATTGATAGACCTCTTGCTGCTCTAAAGGCAGTGATTAGGATATCCGATGCGGTCGGGCCCTGCTCGACCGCATCGTTTATTCTGCCGCCGATCACCGACCGCAGGCGCCTGACATCGGCTTTTCTGCGCTTTTGGTCATCACGCTCCGGCGAGCGTGTTCGCTTTTCCTGCACGACAGCTTCATTTCCGTTGCGGATTGTTCTAGAGACATTCGCAAAATAAGCCTTTCCGGCTGGAATGACTGATCGCTAGGTATGTTGAACGATGCTTGATTCGCTAAGAAACGCGGCCCGCTCCTGGGTTGTGAAGGCCCTGATGCTGCTTTTGGTCGTATCCTTCGGGGTATGGGGCATCGAACGCTCGCTGGTGGCACCCGGCTCCGACACGGTGATGACCGTTGGCGACCAGCAGATCTCGTCCGAAGAGTTCCGCCTGGCCTACCAGCGGCAGCTCGCCAATATCGGCCGCCAGTTTGGCCAGCCGCTGACGCCCGATCAGGCCCGCGCCTTCGGCGTCGAGAACGAGGTTTTCACCCAGCTTGCAGCCGGTGCCGCGCTTGATCAGCTATCCGCCGACATGCGTCTCTCCGTGTCCGAGGACAAGCTGGCGGCGCTGATCGCCGCCGATCCGGCCTTCAAGAACTCCAGCGGCCAGTTCGACCGCAATCTTTTCACCTCGCGCCTGCGCAATGCCGGCCTGCTTGAGGATGACTATATCAAGGAGCGCAGCAAGGTCGCCGTTCGCAGCCAGGTGGTCGATTCGGTGTCCGACGGCTTCAAGCCGCCGAAGGTTCTCGTCGATGCTTTGAAACAGTATCGCGATGAAAGCCGCACGGTCGATTACCTGCTTCTCTCCAATGCCAATATCGATCCGGTAAAGGCCCCGGCAGAAGACGTTCTGTCCAAGTGGTTCGAGGGCGTGAAGGCGCGCTACCGTGCTCCGGAATACCGCACCTTTGCCTATGTGAAACTGCAGCCGGCAGACATTGCCGATGCCGCCTCGATCGGCGACGACCAGGTGCGTGCGCAGTACGACAAGAGCAAGGATAGCTACAAGACCAACGAGACCCGTACGATCGAGCAGCTGACCTTCCCGAACAAGGAAATGGCGGAGGCTGCCTCCGGCCAGCTTAAGGCCGGCACGACGACCTTCGACCAGATCATTGCCGATCAGGGCAAGAAGCCCGAGGACGTCAAGCTCGGTGATTTCGCCAAGGCCGACGTGCCGGATCAGGCACTCGCCGATGCCGCCTTCAAGGTCGGCCCGAATGGCGGCGTTACGCCGGTCATCCAGGGCACGTTCGGCCCGGTCATCCTGCGCGTCAGCAACATTCACCCGGAAACCACGCGATCCTTCGACGAGGTGAAGGGCGACCTTCGCCAGCAGATGGCAGTGGCGGCCGCCTCGCAGGAAATGACCAGCGTCCATGACAAGTTCGAGGACCTGCGCTCTGGCGGCACCTCCCTGGAAGATGCAGCCAAGCAGCTGAACCTCAAGGTCGTGACCATCACCTCCGATCGTTCAGGCAATGACGAGAAGGGTCAGAAGGTCCAGAATGTTCCGGCCGCAAACGTTCTCATCAACCAGGCCTTTGCCGCCGATATCGGCGGCAACCCGTTGGCCGTCAATGTCGGCAATGATGGCTACGCCTGGTACGACGTCCGCAACATCATAGCCGAGCGCGACCGTCCGCTGTCTGAAGTCCATGACAAGGCCGTTGCCGACTGGACCGCCGATCAGCAGCGTCAGGCCCTGAACGCAAAGGCCGACGAACTGAAGGCGAAGGTCGAGAAGGGCTCCTCGCTTGCCGATATCGCGACCGACCTCGGCCTCTCCGTCGAGACGAAGGACGGCCTGCGCCGCGCAGGCGACGACGCGATCTTCGGCAACGAGGCGATCGCCGCTGCCTTCTCCGGCCCGGCTGGAACAACGGCAAATGCGCTTGCCGCCGATGGCGAAAGCCGTATCCTGATGAAGGTGACGAACGTCGCCCAGTCGGCCGGCGACGCGCTTTCCGGCGACCAGCAGCTTCAGCAGATGGCCAACGCTGCCGGCGACGACATGCTGGATCAGATGGTCAACAGCCTGAAGAACAGCTATGGCGTTTCGGTCAATCAGGCCGTCGTCAATCAGGCGACCAACCTCCAGTAATCAGCGCGACAACGCCAGCCCGCTTATCGAAGACGGTGGATCGAAAATGCCCGAACTGAAACCCCTCATTGCCAAGGTCGCCGATGGCGAAAGCCTGACCCGTGACGAGGCGCGCGACGCATTCGAGATCCTGATGTCGGGTTCGGCGACCCCGTCGCAGATCGGCGGCTTCCTGATGGCGCTGCGGGTGCGGGGCGAAACCGTGCCGGAAATCGTCGGCGCGGTCACCACCATGCGCAGCAAGATGCTGCGTGTGGAAGCGCCCGACAATGCCGTCGATATCGTCGGAACGGGCGGCGATGGTTCCAACACCTACAATATCTCGACGCTCGCTTCGATCATCACCGCGGGCACCGGCGTGCCGGTCGCCAAACATGGCAACCGGGCGCTCAGCTCCAAGTCCGGCACGGCCGACGCCTTGTCGTCGCTCGGCGTCAATCTGGAGATCGGCCCGCAGCAGATCGCCCGTTGCATCGCGGAAGCCGGAATCGGCTTCATGTTTGCCTCGCAGCATCACTCGGCCATGCGCCATGTCGGCCCGAGCCGGGTGGAACTCGGCACTCGCACGATTTTCAATATTCTCGGCCCGCTCTCCAATCCGGCAGGCGTCAGGCGCCAGCTGCTCGGCGTGTTCTCGCCCCGTTGGCTGATGCCGGTTGCCGAGACGCTGCGCGACATGGGCTCCGAAACGGTCTGGGTCGTCCACGGCGCAGGCCTCGACGAAATCACCACGACCGGCACGACCAATGTCGTTGCGCTGGAAGACGGCAAGATCCGCAGCTTCGAGCTGACGCCGGCCGATTTCGGCGTCAATGCCACGACGCTCGACACGTTGAAGGGCGGCGATGGTCCGACCAATGCCAAGGCCTTGCGCGCGGTGCTCTCAGGTGCGAAAAATCCGTACCGCGACATTTCGCTCTGCAACGCAGCGGCGGCACTCGTCGTTTCTGGCAAGGCGGAGACGCTGAAGGATGGTATGCGGATCGCAACCCAGTCGCTCGACAGCGGCAATGCGGCAGCCTCTCTCGACCGTCTGGTTGCCGTGTCGAACGAACCGGCCTGACGTCCTTCGAGAACGCGACGCCTCCCAGATATGACGTGAAAGAAAAGGCATCCTGATATGGCCGATATCCTGCAGAAGATCGAAGCCTACAAGCGCGAGGAAATCGCTGCCGCCAAGGCGGCGATCCCGTTTGCCGACATCAAGGCCATGGCTGCCGACCAGGAGCCCGCACGCGGCTTTCATCGGGCGCTGAAGGCCAAGGTGGATGCCGGCAAGTTCGCGCTGATAGCCGAGATCAAGAAGGCAAGTCCGTCCAAGGGGCTGATCCGCCCGGATTTCGATCCGCCGGCGCTGGCCGCGGCCTATGAGGCCGGAGGCGCCGCCTGCCTGTCCGTCCTCACCGACGGGCCGAGCTTTCAGGGCGCACCGGAATTTCTCGTGGCCGCCCGCAAGGCCTGCTCGCTTCCGGCACTGCGCAAGGACTTCATGTTCGAGCCCTATCAGGTCTATGAAGCCCGCGCCTGGGGCGCCGACTGCATTCTCCTGATCATGGCCTCGCTCTCCGACGCAGAGGCGCTCGACCTGAACGGTCTCGCAGCGGAGCTCGGCATGGACGTGCTGGTCGAGGTTCATGATGCCGAGGAAATGGAGCGGGCGCTGAAACTCCCCTCGCCGCTTGTCGGCATCAACAACCGCAACCTGCGCACATTCGAAGTCTCGTTGGCAACGAGCGAACGTCTGGCCGCCATGGTGCCTGCCGATCGGCTTCTCGTCGGCGAAAGCGGCATCTTCACCCATGACGACTGCCTGCGCCTGCAAAAGGTCGGCGTCGAAACCTTCCTCGTCGGCGAAAGCCTGATGCGCAAGGATGACGTGGCTGCTGCGACCCGTCAGTTGCTGACCGGCGAAAGCGTCACGCTGGCAGCCGAATAATGGCGTCGCTCAGCCATATCGGCGCCTCCGGCGAAGCCAATATGGTCGATGTCGGCGACAAGGCCGAGACGGTGCGCAGTGCCACCGCCGAAGGCTTCGTGCGCATGCTGCCGCAAACGCTGGCACTGATCCGTGAAGGCAATGCGAAAAAGGGCGATGTGATCGGCACCGCCCGGCTTGCCGGCATCATGGCCGCCAAGAAGACCTCCGATCTCATTCCGCTCTGTCATCCGCTGATGTTGAGCAAGGTTTCGGTCGAGATCACCGAGGATGACGCCCTGCCCGGCCTGCGCATCAGTGCGACGGCCAGGCTCACCGGCAAGACAGGTGTCGAGATGGAGGCACTGACCGCCGTCTCCGTCGCCTGCCTCACCGTCTACGATATGGCGAAGGCTGCCGACAAGGCGATGGAAATCGGCGGCATCAGGCTCGTCGAGAAGACGGGTGGAAAATCCGGACCCTACCGCGCGGAGGCATGACATGAAGGCCCCGTTACTTCCGGTATCCGAGGCGATATCGCGCCTTCTCCATGCGGCCCGCCCGATCGAGGCGACCGAGAGCGTGGCGCTTGATGCTGCCGCCGGCCGGGTGATTGCGGGCGATCTGATCGCCAATCTGACCCAGCCCCCCTTCGATGCATCCGCCATGGATGGCTATGCCCTGCGCGCCGCAGATGCCCCGTCGATCGGCAGTGAATTGACCGTCATCGGCTCCGCCGCGGCAGGCCACGCCTTTGACGACCCGATCGGTGCCGGTGAAGCGATCCGCATTTTCACCGGTGCGCCCCTGCCGCCGGGCGCCGACGCGATCCTCATTCAGGAAGATGCCGAAACGGTGTCCGACAATCGCATCCGCACCGCATTCGAAGTCGTCAAGGGACGCCATGTCCGCCCCCGCGGCCAGGATTTTGCAAAGGGCGAAGCCGTGCTGTCGTCGGGCACGCAGCTCGACTTTTCCCATCTCACCGTCGCCGCCGCGATGAACCATCCGGCTGTGACCGCCTACCGCAAGCCGCGCGTTGCGCTGCTTGCGACCGGCGACGAACTGTTGGTGCCGGGCTCGACGCCCGGTCCCGCACAGATCATCGCTTCCAACACATTCGGTGTTGCGGCGCTAGTGCGCGACAATGGCGGCGAGGTTCTTGATCTCGGCATCGTACCGGACCGGGTGGACGCCATAGAAGACGCCGTGAAGCGCGCCCGCGACGCCGATGTCGATGTTCTCGTGACACTCGGCGGCGCCTCTGTCGGCGATCACGATCTCGTCCAGTCGACGCTGAAAGCGAGCGGCATGGAGCTCGACTTCTGGCGCATCGCCATGCGACCCGGAAAACCGCTGATGGTCGGCACGCTCGGCCGTATGCAGGTGCTCGGCCTGCCCGGCAACCCGGTCGCAAGCCTCGTCACCTCGATGCTGTTTCTTGAGCCGCTGCTGCGCCGTCTGGGGCATCTTCCGGAGCGTCGTCGCGAAGTCGACGGCATCACCGCACATGACCTTGCAGCCAACGATCTGCGGCAGGATTACCTGCGTTCGAAGCTCACGCGCAACGAGGATGGCGTGCTGGTGGCCGACGCCAATCCGAAGCAGGATTCCTCGATGATGAAGATCTTCGCCCAGGCGGATGGTCTCATCATCCGCGCACCCTATGCGCCGCCGATTGCCGCCGGCTCTGCCTGCCGTATCCTGCTGATCAGGCCGTGATTTTCCGGCGCGCCTGACTGATCCGAATCCGAACAGAATCCGTAGCTTGGGGCATGACATGCCCCAAAAGGAGACGACCGTGGCCGATCACAAGCCGAGCATTCTGTGGTTCCGCAAGGATCTGCGCCTCGATGACAACGCGGCGCTCCACGCGGCAATCGACGCCGGTGGTCCGGTCATCCCCGTCTATATCCGCGAACCGGACGATCTGAGAAATGTCGGGCCGCTGGGCGGCGCTCAGGAATGGTGGCTGCACCATTCGCTCGCCGGGCTGAAGGCGCAGCTGAAGTCGCTCGGCAGTGACTTGATCCTCGCATCTGGCAAGGCGCAGGACGTCCTGAGCGACATGGCAGAGCGCACGGGCGCGTCTGCTGTCTATGTCAACCGCGCCTATGAACGGACCCTGATCGATCGCGATATCGCCATTGCGCTCAAAGAAAAGGGCATCGCCATTCGCGCTTTCCATGGCCAGTTGCTGCATGATCCGAAATCGATCCGCACCGGATCGGGAAACCCGTTCAAGGTATTCACGCCCTTCTGGAATGCCATGCAAAGACTTCAGGAGACGCACCCGCCGATCGACGCACCGGACGCCGTTCCTGCCCCAGACCATTTCCCGAAATCCGAAGGGCTCGATGGCTGGAAGCTTCTGCCGACCAGACCCAATTGGGCTTTGGGCTTTTCCGATCACTGGACACCCGGAGAGGCCGGCGCTGCGGAACGGCTGGAGGATTTCATCGATCGCGAATTGCACGATTACAAGCGCGGTCGCGACCTGCCGTCCGTCGATGCAACCTCGCTGCTTTCGCCGCATCTGGCGCTCGGCGAGATTTCGCCTGCCCGGATCTGGCACGCCACGAGCGGCCAGCCGAATAGGGCGGCCGAGGAGGTCGGCCATTTCCGCCGCGAGCTGGCATGGCGGGATTTCTGCTACAGTCTCCTGATTGAGCAGCCCGATCTCGACGAAACCAACTGGAGCGACGGCTTCGACGGTTTCCCGTGGCAGAGCGACGAGAAGGGCTTCATCGCCTGGACCAAAGGCAGGACCGGCTATCCGATCGTCGATGCAGGCATGCGGCAGCTCTGGCAGACCGGGTTCATGCACAATCGCGTCCGCATGATCGCTGCCTCCTTCCTGATCAAGGACCTGATGATCGACTGGCGCCGCGGTGAAAAATGGTTTCGCGACACGCTCGTCGATGCCGATCCCGCCAACAACGCCGCCAACTGGCAATGGGTGGCGGGCTGTGGCGCCGATGCTTCGCCCTTCTTCCGCATTTTCAACCCGATCCTGCAGGGCGAGAAATTCGATCCCGACGGCGACTACGTCAAAACCTATGTGCCGGAATTGCAAAAGCTCGAACGGAAACATATCCATCGCCCCTTCGAGGCGCCCGCCCATGTCCTCGAAAAGGCCGGAATTACGCTCGGCGTGACGTATCCGAGGCCTGTTATCGACCATGGCTTTGCCCGCGACCGCGCGCTTGCCGCCTACAAGGCGCTGCGCGCGTAACCGCTGTCACCGCGCCGCAATCACAAAAGACCGTACCGGAAGTCGGCCCTCCGGCATTTCAAATGTCATGCCGGCCCCATAGGATGGTCCCTCAGGTCGAAGGGAGCGGGCGATGGCGAAACGGACGATTGCAGTGGTCGGGCTCGGCGGGATTGGCGGCGTTGCCGCAGCCTGTCTCGCGCTCTCCGGTCGACACGATGTGATCGCCTGCGCCAGGCGGCCGATCGGCGCCCTCACCTTCGAACACGGCGATGACGTGAGCCGCGTGCAACTGACGACGCTCGTCGAACCGGCAGCGGCGACGGTTGTCGATTGGGTCCTCCTCTGCACCAAGGCCCAGGACACGGCGTCGGTCGCACCATGGCTGGCCCGGCTGTGCGGGCCGCAGACGCGTGTCGCCGTTCTCCAGAACGGCATCGGCCATGCCGAGCGCGTGTCGCCCCACGCGGGCTCGGCAGGCATTCTCCCCGCCATCGTCTATTACAACGGCGAGCGGATCGCCCATGATCACATGCGCCTGCGCCATATCCGCGGCCATGACCTTCTTGTCCCCGCAGGCCCTGTCGCCGACGAGTTTGCCGCTCTCTTGGCCGGCACGCCGATCGACGTCGGAAAAAGCGACGCCTTCGTCACCTTCCAGTGGCGCAAGCTTCTGATCAACGTGATCGCCAATCCGGTGACAGCCCTCACCCGCCAGCGTATCGGTGTTTTCCATCGCAAGGATCTGCACGATCTTTGCCTTGGCATTCTGCGGGAAGCCGTTGCTGTCGGTCGCGCCGAAGGCGCAGATCTCGAATCGGACGAGGCGGAACGGATTTTCGAGACATTGCTCGGCTATCCCTCGGAAGCCGGCACTTCGATGTATTTCGATTGCCTCGCCGGCCGCCCACTGGAAATCGAGGCCCTTAATGGTGCGGTCGTTTCAGCGGCACGCAAGCACGCCATCGCGACACCACTCAATGCCGCCATGCTGGCGCTCCTGAAATCGATAAGCGATGCCAATGCCGAGACCGCATCGCTCTCTGCATAACAAAAAACCCGGCCTGGGCCGGGTTCGTATCGTGTGTGATCTTGGCGAAGGCGTTGCCGGTCAGCCGGCGTGAGCGGCGGCTTCGCGCTGCTTGGCAAGCGCTGCCAGATCCGCAGGCTTCAGTTCGACCGATTCACCACAGCCACAGGCCGATGTCTGGTTCGGATTGACGAAGGTAAAGCCGGACCGCATCTTGGTCGTCTCGAAATCCATCTGCGTGCCCAGCAGATAGAGCACGGCGGAAGGCTCGATCCAGACCTGAGCGCCGTCACGGGCGATCAGATCGTCCTTGGCATTCGGTTCGGTCACGAGATCGACCGTATATTCCATGCCGGCGCAGCCGCCCTTCTTGATCCCGACGCGGATACCCTTTGTGCCGGCATCCGCATTCGCTACGATCTGGTTGACGCGCGCTGCCGCAGCATCGGTCATGGTCATCACTGCAAAGCCCATCGGCTCATTCTCCTTCCACGACCGGGGTCAAGGCCCGGCGTTTCGATAAGGCTAATTCTAAGAGGTTTTCGAAGAGTGTTCAATGCCGTCGAACACGCCTCTCGCGATCATCGTTCGATGTTCATCGAACCGCCTTAATACCAGCCGACGGCGACCTGTGCCTCTTCAGACATGCGCTCCGGCGTCCATGGCGGATCGAAGGTCATCGAGACGGTTACGCCCGAGACACCTTCGACGGCGCCGACGGCGTTCTCCACCCAGCCGGGCATTTCGCCGGCCACGGGGCAACCCGGCGCGGTCAGCGTCATCTCGACCTTGACCATCCGATCGTCCTCGACATCGATCTTGTAGATCAGGCCAAGCTCGAAAATATCCGCCGGGATTTCCGGGTCGTAGACGGTCTTCAGCGCAGCGATGATATCATCGCTCAGCCGCTCCAGTTCGTCCTGAGGAATAGCGGACTGGATAATCCCTTCCCGCGCATCCCACTTCGGTATCTGGTCGTCGTCCATCGCCATGGAAATTCCCCGGTCGCTTTCAAAAGTCAGGCAAAGAAGTTGCGCGCATAGTCGAGGGCATCGGCCAGCGCATCCACTTCGGCTTTGGTATTATACATGCCGAAGGATGCCCGGCATGTGGAGGTGACGCCGAAGCGTTTCAAGAGCGGCATTGCACAATGCGTGCCGGCACGAACTGCAACGCCCCGCCGGTCGATCACCATCGAGATGTCATGCGCATGGATGCCGGCAAGCTCGAACGAGAATATGCCGCCCTTGTCGGGCGCATTGCCGATCACGCGCAGCGAATTCACCGCCCGCAGACGCTCCGCCGCATAGGTCGTCAACTCCGCCTCATGGCGTGCGATCGCAGCGCGTCCGACCGTCTCCATATAGTCGAGCGCATACCCGAGACCGATCGCCTGCACGATGGGCGGTGTGCCGGCCTCGAAACGATGCGGCGGGTCGTTATAGGTCACGATATCTTCCGACACGTCGATGATCATCTCGCCGCCGCCCTGGAACGGCCGCATCTCTTTCAGCCGGTCCATCTTGCCGTAGAGCACGCCGATACCCGACGGGCCGTAGAGCTTGTGGCCGGTCATCACATACCAGTCGCAGTCGATGTCCTTCACGTCGACCGGCATATGGACGGCGCCCTGGCTGCCATCGACGAGGACCGGGATGCCGCGCTCATGCGCGATCCGGCAGACCTCTTTCACCGGCACGATCGTGCCGAGCGCATTCGACATATGGGTGATGGCGACCAGCTTGGTCTTCTCCGTCAGCGCCTTCTCGAAATCCTCGATATGAAACGCGCCATCGTCATCGACGGGCACCCAGACGATCTTGGCGCCCTGGCGTTCGCGGATGAAATGCCACGGCACGATGTTGGAGTGGTGCTCCATGATCGTGATGACGATTTCGTCGCCTTCGCCGATATGCGGCATGCCGTAACCGTAGGCGACCGTGTTGATCGCCTCGGTCGAGTTCTTGGTGAAGACGATCTCGTCCACCGACCCGGCATTGAGGAACCGCCGCACCTTTTCGCGCGCCGCCTCATAGGCATCGGTGGCCGCATTCGAGAGATAATGCAGGCCGCGATGGACGTTCGCATATTCATTAGAATAGGCATGGCTGATCGCGTCGATCACCGATTGCGGCTTCTGCGATGAGGCGCCGTTATCGAGATAGACCAGCGGCTTGTTGCCATGCACCAATGTCGACAGGATCGGAAAATCCCGCCGGATGGCTTCGACGTCATAGGGAACTGCCGGGGTGGTCTGGTCCATTCTCTGGCCCTCTCATATCCGTTCAGGCGTTTCACGGCGCCATCCTCGGGCTTGTCCCGAGGATCCAACCACATCGAACGTGGACAGATGCTCGGGTCAGGCCCGAGCATGACGGAAGCGACGTCTGCCTGCCTGTCAGGTGTGCTTGTCAGGCGTGCTTGTCGAGCCAGTCCGAAATCAGCTCTTCCAGCGGCGCCACCAGCTTTTCGTCTTCCAGTTCTTCGGCGATTTCGGCGACGAAGGCATTGACCAGCATGGCACGCGCCTTGTTCTCCGGAACGCCGCGCGCCATCAGGTAGAAGAGATGGTTGCGATCGATATCGGACACGGTAGCGCCGTGGCCACAGATCACGTCGTCGGCAAAGATCTCCAGTTCCGGCTTGACCGAAAAATCGGCATCGTCCGACATCAGAAGCGTGTTGCACGCCATCTTGGCATCGGTCTTCTGGGCGTCCGGCGCGACCTTGATCATGCCCTGGAACACGCCGCTCGCACGGTCGAACAGGACATTGCGGATCGTCTCGGTCGAGGTCGTATGCGGCACGTTATGGCCAAGCACCAGCGTCACATCCGTGTGGGTATCGCCACCGAGCAGGTTGACGCCACGCAGCGTCAGGTCCGCGCCCTCGCCTTCGACTTCGATGCGCAGTTCCTGACGCACCAGCTTGCCGCCGGCATTGATGACGTAGAGACGAAGCTTGGCATCCTTGCCGAGCGACACACGGATCTGGCCGAGATGGGTATCGGCTGCACCCTGCTGCTGCAGCAGGATCCAGGTGACTTCTGCGCCGTCTTCGAGTGCAATGTCACTGATCGAGGACACAAGCGCTGCGGCATCCGTCTCCGCCCGGTGACGTTCGATGATCGTCGCCTTGGCACCGGCGCCGAAAACGGCCGGGAAACGCGTATGGATCTGGCCGCCGGCGTGCAGCGCCTGGATCTCGATCGGATCGGCAAGGTCAGCACCGGCCGGTACCGACAGAGAAAAACCGTCGCGGACGAAACTGCCGTTGATCCGGCCGATCGCATCGTCCTTGTCGAGCGCCGTCAGACCCTTGACCGCACTGCCATCGGAGAGCGCATCCTTGTATGCCGAAACGGAAAAGCCTTCCGCATGGACCTTCGCATCGGCCTCGCCCTGCAGGACGGTCAAGACCGACGATCCTGCGATCAACGGCGCCACGGCGCTGACGCCGGCGCTGCCATTGGCCTCGGGAACCTCGCGGAAAAGGTTCTTCAGGTCCGTATAGTGCCAGGATTCGATCCGGCGGGTCGGAAGGCCTGATTTCTTGAGGTCATCGAGCAGCCGGTCGCGGGTGCCGATCACGGCGCCATTGCCCGGAAGATCGCCGACCTGCGCACCGAATGCCTCGACGAGCGCGGCCTCGGCCGTCGTCAGCCGGGTGGTTGTCTGCATGTTCATGAGACCATCCTTCCCCGGCCGATCAGGCCGCTTGCCCGATGACGTCGGCATAGCCGTTCGCCTCGAGTTCCAGTGCCAGATCCTTGTCGCCGGTGCGGATGATCTGGCCCTTGTAGAGAACATGGACCGTATCCGGCACGATATAGTCGAGCAGGCGCTGATAGTGGGTGATGACGATCGTGGCGCGATCCGGCGACTTCAGGGCATTCACGCCGTCAGCGACGATCTTCAGCGCATCAATGTCGAGGCCCGAATCGGTCTCGTCGAGAATGCACAGCTGCGGTTCGAGCAGAGCCATCTGCAGGATTTCAGCGCGCTTCTTCTCACCGCCGGAAAAGCCGACATTGAGCGGGCGCTTCAGCATGTCCATGTTGATCTTCAGGTCGGCGGCGACTTCCTTGACGCGGCGCAGGAAGTCCGGCGTCGTCAGTTCGGCTTCGCCGCGGGCCTTGCGCTGCTCGTTCATCGCAACCTTGAGGAACTGCATCGTCGCCACGCCCGGAATTTCGACCGGATACTGGAAAGCGAGGAACACGCCCTTGGCGGCACGCTCTGCCGGGTCGAGTTCGAGAATGTTCTCGCCGTTCAAAAGGATCTCGCCCTCGGTGACTTCGTAGTCCTCGCGGCCCGACAGGATATAGGACAGCGTCGACTTGCCAGAGCCGTTCGGCCCCATGATGGCAGCGACTTCGCCGGCCTTCACGGTGAGGTTCAGACCACGGATGATCTCGGTGCCATCCTCGGCGATGCGGGCGTGCAGGTTCTTGATTTCGAGCATGTCGTTTTCCAATCTTTGTTTCTCTGATGAAGTGGCGCGGCGCTTTGCGCCGACCGGCTCACTCCACGATGTCCAGTCGTTTGCCGATCCGCTCGAGCTGAAGCTTGACGGCGGCGATGTCGCCGTCTTGTGCGGCTTCATGCGACATGAAGGCAGCCATATGCTGCTTCATCGACCGCATCTCGGCCCGCATCCCGACCATCTCTTCCTTCACGGAAGCGATATCGGTACGCATTGCACGCAGGTGCTCCAGAATGAGATTCTCGACTTTCTCGTTCATTACCCCACCGATCCCTCAAGCGAGATGCCGATCAGCTTCTGCGCCTCGACGGCGAATTCCATCGGCAGCTGCTGGATGACGTCCTTGACGAAGCCGTTGACGATCAGCGCGATCGCCTCTTCTTCCGGAATGCCGCGCTGCATGGCGTAGAATTTCTGGTCGTCGGAGATCTTCGAGGTTGTTGCCTCGTGCTCGATCTGACCGGAGGAATTCTTCACGTCGATATAGGGCACGGTATGCGCGCCGCACTTGTCGCCGATCAGCAGCGAGTCGCAATTGGTGAAATTGCGCGCGTTTTCCGCGCGGCGGTGGATCGACACCTGGCCGCGATAGGTATTCTGCGACACGCCGGCCGAAATCCCCTTCGAGATGATGCGGCTCGACGTGTTCTTGCCGAGATGGATCATCTTCGTGCCGCTGTCGATCTGCTGATGGCCGTTGGACACCGCGATCGAGTAGAACTCTCCGCGGCTGTCATCGCCACGCAGAATGCAGGACGGGTATTTCCAGGTGATCGCCGAACCGGTCTCGACCTGCGTCCACGAGATCTTCGAACGATGGCCGCGGCAATCGCCACGCTTGGTGACGAAGTTGTAGATGCCGCCCTTGCCGTCCTTGTCGCCGGGGAACCAGTTCTGCACGGTCGAATACTTGATCTCGGCATCGTCGAGCGCAACGAGCTCGACGACGGCCGCATGCAGCTGGTTCTCGTCGCGCTGCGGCGCGGTGCAGCCTTCGAGGTAGGAAACGTAGGCGCCTTCCTCTGCGATGATCAGCGTGCGCTCGAACTGGCCGGTGTTCTTCTCGTTGATACGGAAATACGTCGACAGCTCCATCGGGCAGCGAACGCCCTTCGGCACGTAGACGAACGAACCGTCGGTGAACACGGCGGCATTGAGCGTTGCGTAATAATTGTCCGTGGTCGGAACGACCGTGCCGAGATACTGCTTGATCAGCTCGGGATATTCGCGGATCGCCTCGGAGATCGACATGAAGATCACGCCGGCCTTCTTCAGCTCGTCCTTGAATGTGGTGACGACCGACACACTGTCGAACACGGCATCGACGGCCACTCTCGGCCGTTCGACGCCGGCCAGGATTTCCTGTTCCCGCAGCGGAATACCAAGCTTCTCATAGGTGCGCAGAAGCTCCGGATCGACCTCGTCCAGCGACGTCGGGCCAGTGACATTCTTCGGCGCCGCATAGTAGTAGACGTCGTTGAAATCGATCTTCGGATAATCGACGCGCGCCCAGGTGGGCTCTTCCATCGTCAGCCAGCGCTTGTAGGCGTCGAGACGCCATTCCAGCATCCAGTCCGGCTCCTGCTTCTTGGCCGAAATGAAGCGAATGATGTCTTCGGAAAGACCCTTCGGCGCCTTGTCCACTTCGATGATGGTTTCGAAGCCGTATTTGTACTGATCGATATCGATCCCACGGACCTGATCGATTGTTTCCTGGACGGCAGGCATGCTCATTCTCCCAATTCTTGCCGGTTCAACTTCCGGCAATGCATCGTCTTGGTCGTCTTGTCGGCGAAGGTCTGAATTTCGCCCTTATGTAGGCGCCAGAAGGCGGTTTTAACACCTTTTGGCAAGCGGAAATTTGCGTTTCCGCAATTTTGGCCGCCGCTATGCCGCGGTATCTGCAAGCTTACGGCGCCCGGCAATCCTGGCAAAGGCCGCAATCACCCGCGCAATGTCGTCGCCGGTCGTTTCGGGCCCGAGCGAGATCCGCAATGCGCCCGTCTTCGGGTCCTGCCCCATCGCCGTCAGCACGTAGCTTTCGCCCACCTTGCCGGACGAGCAGGCAGATCCGGCGGACAAGGACACGCCCTCGATATCGAAGGCGATCTGCCCGGTCTCCGCCTTCAAGCCCGGAAGGGTGAAGAAGGACGTATTCGGTGCGCGCGCCACATCCGCGCCATGGATGACGACGTCGGCGGCAGCGAGGCGCATTTCACGCTCCAGATGATCGCGCAAGGCCGCTATCGCCTCATTCCGTTCCGTGATCGCGGTGGCCGCAAATTCCGCCGCCGCGCCAAAACCGACGACGCTGTAGAAATTCTCGGTCCCCGAGCGGTGCCCCTTTTCCTGGCCGCCGCCGCGGATCAGCGGTGCCGGCATCAAGACCTCCCCACGACTGACCAGAGCGCCAACCCCTTTCGGCCCGCCGATCTTGTGCGAGGAGAAGAACAGGAAATCCGCATCGAGAGCTGCGATATCGACCGGCATGCGACCGACCGCCTGCGTTACGTCGCAGATCATCAGCCCGCCATGCGCATGCGTGATGCGGGCCGCGTCCGCCACCGGCTGTAGAATACCCGTCTCGTTATTGACGAGCATCACCGCCACCATCGGCAGACCCTGCGACCGGTCATGCGCCTGCAACATCGCCTCAAGCGCCCCAAGATCGATGATGCCGGCCGGCGTCACCGCGACCTCGCTCACCTGATCGGCTGCGAACCGGCCACCCTCACGCACCGCCGGATGCTCGACGGCAGAGACGTAAAGCCTTGAAACCGCGAGCGGTGACTTGCCCATGCGGAAATTCGGCGTCAACACGTGATTGGCAGCTTCCGTCGCACCGCTGGTAAACGTCACATGCGTCGGCTCGGCGCCGACCAGCGTCGCGACCTGGCGGCGGGCACGGTCGACAGCCGAGCGCGCGGCCCGGCCTTCGTTATGCACGGAGGAGGCATTGCCGGGCAGGTCCAGCGCCGTCATCATGGCGGCTCGCGCCACCGCCGAAAGCGGTGCCGTCGCGTTCCAGTCCAGATATGTTCGCGTGCGCGCCATTGCCTGCCGACATTCCCTTGCTAGATTACGAGAGGATATCGCCAAGGGTCGGGTCGAACGCGGTATTTTCTTGTAATTCCGCTCGGCCTTGGCCTAAGAGACATCGCATCGGGTGACGTCATCGACGCGCCCAAAGTTTCGAATGGTTCTAAACTGGGTTTTAGAAAAGCTGAGCGGCTTCGTCAAGTCAAACCGTCCCCGAGGTTTCCTCTTCAAGGCAGTTTGATCGGAACCCGTTTCGGACCTGACACTTTTGACCGGAGTACCGATGCCCGAAGTCATTTTCAACGGCCCTGCAGGCCGCCTTGAAGGTCGTTACCAGCCTTCCAAGGAGAAGAGCGCGCCGATCGCGATCATTCTTCATCCGCACCCGCAGTTCGGCGGCACGATGAACAATCAGATCGTCTACCAGCTCTTCTACATGTTCCAGAAGCGCGGCTTCACCACGCTCCGCTTCAATTTCCGCGGCATCGGGCGCAGCCAGGGCGAGTTCGACCATGGTGCGGGCGAACTGTCGGATGCCGCATCGGCGCTCGACTGGGTCCAGAGCCTGCATCCGGATTCCAAGAGCTGTTGGGTCGCCGGCTACTCCTTCGGCGCCTGGATCGGCATGCAGCTGCTGATGCGCCGGCCGGAGATCGAAGGCTTCATGTCGATCGCGCCGCAGCCGAACATCTACGACTTCTCCTTCCTTGCCCCCTGCCCGTCTTCCGGCCTGATCATCAATGGTGATTCGGACAAGGTCGCCCCGGAAAAGGACGTCAACGGTCTCGTTGAGAAGCTGAAGACCCAGAAGGGCATTCTCATCACCCACCGTATCGTCGAAGGCGCCAACCACTTCTTCAACGGCCAGGTCGAACCGCTGATGGGCGAATGCGAGGATTATCTCGACCGCCGCCTCAACGGCGAACTGGTGCCGGAACCGGCTGCCAAGCGCATCCGCTGACGGATCGCAAGCATGACAGGTTCAATGGCCGCGCAAGCGGCCATTGTCGTTTCAGGCGCCCGTTCAGGCACCGTCGAATACCCTCGACACCTGCGTTTTACGCGGTGCAAGCGGCCTGCTCTGCTACCTGACCGGCCGCAAATGCGCTGCACGACTGGGAAGGAAAGGCTCCGGGGCCGCCTGAACCCGGTTGCGACCGCCACGCTTGGCCGCATAGAGCGCCGCATCGGCCGACCGGATCACCGCCTCGAAGTCCTCGATCGACGTGAAGGGAGCCACACCGAAACTTGCAGTGACGCGGAACGTCGCCGGCATCCCCGGCACGATCATCGCCGCAGTGGCCGCGCGCAGCGTCTGGGCAAAGAGCACAGCCACGTCGAGCGGCATATTGCCGAGGCAGATTGCGAATTCCTCGCCGCCGATCCGGGCAAGGATCGCGCCGCCGGGCGCCGAATGGCTGATCGTATCGGCAAAGGCGCGGATCACCGCGTCCCCCGCGTGATGGCCATAGGTATCATTGATCGATTTGAAATGATCGAGGTCACAGAGGATCACCGCATGCCGGTCGACGTTCGACCGTGAGAAGGCGGCTTTCACCTGACGATCGAAACCGCGACGATTGGCAAGACCGGACAGCGCATCCGTCTCGGAAGAACTGCGCTCCTCCGCCATGATTTCCAGAACGAGCACCGAGAGAAGCGTCAGGCCGACAGCTACCATCAAGACCCCGGTCATGCTCTGCGAAATCAGGGCATAATGCGTGCCGACATAATCCTTCGCCACCTGCCCTGCGCCGAAGATCACGGCAAGGCTGGCCTTTGCGAAAAAATGCACGCCCGTCACCAGCATCAGGATGCCGAGCACCCGATCGATCACCAGCCGGCGTGCGGATGACAAAACGGCGATCGCACTGACCATCGTGATCCACGCGAACGGTGTCTGGTAGGCGAAGGCCTGCAAGGGCGTGCCGCGCGGCAGATCGTAGATGGCGATGCTCATCGCAATGCTGGCAAGCAGAAACAACGCCGCCGCCCACCAGCTGATGCGAAGGCCGTACATCTCGCCGAGACCGATCCTCAGAAGAAGCATGCCTGTCAGCACCGTCGCAAATGCGCAAAGCGCGAAAAACATCGGAGCCGCCGTGAAGGCGACGGCCAGTTCGCACAGCGCCGAAAGAGACGCGACGCCGAAACCGGCGGCAAACCATAGCGCTGCCCGCCGCGACCGACTGCGTGTCGAGACGACGACAAAGACCACGCTGAAGGACATGGCGACGACGAAATTCACCGCCAGAAAGAAGACTGCTCCGAGCATCGACTGATTCAACGAATTGGAGAGAAGCGGAGATGTTTACCGTTTGGCGAGCATCCTAGTTTTGTCGATAAAACAAAAGATTAACTGCAAACCCCAGAAATGGGATCGGCTGTCATGAAATAGGACGTGAGCGGGCTTTGCGGGATGGCGCCGGTGGTCTGGCGCACCGCTATCCACCGCTATTTCACTTTTGAAGTGAAACTCCGCGCAAACAGTGCTAGAGGCCGGCTCGCATTATAAAACACCTCAAAGAGATAAGAGATGTCCAGGTTCAAGTCCGATTTCCTTCGCACGCTCGACGAGCGCGGCTTCATTCACCAGATCTCCGACGAGGCAGGTCTCGACGAACTGTTCGCCAAGGAAATCGTGACCGCCTATATCGGCTATGACCCGACGGCGCCGAGCCTGCATGCGGGCAGCCTGATCCAGATCATGATGCTGCACTGGATGCAGCAGACCGGCCATCGCCCGATCTCGCTGATGGGCGGCGGCACCGGCATGGTCGGCGACCCCTCCTTCAAGGACGATGCCCGCCAGCTGATGACCATCGACACGATCGAGGGCAACATCGCCTCCATCAAGCGGGTCTTCTCAAGCTACCTCAATTACGGCGAGGGCCCGAAGGACGCGTTGATGATCAACAACGCCGACTGGCTGCGCGGCCTGAACTACCTCGAATTCCTGCGTGACGTCGGCCGGCATTTCTCGGTCAACCGCATGCTCTCCTTCGACAGTGTCAAGACGCGTCTCGACCGCGAGCAGTCGCTGTCCTTCCTCGAATTCAACTACATGATCCTGCAGGCCTACGATTTCGTCGAATTGAACAAGCGCTATGACGTGCGCCTGCAGATGGGCGGTTCGGACCAGTGGGGCAATATCGTCAACGGCATCGATCTCGGTCACCGCATGGGGACGCCGCAGCTCTACGCGCTGACGTCGCCGCTGCTGACGACGTCGTCCGGCGCCAAGATGGGCAAGTCGGCCAACGGCGCCATCTGGCTGAACCCGGACATGCTGTCGGCCTATGATTTCTGGCAATACTGGCGCAATACCGAGGATGCCGACGTGTCGCGCTTCCTGAAGCTCTACACGACGCTCCCGATGGACGAGATCGCCCGCCTCTCGGCTCTTGGAGGCGCCGAAATCAACGAGGTGAAGAAGATCCTCGCGACCGAGGTCACCGCCATGCTCCACGGCCGTCAGGCGGCCGAGCAGGCAGCGGAAACCGCCCGCAAGACCTTCGAGGAAGGCGCGCTGGCCGACAACCTGCCATCGGTGGAAATCCCGACTGCGGAGATCGAGGCCGGCCTTGGCCTTCTGTCGCTGATCGTACGTGCCGGCCTTGCCGCATCGAATGGCGAGGCACGTCGCCACATACAGGGCGGCGCTGTCCGCATCAACGACGCTGCGATCTCGGATGAGCGCACGATGATCGGCTCCGGCGAAATCACCGCGGACGGCGTGATCAAGCTGTCGCTCGGCAAGAAGAAGCACATCCTCGTACGCCCCTCTTAACAAAGGTCGGCACGACGGAACCGAAAATAAAAAGCAACGGTGTTAGACGTCAAGCACCGTTTCTGCATGATCTCGTATTCTGGCGTTGAGAATGATGATCATTTTGCGCATGACAGCGACGAGCGCAACCTTGCCGGGCTTTCCATTGGCTCTGAGCTTTGTGTAGAAAGCCTTGATATCCGGATCGAAGCGGATCGCCGGGAGTGCGGCGATGTAGAGCGCGTCTCGAACCGGCCTCCGTCCGCCCGAGATCATGCGCTTTCCCCGCATTTGGCCGCTGTCGCGATTGAGTGGAGCAACACCGACCAGCTTTGCGATCTGTCCCTTATCCAGACGTCCCAGTTCAGGCAGCCCGGCCAAGAGGAAACAGGCGGTGCGCAGACCGATGCCCTTGAGCTGCATCAGCACCGCGGCCCTTGCCGAAAGCTCTGCGTCTGCTTCGAGGCAGGCAATCATCTCATCGACAACCGCCTGGCGTTGATCCCCCAGGAATTGCAGGCTCGCTTCGATCCATGCCTGCGTTTTGCCGCGGGCACTGGTGCCACCACTGTTTGCCAGCTTTTCTCGACGGTTCTTCTCCTGCACGATCATATGCGACAGTTGCCTGTAGCGTGCCACCAATTCGACAAGCGCTGTTTGGGTGACGGAGACCGGCTGGACGAGCGTGGTCTCCATGCGCCGACCATAGTCGGCCAGGATGAAGGCGTCGATCCTGTCGGTCTTGGAGAGCTGACCGCAGGCGCCGGCGAATTGCCGGACCTGCCTGGCATTCACCCGCGCCACCGGCATCTGCGCTGAAAGAAGCGCTTCCATCACGCGGCGCTCATAGCCCCCGGTAGGCTCCAGCAGAAACCGCTCGACTGTTTCCAACTGGGCGACGAAGGCCATGAAACGAGCAATCCCCGCGGTGGTATTGGCAAAGCTCGCCGAGCGGTTGTCCGGCAGGATACAAATGTCGAAGGATGATTTCGATATGTCGATACCGACAAAACGGTTAGTATAAGACATGAGGCAGGTCTCCCTTATACGCGAGCGCGAAGCTCTCTCAACGGTGCGACGATGCCTCGACCAGCGCAAAGGGTTCTGCTTTTTTACGAACGAAGGTTCAGGGCCGCCAAGCCCAACCGCTTTGCACTGCGCCATTGCGGTGCTGCGAACACCCCAATGACAAACGAGGCCGGAACATCATAACCGATGTTCCGGCCTCGTAACGTATAAGGCCGCGCAAGCGGCCTTTTTGCTGTCTGTTGATGGCAGCCTCGTCGGTCCGTTTCGGCGCGCATGCGCCCTACTGGAATTCGAAGATCTGCCGGAACACGCCCGGCGCGATGATCGACAGCGGATTGATCTGCAGCTTGGGCTTGTCGAAGGGCCCTTCCAGCTTGAAGGTGATGCCGAGCAGACCGCGGTCGCGCCCGTTTCCAAGGATCGCGCCGATGATCGGCAATTCGCCGAACAGCCGGTTGAGTCCGTAAGCCGGCATGAACGTGCCCGTCAGCTCCATCCGGCCGCTGGCGTCGCGCACCATCCCCTGGAAGCTGGCGCCGATCTGTTCGCCCCTAACGATGCCGTTGTCGACCGAGAGCGCGCCATCCCTGTAGGCGAGCGTCGCATAGGCCCGCTGGAACTTTGCCGAACTGACGTCGATATTCTTCTTCACCGCGCCGTTCAGGCTCTCGCCGTCCTTGCCCACCGGCGTCGAGACGAGCGTCTCGAGCTTCTGGTCGTTGACCAGCGAGAAGTTGCGCACATCGAGTGCGCCGGCCCAGTTGCTGCCCGTCGCCTTGAGACGCAGATTGAGAAGCCCGCTGCGCAGCGAACTGTAGAGATTTGTGAAGCGCACGATGGCACCCGCATCGCCAGACGTCAGTGAGATCGTGTCGCCCTGGATCATCTTGCTGACCACGGCCTGCCCGCTTGACGTCGCAGCCGTCAGATCGGCGCTCGACACGTCGCCGTTGCGGATCGAAAACAGCATGCTGACATTGCTGAGCGCCTCGTCGTTGAAGCCGATCATCTTGTCGAGCTTGCCGCGCAGCGTCACCGTGCCCATGTCGCTGCTGGAGGATGATCCGCCTTTGGCGCCGCCCTTCGCCCCGCCGCCGATGCCCGAGCGCAGCTTGGTGATGATGGGCCGGATATCCACCGTCCCGCCGCCGACCGCAATGTCGTAGCTGCCCTTGGAACGCTTGAGGCTGACATTGTAATTGTCGGCCGGCGTCAGTTGCACGCCGGAGAAATCGGCAGAGGTCAGATTGCCGTTCGCCAGCGAGATATTACCCTTGGCGCCGAAACCATCGCCGCCGAGCGAGAAATTGCGGATATCCGTCTGCGCACCGCTGGTCGACAGTTCAAACTGCGCCTTGGCGCCGATTCCGCCACCCTTGGTCCAGCCGATCCACGGCACCGAAAGCGTCGAGCGCGTCAGATCGAGGGAGATCCCCTGGCGGTTGTCGTCGAGCCGGGTCAGTTCGACGCCGATCGAGCCCTGCACAATGTCAGACAGGCCGGGTACGAGCTTTTCCCGCTGGTCGTCGCTGAGCGTCGCCTTGATGTCGAGAGCACGCTTGACGGTCGAGGCGGAATCGACCGGCTGCACGAGGACGATCTCCGCTGGCACATCGTCGATGGTCCCCTTGGCATTGAGTTTGGCCGCCTGAGGATCGACATCGAGCGTGCCGTTGATATGGCCGATCTGGCGGCCCTCGATCTTCTTGGAAAGACCGACATCGGCAAGCTGGACATGCGCGGCCCAGACGGGCTTTGGCGGCTTCTGGTCGGAAATCAGCCCCATATGGGCGGTGATATCGGCCTGTGCCGTTCCGGAAAACTGGTCCGGCGTCATGTCCGTACCGTTCAAGGCACGGATCGGCCGAAAATTGGCAAGCTCGGTGACGGCATCGGCATTGCCGGAGACCTTAATCGCGATATCCGCCATCAGAGGCTTTGTATAGGTGGAGGCGATCGAGAAACGCGTCTGGCCGATCTGCACCGAGCGGCCGGACGGGAAGAACGAATCGGCCTTGCCGATATCCACCTGCAATCTCTCGCCCTTCAGATCCAGATGACCGTAGATGTCGCGCAACGGCGGCACCTCGCCCGGCATGTTGAGGCGCGTATCGGCCATGTCGAAGGAGAGCCTGAGTTCGTTGGCGTCGAGCTCCATCGGAATGCCCGGCCCTTTCATCCGGCCGGCCGGAATGAAGACCGAGATTGATCCATTGGTGATCGTTCCGCCGAACATGTTCTGGCCGACCCATTCGCGCGGCTTGCGCGCCATCCAGAAAGGCCAGAGCTGCTTGACGCCGGTCACCGCCATCTGCGGGATTTGCGCGCCGAAACTGATTTCCGGCGACTGGTTGCCAAAGCGTATCTTGAGCGATCCGGCCATATGCCCGAGCGGGCTCGACACGCTCATCTGGTCGAACTGCAATTCGCGATCGGCGGCAAGGTAGCTGCCGACCGCCTTGAGATCGAAGGTCGCCGGCGGCTCGCCATCCGCCCCGACTGCCGTGCCGCCGCTGATCAACAGATCGAGGCCGAAGCCCGGCCGTCTGTCGTCGGCGTTCAGCCGGTTGAGATCGACGATCGCGCCCGTCAGCGGAAGAATGGTCGCACCGAACTGTGCCTGTGATTTCAGGATCTCGATCGAGTTCTTGGAAAAATCGTAGGCGACGTGGATATCGGCGCCGTCGAACGGCTGTTCGATACCGTCGTTGTAGTATTTTCCGGCCGAATGATGGACCGTCGCAGTGATCGTCGGCTGTATGTTTTCTCGCGCCCTGACCGCGGACAGATCGAAGTCGATCGAGCCCACCAGCCCCTCTCGCGGAGCGCCTTGGTCGTCGCTGCGCAACAGGAAGGGCGTGATCTCAAGACCGGAGAGTTTGGCCGACAGGCCGGACGTGACGCCTGCAACGGTCTGCGATGCCGCCGTCAGCGTCGCCTTGCGCCCGTTGAGGCTGATGATGCCGTCGACGGCAATCTCGCCATCCGTGTTGCGGCCGAGCCGGAGCGTATCGACGGACAGCGTCAACGGCTGTTGCCCCGGCGCCGTCGGCAGAACGATATCGATGCCGGCAATCCGCACCGAGCCGGTCCCGGTGCGATTGATCAGTTCGCGCACCTCGTCCAGCCGCTGGAATGCCTGTTCGAGCAGGTTCGGCACCGCATCGACGCGGACCTCCGAAAGGCCCACCGGATCGCCCTGTGGCAATTGCGCGGTCTCGAGCCGGATATCGTCGGCCTCGATATGGTTGATGGAGATGCGCCCGGCCAGAAGCGCGAGCGGATTGATCGCAAGCCGCATCGCGCCTGCCTTGCTCAGGTGCTCGCCGCTCGCCTGCTCGACGATATCGACGTCGCGTGCCTCGATGGCGATACGGAAATGCGAATCGAAGCGGATCAGCGTCGAACCGACGGTAGCCACGTTAACGCGGCCCGATCGCATTGTTGAGTGCCGCCTGCGCCCGCGTCGAAAGTGCGCCGTCGACGGCGCCGCTCTCGATTGCCAGAATGGCGCTGCCGATCGCCATGACCACCAGCATCAGGAAAAGCACGATGGGCTTGCCGATTCGTCCTGCCCGCGAGCGCGCCGGCGGGCAATGCACGATGATCGGATCCTCGACCTGGGCAGAAGGCATTTCATGCAGGGGAACGATGTCCCGCCGATTGAAATCGACCTTTTCTCCGCGAATTTCCGCCATCAGGCTCTGCACACCCTTTTCGAATCTGCGGCCGCTCTGGACGTCGCGGTCGCCACTATATACCGATTGCGGCGACAATCATCCAACATACGGGCGAAAGAAAGGAAAACCATGGCTGAGCTTGCAATCGGCGATCGTGCACCGGAGTTCGACATCCCCCGCGATGGCGGTGGCACCGTGTCCCTGAAAGACTATGCCGGAAAGCCTGTGATCCTCTATTTCTACCCCAAGGATGATACCAGCGCCTGCACCACGGAAGCCCTCACGTTTTCGGCACTTCTGCCGCAATTCGAAAAGGCGGGCGCAACCGTCATCGGTGTCTCGCCAGATACGGTGAAGAAACATGACAAGTTCGTCGCCAAGCATGCTCTCTCCGTCATCCTCGGCTCCGATGAAGATACGGCCCTCGCCAACGCCTACGGCGTCTGGAAGGAGAAGAGCATGTATGGTCGCAGCTATATGGGCATCGAGCGCAGCACCTTCCTGATCGGCGCCGATGGCAGGATCGAAAAGATCTGGCCGAAGGTGAAGGTTGCCGGCCATGCCGAGGATGTCCTCAAAAGCCTGAGCGCCTCTTAAAGCCGCACAAGGCGCCGTCAAACGCATCCGTTCCGCCAGGACCACTGGACCACTCGCCATGCCCGACACCTTCACCATGACATCGCTACGTGGCGGCGCGACTGCCGCCATCGCCGCCACCGATCTCGATGTGAAGACGAGGCTGGCCCAGGAAGCCGCAACCCGCTGGTTCGAGCGACGCCTGTCGCTGCGCTCACCCCTCGATCCACCCCTGCCCGAGCGCCCCGGCCGGCCGGACAGGCCCGAACTGGTGCCGCCGAAGGCCGTCGAAAAACGCTCACTCCACACGGTCAACGGCCGCATCGCGCTGCTTCACGCCATTGCCCATATCGAACTCAATGCCGTCGATCTGGCGCTCGATATCGTCGCGCGCTTCGCCTCCGAACCCGTGCCGCATTCCTTCTTCGATGGCTGGATGACGGTTGCATTCGAAGAGGCCAAGCATTTCCGCATGGTCCGCGAACGGCTGAACGCCATGGGCGCCGATTACGGCGACATGCCCGCCCATGACGGGCTCTGGCGGGCGGCGCATTCGACCCGCAACGACCTGACGGCACGGCTCGCCGTCGTGCCGCTCATTCTCGAAGCCCGCGGCCTCGACGTCACCCCGTCGCTGCAGGCGAAAATGCGCCAGACCGGCGATCACTGGAAAGTGCAGCCGTTCTCGACGTCATCTATAACGACGAGAAGGGCCATGTCGCGATCGGCGCCAAGTGGTTTCGCTTCCTGTGCGCCCGCGAGCGCAAGGACCCGGCAAAGACCTTCCAGGATCTCGTTCGCGCCAATTTCCGCGGCGCGCTGAAGGCGCCCTTCAACGATATCGCGCGCGCCGAAGCGGGCCTGACGCCCTCTTTCTATCGCTCGCTAACTGCCCGCAATCACGCCTGAAAACGCCACGGAAAGCATTTATTAACCATAAGCCTGTCTATTGTCGGTCATAGATATCGGACCATGGGAGAGGATTCTCCCAAGCGGCAAGCCGCAAGGCAGCCAAGGGGCAGGACGTGGCGAAGGCAGGCGAACATCGCGTTTTCGGCAAGGCGTCGCAGAACCATGTTCTGATTCTGGCAAGCGGCGAGAAGATCCGCCACATGACCATCCGGCCCTGGATGGGGGCGCTCGCCACCTGTTGCATCGGCGTTGCCGTCATCGGCTATCTCGGCGCCACATCCTATCTCGTCGTGCGCGATGATCTGATCGGCGCCACCATGGCCCGCCAGGCCCGCATGCAATACGATTACGAGGATCGGATCTCGGCGCTGCGCGCCCAGCTCGACCGTATCACCTCGCGCCAGCTTCTCGACCAGCAGGTCGTGGAGCAGAAGGTCGACAAACTGATGCAGCAGCAGAACGCCCTGTTCTCCCGTCACGGAAAGCTGGGCTCGCTGCTCGACCGCGCGCAGGAAAACGGCCTGATGGGCAAGGACGATCCATCTCAGCTTACGCCGGACACTCTACCCGCCGCAACCGGCAGCGAGCCGACATACGATACCGACCGGCATGCGGACATCACCGCCCCGGACGGCAGCACGCTTCTGGCACTTGCCCCGCTTCGCGAAAACCTTGCCGACCGCGCCGACCGGGTGTTCTCGAAAGTGACCCGCTCGCTCAAAACCATCGAACGCGCCCAGATGACCAAGATCGCCGCGCTGACATCGGGCGCTGCCGATACGGCTGACGCGATCAGCGACATCCTGCGCAAGACCGGCGTCGACGTTGCTTCCGTCGAAGACGACGAAACGCCCGTGGGCATCGACAAGACCTCCACCAGCGGTATCGGCGGCCCCTATGTCGAACCGCAGCTTTTCGGCAGCGCCTTCGACAATTCGCTCGGCCAGCTCGATGCGGCCCTGGACCGGCTGGAAAAGGTCCGTGCCACCGCCCGCGACCTGCCCTTCGGCAATCCGGAGCCGGGACACGCCGTCACCAGCCAGTTCGGCAACCGCATGGATCCGTTTCTCGGCCGTATCGCGCTGCATGCCGGGATCGATTTCCAGGCGGCGATCGGCGACAACATCCGCGCGACAGGCGCCGGCAAGGTGATCTTCGCCGGCCCCTCGACCGGTTACGGCAACATGGTCGAGATCGATCACGGTTACGGCATCACGACTCGCTACGGTCACATGTCGAAAATTCTCGTCACCCTTGGCGAGAAGGTGGCGGCCGGCGATGTGATCGCGCTTGCCGGCGCAGAAGGCCGCGCCACCGGCCCGCACGTGCATTACGAGGTGCGCCGCAACGGCGAAGCGATCAATCCGATCCACTTCCTCAATGCCGGCCTTAAGCTCAACACTTATATAGAATAGACACATACGGGCTGCAGAGCGGCCATTTTCACCTGTTTTTCGGTGATTGGCGCCGCACCGCCACGATCTCGCCCTGTTTGGACGCTTACGTCACGGCAACGATCCGCACGTTGACGCTGATGGCAGACACGCGGGCCGCAAGGCATGGCGACAGTAAAAAACGCAATTGCCGCCTTCTCTCCAAATTGTCTGTTCACGTTGAGTGAGCGGTTTCTCCCGCTTTTGTTGACTTTCCCTCGATTTGGTCCTATGTCGCGGACCTGTTGTCGGCCCAACCATCGCTGGCGGGCAATGTTCTTCCCATTTCTGGAACGGAAACAGAACTTCCTTTGACGACATTTGCTGATCTTGGCTTGAGCCAGAAAGTCCTATCCGCGGTCACGGACGCCGGTTATTCGACCCCCACCCCGATCCAGGCGGGCGCGATCCCTGTTGCCTTGCAGCGCCGCGATATCTGCGGCATTGCCCAGACCGGGACCGGCAAGACCGCGTCTTTCGTTCTGCCTATGCTGACGCTTCTGGAAAAGGGCCGGGCACGCGCACGCATGCCGCGCACGCTCATTCTTGAGCCGACGCGCGAACTGGCGGCCCAGGTGGCCGAAAATTTCGAGAAATACGGCAAGAACCACAAGTTGAATGTCGCCCTTCTGATTGGCGGCGTGTCGTTTGACGAACAGGACCGCAAGCTTGAGCGCGGTGCCGATGTCCTGATCTGCACCCCCGGCCGCCTGCTCGACCATTGCGAGCGTGGCAAGCTCTTGATGACCGGCGTCGAGATCCTCGTCATCGACGAAGCCGACCGCATGCTCGACATGGGCTTCATTCCCGATATCGAGCGGATCTGCCAAGATGATCCCGTTCACCCGCCAGACGCTGTTCTTCTCGGCCACCATGCCGCCGGAAATCCAGAAGCTGGCCGATCGCTTCCTGCAGAATCCCGAGCGGATCGAAGTGGCAAAGCCATCCTCGACCGCCAAGACCGTGACGCAGCGCCTCGTTGCCGCGCACAACAAGGATTACGAGAAGCGCGCCGTTCTGCGCGAACTGATCAAGGCGCAGGACGACCTGAAGAACGCCATCATCTTCTGCAACCGCAAGAAGGACGTGGCCGACCTGTTCCGCTCTCTGGATCGTCACGGCTTCTCGGTCGGCGCTCTGCATGGTGACATGGACCAGCGCTCGCGCACGACGATGCTGGCGAATTTCAAGGACAACAACATCACGCTTCTCGTCGCCTCCGACGTTGCAGCCCGTGGTCTTGATATTCCCGACGTCTCTCACGTCTTCAACTTCGACGTTCCGATCCACTCGGAAGACTATGTCCACCGTATCGGCCGCACCGGCCGCGCCGGCCGATTCGGTCGTGCCTTCACGCTGGTAACCAAGTCCGACGCGAAATATGTCGATTCGATCGAAAAGCTCATCGGTGAAACCATCGAATGGGAAAACGGCGATCTGACATCCCTGCCCGCCCCGATGGAAAGCCACGACAAGGATAAGGATCGTGGCCGCAGCAAGGGCGGACGCGGTGAACGCGACAGGGATCGCGATCGTGGCGAACGCGGTGATCGGGACCGGCGTGGCCGGCGCGAAAATGTCGGTCACAAGGCTGACACGAAGAACCAGGATAATCGGATCGACGCCGAAGAGGCAGTGGTCGAAGTAAAGGTGGAAGACGTGAAAGCGGAACGCAAGGCCGACAGGAAGCCCCAGAGCAACGGCGGCAACCGCAACAGCCGTCCGTATCCCGCAAACGACGACAATCGCGAGCGTCGCCGTAACCGCGACCACGACGATGGTCCGACACCGGTCGGCTTCGGCGACGATATCCCGGCATTCATGCTGATCGTGGCCAACGCCAAGGGCTGATGCCCGGTTGACGCCCTGTGGTGGACCGATTGTCTTCTGAAGAGCCCAACGCCGAAACCGCAAAGCGCCCGGGCATCGATTTTCCGGGCGTCGGTTGCGGACTGGTGATCGAGCGCGAAGATGGCAGGGTCCTGATGCTGCGGCGCCTGAAGGCGCCGGAGGCGGGTTTCTGGAGCATTGCCGGCGGCAAGGTCGATCCGATGGAGCCGGCCGCCGATGCTGCAAGGCGCGAGGCCGAGGAAGAGACCGGCCTGACGATCGGCTCCGTGGATTTTCTACTGGCCGTCGAAGGCATCATCCCGCACGATCGGCAGCACTGGCTGTCGATGATCTACGTGACACGCGATTTCACCGGCGAGCCATACCTGACCGAGCCGGACAAGCTCTCCGACATCGGCTGGTTCGACCCCAAAGACCCGCCGCGGCCGCTATCGGTCTTTGCCGAACAGGCATTGGCGCGGATCGCCGAGCGCAAATGAAGCGCCGCACGGGCGAACAACATTCCATCTCTCTGCCCCCGACGATCGACAGCACTGGCCGTCGATGATCTGGGTAACGCGTGACTTTACGGGCAAACCACAACGGACCGAGCCGGAAAAGCTCCCCGACATCCGTTGGTTCGCCCACAAAGATCCGACGAACTACCATAGGCATTTGCCGAACAGGCATTGGCGCGGATCGCCGAGCGTAAATGCGACCCAGCACGGGCGAACAGGCATTGCTGCCAATCTCCGGGTGCACCTGAAGCCCAGCACCGGCGAACGGACGCCCGACGAATGCTCCATCTCCGCAGATTGACGCATCAGCCTTTCGCCAAATCCACTCCGGTTTCGGACCGATCCGTTGCAATCGGCAATCAGACCGCCTGTCGGCGGGCGCACGGCCCCACTATTGCCTACACGCCGGACTTGGTGCGTCGGCAAGCCTGGATCGAGCGGCCCCACGTCCACTTTCTGACCGCACGGCGAAAACACCAATAGCCGCTTCGGCGAACCGAAGCGGCAGTCTTGATCAAAAAATATTACTAATATGTTTGGATCACAGCCCACCGAGGTTGGCCTTATCCCCCATTACGACTTCAGAATAGGCGCCGCTTTGTTATTGAGCAATACGTAAAATCTTGCGCATTGGAGAAACCTGCCACCTGTGGTTATTTTGTTTCTTTCGTTCGCATTGCGGCTGCATAGGCGAGCTGGGTCCATCGGCGCATCTCGTCTGGATCGTCGAAAGCATCTTCCGGCACAGACCAGTATGGCATCAGCACCGGCTTGCCGGTTTTTCCCTCATAGGCCCATTGCTTCGCCCCTGCCGCGGCGAAATCCGGCGCGCTGACGACATCCGCCTTCAGCATGATGTCGTCGCGCAGATCGATTGCGACGATCAGCCCCTGATGATAGATGCCCTTGCCGCCGAACATCCGGCGAATGCTGACGGCCCCAAGCCCCTCGAACATCTCTTCGATCGCAGCATTATCCATCGTTAGCCTTTCCGTATCTCATTCCGCGCGCCAAAGCGGTGCGCAGATCATGCCTCTCGTCCATCAGTCGCGCAGAATACCACCTGCGGCAACGACTGCATCGGGCGTATCGACGTCGATATGCGCCGCAGCGCCGATGTCCACATCGATCACTGGCAGGCCGCTGTTTTCGATGATGGCGCGGGCGCCGACATCGCCTTCGAGCCGCATCACCGCATCGAAGACCGATCGCGGCAGGATGACCGGGTTGCCACGCTTGCCCTGCGACACGGAGCGAACGACGCAACGCCCGCCGGCCTCGGCAAAAGCGTTTGCAAGTGTCGTGAGGTTGTCGATCGTTACCGCCGGCATGTCTGCCAGCATGATCAGCACGCCGTCGCAGGAGAAGATGTCTTCCCCCTGCAGGCCGGCAATGACCGAACCCGCCATGCCCGAGGCATAGTCGGGGTTGAACCGGCAATCGAGCCTGAGCCCGGCAAGCGCCTCCTCTATTTCCGCCTGTCTGTGTCCGGTGACAACGACTGACGGTGAAAAACCCGCCGCCAGCATCCGTTCTGCCGAACGCCGCACCAGCGGCTTGCCGTCGAATTCCGCCAAAAGTTTGTGCTGCCCGCCCTCGCCCATCCTGCGTGCCTGGCCGGCGGCCAGCAGAATGGCGCCGATGTTCAGCGTTTCGGCACGCTTGCTTTCGCGTGGTTTCGGTCTCGTCGGAATTTCCATCAGAAGCCCCCCGACACCAAGGCCGGTAATATCGAAAGTGGTTGGTGTCTCGCCGGCCATCAGCCGGTGCAGTATCCAGTCGAAGCCATTGTCTTTTGGCGAGCGGGCACAGCCCGGCGCACCGATGACGGGACAGTGGCCAAGCCGCCCGAGCACCATCAGATTGCCGGGATCGACCGGCATTCCGACCTGCATCACCTCACCGCCGGCCGCCTCGATGGCCGCCGGAATGACGTCATGCGAATCTGCCACGGCAGAGGCGCCAAACACGATTATCATAGCCGGCTCATCATTTTCGGGAGCCGCAACCGTTTGAAATGCTTGAGTGAGCGCCTGCCGGTCATGCGGTACTCTGATCTCACTCGTTAGCCGGCTATTGGAAATGGAAAGCCGCTGCGCCAGTAGTCTTGCCGTCTTGTCCATGACGGATGGCTTGAGCGAGGGAAGCTCGGTCGCAATCAGCGTCACCGCATGCGCGCGGAAAGGCTTTACCGAAAAGGGCGCCGATTCGCGAAGCCGATCTGCGGCCAGGCGCATCTTTTCACCTGCGACAGCCAGCGGGATGATCTTGATGGTCGCGACCATGTCTCCGGCACGCACGGCCACATGGTCGGCAAGACAGGCAAGCGTGATGGCCGGGTCGACGCGGTTTAAGGCATCGACCACCGCGCGGTCTGCGACGAAAAGGCCGCTCGTCTGCGCATAGACGTTGACGCGGCCGGTGCTGGCCTCCGAGAGCCGCAGATGAGCGGCGGGAATGGCCCCGGCGATCGTCGCGGCCGCCTCGTCTTCCGCCACGTCGCCGGCTTCGAGCCGCATGCCGGTCACCTGTCTCTGTCCGGCCTCGCCAAGCGCGCAGACATCGTCGGCCGTCAGCCGGGCCCCTTTCGAAAACCGCAGGCCGCCACACTGCACCGCATGGGCGAGCACGACGCCGGCAGCCGATTCGATGGGAAAATCACCGAAAATCATGCGTCACCCTGACCGGACGCCAGCGACCGCCGCCTGAAGGCGCGCACGATATCGCCAAGCGTCGCAAGCGCGATTTCAGCCGGGCTCGCCGCGCCGATATCAAGGCCGATCGGCGCCGAAATGCGGGCGATCTCGGCCTGCGAATGGCCAAGCGCGACAAGTCGTTCGACACGTTTGGCATGGGTCTTTCGGCTGCCGAGCGCGCCGACATAGAAACAGCCGGCTGAAAGGGCGGCAGACAGCGCGAAATCGTCGATCTTCGGATCATGGGTCACGGCGGCCACGGCGGTATAGCTGTCGAGCGGCCGGGCTCGAAGCGCATCTTCCGGCCATTCGGCGATCAGGTCCACGCCGGCGAAACGCTCCGGTGTCGCAAAGGCCGTGCGTGGATCGATGATCGTCAGGTCGTATCCCGTGACCGGTGCCAGCTGCGCCAGCGCCTGGGAAATATGCACGGCGCCGATGACGACGATCCGCGGTGGCGGCAGATAGGCGTTGATGAACACGGAGCGGCCATCGATATCCGCCGTCACGGCCTTGCCCGTCAGAAAGGCGGTAGCGACCGACGCGGCAAGCGCCTCCGGCATCGTTTCGCCCTCGGTGATCGCCATGCCCCGGCCGTCACCGAGATCGGTCACGAGCGCGACCGCCCGGCGGGCATCTCTGGCGGCATTGAGCTGTTGGAGCGTCGAAAGATCCATCACAGAAGCCTTTCGACATAGATGCGAATACGCCCGCCGCAGGACAGGCCCACCTGCCACGCAGTCTCGTCCGCCACGCCGAACTCCAGCATCTTGGCGGCCCCCGACTGGATGATGTCGATCGCCTCGGTAATGACAGCCCCCTCGACGCAACCGCCCGAGACAGACCCCTCGAAATTGCCGTCAGCATCGATCACGAGATGGCTGCCGGCCGGGCGCGGCGCCGATCCCCAGGTTTCCATCACGGTTGCAATCGCTACGTTTCGGCCTTGCTGCTTCCAGCTTTGTGCCGTTTGCAGAGGATCGAGCAATTCCATATGGGCCATATCGGCCTCCCTCAATGTCGATAGAGATGCTCGCGCAGAGCATTCGGTAAATTACATTCAATATATAGTCGCATTGCGCCTGATTTCATGAGCGGACCAGGCCATCGACACCTGCCGAAAAGACGATATCGGCGCCGTCTGCCGCAACGCGTGATCCGCAAATGATGCACCTTGGCGCAGACCTGCCGCGCATTTCCGCTATATGGCGGTGGCAACGGGCGATTTCCACGCTCATCGATGGGCTTTTTACCGCGCTCAGGCGAATTTCTTTGACCCCCGCGTATGGAAGGCTAAAGGTATCGCATCGTTCATCAATTCAAGAAAAGGCATGACAGCGCGCATCGTCCTTATCGCCGGTCTTCTCGCAACATCGATTGCGAGCGTTTCCGCCCCTGCTTCGGCAGGCGCTGCGGTCATCGGCGTCGTTGCGCCGCAGCGCGGCCCCTTTGCCTTGCTCGGCAACCAGATCCTCACCGGTGCCCGTGCGGCTGCCAAGGCGTCTGGAGACCGGTTGGTGGAGGTCGACGAGACCTGCGACGATGCCGGCGGTCCGGCGGCCGCCAAGGCTCTGATCGACGCCAAGGTTACGGTCGCGATCGGCTTTCTCTGCGTCGAAACGCTCACCGGTTCGCTGCCGCAATTGCAGAACCGCGCCATTCCCGCAATCACCGTCTCGGTACGCTCGCGCATCCTGATGGAAGATGCGCTGCGCAACGGCTGGCCGCTGTTCCGCATGGCCCCTTTGGAGGATGCAGAGGCAGACCAGCTGGCGCGCAGCATCATCGACCTCTGGAAGGCCCAGCCGATCGGCCTCATCGATGACGGCACGATCTATGGCCGGGAACTGGCGAATGCCGTACGCCAAAGGCTCGATCCCGTCGGCATCCGGCCCGTCTTTACCGATACCTACCGGCCGGGCCAGGAACAGCAGATCGCGCTTGTCCGGCGCCTTGCCAAGGCCGGCGCCACACACGTCATGGTCGGCGGCGACAGAAGCGATATCGCCATCATCGCGCGCGACGCTGCCGCAGAAAATATGGACTTGTCACTGATCGGTGGCGACAGTCTTCGCGCGCCCAACCAGCCGGTCGCGCTGCGCACCGGCGTGCTTGCCGTCACGCAACCCGATTATGCCGCCGACCCGCAGGCGGCCGATGCCGTTCGCGCGTTGCGCGCAGGCTCTGCGGAAGCGGACGGTTACACGCTTCCCGCCTATGCCGCCGTCCAGGTCGCCCATCAGGCGCTCGCCTCGCCGACGGCCGGCAATGCCGTTGCCGACGCCATCGGCCGCGGCACCTTCCAGACCGTGATCGGCCCGATTGCATTTGGCGCCGGCCACGAATTGAAGAGCAACCCCTATCGTCTGCAGGAATGGCAGGGCACGGGCTTTGCCGCGCCACGCCCCGCCACCCAGTAACGCGTAAGGAAGTGACGCCTGCAACGCAGCGACGTCTTCGATTGCGGGCGCTGAGATCGTACAGCCCCCGCCATGCACCGCTCAGTCAGCTGCCGGTATCGCCGCAGTTGTTCGCAGCCGGCGGTGATGATAGGTCAGGCCAGATCAATCCGGAGCCCATCTGCCATGTCCAGTCCGACCCTGCCGATCCGCATCGCCCCTTCCATTCTCGCTGCCGATTTTTCCAGGCTCGGCCAGGAGGTCAAGGATGTCGTGGATGCCGGCGCAGACTGGGTCCATCTCGACGTCATGGATGGCCACTTCGTACCCAACATCTCTTTCGGCCCCGATATCATCAAGTCGTTGCGCAAATACACGCAGGCCTTCTTCGATTGCCACCTGATGATCGCGCCGGCCGATCCCTATCTCGAAGCCTTCGCCAAGGCGGGCTGCGACGGCATCACGGTGCATGCGGAGGCCGGCGCCCATCTCCACCGCTCGCTCCAGACGATCCGCTCGCTTGGCAAGAAGGTCGGTGTTACCCTCAATCCGGCAACGCCCGTCTCCGTGCTCGAAAACGTTCTGGACGACGTGGACCTGATCCTTGTCATGAGCGTAAATCCGGGTTTCGGCGGCCAGAAGTTCATTCCGGCCATGCTGGATAAGATCACCAGCATCAAGTCACTGATCGGAGACCGGCCAATCGAGATCGAGGTCGATGGCGGCATTACCGCAGAAACGATCGGCGCTGCAACGGCCGCAGGCGCGAATGTCTTCGTCGCCGGCTCGGCTGTCTACAAGGGCGATGGCATCGAAGCGTATCGCGCCAATGTTTCGGCGCTGCGCCAAGCAGCGGAAACTTCTCGTCGCTGACCGGTGACATCTATCGAAGGCCGGGCTTTCGTTAAGCCTCATTCGCCTTGCATTGCCGCATAAAGGCCACAGACATTGAGCTTCGCCGCCGCTTTTGCTAAGGCGGCGGCAAATTATTTTCGTGAACAAAGGCTAGAGCCCATGATCCCCCGCTATTCCCGGCCCGAAATGGTCGCCATCTGGTCCCCCGAAACCAAGTTCCGCATCTGGTTCGAGATCGAGGCGCATGCCTGCGACGCGCTGGCGGCCATCGGCGTCATTCCGAAGTCGGCAGCCGAAACGATCTGGGAAAAAGGTGGCAACGCCGTGTTCGACGTTGCCCGCATCGACGAGATCGAAGCGGTTACCAAGCATGACGTCATCGCTTTCCTGACGCATCTGGCCGAATTCGTCGGCCCGGACTCGCGCTTCATTCACCAAGGCATGACCTCGTCCGACGTGCTCGACACGACGCTTAGTGTCCAGCTGGTGCGCGCCACCGATATCCTGCTTGCCGGCATCGACCGCGTTCTGACGGCGCTCAAAACCCGCGCCTTCGAACACAAGGACACGGTCCGCATCGGCCGCAGCCACGGCATCCATGCCGAGCCGACTACGATGGGTCTCACCTTCGCCCGCTTCTATGCCGAGATGGACCGCAACAAGACGCGTCTTCTCGAAGCCCGCGAAGAGATCGCCACCTGCGCCATTTCCGGCGCCGTCGGCACCTTTGCCAACATCGATCCGCGCGTCGAAGAGCATGTCTCGGCAGCGCTTGGCCTGAAGCCGGAGCCGGTCTCGACCCAGGTCATCCCGCGCGACCGCCACGCGATGTATTTCGCCACCCTCGGCGTCATCGCCTCGTCGATCGAAAACGTCGCGATCGAAATCCGCCACATGCAGCGCACCGAGGTTCTGGAAGCGGAGGAATTCTTCTCGCCGGGCCAGAAGGGCTCGTCGGCCATGCCGCACAAGCGCAACCCGGTTCTCACCGAAAACCTGACCGGCCTGTCGCGCCTCGTGCGCATGTCGGTCGTGCCGGCGATGGAAAACGTCGCCCTGTGGCACGAGCGTGACATCAGCCATTCGAGCGTCGAGCGCGCCATCGGCCCCGACACTACGATCACCCTCGACTTCGCGCTGAACCGTCTGGCCGGCGTCATCGAGAAACTGGTGATCTATCCGGAAAACATGTTGAAGAACATGAACAAGTTCAAGGGCCTGGTGATGAGCCAGCGTGTCCTTCTGGCGCTGACCCAGGCCGGCGTTTCGCGCGAGGACAGCTACCGCCTCGTCCAGCGCAACGCGATGAAGGTCTGGGAACAGGGCAAGGACTTCCTTGAGGAACTGCTGGGCGACGAAGAAGTGCGCGCAGCGCTTTCCGAAGAGGAAATCCGCGAAAAATTCGACCTTGGCTACCACACCAAGCATGTCGACACGATCTTCACGCGCGTCTTTGGCCAAGCGTGAGTTCTGCGGCTTGAACTTGACAACGATCGAACACAGATACGCGGCATGAAAGCATCAGAAGCCGATATCCTCATCATCCCCGGTTACACCAATTCCGGTCCTGAACACTGGCAGACCCGTTGGGAGCAGAAGCTCACGACGGCGCGCCGGGTGGAACAGGCCGAATGGGCGAAGCCCGTGAAGGAGGACTGGGTGAAACGTCTCGTCGAGGAGGTCAATGCCTCGACGAAGCCGGTCGTTCTCGTCGCCCATTCACTGGGCGTGCCGACGGCGATCCACGCGATCCCGCATTTCGAAAAGCAGGTGGCAGGCGCGTTCTTCGTCGCGCCTCCCGATGTGCAGAACCCGAAGATCAGGCCGAAACACCTGATGACCTTCGGTCCCTACCCGCGCGATCCGCTGCCGTTTCCGGCCTTGACGATCGCCAGCCGCAACGACCCGTTCGGGACCTATGAGCATGCCGACGACATGGCTGCCGCCTGGGGCTCGCTTCTGGTCGATGCCGGTGAATCGGGGCATATCAACGCCGAATCCGGCCATGGTCCGTGGCCGGAGGGCACGATGGTGTTTGCCCAGTTTCTGAGCCGGCTGAAGCCTTGAAATAGGCCGGGCAGGTTCGCCTGCCCGTCTCATGAAGGATAAAATCAGGCGGCTTCGAGCTGGCGCAGCGCAGTCGACAGGAGGTCCCGCATCTTGTCGGCAAGCTCGTCATCGGCAACACGCACGCCGGCGGTGTCGAAATCATGACGCAATTTGGTGGCTATCTCGGTGGTGGGAGCACCCTCGACACCGCAGAACATCAGATCGCGCGCATAGGCTTCGGCATCGGCGAGGCCAAGCAGTGCTGCGGCCCAGAGACCGATGGATTTGGTGCGGCGCGATTCTGCCCGGAAGCGAACGTCCTGATCGTGTGCAAACTTGATTTCGAGCGCGGTGGCGCGATCCTGAAGTGCGTACATGGAAACCCCCTGTTTTTATTTGTTGTAACTGCCCTTTTCTTGGCGGACACAGCATTCATAGGCTCAAAGCTTTGCGAATCCGTGTAACGTCGTGATGAATAATTTCTGAGTGCTTGATCGCCGCCGAGCGTCATCCACGTCGGGTTTGGAGGCCTGCATTGTGAAATCGTCCGTTTTCCGTTAAGGGACCGCCAACACTATTCCAATGCGTCCGCAAGAGGCGCCAACTACGAGACACAACATCATGAATCGTCGCCGCCGCATTTACGAGGGCAAGGCCAAGATCCTGTATGAAGGCCCCGAGCCGGGCACGCTGATCCAGTTCTTCAAGGACGATGCGACCGCCTTCAATAAGAAGAAGCATGACGTCATCGACGGCAAGGGCGTGCTCAACAACCGCATCTCGGAATATATCTTCACGCATCTGAACAAGATCGGCATCCCGACCCATTTCATCCGCCGGCTGAACATGCGCGAGCAGCTGATCAAGGAAGTGGAGATGATCCCGCTCGAGATCGTCGTGCGCAATGTCGCCGCCGGCTCGTTGTCGGAGCGCCTCGGCATCGAGGAAGGCGTCGTCCTGCCGCGTTCGATCATCGAATTCTATTACAAGTCCGACACGCTGGCTGACCCGATGGTCTCCGAAGAGCACATCACCGCCTTCGGCTGGGCCAACCCTGCCGAACTTGATGACATCATGGCGCTCGCCATCCGCGTCAACGACTTCCTGTCGGGCCTTTTCCTTGGCGTCGGCATCCAGCTCGTCGATTTCAAGATCGAATGCGGCCGCCTTTTCGAAGGCGACATGATGCGCATCATCCTCGCCGACGAAATTTCTCCGGATAGCTGCCGCTTGTGGGATATCGAGACGAAGGAAAAGATGGACAAGGACCGTTTTCGCCGCGATATGGGTGGGCTTGTGGAAGCCTATTCGGAAGTAGCGCGCCGTCTCGGCATCATCAATGAAAACGAGCCGATCCGCGGTACGGGTCCGGTTCTCGTCAAGTAAGCATCAAGGGGTAGATCAGTGATAAAGGCACGTGTGACCGTCACGCTCAAGAACGGCGTTCTCGATCCGCAGGGCAAGGCTATCGAAGGCGCACTCGGCAGCCTCGGTTTCGAAGGCGTCGGCCAGGTCCGCCAGGGCAAGGTCTTCGATCTCGAACTCGAAGGTACCGACAAGGCCAAGGCCGAAACCGACCTCAAGGCCATGTGCGAGAAGCTTCTGGCAAACACGGTGATCGAGAACTATACTGTCGCAATCGACTAAAGGTTGCGGAGCGCGTGATGGCCGAAGTCACCAGGGAAATGCTCTACGAAGAAATGCTCAAGCTTGACCGGCGCAGTCAGAAAACACTCGAAGATCTTGAGGATCTTGTCGCGTTCATGAAAGAAATGAACAGAGAGTTGGCTGAAGGGCGCGGGCAGACCGAGGCACTGAAGAGAAAACTCTTCGGTGATAGGATTGATGCAAACGGAGTATTCCTTGGCTGAAGTGTCGCAAGATCTGCTGAACCAGCTTCTGAGAAGCCTTCATCAGCGAGCCGACAAATCAGAATCGGCCATACGGAATTTGAGAGACGAGATGCAATCGATGCGTTTGAGCATTCAGGCGCATCAGAGCGACATAAACAATCTCTATACTGTCGTGCATCAGTTGGATGCACGGATGGAGAGAATTGAAAACCGGCTGGAACTTCGCGAGTTCCAGGAAGCCCAAGCAAGGTTTGAACAACACCCATGAAGTCCGCCGTCGTCCAGCTCCCAGGCCTCAACCGCGATCGCGATATGATCGCCGCCCTCACCAAGATTTCCGGTCAGGCGCCGGTCACCGTCTGGCAGACCGAGACGGAACTGCCCGATGTCGATCTGATCGTCATTCCGGGTGGGTTTTCCTACGGTGACTATCTGCGTTGCGGCGCGATCGCTGCCCGCATGCCGGTCATGCAGGCGATCAAGGCCAAGGCCGAACAGGGCGTCAAGGTTCTCGGCGTCTGCAACGGCTTCCAGATCCTCGTCGAGGCAGGCATGCTGCCCGGCGCCCTGATGATGAACGCCTCGCTGAAATTCGTCTGCAAGGAAGTGAAGCTCGAAGTCGTCAATGCCGAGACCGACTTCACCCGTGCCTACGACAAGGGCCAGATCATCCGCTGCCCTGTCGCTCACCATGAAGGCAACTACTTCGTCGACCAGGACACCCTGAAGTCGCTGAATGACAACGGCCAGGTCGTCTTCCGCTATGCCGAGGGCACCAACCCGAACGGCGCGGTCGAAGACATTGCCGGCGTCATCAATGCGCGCGGCAACGTGCTCGGCATGATGCCGCATCCGGAAAACCTGATCGAAGCCGCCCATGGCGGCAGCGACGGTCGTGGCATCTTCGCCTCCGCGCTCGACGTGATCGCGGCCTGACAGCGATCATTTAGCCCAAAGCGGGGCGAAGCGGGCGCAAGCCGGCTTCCCGCCCGCCGATGGCCATTCACGCCAGCCTTGCCGTGTTGCGGCGGATCCCGTTTCAGGAAATCAGATGATGCCTATGCCTTTCCGCCTCACCGCTGCCCTCGCCCTCACCACCGCCGCGATCGCTCTTTCCGCCTGCCAGTCCCATCGCAGCGCAGCACCTTCGACGGTCGGTCGCGCGGCCCTGCCGACGATGGAACGCGTGGCGATGGCAGCCAATGCCTGCTGGTTCAAATCCGGCGACAAGGCTTTCTCCACCTACAAGCTGGCGATGGAGCTGACCTCCTATTCCGGCCGCCCCCGCATCCTGGCCGTCCCCAAGCATTCGCCGGAAGGCCTGCCGCTGCTCGTGGTGCAGGCGGAAGGCAGTCCGGCCCGTCTCGACGCCTTCGGCCCGATGATGCAGGGCCCCTCGGCCGAACGTATCAAGCACGACGTCACCCGTTGGGCTGCGGGCGACAAGGGCTGCTGATCGCAAGCGACCGGATGGTCGCGACCGCTTCCAATCGCCGCGGGAAAATCTCGAGTGTTGCAAGCCCTGTGGCATTTTCCTGTCGCGCCGCATTCCGACATGCGGTAAAGAGCGCCAAAAGCCCTTGGCGCATCCCCATTTGGCCCCGCTAGACAGAGAAGATCATGACCATTCCGAACACGATCGCGATCACGCCCGAACTCGTCGCCTCCCACGGTCTCAAGCCCGATGAGTACCAGCGGATCCTCGACCTGATCGGCCGCGAGCCGACTTTCACGGAACTCGGCATCTTTTCCGCCATGTGGAACGAGCACTGCTCCTACAAATCCTCCAAGAAGTGGCTGCGCACGCTGCCGACCAAAGGCCCGCGCGTCGTGCAGGGTCCGGGCGAAAACGCAGGCGTGGTCGATATCGATGACGGCGACGTCGTCGTCTTCAAGATGGAGAGCCACAACCACCCGTCCTATATCGAGCCCTATCAGGGTGCTGCGACCGGCGTCGGCGGCATTCTGCGCGACGTCTTCACCATGGGCGCCCGTCCGATCGCGGCGATGAACGCCCTGCGCTTCGGCGCACCGGATCACCCGAAGACGAAACACCTCGTTTCGGGTGTCGTCTCGGGCGTCGGCGGCTACGGCAATTCCTTCGGTGTCCCCACGGTCGGCGGCGAAGTCGAATTCGATCCGCGCTATAACGGCAACATCCTCGTCAACGCGTTTGCAGCCGGCCTTGCCAAGGCTGACGGCATCTTCCTGTCGGAAGCCAAGGGCGTCGGCCTTCCCGTCGTCTATCTCGGCGCCAAGACCGGCCGCGACGGCGTCGGCGGCGCGACGATGGCATCGGCCGAGTTCGACGCGTCAATCGAAGAAAAGCGCCCGACCGTTCAGGTCGGCGACCCCTTCACCGAAAAGTGCCTGCTGGAAGCCTGCCTCGAACTCATGCAGACCGGCGCCGTCATCGCCATCCAGGACATGGGTGCCGCCGGCCTCACCTGCTCGGCTGTCGAAATGGGCGCCAAGGGCGACCTCGGCATCGAGCTTGTTCTCGATAGCGTTCCGGTGCGCGAAGAGCGCATGACGGCCTATGAAATGATGCTGTCGGAAAGCCAGGAGCGCATGCTCATGGTCCTGCAGCCGGAAAAGGAAGAGGTTGCCAAGGCGATCTTCGTCAAGTGGGGCCTCGATTTCGCCATCGTCGGCAAGACCACCGACGACCTGCGTTTCCGCGTCCTGCACCAGGGCGAGGAAGTCGCCAATCTGCCGATCAAGGATCTCGGCGATCAGGCGCCGGAATACGATCGCCCTTGGGTGCAGTCGCCGGCGCGTGCCGCTCTGCCGGCCTCGCAGGTCGCAGAACCCGAAGACTACAACGCCGCTCTCCTCACCCTGATCGGTTCGCCCAACCAGTCCAGCCGTCGCTGGGTCTGGGAACAGTATGACACGCTGATCCAGGGCAATTCGCTCCAGCGTCCCGGCGGCGATGCCGGTGTCGTGCGCGTCGAGGGCCATGCCACCAAGGGCCTCGCCTTCTCCTCCGACGTCACGCCCCGTTATGTCGAGGCCGATCCGTTCGAAGGCGGCAAGCAGGCGGTTGCCGAATGCTGGCGCAACATCGTCGCGACCGGCGGCGAGCCGCTCGCAGCCACCGACAACCTCAACTTCGGCAATCCGGAAAAGCCTGAGATCATGGGCCAGCTCGTCGGAGCCATCAAGGGTATCGGCGAGGCCTGCAAGGCGCTCGACTTCCCGATCGTCTCCGGCAACGTCTCGCTCTATAACGAGACCAACGGCATCGCCATTCTTCCGACCCCGACCATCGCTGGCGTCGGCCTTCTGCCGGACTGGAAGAAGATGGCGACCATCGGCGGCGCTAAGGATGGCGACGTGCTGATCATGATCGGTACCGATGGCAGCCATCTCGGCTCATCCATCTACCTGCGCGACCTGCTCGACACGATCGACGGCCCTGCGCCGACGGTGGATCTTGCCGCCGAGCGCCGCAACGGCAACTTCGTTCTCTCCGTCATCCGTGGCGGTCAGGCGACGGCCTGCCATGACATTTCGTCGGGTGGCCTCCTTCTCGCGCTTGCCGAAATGGCGATGGCGAACGGTCGCGGCATGACTGTGTCGATCGCCGATCAGCGCGGCCCGGCCCATGCTATCCTCTTCGGTGAGGATCAGGCCCGCTACGTTCTGGCCGTGCCGGCGGATATCGCCAACTTCGTGCAGGCCAATGCCGAAGGTGCAGGCGTACCCTTCCGCAAGCTCGGTACGGTCGGTGGCGAGACGCTGACGGTCGATGCCATCATCGACGTGCCGGTCACGGACATCACGGCCGCCCATCAGGCCTGGTTCCCCGCCTTCATGAACTGATCGCGGTGCACCTGGAACCATCACGGAACGGGTCGGCGCAAGCCGGCCCGTTTTCACGTTCGCGCACCGATGGCGGCTGCCGTCTTTCCTGTTCGTGACCTTCCTTGCGTCTGCGCTATCTCTTTGACCACGCCATCTGTTTGAGGCACTCTGAAAGGGAAAAATGAGCCACGACGAATCCGTGGCCGATCGAAAGGAAGACGACATGCCGATGAAACCCGGCGACATCGAAGACATGATCAAGGCCGGCATTCCCGGCGCCAAGGTGACGATCCGGGATCTCGCCGGCGACGGCGATCACTATGCAGCCGAAGTCGTGGCAGACGCCTTCCGTGGCAAGAGCCGCGTCCAGCAGCACCAGATGGTCTATGAGGCGCTGAAGGGCAATATGGGCGGCGTTCTCCACGCACTGGCGCTTCAGACCTCCGCTCCGGCCGATTGACGCGCTTCGCCTCTTGACCGGACCTGCCAAAAGGCAACACCGGTCACAGGCACTGCGGCAATGCGTAGCTGCTTTGTTCCGATTGCGCTGGAAATCCCGGTCCGGGCTTGTTATCTACGGCGAACGAACGAAGCGCGACGGGCCCTTGAACCCGTTTGTGAAAGGATTTTGATATGAGCGGCATTCACGAATTGATCGATAGCGAAGTCAAGAGCAACGACGTCGTGCTCTTCATGAAGGGCACCCCGCAGTTCCCGCAATGTGGTTTCTCAGGCCAGGTGGTCCAGATCCTCGACTACCTCGGCCTCGACTACAAGGGCGTCAACGTGCTTGCCGACGCCGAGATCCGCCAGGGCATCAAGGACTATTCCAACTGGCCGACCATTCCCCAGCTCTACGTCAAGGGCGAGTTTGTCGGCGGTTGTGACATTATCCGAGAAATGTTCCAGTCCGGCGAGCTCCAGTCGCATCTTCAAGAACAGGGTATCGCTGTCCGCGGCGCCGCCTGACATTGCATGCCGGGCCATCCGGCCCACGATTGAAAAGACTTCGACAAGGCGCCGCACCAACGGCGCCTTTCACGTTATTCAGGAAACACTCTGTGACAAATCCTTCACAATCGGCGCCGGCAGGCCTTGGCGCCGTCGGCCGGATCGAATTCATTGCGATGATGGCGGCTCTGATGGCGCTCAACGCGCTCGCCATCGACATCATGTTGCCCGGACTGCAGCAGATCGGCGCCTCTCTCGGCGTCGAGGACCCCAATCACCGCCAGTATGTCGTATCGGCCTATCTTTTCGGCTTCGGCATCGCCCAGCTCTTCTACGGCCCGCTATCGGACCGTTTCGGCCGTCGCAAGCCGCTTCTCATCGGCCTGGTGATCTACGTCTTGTCGGCGGTTGCCGTCATCTTCGTGCCGTCCTTTGCCGCCCTGCTCGTCCTGCGCTTCGTGCAGGGCATCGGCTCCGCCGCAACACGCGTGATCTCCGTCTCGATCGTCCGTGATATCTATGGCGGCCGCGCCATGGCCGAAGTCATGTCGCTGATCATGATGGTCTTCATGATCGTGCCCGTCGTCGCACCCGGCCTTGGCCAGACGGTGATGATCTTCGGCGACTGGCAACTGATCTTCGCCTTCATGGCGGTCGTCGCCATCATCGTGCTCGTCTGGATCGCCAGACGCCTGCCCGAAACGCTGGCGCCCACGGATATTCGACCACTGACCGCTTCCTCGGTCATCGGCGGCTTCCGCATCGTCCTCACCAACCGGGTGGCGCTCTGCTATGCGCTGGCCAGCACCTTCATCTTCGGCGCGCTGTTCGGCTTTATCAACTCCGCCCAGCAGGTCTATGTCGGCATCTACCATCTGGGCGAACTGTTCCCGGTCGCCTTTGCCGCCGTGGCGCTGTTCATGTCCTTCTCGGCCTTCCTGAATTCCAAACTCGTCGGCAAGTTCGGCATGCGCCGCCTGTCGCATGCCGCCCTTATCGGCTTCATGACCGTCACCTTCATCTGGTTCATGATCCAGTGGATGAGCAGCGAGCCAATGCCCTTCCTGCTTTTCCTGGCGCTCTTTGCGCTCACGATGTTCCAGTTCGGCTGGATCGCCTCGAACTTCAATTCGCTGGCGATGGAACCGCTCGGCCATGTTGCAGGCACAGCATCGTCTGTTCTTGGTTTCATGGGCACGGTTGGCGGTGCAGCGCTTGGTGCTGCCATCGGCCAGTCCTTCAACGGCACCGCCCTGCCGATGGTCGCCGGCTTCTTCTCGGTATCGCTCATCGGCTTCATTTTCGTGCTGATCGGCGAGAAGGGAAAGCTGTTCCAGCCGCACAACCCGAAGATTTGACACGGTCCCACAGAACAGAAAAAAGGCCGCTTGCGCGGCCTTATACGTTACGAGGCCGGAACATCGGTTATGATGTTCCGGCCTCGTTTGTCATTGGGGTGTTCGCAGCACCGCAATGGCGCAGTGCAAAGCGGTTGGGCTTGGCGGCCCTGAACCTTCGTTCGTAAAAAAGCAGAACCCTTTGCGCTGGTCGAGGCATCGTCGCACCGTTGAGAGAGCTTCGCGCTCGCGTATAAGGGAGACCTGCCTCATGTCTTATACTAACCGTTTTGTCGGTATCGACATATCGAAATCATCCTTCGACATTTGTATCCTGCCGGACAACCGCTCGGCGAGCTTTGCCAATACCACCGCGGGGATTGCTCGTTTCATGGCCTTCGTCGCCCAGTTGGATACAGTCGAGCGGTTTCTGCTGGAGCCTACCGGGGGCTATGAGCGCCGCGTGATGGAAGCGCTTCTTTCAGCGCAGATGCCGGTGGCGCGGGTGAATGCCAGGCAGGTCCGGCAATTCGCCGGCGCCTGCGGTCAGCTCTCCAAGACCGACAGGATCGACGCCTTCATCCTGGCCGACTATGGTCGGCGCATGGAGACCACGCTCGTCCAGCCGGTCTCCGTCACCCAAACAGCGCTTGTCGAATTGGTGGCACGCTACAGGCAACTGTCGCATATGATCGTGCAGGAGAAGAACCGTCGAGAAAAGCTGGCAAACAGTGGTGGCACCAGTGCCCGCGGCAAAACGCAGGCATGGATCGAAGCGAGCCTGCAATTCCTGGGGGATCAACGCCAGGCGGTTGTCGATGAGATGATTGCCTGCCTCGAAGCAGACGCAGAGCTTTCGGCAAGGGCCGCGGTGCTGATGCAGCTCAAGGGCATCGGTCTGCGCACCGCCTGTTTCCTCTTGGCCGGGCTGCCTGAACTGGGACGTCTGGATAAGGGACAGATCGCAAAGCTGGTCGGTGTTGCTCCACTCAATCGCGACAGCGGCCAAATGCGGGGAAAGCGCATGATCTCGGGCGGACGGAGGCCGGTTCGAGACGCGCTCTACATCGCCGCACTCCCGGCGATCCGCTTCGATCCGGATATCAAGGCTTTCTACACAAAGCTCAGAGCCAATGGAAAGCCCGGCAAGGTTGCGCTCGTCGCTGTCATGCGCAAAATGATCATCATTCTCAACGCCAGAATACGAGATCATGCAGAAACGGTGCTTGACGTCTAACACCGTTGCTTTTTAATGTCTGCTGTTCTGCTGTTCTGCTGTTCTGCTGTTCTGCTGTTCTGCTGTTCTGTTGTCCTGCTCTTCTGCTTAAGGAGAACTCACCCCCCGATGATCGCATCGCGAAGAGCCTGCCAGCTGTCGGGATCGGTCGCGACCAGCAAGCCGCCATCCGTATGCGAGGGCAGATAGGCCGACCCATCGAACCGTGCCACATGCCCGCCTGCCTCCTGCACGATCAGCGTGCCGGCCAGATGATCCCAGGGCATCAGCTTGTTATACAGCGCGAATTGCACATGGCCGCCGGCAAAGGTGCGGTATTCATGTGCCGCACAGCGGTAGTTTGAAAATGTCCGCACCTTGGCAAGGTTCTTCAGGATCCGCTCGCGCTCCGTGCCGAAAAAGAAGCCCGTCGATGCCATGCCGATCATCTGGTCGAGCGGCCGGGGCTTGCCGGCTGCAAGCCGGATCGCTTCGCCATCCGGCCGCTGAAGGAAGGCGCCGGCCCCCTTTTCCGCCATCACCCAGTCGTCGCCCATCGGATCGTAGATGATGCCGGCCACCGTCTCGCCTTGCCAGATGACCGAGGCCATGACGCCGAACGCCGGAACGCCGGCCGCGAAATTGAACGTGCCATCGACGGGATCGACGACGACGGCGAAATCCGCATCCGACAGTTTGGCGAGAAGATCGGGATCACCGGCCACCGTCTCTTCACCGACGAAGAGCGCATCGGGCGCGAGTGCCGCCACCGCCACCTTGATCATCCGCTCCGCAGCTTCGTCCGCTTCTGTCACCAGATCCACCGGCTCGCTCTTCTCCCTGACATCCCCGGAGCCGAGGCGGCGGAAGCGCGGCAGGATCTCCGCCTTCGCTGCGTCCCGCAGGATAACGGCAAGTTTCGTCACGTCGAGCGGCATGGTCATCTGGCATCCCTATGGCTGTGTGTACGAAGAAAAGCCGGCAGGGCGGATCAGAGGTCCGAGCCCGCCATCAGTCCGGCAAAGTCGAAAAGCTTGGGGTCGAGAAGATGCGACGGGTTTACGTGGGAAAGCGCCCGCAGCATCGTGTCCTTGCGGCCCGGCATGCGCTTCTCGATATCTGCCAGCATCGCCTTCATCGCATTGCGCTGCAGCCCGTCCTGCGAGCCGCACAGATCGCAGGGAATGATCGGAAATTCCATGGCGGCGGCAAACTTCGCCAGATCGTCCTCGGCGCAATAGGATAGCGGCCGCAGAACCATCATGTCGCCCTCGTCGTTGAGGAGCTTCGCCGGCATGCCGGCAAGGCGCCCGCCATGGAAGAAATTCATGAAGAAGGTTTCGAGAATATCTTCCCGGTGGTGCCCGAGCACCAGCGCATCGCACCCTTCCTCACGGGCGACCCGGTAAAGATTGCCGCGCCTCAGGCGCGAACAGAGTGAGCAATAGGTGGCGCCTTCAGGCACTTTTTCCTTCACCACCGAATAGGTGTCGCGATACTCGATCCGGTGCTTGACCCCGATCGACGACAGGTAGTCCGGCAGGACATGCTTGGGAAAATTCGGTTGCCCCTGATCCAGGTTGCAGGCGATCAGCTCCACCGGCAGAAGGCCACGCCATTGCAGGTCGAGAAGAACGGCGAGCAGCGAATAGCTGTCCTTGCCGCCGGACAGGCCGACCAGCCAGCGGCGCTGGCCCTTGAGCATGCCGAAATCCTCAAATGCCTGCCGCACCTGACGCAAGAGCCGCTTGCGCAGCTTGTTGAACGAGACACTGTCGGGCGCGTCGCGAAACAGCGCCGGCACGAGACCATCCACCGCCACGTCGAGTTCGTCCGCAATCCCGGCATTCATGCCCATTCGTTCAATCCCTGTCCGTCAATACGACGCGGCGCAAAGCCAATCCGTCCATAAAATGGAAAAGCGGGCAAAGCCCGCTTTCCCTTGATCCTTGTCACGCTCCGAGCGCGGCAAAAACGGCCTCGATCGCCTCGCCGGACTTGGCCCCGTCGGGGCCGCCGGCCTGCGCCATGTCGGGGCGCCCGCCGCCACCCTTGCCGCCGAGTGCGGCAGAGGCGATGCGAACCAGCTCGACCGCGCTGAACCGTTCCGTCAGATCGGCCGTGACGGCAACGACGGCACTCGCCTTGCCATCCTCAGAAACGCCGATCAGCGCCACCACGCCGGAGCCGAGACCGGCCTTGGCCTCGTCCGCCAGACCCTTGAGGTCCTTGGCATCGATGCCGGCAAGCGCCTTGCCCATGAACTTGATGCCGGCAACCTCGCGCACGTCGCTCTCGGAGCCGCCCTGGCCACCGCCCATGGCAAGCTTGCGCTTGGCATCGGCAAGTTCCTTTTCGAGCTTGCGACGCTCGTCCAGAAGGCCCTCGACGCGCGACAGCACCTCTGCCGGCTGAACCTTGAGCGCACCAGCCAGCGCCTTCATCCGCTCGTCCTGCTCGGAGAGATAGGCACGGGCCGCCTCGCCGGTGACGGCTTCGATACGGCGAACGCCCGAACCGACGGCGCTTTCGGAAAGAACACGCACGAGGCCGATGTCACCGGTCTGCGACACATGCGTGCCGCCGCAAAGTTCGATCGAATAGGCCTTGCCCGCCTTCGGGCCGACGATCGCCGTGCCCATCGACACGACGCGGACTTCATCGCCATATTTTTCACCGAACAGCGCCATCGCGCCCTCGGCAATCGCGTCGTCGACGCTCATCAGGCGGGTCGTAACCGTGGCATTCTGCAGAATGATGGCATTCGCCATGTCCTCGACGACCTGAAGCTCTTCCTGGGACATCGGCTTCGGATGAGAAACGTCGAAACGCAGACGCTCAGGCGCCACGAGGGAGCCCTTCTGCGCCACATGGGTGCCGAGCACGTCACGCAGGGCTTCGTGCAGGAGGTGCGTGGCGGAATGGTTGGAGCGCAGCCGCGAGCGGCGGGCGTGATCGACGGTCAGTGCGGCCGCATCGCCGACCTTCAGCGTGCCCTCGGAGACCTTGGCGACATGGACGAACAGCCCCTCGCCCTTCTTCTGGGTGTCGCTGATGGAAACCTTGGCATGATCGGTGGAGATGATGCCTGTATCGCCCATCTGGCCGCCCGATTCGCCATAGAACGGCGTCTGGTTGACGACGATCTGCACGTCATCGCCGACGTCAGCGCTGTCCACCGACTTGCCGTCCTTGACGATCGCCAGCACGACGCCTTCGGCGCTCTCGGTGTCGTAGCCGAGGAATTCGGTGGCGCCGAACTTTTCCTTCAGTTCGAACCAGATCGTCTCGGTCGCCTTGTCGCCGGAACCGGCCCAGTGCGACCGCGCCTCGGCCTTCTGGCGCTCCATCGCGTCGGTGAATCCGGCAATATCCACGCCGATTTCGCGGGCGCGCAGCGCGTCCTGCGTCAGGTCGAGCGGGAAACCGTAGGTGTCGTAGAGCTTGAAGGCGGTCTCGCCATCCAGCATGTCGCCCTTGTCGAGCGTGTTGGTCGCATCCGACAGAAGCGACAGGCCGCGTTCCAGCGTCTTGCGGAACCGGGTCTCTTCGAGCTTCAGCGTTTCGGAAGTCAGCGCCTCGGCGCGCACCAGTTCCGGATAGGCGCGGCCCATTTCCTGAACCAGCGTCGGCAGGAGCTTGTAGATCAAAGGCTCTTTGGCGCCCAAGAGCTGCGCGTGGCGCATGGCGCGGCGCATGATGCGGCGAAGCACGTAGCCGCGGCCCTCATTCGACGGCAGCACGCCATCGGCGATCAGGAAGGCGGACGAGCGCAGGTGGTCGGCGATGACGCGGTGGCTGGCGCTGCCTTCGGCCTTCACACCCATCGTATCCTCGATCGCAGCGATCAGGGTGCGGAACAGGTCGGTATCGAAGACGCTCTGCTTGCCCTGCAAAATGCAGGCCATGCGCTCGAGGCCCATGCCGGTATCGATCGACGGACGCGGCAAAAGCGAACGCTCGCCGGGTGCGGTCTGCTCGTACTGCATGAAGACGAGGTTCCAGAATTCGAGGAAGCGGTCGCCATCCTCTTCGGCAGAGCCGGGAGGCCCGCCCCAGACATTTTCGCCCTGGTCGATGAAGATTTCCGAGCAGGGCCCGCAGGGGCCGGTATCGCCCATCTGCCAGAAATTGTCGGAGGTCGGAATACGGATGATCTTGTCGTCGGAGAAACCGGCGATCTTCTTCCACAGCGTCGCGGCTTCCTCGTCTTCCGAATAGACGGTGACGAGAAGACGGTCCTTTGGCAGATCGAAGCCTTCGGTCACCAGCTTCCAGGCAAGCTCGATAGCGTTTTCCTTGAAATAGTCGCCGAACGAGAAGTTGCCGAGCATTTCGAAGAAGGTCAGGTGGCGGGCGGTATAGCCGACATTGTCGAGGTCGTTATGCTTGCCGCCGGCACGCACGCATTTCTGCGAGGTCGTCGCCGTGGTGTAGGGACGCGTTTCAAGGCCGGTAAAGACGTTCTTGAACTGCACCATGCCGGCATTGGTGAACATCAGCGTCGGGTCGTTGCGCGGAACCAGCGGACTGGACGAAACGACCTCGTGTCCGTTCTTTCGGAAATAGTCGAGGAAGGTCGACCGGATGTCATTCACGCCGCTCATGCTACGCCCTTTTAAACCCGCCACTGCGGTCTGTTATTCGAAAACCACAGGCTTTTATCGTTCGAGCCCGGCACTGTCCAGCCGCACGGGGTCTAAACCCCGATCATCGCTCGCTTCGCAACGATCATTTGACGCCAAAACGCCGAACCGGCCGCCACCTTGCGATGACGACCGGTTCGAAACGTTTTTGCGGATAGATCTCGACAGACGCGCAGATCCGCCATGCAACACGATAGATGGCGATTATAAATCGCCGTCACCATCGCCGTCATTGGCATCGGGGCCGCCATTCTGCAGGAAGCGATCGGCGATCAGGCCGGCATTCTGGCGCAGCGACGTTTCGATCTCGCGCATGATTTCGGGATTGTCGCGCAGGAAGGTCTTGGCGTTCTCGCGACCCTGACCGAGGCGCTGGCTGTTATAGGAGAACCATGCGCCCGCCTTCTCGACGATGCCGGCCTTGACGCCGAGATCGACCAGTTCGCCGGTCTTCGACACGCCTTCGCCGTACATGATGTCGAACTCGACCTGCTTGAAGGGCGGCGCCATCTTGTTTTTGACGACCTTGACGCGGGTCTGGTTGCCGACGACCTCTTCGCGCTCCTTGACGGCGCCGATACGGCGGATATCGAGGCGAACAGAAGCGTAGAACTTCAGCGCATTACCGCCGGTCGTGGTTTCCGGCGAACCGAACATCACACCGATCTTCATGCGGATCTGGTTGATGAAGATGACCATCGTGTTCGATTTCGAGATCGAAGCCGTCAGCTTGCGCAGCGCCTGGCTCATCAGACGGGCCTGAAGACCCGGAAGGCTGTCGCCCATCTCGCCTTCGATTTCGGCACGCGGCGTCAGCGCTGCGACCGAATCGACGACGAGAACGTCGACGGCGCCGGAGCGAACCAGCGTATCGGTGATTTCGAGCGCCTGCTCGCCGGTATCCGGCTGCGAGATCAACAGGTTCTGCAGATCGACGCCGAGCTTGCGGGCATAGATCGGATCAAGTGCGTGCTCGGCATCGACGAAGGCGCAGATGCCGCCCTTCTTCTGGGCTTCGGCAATCGTCTGCAGCGCCAGCGTCGTCTTGCCCGAGCTTTCCGGGCCGTAGATTTCGATGATGCGTCCCTTGGGCAGGCCGCCGATCCCGAGCGCGATATCGAGGCTGAGAGAGCCGGTGGAAACGGTCTCGACCTCGATCACGCTGTCATTCGCGCCGAGCTTCATGATCGATCCCTTGCCGAAGGATCGTTCGATCTGTGAAAGTGCTGCTTCGAGCGCCTTGCTCTTATCCACCGCTTTATCCTCTACGAGCCGCAATGTGTTCTGTGCCATGTGGATCCCACCTTTAGGTTATTGCCGCCCTGCGAGCAATGAAGCAGTTGATGGGGAATTCGTACGCTTTTTGTTCTCATTTCGCAAGAGGCACTCAAGGAATTGAGATCAAACCGTTATTTTGATTGCGTTCTTTTAATGTTCCACATTGTGTCGCATGTGGAAAACATGGAATTTCGAGAGCCGCGGCAGCGCTCCGATCCGAATCGCCGCCTGCCTGAAAGCGAAGGTCGAACCGGGACGTCGCGATGATGCGCACGGCCAGTTCGATCACTCATGCACGCTCGCCGCCAGGAACTGCTCCTGCAGGCTGGCGGCTGCCGGTTCATTCCTGATCCAGCATTTCACGAACGGCGACCGCCAGCTGCTTCAGCGAGAAGGGCTTCGGCAGGAAGCCGAATTTCGCATCCGCCGGCAGGTTGCGGGCAAAGGCGTCCTCGGCATAGCCGGAAACGAAGATGAACTTCATATCCGGATAGCTCTTGCGCAGTTCGGTCAAAAGCGTCGGGCCATCCATCTCCGGCATCACCACGTCGGAGACGACGATATCCACCTTGCCTTCGAGCTCTTCCATGATGTCCAGCGCCTCGGTGCCGGATCCCGCCTCGTGCACGGTATAACCGCGTGTCTCTAGCATCCGCTTGCCGCCGCGGCGCACGGCCTCTTCGTCTTCGACGAGAAGAACGACTGCCGATTTACCGGTCAGGTCGAGATCTTCAGCCGGCGGCGTGGAGACGATCGGCGCCGGTGAGGCGGCGGGCTTGGCCGCGAGCTGCTCTGCCGTCACCGGCTGCACTTCGACGATATGGCGCGGCAGGAAGATGCGGAAACTCGTGCCGCGTCCCACTTCCGATTCCGGATAGATATAGCCGCCGGACTGCTTGACGATACCATAGACCATCGAGAGACCGAGACCGGTCCCCTTGCCCACTTCCTTGGTGGTGAAGAAGGGCTCGAAGATCTTGTCCATGATCTCGGGCGAAATACCGGTGCCGTTATCCGCGACCTCGACCATCACGAGGTCTTCCGACGGTAGATCCGTCTGATTGAAGGCGGCAGCTTCGTCCGCCGTCACGTTGCGGGTCTTGATCAGGATCGTGCCGCCCTGCGGCATCGCATCGCGCGCGTTGACGCACAGATTGATCAGCACCTGTTCGAATTGCGAAAGGTCGGTTCTGACGGGCCAGAGATCGCGGCCGTAATCCACTTCGAGCTTGACGTTGGTGCCCGAAATCAACCGGTCGACGAGCATCCGCAGATCGCCCACCACATCGGTGAGATTGAGCACCGCCGGCCGCATCGTCTGCTTGCGCGAGAAGGCGAGCAGCTGGCGCACCAGAACGGCGGCGCGGTTGGCATTGCGCTTGATTTCCATCAGGTCGGCAAAGCTTGCGTCTGAAGGACGCGCCTGCAGCAGGAGATGGTCGGAGGAAAGCAGGATGGCGGTCAGCACGTTGTTGAAATCGTGCGCGATACCGCCCGCCAGCGTGCCGACGGCGTTGAGCTTCTGCGTCTGCGCCATCTGCGTTTCAAGCGCCTTCTGCTCGGTCGTCTCGAAGGCGTAGACGATGGCGGCCTCCTCCGGCGCCTCGTCGCTCTCGTCGATCACGGCATTGACGTAGAAGCGCACATAGCGGTTCTCGTCACCCGGATGGCGCGATTCGATCGGCGCGATATCGCCCTGCCGGTCCTTTGCCGCCTCCAGTGCCTGCACGATCTCGTGGCGGGAGTTTTCCGCGACGATCCGCTCCAGAGGCGCTGCACCGGCATCGACGTCGTCGCGGGAAACGACACCGGCAAACAATTTCAGGAACGGCGCGTTGATGCGCAGGATCTTGCCGTCGCGGTCGACGGAGGCGATCGCCATCGGCGTATTGTTGAAGAAGCGCGTGAAGCGCATCGCCGACGCCGACTGGTCGTCACCCTCGCCCGTGCCGCTGCGCACCAGAACGACGCTGCGGCTTTCGCCGGGCGCTCCGTCGCGCATCGAGCTGACGCTGTGGACAAGCTGCACCGGCAGGCTCTGGCCGTTCGTCCGCCGAAGGTCGAGATCGAGCCGTTCGGTACGGGTGAGCCCCGGCGACGGATGGACGGATTCGATCAGCGCCATGCCCTCGCCGGCCACCAGATCGGAGATCGACAGCGACCGGGAGACGAATTTGGTGAGATCGAGCCCCAGCCATTCTGCGAGCGTCGCATTGATATAGAAGATCTCGCCCTTGCGGCCGGCCGAGAAGAAGCCGACCGGCGCATGATCGAGATAATCGATGGCATTCTGCAACTCGCGGAAAAACCGTTCCTGGTCGTCGCGCTCGGAGGTAATGTCGGAAATCTGCCAGATATCGAGCGGCTTGGCGCGTCCGTCGGCGGGCGTCAGAAGTCCCGCTTTCAGCCGGTACCAGTGAGCGTCCGAGCCGTTTCCGGTCACACGCCCGAGCGGCTGTAGCAGGCGGAATTCCTCATGTCCCTCGCGGCCTTCCCTCAAGGCCGTGGTCAACCGGTAAAGCGCTTCGGTGCTTTCGCGCGTGCGCGACAGAAGCGTCTCTATGGATTGGATATTGTTTGGATCCGTCGCCCCGGTCATCCGGCCATAGGCGGCATTGGCAAACACGACCCGGCCACGCGCATCGGTAATCAGGATGCCGTCGGGATGCCCCGCCAGAAAGCTGCGCGCCAGTTCGTCGGAGCGCGATTGCGGCATCACCTCGACGAGACCGATCAGCGACGACACCAGAAAGAAAATCCCGACCATCGCCAGAATGCCGAGAAGGCCCAACACGACTTCGTTATCCAGCGCATGCTGGAAGACGACAAAAGCGATGGCGACCGCGATCAGAACGAGGGCGAGAAGAACGATGCGTATGACAGTTCCGCCACGTTTACCGCGATCGACCAGTGGCGTCTCGTAGTTGCCGCCCTGCTGCAACTTCGTCATCAATCCCTCGCATTTCGGCCGCAACGATCGGTGCCGACCATGAACGTGAAGCGGAATACCGTCCGCGATTCTCTCTTAGCAATTTGCGCGGGATGCAAAAAGCTCCATGGCCCCATAAAAGCCGGGACAGTTTCGTTCCGCGCACTATGTTTCTCGCCAATGCGGCGTTTTGAGCGCGGGACAAAGCCCGGCGCCGCTTGCTTCATGGCCAAAAACATCGTCTTTTCGGACGACGAGAATTGCAGAGGACTGACTATGATCGAAGAAATGATGAGCGCGTATGGCGGCAGGCTGACCATCGCCGTCATCGGAGTAGGCGTTGCGCTCCTCTGCCTCATCGGCATTCTTCGTTTCCTGCGCGGTCGCAACGGCCCCTCGCCCTTCGTGCGCGGCGGCCGCAACCGCAATCCGCGCCTTCAGGTTCTCGATGCGGCAGCCGTGGATGCCCGCCGCCGTCTCGTTCTCGTCCGCCGCGACAATGTCGAACATCTCGTGATGATCGGCGGCCCGACGGATATCGTCATCGAAAGCGGCATTTCAGCCGCCCCCGACAACAGACCGATGGCCGTGTCCGCGCAAGGTCAGGCCGCACAGCCTCCCGTTCCCGATCCGCGCGCCGCGGCACTGGCCGCACAGGCCCGTACGGCCCGCCCGCCCGAGCCGCGCAGCGAAGCTCGCCGGGACGCGATTGCGCCAGAACCGGTGCGCAGCATTGCAGCGCCGTCGGCCGCTCCCATGAAGATGGAGCCGCTCGCCGCGCAGCAGCAGATAACCGCCGCCCGCCCGGTGCCCGCAGGCATTAATCCCGCGACACGGCAACAGGCTGTGCGTCCGGAAGCCTTGCGCAGCGAGCCGATCGCGATCGACGCTTCATCCGCCGACCGGTCCGGCATCGATGACGCGGCAAGAGCGCTGGAGGCCGCCCGCGGCCGTGGCGTCCTGCAGGAGGGCTCCATCGTCGAAGACCGACAGGCAGTGACCCGGCAGACAGCCAGAGACGACCGCACGCCCGCACCCCAGATCGTTGCCATCAACACCCAACCCGCCGCTTCGGCCGCGGGGAGCGCCTCTGCCGACCGGCCGAAGGCCCTTGGCAGCGATTTCGAAAAGATCCTTGAAGAGGAAATGGCCAACAATCTGGCCTCTCGCGACACTCGGCGTCTGCGGATCGAAGGCCAGCAACCCGAACCGCTGGCCGATGGAGCTGAGCCGTCGCCAGGCCAGGAAGCGCGCCCGGCGGTCGAGCCGACCTTGCAGGATCAGGTCGCGCGCATCTTCGGCGAAATGTCGGCCAGCCGGGACAAGTGATAACCGCAGATGACCGCAGATGGCCGCCAAGCGCGGCCGTCATCGTTGCCCGCCCCACGGATCCGTTGCTCACGCCTGCAAACAGGAGATAGCCAACAAAAAAGGCACGGAAACCGTGCCTTCAAGCATATGGAATTTTGTTGATTTGGTTCGCGATCACTCGTCGCGATAGACCTTTTCGCGGCGCTCGTGGCGCTCTTGCGCCTCGATCGACAAGGTTGCGATCGGACGGGCGTCGAGACGCTTAAGGCCGATCGGCTCGCCGGTTTCCTCACAGTAGCCGTAGGTTCCGTCATCGATCCGCTGCAGGGCGGCATCGATCTTGGAAATCAGCTTGCGCTGACGGTCACGGGCACGAAGCTCGATCGCACGGTCTGTTTCGGAAGAGGCCCTGTCGGCCAGGTCTGGGTGGTTCGCGCTTTCTTCCGCCAGATGGCCCAGCGTCTCGCGCGCCTCCCTCAGAATGTCGTTTCTCCAGGCAATCAGCTTGGCCCGGAAATACGCCTTCTGGTTGGCATTCATGAACTCGTCGTTTTCCGAGAGCACATAATTGCTAAGATCGATCTTCTCACTCAACGCGATTCTCCTGAAGAACATCTCTAGGCGCGCTCTATATCCTTTCCGATAGGCTGGTTCAAGCCTTTCGCCCGTGATTTGGGCATTTTTAAAATTGTCACAAAAATCAGCTAAACGACTATTTTTTATGCTTTTCTTTCTCGCTGAATACTTGCGCGGGCGGCTTTGGCCGCTTCTGGCACCTTGCTGGCGCAAGTAAAGCCCGGTTGACGGAAACGCCGCGCGCAGCTACCCATTTCAGCGATCAGGGAGCCCCGCCGAGATGCTGAAAATCGATCCGCCGCCGTCCCGCCTCTATCTTTTCCGCCATGCCAAATCCGGCTGGGCCGAGCCCGGTCAGCATGACTTCGACCGCACGTTGGACGATCAGGGCTATGCCGAGGCCGAACTGGTCTGCGACCGCGCCGCCGATCGCAATTACCGGCCCGATATGGTGATCAGTTCGACGGCCACCCGCTGCCGCCAGACCTGCGATGCGGTCAAGCGCGCGTTTCGCGATCTGCCCGATCCGCTCTATGTCGACGAACTCTATAACGGCTCGCTCACAACCTATCTGGCGCTTGCATCGGGACAGCGACTGAGCCGATCTGTGATGATCATCGGCCACAATCCGGTCATCGAGGAACTGCTCCTGGCGCTCGTCGGCAACGACCAGATGACAGCTTCGATCGGCGCAGGTTTTCCGACCGCCGGCTTTGCTGTCGTCGATTACAGCGGATCGGCGGATGGGTCGCCGATCGAATGGACGCTGACCGACTTTTTGCGCCCCTGACCGAGGCCGCTTTCGCCCCCGTTTACCCGCCGGCCTGCCGGCCGCCGCGCCGCGTCACCTTTGCGATACGGGTCCCTCTCCCTATATAGTTTGAAAACTCTGGACCCGGATCGACCCATTGCCGCCTTCGCTGACCAGCTTTACCGACGATGCGCTGATTGCGCTGGATAACCTCGCCGACCGCGCCTCGGGCCTCATGCACCCGACGATCCGTCTTGGCGTCACCGGCCTGTCGCGCGCCGGCAAGACGGTGTTCATCTCCTCGCTCGTCCATAACCTTCTGAACGGCGGCAGACTGCCGCTTTTCGAGGCCCTGCGCTCCGGTCGCGTCTCTTCGGTGCGGCTCGAACAGCAGCCGGACGATGCCGTGCCGCGCTTTCAATACGAGGATCATATCGAGGCGCTGGTGCGCGAGCGCATATGGCCAGATTCGACCCGCGCCATTTCCGAACTCCGCATCACGCTGGAATTCCAGAGCGCGTCGGGCTGGAACCGCCTCTTCTCCGCCGGCAAATTGTCGATCGATATCGTCGATTATCCCGGCGAATGGCTGCTCGACCTGCCGCTGCTCGGCCAGAATTACCGCCAGTTCAGCGATGCGACAGTGGCGCTGGCATCAACCGGCATCCGCCACGAACTGGCACGCGACTGGATGGCTCTGGCCTCCTCGATCGACATGGATGCCCCGGCGGACGAGATGACCGCCCGCCGGCTGGCGGAAAGCTTTACGGCCTATCTGAAGGCCTGCAAATCAGACGAACGTTCGCTCTCCACCCTGCCGCCCGGTCGCTTCCTGATGCCCGGAGACCTCGAAGGCTCGCCTGCCCTGACCTTTGCGCCGCTGCCGGGCCTGCCGGAGACGAAGGCGCAGAAGGGCTCGTTGCGCGCCATGATGGAACGCCGCTACGACGCCTACAAGTCGATCGTCGTCAAACCCTTCTTCCGCGAGCATTTCGCCCGCCTCGACCGCCAGATCGTGCTGGTCGATGCGTTGCAGGCGATCAACCGCGGCCCGGAGGCCGTTCAGGATCTCGAACGGGCGCTTTCCGACGTGCTTGCCTGTTTCCGTCCCGGCAACAACAGTCTCTTCTCCGCAATTCTGGGCCGCCGCATCGACAAGGTGCTTGTTGCCGCCACCAAGGCCGACCATCTGCACCACGAGAGCCATGACCGGCTGGAGCGGCTGACGGCCCGTCTCGTCGATCGCGCCATGCAGCGCATCGGCATGGCCGGCGCGGGAATAGACGTCATGGCGATCGCCTCCGTGCGGGCGACCCGCGAGGCGACCGTCAAGCAGGACAACCACCAGCTTCCGGTGATCGTCGGCACGCCGATATCAGGCGAGACGATCGACGGGGAACGCTTCGATGGCGAGAGAAAGACGGCGATCTTTCCGGGCGACCTGCCGGAAAACCCGGATATCTTCTTTGCCGGCGACGGGAGGACGGCTGATCTGCCGGATCTCAACATCGTCCGCTTCCGCCCTCCGGCGCTCGAAGAGACGGGAAGCGGCCTGAAACTGTCGGTGCCGCATATCAGGCTCGATCGCGCCATGCAGTATCTGTTTGGAGATCGCTTGGCATGACACCGACTGGAGATAACGACAAGCCCGTGCCGAAGCCCACCAACGGCCCTTCCCGCCGCCCCGTCGCCTTCACGCTGGACGACGAGCCGCGCGAACCGGCCGCAACAGTCGCGTCCGCCGAGCGGAGAAGCCCGCGGGCGTTCGACGGCGACGTCATGGTGACGCCCGACGAGGATGACCCGTTCATCAACGCGGAAGATCTGTCCACCGAGGCGATCCCGGTCGCAGAGCCGCGCCCGAAAAAGCGCTTCTCCTTCCTCAATCTGGCGGCAGCAGCCTTCGGCACCTTCCTGTCGCTCGCCTTCGGTCTTTGGGCCGACAGCGTCATCCGCGATCTCTTCTCCCGCGCAGACTGGCTCGGCTGGGCGGCGATGACTGCGCTCGGCATCGGTCTCCTCGCCGTAGCCGTTCTCGTCGGAAGGGAAATTCTCGGCATGATGCGCCTGACCGGCGTCCAGACGCTGAAGACCCAGGCGCAAGAGGCGGCAGCCACCCGTCAGTCGGCCAAGGCCCGCGGTGTCGTGGCAAGCCTGACGACGCTTCTCTCCCACCGCCCCGAGACTGCCAAGGGTCGCGCCGCGCTGGAGGCGACGAAGGACGAGATCATCGACGGCCCGCAATTCATCGAGCTGGCAGAGCGCGAACTGCTGGCCCCGCTCGACCGCAAGGCCCGCGGCCTCATTCTCAATGCATCGAAACGCGTTTCGCTCGTCACCGCCGTCAGCCCGCGGGCGATCGTCGATCTCGCCTATGTTCTGTTCGAGGTCTCGCGCCTGATCCGCGCCATGGCCGATCTCTATGGCGGCCGGCCGGGTACGATCGGCCTTTTGAAACTGATGCGCGATGTCGTCGCCCATCTGGCGGTCACGGGCTCGATCGCGGTCGGCGACGGTCTGGCCCAGCAGGTGCTCGGCCATGGCCTGGCTGCGAAACTGTCGAGTCGCCTCGGCGAAGGCGTCATCAACGGCATGCTGACAGCGCGAATCGGCATTGCCGCGATGGATCTTTGCCGCCCCCTGCCGTTCAAGGCGCTGAAGCGGCCGGGTATCGGCGATTTCATGTCCGACATTGCCGCAGCAGGTGGCCGGAAAGACACAGTCTGACGGTCCTTCGGCACCCTTCAGTCAGTCGACAATTACCAGTCATTAACCATTCCAACCTAAATTGCAGACAGCAAAAAGTTTCTGTTTCTACCGTCTGCCTTCCAGGGGAATGCTCATGTCATCGCGTCTGTCTTCGCTCATCGGCGGCCTTGCCGTTCTGACCGCCGCCGCGACCTCGGCCTATGCGCCGCAGGCCGACGCCGCCTCCCGCGACAAGGCATTCTTCCAGTCGATTTCCGGTGGCTGGAAAGGTCCGGGCGAAATCGTCAACGGCAAATACAAGGGCACCAAGTTCAGCTGCAACCTGACCGGCACCCCCGCATCCGACGGTGATGTCGGTATCAAGCTCGACGGCACCTGCCGCGTAGGCGTTTTCCAGCAGCCGATGTCGGCCGTCATCACCCAGAGCTCTTCCGGCTATAGCGGCAAGTTCCTCGATGGTGCGCAGGGCAAGGGCCTCGACATCATCTCGGGCTCCGTCACCGGCGACAAGGTCGTCATGGGCATCAACCGCCAGCAGCTCAACGGCGCAATGGTCGCCAGCCTGCGCGGCGACAACAAGATGAACATCACCATCTCCGTTAAAGTGGATGACCAGATGGTGCCGGTCATCGGCCTGACGCTCGACCGTGACGTCGATGCCATGGCTGTCGGCTCAATCAAGTAAGCATCATTCCACGCCTATCGGCGAAATGACAAAGGCCCGGAAATCGCAAACGGTTTCCGGGCCTAATCATCTCGCCGTATGCCCTTCGGTCGAATATAGGCGAATCAGCGCCACCAATCGGGATCGGCGTCGGCGACCTCGATCCCGGTCACATCGACATCCTTCAACCAACCCTCCACCGGCTTGCCGCCGATCTTCAGGTCCGGCGCGATATCGGTAAGCGGCATCATCACGAAGCCACGCTCCGTCATCCTCGGATGCGGCAGGGTCAGCCGCTCGCTGTCGAGCACGATTTGACCATATGTCAGCACATCGAGATCGATCGTCCGCGGCCCCCACCGCTCGGTGCGAACCCGCTTCATGCCACGCTCGATCTCGAGACAGAGGTCGAGCAGGGCGACCGGATCGAGGCACGTCTCGACCAGCGCGCAGGCATTGAAGAAATCCGCCTGATCGAGCTTGCCCCAGGGCGGCGTCTTGTAGAGACGCGATACCGACACGACACGACAGTCATCACGCTCATCGAGCGCCTTCAGTGCCTGCGCCATCAGATGCCGCGGCTCGCCGAGATTGCCGCCGAGCCCGAGCGCTGCGCGCTGAAAACCGGCCTCAGGCGACATGCTCGACCCGCACTTCCGCATAATCGAGAATGCCGGCAATCGGCACCGAAGGCTTGCGCACGGCAATCTCGACCCTGCGGATCTGCGGCGACCATGCGCAGAGCGCCTTGCCGATATCCTTTGCCAGCGTCTCGATCAGATTGCGACGCGTCCTGGTGACGATCTCCTCGACAAGCGCATAGGCCTCGCCGTAATGCACCGTCTGGGCCACATCGTCGCTTTCCAGCGCCTCGGGCGCCGCGACCGTCATCGTCACATCGACGAAGAAACGCTGTCCGAGCGCCATTTCCTCGCCGAGCACGCCATGGCGGGCAAAGAAGACGCAGTTTTTCAATGCGATCGTATAGGTAGCCATCATCCAGCCTGCCTTTCCCGAAAACCGCGTGCCGCACCGAGAAGCGCATCCGCCATCAAAAGCGCATCGCGATTGGCCGCGACATTGTGAACCCGAAAGATCGCCGCCCCCGAAAGCCGCATGGCAACCGTCGTCGCCGCCGTGCCGACATCGCGCTGATCGGGCGTGTCGCGCCCGGTCACGGCACCGACGAAGCGCTTGCGCGACGTACCGACGAGAAGCGGCAGGCCGAAATCCTGCAATTCCGGCAACCGCGCCATCAGCTCCATGTCCTCTTGCGTGACTTTGGCAAAGCCGAATCCCGGATCGAGCGTGATCGCGTCGCGCCGGATACCGGCGCAAAGAGCCATATCGAGCGATTGCTCCAGAAACAGCCGCTGATCGGCAATGACGTCCGCCAGACGGTCGTCGCGGCCGCGGCCGGTATGCATGATGCAAACACCGGCGCCTGTCTTTGCCACGACACCGGCCATCCCCGCATCATATTGCAGCCCGTAGACGTCGTTGACGATATGCGCGCCCGCCTCGATCGCCAGCCGCGCCGTCTCGGCCCTGTAGGTGTCGATCGAGATCAGCGCGTCGGTTTCCTTGGAAAGCCGCTCGATCAGCGGCAGGACGCGGTCCTGTTCTTCGCCCGGTGTGACCTCTGGCGCCCCCGGCCGTGTCGATTCACCGCCGATGTCGAGAATGACCGCACCGTCTGCCACACAATCGAGCGCATGGCGAAAACCGCGCTCGGCATCGTCGTGCCGGCCACCGTCGGAAAACGAGTCCGGCGTCACGTTGACGATCGCCATGATATGGCCGATGTCGCCGATCGCGAGGCTGCGGCCATGTGCCAGCGCCCAGACGCTGTTGCGCGGCGATGTCACCAGCCATGGATCTTTGGATAACTCACGCAATTTTTGCAGCCTTTTTATTGCTCTTCGGCTGGCTATGCCCCAAGCTCGTGGCAAGTTCAACGTTGCAGGCCAGAGAATGTCTTCATCACCCACTCTGCACCGGATTTTCGGTGCCGTCTTTCTTCTCTGCGCCTTTCCCGCCTTGGCTTCCGCCGAACCTGTCATCAGCAAGACCTATTCCTACTTCCGTATCGGCGGCCGCACCGCCGACGATCTCGATCGTGAGCTCGACAAGCGCGGCCCCGAGACGCATGTCGAGGGCCACCGCCATCCCGGCGCCACCCAGATCAAGTTCGGCGGCGACGTCACCTATGTGGAAAAGGGCAACCGGTGTTCGATCGGCGGCGTCCGCGTGACCCTGCGTACCAAAATCATCCTGCCGCGCTGGGCAAACCGCAACAGGGCAACCGCCGATCTGGGCTTCATCTGGGATACGCTCGCGGCCGATATCAAGCGCCATGAGGAACGTCATGCCGAGATCGCCCGCAATCACGCCCGCCGCATGGAACGGGATCTTCTGGCGCTTCGCCCGCAAGCGGATTGCGACGCGCTCGAAGAAAAGGTTGCAGACCTGACCCGCGATGCGCTCGCAGCTCACGATGCCGATCAGCTGCGCTTCGATCAGGTCGAGGCCGCCAATTTCGACGCCCGCATGACCCGCCTCCTGCAATATCGCATGGGCCAGCGCGACCGCTGAGCCCGTCGCACCAAGCGGCATCCCGGCCTCCCGGATTAACAGCCCCCCGGATCGCGAATCTTGCCCGAAGCTTGTGTCGATAGCGGGCAATCACGGGTTATTTATCAGAATACCCTAATGGATGGCGATGCGTTATACAGGGGGCGCAATGAGATGCCGACTTCCCGATCCGATGGATTCGTCAGCGATCACAGGACGATCCGAAGGCAAGCATGCCGGAGCGAGAGCCGATCGGCTCCCTGCCTCGGGCGATATGAAGGTGGCAAGCCATCGCTTTGGCTGCGACACCGATCTGCCGCGCCACCCGGCACAATCGTCACGGCTTGAAGCGTCACGCATAAGCGTTCGACTACCCTGATCCTTGCGTTCTGTTCGCAGTCTGGTTTGCGAGTTCCCTGTTTCCCCGGTGCATCGAAAAGACCGTAGGTGGTCCTCCCTCGCCTTCTGGTGATGCGCCCGCCTTGCCTCGCTGACGGATGCGGCAGCGAGGCATTTTTTCGTCATCGACCGGGGTGGCTTTTGCCGATCAGGAGATGGCGGCTCAGGCCTGCCGTTCGGGAACGCTGACGACGAGGCCGTCGAATTCGGCCTTCATCTTGATCTGACAGGACAGTCTCGACGTCGGACGAACATCGACGGCGAAGTCGAGCATGTCCTCTTCCATGGCAGCCGGCGGGCCGACCCTGTCGGTCCACTCCTCGTCCACATAGACATGACAGGTGGCACAGGCACAGGCGCCGCCGCATTCGGCATCGATGCCGGGCACGGAATTGCGCACGGCGTTCTCCATCACGGTGGAGCCCTTGTCGGCGTCGATCTCGAAGCGAGTCCCGTCGAAGGCAACGATGGTCAGTTTCGTCATGGTTGGAAAATCCGGATGTTGGAATGAGCGCGTTGAACGCGGTTCTTCCGATAAATCGGCATTTCAGTCAACTCGGATGGGCGACGCGGGCTTGTCTCAGCACGCCCTCTCTGGCCCATCCGCGACATGGCGGGCATCCGGGCAGCCTGCCGGATCCTATCGGCCAAGCGTCAGGATGAAGTTTTCGGCCTCCACCACGGCAGCGCTCAGAGCGACAAGCCGCGCTGGATCCGTCGCATCCTCCTCGACCATTGCTGCCGCCCGCGACACCCGGAAGGCGCCGATACCGGCAGCAGCCCCTTTCAGCCGATGCGCCGTGGCCCTCACCTTGGCCGTTTCGGCGCCTGCCATATCCTGAAGCGCCCTGCGGGCCTGACGGGAAAACATGTCCATCACCTCGATCTCCAGCCCCTTGTCACCCATCGTCTGGGATGCAAGATGGACGAGGTCGATCGGCCGGGCCTGCGATGGGCAGGTATTGCCTGTCGCTTCCGGTGTCGAGAATGCAATACTGACGGCAGCCATGGGCGGGTCTCCCTGAGGAACGAGGTCTGGGTCTGAGGCTGTCAGAGCCGATGTGTCCCGAATTGTGCGGGACCATGCCCGGTATCCCGTTAAATTCCGGCACAATCTGGCCGGAAATCTGATGGCATGGTTAATATCGGTTAAGCCGCCAGCTTTTCAGGGGTTTCGCCTGCGGATATGGTTTAATTCCTGTTAATACAGGTTTGACGGCCCGACGCTGCAAGGGCGGCTCTAATTGTGCCGCAGGCGCGAATGTGCCACTACAATACGATTATGGTGAATGGGGGAACTCCCCCCGCACCAGCGACGGAAGCCCGGTAAGCATTCATTATCATCCGTTTGAAACAAGGGCGATCCGACAGAGAGTAACAAAAGACCTTCAGCCCGCATGAAGCGCTGGTGAAAAGGTCGGCAGGCATCATCCCCACCCTCGTTGCAGGCGGCAGCGCTTTGGAGGGGATCTGCCGGGCGAGTATGTAACGAGGCGTAACCGCATGGCGAAGAAGACAGGTAGCGAGTCCATCGATGAGACCGCGTTCCAGGCGTTGGAAGAGGCGTTGAAGCTCGACTTCGACGACGAACCTCCCCGCCCGACGCCGGCTCAAAAGCCCGCGGAGAGCAAGATGTCAGATACGCCCCAGCAGCGCCAGGTGCCGCGCCGCGACGAGCGCCCGGTAGAACAGCCGCGCCCGGCCGCAGCCGCCGAGCCCGCGCCGCGCCAGCCGGCATTCGAGCCGGCAAACGACAGCGGCCGGCGCACGCCGGCCTCGATGCTGCGCACGCTGGACAATGGCTCCATCCGTTCGGCCATCCGCAATGCCACGATCGTTTCGGTCCTGTGGATCATTGCCGGCCTCGGCCTCGGCCAGCTCGTCTATGGCAGCCAGCTCTGGCAGATCAACTCCGTCACCGGCGTTCTCTCGGCGCCGAGCGTGCTTGCCCTTGCGGCAGGCATCATCCTGCCGATCCTGATGTTCTTCGCCTTCGCCATCATGATGGCGCGCGCCCAGGACTTGCGCAACGCCGCCCGCTCCATGGCCGAAGTCGCCCTTCGCCTGTCGGAACCGGAAACCATCGCCTCCGAGCGTATCATGAGCGTCGGTCAGGCCGTGCGCCGCGAAGTCTCGGCGATGAACGAGGGCATCGAGCGCACCATCGCCCGCGCCTCCGAGCTGGAAACCCTTGTTCATTCCGAAGTCAACGCGCTGGAGCGCAGCTACAGCGACAATGAACTGCGCGTGCGCGGCCTCGTCCACGAACTCGGCACGGAACGCGACGCGATCGTCAGCCACGCCGACCGCATCCGGTCGTCGATCGTCGGTGCCCATGAGCAGCTGAAGGAAGATCTGTCGCTGGCGACGGAGGAAATCTCGGTCCGCCTCGTCACCTCGGGCCAGGCGCTGGCCTCGATGCTCGACACCCGCGCCGCCACCCTGATGGAAAAGTCGAATGCTGCCAGCGAAGCCCTTGGCTCGCTGCTGGCCGCAAAGACCGACAATCTCGTCCAGACGCTGAATTCCTCCGGTATCGCTCTCGCCCACGAGTTCGACGAGCGCCTCGATGCGCTAACATTGTCGCTGAACGAGCGCGGCAAGTCGCTGCTGGGTGAATTCCAGACCCGCGCCTCGACGCTCGACGCCAATACCGAAAAGCTCAACGCGGCGCTGGCAGATCGCACCCGCCAGCTCAACGAGACCCTGCTTGCCCGCACCCGCGAGATCACCGAGGGCCTGAACGGCAGCGAGCGCACGCTGACCACATCGCTCGACAAGGCGCTTTCCACCCTCAATCGCTCGCTTGAGGAAAAGGGCTCCAGCTTCCGCCAGAGCCTCCAGACGGCGGCCGACGATGCCGTCATGGATCTCGATCTCCGCTCCGGCCTTTTCGAAGAGCGCCTTCAGGCGACGATCGGCCAGATCAGCACCACTTTCGACGACGGTCTGAACGAGTTCACCACCGCCTTCGACCAGCGTGCCGGCTCGCTCGACAGCAAGCTGATGGAAAGCCTTGCGCGCATCAACGAGACCGTGTCCGGCGGCCAGGACGCCATGGAAGGCATTCTGAGCACCAGCATCGAACGTATCGGCTCGTCGCTGACCGACCAGCAGCTGGCGCTTGCGACAACGCTCGGCACGGGCCAGGAAATCCTCGACTCGATGCTCGAAGACCGTTCGCGCGAATTCTCCGACGCGCTCTCGGCCCGCGCCAGCGAAATCACCGAATCGATCGGCGGCGCGCATGAAAAGATCGGCGCCGTCATGGCCGGTCACAACGAGACGCTCGCCTCGACGCTCTCGACCAACCAGAACCGTCTGGAAGAAACGCTCGCCTCCCGCTCCGGCGCTATCATCGATGCCGTCACCGGCAGCCATGATCGCCTCGCTCAGGCCCTCAGCGACAACCAGAACCGCATCGAAACCACGCTTGCCTCCGGCACCAGCGCCTTCGTCGATGCGGTCGGCAACAGCCACGAGCGCTTCGCCTCGACCCTGTCCGAAAATCAGGACCGTATCGAGACGACGTTGTCTTCCGGCACGACCGCTTTCGTCGATGCCGTCGGCAACAGCCACGACCGCTTCGCCACAACGCTTGCCGACAACCAGAGCCGCATCGAGACCACGCTGGCATCCGGCACCAGTGCCTTCGTCCAGGCTGTCGATGGCAGCCAGGAGCGCTTCGCAGAAGCGCTGGCGGATAGCCAGCAGCAGGTCGAACTGACGCTGACGACCGGCACCGAGCTCTTCCTCGATACGGTCAACGGCTCGCAGGAAAGCTTTGCCGCCGCCTTGTCCGAAAATCACCAGCGCCTCGAAGAGACGCTGTCGAGCCGCACCGGCCAGATCATCGAGGCCGTTACCGGCAGCCACGAGCGCCTCGCCTCGGTTCTCGACACCGGCTCGGATTCGATCCGCGCCCTGATGGCCGACACCCCGGAAAAGATCGCCGGCATCTTCGACGAAAAGACCAGCGCGATTGCAGGCACGCTCTCGCAGAGCCAGTCCCGCCTCACCGACGAACTTGGCCGCTTCGCAGCCGGTATCGACCAGACGCTGACCTCCAACGGCGAGCGTCTCAGCGAGATCTTCGACGACAAGTCGATGGACCTGGCGACATCGCTCGCGCTCCATGAAGATCGCTTCGCAGGCTCGATAGACGACAAGACCAACGCGCTTCTCGGCGCCGTTGCCGATGCCGACAGCCGCATCGAGACCGCCTTTGCCGAGCGTAGCGCCGCGATCCGCTCCGCCTATTCCGACAACCAGCTCGGCCTTGAGCTTTCGCTCGAAAACCACAATGCCGAACTGTCGCGCATTCTCGACGGCAGCACCCAGCGCATGGAAGATGCCGTTGGCGGCGCGGCCGGTCGCATCGAGACGGCGCTCACCTCCGGCCACGACCGTTTCGAGACGAGCATGTCGGATGGCGCCCAGCGCATCGAGGAAACGCTTGGCCAGAACCGGGATCGTGTCGCAACCGCGCTTGGCCTCGGCCACCAGCACCTTGCAGAAACACTCGGCATCGCCACCCAGCAGATCGCCGCAACGCTCGGCACGGCCAGCACCGGCATCGCCGGCACGGTCGTCTCTGCGCACCAGCAGATGTCCGAGACCCTGACGGCCGCCAACCGCGACATGGCCGAAACCCTGGGCAGCGGCCATGACCGCATGCGTTCGACGCTTGACGATCGCGCCACGCTGATCTCCACGACCCTCAACGCTGCGCAGGACGACATGAGCAACCTGCTCATGGATCAGGCGACGTCGATCGGCACGTCGATTGCCACAAGCACCGGCATGCTCGAAATGTCGCTCGAAGCGCAGCAGGATGCGCTGCGCGCCACGATCGACAGTGCCGGCCAGTCGCTGGAAAACCGCCTGCGCGAAAACGTGGGCACGATTGCCGGTCAGCTCAACGACGCAGCCGGCGCCATCACCCGCTCGGCCGACAGCTTCTCCGGCCGTATCGAACAGACCGTCGGCGGCGTATCGACCGCGCTGGACAACGCCGGTGACCGGATCGAGACCACGTTCGGCGGCCTCGAAGACCGTATCCGCGGCGAAGTCGGAAATGCCACCCGTCTCGTCGACCATGCCGGCAGCGATATCGCCAACGCGCTTGCGGTTCGCACCGCAGAACTCGAACGCGTCACCGGTGAAGCGACCGATCGCGTCTCGGCCGTTCTCTCCGACCGCACCACCGAGCTGGAACGCATCTCGGGCGAAAGCGCCGGCCGCATCGAACGCGCCCTCACCGACCGTGCCGCCGAACTGGAACGCGTCAGCGCCGCCGCCACCGAAAAGGTCGCCGATACGCTCGACACCCGCACGGCGCGTATCGAGGAACGCCTCGGCACCATGGACCGCGCGCTGACCGTCGGCCTCGATGCCGTCAGCCAGACGATCGAGACCAAGGCCGTCGGCCTTGCCACGAGCCTGCGTCAGGCCGTGCAGGACGCCGCACACGGCATGGACAACGAAGCCTCGCGCTCCGCAGCCACCCTTGCCCGCGCCGGCGCCGATTTCACCGAAGAACTGTCGAGCCGCAACAGCGAGTTCACCCGCTCCATCGAGGAACGCTCCAACGACATCGTTGGCCGCATTTCCGAGACCCAGAGCCGGCTCGCCGGTCAGGCGGCAACCGTCGCCCAGGCCTTCTCCGAGGCCGGCAATGCGATCGTCAGCAAGGTTGCCGAGGCAGATAGCCTCGTGAAGAAACAGGTCACGGCGATCTCCGACGCGCTTGGCGATGCCGAAAAGGCACTCGGCGGCCGTGGCGAGCAGATCCGCGACACGCTTGCCAAGAGCGCCGGTGAACTCGACACGGCACTCGACGCCGTCGATCGTGCACTGGCGGCCCGTGGCGATGCGATCCGCACATCGCTCGACAACCGCACCCGCGACCTCAACTCGATGCTCTCCAGCCGCTCGGCCGAATTGTCCCGTCTCCTCGAGGAGAAGGCAAAGCCAATGGTCGAGGACTATGTCGAAGCCGGCCGCACCGCCGCCGAACGCATCAGCGCTGCCGCGCAGGATGGCGCAGACCGCCTCTCGGCAGCAGCGACCGAACAGACCAACCGCATCCGCAACGAGAACGCCGCTCTCATCGACGCTCTCGCTGCCCGCACCAACGATACGCTTTCCGCCATCAGCCAGCGCACCGAAAGCGCGGCCGGCACGATGCGCGCCGTCGAAAACAGCCTGACGGCAAACGTCAACGGCCTGATCGAACGTCTCGCCCAGAGCAACGAAAGCATCGCCTCGCTGGTCGAGAATGCCAGCTACAACATGACCAGCGCGGCAGACCGCGTCACGTCGGAACTCGCCGATGCCGACCAGCGCCTCGGAGCAACCGCCAGCCGCTTCGAACAGGCAGCCGGCAATGCCTCCGACATGGTGTCGGGCTCGAGCCGTCTTCTGGAAAGCAATATCGAGCGCCTGTCGATCATTTCCGGCCAGACGCTGCATCAGGTCGGCGGCATCGTCGGCCGGTTCGACGAGCATTCCAAGGTTCTCGGCCAGGCATCCGAACTTCTCGGCGCCGCCCAGTCGAACCTCGCGAGCACGCTGGACGAACGGCAGAATGCGCTGCGCAGTCTCTCGCTCGGCCTCGTCAAGCGTTCGGAAGAAATCGAAACGACGCTCCGCGGCCTGACCTCGCTGGTGGATGGCGCCTTCGAACGGGCAGAGGAACGCTCCTCGCAGGTCGGCACGTCGCTGCGCGAGAGCCTGACGGCCTCCTTCTCCGATATCGGCCGCCGCCTGGGCGAAACCCAGCAGCGCGCCGAGATGACGGCGGATGCCATGCGCGAAAGCCTCTCCGGCGCAAGCGAAGAAGCAAGCCGCTCGATTGAGGCGACCCTGTCGGATGCCGAACGCCGTGCCCGCGATCTCTCCGACCGCATGCGCTCGGGCCTCACAGGTTCGCTCGGTGATGTCGAACGCCTGCTCGGTGAAACCGCAACCCGCTCGGATGCGGCGGCCCATCAGCTGCGCGAGACGCTGAAGACCTCGGTCGAGGAAGCGATCGGCCGCTTTGCCGGCGCCACCGACGAGATCCGCCGCTCGGCCCACGACATCCGCCAGGAACTGGACACCACGCGTCAGGAACTCAAGCGCGGCGCCTTCGACCTGCCGGAAGAAGCCAAGGAAAGTGCGGCCGCCATGCGTCGCGCCGTCGCCGAACAGATCAAGGCCCTGCAGGATATCTCGCAGGTCGTCGGTCGCTCGGCGCAGCAGATGGAAGTCTCCGAACCGGTCGCGCAGCGCCCGGCACCCGCAGCACCGGTTGCAGCCCCGGCACCTGCTCCGCAGCCACGCGCTGCAGCCCCGCAACCGGCACCGATCCCGGTTCGCGCCCAGCCGCAGATTTCAGCGCCGCAGAACGCGATGCCGGTCCGCCCGGCGCCGCAGCCGACGGCACCCGCACCCATTGCACCCCGCGCGGCAGATCCCTATGGCGCCGGCGTCCTGCGCGGCTCCCTGCCGATCGATCGTCCGGCCCCGCAGCCGGTCGCTCAGCAGGCCCCCGCCCCGGTCCGTGCGCAGGCAGATGCTGCACAGCGCCCCGGCGAAGGCGGTGGCTGGATCAGCGATCTCCTGCGTGGTGCATCGCGCGAAGAGGCGCCCCGCCCGCAGGCAAGCCGCCCGGCAGAACCGGTACAGCGCACCAACGGCGACAACCGTAACCCGCGCCACATGGTGGAATCGCTGAACTCGCTGTCTGTCGATATCGCCCGCGCCATCGATCATGACGCATCGGTCGATCTCTGGCGCCGTTACCAGCGCGGCGAGCGCGACGTCTTCACCCGTCGCCTCTACACGCTGAAGGGCCAGCAGACCTTCGACGACATCAAGCGCAAGTATGACCGCGAGCCGGAATTCCGCACCGCCGTCGATCGCTACATCTCGGACTTCGAGAAGCTGCTTGCCGATGTCGCCCGCACCGATCGCGACCGCACCGTGACACAGAGCTACCTGACCTCCGACACCGGCAAGGTCTACACGATGCTCGCCCACGCCGCCGGCCGCTTCAGCTGAGGCGGTCAGACCGGACAAGCACATGACAAGAGGCCGTCCTTCGGGGCGGCCTTTTTTGTTGCCCTCCATCCGGCTGATCCCGGCGATGAAGCCACGTCAGGGGAGAATGGCCAACGGCCCTTCCAGGAGCCACGGGTGCATCCGAGCTGATACCGTCAGACCGGACGGAAGGATTGCCAAAGGCTTCTGAAGGGCTTTGCTGCACGGCCGGATGCTGCTCCGGCAGAGCGCCAATGGCAGAAGGCGATGCACCGGCCTGGAGCCTACTCCTGTATGAATGGCCACCCTTTCCAAAAGATACGGGCACAAGGACAAGGTGCAACCGGCTGTGGAGCCGGCCAGAGGGGCCGGAAGAGCGCGACGGGATGCGATAGACGGAAACGGACCCGCCATGACCGTTGCAGGCCCCACACCCGCTCACAGGGTGGATCGCCTCACAGGCCCCGTCCCATGCCGACAAGGATCGATATCAAATGCAAAAAAAGCCGCCATGGTCTCCCATAGCGGCTTTCAGATCAGTTCAGGCACTGCCTGCGATTACATCGACTTCAGCGACCAGTCGACGATCTGCGAGCCGACCTGTGCAAACGCCTTGTTGAGCGCACCAATGAAGTTGCGGTTGTCGGCGCCGGACACCGGCACGACGGCGCGAAACACATTCTGCGCCTTTACCGTACCATTGCGATCGTTGAGGATCTTTGCCGAAATCTCGACGGTCGCGGTGCGCGGTCCGGAAGCATTGACCTCGAACGTGCGGATATCGGTCACGACCTGATAGTCGATCGCCAGACCCTGACCCGGCTTGCCGACGCCGCCGAGGCGGTGCGAGTTTTCGAAGGCCTGGACGAGCTTGGCCTGAACGAGGTTCGGCAATGTGTCGCCCCAGCGCGAATCCGCCAGATACTGAACCTCGGAGGACGAGACGCGCACAACGACCTGATCGCTGTCGAGCATCTTGACCGCCGTCGGTTGCGGCACGAGGACCTGCTTCGTCTTGGCCGACGGCCCTTCCGTGGCCGGCGTCAGCGACAGGTCGAACGTGTCGTTCTTAGCAGCCGTACCGCAGCTTGCCAGCAATGCGGCCAGAAGCGGCAATGCGAGGATCATCGGATGGCGCAGCAATGGCCGGCCGGCAGTCTTGTTACCCGTCATAAACGCCTGAACTCCCTGCCTCAACGCCGTGTCCTGCCATCATACTGTTTCACCGTCTCGCCGCCGAAGATCAGCCGCTGCGGGTTCTGGTCGAAGTTGTTGATCGCCTGATTGAGCGATTCCACCGTCTGGCGGGTATCGGTCACCAGCGACTGGATATTCTGGAGCCCGCTGCCGGAGAACCGCTGCAGGTTTGCCGCGATCGGCCCGACCTGCGCGTTGATATTGTCGGCAACCGTCTTGAACGAAGCAAGCGTTTCGCGCGCCTGCGCGAAGAGCCCCTGAGAATCGCTGCCCGACAGCATCGTGTCCACCTTGGCCAGAATGCCATCGACGCGGTTCGATGCGTTGTTGAGCTTTCCGGCCAGCTGGCTGAAGTCGCCGATCGCCTTGTTGATATCGTCCGTATGGTGAGCGACGTTATCGGCAACTTCACGCGCCGAACTCAGCGTCTGGCGGGCATCTTCCGAAGCCGCCGTGACGTTGGAAAGCGCCGTGCGCACCTGATCCGGGTTCACGGCACCCATGATCGTATTGGCACGACCAAGCGCCGTCTGCGCCGCCACACCGGCCTGTTGGAACGTGCTCGCCGCCCCGCGGACATTGTTCATGATCTCTTCGAGATTATCCGAGGCATTGGCGACATTGCGGGTCACGCGTTCGGTGTTGGACACGACCTGATTGACCTTGTCCGCATCGATGGCGCGCACCAGCTGCTCGGCGGCGGCAAGCGTCGAATTGAGCGTGCCCGACACCCGGTCGACGGTCGCAGACAGCGTCGAAAGGCTGTTGAGGAACTTGTCGATACTGTCGGAATTGTTGCTGAGCGCTGCCGTGAACGTCTCCACATGGCGGATCGTCTGGGTCAGCGGCCCGCGTGCGTCGGCAACGAAGCCCTGGATGTCGCCGATCGCGGTATCGGCGCGCTGCAGGATCTTGTCGGCGGTCGCCAAAAGGTTGGTGACACTCGACTGATCGGCGATCAGAACCGCAGGACGGCCGGCATCGATCGATTTCTGCAGGATGTTTTCGTCACCCTTCGAACCGCCGGACAGTTCCACATAGGCAGAGCCCGTCAGGCCCTGCACTTCGAGAACCGCCTTGGTCGAGGAGAACACCGGCGCATCGGCACGCACTTCGGTAAAGGCGATCGAATAGCGTGGATCGTCGGGATCGATGCTGAGACTGCGCACCGAACCGACAGGAATGCCGTTGAAGCGGACCGGCGAACCGACCGAAAGGCCGTTCGCGGAGCCCGGAATGCGAATCGCAAGCTCGGCCGTCGGACCACCGCGGCCGGAGGCGGCCATCCAGTAGACGAAGCCGAATGCGGCTGCCATGACGAGCAGGGTAAAGAACCCGACGATCGCGTAATTGGCTTTGGTTTCCATAGGTTAATCTTCTTCCCTATCTCGCGGCCGGCTGTTTACCGTCGGTGATAACAGCTCTCGCCCGCTTGCCTCGGAAATAGGACTGAACCCACGCGTCGTCACAGGCAAACATATCGTCAAGTGTACCTTCCACCAATACCCGCTTCTCGCCAAGTACGGCAATACGATCACAGACGGAAAAGAGGCTGTCGAGGTCATGCGTCACCATATAGACGGTCAGCCCCAGCGTGTCTCTCAGTCGTGCGATCAGTGCATCGAATTCCGCAGCGCCGATCGGATCAAGACCGGATGTCGGTTCGTCGAGAAAGACGAGATCCGGATCGAGCGCCAGCGCGCGCGCAAGGGCTGCGCGCTTGATCATGCCTCCCGACAGTTCGGAAGGATATTTGTCGGCCGCATCGGCGGCGAGCCCCACCATCTCGATCTTGAGATAGGCGAGTTCGTCCATCAGCGTCTGCGGCAGGTCGAGATATTCGCGCATCGGCAGCTGGATGTTTTCCTTCACCGTCAGCGCCGAGAAAAGCGCGCCGTGCTGGAAAAGCACCCCAAGCCGCGTGTCGAGCGCCACGCGCTCTTCATCGGTGGCATTCTGGTAATCGACCCCGAGGATCTCGATCGAGCCGGCACGACGCGGCAAAAGCCGCAGCACGGTGCGCATCAGAACCGACTTGCCGGTGCCCGACGCGCCGACGAAGCCGAGGATCTCGCCGCGATAGATATCGAGGTTGAGGTTGTCGAGCACGATCTTGGGACCGAAGCCGACGGTCAGGTCGCGCACGGAGAGAACCACCTGCCGGTCCTTGTATCGCTCCGCCTGCTGATGCTGGCCTTGACCCTGGATCTTTCTGTGTTCCATCGCCGGGCCCCTCAAAAGTCGATTGCCGAGTAGAAGACCGCGAAGAACGCGTCGATGGTGATGACGGCGAAGATCGATTTCACCACCGATGCCGTCACATGCTGGCCGAGCGATTCGGCGCTGCCGCCGACCTTCATGCCTTCGACCGCCGCGACGATGCCGATCGTCAGCGCCATGAACGGCGCCTTGATCATGCCGGCAGCCACCGACGTATGGTCGATCGCCTCATGCAGGCGCCCGAGGAACGTGTCAAATGTGATGCCGGAATAGGCCCAGGTGACGACCGAAGCGCCGTACAGCGCCGAAAAATTGGCAAGGATCGTCAGAAGCGGCAATGCGACGGTGAGCGCGACGAGCCGCGGGAAAATCAGGACCCCGACCGGATTGAGACCGATGACGGTCAGCGCGTCGATTTCCTCGCGCATCTTCATCGAGCCGATTTCGGCGGTAATGGCGCTTCCCGAGCGCCCGGCGATCATGATCGCCGTCAAAAGCACACCGATTTCGCGCAATTGCAGAATGCCGACGAGATCGACCACGAAGATCTCGGCGCCGAAATAGCGCAGCTGGAAGGCGCCCTGCTGGGCGATGATCGCGCCGATCAGGAACGACATGAGAATGATGATCGGCGTCGCACGCACGCCCATCCTGTCGATATGGGTAACGACCGAGGCGGGCGAAACGCCCGAGCCGCGGCCGAATTTCAGCTGCGCGCCACGCACGGCCGAGCCGAGAATATGCATGGCCGCGTAAAAATCCGACCAAGCGCTCAATGCCACGCGGCCGGGCGGCGAGAAGATGCGGTCGAACAGGGTGCGCGGCGGCGCATCGCTCTTCGGCGGCGCCGGCACAGTCTCGGGCAGAACCGTGATCAGTTCATGCACCGAGCCCTCGGCACCGATCACATCTGCGCTCTGCCCCTCGGTCGATTTGGCAGTGATCAGCCGGCGGATCAGCCAGGCGCCGGCGGTGTCGATACCGGTCAGGCCCGACACGTCGATCTCGACCGGACCGCTCTCCTGTGCCTTTTCGAGCTTGTCGAACTCCTTGACCAGCGTATGACTGATCGTGCTGTTGCGCCACTCGCCGGTCAGCACATAGCGTGTGCCGTTTCCGTCCGGGCGGGTCTCGGCTTTGATCTCGGCGGAATTCGACGTCACTTTAATCTTTCACGCGGTCTGGCGGTATGGGGACCGGCATGATCGAGCCGGCACCGTTCCGCGATTGATCGCAGACCGGAGAGGCGCAATATAGTCGGCCCGTACGGATTTGCCACAACGGCAAGCATGAAATGGATGCGGAAAACCATGACCCGTCACCTCGAAGCCACAATCGAAACCTTTCCCATCGCCGGCGTCTTCACCATTTCGCGGGGGTCGAAGACGCAAGCCGAGGTCGTCACCTGCCAGATCACCGAGGACGGTGTCACCGGCCGTGGCGAATGCGTTCCCTATCGCCGATATGGCGAGACGACCGAAGGCGTACTTGCCGAGATAGAAGCGATGAAAATCCCGCTGCGGCAGGGCCTCGATCGCGCCACGCTGCAACAGGAAATGAAGCCGGGCGCCGCCCGCAATGCCATCGACTGTGCCCTCTGGGACCTCGAAGCAAAAGCGGGCGGACGGCGTGTCGCAGACCTGATCGGCCTGCCTCGACCAATGCCTTTCGACACCGCCTACACGCTGTCGCTTGCCACGCCTCAGGCGATGGGCGAGCAGGCGCGGCGCAATGCCTCAAGACCGCTTCTGAAGATCAAGCTTGGCACGGAAGACGACGAAAGCAGGCTGAGGGCCGTGCGCGAATCGGCGCCGAAGGCGCGAATCATCGTCGATGCGAACGAAGGATGGACCGAAGCCAATCTCGTCTTTCATCTGGCGCTGGCGGCCGAACTCGGCGTTTCGCTGATCGAGCAACCGCTGCCTGCGGGCAAGGACCGGATGCTGGCGAAGATTGCCCGTCCCGTTCCAGTCTGCGCCGACGAGAGCGTCCATTCCACCGGCGACCTTCGATCGCTTGTCGATCGCTACGATGCGGTCAACATCAAGCTCGACAAGACCGGCGGCCTCACCGAAGCGATCCGGATGAAGACAGAAGCCAGACGGGTCGGGTTCAAGGTGATGATCGGCTGCATGGTCGGCACCTCGCTTGCCATGGCGCCTGCCGTTCTGCTGGCCGCAGATGCCGATTACGCGGATCTCGACGGCCCTCTTCTTCTGGCACACGACCGGGAAAACGGCCTGCGCTATGAAGGATCCTCGGTCTTCCCGCCGGAGCCTGCCCTTTGGGGATAGCGTCGTTCGAGCACAGACGCATACCGGTTCTGCATCCGCAACGACCTGGAAACGCCAAGGTGGAGCAGTTCGCGTTCGGAAGAATGCCGGACATGCGCCAGCGCAGGGAACGACAACGGCCTGACACCAGTCGGTGACAGGCCGTTGTCAGTAGGAATTGCGCCGAATTGCTCAGGCCGCGCGCATGCCGTTTGCTTCGGCGGCAACCGGCGCCGGCAGCGCGGTGATCTCGGCAGTCGCCGCGATCTGGCGCCACGTGATCAGTTCGAGCGATCCATCCATGTTCTCGACGATCGCCGTGCAGCTTTCCACCCAGTCGCCGGTATTGACGTAATGGATGCCATCGATGTCTTCCATGACGGCGTGATGGATATGGCCGCAGATGATGCCGTCCACCTTGTGGCGGCGGGCCTCGTCGGCCACCACGCGCTGGAATTCGCCGATGAAGTTGACCGCATGCTTGACCTGCAGCTTCGCCCAGGCCGAAAAGGACCAGTAGGGCATGCCGAGCTTGCGGCGCACGGCGGCAAGGCCGATATTGATGACGATCGCCGCGTCATAGGCCCAGTCGCCGAGATAGGCGAGCAGCCGGGCATTGCGCACCACGACGTCGAATTCATCGCCATGCATGACGAGGTATTTCTTGCCGTCGGCCATTTCGTGGACCATCCGCTCGGCCACTTCGATACCGCCGAAATGGGTACCGGGGAACGAACGGAGGAACTCGTCGTGATTGCCGGGAATGTAGACGATGCGGGTCCCCTTGCGGGCCTTGCGCAACAGTTTCTGCACGACGTCGTTGCAGCCCTGCGGCCAGTACCAGCTACGCTTCAGCCGCCAGCCATCGACGATATCGCCGACGAGCACGATCGTGTCGGCCTCGTGATACCTCAGGAAATCCAGAAGAAAATCGGTCCGGGCCGCCTTGGAGCCCAGATGCACGTCGGAAATGAAGAGCGTCCTGAAATGCCGTGTTGCAATGTCACCGGTCACGGAAGTGTCCTTTCGTTTCCTGCCTCGATCTCTGGCTGACCTCGGGCGTCGAAATCGCCCGTCTGGATAGGTCTTCCAAAACCAGACTCGTGTTTCAGGATGATGACAGGGCCGGTTTGCAACCGTCGCGCACCGGTGGCGGGATCACAACCGCCTGCGTAAACGTGACGCGTTGACGACAAGGCATGGCAAACTGCCGGAAAGGACAAGAACGGGCTGGACCGTCCGGCCAGTTGTTGTATTGAGGAAACCGTATCAGGAACAAAAAGACCGAGATCGCCATGACATCGAATACGTCGCAACCATCGCCCTCCAATCCCACCTCCGGCGATCTCGACGAGCAGGCGCTTTTCTTTCACCGCTATCCCCGCCCCGGCAAGCTTGAGATCCAGGCCACCAAGCCGCTCGGCAACCAGCGCGACCTCGCGCTCGCTTATTCGCCGGGCGTGGCAGCTCCCTGTCTTGCCATCCGCGACAATCCGGAAGCAGCGGCGGAATACACCGCCCGCGCCAACCTTGTCGCCGTGATTTCCAACGGCTCGGCCGTGCTCGGCCTCGGCAATATCGGCCCGCTGGCCTCCAAGCCGGTGATGGAAGGCAAGGCCGTCCTCTTCAAGAAATTCGCCGGCATCGACGTCTTCGACATCGAGATCGAGGCGCCCGGCATCGACGCCATGGTTTCGACCGTCTCGGCGCTGGAACCGACCTTCGGGGGCATCAACCTTGAAGACATCAAGGCGCCGGAATGTTTCGAAGTCGAGCGCCAGCTGCGCGAAAAGATGAACATCCCGGTCTTCCATGACGACCAGCACGGCACCGCGATCATCGTCGCCGCCGCAGTGCTGAACGGCCTGGAACTCGCCGGCAAGCAGATCGACGACGTCAAGATCGTCACCTCGGGTGCAGGTGCCGCCGCCCTCGCCTGTCTCCACCTTCTCGTGTCGCTCGGCGCGAAAAAGGAAAACATCTGGGTCCACGACATCGAAGGCCTCGTCTACGAAGGCCGTGTCGAGCTGATGGACGAATGGAAGTCGATCTACGCGCAGAAGAGCGACAACCGCACGCTGGCCGATTCGATCGGCGGCGCCGACGTCTTCCTCGGCCTGTCGGCTGCGGGCGTCCTGAAGCCCGAGCTTCTGGTGCAGATGGCGCCGAAGCCGCTGATCATGGCGCTGGCCAACCCGAAGCCGGAAATCATGCCGGAACTTGCCCGCGCTGCCCGCCCGGACGCGATGATCTGCACGGGCCGTTCGGACTTCCCGAACCAGGTGAACAACGTTCTCTGCTTCCCCTACATCTTCCGCGGCGCACTCGATTGCGGCGCCCGCACGATCAACGAAGAGATGAAGATGGCCGCCGTGCGTGCCATCGCCGAACTCGCGCGCGAAGAAGTCTCCGACGTAGCCGCCAAGGCCTATTCGGATGAGACCCCGATCTTCGGACCGAACTACCTCATCCCCTCGCCGTTCGATCCGCGCCTGATCCTGCGCATCGCACCCGCCGTCGCCAAGGCTGCCGCCGAAACCGGCGTCGCGGCCCGCCCGATCCAGGATGTCGAAGCCTACCTTGATCAGCTGAACCGTTTCGTCTGGCGCTCGGGCTTCGTCATGAAGCCGATTTTCACGGCAGCCAAGGCCTCCGACAAGAAGCGCGTCATCTTTGCCGAAGGTGAAGACGAACGCGTGCTGCGCGCCGCCCAGATCCTGCTCGAGGAAGAAATCGCCCGCCCGATCCTGATCGGCCGTCCGTCGGTCATCGAGGCGCGCCTGAAGCGTTTCGGCATCCGCATTCGCCCGGAAACCGATTTCCAGGTGGTCAATCCCGAGGACGATCCGCGCTACCGCGACTATGTCGAGGATTATCTCGCGCTCGTCGGCCGCAATGGCATCAACCCGGAAGCCGCCCGCACGATCGTGCGCACCAACAACACGGTGATCGGCGCGCTGTCGGTCAAGCGCGGCGAGGCCGATGCGCTGATCTGCGGCGTCGAGGGACGCTATGACCGTCACCTGCGCGACGTCAACCAGATCATCGGCAAGCGCCCCGGCACCCGCACGCTCAGCGGCCTCAGCCTTCTGATCTCGCAGCGCGGCGCGATCTTCTTCACCGACACGTTCGTCAACTACAACCCGACCGCCGAAGAGATCGCCGAGATCACCATTCTGGCGGCAGAGGAAGTCCGTCGCTTCGGCATCACCCCGAAGGCGGCCCTGATCTGCCACTCGAATTTCGGCTCGCGCAACTTCCGAAAGCGCGACCAAGATGCGCCAGGCGCTGCAGCTCATCCGCAGCGAGGCACCGGAACTGGAAGTCGATGGCGAAATGCAGGGCGGTTCGGCCCTGTCGGAAGAGCTGCGCAGGCGCGCCGTGCCGAACAGCACGCTGACCGGCGAAGCCAATCTTCTCGTCTTCCCGAGCCTCGATTCGGCCAGCATCTCGCTCGGCCTCGTGCGCACGATGATGGATGCCCTGCATGTCGGCCCGATCCTCATCGGCACGGCCATGCCGGCGCATATCCTCGGCCAGTCCGTCACCTCGCGCGGTGTCGTCAACATGGCAGCGCTTGCCGTCGTCGAAGCCTCGCAGAACGACGCGCAACAGAACCAGGCGTAAGCCTGCCAGACGCAGCAGCATCCTGCCGGTCTCGGCCGTCAGGATCTGCCACAAGGATAGACCGCAAGGATCGACCACAAGGATCGTTCCGCGGGAACCGGCGAGCGCTTATCACATTGTCAATCTGCCCCGCCTATCATGGCCGGGCATTTTGAACCGATAGGATTGCCGGATGCGAGCCAAGCCCGCCACATTGCGTTTTCACGCATTGCTGATCGCACCTCTCGTGCTTGTCCCGGCGGTAGCCTCGGCCCGCGATGTCGCCGGCTGTGCAGCACTTTACCGCGAACTCAACAACCTGCCCGAACTGATCGGCAACACGGCGCAGATGCGCGCCAATGCCCAGGATATGGCGCGCGCCAATGCGGCCATCCGCCAGCTTCGCATCGAGATGCGCCGCGACGGCTGCGGCGGCGGAAGCATCGTTCATCTCGGCGCGCCGCGCGGCGGTGACACTGCCTATGACGCGGGGTCCGGCGATGAACCCGGCCCGCAGGATTGCCAGGCAATGCAGCAGTCGCTCGACATGCAGGAAAAGGCCCGCGAGACGCTGGTCTCGGAACGCAGCGGCGCTTCGCTGATCCGCCAGGACCCGCAACGTGGACCGATCATGGCCGCGATCCGCCAGAACGGCTGCATTCCGACCGATCTCGAAGAGGACCGCAAGGAGCGGATGAAGATCCAGGGTATCGCCCTGCCGAAGGACGATCCGTCGTCTCCGTCGATCACCGCCATCGCCACGCAGCCGGCGTTGAAACCGCAGGTCCCGGCGGTGCGCCCTCCGCCACCGCCGGATCGGCCATGGGACCCGAACATCAAGGTCAGGACGGTCGGCCCGGTATTCTATCCGGATGAGAGCATCGATCTGGCCCACCCGAAATCCGAGGGGCCGCAGCCGCAGCAATAACCGCCCTGTGCAAAAGGATGACCGACGTCACCGCACGGGGACGAAAACTCACGCGCCCTTCCAGCGATCCTCGAAGACCAGTTCGTCGAGCGGCAGGCGTTGCCGCCAGCCCTTCACCGCAAGTTCGGGCTCGCTGTAGAGCTGATCGACAAAGCCGAGGCAGAGCCAGGCGACGATCTCCACCCGTTCCGGAATGCCGAGAAGCCCGCGCACGTCCTCGTCGCGAAAGATGCTGACCCAGCCGACGCCCACACCTTCCGCCCGTGCCGCAAGCCAAAGGTTCTGCACTGCGCAGACGGTCGAATAGACGTCCATGCGCGGATTATGGGTGCGCCCGAGCACCACCGGCCCGGCCCGGTCGGGATCGCAGGTGACGCAGATCGACAGCGGCGCCTTGCGGATGCCTTCGAGCTTCAGGCTGCGATAGAGTGCCTGCTTTTCGTCGCAGAACATCTCCGCCGCCTCGTCATTGGCCTGCGAAAACGCTTCCCAGGCCCGTTGCCGGATCGCGGCATCGCGCACAAGAATGAAGCTCCAAGGCTGCATGAAGCCGACCGAGGGCGCCGCATGGGCCGCCCGTAAAAGCCGGTCGAGCAGATCGTCGGGAATGGCATCGGGCAGAAACTGGTCGCGGACGTCGCGGCGTGTCTCGATCGCGCGATAGACCGCTTCGCGGTCGCTTGCGGAAAACGGGCCGGCGGGCGCAAGCGCCCCGGCGGAAATTGCGGCATGCATCGTTCAACCCCAACAATGCGCCATACCCGTTCATGAGGCCATCGGGGCCGAGAGCGGGTACAACGAAACCCGATCGCCGTCCACGCGCTCAGGGTCAATCGTGTCAGGCCGGTCTTCTGACTGGGCTTCATCCACCCGCTGCCGCCTTCCCGGTTTCCCAGTGGCGCTCATTCCATGCAGCGTGTGTCGGCCTTACAGCGTTGGGCACGTTCCGGTCTTTCACCGGATTCCCGATTCTCCCGCGCAAGCGCAGGCACCTGACGAGGCGCTTATGCGCCTTCGCCGGATCAGAGGCAAGCACCCCTTCTTTGACCACCAGTGCATAACCTCACCGGCCGGTGACTGTGCCAGTCCCAATGCTCCATTCCAGTGACCATGGCCCTGCGGCGGTCAGCGATCGCGAAAGCGGTTGGTGATCGGGTAGCGACGGTCGCGACCGAAGTTCTTTCTGGTGATCTTCACCCCCGGCGCCGACTGCCGCCGCTTGTATTCGGCCAGATAGAGCAGATGCTCGATCCGGTGGACGGTTGCAGCATCATGCCCGCGCGCAATGATCTCGTCGGTCCCCATCTCCATTTCGACGAGGCATTCGAGAATGTCGTCGAGCACCGGATAGGGCGGCAGCGAATCCTGATCCTTCTGGTCCGGGCGCAGCTCCGCAGATGGCGCCTTGTCGATGATGTTCTGCGGGATCACAAGGCCGGCCGGCCCGAGCGCACCTTCCGGCAGATGCTTGTTGCGCCAGTCGGACAGCGCATAGACCTGCATCTTGTAGAGATCCTTGATCGGGTTGAAGCCGCCGTTCATATCGCCATAGAGCGTTGCATAGCCGACCGACATTTCCGACTTGTTGCCGGTCGTCACCACCATCGCGCCGAACTTGTTGGAGATCGCCATCAGGATCACGCCACGGGCGCGGCTTTGCAGGTTTTCTTCCGTGATACCGGTCTCGGTGCCTTCGAAAAGCTCCGACAGCGCCGAAGAAAAACCCTCGACGGGTTCGGCGATCGGCACGATATCATACCGGCAACCGAGCGCCCTGGCGCAGTCAGCGGCATCCGCAAACGACTCTTCCGACGTGTAGCGATAGGGCAGCATGATCGTGCGCACCCTGTCGGCACCGAGCGCATCGACCGCAATCGCCGCGCAGATGGCCGAATCGATGCCGCCGGACAGGCCGAGCACGACAGACTTGAAGCCGTTCTTGTTGACATAATCGCGGAAGCCGAGAAGGCAGGCGCGATAATCCGCCTCTTCCTTTTCAGGGATACGCGCGACCGGTCCACCCACGCAATGCCACGTTCCGTCCTTGCGGGCCCATTCGGTCACGGCAATTTCGGGCAGGAACTGCGCCAATTGGAAGGCGAGCGACCTATCGGCATTGAATGCGAAGGTCGCGCCGTCAAAGACCAGTTCGTCCTGGCCGCCGAGTTGCGCTGCGTAGATCAGCGGCAGGCCGGTCTCGATGACCTGTTTCAAGACGACCTGATGGCGGATATCCACCTTGTCGCGACAATAGGGCGAACCGTTCGGCACGAGCAGGATTTCCGCGCCGCTTTCGGCCAGCGTCTCGCAGACGCCCAGATCACCCCAGATATCCTCGCAGATCGGAATGCCGATCCGCACGCCGCGGAAATTCACAGGCCCCGGCATCGCTCCGGCAACGAAGACGCGCTTCTCGTCGAACTCGCCGTAATTCGGCAGGTCGACCTTGTCGCGAATGGCGATGATCTTGCCGCCATCGAGGACGGCGACCGAATTGTGACGGCCGATGTCAGAGAGACGTGGGAAGCCGATAATCACGCCCGGCCCGCCGTCGGCGGTGTCGTCGGCGAGATTTTCGACCGCCGCAAGGCAGGTCTCCAGAAAGGCGGGCTTCAGCACCAGATCCTCCGGCGGATAGCCGGAGATGAAAAGCTCGGTGAACAGGACGATATCGGCGCCACCGGCGGCGGCCTTGGCGCGCGCCTCGCGGGCAAGCGCCAGATTGCCGGCGACATCGCCGACAGTGGGGTTGTACTGGACAACGGCAATACGGAAGGTCTGGGCGATATCCTGAGTCATGGCCCAAGATTTAGCGCCCGTATGGGCCAACCGCAACGGCAAGCACCCCCGCGACCGCCAACATTTTTGCAGGTGAGCCGCGCACGCGCTGCAATGACGCCGCAAACCACCGCAAGCACCGCCTCCGCGGGGCCCTTATACCGGATTTTGTCGAATACGGGGAACCTCCACAATTCGACCGCCGATCTTAATCGATTATTAGCGTGCGCGTTTCATTATATTCGAAAATACTGATGTATGGGGAGAGTATCATGCGTTTCAGGTCCCTGCTCAAAAGCCGGTCCGGCAGTTCGGCCGTCGAATTTGCCCTCGTGGCGCCACTCCTGTTCATGACGCTCTTCAGCCTGATCGGCTACGGCATTTATCTCGGCGCCGCCCATTCCGTCCAGCAGGTGGCGGCGGATGCCGCCCGCACGGCCGTCGCCGGTCTGACGGATGCCGAGCGCAAGCAGCTCGTCAGCGACTTCATGACGAAGAGCACGATGAACTACGCACTGCTGGACAAGAAGTATTTTACCACCACGGTACAGCAGGACGCCACCAATCCAAACCAGTTTACGGTGACGGTCACCTATGACGCGAGCAACCTGCCGATCGTCAGCCTCTACAGTTTTGCCATGCCGAGCCCGGTGATCCGCCGCTTCGCCACGCTGCGGATGGGAGGCGTCTGACATGCAGCCCTTCCGGCTCTCCATCGTCCGCAGGCACCTGCGCGGAACCATCTCGTCTGCGCGTTTCACGCGGCTCCGGCGCCTTTGCGGAGATCGCAGCGGCAACATCGCGATCACCACCGCGCTCACTCTCCCCCTCATGCTCGGCGTGCTCGCGCTCGGGGTCGATTACGGCAGCCTGACGCTGCAAAAGCGCCAGTTGCAGGAAATGGCCGACCTTGCGGCAATCTCCGCTGCGTCCCAGGTGGCCGCACCCGAACAGGCCGTGCTTCAGTATTTCACGCTCAACAACATGAATTATGCCGTCAGGCAGGACAGCACGCTTCTGACGCCGAATGCGACGCTGCCCTATGATCCGACCAATGTCTATCGCAACGTCAGCGGCTATGCGGATGTGGTGCGCGGCCACTACGTGCCCGACCCGACTGTGGCAGCGGGCTCCCGTTTCCAGGCCGGCGTCCAGCCCTATGATTCGGTGCGGGTGACGCTGCATCAGAAGGGCAGCCTCTATTTCGCCAGCAGCTTCGCCACGCCGCCGGATCTTGGCGCCACAGGCACCGCCGCCACCGATCGCGTCGCCGCCTTCTCGATCGGCTCGCGGCTGGCCAGCATCAACGAGGGTCTCCTGAACCAGTTGCTCGGGCAGATGCTCGGCACGACGATCTCGCTCAAGGCCATGGACTACCAGTCGCTGGCCGACGCGCAGATTAACGTGCTCAGCACACTCGATGTTCTGGCGCTGAACCTTGGTCTCCAGGCGGGGACATATGACAGTCTCCTGAAGACCAACATCAACTACGGTGTGCTACTGACGGCGATCGGCAAGACGACTGGCCTGACGCCCGCCGTCCAGACCATCGTCAACAATCTCCAGAAGACGCTCAACAAGACGGCGGTCAACGTTCAGCTGCAAAATGTCCTGTCGCTCGGCTCAGTCGCGCCGAAGCTGATCGGTCAGGCCGGCAATCTGACGGTCAATGCCAGCGTCTTCGACATCATTTCGGCAGCTGCGACCGCAGCGAACGGCGGCAAGCAGCTGGCGCTCGATCTCGGCGCCACCCTGCCCGGCCTCGGCGGGGTCAAGGTCACGCTTGCGATCGGCCAGCCGGCAGTCGCCACGCCGCATCTGGCCGTCGGCTCTCCCGGATCGGTGGTGCGCACGGCGCAGACGCGGCTTGCGGTCGAAGTCGTGGTCGATGGCCTGCAGGCCGTGCTGGGCCTGAAAGTCCGCATCCCCCTCTATGTCGAAGTGGCCTATGCCGAGGCTCGGCTGGCCAACATCACCTGCTCGACCTCGTCCAACACCGCAACGGTCGATATCGACGCCATCCCCGGCGTGGCCGAGATAGCGATCGGCGACGTGAACACTTCGAACTTCAGCAATTTCGGCACCGAGCCCCGCGTCACGCGCGCCGCACTCATCTCGACCCTGCTGTTGAGCGTTTCGGGCATGGCGGACGCCCAGTCGACCAACATGACGACCAAGCGGCTGACATTCTCGCCGTCGGACATCGCATCCAACAAGATCAAGACGATCTCGACGGAAAATGCCCTGTCCTCGCTCAGCAGTACGCTTCTTGGCAATCTCGATCTGCGCATCGATCTTCTCGGGCTCGGCTTCAGCCTGCAACCCGTCACCGCCGCGCTCGGCGCCACTCTGGGCGCAGCGCTCACGCCGATCGATTCGCTGCTTTACAACCTGCTTCTCGTTCTCGGCGTGCGCATCGGCGAGGCAGACATTCAGGTCGGCGGCGCCACCTGCCGCAATCCCGTTCTCGTCCAGTAGGGTTCAGCACCTGGACGCAGAAACGAACAAGGCCGGCGATGAACACCGGCCTTGTTCGTTCTTTTGTCGTGGTCGCGGCTGATCTCAGCCAAGCCTTAGCCGTTGACGACCATCCGCTTCTCGTCGCGTCCGCTCTTCATCCGCTCGGCCAGCAGGAACGCCAGTTCCAGCGCCTGGTCGGCGTTGAGGCGCGGATCGCAATGGGTGTGGTAGCGATCCTGAAGATCGCCGGCCGTCACCGCACGCGCACCGCCCGTGCATTCCGTCACGTCCTTGCCGGTCATCTCGATATGGATGCCGCCCGGATGCGTGCCTTCTGCACGGTGGATCTGGAAGAAGCTTTCCACTTCCGACAGGATCCGGTCGAAAGGCCGGGTCTTGTAGTTGTTGAGCGTGATCGTGTTGCCATGCATCGGATCGCAGGACCAGACGACCTTTTTGCCCTCGCGCTCGACGGCGCGAATGAGCTTCGGCAGCGAATCCGCCACCTTGTCATGGCCGAAACGGCAGATCAGGGTCAGGCGACCCGCCTCATTGGCCGGGTTCAGCGCGTCGATGAGCTCGATCAGGTTGTCGGGCTGCAGCGACGGGCCGCATTTCAGGCCGATCGGGTTCTTGATGCCGCGGAAATACTCCACATGCGCATGGTCGAGCTGGCGCGTACGGTCGCCGATCCACAGCATGTGGCCGGACGTTGCGTACCAGTCGCCCGAGGTCGAATCGACGCGCGTCAAGGACTCTTCATAGCCGAGAAGCAGGGCTTCGTGGCTGGTGAAGAAATCCGTCTCGCGCAGGCTCGGATTGTTTTCCGCGGAGATGCCGATCGCCTGCATGAAGTCCATCGTCTCGCTGATGCGATCCGCCAGCTTCTTGTAGCGCTCGCCCTGCGGTGAATCCTTGACGAAGCCGAGCATCCACTTGTGGACGTTTTCAAGATTGGCGTAACCGCCCATCGCGAACGCGCGCAGAAGGTTCAGCGTCGCCGCCGACTGACGGTAGGCGTCGAGCTGGCGCTCCGGGCTGGGAATGCGGCTCTCCGGCGTGAAGTCGATGCCGTTGATGATGTCACCGCGGTAGGACGGCAGTTCCACATCGTTCTGGCGCTCGATATTCGAGGAGCGCGGCTTGGCGAACTGACCGGCGATACGACCGACCTTCACCACCGGCAGCTGGGCGCCAAAGGTCAGCACCACGGCCATCTGCAGGAAGGCGCGGAAGAAGTCGCGGATATTGTCGGCGCCATGCTCGTAGAAGCTCTCGGCGCAGTCGCCGCCCTGCAACAGGAAGGCATTGCCTTCCGCCACATTGGCCAACTGCTTCTTCAGACGCCGCGCCTCGCCGGCGAAGACGAGGGGCGGAAAGGTTCCGAGCTGGGCTTCCGTTGCGGCAAGCGCCGCCTGGTCCGGATAATCCGGAACCTGCTGGATGGGCTTGTTGCGCCAGCTGTTCGGGGTCCAATTCTGTGCCATATCACGTCACCTTAGGGCCTGGGTGCTAACCGCACCCGGCATGCTCGATTTTTGGAAGTGGCGGCTTATAGCTCTTAATCCGCCCCTTGACTAGGTCAGAAACCGCCGCGAAACGCACGCCCGCGACGATTGCAGATTGCAGGTTTCAAACCCGCTCGCCCTTCACGATCCGATAGCTCGGATTGTACATCGTCACGAGTTCTTCGGCAGCAGACGGATGCAGCGCCATCGTCCGGTCGAAGTCGTCCTTCGTCACGCCGGCCTTCAGCGACACGCCGATCAGCTGCGCCATCTCGCCGGCTTCGTGACCGAGAATATGCGCACCGACCACCTTGCGGCTCGCCGCATCGACGATCAGCTTCATGATCATCCGCTCTGAGCGGCCGGAAATCGTCGCCTTCATCGGCCGGAATTCGGCGCGGTAGACCTCAAGCTCGGCATAGTGCTTGCCCGCCTCTTCCTCGCTGATCCCAACGGTGCCGATCTCCGGCTGCGAGAAGACGGCCGTCGCGATCAGCTCGTGATCCGGCTTGGTCGGGTTGTCACGATAGACGGTCTCGATAAAGCACATCGCCTCATGGATGGCGACCGGCGTCAGCTGTACCCGGTTGGTGACGTCGCCGAGCGCATAGATATTCTCGACGCTCGTGCGCGAAAACGCATCGACGATGATCGCACCCGCATGATCGACGGCAACCCCGGCCGCGTCGAGACCGAGCCCCTTGGTGTTCGGATCACGGCCGAGCGCCAGCATGACCTGATCGGCAACGATCGTCTCGCCGTTCTTGGTCTTGGCCACAAGTTCGCCGTCTGCGCGCTTTTCCACGCTCTCGATCACATCGGTCGTCAGGATACGGATACCCTTCTCCACCATCGCCTTGTGCAGGCCCTGACGCATGTCGTGGTCGAAGCGCGACAGGATCTCCTTGCCGCGATAGATCAGCGTTACCGCGACGCCGAGGCCGTGGAAGATATTGGCGAATTCGACGGCGATATAGCCGCCGCCGGCAATCAGGATCGAGCGCGGCAGCGCGTCGAGGTCGAAGGCCTCGTTGGACGAGATGCAATGCTCGTAGCCGGGCAGCGAGATATGCGCGTTCGCCACCCCACCGGTGGCGATCACGATCCGCTCGGCCGTCACCGTCTTGTCCGAGGAGACGAGACGCACGGTATGGGCATCGACAAGCTCCGCGCGACTGTCGAAAACCTCGGCCTTGTTGTTTTCGAGACCTCGGCGATAGATGCCTTCGAGACGGGTGATTTCCTTGTCCTTCGCGGCGACCAGCTTCTTCCAGTCGAACGACCGTTCACCGACAGTCCAGCCGAATCCTTCGGCATCCTCGAAATGCTCGGAGAATTGCGAGGCGTAGACATAGAGTTTTTTCGGCACGCAGCCGCGGATGACGCAGGTACCGCCATAACGGAATTCTTCCGCGATCCCGACCCGCTTGCCGAGCGAGGCTGCGACGCGACCCGCCCTCACCCCGCCGGAGCCGCCACCGATGACGAACAGATCATAATCATAGGCGGTCATCACTATCTCCTTGAGAACATGCCGGGAAAGCCGAGGGCTGACCGATAAGGCTGAAATGCGTGCCTCATATAGGCATGGAACCGAACAAGAAAAAGCCCGGATCGCTCCGGGCTTTCATCAAAGGCTTGAAAAGGTCGAGACCGTTCGATCAGGGCTTCGGCGACGGAGCCGGTGCCTTGGCGGCGGGCTTGGCGGCAGCCGCCGCCGGAGCCGGCGCGGCATCGACGACCGGCATCTGCACCTTGGTCGTGTCGATCACGCCGCGCAGCTTGTTGGTCGAGCCGTCGTTCAGGTCGCGCGAGATGCCGTTTGCCCAGATTTCCGCAGCGCGGGTCATTTCGCGCGCGATCAGCGGCTGGTTGGTCAGAAGCTTCTTGCCGGCATCTGTCGTGAAGAAGGTCGAGATCTGCTTCAGCTCGTCGGTCGAAAAGTTCTTCGCGTAGATTGTCGCGGCTTCCTTTTCGAGGTCCGCACGGCGCGGTGCAAGCGCCAGCGCCTGCTGGTCGACGATCGTCGAGATCTGCGTCTGGAAATTCGGCGAAGCCTGGATGAACTGGCCCTTCAGGCGTTCAGCAAGGTTCGGCAGAATGTTGTCGTAATTATCGGTGACCTTCATCGAAGCGATCGCCTGACGCGCCGCAGCGATCTGCGCATCGGTGACGTCCTGAGCCTGGGCAGAGGCCGCCGCTGCACCGGACAGAAGGATCGCGAGGACGGCGGAACGGCCGAAAACCGCGTATTTGATCATGAGTAAACAGCTCCTAGTTTAATTCGCTTCCAACGTCCGCACACCCGCTTCGCCGGCGAGGATCGCTAAGGACGCCATGTGAATGAACAGACCGTGTTCCACAACACCGGGTATGGCGTGCAGCGCCCCGGAAAGAGCGTCTGCATCAGGAATACGGCCAAAAGATGCGTCGAGAATGTAGTGCCCGCCGTCGGTCGAGAAAACCTCGCCGCCCTTGTGGCGCAACGTCAATTCGCCCGAAAGCCCGAGCCTCGCGGCGGCCTTTTCGATCGAGATCCGCGTCGCTTCGAGCCCGAACGGGTTGACCTCGATCGGCAGCGCAAACGCGCCGAGCATATCGACCAGCTTGCTTTCGTCGGCGATCACGATCATCCGGGCGGATGCGGCCGCGACGATCTTTTCGCGCAACAATGCGCCGCCGCCGCCTTTGACCAGGGTGAGGGCCGCATCGAATTCGTCGGCGCCGTCGATGGTGAGGTCGAGTTCCGGCAATTCATCGAGAGATTTCAGGGGAACGCCGAGTTCGAGGCACAGCCGCGCGGTCCGCTCGGATGTCGGCACGCCCTCGATCTTCAGACCGCCATGCACCCGCTCGGCCAGAAGCCGCACGAATTCCTCGGCCGTCGATCCGGTGCCGATGCCGAGACGCATGCCGTCATCGACATAGGTGAGCGCCGCCGCTGCTGCCTTGACCTTCATTTGCCGGGCGTCCATCCGCCACACGCTCCCCGCTGTTTCGCCGTGTGCTGTTTACACGCCTCCATTGGCAAACGAAAGGCCCCCCGAAGCTAAACTGACACAAGCCTTTTGCCGCACGGACGAATCCCCCATAGTCGCCCGACCATCGCGTAAGACGGCCGGCAATCGCCCGTCATACCCATTGCAGAACGACATCAAGGGAGGTTTTCGTGCCGATATCGGAAGGTTCAGCAGCAGCGAGCGAAAGCGAAACAGCAGGCAGGGACGAGACGCCAGCGCCGCTCGTGATCTTCGATCTCGACGGCACGCTTGTCGATACCGCGCCCGATCTGATCGACAGCCTGAACCACACGATCGAGGCCGTCGGCATGCAACCCGTCACCTTCGACGACGTGACCTATCTCGTCGGCCAGGGCGTCAAGGTGATGATCACCCGCGCTTTCGAACTGCGGCGCACGCCATTGGACGAGGCGACCTTCACGACGCTTTTCGACCGTTTCATGGCGCATTACGCCGCCCACATGCCCGGCAAGAGCCGTCCCTATCCCGGCGCGGAAACCTGCCTGTCCAACCTTGCCGCTGCCGGCTTCGGCCTTGCGGTCTGCACCAACAAGGCCGAGGAACTGGCAAGGCCGCTCATCGATAGGCTCGGCCTCACAGATCGGTTCCCCACGATCACCGGCGGCAATACGTTTGCGGTGCGAAAGCCGGATGCCGGCCATATCTTCGGCACGATCGAAAAGGCCGGCGCCTCGAAAAACGCCACGGTGATGGTCGGAGACAGCATCAACGACATTCTCGCCGCCCGCAACGCAAACATTCCCTCGATCGCGGTTCGCTTCGGCTACTCGGATGTCCCGGCCGAGGAGCTTGGCGCAGATCGCATCGTCGATCACTTTGACGAGATCACGCCTGCCCTGATCCGGGACCTGATCGCCGCAAGCGCCTGACGCGACGAAACCCGACCGGACACGAAAACGGCGGCCCGAAGGCCGCCGTTTGCATATCGATTGCTTTTCAATCTCGAGCGGATGCTCAGATCTGGGTCGAACGTGCCTTGCTGGTGATATCCAGCGCCTTCAGCGTCGCCTGATCGCGATCGTAGACATCGCCGAAATACTCGACATGGCCGTCCTTGTTCGGCCAGGCGGTGAAATAGGCGACATAGACCGGGAATTTCGTCGGCACCTTCGCGGCTTCGTTCTTGCCGCCGGCGATGCGTGCATCGACCTCCTGCTGCGAGATGCCGAGAACGGCCGCCGCCATCTTGCGCGGCTCCTGCAGGCGCACGCAACCATGGCTCAAGGCGCGCATGTCGCGGTTGAAGAAGCTCTTGGCCGGCGTGTCATGCATGTAGATCGCATGGGCATTCGGGAAAAGGATCTTCAGGTCGCCAAGCGCATTGTCGCTCGACGGCGGTTGCCGCACGCCGACATTCTGCACCGAACCGTACCAGTTGACGCTCGAAGACGGCACAGCCTTGCCGTTGACGGTCACTTCATAGCCGAGGCGATCCAGATAGCCGGCATCCTGGCGCAGACGCGGCAGCATCTCGTTGATGATGATCGACTGCGGCACGCCCCAATAGGGGTTGAATTCCACCGTCTGGATCTGGTCCTGGAAGAAGAAGGTCTGATGCGCCTTGGCGCCGACGACGGCGCGCATCGAGAACTGCTCCTGGCCGTTCTCATGATAGTAGACGCGGAATGCGGCCTGGTTGATCAGGACGTAGCGCGGGCCGAGATCGGCCGGCAGCCAGCGCGCCTGCTCCATGGCGACGACGACCTTCTGCACCTTGTCCTCGACCGTTTCGCCGACCATCTTGCGAACCGTCGCATTGCCGATCACGCCGTCGGCCTTCAGGCCCTTCTCGCTCTGGAACCCCTTGACCATGTCGACCAGGTCCGGCGTGTAATCCGGCGTCTGCTGGTAGCCGGTGAGCGTCGCGGAAAACTTCGTCTTGAACGCCTCTGAACCGGCATGCTGGATGGCGGCGACGACATTGGCAAGTTCCGGGCTGCTTGCACCTGGCTTAAGTAGCAGGTTGTCGGGCAGCTTGATCGCGGTCTGCTCGTTCGTCACCTCGGTCTTCAGACGCGCAAGTTCCGCCTTCAGCTGTTCGAATTCGGAATTTTTCGGGCCGAGATTGGACAGATACGCACCATCGTCAGCACCGGTCTGCAATGCGGAAAGCGTTGCGGCCAGATCGACGTTCTTGCGCTTGAAATCGTGATATTCGGAGATCCGGTTCGGATCGAGGCGACCGCGCACCATGTCCTGCGCAAACATCAGCGCCTTTGCCGACAGCGCCAGTTCGAACTGCATCAGTTCACGGCCATGTTCGTCGGAGACGAGGGCGGGCGTTGCCGGGGCAGCCGGCGGAGCAGCTGTGGCCGGAGCGGCCGCAGCAGATGCATCACCTGTCGGTGCAGCCGGGGCCGGTGCAGAAGACGCTGCAGCAGCAGCGGACGCATCCGCCGGAGCGGCGGTAGCCGGCGCATCGGCAGCCGGAACAGGAGCCGCCGGCGGTGTGATGCTGGCGGTCGTCAGAGCGGGAACCGTGACCGCATAGTCTGCCGGATCGAGACCGAATTCATCGGCGCGCGAAAGCAGTGCAACGACGGCCTTCGCCTTGTCGTTGACATCGCCTGCGGAGACCCAGAGCGGTGCGCCATTGTGGCCGTAGAAGGCTTCAAGCGCCGAAGCGATATCGTTCGGCGCGGCGACCTTGGCCTGAACCAGGAGCTTGGAGCCGTCGGTGGCTGCGGACGCGGCAAAACCGGCGGTCCGCACCAGCCGTGCGGCATCGGCCTTATAGCTCAGGTATTTAGGCGCGGACACCTTCGGCAAAGGTTCGGGATCGGCGAGCTGACGCTCGTTCGGCATCGGCGACACGACACCCGGCACGCTCTGGTCGGAAGCCTTGCCCTTGCCCTGCCCGCCCCGAATGAAGTCCATCAGGGTCATAGCATGCGCAGGCGCGCCGAGGCCTGCGGTGATGGCCAGGCCCGACACCAAGGCAAGCGCTCGCGAAGTCTTGTTCAATCTCTTCTGCAATGTAGTCCCCGTGGTCTGCGCCCGCATCTTGCTTCGCGAGCCGAATAGCTGTCACGCCATCTAGCCGATCGCGTGAGGGATGGAAAGAAACGGTCAGATACACAAATCTTTCACGCTGGACAGGATCCGTGTTGCGCCGCCGACTGAACGTTAAGAAAATATTCGTTAAATTTTTACTGACGAGCAACCATGAGCCGATGGCGGACAGTTGAAACTTCTGTGATATTTCGCATCCGCGTGTCCGAAAGATCACGCAGATCGCCCGCCAGCGGCCATTTCCTGCGGCTTGCGGTGCTGCAACAATCGTATAGTAATGCGGCCGGCCGGGATGAAGGAATGACGCGATCTTGATAGCATCGGCGTGACCGGCGGCCAGATACTGAGGAGCAGAGGCAGCAACAATGGCAACGACCCGCACAGAAACCGATACCTTCGGCCCGATCGACGTCGCGAGCGACCGTTACTGGGGCGCACAGGCACAGCGATCGCTCGGCAATTTCAAGATCGGCTGGGAGAAACAGCCGCTCGCGGTCGTGCGCGCGCTCGGCATCGTCAAGCAGGCCGCGGCCCGCGCCAATATGGAACTCGCCGGCCTCGACAAGGATCTCGGCAAGGCGATCATCGCGGCGGCGCAGGAAGTCATCGACGGCAAGCTCGACGACCACTTCCCGCTGGTCGTCTGGCAGACCGGTTCCGGCACGCAGTCGAACATGAATGCCAACGAGGTGATCTCCAACCGCGCCATCGAAATGCTCGGCGGCGTGATGGGCTCCAAGAAGCCGGTTCACCCCAACGATCACGTCAACATGAGCCAGTCGTCGAACGACACCTATCCGACGGCCATGCACATCGCCTGCGTCGAGACCATCGTTCGCCATCTCCTGCCCGCGCTGAAGCACCTGCACCAAGCGCTGGAGATCAAGGTCAAGGCCTTCTCGCACATCATCAAGATCGGCCGCACGCATACGCAGGATGCAACGCCCCTGACGCTCGGCCAGGAATTCTCCGGCTACGCGGCACAGGTCGGCTCTGCGATCGCCAATATCGAACTGACGCTTCCGGCGCTCTCCAAGCTTGCCCAGGGCGGCACGGCGGTCGGTACCGGCCTCAACGCCCCGATCGGCTTTGCCGAAAAGGTCGCCGACGAGATCTCGAAGATCACCGACCTGCCCTTCGTCACCGCGCCGAACAAGTTCGAGGCGCTTGCCTCGCATGATTCGATGGTCTTTGCGCACGGCGCCATCAATGCGGCCGCCGCCGCACTCTTCAAGATCGCCAACGACATCCGCTTCCTCGGCTCCGGCCCGCGTGCCGGCCTCGGCGAACTCTCGCTGCCGGAAAACGAGCCGGGCTCGTCGATCATGCCGGGCAAGGTCAACCCGACCCAGTCGGAAGCCCTCACCCAGGTCTGCGCCCACATCTTCGGCAACCATGCGGCACTCACCTTTGCCGGCAGCCAGGGCCATTTCGAGCTCAATGTCTACAATCCGATGATGGCCTATAACTTCCTGCAGTCCGTGCAGTTGCTCGGCGATGCCGCCGTCTCCTTCACCGACAATTGCGTCACCGGCATCGAGGCACGCGAAGACAACATCCGGAAGGGCGTCGAAAACTCCCTGATGCTGGTCACGGCGCTGAACTCGAAACTCGGCTACGACATTTGCGCCAAGATCGCCAAGACCGCTCACAAGAACGGCACGACCCTTCGCGACGAAGCCGTCGGCGGCGGTTACCTGACGAACGAAGAGTTCGACCAGTATGTCCGTCCGGAAAACATGATCGGCCCGAAGTAAAACATTCGGCTTGACGACACCCTCTCCTGCGGGCTGTAAGGGTCCGCAGGAGAAGAATCGCAGTCCAAAAGGCGCTAAACACTTGCCCTTGGCGCGATCAGGCTTCTGATACGACATCCGCACGAAACCATATTAAAAATCCAAACAACGTATCGCATTTGGAAAATTATTGCCGTCTTTACTTGATAAAGAAACAGCTTAAGCAAGAAATACGCATAAGCAGGTCGACATCTCCGTCTGCCTTAATTCTTTTCCAATGTTTTGCATCTAAATACTGACGGAATTACCCAGGTTAGAGGGAAACGGAGGCTGAAGATGAGTACGGCCGCTGCGCCAAAGGCGCAAACGTCAGACATCGTCGGGCAAATTGTATATGCTGTGAGGTCGATGGGCGTCGCTCCCATTCCTCGCAACTATCAGCTTTTCTACGAAGCCTATCTGGGTTCCAATCCTGAATTGACGCAGGAATTGGCCGCACTGGGCAATCGCGCCACCCAGGAAGAACTCGACAGTCTTTCGGAAATCCATCTGGGCACCGGCCATATCGCCGTCATCGAACGGGCGCATGTCAAGCTGCTCGGCGAACTCGACGCGCTTTTGAAAGTGCTGCGCCAGGAACAGAATTCGCTTGAGAGCTATAACAGGCTGCTTGGCGAGACGGCGCATCGCATCAATTCCAAGAGCAATTTCTCCGCCGACCTGATCCGCAACGCCATCGGCCTCCTGAGCGAAGCCACGGGCCATACGATGGCGCATGGCGAACGCACCGTCGACGACATGACGCAGCGGTCCCAGGAAATGGATCAGGTGCGCAAGGAACTCGACGAGTACAAGCGCATCGCCAATACCGACAGTTTGACACGGCTGGCCAACCGCCGCGCCTTCGACGAGAAGCTGGCGACGATCTTCGACAATCAGGGCAGCCTGCCGATCACCGCGCTCGTTCTGGCCGATATCGACAATTTCAAGAAGATCAACGACACCTATGGCCATCCGGTCGGCGACAAGATCCTCGCCACGGTGGCCTCCGTCATGCGCTCCAACGTCCGCAAGGATGTCTTCGTCGCCCGCACCGGCGGCGAGGAATTCGCCCTCATCGTCGAGGGCAATACGCCAGATGAAGTGATGATCATGTGCGAGCGGATCCGCCGCGCACTCGAAACACGCGGTTTCCGCAATTCCCGTTCAGGCATCAATTACGGGCCGGTGACCATTTCGCTCGGCTACGCCATGGCCTCGCAGGCGACCGATCCGGGCGAGCTCTACTCGCATTCCGACACGGCCCTCTACATGGCCAAGAATACCGGCCGCAACAGGTCGATCCTGTTCGAAGAGAGCATGAAGAAGGATTATGTCGGCAAGAGCTGGTTGATCTACAAAAAGTGACCGTGACCGAAGCGCCGGCGCCGATTTCGCCGCCGGCCGCAACCGTCACCGGATGATCCCGACACCCACGGGCCTCACCACATGGTCTTGGCGGCGCGTTCGGGCCACTCGCGATCATAGGTGTCCTTGTCGAAATCGTCCTTTGCCGCTTTCAGAAGCGTGCCGGGCGTCGGCAACGTCTTCGGATCGACGAAACGCTCCGGGTTCCACAACTCCGCCCGTATCAGCGCCCGCGCGCACTGGAAATAGACCTCCGCGATCGTCAAAACCGTGACGCTGCGCGGATGCCGGCCATCCATCTCGAAACTGGCAAGCAGCACAGGGTCGACGGAGACGACCGCTCGTCCGTTGACGCGCATGGCCGTATTGGAGCCGGGAACAAGGAACATCAGCGCCACGCGCGGATCGCGCACGATGTTGATGAGCGAATCGATACGGTTGTTGCCGCGCCAGTCCGGCAGGGCAAGCGTCCGGTCATCCTCGATCCGGACAACGCCGCCGAGATCGCCGCGCGGCGAGCAATCCATGCCCTCCGGCCCGACCGTCGCAAAGGCGCAGAAGGGCGAGGCCTCGATCATCTGCCGATATTCTGCCGTCAGGTGATCGGTGACCTTGACGAGCGAGGCTTCCGAGACGCCGGCATAGATCGCCTTCAGTTCCTCGACCGATGTGATGATCGTCATCGCCTTACCCCTTCCCGATATGGTGTTTGCCCGATAGCGGCCGACGACATGGGCAGACCGGGCGGCGGCCCCTGCCTTATGGCTTGCGCCCATAAAGGCATATCATGACAGCGCTGCGACACCGTGCAGCCCGCAGTCGCAATGCTGGCGCGACCCCGCCCCCGATCTCGTGAAAAAGCCGGCCATCGGGTCTGTCAGCGCAAACGGCTACCGCCGCGCCGGTCGATCCCGCGACAGGCCTTTTTCGGCAAGCTCGCCCTCGTAGGCGGCAAACAGCGCCTCGCCCTTTTCGCCCAGTTCATGCAGATAGGGCCAGGTGAAGATGCCGCTGTCATGCCCGTCGTCGAAGGCGACCCGCACGGCGTAATTGCCGGCGGCAAGCACGCCGGTGATGACCACGTCCCGCTTGCCCGGAACCGTCACCTTCTGGCCGGGCCCATGCCCCTGCACTTCGGCAGAAGGAGAGAGCACCCGCATGCGCTCGGCCGGCAGCGGAAAGACCTCGCCGCTGGCAAATGTCACGGTCAGCGTGCGCCGGTCGCGGGAGACCCGCAATTCGGTTGGCCAGATGTCGCTCATCACGCTCTCCTTATTTGCAAATTCGGCTTGACGCCCCTATGAACCGGACCCGCCCGGCCCTAAGATGAGGAACTGGCGGTTACGTCCGATCTTCCGGCTCCCTGATAGGCTTCGGTCGATCTTGACGCAACGGTGCAAAGCACCCACCTTGGCGCCAAGGAGAAAAACGATTGAATACCATAGCAGGACCGATCGGCAGCGCCGAGGCGCTGAAGACCAGCAGCGAGCCGATGATCGACCCGTTTGGCCGGGCCGTCACCTATCTGCGCGTATCCGTGACCGATCGATGCGATTTCCGCTGCACTTATTGCATGGCGGAAAACATGACCTTCCTGCCGAAAAAGGATCTTCTGACGCTTGAGGAACTGAACCGTCTCTGTTCCGTCTTCATCGACAAGGGCGTCCGCAAGATCAGGCTGACCGGCGGCGAGCCGCTGGTGCGCAAGAACATCATGTATCTCGTGCGCGAACTTGGCCGTCAGGTCCAGGACGGTGCACTCGACGAACTGACGCTCACCACCAACGGATCGCAGCTCGCCCGTTACGCGGACGAACTCTACGACTGCGGCGTGCGGCGCATCAACGTTTCGCTCGATACGCTCGACCCGGAGAAGTTTCGGCAGATCACCCGCTGGGGCGATTTTTCCAAGGTCATGGAAGGCCTCGACGCTGCCCAGCGCGCCGGCCTGAAGATCAAGCTCAATGCGGTGGCACTCAAGGATTTCAACGAGGACGAGATCGCCGGCATGATGCGCTTCGCCCATGGCCGCGGCATGGACCTCACCGTGATCGAGACCATGCCGATGGGCGAGATCGAGGAAGACCGGACCGATCGCTACCTGCCGCTCTCGAAGGTCCGCGCCGGACTGTCGGACGAGTTCACCCTGATCGACAGCGGCTACCAGACCGGCGGCCCGGCACGATACGTCACCGTCAAGGAGACCGGCGGCCGGCTGGGTTTCATCACCCCGATGACCCATAATTTCTGCGAGAGCTGCAACCGCGTCCGCCTCACCTGCACCGGCACGCTTTATATGTGCCTTGGCCAGAACGACGCCGCCGACCTGCGCACGGCGCTGCGCGCCTCCGATGACGAGGCCTATCTGTCGAGTGCCATCGACGAGGCGATCGGGCGCAAGCCGAAGGGCCACGACTTCATTATCGACCGCGATCACCGCCGCCCGGCCGTCGCCCGCCACATGAGCGTCACCGGCGGGTGACGCCAGCGCCTGCATCGCCGCCACCGGGAGCCCCGGCTACGATGGCGATCGCTTCGTCGATCACATCGCCGACCGTCCTGCCGGCCGTGTCGATGATCCGATGCTCCTCGACCCAGGCTTCGTAGTCCCGCGCCACGATGCTCTGCCAGCGGGGGGCGACGAGGCCGGCAATATCGGAAATCCGGCTTTCCGCCCGGTGCCGATGCTCATTGGCGTCACGGCAGACGATTTCGATCTCGATGAAAGGTACCTTTGCCCGGTCGGCAACCGCACGCCATGCCGCGCGGGTGATGGCAAGCGGATTGACGCTGTCGGCCACGACATGCCCTCCGACGCGCAGATTGTCCTCGGCGACGCCATAGGCGACCCGATATCCCGCCTCGCCCACATGATCCTTCATGCCCGGCAAATCCCGAAGACGCTGCTCGATCGTATCGATGCGGATGTGAACGGCACCGAAATGTGTCGCAAGCGCCCGCGCAATCGTGGTTTTTCCGCTTGCCGGCAATCCGCCGAGAATGATCAGCATTCAGCCCTCCCATCATCAGAGACCGACCGGATCAGACCGGCCAGATGAGATCCGCCAGTTCCCTCAGGTGTCCGACCTTACCGGGCCAGTCTTCGATCGCCACGTTGCGCAGATCGCTTGCCCTGTGCAGGATCATAAGCATGAAGAGCCGATCGCGCCACGCGCCGTCGACATCGCCGGGATTGTAGCCGAAGCCGGACACCAGCGCGCGCACGAGTGCGGGCTCGCCCGCCGACATGAAGGCGCTCGGCCCCAGAAGGTCATAGTCGCAAGGGCCCGTCATCACGTCACCGAAATCGAAGAGACCGGAAATCCGCCAGCCTCCGTCACGCTCGCGCAACAGAAAGTTTTCAGGGATATATTCTCCCGTCAGGATGACGGCAGGCTCCTCGGACGCCATCAGCGGAGGGGCTCCGGCGATGATGTCGCGAAGATCATCGAGATGTTTGGTTGACAGGCCCTGTGCCTGATGGCGAGCGAAGCATTGCGCGATCTGCCCCTCTATGAAGCCCGGCCAATCCGTCCGCCCCTTGCCGATCGGTCCGGGCGGCACGGCCTGCACGGCGGCGATCGTCTCGCCGATATCGAAGAGCAGGCGCTCCCTGCCGCGTCGGTCAAGTGCCGGCCAGACCTCGGAGCCGACGACACCCTGAAGCCGTGTCATGCACAGATAGGTCCACGCCTCGATTTCACCGACCGCCACGATCGAAGGAATGGCGACCGGCAAACGGCCGGCAAGCTGTCTCAGCGTCGTCACCTCCGCCTCGAACTGGCCGCGGAAGATCGGTGGAAATATTTTCAGAACGAGACGATCGTCGAGCGCAACGACAAGATTGGTGCCGGTCGCAAAGGGCATCAATGTACCGGCGGGCAACTTCTCCTGCGCGCAGATTGCAAGCACGGTGCCGCGCCACTGATCGGTATCGTGCCGCCAGAAACGGAAGGCCTTGCCATCTGCAATGTCGGGAAAGATCACATCGTTCATCAGCGCTTCCCCCTTCTTTGCCCCAGACGACGCACTTCACCCAAGGCCGCACTTCACCCAAGGCCGCACTTCACCCAAGAATGCACCCGCCGGAAAGACCGATATCGCCGAGGCATCGCTCGCCCCAATCCCTATAACCCGGCCATCCCGACACCTTTATGAAAAACTCGATCGGCACGATGCAAGGGCGATGGGGGATTGGCTATCGTCACGATCGGAAAGCTCCCGAGACATTCGTCCGAACCCTACCTTCAACCATAGGGGTGCAGACATCCGTTCCGGCTGCCTTCGCCGCCACGCCGTGAGACCATGAGACCATGAGACCATGAGAGCGTTGCTCGTTCCCGCCACCAGACCCGCATCAACCGCCACAATCCGCTAAGATTTTTGTCCGTGATATCGTATCACCACCAGATAAGCCGCTCCGGCACACGATGGCGATTCGGGAGACTTGCGTCCATGCCCCAGACCGGCGACGTTCCATCAGCACCTGCGGGCCTGCGCCAGCAGCTGCCGGCAGTCCTTCCCGGCATGATCCTTGCCGGCGGCCTTTCAAGCCGCATGGGCGAGACGAAGGCGTTTCTCGACATTCGTCCGGGTGAGACGATCATCGCGCGCATCATCGCCACGCTGTCACCGCAGGTGGATAGCCTGCTTCTGAACGCGCCCGGTGAGTTCGGCCGGGTGCAAGGGCTTTTCCCCCACATGCCCCGCATCCCCGACACCACGGCCGGAGAGCTCGGCCCGCTTGCCGGCGTGCTTTCAGGCTTGAGGCACTTCGCCGCCGCAAGGCCGCAGGCGACACATCTCCTGACCGCGCCATCGGACAGCCCCTTCCTGCCGCGCAACCTTGCCGAACTGCTGTGGCAAGCCATCGACAGTCCGCAGATGATCGCCGTGGCCGTCAGCAACGGGCGCAAGCACCCTGTCTTCGCCATCTGGCCGGTTGCGCTTGCCGATGACCTGGCAAGCTGGATCGCCGCAGACGACAAGCGCCGCATGAATGCCTTTCTCGCACGTCACCGCGTGGCGACCGTCGATTTTCCAGAGATTTCGACCGGCCTCGGCCCGCTCGATCCCTTCTACAACATCAACACGCCCGAAGAACTGGCCGAAGCCCGCCGGTTTGCCGCGGCTATGGCTGAGGATTTAGCCCAGGATTTCAAATGACAGACCAGAAGTCTCATCCGCGCGTCTTCGGCATTTCGGGATGGAAGAATTCCGGCAAGACCGGCCTTGCGGTCCGCCTCGTCAGCGAATTCACCCGCCGCGGCTACCGGATCTCGACGATCAAGCACGCCCATCATGATTTCGATATCGACAAGGTCGGTGCCGACAGCTTTCGCCATCGCGAGGCGGGCGCTCAGGAAGTCACGATCGTCTCCGGCACGCGTTTTGCCATCATGCACGAATTGCGCGGCGCAGCCGAACCGAGCCTTGCAGAAATCCTCGCCCGGATCGCCCCCTGCGATCTGGTGCTGATCGAGGGCTACAAGCGCGAACCGGTGCCGAAAATCGAGGCGCGGCGGCTGGAATCCAAAAACCGCGAACCGTTGGCCCCATCGGATCCTCATATCCGCGCCATTGCCGCCGATCACCCGGTCGAGGCCGCAGACCTGCCGGTCTTCGATCTCGACGACACGATGGCGATCGCCGATTTCATCGCAAGGATCACCGGCCTGCCACCAAGGTGACGAAGGCCGAGGCGGCGCAGGCGTGACCTGTGCCACCATCTGTGCATTCAGGTGCCGACGCCGATTTCGGCCAGCCGCGTCAGGCAGGCTTCCTCGACATTGCCGAGTTCGACCAGCGTTTCGTCGATATCCTTGCGCTTCTGGCGCAACTCGTCGCGTTTTTCGTCGACGCGCTTCATCAGAAGCTTCAACTGCCCCATCTCGCCGGGCGGTTCCTTGTAGATCTGGATGATCTCGCGGATCTCGGCAACCGTGAACCCGATCCTGCGTCCGCGCAGGATCTCCAGAATGAGGCGACGGTCGGCGGCGCGAAACAGCCGCGTGCGACCGCGCCGCTCGGGATGGATAAGCCCCTCGTCCTCATAAAAGCGCAGCGTCCGCGTCGAGATGCCGAATTCGCGGGTCAGTTCGGTAATGGTGTAATATTTGTCCACAGTCGCTTCCTGCTACGGCATCGGCCGGATGGGACGAATGCAACGCCTGGCTTGGCGTGTCGTCCCCGGCGCATCGATGCGTAGGTTCATTGCCTCGTTGCACCTCACCACTCTCAATGGGAGCGTGCCCTGAAGTGCGCCAAATTAATTGACTTTTACGTAACAGTCAATTTTCGGCTCATTGCCTGCCGCAGGATGGCTCAGCCGATCGCGAACCACCATGTTGCCAGGCCGAGAAACGAGAAGAACCCGGTCGTATCGGTAACGGCGGTGACGAAAACCGCCGAGGAAACGGCCGGATCGGCGCCGGCGCGGTTCAACAGCACGGGGATGGTGATGCCGGCAACGGCAGCCGCGCACATGTTGATCAGCATCGCGGTCGCGATCAGTCCGCCGATATGGACGTCGTGGAACCACAGGCCCGCGACCGTGCCGACCAGACAGCCGATCAACGCGCCGTTGATCAGCCCGACGCCCACCTCGCGGCGGGCAACACGCCAGGCATTGTGGATATCGAGATCGCGGGTCGCAAGCGCCCGCACCGTCACGGTCATCGTCTGCGACCCGGCATTTCCGCCCATGCCCGCCACGATCGGCATCAGGATCGCAAGCGCCACGACCTGCTCGATCGTCGCCTCGAACAGCGAGATCACCGAGGCGGAGAGAAACGCCGTGACCAGATTGACGAGCAGCCACGGCACGCGCGACTTCGAGGTGTCGATGACGCTGTCGGAGAGCTCTTCGTCACCGACACCGCCGATGCGCATGAAATCCTCTTCCGCCTCTTCCTGCATCACGTCGACCACGTCGTCGATGGTAAGCACCCCGACGAGACGATCGTTGTCGTCGATCACGGCAGCCGACAGAAGATCGTATTGTTCGAAGAGCTGGGCCGCCTCTTCCTGATCCATCGAGGCCGGGATCGGGTAATTCGTCTCGCGCATGATCGTCTCGATCTTCACCTGCCGCTTGGTGCGCAGGATGCGGTCGAGATCGACGACGCCGCGAAGCTTGAAAGTCGGATCGACGACGAAGATCTGGGTAAAACTCTCCGGCAGCCCCTCGTCCTCGCGCAGGTGGTCGATCGTCTGGCCGACGGTCCAGAACGGCGGCACGGCGACGAACTCCGTCTGCATGCGCCGGCCGGCCGAACTTTCCGGATAATCCAGCGCCCGTCTCAACCTGACGCGCTCGTTGAACGGCAGTTCGGCAAGGATCGCCTCGCGATCCTCCTGATCGAGGTCTTCCAGAATATAGACGGCATCGTCCGAATCGAGATGGCCGATCGCCGCCGCGATCTGCGCATTCGGCATCTGCTCGACGATCTCGAGACGGATCGCCTCATCGACCTCGGTCAGCGCCGTCAGGTCGAAATCGGCGCCGAGAAGACTGACCATCGCCCGGCGCTGCTCGGGCAATATCGATTCAAGCAGGTCGCCGAGTTCGGATTCGTGCAGCCGCGCCACATGCCGTTGCAGAAACAGCGTGTCGCGATCGGCGATCGCAGCACCGACCTGGGCCAGAAAGTCCGGCCGGATCGCCCCGGCCTCGGAATAGATGTCCTCGCTCGGCTCGCCGTTTTTCGGGCGCGGGCGTTCGTCTTGCTTGATCTCGCTCATCGTCGCCCCCCTCTGTAGCGGCCCGTGACTGTCGCAGGAACCGCCGGCATCGCCTGTCCAGACACATTGCCGCGACCGCGTTAACGCCCGATCAACACGGCCGAAAAACCATTGTCAACAAGCGGATAACCAATGGATGGCGATAGGGCTTGCCTGTCGGCCACCCACCCGTGCAAATGCCTGTATGAGTGTCCCAAACGCCGCATCCGGCGGATTGGTTTCCGCATGCGACGCAAGCGCGGCAGTGTGACGCGTGCACGCCGTCAATACCCATTCACCGAATGATCGGGAGACACGCAAATGACGCTTCTCAAAATCCTCCGCTATCCCGATCCCGGCCTTGCCACGCCCTGTCTGCCCGTCGCGACTTTCGATGCGGAACTGGCCACATTCGCCGATGACCTTCTTGAAACCATGCGCGCCGCCCCCGGCGTCGGCATCACCGCCGCCCATGTCGGCCGCTTCATCCGGCTCTTCATCCTGGAATTATCCAAGGACAAGCCGGCCGAGATCTACGTCAACCCGGAGATCTTAGAGGTCGGCGAAAAGACGATCGTTCACACGGAGGGAAGCGTCTCCATGCCGGGCGCGACCGACGAGATCGAGCGCCCGTTCCAGATACGCTTCCGCTATCAGGATCTTGAGGGGGAATGTCACGAGATGGAGACAAGCGGCTTTCACGCCGTCTGCGTCCAGCACGAGATCGACCAGCTGGACGGCATGTTCTGGCTGCGCCGCCTGACGCGCCTGAAGCGCGACCGGCTGGTCAAACGCTGGCAGAAGAGCCAGTAGCCGGCATCTCTCTGAGACCTTCCGTCCCGATAAAGGGAACCAATCGGGATGCCGTCGGGTTTTGTCTCTGAAGCGCGGTCGCCATTCGGGCCGACGCAGGAAAGCTTGAAAGGAGACGATCATGGCTCTCAAACGCAAGGTCGACGACATCTCCCGCGAGGAGGATTTTCGCGACTACGAAGAACGCGACATCGACGAAGGCTGGCCCTATGACGATGCGGCAGGCGCCGGCAGCCGCCCGGTCGACAATATGGCCTACGGCCAGCCGCAAGCCAATTTCGACGAAGGCCGCAACGGCGGCTATCAGGTGGATGGCGCCGATTTCGACGGACAAGAGGAACGGCTCGTCGACGATATCCGCCCCGTCACCAAAGGTGTCGAAAACGCCGACGATCTGGAGGAACGCATCACCGACGCTCTCGATGCACTCGACATTGCCGACATGAATGGCCTCGATCTCCACGTTATCGACGGTGAGGTGACGATCAGCGGCGTCGTCGATGACCAGTCCACTTCAAGGCGCATCGAAACTGCCGTCGAGCGCGTGGCCGGCGTACGTCTGGTCGTCAACCACCTGCGCCTTGCAGGCGTGGATTCCCGAATACCCGATAGCGACTGACGATGGCGCGCGCTGTCTCCTGCTGGAGACAGCGTCCTGCGATGACGATGTGAGCGGATTTCAATCGAAACTCAGCATCATCGAAGGCGACGTTTTAAGCGTGTTGCTGACCGTGCAGATCTCTTCGGCCATATGGACGATGCCTGCGCGCTCGGCTTCGGTCAAATTACCCTCGACGGCGATATGCACCGACATCCGCACCACACGCATCGGCTCTTCCTCCGTCTTTTCCCCGGAAACAGAGACAACGACACCGACGAACCGGTCCAGCAGCGACAGGCGGCTTGCCGCAATCCGTGCACTGAGCGCCAGACACGAGGCAAGCGACGCATAAAGCAGGTCGACGGGATTATAGCCTGGCTCGGAAGCGCCGGTGACGATATCGATCCTCCCGCCGGTCGCACTGCTGACGACGGGCCGACCTGCGCGACCGACGCTTGCAATGGCCCCGTTCGGCCGATGTTTGACCTTCAATCCCATGATATCATCCGTTATCGTCAAAACATGTCTTGATCCGAAAGCGGCCTGCGGTTTCGGGTAAGACATGCGTAAAAAAGAAGACGCCAAGGCGCGTCAGGCAAAACGGCAAGTTCCCGACATGCTTTAGGCGAGCCGCAAACCTTCTACCGATGTCATTCCTGAACGGCCGTCTCGGCCGGACAGAGCGTGCCTTGCGTATCATTGGCCGTCGGCCCGAAAATCTCCTCGAAAGCCTCCCGCAGCCGGATATCGACATCCGCCATCATCACCGGCAGCCCGAGATCGACGAGGCTGGTCACCCCGTAGGAACTAATGCCGCACGGCACGATGCCGGAAAAATGCGACAGGTCGGGATCGACGTTGAGCGACAATCCGTGAAAGCTCACCCAGCGGCGCAGGCGGATGCCGAGCGCTGCGATCTTGTCCTCCGCCATCCTGCCATCCAAGAGCAGCGGCTTTTCCGGGCGCCTGACCCACACGCCCACCCGGTCCTCGCGCCGTTCCCCCTTGACGTTCATCATGTCGAGCGTGCGGATCACCAGTTCCTCGAGCGCCGCCACGTAGGCGCGCACGTCCTGCCGGCGGCGTTTGAGATCGAGCATCACATAGGCCACCCTTTGACCGGGACCATGATAGGTATATTCACCGCCCCTGCCCGTCTGATGCACGGGAAAGCGATTGGGCTCGATCAGATCGGCGGCATTGGCGCTGGTCCCCGCCGTGTAGAGCGGCGGATGTTCGAGCAGCCACACGAGTTCGTCGGCTTTTCCATCGGCGATATCGGCCACCTCGCGTTCCATCGTCTCGATCGCCTCTTCATAAGAGACGAGGTCGTCGGAGATTCTCCAGCGAACGGGCGCAGATTCTGGAAAAGGCAGCATGGAAAGATCGAGGTCGGTGCGGGTCTGCATGATTTCTCTGCCTTTTTCGTCCTGGGACGGATACAGTCAACCCGCAGATAAGCCATCGGATAAAAGTTTTCCACTGCTGGAAGCCTGGAAATCCGGGCTCATTTCGCGCTGCGGAAACTATCGTTCAAAAAACTGTCACCCTACACTTGTGCAGTGAGAATCCTTTTGCTACATCCCCGCTCGCCGAAGCAATTCGGCCTACCACGGATGCGGTCGTGGCGGAATTGGTAGACGCGCAGCGTTGAGGTCGCTGTGGGGCAACCCGTGGAAGTTCGAGTCTTCTCGACCGCACCAAATCAACCCGGCTTCGGCCGGGTTTTTTGTTTTTTCGGCAATGCCTTAGCCCTTCGAGGCAGCCACGCGCAACAGGCCGCCGGACCCGATCACACCAGCCTTCGTCCGCTTCACTGTCCAGGTCATCGGCGATCGCGCCTATGAGTTCAGGCTATCGCGGCAGGGATTAGCCTCACCCGTAAAAAAACACTGGTATTGCGCCCCAGGGCACACTTGTGCAGCCGAAATCCTTTTGCTACATCCCCGCTCGCCGAAGCAATTCGGCCTACCACGATGCGGTCGTGGCGGAATTGGTAGACGCGCAGCGTTGAGGTCGCTGTGGGGCAACCCGTGGAAGTTCGAGTCTTCTCGACCGCACCAAATCAACCCGGCTTCGGCCGGGTTTTTTGTTTTATGGCAATACGCCAGCCGAAGAGCGCAGGTCCTGAGCCACACCGTTCGCGATATCATCCCCAAAGCCTTCAAGACATGCTAGGATCTGCTTCACACCCGATGGAGCCCATGATGTTTCGTGATCTCGGCAGCTATCATCCACGTCCCCAGAAGCCCGAGCCGCCGGCGCGGCGACTGACGCCGGCGCAGGAACGTCTCGTGGTCTGGGTCCTCGGCTTCAATGTTCTCATGCTTGTCCTCGGACCGTTCTGCGGGTCATCGGTCGTCGAGGCCGTCCTCTCGCTCATCCAGAGGCGTTAACCGCCTGCATGGCGATTCACCATTGCAATTAACCGCTAAATTAGACGCCTGTTGTGCGGCGCAAAATCTGTGTCATTGTCCGCCTACCGAACCGGGGGAAACGGGATGGGTATTCAAACGATAATCGCCGGTGAACCCACCGGTCCGACAGCCGAGACCCGTTTCAAGGTCGAGGCAGCCATGTTCAAGTTGATCGATGTCCTCACCCGCCACGGCCTGTCGCGGGAGGAGATCGCGTTGGCGCTTGCCGATGCAGCCGACGATTATGTCATGATGCTCGCAGGCAATGCGGCAAAGGAAGATGCGGGCGGGCTTCGCCAGCACTGAGCCGCATCGAGAGGCTGGCGTCGCGAAGTCGGCATAGCGAGGCCGCCACCGCGAGCCGGGCTGCCGGAACCGGCTTCACGCGGCCGGCATCATCCGGGAAAGTGTCTCTCGTTGATGCCCTTGAACATCGCCCGGCGCCGTGATTGAACATGGCGTTCACCGGAACCCGCAGAATGACATCTCCGAGCCAATCGTCACCCACGCCCGAAAACCCGATGAAGGGCATGGCGATCATGGCATTGTGCATGATCATCCTGCCGACCATGGACGCGATCGCCAAATACATGGCGACCTTCGAGGCCATGTCGCCGGGCCAGGTGACTTTCTACCGGTTTTTCTTCCAGTTCGTCTGCGTCCTGCCGCTCGCACTTCTCCACGGCCGGGCGCTGTTTGAAGCAAAGCGCCCGTGGATGAACCTGCTGCGGGGCGCGCTCCACGCCGCAGCCAGCCTGATGTTCTTCATGGCGGTCAAATACATGCCGCTGGCGGATGTCTTTGCCATCTATTTCGTCGAGCCCTTCATGCTGACGATGATGTCGGCGCTGTTTCTCGGCGACCGGGTCGGCTGGCGGCGCTGGCTGGCGATCGCCGTCGGCTTCGGCGGCGCGATGATCGTCATCCAGCCGAGCTACGAGATTTTTGGCTGGACCGCACTTCTGCCGGTCGTCTGCGCCTTTCTCTATACGCTCTATCTGTTTTTGAACCGCGCCATCGGCGAAGGCGACAGCCCGCTCGTCATGCAGGTCATGGCCGGCCTCGGCGGCACTCTCTTCACCGCTGTCGTGCTGGCGATCGGCAATGCCGCAGGCGAGCCCAATTTCGAGGCCTCCCTGCCCGCCTCGCTAACGGGGCTCGTGCTTCTCGTCATGCTCGGCTCGATTTCCGGCTACATGCACCTTCTCGTCGTGCGCGCCTTCCGCATGGCGCCGCTTTCGCTGCTGGCACCCTTCCAGTATTTCGAGATCATCTCGGCAACCGTCCTCGGCTATGCGCTGTTCGGTGATTTCCCGACCGCCTCCAAATGGCTCGGCATCGCCATCATCGTCGGCTCCGGCCTGTTCATCATCTGGCGCGAACGCGTCAGAACGAGACAGGCCCAGATGGACGCAAAGGTGGTTTAGCGATTTTCGTGAGAACCCGTTAACCGCCCTTATTCGGCCGTCCTAAACTTCTCTCCGTTAGGGTCTTTCCCAGTTTCATGATGAAACGGAGTAGAGGGATGAAGACCCCAAACCTGTCTGAACCGGCATGTTCCATAGCCGGTCGGCGTCGGATCACGTCCGACGACGTTTTACGTTTGCGCACGCAGATGTTCCCCAAGGGCATCGCGACGATCGCCGACGCGCATACGCTGCTTGCCATCCACCGCGCATGCCCGGACCAGGCCAGAGCCTGGGAGACCTATTTCGTCGAAAGCCTCGCAGCCTTCGTCATCGATCGCGGCCATGATGGCAGCGTCGACGAGGCGACCTGCGGCTGGCTCATCCGCGTTCTGGCCGGCGATGAGGAAGTCATTGCAACCTGGCCGGAAATCGAACTGGTCCTCCATATCATCGAGATGGCAAGCGCAACGCCCGACAGCTTGCGCGCCTTCGCGCTCGATCAGCTCCGGCTTGCCTTCCGCCCCGGTGCATCCGGCGCCTATGCGCTGCAGCGCCCGGCCTCGCGCGGCATGACCGGCTTCGACCTCGCCTATGTCTGGCGCATTCTAAAAAGCGCCGTCGATCAGGGCCGCCTCGACCCCTCGCCGGCGGAGGCGATGATCCTGGCCGAGATCGCAGCGCTTGCGGCCTTCGACGACAGCCATAGCGGCTGGCAGCAGGTCGTGGCCGACCTGTGCGGATCACCGGATGGCGACATGCCGGTAACTGCCGTTGCGGCAGCATCGCGCCGATCCGGCTGGCTGGTCATCGAGGGCGGTCGCGACAAGGACGACCAGCAGGCCGCCTGACGGGCTTCATGCCTGCCGCCCGCGGAAAATCTCGTGACGAAAGGGGCCGAAAACCATCGCTATCGGCGATTGACTTTCCGGCCCCGGCACGCTCCAAAGGCGAGATGCAGACAGAAAACCCCATCCTGCCGTCAGGCTATTCTCCCGTCGCACCGGGCAAGGTCGCGACTGTCGTGACTTGCCTCGAAATGCGTGAGGCGCCCGCGCTGCGGCCATCGCCGGAGACTGGCCTCACCGTAGAGCGCTGGGACAAGCCGTTGCCACAGGATTATCGCGATCTCTATCGCACGGTCGGCCAGCAGTGGATGTGGGTCTCGCGCCTGATCAAGACCGACGACGATCTGGCAGCGACGGTCCAGCACCAGGCTGTCGAGGTCTATGTCCTGACGGACGGCACGCGCAGGCTCGGCCTGCTGGAGATGGATTTCCGCACCGAGGGCGAATGCGAGATCGTCTATTTCGGCCTCGTCGAGGAGGCGATCGGCGGCGGCGCCGGACGCCAGCTGATGAACCACGCGATCGAGACGGCATGGTCGCACCCGATCTCCCGGCCCCCGATCTCGCGCCTATGGGTCCATACCTGCCATCTGGATCATCCCGCGGCAGTGCATTTCTATCAGCGGTCCGGCTTCACGCCTTATGCGATGATGGTCGAGGTCCTCGATGATCCGCGCCTTGACGGCACCGTTCCGGTCTCTGCCTCCCCGCATGTCCCGATCATCGAGCCCGTCACGGCAAAGTGACGGACAGCGTCGGCGCACAGGTCGGGCTGCGACAACAATCCATCGCTCTTGACGCTTGAGGCGCGGCCCCCGCCCGTGCAAAAGTCCGCCAGAATCAACTGCAAATAAGACGCAACGGCTTGGATATTGTCGATGCGTTCAAAAAGACTATTTCCAGGAACTCTTTGAAGGAGAAGCACCATGGACGTTCGCGCTGCTGTTGCCGTACAGGCCGGAAAGCCGCTGGAAGTCATGACCGTACAGCTCGAAGGCCCCCGCGCAGGCGAGGTCCTGATCGAGGTCAAGGCGACGGGCATCTGCCACACCGACGACTTCACCCTGTCGGGCGCCGATCCGGAAGGACTGTTTCCGGCGATCCTCGGCCATGAGGGCGCCGGCATCGTCGTCGATGTCGGCCCCGGCGTCACCTCGCTGAAGAAGGGCGATCACGTCATTCCGCTCTACACGCCGGAATGCCGCGAATGCTATTCCTGCACCTCGCGCAAGACCAACCTCTGCACCTCGATCCGCGCCACCCAGGGCCAGGGCGTCATGCCCGACGGCACCTCGCGGTTCTCGATCGGCAAGGACAAGATCCATCACTACATGGGCTGCTCGACATTTGCGAACTTCACGGTCCTGCCGGAAATCGCGCTTGCCAAGATCAATCCGGACGCGCCCTTCGACAAGGTCTGCTATATCGGCTGCGGCGTGACGACGGGCATCGGCGCCGTCATCAACACGGCCAAGGTCGAGATCGGCGCAACCGCCATCGTCTTCGGCCTCGGCGGCATCGGCCTCAACGTCCTGCAGGGGCTTCGCCTTGCCGGCGCCGACATGATCATCGGCGTCGATATCAACAATGACCGCAAGGAATGGGGCGAGAAATTCGGCATGACGCACTTCGTCAACCCGAAGGACGTCGGCGACGATATCGTGCCCTATCTCGTCAACCTGACCAAGCGCCATGGCGACCTGATCGGCGGCGCCGATTACACCTTCGATTGCACCGGCAACACCAAGGTCATGCGCCAGGCACTCGAATCCTCGCATCGCGGTTGGGGCAAGTCGGTCATCATCGGCGTCGCCGGCGCCGGCCAGGAAATCTCCACCCGCCCGTTCCAGCTTGTGACGGGCCGCAACTGGATGGGCACGGCCTTCGGCGGCGCACGCGGCCGCACCGACGTGCCGAAGATCGTCGACTGGTACATGGAAGGCAAGATCCAGATCGATCCGATGATCACCCACACCATGCCGCTCGAAGACATCAACAAGGGTTTCGACCTGATGCACAAGGGTGAATCGATCCGCGGCGTCGTCGTCTACTAAAGACAAGAAGCACGGGACCGGCCGCCATCGCGCGGCCGGCTTCGTCTTGAGACGCAGCGCATTGCCTGCGTCAAACCGCAATGTTCCAGATGCTTGCAATTCACGGCCGGCCAACTATTCTCGCTAACGCTAAAACAACCGGAGCACCCGCGATGTACAAGTTCGAGATCTACAAGGACAAGGCCGGCGAATTCCGCTTTCGCTTCAAGGCGTCGAACGGCGAAACCATGTTCTCGTCGGAAGGCTACAAGGCCAAGGCTTCGGCCGTAAGCGCGATCGAATCGATCAAGAAACACGTTCCCGAGGCTGCAACCGTCGACCAGACGACGGCGACCGTCTGACCAGTGCTGCAAACGCGATACGCTTTGCTGGACAAAGCGTATCGCCCGATGGCCGCATTGTCGGCTGATAATGACGTTGATGAAATGCGATCGGTGATGCCGTGATCTATGTCGATGCCGACGCCTGCCCGGTCAAGCCGGAAATTTTGAAAGTCGCCGAACGCCTCGGGCTCGAAGTCACCTTCGTTGCCAATTCCGGCCTGCGCCCCTCCCGCGACCCGATGGTGAAGAACGTCATCGTCTCGGCAAGCTTCGATGCCGCCGATGACTGGATCGCCGAACGCGCCACATCGGGCGACGTGGTCGTCACTGCCGACGTGCCGCTTGCCGTCCGCTGCGTGGCAACCGGCGCCTTCGTCACCGGCCCGACCGGCCGCGTCTTCGACGAGGCCAATATCGGCATGGCCAGCGCCATGCGCGACCTCGGCCAGCATCTGCGCGAGACTGGCGAGAGCAAGGGCTACAATCCCTCCTTCTCGCCGCGCGACCGCTCCGCATTCCTGCAAACCTTCGACCGACTCTGCCGAAGAGCGATGGCGGCCTGAAGCATAGGAACCCCCATTCATCGTGAAGGACAGCGACGCGCATGGAGCACTGGAAGAAACTGCTGCATCACCGTCACGGCCCGTTCCTCATTGCAGCCGTCGTCGCGCTCGTCGCCCTGCCGATCCTGATCGCCTTTCTGCGCGGCCTGGCTCCGGCGATCTCGGCGGTGATCTTCTTTGCGCTCTACCTCGTCATGATGGCGTTTCGCATCCCCGCGCTCGACGGGCAGGTTCTGCGCCGCCGCGCGCCGCCGAACGACGAGCCGGAACCGGTGATCCTGATCGTCACGCTTCTGGCCGCCGTCACAGCCGTCGCCCTGCTGTTTCAGGTCCTGAACGGCAGCGCTCAGGCCGGTATTGGCGAGATCGCGCTTGCCTTCGCCTCCGTCGTGCTTGGCTGGCTCACCATCCATACGATGTTTGCCATGCACTATGCCCACCGCTTCTGGCGCCCGACGGATATGCCGGAGGATGAACCGTCATCCGCCAAACTGGCCAAACAGGGCAAGGCGGCAACCAGGCCCCGAGACGCAAAACAGGCGCAGGCCGGCAAGTCTTCCAAGGGCGCAGGAACACAGACGGCAAAGCCTGCATCGAGCGAAAAACCGCTGAAAACAACGGAACTCGTCAGACAGGACCAGAAGCCTGACCAGAAGCCTGGCCAGAAACAGGAAAACCGGCCGAAATGGCATGGCGGCCTCGACTTTCCACAGACCAGCGCCCCCGGCGGCTACGATTTTCTCTACTTTTCCTTCGTTATCGGCATGACCGCCCAGACCTCGGACGTCGCGATCACCACGACCGGAATGCGCAAATTGAACCTCGTGCACGCGGTCGTCTCGTTCTTCTTCAATGCCGTGCTGATCGCCGCCGCCGTCAACGCCGCCGTTTCGCTGGGCGGCAACTGAGCGCATCCCCGCCGACCTCAGTCTGCGCGATGCGGGTGCGCGTGATCATGACCATGATCGTCTCCGTGACCATGCCCGCCGCCATCGCCGGCCGGGATGACGTTGAGATGCCCGTGACGCACGCCGCGCTGTGACGTGACAGCATCGGCAAAGGCCCTCACCGCGCCGGCATTGCCCTTCAAGACCGTCACCTCCAGACAATCGGCATTCGACAGATGCACATGCAGCGTCGAGACCGACAGGTCATGATGATCGTGCTGCACGGATGTCAGCCGCTTGGAAAGCTCGCGTGTTTCATGCTGGTAGACATAGGAGAGAGCCGCAACGCAAGGCCCGTCTTCGGCCTCGGCCTCTGCCTCCTGCGCCAGAGTTTCGCGCACGATATCCCGCACCGCTTCCGAACGGCTGGCATAGCCGCGCTTCTGGCTCAGCGCATCGATCGCCGACAGCAGATCCTCGTCGATGGTGATGGAAATACGCTGCATGTTGCTCTCCGCTGGAAAACGTGCCGGATACCGTCATTTGCCTGTCGCGCCGTATGCATTTCTATGGAATTGTGCTTACGGAAAATCAGGGGAATGCCGGATCATGATCAATCCTTTCGACGACCGGCCGTTGCTGGTCAAAGCAAAAGTGGCGGGCGTCCTTGCTTTTCTGGTCATTGCCAATGTTGCCGCCTGGATCTGGGCGTTCTGCGCCTTCGCCGATCACCCGGCCCTCCTCGGCACGGCGCTGATCGCCTATATGTTCGGCCTGCGCCATGCCTTCGACGCCGATCATATCGCTGCGATCGACAATGTCGTGCGCAAGCTGATGCAGGAGGGCAAGCGGCCGTTTTCGGTCGGCTTCTTCTTCTCGCTCGGCCATTCCAGCATCGTCGTTCTCGCCACGATCGCGATTGCCGCAACGGCCGCGACCATGCAGGACCGGCTGGAGGAATTCCATCAGATCGGCGGACTGATCGGCACGACAGTCTCGGCCGGCTTTCTACTTCTGATCGGCATCGCCAATCTTTTCATCCTGCGCGGCGTCTGGCAGGCGTTTTCGCGCGCCAAGCGCGGCGAACGGATCGTCGATGAGGATCTCGACGCGCTTCTGGCGGGCCGCGGCCTGTTTGCGCGTATCTTCAAGAAGACCTTCCGCGGTGTCAGGCGCTCCTGGCACATGTATCCGATCGGCTTCCTCTTCGGCCTCGGTTTCGATACGGCAACCGAGATCGGCCTTCTGGGGATTTCGGCCGCGCAGGCGGCGCAAGGCATGTCCGTCTGGACGATCCTCGTCTTCCCGGCGCTCTTCACCGCCGGCATGTCGCTGATGGATACGCTCGACAGCGTGCTGATGACGCGCGCCTATGGCTGGGCCTTTGTCAATCCGATGCGCAAGCTCTGGTATAACCTGACGATCACCGCCGCCTCGGTCGTCGTCGCCATCTTCATCGGCGGCCTCGAAGCGCTCGGTCTGATCTCCGACAAGCTCGGTCTGACCGGCGGTGTGTGGGATGTGATCGGCGGCTTCAACGATAATCTTGGGAATTTCGGCTTTGCCGTCGTCGCTATATTCATCCTCAGCTGGATCGCCTCGACGGTGATCTACCGTGCCAGAGGCTATGACCGTATCGAGGTCAAAAGCGCCTAGGCCGCGTCCGGCAGGCGCCGGAACCTGTTTGTTGCGGCAGGATCTTGCGAACAAAAATGCCGGCGGGATCACCGCCGGCATTTTTTTCGCTCGAAGGTCTCTGATCAGACCTTTTTGCGCTCATCGATCGAAAACGCGCCAGCCCCTGCAAAGAATAGGTAGAGGAAGACGAAGCAGAACAGGATGGCGGCATCGCCGGCGTTGATTGCCGGGAAGAACGACTTCGGGAAATGCGACATGAAATAGGCGAATGCCATTTCGCCCGAGAGCAGGAAGGCGATCGGCCGGGTCAGGAAGCCGACAGCCACCAGAAGGCCGCCAAGGACTTCCAGAAGGCCGGCGAAGACGAAGAGCGGCGGCAGAGCGCCCATGCCGGCGCCGCCGCCGGGAAAGCCGAACAGCTTCATCGTGCCATGCTCGACGAAAAGCAGGGCGGTAATGATCCTCAAAATCCCGAGGAACTGGGGGCGGTAGGCGCTGAATCGCTCGAATATATGCATTGGGAAAACCTCTCCGGGTCAAAATGACGCACGAAGCGGTAGGGCCGCGCGACGAGGCCGTAAACTCAACATGTCAGGTCAAGTTTTCACATTTACTTGATGACGACGTCGACCCGTCGATAACTGCAACGTCAGTTTGCAAACGCCGTCGCCAGCACATCCTGACGCTGTCCGAGCCTGAATTCGCTGGCGATCCGCTCCGAGATCTTGCCCGCCAGTGCGGCTTCCGCCGCTTCCGAACTGAACAGGAAGGCCGAGGCCTTGAACGAGCCTTCCGCCACCGGCTCGCCGCTGTCGACGGAGATCGCCTGGACATTGACGGTCGTGACGTAACGCCTGCCGATCAACAGCGGCTCCTGCGCGATTTTGCCGATCCTCACCGAAATGATCGTCCTTGGCAGAATGAGCGAACGCATCGTCTGCCGGATGGCCTGGTCGATCTGCCTGTCGGCCGAGGAAACCAGTGCCTTCGGGATACTGTCGTCGTCGCCCATCACGACTGCACCGCGCACGTCATAGAGAAGCTTCGGAATGCCCTTGTCGGCAGCCGGCATGCGGAAGGACATCAACGGAAGGGTGGCGGCAGCCACCAGGGCAAGACGAATACAAACGCGAAACATGAACCGACCCTGCGGCCCTTGCCGGGCCGAACCTTTTCACACGAAGGAACGCCCGCAAGTTTCGCCGAACAGGGTTAGGGAAGGATTAAGTCCGCTGCCTCAGCGCCTCAAAAACAGCAGAGGCCGCCTGCATCTCTTCGAGGCGCTGCTTGCGCCGGTGCTCGGCCTCGGCATCGGCGCCCCAATGCTCGTTGGTCCAGTCCTCGTCGAGATGGGCAAGCGCCCACGCCTCGTCGGCGCTGATCCGACCTTCCGCAAAGGCGAGCGCCAGAAGCGCTGAACCGGTGAGCGTCGTAATCGTGTGCAGCGCCGCAAGCTCGATCGGCGTCTGGTATTTCCGCAAGGCCTGACCGAAGGCCGCGATCGCCTCTTTCGGCTGGTCGGCGGGCATGATCCCTTCGATCAGCACAAAGCGCGCGCCGAGCACATCGCTGGCCCAGTCGAGGATCGGGTCCCACTGGTCGATCTGCCGGGCCACGAGGTTTTCCGGGCCCTCTGCGCGGTAGCACAGCATGTCGCTGGTCGAGAACCGCAGCAGATCCTCGAACACCGCCTGCGGCTCGACGGACACGCCGTCGATCGCGGTATTGACGAGCCGCGTTACCGGCATGCGGCGCGGATCGATGACATCCACCTGATCGGCCCATTCGCGGCGCAGCAATTCCGCCAGACGTGCCGTCTGGGCAACCAGCGCATTCTTGGCCGGCGTCTTCACGGCCTTGCCGTCGAGCAGGATCGTATGGCCGTCCTCGACCTCGGCGACGCAGACCTCTGTATAGAAGCGCTTCGGCAGCGGCCGGTGCATCTGGATCTGCGCACGGCGCGTCGGGTCGGGATGGCTGAGCGCCTCATTGGGGTCGGGGAAAATATCGCGCATGTCAGAAACCTCCGATCAGCGGCAGAAGTTCGCGGGGATGGTGGACGATATGGTCCGCCCCCGCGCGGTTCAGGTCTTCGACGGAGGCATAGCCCCAGGCAACGCCGATGGCGGTGGCACCGGCAGCCTTTGCCATCTGCATGTCGTAGATCGCATCGCCGATGACGAGCGTGTCCTTGGCATCCATGCCGGTCTCGTCGCAGCACTCCGTCACCATGGCCGGATGCGGCTTTGACGGGCAATCATCCGCCGTGCGGCCGACGATGAAATACGCGTCGAACCCGTGCGTCTCCATCACCAGCTTGAGCCCGCGCCGCGACTTGCCGGTGACGGCGCCGACCAGCAGGTCCTCGCGCGCACCGATCGCATCGACCACCTCGCGAATACCGTCGAACAGCGGCTCCTGAAAATCCAGATCCTGCCGCACCACCGAAAACAGCGACTTGTAATAGGCCATCATCTCGGTCGCCTCCGCATCCACATGCGGCTTGCCGTCCATGCGGGCGATGGCGATGTCGAGCGTCAGACCGATGATCGCCTTGGTCTCGGCCTCCGTCGGCTCGCGCTTGCCGAAATGGACGAAGGTGCGACGCATGGTTTCGTGGATCAGCGCTGCGCTGTCCACCAGCGTGCCGTCGCAGTCGAACAGGACCAGCTTCATCGATTTTTTCTCGCTATCTGCCATCATTCGTCGTCGGTACGGCCGTTTTCCATATCGAAGCCGAGCAGGTTCCAGGTCTGCACCATATGCGGCGGCAGCGGCGCGGTGATCCGAAGCCGCCCGCCGGACGGGTGCGGAATATCGATACGCCGCGCATGAAGATGCAGCCGCTTCTGGATGCCGCCGGGGAACGGCCAGTTGACGTCGTCGTCGTAATATTTCGGGTCGCCGATGATCGGGTGGCCGATATGCAGCGCATGCACGCGCAGCTGGTGCGTGCGGCCCGTATAGGGCTCCATCTCCAGCCAGGCGAGATTCTGCGCCGCCGTCTCCAGCACGCGGTAGAAGGACACCGCATGATCGGCACCCTCTTCCCCATGCCGGCAGATCCGCATCCGGTCTCCGTCTGGCGTCTGTTCCTTGACGAGCCAGCTCGAAATCTTGTCCTCGCGCTTGCGCGGCACGCCCTTCACCAGCGACCAGTAGGTCTTCTTGGTGTCGCGTTCGCGAAATGCTGCCGTCAGCTTCTGTGCGGCACCGCGGGTACGGGCAATCACCAGCACGCCCGACGTGTCGCGGTCGAGGCGGTGCACGAGGCGCGGCTTTTCGCCCTTCGGGCTCACCCAGGCTTCGAGCATCTGGTCGATATGGCGCGCCACGCCCGAACCGCCCTGCACGGCAAGGCCGGCCGGCTTGTTGAGCACGATCACCTTGTCGTCCTCATGCAGCACCATCCGCTGCAGCAATTCGTAATCGCCGGCATGCTTCAGGTCCTTGGATGCGATCGGACCGGCCTTCTTGGCGTCCGTCTCCATCGGCGGAATGCGCACGACCTGGCCGGGCTGGACGCGGCTGTCGCTCTTCACCCGTCCGCCATCTATGCGCACCTGGCCGGAGCGCAACAATTTCTGCAACGGTCCAAAGCCAAGACCGGGATAGTGGATCTTGAACCACCGGTCGAGGCGCATGCCCGCTTCATCCGGCTCAACGGCGATATGCTCGATGCCTGCCATCAAAGCTCTTTCTAAAATCTAGGATCAGCCCTGCCCTTTAGAGCAAAGGGCGCCAAAGCGCCAGCCTGCCGCTTTTCGCATCACCGTCTTTGTGGAAAGTCTCGACAAAGGCGGCGACGACCGGCTGCAGGCCCGCTCCACAAAAAGCCGTTTTCGCCGCAAACACAGAGAAACGATGCGAATGGCAGCAAAGGCGATTCTGGCGATGGCAATGACGATGACGATGACGATGAAAAGCATGATGGCCGCGATACCGCTCCTGACGCTGGTAGCGATCGGCGCCGATGCGATCGTCTCGGCAGCGGCCGCAGCAACGCCGGATCGGCAACAGCTCGTCGCTCCCTTCCCGCTCGCCTCGCATCCCGAACGCAACAACGGCAAGACCGCCTGCGATATCGCCATCCCGGCGCCGGTCGTCACGCTCGACCTGTCGAGCATTTACGAAGATGGCGACGCCACCCATTCGACCATCGATGCGGACCACAAGAACCGCTACGATGCAGCTCTGAAAGCGACCCGCACCTTCGAAAGCCTCGTCGCAAGCCAGGCGAGCATCTACACGCTGTCCGACGGAAAGCGGCTCGACGCGGCCGCCTGTGCGCTGAAAGCCATGGACGTCTGGGCAAAGGGCCAAGCCCTCTCGGATCTGAAAACCCGCCAGAGCCATCTGAGCGCCACCCGCATCATCGCCGGCACCGCGATGGCCTATATGCAGACGCGCTCTGCCGCCCCGCTCCTCCATCTCGACACCGGTCCGATCGACGCCTGGCTGACCACGCTGGCAGACGCGACCATCCCTGTCTACACCGACGGCAAGGACCGCACGTCCGATCGTCAGAACCACCGGTACTGGGGTGGCTTTGCCGTGGCAGCGGTGGGCGTCGCCGTCGACCGGCCTGACTTTCTGAAATTCGGCATGGACAGCTACACGCTCGGCATCGATCAGGTGACGGCAGACGGTGCGCTGCCGCTCGAACTGGCCCGCGCCAAAAAGGCACGGGATTACCATCTGGTCGCACTCGCACCGCTCGTCATGCTGGCCTCGCTTGGTGAAGCCAATGGCTATCATCCCCTGAGCCAAGGCAATGGCGCACTGCAACGGCTCGTCCGCTTCACGCTGGCTTCCCTCCATGATCCGTCGCGCATCGATCATCTTGCGGGCACCCCGCAGCTCGGTTTACCCCAGGGTGACGATGGCCTCATCCGCGGCGACCGGATCGCCTGGCTCCCTGCCTATCTGGCGCTTGTTCCCGCAGATCGGGCCCGCTACGCCGCACTTGCCGAAAAACGCCTCTCCTCCGCCAACCTTGGCGGGAGGATGACAATGCTCTACACTCGACCGGATAAGCATTGATTCCCTGCGGCATAGCACATGATCGGCCTTTGCCGCATTCGGGAAGTGTTGATCTGGAAATGCAGATTTCGATCATGACCTTCACGCGCCATTGGCAGCGTGTGGCTGAGTTAAGTGCAGGAAGGGTAAAATCCCGCCGGTTTTGTTAAAGCGTCTCGAAATCCCGCCGGCTAACCTGATTGCCTCCAACGCTTAGGGGAAAAGATGACGCAGATCGTAGCAGTCTCGGCAGATGCCGCCGCCTTGAACATCGAGAGCCTCAAGCTCCAGCGCCGTGTTTCGGTGAAGGACAAGGTGAAAGATGCCCGCATAGAGGCCGACAGAAATGCCAGGATGACCGAAGGCGTCAGCGATCCCGACGCGGTGGAGATGACGGTTGCCGCATCGAGCGTCGCGCTCGATCTTCTTGCCGGTGGCCATCACCCGCAGCAGCAGGCAAGCCTCAGCCAGGTGGAAGCCGCCTATCGCGAACTGGACGACGACTGACGAGCGCGAGCGCTCCAGAGCCGCTGCGACGCGGTCCTCACGCCATTTTCAGGCGGCGACGAAACGCCCCTTGCCGCCGGCACCATCCGAGCCGTCGGCACCTTTCCCGGCAGACCGGCTTTGCCGGCAATAGCGAAGAAACTCTTCCGGCGGCAGCGCCTTGGAAAAATACCAGCCCTGGGCGAAATCCACGCCGTGACGGCGCAGGTATTCCACCTGCTCTTCCGTCTCTACCCCTTCGGCAACGGTGGACAGGCCAAGCGTCCTGGCGAGATCGATGATATGGCCGGTCACAGGGCTTTTCACCGTATTGCGCCCGATCGTGTCGATGAAAGACTTGTCGATCTTCAGCGTATCGACCGAAAGCCCCTCGAGATATTGCAGGCTGGAATATCCGGTGCCGAAATCGTCGATCGCCACCGCATGGCCGCGTGCGCGCGCCTTCGTCAAGGTTTCCTGCGCGGCTCCGATATGCATGAAGCCGCGTTCGGTCGCTTCCAGCGAGATCTGCGCCGGCAGGATCTCGGTTCGGGCCAGCAACCTGTCGATCACGTCGAGAGCCCGGCCGGTCTCGATATCGCCGGCGCTGAGGTTGATCGAGATATGCAGCTGGCGATCCATGCGCAGCAGTGAGCCCATCTCGTCGATCACCCGCGCGGCGACCTGATCGGTGATCGGCTGGATGAGCCCGCTCTCCTCCGCCAGCGGGATGAAGAGATCCGGCCGCACCATGGAGCCATCGGGCCGGCGCCACCGCACCAGCGCCTCGGCCCCGATACAGACCCCGCTTTCGAGCGAGACGATCGGCTGGTAGTGGACGACGAACGCGCGCGCCTGCACGGCGGCCCGCAATTCACCAAGCGGAGACAGGCGTCTTCGCGATATCCAGACGACGCCCGCAATGATCAGGAGCGCGGCCAGAATTCCGAAGGGAAGGAGCAGCAGCTGCTGGTCTCTCACGGTCTTTGCCAGCACCGAGCGGGGCTCGGAGGCGATCGCCCTGAAATCGGCGTCGCTGGCGGTTGCATAGACGACAGTCTCCGTCAGCCCCTTCGCACCCGCATCCGGCTCCAGCATGCGCGCAGCCGCCGCCTCCGCATCGCCGGTATCGACGATCACGCCTTTCGGACTGGAGACCGACATCGACACGCTGCCGTCGTTCAGGATATCGATCAGCCGTTCGGGATCGATGAGCACGCTGTAGAGCCCGTAGTAAAGCGCCAGCGCCTGACGGCCCATGCCGAACTGCGGCCGGACATGCGTGGCCACTTCAAGCTTCTCACGGGTGACATAGTCGACCGGCGCCTTGTGGATGGCATGCGTGTCCTCACCCCAGGACGTGCAGCGCAGAATGCCATTTTCGAAATAGCCGACTTCGGAGACCGACGGCGTATTGAAGGCGATCACCCGCATTCTGGCGATATGCTTCTGCGAGCATGGCGGCATCGGCGGATAGGTGAGCGAATCGAGTGCGAGCTTGGCATCGCCGAACGTCCGCTCCGTGCGACGCAGGATAAGCGTCGCGACATCCTGGAGCTTGGCCTGCTCGTGCCGCAGCGCCAGATGCCACGATACCCAGCTGACGGCGACAAGCGGAATGGCAGCGCCGAACAGGCCGAGCAGCACGGCTGTCGCGATGACCCGCGAACGTCGTCTATTCATCGCCGAGCCTTTCTCGAATTCTGCCGGCACAGAGAACCCTCTCTGTTCTCTGTGCATCTCTGCATGTTTTCCGTTAACAGACGCTGAGACCGGTCGGTAGGCTTCGAGCAAGCGACCACATTTTTTCACGATTTTCGCCGCGCGGGGCCCCCTTGCAAGGGTCCGATGCGCGTCACGGCAGGGTTTTCGAGACGGTCTTCTATTCCTGCCCGGACATCCCGGCGGAAAACACCGGCAATATCATATCGACCTCGCCCGCCTTTTCGAACCGCAGGTGGACGATCACGCTATTGCCCTGTCGGAACGGCGTCTTCACCTTCAGAAACATCATATGCGTTCCGCCGGGTTGCAGGCTGATCGTCTGTCGCGCCGGCACGGCAAGCCCGTCATCGAGACGGCGCATCCGCATTACCGCCCCCTGCATCGCCATGTCATGCAGTTCGACACGCCCCGCGACAGGCGAGGAGATCGAGACGAGCCGGTCGTCGGTGGCGCCGTCGTTGCGGATCGTCAGATAGCCGCCGCCCACCGGCTGGCCCGGCAGCATCGCGCGCACGAACCCGCCGCTGACGGTGAGATCGCCCACATGCGCGCTTGCCTGTGGGGCCGCTGATGCGGCATCGGTATTCGGCGCGCTCATCCCCGGCATCGTCGCCATATCGGGTGTCGTCATTCCCGGTTTGGTCATTCCCGGTTTGGTCATTCCAGGTGTGGTCACTCCCGGTGTCGCGGTGCCGGATGTTGCCGTGTCGGATGCGGCTTGCCCCGGTCCGGCGCCGAGCCAGAGCGTCATGACAAAGGCCATTCCGGCCTGTCTCGCCGCCCACCCGGCCGTGAGCATTCCAGCCCTGACGGTCATCGCCTGTCTCCCGCGATTTCATTGCGCTTTATCATCTCCGATATCCCATTTTATCGATGCCCGCGAAAGCCGCTTCTGGGGATGACGCATGGCGGGCGACAAAAATATTGGCAGCCGCGACATTTGCCTCTTGCCAAGGCAGGCCTCTCCCCGATAATGGGCGCTCACTCGATGGGAGAAGCCGCTTTGATGCGGTGCCGAAGGAGCAACCGCCCCGGAAACTCTCAGGCAAAAGGACCATCGGGAGACGACAGGACTCTGGAGAGAAGCCTTCCGCAAAAGAGGGCTCGCCGAAGGGATAACAATCTCAGGCGACAAGGACAGAGGGGGCTCGAAAACCGGCGCACCGATCATGGTATCGGCTGCACCCTTATCTGAGCCGGCGTGCCGCCCGACAACGGGCCCGCCAAACCTGGAGGCGTCCTTGGACGACCAAACGAACGATCAGACCGCTCTGAAGATCACCCCGCTTCACGCGCTTCACCTCGAACTCGGCGCCAAGATGGTTCCGTTCGCCGGTTACGACATGCCGGTGCAATACCCGCTCGGCGTGATGAAGGAACACCTCCACACCCGCGCCGCCGCCGGCCTGTTCGACGTTTCCCACATGGGCCAGGTCATCGTGAAGGCAAAATCCGGCTCTTACGCCGACGCCGCCCTTGCCCTCGAAAAGCTCGTTCCGGTCGATATCCTCTCGCTGAAGGAAGGCCGCCAGCGCTACGGCTTCTTCACCGACGACAACGGCTGCATCCTCGACGACCTGATGATCACCAATCGCGGCGATCACCTTCTCGTCGTCGTCAACGCCGCCTGCAAGGATCAGGACCTCGCCCATATGAAGGCGAACCTCGAAGGCTGCGACGTCACCCTTCTCGAAGACCGCGCGCTGATCGCCCTTCAGGGGCCGCGTGCCGAAGCGGTTCTGGCCGAACTCTGGGCCGGTGTCTCGGCCATGAAATTCATGGACGTGCGCGAGGTACCGCTGCACGACGTCGATTGCATCGTCTCGCGTTCGGGCTATTCCGGCGAGGACGGTTTCGAGATCTCGGTGCCGCAGGCCCATGCGGTCGCCGTCGCCAAGGCACTGCTCGAACATCCCGACTGTCAGGCAATCGGCCTTGGCGCGCGTGATTCCTTGCGCCTCGAAGCCGGCCTCTGCCTCTATGGCAACGATATCGACACGACGACCTCGCCGATCGAAGCCTCGCTCGAATGGGCAATCCAGAAGGCCCGCAAGACGGGCGGCGATCGCGAAGGCGGCTTTCCGGGCGCAACCCGTATCCTCGGCGAACTGTCGAACGGCACCACCCGCCGCCGCGTCGGCCTGAAGCCGGAAGGCAAGGCGCCGGTCCGCTCGCATGCGAAACTCTATGCCGATGCGCAAGGCGTAACCGAAATCGGCGAAGTCACCTCCGGCACGTTCGGCCCGACGGTCGAGGGCCCGGTCGCCATGGGCTATCTGCCGGTCGCGCAGGCAACGCCGGGCACCCAGGTTTTCGCCGAAGTTCGCGGCAAATACCTCCCGATGACGGTTGCCGCCCTGCCCTTCATTACGCCGACCTACAAGCGCTGATTTCGTGCTGGCCGGAAGGCCATCACACCGACACAGACAAGACAGTTTTCACTTCCCCAGTTTCCCCTTTCAGAGAGGATCTCTCCATGCTGAAATTTACCGCAGAACACGAATGGCTGAAGCTTGAAGGCGATGTCGCCACCGTCGGCATCACCACCCACGCCGCAGAACAGCTGGGCGACCTCGTTTTCGTCGAACTGCCGGAAGTCGGCGCCGAACTGACGAAGGATGGCAATGCCGCCACCGTCGAGAGCGTCAAGGCCGCCTCCGACGTCTACGCGCCGCTCGATGGCGAAGTCACCGAAGTCAACCAGGCGATCGTCGACGACCCCTCGCTGGTCAATTCCGATCCTGAAGGTGCCGCATGGTTCTTCAAGCTCAAGCTGAAGAACGTCTCCGACGCGGACGGCCTCATGGACGAAGCCGCCTACAAGGACATGATTGCCTGATGACCGACAGCACCGATTTCCACTTCACGGATTACGATCCGTACGATTTCGCCAACCGTCGCCATATCGGCCCGTCTCCGGCCGAAATGGCCGAGATGCTGAAGGTCATCGGCTACAAATCGCTCGACGCCCTGATCGACGCCACGGTTCCCGCTTCCATCCGTCAGGAGATCCCGCTGACCTGGGGTGCGGCGCTCTCCGAACGGGAAGCCCTCGACAAGCTGCGCGAGACCGCCAACAAGAACCAGGTCCTGACCTCGCTGATCGGCCAGGGCTATTACGGCACCGTCACCCCGCCGGTCATCCAGCGCAATATTCTGGAAAATCCGGCCTGGTACACGGCCTACACGCCCTACCAGCCGGAAATCTCGCAAGGCCGCCTCGAAGCGCTCCTGAACTTCCAGACGATGATCTCGGATCTGACCGGTCTCGACGTCGCCAATGCCTCGCTTCTCGATGAAGCGACGGCCGCCGCCGAAGCCATGGCGCTCTGCCAGCGTCAGGCAAAGTCGAAGGCGACCGCCTTCTTCGTCGATAGCGCCTGCCACCCGCAGACGATTTCGCTGATCGAAACCCGTGCCGCCCCGCTCGGCTGGTCGGTGATCGTCGGCGATCCGATGACAGATCTCGATCCGGTCGACGTCTTCGGCGCGATCTTCCAGTATCCGGGCACGCATGGCGAAGTCCGTGACTTTACCGGCCTCATCTCCCGCCTGCACCAGACCGGTGCGGTGGCAGCCGTCGCAGCCGACCTTCTGGCGCTGACGCTCCTGAAGTCGCCCGGCGAAATGGGCGCCGACATCGCCATCGGCTCGTCGCAGCGCTTCGGCGTTCCGGTCGGCTATGGTGGCCCGCATGCCGCCTACATGGCCGTCAAGGATGCCCACAAGCGCGCCATGCCCGGCCGCCTCGTCGGCGTCTCGGTCGATGCCCGTGGCAACCGCGCCTACCGCCTGTCGCTGCAGACCCGCGAACAGCATATCCGCCGCGAAAAGGCGACGTCGAACATCTGCACCGCGCAGGTTCTGCTCGCCGTCATGGCCTCGATGTACGGCGTCTTCCACGGTCCGCAAGGTCTGAAGGCGATCGCCCAGCAGGTCCACAAGAAGGCCGTGCTGATGGCCAAGGGCCTCGAAAAGCTCGGCTACACGATCGAACCCGAAACCTTCTTCGACACGATCACCGTGGACGTCGGCCACATGCAGGGCCTGATCATGCGCGCGGCCGTCGCCGAAGGCGTCAACCTGCGCAAGGTCGGTGAGACGAAGATCGGCATGTCGCTCGACGAGCGCACCCGTCCGGCAACGCTCGAAGCCGTCTGGCGTGCCTTCGGTGGCCAGTTCAAGGTCTCGGATTTCGAGCCCTCCTACCGCCTGCCGGCAGCGCTCTTGAGAAAATCGGATTACATGACCCATCCGATCTTCCACATGAACCGCGCCGAAAGCGAGATGACCCGCTACATCCGCCGCCTGTCGGACCGTGACCTTGCGCTCGACCGCGCGATGATCCCGCTCGGCTCCTGCACGATGAAACTGAACGCCACGGCGGAAATGCTGCCGATCACCTGGCCGGAATTTTCGGATATCCATCCGTTCGTTCCCGCCGATCAGGCGCTTGGCTACAAGGAAATGCTGGACGACCTCTCGGCCAAGCTCTGCCAGGTCACGGGCTATGACGCCTTCTCCATGCAGCCGAATTCCGGTGCGCAGGGCGAATATGCGGGCCTTCTGACCATCCGCAACTACCACATCGCCAATGGCGACACGCATCGCGACGTCTGCCTCATCCCGACCTCGGCCCACGGCACCAACCCGGCCTCGGCCCAGATGGTCGGCATGAAGGTCGTGGTCGTCAAGGTGCGTGACAATGGCGATATCGACCTCGACGATTTCCGCGCCAAGGCCGAACAGTATGCGGCAAACCTGTCATGCTGCATGATCACCTACCCGTCCACCCACGGCGTGTTCGAGGAGACGGCGAAGGAGATCTGCGAGATCACCCACAGCCACGGCGGTCAGGTCTATCTCGACGGCGCCAACATGAACGCCATGGTCGGCCTGTCCCGCCCCGGTGACATCGGCTCCGACGTCAGCCACCTCAACCTGCACAAGACCTTCTGCATTCCGCATGGCGGCGGTGGCCCCGGCATGGGTCCGATCGGCGTCAAGGCGCATCTGGCACCCTACCTGCCGGGCCATCCGGAATTCGACGGTCAGGGTCTCGGTCGTGAAGGTGCTGTGTCGGCAGCCCCGTTCGGCTCGCCCTCGATCCTGCCGATCTCCTGGTCCTACTGCCTGATGATGGGCGGCGAAGGCCTCACACAGGCGACCAAGGTTGCGATCCTCAACGCCAACTATATCGCAGCCCGCCTGAAGGGCGCCTATGACGTGCTCTACAAGTCCGAGGCCGGCCGCGTGGCGCATGAATGCATCATCGATACGCGTCCGCTCAACGTCTCTGCCGGCGTCACGGTGGACGATGTCGCCAAGCGCCTGATCGACTGCGGCTTCCATGCCCCGACCATGAGCTGGCCGGTTGCCGGCACGCTGATGATCGAGCCGACGGAATCCGAAACCAAGGCCGAGATCGACCGTTTCTGCGAAGCCATGCTGGCGATCCGCGAGGAAGCCCGCGACATCGAGGAAGGCCGCTCCGACAAGCTCAACAACCCGCTAAAGAACGCGCCGCACACGGTGGAAGACTTGGTCGGCGAGTGGGATCGTCCCTACTCGCGCGAACAGGCCTGCTTCCCGCCCGGCTCGTTCCGCGTCGATAAATACTGGTCCTCGGTCAATCGCATCGACAATGTCTATGGCGACCGCAATCTGGTCTGCACCTGCCCTCCGCTGGAGGATTATGCGGAAGCCGCCGAGTAAGGCGGCGTCTTGACCAGATCGATGGATAGGAAAGATTGAGGGGGCGAAAGCCCCCTCAATCGCTTTTTCCAGACAAGCTTCACCATCACTCGGCGTCACGCAAGCGTCATCACGGCGCATCAACTTCGCTTGACCCTGCACCGCGGCCTTAATTCCAGCCCACGCATTGCCGCAATCCGGCTGTGCCACAACCGGAGATTCGCTTTGAGCCTGACGCAGACGACCTATCGAAACAGGTCCCATTACCGCTATTCGCGCATGCAGCGCGCTCTTCACTGGATCATGGCGGTGGTCATCGTCCTGGCGCTCGCCATCGGTCTCTACTGCGCCTATCTGGACCACACGCCGGAGCGTGAGTTCCTGATGACCATCCACAAGTCGCTCGGCATGACGGCGCTGGCACTGCTCGTGCTGCGCATTCCCGTGCGCGCCTATCGCGGCGAACCCTACTGGCAGAAGGAGCAGCACCGGCATGTCAGGATTGCTGCCCGCGTGGGCCACGGTCTGCTTTATGCGCTGATGCTGCTGATGCCGGTGGCGGGCTACATCACGTCCGGCGCCGAAGGCCGCGATATCCCGTGGTTCGGCCTGTTCAACTGGCCGAACCTGATGGATCACGACCGCAATTTCGGCCGTCTGGTCGGCACCATCCACGAATACGGCGCCTATCTGTTCTTCATCGTGCTCGGCCTGCATCTGGCAGCGGTCGTCTGGCATCGGCTGGTGAAGAAGGACGAGACCTTGTCGCGCATGGTCTGAACCTCGTCAGATCCCCGACGGCGCTTGTATTTGAACCGGTCCTGCGCCATAGAGCGCTCCTTCTCCCTGAAGGATCGCCCGCCCGTGTTCATCTCCGAAGCGCTTGCCATCGGTTCCGCCATCTGCATCGCGCTGAGCTCGATGTTCGTCAACGAATTGAACGGCCGCGTGCCGCTGATGCGGCTGGCGCGCTGGCAGCTGACGGCCGCCTTTCTGTTCACCGCCGTCATGACCACGCTGGTCGGCGGCTGGGCCAGCCTCGGGATGTGGCAGATCGAGGCTCTGGCGCTGTCGAGCCTTGCCGGCATCGTGATCGCCTCGACCACCTATTTCGCCTCGATCTATATCGCAGGTCCGCGGGTGACGGCGCTTCTCTTCTCGCTCGCCTCGCCCTTCGCGCTGGTCTTCGGCTATCTCGCCTTCGGTGAGACGATCTCCGCCCGCCAGGCTTTCGGCGTCGTGCTGATCCTGACCGGCATCGTCATCGCCATCGGCCTGCGGCGCCGTCGTCCGCCGGCCATGATCCCGCTCGCCGACGACAAGCCGATCGAGGCGCCGGCACCACCGTCTCCGCCGACCTCCATGCTCGGCATCACGCTCGGCGTCGTCACGGCGCTCGGACAGGCGCTCGGCAGCCTTGCCGCCCGCCCGGCCATGGCCTCCGGCATCGATCCGTTTGCCGCGATGGCCGTCCGCTCCGGCTTCGCCGTCATCTGCTTCTGGGCCATTCTGGCGCTGCCTTCCCTTCGCCGCGACACGGCGACGTTCAGGGTGAGCGATCTCGGCCTTGCCGTCACCGCCTCCTTCTTCGGCACGGCGCTCGGCATGGTTCTCCTGATGGCGGCGCTGACCAATGGCAATGTCGGGCTCGTGTCGACGCTGTCGTCGATGACCCCGATCGTCATCCTGCCGATGGTCTGGATCCGCAGCGGCCAGAGGCCGCGCGCCCACGCCTGGGGCGGGGCGGCACTTGCGATCGTCGGCACGGCGCTGATCAGCCTGAAGTAACGGGTCCCGTTTCGGCACAGATCGGCCGCGACCTGCGACAATCGCTTAACCGCCGCCCTTCACCGTTCCTTGACGGCCCCTGCCGCAAGATGAAGGTCCGACACAAACGGGAACGGGAACGGGAACGATGGGCATATCATCCGTCATGGCCACGTCATTGTCCGGCATGCAGGCCCAGACGAAGCGGCTGGCCGCGACCGCCGGCAATGTCGCCAATGCGGCCACGCCCGGCTATGACCGGCAGACGACCGGTCTGTCGGAGACGGCAGGCGGCGGCGTTTCCGCCACCGTGACGCCTTCCGGCGCACCAACCGCACCGGACGGTTCGAATGTCGATCTTGCCGACGAGATGACGACGGTGATCGAAACCCGCACGGCCTTTGCCGCCAACGCCGCCGTCTTCGAGACGGGCGCCGATATGTGGCAGATGCTGATGACGATGAAGCGCGACTGACGGTTCGCACAGAGCGCCTCGCAGCCGCCGGCTCCTGACACCGGCCAGAGCCTTACCCCGCCAGACGCTGTTCGCCGGCGCGGTCCGGCACATCGTCGCGCGGTGCGCTTGCGAAATCGACGGCCGAAAAGGCTGCTTCGATGATCTCGACGCCCGCACCCGGCTTCGTCGCCTCCGACGACAGGATCTGCCGGAACCGGCGAGCCCCGGCATAGCCCTGGAACAGGCCGACCATATGCCGCGTCACATGATGCAGACGCCCGCCGGAGGCCATCACCGTCTGCGCATAGGCGATCATCGCATCCCGCAAGGCCATCCAGTCCGTCTCGCCCGTCGCCGGGCCAGAGCCAGAGCCAGAGCCACCGATCAGCGCATCGACGCCGGCAAGCAATCCGGTATTCTGGTAGGCGGCACGGCCGAGCATGACGCCATCCATCACCGCAAGGTGACGTGCGGCCTCGTCGAGATCCTTGATACCGCCATTGATGCCGAGGAAGACCGCCGGGTTTTCACGCTTCATCCGGTGCACCAGCTCGTAATCGAGTGGCGGGACCTCGCGGTTTTCCTTCGGCGACAGGCCCTGAAGCCAGGCCTTGCGGGCATGGATCCAGATCGCATCGGCACCCGCGCCGATCATTCTTTGCAGAAAATCGGGCAGAACCTCGCCCGGTTCCTGGTCGTCGACGCCGATCCGGCACTTGACCGTCACCGGAACCGGCGAAACCTGTTTCATCGCGGCGATGAGATCGGCCACATGCGCCGCATCGCGCATCAGGCAGGCGCCGAACGTGCCGGACTGCACCCGGTCGGACGGGCAGCCGACATTGAGGTTGATCTCGTCATAGCCGTAATCGGCGGCGATCCGGATCGCTTGCGAAAGCTTGGCCGCATCCGAGCCACCCAGCTGCAACGCAACCGGATGTTCGGCATCGGAATACCCCAGAAGACGGTCGCGCGGCCCATGGATGATCGCATCCGCAACCACCATCTCCGTATAGAGAAGCGCGCGCGACGAAAGCTGCCGGTGGAGGTACCGGCAATGGCGATCGGTCCAGTCAATCATGGGGGCGACCGCAAACACCTTGCCCGCGGAATAGGGCGATTTCCGGGTCTGTTCCGGTTTCGTCTTTTCTTCGTTCATGCCGGTTATCTTCTATCTCTGCCCGTTGACGCCCGTTCTGTCGATGATAATGCTACGGCGTAGCACTTCAGCATGGGTTTGTAGCACCGCATGGGAACGATCGTAGAACGGAAGCGCAAGGATGGTTCGAGGGCTTATACCGCACAGATTCGGATAAAGCGAGCCGGAGCTATCGTCCACTCGGAAGCCCAGACCTTCGACCGTCGGCCGGCAGCGTCGGCATGGCTGAAGAAGCGAGAAACCGAATTGGCGGTTCCTGGCGCGCTCGATGAGGTGAACGCACCAGACGTGACGCTCGGCGATGCAATCGACGAATATTGCAAGGGAATGCTGAAGGTGATGGGGAAGACAAAGGCGCAATGCCTTGAGACCATCAGAAAGCATCCTTTGGCCGGCAAAAACTGCCGGGACATAGCGAGCGCGGACATAGCAGGCTTCGCCAAGGATTTGCTTGATGGTTGGACCCCTGACGGGGATGCCGTCGAAAACAGGCCGAGGAAGCCTCAGACGGTCGGAAACTACCTGTCGCACCTTGGGTCGGTGTTTGCGGTAGCGAGGCCCATGTGGGGTTTCAAGCTTGATCAGCAGGCGTTTAAGGACGCGACGACCGTATCATCCAGAATGGGCGTCACAAGCCGAAGCGACACGCGCGATCGGCGCCCTACATTGGAAGAACTGGACAAGATCCTGTCTCACTTCGTGGAGCGCAACGAGCGGGGCAACCCGATGCCCATGGACAAGATTATCCTGTTCGCCCTTTTCTCCACCCGGAGACTTGAGGAGATTACCCGCCTCCAGTGGAACGATTACGACCCGAAAAATGCGCGTATTCTAGTTCGCGACATGAAACATCCGGGTCAGAAAATCGGCAACAACGTATGGTGCACCCTGCCCGATCCAGCGATGGCCGTCATTGATTTGATGCCGAGAGATGGGGATCTGATCTTCCCGTTCAACCACAGGACCATCAGCACAAACTTCACGCGCGCATGCCCGGTAGTCGGCGTCGAAGACCTGCATTTCCATGACCTACGGCATGAAGGCGTGAGCCGCCTATTTGAACTCGGGTGGGATATCCCGCATGTCGCAACGGTCTCAGGCCATCGATCATGGGTGAGCCTGAAACGCTACACCCACATTCGGCAGATGGGCGACAAGTATGAAGGCTGGCAGTGGCTTCCATCACGCGGGAACGTCGCTCGGTTCGGCTGAATCGCTACGAGACGGTAACCAAAACCAGAAAGGCCGGGGCGAAACCCCGGCCTCTCGTTCGACTTCAGCCGAAGATCTTGCTTGCGGAGGGGGTGATTACCCCAACGTCACTTCGTGAACTTGTCGTAGTCGAGCTTCGGTGCCTTCGACAGTGCATCCTTGTTCGTGTCGACATAGGCCTTCCAGGTGCCGTTGTCGTTGTTCAGCGCGACCGAAGCGGGATCCAGCACTACATAGCTCGTGCCCATGCCGAGGAAGCCGCCGACGCTTGCGACGATGCCGATAACCGACTTTCCGTTGCCAATGACGACGTCCGAGATCTTGCCGATGTCATCGTTCTGTTTGTTGTAGATTTCGACGCCTACGAGCTTCGATGTCACCAGATCAGTATCTTTGATCTCAACGTACTTCAGCGGCATCGTTGCAGCGGTGCCCATGGCGATACCAGGGCCGACCAGTGTGGCATCGGAGCCTGCTGCTGCTGGCTGCGAGGAGGAGGTTGCCGGAGCGGCAGGCTGTTGCGCGTATGCTGCACCGGTGAGGGCGGCGAACGAAACGGCTGCGGCAATAATCTTCTTCATGGGTAGTCTCCTCGTATTTTCTTTTAACCACGCTTATCCGTGGACCGCCCTAACGGACTGAAGTTACATAAGGTTCCGATACCTGATAAAATTACGAGGGTTTGGGACTGCTCTCGATGAACCGGTGGGGTGCTAGCATATCCCGTCCCAAGGCATAGCGGTCACAGCGCGTATCGAACCATCCCTAGACGATCTGCGGCCATCTCGGTTGACTCACTCGACAAACGAGAACATAAAGAGAACACACAAGGGGATATCACCATGGCCACAGCAGAGAAATTCATCGTCTTGCCGTTCAAGAAGAACCGCGGGAATATCGTGCCAGGTGAAATGCGCCAAGCCTCAAACTCAGCGTCTGCCGAGCGCATCGCAGCCGCCATGGCCGATCGCTTCGTCGGCGTCGCGGCCTATGCCGTCATGGTGGATGAAGAATCCGGCGAGATGGGCACCCCTCGCCTGCTTTCGAAGCACGGCGAAATCGCTGACCTCGCTGCCTAAGAGCCGTCCCATGCCAAACACAGCGTTCGATAGAGGCTTTGACAAATGGTGGGACAATAACGGCAAGGGCATCGGCTTTGCCGAGCGGCGCAGGCTGCGAGAGGTGTTTGTTGCTGGCTGCGAGTTTTCCGCCAAAGAGAAGGAATACCGCTTCGTCTGCGGCAAGTGGTCGGTGGAAGTTAAAGCGCCCACGCGGGAACTCGCGCGGCGTGAGGCAGCGAGGGTGCTGGACGTCCGGGCAGCGAAAGCCGGAAAAGAGCGGCCGCCGGGTGGATGGCCACTTCGACGGGAGCGAAGCGCGCCATGAGCTTGCCCCGCCTACGCGACTATCGTGGCGACACCATCGATATGGCCTGCCGACGCTGTGACCGGTTCGGATCGTATGAGCGAAAGGCCTTGGTGAAGAAGTTCGGCGCGCACATTGAATTCGCCGAGATACGCCGCTGCCTGTCCATCGGCTGCGAGCACGCTGGTACCGATAAGTGCGAAGCAATGTTTCCCTGTCTTATGCAGGCAAGCATCCTGATCGAGAAGGCAACACGATGAGCCTCAGTCCAGAGAGCAGATCCGAGACCGCTGGCGCGGCCATCCATGTCAATCACTACTGTTGCACGGAAGGGTGTGTCAGAGCGCTGACATTTGGATTGGCAGAAGAAATACCGATGGGCGCTGACATGGCCCGGTGAAGGCCATGAGGATTACATCGCCTATGACGGCGACCTCTACATCGGCCGAATCATGCGAGACCTGACCACCCACACCCACGAGAACGAATTCCTTTGGTCGGCAGGCGCTGGCGGTTCGGCTTTCAACAATCGCCTCCTACCTCACCAAAGATGGGAGAAGGAGCACTGGCAGCCGCGTTAACGGTCGTCGCCGCTGTAGACAATGAGCGCACCCACATGTTGCGCCGAAGTCACAAATAATTAACGATTTGTAAGTTGTTTTTTAACGTCTGCCTATCATATTGACAGGCAGGAACCTATCACTATGATAGGAGTTATGAAGAAAGATGAGCCCCAGCCAGTCGTCGTGCCGTTTAAACCGCGCGTATCAGAAATGGAAAAGGTCGTGAGATCTTTGGCCAACGACTCGCGAAATGTTAGGTGGAAAGCGATCACATACGAGACCCATGCTGAAAGTCGCATGGACTGGCGCGACATCACCGATCGGATGATGTTCGAGGTGCTCAGAACAGGCTTCATTAAAGGGGAAGTCGAAGCCGGGAGAAACCCCGGCGAGTGGAAAGTGAAGATGACTAAACAGATGAAGGGCAGAAGGGAGGTTGGCGTTGTCACTGTCGTGATCAACTGCCAGCGCTTATTCATCAAAACTGTAGAATGGGAAGACCTATGAAGCGAGAAACCTTTTTTTGTGGTGATGATGCGCCGGCTGCGAGACCGTACCACTACAAAGAATGCGGTCTTGATAACATTTACCTCATGAATGGTTACACAATTGAGGAAGTTGACGGCGACGAATACGTATCCGTAGATTCTGTTGATGAACTCTGGAAAGCCATTGGCCTAAATCTTGTCACCAACAAGAAACTTCTCTCTGCGCAGGAAGTGCGCTTCCTGCGCGGCCTAATGGATATGACGCAGGCAGAGGTGGCGAGCCTCTTGCGTGTTGAAGATCAGACAGTAGCCCGATGGGAAAAGGGGAAAACGAACCTTTCCGGCGCTGCAGACGTAGCTTTCCGAGTTCTTTTCTTTGGCTGCCCCGTAGCGCAACCAGAGGGAGCGAAAGTTCTGTCTAGACTTCTCGATACTATTGGGAAACTGGTTGAAAGGGACGCCCCGCCTAGCGATGACGTCCTGTTCGCCCAGACAAATCATGTTTGGGAGAAACAGAGGATCTTTGCATGACGCTGTCAACCCGATGACATTAGAACAAAGCCCGCTCCGGCGGGCTTTGTTTTGCGCTTTACTCTCGGCACAGTTCATTGCGCCCAGAAATCGGGCCAGAGGAAGAGTTAGCCGTCACTGTCTTCCTTCGGCACCACAAGCAAGCCGCTCTCCGGCAGGATGTTGAAGGTTATCGGCGGAGACACCACCCGTATCGAGCTGAATATCGTCTGCAACGGATTGCAGGAATAATCGATGACAACTTGATAGCTGGCAGGTCCCAACGAGGCCGCCGTAGGGATCGTGATGGAACGCTGATAGGTCTCCCTCCCCGCCAGCATTTGGATGCCGACGGTATAGCTCGGAATGGCGTGCTTCACGCCCTCCGAATCCGTCAGGTACCGCCGCACGGTCTGATCGCAGATCCTGGTGCGGAAAACGCGGAACTCGACATCGATCGACGATCCGCGCTGGACGTTCTCCTCGATAGCCCTTGCGCCCTCATAGGCAATAGGCGGGTCTCGATCGATCAGAGCAGAAACGAAGCTGAAGCTGCCGTAGAACGCCGCCAGCAGGACGCCGACTGTGATGATGCTTTTGATTGCCTTCATCGCCAGATCCAACCCTTCACATAGACTGCAGCCGCCGCCCCTGCCCCGATAAAGCCGAAGAGCCAGAACGCAAATTTCCCGGCCCGCTTCATGGTGCGGAGGTTTTCGAGGCTCTCGTTGATGATCTCGAAGTCTTCCTTGCTGAAGTTTTTGACGATGTATTCCATCGCCTTTCGCTCGTCCTCGCGCATGGTCACCCATAGCTCGAGGTTGGGGAGTTCTTCAGGCCGGACGCTGGCAAGAAAACGCCTCGTCTCCTCCGGCAAGTCAGGCATTCTCTGGGGGATATCCGGGTTCGGGATCATTGCATTCATTCCCCTCGTTCCGCCCTGCGATGAATTTCAGATGCCATTCGTCCCGTCGCCCTTCGTCGGCTGTGATGCGCTACCAATGAAAAAGGCCGCCCAGACGGACGGCCCATAAAACTCTCCACCGCCGGGAGGGGTGTAGATTCACACCTTGCGGCGTCGCCTTCATGGACGCCTACTCGCAGCGTCATGAAAACGGAGGTTTAGATGATGATCAGCCTTCTGGGTAATGTCCAGAAGGCCGGATAACTGGCGAGACATCTCGTCGAGCAATGAGTTCTGGGTGTGAACCGATCTGCTTCAGAAGAACCGAGGTAGCGACGAACCGTCGCGTTGCTTCGTTAGCGAATAAATGACAATTAATCGGTTAATCGCCACCTCCCCCATTACAAGGTCGGTGGCGAAGGCGATCCATTGGCACCGTGGGGGGCTTGTGGGTCGCCTACCCATTAGGTTAGTTCGCGGTGGTCGGCACCGAAGGAAAACCGCTGCCAGTTGGTGTCGATATCGCACCTGTTGCGCAACCACTAATATGTGGTAGCGTGGAAGACCACACTCCAGTGGCCTCTCAGTACCCTCACCCAAGTAAGTGAGGGTCTTTTTTTGTCCGCCGTATCGCTTGTGTTTCTGCCGATCAGATGTTTTACCGCCGTTGCGGACAGAGGGTGGCTTGTCGTCCTCCGAGATTGCCTCGTCAAAGCCTTTCTCGTCGCGCTAACTGAAGCGGCGCGATGTCCCTTTACGTAAAAATCTGATCATACTTTGTTCTACTTTCATTCACCCGCCCGATTTTATGGTTAATCGTATAACCAATGATCTATTAGCGATTCGTGCTATAACCGTTCGCGGTGAAAATAACAACTTTAGTGATCTCTAATATCACCTCTCAAATAACGCGATAACTGGTCTAGATCGGATTTCTCTCCTGCCTCTAGTAGCCGTTTGATCGTAGCGTCAACCCTCGCTGATCGCGGTAAACTATGATTTTGTGTCTTCTGTTTGGCTGCGCGAAGCCTCTGAAGATGAAGGGCAAGCTTACTCAATTCCATGACTAAAAACTTTCGGAACACCAATCGTATTCCACTTATAAAACATATCTTAGAAATATAAGCAATTTTCATGTTGCAGCGCTGGAAATGTCGCGTCACATAGTGTTTGCGCGCACCCACCGGGCCAGAAGATTTTAGGCGGTGTCGTGTCAGAGGACCGAATTGATCGCAGCAGCGACTATCGGGGCAAATAGCGAGTAGCCGTATCCGGTTGGATGAAGGCCGTCCTGATATAGCGCCAGGTCCGACACGCTCGCCTGAAGGCCCATGACCGGATGCGCGGCCACGTCGGCGATCGCATCAGCACCAATCGAGTTTGCCCGTACCAGCGCATTATAGGCATTGATTTCGGCCGTATAGCTTCCGCTGCGGGGTAGAAGCGTGCGGAGGATGATATGCGTAGCTCCAGCCGATCGACGGCCGGAGACATAGGTTGCCATGGCTGAATAGACGGTCGCTCCAGTCGCGCCGGCGCCGATGTCGTTTGTGCCGATCTCGATATCGAGAACCCGCTTCGAAAAGCCCGTGCTGGCTGCGATCAGCAGGTCTTCCCGCGTTGATGCGTTAGCGGCAAGCTGCCCGGAACCTGAAAGCAACTGGCTGGACAAGCCCATGTTGTAGATCGCGGGCGTCCCCTTGAGCGAGGGACGAATTAGGCGGGTATCTGTCCTGCCTTCCAAGCTCTCGATGACCGTAGGGCCATATTTGATGCTGTCACCGACCTGCACGACAACCGAGGTGAAGGCGGTGGGCAAGCCGAAGGTGGCGTTCAAGGCATCCCGCACGAGAGACGCATTCGCGTCCGTGAGCGCCGTCGGATAGATCACAAAGGCGAGAAAGTTATCCTCGCTCAGAAAATCCAGAGACCCGCTTACGTCATCCCCGAGCAAGCCGCCCGTCATCGTCTCCTGCCACTTGCTGTTCGAAGCGGTGAAGATCGTTCCGTCCTGGTGGAACTTGAAGCTCGATACGCCTGAGGCAACGCCGAGGGCTTGGTAGTTCTGCCGAGCGCGCAGATTGCCGACGGTGTTTGACGGCGAATTGGATGCATAGATCCCGGCAAGGGCGGTCGCCGTGCCGAGTGCCGTTCTCTGCGCGCCTGAAGAGTTCTTCAGGCCATAATAGACATCGTTGTAGATGGCTGACTTCGGATCGATCACCATGAACATTGTATGGTTCTGGAGTTCGAACGTGACGCTGGTCGGGATCGTCAGGCGCTTTGGCCTGCGGACGTTGCCCGATGGAACGTCGAGCCAGCCGTCGAACATCATGGCCTTGAACGCATTGTGCGCTGCCGCCTGCCCGCGGATGCCGGCAGCGTCGTAGATTGGCATCTCAGCCCATATGGTGGTGGTCAGATGCCGAGCCGCGCCAGACTGGTCATACCAAGTCCTGACGCGCGTCTGCGATCCGGCGGCCCATGAGACGACAGACGCCGTATCGGGCACCCCCTTGGCATCCTGCGGCACGTCCATGGTCGCATTGTCGCTGGCGCGCTGGACCTGAAGGATAGGCCCGGAATAAGCGGTGACGACACGGCGAGCGCCTACCGCCACGACAGGCGTCGATCCGACGCTTGGGAGGTAAACAGCATCGGGGATTACGAAGCCCGGCACTCCACCGCCCTTGTTAATGGCTCCGAGCGTGGTGAGGCTGCGCCGAAGCCCCTTCAGCCGAGTAGTCGACAGAGAAAGACCCGGCATTATGCGACGCTCCAGGCAACCCACTCGCCGGGATTGGCGTAGAAGTCGTAGTATGGAGAGGCCGAAATCGAGATGGCCTGGCGCGGGTTGCCGGCCGTCGTCGAGTTGGTTACGGCCTCCGCCGAGGTCGAGCCCGTGGCCACGAACGAATCCGCCTTTGCCAGCGCGCGAACAAGCACCCTGCCCGTCATCTGGGCCGGGATCTGGAACGCCGCCCCCGCAGAGGCCATGCTTGCCGAGAGCTTCACGTTGGTGGGAAGCGCCGAGCCGTTACCGTTGACCTGAACAGCTTCAGACGCAAAGATTTCCATTGCCGCCAATGCCATGAGCGACGTCCTTTCAGATTGAGATGTGGGAGGTGGTTACTGGCCCAGTGGCTTTTTCGCGAAGAACCGGCCGTAGAGCGCGTATCCGATACTGAAGCCGAGCGGGATCATCGGCATGAGGACCGACAGGATCTGGCTCTGGGTATCGGCGGTGAAGGAAACGCCGAACAGCATCAGGATGGCCGAGACCAGCGCGAGGATCTGCGACCAGAAGATACGGCTCTGGTAGAAGGCTTCCTTGTTGGTCGCATTGAGGATTTCCGGCACCAGCGTGACCACCGCCGAGACGATGGCCGGGATGGCGGCGGGTTGAGCGGGCACGGTGGGATCAGCAACAGCGGTCGCGACGGCCGAAGAGATCTTCGCCTCGAGCTTCTTATCGGCGGCCATCTTAGACGGCTCCGTCGATAGCGACGGCAGGGACAGAGACTGGACTGGCAGTCACCTGTGTCGCTACCGGCTCTTCGGCGGCAGGCTCGGTCGTATCAGTCGTAGTGCTGGCTGTGGCGGCAGGCGTCACCTTCTTCGAAGCCAGATAGGCCATCACCGAAGCCTCATAAGCCGTATCGAGTTCGGCAGACAGCGCCGCCAGGGTCGAGATCTGATCGTCGGTGAGGTCCGAACTCGATTGAAGCGCCGTGATGATGTTGTTCGCAGAATTGATGACGACCGGACCCAGATTGACGATGATCGGCATGAGCGAGATCAGCATCGTCAGGATCTGATTGATGGCCGAACTGTTGACGCCGATCAGCGGGAGCGATGTCTGGACGTACTGAAGAACGATGAGGATTGCGCTTTCCATCTGGGCGGCTCCTTAGTTGCGCTTGTCGTAGGTGGCGAGGAGGGTCTGAAGGCTGGATGTCGCAGCCACGAGGCCGTCATAGACGCCCTTGTCGCCAAGCTCGCCGGGATGATCCTTGATGAACGCGGTGAGCGTGTTGCGGGCCGTCGTGCCCTTGTCGATGGCCGGGATGATCTTGTTCTCGATCGCATCATCGTTGCAGCCGGCCGGCGTCGGGTTCGGGGTGCAATACTGGATGTAGCCAGTCGCCGTAGTCTTCACGACGTTGAAGGCGTTGGCCGCGACATAGATGGTCTTGGCCGGGACATTCGAGGATGTCGCAGCCTCGTAGACGGTGGTGAGCTTGGCGCAGGCCGATAGGGAGAGCGCCACGGCGGCGATTGCCACCATGTTCTTCATCATGGAAATTGTCCTTGTTGGGAGGTGGAGGTTAGGCTGCCTTCAGGAGGGCCAAGGTCTTAGGACCCGCCTTCCCGTCGGCCGTGATTTTCCGATCGCGCTGGAACGCGAGGACAGCGGCTTCCGTGCCGTAGCCGAAGATGCCGTCGGGCTTGCCGGGCGCGTAGCCGGCGGCAAGAAGCGGGTCTGGAGATCCATGACGGATGCGCCGCGCTCGCTGCGCACCAGCATGCCGTCGCGCATAGCCTCGTCGTAGACCGAGGGCATGGAGACCTGACCGCCGCTGGCATACTTGCCGGTCGAGAGAAGGATCGCTTCATCCTTGCGACGCGCGACGAGGCCGGCGAGACGAACCCCTTCGACGTCACAGCCGTATTCCGAAGAAGCGCCGCCGATCCGGGATAGTCGCCCGCCTTCATCTTCTGTCCCCAGCCCCACGCCAGCGCGCCGGTACCGCAGTTGAAGACGACGGACACATCGGCGTCGAACACGTTCTGGGGCACGTCCTTGCCGAGGAACTTGTTGACCTTGGCGCCGTATTCCTCGTCGCTGACCAGCATAAGCACGGTGTCGGATTCAGCGCGGGTCATGGCAGCGCCCTTCGCGAACGCCTGCCCTGCCCGGTATTTCGCCCACCAGGAGCGGAACGCAGCCGATCCCCACGTGAAGCCGGTCCCGATCGTCGGAGTTCCGGTTGCATCGAGATACCAATGATCGACGAATCCTTCGTGCAGCCGAATGTCGGCGGCCCCTGAAGCAGAGAGACGCATGAGGTGTTCCTTGGTTGATTAAGGTGTCTGAATGGCTAAGGTGAGCCGCTGACTGCTACGAGGGTGGACGGCTATAGACCCGGCGCGTGTGGGGACATGCCGCCGGGTCGCCCCTACCCCTGCTTGCATTTAACGATCAGTTCTGGGACGCTAAGCCGCCACGACCACTCCACTCGTTAGTGGCAAGCGACCCGGTGCTGTGACTTGCAAGCCTGAGCCGGGTCGCCCTAATCCTCGTTGGTATGGCGCCTGCCCTGAGGCAAAGAGACGCCGTTATCATCCTGAGGTTGAATTTACGTACCAGATCAGCGAGTGTGGTACTCGGTCACCGGGGGACGCACGCTCGGGGGCAAGCGGCTCGGCTCTCGTCCTCGCTAGAGTCGAGCCGCGATGCTTCAGCAACAAATCTCTATTTTCGGAAACGCTTAAATCGTTGAGCGGGTGAACTTGTCAGGGTAATTTTACCCTGACAAACGGCAGGGCCTGGTAGCCTTCCGCTAGGCTAGGGTGGCCCTTCATGGTCTGGCATTAGACGATGAATGGGCTACTCTGCTTTCAGCCTCCCCCAAATGTGAAGTCAGACATCCCCCCCCTGATGCCTACAGACCCGTAGCGCGCCCAATTCATATGAATGGCCCTATTTCGTAATAGGAAGCGCTCTTTTCATTTTGGTTACCCAGAATGAAATTCCGTTGAAAGATAGCGCACGACGATTTTGCTCAATGCGGGATTGTGATCTTTCATCACGAAAGTCGGGATGATACCTTCCGTGGATTGCCAAACACGAGGGGTCGTGTCTTGAAGCTTCCATTCAACATCCACATCATAAGGCGCGCTGTGGCGTCGTTTTCTCCGGAGGATCTACGTGGGGAGATTGCCGGTCTGAATAATGCTTGCCTTCATTATGGTGCAGCCTTTTTTGACGCCGGCCACGACGAAACGTGCGTGATCTTTGCGGGTGGCCTAGAAAAGTTCTCGATGCTGACGATTGCGCGGCATCTTGAATGCAACGTGGTGTGCTTCCAAGACAATCACCGCTTTTGGTACTCAGGGTCTGCGCTTTTGCCGCCGATCAGCGAGATTTCTCAACTTCTGGCCTCTGGAGTGTTCGGAAACACCCGGCTTTTGTTTGGACAATCATCTGGCGGATACGCCGCGCTTTATGCTTCGAAGTACATGGAAGAGGCTGTCACCTTGGCAGTGTCGCCGCAGACTTTTGCGGACAGAGACGTTAAGACCTCGTTTCTTAGACCGGCCCATATCGCAGTCAACATTGTCGACGACGACGTCGTTGACCTTCGGGATCACCTCGACGACGGCTCAAGCGCCGCGATAAGGCATATTCTGGTTTCAGCGTCAGAAGTGCAAAATCCAATCACCGATTTTTACTGGATGGATCACCTTCATGCTTTCCGCATGCATGGATCGGCAGGCGTCCAGATAGGCCTGATACAGTCCTCCACGCATGCCGCCGTCCACAGTAATAAGGCGGCATTTGCGGAGACATTGAGGGATCTGTGGTATGACCCAGACGGGCACATGGATCACATCTCCAGGCTGATTTCCCAGCCCAGAGATGAGAACCGAAGCGTCACGCTGTGAAATCGTACGTCGTGACCGTCGCATTGGCGGGAATGCTGACTGTTGGGGTTGTCACGTTGTACTTGCCGAAACTTATTCGGCCAGTAGACGAGTTCGCGAGGTCAACCCCTCTCGTCATCCCATTCATTCGAATGTTCGCCTCCGCCTGAATGGCGGCCATGCCGCTGGAGTAAATTCCGACCGCCAGTCCACCAGCAGCACCGGCCAATCCGAACATCTGGAAATTTGTCATCTGAAGGCCAGACGTAGGCATCCGAGTTGGGCCGCCTACCGTAGCCAGTGTCCGATGTGGCAGAGCACTGTCTTTATTGACGTCAATAAGGACAGTGCGGAATGGAACGACTTGAGATTGTCGACACCGGTCGTCGTCGGCGCTTCAGCAGGGAAATGAAGCTGCAGATCGTCGCGGAGAGCTATTCCGAACCGGGCCATTGCGCGACAACGGCGCGCCGCCATGGGATATCGCGATCGCAGTTGTATGAGTGGCGCCGTCTGGCGCGATCATGGCGAGCCGATACCGCAGTGCCTTTCGGCGGATTTGTCCCGGCTGTCGTGGTTGCCGATCCAGAAAGGATAGCAAGCACGAGTGCTGGCCGGATGGAGGTCGTGATCAAGAATGGCCGCAGGCTGATCGTCGATCGCGGCGTCGATGTGGAGGTTATGCTTCGGGTTATCCGGGCCCTGGAGATGTTATGATGGACCTGCTGCCGACGGGATCTGGCGCCAAGGTCTGGCTGGCGACCGGGCACACGGATATGCGGTGCGGGTTTCCCTCTCTGGCTCTGCGTGTGCAGGAAGTCCTGAAGCATGAGCCGCTGGGCGGCCATCTATTTTGCTTTAGGGGCCGACGTGGTGACCTGATAAAATTGATTTGGCATGACGGCCAGGGCGCCTGCCTTTTTACGAAAAAGCTGGAGCGGGGCCGGTTCATTTGGCCGAATGTAGAAGGCGGTGCGGTTTCCATCTCGGCGGCGCAGCTCTCTTATCTGCTGTCGGGAATAGATTGGCGAAATCCGCAAGAGACCTGGCGTCCGACACGAGTTTGATCGCACTTTATATTGAATTTATTGAATAAATATGCTTTCTTGGTGGCATGTCATTGCCGCCTCTCTCTTTGCCTGATGATCTCGCCAGCGCCCACGCCGCGCTTTTGGCAGAACGAGAGGCGCGGTTGCGAGCCGAGGCTGAAGCGAGCAGCGCAAAAGCAAAACTCTCCGGCATCGAAGCCCTGAATGCTCATCTGCAATTGCTGATCGCCAAGCTCGAGCGCGATAAGCACGGCCCAAGCCGTGAGCGCACTCAGCGCCTGATCGATCAGATGGAATTGCAGCTTGAAGAACTGGTCGCCGATGCGACTGAGGATGAGCTAGCGTCCGAAAAGGCATCCGCCAAAGCTCAGGATGTGCGGGCCTTTACGCGCAAGCGGCCGGTGCGCAAGCCTTGGCCGAGCAATATCGAGCGCGAGCGAGCCATCGTCGAAGCGCCCTGCACCTGCTTTCATTGCGGCAGCGATCGTTTGTCGAAGCTGGGCGAAGACATGACCGAAACGCTGGAAGAGATCCCGCGCCGGTTCAAGGTCATCGAGACCGTGCGGGAAAAGTTCACCTGTCGTGAATGCGGTTGCATTAGCCAAGCGCCGGCACCGTTCCATGCCACCCCACGTGGCTTTCTCGGCCCCAACCTGCTTTCGACGATCGTCTTCGACAAGTTCTCCGAGCATCAGCCGCTCAACCGGCAGAGCCGACGCTTTCGCAGCGAGGGGATTGATCTTTCGACCCAGACGCTCGCCGACCAGGTCGGCTACGTCAGCGCCGCCGTCAAGCCGCTCTTCGACATGGTGGAAACCTATGTATTGGCGGCCGGGCGCCTTCATGGCGACGACACCACCATTCCAATCATGGCGAAAGGCCAATGCACAACAGGACGCATATGGACATACGTTTGCGACGATAGGCCCTTCGGGGGCTCTCGCCACCGGCCGCCATCTTCTATGCCTCCACCGATCGGCGTGGCAAGCATCCGCAAGACCATCTCGCCAAGTTCGCCGGCATTCTGCAGGCCGACTGCTATAGTGGCTATAATCTGCTCTTCGATCGAACGACAGAGCCTGGCCCGGTGACGCCGGCCTTCTGCTTTGCCCATGCGCGAAGGAAGTTCTTCGAGCTGGCCGACGTCTCGCGTAGCGCTCGCAGAGGCAAGAGCTTAAGGCCTGTCTCAGCCACGGCACTGGAAGCCGTCAAGCGAATTGACGCTTTGTTCGACATCGAGCGCGAGATCAATGGTAGGAGTACCGAAGAGCGTCTTGCCGTTCGCCAGGAAATGAGCAAGCCGCTACTGATCGAACTGGAGGCTTGGCTCAGGCTTGAACTTGAGGGCCTGTCGCGGTCCTCGCCAGTGATCGAGCCCATCAACTACATGCTGTCTCGCTGGGCTGATTTTGCCAGATACGCTGACGACGGCCGGATTTGCATGACGAATAACGCGGCCGAAAGAGCCTTGCGCGGGGTGGCCTGCGGACGAAAGAACTGGAACTTCGCCGGTTCGCAGCGCGGCGCCGACCGGGCTGCCATCATGCTGACGCTGATCACGACAGCTCGCTTGAACGACGTCGATCCTAAGGTATGGCTGGCCGACGTCTTGACCCGTATCGCCGACCTGCCCATTACGCGCTTGCACGAGCTGTTACCTTGGAATTGGAAGGCCATCCGTAACAAGGCTATTGCGGCTGCCGCATAAAAAGCGATCTGAAGAGCTCTTCAGACCGGCGCAGACCCTCATCCGTCAGGACCAACGACTTCGACTTGTTCACAGGGTCGCAGATCAGGCCCTTCTCATGCAGCCGATTGGTCGTTCTCCAGTCAAAGCCCTTCCACGCGCAGCGCTCGTTGTGCAGCGTCAACCAGAGCAGCGCCAGAACCGCGTCATCGATCCCGTCTTCGTCGATCTCCATCCCGCCAGGATATCACGCGCGAAATTACATGTCCCGCGGTCCAGCTCGGATGGATACGCGGAACCGTAGCCCGCTTGGTTTTTCACCACAGAGTGAGCCCACGTGCCCTTGATATTCATCGCGGTGACGAGTGAACATCTTTGGTCAAGCACAACAGTCGCCGCAGCCGTGGTCGCCCCATACATTCCTTCGAAATCGAGGTTCTCGAACAATGGATGCCATGCGTTTGTGACCCGCACCAACCCTTGAAACTGCGTAGTCCCGACCTCGACATCACCGCGGCACTGAATATTGCGGACCTGCGCGGTTCGCTCCTGTGACGCAGTTTTGGCGGGGTATGTGATGTCCAGCATGGTTCCGGAAGTCGACGCATCGCTGTGCTTACGGACCGAGAAGTCTTGAAATGTCGTGTTCAGAGCATGATCGTTTTGCGAGACAGCAAACAGTGACCCGCTGCTGCCTGTTGCAAGGAACTCAGATACTCCGAGGCCGAGACCCACGATCGCGATATGCTTGTTTGTGACAGTAGGAACACCACCGCAAGTGACGGCAAATGATCCTGCTGGGATTTTCAAAGAACCACCACGAGACGGTAAAGATGCAAGCAAGGTTGCAATCTCTGCGGTATTCGTCGCGGCATCAGCCGAGTTTCCATCGCTTTTGATCGCCGAACTGTCTGCCAAGGAAAGCTCCCCTGACGACAATTTCCGGAGATAGCGGATATCGTTCTGGCTATCACCCCGCGCTGGGTTGTCGGAGCAGATGCCGATCCATGCACATTCGATTGATCCACCATCTGCAGCAATTCCATCAAATCGAAGCTGGGTGATGGAATTGGTCTTCCAATCCGTTCCGCCTGCAGTCGGGTTCCAAAGGTCAAGAACCGTAGTGCGCCAGATCCCGGCCGCTTCCGATGGGCCATCAATATAGTAGCTTGACGTGAAACCATGCGACGCTGTGCGCCAATAGACACGCACGCGATCGGACCCCGCGACGAGCTTATGCCTGATCGCTACGTATCGTACCGATAGACCAGAAACGGAAAAGAGCGGCGACTGTAGGTAGCCGGTTCCACCGCTTGCCGCCACTGCCATATTGCCGTCTGAGTTCGAGAGCGTACCACCAGAAACTGTCCAGGCCACAAGTTCCGTGTAGCCCCTCCACGAAAGCACAGGGTTTAGACCGTTACCTACAGTGTCGCGAAGCCGGTTTTGTGTGTCGTTGACCAAGGCCTGCGAATTGAGAGCCGCGACGCCGGATGCCGCGCCCTTCGTGCTCGACTGCACGGCGCCCGTAATACGGCTGTCATCGCCAGCAGCCACCGTTCCAGATGTTTTGCCAACATTCATTCCGGCAGCGCCACCCAGCTCAGAATGCTGGACGGCCGCGTCTGCCTTAGCGCCTTGCGCAGCGGTCGCAGCACCAATCTGAGCCGGTGTCGGAAGAAGAGAGATATCAGCCATTTTGCGTCCCAGATATGATGAGGGTCGTGCCGGAGGCGTCGTAGTTGATGCCTGCAAGGGTTTTCCCGGGGGAGGCGCGCCACGTCACGGCGGCGCCGGCTGGCAGGGTCGATCCCGCAACCGCCCCTGACGAAGAACCGATGTTGGCGATGGTGATCGACACCGCAGTCGCAGAAGTGGTACCGCTCCCTGTCGACAGGAGGTAAATCGGCGTTTCTTGCCCGCTCGGCAGCTTGACCCCCAAAGGGTTGATGTCACTGACTTCACCACTCGGGTTATAGAGGTGCGCGGCGCTTGCAGGGCGAACCGCTCCCAAGTCTGCGTTGACTTCAGATTCAACAAGGACCGTGGCTGAGGGGGTATTTGAGACAAGCGTGGAAGTGGTAGTCGTCACAGAAGCTCTCCATTGGAAAGGCCGCCTCCGTGGGCGGCCTGGACGATAAGAATGAGCTTAGGGAAGCCAGTCGATGATCAGGAAGCCCCCGGCCCCGCCACCTCCAGCGCCTCCGGACCCGCCTGCAGAACCGCCCTGCCCTGGGAAGCTCCCCGGATTGCCACCGACAGCAGTGGCGTAATTGGAGGCGCTGAATTTATTGTGGCCACATCCGAACGATGCGCCGCCCCCGAGAAGGAGGATCGAGGTTGTCCCGTTTACGAAGCCCGTCTCTCCGCTCATGCCAGAGAGAATGAAGGCTCCGCCGGTGCCCCCGCTGCCACCGTTGGTCACGGTTGAGCCAGAGCCAGAGGAAGATCCGACACCACCTCCGCCGCCATTTGCTGTAATGCCGCCAAACGAACTGTTGCCGCCGGCAGTACCATTGTTCGCCGCCCCGGCATTTCCACCACCACCACCAGCTCCGAGAACCGCGCTCATCGCTTGACCGGCGACGACGCTTACTGTGCCCTCGCGGTATTCCCCGCCTCCGCCACCTTGGCCAATGGACCCAGAATTCACGGTCCCGCCGCCGCCGCCGCCGGCGCCCCAGAGCTTGACGATAGCGCGCGTGGCACCTGGCGGTACGGTGACGCTTGTGGTTGAGCCGACAAAACGCCGAGAAAGAACCTGGACCTGTTCGAGAGGGACAGCCTCAAGTGCGTTGGTCGCGATTTCATCCAGGATGAGCGGCCCCGTCATGGTCCCGCCGGCCTTCTCCAGGAAGTTTTCGGCTCCGACAGAGCCTGCCAGCGCCGCCGTGAAGTTCGCCAATAGCGTGGCGATGTCGCCGTTATCTTCGGCATCCTCACCGCTATTTTCGACGATGAACTGGCCAATCAGGGCTGCGATCGTTGATGCCTGCCGCCAAACCTTGTTTGCGTTTGCGGATGACGCAACCCCAGCCTGAAAACCAGAACTCCGGGCTGCGAGACCGTTATAGCTGGTCTGATCGAGCACGTTCGCGCCCGTCGCAGTCGCGAACGGGAGAAAGTCATTTGTTGCCATGGTTTAGAGCACCTGTAGGAGGATTAGATGGCCACGGCTGCTGTTGGCGGAGGCCGTGTTGTCGAAGCCGTTCAGGAAGTAATCGGGAGTGATCGCCCAAGCGCCCACATCAAAGCCGCTGATGAAGTCGTTCTCGATATCGAAACCGAAGAGCGGAGCACTCTGAGCCGAGGTGATTGCCCAATTGATGCGGATGCCTTCGGGCTTTAGCGGAAAGTAGCCTTGATCGATTAGGGCCACGAACAACGTGGTCGGATACTGACCTGTAATCGTGATCGTCATCGACCCGTCTTGGTTATCGAAGACGCCGAAAACCGATTGCTGCTCAGTGGTCGCGATATCGTTGATGATCGAGACGGCCGACTGCATCGTGCCATCCCAACTATTCGCGCGGATCTTCGCCTTGATGAAGACCCTGAACGTATCGTCATCGAGCCGGGTCACGCCGGTATCGCTGTCGTAAGGCCCTTTCCAGAGCCCCTTGTCCCAGCCGAGGGTGTCGCTGTCCCACGTAAAGTAGAGGCCCGGTATCGGCACCTTTACGTAACGTGACCAGCCGACCCAGAGGCCGACGACATCAAGCTGCGCCCCGATCGCGGTATCAACGTCGAACGCTTGCGGCATGCCCTCGAAGAATGCCTGCAGGTCGGCCATGGGATCGGCCAAGGCCCGCAGCATGGCCGTGAACTTCGGCTTGGTCGCGTTGAAGGGCGGGACGAGGCCAACATAATCGTCGGTCGTCGCTGGTGCGGATGCTACCTCTACCATGATCAGGCCGTCGTGATTGTCACGAGAGTGGATGTGGTCAAGGCAGCCTCATCGAATGCGATCGCCACGTCAGAAGCGGCAGGCGTGCCGCCATCGCGGGCGATCTTGATACCGGTCACTTCGAACGTCGCCGCGTCGGCCGAGTTGCTGAGATTGGCCGGGACGAACAGGCGGGTGAGATAGACGCTCTGCCCGATGTCAAGGGAGTTGATGTAGCTCACCACAGCATTGATCACCGACGTGCCGATCAGCGAGGTATAGCCTGCGAGCGGGTGGATCGTGATCTGCACCGTGACGTTTACGTTCTCCGGCCGGGCAAAGCGGATCACATGCGGCACGTTGTAGGTGTCGACGATCGTTTCCGACGTGTTGCCGTAGGTGCCGCATCCCGGTGTCTTCTTGGCCGCAATGGTCGAGGCGATTGAGTTCGCATCCCCGCCCTCGACCACCATGCAGATCGAATGGCTCGGGATGCCGTTCGTATCTGTCACATGTCCGTGTCGTTCTCATAGGCCTTGTAGCGTGCCACGCCGGCGAGATTGGCCACTGCACCGACGATGCCCTCAAGCACGGTCAGGGACGGGATAGCCACCGATGTCTTCTGACGCCGACGCAGGTCCGCGTCTGTCTCGACCGCAGCGCCTTCGACCGCGACGGCTGCGTTTGTCACGGACTGCCATCCGAGGCTCGGCGTGGCGATATCCGAGATGGCCCCGGCAGTCGCCGAGATTGCCCCGGTCGTGTCGCAGGTGGCCGTGACCACGATCTGCCCAGTGTTCGGGATCGTCACCGTCGCAGGCAGCGACCAGTAGTTCCCGGCGAGATCCTGCGCCTTGCCGTTCGTGATGATCGCCCCGGCCTGCCCGATGATGGTGAGGTCAGCGGTCGAGTTGCTCGATGCGGCGCGCGAGATGCCGTTGATCTTCACCACGCTCGAAAGGCCTGCCCCTTGAGCATAGGTCGGCGAGAAGGCGTTGTAGACCGCGACCGCCATGGAATTGGCGTCATGGATCGCCGCAGCGAAGATCGCGATAAGCTGGCCGTCCTGGCTGTCCGGGTCGATGACGATATCCGAGCCATAGATGCCCTGAAACTGCGTCGCCAGATATGATTGGACGTCGGTATAAGTCGGCGCAGTAATGCCGTTCTCATCAATGGTGCAAACCGGTGTCGCCATTACAAGCTCTCAGTGATTTTGGCCGCGCCATAGGTCGTGTCGATCGTTGCGTTGACCGAAAAGCGCCGGCTGTCCCGATCGAGGGCGGAAGAATAGGCATCGATGGCAGTGACGCCGGTCGTTCCCAGGATGCGGGACCGGATCGTCACGTCGCGAAGATCGGCCGTGTATTTTCCGAGAACCTTGGTGCGCCAGTCCATGCCTTCGGTGACGTCGAGAAACCAAGTCCCGGTTTCAAGCATCAGCCGGGTTTTCACCGACTGGGCCACGGAATCTGGATTGTCTCGGTAAAAGCTCGCTTGTCCCTGCCCGAAGACATAGTCGTCGTCGGCCGAAAGTTTACGATACCGCATCAGTGAGGCCCCGTCGTATTCGATCCGCCCGGCAGCACGCCCCCGTGGACGTGATCGCTGCCGATGTTGTTGCCGTTGTGGGTCACTTCGCCGCCGGTAATGGCTACGCCTCCGGAGGTGATGGCCATGCTCACCCCGCCGGCCTTGAAGGTCATGCCCGAGCCGGGATTGAAATCGATGACGTGCTCCCCGTCATCCGATCGGATCTGGGTCGAGCTGGACGACACGTCATTCAGTCCTGTGGGCTGCGAGCGGAACCCTACGAAGGCGAAGCCGTCCGACAGGTCGTGCGTCCTGGCATCGATCTGGCTTTGCTGTCCGCCTGATTGCTCCCATGTGTCCGCTGGACGAGATGAGAATACGACAAGCGCCTCATCCCCCTCCTTCACGCCGAAGGTCATGGAGACCCCGCCCCCGCCTGGAAAATGGAGGGGTACATTGCTCAAGAGCGGAAGGTCGATCGCCTTCACCGTTCCGTCCGGCATGCGCTGCTGCGCTTTGATCGCCGGCTGGAGGTCCGCATAGCGGCCATTGACCTTTGTCACCGTGCAGGGAAGTGCGGTCCAGATCGATGACTTGACGCCATCGATCATCGCACGAAGGTTCTCTTCGTGGTCCGTTATGCGCTCGCGAAAATCCATGTCAGTCCACCGATATGCCTTTGGAGACCAAACCGATCGGGATAGGGCCGCCACCGTCGGCGCGCAGGCAGATCATATCCGTGTACCAAGGCACGTCACGGGTATCGCCGGCGTGGGTCACGTAGAGAACTTTGTACATGCCATCGTCGGCGGTCGACGGGAGCATGGCATTTGATACTGCCGCCGTATAATCGGCGCTGAGCTTGGCTTCCTGAACGCTGCTCTGGTCGATCTGGACCTTTGAGCCGGGCCCAATCTTCGGATTAAGCAGGCAACGGACCTGAATGCCGTCGAGGGTCTGGGTCGGCAGGCCGATCATGCCGGTGCGCGAATTGAGCACGATCGCCGATCCGGCGTTCGGCTCGTTGTCCTTCGTCACCGTCAGTTCGTTGTTCTGTATCGACCAGCTCGTGCCGGTGCTCATCGAGATGGTCCGCATGACGTCGCGGGCCATTCCGAACATGACGCGCGGCCGGGGCATCTTCTTCGATCCGAGGTCGGCTATCGATCCGAGCGTGATGCCGAACGGCTTCATTGCCTCGTAGACGACATTGACCTGGTCTTTATAGGTGTGACCCGCCGCCAGCGTCTTTGAGACCACGGCGTGATTGTAGGCCTGATCGCCACCCTGCGCGATGACGTTGAGGTAGGTGTCGACCGGGTTTTCGCGGCCTGATCGCTTCTGGATAATCTGGCCCTTGAAGATCAGTCCGGGGTTGTCCTGGTAGCCGGCTTCCAACGTGACCGTTAGCCCCTCCTTCTTCACCGTCTGGATCGTCTGGGCCGACGGGTTCGTGATGGTGATATCGGCGACATTGGGGCTCTGAAGGGTGTGCTGGCTGACGTTGAACCTGATCCGAAGCTCCGAAAGATCGACGCCACTCGATCCTCCCTCGATCGTCAGCTTGCAGTGCCGAAGCCACTGGTCACTCATCAGGCCTCCACGAAGTAGAGATGGCTGGACGAACCGAAGTTCGTGAAGGTGGGGACGGCATCGACGTCGGCATCGGTCTGGGCATAGAGAGATCCACCGAAATCGAGATATCCGTAGGGTTCAAGCAGATCGGCGCCGGTGATGACCGGGATGCCGTTCACCATTGGGTTTTCGTCCTCATCGGCGATGGACAGGATCCAGCCACCCATAACGCTGTCGCGGTAGGTGAAAGTCAGGACGTAGGTGATGCCTGCGAGCTGGATGGAAAAGGTCTCAGGGGCGCCCGACAAAGGGATTTCATAGGTCGCCATGGGACCTCCAATGCGTCACTCAAGCGAGAACATGATCATTTCGTCGTCGCCTCGCCATTGAGGCTCGATCGGGACAACTCGGCATCCACGAAGAGCGATGCCCTCTGCGTCATAGCAAAGCGTGCCGTGGCCACAGAGGTAGGCAACGTGCTTTTTCGTATCGACGACCAATTGCGTTGGTGGACCCCACCGCTCGCCGGGACGGAGAATAATCTTCGGATTGCCTTGGGCGTGAGACGTGGAGACCACAAAGGCCGTACAAGCGGCCGATGCTGGCCCGGAAGAAACAAGAGCCGCCACCGCGGCTACCAACAACATACCCGAACGCAATTCCAATACCCCATGACGTTATTGCGGCCCGACGTATGGGGTAGCATAAGTCGCCTGCTTTGTCCCACTGGTTGCAGTGCCAGCGGTTTTCGCCGCCGAGGCTTGATTACCGTTGGCGACCGTCGTCGTGCTGGTGGAAACGATTATCACCTCCTGGAGACCTATCGTCGCGAACAGAGCGTTTTCATTTTGCTCGTTCGTCGTGATTTCCAGCGACTGGACCAGCATGTTCGAGTAGGCCCGCTTGCCGGTGAATACCGAGAATGGCTGGCGGACCTGCTGCAACGTTTGAAGCGCAAGGTAAATCTGCTTTGAGTAGCCGACGTACCCGCCCGTCGAATCCGACCAAGCGCAGCGCATCTCGACCTGTGCCGGCATCTTGAAAGCGTGGTCCGAGATCGACGCGCCCTGCTCCACCGGATGCGTCGTGATGACGAGCTGATCCCGGTTCACCTCATCGACCACGACGTTCGGGATCACGACCCCGATCGCGCGCGTCGAAAAGGAAATCAGAGCATAGGCGTCGTCGAGGATCGACATTAGCGAACGGCTCCCTGGGTGTTTCGGAGCAGGCGGGAATTGACCCCATCCTGCCGGGCTGCGACGGCGTTGGCTGTGTCCATCGGGCTGGATGAGCCGACTACCGAGATGTTGGTATTTTGGCTCATGGAAACACCCATGTTAGTCGGGTTCGTCAGTGGGCTGGTTGCCTGATTGAAAGCCGGATGCGCGAAGTTGAACGCCCCCGACCTGCTCCCACTTCCCGCCGTGTCGGACACGCCATCATTCAGGCGCTTGGCCCAGCCTGATGCGATGCCGGCGCGCTTTCGTGCTTCGAGGCTTTGTGCCGCCGGCCGCTCGTAATAGAGCGACATGATCGCCGCCGCCTCACGAGGATCCGTGACGTTCTGCAACATCCGCCATGCCTTGCGGGCGCCGCCATCTCCGCTGCTCTGCATCTCCCAGAGCAATCCCTTCACCGCATCCGAGGGCGACAGCTTGGGATCGCCCATGTTGAGGCCTGTCGCATCGAAGATCGCCTTGCGCCGATCTCCATGGTGCTGGAAGTAGCCGCGCGCCGCTCCGCCGTCACCGACCGAACCGGGGTTCATGCTGCTTTCCGCGTCCGCGTTGGCGACGATGCCGATGGCTGCTGCCCGAGAAAGACCAGATTGGCGTAGCGCCCGATACATCTGCAAAGCGTTCTGATCGCGCTGGGAACCACTGATGGGCTTGCCGGCGCCGGAGCTGTTATCACCGGCACCGCTCCACCAGCTAGAAACCTTACCTGCTCCCCAACGCAGAACATCGTCCACACCCCATTTACCGAGGCGCGGCGCGTTCTGGAGACCCTGCGACGGATTCGTGATCGTCTCGGCCCCAGCGAGGGCAGCCGCCCCGACACCCGCGATGCCGAGGAACCTGCCGAGCAGACCGCCGGTCGCACCGCCCGTCCCCACAAGAGTGGTGAGCATGGTGACGAGCTTGCCGAGAACAGCGGCGCCGACAAGAAGCTCGATCGCCGCCGCGAGCCCGTCCCTGCCCGTGATGGATTCAGCCACCTTGGTGAAGGCTTCGGCCGCTGGCTCCAACTTCTTGATCAGCTCGGCGAAATCACCGGCAACCGTGGCCACGGCCGACGCGACGTCCTCGAATATCCGCTGGATCTGCGGGCCATTGTCCACGACCCACTTCTGGAACTTCTCCAGCCATGCCGTGATCTGCGGCATGTAGTCGGTGAGCGCCTTGGAGGCCAAAGCCTCGATCGTGGCTTGGACCCCGCGCATCCCGCGCATGAACTCTTGCGAGGCCTTCGCAGCCTTGTCCGAGTCCAGACCGACGGCCTTTTCCCGATCGGCCTGCTCGCGCATCAGCTTTTGCAGATCGCCGCTCTGGAGCGCCCGCATCGTGTTTTCGTCGATGCCAAGCGCACCGGCGTACTGGTTCGCGACGTAATACGGCATCCGCTTCAGGCGAGTGCCGAGATCCTCCATGACCTGGACCTGATCGCGAAGCTGGCCGCGGGCGTCGCGGGTTTGCACCCCCAGCCCTTTGACCATGCTCTCATAGCCGGGATTGGTCCGAAGCTTCTGCCCGAACGCCTCGATCGAGGACATAGCGCCCTGATACGTCCCGCCAAGCTGCGACACGGCATAGGACAGGGCCCGGATGTTCTGGACCGACGCCTGCGTGCGCTGGGAGGTCCAGTAGAGATTGTCGAAGTTCTGAGCAATGCTCTCCATCGCCGTAGCAATGGTCTTTGCCGCGCTGACCAGCGCCTTCGACAGAAGCTCCGCCTGCAACGTGGCCGAGCGGATAGAATCCTTGAACTTCTTCTCGCCCCGATCGTCGATCGAATAGCCGAGATTGACGAGGAACTCGCGAATGGTTTCAGCCATCAGGCCTTACTCCTAGCCGCCTCGTGGGCCAGATGCGAGTTCGTGTCCATGACGTCGAGCGCATCGTTCATTTCAGCGATGTCATGAAGATCGAGCGAGCCGTCCAGCAAGCTCTCATATCGGCAAAGGCCCCGAATGACCGGGCGCATGTACCAGTCCTTCCCGTCCGGCAGGAACACCGGCTCATAGGTCAGGGCGCTGGCTGGCCTTTGGAAATCTGCGGGACGGCGCCGATAAAAGGCAAGAGGTTGTCCATGATGACGTTGGTCGTGATGGTGAGCATCTGCATCATGTCGATATCATCGTACATCGGGGCGCTGGCGCCCTTGACCCAGACCTTGGCCCAGCCTGCGCCGTCCTCGCGACTGACGACGCTCATGCACTCGCCGATGACATAGGTCACCTCGTCGTCGCTCATCTTCGAGACGATCTCCAGCATCGGGACCATGGCCTCGAAACCGGAATTGACGTTCTTCAGGGCGTCGGGGACCGCTGCGAGGATCGGCGCCAACCGGCGCGCGACCTGGAACTGCTGGATCGCATTCATCTTGCCGGAGCGGTACTTTTTCCCGCCCACCTCGAAATCAGACATCAGTTAGACCCCAGCTTCTGGCTGACCTTGATGCAATCCCACGACCATTCGAGCATGTTGCCTTCCTTGGCCCATGCGTTGTCGGGCATCTTGCGGAAGCCGCAGCCCGTTGCCGTGACGAAGTCGCCGCGGGCCGTGTCGCGCACCGTGATGGTGTTCTGGCCGTGGTTGGCCGAGCTTGTCACCTGGAAGAGATACATCGCCTGCAGGAGCTTGTTCGTCGGAGAGGTCTTGAGCAGGCGGACAGTGATCGTGCCGGCGTTACCGGCGTGCAGGCTGTGCATGCCGGAGCCATCGGCGCCGATGACCATCGTGTTCTTGTTGTCGAGCATCGAGACGGTGATGCCTTCTTCCGAAGGTCCGGCGTCGTTGCCGATGTTGATCGAACCGCCTGGCCCGGTGATGGCCGCGGCGACGTCGATGAAGGAATAGGTCGTCATTTGGCTGTTCCTTGGCTATCAGCGGTTGACGTTCAGGATGACGTTGACGCTGTGGACGGCGCCGGCCAGCTTGGCGGCCACCTGGATCGTGGGGGCCTTACGGCTCTCTCGCTCGCTCTGGCTCTGAGACGAGACCTTCGGGGCGTAGATGTAATAGCCCGTGTCGAGCGTATCGCCCTCGATCAGCTCACCAAAGCCGCCAGCGTTCCAGACCCCCGGCGCCACGAGACCGTTGGTCACGGCCTGTGCCAGCGAGGCGTCGATCACGTTGACGATGCGGTGAACGCCGGAATCCGTCTGCGGGATCTTGGTGGTCGACTGGTAGAGGAGATTGTAGACCGCGGTCTGGATGTAATCCTGAAGCCAGTCCGTGCCGTGAACCTCGTCGAAGAAGACGCCGCTCGCCATGACGCCCTGCTGGATGATGGCAGTGTCGTTGGCGTAGTTGACGTAGTAGTTGACGTTCTTCGCGTCGAGGGTGTTGGCCTGTGTCTGGGTCAGGAACTCAGCCGTGACGCCGGGCTCCTGCTTGAACTTCAGGGTGATCGTCGTGTTGTTGGCCGTGAAATCCACGGTGAAGGCGCGCGCGAAGAGCGAGGCCACGGCATAGGGCGACGAGGACGAATACTGCGAAAAGGTCCGCTTGTATCCGGCCGCCTTCAGCACGCTCGCCAGATCGCTGGTACTCGTCGGGTCGAGTACCGTGGTGCTGGTGATCGTGATGCCGAGGAGATGGGACTGCGCCGCGCCCTCAATGAAGGCAGCGACGTCGAGATAGGCCGCATCGGTCGGAGCGGTGGAGGTCGCCACGGCCAGACCATACCAATCCGTCGACTGATCAGCGAGAGCAGTGACGCAAGACACCAGGGTTTCCGCCGCGATGCCAGCAACCGGCGCGGAGGCCGACGCGCTGTCCAGCTTCAGCTTGGACGAGATATCCGTGCCGGAACCGGTCGTGGTGGCGAAGCTGATGGTCGAGGTCGTGCCGGTCGAGGTGTTCTCGATGACGAACCGACCGTTGGTCGCATCCCATTTGCAAACCGCGCTGGAGAGCGCCGTCGTAATGACGGAAGCCACGCCGTTGAGGTTGGTCTGGGCCGCGAAGGACAGAGCGGTCAGCGTCTTGTCGCTGCCGTCGATCGTGATCTTCATCGACCCATTGGTGATCGAGGTCCAAGCCGAGATCAACTGCTGCGCCGCGGTCAGCACGCCGCCCTTGAGGATGGCGGACGTCGCGGTCTGCGCCCATCGGCCGATATAGAGGAGCGACGGCTGAGGCGACTGCGAGAAGAACAGGCTCGCCGCCAGATATTCCGGCGCAGTCGTGCCGAAGTCGGACGCGACACCATCGAGGTCGGAATAGGTGCGGATGCGCTCTCCGGTGTCGATGATATCGGACGATCCGACCAACAGCAGTGCGCCGAAATTCCGCGTAGCGGCAGCGGTCGGGCTGAGATTGACCGACACCTGCACGACGTTGTTCATGTTGAGGCCTGTCGCCATGATTAGTTCTCCTGCACGGTCCAGTCGTTTGCGGTGACGTGCGTGACGTCTTGGGCTTGGATCTCGCCGGAGGCCGACAAGACATTGAGGACGGAGTAGGTCCGGTTGACCTGCCTACGCAGCGTGAAGGACACGTCGTAGCGGCGTATCCATGTGGTGTTGGTCAGGTCAGGCGCGGCGAGCGGGCCGTTGACCTCGAAGACCTTCAGGCCGTTGGCGGCCAACTGTTCCCGGTTCTGCTCGATTAGGAGCCCGTCCGAGAACATGGTGGCGTAGCCCTGCCCCGCCGGGCCGTAGAAGCTCGCGATGACGTCGATCATCTCGTGGCGCTGGATCGTGTCGGATCCCTGCCCCGTCGGATCGTGGGTGACGGCCCCGTAGCTATCGGGCCGGTTATTGGTGACGCCGAATGCGCACCAGTTGACGTCGGCGGCGGGTTGCTTCGGCGGTGTGGGTTGCCAGCGGGGCCGAACCAGCGCGCCGGCAAGCCCGGTGATGCCGACGATCGCCGCCTGGATCTGATCTTCAAGCTCGGTATCCATCGCCGGCGCTGGAGACGTCGGGATGAGATATCCGCCGGTGGATGAATCTGTCACGGCGACGCTCCGACGAGGTTCTTCAGGCGGCAGATGCCAATGGTGAAGCCCGATCCGTACCGGCTCCAGTCGTTGACCTGCGTCACGGTGTAATCCCGGCCCAGATAGGTGACGACGTCGGGCTGCGTCGTTTCCGTCTCCGATACCAGCCCGAGCCGGCTATGGACGACGATCACGCCCTCAAGGGTCGATCCTTCCGGCATCTGTTTCAGCGTGTCGCCGTTGCCTTGGGTGACGACGGCGGAGACGATTGGGAAAAGCTGTTCCGTCACGACCGGGCGCCCGTTGCTCCCCACCGTCTCGGTTCTCCGCGTTACGGTGATGTTGTCGGCGAAATCGGGATCGTCGAGCACTTCGGAGACGTCCAAAAGCGGCATTTATTTCCCCTTCGGGCGGATCACATATGTGATGCTCGCTCGTAATTGACCTGTGTCGAGCAAAGGCTTCTCGCCGGTGCGGCCCTTCGCCTTTCGTTTGGCAAGGGTCCGTTCGGACAAGGATTGAAACGGCCCGTCAGTGATCTTCATCCGAACCGCGTTCTGCGCGATCAGCCCGACCTTGTTCATTGTCGTGTCGATGGCCTGAGTGTCACCGGAGAGAGACTTCCTTGCCCCTGCCTCCATCTGCTTTCCGATCGGCTCGACTGCCTCGCGGACGCCGGGCACGAGAAAGGGGCGAGCCGGGATGTTCTTCTCCGGGACGCCCGTTTCCATCAGATAGCCGATCTCGGCGTTCGATAGCGGCTGGTCCTCTTCGCCTGGCTCTGGATCGCGGCCCGCGTTGACGTCGGGCACGCCGACAAGAACCTCTGTCTTCGTCAGGGACCGGATGCTTTTCAGGATCTGATCGACTTTGTCCTTGGAGGTCAGCACGCCCGGCTTAAAAGCCACGATAGCCTCCGAAGCTCCGCGTCTGGCCGGGGAAGTAGTACGGCCCGGCGTTGGCCTTCATCATCATGTAGAGCTGCTGGCCATAGCTCGTGGCGTTGTATGGCCCTGCCCCGTCTATCGAGGTCAGCGTTGTGTCGTAGCTGACCGAGACGTCGGCCACCGACTTCGACGCAACAATGCCACCCGATGAGCCGGCAATCCCGCCGCTGGCCGCTGCCTTGGCACGCTGCGCTGCCAGGACCGAGTTATGAGCCGCGAACAGCATCACAGCCATATCGATCTGCGAACCGAAGACGCGCGGGCTAAGCTGGGCCGCGCCCTGATCGATCCAGAACTGGACCGTGGCCTGCGGATAGGTCGTGGTGTTCAAGAACTCGGGAAAGCCGATCAGGAAACTGTCGTAGGTGACGGTCATGGCATCCCTCAGTTCAGAGGCGCGAGGCAGAGAAGATCGACGCTGGTGCCCGTGGGAACGGTGGTGGAGAGCGAGACCGATCCGAGCGCCGCAATGGTGAGAGATACCGGAGATGCGCGAAGCTGGACCGTTACCGCGGTGGTCGAGATCGATGTCACGACCGGAAAGGAATAGGTGTAGGTCGTCGATGCCGAGCGGATCTGCGTCAGGCATGTCGGGGTCGTCTGGAACGACGACGGGAAGGTGTAAGTGCCGACCGAGTAGCCGTTCGTGGTCGTGAAGGTCGAGATAGAGCCGACCAACCTCTGGAAGGTCGGGACGGTGACCACGCCCACATTGCCGTTCACCGACTGGACCGGCGACAGCGACGTGATCATCTGCTGCGTCTGCGACGTCGTGCTGTAGGCGGTCAGATCGGCATTCTGGCCGGGGACCGTCATGCTCTGCTGGGCGATCGCCGCGGCAGGGAGCAATGCAAGCAGCGCGCCGACCAGAAGTGATTTCATGTCAGTAGGTCTCCAGAATAGATACCGCCTGTGTCCCTGTCCCGACAATGGCAAAGAGCTGGCCCTACGTCGGGATGGTGATGCTTGCCCCCACCACGCCGGGGAGAAGAAAGCCTGTCGTGCTGGTCACGGCCGACGTGGCGCCGAGATAGACCGGCGTCGTGCCGTTGTTCTCGATCGTCACCGCCATGCGACCGGTGCGAGCCGCCACGATGGAGCTTGCCGTGGTGGATGCCGTCGCCTGAGACGTGGCGATGCTGGATGATCCCAACTGCTGGGAGCGTTCCGCCGTTGTGGTGCCGCACGGAACGGCCACGTTCGAGGCGTTGATGCACATCTGCACCATGCCGGGAACGGCTTTACCGGTCTGCTGGGTCTGAAACTCATTGCCGGTAACGGTTTGAGCCAGGCCGAAGCCGGCGCCCATAACGAGAATGGCGGCTGTAAGGAGAATTCGCTTCATCGCGTCATGGGCTCCGGGAGGTTACTCGGCGGTCTTGGCTTCGGCAGCAGGCTCGGCGGCCGGAGAGGTCTCGGCGGCGGTTTCAGCCTTCGCCGGTTCGGCAGCGGTCTCGGTCGATTCGGCGACGGGCACCGTTTCCGTCACGGCTTCCGGCTGGGCCGGGACCTGACCGACGACGCCGGCGACCGGTTCGCTGGTCGGCACGGCAAGGGCTTCAGCCGAAAGCGGCGCCGGATCTGTGATCGTGGATCCCTCTTCCGAAGCCGAGACGTTGTCGGTGTCTTCGGCAGCGCGAGCGAGACCAGCTTCGAAGCCGAACTCGTTGGTCAGTTCCTCGTCGCCGAGTTCACGGAGCATACCGTTCGTGACGATCGCATGCTCCGGGTTCTGCTTGATCCATGCGTGGTAGAGGTCGGCATCGACGTCTTCCGTCACGGCTTCCGGCGCACCGGGGAGCGCGCTGGCGGGGTTGATGACTTGGCTCGAGATGGTCCCATCGTCGTTCATCACTTCCATGCGGAGCGGGAGCGGCGACTTGCTGGCGATGCGCAGTTTGTCGGACATGATCGTTCCTCCTTAGGCTGCTACGGGCTGTTTCGGCTGCTCATCAGCGGTCTTGATGCTGCTGAATTCTGCCGGCATCTTGTTCGGGTTGACCGGCTCGAAGCCGCTCATTTCGTTGCGATATTCCTTGGTGTGATCTGCAGCGACATTCTCGCTATCGCTCGCATAGACCATGCCTCGCTCGACGGCGGGGTGATCCTTGTTCTGCTCGAGCCACGATTTCCAGAAATCGGCATCCACGCCGTGGGTGAAAGCGAAGCCGTTGTCGACCTTGTGAGCCAACGGTGCACCAATCGGCGCAGCGGCACCTTTCAGAATGACGACCTTTCCCGTGAACCGGGAACGCTCGACCGGACGGGAGCCACCCTGAACCGGCTCCATCGTCTTGAACTTCTCCTGAAGCTGGAGCCGCAGACCGTGCGGCAGCTTCGATACAACGGTGACTGTGTCGGACATTTGCTGTTCTCCGTTAAAACGTCGGCGTCACGAGGCAAGCAGCGTCCAGAGGGAGACTGAGCCACTTGATCGTCTAGGTGCGCGTCCGCGCCCGCCGAACTGAGGGGGTGGGTTGGTGTCAGACGCCGAGCATCTGGGTGACTGCGACCGGGTAGCGGATCACCGCGCCCCAGGTGCCGGAGGTCTTCTTCTGCTGGTACGACGAGAGCGCGCGGACCACCTGATGATCACGCATCTTTTCGTTGAAGGCGCAGAAGCCGGTGTCCTTGCCGTCGAACTTGTCGGCGACGAGCTGGACGACGTTGCCGGAGGCCGTGGCGTACCGGTACGAGGTCTTCACCGTCAGGTTCGGGAAGTTCTTCTTCAGAAGATCCTCCACCGAGACGCCGAAGGAGTTGGTGACGGTCAGCGCGACTTCCGAACCCGGAGCCATGGCGAGCGTCATCGCATCCTTCGTCTTCACGCGGCCGGCAGTCTGGGCCACCAGCAGACCGAAGAGGGCCTGAACGTCGGCATACACCTCGTTGGCCGTGGCCACCGGGGCGTTGTTGTTGATCCACTTCACGCCACCGGCGGCCTTGGTAGCCGGGGTGAGAGCGGCCGAGAGCGACGGATCATTCAGCATGCCGTAGTTCTGGAGGCCGGAAACACCGAAGTGGTAGGAGTAGTCCTGGAACTTGTCGAGCGTGGCAGCCGCGGAGGTCTGAAGTTCGGAGACCCAGTTCAGACGAGCCGCGCCGGCGCGATCGACCTGCAGATCGCCATATTCGATGACGGTCTGGAAGAGGTAGGACTGGCGCTGCGGCCAGGTGGTGTTGGCGTCCGAACGACCGTTGGTGTTGAAGTCGCCGTAGCTGGAAACTTCACCGGTGTTCTCGACGACCTGGAAGAATGCGGTCTGGGTGGTCCAGTCGCCTTCCTTGCGCTCGCCGAGGATATCCGCGCCGGCATTCGGGGCCTGCAGGATATGGATCACTTCCGGGTCGACGTAGGACGTCAACCATGCCGGGATGCCGCCGCTCGGCGTCGTCACCAACGCAGGCTGCGCATCCATGGCGAGATCGAAGTCCCGCTTGTATTCCGATGGCATGAAATCCATGGCCATCGAGATGATGCCCCAGTCTCGTTCGAGCCGGGCAAGATCAACATTACGCTTCATTTCGCTCTCCTTTAGCCCAGGGCGACGTTGGACATTTTGATGAGTTCGCCGGCAGCACCTGCCGACATGGCGATCCATTTGGTTTCCGTTGATCCAGCAACGGTGGCGCCGGCAGCCGCGAAGCTCACCGTGCCGTTCGTGTTGTTGGCGAAGGCCTTCTGGCCGATCGTGACCGCCGATGCGCCGGCGTTCTTCACCCAGAAGTCGCCGCCGTTGAACAGCTCGCCGATACCGAAGCCAGCCGGAATGGTCATCCCGAACTCGGCAAGGTACGTGGTGATGAGAGCCTGAAGGTCACGATGGACGAAGCCGGTCGGCGCGCCGGTGCCTGTGTTCGACAGGATCGTACCGGTTGCGGTGTCGGCCCATGCGAAGAGGCCGATGGTCAGGCCGTTGGTGCCGGCGATGAAGCCGCCCGGAACCGACAGAACGGAGTGGCGCGGGTTGGCGCTGGCGAAATCACCAGCGACGGCCGGTGCCTGGGTCAACTGGACCTGTGTCTGAAAGGGCATCGCGTTGCCTCCTTATTTCAGGCGATTGGCGTGGGGGAAGCGCTCGGCATAGGCCTTGGCGCCGGCGGCATCCTGAGCGATCGGGATCACCTTCTTGACTTCGCCCGGCTTCTGCTGGGCTTCGAGGATCGGGCGCAGCGCATCGGCATGGATGCCTTCGGCGCTGACGCCGAGCGTCGAGAGAGCGGTGCGGTAGACGCCTTCGGCACTGTCGTGAGCCATGGCGAGTTCGCCGACCCACGGACGGACGAAGCGCTCGGCCTCGCGGATCGCCTGCTGGGTCTTCATCGTGTTGGAGGTCGCCTTGCGGACGGCATCCGCGATCGCGGCATCCATGGCCGGCTTCGTGACCATGTCTTTGTCCTTCTTGTCGTCGTCGTCATCGCCTTCATCGGCAGCACCGCCGGCCGACTGAAGCTCGCAGAACTTGGCGAAGTCTTCTTCCGAGAGCTTGCCCTTGAGGTAGGCCATGGCATCGTCGGTATCGTCTTCGGCAACCTCTTCACTGCCCGAGGCGCCGGTGGCTTCCTCGATGATCTCGGCCGGCTCGATCGCTTCGAGCTTGTCGAGCAGTTCCACGACGTCATCGATGTCGGCGTCCTGAGCGAGCTTGCCCTTGAACGCGTCGGCGATGCCGGATTTCTTCTGCTTGAAGTTCTTGGCCGTCACACCGGCCAGAACGGAATTCAGGTCCACTTTCGCGTCCTGGGCAAGCAGTGGGGTCACGGAAGCAAGAAGCGCTCCATGCACCAAAGCCGCCTTCCGCGTCAGCACGGTCTTAGCCATGATAATCTCCTGGTTTGGCTTAGAATCGCCGACGACGACGTCAGTCCCCGCACGGCCTGTTTCAACGAGGGCGACGTGATTGCCCACGATGTTGGTCATTCGTCCGTCGAAGCGGACGCCGTCCACCTCGCCAGGCGTCATGTCGGCGCGGTATCGATATCCGCTCGACAATTCCTTTTTGGTCTCATCCTCGATGTCGCTGATCGCATCAGCGGCCCAGAAAACTAGACTGTTAGTCAGATAGGTGCCGTCGAAGTCGGCATGAGAACCGGTCGAGCCGATCACGAGGCCAGGCTTATGGTCCGCCGCTGTCACCGGTACGTGACGTGAGAGGATCGGCAGGTTGTTGAAGCTCGCCGCGCCCTTCTTCAGTTCGTCAGGATCGCGGTAGAGCTGATAGGTCCGGTCGGCACTGAGCCCGAGATCTTCCCAGTTCGGGATCTCGCGGCCCATGTAGGGGCAGACGTTGGCCTTGCTGATGTTGGACGTTTCGAGGTGCAGCCGACCGTCGGTGTCGTATCGGCGAACCGATGCGCGGTCGAAGGCGATGATGGTGCGCTCTGTTTCGCCGGTGCGCAGCCCGATCGTGCCGTGCCAGTCCATGGCGAGTTCGTCCATCGCGGACGTGGCCTTTTCCTTCCAGTCCTCATCGACCTCTGCAAAACGCTCGGGACCGAAGACGAGATCGCCGGCGAACGGCTCGATCGAGGCGAGATCGATATCGCCCGGCTCATAGGAGATCGTCAGATGCGGCTTGTATTCCGGCCAGTCCCAGGATGCGCCGATATCGCCGAACTGCTCGTGGCGCTCATCGAGGCGGTCGCTTTCGAAGCGGAGAACGATGGCATCCTTTGCCTTGCCGAGCGCATCGATGGAGCGCGGGCCGCCGGCGACCGTTACCTCATTCTCGCGGGGCTTGGCTTTGGCCCAATCCACCGGCGCCTTGCTGAAGGCGATGGTGACGTGCAGGTCGTCACCGGAGAGCGTTTTGGCAAAGCCCTGCGCCTTCGCCCACGCAATCACCTCATCGCTATTGAGCAGCGGGCGATTGACGTATAGCGTTCGCAGGCCGGTTTCATCGGCCATGAGATCAATCGTCCTATGTCAGGTTTCGCTTGTCGCTCCCACGCTCATCCATCCCCGATCTGATCGACGACCTGCGGGAACTGGCGCGGGCGAGTTTCGTGGATACGTTCCCGGATCTCGAACAAGACGAGATGGCGGAATCCGAAGTGGCTGACCTACTGGTTGAGGTCGAGAAGCTGTTGCTCGATATCGTCTCTGACGGTGGGCCGTTCGCTGATCGGGCCCGAGCTATCCTCAGTCGAGAGGAATGACCGGCTCTGGGTAGCATCTGCACCGCGGGAACTGCCCGGCGTGGCCGCGCATCCCATCAAGTGTTGGGGGCGAACCCCAGGGCACAAACTTGCCTTCCATCTCAGCGTGCGAGTGTCGAACATCGGTATCCTTCGCGGTTCGCCAGATGTAACCGGTCGAGCCGATGTGGACCGCCCTCGCCTCGGTCAGCAATGAAGCGGTGCGGCTGACTTCAGTTCTGGCGATCAGGTCGGCTTTGGACCGGGAAACATGGCCAGACCGCATGATCTCCTCGGCGATGTAGTTCGACCGGCGGCCTTGGGTGATCCCTTCCAGCGCCAGCTTATGCACTCGCTCCGCTGCATCGAGCGGAATGGACTTGATCAACGTGACCTGATCCGCGAGCCGTTCCCGAAGGACGAGACCGGTTGGGGCGTTGTCGATCTCTTCCCGAAGGCTCTGCCCCATCCGGCGCGAGACTTCCATCCACGCCTTGCGATCACGGGCCGCGACCTCCGTCACCATGCGGTTGCCGACCGATTGGGCCCAAGCCTCAATGGTCGAGCTATACCGGGTCAGGGCTTGCTCGATGGCACTTGTGACCGTCGCTTCGGTCGGATTGTAGAGGCCTCGGACGATGTCACCGACGTGCTGCGCGACCTTGCGAAGCTGCCGGCCGTACTGGACTTCCGCCTTGCGAGCCCGGAGGAAGGCGGACTTTTCAGATCCGCCCTTATCGAAGGCCATGTAAGGCGTCGAGCCGATCCGCACGAACTGGGTCACGCTGCGTCAACCTTTACTTCACCTTGCGTCACTGGCTGGTGATCATCGTCGCCTTCAGTATCCTCCGGCGGTGGCGGGTCTGGCACGTCCTCGACGTCGATGCCCTGATATGGGCTGTCTTCGTCATTGGCGATGCGCTTTCGGACCTCTTCCTCGCTGAGGATGCCATTCTCGGTATAGATGACATCGGTCTGGGCCCGGATGTTCTGGACCTCCGCGACCTCCTTCTCCGTCAACTCGCCGAGTAGCTCGAACTTGAAGACGATATCGGGATCGACCTCGCCGAATTCGGAGAGCTGGATGAAGTCGATGACCTTTTCGAGGTTTGGCCGGAAGATCCGCTCCTGGTTGGAGTGGATCCATTTATGGTAGGTCTCGATCTCGCCCTGAGACGAGGCGTTGAGGCCGGCGGGCTGGATGCCGAGCAACACAACAATCGGGATGCCGGACACCGATGCCATTTGTTCCTGCGATTGAGCCTGCAGGGCATCGAGACCGGACAGAGGCGCCGAGACGTTCTCGAAGTCTTCCGTTTCCTTGTCGACCAGCAGAAGCCCGTCGTTGGTCTTGAAGATGTTGAACAGCTCGACCCGGTTGAACAGGGACGTGTCATTTCCACCGGCCGAAGCCTTCAGCGCCAGATCCGTTTTCAGGACGTTGGTCGAAAACTTCGTGACTATGTTCGCCACGGCCTGCCGGGTCTGAAGCCAGTTCTCCACATAGGGCCGCGCGATCTGCGTCATGGACAGGCCGCCGAAGGAATACGACGGCTTGAGCATGTCCGGCACCTCGCGCCCAACAAACGTAAGGAGACGGGAGGTGTGAACCTGTTTGCCCATCACATACCAATGTGACGGCTTATACCAATGCGGCGATAATGGGTTAGTCGTGTTATATCCCTGCGGGTAACACCACATAGGCTCGACCGTTCCAAGCCGGGCCAGCGGGAGCACCCATTTTTTCACCTTCGCCTTGCTGGCGGAATTTCGGCCATTGCCGATCGGGGTCTTCAGCTCGTCCTCATCCTCGGGCGAGCCGAGGTCGATGTAGAGATGGCCGCGGCCGAAGAAGCCGTCATGCTCGGCGCATTCCTGAAACGCGCCCATGACGTTGAGCGCGTTCATGACGTCCTCGATCTGCTTGATCTTGTCCGTCTTGTCCTCTTCGCCCTTCGCCTGGAGCTT